>CBDATM010000002.1:0-9850 GCA_965200225.1 Gammaproteobacteria bacterium | reverse complement strand
GCGCGCCACCGCCACAAGGGTTTGCTGTAATGCTGCAATCCGAATTCCTCGGTAAAGCCGATCGCGCCGTGCACGCCATGGGCGATAAGGGTTACCGGATGAGCCAGTTCGGAACAGCGGCACTTGGCGATGGCCACGGCCAGCCAGGCCGGATCACTCTCGTTGGCCGGCATGCCGTGGCGCTCTACCGCCGCGAATGCCTGCTGCGAGGCCGCCTGCATGCAGCCGGTGTAGCCCGCCAGTTCGGCAAGTTGCTGCTGCACCGCCTGAAACTTGCCCACCGGACGGCCAAACTGCTCGCGTTCTCCACAGTACTGCACGGAACGCTCCAGCAGCGACTGGGCCGCACCCGCCATCTGCGCCGATCGCAGCAGGGCGCCGGCCGCCAGTGGCAGCGCTGCGGAGCGCTCTTCCGCCTGCCCTGCGTTCTCTTCGCCCAAACCGCGGCGCACCATGATTTCCGGCAAGGAGCCGGGCGCCGCGTAGCGCCCACAGGCCTCGGCAACCACGAAGGCGTCGGACCAACTCCCGCCGTAGCCCCCTTCTTCCTGCGAAACCAGCACGGCGTCCAGACCGATCTCGCGCGCCAGCGCCAGGAACTTGCCTTCGCCGCAGCGTTCGATCTCGGCAAGGTACTCCGGCGTGAGCAACTCGGAGAACAGGCGTTCTACCGTATCCACAAGCAGCGGACCGGCGCTCATTACCGCAATCCCAGCCCGCGCGCAATGATGCCGCGCAGTATCTCCCCGCTGCCTCCGCGCAGGGAAAAGGAGGGGGCCAGTAGCGTCATCAGATGCAGAACCTGCTGATACGGCGAGGCGTCGGCGGACACCTCCGGCGGCAGATCGACAAGCTCCTGGGCAAGAGAGGGGAGCGACTGCTCGAAGCGGGTCCCCATGTCCTTGACCATGGCCGCCTCCAGGTTGGGCGACTCCCCCGCCTGAAGCATCGCCGCCACCGAAAGCGACATGGCGCGCAGCGCGCCCAGTTGCGCCACCGCGCCGCCTACCGCCACGGCGGCCGCATCGCCGCCCCCGCATTCCTCGAGAACCCGGAGCAGCTCCTTGAACAGCATCTGGCAGGACAGGTAGCGTTCGGGACCCGAGCGCTCCAGCGCCAGTTCCTCCATCACCTGCGCCCAGCCGCTGTTCTCCTTGCCGATCAGCGCATCCTCAGTCAGCAGCGCGTCCTCGAAATGCACCTCGTTGAAGTGCTCGCGCCCCGCCAGGTCGCGGATGGGCGCGATGCGAATTCCCGGCGTATTGCGCAGATCCACCAGGAATTGCGACAGGCCCTCATGCCGGCGTACCCCTTCGCCGGTCCGGAACAGCGCAATCATGTAGTCGGCGCGATGCGCGTTGGTGGTCCACACCTTCGTGCCGCTGACGACCCAGCCGTCATTGCTGCGGCGCGCCCGGGTCCGCAGCGAGGCCAGGTCCGAACCCGAGTCGGGTTCGCTCATTCCGATACAGAAACACAACTCGCCGCGGCATATTCCCGGCAGAATGGCCTGCTTGCGCTCCTCGCTGCAATAGCGCAGGATCAACGGACCGCTCTGCCGGTCGGCGAACCAGTGAAATCCGGTGGGCGCACCGGCGGCCAGACATTCCTCCAGGACCACGAAGCGCTCCAGTTGCGAGCGTCCGCGGCCGCCATATTCGGGTGGGAAGCTCACGCCGATGAACCCGGCGGCTCCCATGCGCCGGCTGAATTCCGGGTTGCAGGCGTCCCAGGAAAGAGCACGCTCGGCCACAGGGATGTCGCGCAGGGCCTCGCGCAGGAACGCGCGAACCTCATAGCGCAACTGGTCCGTGCCCGCAGGCAGTTCCGGTGCGGGAAAGTTAAGCCGCCGCAAGCCCTACTCTTCCGGGGCGATGGTGAGCTTCAGCCCGTCGAGGTCTTCGGAAAAGCGAACCTGGCAGCTCAGGCGCGAGTTGTCGCGGAGGTATTCCAGTTCGCTCAGCAAGTCGTCTTCCTCCGGCGAGCGCGGTGGCAGCTTGTCCTGCCAGGCGGGGTCGATATAGCAGTGGCAGGTGGCGCAGGAACACATGCCGCCACACAAGGCCTCAACCCCGTTTTCCAGCTCACGCAGGGTGTCCATGACGCTAACGCCAACCTCCCCCTCCACGACCAGGGACTCGCCGTCCCGATCCGTCACATGAATCCGCGCCATCGAGCCGTCAGTGCTGCGCGCTCAGGCCGAGCCGGCGTTCCGGTCGAGGGGAGTATGAAAGTACTCGCTCTCTTCGCAATGCTGCTTGACTTCCTCCAGCAGGCGCCCCAGGCGCAGTTCGGCGGTAGCCACCGAAGCGCAGGTTTCGCACAGTGGATCGGCGCAGGGCTGCCGGGAAAAAAGCCAGAAGTGCACGGCGCCGGCCAGAAGTCCCGAAGCCACGTCCCAGGCGTCGGGCTCCTCATTGGATTCCAACAACTTGTTGCCGCCACTGATGACGGCATCGATTGCTTCCTGAAAGCCTTCGGGATACTCGTCCTCGCCGATAAAAAACTCGTCAGGCAGCAGCTGATCATGGCTCATTTCATTCACCCGTTATTCGCTGGTGGAGCGGATTTAATGGTACCACTTGTGGCGAGTATTTGCCGCGGGAAACGACGGGAAACGACGGGAAACGACGCCGAAAACGGTAGTTGACGCGAAACTGCGCGAACCCGCCCGGATCAAGGCTCAGCGGGCCTGGGGAACCGGAATGCCGTATTGGCGCAGCGTTCTCTCCAGCGTGGGCCGGCCGAGCCGCAGCCTGGAGTCATCCAGCAAGTAGGAGAAGACATAGCCGCAGGCCAGCATGAACACGCCGATCAGGAAGCAGTACAGCACCGCCCGGTCCGGATAGGTGTCCTTCAGGTAACCCACGTACACCGGCCCTGCTATGCCGGCCGCCGCCCAGGCGGTAAGGATGGCGCCGTAGACGGCCGACATCCGCCTGGGCCCGTACACGTCCAGCACGAACGAAGGCATGGTGGCGAATCCACCGCCGAAGCAGAGCAGGACATAGCAAACCAGCGCGGAAAACACCCAGGGATTGGCTTCGGTCATGAGAATGCCGAACACGACCATCTGGCTGGCCAGCAGGATCCTGAACACCGCTACCCGGCCGATGCGGTCGGAAAGCAGGCCCCAGAACAAGCGCCCCACGCCGTTGCACAGGGAACTGAGGGCGATCAGGGTGGCGCCGTATTCGGCCAGCACCGCGGGTTCGATGCCCGGGTCCGCAAGACCCCACACCTCCTGCAGCAATTCGGACTGAAAGCTGATGACCGATATTCCGGCAGCGATATTGCAGAAAAAGACGATCCAGAGAATGATGAAGGAGCCAGTCCCCAGGTACGGCAGGATGGCGTCACGCTGCGCGCCTTGCGGTTGCGCCACTGCCCTTTTCGCGCCCGTAGCCGTTTCAGACGGCGGCGGATCGCTGAGAAGCAGGCTGCAGGGAATCAGAACGCATGCGAATATCACCCCCAGCCAGAGGAAAACCTGCTCCAGATCCTGGCCGGTGCGCACCACCAGCAGCGGGGCCAGAACCTTGCTCAGCAGCAGCGCGCCCACGCCAAAGCCCATCACGACGATCCCGGTAACCAGTCCCTTGCGGTCCGGGAACCACTTGGCCACGGTCGCCACCGGCGTCACGTAGCCCAGACCGATGCCGGCGCCGCCGATCACGCCATAACCCAGGTAAAACAGCGGGATCGAATCCAGGTGCAAGGCCCAGGCGGCAATCAGATAACCCCCCGAGAACATCAGGCTGCCGATCAGCGCCAGACGCCTTGGCCCCAGCCTGGGCAGGGCCTGGCCGGCCCAGGCCGCGGCCACGCCCAGCGAAAAGATGGTGATGCTGAACGCCCAGGCGGTTTGAGTAAAGGTCCATCCCGACTGGCGGACCAGGATGGTCTGGAAAAAGCTCCATGCGTACACCGTGCCCAGGCACACCTGCAGCAAGGTGCAGAAGAAAGCGATCAGGGCTCGCGGCATGCGCATGGGTATTCGTTTCCGAGTATTCGTTCCTAGTCCGCCGGCGGCGCGGCGCCCGCAGCGCCGGGGTTACCGCCGTTGCGCGCCACGAACAGGAACAGGCGCGCCAGGTGGCCCGCCTCGTCGTCCCGGGACAGAACCGCCCGGCCGGACAGCGCTTCGGGGTTGCCGTCACGCGCAAGTTCCACAGCATAGGCCAGCAGTTCGCCCAGGGGGCCCGCCGCCTGGTTGACCAGCCAGATGGCGGCGAGCACGCCGATCACGAGGATCACGGCCACCAGGTAGATCTGCTGGCCGATCGCCCTTTGGACCTTGAGCCCGATCACGTCCAGATCCATCCCCACGTGCACATGTCCGGCTACGCCCGCCAGAATGGGGCTTCCGACTTCCAGGAATATGCCCAGGCCCGGCAGGTCGCGTTGCACGGGCTCGGTGATTCGGTGGTCCGAGGCGAGGATCTCCTCCGGAATTCCCGGCACGAAGGTGTGCGCCAGGTATTCGCCGGCTTCGCTGGTGATGTAGATGTAGCGTATGCCCTGGATCTCGATGAACTGGTCCAGCAGCGACTGCAGCGTCGCCATGTCCCGGTTGAGCAGGATGTCCACGCTGGAGTCCGCCACCGTCTTGGCGATGTTGCGGGTGTTGGTCTCGTATTCCGTGGACAGTTCGGTGTTGACCGTGTATACGCACAAGGCCGACGTGGAGAGCACGATCGCGCCGAACACGGCGAATATGCCGAAGCGCGTGCGCTGAAACAGTTTTTCAATCTTCATTTCATGCAAACTTGGCCTGCCAATCCTCCAGGGGCACGAATCGCCCCTCTTCCACCACGGTGTAATAGACGGTTTGCAGGCCCTGCCGGCGGTCCGGCCCGAAGGACACCCGCTCGCCCACGCCGAGGTCGAAATTCTTTACCGAAAAAACCGCCTCTTCCAGCCGGGCACGGGTAACTTCGTCGCCCAGGCGGCGCAGAATCTCGGCCAGGAGCTTGGCGTTCAGAAATCCTTCCAGGCTGCCGAAACTCTGCGGGAAAGCCGCATATTCCTCCTGGACCAACTCTTCGGGAACCTGCGGGTCGTAGCGCTCCATGAGGTCCCGGTACTCCCTGACTGCCGGAAGCGAGAGGTCCTCGTAGCTGGGCACGACCTGCGAGTTCACGAGCAGCCGCGTGTAGCGCTCGCTGTCCTCGCGCCCTTCGGTGAGGAGCTTGACCAGGTTCTCGCTGCCGACGAAGGACAGGTTGGCGATCGGCACTTCCAGGCCCAGGTCCACGGCATCGCGCGCAAAGGCGGCGCAGGCCGCATAGGAACCGATGCAGATGACCGCATCCGGCGAAACGTCCTGAAGGATTTCGACCTGCCGGCGCATGCTGCCGGTAAACTTGGCGCCCCTGCCGTAGGTCGCCTCCCCGGCGATTCGCTCCCCGTACCGGCTCAGTGCGGCCCTCACTCCTGCCCAACCGCTGCGGCCGTAGGCATCCATCTGGTAGAAGACGCCGATGCGCCGCCTCCCGATCCGCACGAAGTTGTCCACCAGTCCCCCTGTTTCCTGGTCGTAGGAGGCTCGAAGATTGAACGCAAACTCCCCGTAGGGCGGCTGCCGCTGCGGCTGCGCGCCAGTGAACGGGAAAAAAATGTAAATGTTCTCGTCCTGGAACTTCTTCAGAATGGGCAGGACGCGGGTTACGGTGGGCGTGCCCACATAGCCGAACAGCAGGAATACCTGGTCCTCAAGCATGAGCTGCATGGTGTTTTCCACGCAGGGGTCCGGCTGGTAGCCGTCGTCGTACATTCTCAACGCGATCCTGCGCCCGCCAATGCCGCCGTTGTCGTTGACCTGCGCGAAGTACGCGCCGGCGCCGCGATAGAGTTCCGTGCCCAGGCCGCGGGATGGTCCGGAAAACGCTGCGGAAACTCCGAGAATGATGTCGCTCTCCGCCACTGCGGCCGCGCTGTTCCCGCTGCCCGGCACAACGGTGGGAGCCGCCCTGAACCACGGCGCGCCTGCCGCGCGCAACGGAATGGCCCAAGGGCTGGTAAGCAACGCCGCCAGACCGGATTGGATCAGGCGCTTTCTGGTCAGCAAAAGTTCGGACCCAACTTTGACACCGTTGCCACGGGTACGCATGCCCCTTTTTCCCTCAGTGCTCCTTGTTGGCTGATCGTAACCGGCGAGGTGTGACGGGTCAAACAGCCCGCCATCCGCAAACCGGAGCGCGCGCAAGCTTGGGCCGCGGTCACCAGGGTCCACTATGTCCCGCGAGCCGCAATACGGGCCGCCAGAAGTTCCTCGACCTCCGCAAGGCGCTGGGCATTCGGGTTGATCCGCTTGCCCTGCTCAAGGTCCGACGCGGCCTGCTTGAGTTGTCCCGTCATCACGTACGCCACTGCGCGATTGGAATACGCTCGCCAATTGTTCTTCTTGATGCGCAGCGCTTCGTTGCAACTCTCCAGCGCATTTTTCAACCGCCCGGCCATCAGGTAGCCCGCGCAGAGGTTGCTGTGCGCCGCGGAACGGGTTTTCAAGCTGTGGGCTTTGCCCGCCGGGGAACGCAGGCCCGCCAGCGTAAGGCGAATGCCCTCCTCGTAGTCGCCCAGCCGCAAGGCCATCGCTCCATCGCTGAGATTGGGATCGGCGCCGAATATCGACCGCGTCTGGGTGCTTTGCGCCCAGGCGGCTTGCGTGAAACACACAAGGGCTCCCAGGAGGAGCGTACCGCCCACGCGAGTCACACTTGCCATGATTGCCTCCCATGCCGCAACAGGCAGCCCGGTGGGCCTGGCAGGATTCGAACCTGCGACCAAGTGGTTATGAGCCACCTGCTCTTACCACTGAGCTACAGGCCCCGAACAGGTTCAAAGTATATCCCGATTGCGAGTGGCCGTTGGCACGATGGTCTCCCGCTCAACGAAGCTTGCGCACTCCCCGGAATGTCGGGGCCGAGCGTACCGGAAAGGAACGGGACAAGGCCGCCAGACGGGCGCGTTTCTGAAGGCGTGGATCATCGGACCCGGCAGCGTGGATCAGATCCTCCCACAACTGCGGCCGGTCGTTGAAACTTGCGGCCAGAATCCTGTCCGCGTGCCGCGCCAGAATCTGAATTTCGGCAAAACTCAAGTCCCGGACGGGCTCCCGGCGCTCGCACGAAATACCCAGCCAGAGCGACGACAGGCTGTGGGTCTGCTGGCCATCCTGGGTCAGCCAGGTGAGAAGGGATGCAACGAAGTTCTGCTCGGCGGCCTCGATATTTTCTTCCACCCGGGAGTCCCTTCCCTGCGCGTCATGAACCGCGGAGGCCTTTTCCACGGCCCTGCGGGTAGCGGTCACCAACAGCATGGGAACCAGCGCCACCGCGTCGCGCTGCGAGGGATGCAGCTTCGCTACGCCCGCACATAGTTCCCGGGGCAAACCGTAATGATCTTCCTCACTGCCTCCCATCCGTAGCGCTATCAGGTCAAGGAAACGTCGATTGATCTCATAGATATCCTCCAGCCATTTTCCCCCTACACCTGCGTTCTCCATCGCCTCCTCCGTCGATTGCGCGGCGTTTTGCGGCGCGCCTTCCGATAACAGGTTCCGTTCCCGCCCAACCGGGGCCTGCCGCGATGTGGCCGAAACAACTCTTTTAATATTGATACAGTCACGGCAATAGGGATCAAGCCGAAATAGGAGGTGAAATTGCCTCATTTTTTGTTTGCAATCTCTGTTTGGATTCGTTAAGTACGTGCGCGGCATGCGCATCACACAAAGTCGTTACGCCGGGGAACTCAACCAATTCGCTTTGGCGATGCGCATGCTGCGCCTGCAGGCCCGCACCAGTACCATCGGGCGTTACACGGGGCTCTCCAGCGACCGCATACGCAAGGCCTATGCCAACTATGTGCTGGAACACGGCCGCAACAAGATGCCGCAGAGAAAGCGCGGGCGGCCACCAAGCCGGATCGTCCGGTTCCTGAAAACGCCGCGACAACACCGCGAGTCCACGGTGCTGGCGTCGCTGTTCATGCATGCCGGGCTGCTGGTGCGGGATGACTCGTCCCGGTGCCACGTGCCCAGGCACCTCACCCGGCTTACGGTCGGGCAGCGGCTTTGCGACGCCTACGAAATGTACCAGACCCTGATACCCGACGGACTGATCAGCCTGGAGGTTGCCGCCTCCCTGCTGCGCGCTATCGGCGAAACGCAGGAGTTGATCCTGGCATGCTGCGGTTCGTGCCGGGCGCTATACATTCAGGATGCCTACTCGCTGGACTACGGCCGGGGACCTTTTTGCGACTGGACGCCGTATCGTGATAACTGAGAGGCAAAGCCGCTCAGAGGCAAAGCCGCTCAGAGGCAAAGCCGCTCAGAGGCAAAGCCGCTCAGAGGCAAAGCCGCTCAGAGGCAAAGCCGCTCAGAGGCAAAGCCGCTCAGAGGCAAAGCCGCTCAGAGGCAAAGCCGCTCAGAGGCAAAGCCGCTCAGAGGCAAAGCCGCTCAGAGGCAAAGCCGCTCAGAGGCAAAGCCGCTCAGAGGCCGAGCCGCTCACAAGCAAAGCCGCTCAGACGCAAAGCCGCTCACAAGCAAAGCCGCTCACAAGCAAAGCCGCTCACAAGCAAAGCCGCCAGGAAACGAGCCGCCAGTGCGGAGGCGCCAAGCTCACAGGCAGGCCGAAAAGAGACCTCAAGCCTGCTTCATGGAAGCCGCCAGCTCGGCGGCAAACGCATCGAAGGTTCGCAGCGGATGGCCCACGGCCTCCCGCGAGGCCGCCACTGTCGCCTCGTCCGCGGCAGGGCCGTTCTTCTGCATGGAAAGAAACATTTTCTTCAGCGATTCCAGCAACCACGGAGCGATATACGCCTTGATCGGCTCGGCCCATTGCTCCACATCGTCGCCCCCGTAGTGGACTTCACGCCCGAAGTGCCGGGCATACACGGCCGCGGCATCGGGACCGCTGATTGTGTCCGGGCCGCACAGGACGTACTCGGCGCCTTCATGCCCGCCCTCGGTCAGCGCGCGGACGGCGCAATCGGCAATATCGCGAGTATCTACCCGATTCTGGCCGATGGAGCCGATGGGCATGGCATAAACGCCGTAGTCCCTGATCACTTGCGCCACCGAGAAGTCGGTTTGGAAAAAATACCCCGGGCGGAGAATGGAGTACTCGCAGCCGCTTTGCCGGATCGCGTCCTCGATAGGCAACTTGCTGCGGCTGTGGGGAATGGGGGGCTCCTCGTCAGGATCCTGCACCGACAGGTACACGATCCGCCGCACGCCGGCCGAGCGGGCGGCGTTCACGGCATTGAGGCCGCGTGTGGTCTCGGTCTCGCCGTTGGCGGTAATCAGAAACAGGCTATCGACGCCATCGAGCGCTGCATCCAGACCGCTGCCCGTCTCCAGGTCGACTACGGCGCCGCTTGCGCCCTCGGGAAGAGCGGCGAACTTGTCCTCCGAGCGGCTGAGAGCTCGTACCGAATGGCCTTGGGCCAAGAGGGCGGAAACGGTGGGGCGGCCGACATTTCCGGTGGCCCCGGCAACAAGAATGGTCATATCCGGCGATCCTTATTTTGCGCAGACTGCGAGAACGGCGCATTTTAGCCGAGCGGGCCCGGGAGGGGCTGCTCTCGTTCCGGCGATCGTCCCGGCGGCGGGCGCCGGGACGATCCGGTTGGGAGCCGCCCGTGATGCGCCCGCCGTTGGGGTTAGACTTGCCGCACAAGTGATCGGAGGTTCGCGTGCGGCAAGCACAGAGGGCCGGAGAACAGCCCGACAAGACATCCGGCTGTGCTGCAGCGAGAAACTCGCAGGATGCAGCGCATCACGGCGACACCCCATGCAGCAGTCAACGGCGGAGCGGCTTGCGCGCCGGCGCGGCGCTCGCGTTCATCC
>CBDATM010000001.1:762500-2571329 GCA_965200225.1 Gammaproteobacteria bacterium | reverse complement strand
TTACAAAAATGAATTCATTTAAACATCAATATATGGTAGTTCATCTTGATGATGATTTCTTTCCACAATTAGAAAAAGCAATAAAACCATATCAAGATTATGAATCAGGTAAGACAGATCAATGGGATGGTAACAAATATCAAGCACAACATAATAAAGATAGAAGTTCAAAGTTATGCTGGATAGATAATGATGAAGTCTATGCAATGATGGATGGTCTTGTGCATTTTGCTAATACAAATGTGACTGGAATTTAGATGTAAATTTTATGGAACCTCTACAACGTACAAAATATGATGTAGGTGATTTCTATGATTGGCATTGTGATGAGATGGGTTGGACAAAAGGTAAAAGACCTAACAATAGAATACGTAAAATAAGTTTTACAGTTATGTTAAATGATGATTTTGAAGGTGGTGAATTTGAGATACAGACAACTGAAAAAAAATGTGGTACAATTAAAGAAGAAAGATGTTATAATATTTCATGCTGATACTCCACACAGAGTTAAACCAGTGACTAAAGGTGTTAGACATTCTCTTGTTGGGTGGACACAAGGACCTGCATATAAATGAGATTTATAAAAGAATATACATTGAGTGATCTTAGTATATGTGATCGTCTTATAGATCTATACAAAGACGCTGATAAAATAGATTTGACTTATGCTGGTCGTGTAGGTGGTGGGAGTGTCATGCCTGAGGTAAAAAAGAGTAGAGATTTTTTTATTGAAGATGCAGGTCCTCTAGGAGAACCTAGTGATTATAAATTTGATTTATACCAAGAAGAGTTAAATGGATTTATTGATAATTACTTGAACTCTTTGAATATTCACAATCAAGAATTTGTAATGCAAAGACTACCACAGATTCAATACTATAAACCAGGTGATGGTTTTTATACTTGGCATGTGGATGCATCAGGATCTGATGGGTGTGATAGAGCATTTGTATACATCACATATCTAAATGATGTTCCTAATGGAGGAACTGAATTCTTTTATCAAGAATATACTGTAGAAGCAAAGAAAGGAAAGACAGTAATTTTTCCTGCTGGAGTAACACATAAACATAGGGGTGTGATATCAGAGGAACATGAAAAATATATTATAACTGGATGGCTTTGGTGGGTATGAAAATTATAAAAAACTTTTTACCTAAATCATTACTTGACGCATGTGTAGACGACTTTAGATCTAAGTTGAATACTGACTGCTGGTCTTCTAGTAACTTTGCATGGAAACCATTTTTAAGACAAGGTGTTCATGGATCAACTAATTGCCACTGCTATTCCTAAAGTATTCAGTGATGAAATATCAAGACATTTAAAACCACACGCACCAGAGTTTAAGAAGTTGACATGTAGATATAATGTATGGCAACCAGGTGCTGGTATTGGAGTACACTCTGACACTCATCATTTGTTTGGTGCAACATTATATTTGAATGAACATTGGCATCCAAATGCTGGTGGTTGGTTTGTATGGATGGATCATGGTGATCTTAATCTAGATGAAGATCCTAATAAAACTGATGTTTACAGAGCAGTCCTACCAGAACAAAATATGCTAGTATTGAATGACTGTAGTGAAAGTCATTTAGTAACCACTGTTGCACATGATACACCTGAGTATAGATATACAATTCAGATATGGGGTGATGCATGAATAAACCTCACGTCATTCGTAATGTATTATCTCAAGAAGAGAGAATATCATTATGGGATTACTTTGATCGTAGATCACCATCTATGAGTACACTTGCTACATGGACATTTAACAATGCATCTTATGGGCAGGGTGATCCAGTATCATGGCAGCATCCATTGCGAACTGATTTAATTTTTACTAAGTGTGCTACTACAGTTAGATTAAAAATAATGAAATTTCTTAGAAGAGATATCAAACTCTGTAAGATACATGCAAATGGACAGACTGCAGGACAGAATACAATGTTTCATAAGGATTGGGAGGAGCATGGTGTGTGGACATTTATATACTTTAATCAACCACATTGGGATCAAGAATGGGGTGGTGAGTTTGTATGTCAAACACCAGATGATGAATATCATCACACACCATACGTACCTAACACAGGTGCATTGATTCCTTCTAACTGGTCACATAAAGGACAACCACCAAACACATTGATAGGTAATGAGATTAGAACTACTATCGCTTTCTCATTTTGTGATCCTGAGATTCACGATAAGATAATTGCACAGAATACAAGAAAATGGTATAGGAATTAGAGAGTATCCAGTAGATATTGACGCAGATAAACTTATAGAGTTTATTGATACTAATATTGAGAACAATTATCTTACTCAAAACATGGCTCATGTATCTAAACTTACCTTTACTGATGGTAAAGATGATTTCTTAGAGCATGATGAACCTATTATAAAAAAATTAAAATGGACATTCCATGATGCTTGTTCTAGGTATTGGGGTATGGATATATTTGATTTCCAAATAAATTCATGGGTGTATGTAGATTGGAATGATAATCCAATAGAACCATATATGCATTCACACAATCCAGACAATCCTTTCACATTATCTGGTATAATGTATATAAAACTAGGTGAGTCTGGAACTACTATGTTTCCTATGCCAAAAAGAGATCCATATTTTTTACCTAAAAAAGAATTAACTTGGTTTATCTTTCCATCTAACTTACCACACTTACCTGGCAAAGGTATTCAAAATCAAAAACGATATAGTTTAAGTGCAGATTTATATACGCATGATATACAGTCAAGATAGTTTCTCTTTTCTATCAGAGAAAATGCCACAAAATTTATATCAAGAATTACTTTCTTACACACAGAGAAGAAGGGAGGAAGAGACTTGGAATTACAATGATAAACTTGCTGGTGCATTAGAACAACAGTCAAGTTTATCTGATTGGAGTCCACAGTTTGAAGAATATGTTGTTGGACTATCTACACAGTTGTGGTCACAGGTATATCAAACATGCCCGTGGGATTTTCAAGAAGCAAAAAAACGTAACTCCTTTTATAAGACTGAGAAACCTGTGGGTAAATTACCAGCAACAGTATGAATATAATCCTATACATACACACACTGGTATAGTAAGTTTTGTAATTTTTACAGACATACCATATGGTTCTGAAGAAAGAGAGTCACATAATAGTAATGGTGCGTTTCAATTAGAAGCAGATGTATTGCCAGTAGATAAAACTTGGAATGGTGTAATACTTATGTTTCCATCTACAACCAAACATGCTGTATATCCTTTCAAGTCTACACAAAAAGAAAGGGTAACAGTATCTGGTAACTTGATATGGAATGTGGAGGGTGTAGATGAAGAACATTATTAAGGACAACTGCATCAATCCTAACTATCAGAATCTTTTAGAAAGCACTATGAGATATGATACAGATTTTAGATGGTGTATCATGATAATCTTAGTGAAGATGGTGAGAGTCAGTTGGTAGGTTCTCTCATCATGTTTATATTGAATGGTAATTCTACAAGTAAATACTCTGGAATGTTTCTTCCATTAGTATTTGAAGCATGTTATAATACAGGCATATCAATATCTAAAGTCATACGTGGCAGATGTTTTTTACAGACGCCAGGTGTGAGAACAAAAGAGTATGATTCTATGCATGTTGACTTACCAGATCCACATTTGGTATGTCTATACTATGCATCAGACAGTGATGGTGACACGTATTTTAGCGAAAGAATGTACGGAGAACCGCTTGCTGAATACCCTATAAATAGTACAGTATCTCCTGTAAAGGTAGATGCGTTTTCTTTGATGGTCTACGATATCATTCAAGTAGCGTACCCACAAAGAAACCTCGATTCGTAATAAACTTTAATTTCTTACCTTGATAACCATGGATCCAGCACAACTAAAAACTAACTTTGAAGAACAAATTGCTAAGACTGATAGTCAGATAACAGAGTTAGAAACGAATTTAGCAAAAGCAAAAGAATATAAATTAAAACTTGTAGGAGGACTAGAAACACTAGGTCTTTTAGAGCAAGAAACACCACCAGCACCTGACGCAGCACCCGCAAACGTTGATCCTTCCTAAATAACTATGAAGGGATTATAGTGGGTAATGGCATCTCCAAGTACAAAAGCAGAATTGATTACATATGCTAAGAGGCAATTAGGTGAACCTGTCTTGCAAGTTAACGTAGATGATGAGCAAGTAAACAATGTAATTTGACGACACATTTCAGTTCTTTCAAGAGAATTGTTACAATGGTATGGAGAGGTTATCTAGTACACGAGATAACTGCAGATGATAAAACTCGTCTTGCAGCAACTACTGATACAACTAAAGTAGATGCTGGTGTAACTACCACTTGGAAAGAAGCAACAAACTTTATACCTATACCAGCACATGTATCTGGTATTAGTAAGGTATTTGGAATGGTAGGTAACTCTATTCGTTCTAACTTATTTGGTATTGAATACAGAATATTCTTAAATGATTTGTATGCCTTTGGATCTCTTGATATCTTAAACTACTATATGACCAAGCAATATCTAGAGACTCTAGATATGGTTTTAAACAATGGTTCATTCCAGCAGTTTAGATATACTCAGCGTCGTGATCGTTTGTATCTAGATATAGATAAGGACTTCTTACAAGAAGGACAGAATCTATTGATAGAGGCTCATCGTATGATAGACCCAGATGATGCAACCGAAATGTATAATGATATATTTGTAAAGAGATATGCTACTTCATTGTTGAAGAAACAGTGGGGTCAGAACTTAATCAAGTATAACAATGTTCAATTACCTGGCGGTGTAACACTTAATGGTAGAGAACTTTATATGGACGCACTAGCAGAAATTGAGAAAATCGAAGGTGAGGTTCTCAGTAAGTACGCTATACCACCAATGGATATGATCGGATAAAATGCCTACAAGTCCCTACTTCCCAACTTATCACCAAGGTCACAGTGGCGAACAAACTTTGGTTCAGAATCTTGTGGATGAGCAAATCAAACTCTTTGGTTCTGACATATACTATCTACCCAAAACAGCTATAACAGATGGCACGTTAGACGAGGTTAGATATACTAAATTCCAAGATCAATTTCAAATTGAAATGTTACTTGTAAACGTAATGGGTTTTGGAGACAATGCAGAATTTATAAGTAAGTTTGGTTTACGTATCACAGACGAAATAATTTTTCGTGTGTCTACAAATAGATGGGATGAAGAAGTAGCAGAACATAGCATGGCTTCAAAACTAACAGTTCCTAGCAGACCTAACGAAGGGGATTTATTATACTATCCTCTTACAGAAGATTTGTATGAAATTAAGTATGTCGGAAAGGAAGAACCATTCTTCCAGTTTGGTAAGATTCAATTTTATGCAATTACTGCAGAACTATACGAGGTTGGTTCAGACGATCTTGCTACTGGTGTTGCAGAGATAGATAAGATAGAGGAGTTATTCGATAGTGCTATTGCTCTGTCTATGGGAGTGGGTGGTACAGGAGACTTTACTACTGGTGAGACTGTTACTGGTGGTACTACTTCTACAACAGCAGAAGTCAAGTCATGGGATAGTTCTACAAGAATACTACAGGTAATCAATAGAACTGGAACATTTGCAGCAAATGAATCACTTACGGGTAATACCAGTAGTGCTGTATGGGTTGTATCAACCTTCGATACACTACAGGATACAAATAGTGAGTATGATGCAAATAGACAAATCGAAGATGCTGCTGACAATATAGTTGATTGGTCAGAGCGTAATCCATTCGGTGAGTTTGGTAATTTTACAGGTAGCATATAATGTTAGGTAATCACTTTTACAACCAGATAGTTCGTAAGAACATAATAGCATTTGGTACACTCTTCAATAATATTACGATGAAGAGTACAGATCCAAGCACTGGTGCTGTGTTGGAAGAAATGAAAGTACCGTTAGCATACGGTCCTAAACAAAAATTTATTGTAAGACTAGAAGAAAACACTAGCAATAGAAAAGTAGCAATCACTCTACCAAGATTATACTTTGAAATGACTAGCATTGACTACGATCCTACCCGTAAAACTTCTCCTATTCAGAAGTATAAAACAATAATTAATAACAATGGTGGTGAAGTAAGAGTGCAGTATGTTCCTGTACCATACAACCTATCATTTGAACTTGGCGTAATTGCTAAATCACAAGACGACGCCCTACAAATCACCGAGCAAATATTACCATACTTCCAACCATCATTCAGTGTTACTCTCAACATGATACCTGATATGAATGAGAAGAAAGATATTGCTATTGTTCTAAACAATGTATCATATGAGGACACATGGGATGATAGTTTCTATGAGCGTAGATATATTGTTTACACTCTTAACTTCCAGATGAAGACATATCTATACGGTCCTTACAACACATCAGATGTTATCAAGAAAGCAATCATACACGAAACACTTGGTGATACAGCAGTTAGTCGTAGAGCTATCACTAGAACATATACACCCAAAGCAAAAACTGATATCAATACTGATGGTGTCATTGATGCAGCAGATGATGCATTGGTCGATGCTGGTGACGACTTTGGATTTAATGAAGGGATTGAATTCTTATGAACCTAGAAGATAATATGGAGGAACTTCTTAACATGGACGTAGAACATGTTGAGAAACCTAACTTGCCAAAGGTAAAATCAAAAGAAGATGATCAACAAAAAGATTATGAATATACTCGTGGTGAATTATATTCTTTGATAGACCAAGGTCAAGAAGCGGTGAAGGGTGCATTGGAAGTAGCACAAGAAAGTGGTCACCCTAGAGCATATGAAGTTGCTGTAGCAGCAATGAACATGTTGCAGACATGACAGAGAAATTACAAGACTTACATAAGAAAATGAAAGATCTTGATGAAGAAATACAAGGTCCTAAGAATGTTACTAACAATGCTATGTTCGTTGGTAGTACTGCTGAATTACAAAAAATGCTTAAACAAATGGGTGGTGGCAAGAGATAACTGCATAAATAAATGCATAGACCCTGACATGGTATATGAGATACAAAGAATTTAAAAGACTCGCTGAGTCTGCCAATGTGCAGGATAACGGAATTTTAGAAGGTGCAGCCTGGACAAAGAAGGCTGGCAAGAACAAAGAAGGTGGACTTAATGAGAAAGGAAGGAAGTCTTACGAGAGAGGCAAATCCTGGATCTGACCTTAAAGCACCAAGCAAAGAAGGTTGGAAATCCCCGTCGGGCATCCTTTTGTGCTAGAATGAAAGGAATGAAAAAGAAATTAACTTCAAAGAAAACTGCCAGTGATCCTGATAGTAGGATCAACAAATCACTAAGAGCTTGGAATTGCTAACAAAGCGTAAACTACACTATCTTTTTGACTATAATTATAGTATAATAACTGTAGAACTATGCGTTTTAATAATGGCGATATCCATTGTCTAATACGAGCTTGTCTAATCGCTCAAGAACAGACAGGATCTGAGGACATATGGGATAGATATGCCGACTTGATAGAAAAACTTAGAGTTTATTCTGATCAAGTTTTATCCCCATCTGAATCATGAAAATAAAAACAAGATTTGAAACTTTACTCTGAGAGAGAAAGTACAGATGCTTTCAGAAGCAATCTGGAGAAGACACAAGAAGTTATATTGCTGGCGATAAACTGTTATAACGAGTATGGGAATATGAACTTGTCAGAATGTCACTAGATAAAATGGACTATATGCCAGGCAGAGTAGTATAAATACCTATTAATATTATGTTCAGTAAAGAATTAAAAGAAGCAACTAAGGAGTCTCATTCCGCAGCAGAAAATACAAAGTTTGTTGCAGGATTTCTTAGAGGTGTTGTTGACCCTGAGGAGTATCGTAAACTAATTGCCAATTTCTGGTATGTTTACAGTACTATGGAAAGACTAATTCATGATGCTGATGACCCAACTGTAAAAGTATTACAGGGATGGCAATCACAACTTGATCGTAGTCAGGCATTAGAAAAAGATCTATTATATTATTACGGTCCTTATTGGAAAGAACAAATAGGTCCTTCACCAGCATGTGATACCTATTGTTTTAGACTTAGTGAATTAGCACAGCAAGATCCATATCTTCTGCTTGCTCATCATTATACTAGGTACATAGGTGATCTATCAGGTGGACAAATTCTATGTAAAATAGCAAAGAGTGCACTTAATCCTCCTGCGGGAGAAGGTCTAAACTTCTATGAGTTTCCTGAGATTCATGATGCAAAATGAATGGAACACAAATTACAGGGCAATACTTGATGTATTAAATCTAAATCAATCACAGAAGAATGCTATATTTGCTGAAGCAAACTATGCATTTAGATTGAATATGTATATGTTTGATGAGATCAAATCTGAAGATCCATACCCTGCATTGACAGCACTTAAAGGTTTCTGGAAAGTAATTACTGGTTCCATTACCAATCAACAAAAATGAAAAACTTACCAATTAAATCTACCTGTGTAGTATTTGGTCTAATAGTAGGAACAGCAGCGTTCCTTATACCACAAGCGTGGGCACATCCTATATTAGTGTAAATGTTTAATACTTTATTATTTGGAGTTGGGTTATCTCAATTTCACCTCAGTGATATTGATAACGAAAAATTATCTAAAGTTTAAAGAGCAAAGATATTTGGATACCTCTGATCCATTATTATCAGAGTTAAATTCTCGTATCTTAAAAGAAGGAAAACATATTTTAAACTCAACTTGTAAAAGTAAAGAGTTATACATTAAAAAAATCATGGTGTAATTATAATGTCAATAAAGACATAGAAGAACCACACAATCATAGAAATAGTTTTTTGTCTGCTATTTACTATCCACTATCTACAGATGGAGTATACAAGTTCTTTTCTCCATTCTCACGATTATTTTTTATCACAAGTTCCTATTGAAGATGTATATGATATGAACTGTACAACTCTAGTTTCTATGAGTTACCAGTTAGATCTGGAGACTTATGTAATATTTAATTCGATGCTCTAGATCATAGAGCGAAACTATCCTATTGAACGAAAGGATATCTAATAGCATATGATATTAATATTAAATCATGGTAGTATGGGGAGTCATATGGATGGTTGGTATACTCGTCGCAATAGTGACTTGGTACATCTACTATATACTAAAGATGTCATTTATGGAGATGAACGATGGGAGCGATGACACCACCAAGTAGGAAATCCTGCTACAATTTTAGAGTTACGGAGATAAATCGTGTTGTTGACGGCGATACTATTGATGTCACCATTGATCTTGGGTTTGACTTATACAAGAAAGAAAGAGTTAGAGTTGCAGGAGTTGATACGCCAGAGAAAAGAACAAGAGATCTGGAAGAGAAGGCATTGGGAATAGATGCTACTAATTGGTTGAAAGAAAAAACTTGAGGAAACAATTGATGGAGAATATGAACTTACTATACGAACTGAACTTAAAGGCGGGGTTGGTAAGTATGGTCGCTTGCTTGGTTGGTTATATGTGGGTGATGAGGAAGTTTCATTAAATGAAGATATGATTGAAGAAGGGTATGCTTGGGCATATGATGGGGGTACAAAACAAAAGAACTTCGAGGAACTTCGTGAAATACGAAGGTCTTTCGGTACACTTATTGAATAACTATTATGAAAAGTAGAATGATTGAAGCTCTCAAAGCATCCGCTAATGGAGAGATTAAAAAACACCTAGTTAATATTGACGTTTACTTACACAATCCTGTTGGTATTGGTGAGCACTCTAATATTATGGATGCTGTTACACAGGAACTAGATGCAATTTCTAAACAGCACGATAGGTTAGAAGTACTAGAAAAATATGTAGAGGGTAGAGAAAAGAATAACTGTTTCAAATACTCATGAACATAGAAGATCCTATTGATGATTGGAACGTCCATTTAGAAATTGGTATCACTGATGCCAGAACATTGCATCGTATAATTACTTTTGCTTTGGAAAATGGATACGACAAAGATGATAAAGGATATCTAACAGGAAATGCAGAATCAATTTTATGCTATGTTATTAGAATACTCTTTTACTCATATAGAAAGAAATGAATGACCTAACCATATTTCTATTTGGTATCATGTTTGCTGCATGCTAGCATTTATGTGGAGGTTGACTGGTTCTGTTTTGGAAGACAAAAAAACCAAAGAGAAACAGACATCCTGAGATGCATGTCATGATGGAGAGGAGTTACAGGTGTTCAAAGAACCTAGAAGATCCCGAAGATAAATAAAACACGACAGAGGTAGTTATGGATTCACTCAGGAGAGAGGAATGTCATCCTGAGATGGTCAAAGAATACAGGTAAAGGAAACAACTTGATGGAGAATAATCTAGGAATTGCATCAATCCTAGAAAAGGAGAAGGTGGTTTAGTAAGAGATTAGAATTAGAAGACCCTGACGATAAATAAAGTATGGCAACTAATGATGTATATCTTGGTAACCCGAACCTAAAGAAGGCGGGTACTGAGATTCAATTTACAAAGAAGCAAATACAAGAATGGGTCAAATGTAAAAAAGATCCAATATATTTTGCTACCCATTATATAAAAATCATCTCACTTGATGAAGGTCTAGTTCCTTTTGACATGTATGATTTTCAAAAAAGAATCTTACAGGACTTTCATGAAAACAGATTTAACATTGCTAAACTTCCTAGGCAGACAGGTAAGAGTACGACTGTCGTGGCTTACCTTTTATACTATGCTATTTTCTATGACAGCGTTAATATCGGTATACTCGCTAACAAAGCAAGCACTGCAAGGGAACTACTTGGAAGACTCCAACTAGCATATGAGAATCTACCAAAGTGGATGCAACACGGTATTTTAGTATGGAACAAAGGTAATGTCGAACTTGAAAACGGATCAAAATATTGGCTGCTTCTACATCTGCTAGTGCAGTTAGAGGTATGTCCTTCAACATTCTATTCCTTGACGAGTTTGCATTCGTCCCTAACCATGTCGCAGAACAATTCTTTGCATCGGTATATCCTACTATTACTTCTGGTAAATCAACTAAAGTCATAATCATATCCACTCCTAATGGCATGAACCACTTCTATAAGATGTGGGAAGATGCTAGAAACGATAAGAACGGTTATATAACAAACGAAGTTCATTGGTCACAAGTACCTGGCAGAGATAAGAAGTGGAAAGAAGAGACGATAAAGAATACATCTAAAAGACAATTTGCACAAGAGTTTGAATGCGACTTCTTGGGGTCTGCTGATACACTTATCAGTCCATCAAAATTACAATGCATTCCGTTCAATGACCCCATAATTCAAGCAATGCAGGACTTGACGTTTTTAAGAGAGCAGAAGAGGATCACGAATATATTATTACTGTCGATGTTGCCAGAGGAATCGGTGGCGACTATTCTGCTTTCATCGTGTTTGATATCACCACTCTCCCGTACAAGATCGTTGCGAAGTACAGAAATAATGAGATTAAACCTGTACTGTTTCCCTCGGTCATCTTTCCAAGTAGCAAAGGAATATAATAATCCTTACATACTTGTTGAGGTAAATGACATAGGAGACTCGATAGCAGCAACACTTAACTATGATCTAGAATATCCTAACGTACTCATGTGTGCTATGAGAGGTAGAGCAGGACAGATAGTAGGACAAGGATTCTCAGGAACAAAGACACAGTTAGGTGTAAAGATGAGCATCACTGTCAAGAAGATAGGATGTGCCAACCTAAAAGCAATTATAGAAGAAGATAAATTAACGTTTACCGATTTCGATATTCTTCAAGAACTTACTACATTTATACAAAGAAACAAGCATGGGAAGCAGATGAAGGTTACCATGATGATCTTGTTATGTGTATGGTATTGTTTGCATGGTTAGTCATGCAAGATTACTTTAAAGAAATGACTGACCAAGATGTCAGAAGAAGAATTTATGAAGAGCAACGAAATCAAATAGAACAAGACATGGCACCATTTGGTTTTATAGATGATGGTCTAGGAGATGACACATTTGTAGACGCCGATGGATCTTTCTGGTATGGAGACAAGCAAGAAGAAGTTGGATATATGCTACCCGATCTGTGAAGAAGAAAAAGAAATGCAAAAAATGGAAATGTTCAAAATATAAAGGAAAGAAATGTAACTGCGGTAGAATACTATGATGGATCTTGATAGTCAGTTTGAGTTAGAACATTTACTATTCAAAGATAGAAAGTGTAGAACTTGCAATCAAGTCAAGAATCTACTAGAAGATTTCTACATGTCTAGAAAACAAAAGAAAGGATTTGCCATCTGCATATTCATATGAATGTAAAGACTGTACAATTAAAAGAATAGTAGCAAAAAGAAAAAGTAAAAAGAAAAATAGACCTAGACCTTTACCTCCATACTCTAGCAGATTATCCAGACTGGTAGAGTGTTCGTGTATTGTTTCCCCTCTTAAGACATTAAAAAATCTAAATAACTTTTAGATAAAATTGATATCTTAAGAGGTAAAAATAAATGGCAAGTCAAGTCTCGCCTGGTGTTATTATTAAAGAACGTGATTTGTCCAATGCTGTAGTTGGTTGGTACTAGTGCCCTTCGTGGTGCTATTGCTTCATCACTTCGCTAGTAAAGGACCCGTAGGCTCTATTGTAAATATAGGTTCTGAAAGAGAACTAATTGACACATTTCGGTAGCACCAGCTAGAGGCAAATGCTGCTGACTGGATTAGTAGCATCAGAATTTCTCCGCTATGGTGGATCAACTAGCAGTTGTTCGTGCAACCACAGGAGTAGAAAACGCAACATAAGTCTGGAACAGGAGTTTTAATCGCTGATCTAAAGCAGCATTTCGATGCTGGAGCTAACTCAGCGGAAAAGTTTGCAGCAAGAGACTGCTGGAACAGAAGGTAACAATCTTAAGAGTTGTTATTGTAGACAAAGTTGCAGACGTAACAATCGTAACTAAGACTGGTCACGGTTACATCAGATGCTAACGTAGGTGATCAAGTACAGTGATGGTTCAACAACAGATCACGAAAATGTAGAAGTTGTCATTGACGCTAACACTTTTGGAATTGTTCAAGGAACTGCTGCTCGGTACAGCAAGTGCATGCTGGTAGTTGGGATGCTGTAGCACCATTCAGTAGTTCAGATGTGGAACGCAACTTCCAATAGGTACATACTGGTTTAACTTATAAAGTCAATCGGTGCTAGACCTGGTACAAGTCCGCATATGCATCAGAAAGATTCCTATCTCAAACTGATGAAGTTCATGTTGCAGTAATGTAGATACATCAACAAACACAATCGTAGAAAGATCTACTTATTCCTCTCTAAGTTATCAGACGGAAAGATCTCCAGAGGGAGCATCAATCATACTGGAAAGATTATGTAAATGAATTTTCAAACATTTATTTACGCAGGAGCAGCATTAACAAGCTGCTGAGTTTACAACTGGTGGTGAAGATCTCAGGTGCAACTGCTAGCATCATACGGTGCAACTTCATGCATGCACCTAAAGTATTAGCAAGACATTCTTATCAGACTGCTGGTGGAGCATTATCAGGTGGTACTGATGATTACGTTTACACCGCAGGAGAAATTGGTTCAGCATACGCATTTATTCTTATGACACAGAAGAAACAGACTATAGACTTTGTTCTTATGGGTGGATCAATGGGATCAGAAAGTGACACATACTTTAGCTAAAAGCTGGTTCTGTTGCTGGTGTTGCTAACACAAGAAAAGATTGCATCGCATTTATTTCACCATGGAACGGCAACTCAAATTGCATACATCAGGTAACGCTGCAGTTCCACTCCTACAGCAGCAATTACAATTGAGCAATATCAATTGACTTCTTTGGTAACATTGCTTCTAGTTCTTACGTTGTTAAGGATAGCGGAATCAAATATACATACGACAGATTCAACGATAAGTATCGTTTACATCGGTTGCAAACGGTGACATTGCTGGTGTATGTGTGTATCAACTTCCGCAATCTTGTGATGACTGGTTATTCACCAGCAGGAACAAACTAGTGGTGGATTACAAAATGTAGTTAGACTTGCATTCAATCCTAACAAGGCAGCAGAGAGATGATCTTTATACTTCAGCATCTATAAATCCTGTTGTATCAATGCCTGGCACAGGTCCTATTCTATTTGGTGACAAGACTGCTCTTGCTTCTCCATCTGCATTTGACCGTATCAACGTCAGACGTCTTTTCCTTAACATAGAGAAGAGAGTAAAAGGTACTTGCTGAAGGTGTACTATTTGAGCAGAATGATTCTGTAACTAGAAACGTGCAAGTTTCAGTGCTTCAATAAGTTCTTACCTTACAGAGAAGTTCAAGCACGCAGAGGAGTGTGACAGACTTCCTAGGTCGTTTGTGATGATACAAACAATAACTCCCCAGAGGTTGTTAGATCGTAACGAATTTGTTGCAGAACTATACCTCAAACCAACTCGCTCAATCAACTATGTAACAGTCACAGTTACTGCTACGAAGAACTGGCGTTATCTTTCGCCGAAGTAGTTGGTAGATAATCACATTACATAAACATAACGAGGTAAAAAAACAATGGCAAGTAACAACGTGTCAGTTCATTCCTATACAAAGTTATTGGGCAAGGCGTCAAACCCAATATGTTCAATGGTGGATGTCCAATTTCCTTCTGGTTTCAATGATGCAACAATCAATGATCTTGCAGGAGGAGCATTAGCATCTGAAGGTGCTGATGCAAATGCTAGGAAACTACATTAACATCTATTCTGTGCAAGTCTGCTGCATTACCAGGTTCTAACTTGGGTGTAATAGAGGTTCCTTTCCGTGGAAGAACAGTTAAGATCGCTGGTGACCGCACCTTTGATACTTGGACTGCTAACATTCTTCAACGATAAGGATTTCAAACTTCGTGCATTCTTTGAAGCAGTGGGCGAATGAAGATCAACTCTCACGCTGAAGCAACGTACTTCTGAAAGATTCCTTCCTGTACCTAACAGTAGCGACTGGTTACACTGGCAGATCTAAAAGTTACAGCAACTTGAAAAAGATGATACTACAACAGGATCTGCATTCTTAGAACGTATCACTCTACATCTATTGCTTCCCAACTAATGTTTCTCAAATTGATTCTTGCTTATGATAGCAATGACCAGATAGAGGAATTCACAGTTGAGTGGCAGTATTCATACTTCACTGCAGAGAAATCAGAAGGTGGAGAACAGAAGTGGCGTCCATCTAAGAGGTCTGAGGTAGCAACTGGTAGAGTCGTATAATTTTAGTGTGCTAAATAGAAAGTAAGAAGCACTACTATAAGTAGGTAGTCATGAGTCAATTATTTGGCTTCCAGATACAATCGCAAGGAGGGTCGGAAGGGTCAATCCCCCGTCCCTCCTAATGCTGATGAGGCAATTGCCATAGCAGCTGGCGGTTATTATGGGACATATGTAGATACGGATAATCAAGCTCGCAATGAGTTTGAGATGATCCGTCGTTATCGTGATATGGCATTGCATCCAGAAGTGGACAGTGCTGTAGATGAAGTTGTGAATGAGTTTGTTGTAAGTGATGCTCATGATACTCCAGTAGAAGTAAATCTAGATAATCTAGATGCTGGAATGGGCAGTCAAGAGAAAAATTAGAGACGAGTTTGAATATATCAAACGTCTTTTAAACTTTGACAATCGTGCACATGAGATTATTAGGTCTTGGTATATTGATGGTAGATTATTTTACCATAAAGTTATAGATTTAGATAATCCAAAGAAAGGTATTACAGAACTTAGATACATTGATCCTACTGAAGATCAAGAAAGTTCGTCAAAAAATTGACCAGATAAACCAGAACTTAGATTCTTTTGGACAAAGACAAGCAAATAAAAGGTACTGCATTAGAATATGAGTACGGAACATTTGTAGATTATTACCTCTATAATCCAAAAGGTTTTTATAAAGGTGGTGTTTTAGGACCTATTGGAGACATGTCTTTATCACAAAGGTGTGAAGATGGCAATAGACTCTATTACATTCTGCCCATCAGGATTACAAGATTTAAACAAGAGAATGACTCTTGGTTTCTTACACAAGGCAATCAAGTCTCTCAATCAACTTAGAATGATTGAAGACTCTCTAGTCATATACAGACTTTCTCGTGCACCAGAGCGTAGAATATTTTACATTGACGTAGGTAACTTACCAAAAGTAAAAGCAGAACAATATCTCCGTGACGTCATGGCACGTTACAGAAACAAATTAGTTTATGATGCTAGTACTGGTGAGATGCGTGACGATAAAAAGCACATGAGTATGCTTGAAGACTTCTGGTTACCTCGTAGAGAAGGTGGTAGAGGAACAGAGATTACTACATTGCCAGGTGGTCAGAACCTAGGTGAACTCAAGGATGTTGAGTATTTTAAAAAGAAATTATTTAACAGTTTGAACTTACCTCCATCTCGTCTTACAGATGACAATAAAGGATTTAATCTTGGTAAGACAACAGAGGTTCTTCGTGACGAACTTAAGTTTACTAAGTTTATTGGTCGTCTCCGCAAGAGATTTAGCGAGATGTTCCAAGACATGCTTAAGACTCAGTTCATTCTCAAAGGAATTATTGCTCCAGAAGACTGGGATGATATGAAGGAGCATATACAATATGACTTCTTGTTTGATAATCACTTCAATGAATTGAAAAACATTGAGATGATGAATCAGACGAATAGCATGACAGTTACACAGATGGATCCATTTCGTGGGCAAGTATTTCTCTATTGCAGCATGTTCGTAAGTCACAGTTCTTAGGTCAGAAGGATAATCGAGACTTTGAGAGAGATGGACAAGCAAATGCAGACAAGAAATTGATGCAAGGTCTTGTTATGGATCGCTCACAGGATGTCAATACATTTGACACTATGGATCGTCAGAACACTGCATTTGCAACCTGAGATTCAAGCACAACAAGCAGATGATGCTGTAGAGAGGGAGTTAGATAAAGAAAAACGCACACCTAAACCACCCGTTTCCGCATCTAAACCAACTAATAATAATAAATAATAATAGTTATATTGAATATCATGACAGACAAATACTGAAAATAACAAAGAACTTGGTGCTGTAGATATTATCAACAAAATTGATAATAACGAAAGAGCAAGTCTGCAATTGACGCAATTCACGATATGTTATTTGGCAAGGCTTCTCAAGCAATGGCAGATTACAAGACAAGTGGTTGCTAATACATTCTTTGATGAACCAACCAAGACAGAGATTCCAAGCAATGAAACTGATAACGGAAACAGATTGAAGACGTCAAACTTATTACTGAAGAGAAGAATGGAAAAAAACTTCTCTACATTGAAGGTGTTTTCTTACAATCAGAACTAAAGAACCGTAATGGTCGTATGTATCCTTTCTGGTGTTCTTGACCGTGAGGTTAAGAGATACAACGAGGAGTATGTAAAATCAAAACGTGCTCTTGGTGAACTTGGACATCCCGATGGTCCTACTATCAATCTTGATAGAGTATCTCATAGAATTACTTCACTCAAAGCAGAGGGAAATAATTTCATTGGTAAGGCACAGATCCTAGATACACCAATGGGTAACATCGCTAAGAACTTACTTGGCGAAGGTGTTCAGTTAGGTGTTTCCTCACGTGGTATGGGAAGCATCGACAAACAAGAAAGTTGCAATGTTGTGCGTGATGACTTCATGCTCACCACTGCTGCAGATATAGTAGCAGACCCCTCCGCACCCGATGCTTTCGTTAATGGAATCATGGAAGGTAAAGAATGGGTTTGGTGTAACGGTATACTAAAGGAAACTGAAGTTGCTAAATATAAAAAGATAATGAGTGACGCAAGTCGCCGTGATGTAGAGGCAAAAACGCTCCAAGTTTTTGAGCATTTCCTCTCAAATCTTTGATTCTATAAATAATTCATATCACTATACGGAAAATTATTAAGGTAAACTCTAATGTCAGATAAACTTAACGAAAAATTTGAGGAGTTTGCTACCGAGCAAAAAGTGACTATCGTGGAAGGCGACCCTATGCCGACTGTTTCCGCAAACGTCATACCAGGCACAGGTAGCGAACCATCTCAGGTTTCTGATGCACAGACATCAAATGGTGGCGGAAAAGATCCTATGCCTACAGTTGATGCTGGTAAATCATATGGACAATCTGCTCCTGCAGATTTAGGTGGTACATCCACTACTCCTAATGAGCACGATGATGATGGAGAAGAAAATCCAGGTGCTAAGGCAGCCGCTCCTGTAGGAGACAAGGCAGCACAAAGCGATGGAACTGCTCAGACATCTAACATTGGAGATGCTGGTGATCAGGGTACACAACCTACAGTTGGTGCAGATGCTGCATACGGAACTGGTACAGGTTCTGCTGTAACCTATCCAATCAAACCATCATACGAAGACCTTGATGTCTCCGATGATGTCAACGCCCTATTAGAGGGAACAGAACTCTCAAAAGAGTTTGCTGAGAAAGCGAAGACTATCTTTGAAGCAGCAATCAAAGCAAAACTCAACGAAGAGTACGACAAGCTTGTAGAACACTTTGCTACAGAACTCGATAAGCAAGTAAACGCTGCTAAGGCAGAGCTTTCCGAGGAAGTAAATGGCACAGTAAACTACGCCATAGGTCAATGGATGGAGCAAAATCAAGTTGCTGTTGACCGTGGAATAAGAAATGAGATCACCGAAGACTTCATTGCGGGTCTTAAGGGTCTCTTTGAGGAGCACTACATTTCTATCCCAGACGAGAAAGTTGATGTGGTAGAAGGTATGGCTGACTCTATTCGTGAGATGGAAACCAAGCTTGACGAACAGGTCAAAGCTAATGTGAAATTACAAAAACGTCTAGACGAGTCTGCAAAAACTGTTATTCTGAAGAATGTTTCAGAAGGATTGGCAGATACTCAGAAGGACAAACTCGCTGCACTCGCTGAGAGTCAACGGCATCCTGGCCGTTGACACTCCTGAAGCAGGGGAGCAGCGAGAACTCAAGGAACTTGCGCCAAGCATAGGAGCCGGACCGTACAATTCGCGGCCATGAGTTCGTATCCGTTTGCCGAGATCGAGGCAAAGTGGCAGGCGCGCTGGGAACAGGAGAGCACCTTCCGGACGCCCGGCGACCCCGACCGCTCGCTTCCGAAGGCGTACATCCTCGACATGTTCCCCTACCCCAGCGGGACCGGTTTGCACGTGGGGCACCCGGAAGGGTACACGGCCACGGATATCGTGGCCCGCTACAAGCGCATGCGTGGCTACAACGTGCTGCATCCCATGGGCTGGGACGCCTTCGGGCTGCCTGCCGAGCAGTACGCGGTGCGCACCGGCACCCACCCGAGGCTCACTACGCGGCGCAACATCGACCGGTTCCGCGCGCAACTGAAATCACTGGGCTTTTCCTACGACTGGTCGCGCGAAATCAGCACTGCCGACCCGGACTACTACCGTTGGACGCAGTGGATTTTTCTGAAGCTGCATGAGCGCGGCCTGGCCTATCAGTCCGAGCAACCGGTCTGGTGGTGCCCGGACTTGGGCACCACGCTGGCCAACGAGGAAGTCGTGGAAGGACGCTCGGAAGTGGGTGATTTCCCCTGCGAGCGGCGCCCGCTGAGGCAGTGGATGCTGAAGATCACGGAATACGCCGAGAGGTTGCTGGAAGGACTGGAAGGCCTGGACTGGCCCGAATCCACGCTGGAAATGCAGCGCAACTGGATCGGCCGTTCGGTGGGCGCGGAAATCGATTTCGCGCTGGCCGGCCGGGACGAAGTCGTGAGCGTGTTCAGCACGCGGCCCGACACCCTGTTCGGCGCTACCTTCCTGGCCCTGTCGCCGGAACACCCGCTGGCGGAAAAGATCGCGGCCTCCGAGCGGCTCGGCGAGGTGCGGCGCTATTGCCGGGAGGCCGCGCGCAAGAGCCAACTCAAGCGGGTGGCGGATGCGCATGACCGCAGCGGCGTGGATACGGGGGCGCGGTCCTTTCACCCGGTTACCGGCAAGGAGATCCCGGTGTGGGTGGCCGACTACGTGCTGATGGGCTACGGAACGGGCGCCATCATGGGAGTGCCGGGCGAGGATCAGCGCGACTGGGAGTTCGCTCACGCCCATTCGCTCGAAGTGATCCGCACCGTTCAGCCGCCGGAAGGGCACGAGGACGGCGCCTGGAGCGGCCAGGGCACGGTAATCAACAGCGGCTTCCTCAACGGAATGCGGATGGATCGGGCCAAACAGGCCGCAATCGACTGGCTTGCGCGCAAGGGCCGGGGACGCGCTCAGATCGCCTACCGTCTGCGCGACTGGCTGTTCAGCCGGCAACGCTACTGGGGCGAACCTTTCCCGGTGGTGTTCGTGGATGGCGTGGCCAGACCGCTGCCGGAAACCGAGTTGCCACTCACCCTCCCGGAACTGGAGGATTTTCGCCCCAGTGGCTCGCCCGAAGGACCGCTGGCCAAAGCGGGAGAATGGCTTGCGGCCATCGACCCGCAAAGCGGACGGTCCGCCCGCCGCGAGACCAACACCATGCCGCAGTGGGCCGGGTCGTGCTGGTACTACCTGCGGTTCATTGATCCTCGCAACTCTGCGCGCCTGGTGGACCCCGAACTGGAGCGCTACTGGATGCCGGTGGACCTCTACATTGGCGGCGCCGAGCACGCCGTGCTGCATCTGCTGTATGCGCGGTTCTGGCACAAGGTTCTGTTTGATGCGGGCCTTGTTTCCACCGACGAACCGTTCCGCAAGGTCGTGCATCAGGGCGTGATCCTGGGCGAGCGCGAATTCACGGCCTACCGGGACAACGCCGGAGCCTTCGTTTCGGCGGCCCGCGCGCGCCGCGTGCCGGGCTCGCAGCCGGCTGCCTACGCGCACAGCGACAGCGGCGCGGAACTGACGTCAATGGCCCTGCCAGAGGATCGGGTCCGCAAGAGCGGCGAACACTTCGTGCTGGCCTCCGAGCCCTCGGTCCTGCTGGAGTCGCGCGCCCACAAGATGTCCAAGTCGCGCGGCAACGTGGTCAATCCCGAGGATGTGCTGGGGCAATACGGAGCCGACGCATTCCGGCTCTACGAAATGTTCATGGGGCCGTTGGAGAAATCCAAGCCCTGGAGCACGCGCGGCGTGGAAGGCCCGTTCCGGTTTCTCGGGCGTGTCTGGAACCTGATTGACGGCGGGGTCACCGACGAGGAGCCCCGGCCGGAACAGTTGCGCCTGCTGCATCGCACCATCGCCAAGGTAACTGCGGACATCCGGCAACTCAAAATGAACACGGCCATTGCCGCGCTGATGGAATTCGTCAACGCGGCGGCCCGCTGGGAGGAATTGCCACGCGCCGTTGCGGAACCGCTGCTGCTGCTGCTGAGTCCGTTCGCCCCCCACCTGGCCGAAGAGTTGTGGGAGCGCCTGGGGCATGCCGAGACGCTTGCCTACGCCCCCTGGCCCGAGGTAATCGAGCGATGGCTTGAGGACGACACCGTGCAGATTGCGGTGCAGGTAAACGGCAAGCTGAGAGCCAGTATTCGGGTAGCCGCCGACGCAGACCGCGAGGCGGTACTGGACACTGCGCGCAACAACGAGCGCGTGGCCCGGCATCTGGCCGCCGCGCCGCCCAAAAGGGAAGTCTACGTTCCGGGACGCATCGTCAATTTCGTGCTGTGACTTCCACCATGTCAGCGCGCTTTCGCGTTCCTCGCTGTGATCTTCGCCCCCCGCCTTTCGGGAGTGTTGGAGGCAGGATGCCGGAACCAGGCTCCATGGACGGATTCATGCGTCTCCCGCAAGGCGGGGGGCGAAGATCACAGCGAGGAACGCGAAAGCGCGCTGACATGAGCGCCGGGGCTAAATCCTGCGTGGCCGTCGCGGCGCCCGGTCGAATTTGCGGGCTGGCGCTGCTCGTGCTGCTGCTGTCCGCCTGCGGGTTTCAGTTTCAGGGGCCGCTCAGCTTTCCGGCGCTCAGCGGCGGGGTCTGGCTGCAAAGCGCCCATGGGGCAACGCCGCTGTGGCGCGCGCTCAAGGAGCAATTGCGACTGGCCCGGGTCGATGTCCGGTCCGAGCCGGGCGAAGGCGTCGCCATCCTGCGCTTGCTGGAGGACGACAGCCAGGAGAGCGTAGTGGCGATTTCGGCCAACAATCTGCCCACGGTTACCGAGATCAATTATCGGGTCCGATACTCTCTGCGGCTGGGAGCCCGGCGGCTGATCGAGGACCGCGAGCGCGAGGCCAACCATACGCGGGTGCAGGACGAATTCCGGGTGCTGGGCATGGAACGCGACACCGAAGTTCTGCGCGAAGCTTTGGCCGAGGAACTGGCATGGCAGATTCTCCGCGACCTGGCCACGCTTCCCGTGCCCGCCGCCGAGGAGCCGTCTTGATTCGCCTCTACAACACGCTGGGCCGCCAGTTGCAGACTTTTGTGCCCGGCGATCCCTCGCGCGTCACCATGTACGTGTGCGGCCCCACGGTGTATGGCCCCGCGCACATCGGCAACGCCCGGCCCGCTGTGGTCTTCGACGTGCTGGCGCGGCTGCTGCGGCGGCGCTATTCGTTGGTCTACGCCAGCAACATTACCGACGTGGACGACAAGATCAACCAGGCCGCGGCCGCGGAAGGCGTCGAAATCGCCACGATCGCCCGGCGCTGGGCGAGGGTGTGGGAGGAGGACATCGCCGCGCTGGGCGTGCTTCCGCCGGACCTGCGGCCGCACGCGACGGAACACATCCCGCAGATGATTTCCCTGGTGGGCCGGCTCCTTGAGACGGAACATGCCTACGAGGCCGAAGGGCATGTTCTGTTTCGGGTGGGTTCCTGCGCCGAATACGGTCAATTGTCCGGCCGCGACCGCAGCGAGCAGATTGCCGGAGCGCGCGTGGAGGTGGCCCCGTACAAGGAGGACCCGGCCGATTTCGTGCTCTGGAAGCCATCGCCACCGCAACTGCCCGGCTGGAAAAGTCCCTGGGGCCGGGGCCGTCCTGGCTGGCATCTGGAGTGCTCCGCCATGGCGCGTGAACACCTGGGCGAAACCCTGGACATTCACGGCGGCGGGCAGGACCTGATCTTCCCGCACCATGAAAACGAGATCGCCCAGAGTCATTGCGCGCACTCCGCGCCCCTGGCCCGCTACTGGGTGCACAACGGCATGATCCGCATGGGCCGCTCGAAAATGGCCAAGTCGGCGGGCAACATTCTGACCATTCGCGAGCTGCTGGAGGCGCACCGGGGAGAAGTGCTTCGGCTTGCCCTGTTGAGCGCCCGCTACCGGGATCCGCTGGAGTGGAGCGGCGAACTGATCGCGGCCAGCCGCCGGCGCCTGGATCGCATCTACCGGGTATTGCAAGATTGCGCGCCGCAAGAGGCAAAGGGAGATGGTCGCGCGCAGCCCGCGGAGGAACTGGTCCGGGCCTTGGAGGACGATCTGAACACGCCTGCCGCGCTTGGCGTGCTGGCCGGCCAGGCGCGCGAGCTTCGGACGGGAAAATCCGACCCGAAAGCAGCCGCCGCCTCGCTACGCGCCGGCGCCAACCTTCTCGGACTGTTGCAGTCCGAGCCCGGCGAGTGGTTCATGGCGCCGGTGGAGGGCGCTGCGAGCCAGTCCCGACCGGTGCCGGGAGGAGCTTCAGGCGAAACACCGCCTTCGTTTCTTTTGCCAGCCGAGATCGAAGCGTGCATCGATCAGCGCAGGGTGGCGCGGGAGCGCGGCGATTTCACCGAGGCCGACCGGATACGCGACCAGCTCCGCGGCCTGGGCGTGGTCCTGGAGGACGCCCCCGGGAGGACCACCTGGAGGCGCGCCTGATCGACGGCGCCGCCCGAATTCGCCCGATTCGGGCGCGGACGGCGCTATGATTGGCACATGAGCGAACTATTTGCGCCGAGGCGCTCCGTTGTTCAGGTGGAGGAGGGCTCGGAACTTGCGCCGAAATTCAACGAACAGGGCCTGATACCCGCGGTAGTGACCGACCATTCCAGCGGCGAACTCCTGATGCATGCGTATATGAACCGGGACGCGCTGGACCGAACCATCAGCACCGGCGAGGCGCATTACTACAGCCGCAGCCGGGACAAGCTGTGGCGCAAGGGAGAAACCAGCGGGTTGACGCAGAAGGTGCGCGAGTTGCTGATCGACGACGACCAGGACTGCCTGTGGCTGCGTGTGGATGTGGCGGGCGGCGCAAGCTGCCACGTTGGCTATCGTTCCTGCTTCTATCGCCGCGTGCCGCTGAGTGCGGGCCCGGGGCCCGTGGAACTTCAGTTCACCGAAAGCGGCAAGGTGTTCGATCCGGAGCAGGTCTACGCCGGGCAGGAAAACCCGACCCGATTGTGAGCGCCGAACAGCCGTCCCACGGCAGCCTGCGGGACGCCCAGAAGGAGTTGCTCGAAGAGCTGGGTTTCTTCGACAGTTGGATGGAGCGCTACCAGCACATCATCGAAATGGGCCGCAACGCGCCGGAATTTCCCCAGGAATGGCGCATTGAGGACAATCGCCTGCGCGGATGCCAGTCGCAGGTGTGGCTGAAGTCCTGGCAGGAAGACGGCCGGCTGTTCTTCAGGGCGGTCAGCGACTCGGCCCTGGTTTCGGGACTTGCGGCCGTCCTGATGCGTGTCTACAGTGGCCGTTCGCCCCGGGAGATCGCCGAAACGCCTCCGGATTTCATCGCCGGCGCCGGGCTTGACCGCCATCTGAGCCCGACGCGAAGCAACGGCCTGCATTCGATGGTGAGCCAGATTCGCGGGCTGGCCGTAAAATGTCTCTAGTGGCAGTCTTGAAAACCGTCGCAATCGGGCTGATACGCGCGTACCAGCTTTGCATTTCCCCGTATATGGGTCCTCGTTGCCGATTTCAGCCCACGTGCTCGCAGTATGCCGCGCAAGCCATTCAAGCGCATGGCCTGCTTCGCGGTTTCGCCATGACGGCGCGCCGCCTGCTGCGCTGCCATCCGCTGGGTCCGTCGGGCTGGGACCCGGTCCCTCAGGCAACTGCGGACCGGCCGCCGCGGCGGTAGGTCCTGTGGAAGACGCTTTCCTGTCCCTGCTGCGGTGTCCCAGGACCGGCGGCGAACTCGCGCTTGCCGCCGCGGAAAAGCTGGCGGGCCTGAACGAATCGGTACGCAAGGGCGAATTGACCAACGCCTCGGGAAACAAGGTGAACGAGCCGCTGGAGGCGGCTCTGGCCTCCGCTTGCGGTAGCTGGCTGTATCCCGTTCGGGAGGGCATTCCGGTACTGCTTGCCGAGGAAGCTCTGAGAGCGGACCGGCCTCAGGGCCCGGCATGCGATTGACCTGCAAGGAGCTGCCCGCGGCCCTGGAACGGGGGCTGGCGCCGCTGTACCTGCTGTCGGGCGCGGAGCCGCTGCTGCTCGAGGAAGCGGCCGACCGGGTTCGGTCCGCGGCCGGCAAGGCTGAATACTCGGAACGCTCCCTGCACGTGGCGGATGCGCGCTACAACTGGAACGGATTGCTGGCCGATGCCTGCAGCCAGTCGCTGTTTGCCAGCCGGCGCTTGGTGGAAGTGCGTCTGGCGAGCGGGAAGCCCGGCGCCGCGGGCGCCAGGGTGCTCAAGGAACTGGCCGGTTCGCCCCCTCAGGACACCGTGATCCTGGTGATCGCCGGCGTTCTGGAACGCAGCGCCAAACGAAGCGCCTGGGTGCGCGCTCTGGAGGCGGCCGGCGCCTGGATCGACGCTCCCGTGCTGGCGCCGGCCGAGCACCGGGCCTGGATACGGGAACGTCTTCTACGGGAGAAATTCCAGCCCGAAGAAGAAGCCGTGGCCCTGCTGGCGGAGCGCACGGAAGGCAACCTGCTGTCGGCGCGCCAGCAGATCGACAAGCTGGCGCTTACCCATGAGCCCGGTCCGCTTGGTCCGGAAGCGGTCATGCGGGCGATCGCCGACGCCAGCCGCTTCGATGTGTTTCAGCTCGGCTCGGCCGCCTTGAGCCAGAACCTGCGGCGCACGGCCCGCATCCTCGCCGGCCTGAAACGGGAGGGCGCGCCGCTGACGCTGATTCTTTGGGTATTGGCGCGCGACATCACCACGCTGGCCGACCTGCACTGGCGCACCGCGCGCGGCGACAGCCTGCCCTCCGCCATGGGCGCGCTGGCCGTCTGGTCCAGCCGCAAGGCGGAGTTCCGGGCCGCGCTGAAGCGGCACGGCGCCCGTTCCATCTCCGGTCTGCTCAGCGGGTCGGCCAGGGCGGACCAGGTCATCAAGGGCGCCAGGACCGGCGAGCCCTGGGCGGAACTCGAACGACTCGCCTTCGCGCTGGCGGAGCCGCATCGCATGGGAGGCCGGCGTTGACGGATTTCCATGTTCTCGGCCTCATGGGGGGCTGCTTCGATCCCATCCACAAGGGACACATCGCGCTGGCGGGCGAGCTGGCCGCGGCCGCGGAAATCAGCGAGGTCCGCTTCGTGATTGCCGCCCGCCCGACGCACCGCGCCACCCTGGCGGCCACCGCCGCGATGCGCCGCAGAATGGTGGCGGCGGCAATCGCCGATATTCCGGGATTCGCGGTCGAGGACTGCGAGCTTGAGCCGTCGGGTCCGCGCTACACCGTGGATACCCTCTCGCTGCTCCGGCGCCGCAACCCGGGGCGGCCGCTTTGCTGGATGATGGGGTTCGACTCCTTTGTCAGCCTGCCGAAATGGCGCGAATGGCGAACCCTGTTCGATCTCGCTCATTTCGTTGTAGGGGCGCGGACCGGATATTCCTCCCACCCCCCCTCGGTGCTGGAGCGCGAGCTTCGGACCCGTTCCGTAACCTGCGCGCAGGACCTGCGGGCCGCCCGGTCCGGGCGGATCATGGTGTGCGCCCAGCCCGTTGCGGCGATTTCCGCCAGCCGGGTGCGCGAGACGGCGCGCGCCGGCCATCTGGCAAACGATCTGATTCCCGCTCCTGTGGCTCGGATCATCCACGAGTCCGGGGTCTACGCGGGAGGCGACCCGTGAGCGCCGGCCAACTGCGGGCTCTGACGGAGGCAGTCCTGGACGAGTTGCAGGCCGCCGATGTGCGCTGGCTGGACGTGCGCGCCCAGACCGAGATGACCGACTGCATGGTGATTGCCACGGGCCGCAATGCGCGCCACATCAAGGCGCTTGCGGATCGCCTTTTCGAACGCGGCAAGAAGGCCGGCTGCCCGGCGCGGGGCGTGGAAGGGCTGCAATGGTGCGACTGGGTGTTGATCGACTTCGGCGACCTGGTGATCCATCTCATGCGCCGGGACACGCGCGAGTTTTACAAGCTGGAGGACTTGTGGGAGTTTGACAGCGCGGCTGGTGGCTGCTAGCGCCGAAGATGCCTCCCGTACTGAAAAGAACGCTGCGCTGGGTGTTCGGTTTCGCCGGCCTCTGCCTGCTGCTTATTGCCCTGCTGCTGGGCGCTCTGCGCGTGCTGCTGCCCTTGACTCCGCAGTTTCAGGACGAGATTGCTCATTGGACCAGCGAAAGCCTTGGCTATCCGGTGGAGTTTGCCCGGATCGAACCTTCCTGGGGTCTGACCGGCCCGGAGTTTCGGCTGCGCGACGTGCACGTGATTTCGGAGCGCGGCGGCGGTTCCCTGTTGCTGGCGGACGAAATCCTGGTGGGACTCAATCTGTGGGCCTTGCTGCCGGGCCGCGGCTTCACTCTTGACCGCATGTCCATTGCCGGTGCCCGGCTGTCTCTGCAGCGCCAGGGACCGGAGACCATTTCGATCCAGGGGCGCGATCCGGCCTATTATCCGGGAGGGCCGGCGCGCCTGCTGGCCTTTGTTCCCGCGGATATCCGCTTGCAGGACATCTGGATCGAGTATCTGGAGCCCGCCCGCAACGTGCGTGAAAGCTTCTGGCTGGAAAGACTTTCGGTGAAGATTGCCGACGGCCGGATTGTTCTGGACGGCCGCCTCCTGCTGCCGGAGGAATACGGCGAATGGCTTGGCCTGGGCGCCGACATCGACCTGCAAAGCTGGACCCGCGCGCTGGCGCCGTCCGGCGCCTGGCGGATCCACCTGGAGGGCCGGGCGATCCAACTGGCGCGGATGCGGGAACTGGTGGCCGAGGCGGCTTCCCTGCCGGTAGTCGGCGCCGGTAACTTCAGCGTGTTCGTAGACCTTTTCGACATGGACATCGAGCAACTGTACGGAGAACTCGATTTCACCGACCTCCGCATTGTTCGGGAACTGGCCGGCCCCGTTTTCGACAGTGCAAGCGGACAGTTCGAATGGCAGCGCCAGGGGCAGGACTACGCCTTGAACGCGAGGCGCATCCGGGTTGACCGAGGCGGGGAAGCGTGGCCGGAGACTGAACTCAGCGCTCGCTGGTCGGTCGAACAGGATGGAAAGCTGACCCGCATGAAGCTGGAATCGGACTTCCTGCGGCTCGAAGACCTGACGCCCTTGCTTGAAGGGCTGGCGTCGCGCGCCGGCCTTGCCTTGCCCGTGCTGCCGCGCCGCGGCGACCTCGCGAACCTGATGCTGGATTGGGCCGAGGTGGGCGTTTCGCTCCCGAACATACAGGCGGACTTCAACGGCCTGGGCCTGGACTGGACCGAGTCCGGGGCGGCCTTGACGGGCATCGATGGCCGCTTGCAGCATCAGGCGGACGCAGGAGGCGCGAATGTTGCGATGGCCGATGGGGGGGGCTTTCGGGCGCCATGGCTGGACGAGCCGGAGATCCTGGAGGCGTTTCAGGCGGAGTTGAGTTGGGGGAAGAGCGAGGACTCCTGGCTGCTGGAGGGAAGCAATCTGCGCCTCGCCGTGGAGGGCATGGACTGGGCCGGCGGGTTTTCGCTTACCCTGCCTTCGGATGGTGGTTCGCCAGTGCTCGATCTGAGCGGCGGCGGCGAGCATATTGATGACGTTCCAGCCGTGCTTGGGCGCCTGCCATGGAAGAACGCTCCCGGGCTCCCCTTCGGCTGGCTGGACAAGGCGCTACATGCGGGTCGCGCGCAGAGCTGGAGCCTGCTGGTGAGCGGCCCGCTTCGCTCTTTTCCGTTCAGCGGCGGCATCCTGCGTCTGGAGATGGACTTCAGCGATGCGGTGCTGACGCTGCACCAGGACTGGCCGGACGCGCAAGCTCTGGCCGGAAGGATGGTGCTGAACGGGCCGGCGTTGGCCGTTCTGGACGGCGATGGCGAACTGGCTGGCGTGCGGTGGCACGATCTTGAGATCAGCGTCGCGGACCTGACCAATCCCGTGATCGAAGCAAGCGCGCTCAGTAACGATCCGGTGCCGCGCCTGATGGAGGGCCTTGGGCGCAGTCCGGTGGCGGATCAGATTTACGGCGCACTGCTGGAAGCGGAAACTTCCGGCGCGGCCAGCACCCGTTTCGATTTCCGCTTGCCCATTGCAGATCGCAGCGCCTGGTGGATGCGCTCGGAAACCATCCTCGACGGCGCCGAGCTCAGACTGAACGAGCAAATGCCTCCCGTGAGCCGATTGCGCGGGACGATCACCTTTACGCGGGCCGGCGGGGTGCTGTCCGATGGCTTGCAGGGCCGGTTTCTTGATCAGCCTGTGACGATCGACGTGGCCAAGGCGCCGCCACAGGCGCAGGGTTACAGCTATCGTCTGGAACTCGCCGGCGCTGCCTCGGCGCCTGCCCTGCAGGAGTTGTTCGATTGCTGCGCTCTGGACCGCCTGTCGGGCGAATTTGCCTGGACGGGCGAATTCCTGGTGCCGTCACCGGAGGCGGAGCCGGTTCCGCCCGCCCGTGTCCGCCTGCAGACGGACCTGCTTGGCCTTGCCAGCGCGTTTCCGCATCCACTCGGCAAGTCGGCGGATACGCCCGGCCCCACAGACCTGGAGTTGCGATGGGACTCCGGCAGCCCGCCAAGGCTTGTCGGCCGCCTGGGACCGGGACGCGGCGTGGCGGTGGAGTTCAGCGACGATGGCGGGACATGGCGCGTCCATCGGGGGCGTTTGCATTTCGGAGAAACTGCGCCCCGATTGCCACCCCAGGCAGGCCTTGTGGTGGATGGCGAACTGGATTGGCTGAGGCCGGGGGAATGGGCGGACGTGTTTGCCGGCGAGGCGGGCGCACTCGACCTGCCGTGGCGGACGGAACTCTCGGTGGCCGGGCTGTACACGCTATCGAGCGAATTGAGGAACCAGAAACTGCGGGTTCGCCCGAAGGGTCAGGGGTGGTATGTGGAGCTTCAGGGGGAGTCTGCCGATGGCCGGGTCTTGCTGCCGCGGACCGGAGCCGACGGCGGACTGTTGCTGGCCGACCTCAACTGGCTGCGTCTGACGCAGTCCGATCCGCAACCGCCGCCTGCGGCAAACCCGCGCCTGCTGCCGGCCGGGAAGCTTTTCATACGCGATCTGGAAATCGGCAAGATGCGCTTGGGCGAGGTTTCAGCGCGCTACCAGAAAACGGCTGGCGGATTGCGCATGAACTGGTTTCGAACCGACTCGCAGTTCTTTTCCTCGGAAGGCAGCGCGGCCTGGCTGGTTGCGGACGATGCCGGCACGCAGCATCTGGGCCGCTTGGACCTGGTCATGGAGAGTTCGGATGTGGCCTCGTCGCTGGAGCAACTCGGCTACGCGCCCGGGATTTCCGGAGATCGAGGCGCCATGGCGCTGTCGGCCAGCTGGGAAGGGCCGCCCGCCGGCGATTTCCTGGCACGCGCCAATGGTACGGCCAGCCTGGAAGTAGAGTCGGGCGACGTGCCGGCGCTGGATCCGGGTGGCGGGCGTATGCTGGGCGTGCTCAGCGTTGCCCGGTTGCCGCGCAGGCTGGCTCTGGATTTTCGCGAGATGACCGAAGAAGGACTGCCTTTTGATCGGCTGGCCGGCGATTTCAGCCTGCGTGCCGGTCAGGCTTATACCTGCAACATGGGCCTGCAGGGTGCTGTCGCGGGTCTGGCGCTGTTCGGCCGCACCGGGCTGCAGGATCGCAGCTACGATCAGGTTGCCGTGGTCTCTCCGAATCTGCCCGACCTGCTCTCGCTGGGCGGGGTGATCGTGGGCGGCACCGGACTGGGGGCCACCTTGCTGCTGCTGTCGCAGGCGTTCCGGGAACCCCTGCAGGCCATTTCAGCGAACTATTACCGCGTGAACGGCAGTTGGGACAACCCGTCCGTCCAGAGGGTCCTGCGTGAAGACATCGATCTTGCGGCATTTGAGGATTGCGCCCGCTACCTGGAGCAAAATCTGGCCGGCACGCCGGATATCGACTGGGACGCCCTGTTGACTCAGGTGGACGCAGAGGCCCCGCCTGTTGAGGCCGGCGAAGCGGAAGCGGAAGCATCAGCGGAAGCGGAGTCGGAGTTGGAGTCGGAAGCATCGGCGGACGCGGACGCGGAAGCATCGGCGCCAGGCCCGCAAGCGGCGCCCGAATCGACGACGATTTCCAGGGAGGCGCAGCCCGCTGCGAATAGCTCTTGAGCACCGTGGCGGTCATTCAGATGTGTTCGGGAGACGATCCTGCCGCCAACCTCAGGCGGGCGGCGGCGCTGCTGCGTAACGCTGCGGATCGTGGCGCGGCCCTGGCCGTTTTGCCGGAAAATTTCGCCCTCATGTCCAGGGACGCGGAACGAATGCGCGCGAAGCATGCCGAAGAGCCGGGTTCCGGCCCCTGGCAGGACTTCGCTGCGGAGCAGGCGCAGCGCCTGGGCATGTGGATCGTGGCCGGCACCATTCCGATGCGCTCCGAGGAGCCGAAGCGGCCGGGTTCGGCCTGCTGCCTGTTCGACGGTTCCGGCGCCATGGTGGCGCGCTACGACAAGATGCATCTCTTTGACGTGTCCGTGCCGGGGCGCGCGGAGTCTTACCGCGAATCCGCCAACACCACGCCCGGGCGCGAGCCGGTGGTGGCGGACACGCCGTTTGGACGGGTGGGGCTGGTCGTGTGCTATGACCTCCGCTTCCCGGAACTGTTTCGCGCCATGAGCCAGCGCGGCGCCGAAATCATTGCCTTTCCCGCCGCCTTTACCCGCGCCACCGGGGAAGCCCACTGGCATGTGCTGCTCCGGGCCCGCGCGGTGGAGAACCTGTGCTATGTACTGGCCTCGGCCCAGTACGGCAGCCATCCCGGCGGACGCGAAACCTATGGCCATTCGATGCTGGTGGAGCCTTGGGGGAAGGTGGTGGCGGAGCGGAACGAAGGCGACGGGGTGTTGTGCCATGAAGTGGCCCTGGACGCGCTTGAGCGTTTGCGCGCAGGTTTTCCAGCGCTGAATCACCGCCGGCTTGGCGTTTCGGTATCCTCGAAGTGACGGGCTTGAAGGCAGGAAGGGCCTCGGACGGTCCTCGAACCGTTCCTCGGGCGGGCCTCAGGCAGGCCTCAGGCGAGCCTTGGAGGGGCCTCGGACGGTCCTCAGACCTTCCTCAGGCAGGCCTCAGAGCTTGACAAGGGCTTGACCTGCGCCGCCAATTCCTCTGAAATCCACGATCTTCCATGAACACTCTCCCCGATCCCTCCACTTACGCCGTGCGCTCCGATCCCGTTGCGCTGGCCCGCACCAGCCTGCTGGAATCATCCGACCTGGGCGACCCGCAGCTCGACCGGGCACTGGGCGCTTTATTGCGGCCCGGCGTGGACTGGGGCGATCTTTACTTCTCGGAGCATTCCAGCGAGTCCTGGGTGCTGGAAGACGGCATCGTCAAGACCGCAAGTCACGACCGCGGGCGGGGCATGAGCGCGCGCGCTGTGAGCGGGGACAAATCCGGCTTTGCCTATTCCGACGAACTGGACCCCTCTACTCTGCTTCAGGCCGCGACCACCGCGGGCGCGATTGCCCGGGACGGTGGCCGGGGTCAGGTGATGGTGCGCCGTCCAGGCGCCAGCCGCGCGCTGTATGCGCCGGGAGATCCGGCAGCGGGATTCTCCGACCCGGCCAAGGTGGAATTGCTGCATACCCTGGACCGCGAGGCGCGCGCTGCCGACCCCCGCGTCCGCCAGGTGATCGCCAGCCTGTCGATCGCCCGGAAACGGGTATTGATCTGCTCCTCGGACGGACGGCTGGCGGCGGATGACCGGCCGCTGGTGCGCCTGGGTGTGACGGTGTTGCTGGAAGACAAGGGCGAGGTGCGCCACGGCGTATCCGGCTGGGGCGGCCGGCTGCCGCTGGCCGAGCTCTTCAATGAAACCCATGCCCGCGAACACGCGCTTGAGGCCGTGCGCCAGGCGGTGGTGAACCTGGATGCGCAGCCGGCGCCGGCCGGCGAGGAGATCGTGGTCCTCGGTCCGGGATGGCCCGGCGTTCTGCTGCATGAAGCGGTGGGCCATGGCCTGGAAGGCGACTTCAACCGCAAGGGGGTGTCCGCCTTCGCCGGGCGTATCGGCGAGGCGGTGGCCAGCGAGCAGTGCACGGTGATTGACGACGGCAGCCTTCCGGGGCGCCGCGGCTCGCTGGAGGTGGATGACGAGGGCACGTCCACCGGACGGACCGTATTGGTAGAAAACGGCATCCTGGCCGGCTACATGCAGGATCGGCTGAACGCCGATCTGATGGGGGTCCGGCCCACCGGGAACGGTCGCCGCGAGTCGTACGCCTGCCTGCCCATGCCGCGCATGACCAACACCTTCATGATGCCCGGCCCGCATGATCCCGAAGAGATCATCCGCTCGGTCACTCGGGGCGTTTACGCCAGGAATTTCGGCGGCGGCCAGGTGGACATCACCTCCGGCAAATTCGTGTTCTCCGCCAGCGAGGCCTACCGCATCGAGAACGGCAAGCTTGGATCGCCGCTGCGCGATGCCACGCTGATCGGCGACGGACCCACGGTACTGACGAGGGTGTCCATGGTCGGCAGCGACCTGGCCCTGGATCCGGGCATCGGGGTTTGCGGCAAGGAGGGACAGAGCGTGCCGGTAGGGGTGGGCATGCCGACCGTTCGAGTGGACGGCATCACCGTAGGCGGCACGGCCTGAACGTTTACAGCCGTCCATAAAATCACCGGAACTCAGCAAGCAAGCGCAAAAAAGGAGCACCAGATGACCAAAAAGGTGGCCATTCTCATGGGATCGCACTCCGACTGGAAAATCATGGAGCACGCGGCCGTCACCCTGGATTCGCTGGGCGTGGAGTGGGAAGCGCGCGCGCTTTCCGCCCATCGCGCCCCCAGACTGCTGGCGGAGTACGTCGAGCAGGCTGAGGACAAGGGTTTTGCGGTGATCATCGCCGGAGCGGGTCTGGCCGCTGCGCTCCCGGGAACGGCTGCGGCGCTTACCTCGCTGCCGGTTCTGGGCGTTCCCCTAGCCACCGCGGCATTCGGCGGCGCCGATGCAATGCTGTCGATTGCGCAGATGCCTGCCGGCGTGCCGGTGGGCACGCTTGGGGTGGGGCGCCATGGCGCGGTCAACGCCGCGCTGCTGGCCACCGCGATTCTCGCCCTAAGCGACGAGAAGGTGCGCGCCGCGCTGCTGGCCTATCGCGAAGCTCAGACCGCCGAAGCCGTGCGCAACAGCGATGTCGCCGGATAATCTGAGCGAGTGCGTTGCCGATGCCCTGGCGCACGCCCGCAAGGGCGGCGCCAGTCAGGCCGCGGCGTCCGCATCCAACGATTCGGGCTTGACGCTGCGCGTGCGGATGCGCTCCGTGGAGACCCTGGAAAGCCACCAGGGTCATTCCCTGTCTGTAACGGTGTACAGGGGACAGCGACAGGGCTCGGCCAGCACTTCCAACCTGTCTCCGCAAGTCGTGCGCGAAACCGTCCACAAGGCCCTGAGCCTGGCCCGCTTCGCTGCCGAAGACGAGTTCGCCGGCCTGGCGGACGCCGACCGCATGGCCACGGAATTTCCCCAACTGGATCTTTATCATCCCTGGGACCTCGGCGCCGAGCAGGCCATGGAACTGTCGCTGGAGTGCGAAGCGGCGGCACTGGATGCCGATTCCAGGATCAGCAACTCCGAAGGCGCGGGCGTGGACAGCGGAGAATCCAGCTACGCCTACGGCAACTCGCACGGTTTTCTTCAGAGCGGGCGCTCCAGCAGCCACAGCCTTTTCTGCGCGGTGCTGAGTGAGCAGGACGGCCATATGGAGCGCGATTACGAATTCTCCGTGGCCAGGGCCCCCGAGGAACTGGCGCCGGTGAAGGAGGTGGGCGAGAATGCCGCGAAATACGTCCTGCGCAGGCTTGGCGCGCGCAAGATCAAGAGCGCCTCCGCGCCGGTCCTGTTCGCGCCGAGAGTGGCGCGCAGCCTGGTCGGGCATTTCTGCGCCGCGGTGAGCGGGCGCGCCCTGTACAACCGCGCCAGCTTCCTGCTCGACAGCCTGGATAAGCCCGTGTTCGCTGATTGTGTGGACCTGCTGGAACGTCCCCATGTTCCGCGCGGCATGGCGAGCCACGCCTACGATGCGGAGGGCGTGGCCACCGCCGACCGGGAGGTGGTTGGCGGCGGCGTTCTCAACGGCTATTTCCTGGGCAGCTACTCGGCGCGAAAGCTCGGCATGAAGAGCACTGGCAACGCTGGCGGCGCGCACAACCTCTTGCTGCAAAGCACGGGAGAGACCTTCGAGGAACTGCTGGACGGGATGGGCGAAGGCCTGGTAGTGACCGAACTGATGGGGCAGGGTGCCAATATCGTGACCGGCGATTATTCTCGCGGCGCGGCAGGGTACTGGGTGCGGGACGGAGCGCCTGCGCACGCCGTCCATGAAATCACCATCGCGGGCAACCTCAAGGACATGTTTGCCAATATCCGCGCCATCGGCGCCGACATCGACCGCCGCGGTGGAATCCAAACGGGGTCCATCCTGATCGATTCCTTGAGCGTCGCCGGCGCCTGAGGCCGCGGCCCGATTCAGTGCAAGACGGGGCCATAAGTGTTACGATTCAAAGCTTTCCCGGTCAGTCGGGAGCAAATTCCCGGTTAAGGAGAATTAGATGAAAAAACGAATTACTGCGGTCGGCTTTCTGGCGACCCTGCTGGTCGCGCCGGCGGTTCCCGCGCAGGACGAAATGGCGCTGGAGGAAATCATCGTGACCGTCCAGCGGCGCGAGCAGAGCCTGCAGGAAGTGCCTGTGGCAGTGACGGCTTTCACGGGCGAGGCGCTTGAAGTGGCCAACATCACCGAAGCGGCCCAATACTTGAGCCTCACGCCCAACGTGAGCTATACCGAAGACGGACAGGTGGGCGCCCGTGGCATCAGCATCGCGATGCGCGGCGTGAGCAATATCAACACCGACGAGAGTTCCTTCATTCAGTCCATCGGCATTTACCTGGACGAGTTCAGCGTAGCGTCGGTGGGCCAGGGCACCGTCAATCCGCAATTGCAGGACCTGGAGCGCATCGAAGTGCTGCGCGGCCCGCAGGGCACCTACTTCGGGCGCAACGCGGTGGGCGGCGCGCTGAACCTGTCCACGCGCAAGCCGCAGCCCGAGTTCGATGCCAGCGTCTCCCTGGGCGCGCGCTCGTTCGAGAATGCCAGCGAGCAGTACGACTTCAGCGGCATGATCAACGTTCCCGTATCGGACGCGTTCCTGCTGCGCGGTGTCCTCTACTACGAAGATTCCGGCGGTCTGGTCGAGAACATCGTCCCCGGTGGCGGCGATTCCGGCCACGAATACGTCATGGGCCGGGTGTCCGCTCGCTGGTTGCTGAACGATGTCACCACCGTGGACCTCATGCTCATGCACAGCGACGAGCAACAGGGCCATGACGAAAACGTGCCGTCGGGCGTCTGGGACACTGATGTCATCGATACTTTTGGTTTCCGAGGGCCAGGCAACGCCTTTCTGGCGCCAATTGATCCGGGCACAGGCTTCTGGCCGGACAATCGCAACAAGACCGCGCGCTCCGCAATTGGAGAAAAGAACGACAACACGACCAGCGTTGCAATTCTGAAAGTAAGCCGCGAGATTTCCGAGACTTCCACTCTTAATTGGATAACTGGCTGGATCGACACTGAACTGGATCGAGTTTTCGACAACGATCTGATTCCGGAAGACATCGTCTATCGGGACCACATCCGTGACGGCACGTCATTCACTACCGAGTTGCGGCTGGATATTACGTCCGATTCCTATGACTGGACTATCGGCGCGATGTACGCGCGCGACGAGAAGGGCAATGACAGCAGAGTCCAGGTGGGCGCGGATCGTTCTGTGGGAGGCGTAATGCGCGCGTTTTGGCTGCCGGGCGGATCCGTGGCGCTGCCACCCGGAGGTGTTCCAGTGCTGCCGCCACCGCAGGTTTGGCCGCGGGGGCTTTGTTTGTCATGCGAAGTCAGCGGATTTGAGCTGACCAGCCTGGCCGTGTTTACGGATGTTACTTGGCACATGACCGACCGGTTCGATTTTACGCTCGGCGCGCGCTACACGTCTGACGATGTTTGGAATTCATACACGCCTATCGGCTTCGACCATATGTCCCGTTGGCCCAACGACTTTGTGCCAACGGCCTCAATCAATGATGAAGAGACTTACACGGATATCTCTCCTCGCGTTGCGATTTCGTACGACTTGGCTTCCGAGGCGACGGTCTACGCCACCGTATCCCGGGGCTACAAGGCAGGCGGTCATTCCCTGGGCCGGAACGCGGCCATCAGCTCGGCGATTTATGAGACATTTGAACCGGAAGTCCTAACCAATTACGAACTCGGAGTGAAGTCGGAGTTGTTTGGTGGACGTGTGCGCTTCAATGCCGCGGCTTTCCTGCTGGACTGGGAAGATCTGCAGCTTGAGACCTTCTTCTTCCTGGTTCCGGGTGATCTCTCCAGCAACTTTGAGTTGACCATAAATGTTCAGGAAGCGCGGGCCACAGGGCTGGAGGCAGAGTTGGCGGCGCTCGTGACCGAGAACCTGATCGTTACTGCGGGAATTGGCGTGCTTGATACGGAAATACTGAGTGACGATATAGCTCAGCTTAGCGGCAGAATATTCGTTGATTTGAAGGGGGAGCCACTGCCGCGGGCGCCGGAACTCACCTGGAGCATGGCCGCCGACTACCAGTTCACGCTGGATCGATGGGATGGCTGGGCGCGGCTGGAATGGATTTACAAGGATTCGCAGTTCTCCACTATCGAGGACGTAACCTACCTGCAGAGCAGCGGTGCGACGCTGGGGCAAGACCCCGACGCTCCTTGGATATATAGTGGACAAGTGCCCAGCCGCACGGATGCTTTCCCGTTCCGCACCCCGGAGGTCGATATCTTCAATTTGCGTGTGGGTGTGCATCTGGACGCGTGCTGGGAAGTCGTGGCCTATGTGGAAAACCTTACGGACGAGGAGTACTTTACGGGCACCGGCGAGAATTTCGGCTTCAGCGGATTCCGGCTGCGTCCGCATCCCCGCATCTGGGGCATCAAGGTGAACTACGGATTTGGCAGATAAGCGGCAAGGCTCGGGGGCCGGGGCGTCTCAGTTTTGCCCTCCCGCAAACGGAGGGCATCCGGCTTTGCTTTCCGGCTTCCGAGTGCTTTTGCTTTTCCGCGGAGGGCAGTCAATCGCCGGGTCCGGGCGCATTCCGTGCAGTCGGCGGCGCTTGGTCGCAGCCTTGGCATCCATGCTCGCCAGCGCCGCCTTGTTTGCGCCGATGATGTCTCTGGCGCAGACCAGGGACGTGAATTTCGCTGTGGTCGGAAAGCACGCGGGCTTCGAGCAGGTTGGGGACAGCGGTCCCGAACTCCAGTATTACTCGTTCTTCTCGGAGATTTTCCTCGCTGATGGCACGCCGCTGGGCGCCGCCAAACTGGTCCGGCCGGACGGACGCGAAGTCGCTTTCACCGATCAGCGCGGGGCGATGGGACCGGCACAGGACCAGATACTGCTGGCGCGGAGCGCGCGCCGCTACGCCAGCGAGGCCGAACTGGACGCGGAGTGGCCCAACGGCGAATACGTTTTCCGCTACCGTCCGCCGGGAGCGGACGAACCCGTTTCGATCAGCGTGCGGCTTGGCGAGGGCGATTATCCTAGCGGCCCCGCCGTGTGGCTGGAACAGCGCGGCGCGGAAGTCGCTGCGGCCAACGTGGATCCAACGCAGGACCTGGTGGTGAAGTACGCGCCTTTCTCATCGGGCCACGCCGACCCGCGCCAGATATGCGATGACATGATCTTCGTGATTCTGCGCGACCAGGACGATTACAAGGTCGATCACAGCGGCCGACCGTTCCAGGGCCAGCGATTCATGCTCTACTCCGATACGCAGAGGGTGATTCCCGCCTCGGCGCTGGCGCCCGCAAGCCGCTACACGCTGAGCGTGGAGCACGCTACCCTGGAGGAAACGGCGCGCGCCGCCGGCGTGCCGGTCATGTCCACCCGCGCGGTGACCACGGCGCTGGACATCCATACGCTCCCGCCGCTCCCGCAGGTCATGAACTGACAGCCGGTCCAACCCGCCTCTGTCCCGCCTCTTTCTGAACCCGCCCACCCATATGCATATTCGCCTGTTGTACGCTATCCTTTATGGAGCATGGTCTGCCTGAAGCGAACCATAGGGGCGCGGATGACCGATGACTACTGGTATGCGCAAGAATCCTGAATCTCATGGCGAATGGATAATCCGGCGCGAGTCCATGGTAATGGCAGCCATGGCTGCTGCCGGAAGTGGCGTTTCCTTCGACCCCGTACGTATTCAGAAGCTGTTGTTTCTTGTTGACCAGGAATGCGGGGCGCTTGTGAAAGGCCCCTACTTTAATTGGGAACCCTACTTGTATGGCCCGTTTGACAAGGATGTTTACGAGGTGCTTCGCGAGTTGGCGAAGCAGGGAAAGGCTCGACACGAGTCCAGCTACGTAGATGTCTATCGACTGACTCAGGCGGGCTGGGAGGAGGGAGCCAGGACACTTCGCGATCTGCCAGGTACGGTGAGCAAGTTCCTTGAAGAGTGCGCCGCCTGGATGCTGAAACGCTCGTTTCCGCAAATTCTCGCCTCCATTTACCAAGCGTATCCAGAGATGGCGGTGAATAGCCTGATGCCAGAGGTTGCGGATCAATACAAGGCCGCAGCCTGTCCGCGACAAAGGTTCGGGTTTCGCCTGCCAAGCGCGCTGTCCGGAGCGGCGCGCACGCTCGACCTTGGCGCTGTGCTGGATGAGTTCGAGCGTCCATCAAATTTACATGAAGATGCGCGCGCATTGGCTCGAGATTGGCGCGCCGTAGGCGCTGACCTTGGTAACGCCATGTCTGATGCGCCGCTTCTCTCGAAAGCCGCAAATGCCGGGTAGCAGCCGCGAAAAGCCGGTATTGCCACAAGCCGATAGCCCTTCGGCCAGCAGCGAGGGAAATCAGTCGAGCCAACCAGTATCGACTTCGGATGTGAGGCGCGCCGTTGATGAGTATTTCGAGAATCAGCGCCCGGAAGCCCGAACGATTCTTGCAGCGCACTATTCGGGCCCTCTACCTCTTCCGGCGCACCTGAGGGAGTATGAGGAAGTATTGCCGGGATTGGCAGATCGAATAGTGAGAATGGCGGAAGGTCAGGCAGCCCATAGACAAAACGTGGAACGAGAGCTCATTGAGGCCAGAATGAAGATCGAATCCAAGTCTCTATGGATAGCCGGCTCGCTCGCATTCACGAGCATAATGGGCAGTTTCTATATCATTTCACAAGGCCGCACATTGGAAGGCGTAGCGGCCACTCCAGGCACATTGGCAACTTTGGCGGGCGTATTCATCTATGGCAAGCGACAACGGCGGCAGGATTCCGCTCAGTCGCGGGATCAGGCCCAGGACTCTCACGAGGATTTCCCCAAGATACTCCCGCCTGAAGACTGACGGGGGCAGTTGTCGGCGGCAGACAGTTCAAGATGTCGGGGCAGGTATAGGCCCGCCCATCCGCCGCTTGGTCATGCGCCAGGCTCGCAAACATTGCACGCAAGAATAACGCCTGCGCTCCATGTAGTATTTGCGGCGCATGAGCACACCACGCAAGCAGCGCCTGTCGTCGGGCGGCGACAGTTCTCCGCGCCGCTGGTGGATCGTGGCCGTGGCCGCGCTGGGATTGTCCACCAGTCCCGGACAGTTCGCCTTCGGCGCCTTCAGCTTGTTCATCGAGCCATTGGAGCAGGAGTTCGGATGGGCGCGCGGGGACATGAGCCTTGCGCTTACCTTGTTCACGCTGTGTCTGGCAATCACTTTGCCGTTCATCGGCCGCGTGGTGGACGCCTACGGTTCGCGCCGCGTGCTGGCGCCCTCGATGCTGTTTCTCGGGTTGGCGCTATGCCTTCTCGGCTGGCGCCTGGATGCGCTGTGGGGGCTGATACTCGTCTATGTTCTGATCGGCATATTCGGCGCCGGCGCCAACAGCCCGCCGTACATGCGCACGGTTTCGTCGTGGTTCGACCGGCGCCGGGGTCTGGCCATTGGTCTGGCCATGGCCGGCGCCGGACTGGGATACGCCTATGTGCCGCCCATGGTGCGCTATATCAACGATGCGTACGGCTGGCGCTACAGCTTTCTGGCTCTCGGAGCGATCGTCATTTTTGTGGCCACGCCGTTGGTGGGCCTGTTTCTGAAGGAACCCGGCAGTTCCGCCCGTATGGGCCGTCCGGGAGCGCCGTCTGCAGCGTCCGCTGAGGGTACGGTGGCGGCGGATCGAACCGGTGACGGCTGGAGGGAGGCTGTGGGCCGGGGCGTGTTCTGGATGCTGGTGGCGGTGTTCGCCCTGCTTTCGTTCAGCCTATACGGGATGCTGGCGCACTTCAAGCCGATGCTCAGCGAGTTCGGCCTGCCGGGGGAAACGGCCGGCTGGATCACCGGCATGGTTGGAATCGCGGTGATGGTTTCGCGGGTCGTGATCGGCTTTCTCATCGATCGTATCTTTGCCCCGCGCGTAGCTCTTGTCGTGTTCCTGCTTTCCGCCGCCGGCATGTTCGTGCTGTCCACCGGCAACGCCGCCGGTTTCGCGATCCCAGCGGCCCTGCTGCTGGGGCTGAGCATGGGTGCGGAGATTGATCTGCTGGCCTATCTGGCCGGACGTTACTTCGGGCTGAAGTCCTTTGCGGTCATTTACGGACTGCTGTTCAGCGCCTTTCTGGTCGGCACCGCGCTGGGGCCATGGGCATACGGGGAAGCGTACGACCGTTACGATTCCTACAGCGCCATGCTGGCCGCGGGCGGGGGCTGCTGCGCGCTGGCCGCGATTCTTACCGGCTTTCTGCCCCGCTGGAAAGATCCTCCCGGGTACGCATCGTGAGAGCCTGGCTGGACAAGCTGACCGAATCGGGCGAGCTGCTTGCCGTTTCGCGCGAGGTGGACCCCCGCTTCGAGTTGGCCGCCGTCACCCAGCGCGCCCAGGAAGCGGGCAACCGGCCGGTGCTGTTCGAGAAGGTGCGCGGCACCCGGTTTCGGGTAGCGACCAATCTCTTCGCGGATGCCGCGCGGCTGCGGGAAGTTGTGGGCGGCGCGGACGAACCCTTCGCCGCGGCCTATGCGAAAGTCCTGGACGCGGCCGAGGCCCGCGTGGACTCGCCGCAAGTCGAAGTTCGGGCGCCGGAGGACTTGCAGCAGGGCGCACTTTCGGATCTGCCGCTGATCACCTACCACGAGCACGATGCCGGTCCCTATTTCACCGCGGCCATCGTTCTGGCGCTCGACCCGGACACGGGCGTGCCGAACCTGTCCTTCCATCGCGCCATGTACGTCGGGCCCGGTGAACTCAGGCTGCGTCTCGGAGACAGCCATGACCTGGCCGACTATCAGCGCCGCGCCGAGGCGGCGGGCCGGGAGTTGCCGGTCGCCCTGCTGATCGGCGTGCCGGTGCCGGTGTTCTTCGCGGCCGGCACCCATATGCCGCCCGGCGTCAATGAATACGCCCTGGCTGCGGAGTTGGCCGGCAAGCCGGTGGCGGTGTACCCGGGGCCGCGCACTTCGCTTCCGGTGCCGGTCGCCGCCGAAATCGTCGTGGGGGGCAGAATTCTGCCCGGAGTGCGGCGGCCGGAGGGTCCCTTCGGCGAAGTCCTGGGGTATTACGTGCCGGAGGGGCCGAATCATGTGATGGAGGTGGATGGCGTTACCTACAGGCGCGATGCGGTCTTCCACAGTCTGCTGTGCGGCTCCCGCGAGGACCTCGCCCTGCTCGAAGCGGTGAATGCGGCGCGCGTGTATCGCGACCTGAGCCGCCGCCTGCCCGGCGTCGTGGATGTGTCCTGCGCGCCGGCGTTCATGAACACCACCGTGCAGATCCGCCCGCAATACGCCGGTCACGCCCGGGACGTCATGGATGTGGTGTTCGATAGTCACGCCGACTACAACCAGCTTTGCTGCGTGGTTGAGGAAGACGTGAACCTGCATGACATGAACGCGGTGATTCACGCCTTCATCACCCGCGGCCGCGTGGATGAGCGCACGCGGGTCGTTACCGGCAGGGCCGGGTTCTACCGCGACACGCAGGACGATTTCGCCGGAAGGGTAGGGCTGGACGCTACCCGGCCCTTCGGTCGGGAAGAAGAATTCGTTTCCAAGGAAGTGCCGGGCCTGGCCGCCACGCGGCTTGCGGCCTATCTCACTCGGGGCAGCAAGATGTAGGGCCAGGGGCTGGGCATTTCGCTGACCGGCATTTCGATCAGCCCCGGCGCGTCGGCCTTGAGCGCTTGACGAAGCGCGGCGCGCAGTTCTTCGGGCGTGCGAACGCGCCAGGCCCCCAGACCGAACGACTCGGCCATGGCCTTGAAGTCGGGGTTGGTCAAGCCGGAGGCGAATACCCGCCCCGAGTAGCGCTGCGCCTGGTCGCGGCGGACATTGCCGTAGGCGTCGTTGCTGAACACGATGACGACCACATTGAGACCGTGGCGAGCGGCGGTGGCCATTTCCGCTCCGGCGTAGAGAAAACCCCCGTCGCCGGCGAAAGCGATCACTTTCCGGTCACGATGCGCCGCCTGCACGCCCAGGGCGGTGGGGTAGCCGTATCCCAGATTGCCCTGGTAGTTGCTGCTCATGTAGTGCCGCGCCCGGTAGGACGGAAAGGCGAACCACGAGGTGTAGGCCATTTGCGTGACCTCGTCCACCAAAAAGCCATCCTCAGGCAGTTCCTCGCGCACGATCTTGAGAACCGCTGCCTGCGGCGCGTTGTTGCAGCTGAACTCCTTGTTGAACCGGCGTTTCAGCCCCAGCAGTTCCTGCTTGCGCGACTCTCGCTTGCGGTTGACGCCCGCAAGCGCCTCGGCCAAGCCGCTCAGTCCAGCGCCCACGTCGGCATGCAGGGCCACGCTTGGCGTCCGCCCGCGCTGGAAAGCCGATTCGTCGGGATCCAGCCGCACCACCGGCAGGCGATCATCCAGACCCCATTCCAGTTCGGGCTCGCTGAACCGCGTGCCCACCGCCAGCACCGCGTCGGCGTCTGCCCATAGCGAGTGTGCGGCAGGCATGTTGATTCCCAGGTAATGGCGTTCGTCAATGATCCCCTTGGCATTGAAGTGAGTGGCCGCCGGTGCCTGAAGCATCTCCGCAACGCGCAACAACTCCTCCGGCGCGTCCAGCGCGCCTGCCCCGGCGATGATGATCGGGTTCCTGGCTTTGCCGAGGATGCCGGCCGCCCGCCGGAGCGCATCCCGGTCCGCCTCGGCGCTTGCGTACGCAGAGGTGGGATCGAGCAGCGTAGCCTCTCCTTCGCCTTCCATCACGTCCGGGGGCATTTCCAGGGCTACCGGAAGCGCGGCCCCGGTATGGAGCTGCCGGAAGGCTTCGGCCACCTGCCGGGGCGCCTCGCCGACGCTCGGTATCCGCTCGGCCCACTTGGTCAGACGCTTGAGGATCCCGATCTGATCGTGGATTTCGTGCAGCATGCCCCAGCCCTGGTCGATGTGCTGCGAGGGCACCTGCCCGGCCAGACAGAGCACGCGGGAGTTGGTGGCGTACGCCGTGCATAGTGCGGAGGCGGCGTTGAGCACGCCGGGTCCGGGAACTACGCTGAACACTCCCGGGCGGCCGGTGGAGGCGGCGTATCCCAGCGCCATATAGGCGGCGCCCTGCTCGTGGCGCGAATTGATGACGTCGATGGGACGCTGGTGCTGCGCCAAGGCGTCGAAGAGTCCGTAGGTTTGCCCGCCGGGCAGCCCGAACACGGTGTCCACGCCATGCGCCAGCACCGACCGGGCCAGCGCCTCGCCGCCTGTCATCCGCTCACTCATCGCTGTGGGGAGCGCTGCCTGTTCGCAGTCGCCCGGTTCCTGGCATCAGTCTTCATGGGCGATCAGCACTTCGAATTTCGAGCCGGTTGCGCGGCAGAGCTCCAGGGCGTCGCGGCCTGCGGCTGCGTTTTCTTCCGAGCGCATCGCGACCTCGTAGTCCTCCCTGGGGCCGAACTGAAGCCCCACAATCAGGTGCAGCGACGGCGGACCGCCCAGCGCGTTACCCGTAATGCGGTTGATCACCAGTTTCTTGAGTCCCGGGATCTTGCGCACCATGGGCGCGTGTACTTCGCGAAAGTGCTTCTCGAATGCGTCGATGTCGTCCGGACGCGTGTACGTGACAAGAAGTTTGTGCATGTTATGTGTGTCTCAACCGGCGTATTTGACCATAGGAGCGGCTATGCGTTCGCCGGGGCGCGAAGGCGGAGGGAGCAAAGCGAATGCGCGCAAACCAGGGCGTTGGGGTGAGGTTTGGGGGGTCATGATGGAGCTTGGTGGAGTGTGCGGGGTGTGGGTTGTTGTTGGCGGAATTCGTGTTGCGGGAAGCTGCCGAGTACGCGCACCGTGTCGGTGAAGTATCGGAGCTCTTCCAGCGCCGAGCGGACGGGTTCGTCGGTTTCGTGCCCGTCGACTTCGGCGTAGAAGCGCGCCCGGCCGAAGTGCCGCGTGCCGATATAGCTCTCGAGCTTGGTGAGGTTGACATTGTTGGTGGCGAACGCGCCCAGCGCCTTGTAGAGGGCCGCGGGGACGCTGCGCAACTGGAACCACAGCGCCGAGATGTAGCGCTCTGCGGCATCCCGCGGCTCCTCGTTCTTTTCTCTTGCCAGCACGATGAAGCGCGTGGTGTTGTGGTATTCGTCCTGGATGTCGCTGTGCAGGCTGCCGAGCTGGTACAGCTCTCCGGCCAGACGGGAAGCGATCGCACCGAACGCGGGGTTGCCGCGCTCGGCCACTCTCTGCGCCGCCGCCGCCGTATCGCTGGCCGCCCTTGGTTCCAGGCCCCGCTTGTGCAGGAACCGTCGGCATTGCGCGAGCGCCTGCGGGTGGCTGTACACAGCGCGCAGCCCGTCCGCCGTTGCACCGGGCACGGCCAGCAGTTCATGTCGGATCGGCTGGAAGTGCTCCGCGACGATATGCAGGGCCTGGTGCGGCAGAAGCTGGTGGATGTCCGCCACGCGCCCGCCCAGGTTGTTCTCGATCGGAATCATGGCGAGGTCTGCGCGCCCGGACTCCACGATCTCGAACACATCCTCGAAACTGGGGCAGGGCACAGCCTCCCGTTGGGGATGGACGGCGCGACAGGCCAGATGCGACCAGGCGCCCGCGATACCCTGATACGCGATATTCACGCTGAAGGTGCTCCGCAGAAAACGGCGGGAGTATACTCCCCCGCCCGCTCCCCCACAGGCAAGGAGACAAACATGATCGACCAGGAAACGGGCCGCAAGCTGGACGCTGCGGTGCTGCGCCGGCTGCTGAAGCACCTCGACGAGAACAAGGAAGTGCAGAACATCGACATGATGATCACGGCGGGTTTCTGCCGAAATTGTCTTGGCCGCTGGTATGCCGAAGCGGCGGCGGAGCATGGGCTGGAAGTGACCGACGCCGAAGCCCGCGAACGAATCTACGGCATGCCGTACCCGGACTGGAAGAAGAAATACCAGCAACCGGCCACCGAAGAACAACTCCGCCAATTCAAGGCCCGGCATTAAACATAGGCGCGGCTCGGCGTTCGCCTGTGTGCATTCGCGTTGATCGCTGCGCTCCTTGCCCCCGCCTTTCGGGAGACGCATGAATACGTCCCTGTAGCTTGGTTCCGGCATCCTGCCTCCAACACTCCCGCAAGGCGGCGGGCTGGCGCGCTGCGTGACTGCTCCTTACGTGAAGGCAGGCAGGCGCAGTTCGGCGGCGGGCAGGTCGATCTGCCGGTAGACGGGCAGGCCTTCGCGGTAGGGCGGGGGCGCTTCGCCTTCGATCAGGGGCTGCAAGTAGCGGCGCGCGGCGGCTGTGATGCCGTAGCCATCGGGCGCAATGAAATCGCGCGGCAATTCCTTTTCCACGTTGGCGGCGTTTTCCAGCGGCGTTGACGAAGTCGTCCATGAATAGGGCTGGTCCTGAACACGCTGAATTGTGATCATTACCGCGTTCACGCCGTCAAGCGCCTGTTTCACTCCCGCTTCGCCCACCGCATAAGCGTGTTCCAGGTCCGTTGCCGAGGCCAGGTGACGCGCCGAGCGTTGCAGATAGTCGCTGATGGCGTAGTGGTGCTTGTAGCCCAGTTCCTTGCGCACCATGCCGGCGAGCACCGGGGCGAGGCCGCCGAGCTGGGTGTGTCCGAAGGCGTCCGTGCCTCCTGATTCGGACAGAAAACGTCCGTCGGCATAGCGCGCGCCCTCGCTGGCCACGATCACGCAATACTCATGCTGCTGCACCGACTCGCGCACCCGGTTAAGGAACCGTTCGGCCTCGAAGGGCGCCTCGGGGAAGAGAATGATGTGCGGCGGTTCGTGGGGACCGGCGCCCGCCAACCCGCCGGCAGCAGCGATCCAGCCCGCGTGGCGGCCCATGACCTCGAGGATGAACACCTTGGTGGAAGTGCGCGCCATTCCCGCCACGTCCAGCGCCGCCTCGCGGGTGGAAACGGCCACGTACTTGGCCGCCGAACCGAAACCGGGGCAGCAGTCGGTAACCGGCAGATCGTTGTCCACCGTTTTGGGCAGGCCGATGCATTGCAGCGGGTAATCCATCCGCCGGCCCAACTGCGACAGCTTCAGCGCCGTGTCCATGGAATCGTTGCCGCCGTTGAAGAACACCATGCCGATGTCATGGGCCCGGAAAACATCCATCAGGCGCCGGTATTCGCGCTCGTCGTCCGCAAACCGGGCGAGCTTGTAGCGGGCCGTGCCGAACGCGCTCCCGGGCCGGGCGCCCAGCGCCGCCACCTCTTCCGCCGACGCCGCGTCCGTGTCAAGCAGTTGCTCGTGCAGGGCGCCGAGGATGCCATTGCGCGCGGCAAACAGCTTGCCGACCGCAGGCCGGGCCTGCCTCACCGTTTCGATGACGCCCTGGGCGGTGGCGTTGATTACCGCCGTGGGGCCTCCGGATTGCGCATAAAGAGCGTTGCGGGCTGGCATGGAGAAAATCGTGTTGCGTAAGGGGCTACCGTGTACGATAGCACCTGCACAAGCAGGATGGGCCGGAGGACCCAATGCGGATAGTGTTTCTGGGCCCGCCCGGCGCGGGCAAGGGTACGCAGGCTCGTCGGTTGCAAGATCGCATGGGCTGGCCCCAGGTGTCCACCGGCGATCTGCTCCGGGCTGCAGTCGCCGCCGGCACCTTGCTCGGCCGTCGCGCCAAGGCTGCCATGGATGCCGGCGAACTGGTTTCCGACGAACTGGTCATGGAGCTTCTGGGCGAGCGGCTCGACCAGGACGATTGCGCCGCCGGCTTCATACTCGACGGCTTTCCCCGAAGCGAGTCGCAGGCCCGGCTGCTCGAGAAACTCTTCGTTGCTTCCGGCCAGCGACTCGACGCGGTGCTGATGCTCGAGATTTCCGACGAAGTCCTGATGAAGCGACTCACCGGCCGCCGTACCTGCTCGGCCACCGGCAAGCTTTTGAACATCCATTTTTCGTCTCCCGAACAACTGGCCGCCAGCAAGGCCGCGGGCGGAAAGTTGATTCAACGCGACGACGATACCGAAGAAACCATCGCCAACCGACTGTCCGTTTACCAGCGGCAAACCCGCCCGCTGTTGGCCCATTACGCCGGCCTGCTGCGCCGCGTCGATGCTCTGGGAACGCCCGACGAAGTGTTCGATCGAATCCTCAAGGAGCTTCATGGCTTGCGGGCGGTGGCGCCGGCACAGACTACCGAAGCGCCGGCCGCCAGTTCCTTCGATGCATGAACTGGTAAAGCGCGTCGTTTACGTGTCGCTGAGCCTGCGCGGCCCGGATTCGCTGCCCGGGTCACAGGCCATGTTGGCGCTTTGTCTGGCACCTTGGGCGGCGGTCTCCGTTTTCAGCAACCTGCTGGTTTTCCCCGACGATCCGGGCCCGGCGCTGCTCGGCGTGTTGCTGGAGTTGATGCTGCTTGCAGGATACGCCTGGCTGGCGCTGCAGTTGGCCGACAAACTGGAGCGCTTGCCGCAGACCCTGGTGTCGCTGGTGGGCGTGCAGACGGTCATTGTGGCCGCGGCCCTGCCGCTGACCTATCTCTCGGCGAGCCTGGATGAACCGCCGCTGATACTGCAGGCGGCGGAGTTCGCGTTCATCGCCTGGTGGCTGGTGGCCATGGCCAATATTTTCTCTCGGGCGGTGGATCGCAGCCTGCTGAGCGGAGTGTTTCTGGCCTTCGGTCACTTCGTTCTGTATCTGATGACCTACGCCTTTTTGTTCGAGTTTCTGGGCGTAGAGCTCCCCGAGGCTTAGGGCCCGATGCATATCCACATCCTCGGCGTGTGCGGCACCTTTATGGGCGGGCTTGCCGCTCTGGCGCGCGAACTGGGCCATGAGGTAACCGGGTCCGACCGTGCCGCCTGGCCGCCCATGAGCACCCGGCTACGGGAACTGGGGATCGAACCCGTCGCGGGGTTCGATCCGGAGCAACTCGAGGTCCGTCCCGATCTGGTGCTGGTGGGCAATCTCATGTCCCGCGGGATGCCGATCGTCGAGGCGCTCCTGGACAGCGGTCTGAGGTTCATGTCGGGTCCCGAATGGCTCGGTAGCGAGGTGCTGCGCGATCGTGAGGTGATCGCGGTTACCGGCACCCACGGCAAGACCACCACCGCCAGCATGGCGGCATGGCTTCTGCACGACGCGGGGCTGGATCCCGGCTTTCTGATCGGTGGTGCGCCCGGCAACTTCGAGCGTACCGCGCGACTGGGAGGCGGGCGGCATTTTGTCATTGAGGGCGACGAATACGACACCGCCTTCTTTGACAAGAACGCCAAGTTCCTGCACTACCGGGCGCGCACGGTCGTCATCAACAATATCGAATTCGATCACGCGGATATCTACGCCGGCCTGCAAGCGGTGCTGTGGCAGTTTCACCTGTTGCTGCGGCGCACGCCGGTTGCCGGACGGCTGATCGTCAATGGCGCCGATCCGAATATCGCCGGTCTGCTGGACAAGGGGTGCTGGACGGACGTGGAACGCTTTTCGGTCGATTCTGGATTCGAGGGGGAATGGCGCGCACAGCGGGTTGAGGACGGGCGAGCGAAGTTTTCGGGGCGATCGGGCGAAGCGCATTCCGATCTGGCGCTGCCTGGTGCACACAACCTGTCGAACGCGCTGGCCGCGGTGGCGGCCGCGTATGCCTCCGGCGTGTCCATTGAGCGAGCTTGCACAGCGCTAGCGACTTTCGTGCCCCCGGCCCGGCGTTTGCAATTGCTGGGCCGCTACCCGGAGGGCAGTTCGAGCATCGCCTTGTACGATGATTTCGCCCACCACCCCACGGCGATACAGGCGACGCTGGAAGCACTGGTCGACGACTATCGGCGCGTGCTGGCGGTTTTCGAGCCGGCATCGAACAGCATGCGCTCCGGCGCGCACCTCGCAGGGCTTCCTCAGGCGCTGGAAGGCGCGGCCCACACCTGGCTGACGCCTCCCGCCAGCCTCGCCTGGGACCCGAGAGCCCAATTCGCCGATGTCGCCCACGTGACGCCATGCGCCGATGCGAATGAGGCCGCACGGGCCGTCGCTGCAGCCGCCGGTCCCGGCGACGTGATCGTCTTCATGAGCAACAGCGGCGCCTCCGGCTGCGCTGACCTTATCGCCGAGGCCCTGTCCGGCAGGGTGGCATCGCATAGTGCTAACAGGCCCTGATGCGAGGCCGCCTCGACATGATGATGGAGAACCTGTTTCAGGGCGCGATTCTGGTCGCTCTGGTCCTGTCGCTGTTCCTGCGGGCGAAAGTGGCGGCCTGGGTCCTGGTGGGCATTCCGGTCACCTTTTTGGGCGCATTGTGGATGATGCCGTTCGGGCCCTGGCCGGTCACGATCAATTTCGTCAGTCTTTTCGGTTTCATCACCGTGCTCGGGATCGTGGTTGACGATGCGGTCGTCATTGCCGAGAGCGTCTACGCTCAGGTCGACGCCAAGGGTCATACGCTCGATCAGGTCGTTCGAGGCGTAAAGAAAGTCGCGGTCCCGGCAACCTTCGGCGTCTTGACCACGATCGCCGCATTCGCGCCCTTGTTGTCCGTCGGCGGCATTTTCGGACCGACCGCCGAATGGCCATCTCGCTCAGCTTCGGCATCCTGTTTGCAACCGTGATCACCCTGTTTCTGATCCCCTCGCTGTACTTGATGGCGGATGATCTCGGCCCCTTGTTGAGCAACGCGAAGAATTTGCTGCTGGGCAGGAATCCGGACCCGGCTGACGAGGGCGCGCGGGCGGCGTAAGAACCCCCCAAGAATGCCTGCGAACATTTCCTTATCGCTGTCGGCGCGACAGATTCACCTCATCACGGGGTTGCTTCAGGGCCTCGCTTTATATCTGCTTGCGGATCCGGCGGAGGACTGGTTGAGGCAGCGCCCCATGATTGCCCTGCCACTGTGGACGCTGGCGGTAGCCGGCCCCGTCCTGTTCATGCTTTCCTTCACTACGGAGCATCTGCGCCGGGCGCTGGCGTGGGTGGGCGGCTATGTGGCTGTGCTCATGCTGCTGTCGATCTGGATCGGATTGCAGGCCACTCCGGTGGATCAATTCCGCGTTGAGGAACTGTTCCAGTTCTCCGCGCTGTCCGCGCTGGCAGCCAGCTTCGTGGCGCTGATTCACCTGCAACCCCGCATCCGGGGAGAAAAGCCGGATTACTCCGCCACTTTCGCCTGGTCATGGCGCAACTTCCTGTGCGTGGGGCTGTCCTGGCTGCTGGCCCTGGGCGTGCTTCTGGTCCTGACGATCTGGGAGGGCCTGTTCAGCGCCATAGGAATTGCATTCTTTGACGAACTCTTCGAGAGGAAGTGGTTTCTGCTGCCGGTCCTGGCCATGGCCTTCGCCTTCGGGCTGCACAGCTTCCGCTCGGCCACGGCAACCATCGATACGGTCCGTTCGCTGCTGGCTCGGCTCGGCTGGTTGTTGTTGCCCATCCTGCTTATGGCGACCACGCTGTTTCTCGCCACCTTGCCCTTTACCGGACTGAAGCCGCTTTGGGATACCGACCACGGCACCGCTATCCTGATGGCGGCCAATCTGGCCGCCCTGTTCCTTCTGAACGTGGTCTACCAAACGGGCGAGGAGCGCCCCTATCCCTTGCTGACGCACTGGATACTGACGGTTCCGGCGGCGCTGTTTCCAATTCTTTCGGCGCTCGCCATGTATGGGCTGGGGTTGCGCATGGGGCAGTACGGGCTCACTCCGCAGCGCCTCTGGGCTCTGCTGGTGATCGTTCTTGCGGGGTGTTTTTCGCTGGGTTACGCCTGGATCATCGTTCGCCGCCGGGAAGCCTGGCCGGGCGCGCTGCCTTCCGTCAACCGCAATCTGTCATGGGCAGTGATGGCCTCGCTGCTGCTCACCGCTTCGCCGCTGCTGGACTTTCGCCTCCTTTCATCCTGGGATTACTTCTCGCGCATCCATTCCGGAGAGATCGAAATCGCCGACGTGGACGGACAGTTCATCGAAAGGCAGTTGGCGCGCTTCGGCCATACGAGATTGCAGGCGCTGCGCGAATCGCTGGAAGCCAGCGATCCCGAAGCTGCGCAAATGCTGCGGTTCGCGACCGGCGAGGAAGAGCCGTTTCTGGCGCCGGAAGAGGAGGAGGCAATCATCATGAGGCCCGAACCCTTCGACATCCCGCAAGGTTTGTCGAGGGAAATCCGGTCATGGAAGGGCGATGAGGCGCTGCCCATGCCCATCGTTCTCTTTCGAGTGGAACTGGGGGATGACTATAGCCCCGAATACGTGGCTATCCGGGGATCCAGCGCGACGAATTACGCGAAAGCTCAATGCTGGACCGAAGAATCGCCGCAATCCGATTCCTGGGTCTCCTGTGGCATCGTTTATCTGACCGACGCCAAGGTCGAAGCAGAACTGATGGAACAACTGGGCAATGCCGACTTCGAGGCCGTTACGCCTTCGGGAGCGTACAAGCATCTGCGCGTAGGCGACCACATACTCGCGTTCCAGCCGTGATCTTGTCTTAAGACGAGTTTCTTCTCCCTCCGCTCTGTGTGGACACGCTACGAGCACATCCTTGTGGGCTCTGCTCGGGCGTCCTGCCCTTGCAAGGTCCCCACTAAAGCGGAGGGAGAAGAAACTCGTCTTAAGGCAAGATCACGCCGGTCGGAGAGTCTCATCTGGGCACGCAAATGGTCGAACCGGACGGCGAAGGCAATCCGGTCGAAGTCGCTTGCGAACCGTTCGGCATCGTTGTAGCGAAGCATGTAAACGCGGAGCCGTTCCCCGGCGCTTCGAAGCCGCAGCCACGCGTCACGCGGGTCATGGGCGCCAGCGGGATCTACCGGGTTATCCAGACCATCAACCACAATCAAGGTCGTCGTCGAGCGCGAACGCATCGTAGCCAAGGCCTACGTGGCCGTGGATGTCCTTCCCGTCGGGAAGCAGCAGTCCAGGAAAAGTCCGATAGCACGCCAGGAGCCTGCGGCCTGGGAATTCACGGCTGTAACTCGGCCGCCCTGCGTCATGCCGCCCAAGGCTGGACGGTCACCCAGTCGTTCTGGATGTTCAGTCTTTTCAGTCGAAAAGCCGGTTGTCCGAAAAATTGGTGTAGTTTTGGGGTAAAATACGTGCCCCCCAACCGGGGTACAGGAGGGAAGGGTAAGGGGAATTACTATTCCTTGGTGTTGTTCAGTGCGCTATTTGTGGATGCAGCGAAGTTACGCCACTAGACGCATATAAATAATTCAGGGGACCAAATCATGAACTGGATATCTGACACTTTGCACGGAGGGGACAAGAAGATCCGCTCCACGCTGGCGATGCTTTATGCCGGGGTCTTTTCCGCCTTTTCCGCCCTTGCCTTCTCGCCGATGGCGGCGGCGCAACAGGAAGATGGCGATGCCGAAGCCGACGCCGACGATGCTGTGGAGCTTGGCCGCCAGGTCGTTACCGGCTCACGCATCAAGCGCATTGATGTGGAGCAGGCCCGCCCGGTGGTTGTGATTACCCGCGAGGAAATCCAACTGAGCGGCCAGGAATCGGTGGCCGATGTGCTGCGCAACAGCCCGGTGAACACCCAGGGGTCCTCGCGCGAACAATCGGGCAGCAGTTTTGTAGGTCAGGCCACGATCAGCTTGCACGGCGTGGGCTCCACCCGCAGCCTGGTGCTGCTGGACGGCCGCCGCCTGCCGCGTTCGCCCACCACGGCCAATCAGGCGATCGATCTGAACGTGCTTCCGCTGGGCGCCGTTGAGCGCATCGAAGTGCTTACCGACAGCGCCTCGGCGATCTATGGATCGGACGCGATTGCCGGCGTAATCAATGTGATCCTGCGCAAGGATTACGAAGGTCTGGAGTTCAGTGGCTCCGCTGCCCGGCCGACTCGCGATGGCGCGGATCAGGAAAGCGGCTCCATCTCCATAGGCGGCTCCACCAATCGCGGGCGCTTCATGTTCTCCGCCGATTTCTTCAACAAGAAGCACATTGCTTCGGCGCATAGGGATTACGCGAAAGGCGATCCGGGCTATGAAGCGGGATCTATTGAACATCCCGACCCGCCCTTTGACGCAACCTGGTACGACTGGGGCAACGCCAGTAACGTGAGTTCCTGGGGCAATACCATCTGGCCCTACTATCTTGCTCCTCCCAATTGCGAGCAGGTGACAGACGCCGATGGGAACCGGCTGCTGCTTGGTCCGTATCGGTCTGCAAACGAACAGGAACGATGCGGTTTCGATTACACCGCATTCTCATGGGAGACCGCTGACTACAACCGCATCAGCACCTTCTTGCATGCTGATTACGAGATCAATCCGGACCATGCGGTTCGCTTGCAGTCCATGTTCAGCACTTCCGACGCGCACGGCCGCTATGCTCCTGCGGTTGGCTTTTTCGCCATTTCAGCGGACGCGGCAGAGGGTCTGAAGCAGGGATTTGACTTCGATATACCGTATCCGGCCTATGTTCAGGCCACGCTTCCCGGCTGGGCTCAAGGCGTCTGTGGCTTGAACGGGCCGGGCTATTGTCTGGGGCATCGCTTCGTAGGCTTGGGCAACCGCAATTTCGAGGGCAAAAACTCCCTGCTGTCGAACTCTGTCATGGCCTACGGCAGGGTGGGCATGTTCGACTACGAGTTGGAAGCGAGTCATGTCCGCTACGATTTTCGCGAGGACAGTTGCTGCTATGCCAAGAGCTTTACCGCGGCGCAGTATGTGGCCCAGGGCCGCTACAACCCGTTTGACCCGTTGAGCCCGGACAACGCGGCCGCCTACGACGCCATAACGGCTAACGCCAGCCGTGACGCCCGAGGCGATCAGCGCTTATACAACGGCAATGTGAGCTTTCAGATGTTCGAGTTGCCGGCCGGGCCGGTGGGCTGGGCGGCCGGTTTCGATTATGTGGACGAAGAGTTCTACGATATCTACGATCCGCTGAGCGCCGGAGGGGATTTGATCGGCAGCGCCGGCAACAGCGGCGAGGGCGAGCGCGCGGTGAAGGCGCTGTTCGCCGAATCGCTGATTCCGGTGTTGTACAACCTGGAGGTGGGCGCCGCGATGCGCTGGGACAGCTACGACGATTCCGCCGGCAGCGAGTTGAGTTCCTATCTCTCGGCGCGCTACACGCCTACGGACTGGTTGCTTGTGCGTGCCTCCTGGGGCGAGGGCTTCCGCGCCGCCAACCTGAACAACCTGTACGGCGCGCGCTCGATCAGCTACGAGTTCGGCGTGGACCTGGTGGACTGCCGGCGCAATGGCGTTGCGGATGAGAACTGCACGCAGCAACAGTATGGGACCTACAGCGGCGGCAATCCGCTGGTGGCGCCAGAGTTGTCCGACAGCCTGAGCGTGGGCTTCGTGGTGGACTGGGAGCCGTTTACGGTTCGGGGCGACTATTGGACCGTGAACATTGATGACGGCATTGGCCTGTCTACCTTGCAGGGTTTGATCAATGCCGAGTTGAACGGGCAATGCGCCGACCAAGGCGTGATTGACGGGGTCAACATCATCGAATGCTCGCCCGGCAACGTGCTCAAGCGCGACCCGGCGTCAGGGGCGCTGTTCGAGGCCGAAGCGGGCTGGGGCAACACCTTCCGCTCGCGCTACGGGGGCATTGATCTGGATCTGGAATACGAGCTGGAGACCAACACCGCAGGGGACTTTACATTCGGCGTGTATGCCGTGCGGATGCTGACGCAGGACAGCCGCTCCCGTACCGCCACCGAGTGGTCCAGCGGCCTGGGAGAAGCCGGCAACGTGAAGCTCAACGCGCAATTCCTGTTGCGCTGGCAATACACCGATCATGTGGTCTCGCTCTATGCGCGTCACCTGGACGGCTATGTGCGCCTTGGGAACGATGACGAAGTGGTGCTTGAGATACCCTCCCATACGGAGTTCGACCTGTTCTATCAGTGGACAACGCCGTGGGATGGGCGGCTTTCCATAGGCGTTCGGAATGCCACCGACGAAGATCCCGAGTTGGATTACTTCGCTGACAACGCGGCCGACTACTCCCTCTATGGACTCGACGGGCGGGTGCCGTACGTGAGCTACCGCCACATCTTCTGATCGCAACCCGGGGCAGCCGCCGGGTTTTTCTCGCGCCGGCTGCCTCGCTCCGCCTTGAACCGAAAGGGCGGTTGGTTTATGCCAACCGCCCTTTTTCTTGCCTCGCATAGCGAAAAGCAAAGTGAAAAGAGAGTTCGAGACCGTCCATCTGTGTTATGGTAGGTGTCCGATCCAATATTGTGGTCGGAGTGGCATGACCCGCTACATTTTCGTTACCGGCGGCGTAGTTTCTTCGTTGGGGAAAGGCATAACAGCCGCCTCGCTAGGCGCGATTCTCGAAGCCCGCGGCCTTTCCGTCAGCATGATCAAGCTGGATCCCTATCTCAACGTGGATCCGGGCACCATGAGCCCCTTTCAGCACGGGGAAGTGTTCGTGACTGCGGACGGCACGGAAGCCGACCTTGATCTCGGTCATTACGAGCGTTTTGTGCGGTCTGGCCGGCCGGGGCGCGATTCCAATTTCACCACCGGGCGCATCTACAACTCGGTCATCGCGCGCGAGCGCCGCGGGGGCTACCTGGGCGCGACGGTCCAGGTGATACCGCACATCACCGACGAAATCCGCAATTCGGTTTTTCTCGGCGCCGGAGATGCCGAAGTCTGCATCATCGAGGTGGGAGGCACGGTGGGCGATATCGAATCCCTGCCGTTTTTGGAGGCGATCCGCCAGATCGGCCTGGAGAAGGGACGGGACAACGTGGCGTTCGTGCATGCCACGCTGGTTCCGTATGTCGCCACTTCCCAGGAAATCAAGACCAAGCCCACCCAGCATTCGGTCAAGGAATTGCGTTCGATCGGAATTCAGCCGGATGTGCTGGTTTGCCGCTCGCAACTTCACCTCCCGGACGAGCAGAGGCGCAAGATCGCCCTGTTCACCAACGTGCAGGACTCGGCAGTGTTCTCCGCCCCGGACATGGACGATTTGTATGCGATTCCCCTGGAACTCAGGAGACAGGGCCTGGACGAGGTGCTGGTGAGGCAATTCGGAATGGACCTGCCCCCGGCCGATCTTTCGGAATGGGAACAGGTGGTGGCCGCCGGCCGCAACTGCGAGGGCGAAGTGACCGTGGCCATGGTGGGCAAGTACATGGACCTGCGCGACTCGTACATTTCGCTGAACGAAGCCTTGGGACACGCGGGGCGCCGCACGGGCGTGAATGTCCGCTTGCGCCATATCGAATCCACGGAGATTGAGGAGGCTGGCGTGGGCTGTCTGGCCGGCGTGCATGCGGTGCTGGTGCCAGGCGGCTTCGGCGAGCGGGGCATCGAGGGCATGGTGCAGGCGGTTACCCATGCCCGTGAGCGAGAGATCCCGTACCTGGGCATTTGCCTGGGGATGCAGGTGGCGGTGATCGAATTCGCCCGCAACGTGGCGGGACTTGAGCGGGCCAACAGCACCGAATTCGACGCCGATACGCCGCATCCGGTAGTGGCCCTGGTGACCGAATGGGTGGACAACTCCGGACAGGTGGAGCGGCGCAGCGCCAACTCCGACAAGGGCGGTTCCATGCGCCTTGGCGAGCAGGCCTGTGATCTCGCCGAAGGCAGTCTGGCGCTGGCCGAATATGCCGAAACGCCGGTGCATGAGCGCCATCGTCATCGCTACGAATTCAACAACCGCTATCTCGCTCAACTGGAGAAGGCTGGTCTCGGCTTTTCCGGGCGATCTTCCGACGGACTGGTGGAAGTGATCGAGCTGCCCAGGCATCCCTGGTTCCTGGCCAGCCAGTTCCATCCCGAGTTCACATCCACGCCGCGCGACGGGCACCGCCTGTTCGATGGGTTCATTGGCGCCGCCGTGCGCTACAGGCGGCGGTGCGACCTGCCGGCGCAGGCGGCCAGCGCCGCCGCCGCGTGAGTGCCTGTGTCCTTGCCCACGGGCGCCGGCCGCGCGGAAGTAGGCGGCTTTACGGCCGGACTTGACCAGCCGCTTTTCCTGATCGCCGGAACCTGCGTGGTCGAATCGCAGGATTCGGCGCTGGAGACTGCCGGACGGCTGGCGGAAATCAGCCGCGATCTGGGGTTTTCGCTGGTCTACAAGTCGTCCTTCGACAAGGCCAACCGGTCTTCGCTGGCCAGTTTCCGAGGCCACGGCATGGAACAGGGGCTCAAGATCCTCGAGGAAGTGAAAAAGCAGATCGGCGTTCCGGTGCTCACCGATGTGCATGAGAACACGCCCATGGACGAGGTGGCCGAGGTTGCGGATGTGCTGCAAACTCCGGCGCTGTTGTGCCGTCAGACCGACTTCATATTGCGCGCTGCCTCGGCAGGCAGGCCGCTCAATATCAAGAAGGGCCAGTTCCTGTCGCCGCCGGAGATGAGCAACGTGGTGGAGAAGGCGCGGTCCACCGGCAATCGCTCCATACTGGTGTGCGAGCGGGGATTTGTTTTCGGATACCACAACCTGGTGGTGGACATGCGATCGCTGGCGCAACTGCGCGCCACCCGCTGCCCGGTTGTTTTCGACTGCACCCATTCGGCACAGTTGCCGGGCGCCCGGGGCAAGTCATCTGGCGGGCAGCGGGAATTCGTGCCGGTGCTGGCGCGCGCGGCGGTGGCTGCCGGGGTGGCGGGACTCTTCATGGAAACCCACCCGCGGCCCGAGGAGGCCTTGAGTGATGGCCCCAACTCCTGGCCCCTGCACCGCGTGCGCGACCTGATGGAAACGCTGCTTGAACTGGACCGGACCGTCAAGGCCCGCCCATTGGCCGAAGGATCGTGTCTCGCATAACCCGAATTCACGCGCGCGAGATCCTGGATTCGCGCGGCAACCCTACCCTGGAAGCCGAGGTCGGTTTGGGCTGCGGCGCCTTCGGCCGCGCCGCCGTGCCCTCCGGCGCCTCTACCGGAGCCCGCGAGGCCTGCGAATTGCGCGACGGAGACTCGGGTCGCTACGGGGGTCGCGGAGTCCGCCAGGCCGTGAGTCACGTAAACGGCCGGATACACGAGGCCTTGCTCGGCATGGATGGCTGCAACCAGCAGGAACTGGATTTGCGCATGGTGGAACTGGACGGCACCCGGAACCGTTCCCGGCTGGGAGCCAACGCCATACTTGCGGTTTCTCTGGCGTGCGCACGGGCTGCCGCTGCAGCATCGGGGATGCCGCTGTACCGCCGTTTGGGGAACGGCGCCGTGCAGATGCCAACGCCGATGATGAATGTCATTAATGGCGGAGCGCACGCCGACAATCGCCTCGATGTGCAGGAATTCATGATTCTCCCGGTGGGCGCGGGCGATTTTTCCGAGGCCCTGCGCTGGGGCGTGGAGGTCTATCATGTCCTGAAGGGCGTCTTGCGCGCTTCAGGCCATTCCACGGCAGTCGGCGACGAAGGCGGTTTCGCGCCGGATCTGCCGTCCAGCGCCGCGGCCCTGGAAGTGCTGATCGAAGCGATTCAGCGGGCCGGTTTCTCGGCGCCCGGCGATTTTCTGCTGGGACTGGACGTGGCCGCCAGCGAGCTCTGTCAGGACGGCACCTATGTGCTCGCATCCGAAGGCCGCAGGCTCGACGCCGTCGACTTCGCGGGTTGGCTCAAGGAACTGGCCGACGCCTACCCGCTGGTGAGCATCGAGGACGGCATGGCCGAGGACGACTGGGAAGGATGGGAGGCACTATCCCGCGCTCTGGGCGCCAGCGTGCAACTGGTGGGCGATGACCTGTTCGTTACGCAAACGGCCATTCTTGCTGAGGGCATTGAACGCCAGGTGGGCAACGCCATCCTGATCAAGCCCAACCAGGTGGGCACGCTTACGGAAACCTCGGCGGCGGTAGACGCGGCCGTCGAGGCCGGTTACGCGGCAGTGATTTCGCATCGCTCGGGGGAAACGGGCGACACCTTTATCGCCGATCTGGCGGTGGGTTCAGCGGCCACGCAGATCAAGACCGGCGCACCCTGCCGCTCCGATCGGACGGAAAAATACAACCGCCTGCTGAGGATTTGCGAAGAACTCGGCGATCAGGCTTCGTACGCCGGCATCCGCGCCTTCCCGGCTCACGTGAGCGCCCGCCATGAGGATGATGGCAATGCGGGCCAGGCCCAAGTGAAGTATGCGGGCTAGGGGGTTCGGCATCCTGCTTGGCGGCATTGCGGTGGCCGCGCTGCAATATCCGCTGTGGTTCGCCGACGACGGCCTGCTGGGCCTTTTGCGGGTGCAGCGGGAGGTGGCCGCGCAGGAGCGGGACAACTCCGCGCTGCGCGAGCGCAACCGCAGGCTGGCCGCCGAAGTGGAGGATTTGCGGGAAGGCGATGAGGAAATCGAACGCCTGGCGCGCTACGAACTGGGCATGGTCGGCCCCGATGAGAAGATGTACCTCCTGGTTGACGAAGAGCCGGAAAACGAGGCGCCTTCGAGTTCCGCGCCTTCGAGTTCCGCGCCGGCGGGTGGCTGATGCGGCAATATGAGCCGGTCACGGCCCCTGGTCCGCGGAGTCGGAGTTCCTGATGCGCGTTCTGCTTTCCAACGACGACGGCTACCGCGCCGAGGGTTTGCAGGCTCTGGAACGGGCGCTGCTGGGCCGGGCCGAGATCATGATCGTCGCGCCCGAGCGCAACCACAGCGGCGCCAGCAATTCGCTAACGCTGTTCGAGCCGCTGCGGATTACGCAACTGGGAAAGAATCGCTGGTATTGCTCCGGCACTCCGACGGACTGCGTGCATATCGCCATTACCGGGTTGCTGCCGGTAGACCCGCACATGGTGTTTTCGGGTATCAACCACGGCCCCAATCTGGGCGACGACGTTCTCTACTCCGGCACCGTGGCCGCGGCAATGGAGGCTCGGGTGCTCGACGTTCCGGCGGTAGCGGTTTCGGTGGCGGGTTATCCCCCGAGGCACTTTGACTCGGCGCAGCGGGCGGTGAGCGAGTTGTTCGAGCGCTTGAGCCGCAGCGAGCCGCCCGGGAACATGCTGCTGAATGTGAATGTGCCCGACTTGCCCTGGGAGGAAATTCGCGGTTTCAAGCTGACGCGCCTGGGGCACAGGCACAAGGCCGCGCGGGTGAAGATTTCCGAAGATCCCTATGGCGGCAGGCTCTACTGGATGGGTCTTCCGGGACACGGCCTCGACGCCGGACCCGGCACCGACTTTCACGCCCTGAGCGACGGCTGGATTTCCCTGACTCCGCTGCAGTGCGACCTCACCGACCACAAGCGGCTCGAAGCCGCGGACGACTGGTTGCAGCGATGAGCGGCTCGAAATCGGCTCTGCGCCGGCGTAGCGGAATCGGTCTGACCTCGGCGCGCGCGCGCGAACGGCTGGCCGAGCAACTTCAGCAGCGCGGGATCCGGAGCCAGGAAGTTCTGGAGCAGATTCGGCGCGCCCCGCGCCACCTGTTCATCGAAGAGGCCCTGGAGCGCTACGCCTACCGGGACAATGCGCTTCCCATCGGCGCCGGCCAGACCATCTCGCAGCCGTACGTGGTGGCGCTGATGACGGAGGCTCTGCTGATGGACGAAGACGGCCGCATGCGGCGCCCGCGCAAGGTGCTGGAAGTGGGATGCGGTTCCGGTTATCAGACCGCCATTCTGGCCCCGCTGGTTCGCCAACTGTTCGCGATCGAGCGCATCCGGTCGCTGCTGGACTCGGCCCGTCCTCTGCTGCGCGAACTGGGTTGCGGAAACGTGCGCTTTCGGCATGGCGACGGGGCTCAGGGCTGGCCGGGGCAGGCGCCCTTCGACGGCATCCTGGTGGCTGCCGCGGCCGTGGCCGTGCCCGAGGCGCTGCTGGATCAGCTTGCGCCCGGCGGCCGGCTGGTCATACCGGTGGGCGCCCGTGACCAACAGGAATTGCTCCGCATCGAGCGCTCCGCCGGCGGCGAGATTCGCGAGAGCCTTGCGCCGGTGGCCTTCGTTCCGCTTTTGTCGGGCCAGGAATGACCTCGGGGAATCCGGCGGTGCGTGGCTTGACCCGTCTGGCCGACCGCGTGGTGGCCTGGGTGCGCCTGCCGCAGGCGCCGGCCGTATTGTGCGCTGTGAGCTTTGCCGAATCGATCGTGTTTCCGATCGCCGTCGACGTGATGCTGGTTCCCATGTGCGCCGCCCGCCCCGGCAGAATGGTGCGGCTTGCCGCGCTCACCACGGCATTCTCGGTGCTTGGCGGTCTGGCCGCGCTGATGCTGGGGTATCTGGCGATCGACGCTGTGATGCCCTGGATCGAGAGCCTGGGCTGGGGAGACGAATACGTCCAGGTGGAGAGCTGGTATCGGCGATGGGGCTATTGGGCGCTGATCCTGGCTGCCTTTACGCCGCTGCCTTACAAGGTGTTCGCAATTTCCGCGGGCGGCCTGAGCATGGATGTCGGCACGTTTCTGACCGCGTCTGCAATCGGACGGGGTTTGCGCTTCTTTCTCGTTGGAGGACTGGCTGCCTGGCTGGGTCCCAGGGTTCTGCAGGCCATTCGCTATTCGGACAGGCTCGGCTGGGTGATTGCCGGGCTGATTCTGGCTACATTTGCGTTATGGTGGTACCTGTGAAGCTCAGGTTTGATTTTCGGTGCGCTCGCCCGCTGTTCGCCCCGCTTGTTGGCGCCCTGTTGCTGGCCGGCTGCTGGGGCTGGATACCCGAAGATCCGGCGCCTCCAGGACCGGCAGGTGCGGGCGCGCCCGCCCCTGCGCCCGCATCTGCGCCCGCGGCCTACGCCGCGGCGGCGTTACCGGCGGGCGAGGGCGTTGCGCCCGGCGTCGCTGCCACCACTGAAATTTACGCAGTGGTTCCCGGCGATACGCTGTTCTCCATCGCCTGGCGATTCCATCTGAAGCTGAGCGATCTTGCCGCCTGGAACCAGCTGGGCGATGGCAGTCTCATATTCGTGGGTCAGCGTCTGAGGCTCACGCCGTCGGCGGAGCCGGAAGACGCGTCCGGCTGGGTTTTGGTGCCTGAGGTCGAGAGTGGCGCTTCCGGGCAGTCTTCGCCGGCTTCGGGGGCCGGTCCGGCTTCGCGTTCGGCGCCGGCGGGTTCCGGTTCTTCCCGTACTGCGCCGGGCCAGGGCGGGGGCTCCGGTTCGGCAGCGGCGTCCGGCGCCGGGAGAGTTGCGTCCGGGCAGTCTTCAGCGGGTTCGCATCCGGCTTCTGCTTCGGGGGCGGCTTCGGGTTCTCGTGCAGCTTCGGGGGGCCGTCCGGCGCCGGCGGGTTCCAGTTCTTCCCGGGCCGCGCCGGATAGGGAGGCCTGGCGATGGCCAGCGCAGGGCCGCGTTGACGCCAAGAGCGCGCGGGTGCGCACCGGCGACTACGGTGTGCGGATCATGGGACAGCATGGACAGAACATTCATGCGATGGACAGCGGCAAGGTGATGTATGCCGGCGACGGGCTGAAGGCCTATGGGCTTCTGGTAATCGTCCAGCACAGCCCCGAATGGATCAGCGCCTACGGGCACAACGACAGTATTCTTGTAAAAGAAGGCGAGGAAGTGCGCGCTGGTCAGCCCATTGCCACCATGGGCATGGGCCCAGGCAACGCCGCGATGCTGCATTTCGAGATCCGCCGGGATGGCAAGCCGGTGGAACCCATGACCTTGTTGCCGCCGCGCAACTGAGGCGCCCTGAAATCATGGCTGGAGGTGAGAAATCTATGAAGGGCTTGATGATGGACTACCCGCTGACCGTGACCAGCCTCATGCGCCACGTCGATGCGCAGCATGGCGCGTCGGAGGTCTATTCGCTGACGGTCGAGAATCCGGCACATCGCAGCACCTACGCGGAAATATTTCGGCGCTGCGCGCAACTGGCCAACGCGCTCCGGCGACTGGGCCTTAATCCGGGGGACCGGGTGGCGACACTGGCGTGGAACGACTACCGCCACATGGAACTGTATTACGGGGTTTCCTGCATGGGCGGCGTCCTGCATACCGTCAACCCACGGCTGTTCCCCGAGCAACTGCAATACATCGTCAATCACGCCGAGGACCGCTATCTTTTCGCGGATCCTCTGCTCCTGCCGCTGCTGGAGAAAATGCACAAGGCCTTTCCCAAGGTGGAGCGCTACGTGCTGCTGTGCGGCAAGGACGCGCTGCCGGAGTCGTCCGTGCCCGGCCTGCTCAGTTACGAGGAGCTGATCGAGGGGGAGGAGGAGTCCTTTGACTGGCCGGACCTCGACGAGAATACGGCAAGCTCCATGTGCTACACCTCCGGCACTACCGGCAACCCCAAGGGTGTTCTTTACTCGCACCGCTCCACCGTTCTGCATACTTATGCCAGCGGCCTGTCCGACGCGATCAATCTCACGAGCACGGATGCCGTGCTGCCGGTGGTGCCGATGTTTCACGCCAATGCCTGGGGAGTCGTCTACTGCGCGCCCATGGTGGGATCCAAACTGGTGCTGCCCGGCCCCAAGGCGGGCGATCCCGAAGCGCTGTGCGCCATGATGAACCGCGAGCGCGTGGATATTGCGCTGGGCGTGCCCACCGTGTGGCTGGGGTTGCTGAATTACCTCGATGCCACCGCCCAGCGTCTGGAGACCGTAAGGAGCCTGGTGGTGGGCGGTGCGGCCTGCCCGCGCTCGATGATGGTGGATTTCGAGGACCGTTACGGAATCCGCGTGCGCCATGCCTGGGGCATGACCGAGATAAGTCCGCTGGGCAGCGTCAACGCGCCTACGGCAGGGTCCGCAGAACTGGACGCGGAGGCGGCGCTTGCGCAGCGCCTGACCCAGGGACGCGCGCCCTACGGCGTGGAAATGCGCCTGGTGGACGACGACGGAAACGAGTTGCCCAGGGATGGCAAGGCCGTGGGGCGGTTGCAGGTGCGCGGCCCCTGGGTTGCGAGACGCTACTACCGCGCAGAGGAATCGGCGCTGGAGGACGGATGGTTCGACACCGGCGACGTGGCCAGTATCGATACCAACGGGTTCATGAACATCACCGACCGCACCAAAGACCTGATCAAGTCGGGCGGAGAATGGATCAGTTCCATCGAACTGGAGGATGTGGCGATGACGCATCCTGCGGTCCAGGAAGCCGCGGTGATTGCAACTCCGCACGAGAAGTGGACCGAAAGGCCGCTATTGGTCGTTTGCCTGAAAGAGGGTGCCGCGGCCGAAGCCGAAGAGTTGATCGCCTGGTTCGAAGGCAAGGTGGCCAAGTGGTGGATTCCGGACGCGGTCCGGTTTGCGGATGAGTTGCCGCACACGGCCACGGGCAAGGTAAGCAAGCTGAAGCTGCGCGAGATGTTCACCGGATAGCGATGCGGCGCCGGGTGTCTTGAAGCTGGAACTGGAATCTTCCGGCGCGCTCCGCGTGCACTCCTGGCGTCCCGGCGCGCTTCGGATTGGCCAGGATGTCTGGAGGCAGCCGGTGTTGCTGAATGCCCGCGAAGTGCGCCCTTGGGCGCTGGGGGAGGACGAAGCGATCACCCTCGATCATCTCGCCCCGCTCATCGCAGAGCGGCCGGATGTCATCCTCCTTGGCACGGGGGAACTTCAGAGTTTTCCGCCGCAGGAACTGGGCATGGGCCTTATGAATCGGGGTATCGGCCTGGAAGTCATGGACACTGCGGCGGCCTGCCGTACCTACAACGTGCTGCTGTCTGAAGGACGCGCCGTCGCTGCGGCGCTGCGTATCCGGTAAGTTTCTGCTTTTTTGCCGGTGCGCTATCGTGTTCCCTCTCTGTGGGGACACGCTACGAGCACATCCTTGTGGGCTCTGCTCGGGCGTCCTGCCCTCGCAAGGTCCCCACAGAGGGGGAACGCGATAGCGCACAAGCTCGTGGGTTGGGGCGAAATCTGGCGGGAACCCGGGCGCTTTGATGTGGTCTTGCCTTCGCTCCCCTCATCCGGGAGTGTTGGAGGCAGGATGCCGCAACCAAGCTCCAGGGATGGATTCATGCGTCTCCCGAATGAGGGGAGCGAAGGCAAGACCACATCAAAGCGCCAACGCTATGCCGGCCTGACAGCATCCGCATTTTTGGTGTTGCTTTTGTGCGGGTGCTTGCCGTACGCTTTTCGTGTTATGGAAACATCTCAATTCAGGTCTACGCTTGCCGACCTCGGGGCTCGTCTGGAAGCCTTGAGGGGGTATCTTTGATTACGCCGGGAAGCACCGGCGCCTAGCCGAGGTCGAAGCCGAACTCGCCGACTCTTCCATTTGGTCCGATCCGCAGCGGGCGGGCGCTTTGGGGCGCGAGCGCGCGTCGCTGAAGTCAGTTGTGGAAGTCCTTGATCGTCTGGACGCCGAAGCGGGCGACCTGAGCGAATTGCTGGAGTTGGCGCTGGCCGAGCAGGACGAGGCGACCCTCGCCGACCTGGGGCAGGGCGTGGAGGCACTGGTGGCGGAGGTCGAACAGCTCGAGTTCCGGCGCATGTTCGGCGGCTCGATGGATGGAGCCAGCGCATTTCTGGACGTCACGGCCGGGTCGGGCGGTCACGACGCCCAGGACTTCGCGGAGATGCTGCTTCGGATGTACCTCAAGTTCTGCGAGCAGAACCGGTTCGAGGCCGAACTGATCGAGGCTTCCGACGGCGAAGTGGCCGGTATCAAAAGCGCCACCGTACACGTGCGCGGCGAATATGCGTACGGTTGGCTGCGCACAGAGACCGGCGTGCATCGCCTGGTGCGCAAGTCGCCCTTCGATTCGGGCGCGCGCCGCCACACGTCGTTCGCCAGCGTGTTCGTGTCCCCGGAGATCGATCACGACACGGAAGTGGAGATCGACCCAGGCGATCTTCGGATCGACGTGTACCGTGCCAGTGGCGCGGGCGGACAGCACGTGAACCGCACGGAGTCGGCGGTGCGAATTACGCACCGGCCCACGGGCATTGTCGTGCAGTGCCAGAACGAGCGCTCCCAGCACAAGAATCGGGCTACCGCGATGAAGCAGTTGCGCGCCAAGTTGTTCGAGTTGGCCGAACGCGAGCGCCGGGCCGAGCAGCAGGCGCTGGAGGACAGCAAGGCGGACATCGGCTGGGGTAACCAGATCCGCTCCTACGTGCTCGATCAGTCTCGCGTGAAGGACCTGCGCACCGGCGTCGAATCCAGCAATCCCGGCGCGGTGCTCAACGGCGCACTGGGGCCGTTCATCGAGGCGGGGCTGAAGCAGGGGGTATAGGCCGTACATTGCATCAAGGGCGGGGCCTCGCTGGTCGTTCCCCGGTGTGCGGTCACGTTGCTCCCTCGGCACCTCGCCCCCCGCCTTGCGGGAGACGCATGAATCCGTCCATGGAGCTTGGTTCCGGCATCCTGCCTTCAACACTCCCGCAAGGCGGGGGGCGAGGTGCCGAGGGAGCAACGTGACCGCACACAAACCGCGCACCGGGGCGATTTCAGTTGTACGGCATTTTGCGGGGAGTGCTATACTGCGCGGCAAATGACAGCAGCAATCCTGCAGCTGCCGAAATACAGGTGACAACATAAGGAGGTTGCCATGGAACTGGATCAAGACACTTTGCAGATGGCGCACGACATCGAAGATGCCGGTCTGGAGCGTGAGCCCGCGGAAGCCATATCCCGCGCCATTCATCGACACGGCAGACAACTCGCCACCAGGGCGGATGTCGATCGGCTGGGGGAGTCGACCGGCAAGCGCTTCGATCAACTTGAGAAAGCCACCAAGGCGGATGTCGAACAACTTCGCCGGGAGACCGCGGAGCGCTTTGATCGGGTTGGCGAGGATATTGCGCAGCTTCGCCAGGAGAGCACAGAGCGTTTCGATCGAATGACCAGGACCATCATCGGATTCGGGAGCGCGCTGGTCCTTACTCTGATGGGCGGGTTTGTTACCCTGGCGCTCACGATCGTAACGAACGCAGGGTCTGGCGGCTGATTTCACCAGGGGCGTCAGGGAGCGAGGTCCGGTAGTCCCGCAGCGCCTCGCGGGCGGGCGGCTTGCAACTGCAACAATGGGGGGCTATACCCTGCGCGATCATCCTGGCTCCTGGTGACATGCGCGGGGTGGCAACTTGCCGGGCGCCGCCGCGTCCGTCGCTCAGGGTTTTCGGCGGGTGAGCCAGATCAGGGTGCTTAGGGCGGCCCAGCCCAGGAGCCTCCTCCAACGCTGGACCACAGCCGGCCGGCCGCGTCCGCTGTAATCAGTCCGTCGCCGCCCAGTTCCATGTCGCCGAAGCCGGTGGCACCGGTAATGAGCACTACGCCGGAGAGAAAGATCACCGTGGTCACAATGCCTTGCAGGATCGCCGCAGTTCGGATGCCCAGCACGTTGACCCAGGTCACGACTGCGGCCCCGATCAGTCCCACCAGTACGAAACCTCCATCCACAGGCGCTCCGGCAACCTGCCACAACTCCCCCATTCGAATTTGCGGGATCAGGTGCTCCACAGCAGTGGCCAGGGCCACCGACTCGAAGGCGCACACGGTTACGTAGGCCATCAGCAGCGCCCAGGTGCACAGGAAGGACCAGCCGTAGCCAAGCCCGGCATGGGTGTACACATGTTCGCCGCCGGCCCGCGGCATGGCGGACGCCAACTCGGCGTAGGTCAGCGCGATGAACCCGATCACCAGGCCGCCTGCCGCAAAGGCGATCAGCGTGCCCAGGCTGCCGGCATTGCTCACCCAGTAGCCGGTCATCAGCACCCAGCTCCAGCCGATCATCGCGCCGAACGCCAGGGTCAGGACATCGCGCGTCTTGAGTACGCGCGCGAACCGGGCGCCAGGAGTTTGCATTGAGGAAGGGGATTAAGGTGCGGGTTGGTTCTGCTTTGGCGCGGGGTCCAGAGCGCGTGAGAGGATGGATTCTACGAAGTTGTCGCGGTCGCGGAGGATTGCGGCCTGCTGGCGTTCGTCGGGTTGCCAGCGGTCCAGGTCGTCGCGGCTCAATGCGCCGCGCTCTTCCAGCACCCGCTCCATTACGCCCAGGCGGTCGCGGGTCACATATAACTCCTCGGCCAGTCCCATGATGACGTTCATCATGCAGTCGAGCATGGGATCGCCCAGCCAGTCGTTTCTCTTCGCCATGTCTTTCTTCCCCATGTTTCTCTTCGCTGTGTCTCTTTTCGCTGTGTGTTTCTCTTCGCCGTGCGTGCTTCGCCGGTCACGGCGCCAGATGAATCAGTTCGCGCGGCATGTCGCAGAGATATTCGGGGCCGCCGGACTGGACCAGCAGAGTGTTCTCGTAATAGATGCCGCCAAAGCCGATCTCGCACACTTCCATGTCCATATTGACCACCATGCCTTCTTCCAGTTCAAAGCCGCTCAGCCCCGGCGCCGCGCCCGGGAGTTCCAGGTGCTCCAGGCCCAGCCCGTGGATGAAGGCGTGCCGAAAACCCTTGATTCCGCCCCGCTTGCCCACATCCAGCGCCAGCTTGCGCAAGTCGATGGTGCTTGCTCCCGGCCGCATGGCCTCGAAGACCGCCTCCGCGGCGGCATAAGCAGCCTTCCAGTAGCGCTGAAGCTTGGCGCCGGGACTGCCCATTACGCAGGTGCGCTGCATGTCGCCGAAGTAGCGTTGCCAGGTGAGCATCGAATCGAAACACAACTGGTCGCCTTCGCGGATGGGATAGTCGTGGTCGTGCCACAGGCCCATGCTCTTGTGGCCGGCGCCCACGTAGATGCACCAGGGCATACAGTCCTGTTCGGCCACGGAACGGTGCCAGGCGCGGCGAATCTCCGACCATTGGACTCCCACGCCCGCAGCTTCGATAGCGGTCCGCAGGGCCTGCTGGTTGCGGCGCCCGGCTTCGCGCATGAGCTCCAGCTCGGCGGGCGTCTTGACCGCCCGGATCTGCGTCATCAGATCAGGCCGGTCGAAACACTCCACGTTGTTCAGGCGTTCGGCGCAAAGGGCGCACAGGCGGGCGTCGTCGAAGCCGATGCTCTGGTAGCCGCCTTCGTCCAGCGCTTTGAGTATTGCCTCGACCACGCCCACGGAGGCGGTTGCCCGCGTGGCTTCCATCAAAGCCAGCGTTTTGCGGTCGGATTCCTCCAGTTCGGCATCCTCATCGACGGTGTAGTGGCCGAAGATATCGTCGCCCACCTGGGTCTCATAGACGCGAAGTTCAGGCATCCAACTGGGGTTTTCGGCCAGATTGGTGAGTTCGACGTCGTGAACGATGAGCGTGGCGGGACGGTTCTCGGAAAGGGGCAGAATGGCGCAGCCCGCCCAGGGGTAGTCGAACAGCCAGTCGGATTCGTAGCCACTGGCGTAATAGACGTTGACAGGTTGCACGCAAACCATGGCTTCAAGGCCGGCTTTGGCCATTTTGGCGCGGGCCCTGTCGAGGTTTACCAGCATGGACGGGGTGTTCGGGGTCAGGCCCAGGGGTGTTCGCGGAGGTGCCGGTGGATGATGCGCATGGCGCGGGCGTTGTGCGTGTAGTGGATGCCCAGAAGGCCGTGGGTGAAGCAGAGGTTGACGTTGCCGTTCTTGCTGGCCAGGGGTCCGTGCCGTATTCCGGCGGGGCGGCACAAATAGCTTCCCGCCACCATGGTGTAGCCGGCTTCTCCGCCGATTTCGCCGATGTGAACATCGCCTTGCAGGCAATAGTTCTCTTCGTAGACGGGATGTTCCTCCATGCCTTCCGCGTACCAGCCGGGCATCAGGCCGGCGAGGTGCGTGCTGGCCTGCGTTTCGGGGTCCACATGCAGAACCTTGACGAAAACGCCAAGCCGGAAACGCTCGCTGGGATCGGAAGCGTCCAGCGGGTTGTGCCAATCCATGGCCCAGGAATCCAGCGCCGGGACCGCCCCCGGCGCCGCGTCGCCGGAATCGCCGTCCTCGGCCTGAAATACAGGCGTTTCCAGAAAGACGGAGAAAACGCGAGCGCCTCCTGGAGAGCGCCAGCGGCCCTGCGTGGAGCCGCCCGAGTGAAAGCAGAAACCACCGGGCCCCAGACCATGCTCGCCCATTCGTAATTCACCGTCGATCACGAACAGCCGCATCTCGCCGGAGCAACTCAAGGCCGAGCGGCTGTCGAAGCCGGCCGGCAGGTCGATCAGTCCGGTAAAACCGCCCGTGCCGGGATCCCTCGCCAGGGGCCGGAGTTGCGCGCCCGAAGGCATTCCCGGCGGATTCCAGGTAACCGGCGCAACGCCCGGCGCGTCAAGGTTCTCGACGTGTTCCTTGGTCACGGCGCCAGCCCGCACATTTTGCCAGGGGCCGTGATCATCGCGACGGGTTTCCCCCCCGCCGCCCTGGTTTGTGCGCTATCGCGTTCCCTCTGTGTGGGGACCTTGCGAGGGCAGGATGCCCGAGCAGAGCCCACAAGGATGTGCTCGTAGCGTGTCCCCACACAGAGGGAACGCGATAACGCACCGGCACACACCCAGCCGCGCCTGCGGGATAGCGAACATGAACGCGCACCGGCGAAAAACCCCACAGAGGTCACGGTCCCTGGGCAATGATGCGGGTTAGACATCGAACCGAAGGCGAACGCCGTGCTGTTTGAGCAGGTCCTGCTTCTGGATGTCGGGTCCGCGAACCTCGCCGGTGGCAGGATCGGTGTCGAGCAGGCTCTGCGTGGCCTCGCGCCTCAATATCACCACGATGTCGGCCTCTTCCTCCACAGCGAAAGGAAACTCGTGCCAGGTGCCCAGCTTCATGGTGAAGCCCGCCGATCCGTCAAAGCGATACGCGCGGATCTGGTCCAGGTCCGGCAGGTCGCTCTGGGTCGGAGGCGCCAGCACCGCGATGAACGGCGCGCCGCCCAGGGGGATGAAGGTTTGCGTGTGTTTGAAGTGGCGTTCGATCCAGTGAACCTCGAAGGGACGGCAGAGAACGTGCGCCAGGCTGAGTTCAGTCTGCTCGTCCGACTGGAAGTTCACCGTGCGGTAGGTCTGTACCGAGCCCTCGTAGAACTGGATTGGCAAAGGCTCAGCGCCGGGGTGGCGGCCCAGCAGTTCGCCGCAGGAGGCAAGGTTCTCGGGCGTGGCGTCCACCACGGGCAGAATGCGGGTTTCCATCAGCGCGCCAGCACGAATGCGGTGATGCGGCAATATGATCCGGTCACGGCGCTAGAACTGGTAGGCCGCGCGGATGCCGAAGGTCCGCTTGTCCTGCGGCACCAGCGTGAGGCCGAGCCGGTTGAAGTTGAAGCCGACGCTGAGCACGCGGGAGAAGTCCGTGTATTCCTGACCGGAGCGCCAGTAATCCTCGTCCAGGGCGTTTTTTACGTAGGCTTCCAGTCTCAGGTCTTCGCGTTCCACAGCGAACCGGACGTTCAACAGCGAGTAGCTCTGCAGCGTCGCCAGGTTGGTCACGCCAGCGAAGGCTTCGCCCATGTAGCTGAGATCGCCACGAAGCGACCAGTCCCAGCCATTCTGAAAGGTTCCGCCATAAGTGGAGGAGACATTGCCGGACCACTTCGGGAAGCGGCTGGAGCGGTGCCCCTTGACGTTGCGGGTGCCCAGCGCGTATTCGGCCGACGCCAGGGGCGTGAGGAAGTTGGTGAACTCGTTGTCGTTGAATGACCAGTTGAAGCTCAAATCCCAGTCCTCGGTAACCAGGAAGTCCACTTCCACTTCCACGCCGGAGTACTCCGAACCGCCGGGTGTGCTGACGGGGAAGAAGTTGGGGTTGGTATTGGGGACGCCGTCGCCGTCATCGTCGCGGTAGATGGTCAGGAAGGTGGGGAAGGGCGCATTGGCCCATTCCTGCCAGTAGGCCGCCACGTTGGCGATAAGCCGCCCGTCCATCCAGGTGGACTTGACGCCGACCTCATAGGCGTCCAGTTCCTGCACCGGCGTCACGTCCACGGCGTCGGGGCCCAGCGCCTGGGCGTACTGTTCGCACATCGAGGCGGTGCTGGGCTGACCGGTGCGCGGATCGGTGAACGGCGAAGTGAAAGGCGTGGGGTCGCAGTTGATGATGTTGGAATTGATGACGCCGGGAAGAATGCCGCGCGACATCGTTACGTACGCCGTGATGTCGTCGTTGAAGCGGTATCGGAGAGAGATCCGGGGCAGGAAATCCTTGAAATTGGTCTCGAAATCGGCGATGCCGTCGCTGCGCGTGTCGTCCTGCCAGCGCGCTTCCAGGTCCACGGCCAATTGTTCGGTAATGTCGTAGGACAGCGAACCATAGAAGGCTCGCACATCCACGAAATCGCCGCCGTCCACGCCTACTGGTATGCGAGCCGGACTGGCGCACTGCGCCGGGCTGCCGAATGCGGCCAGATTGCCGCAAGCCACCACGAAAACGCCGCCATTGGTACTGGTCAGGAACTCCTGCGTGTAGTCGTTGAACCCGCCCAGCCAGCGCAATCTCGCGTCGGGAGACGAGGAAAGGCGTATATCGATGCTTTCATCCTCGCCGGCCTGCGGGTTGGACACGTACCAGGCCTCGTCCGGCGTCATGTCCCAGTCCCGCAGGTTGCCGGCGGCGTTTTCGTTGTAGGCGCCGGTGGCGATCAGCGTCATGCCGTTGGCGAATTCGTAGTCCAGCACCAGGCTGACGCGGGTGATCTCGCGCTCGATTCCGAAGTGGTCGATGTAGGGCACGCCTTCGACCTGCGATGGCGCGTCGATCAGCGAGTCGCGGATGAAATTCTCGAATCCGCCGGGAAAACTGGACGGCGTCAGGGAAACGCTGGGGTTGGGCAAACCGATCTGCCTCCCCGGCCCCGGAATGGTCCCGCACAGGTACTCTCTGGGCATCAGCGTGGTGGGCTGACCGTCGGTGGTCAGCCCCGGAAAGGTCTTGCCTGTGCAACTGTCGTCCAGCCGCGCCTTGTAGAAGGTGACGCCGGCCGGACCGTCGCTGTCATCCTGCTGGTAGTAACGCAGCTTGATGCTGAAGTTCTCCGTGGCCTGAGCGAACAGCGTGGCGAAAAAGGACTCGGAGCGCTGCTCGCCCATGCCGTCGCCGCCGTCGTTGTGGTACATGGCGCCCTTGTTGAAGTAGCGTCCACCGACGCGCAAGGCCAGCACTCCGGGCGCAATGGGAATGTCCGCGCTCACGTCGAATTCATGCTGATCGTATTGCCCGGCATCGGCCTTGATTCGGGCCGAGAATTCCTCCATGTCGGGCGCGCGCGTGATGTAGTTGATGGCGCCTGCGAAGGAGTTTCTTCCAAATGCGGCGGATTGCGGTCCCTTGATGACCTCCACCCGCTCCAGGTCGCTCAGCGCTAGTGTCTGGGCGCCCTGGAGGGCAAAAACGCCGTCCACGAACAGCGAGGCGGTCTGCAGCGTGGAATACTCGCTGCCCTCCACGCCCCGGAAGCGGATATTGCTGAACAGGCGCCCCGGCCGCGTGCCGGCGAGCTCGTTGTTGAACTGCATGCCGGCCGTCTGCAAGGAGATGTCCTCCAGATCGACGTAGCCGCCGCGCTCCAGTTCCTCGCCGGTAAACGCGGTAATGGAAAGCGGCACATCCTGGATGCTTTCCTCGCGTTTTCGGGCGGTCACCACGATTTCCTCCAGCGCCGCCGTCTGGGCCTTGGCGGAAGTCGCAACCAGCAGTGCAGGCGGAATGGCCAGTATCGACGCGATTGCGCCGCAGATGCAGGAACGAGACAGTTTCATGATTTTCCTCCAATGCGGTGAAGATGGCCCGAAAAAGCGGCCAAGCCCCCTTCCTCCGCTTCAAAATGCGCTGAAGGCGCGTTCCTATAATATAGAGTGTGCGCTTGCCTGCAAATAACCGCTATTGAGGCTCGGGGGAGTTCTCCATGATCGGCAGTCCCGAAATACCGCGCAGCCGCGCCGACCAGGCGCGCCTGGACTTTGTTGGCGGCCTGATGAAGTTCAATTCCACGGGTTTCGGTCCCGCAATGGGCCGCTATTACCGGGATAACGAAGACCAGGTGGCGGACCCCGCCGATATTCGCGCCCTGGGCGAATTGATGGAGCGGGCGCCGTCGTATCGCTTCGGCGCGTTTTTCGAGCGCCACAACCACGCACAGATGTTCCGCGCCATCCTCGACATTCTCGCGCAACAAGGGGACGAACTGCGCTCCTGGCTCAACGAATGCAATGCGCCGGGAGCGCTGGGGAGCCTGGAACTCGATCCGGAACTCGAAACGCCGCGCTACTATCGCAAGATCGAGATCCATACCCAGCCCGGCAACTATCATGCCGAGTTCGCCGGATTTTTGTATCACTGGATGATCAGCCCGTTTCTGGTAGGGCGCGACGACGGCGACGAGATGGGCTGGAACCTGGCGCGCGCCGTGCCCGAGGGCGATTACCGGCGCATCCTCGATCTGGGTTGCGGCGTGGGCAAGAGCACCTTCCCGTACTGCGAGTTGTACCCCCAGGCCGAGGTGGTGGGGCTGGACTACGCCGCCTCCATGCTCAAGTACGGCCACAAGCTGGCGGAATCGCGAGGCCTGAAGGTTCGTTTCACTCAGCGTCTGGCCGAGCGCACCGGCTATCCCGACGGCAGTTTCGACGTGGTCAGCGCCGTGTGGCTGTTTCACGAACTGCCCGGCAAGGTGCGCGCGCAGGTGGCGCGCGAGGCTCACCGGTTGCTGCGTCCCGGCGGCGTCTTCGCGATCATGGAATCACCGCCGTTCAAGGTGCTGCAAGCGGAGTATAGTCCGCTCTCGGCGTTCCTGCTGGACTCTACCGGCCGGCGCATGGAAGACCCTTTCCTCCCCGGTTTCCTGGCCGAAGACCGCGTGCGCCTGTTCGAGGAAGGCGGGTTCAGCGAAGTGCGCGACGTGGCCTTGCCGAATGAACTGACCGGCTGGGGTTTCGGCGGCGAATACTTCTTCGGCGCCTATCCCTGGTGGGCCACCATCGGAGTGCGGCCGTGAGTGCCGACATGGAGCGCCGGGATCGGAGTGCAGACGTGAGCGACGATCTCGAACGCCGGTTCCAGGCGATATGCCTGAAGCTGTGGGGTGACGAACAGGGCAGCGAGATCTACCAGTGGATCGTTTCCTCGCGCCCGCCCTCCTTCCACGCCAGGTTGCGCGAGGTGATGGTGCCGATCTGGGAGATGGACCGCGTCGATCTCCGCACCAAGATCCTTTGCAGCATCGCCATGTTCACCGCGCAGCACAAGCAGGAAGTCGAGTTCTTCATGAAGATGGCCGCGCACCACCGCATTCCCCGCGAAGAAGTGGAGGAGATCCTGCTGCTTGCGGGCCTGGAGTTCGGCTTTCCCGCCGCCGAAATGGCCATCGACATCCTCACTCGCGTTTATGCCGAGCACGAAGCCCGTTCCGGCGCCGGTTGACCGGCGGCGAAGACCCGCCCGATCAAGCAGAAGTGTCGCGTCCGCGGGTTGAGTTTCTGTGTCTGGGCGGCGTGGCGCTGACGCCGTCCGCGGCGCCTGCATTGGGAGTTGGGCTGCGCGCGGCTGTCTTGAGCGCCGAACCGGCCGAACCGGCCAAACGGGGCGAACCGGGAGCTTGCAGTCTGTTGGTGCGGGCGGAGCCGTATTGGTGCTGTCACGACGGCGGCATGCTTGAAAGCGATCTCGAAATCCTGCTTCTGGACGGCGACCTGCGGCTGGGCGACTGCGAGTTCCGGCGCGGAAGCTACGCATTCCTGCCCCGAGGGCTTGCCTTTGCCGGCGCCGAAACACGCAGCGGGTTTGCCGCGCTGTGGATGAGCGAAGGCCGGCCGGACCTGTCATTGAGCCGGAGTGTCGCGTCCGCGGGCTGCGAGAAAGAAAGCAAGATCGGTCCGCTGGACGTGAACGCGCAGGCATGGCAGCCTGTGCCCGACTTTTCCGGTCGAACGAGCGAGGAGGCGGGGACCGGGCTGAAGGTCCGCATGCTGCGCAGCGCCCCGGACACCGGCGCCTACACGCTGATGACCTGTCAGGCGCCGGGATGGTTCGATCCGAGGCTGGAGGCGCACGAAACCTGGGAGGAACTGGTGCTGTTGCAGGGCGATTATCTGATGGGAGAGACCGGCATGATCGCTTCGGGGGCGTATATCTTCCGGCCGGGCGAGAAACCGCACGGGCCGCAGGCCACGCGCGGCGGCTGCGTATGGTTCTGCCGCGGCGAGAAGGAAATCGATTTCCGGTTTACCCAGCCGGATTGGTGCGCGCCGCGCTGCCGCGAGTACCTGGCGCAACCCGCGCCGGAACCGCGGCCGCAACTTTGGGGCAACTGGAGTTGACCATCCGGGCACAGTGATGGCCGGATACACGCGCCCCTTCACCCCCAACGGCCAGGCCTCCATGCTCGAGCCGCTGCCATGGCGCTTTGCCGGCAACCTGCTGCTGTTTCATTTCCGCGCCGACCCCGATGCGATCGCTGCCTACCTGCCGGAACCGCTTGCGCCTTCCGATCCGCCCGGCGAAGCCTATGTGTGGAGCCCGCATCTGAAGTGTTACCCGGTTGGCGTGGCGCCCGAGGATTGGTCGGCGGCGCGCAGTCATTACGACGTTGCGGTGATCGGCCTGCCTTGCCGGCTGCACGGCGAGCGCACCATGTTTTCCACCTTCCAGTGGTGCAACCGCGACTGGCTGGTGCTGCTGAGCTGGTTTCTGGGCGCCTGCTCGAAGTTGGCGGACATCGAAACCAGCGGCCTGCATCCCCTGCTGCCCGGAATGACCCAGGACGGCGGCGTGGGCACGCAGCTCAAGCGCGTTGTCAGCCGCAATGGCGAGGCCGTGATGCGCATGGAGTTCTCGCCAAAGCGCGTGATCGACGTGGCGGAACTGGAGTTCTATACGCGCAACCTGCCTCTTACCTGCATGCGCCATGTTCCCGATTGTCATGTGCCGCCGCTGGGCAAGCCCCTGGTGCACGATCTCACGCAGATGGTGATGAGCGGCCTTCAGCAGGGCGAGACCCTGGCCGGCGAAGGAAGGCTCGAATTCTGCCCGGCCGACAACGAGGAACTGATGCCGCTGGCGCCGAAGGAAGTGCTGGGCGCATACTGGATGCCGATGGGCTTCATGCTGGACGGGGTGCGGATCGTGCATCAGTACGACGCAGCGATTTCCCCGGAATAGGGAGGGCGGAATGACGAAGGTGCGCGTGGACGGGGCCAATCTCTGGTACGAAGTGCGTGGCGAGGGTGAGCCGCCGCTCACCCTGATCGGCGGTTTTGCGCTGGTGGACAAGCAGTTCGAGTTCTGCGAGCCGTACCTCACGCCGCATCACCGCATCCTGCAATGGCACTACCGTGGGGTGGGCAAGTCGGATTGGACGCAGACCGAGCCGTATTCGGTGGAACGCTGGGTGGACGATCTGGCCGCAATCCTGGATGCTGCCGGGATCGAGCGCACATCGCTGTGGTGCACTTCCACGGGTTCGTCGATCGGACTGCGCTTCGCGGCCAAGTACCCCGAGCGCATGCACTCGCTGATTGCCTACCCGTTTATCCGCGTGGACGACACCTGGCGCAACATCTACGAGGCCTCGTGGTGGGTGGGCCGGGTGTTCGGCATCGAACAGCTATCCCGGCTGTATGCGGGCGTGGTGTTGCCGCCGGATGTGCTGTACTCGGAAGAGGGCATCCGCTACGAGCGCTGGGCCAAGAAGCAGTACGCCGCCAACGTCAATATGGCTACCCTGAAGGCTGTGCTGGACGCCTACGCCAACGTGGATCTGACCGCCGACATACGCAATATCAAGTGCCCCACGCTGTTGCTGATGGGTGACGACAGCGCGCTGAACGAGAACGAGCGCATGGATTCCGCCAGCCACGAGACGCTGATGCGCGAGTTCCTCGCCATCAAGTCCGACGTGGACAAGGCCGAGATCGCCGGCGCCGGATCCACCTATTGCATGATTACCAAGCCGCGCGAGTGCTGCGAGGCCGTAGTGTCCTGGCTCTCCGGGCTGGACACGCCGGGCAACGTGGGCAAGCCGGACACGCTGGGCACGCCGGAAAAGGGTTAACAGGCCCCGGATTACCAGGGAGAAACGCCATGCCGATGCGAAGAGAGGACTGTCTGGACGTGAGCGCCGTGGAACCGCGGCCGATCAATTCCGGGTACGCGCCGGGCGCAATGGCCCGCAACCTGAGCACAGAGAGCCGCACCGGCGGCGAACATCTGGTCATGGAGTTGCCCGCGGGCTGGTCCCTGCCGCGTGGACGGAACGAGGCCGATATCGACCTCTACGTTCTGGAAGGATCACTGGACATCGGCGGCGAGAATTGGATGCAGGGCTGTTACGGCTATTTCCCGGCCGGTATGGCCTGCGGACCGATGCGCACTGCCGGCGGCTGCAAGCTCCTGCTGTTCACAAGTCGGCCGCTGTCCTTCGAGGAGGCCGAAGACTCGCTCAGCGACGCCCATGCTGAGCGGCATATCGGCCGCACCAACACCTGGCACTTGCCGTGGGTCGATCCGATGGCCGATATTGTCAAGCGCTCCACCTGGAAGGACCCGAACACCGGCCAGGAGGCGCGCCCGCCGGGCGTGCTGACCAAGGGACTGCGCAAGGACGACGGCACCAGGGAGGTGATCGCCCTCACCGCGCTGGCGCCGGGCTTCGTCGACCCCGGCACCGAACATCATCCGCACAATGAATGTCTGTACCTGATCGCGGGCGATTGCTACATTGGCTACACCTTCGATCACAAGCGCGAGGACGTGAAGGAAGACCTGGTGCTCACCAGGGACCATTACATCGGCCGCCCGCCCGGGGTGCGTCATGGCCCGGTATGCAGCATCAGCGGCGCATTCTGGCTGATCTATCTGGCGGATTACTACACCGGTATTTTCGGCAAGGTGGACGACTGGGAAGAGCGCGTCAACAACTACTTCGCCCGCGCTTCCTTCCGCTGATCACGGCTGCGCTGTTTCGAGTATGGCTTCCGAAAGGCCGGCGCGAGTGCTCCTTACCCCTCCCGGCCGGGAGCTTTCGTCATGTTGTTGAATCGCGAGAGGGCGATGGAGTTGATGGAGCGCGACGGGCTGGATGCGCTGGTCGCGGTTACGCCCAACAACGTGCTGTATCTGAGCGATTTCGATACCGATTTTCTCTACGACGTGCCCTGGGTGGCCTGCGCCATCCTGCCGCGCGACCCGAACATTCCGCCCTGCCTGGTGGCGACCGAGATCGAGGCGGCTGTCCTGGTGCAACGCCCCACCTGGATGCCGGACAAGCGTCTGTATTACTTCGGCGTGTACGGCGGCGTGCTGAAAGTGCATACCTTCGCGGAAGATACGGAACTCAAGGGCGAGGATCTCGCCATTCGCCGGATGGTGGCTGAGCTGGAAGACAAGCCGTATGCCGGAATTACCGGTGCGGTCTGTGCCATGCTCAGCGAGACCGGACTGGACAAAGGCCGGCTCGGGTTCGACGACACGCGCTTTGCGGGTGTGCTCGGCGATGCTGTCGAGAGCGCGGACATCGTGGATGCCGCCAATCTTTTGATCGAGATTCGCATGGTCAAGACGCCCGGCGAGATCGCGATTCTCAAGGAGGCCGCGGTCAAGAATGAGGCGGCGCTGCGCGCTGCGCTGGCCGCGATCCGGGACGGGGCCACCTGGAACGAGGTGTACACCGCCTACGAGGTGCGGGTGGTGGAGCAGGGCGCGCGGCCGTTTGCGACCTTCAACGGCGCCGGAGCCATGAGCGCAGGGGCGGGTCGGCCGGAGCGCGAATATGTAATCCGCCCCGGCGATCAGGTTTGTTTCGACAGCATGATGAAGTGGCGCCGCTACATGGGCGATGCGCAGCGCACCGCGGTGCTGGGCGATGCGTCACCCAGGCTGGAACGCTACTGGAAGGCCTACATGGCGGGAATCGACGAGGCGTATTCCAACTTGCGTCCCGGCGTGCAGACGGGCGAGTTGCGCAATCGGGTCATTCGGGCGGTGCGCGCTGCGGGTTTGCCGAGTTTCGAGTTGGCCTTCACCCACGGAATCGGTCTCGACCATATCGAGGTGCCGTTCATTGCCGGCGGCAACCTGGGCGATTTCCGCATCGAGGAAAACATGGTGCTGAACATCGACATGGAGCTGCACGAAATTGGCTGGGGCGGCATGTTCTTCGAGGAAACCATGCACATTACCGCAAACGGATCCGAGCGCCTCTACACGCTCGAGCGCGACCTCATCCGCATCCAGTGACTCTCGTGCGCCAGCCCGCATATTTCGCGAGGGGGCGTTCATGCTTGCTTTACCGTAGGCGCGGCTGTGCGTTCGCCGGTGTGCTCTCGCGTTCCCTCTCTGTGGGGACACGCTGCGAGCACATCCCTGTGGGCTTTGCTCGGGCGTCCTGCCCTCGCAAGGTCCCCACAGAGAGGGAACGCGAGAGCACACAACCCGGCGCGGGGGGCCAGCGCAGGCGTATCAAGGACAATCACAGGTCAGGCAATCAGGTAGCTTGAGAGGTTTCGGTGCGATGCTATACAAACCGTTTACCGAAGCGGAGATTCAGCGCGGGCGCGCCATGTTTCTGCGGATATTCGGGCCGGACTATGGGGCCGAGTTGTGTGAACAGCTCGAGCAGAACGATTTCAACCGCCAGTTGATGACGCGCATCGCGCCCGAGGTATGGGACCAGGAGGTGGTGGATCTCAAGACCATGATCCTGTGCGCCATAGCCGTCACCGCCGCCGCCCGCCACGACGTGGGCTACTTCGTGCGCGCCGGCATCCACCACGGCATCGCCCGCGAGGAAATGGAAGCCGTCATCATGCTGGCCGGCCTGGAAGCCGGCTTCCCCTCAGCCGGAGCGGCCCGCCGCCGCCTCGACGAAGCCTACGCCGCCCACCAAACCATGCTCGACCGCCTCCAGCCGGAAGAATAGCCCTCCCAGCCGCTCGTCTCTCCCATTACGGGGTAGCGATGTGTGCTACTTTCCGCAATAGTCGAGGGACAGCTTTGAGTGCAATGTCATATACGACCATCGCTTCAAGCCGCGGCCGAATTACCTTGTCAGCCCGCCTGCGGAAACGCCTGAGGATCAAGGTCGGCAAGGGAAGGCTGATATCCCGTGGCCAGAATCTTCGGGAACTAGAACAATGCAGCGGTAAGTTCCGTGAATGGGCAAATGAAGCGATTCTGAGCGGTATCCTCACCAAAGAAAACAACGAGGTCATCAAGACGAAAGAGAAGCAACTGAAGAGTTCGAACCTGCCGAAGTCCAACGACCATCATGTGCTGGCGCTCGCTCAAGTGAGCGGCGCTCGATTGCTCTACACCAACGATAGGGACTTGCAGCGGGATTTCAAGAACGGTGGACTAATCAGCCCACCGCAGAATTCCTGCCACTGTAACGAATCGAATTGGTGCCTTGTGGTCACCACCTTGTCAGCACGCACACGAAGCCAAGCTCCAATTCGGCGCGATCACCACTACTGCTCGACTCGGCAGCATCAAGGATTGATGCAGGGGCGTTCGGCTCCTTATCTGACGCTGGACTGCCCTGCCGGCGGGCGCGTCTTCTTGCCCCCGTGGACGCTCGGTTCGGAGCACCACTGCAACCGGAGCGTGTCGAGACCTTCCAGCAGATTGTCGTCCAGCCCCAGCACATCGATCAGCATCCGACGGTCGAGCTCTTGGCGGAGACCGTCACGGTAAGCCTCGTTCGCTGGCAGAAACTCCCTGTGCTCTAAGTCGGAAAAGATGCGATCGCATTCTTCAAGCTGCGCGGGGTCGAGGACACGCGTGTCGAGAACCGGAAGGTCGGGAAGGCGGGTGATGGTAAGACGAGCCCTGCCTTGTTGCTGCCGCGTGCCGGCCCACCAGAAAGCGACGAGCCCCAGCGTGGTGTTCGCCCATAGACAAAGGGCCTTCTCATACTTAGCGTTATGAACGATGACGTTTGGCCACGCTGTTCCGCCGATGCACTTCTGCGGAGTCAGGCACATGGCGAGTGACTGGGAGTTGAGCTGGAAATCGAGACTCGAATGTAGGCGCGAGGCCGTCTCGTTCCAGCGCTCCCTCGCGCGCTGCTCGGCGCCAGACCGAGGCTCGGCGGCCGTGTCTGTTTGGACCACAAGCTTGCGCTCCTTCGGAGCGGCGTGCGTCCACAGCGCAGGGTATTCGGCAACGTAGTCTGCCCGGACCTGTCGTATCTCGAAAGGGCCGCGACCTCCGTCGCCATTGATGTCTCGATGCACAAGCCCGCGCCGCGCCACCATATCCAACGGAACGATGGATATGTCGACCCCTTTCGTTTGCGGCAACTCCAGGCGACCCTTCGTCAATCCAAAAGCCGCGCGCGCAAGCGAGAAATGGAGCACCCCTATGGCTTCGAGGTGCGGAACGATTTTTGCAAGATCGAAAGATTTCACATTTGTGGCTGCCGTGAGTAGTGAATCTGGACGCGAATCCAGCGTCCAACTTCGGATCACGCCGTTCCCGCGGTTGGGCCTCTTCGTGCCGATCACCAGGCACTCGGCCATGCCCGTGTCGGCCGAAAAAGCCCGGTCATGCTGACCTGACGCTGCGATCGCAACGCAGACCACGTCTTGGTATTCCCCCTTCAGGAGTTCGCGGGATTTGCCCCACGCTTTACCCCCGGCAAAGGGCTGCGGCAACACCAGCGCCAGCACGCCGCCGTCCTTGAGCTTCACGTGAGCCAGATCGAGGAAGTTGGTTGCCAGTCCCGCGTTTCCATGGCTCGCAACCCCCTTGGTCTTCTTGAGCGCGGCGCTCATATGCCGCTGTTCATCTTCGGACTTATCGAAACCCGCGAAACTTGGAACCGGCACAACTGCGTGACTGGCCTCGTGGTTCGTCGGTCGAGTGAATGGCGGATTCATGATGACCAGATCGAAGCCACCGTCCGGTATATCTGCCTGTTGCGTATCGACCAATTTATCGCTCCCTGCCATCGCGGTCTGCCCGGTCCCGAAGAGAGATTGATGCTGGTCCGCTGCGAGGAAGTCGAGCGCGCCGATATGCACTCCCGTACCCCGGACTCCATAGGGCATGGTGTGTATTCGCGAGCGACCGTAGCCGATAGAAGGATGCGCGGCGGACAGCATTGAGCAAGTCAGGTGCGCCGCCGCCGGCATGATGTCGAGACCCACCAGCGAGTGCTCCATCATGTGCGGATGCAGTTCTGCGTCGTCCCCGCCCGCGCGCCGGAATCGACGGTAGATCGACCTTTGCACCGCCGATAGCAAAGCTCCGGTGCCGCAAGCGAAGTCGCCGACCTGCAACCTCGCAATCGCCTCGGCATCCGCCCAATCCACATCAAGGCGATCGACGGCGAGTTCCGCCAGCAAGGTTGCCGAAGAGGGCAGCGTGTAGTACGTCGCCAGGAACTTCCGGTCGCTGATCAGCGTCTGGAACATGCGCCCACAAAGGTCGTGGTAGGTCGTAGCCCCTACGTCCGCGAGACTTTCCACGGACTCGGCGACCCGACCCAGCACTGCCGGTGCCGCCTGAACGGGGAGCAAGTTGGCCAGTTCGCACGCAATGCTGAAGATCGGCCAGTAGTTGATGTCGAGAATTTCCTTCCAGGTGGCCAGCACATCGGATTGCCGAACCCTCGCGGGCGGCAACAATGGCTGGATGCGGGGGATGCCTGACTGTCCGTCGATGGCCGCATGGAACACGAAGGCCGACACGTATATTGCGGCCACCATGCGCCGCGTTTGCTCGCCTGGGCGCTGATGCAGCTTCGAGGCCATTTCATTACGCACATCTTCTGGAACGTGCGCAGCGAGCAAACCCGCAGTTTCGCGCACAATTCGTTCGAGTTCTTCCGTACTCCTGGAAAGACGCTTTTCCGACAGACTCAAATGCTCTATCGCGTCGGCCAAATCGTCGACCCCGCCTTGGAGCCATTTGTCTTCGCGGGCTGGAAATCGCTTCGGCGATCCGTCAGCGGAAAGCAGGTGCGCGGAGTAACCAAACTGCGCCTCTTCGGCAGCCGCGCTGGTATTGATTGCGAGTTCCTGAGGCAGCTTGACCGCTAGCACGCCTTCGATTGCCTCTCCAGTTTCGAGGAGCAGTTCGCCAAGCCGGGCTTTGGCATCCTCTTCGACAGTGCGCGCCGGATAGAACTCGGTCTCAATGCACACGGGTTGGCGACCGGGCGTCCGCACCAGAATATCCGGTCGCTTTCCGGCTTCCCGCAGCAAACGGGTGGATTCCTCCACAACCGTCTTGTCGTTCCACTGCGGATGCCTGCATCTCAGAGCCTCCGCGAGTTTGACGTTGACGGTTGATTCGGCTCTTCGCGCGCCCATTTTGTTCATCGCTGCACGGTCAGGAGGTTGTACTGAAACCCGGGGCAGTCGTTCCTATCGATTATTACAGCGCTGAACAGGTAGCCGAATGGGATCGGGAGGATCGGCTCGCAGAGCGGGATAAGGAGCGGATCATCAATGCCATTACGGGACGCAAGTGACACGCATTTTTCTTGATGCCAATGTCTTGTTTACTGCGGCCCATAACCCCGATGGAAAAGCGGCGCGCACTACGAAATCGCCTCGCGATCTGAGCGGCGGCGACAGGCGGGCGGATTTACTTCAGGCGGCGTGCGAACGCGATTATTTCACGCGGCGGACGCGGATGCGGGCGTTGAGTCCTTCGAAGCGCATCCGATAGCTGTTCATGAAGCCCTCTTTGATTGTCACCTTGGGGCTGGAGGCGCGATAGTTCCGATTGGTGCGCTCGACCTGCTGCCAAACCTGGCCATTCTCGAGTTCGAAGCGCTTGCCGTTGCTCAGCCCGTCGACTTCGCCAACGACTCGCGACTCGATCTCCCTTACCTCGTCGCCGCCCGGCAACATGCCGAATACGCGTTGCACCCGTGATTCGCCGGATTCCTGCTCGCCGGATTCCTGTTCGGGAGCTTGCTGCAATGCGGGCTCGGTCGGTGCTGAAGATCCATCGGGGGGCGTCGGCGCCTCGCTTGACGGAGCCTCGCCTGGCGATGATGACGCTTGCTGCGGCCGTGATGCGCTCACGCTGGCCAGCGTGTCGTAGCAGGCCAGGCGGACCTGGGCGTTCTGCAACTGCGCGCACCTTTCGAGTTCGTCGCGCAGTTCGTCCGCTGCGGCCGCCGCCGCCAGCGATACGGTCAATCCGATGCTTGCCACTGCTGTAAGCCTTTTCATGATTTGGGGCTCCCTGGCGCCGTGACCGGCGCTACGTGTCAGGAAGGAGGGGGTCAGTCCACCCGGTCCGATTTGTGAAAGTTGAAGTTGGCCATGGTCATGACCACCGTGTCGTCATCCAGTTGCACGATCTTGTCGCGAAACCAGAAGGCGTCCCCGGTGATCACGGCTTCATAACTGAACGCTTGTCCCCCGAAGGCGCAGGCATTGGGGCGCATGCGCATGTGATAGCGGTTCCCGCGCTGTTCAACGATGAGATCGCAGACCTCGGGGAACGGTGCGAGATCGCGCCTGCTGAGGCCGTCAAGCATGGAAACGTTCCGGTACGCTCCGATGTACTTCTCACGATCCTTGAAGGTGGCGAGGTTCACCCGGATCACCTGCTCCTCCGGGTCGACGGACAGAGTGTAAATGCGTTGGCGATAGGTCTCGCCCGGCTGTCCGTCGCGGTACTCTTCCACGTACAGCACGTTGTCGCCGATCCTCGGCGCATCCAGGCGGATGTAGTGCGATGTCACATTGAGATAACCGCCCATGCCGCTTCCATCAAGGCGCCATACCTCTCCGGTGAAATTCTCCTCGCCCATTCGCGCTTCGACTTCGGCTACCTGTTTGTCGTTGTTGTAGGTTCCTGGCCACCACGCCATGATTTGTTCGAGGTCCTGGTCAAGCGGGCTTTGAGCCGTGGAGGAAGGCACTCCCAATATCCGGGAGATCAGTTCGAGGTCCTGTTCGAGCCGGCTTTGGGCTTCGGTCGGTATGGGTCCCAGGCTGGCCAGGATCACCGCCAAACTTGCGATTTCAATGAATGGTCGCGTGCGCATTGTCATTCTCCAAAGTGAAATTGATTGCAAACAGGTGATCCGGCGATGGGACCGGAAACCGTTCGTGTTCTGGGTTCGTTCACTGCTCTGTTCCCTGCTGGTACGTTCACTTATCCGACCCCCGGAGGCGCCAGGATCCCTTCCTCGACAAGACGGCGTACGGTTTCACGTTGCGCTGCGCGGTGTTCATCCATGGAAACCAGCGGCGCATCCAGGTGGGTGTCGACGGGGGCGAAATCCGTGGCGCTGTACATGTGCCGGTGCAAAGGCATCTGCAGATGGCTGAGCAGGTTCGAACCGCCAAGAGACGTGCGCTGACGGCGCAGCGCATCAATATCGAGGGTGGCCACTGCGTACTCCACGCCGCCGGATTGCGTTCCGGCCAGTTTATTGCCTCGAAAGTCGATGACTTGCGATGGCTGGCGGCGCGTGAAGGGCGGTTGCGGATCGGCGCCCACCGGGCCGAGATCGGACAACAGCACATACGCCACGTTCTCGTAGGCGCGCACCCGGCGCGTCATGGTGCTGTTCACAGGCACTTCAAAACTGTGGTCTGCCGGATAGGTGGCGGAGGCTGTGGGGCTGAGGATTACTTCCGCGCCCTTCAAGACCATGCCTCGCGTGATTTCCGGGTAGTTCATGTCGCCGGCTACCACGCAAGCGAGCCGGCCGATCGGCGTGTCGGCAACGGGAAACAGGCTGTCTTCGCCGAAATGATCCAGCCAGGCGGACAGGAGGTCGCCGGGGCGGGTCTTGCTGGTGAGGCCGGTCAGCTTTCTGTAGTTGAGGATCACATCGCCGCTGGGCGCCACAATCATGCCCGACAGAAAGTAGCGGCCCGGAAATTTGTCGATGCCTTCGATGGGATTGAACGCGACATAAGCGTTGGCGTCCTGCGCGGCCTTGCCGATGCGCTCGATTTCCGGACCGTCGGCGCGGATGGCGCCTGGCCACCATTGGGCCGGGGTTATGGGCGCACTGGGGATTTGCAGTCCGAATTCGGGAAAGGACATCAGGCGCGCCCCATGTTCGTCCGCTCCGCGCCGGATCAGCTCGCACATGGCGGCGACATTCCGGCTCAGAGCCTCGGGCAGAAAATTCCCCGATGAGTCGAATGTGGGAACCACGCCGGATTGCACGCAGGCCGCCGCGTAAGGCTGAACCTTGGCGCCCCGCGGCTCGATGCCCGGCGTGACCGGAGGGTAGAAGGAGGATGCGCCTTGCGCGACCGCGGTATTCCTTAGCGCTTCCTGAAGCGTGCCTGCGGCGGCCAGCCCGACTCCGGCGAGAAGTGCGAACCGCCGCGTAAAACCTGGGGAGCCGGATTTCAGACTGGAGTTATCGGTCATATGCTTCTCCGCTCAATGCGCCTCCACTCGACGCGTTTCCGCTCAATGCGTCTCCGCTCGACGAGCCTCCGCTTGAGTCTTTCCGGCTCCGGGACACGCTTCAGCGGAATACCACCGTGCGTCGCCCGTTGATCAGCACGCGCTTTTCAGCGTGGTACTGCACCGCGCGGGCCAGCACCACGCATTCGATGTCCTTGCCGAACTGAGCCAGTTCTTCCGGCGGAATGCGGTGGGTGACCTGCTGCACATCCTGCGCGATTATGGGTCCGTCATCCAGTTGGGCGGTCACGTAGTGCGCGGATGCTCCGATCAGCTTTACGCCGCGACGGTGAGCCTGGTGGTAGGGTTTGGCACCCTTGAACCCGGGCAGGAAGGAGTGGTGAATGTTGATCATTCGCCCGGGCAGCCGTTCGCACATCGTGGGCGAAATGATCTGCATATAGCGGGCCAGCACCACGAAATCAATGTCGTGCTTGTCGATTTCCTGCACCACTCGGTGTTCCTGCTCGGCCTTGTTGGCGCGGGTGACCGGCAGATGCAGGTAATCGACGTTGGACGCCTGCGCCACCCATTCGGCGTCCGGGTGATTGGACACAATCAGCGGGATGTCCACAGCCAGTTGCCCGACGCGCACGCGGTTGAGCAGGTCCATCAGGCAATGCAGGTGCCTGGAAACCATGATCAGCACGCGAGGGCGCGCATCCGCCCGCACCAACTCCCAGCTCATCCTGGGTTCCGTGGCTTCCTGCGCAAACGAACGGCTGATCTCGTCCAGTTCGACGGGGCCGGCGAAATGCACCCGCATGAAGAATCGTTTGCGGAAAGGGTCCATGTAGGTGTCGCTGTCGAGCACGTTGCAGCCGTGGTTCAACAGCCAGCGGGTAACGGCGTGCATAAGCTCTGTCCGGTCGGGGCAGGAAAGTGCAAGGAGAAATTCGGTCAAGATCGGTCCCCAGGCTTCCGGGTGATCCGCGCTAGTTTACTTTACGCGCTGATCTGCCGGCTTCGGACTCGGCTCGCTGAAAAAGCAGGCGAGGCGTGCGCGGGTAATGCGCGTAACGCGCGCGTAACGCCGTACAATCCCGGCAATGTCCGCGCCGCCCGACAAAAATTCCGCCGGCCCGCGGCCCGAGCACCGCCTGATCGCCGACCGCCGCCGCAAGCTTGCCGCGTTGCGTGAGGCCGGCTGGGCGTTTCCCAACCGCTACCGGCCCGACGCCAAGGCTGCGCCTTTGCACGCCGATTGTGCCGAGCTGGATGCTGATGCGCTGCTGGAGCTTGGCCGGGAAGTGCGCGTGGCCGGCCGGCTGATGTCGCAGCGGCGCATGGGGCGTCTCAGCTTTGCCGAAATTCAGGACGGCAGCGGGCGATTGCAGCTCATGCTCAGCCGGAAGGTGATGGGCAAGGAGGCGTACTCGGACACCGCGGCCCTGGACCTTGGGGACATCGTGTGGGCGCGCGGCATGCTGATGCGAACGCGCACCGGCGAGTTGAGCGTGGAAGTGCGCGAGACCGTCCTGCTCACCAAGGCCCTGCGCCCGCTGCCGGAGAAGTTCCATGGGCTGACGGATCGCGAGCAACGCTACCGGCGCCGTTATGTTGACCTGATCGTGAACCGCGAGTCCCGCGAGGTGTTCGAACGCCGTGCCCGCATCACCTCGGCGCTCCGGGAGTTTCTCGGCAGCCGGGGCTTTATGGAAGTGGAAACGCCGGTCATGCAGCCCATACCCGGCGGCGCCGCCGCGCGCCCCTTCGCCACTCATCATCACGCGCTGGATCGCGACCTGTATCTTCGCGTGGCCCTGGAGTTGCATCTCAAGCGTCTGGTGGTGGGCGGCATGGAGCGGGTGTTCGAGATCAACCGCTGCTTCCGCAACGAGGGCCTTTCCACCCAGCACAACCCCGAGTTCACCATGCTGGAGGCGTACCAGGCCTATGCGGACTACCACGGGTTCATGCAGCTGACTGAAGAGATGATCCGCGCCGCGGCGGAGGCGGTGCTCGGCGGTGCTCGGATCACTTATCAGGGCGAGACCTACGACCTGGCGCGCGAGTGGCCGCGCCTGAGCATGGAGCAAGCGGTTGCCGAGCACAATCCCGGAATGGACGCTGCGCGGCTGCGCGATCCCGGCTACCTGCTTGGGTGGCGAGAGCGGCTGGGGTTGGAGGGCGAGCCGCCGGCGAACGCCGGCTGGGGCAAGCTTCTGGCCGAGTTGTTCGACCGCACGGTGGAAGACAAGCTGGCCGGTCCCGTGTTCATTACCGGTCACCCCGCAGAAGTCTCGCCGCTTTCGCGCGCCAGCGACGGCGACCCGGAGGTGACCGACCGCTACGAGCTGTACATCGCCGGCCGCGAACTGGTCAACGGATTTTCGGAGTTGAACGACGCCGAGGACCAGGCGCGGCGTTTTCGAGAACAGGTCGCCTTGCGCGAGGAAGGCGATGACGAGGCCATGCGCTACGACGGGGACTTCATTACCGCGCTGGAATACGGCCTGCCGCCCACCGCCGGCCTGGGTCTTGGCGTGGACCGCCTCGTCATGTTCCTTACCGACCAGCCGGCTATCCGCGACGTGCTGCTGTTCCCGCAATTGCGCGGTTGATTCTTTGCCACCGGCGCTGGTCTTCGTAGCGCCTTGCACGCGGTCAAGCCTGCAAGGCGCCAACGCTGTTAGTATCACTGCCTTTGCTGACGACCGGAGTGCCCATGGCCGTTTCTCTGTTCAGGCTTCTGTTTGCGGATTCCGCCAAAGACAGGACGAACTGAGCCGGCAGGGCTTTCGCGAAGTGGGTTGGGGAGAGGGAATATGACAGATTGGGCGGCACGCCTTCTGAATTTCCGACGCGGGGAATTGCGACTGGCCCTGCTCGCGGCGCTGTTCTACTTCTGCGTGCTCAGCGGCTATTTCTTCCTGCGGCCGGTGCGCGACGCCATGGGCGTGGCGCGGGGCATGGACGAACTGCGCTGGCTGTTCGTGGTCACGTCCGTCTCTTCTCTGGCGCTGGTGCTGCTGTTCGGCGGCGCCGTATCGAGGATGGACCGGCGGAAATTCATTCCCGTGGGCTACGGATTCGTCATCGTATGTCTGCTGGGGTTCTCCGGGCTGCTGTTCACGGACGCGCAGTCCGGGGGCGGGCTGATCGGCACCGACGCCGAGACTTCCATATCGCGCGGGGTGGGCTATACCTTCTACGTCTGGCTGAGCGCCATCAATCTGTTCATCAATAGTCTGTTCTGGGCGTTCATGGTGGACATCTTCAACGTCGATCAGGGCAAGCGCATGTTCGCCTTCGTCGGCATAGGCGGAACCCTGGGCGCGCTGGTGAGCGGCTGGGCCACCAACTACATCAGCGGACTGACCGAGTCGGTGTACCTGCCGGTGGGTTTGATGCTCACTGGCGCGGGCCTGTTCGCGGCCGCAATCCTGTTGATGCTGACCCTGGAGCGGGCGGCGGTGCGTTCAAGTCACTCACGCCTGGGCGGCCCTTCCGCCGCTCCGGTCGCAGTTCCCGGCAAACGTATCGGCGGACGGTTCTTTGACGGCATTACTGCGGTAAGCACTTCGCCCTACCTGCTGGGCATCGCGCTTTTCATCGTGTTCATGGCCATCTCCAACACGCTGATCTACTTCACGCAGGCCAACATCATCCTGGACGAAACCGACACCTTCAGTCAGCGCGTGGGCGCTTTCGCGTTCTTCGACGCGCTCACCCAAACGGTCACACTCTTCACTCAGATCTTCATCACCACTCGCGTTATCCGCAAGCTGGGCGTGGGCTGGACGCTTGCCATCCTGCCGCTGGTGACGCTGGCGGGGTTCGCGGTTCTGGCCATCTGGCCGCTGTACGGCGTGATGGCCGTGTTCCAGGCGCTGCACCGCGCCACCCGCTACGCCATTTCGCGTCCGGCCCGGGAAACCTTGTTCAGCGTCGTGCCGCCGGCCGAGCGCTACAAGGCCAAGCCGCTGATCGACGTGTTCCTCTACCGCGGTGGCGACCTGGCTGGCGCGGGCATCCAGGCGGTCCTGGCCGGTCTGGGCAGCCTGGCGCTGATGGTGGCCTCGGTAACGCCGTTCGCTGCCGTGTGGTGCGCGCTTTCGGTCGCGCTGGGCCGCACGCAAACGCGCCGCGACCCGGACCAGCCGCCCGCCTGAGGCAGCACTTTCCGGTCTCCATGGAGCGGGCCAAACTCAAGGTTCTTGGCAAGCTCGACAAGCACTGCGTTGACTTTACCGCCCGTTCGCCTTTCCTGTGCATCGGCACCTCGAGGCCGGACGGTGGCGCGGACGTGTCGCCGCGAGGCGATCCACCAGGGTTCGTGCATGTAGCGGATTCACAAACGCTGCTGATTCCGGATCGTCCCGGGAACGGAGGCGGGCTCAGGGCGTTGAGTGAGCCTGAGGATTCATGTCTGCGGGCAGCGCCAGATGTCCCTCGATTCTTGCGACTCGTTCGCGCACGGTCGACAGGTCGCTCTCAATGCGGTCGAGACGGCCGTTTACCTCCGCGAAGCGGGCGTTGACTTCCGAGAAGCGCCGGTTGACTTCCGCAAAGCCGTTGCGGAGTTCTGCCCTGACATCGGCCATGTCGCTTCGCTGCTGCGCTTGCCCCTGGAAAGACACTCCGATCACGAGCGCCACGGCGGCCACCGCGGCAGATACTTTTCCGGCTCCGATCCATGCCTTCTTGCTCATTGAACTACCTTCATGGTAAGCAACGGGATCAAGAATAGCATATGCAGTCTCGACAATCTTGCCGGAATTGTTGCGCGTTTATTCAAGAATTCCAGACGCGGATGAATTGGCACGCGCTTACGGCCATTTTGCGCATGCTGCGCGCGGTGCCTGGGAGCAGGGTGTGAGATCGCGGATGAACGCGTCTGTGTGCGTTCATAATGCAGGCAGTGATGGCATAATGCGTTCATGTCTGTGCAATTGACCATTCGGGGCGTGCCGGAGAGGGTGCGCGATGAACTTGCCGCCCGCGCTGCGCTGCAGCGCCAGTCCATGCAGGAATTTCTGCGTGGCGAACTGGAGCGGCTCGCGGCTCGGCCTTCTCCCGAGCAATGGCTGCATGCCGTTCGTGACCGAAAGGGGGCCGCAGGGACGCGCGTCACGCCGCAAAGCATTTTGCGGGCGCGCGATGCGGACCGAAAGTGACACTGGTCGTGGATGCGTCCGCAATCGTTGCGGCGCTGGTGGACTCGGGACGCGAAGGGCAATGGGCGGAATCCCGTATTGCTGAAGGCTCGCTTACCGCCCCGGAACTCGCCATGGCGGAGTGCAGCAACGTCCTGCGACGGTTGGAGCGGGCCGACATAATTTCCGGGCTTGAGGCGAACAGCGCTCACCGGGATCTGCTTCGGCTCGAGGTCCAGTTGTTTCCCTTCGCGCCCTTTGCAGCCCGCGTCTGGGAGTTGCGAAGCAACCTGAGCAGCTATGACGCCTGGTACGTAGCGATGGCCGAAGCCTTCGAGTGCCCGCTGGCCACCCTGGACCGCAGGCTGGACCGCGCCACCGGCCCGATCTGCAAGATCATTACGCCTGCGTAATGCGCAACTACGCAGGCGGCTGCGGCTGCGTCCTCTATCGGCTTCGTTGGAGGCTCAGGGCGCTGAGCGCGCCTGAGAAGTGACATCCGCGGGCAGCGCCAGATGCCCCTCGATTCTTGCAACTCGTTCGCGCAGATTCGACAGGTCGCCCTCAATGGTGTCCAAGCGGTCGTTTACTTCCGAGAAGCGCCGGTTGACTTCCGCAAAACCGCTGCGAAGTTCCGACCTCACATCGGCCATGCCGCTTCGCTGCTGGGCTTGTCCCTGGAAAAACACCCCGATCAGGAGCGCCATGGCGGCGACTGCGGCAGATATTTTTCCGGCCCCGATCCATGCCTTCTTGCTCATTGAACTACCCTCATGGTAAGCAACGAAATCAAGAATAGCATATGCGGTCCCGACAACATTGCCGGAATTGCTACGCGTTTATTCAGAATTTCGGACACGATGAATCAACCTGCGCGCCTCCATATTGCTTCTTCGTTGATCTTTGCGCGCCCTCAAAAAAATCGTCGAACATACCGGCATGGCTTCCTTGCTCAGAGTGGTGAAAACCAGTTCTCCTTCTTCGCCGTCGGGCAGAACAGCGCCGGTGTCGGGGTGGATGATTTCGGGATAGAAGTGATCTTCCCAGATCGTGGGGCCGTCCTTGCGTTCCACGCACTCCTGGGCGACGCCAGGACCCATCACTTCCGACAGGCCGTAGATGTCCACTGCGTCCAGCCGCATCCGCGCTTCGATCTCTGCGCGCACAAGCCGGCCCAGGTGTCGATATCCGCCTGTTCGCGACCCCGGCTTTCCCGACGTGATCCTGCCGGCCGGCTGGCTCGGTTTCGCCGCCTGCGAACTGATCCGGCGCACCTACAAGATCCTGGCCGCGTCCTCGGCCGACTACATCTGCCGCAGTCTCCAAAACGCCGAAGGCCCCATGCCCGCCGCCGGCCGCAGCTTCCACCGCCGCTTCAACACTCCGGCATAGCAACCTTGTCTGCGGCCTGGAGATGGCGCCAGCCCCCGGGTGCCAGCTCCGGGGCGCCGTAATCCGCTGGTGCGCCGTACACTATCGGTTTACGACTGGTCGGCAGGGAGCAGGTTGAAGCCTTGACGGGAAAAATCCGTGTCCAGCGCCAGAACATCGGTTAATCCAAGGCGGCGCATCAACTCGAAGCTGGCGCAATCCACCAGCGACAGGCGTCGTCGCGCCGCAGTGAAAAGTGAGGCAACCGCGGCTGCATGAAGTTCCTCGTCAACCCACACGGGTTGCAGCAGCGGCACGAAAGCATCCGCAAAACCATGAACAGCCTCAAGGCCGAGCCTGCGTTGAAGAAGAGCGAAGGTTTCGACAAGGACGTAGTTCGAGGTAAACAGCAACCGCTCGTCATCGGTGACGGTCCGCCAGGCCGCAGCCACGTCCGTGTGCCGAGGTTCGTCGCCGTCAAGGAGGGCGTACAGCGCCGATGTATCGACAAACAGGCTCACGAATCGTACGCCTCGTCAAGGTGCTGGTCGTGATTTTCCGCCACGTCAGGATATCCTGAGTGAAAGCGCCCGGTGAGGGCGCGCGCGCGGTCAAGCAGGGCGCTGCGGTCCCGTGTGGGCCGCCGCGCCAGGTACTCGGAAACACTCTCGCGCACGAGGTCGGCCATTGAACGTTCCTCACTGCGCGCACGGACTTTGAGCGCCCTGGCTTGTTCTTCCGTCAATTGCACCTGTGTTCTGATAAATGATGACATGATTACAAATCCGGCAACATGATGGCATGATCTTGCAACGATGTCTGCATACTTGTCAATCAGCAATTTTCAGTTTGCATTGAAAATGAAAGCGTTCAGTTGCTGGCGCCGGACGGCGGCGTTCAGCGCCTCCGTGGTGAGTTGCTCGCTGGAGATTTCGCCGTCCGCCATCATTTTCTGCAGCGTCGCAATGGACTCCTGCGGAAGCGTTGCGGCGGCCATGCCCGGCTGCATTCCGGGCCCTGCGAGCGCGAGCGCCAGAAGCAGAAAGCCGCAGCCCAAGACATGCTTTTTCACGATCCTCCCAGACCAGCAAGCGCAGGCCCGAAAAAAAATCATCAAAATTGATGATTTTTCAGGCGGCTACTTCGCTGTTACGGCCGTGCTTTTGCCGCTCCTGGGAATCAGGTCCCCGCGCTTTGCAGAAACCGCAGCTTTGATTGCGCCGGAATCCGGGCTAAAGTGCGCGGGTAATGAATCGAGCGCATTTCCTTGGGGGTTTGAGTTGGCATTGGGGTTCGTGCGGACTGGAGCCGGAGTCGGGGCCGGGGCCGGCAAAGTGAGGCGAGGTTGATGTCGCACGCAAGAATTCTTGAAGCCGCCGGGCTGACGGCGCCCGAGTTGAAAGCCGGCACGCTCGGGGTTTGCTCGCCCATCGACGGCGTGAACGTCGCCCGCGTACGGGAAACCACGCTGGCGGAGATGCCGGACATCGTGGCGAAGTCGCAGGCTGCGTTTCGGGCGTGGCGCGAAGTGCCGGCGCCACGCCGCGGCGAGTTGGTCCGCCTGCTGGGCGAGGAACTGCGCGCCGGCAAGGAGGCGCTGGGCGCTGTCGTGACGCTGGAAGTCGGCAAGATTGTTTCCGAAGGCGAAGGCGAGGTGCAGGAAATGATCGATGTCTGCGACTTCGCCGTGGGACTTTCGCGCCAGCTCTACGGCAAGACCATCGCCTCGGAGCGGCCCGGACACAGGATGAGCGAAACCTGGCACCCGATGGGGCCCTGCGGCGTCATCACTGCGTTCAACTTCCCGGTTGCCGTTTGGTCCTGGAACGCGGCGCTGGCGCTGGTGTGCGGCAATCCCGTGATCTGGAAGCCGTCGGAGAAAACACCGCTGACGGCCATGACCACGATGAAGATCTTCGCGCGCGCGGTGGCGCGATTCGGCGACGACGCGCCCGAAGGTCTCGTACAACTGGTGATCGGCGGCGCCGACCTGGGCGACGCGCTGGCGTGTTCCCGGGACGTGCCGATCATTTCGGCCACCGGCTCTACGCGGATGGGTTCGGTCGTCGGCCCCAAGGTAACGGCGCGCTTCGGCCGCCTCATCCTGGAACTCGGCGGCAACAACGCGATGATCGTAGCCCCTTCCGCGGACCTGGAACTCGCGGTGCGAGCCATCGTTTTCTCCGCCGTCGGAACCGCGGGGCAGCGCTGCACCTCGCTGCGGCGCGTGATCGCGCACCGGTCGATCGCGGACGAACTGCTCGGAAGGCTCGTTCAAGCCTATTCCCGGCTCGCCATTGGCGACCCGCGCAACGATGGCGTGCTGGTGGGTCCGCTGATCGACCGGCGGGCCCGGGACGCCATGATGCAGTCCCTTGAGCGTGCGCGAGGCGACGGGGGCGCCGTTGCAGGCGGCGAGGACGTAAGCGAGGGGATTCCCTCAGGCGGCCATTACGTAAGCCCGGCCATCGTCGATATGCCGAAGCAGACCGAAACGGTAAGAGCCGAAACCTTCGCCCCCATCCTGTACGTCATGCAGTACGAAGCCTTCGAGGAGGCGATTGCGCTGCATAACGATGTGCCTCAGGGCCTGTCTTCGTGCATCTTCACGCAGGACATCCGCGAAGCGGAGGGCTTTCTGTCCGCGGTGGGCTCCGATTGCGGGATCGCCAACGTCAATATTGGTCCGTCGGGTGCCGAGATCGGCGGCGCGTTCGGCGGCGAAAAGGAAACGGGAGGCGGACGCGAGTCCGGCTCCGACGCATGGAAGGGCTATATGCGCCGCCAGACCAGCACGGTGAACTATTCAACCGCGCTGCCGCTTGCCCAGGGCGTGAAATTCGACGTCTGACCGCCGCCTCTTCCGGTGGCGCGTTAATTTCGCCTTTCCTCGCCCCCGGTCGGCCGGGAGCCACTGAGGATCAGAGGCGGAATCGGAGGAGCGCGGCGGCCAGACCCGCCAGGAACAGGGGAATCGAGAAGATGAAATAGAGCTCGGCGCCGGTCCAGTTGGCGTCGAGCATCAGTCCCGCCAGGGTTGGCGACGCCACGCCGCCCCATCGTCCCAGTCCGATTGCCACGCCCGTGCCGGTGGTGCGGACTTCGGTGGGATAGAGTTGAGGGACCGCGGCGTAGGCGCCGATGATGCAGCCGGTGCCGAACAGTCCTACCAGGAAAGCCAGCGTCATGGCGGCGTACAGTTCCCCGGAAAGCAAGCCGAAGGCGATCATCAGCGCGCCACCCAGGAAGGCGTAGCCCGATTGCAGCCGGTTCAGCCGGATCTTCGAGGCCATCAGGCCCAGCGCTATGCCGCCAACAATCGCTCCCGCGTTGAGGATGATCCCACCCGATAGCCCCGCCTCCTGCGACATGCCTGCGTCGATCAGCAGCTTGGGGGTCCAAGACATGAAGAAATAGAACACCAGCAGAGTGCAGAAGAAGCACACCCAGATCAGCAGCGTGTTGCGGGCCCGTCCTTGCTCGAAAAGGCTGCTCAGCCTGGCACGCCGCGGCCGCTGGCGCGCGCCGGCCTCAAGTTCGCCCAAAGGCGACTTGCCCATGCGCGCAAGCAGCCGGTTGACTTTATCCAGCGCGTCCGGCGGGCGGCTTGCCAGCAGATAATCCAGGGACTCCGGCAGCGCGGCCATTGCTACCGGGATCATCAGCCCGGACAGCACGCCGCCGAACACGAACGCCCAGCGCCAGCCGAATTCCAGGATGATGGGCATGGCCACCAGGCCCCATACCAGGGCGCCGGCGGGGAAGCCCGCCTGCAGAATGCTGAGAGCCAGCGTGCGGCGGCGGTTGGAAGAATATTCCGAGACCACCACCGTAAGGCTCGCGAGCATGGCGCCGATTCCCAGTCCGGTAAAGAAACGCAGCGCGATCAGTTGGGTGGAATCGGCCGCTGCCGCCGAGGCGAGCATGCCGGCGGTCACCGCGGTAAGCGACCAGAGCGTCATGCGCCGCCTTCCGAAGAGGTCGGCCAGCGGCGCCAGGAACAGGGAGCCCAGGGCCATGCCGACGGGGCTGGCCGACAGCAGCAGGCCGGTGATCGTGTCGCTCAGCGTCCAGTCGCTGGCCACGAAGGGCGCAGCGAACGACATGACCAGCACATCGTAGCCGTCGAGCATGTTGATCGTCAGGCAAACGGCAACCGCCATCACCTGAAAGCGGCTCATGGGAGTGTGGTTGATCTGGTCTTGCACTGATTTCATGTTTTTTCCTCGCCGCCTGTTCGATTCTGAGCGAGCCGCACTTCGGCCAGCGCGCTCCTGTGTTCCGCGTCGTCCGCAGCGCGGATGATCGTGATTGCGCCCAGTTCGGGATGCCGAAATTTTGCGCCGGGCTGCACATCGGCCTCCAGCGGGAGCCGCACGCGCCGCATGCGCCGCTTGGGTTTGCCCCGGTGTTCCATGCGCGTGATGATCTCCTGGCCCACGTAGCAGCCCTTGCTGAAGCTCACGGCGCCGGACAGGTCCAGGTTGAGCGAATGCGCCAGGAACTGTGCGGAAGCCGCCGAGCCTATCCATGGGATTTCCGCCTCGATGTCCGCCAGATGCCAGCGTTCCGCCGTCCAGGCACTTTTCGCGGCCGTGTCGATTCCTTCCGGCGGGTCGCCGAGCAACAACGCCCGGTTTCCCTCCCCGGGCAGCCGTACGGCGCAGTACTCCGGACCTGCAGAACACTGCCAGGGTTCCGCCGGCGAAGCCGGCGTCGCCTGCTCGGCGGCGGCAGGCTCGCTTCGTGCCCCGTGACGTGCGTCGTGAAGAAACAGAGCTTCCGCGTTCACGCAGCCGAACACCGGCATGCCGGACGGATCGATTCGCACCTTGGACCGCAGTATGTATCGCCCCAGGCCCTTGATGCAGGTCTCGGACATTTCGGCGGGCAGGATCAGCCAGATGGCGTTGTCCCATTCCACGGCCGCCATCAGGCAGAGCACGCGGCCCTGACGGTTGCACCAGGCTGCTTGGGCGGCCTGAACCGGGGTGACCTTGTGCATGTCCTGGCTGAGCTGGCCCTGCAGGAAATCGCGCCGGTCTTCTCCGCTAACCTTGATTGCGGCAAAATCCTCCAGGCTCACCATCGCTGCCCGGGGCGTGCTGCCGAACGAACGGCTAGCGCTCATTCCGCACCGCCCCATGCCGCTTGCCGCGGGCTACAATTGCACACCCTTGCGATCATCACGATAACGATTCCGTAGATGTCCTCCGCCGCAAACCGGCCCATTTCGCCACACCTGTCGGTCTACCGCTGGCAGTACACCATGGCACTTTCTATTCTGCACCGCTTCACCGGCGTTGTGTTGTCCGCAGGCGCGGTGGCGTTGATCGCCTGCCTTCTGGCGCTGGCGGCGGGGCCGGCCGATTTCTACCGCTGGGAGTCCGTATTCCGCTTGCCGCTGGTGCGGCTGGCCGCCCTGGGCTGGACCTGGTGCCTGTGCTACCACTTCGCCAACGGCATACGGCATCTGGTCTGGGACACGGGCCACGGCTTCGGGCTCAAAGTGGCCCGGCTTTCCGGCTGGTTCGTGTTCCTGTTTTCGCTGGCCGCTACCGGAGCTTACTGGTGGTGGGGGCCGTTCGAGGGGCAGCTGCTGTGAGTTTGCGCAGCCCTTTGGGCCGAGCGGCCGGTCTGGGGTCGGCGGGGCACGGCGTGGCGCACTGGTGGGCGCAGCGCATCACCGCCGTGGCGCTGATACCGCTGGCGCCGTGGTTTCTGTGGCGTTTGGCATCGCTGCCCTCGCTGAGTTACGAGGACCTGCTGAACTGTTTTCAGGGCCTCGGAGACGCCACGCTGCTTACGGCGTTCGTGCTGGCGCTGCTGTATCACTCCGAACTGGGCGTGCGCGTGGTTCTGGAGGACTACGTGGGCGGCGGCTTGCGCGTGGCCGGCCTGGTACTGTCGAAACTCGCGCATATCGGGCTGGGACTGGCCGGGCTGCTGACCATCGCGCGCATCATTACCCAGGTTTAGGGAAGAATCCAGATATAGGGAAGAGAGATCCGAGAGCATGCCCGGCGACTACACAATCATCGATCACACCTTTGACGCGGTGGTGGTGGGCGCTGGCGGCGCCGGCCTGAGGGCCACCTTCGGACTGGCCGAGGCCGGCCTGGACACCGCCTGCATCACCAAGGTGTTTCCGACCCGCAGCCACACGGTGTCCGCCCAGGGCGGGATCAGTGCGGCGCTCGGCAACATGGGCGAGGACGACTGGCGCTGGCACATGTACGACACCGTCAAGGGCTCGGACTGGCTGGGCGATCAGGACGCCATCGAGTACATGTGCAAGGAAGCGTCCAGGGCGGTGATCGAACTTGAGCACTACGGGATGCCGTTCTCGCGCACCGAGGACGGGCGCATCTACCAGCGCGCCTTCGGAGGCATGACTACCCGTTACGGCGAGGGTCAGGCGGTGCGCACCTGTGCGGCCGCCGACCGCACCGGCCATGCCATGCTGCACACGCTCTACCAGCAGTCGCTGCGCCACGAGGCGCAGTTCTTCATCGAATACTTCGCGATTGATCTCATCATGGTGGACGGCGTATGCCGCGGCGTGGTGGCCATTGATCTGGCCACCGGCAATCTGCACCGCTTCAACGCCCACCGCGTGATTCTGGCCACCGGCGGCTACGGCCGCGCCTATTACACCTGCACCTCGGCACACACCTGCACCGGCGACGGCAACGGCATGGTGTTGCGCGCCGGTCTCCCGCTAATGGACATGGAGTTCGTCCAGTTCCATCCCACCGGGATCCCGGGCGCGGGCTGCCTGATTTCCGAGGGCGTGCGCGGCGAGGGCGGGTATCTCACCAATTCCGAGGGCGAGCGTTTCATGGATCGCTATGCGCCGTCGGCCAGGGACCTGGCTTCCCGCGACGTGGTGAGCCGGGCCATCACGCTGGAACTGCGCGATGGGAAGGGTTTGGGCCCGAACAAGGACCATGTGCACCTGAACATCATGCACCTGGACCCGGCGGTGATCGCCGAGCGGCTGCCCGGAATCGCCGAAACCGCCAAGGTTTTCGCCGACGTGGACGTGGCCCGGGAGCCGATTCCGGTGGTGCCGACGGTCCACTACAACATGGGCGGCATCCCCACCAACTACCACGGCGAAGTCCTCCGGGACCGGGACAACATCGCCTCGGGCCTGCTGGCCGTGGGCGAGGCCGCCTGCGTGTCGGTGCATGGCGCCAACCGCCTGGGCTCCAACTCGCTGCTGGACCTGGTCGTGTTCGGCCGCGCCGCCGCGCGCCGCTGTGCGGAAACCCTGCGCGGCGCAGGCCACCCGGCGCCGCTGCCGGCAGGGGCCGGCGACGAATCCATCGCCCACCTGGACCGGCTGCGTCACGCCGACGGTTTGCGCTCCACCGCCGAAATCCGCGTGGAGATGCAACGCATCATGCAGGATCACGCCTCTGTGTTCCGCACCGGAGAAGTGCTTGCTGACGGCATGACCCGGCTGAAGGCAACGGTGGGGAGTTTCTCCGACGTGAGAGTTGCCGACCGTTCGCTGATCTGGAACACCGACCTGATCGAAACGCTGGAACTGGAGAACCTTCTGGGCCAGTCGATGGCCACTCTGGCGTCCGCAGCCGCCCGCGAGGAAAGCCGCGGCGCCCACGCGCGCGAGGATTTCCCGGACCGCGACGACGGCAACTGGCTCAAGCACAGCATGGCCTGGGTGGACGAAGCCGGCAACGCCCGCCTCGACTACCGCCCCGTGCGCCTGGACACCATGACCGACGAAGTCGAGACCATCGCGCTCAAGCAACGCGTCTATTAGTCCTGATTTATGCCGCACCCGGAGTCCAGGTACTTGGGTTCGCGCTTCACTGTCTGCGGTTCTTCGCGATGAAATTTCTTCCGAGCTTCGACGGTTTCGCCGCGCGCTACAGGGCCGGACAAAGTCAGGTTGTGTGGACGACGCTGGTGGCCGATCTCGAGACGCCCGTTTCGGTGATGCTGAAGCTGGCGGAGGGTCTGCCCAACAGTTTCCTGCTCGAATCCGTGGAGGGCGGCGAGGTGCGCGGACGGTACTCGATCATCGGCATGAAGCCCGATCTGATCTGGCGTTGCCGCGGGAACCGGGCCGAGATCAACCGCAACGCACTCGCCAGCGTCGATGTGTTCGAGCCCTGCGAGGGAGACGCGCTGAGCGGTCTGCGGCGGCTGATCGACGACTCGCGCATCGACCTTCCGGAGCACCTTCCGCCGATGGCCGCGGGAGTGGTCGGTTACATGGCCTACGACATGGCGCGGCTGATGGAGCGGTTGCCGAGCCCCAACCCGGACCCGCTGGGTCTGCCGGATGGCGTGTTCTTGCGTCCCACTGTGATGGTGATCTTTGACTCCGTGAGGGATGTGGTTACCTTTGTCACGCCTGTGCGTCCCGCGCAGGGGATCGCTGCCGAGAGCGCATACGAGGAAGCCAGGACCACCTTGTCCCATGCCGTATCGCGCCTTGCGAAGGGCCGTTTTCACGCCCAGCAGCGGGGGGAACGAGCGTCGCCGGCGCCCGATCCGGTGTCGAACATGAGCCGCACGGCCTTCTGCGGGATGGTGGAGAAGGCCAGGGAATCCATTGCCGCCGGCGACATTTTTCAGGCCGTGCTGTCACAGCGCTTCAGCCTGCCTTTCGAGCTGCCGCCGTTTGCCCTTTACCGCGCGCTGCGCCGCACCAATCCGTCGCCCTTCATGTATTTTCTGAACCTGGACGGCTTCGCCATCGTGGGGTCCAGCCCGGAAATACTGGTGCGGCTGCGAGACGGCGCGGTGACCGTGCGGCCCATCGCGGGCACGCGCCCACGCGGTCGCGACCGCAGGGAAGACGAGGCGCTGGCCGCCGATCTTCTGGCCGACCCCAAGGAGCGCGCCGAGCACCTCATGCTGCTCGATCTGGGGCGCAACGACGTGGGCAGGGTGGCGAAAATCGGCACGGTCCGGGTGACCGAGCAGATGGTGATCGAGCATTACTCGCACGTAATGCACATCGTGTCGAACGTTGAGGGCGAGATCGACCAGCACTACGGCGCCATGGATGCGCTCTGCGGCGCCTTTCCGGCCGGCACGGTGAGCGGCGCGCCCAAGGTGCGGGCCATGGAAATCATCGACGAGCTGGAGCCGGAGAAACGCGGCGTTTATGCCGGCGCCATCGGGTATTTCTCGGCGAACGGCAGTATGGACACCTGCATCGCTCTGCGCACCGCCATCGTGAAGGACGCAACCATGCACGTGCAGGCCGGCGCCGGAATCGTGGCCGACAGCGACCCCGCCGCCGAATACGAGGAGAGCCGCAACAAGGCCAACGCCCTGATCCGCGCAGCCGAGGAGGCAGTACGCTTCGCCGCGCTGGATTCCTGATGCTGGTCATCATCGACAACTACGACAGCTTCACCTGGAACCTGGTCCACCTGGTGGGCGAACTGGGTTCGGAATCGCAGGTCTTCCGCAATGACGCGATCCACGCCGCGGGGGTGCTCGCGCTCCAGCCTCAGGCGATCATTCTGTCGCCGGGACCGGGCTACCCCCACAGCGCGGGAATCTGCCTGGAACTGGCGAAGATTGCCGCAGGCAAGGTCCCGATGCTTGGCGTGTGCCTGGGCCATCAGACCATCGGTGAGGCATACGGGGGGCGCATCGTCCGCGCGCCAAGGATCATGCACGGCAAGCTTAGCGCAATCCGCCATTGCGAAAGTGGTCTTTTTAGAGGATTGGCTTCCGATTTTCGCGCTACACGCTATCACTCGCTGGTTGTAGACCGCGAATCCCTGCCGGATTGCCTGGAAGTTACGGCGGAAACCGGTGACGGCCTCATCATGGGCCTCGCGCACCGCGAACACCCGGTGTTCGGCGTTCAGTTCCACCCCGAAAGCATCGCCTCCGAACACGGCCACGCCCTGTTGTCCAACTTTCTCGCGATATGCTCGGAAATGCGTTCGAATGCGATAGAGTGACAAGTCCGAACTGGAATTCGAACTGCTGTCCTTCGCGAAGGAGGGCCGCAAGGCGGTCCTGGGACTGGAGCGTCAGTTGGAGAATGCGTCCTTCCCGGAAATGGATTTCGGGCTCAAGGTTCTCCACGTGGCCATACGCGGCCCAGCGTCAATATCCGCAAAATCAAGGGCCGTCTGCTCATGGTTGATTTCACCGGCCAGGAAGCCCGATGCCAAGTCCATCCCGTAGACGGCGAACCGATGGAGTGCCTGGTTGACGAGGAGCGCAAGGAAGCCGTCCTGGCCAACATGCTCAAGGATGTGCTCATTACCGGCGAGGTCCGTGTGGATCCTGCTACATTCCCGGTGTGGAGCTGGCAAGGCGCTGCTGCATGGCGGTGCAGGCGTTCGCGGATGCTTCCCCGGCGTGTTCGGCGCAGATGGCGGCGATGCCGCTGTCCAGCGAGGCCAGCGGCAATCCGGGGTGGTGCTCGTCGCGCCACGCCATCAGCGCGTCGGTGAGCCAGCCGAAGGATCGCAGGTTGCGGTTTGCCAGGGCATCCGGCTCGCCGTGCATTTCGGCTAACACTTCCGCGGAAACGTTGAGGATGGTTTCGGAGTCCTGCGGCGTCCAGAGCATCAGGCGGCGCGCGTAGTTCACGCCGTGCTGCAGCCGGGTGGCCGGACCGTAGGCTTCGCGGTAGTAGCGTTCCATCCAGCGCACCGCGCTGTCCACATCCCCGGCCTCGAAGGCCAGCGTAGCGAGCGGATACATGAAGTAATAGGGCTCCTCGGAAATCTCGAGTTCCTTCTCCAGAAGGACTCGCGCCCGCTCGTTCTCGCCCGCGTCGCTGAGCATGCCGTAGGTGTAGAAGATGACGCTCTGGCGCTCCTGCTGGGTTTCGGCCGAGGCATCGGCCTGTTCCGCCGCGGCCACAATGCGCTCCCGCAAAGCCGGGCTTGGCGATGCATCGGGATCGTCGAGGCGCTCGATTTCCAGCAGCAGGCCCAGCGAGAAGAGTGGCGCGGTCTTGTTGGCCGTGGGGTTGGCGAGGACGGATTCGACCGCCGCCGTGAATGCGGCGCGCAATTCCGCCCGCTGCGGTTGGGCGGGCGCCAGCGCGGCGAAGGTATCGGCCAGCTTGCCGAAGAACATCATCAGATTGTCGAGATCGGGTTCCTCCGCATCCAGGACATTCATCAGCTCGGCGTAGTGGCTTTCGACCGATCCGGCCTCTCCGGCAGCTACCGCCTCGGATACGCGCAGGGCGTGGACTCTGCGGACCAGCGCGGAGTCGTCGTCCGGCGCCTGTTCGGCCAGCCGGCCGAACAACGCAAGGTATCGGTCCGTGGACAAACTGCGGCGGTCCTGGTACCAGGAGTGATAGGCGAGCCGGCGAAATTCGGTGTCGCTCAGCGTGTGTTCACCGGCAAGCGCCAGTTCCGCGAGTTCGGCCACCGGCGGGGCATTGGATTGGACATCGTCGAGCGCCGCCATGAAGGAGTCGGCCGTGAGGGTGCCGGGCAGCCGGGTCAGTTCCCGGCCATCGGAATCGAACACGATCACCGACGGATAGCCCACGGCGTCGTGCTTTTCGCCCCACACCTGGGCGCGCTGGGTGTCGCCGTCCAGGTACACGGCCACAAAATCGCGCGTTCGGGCGATGAATTCGGGCTGCTGGAACAAGGTGCTCTTGAGCGCGTTGCAAGGCGGGCACCACACCGCGCCCCAATACAGGAACAGCGGTTTGGCAGACTGCCTGGCCTCGGCGAAAGCCTCCTCCACGCTCCCTTCGTACCAGGCGATTGCGGCGTAGTCGTCCACTGCGGCGGACGCATCCGCTGCGGGTGTTTCGGCGCCCGGCGCGCAGCCGGCAGTCCAAAGGCACGCCGCCAGGGCAATTGTGGCGGCGCTCAGCGTTCCCGCCGAGTCTGTGGCACATCGATTGTCTGTGGCATATCGATTCATGGCAAATCTCCTGCAAGCGTTGCGATCTTGCGTCCGGCGCGGCCACGCACGGCCGCGCATTCATCCTGCGCGCTCATCGCGAGTCTAGCAGTACCCGCGCAGCGAGCTGGCAGCTAGCAAGCAATTCACCTGTCGATTTGCTAACATTCCTTTATTGAGGCTCAATCGAGCGTTCACCCGGATCAGGAATCCCAGGAACCCTAGGAACCCCGCATGGCGCAATTTCTGCTGCCCGGAAACTCCCGCGTAAAGCGTGGCCGGCGTTACCCGGCGGCGGAAAGCGCGGCCTCCGCATCCAACGGCTCCAGGCGGATACGCCGATTCAGGATCTATCGCTACGACCCGGATTCGGGCGCGAACCCGCGGGTGGACCGCTATGAAGTCGATATGAACGACTGCGCCCCCATGGTGCTGGACGTGCTGATCCATATCAAGGACCGGGTCGATTCCACGCTCACCTTCCGCCGTTCCTGTCGCGAAGGCATCTGCGGCTCCTGCGCCATGAACATCAACGGGATCAACACCCTGGCCTGCACGCAGGCGGTAAGCGATCTGCGGGGCGACGTGGCCATTTATCCGCTGCCGCACCTGCCGGTAGTGAAGGATCTCGTGCCGGACCTCACCCACTTTTATGCGCAGTACGCCTCGGTGGAGCCCTGGCTGAAGACCAAAACCCCGCCGCCGCCGGACCGCGAGCGGCTGCAATCGCACGAAGATCAGGAAAAGATCAATTCGCCGGCGGCCTGCATTCTTTGCGCCTGCTGCTCCACGAGCTGTCCCAGCTACTGGTGGAACAGCGACCGCTATCTGGGACCTGCCGCCCTGCTGGCCGCCTACCGCTGGCTGGAAGACAGCCGCGATGAAGCCGCTGGAGAGCGCCTGGACCAGCTCGAAGACCCGTTTCGCCTCTACCGCTGCCACACCATCATGAACTGCGCGGAAGCCTGTCCCAAGGACCTCAATCCGGCGCGAGCCATTGCGGAAACCAAGAAGAGGCTGATGGAGCGCCGGGCCTGACCGCCGCCGGGCCCAGGGCCCGGCATCGCATCGTGCTGACAGGCCCTGAACTCCGATGGCGCTGCCGGCGCGGCAGCCGCGAACTGGATCTCCTGCTGGAACGCTATCTGCACCGCCGTTATCCGCATGCCGATTCCGCCGAACGATCGGGCTTCGAGGCGCTGCTGGAACTCAGCGACCCGCAACTGGATGATTTGCTGGCCGGCCGCACGGCGCCTCGCTCTCAGCAGGAGGCGCGGGTAGTTGAGCGGATTCTCCACAACGATTGAGCTGCGTTCCACCCGCCCGCCCTGGGCCTTGCCTGCAATCGCGGCCGCCCTGTTGCTGGCGGCGGCCGCGGTCCTGATTTCCGCGATGCCGCTGTGGCTGCGGCTGGCGTTCCTGGCCCTGCTGGCGACGGCTTCCGCGCGCCAATGGAGGGCCTTGCGAGGTGGCGGCATTGCCCCCGGGGTCGCCGCCATATGGCTGACGCCTTCCGGTGACTGGCGCCTGGTGCGGGACACTGGCGAACTGGAGACAGCGAAGCTGCTCCACCGGCAGGGATTCGTAACCCGTGCGCTGGTGGGTCTGACCCTGCAAAGGGATCGTCCGGCGAAGGGTGGCGTCAGGCAACTCAGGCTGTGGCTTACGCCGTCGATGCTGAGCGGGACCGATTGGCGCCGCTTGCAGGTGCGGTTGCGCAATCCTTAGCCAGGTCATTGCCTGGGGGTGAGTTTCCTCTCCTCCTCTCGCAGGGGCGTCAACGGCAGTGTGGGCCAATTGCCTGGCGCACACGCCGTTGCCGAGCCCCAGGGACGGGTTCATGCGTCCCCTGCGAGAGGAGGGAGAAGAAACTCGACCTCAGACAATGGTCTGGCTGGCACACTAGCGCGCCGCAGGCGGGTAAAATCGCGCTCCTATGGATTACTCCTTTATTCTCGTTGCGATTACGGGTCTGGCGCTGGTCCTGTGGCTTGTCGACAGGCTCGTGATCATGCCGAAGGACAAGCGCCGCGTGGCCAACGGCGGCGAGCCCCGCCGCAAACGCAAGGTTTTCGAGTACGCCGCGGCCTTTCTTCCGGTGCTGCTGATCGTGCTTTGCGCACGTTCGTTTCTTTACGAGCCGTACCGCATTCCCTCGGGCTCGATGCGGCCCACGCTGCATGTGGGCGATTTCATCTTCGTGAACAAGTACGTCTACGGTCTTCGGCTGCCGGTCACCAACACGCGCATCGTCGAGTTGGGTTCGCCCGAGCGCGGGGATGTTGTGGTTTTCAAGCTGCCTGCGGACCCCAGCGCCAATTTCATCAAGCGGCTGGTGGGCCTGCCCGGCGACGAGATCGAGTACCGCAACAAGCGGCTGAGCATCAACGGCGAGCCGGTTCAGGTCAGCACGCCTATGCCGGTTAGCAGCGAGTCGCCTTTTTCCGCGCGGCAGGCGGAAGAGGTCCTGGGCGGCGCCCGCCACGATGTCTACTTCATGCCGGGACAGCGGGGACGGGAGGGCTTTTTCAAAGTCCCTCCCGGCCACTATTTCGTGATGGGCGACAATCGCGACAACAGCAGGGACAGCCGTTACCCGGGCGTGGGATTCATCCCGGAACACCGCCTTGTAGGCCGCGCCGAGCGCATCTGGTTCAACTGGGAAATCGGCAGCATGCCGGAATGGGGCAGGATAGGCCACCCGATTCGTTGACCGAAGACCGGCAGCTTGCTCGATGGGCCACCGGCAGGCTTGCCTACGCCTTCTCCCGGCCGGAACTGCTCAAGCAGGCGCTTACTCATCCCAGCAAGGGCGAAAAAAACAATCGCCGCCTCGAATTCCTTGGCGATGCGGTGCTGGAGTTGGTGTCGTCCGACAGCCTCTACCGCCGCCATGAGGACGCGCTGGAGGGCAGGCTCACCCACATGCGCCAGCGCCTGGTGCAGCGCGCCACCCTGGCGGAACTGGCGGGCGAGCTGGACTTGAGCCGGCGCCTGCGCTACCACGGTGCCGACCTGGCACCCGGCGGCGCGGCGCACGAAGCCATGCTGGCCGATGCCCTTGAGGCCGTGTTTGCCGCCGTGTGGCTGGACGGCGGCGTGGAGCCGGCGGCGGCCCTGTTCGAGAAACTGTTTGCCCAGCGTCTCGATTCGGTAACGGAACAGCCGCGCGACGCCAAGAGCCTGCTCCAGGAATATTTGCAGGGCCACGGCCTGAAGCCGCCCGATTATCGGCTGACCAGGGCCGGCGCCGACCCGCAGGCGCCGAGCTTCCGGTCCGTCTGCAGCGTGCCGGAATTGTCGCTGAACGCTCAGGGCGAGGGCCGCACGCGGCAGGCTTCGGAGATCGAAGCCGCGGCCGCAATTCTGGCGCAGCTTGGCGAGGCGGCATGAGTTTTCGGGCGGGGATGGCGCCGATTCTGGGCCGCCCCAACGTGGGCAAGTCCACGCTTCTCAACCGGTTGCTCAAGGAAAAGGTAAGCATCGAAACGCGCAAGCCGCAGACCACCCGGCACGCCATTGCCGGCGTGCGCAATGCTCGAGCCTCCCAACTGGTGCTGGTGGACACGCCCGGATTGCACAGGCCGGACCGGCGTTTGCTTTCGCGCAACATGAACCGCGCGGCCCTGGGCGCCTTGGCCGGCGCCGACCTGGTCCTTGTGGTGGTGGAGGCGGGCCGCTGGACCCGGGGAGACGACCGGGTGCTGAACGAGGCTCTGAAGTCGGAACTGAAATGCATACTGGTGGTGAACAAGATCGATTGCATGCAGCGCCGCCAAGACCTTTTTCCGTACCTGGAGCAGTGCGCCGGGAAAGCGGATTTCGCGGAGATCGTTCCGGTTTCCGCCTTGCACGGCGACAACCTGGAGCGCCTCTTTGAAGTGGTGGCGGACTATCTGCCGGAGGGCGGCCCGCTGTTTCCCGAACACTCGGTTACCGATCGCGACATGGGGTTTCGCATTGCCGAAATGCTGCGCGAGAAGCTCACGCTGAACACCCACCGCGAAGTGCCCTACGATCTGGACGTGGTGGTGACCTCGCTGGAAATGCGTGGCCGGGCGGTGGTGGTGGAACTGGAAGTTCGGGTCAACCGCGCCTCGCAGCGCGGCATCGTGATTGGCCGCGGGGGGTTGCGGCTGAAAGCGGCCGCCCGCCAGGCGCGATTGGAACTGCAGCGCATTTTCAAACGCCCCTTCCATATTCGCGCCCAGGTCAGGGTGCGCAAGAACTGGTTCAACAACCCGCGTCTTTGCCAATGAGCAGCTTTCGGCGCGTTGAGATGGCGGAGGCCTGGGTGCTGCACAGCCGTGCGTTTCGGGAAACCAGCCTGATCGTGGAGGCTTTCTCCCGCGAGCATGGCCGCGTCGGCCTGGTGGTTCGCGGCGGCCGGCGCCCGCGTTCCCCGCTCGGCCTTGCCGCGCAGCCGTTTCGGCGCCTGCTGCTGTCGTGGAGCGGGCGGGGCGAGTTGGCGGCGTTGACGCGCGCGGAAAGCGCGATGCAGGATGGAGGCTTGACGCTTCCGGCCGGCAACGCGCTATTTGCAGCCATGTACCTGAACGAATTGCTGATGAAACTGACCCGCAGGGAGGACCCGCATCCTGAATTGTTCGATCACTACTGCGACGCGCTGGCCGGCTTTTCCGCCGACGAGCCCATCGAAGCGGTACTGCGTTGCTTTGAACTGGACCTGTTGGCGTCGCTGGGCTTCGGGCTCAACCTCCATTGCGACACCACCGGCCGGGCGCTGGCGTCGGACGCCGCCTACTGCTACCGTATGGAGGAGGGCGCCGAGGCCCTGCCTGCCGGCGCCGGAATCGGCAAGACCCTGAATTTCAGCGGCGCGGAGTTGTTGGGAATCGCACGCCGCGACTGGGCCAGCCGGGATATACGGTTGGCAGCCCGCCGTCTGCTCAAGGCGGCGATCGATTTCTACCTGGAGGGACGCCCGCTCAATACCCGCAGGGTTTTTGCGGCCATGCAATGACGATTCAACTGCTTCCGGATCACCTGGTCAACCAGATCGCCGCCGGCGAGGTGGTGGAGCGGCCGGCGTCGGTGGTCAAGGAACTTATGGAGAACAGCCTCGACGCCGGCGCGCGGCGCATCGTCGTGCAGATCGAAAAGGGCGGTTCGCAGCTTTGCCGCGTGCGCGACGACGGCGTGGGGATAGCGTTGGACGAACTCAGGCTTTCGCTTACGCGGCACGCCACCAGCAAGATCGCAAGCCTTGAGGACCTGCGCACGGTGGCGACCCTGGGATTTCGCGGAGAGGCGCTTCCCAGTATCGCGGCCGTGTCGAGGCTGGAACTCACATCCCGCGTGGCCGGCGAGCGTAGCGCCTGGACCGTGAAGTGTTCCGGCGGCAGTTCCTCCGAACCGCTGCCCTCGGCGCATCCCCGGGGCACCACGGTGGAGGTTCGCGACCTGTTCTACAACACGCCCGCGCGGCGCAGCTTCCTGCGCACGACGGTAACGGAGTCGCGCCACATCGACCGCGTTGCGCTTCGCATGGGCTTGAGCCGATTCTCCACCGGGCTGCGCTACGAGAAAGACGGCCGCCTGATTTACGACCTGCCGGCGGCGGACGACCGCGCCGCTCAGGAAGAACGTCTCGGCCGCCTGCTGGGCGCCGAGTTCCTTCAGAGCACCCTGTATTTCGAGCAGGAACGGCAGGGACTGCACCTGCGCGGCTGGCTGGCGCGGCCGAAGTATTCGCGCAGCCAGGGGGACATGCAGCATCTGTTCCTCAACGGCCGGGCCATTTTCGACCGCACCGTCGCGCACGCGGTGCGCCAGGCCTACGAGGATGTTCTGTTCCACGGGCGCCATCCGGCCTGGCTGCTGTATCTGGACATGGACCCGGCGGGGGTGGACGTCAACGCGCATCCGGCCAAGCTGGAGGTGCGGTTCCGCGACGGGCGACGAGTGCACGATATGGTTCGCCGCACTCTGGAGGCGGTGCTGGCCGACACCCGGCCGGCCGGTTTGCCGGACTCCGGGGAGGCGGGCGCAGACGCCGCGACGCCCTCAGCTTATCCGGAGCAAGGCCGCCGGGCTCCCATGGGCGGTTTCGGCGGCGGCTACCGTTCGGGCGCTGGCGCTGCGGGCGCCGGCGCTGGCGCCGGCGATCTGGCCTTGCTCCTGGGCGCATCGCAGGGCCGGCCCCCCGGAGCGCCGGCCGCCGGTGCGGTTCGGGAACCGTTGCCGAACGTGCAGGATGGCGACACGCCGCCGCTAGGCTATGCGCTGGCGCAATTGAGCGGGGTGTACATCCTCGCCCAGAATCGCGACGGGCTGATCATAGTGGATGCGCATGCAGCCCATGAACGGGTGGTATACGAACGCATGAAGGCGCAGTTGGACGAGCAGGGCGTCGGCTCGCAGTTGCTGCTGGAACCGGTCCGCTTGCGCGCCGGCCAGGAGGAAATCGCTACCGCCAAACAGCAGCGCGAAGCCTGGAAGCGGCTGGGCCTGCTGGTCGATCAGGTGGGTCCGGACACCCTGGCGGTGCGCGAGATTCCGGCGTTGCTGGCGGGTGGCGACGCGCAGGCACTGCTGCGCGACCTGCTGTCCGGAGCGCAGTCGCGGCAGGGGACGCACAGCGAGGATTCCGCGCAGGAGATTACCGGGCGGGTTCATCACATTCTGGCCACCATGGCTTGCCACACATCCGTTCGGGCCAATCGGCGCCTGACGCTGGAGGAAATGAACGCCCTGCTGCGCGATATGGAGCGGACCCCGAGGGCCGACCAGTGCAATCACGGCCGCCCCACCTGGAGGGCATTCAGCATCAAGGAACTGGACCGCATGTTTCTGCGCGGCCGCTAGTGCTCTGTCCGCTCGCAGTCAGCAGCCTCGGCTGGCAAGTGGCTACGCGCATTCGGAGCGGTTGAGTGGAGGCGGTGCTGCTGAAGGGACCCACCTGCGTAGGCAAGACTCGCCTGGCCGTGGACCTGTCCGCGCGGCTGCCGCTGAGGATCATCAGCGTGGATTCGGCTTGCGTCTATCGGGGGATGGATATCGGCACCGCCAAGCCGGGGGCCGAGCAACAGCGGCTTGCGCCGCATTTTCTGGTGGACATCTGTTCGCCTCGGGAAAGCTACTCGGCTGCGCGCTTCGCCGTGGATGCCCGGCGCGAGATTGCGCGTGCACACGCCGCCGGCCAGGTCCCCGTGCTGGTGGGCGGCGCGATGCTTTATTTTCGCGCGCTGGAACAGGGGTTCGCGGAAATGCCGGGCGCCGACTCCGCGTTGCGCCGCCGGATTCGCGCCCAGGCCGAGGCCGAGGGCTGGCCGGCCTTGCACGGCAGGCTCAAGGCGCTGGACCCGGAGGCGGCGGACCGGCTCTCGCCCACGGACGGCGCACGCATAGAGCGGGCGCTGGAGGTGCTGCAAATCACCGGGCGTTCGATCAGTTCGCACTGGACCAGCGCGTCCCATCGCGGCACAACTCATTACCTGAAATTCGCGCTGATTCCCGGCGACCGCCCAGCCTGGCGCCAGCGCATCGAGGAGCGTTTTCACGACATGCTTGCGCAGGGATGGCTGGAGGAGGTTCAGGCGCTGCGCTCGATGCGTCTTGATCCCGGCCTGCCCGCCACGCGGGTCGCCGGATACCGCCAACTGCTGGAGCATCTGAACGGCAGCTATTCGCTTGAGGAAGCCGCCGCGCGCGGAATCCGCGCCACCAGGGCGCTGGGGCGCCGCCAACTGACCTGGCTGAGGGCCGAGAAGGGCATTGAGCGGCTCGCGGCCGAAAGCCCCGGCAGCGCGGCGCGCCTGGAAAGCGCGATCCGGTCGCACTGGACTATCGACAAGGCGCAGTTTGCGCGCCCTGCGCGCGGAAATCGACCGTAAAACGCTGCCATTCCGCAAAAGTGGGGTCAATTGTTCATTTGCGCCGCATTTTCCGCTTGGTCTCGCGATGCAACTTGAGGCAGCCTGTGCGGCAGGCCAACGCGGCGGCATGGTTCGTTTTTTCGCGAGACCCCCGGCGTGGGAAGAAGGAGCGCCTTATGGAAACTCGACAAGACCTGCAGAACCGATTCCTGAACGTGCTTCGGCGGAAGCGAGCGCGGGTGTACGTGTTCCTGGTGAACGGGATCAAGCTCAAGGGCGTGATCGGGGGCTTTGATATGTTCGTGATCCTGCTGCAAAATGGCGTCAGCCAGATCGTGTACAAACACGCCATATCCGCCATCGTTCCGGTCCGCCAGCAAGACTTGGAAGGCATCCTGTGCAAGGAAGACGCCCTGCCGCTTGACTAGTGCTAACAATCCCTGAATCTGCCGCCAGCGAGCGGGCCATCCTGCTGGTGCCCGCAGGCGACGAAGCGCGCCGCGGGGAGTTCGAGGCGCTGGCGGCTTCCGCGGGCGCCGAAGTCCTGCGCACCGTGACCGCGGCTTTGCGCCGCCCCGACCCCCGCACGCTGATCCGCAGCGGCAAACTGAAGGAACTGAAGCTGCTTTGCTTGTCCCTCTGCCCCACCATCGTGGTTGTGGACTTCCCCTTGAGTCCGTCGCAGGAACGCAATTTGCAGATGACGCTGGACTGCCCGATCGTGAACCGCGCCAGCCTGATCCTGGACATATTCGCCATGCGCGCCCGCAGCAGCGAAGGCAAGCTGCAGGTGGAGCTGGCGCAGTTGCGCCACCTGGCCACCCGCCTGGTGGGTGGCTGGACCCACCTGGAGCGGCAGAAGGGCGGCATCGGCTTGCGCGGGCCGGGCGAAACGCAACTGGAAACCGACCGGCGCCTGGTGGCGCAACGCATTCGCCGCCTGGAGGCGCAGCTTTCGGGCGTCATGGCCCGCCGGCGCAGGGGAAGGGCGCGCCGGCGCCGCTCCGGGGCCACCGTTGTTTCGCTGGCGGGCTATACCAACGTGGGCAAGTCCACTCTGTTCAACCGGCTGGCGGGTGCCCGCGTCACGGCGCGAGACCGGCCCTTCGACACGCTGGATCCCACCATCCGCCGGGTGCGCCTGCCCGGCGGGCAGGTCGTCCTTCTTTCCGACACGGTGGGCTTCATTCGCGATTTGCCGCACGAGTTGGTTGCCGCCTTTCATTCCACGCTGGAGGAAATTGCCTCGGCGGACCTGATCCTGCACGTGATCGACGCGTCACTGCCCGATCAGATGGAACGGATCGAAGAAGTGGAGCAGGTGCTGGGGCAAATCGGCGCGGGGGACAATCCGATGTTCCGCGTATTCAACAAGGCGGATATAATTCCCGATGGGCTGCGGGCGAGCGATTCAACTGGCTCGGCAGCCCGGATTTCGGCGCTCACCGGCGCCGGCGTGGAACAGTTGCTCGCGAAGGTTGCGCAGCGTTTGTCGGCGGGGCGGCTTCGCCGCACGGTTCGGTTGAACGCCGGCCAGGGAAGACTCAGGGCATTGCTTTACCGCCGTGGCCGGGTACTCCGAGAACGATTGCTGCCCGGCGGAGGCTGGACACTGGATCTGGAAATGACGCGACGGGCATATGAAAAGCTTGCCAGCCGAGAGGACATCGGCGCGGCCTGAGCGCTGCCTGAAGTCGAAGTACACAAAAGGGAAATACTGATATGGCCTGGAATGAACCGGGCGGCGGAAACGGTTCCTGGAATCGGGGCGGTCGCCAGCAGCCCGACCTCGAAGACCTCGTTCGCGACACGCTGCAAAAGATATTCGGCGTGTTCGGCGGCGGGGGTGGAAATCGGCAGGCCCGCAGGAGCCTGATCTGGATTCTCGGGATCGTGGTTGTCCTTTGGGCCCTGTTCGGCCTCTACAGAGTGGACGAAGCCGAGCGCGCCGTCGTGCTGCGCTTCGGCGAGTACTCCTCAACCCGGGGCGCCGGGTTGCGCTGGCACCTGCCCTGGCCGATTGAACGCGTGGAAAAGGTCAACGTGGCGGAGGTGAACAATTTCAGCCAGCAGACCCGCATGCTCACCGCGGACGAGAACATCGTGGTAGTGGATCTGGTCGTGCAGTACCAGCGCCGTGATCCGGTGGATTTCCTGTTTCAGGTGCGGCTGGCGGAAGAAACGCTGGGCGACGTAAGCGAGAGCGCGATTCGGGAAATTATCGGCAAGAACAATATGGATTACATTCTGGGCGAAGGCCGCGACGAAATTGCCGAGAGGACGGAGGACCTCATCCAGCAGACGCTGGACGACTACCGCGCTGGCATCTACGTTACCCAGGTCAATCTGCGGGACGCCAATTACCCGCAACAGGTGGAGGCGGCCGTGCAGGACGCCATCAAGGCGCGCGAAGACAAGGAGCGGCTGGCCTTCGAGGCGCAGGCTTACGCCAATGACGTGGTGCCCAGGGCGCGAGGCGAAGCGGCCAGGCGCCTGCAGGACGCCGAAGCCTACAAGTCGCAGGTAATCGCGGACGCCGAGGGTGAAGCCCAACGGTTCGAGCAGTTGCTGGTGGAGTACGAAAAGGCTCCGCAAGTAACCCGCGAGCGTCTTTACATCGAGGCGCTCGAGGATTTCTACGGGGGCGCCAACAAGGTATTGCTCGAAGCCGAAGGCAGCGGCAACCTTCTCTACCTTCCGGTGGATCAACTGATGAAGCGTGGCACCGCTTCGGGGCCGTCAGTCAGCACCGCGCCCGCCCAGGGCTCCGCGGCGCAGGAAAGAGCCCGTAACCGGGGAGGGCCGGGATCATGAAACTGGGAACCTGGATTGTCATCGCCGTGGCGGCTGTTTTGCTGATCTTGAACAGCGTCTTCATTGTGGATGAACGGGAGCACGCCGTGCGGTTCCGCTTCGGCGAGATCGTGGACGCGGATTATGAGGCGGGGCTGCATTTGAAGCTGCCTGTGGTCAACAATATCGAGTTCTTTTCCAAGCAGATACTCACCATCAACAATCCGCAGGAGCCTTTCCTGACGGCGGAGAAGAAAAACCTGCTGGTGGACTTCTTCGTCAAATGGAAAATCTCGAACGTCGCTTCGTACTACACGACCCTGGGCAACGAAACCCGGGCGCAGCAGCGCCTTCTGGAAATCATCAAGGACGATATCCGGGCCGAATTCGCCAAGCGCACCGTGCCCGAAGTGGTTTCGGCCGAACGCCGCGAACTCATGTTCGAAATGCTCAGCAATGCCAGGCGCGCGGCGAGCGAATTCGGCATCGAGGTGGTGGACGTTCGCGTAAAGCGCATCGAATTCCGCGACGAGGTTAGCGAATCGGTGTTTCAGCGGATGCGCCAGGAACGCGCCCGGGTGGCCTCGGAATTGCGCGCCGAGGGCGCCGAGGCCGCGGAACAGATTCGCGCCGACGCCGACCGCCAGCGCACCGTGATCCTGGCCGAGGCCTATCGCGATGCCGAAATCTTGCGCGGCGAGGGCGACGCGGTGGCCGCGGAGACCTACGCCAGCGCCTACAGCCGGGATCCGGAGTTCTATTCCTTCTACCGCAGCATGGACGCCTATCGCAACGCCTTCGGGGACGAAGGCGACCTGCTGGTCCTGGACAGCGAGAGCGATTTCTTCCGCTACCTGAAAGAATCGGAACGCAAGTAACAGCCCCTGGCGAGCACGCTGGCCCGCCGTTGTCCGCAAAGCGGCGCGCAGTTGCGCCGTGCGCGGCGGATGCATTATGTCGAATCGAAATCAAGCCCGCGGCGTTGTTCTGATCGGCGCCCAATGGGGCGACGAGGGCAAGGGCAAGGTGGTGGACCTGCTGGCGGAACGCTGCGATGCGGTAGTGCGCTTTCAGGGTGGCCACAACGCGGGACACACGATCATTCACGAGGGCCGGACCCTGGTGCTGCACCTGTTGCCCAGCGGCATCCTTTCTCCGGGAGTGGAGTGCCTGATCGGGAACGGCGTGGCGCTCTACCTTCCTCAACTCTTCGAAGAATTGCAATCGGCGCCGGACAGTCACCGCGGCCGGCTGTTCGTAAGCCCCGACTGCCCGCTGATCCTGCCCTCCCACATCGCGCTGGACCAGGCCCGCGAGCGGCATGCCGGGCGGGGACGCATCGGCACCACCGGGCGCGGCATCGGTCCCGCCTACGAGGACCGGGCTGCGCGCCGCGCCCTGCGGGCCGCGGAGCTGTTTGCGCCGGAGGCCTTCCGCGAACGCCTGCGCTCGGCCATGGACCTGCACAACTTCATGCTCGAGAAGTATTACGGCGCGGAAACCGTAGACCCGGAGCGGGTGGCGGATGAATGGCTGGGCATGGTCGCCGGGTTACGGCCCATGATCGACGACATCGCCGCGCGCTTGAGGCGACTGCACGGGCAAGGCAAGTCCGTGCTTTTCGAAGGAGCCCAGGGGGTGATGCTCGACATCGACTACGGCACCTATCCGTACGTGACATCGTCCAACACGGTCACAGCCGGCGCCCTGGCGGGGTCCGGAGCGCGGCTGGAGCAAATCGAGGAGGTGGTCGGCGTGGTGAAGGCATACACCACCAGGGTGGGCGAGGGGCCCTTCCCCACGGAGCTCAAGGACGCGACAGGGGAACGACTGGCCCGGGAGGGCGCGGAACTTGGCGCGACTACGGGCCGGCCCCGAAGGTGCGGCTGGTTCGACGCGGCCGCGGTTCGGTACGCGGCGCAACGCGCTTCCATCGACAGCCTGTGCATTACCAAGCTTGACGTGCTCGACGGCCTGGACCGGCTTCGGATTTGCACCGGCTACCGCTTCGAAGGACGGGACATCGACACGCTGCCTCCTTTCATGAGCCGCTACGCCGACTGCGAACCCCTCTATGAGGAATGCGAGGGTTGGCGGGAGCCCACCTGCGGCGCCCGCCGGTGGGAAGACCTGCCTCCCCGGGCGCGGGCCTACGTGATGCGGCTGGAAGAACTGGTGGGTCTTACGGCCTGCATGGTGTCCACCGGCCCGGCGCGGCAACAGACCATCGTGCGCCGTCATCCCTTCGATCGCTAACCGCTTTGCTGGCCCGGCGCTCGCCCTGTTTCCGGCTATCCTGACCGCTTATTCGACCCAGGCGCCTCCGATGGTGCGGCTGTAGCCTCGAAACTCCGCCACCGTGACGCCCAGATCATCCTTCACCGCCACGTCGAAAATGCCGTTGCGCCCGTATTGGGCCCGCATCTCGGCGTGCGCCGTGAGGCGCCGCCCGGGCTTGACCTTCTCGATAAACGATATGGAGCAGTGCATGGCTATGGAGCGGGCACTGTCGGCGGCGGCCCGCGCCACCTCAAGCGCCGTGACCGGCTCGTGTTCGTTGTTGCTCATTCTTCGCAGGGATGGCTGCGGACTGGTGCCGAGAAGAGGACTCGAACCTCCACGGGGTTGCCCCCACTGGCACCTGAAGCCAGCGCGTCTGCCAATTCCGCCACCTCGGCACGATGTTGCCTCGCGAACCTTCGGCGGACACCCGCCGCGGGCGCGCCAAGGCGCAAGGAATAGCGCGCAATTCTGCGTTTTGCACCCCTTTATGTCAATGATCCGGACATGATCCGGAATGATTCAGACCATTACATGATTCAGACCATTCAAACCCGATGATTCAAGATGATTCAAGCCGCCATCATTCAGGCGGCAACCTGATTCGAGTTTCCCATGCCCACCTCCATTGAGCAGTCGGTCATCGCCGAAGCCGGCCTGCGCGCGCACTGGCCGGAAAGGGTCCGGGCTCACGCCGAGGAGGTCGCGGCACTACCGGCGCCTTCCCGCGACCGCGAAGATCTGCGCTCGGTGCCGCTGGTAACGATCGACGGCACGAATGCCCGGGATTTCGATGACGCCGTATTCGCCGAGCCGCGGGGTGACGGCTGGCGAGTAATCGTGGCCATCGCCGATGTTTCCGCGTATGTCCGGCCGGGCGACCCGCTGGATGCCGAGGCCCGGTTGCGCGGCGTTTCGGCGTACTTCCCCGGGTCCGTAGTGCCGATGCTGCCTGAAGTCCTTTCCAACGATCTGTGTTCGCTCAAGCCGGACGTCGAACGCTTGTGTCTGGCCTGCGAGCTGCGCCTCGATTCTCGCGGGAACGTCGTTTCCTGGCGTTTTGTTCGGGGACTGATGCGTTCGGCAGCCCGGCTGTCCTATTCCCGGGTACATGCCGCGGTGGAGGCCGGAGACAAGAAGGCGCGCCGCGAACTGGGTGCGCTGCTTGACCCGGTCCAGAACCTCTATGGCGCCTGGCGGTCGCTGGCGGCCGCACGCCGCCGGCGGGGCGCCCTGGACCTGGAACTGCCGGAGACCGTGGTCCGTCTCGGCGGTAACGGGCAGGTCCTGAGTCTGGATTGGAGCGAACGCCACAACGCCCACCGCGTTATCGAGGAGTTCATGATTGCCGCCAATGTGGCGGCCGCACGTTTTTTGGGACGCGCCCGTATGCCGGCGCTGTATCGCGTTCATTCGCCGCCGGACGCGGACGGGGCGGAAGAGCTGCGCGACCTGTTTGCCAATGTGGGCGTCTCGCTGTCCGACAGCGTGAGCCGCAGACCTGGTGAAATCAACGCTGCCTTGCACCGGCTGCAGGGTCTTGCCACATACGAGATGGTTGCCCTGGCGATGCTTCGCTGCATGCAGCAGGCGCGCTATCAGCCTGCCAATATCGGCCATTACGGACTGGCGCTGAAGGCGTATACCCACTTCACATCGCCGATCCGGCGTTATCCGGATCTGCTGACGCACCGCGCAATCAAGCACCTGCTGGACGGGGGACGGGGGGAGGCCGCGGAGTTGCGCGGCGCCCAACTGGCTGGGCTGGGCGTTTCCTGCTCCGAGTTGGAGTGTCAGGCGGAGTCGGCCATGCGCGCTGCGGTGCAGTCGTACAAACTGCGTTACCTCTCGGCTCGCCTGGGCGATACGTTTGAAGGCGTGGTGTCCCACGGCATCGGCAAGGGCCTGTTCGTGCAGCTTGTCGAAGTGGGCGTGAGCGGCCTGATACCGCGTTGGCGGATTCCTGCTTCACGGCGTCAAACCGCTGTGCGCGATCACGGCACTTCACGGCGCCACAGGCCGCCCGGCAGGCGCCATTCGGACAGGCGCCATTCGGACAGGCGCGGTTCGGACAGACGCGGTTCGGACAGACGCGGTTCCGGCATGCGGCTGCACGGCTTCATGCTCGGCCAGCGGGTAACCGTTCGCATCGCGCGCGTCGACGAGGAGCGGGGCTACCTGGACCTCGACCTCCTGTAGGGAGTTCCTGCAGAGCGTTCCCGCAGAGAGTTGTTGTCGAGAGCTCCTGTAGAAAGTTGTTGTAGCGAGTTGTTGCAGAGAGAGTGCCGGTCACGGCGCCAGTTTGCGTATAATCTGTCTCTTGGGCCGCTGGGCTGGTTTTTCTGGTTCTTGCGGCTTTCTCCTTAGCCGCACCGCTTGAACGGGCGGCCCCATGACCACTGAGGAGTTTTCTTGAGACACTACGAAATCATGCTCCTGATCCATCCGGATCAGAGTGAGCGCGTTCCCACGATGATGCATCGTTACGTGGGCATCATCGAAGGGGGCGAAGGCCAGGTCCACCGCAAGGAGGACCTGGGGCGGCGCATGCTGGCCTATCCCATCGCCAAGGTTCAGAAGGCGCACTACATGCTCATGAACGTGGAATGCGGCCAGGAAACCCTGCGAGAGCTGGTCGGCGCGCTGCATTTCAGCGACGCGGTGCTGCGCCACCTGGTGATACGCTGCGACGAAGCCGTCACCGAGCAATCGCCCTTGGCCAGGGCCGCGGAAAGAGAAGCAGCGCGAGAGAACCGGGAGTATCCGTACGATCGAGAGTTGGCGCATGGGCGACAGGCTTCGGCGAGCGACGGCGCCGCTTCCAGGGACGGCGCTGCTTCCAGGGACAGCGAGGAAGCGCAAGCCAAGCCGGACGACAGCGCCGCCCCGAGCGATGACGCTGCTTCGGACGCAGGAGGGGCTGCTCCGAATGCCGAGGCTGCTTCGAGCGGCGATGCTGCCTCGGACGACGCACCTGCTTCGAGCGACAGCGCAATTCCAGCCGACGCTGCTGCTCCCGCCGGCCAGACGGTAACCAAAGACGGCGCCGAGCCGGACGCCGACGAGGAAGCGAAGGCCGAACCGGGCACCGAGGAGGAGGGGAAATGAATCGCTACAACCGCCGTCGCCGTTACTGCAAGTTCACCGCGGAAGGAATCGAGAACATCGACTACAAGGATGTGGGCCTGTTGCGTCAGTTCGTGAGCGAAACGGGCAGGATCATCCCGGCGCGCAGCACGGGCACATCGGCCCGCTATCAGCGGCAGTTGGCGCTGGCCGTCAAGCGGGCCCGCTTCCTGGCGCTGCTGCCGTACACGGATCAGCAAAAGTAGGGCGCCGCCATGCGGATTATTCTTCTGGAACGTATCGAGAGCCTGGGCGGCATCGGCGATGTCGTGGATGTTCGCGGGGGCTACGGGCGCAACTTCCTGCTGCCGCAGGGCAAGGCGGCGCCGGCCACCGAGCAGCAGATCGCTGCCTTCGAGGAACGCCGGGCCGAACTGCTGGCGCTGGAGAAAGAGCGCATGGCCGCCACGGCGGCGCGCGCCGAGCAGGTCAGGGCGGTGGCGCCGCTGACCATCGTGGCCAACGCGGGACCGGTCGGCAAACTGTACGGTTCCGTGGGGCCCGCCGAGATTTCCGCGGGTTTTTCGGGTGTGGGCGTGGAAGTTGCTCGCGCCGAGATCCAGATGCCGGAAGGACCGATCAAGGAATTGGGCGAGCATCAGGTGGTGCTGAAGTTGCATGCCGACGTGGTCGAGGAAGTCGCCATCCAGGTGGTCGGACAGGCTGGCGAGGTCGAGACCCTGCCCGGCGCCGAGCCCCTGCTTGCCGACGAGGATGAGAGGCTGCCCGGCGGCGAGCCCTTGCTTGCCGACGAGGACGACGTGGACGAAGAAACGCAAGCGGCGGACCTGATGGATGACGACACGGACGACAATGCAGACGGCACGGATGCGGACCGCACGGGCGGGGAGACAGCGCCACCAACGTTGCCTTGATACCTGAATGTTTCTTTCCTTGATGCCTGAATATTGAATACCTGAGTCGGGCCGCAAACAGCACAGGAGATGACAGAAAGCGAGTTCCTTCCGTCTTCGGTTGACGCCGAGAAGGCCCTGCTGGGCGGCTTGATGCTGGACAACGAGGCCTGGGACGAAGTAGCTGACCTGCTCGCCGGAGGCGATTTCTCCCGGGACGATCACCAGCTGATCTACGGGGCGATTCGCGATCTGATCAGCGATGGCAAGCATTGCGACAATCTGACGGTCTGCGAGCATCTGCGCTCCCGCGAGCGCCTCGATGACGCCGGGGGTGCCGGTTATGTAGGCAACCTGCTGCTGGGAACGCCGAGCGCGGCCAATGTGCAGACCTACGCGCAAATCGTGCGCGACATGTCGATCCTGCGGCAGTTGGCGCGTGCCGGGAGGCGGATCACCGGCAAGGTTCTGAAAACCGGCGGTCGTGAAGCCCAGGAACTGCTTGAGGAGGCGGAGCAGGAAATTTTCCGCATCAACGAGCAGAGCTACCGGGGCGATCTGGACGAGCTGGGCATGGGCGAGGCGTTTCGCGCCGAGTTGGTGAACTGGTTGCGCGAGCGCGAGCAGAGCGGCGCGGCGGTAACGGGAGTGGCCACGGGCTTGACCGATTTCGACAACCTGACCGCGGGACTGCAAAATGGCGACCTGATCATCCTCGCCGGGCGCCCTTCGCTGGGCAAGACCTCGCTGGCGCTCACGATTGCGCAATATGCGGTGCTGGGCCAGAAACAGGTCTCCGCGCTGCTGTTCAGCCTGGAGATGCCGAAAAAGCAGATCGCGCTCAGGCTGCTTTCGTCGCTGGGCGAAATCGACCACAGCGCCCTTCGGGTGGGCAAGATTGGCGCGAACTGGAGCAAGGTGAACAGCGCGCTGAACATGCTCAAGGATGCGCCGCTACTGATCGACGATTCGCAAATGCTGACGCCGGACCGGATCCGATCGCGGGCGCGCCGGGTCGCCCGGGCGGAGCAAAGGTCCGGCCGCAAGCTGGGGCTGGTCCTGGTGGATTATCTGCAACTTATTGACGCGGGGTCCACCGAACGGCGCGACATGAACCGCGCCACGGAACTGGGCGCGATTTCCAAGTCACTGAAGGCGCTGGCGCGGGAACTGGACGTGCCGGTAGTGGTGCTCTCGCAGTTGAATCGAGAGGTGGAGCGGCGGCCGGACCGCCGGGTGCAGCTTTCCGACCTCCGCGATTCCGGCGCCATCGAGCAGGATGCCGACGTGGTGGCCTTCGTGACCTTGCCGTCCGGACAGGAGAAGCAGGAGTTGTTCCAGGCCAACAAGCGCCTTATTCTCGTGGCCAAGCAGCGCAATGGGCCTACCGGGGAATGCGAAGTGTATTTCGAGAGCGCCTGCATGCGCTTTCGCGATATGCGGCCCGACGACGATGAGGACTTCCCGCCTCCGCCTTCCGTCGAATACTGACCTGCTCGGTAAGGTCGCGATTGCCGGAGACAAGGCCGCGCGTGCCCGGGGTCACGCCGCGCGTGCCGGAGGTCGGGCCGTGAGTGCCTGGGTTCAGGCTGCGCTTGCCGGCTCGATACGGCCGAGGAGAACTTCATAAGCAACACGATAGACCGGGTTCGTGAAGCGTTCGCCGACGGCGGACCGCTGTCTCGCGCAATTACTGGCTACGTGCAGCGCGAAGGCCAGTTGGAGATGGCCGAGGCGGTAGCGGAAACGCTTGTCCGGGGGGACTGTCTCATCGCCGAGGCCGGACCGGGGGCCGGAAAGACGGCCGCCTATCTGGTTCCGCTGCTGCTGGCGGGACGCCGCGCGGTGATTTCCACCCACTCGCGCAACCTTCAGGATCAGCTTTTTCGCAGGGACCTGCCCGTAATCAGCGAGACGCTGGGGAGGCCGGTGAAGGTGCGAATGCTCAAAGGCCGGGGCAACTATCTGTGCCGCTACCGGCTGGCCCGCACCGGCGAGAGCGTTGGCGAACTCGGTTCCGAGGAGAAAGCGGAGTTGGGGCTTGTTCAGGCGTGGGCGGAACACACGATTTCCGGCGATCTGGCCGAGTGCGAGGGGCTGCCGGAGGGCGCGCAGCTTTGGCGAAGGATTACTTCCACCCGGGACAACTGCCTGGGGAGGGAATGCCCGGATTTCGAGCCCTGTTACGTGTTTCGCGCTCGCGACCGAGCCGCGCGCGCCGAAATCGTGATCGTCAATCACCACGTCCTGATGGCGCACTTGCAACTCAAGGCGGCAGGAGCGGACGGCCTGTTGCCGAAATTCGATTGCGTGGTGGCGGACGAGGCGCATGCCTTGCCGGAAGTGGCGAGGGAGAGTTTCGCGCTGAGCCTGAGCACCCGGCAGATCGCCGACGCGCTCAAGGACATTCAGCGTGAGGCGCTGGCCAATGGCCGATGGGAGGAAGTGGAGGAGGCGCATGCGGCGCTGGACAAGGCGGTAAGGGACCTGCGGCTGGCTTGTCCCCGGGAGCCCGGGGAACGGGACTGGACTGCGAACATGCTACAGGCGGAGATCTCGCTGCTGGAATTCGCCATGGACGAGCTGATCGAGTGCTGCGGGGATGACGTGGACGACGAGCCGGATTCGCTGCTGCATGCCGCCACGGCGCTGGAGGAGCTGCGCAGCCGGCTGGAACGCATGCGCAGGATCCTTCAGCAACGCAGTCCCGCGCGCGCAACGGCCGAGCCGGAATACGATTTTCCCGCGCACCATGCGGAAGGGGAGGAGGAGCACGATGGTGGTTTGCGTGCCGGGTGGATACGCATCATGCGCGGCAGTGTGAGCCTCAACCTGACGCCGGTGGACATTGCCGAGGATTTTCAGCGTATCGCCGCGGAAACGGAAGCCGCATGGGTGTTTTCCTCCGCCACTCTGAGCATGGACGGCGACCTGGATCATTACGCCCGGCGGCTTGGCATCGAAGGCGCCCGGGAGCTGGTCGTGGCCAGTCCCTATGACTACCAGCGCAATGCGCGGCTGTTCGTGCCGCAGGACCTGCCGGTTCCGGGCGCAGATGCCAAAGGCTATACGCGCGCCGTAGTCGATGCGGCCCTGCCTCTGGCCGCGGCGGCTGGCGGCCGGGCCTTCATGCTGTTCACCAGCTATCGCGCGCTGGGCGAGGCGCGGGACTGCCTGAGCCGCGATCCCGTATGGAAGGACCGTTTCGTGGCCCAGGGTGCCGGCAAGCCACGCAATCTCCTGCTGGAGGAGTTTCGCCGCCGTGGCGACGCTCTGCTGCTGGGGACGCGAAGTTTCTGGCAGGGCGTGGATGTGCGCGGGTCCAGGCTGGTGCTGGTGGTGATCGACCGCCTGCCCTTCGAGTCGCCGGCGAATCCGATCTACCGGGCGCGCCAGCAGGCGGTCCGGGCGCAGGGCGGGGACCCGTTCAACCAGATCTCGCTTCCGGAGGCGGTGCTGGCTCTCAAGCAGGGGGTGGGAAGGCTGGTGCGCGGAGAGGAAGACGGCGGCGTGGTGATGATTTGCGACCAGCGATTGCTGACCCGGCCGTACGGCCGCCGTTTCCTGGCCAGCCTGCCCCCCATGCCGTTGACACGAAGCGCCGAAGAAGCCCTGGAGTTCATGACCCGGATTGCAGCCGAGCATCCTGCCGGGGCCGCATGAGCGGATTCCGCTGTCTGACGCTGGAGACCGGCGTGGCCGCGCCTACCGTGGCCGCCTGCAACGGTGACCGCGAGTGTGAACTGGCCCTTCCCTCGGGCCGAAAAGTCGCGGCCGCCTTGTTCGACGCAATCGACCGGGCGCTGGAGAACGTGGGTCTTTCCCTGCCCGAACTCGACTGCATCGCCTTCGGCAAAGGACCCGGCGCTTTTACCGGCTTGCGAGTGGCCGCATCGGCGGCGCAGGGGCTGGGCGCCGGTCTGGGACTGCGCTTGTGCCCGGTGTCCAGTCTGGCTGCGTTGGCCCAGGATGCACTGGATCAAGATTCGCTGGCTCAAGACTCGCTGGGTCATCTGCAACGGCCTTCCGGCGCGGATGGCCTGCGCGTTGTCCCGCTGCTGTCCGCGGGCCGCGGAGAAGTCTATGCCGGCTGGTACCAGGCGGCTGACTCGGGGCTTGTGGTTCCCAGGAGCGAAGACCGCATCGCCAGGGCGGAAGATCTGCGCTTCCCGGGCGCCGCGCCCTTCCTCGCGGCGGGCGCCGCCTGGGAAGAGTGCGCTGTGACGCAATCCGCACAACGCTCGCGAATCATGGCCCGGGCACCGGCCGCCAAACCCCGCGCACGCACGATCCTGCGCCTGGCCCAAGCCGAATATCGCCTCGGACGACTGGTGTCTCCACAAGACGCCCAGCCGGTCTATTTCCGGGACGCTGTGTAGCTCGCATATTTCGCCAGGCGCCGCGCCCTTTCCGGTCTTTTGCCTCTGTGCGCTGGGCTGTGCGGTTTTGCTTTCCTGCTCTGTGGGGACACGCAACAAGCACATCCCTGTGTGCTCTGCTCGGGCATCCTGCCCTCGCAAGGTCCCCACAGAGCGGGAAAGCAAAACCGCACAGCCCAGCGCACAGAGGCAAACTGAAGCCTTACTTGCGCCAGCGGGGTGCAATCAGGCGGCCGAACGGTCCCTGTGCGTCCGAGTAGTACGAAGGCATGCACTCGTAGCCGCTGGGGCCGGTGTAGGGATAGGCCGCCCAGCCCACCTTGGGCTGCTTGGCGTCCTCGAACTTGCCGCCGCGCGACAGCGAAATGAAGTCCATGCCGAGCTCGGCGAGACGGCCCGCGAAGTAGGCCGCCTCGCCGGTTTCCATGCCGCCGCTGAGGCAGTCCTCCGTGAGCATCCGGCAGCCCACGACGTAATCGTCGCCCACCCGTGCGCGCGCCTTCTCGAATACTTCCACTGGCAAGCGCGCGCGCTTCTCAAGGCTGCCGCCATAGCCGTCCTCTCGCGTGTTCAGCGCCGAGAGAAACGATGCCATCGTGTAGGCGTGCGCGTAATGCAGTTCCACGCCGTCGAAGCCCGCTTCCCGGGCGCGTTCGGTGGCGTCGGCGAAAAGGCCCGGAAGTTTTTTCGGAAGATCGCGGATGTGTGGCAGGTGGGTGTCGGTTACTCGTTCGCGCGCCCCGAATTGCAGCGCCTCCCACTCGCGTTCGTTGAGCAGGCAATGTCCGTTGCGCCCCAGGGTCAGGGGCTGAAACAGAAGCGATTGCCGCGCCTCGTCGCGGGTCGGCCAGTGCCCTGGTTGCGCGACATGCTTGATGCGCTCGGGGGGACGCCACATCGCCATAATCGGTTTCGCTCCCTGACCCGTTAGCCCGGGACTGCCGCGATGGCCCCGATTTCGACCCGCGCTTGCGGTTGCCTCCGGCGGGCTACCTGAAGCAGGTTCACGGCCGGCCCGCTCATGGTGGGATCACTCATGGTCGGACCGCTCGCCGGATCGCTCGTGGCCGACCCGCTCATGGTTGGGTCGCGCCGTTCCAGCCCGGCGGTTTCAGAAAATCGATCATGGCAAGCTACTTTAGCAGCGTCGCTTGCGTGAGCAGCATCCGAGCTGTGCCGGAATGCAACGGGATATCGGTCGGCATGCGTATTTGTCGGCATGTGTATCTGTCGGCATGCGTCAGAAAGCGGACACGCCGGTGATTCGTTGTACGATGGGGCTTCCACAAAGCAGCCGAAACTTGCCATGCTTGCAACCGTAATGATTACCGGCGCCAACCGGGGCCTGGGACTCGAGTTCGTCCGCCAGTACGCCGCCGATGGCTGGCGCGTGCTGGCCACCTACCGCAATCCTGCGGATTCCGCGGAACTGCTGGATCTGGCGCGCCAGGACGGTATCGAGGCGTTTCCCCTGAACGTGTCGGATTTCGAGGCCATCTCCGCGCTGTCGAAGAAGCTGAGTGACGAGTCCATCGACGTGTTCCTGAGCAATGCCGGCCTGTTCGGCCCCAAACCGGGAGCGGAGTCCGACCTGCGGCAATCGTTCGGCCACATCGACTACGGGATCGTGCGCGAAGTCCTTACCGTGAACACCCTGGCGCCTCTGAAGTGCGCCGAGTCCTTTGTCGAGCAGATTGCGCGCAGCGAACAGCGCAAGTTCGTAGCCCTGTCTTCCATTGAGGGCTCGATCAGCCGGGCCCAGCGCGACCTCTATGCCTATCGCACCAGCAAGGCGGCGCTCAACATGGTCACGCGGCTGCTCTCGGGCGATCTGGCGCCGCGAGGAATCACGGCGGTGAGCATCTGCCCGGGCTGGGTGAAGACCCGCATGGGGGGAGAGTTCGCGAAGCTGGAACTCGAGCCCGCCATCGCCGGCTTTCGCGGACTGGTTGCGCGCCTCACTCTCAATGACAGCGGTTCCTTCATCGAGTCCCCCGGCAACCCGCTTGCGTACTAAGGTTCCGGGTATGCAAGCTGGCGGTGACCCGTGCCTATCGCCGTGGCGATTTTGGGCGTATTTCCGGGCGTGCTCCCTGGAGGCCGTTTTGCTTCCTTCCTCGCGCAGGGGACGCACGAACCCGTCCCTGGGGCTCGGCAACGGCATCCTGCCGTTGACGCCCCTGCGAGAGGAAGGAAGCAAAACGGCTTTGGAGGTGTAATGCAATGACCATGCAATACAAGAGTGAAGCGCTGGCGGCCGCCCATGAGGTTGCGAAGAATGGCCTGAGCGCCGTCGCATAATGCCTCAGCGTCGCGCGCCTGATCGCCGATAAACATTGCGGGAAGAGAAAAAGGTGGGCATCGGCAGGATTGCGCAGGGGGCTGGTCAAAACTCGGCGCCGAACCAGCAATGGCAGGCCAAATCGTTGAAGTCACCGATCCAGGATATGTCTACCGGAAAGGCGATGGGTCTGGAAATTAAGGACAACGAGACGTGCGCGCTCGCCCGCGATCTGGCGCAGTTGACCGGCGACACCTTGACGGGCGCCATTACGGTGGCGCTGCGCGAACGCCTGGAGCGCGAGTTGCGCCAGCGTGACATTGAAATCCGCGCTCGTACGTTGCGCGCCATCGCGGAACGTTGCGCTGAACTTATGGGACCGGGGCCATCGGTCATTGAGCATGACGATCTGCTGTATGACGATAGAGGACTGCCCACGTGACCATGGAAAGTCCCTTCCACGGAAGTCTTTTTGCCGAGGATTTTCTCAGCCACTCGATCCAGGCGCTTGATGACTGGAACGCCATCGACGATGGACAACTCGGCGATCTGGAGGCCGATCTGCGTGGCATTTTCAATGGCTTCCCGGTGGATCGTTCACCCAACGAAAGCCACACGGAGAACGATCTGATCTGGCCCGTTTTGAAACGGCTCGGCTGGACGGAAAGCCTCCGGCAACAGAATCTCTCCGCGCGCGGTCGCGAAGACGTGCCGGATGGAATTCTGTACATCCATCGCTCTGCGAAGGATCGGGCCAATCAAGTCGCTGAAGGACCGCAGCGCTACGAGCACGGCCATGTCGTAGTGGAGTCGAAACGGTGGCTTCGCCCGCTTGGCCAACGCTCTGGACGCAAAGGCGAAGAATCCGCGCCTGCCACGCAGATGCTGCGCTACTTGCGGCGCATCGACGATCTCACCACCGGCAATCTGCGCTGGGGCATTCTGACCAACGGGGGCTACTGGCGGCTTTATTGGTCGGGCGCGCGATCCGTCTCCGAGCAATTCTTCGAGATCAACCTCGCGGCGATTCTCAATGTTCCCGGACACAATGACGGCCTGTTCGAACTTTCGGACGATGACCGGCGGCACTGGCTCAAGGTATTCGTGCTCATTTTTCGGCGCGACGCTTTTCTGCCCGGCAAGGCAGACGGGCAGACGTTCCATGAGAGCACGCTGAAGGAAAGCCGCTTCCATCAGGAAAGAGTTTCCGCGAGCATCTCCGATCTCGTGTTCGAGCAGGTGTTTCCGGACCTCGCTCGCTCACTGGCATCCGCGGAACCGGATACGCCGTTGTCCGAAGTACGCGACGCAGCGCTGATTCTGCTATACCGGTTGCTGTTCATACTCTACGCCGAAGACCGCGATCTGCTGCCCGTTCGCGACAGTCGCTACGACGACTATGCGCTGCGGCACAGGGTGCGCGCCGATATCGGGAAGCGCAAGGACGAGGGCGACGTATTCTCGGACACGGCAGCACGTTACTGGTCGGCATTCGATGATCTTTGCCGCGCCATCAACGGCGGCGACGACTCGATTGGCCTTCCGCCCTACAATGGCGGTCTGTTCGACCGGGAACGCACGCCGCTGCTTTCCCGGGTTCGGCTCGGCGACGCGGCGATGGCTGACGCGATCGACGCGCTGTCGTTCGAGAGGAAATCCAAGGGGCGCCGCTACGTCAACTACCGCGACCTCGGTGTGCAGCAACTCGGATCCATCTATGAGCGGCTTCTGGAACAGGAAGTCGTTCGTGATGGCAACGACATTGCGGTGCGGCCCAATATCTTCGTGCGAAAGGACTCGGGCAGCTACTACACGCCGGACGATCTGGTGAGTCTGGTCGTCAAGGAGACGCTCGAACCGCTGGCGAGCAGGCGCATGGAGGCCTTCAACGCCGAGTTGGAACGGTTGGCGTCGAATGAGACACGGGATGATGCCAGTCTGGATTGCCTGAAGGCGCTTGATCCGGCGGAACGGCTGCTGGAATTGAAGGTATGCGATCCGGCGATGGGTTCCGGACACTTCCTGGTGAACCTCGTGGACCATCTGGCCGATCTCGTGATTGCAGCGATGGCCGAAGCGGAATCTGCCGCGGATGGATACGTCTCGCCGCTGGCGGGCCGGGTTGACGGGATCCGCAACACGATCAAAGCCAATGCCGAGGAGCGCGACTGGACATTCGATCCGGCGCAACTCGACGATCGGCATATCGTCCGGCGCATGGTGCTGAAGCGGTGCGTGTACGGCGTGGACAAGAACCCGATGGCGGTGGAGTTGGCCAAAGTTTCGCTATGGCTGCACACCTTCACCGTCGGCGCTCCTCTCAGCTTCCTGGACCATCATCTGCGCTGCGGTGACAGCCTGTTCGGCTCGTGGGTTCGCGGCGGGATGGAAAAGGCCGAAGAGCGGGGCGGGGCGCTGTTCCCGCGCGATCTGGTCCGCAGGGCGGTCGGCGCGGCAGTGCCCATGCAGGTCATCGAGGGGCTGACGGATACGGAAATCGCCGAGGCTCAGCGTTCGGCCAATGGTTTCGCCGAAGTCGAGGTTCGGACATCGCCCCTGAGCGCATTCCTTTCGCTGATTAACGCATTCGACTGGTTGAATTTGCGCAGCCGCACCGACAAGCTCGCGTTGTCAGCGTACTTCGATGGCCAGTATGGCGACCCCATTGACATCGCCTGCCGGAATATCCAGCCGGACACGGAATTGGCGGAAGGGGAACGATTCGCGGAATTGCTTGGTGAAGCGAGGCAACTCATCGACGGCCAGCGGTTCCTCCACTGGCAGGTGGCGTTTCCGGGCGTCTGGTCGGACTGGGAAGCCAGCGAGTTGCGTGGCGGCTTTGACGCGGTGATCGGCAATCCTCCCTGGGACCGGATGAAGCTGCAACAGGTCGAGTGGTTTGCGGCGCGCCGCCCGGATGTTGCCAAGGCCGGCAGAGCCGCCGACCGCAAGCGGATGATTGCCGATCTGAAGAAGACGAACGATCCGCTGGCGGACGACTACGCCGTGGCGAGCGAACGGGCGAAAACTGCGGCGAAGATGGCACGGCGGTCGGGCGACTACCCTCTGTTGTCACGTGGCGACCTCAATATCTATTCGCTGTTCATCGAACGCTCCATGACGCTGGTCAAGCCCGACGGCATGGTCGGACTCCTGACGCCGTCCGGCATCGCGTCCGACAAGACCGCCTCGCGGTTCTTCAAGAGCGTGGCGACGAAAGGGCGGCTGAAGGCGCTCTACGACTTCGAGAACAAGAAAATCTTCTTCCCCGATGTTCACGCGTCCTTCAAGTTCTGCGCCTTCGTTGCGAGCCCGTCGCCGCTCCCCGATCCCCCGCGATGCGCGTTCTTCCTGCACGACATGTCCGAACTCAAGGATTCAGAGCGCTGTTTTCTGCTGGGCGCAGCAGATTTCGCCCGCGTCAATCCGAACACCGGCACGGCGCCGATCTTCCGCAACCGCCGCGATGCCGAACTGACCACGGCCATCTACGACCGTCAGCCCGTACTGGTAGACCGGTCCTCCGGCAAGGAGGTAAAGGCGTGGCCGGTGAAGTACAACCGGATGTTCGACATGACCAACGACTCCGGCCTTTTTCGCACGCGCGAGGAGTTGGAGGAGAAAGAAGGCGCCTGGCCCATCGGCGGCAACCGCTTCGACAGCCCCGCCGGGCAGTGGGTGCCGCTCTACGAAGGCAAGATGGTGCAGGCGTTCGACCATCGCGCAGCCAGCATCGTCGTCAATCCAGCGAATTTGCATCGACCAGCGCAACCGAAGTCGGCCACTCCCGAAAAGAAGCAGAACCCGAACTGGCTGCCGGACCCGCAGTATTGGGTTCTGACATTGGAATGCGGATGGCCCCCGAACGCGGGCTGGGTCCTTGGCTTCAAGGAAATTACCGCACCAACGAATGTGCGAACCTTCATCGCAGCAATCTTTCCGGCGGTTGGTTTTGGCAATAAGGTTCCCGTGCTGAAACCGGAAGTATCGAAACGAAGCGAGTGGCTGCTTGCCGCCAATCTCAACGCCACAATATTCGACTTTGTGACGCGCCAGAAGGTTCAGGGCCAGACCTTGAACCTTTTTATCGTTGAACAGCTCCCTGTCGTGCTGCCGGAGCGCTACGATTCCGCGTACTTCGGCCCCAAAACGGCAGCGGAGATCGTCCGGGAGGCAGTGCTGGAACTCACCTACACGGCGCGTGACATGGCCCCCTTCGCCCGCGATATGGGGCATGTGAACGATGCCGGCGAAGTGCTGCCGCCATTCCGCTGGGACGAAAAACGCAGGCTCCGCCTCCGCGCCAAGCTCGACGCCCTCTACTTCCATCTCTACGGAATCACCAACCGCGACGATATTCGCTACATCTACTCGACCTTCCCCATCGTCGAGCGGGACGACGTAAAGGCCCATGGCCGCTACCTATCCCGCGACCTCTGCCTTGCCTACTTCAACGCATTGGGGGCAGGCAACCCCGACGCAGAGGTCAGCCTGTAACGGCAGGGTTGATGTCCAAACACTTCTGCATCTGGCGATGATCGTCTACCGCGCCCAGGGGACCTGTTCAGTTTGCCTGGAAAGCCTGTTGAAATACCAGCCGCAGCAACCCACCACCCTCATGGCGCGGATCTCGCAAACCCGCTTGTGGTGCGGCTTGCCGTCGCTCATGCGTTTTGAGCCTGTATCCAGCGGAAACGACCCCGAAACGCCCGTAAACCCTTGATTTCACGTGCTCCGAAAGTCGCCAAGCTCTAAATATGTAGCAGGAACTGTCGAACACGAGTTTGACAGCAGCGACCCGCAAAGCGCTGGCTGCCTCGGATGTGGGAGAAGAGATCAATATCATTGCGGCCCGTTTGCTGCCCGAACAGGCCGACCCGTCGTAGGGATAGTTCCGCGTTCAGCGTTGGGTGCGTGCACTGTTTGCCGCACGGGCTGCTTGATGGATTTCCAGTAAGGGCTAATAGGAGAAATCTGGCAGCGCATTACAATTGATACACCATGTCCCTGTTCTGGAGAAGACTCACGCCGGTTGCATTGATGCTGGGTCTAACCATGGACATTGTGGGGGTGGCGGGATTAGTCACGGACGGCGTTGCTGTGATAGGCGAAGTAAAGCTGCATGGGGCGGAATTAATTTTGGCGGGAGCAGTCCTGACCGGCTTGGCGTGGCCCGGCACATGGCGGTGGTGGGTGTCCAAGGAGGAAGCCAAGCGCAAGAGTTGTATCCAGGAGATGGACCGCGTTATTGCGACTATTCAGAAGTTCACACAAGGGATAAACGCCAGATCCGTTGACCAAAAAACAACTGCGGAAGTAGATGTGATGCATGAGGTAAACCCAGCGTGGTTCCCCATCCCCATGAAGCTGAACCTTGCGCTGGCGCGTGCGCACAGGTTTCGGGAACGATTCGAGCGAATGAGCTATCGGAAGGCTATGCGCCTCATACGATCAGAAATTAAGTCTCAGCCTGAACTTACGTAGTGGGGAGAGTCGGGAGCCGCTCGTGCTCGTGACGCCCCCGAATACTCGTTGCCGCCCGGTCAGACCGGCATACAGGCAGGCGTACAGAAAGGGTTCCGAGACACACATCAGCGTGTACGCCAATGTGCAGCATTGGCCAGCTCCCGAGCATGGCTGATCTGCTCGTCTCGATTATCGCTGGGAAGCGTGATGTCGGCGTGGTGCGGGTTCTCCTCAATGGGTGACGCCTGAACGATCCGGCCGTTGCGGGCTGCCTTTCGTGCCTGAATGACAGCCCACCCGTAGAAGGTTCTGCCCCGGCCTATCGCTACACTGTCCGCGTTTTTCAGGGCTGCGTGTATCGAGGTCTTGTCCAGCCTGTCGACCGAAATGTTTCGCGTTCGTGGGCGCTCCAGGAAAACATGATGCGAGATGCTGCGTTTAGCGCGCATGGCGGTCTTGCTAGAGAACACACCCCGGCCCAAGCGTTCGTCGGGATGAATCGGCTCAACATTCAACGTCGCCATCATTCAGCGGCATCCAGACCTGATATCGCTCGCCGCACTAGAAACGGCGGAATGTCCCGGGCATTGGAGTACCTTGCGCGCCAGTTGCCGCCCCCAAGGTGCGCCATGAGCAATCCTCCACCATCCGAGTCGCAGAGAATCATTACCGACCTGCCTGGCGATGGTGCGACTACGGCTATTTCCCCGTCAGGAGTTGGATAAACCTCTAGTCTGCGTGGGGAAAGGGCGTACATGTCGCGAATGAATTGCTCTGCATTCTCCATCGCAATGCCGGATGGTATTGGGAATTCCTCTTCCTGCGCTTCCTCAATTGAGGAGCGGAGATCGTGGAGCGCTTCGCCGAGTTCATTCGAGTCACTCAAACCTGTCTCGGCGATGTCGTCCTCCATCTCCTCCTGAGAAGTGTCGATAAACTTACTGTCGACGGTCGGGGCGCGCTTGGGGAAGGGCACGAAATCTCCCGGCGCTTCCTTATACAACAACCTTTCCACGATCTCGTAAACGCTAGGGCACTTGGTGCTCGAGGTCATCCTGGGCCTTGGGATGACGCGCTTCTGGTTGCGCAACTGGACCCACTCGCTTTGCCAGTCGAGGGAGGGGGAAAGGTGAAATCCAGGGATCGGAATGCTGCTGTTAGAAGCTGTCTCGGCACTCATGTTAGTTGCCTCCATCCATCATAATGCCTGACATCCTGCACGGACCACTGATCACCGATTGCAGTAACCTCCAGCCACCCTTCAGAAACAAAGTGGTGGGCGTCGTGACTCACGCTCTCCAGGATCGCTCGCTTGTGCGTATAGTGCATCGGCTTGCCACCGCCAATCTCGTGGAAGCTTTGGGCGCGGGAGCGTACCATGGATACCAGACTCTCGGGATTTCTGAGTTCCAATTCGTGCGTGTAGCTTGCACTGATTCTCTTCACCGTTTCGTACAGACTGGCCGTGCACTTTTCCATTTTGAGTCCCAGAGCCTCTGCTTCCCTGCGGTTGATCGTGTAGTCATGGCTACCTGACTCCGAGCAGAGAAAGTCGATAATCTTTGCCGCAGCATCCTCGTTGACCCTCTGTCCGTCCAGCAGGCGCTTCGCCAGATCGCGGATCTGTTGCCTGGACCGAAAAACCTGTCCGAGCACAAGGGGATGTATCTCTTCTGCGAGGCCCATCAAGGCCAATGATCTCTTTTCGTGATTGTCTTCGCTGACCGCGTCCAGGTACCCCGTCACCGCCTCCACGCTAACGGAGGCTCGAGCGTCATCGCTGGCGCCAGGAATGGCGGGGCCAAGAGGATGCTGGATTGCAGGACCGATCGGACCAAGCGTTGCCTGTTTCGTCATCACGGTTCGGTCCGCTCCGAGGCAAATCAAAGTGCCGACGCTTCGACATTTGTTTGGAGCAATAACCTCGAAATCCTCGCAGAACATCTGGATCAGATTGACGAGGGTCCAGGCTGCTGCGGTATCACCCTCCAAGGTATACAGCATCAGTGAGATTTTCGGCACCGGACCGATGGCGTCCAGGTGATCCACAAAGAGGTCCAGGACATCTGCGCCGATCCGGGTCTGGAGGCCAGGGCGGTCCCCTGTCACATACAGAATCACCTTCGATTCCCGGTGGGCTTCGAGTTCCTGCAAGAGTTCCTTGCGAGATGCGGCGTCGGTCATCGGCTCAGCCTCACTCGCCACCGACGGCACAAACTCGCCGCCCCTATCCTGGATATCCAACTGACCATGATGCTGATCCTACCCGTGCTTAACGGAGCGGGCTACATCATACCCCGCGGCACCTTCATCGCCTCGTCGCAGTGTATAGAGTGTAGAGAGCACATAACTGGTCCGGTTTTGGAGCACATAAAGTGTCCGGTCGTATCTTCGGTCGTTTCCTGTTACTGGGGAGCACGAGATGGGGACGACCAAGCATCGCGAGTGGAGGCGTATAGTGATGTTTGAGGAGGCGCTTCGGGACTGGCAAGGTGGTTGTTTGACGCAGGATCAGGCGGCGGCTTTGCTGGGGGTGAGCGCGCGGACGTTTCGGCGCTGGTTTGTAGGTGCATCGCGGAAACGCAAACAACCCAGGCCCGCAAATGTCCACAACAAGCGGCTGGAGAGGTGACAGGCGCAATTCGTACTTGGCTTTCGCAGATACGTTCCAAGAAATCTCGTCTTTGAAGCGCTCGCCGTTGGCATCCGTATACCAGTAGAGCTTTCCTTTAGCCTCGAATATCGTGCGCATGACGTCGGTTTACCTGCGCCTATGCTTTCCCAGTTCGACTCCTGGAGCACCCGTAGCGTCAAGGTTGTCAGCGCGGAAACGACTGCCGAGAGTAAAACTATAGCGATTGGCGACATGCGAACCGATGTCAAAATGACTTGTAATGAGGATCTGTGGTCAGTAATGATGGATCTCTTGCTTCGCCCTGCGTTATCTTCAATGAACTTCCAGTACTCGTGATGGCGGCACGCAGATACGGGTTGTGAGCGGACCACGCCGTAGCGTCGGCAGAGTTCTGTCAAGTCTTCCTTCTTGTCAGCGATGGCGGCGTGCATGTTCGTTTCTCCTGGCGAGGCAGCCCGCGTCGCATCTCCCACCTGTAATGGCAGCTGCGCCTTAGCCAATGCCTCTTTGAACTGGTTGCGCGCCGATACTACTTCCGCTTCGGATATCAATCTTTGACTCAGGCAGGGCTACCGTTATTATGGGCATCGTGTTCGCTGTCGCAACAGCCATGTGCCTTCGGCCCGGAGCGAAGCCGCCACAAGGAGATGGTCCGTCTCTATCATGCCCTGCGCGGCTTCCATGTAGCGAAGGATATCCTCGTTTTCTCAGGGCAGGACGCCGACTATTGGAGCGACTCACTGAATCATGTACTGGCGCGAGCGATGCGCGAAGGCAAGGTGCTGTATGAGCGATCCTAAATGCGCGCGGATGCTGATCAACGCCGCAGAGCGCGACATTCAGGTTCTGCAGGCGACGTTACCATCCATTGACCGCGCCCAGGCACTGGCACTCGTCAAGTCACTTCTGGAAGAAGCCCGCCAAGAACTCCATGGAACGGAGGAGGCGTGCTAAGCAGGTTGTTCACGTAGGCCATCACCGTCCATGGGCCGCGCGAGACGCTCACGCGCAGGTCGGCCAGCATGTAGCTCTCGATTTCCAGCAGATTCCATTCGGCCTCATAGCGCGAGCCTTGGTACTGGATGTCCAGGTCCACCATGAACTCGCCGCCATTCTCCATTGCTGAACGCCAGGAAATGCCGGCAAACAACTGATGCCTGGGCACATCCTCGATCTCGTTGCCGGTCAGGTCGATCCAGCAGGGTCTATCAGCCTGGGATTCACGGTGAATGCGCCTTGCGAATGTTCATCACTTTTGTCGTCCCCAAGTGAACATAGGATTCCGCCGGGGATTGTGCGACAAGTCCGCATCAAATCGTCCCTGGGGTTCGGCAACGGCAGTGAGCGCCAATTGCTTGGCGCTCACGCCGTTAACGCCCCAGCGAGGGGAGGGTGACAGAAATCACCGCGGGAAGCAGGCCAGACGGAAGCACGAACGCGCCCGATCCGGCTTGTTCCGTTAGTTTCACATCGTGAGATTGAACTTCACGAACGCCAGCATGCCGTTATGGCCCGCAGGCGCGTAACGCGGGTATTTGCGACCGTTGCCGAAGTTGATGGCTTCATCCGGATATTCGTCGAATGCGTTCTCGGCGCCCACCGTAATACCCAGGCCATTGTCGAAGTTGTAGCGCAGTTGCACGTCCGCCAGGCCGTAGCCGTCGAAGTCGTCGCCGGCATGATCGTCATACCATTCGCCGAAGTAGCTGTAACGCACCAGCAGGTCCCAGCGGTTGAAGGCCTGCTGCCAGGTTACGTTGAAGCGCGTTTCCGGCCACCCGTCCTCGAGGTTCCTGATGGTGCCTGCCGAGATGCTTGAGGAATTGACCACATCCGTATTGGTCTGGTTGAAGGAGAACGCCAGATCGGCCGTGCTGCCGCCGAGATCCATATTCCAGCCCGCCACTACGTCAATGCCGCTGGTTTCCGTGTCGAAGTCGTTGGTGAAATAGCGCACCGAGGTGAACTCGTTCGCTTCCGGCACGCCCTGGGCCACCAGTTGCTGCTTGATCGCGTCGGTAACGGTGAACAGACCCGACAACGCGATGCGGTCGTCAATGTTGATGCTGAAGTAATCCGCCGTCAGCCGGAAGCCGTTCTCCGCTGTGAACACGATGCCCACCGAGAAGTTCTGGCTTTCCTCGGGTTGCAGCTCCTGGCCACCCAGCGCCATCGCCACCGGGTGGGTGGAGCCGATCGTGCCGCGCTCTTCGAACTCGTTGGTAACGGCGTTCACGACCGTGGACAGGTTGCGGGCATTGGACTGGCCAGGCGTGGGCGCCCGGAAGCCTGATCCGGCCGAGCCGCGCACAGCGAAGCTGTCGGACAGCCGCAAATGCGTGGCCAGCTTGTAGTTGGTGGTGCTGCCGAAGCCGTCGAAGTCCTCGAAGCGGACCGCGCCGCCGATGCGCCAGGCTTCCGTGGCGTTTACTTCCAGGTCCACGTAGCCGGCAAGATTCCCGCGATCCCAGGAACCGGAGGTAGCCGGGTTGAATCCGCCGAAGCCATTCGATCCCGATGCAAAGCCATAAGCCTGATACGGCCCAAGCTCCCAGGCGGCCCGCTCGCCGGCGGTGATCTCGAACTCTTCGTTGCGCGCCTCAAGCCCGGCAGCCAGATTCAGATCGGAAGCGGCGCCGATATCGATGGGATAGATCACATCGAAGTTGACATTGGTTTCCCGTTGCGCGTACTCGCCAACGTTGAAATCGCGCGGCGTGTTCGGCCCCAGCGAGGCGTTGATCGTGTTGTGATTGAAGACATCCAGGTTATTCGAGCCGAAGCTGACCGAAAGATCCCAGCTCAAATCTCTCATCAGTTCTCCGCGCATGCCTGCCACGGCAGAGACGTCGCTCAAGGTTGCGCCGAACTGCGGCGTGAACCCCTCGGGCATGGTCTCGACGAAGGAAAAGCAGCCTTCGTCGTCGAGCAGCATCTGTCGGAAGGACAGCAGGTTGGCGGCTGTGGAATCAATATCGCCATACCTGGCCGCGCAACCCTCGCCGCCAACCAGGAACTTGTTGGCGCTGGTTTTGTACACGCCATTGCGGTTCATCGGGCTGCGGAAGAAGAACGCCGTTGAAACCTCGCGGCTGGCGTAGTTTCCGAAAGCGTAGAACTCGTAGCCGTCACTGAGGTCCGTGCCGATATTGGCCACGAACTTGACGCTGTCCTCCACATTCGGCGAGCCCCAGGGCTTGGCCGGAACCGCCACGCCCTGAATGCCCAGGTCGATCAGGGCGGTTGCGTGGGCGTGCTGAACGCTGCGGTCGGTGGGCGCGGACTCACTGAGTTCCAGGCTGAAATTGGCGAAACCGGCGTTGCCCAGGGGCAGGCCTGCGTTCGCCGCCAGCGAGGTCATGTCCTCGTCCGAGTTTTCCGAGTAAGCGCCGTATCGCGCTTCAACGCTGAAGCCTTCGGAGGCGTCCTTGAGCACGAAATTCAGCACGCCGGCAATGGCGTCGGAACCGTATTGCGCCGCCGCGCCGTCGCGCAACACTTCCATGCGCTGAAGGGCGATCGCTGGAATGGCGGAAATGTCCGGCCCCTGGGCGCCATTGGAAGCGCCGTTGGAAATCCACTGTATCACGGCGCCGCGGTGCCGGCGCTTGTTGTTCATCAGCACCAGGGTGTGGTCCGGCGCCAGACCGCGCAAATTGACCGGCCGCAGCAGTGCCGCGAGGTCGCGCGAGGGGTTGTCGCTCACGTGGAACGATGGCACTGAGGCCCGGATCAGGTTGGACATGTCGAAACCCGCCTGACTCTCGAACTCGGCGGCGCTGATGTTGTCCACCGGCACGGAAGACTCCTCGACCGAACGCGGCAGCGCCCGGGTGCCGACCACTACCACTTCTTCAATCGGCTCCTGTTCATCGCCTGATTCCGACTGGGCGCCGGCGATTACCGGAACGCCAGCCAATGCCAGCACGATCGCGGTTGCGAGACTGCGCCGCGAAATCACGGCGCAACGAGACATAGGAAAGACCATACAAATTACTCCTTCTCTCTCCTCTTACTTTGGAGGAAACCAACGGAATGCAAATCCAGATAACCTCGGACCTGGGCAGCAGAAAAAATCGGACGCTTGGCGGCCTCCCGGCAACGCCAAGCCGATCGGCGAAAGTGGGCCGTATCCTAACATCCGCGCGCGCAGCGCAAACTGCGCCAGGCCGAAAATTGCGAAAGCTTTACCGCTAACATCCGCGCGCGCCCAGCGCAAACCGGCGGGCTGGTCCACCGGGGCGTATCCGCTATAGTGAGCCGACGACCCGGCGCAGGCTGCCCATAGGCATACAGAGCTTCCGCACGCTGCGCGAGGGCAACCACTACTATACTATAAGGCGAGGTGCCAACTGGAGAGGCGCTTCGGCAGATGCGCGAGCGCGAGGAAACGCTGGCGGAGATTCCGATGGCGATTACGGCGTTCTCGGCAGAACAACTGGAGCGCGGCGGGTTTACCGGCTTGCAGGACCTGTTTTGCCCTTGCTCAAGTGGGTCTATGCGATCTATCTCGATTGCGCCAGCCTGAAAGGCGTCGCGTCCATGAAGTTATACCGGGAACTGGGTATTACTCAAAAAACGGCGTGGTTTATGCAGCAGCGCATTCGTGAGGCGTTTGCCGCACAGGGGCCGAAGGGACTCATGGAGGGGCCGGTGGAAGTGGACGAAACTTATGTGGGCGGCAAACGCCGCAAAATGCCCAACCGCAAGCGCAAGGAGCTAACCGGACGGGGCGCAGTGAAGCTGCAAAGGACTTTGAGCCTCGGTCAGCTCAGCACTTCGTGAAGGATGGTAACCGGTTCCGTGAGTTCGACTGCATACTGACCAATCCGCGTCGTGAACTGGGAAATGTATCGCAATCCCACAACGCTCGTGAACCGCAAAACGTTTGAGGCCATTACGCGCAACAAGCAACTTTTGAGGGGGAGGAAGTCCTGTTCGTGCGCCGGGGAAGCTACCGCCTCGGCACCGTTGCTATGGCATCAGAGAAGGGTCGAGAGTCCATCGTGATGAGCGAATTATTGATCTTGGAGATTGAACAGCCGAACCGCTTACGCATGACACCGTATCACCTACCTGGCTACCTGTCGTTAAAGCCAGTCCAGGCACAGATTCGCCAGCTTGATTTCGTCGATACAACTTTGCCGAACCTGGGCGACATATGGGGTGAAATTCGCCTTCCTATTCACAAAGAAGAACAATTGCGCCAGAAGTTTGGTGAAGATATTGAGGAGCCTATGAGGAAGAAATGGGAGGCACAGAAGGACATAGCGGCCGTGCGCGTCGGAAGTGCTGAACATGGACTGCAAGCGAACCGCATGGTCGGGATTGATCTCGTAATCAGCATGCAAGAAGGTGCTGATGCGGTTGTAGTCGGCGGTCTCCCATGAGAACGCGGTGTAATCAAAGCCGCAACGTTCGAATCCGCCGGCAGCGAAATCAGTTCCTACCTTTCGGCGCGTTATCAGCCTGCCGGCTGGCTGCTTTTCAGAGCATCATGGGGAGAGGGATTTCGAGCCGCCAACATGGAGAATCTGTACGGCGCGCTGGGCGTGAGCTATGAAGGAGGAACAGACTTGGTGGCTTGTGAAGCGCAAGGCATTTCACCGGATGACTGCCCCGAGTTGCAATACGCCACCTGGACAGGCGGGAATCCGAATCTGACGACAGAGTTATCGGACAGCTACAACATTGGCATGGTTGTTGACTGGGAACCCGTGACCGTTCGGATGGACTACTACACACTGAAAATCAAGGAGGGACTCGGCTTGCCGTCTCTGCAGGGTCTGATTGTCAGCCAGCAAAGGGGACAATGCACGAACACCGGTCGCATTGAGAATACCCGCGATGAAGGATTGCCGTCAGTAATCTATGAATGCGGGAACGGGCCTCAGCTAAAGCGAGACCCAGGCAGCGGCGCGTTGCTTGAAGCGGAAGCACCTTGGGCCGGATGAGGAATTCTCCGCGCCCTCGCATACGGAGTACGACCTGTTCTACCGCTGGATTACTCCGTGGGATGGCCGATTCACAATCGGAGTCGAGAATCTGACGGACGAAGACCCGGAACTGGACAGCTTCGCGTCTCCCCGGCCTGCCGTATATAGCTTGTACAGCCTGGACGGGCGCGTGCCGTACAATAAGCTACCGCCACTTCTTATAACCCACAAAGCCGTATCGGTCATGCCTCGAGCATGACCGATACGGCTCAACTCCGGGCCGCCGAAAGCACGGCCATCCCGGATGGCAATTACAAATAAGGGGGAGGAATTGCCATGACCAACAATAATTCCAAGAATAGCAAGTCGAGGACCCTATCATTCGGAGTGCCTCCTACGCCCCTCAATGCTGGCGGAATCGTCTTCTTGGCTCTGTTCTTTATTTTGCTCGCTATCCTGTTAATGATCGGTGTGCCCTTTCTGCATGCGTATCTGCTCGGCGGCATGGTTCAAGTTGGCAGTCTCGCGGACTGGCAGCTCACGGCCAATGTCACCATGGTAGGCATTTTGGTAACCGGCGTGTTCGTGATCACGGCACTGCGCATGGAGCAGTCGGCAAAGTACATTGCTTGGACGGTGGTACAGGATGTTCTAAATGATGCTCATCAGAGGTTAGAGGATAACAAGGCGAAGGCGGTTCAGCACTTGGCGGAGGTGGATCAGCACTTGGAAGAAACGAAGGCGGCGGCGGATCAGCACTTGGAAGAAACGAAGGCGGCGGCGGATCAGCAGTTGGGGGGTATCAAGGCGGCGGCTGGCCGGCACTTGGAAGAAACGAAGGCGGAGGCGGATCAGCAGTTGGGGGGTATCAAGGCGGAGGCGGATCAGCAGTTGGGGGGTATCAAGGCGGAGGCGGATCAGCAGTTGGGGGGTATCTAAGGCGGAGGCGGATCAGCAGTTGGGGGGTATCAAGGCGGAGGCGGATCAGCAGTTGGGGGGTATCAAGGCGGCGGCTGGCCGGCACTTGGAAGAAACGAAGGCGGAGGCGGATCAGCAGTTGGGGGGTATCAAGGCGGAGGCGGATCAGCAGTTGGGGGGTATCAAGGCGGAGGCGGATCAGCAGTTGGGGGGTATCTAAGGCGGAGGCGGATCAGCAGTTGGGGGGTATCAAGGCGGAGGCGGATCAGCAGTTGGGGGGTATTAAGGCGGCGGCGGATCAGCAGTTGGGGGGTATCAAGGCGGCGGCTGGCTGGCACTTGGAAGAAACGAAGGCGAGGGCGGATCAGCAGTTGGAGGGTATCAAGGCGGCGTCCCGGCAGAGTCTCGAAAAATCGCTAAATCAAGTTAAGGAGCTGGGGGAGAAAGTTACCTACTTCATTGATGCCAGCAGCTCGGAAAATCTCGCCAAGATGTCTGACGAACAAATCCAGGAGAAAATCCGAAATACCTTGTATCGGATGATTGATGAAGAGCTAAGTATAAAAGTGCTTATCGAAAGTCTGCGCCGACGAGTTGAAAAGAACCCGGACCAGTGGATATTTGACAGCGTAGTTGATCGAATTGTTAAACAATCGGCGGAAAAAATCACCGACCAAACAACCGAAAATATCTTGCGGCAAGCGCGGCCGCTAGGGCGCTTGCTGCTAAAGGCGCCGAAGGAAAAAGAACTCCAGGAGTAACCGAAGCCCAGCGGGTATCCGTCAATTAGAAAAACGAGCCCGAATGGCGAGGGAGAGACCCTGATGAATAATCAGATACAAGAATCGGGAAAGCAGAACTCCGGCCCACCCAAAGGAAAATCGCTGCTCATAGTGGTGTTGAAGTTGTCCCGCTGGTTCCGCTCAGAAGTGTGGTTGAGTATCGGCATCGCGCTGCTCTTCATAATCTTGTTGGCACTCTTCCTGCTCCTTTTCTGGGTCAAGCTCCCATCGTGCCAACCTGCAAGTCGCTCGGACGAGGGCTATGCACCTTCGATATTCGTCTCGGGCGACCTGTACTGGTCGGAAGAGGCGCGGCACACTTGGGGGATGCAGGGTGAGTCCTGCCAGCTTGAGTGGGTTGGCCGCGTGTGCGGTTTTGGTGTCATGCAGTCGGATGTGCCTGATGCACCCGAGGCTCCCACTAAGGAATGCAAGGACTTCGAGAACCCCAAGGACGCGGAACTTCTCCGCCAGAGCTTGTGCGAGGTCGGAAAGCAGCTCAAGGCTTGGGGCGAAAAAGGGCAGCTTAAAGCACTCGTTCTGCTTGGCCGGGCTGACCGCAGGCCGTTTTCGGACGCGGAGTACGGAGGCAATAGGGGTCTGGCCGAAGCCCGTGCCCGCACGGTTTGGGAGAAGTTTCGCAAATATCCCCACCTCCCCGAAGTGCTGGACCGCCGAACGATGCTCATCGGCACCGGGCCGCTCAACGTGCCGCGCCCCGAAAAGATCACCGGTCCCAATGATGACCAGATGCGGAGAGCCGACCGTGGTGTCGACGTGTTCGCCTGCTTGGTGCCCGGCGATGCCACGGACGCCAAAAACCAGCTTGGCAACATCAAGACCAGCAAGGAATGCGGAGGCCCTGCCGGCCTCCTCGGGAGGGTCGAAAACACTGCTGGCTTGCCCGGAAACGTGGGTCCGTTCGTTACAGTCGCACAAGGACTTCAAGGTGGCCGTTAGCGCCCGCGCAAAAGGTGATGCCCTCGTCCAAATCGGAGTGCATGCCAAAGCACATCGTCATATGCTCATATGCGCACCAAATCGCCGGTTCGTGCTACCCGCCGCCAATTTCGCTGTCCCGTCGCACACGGAGCACGGTCTGACCTATCGCTGGACCCCGCCGCGGGATGGCCGCATAACTTTGGGCGTGCTGAAATGTCACGGACGAGGACATAAAACTGGGCAGCGTAATCCAACAACCTGCTGTGTATGACCTGCTACAGCCTGGACGGGCGCGTGCCGTAAATAAGCTGCCGCCCTCTACTTCTGACCCAGAAAGCCGGGTCTGCACAGTCCCATATGTAGTGAACCTATAAAGCTACAGCACATAGGGGGAAGATGCGTTATGTTATTCAATTGGCTTCCAGTTTCCATTAGACATGAGGAATACTTGGATCTCAGGGTTAGGACAATAGCAGGCGATTTATTTTCCAAGCAGTTTGTTGAAGATAGCCTGGAAAAGGCTGAGAAATTCAGTGACGGTTATTACGAGAGAAGCAGGGACAAAACATGGAGTCAGCTAATCAACATGTATTGGATGGCTCGTAGACAGCTGCTTTTACTTGACAAATGCTTGGCTCTAATTAGATGCTCCAGATGGATGAAGATGGAGGATAAGCACGTTAATGAGACTATAGACTGCTTTAAGAAGTCAATGGGAGATGATATATCGAAGGAAGATCTGAAAGAGAAAATATCCGAAACCAAGAAGCTGTGGCTACAGGTACAAGACAGGATTCAAGAGGTGCGGCCGCCAATTTCATTCATACACGTTTTTCTTGGAATCAAGAAAAGAGGTGGAATTGAAGTTTCGTCTCTAATAGTCGGCAGCCTTGTAGTATTGGGCGCCGTATATATGTCCTTTTCATATGAAGCTGTGGCGGGAATTTCAGCCTACAAGTACTGGACCGTGGAAGACCTCATTCTTCGAGGAGTACTGGTAGTGCCATTCATCGCGATTCTTTGGGGCTTACTTGAAGTTGTTCTCTTGCTCTTCCATATCAGTAGAAGGATAAAATATCTGTTCTGCGGCTGGCTCGTCAAAGTTCCCGGGATACCGTTGTTTTTATTCTTTTCTTTGGCGGTGATAGTAGTTTCGCTCCTATCCTATATGCGTGGCATGGACACACTGAGCAAGTTTGCACGGATGAATGAGAAAAGTGCGCAAATGGCTACAGTGATGGACGGCACCGTTTTGAACAACGTATATCTCGTAGGCACTTCGGATCGAACAGCTATCTTTCTTCAGGCCAAAGACTTGAAAGAAGATGGAAAAACGCAAGAATTCAAGGATTGGCAGAAGGAGTGGCGGGACGATATGCAAGAATATCTGGATGCCAAGAAAAAAGGCTATTGGAAGGTAGCCAAACATGTAGTGTTTCCTTTTGGCGACAAGAGCAGCCAGAGTTCGTCAAGTTCTCCTGTTAAGAAACCATACGACATGGTGGTCATGGACAGAGCCTTGGTCATATGCCATGCACTAATGAACAAATGCGAAACACCGAAAGAAGATCTTCGCGTATTAATAAATCTCTGATTCTGGTTCTCGCAGAAGATATGAACCACGCTTTCGCTGCTTCGTTATTCGGGAACAACCGGATTAGATCGGTTAGGGTTACGGCTTTGTTCGCTTACCTCCAGGATACGGCGCTGAAGTGAGCGATTAGCGCATGCCGCCGAAGAACATCGTCATATGCTCGGACGGGACGGGCAATCGAGGCGGGGTGACGCGGGGGACGAACGTGTGGCGCATCTTCAATGCGGTAGATCGTTACGGGGAGCAGCCGCAGATTGCCTGCTACGACGATGGGGTGGGATCAGCGGGTAGGCGGTGGTTGCGGCTGTTGAGTGGTGCTGTCGGCTGGGGATTGTCGCGCAACATACGCGAGGCGTATGAGTTTCTGGCCATGAACTATGAGGAAGGGGATCAAATCTTTCTGTTTGGCTACAGCCGGGGAGGATTCACGGTCCGGTCGCTCGCGGGCATGGTCAACCGCTGCGGGCTGCTTCGCTACAAGCCGGAAGATGAACGGAATTGCGGCAAGACGGAATGGGAGAAAAAGGTCAGGCGCGTTTTCAAAGCCTACCGGATGAAGGAGAAGGTCTTGAAGCGGCGGGAGTGCGCGCTTCTCGAGAAGGGCGAGGAAGACCCCCATAAGCGCCGCGCTTTCGCATTGGGCATAGAAGGCCTTGAAACGCGCCAGGCGCCCATTCATTTCGTCGGCGTGTGGGACACGGTGGACGCCGTGGGACTGCCGTTCGCGGAACTCAAGCGTTGCATTCAGTGGTTTGTTGATCTCTTGCCGCGCAAGAGGCGCTTATGGCACTTCAATGATGACTATCCATCCGGGATTGCCAACGCCTTCCAGGCGTTAGCGCTTGACGATGAGAGATTGGCCTTCCATCCGAAGATCTGGAACGAGCGCGGCATGGATGAAAACGCCGGCCAGGTAGTGGAGCAAGTCTGGTTTGCGGGCGCCCATGCCAATGTGGGCGGGGGTCTGCCAAAGGACTCGCTGGCGCTGATTGCGCTCGATTGGATGATGGGCAAGGCGGAGGCTTGCGGTCTGCGTTTTCTCGCGGCGGCAAGGGAGGAAGTTCAGAACAGGTCTGACGCCCACGGACGCTATTACGATTCGCGCAAGGGCTTTGGCGCGTTCTACAGGCCCAGCCTGCGCAAGCCTGGCTGCGACGCGGTTCGAGTCCACACAAGCGTTTTCGAGAGAATGGAGCGCTTGTCGAATCGGTACGTGCCGAAGATTGTCGCGCAAGATCAGGCGGAGAGGGTTTACACGGACCGGGGCCCGTTTTCGGCGCCGGACGACTGAGCATGGACGCGGGAATAGTGAAAGCAAAAATGAAAATGCCTGAAGGTGGAGGTCCTCGAAACAACGAGACTGGAAGACGCTCACCGAGTCCTCGACCTGCAATTCTCTGGAGATCATTAGAACGAGCGGCGTGATGGTGGGATGGCCGCCGAATGTGAGCCTTCCCTTGCTGCCGAGTATCGCTCGCGAAAACGCCGAGACTGCATTGGCAATCCCGGAGGGATCGCAGGGCCTGAAACTTTCCTCGCGCGCTCCCCGCGAAGGGAGCGCGCGAAAATCCTTCAGATGGATGTATAGTTCAGAGCTCAGACCTTGATTCGAGGGTTACCCATGACGAATGCCGACAAAGAGTTCGCGCTGCAGCCCGGCCAATATCTTGACGAGTATCTCTTGGACAAGGTCCTCAGCGCTGACAATTCCGGTATCACTTACTTGGCCAAGCACATCCCGATGGGCAACCGCGTCGCCATCAAGGAGTACCTGCCTGACGAACTATCCCTTCGTGAGGGCAGCAGGGTGCATCCCCGGTCCGATGACTGCAAAAACGCCTTCGAGTCGGGCCTCGCCCGTTTCCTCGACAGGGGGCGCATGATTCAGCACCACAATGCCGGGGGCGGGCGGCACTGCTTCAGGGCGAATGGCACGGCCTACCTGGTGATGGACTACGAAGAGGGCGCTTCATCGCTCGGAGAAGCGCTGGACGCACCCGTCTTGCCGGAACCATTGCGCGCGTTCGTAACCGGTCGGCCGGGAGAGGAGATCCTGGATGTTACGAAGGCCGCGAAGCGGCTGGAGGTTTCACTAGACACTGTGTACGACTGGACAAAGCGGCACTTGCTGATCGCTTGGCAGTCCACAGAGCGGAAGCTGAGCATTCCAGCGGCGCAGATCGTTGGTCCTGGCAAGGTGGTCCCAGGGCTGGCGGATGTCGTGGAGGCTGTCGGGGACCCCGAACTCGCGTGGGCATTCCTGAGCCAGGAGTGGCCTTTCGACGAGACGGCGGAGCGACCGCTCGACAGGCTGAACAATGGTCGGCTTGATGATGTGCTGTATGCAGCGGCGGGGTTCGGCTCGGCGTTTACATGATTGGGCACTATTATCCGCGGAGTCGGACCGAATCGCTTAAGGTTGCAGTGGAGCTTGCCGAAGTCTATCGGATCATTCCACGTGCGTACCTCCGTTGCCCGTTGGGAACGAGCCCGGCGGATTCGGAAGAGCGATCCACAGCGATCATGCAGACATCAATGGATTGCTCTACGAGTCTCGTTTGACGGGAAAGGACGCGTATGCAATCTTCGACCGTGCGGTCAGCAAACTTAGTGCAGGGGTGCCGGGTTCGCTACAGGACCATCCCGATCTTCCGCGAATCCTTGGGCGCTATCAGATCCGTCTCATTCATTGACGGGCCGGCAGCGACGAGAGATCCGTGTTGCTCTACGTCAAGGGTTTCCTGGTTATGGTTCTCCCCTCTGCGAGAGCGCCTGCATGATTTCGGTTTCGGGCAACAGATTGTCTCTTAGCTTCGCGGCCCACGGCCTTCCAGGGTGCAAGATAGCCCACTGAGAGCGCCCTTATCGCTCACAACGGGTTCCATTCCGGAAGATAATCCAGAAGCAATGCCGTTTCCGGGCATGATGGGCGTTTTTCCACCGGTCGGAAAGCATAGGGCCCTTCCGCACTTTCACAATCAGGTCACAGACCGTAAAGCCCGCTTCCTCGGCCATCCGCATGAAGTCGCAGTGCGCCCACCGTGAACGGTGGTTGTTTACCATATCCGTGATTTTTGCCAGCAGCAGGCCATCAGGCTTCAGAACCCTCTTGGCCTGTCGCAGGAATGGCGGATAGAGGTAACTCAACGTCCAACCGTGTTCCGCTTTGCAAGGCATGGTTGCGCCGAAGTCAATGTCAAAACGCTTGCTGCTATTGTCGCGTCCTTGCGGCCCGACATGCGGCGGGTCATAGACAACGGCCCCGTAGCGCGCGCAGGCGCAGGACACGCCCCAGTGGAAATTCTCCGAGGGTGTGCATTACGATCAGCTGATACCGGTGCAGGGCGCGTCCAGCCCACCGGACAAGTTATGTGCTCTCTGCAGAACCCGTAAAAAAAGTTGACACGGGTTCGCGGCGGGTCTATAAGGGACTGTGGAAGGACCGGCCAGGCAGCTTGGTCCATGGAATGCGAAAAGGAGGCCGAAAATGCCAGAAGTTTTATTCGATACGTTGGTGGGGACGCGGGAGCTTGAGGAAGCCGGCCACACCACTCAGCAAGCGGAGGCTGTTGTGCGCGTGATAAAGCGTGCGACGAGCTTCAACATGAAGATGGTCCAGGACATCGCGGAGATTAAAGCGCAGACCGGGGAGATCAGAGCGCGTATCACGCATCTTGAGACCAACATGGTCACGAAGTCGGATCTGGCGGAGACGCTTGGCCAGTACGACCTGAAGAACGTGGTCGCGAAGTCGGATTTGGCGGAGACGCTTGACCAGTACGACCTGAAGAACATGGTCACGAAGTCGTATTTGGCGGAGACGCTTGGCCAGTACGACCTGAAGAACGTGGTCGCGAAGTCGGATTTGGCGGAGACGCTTGACCAGTACGACCTGAAGAACATGGTCACGAAGTCGTATTTGGCGGAGACGCTTGACCAGTACGACCTGAAGAGCATGGTCACGAAGTCGTATTTGGCGGAGACGCTTGACCAGTACGACCTGAAGAACGTGGTCACGAAGTCGTATTTGGCGGAGACGCTTGACCAGTACGACCTGAAGAACGTGGTCACGAAGTCGTATTTGGCGGAGACGCTTGACCAGTACGACTTGAAGAGCATGGTCACGAAGTCGGATCTGGCGGAGACGCTTGGCCAGTACGACCTGAAGAACATGGTCACGAAGTCGGATCTGGCGGAGACGCTTGACCAGTACGACCTGAAGAACATGGTCACGAAGTCGTATCTGGCGGAGACGCTTGACCAGTACGACTTGAAGAACATGGTCACCAGGAACGAATTCACAGAGGCTATTGGCGCTCTTCGAGCGGAGATGACGCATTCGTTTGCGCAGCTCTATCGTCACCTGCTGGCAGGTGCGATCGCCTTTGCCTGCCTGGTCATCGGCACTGCCGGCGCAATCATCGCATTCGCGCAGTAACGTCCGTGCGCACGCCCCCAGCAAAACCGGACAGTTCATGTTGTTACAAGCGCGGACAGTATTTGTTCCTAAACATACGCGAGAGGAGGGGTTGCCTTTTCTTTTATGTGCCACTATCCTCAACGGTCCGGCGTGGAAAAATCGTGCGGGCGCCTTCTTTTACGTTTCGGTTAGCGCCCCGTTTCGGTTAGCGCCCCCATGAGAAAAAATCTGGAGAGGAGAACAATCCATGCAAGCTATGCAAGTTCAAAAACGCGGCCTTTCCCTGGTCCTGACGCTCACTGTCGTGGTGGGGGGGGGGGCATTTTTCCTGCTTCCGCCGGCGCATGCTCAGGAGAGCGAAGCGCTGGAGGAAATAATCGTCACTGCGCGTAAACGCGAGGAAACGCTGGCAGAGATTCCGATGGCGATCACAGCGTTCTCGGCCGAGCAGTTGGAGCGCGGCGGGTTTACCACCCTGCAGGATCTTTCGTTCCAGACCGCCGGCATGCAGTTTCACAAGCAGGGCGGCCAGATTCCGGGCCGCTTCAGTAGCAGGGTGCGTTTTCGCGGGATGAACACCAACGCGAATCCCCCCTCACAGCAAGTGGGCACGGTGTTTCTGGACGGCGTTTACATGTCCGATGGCGTATCAAGTATTGATTTCTCGAATATTGAGCGTGTCGAAATTATCAAGGGGCCCCAGTCGGCCACCTTTGGACGGTCCACGTTCGCCGGGGCGGTCAACTACGTGAGCAAGACACCGGGCTTTGAATACGCAGGCCGCCTAACGGCCGACATTGCCGAGTGGGGCGGACGCGATGTCACCATTTCGCACGAGGGACCGCTGGTGGACGATAAACTGGCCTATCGCGTCACGGCGCGTCTATACGGCACCGACGGGCAGTACGTCTCGAATGCCGATGGCGGTTCCTTAGGAATAGAGAGCACCGAGACGATACAGGCGGTTTTCAACTGGACACCCACGGAAAATTTCTCGGCCAGGTTCCGCTATCTGTGGTCCTACGACGACGACGGTCCTGCCGCCGGCATGTTACTCGGAACATCCTTTTCGGGGCGCGGCAACAGCGTGGGAGTGTCGGCGAATGCGGGTCCTAACTGCTTCAGCGATGGAGTTACCAGCGCGGATGACCCCGACACGCCGTCCGATTATTTCTGTGGCGCGCTGCCGCTGGTGGATGTGGATTCCTTCATCGCGCCCAACACGGCGATTAGCCCTGGTGATCAGGCCGTCTTTCGAAGCTCGGTCATTTGCGACCCGCGCGACGGTATCTGCAGGCCGAAAGTGCCCGGCGCGCCGCTGCGCGCCACATCCGGCTTGACCCGCTACCAGCAAAGAGCCGCGCTGCTGCTCAACTATGACTTCGACAGCGGCATGCTGAATGGCCACAGTCTGGATTCCGTGGTCGGATGGAGCACGTTGCGGGCCGGCTGGGTGCGCGATTTTGATCTGACTGCCGCACAGAACTTCCTGTCCCAAGACCCTGTTGTTTCCGATGACCTGACGCTGGAACTGAATCTGAGTTCGCCGCAAGACCGCAAGCTACGCTATTCCCTTGGGGCGAATTTCTTTACCGCGGATCGCGTCAATCACGGCAGCGGCGGCCAGAACGTTTGGGGGTCCGACGGCGGAGTGAGCCAGATGGTTGTTGCGGAGCCCGACGGAACGCCACTGCCAGCGCCGGCAACGCTCCCGGGTCCGCACTACTTCATGAACGCCATTCCGCCCACCGAGAGCAACGAAACCACCGGCATATTCGGGTCCTTTACCTACGACTTCAACGATGATCTGACGCTGGACCTGGAGTGGCGCTACCAACAGGATGACATCTCACTGTCAAGCCCGAGTAATGAAGGCGTGCCGAATCCAGGCGGCGTGCTTGAGGCCGCGAGATATGACGAGGAGTCATTCAGCAGTTTCCTGCCGCGGGCCACGCTCTCCTACGATGTCGGCGACCGCGGAACCAGTTGGCTTACGTATTCCCAAGGCACCCTGCCCGGCTTCTTCAATACAGACTTTGGCTCTCTGGACGAAGTGACAAGAGACCAGGTAAGGGCGGTTATCCCGGGCCTTGCGCTTTTCAACGAGGAAGAGGAGCTTGAGAATATGGAAATCGGCTTCAAGCAGGAATTCGACAGTCTTTATTTCTCGCTGGTCTTCTACATGCTGGACTGGACCAATCTCAAGACCCGCCAAGGCATTACTGTGGTGGAACCGACAGGTGTCCAGCGCGTGCTTAATATCCAACTCAACGCCGGAAACGCGGAGCTGGAGGGCGTGGAGCTGGAAGGTGGCTTCTCGCTGGGAGAGAACTTCTCCGGCACGTTCATGCTGAACTACGCTGATGGCGAATACGGCACGCTCACCTGTGGCTTCTCGCCGTTCAAACCCCCAATCGAGCCTGGCAACCGGTTCGGTCCCCGGGACTGTTCCGGCAGTCGGCCGGCGCGTTATCCGGAATGGCAGGGCGCTATCTCCGGTGTCTGGACCGACAGCTTCGGGAGCGGTAACTGGGATTACTACGTGCGCGTAGACGGCGAATATTTCGGCGAGGCGTACAACGAAGAAGCCAACTTCTCGACGATGGGCGATTTCTGGCGCTGGAACCTGCGCGGCGGTTTCGAAAGAGACGGTCTTCGCTTGGAGGCCTACGTAAGAAATCTGTTCGATGACGACAATTATCTGGCCGCCGCCCGCTGGTCCGATTTTTCCGGTACCTTCCTGTTTGCGTTCCTCTTCAGCCAGGGCGTGGCCGTTACCCCCGCCGAGAAGAGAACCATCGGTTTGCGCGCGGTTTACGCATTCTGACAGCGCCGAATTGAGAATGCTCCGTTCCAATGTGCGACCGGAGCATTCGTAGCTGCTTCTGCGCTGCTGCCACGGCGCAATGGCAGGTCTTCAGTGCGTCCAGGCCATGAAAGTTGCGCTCGCTTATTCCGGGGGGCTGGACACCTCGGTGATTTGCCGGTGGCTCCAGGAAACCTGCCAGGCGGAGGTGGTGACCTTTACTGCCGACATTGGCCAGGGCGAGGAGGTGGAGCCGGCTCGCGCCAAGGCTCGCGCGATGGGCGTGCGCGAAATTTACGTCGAGGACCTTCAAGAGGCGTTTGCGCGCGACTACGTGTATCCCATGTTTCGCGCCAATGCCGCATATGAAGGCGAGTACCTGCTCGGCACCAGTATCGCCCGCCCGCTTATCGCTAGGCGCCTGGTGGAAATCGCCGCCGAAACCGGGGCCGACGCCATCGCCCACGGCGCAACGGGCAAGGGCAACGACCAGGTGCGTTTCGAGCTGGGGGCCTGCGCGCTGAATCCCGACATCAAGGTCATCGCCCCGTGGCGGGAATGGGATCTGAATTCCCGCCAGCAATTGCTGGATTACTGCCGGAAACGGGACATTCCCTTGGATTTCGATAAAGCCGGCCAGTCGACGTATTCCATGGACGCCAACCTCCTGCATATCTCTTACGAGGGCGGCGAACTGGAAGACCTGTGGCAGGCGCCCCGCGAGGAGATGTGGCGCCGGACCGTGGCCCCGGAGCAGGCCCCGGATCAGCCCGGCATCGTTGAAATCGAGTTTTCGCAAGGCGATGCCGTGGCGCTGGACGGTCAGGTCATGAGCCCCGCTTCGTTGCTGGCGCGCCTTAACGATCTGGGCGGCGCGCACGGCATCGGCCGCCAGGATCTGGTCGAGAACCGCTATGTGGGCATGAAATCACGCGGCTGTTACGAAACCCCGGGCGGCACGATCCTGCTCAAGGCCCATCGTGCGATCGAGTCAGTGACGCTCGATCCCGAAGTGGCGCATCTCAAGGACGACCTGATGCCGCGCTACGCCAGACTGATCTACAATGGCTACTGGTGGTCCCCCGAACGCAAGGCGCTGCAGGCCCTGATCGACGAATCGCAACAGCCGGTGAGCGGAGCCGTGCGATTGAAGCTGTACAAGGGGTCGGTCCACGTGCTGGGCCGCCGCTCGCCCCAGAGCCTCTACGACGACAGTCTGGCTACCTTCGAGGACGACCGCGGCGCCTGCAGTCAGCAGGATGCTGCTGGCTTTATCCGCCTGAACGCACTCCGCCTGCGCCTCGCCGCCAAGCTGGGCCGCAAGCTGTAACACCAGGCGTCTTTGCGCTCGCAGAGGGAGGAACATGATGGCTGCTGCGGAACCTGGCGCTGCCGCGCGAATCGGCAGCATTCAGCTTGCGCCGGGCGTGCGCGTTTCGCACTTCTGGACCTACATGTACGCGTCGTTGATCTGCATCGGGATGATGACGAACATGAATTTCTCCCAGCCCTACATCCTGGCGGAGCATCTGGGCATCTCCGATCCGGGCTTGGCCGGCGCGATTACGGGCCGGCTCACCGGGCTTACCGAAATCATCGCCCTGGTGCTGATCTGGCCCTTCGGGATGCTCGCCGACCGCGTCGGCCGCCGGCCCGTCATCATGCTGGGCATCGCGCTGGTCGGCATCAGTTACGCTCTCTATCCCTGGGCTGCGGAAGTAGCCCACCTGATGTACTTCCGGATCATTTTCGGCGTGGGAGTCGCTGCGACGGCATCAATGACCGCCACGATCCAGAACGATTACCCTGTGGAATCGTCGCGCGGGCGCCTGGTGGGCTTCAGCTCCGCGTTCAATGCGCTGGGCATCATCTTTGCAACGCGTCTGGTTTCTGCGGTGCCCAAGTGGCTGCAGGATGCCGGTATGGAGCCTGTCGCCGCCGGACGCTACGCGTATGGCGCCGCGGCTCTTGCGTGCTTCGTTTCGGTGGCGATTTTCCGCTTCGGGCTTAAGGGCGGCGTTCCGGAAACGGCGCGCAAGCGCCCGCGCTGGGCCGAGCTCGTTGTCGCGGGCTTCAAGCAGGCCAGGAACCCGCGCATCCTGCTGGCCTACATCAGCGCAATGACGGCGCGCGGCGACATGGTGGTGGCCGGATTGTTCGTGTCGCTTTGGGCGACGATGGCGGTCAAGGCGTCCGGTGGCGAGGCGGCGGTGGCGCAATATCAGGTGTTCCTGCCGTTTGCCGTGATGCAGGTCTTCGCGGTGGGTTGGTCGTTCGTTTTCGGTTCGATACTCGACCGGATCAACCGGGTTGCGGGTATGGTCCTGTCATTGGTTTTGTCGGTCGTCGCCTACGGCGCGCTGTATTTCGTGGAGTCGCCTCTTGATCTTCGCATGCTGCCGTTGTTCGCGTTGCTGGGCGCGGCGATGGCTGGCGCCATCATGAGCGGCATGGCTCTGGTGGGCCAGGAAGCGCCGCCACGCGAGCGGGGCGCGGTGATCGGCCTGTTGAGCATGATCGGCTCCATCGGCATCATCCTGGCGGCGGGCATCGGCGGCGCGCTGTTCAGCGCGGCTACGCCCTGGGCTCCGTTCCTGCTGATGGCTGGCGCGCAGGCGGTGCTGGCTGTGTGGGCGGTGCTCGTCTGGCTGCTTGCGCCGGGCGGCCGGGCTTAGCTGGGCGGTTCACTCCGCCCCATCGCTTCTTCATCTGCGGGGCGCCACGTGTGGTCATAGAGCACATAACGGGGCCGCAACATCTTGGCCAGGCCGCGGATGCAATGCACCTTGAATCCGAAGCTGCGGTCCAGGCGCGCGTTGATCCGCTCCAGTGCCGAGCGCCGGTTGTAGCCCCGTCGCCAAGCGGGCGAGCCCCAGGGCGTGGGGGTGAAGATGCGCCGGTTCGCGCGCTTGAGATCGATGCGCATCAATTGGCCCGTCTGATCTACGCCATGCTCACGCGCGGGGAAGAGAATGTCGAGAAAGGCACCGAGCAGTTCGAGTGCGAACGCCGAAACCGCCAACTGCGCCATCTCAAGCGTGAGGCCCGACGCTTCAATTTCAGCCTGGTGGAGAACACGGCACAAGCCGCTTGATCCCTCAACATGCAACCATGGACGTTATATCCATAAGCTGGAGATGTTCCATAGAAGGGTAAACTCGCGACCGGACACTTTATGTGCTCTAAAACCGGACACTTCTATTTGTCCGAAAAAACCGAAAGGCGAGCCGACTCCGGTTTACCGATTTGTTAGCCAGCATTTGCCAGGTCGTGAATTCGACGAGCCAGGCTGTCAACTTGGTCGTCATAACCAGCGTGCTCAGATAGGTCGAGATATACCCTGTCAAGTAAAAATCCGGGAATCTTGCATTCACTGAGCATGATTGGCAGCACTCGTGTGCCGTAACCAGCGATTTGTTGTGCCAAGGCCATTCGGAGTTCTTCTCGGCACCATCGAGAACTGACAGACGCCTCGGACAACAATGGGAGCAAGCATGTTGCCCCGTCGATTCCGTCTTGGATTTTTTCGATAAGTGAGTCGCCGATCTTTATTTCCGCCTCATCAACCCAAGGCCGAATCCCACGAGTTGCCAAATTGACCGCCAATCGGCGTGCCTCTTTCTTGTCGTCTGAAGAATGGCAGACAAACGCAAAGGGCGTCGCCGACTCGAACCTGTGTTGCAACGCCCTGATGAGGTTGTCAACCCGTGGAGATGTGCGAATCTTCCCAGCAAAGTCCGAAGGCAAGAGCAGGATGTAGTAGCCAGCGTGCGCTTCTGGCAATGGAAGGTGCAGATGTTCTAAGGAGAAGTTGATTGTATCGCTATCGCACTCGAATCTTGGCGGCATCAATCGCGAATTCGATGTCCGCACTTTGAGCCCTTCATCTCGCGTGTAAAAGCGGAGCGGGCCAAGATCAACGTCGGAGTCCAGATTTGGCCCGACATCTCGCAGGTGGTCGACGACCAATGACAGACGGCTATCAGTAGGAAATATATTGATACTCTCTAAACGTCCATCTACAAGTTCAGTATTCTTTTGGTTTTCATCGGCAGCGAGGTCTGCCGCTTGGGGTTCGTCGCGTAGCTGTTGGATCAAGGGAACCCAATCAGATTCTTCCATGTTGATCGTGGCGTTTTGTGTGTGACCTGACCCGACGGCGTGCTGTTGAATCAATTGGCTGACCAATGACGGGCTTCTCGTTCCAGACCCCGAGGGTCTCCTGGCTGGATTTCGAGCAGGATGACGAGTTCGATGCAATCAAGGCACCCTCCATCCAATATCGCATCGCCGTCGGACCCGATGCGGATCAACGAACCCTCGCAATCAAAAAAACGCCTTCGCAAAGCCGACCGCCCCCAAAGCTTTCACCGTTAAACGGGAGGGGTTCTCGTTCGGTGCTTAGGTCAGCTGCCAGCCTCATCAGCGCCAGCGCCTCGAGCGCCTGGCGCGATGCATCACCCGCCGCCCGGTTTGTCTCGACCGGCTGAGAATCAATGGCGCAGGCCAAGTGGCCTACGGCCTGAAAGGCTCAAGCGCGTGTTCGATATCGATGTCGCAACCTGTCCTTTCTGCGGCGGCAGGCTGCGCATCGTTGCCGATGTCACAGACCCTGTGATCATCCGCAAGATTCTTCGGCATGCGCAGCAGAGAGGGCCACCATCCGTTAGCGAACTCCGCCAAAACCTGTTCACCCTGTAAACGGGCGCGCTGCCCGGGCTGCCCTTGCGCCTCACGACATTCCACTTCCCGAATCGATCTTTCGCCCGTAAGACCCGAGCCAGCCGACCCGTGCAAGGTCCGCCTACTCGCACAAACACCCTCAGCACTGATCGCACTACCTTCATTTTGCGTACTTGACCCGGTCTCAAAAAATACCCATTCTTATTCTCATCTGCTTGAACTTGCTGCAGTGCGGCCACCCGGTGTACAAGCCCCCATCCGGAGGATCTTGGTCGATGAGCGGCTTCAGAAGAAGTAGAAACTCTAGAAGCATCAGCGCGAAGTAGGAGGAGGTGAGCAACGCAGAGGCGCTGAGAAGAGTAAAAGCCGCGAAATCTCGCCTAGCCAGACGAACAGCATGGCGTGAGTGGCTCGCCGCCGATGCGTGCCACCCAAGAATCACGATCACAGTCGCAGCGTAGAAGTGCCAGTAGAACTCGATGCGGGCGATGACGTCGCGATAGATCTTCGCGAGTTCAGCGGTAGTCATTCCCGCGCAATGCGCGAACTACGGGGCCAAGGGTACCACCCAGCCTGACCACCTGGCGGTGGCACTGTTAGCTGCAAGCGCTTGTTAGACGGCGCGTTCGGAGTTGTCCAAATGCGGGCTTGACGGGTAGGTCGGCTCTTCCTGATCGAATTCGCTTAGGAACGGCTCTTGAACACGCTTCCACTGCGCCAAAATCTCCTCGCGAGCGCACGCAGCGGCAGCGGGGTTGAACGCCGCACCGAAGCCAAGCGACGACACAGACCGCTGAATCCCCTTGATCTCCTCGAACGGATATAGCCCGCGACGGTTCGAACCTTCGCCGATGTTCTTGAACGCGCCACGAATCTCGTCAATGACTGTACTCATCGCGGCACCATAGGCACCGGTCACCGCGAGTACCCAGAATGTCAGCTTGCGTTTCGTCACTACTGATGCCCTCTAACGTCTATACGCTTCAGCTGCAGGGCCACCGCGGTCACTGGCTAGTTAGTTAGTGTGAAAGCGCGAAATATGAGGCCAAGAGTACCGCCTAGCTAGCCTGACCACTAGGTTGTGTGCTGGCCTTTCCGATCGCCCTTTAGGCGCTCCAGCCTGTTACCCTGCGGCACTTTGAGATCATCAAGATTCCTCGTCGCATGAATTATCTGAAGTTTCGAAACGGCGCGGCGTTGAACATCCGCTGGCATGCCCTTGAGCCTTTTGCCATCTTCGAAAAGCCTTCGGACATTGCTGTTTCGAAAACTTCGGATCACCGGCAAAGCATAACGCTATGCGTTAATAACATCACCGTTATTAGTTTAGTAGGGTCGAGCCGGTTGGTGCGAGTCGAGTCGTGCCATTCTTGGAGACCTTGATGACCTCATTAAGGTCTCGCCGTGCGAGCCATTGGAAGGTTTCGACCTGACTTACCCGATCACGCTCATCGAAGCCATCGCCGAGAGTGTCATCGACTATTGCGATCGAAGCTCGATGAACGGCTTTGCAGAGGGCGACGCTCGCTACGGCCCGACTCAGCACATCCATGACGCTCGGATCGCATTTCGCGAGGCGCCGGACGAATTTGCGGCCAAGGAACGCACAGTGAGATGCAAGCTCTCGGCGGTGCCGGTTACCAGCGTAAGTGCCGCTTCAATGGTCGCGTAGGCATCTTCAATGCCATCCTCGACCACCGAAAAATCCAGATCAGCCGAATAGCGACAGTCCTCAAAGTAGCAGAGTCTAAGTGCCGTTCCGCCCTTGAACACGAGGCCGTGGCCGTCGCCTAGCGCTCCGAGAGCGGCTATGACGTGTGCTAATACGTAATTCCCGTTCCACGGTCGGTGCCGCTACACCGTCACGCGCGGCCTGCTGGGTAAAGGAGGCTGCTCGGCGCATGCGCGAGTTCGACGAACTTTTCACCGGGCAGTGGGGCAAGCTCATGGAAGCGCTGGTTGAAGGCGACCTGGTGGCGCTGCTCAAGGACCGCGGCATCGATGTGGAAAACACCACGACCAAATACAAGGGCGGCGCCGGGGGTCGCAACTGGGAAATCGACATCTTGGCGTTCAACGGTCGCGAGGTGGTGGTTGTGGAGGTAAAGACCACGCTGAAGGTCAAGGATGTGGATCATTTTCTCGCCATCCTGCGTCGGATCGACCAGTTGCTGCCGGACCATGTGGACCGCACGAAGTATGGGGCAGTGGCGTATTTGAAGGCGGACGAAGGATCGGAGGTGTATGCGGAGTGTCAGGGGCCATATGTGATCCGCGCCACGGGCAGCAGCACGAGCATTACCAACGCCCGAGATTTCAAACCACAAATCTTCGGCAATCGCGTCGCCCCCCGCCCCTTGAGCCCCTGGGTTTCCTCTGCATCAGGATGAATTTGATGTCATTCTTGTGACGTCGATGCACGACGCCGGAATGCCCGGAGGAGGTATGGGTCTGTTTGCCGATGATCTGCTCGACAGCTTCGTCGTCGCTCTGGATGACGGCCTCGAAATTGGCTAATCAACTCTTAACCAAACTAGCAACATTCGTTGCAAGCGAGGCGGGCAAACACCGCCTCGCTTTTTTATGTACCCGGCCCACTTCATACACCCGCCCCATTTCTTTTTGCCCCCCGCTCCCCTGCGCCCGAAGCTGCGCGCACTGCTTGCAGTGCTCAAAAAGACTTCATGGACGGAAGCAAACCGCCGGCGTGGCCCACTTCGCCTGAAATGGGTGGCAGGCTTCGACCGGAATCAGTGGCAGGCTTCGTCTGGAATACGCATAATGCGCCGTCGTGGACCGCTCCTATTCGGTCGATTGCACAATCTGCTCGAGTATCTCGAATATATGCCCGAAGTGACGGAAGTCCTCGCGCGTGCACCTATTACATATCCAGTCACACAGGTTTCTTTTTTCATCGTTTCCTTACCAAAGAGATTCTCAATCCCTTTCGATATGGGATGATTGCAGAAATACGTCATTTTTTTCTTGAAGACCTTTGCTTTATGGTCTTTTTCTTCTGCTTTGCTTTCTGGATCATGGGGTAGCACTACCACTGTATTGGATGCAGAGCCCGGCACTGTTTTGGTTAAGCTGTTCCAACTCTTTTTGAGCTTAGCATTCCCGCCAACCGACTCGACATCAAAACATTGAAGGATATCTGCCTTGCCAAGCTGGTTGGCCGCACATTGCAGATAGTCCTTATCCCTATCTCCTTCCACGTATAGAAGCGGGCGCTGCGCCTGCTTCACACGCGCTCGAACCTCATCTAAAATTGCCGAATCGTAGGCATTGGTCGCATCACCTTCATACCCCGAAAGTGTTGGGTACAGGAATCCCTCCGGCGAACGAAGCAGTCTGCCACGCAATTCGAATGCTGCACGCTCATGCGCAACATCGTACAGCCAATCACGGATGTCTCGAAGCGGTGAATGTGCGATTAGCCGGCGTCGAGTCTCGCCCTTTCGCCGAACTCCTTCCGTGTACTGCGGCTTAACACGCAGGTTCGCCTCGTTAAGCCAAGCAGGTTCCTCCGCACGATTTGACGGGAAGTAGAGCAGGCAGTTTCCGGATAGACAGTGTCCTTGGCCTGGACCATGACGTTGACGATGTGAGAGAGGACTATGGTCTTGCCCGACCCTTTCTCACCCACCAATAAAACAGGTTTGGGACACGCTTTGTTGAACGGAAATGTAATGTCCAAGTCTTGGATGGGCCCGTAATTGCTGGCCCGAAATCGCTGGCCCGAAATCGCTCTATGTACATTGCGTGCGTCCCGCAGCTCTTTTCCGACTACTTCGCTCAGTCAGATGCATCACAACGTCTGTCGGTGCAGCAGTAGAGTGCTCAGCGATGGGTTTCTGTCCCATCGCCATGAGGGCTTGTTCGTGGACTTTCGCCGCTTCACTCTAGATGCTGATGATCTCATTGATTGTTGGGTCGACTTTCGAGAACTTCAACTACTGGTCTGTCCGATTCACCATGGTTCTCCCCGCCTTCCAAGTCGCGCCACTTCCGGTCGGATGCTAGCTTGATGGGTCGCCTTGGTGACCGCGGCGGTGTTACTTCATCCGAAAGCGAATAGTCGCGGGTCGAAATCGAACTTCTCCGCTCTCTCGATCGTGATGCGCCCGGCATCCCAGTGCCGATGGTTGACGATGAGGTTGCGGTCGTTCGTATCCGGAATGGGTACGACGACAGACGGAACGCGCAGCAGGCAGGCCGATTTGCCATCCAACCAGTCGTTTCCGATTGATCGAGTGCAATTCGTATCGGTGCGCCAGTCTGTCGGCAGTTCTTCAAGTGGAGAATCCTCGATCTGAACATCATCGGGAACGTGATAGCACACCAGCATGGTGTCGTCAGGTAGAAGATCGGCATCTTCGATGTGCACCAGCTTCTCCAGTGCGCAGAGCGCGGGACCGGTCGAGCAGTACGTGACAGGGCGCCCTCTATCGTTCCATCGTCCGTCGTGCTCGAGCCCGAAACCGCCGTCAAATCGCTCTGCGTAATCGGCTCCCGACAAGCGCCAGACCCGCATCAGACGGATGCCCCCCACGCGATTCGGGCCAACAGATTCTCAACGGTCCGCGCGCCAGCGTCGGTGCGAATGAGGTCCATCGGTGCCTGACCTCCCAACGCGCGAAGGTTCTTGTGAAGCCAGCGATTGGTTTTGCCGGGATCGGCGAAGCAGTTCTTGGCCAGCGCAAGAGTCCGGGCTACGCGGGCGGCTCGGTCGGATTCATCGATGGTCAGTCTGCTCCCGTTTGCCCGACGATGCGACAGAGTGCGGGGCTTGACGATGAGGCTGCCCACTTCCCGGTCCGTGATGCCTCGCCTCTTCAGGGCGTCGATCGTCGCACCCGGGAATCCCGCGTGGACCGCACGGGCCATATCCGCCTCGGAGCGCACCTCATGGCCAATGACTTCAGCGCCGCCCAGGTGATCGGCAGCGGCCGCTGCCAAACAAAACGACCTCTTCTTTACAGACACAGAACGTCTCCCGAATTAGACTGCAACATGCCGACATTATAGCGGCATGTTGCAAGACAGGCGGAATCATCGCACATTTGCGCCTCAGATTTTCCTGAATTCTGTCGATACGAGGCCGCCTCTCTGAAACATATATGTGGTAACCGCCAGGAAAACGTGGTTAATCCTTCTTATCCCCTGAGCTCGATAGCGGCGCGGCACGGCGTCAATCCGAACCAGGTGAGCAAGTGGAAGACGGAGGCCCACGACGGGCTCCTGGATGTGTTCGCCCGCGGCGGGGTGAACACGCCGAACCGTGAAACGGAGCAACTGGTTGAGCGCCTGTACGCACGGATCGGCGAGTTGACGGTGGAACGGGATTTTTTTCGCGGGGTTTGGAGCGCTTCGGCGGATCGAGAAGGTGAGGCTGATCCGGGAGGACGACACCCTGGCGCTGACCCGCAAGTGCGAACTGGCGGGGGTGAGCCACTCGTCGCTGTATTACGAGCCGAGGACGGCGCACGCGCGGCGGCACTATCCCGGGACCGGATTGGGCACGAACACCGAAAAAAGGGAACATGCGGCATCAACACGAGGGCGATGGACCAACACGAAAGCAATCCTTAGCTTTGCCCTAGGTTCGTGGAGACGTACGACGCGAAGTATCCCAAGGCGGTCGATTGCCTGGCCAAGGATCGCGACGAGCTGCTGGCCTTCTACGACTTTCCGGCCCTGCACTGGCAGCATCCGCGCACGACGAACCCGACCGAGTCGACGTTCGCCACGATCCGGCGGCGCACGGTGAAGACGAAAAACTGCGTCAGCGCGAAAAGCGGCGTGAGTCTAGTTCACCAGCTCGCGATGAGCGCGCAGAAACGTTGGCGCTTGTATCCCGGACCATGACATGCTACTATTTTGCTTGTAATATTCTTTCGGAGGTCTGACCAATGCCCAAGAATCAGCCGGGGACGCCAACGCATGTGCGACTCCTACGGGGCACGCATTACAAGTTGCATAGTCACTCCCATTACAAGTACATCCTGCTTCGGAACGTGACAATCAGGAATAAACGGTTCAAAAATTGGCCGGCTGGTGGATTCCCGAACCCAAACCCCGTTTTAAACATTAATCCTAATGCGCGCTCAATTACGGTATGCACAAATTACGCATGGGACGGGGCAAGCGGGCCATCCATAGATACGCCAAACACGATGTGCGCTAGTCTGATACACGATGCACTGTATCAGGCGATACGCGAATGTCGGAAAAATTATGGTTGCAATTTACGCAAGAGTGCAGACAAAATCTTGCACGATATCCTCAAGGCGGATGGCATGTTTTGGTTACGCCGAAGAGCGTGGTATTGTTTAGTACGGTTCTTTGGCAAATCCGCCGCTGAATGTTAACTTGCCGAACTCGAGATTAGGACTGTCTCTGCGCGGCCATGTTCCTTCGGCGACAGCGGAGTTAACAAGAATTAACCACGTTTTCCTGCCAGTTACCAAATATCTGTTTCAGAGAGGCGCTCCTCGTATCGACAGATTTCAGTACGATCTCAGCAATACATAGCCTTCAATTAAGGCCGGATCACCTGGTCCAGCTCTGAGTTTGCGATTCTCTCGGGATCGGCTCTATGGCGAAGACCCGCTTTGGACGTTGCGCCCACGTAATCGAATAAGCCTTATTCCCAGACTGATCCTTTGTCTCTGCTTCATCCGCAGGCTTTGTGGGCACAACAAAATCGCGTAGCTCACTGTTCGGAGAGAAAACACCATGAAACCGGATGAGGTTCACCCTCCGGATTGGATAATGTCAAAGGAGTATCACAATGAGACGTAGCAATGCGGCACTGGTTTTGTGTTTGTTCGTGGCGGGCTGCGCCACGACGTCCGATAAGTCAACGAAACGTTCGTCTTGGGAATACCTCCTTGACTTAGGCGTTCCTGTGCCGGGGAAATACTTGAAGGCCTACTCCGGTTCGAGGGAAGAGCCATCGGTAGAGCTACTACTAACTGAGCACCATGCAAAGTGCATCGTTGATTGGTACGAAACAAAAGAAGGAAAACTTCCCGCGCCCTTCACCTATGCAACTACTGTCGCTCCTGTGTTCCTTAAAGACACCCTGAGCGTTTTGGAAACTGGTTTACTTGGCCTAACCATATTTGCAATGATTCAGCGGGAGGGCCGGAGCAACATGGCGGTTTACGTTGAAGCGTGCAAGCAAGTTAAGCAGGCTGAAGCCGAAGACAAAGAAAGCTCTCAGCCACGTGAATCTGAAAAAAAGTGTAGAGATTGCCAGGTATGCCGAGGCGCTTCTTGACGATAGCGACGAGCACATAGACGGCCACGACGGTCCAGATCTGCGTCTTCACTGCATTCTCCGAGTTGCCGAAGAACGACTTGATGCGCAAGTGCTGCTTGATCCACTTAAAAAACAGTTCCATCTAGCAATCAAACTACCTACAAAGTCATTGTTTTCCAATGAGAAAGTGATGGTGAACGACGGTCTCACCGATCACGGCTTGCAGGCGAGGTTCGTTATTGATGGGGCGTCGATATTGGCTTCGGCTGGTTGAGGGGTCAAGGCGGATTCGAGAGCCACAAGGACGGTGGCCCGATTCCAACGCCGCATGATAGTGAACGCGGACGGTGGAGAACACGGCACAAGCCGCTTGATCCCTCAACATGCAACCATGGACGTTATATCCATAAGCTGGAGATGTTCCATTTGGAATTTGGGGAAGGGCTCAGGCTGCTTTCTCAGATTGGACAAGGCAGTCGTTGGGGGTCGGCCGAACGAGGGCGTTGTGAGGTCGCCGATAGTTTTGGAACGACTTGTGGTTAGGGAGGTCGTGTACCGGGTCACAGACCGGAGGCAAGTCCGCTCATGGATTCGGCCTACCCGGCCACCACACGGGAGCGGCGGGCGACGGCGAAGTCGCACAAATACAGGAAACAGGAACACTCATATTCTTACCCACAACCAACCTCAGTTGATATCAACATCGACTCGGAAGTAGGCCAAGCGATTTGTCTAACCGGGGGATGGCGAGTTAGTCGCTTTCCGCCACGAGGTGGCCCCCTGCCGCCAGAAGGTTCACCGGTAGCTGAAGGAGATCAGCCTCGACAGCATGGTGGTACCGTCGTCGTGCGACTCGAAAGCGCCGGAGGGCAGATCAGGGTGGGCTGTAGCGACTCACCGCAACGCTTGATGGCGTTCCTTGGGCTGGCGGCGCTACAGCTACAAGGGAGTACAGCTCCGGGGCACGGTCGCCAAAACGGCGGATAACGTATGATCTTTTTCGCAAATTGTGAGGTGCGGTGGCCCCGGCCTGATTAAATGAAGTTGCCAAGTCAACAAACAATCAGAAGGAGCCACCACCATGGCGGAGACTGCCACGAACAAGAACACGGTCGTTCAGATCAATGAGGGAGAACTGAAGGACCACTTGGGGAAGGTCGTGCTGAGCACGGTCGAGGAGACATGGAACGCGATGCTGGACGAGGAAGCGGATCAGTTGGTCGGTGCCGGGAAGTACGAGCGCAGTGCGGACCGCAAGGATTACCGTTCAGGTTATTGCGCCCGCAAGCTGCATACCAAGGCAGGCGAGGTCGGTCTGAAGGTGCCGAAGCTGCGGCGCCAAAAGTTCGAGACGGCGATCATCGAGCGCTATCAGCGGCGAGAGACGTCGGTCGAAGAAGCCATGATCGAGATGTACCTGGCCGGCATTTCCGTACGCAGGGTCGAAGGTGTCACGGAAGCCCTGTGGGGTACGAGAGTGAGCTCCAGCACCGTTTCCCAGCTGAACAAGAAGATCTACAAGCACATCGAACGGTGGCGCAACCAGGCGATCGAAGAAGCGTATCCGTATGTGTATCTGGACGGCGTGGTGCTAAAACGCAGCTGGGGCGGGTAGGTGAGGAACATCTCGATTCTGGTGGCGATTGGTGTCTCAGCAGACGGATATCGCTGTATTCTGGGCGTATGTGAGGGTGCCAAGGAAGACAAAGCGGGATGGCTGTCGTTTCTGAAGCACCTGAAGGTTCGGGGTCTTACCCCTCCGGATCTGATCGTTTCGGATGCCTGTCTGGGCCTCGCGGAAGCCGCGGCCGAAGTGTTTCCCGATGCTGGCTGGCAGCGGTGCGTGGTGCATTTCTACCGCAACGTATTCAGTGTGGTGCCGCGTCGGAGGATGCGCGAGGTGGCCAGGATGTTGAAAGCGATCCATGCATCGGAGGACTTGGAAGCGGCTCGGGCGACGGCGAAGCGCGTGGCGAAGAAGCTGAAGGACATGAAGTTGTCGGCGGCGGCGAAGAAGGTCGAGGAATCGATCCGCGAGACGCTCACGTACTATGCGTTTCCGGAACAACACTGGGTTCGCATACGAACGAACAATCCACTGGAACGGTTGATCCGAGAGATCCGGCGCCGTTCTCGAGTGGTGGGCGTGTTTCCGGATGGAGAATCGGCGCTGATGCTATGTGCCGACAGACTTCGGCATGTCGCATCGACGAAATGGGGGCTGAGTCGCTATTTGGATATGAGTTTGCTCGCTGAATTGAAAGGCGCTCAAACTCATTCTGTTTCACGCGCCTCAGCTTGAGGGTATCGGGCAGACCAAGGACATCGCCCTAACCAATGTGCGAAAAAAGATGGACACTACCATAAAGACAGCGGGTAGCCAAGCACACTAGCCAACCACTATTGAGCCACGCCATTGAACAAGGTCTGTCCACCATAACCATAGCAACTACAAGCTGCACCTCGCAAAAGGAAGACGCCTACGCCTAATTGACAGTAATTTCCCGAAAGAGGGTCAACGCAGTGGGTGGCGAAAGGCTGCAACGAGATGCGCTCGCGTGTGGGTTGGTCGCCGTGTCTGATGGTTAGCTCCTCAGTTTGATATCCTGTCGCTGTGACACGGATATGATATGTGCCCGGCGGCAATTCCATTCCCGCTCGATATCTGCCGTCATGGTTCAGCAGTCGCACCCGCGCGCTCGACGGCGTCGGAATCACTGTGAACGGCTGCCTTGACAACGCCAGCGTAACTTCGATCTGTGTATCACCCGACACTTCTGCGCCTTCTGCGAGAAACGTTAATACGGCGTTCAGATCACCTCGACTCGCCGCCCCATGAATGTCGTCAGCGGCAATTGGAAAAGGTAGCAAGGCAAGCACCAGGAAGCAAATAACAAGTTTATTCATGGAAACCTCCATCCAATTTTTTTTACTATTATATTACCTATATTACCCCCGCGGAAGCCCTGTTGCGGACAAATAGAAGTGTCCGCAACAGAAACGGCGATCCTAATCGACTCGCCGGCAGAAATCCCCCCATAGCTGGCCGGGCAACGCTGGCGCGTCCATCTGCCGCTGTGACCAGGGCGCGATGGACCGGTACGGCAACTCTTGCAGAGCGCGTTGGACATCCTCGGCCAGCGAATTCTCCCGATTCCGATGGGCGGTCCGCTTCGCATTCCGCTGGCACCGCTCGAATGTGAGCTTCCTTTTTTTCGGGGGAGAGTCTTGTGAATATGGTGATCGAGACACTCAGCTGCGCTCAACCTATGCTTGCGATTGCTCCACTTCACCTTGCATCCCTTCGCGTCCACTAAAGAAAACATCATGGGGACTGCTTTGTTGGATTCTCGATGGCGAAGACGAAGCTCGCTCAAAGCCAATTCGCGAACCTCTTCTGGGTACCGGAGGTATGCGGGCACCGACGACAGATTGGCGAGTTCGATTAACTCTTCGTTGGAGCGACGCCAGTTCATGTCCCCGCCCCGACGTAGGCCGCCCACTGCTCCATCAGCATCCGGCGCTTGTCGAACAGGTCCGAGCGAGCGTAGGCGTCGGAAATCTTGTGGGCCAGCGCCGCTTCCATGACCAAGTGTGGCGCGTCGGTGCATTCCCCCGTCCAGTCGCGAAAGCTGGACCGGAACCATGCGGGACTCCATCAATGTCCTTGTCGCGCAGCAGTTTCGACAGCGTGCCCTCCGAGATGGTCTTGCCCCGCGTGCTTGGGAAAACCAACGGGCAGTCCCGATGGGCGGGTGTGATCGGCGGATCGGTCATCTGCCGCGCCGCCGTCAACACAAGGAACTTGAGGGCCAGCTTTGTGCCTTCCCAGGCTGTGGTGAAGCGGACGGTTCGCAACGCAGCAGCTACCTTCGGATACGAAACCGCCTTGAAGTGCCGCACCGGGCGTCGTCGTCTTGGGAGCACGGCGAGTACCGCGTCCCCGGCAGGATTGTCGGAGCGGTAGCCTTTGGCGATGACCCAGCACATTGCGGCGGAAATTCGCTGCCTACCCGATCTGCCGTTTCCCGCTTGAGCGTGAAGGCCATCATGGCTGCCCCTACTGCTTATTTCCGAATTCGTTCGCCGTTAGCCTGAAGTCCAACGAGTGTGATATATAAGCTATTGATATTCTGTGAAAATGCCAGAATTCAGCGTTTCTGTACTGGGAACGTCAGAGACGCACTCCAAGTAGTTCAAAGGCTTTTTCCTGCAACGGCGTAGGTCGAGCAAGCACCTCGAACGCCTCGGCGTCCGGTAGACGAGGAACAACAGTGTTGCGGGTGACGGTGGCCAAGTCGTCGAGTAACGTGCGCCCGCTGTGGACGGGGGTATCCGTCGTCGGTGCGTCTGCGCCGCACCTTGCGTTGAGCCGATTCAGAGACCTTCACCGGCGACACGACCGACTCGCAGGCGGCGTCGGCCGCCGCCGGGTGCTCGTCGTCGTACAACAAGGGCGCCAAGCGCTTTCGCATATGCCATTCCACGTAGTAGGCCAGCAGGCATAGCAGCACATGGGCGCGAGCCCGGTCCGCGGTTCGGTGGAACACCGGGCGCACCTTCAGGTCCACGCTCTTGAGGCTGCGGAAGGCCCGCTGGACGCGGCTCAGGCGTTTGTAGGAACGCACCATGTCCTCGGCCGCCCATCTCGGTTTCCGGCAGGCTGGTGCGCACGACATACAAGCCGTCTGAGGCCGCTTCGCGGGCGATAGCGGCAGTATTGCGTTCATAGACGAGGTGGCCCTGGTCATTGATGGACTAGGTGAAGTGCTTGGCCATCTTGTATTTGCCGATGACTTGACCAACCCGCTCGCCGATCTTGTGCGCCTCGTGCAAACGCCGCTTCTCCCGTTGTGTGGCAGCGACAATGGGTTCCAGCAGCTTCTGGGTGGCCCTGAGCAGGTCTTCTCGCTTCTGCGCACATTGCTCGGCCAACAGCGGATTGCGGCACACCATCAGACGCTCACCGGGATAGGCGTCGCTGCGAACTTCCACCAGGTTCGTCTCGTCAAACAACGACATCTGCACCGCTCCAGACCCGACCAACGAACGGATCGCCGGCCCGCGCAAAGCGGAAATCCAGTCCAACTCCGCCGACTTCACCTCATCGCGGATGCGCGCCTCGGGAGGGTGCGTTTTTTGACTTTTCCATTTTCGCGCTACCCTTCGCGCAGGAGGATGGCGGGTGGAGAGTTTCGGTTGGGGACGGTTTCGACGTACATGGGACGATGATGCCGGATTGGGATAGGTATTACGACTGAATCAGACCCATCTACCTGGGAACAAATGTTCGTCCCTGACCACAATATTCCCAAACGCAATCAATCTCTTGACACAAAAATCGGCGTAAAATCGGAGGGAACTTCAGTTGAAACGCCGCTGGATGCGGATTCGTTGGCCAGCGCGGTGAAGTCGCTGCAGCGCGCCGGCGTCGAGTCCGTGGCGGTCTGCTATCTGCACGCTTACCGGGACGACTCCCACGAACGGGTTACCCGGGTGGCCATCAAAGCGGCGCTCCCAAGCATCTACACGAGCCTGTCGTCGGAAGTGCTGCCGCGCATCAAGGAGTACGAGCGAACTTCCACCTGGACGCCACGGATGATCGGTTGCACGGCGGCCAGGAAGGACGGTTCTATCACGGCTACTATGGCCACTACTGTTATTTGCCGCTGTATCTCTTCATCGGCGAGCACCTGTTGTGTTCGCGGTTGCGGCCGTCGAACATCGACGCCAGCGCCGGGAGCGTGGAGGAATTGGAGCGGATCGTCGGGCGGATTCGGGCGGCCTGGCCGTCGGTGCGCCTCATCGTTCGGGGCGATTCGGGATTTTGCCGGGAAGAGATCATGGCTTGGTGCGAGCAGAATCGGGTGGACTACGTTCTGGGTCTGGCGCGCAACTCCCGTCTGGTGGAGCGGATCACCAAGGCCCTTCACAAGTCCGGCTCCCGCTGCGTAACCACGGGCCGGGCGTCGCGACGCTATCGGCAATTCCGTTACCGTACCGAGAAGAGTTGCAGCCGCAAGCGCCGGGTCGTGGCCAAGGTGGAGTGGCTGGCGAAGGGAGCAAATCCCCGCTTCGTCGTCACCAGCCTGGGCCGGGAGAGCGGCGGACCGCGACAGGTGTACCGGATAAAAGAGTGCCAGCTCGGCTTGTTCGCTGACCGCACCAGTTCAGCCACGTTACGCGCCAATCAATTGCGGTTGTACTTCGCCTCCTTCGCCTATGTGCTGCTGCACGGACTGCGGCGGTTGGCCTTGGCCAAGACGCGCTGGGTCCAGGCCCAATGCACGACCTTGCGCGTGCGGTTTCTGAAGATCGCCGCCCGCGTGCGCATCACCGTACGTCGGGTGTGGCTGTCGTTCGCCTCGGCCTACCCGCACCGCGATGCATTCGCGGCCGCTGTCACGGCCTTGAGCCCAGGCGCTGCCCTGGAGACCGGCCGCGTAATCCCGGCCTCTCCCGTTCAGGACACGCTGGCGACTTGCCAGGGGTTGCTTGTGCTCGGGCACCGGAAAACCCGTGCTGAAAGGCCGATTTCGGCCTACTCAACCCCGCAAAACACCGATTCCGACCCTCAGCAAACCGTCCCCAACCCCCGACAGACTCCCCCAGCGCCCGCTACCGTGCCCACACAAGGGCCTCAAACGCTTCGTGAATTAGGCGGGCTGGGATCTGCTTGAAACCGTCGCAGGTGTAACCGATGGCGAGATAGACCGCCTTGTTCCTGACCAGCCCTTCATCCCGAATCTTCACCCGCACGGCATCGAAGTAGACGATGGCATAGACCGATTCCAGTGGCCGCGATTGCCAGGCCGCCAACTCGTCGAGAATGGCGTCGGTGACCTTGGAGACCCACTCCAGGGAGACCTCAATGCGTAGAGTTCCCGCACGTGACCCTGGATCTCGCGGGTCGACATGCCGCGCGCATACATCGAGACCACCTTGTCGTCGAACCCCGGCAAGCGCCGGCAGTGCTTCTCCACCCGCTTCGGATCGAATCGACTCCGCCGGTCGCGGGGAATCGACAGATGCTAACCAGCCATCGTCGGTGAGCACCCGTTTGCGGCTGTAACCGTTGCGGGGGTTGGCCCGGACCTGCTCCTCCTCGTGGTCAAGATGATAATCCAGTTCCGCGTTGAGAATGCGCTGCGCCAGCGCTTGCTTCAAGCCCTGGACCAAATCGCCGCTATGAAGCGCCTCAAGCGCGTCCGTTCCATCCAGTAGTTGATCCAGCAGCTCGTCGGAAACTGCCGGTTTGCGTCTGCTCGCCATATTGCCCTCCTGTGGACATCTTTAGCGCTCACAAACACAAAATTGCTGAAAGGCTCAAGTCGGGCAATTTTACATCGACAATTTCAAATATAACTCCGTTGATGGCTTCTGGAAACTCAACGCCGGGGTCCACGCCGATATCAACGACCACTTTAATCGCCTCCCATGTGCTAACATTCTCGGCCCTCGGGGAGTGCCAGCTTACGTGGCGAATTCGCATAAATGTCGTTCCTTACTCTGCTGATTGGTCGCGCCCGCATGGCGGACGTTCAATTGACGCATCCTTCAGTGAGCCGTCGCCATGCAGAAGTCACGCTTACACAGTCTGGACGTTGTTATCTGATTGATCGCAACTCCAGCAGAGGGACATTTATACGCGGCGACAAAGGTCACTGGGCGCGTCATCTACGAGGCTTCGTTGATATCGCCGCGTCAGTACGCTTCGGCAAAATGGAAACCAGCCTGTCTGCATTGCTGGGCAGTTCGGTCTCAGCACGGCTCGCGGTGCAGCCTGCACAACCCGAGTTTGAGTCAATCTCGATTCAACCCAAACGAAATATTGAATCCGGTGCAGTGGAGCAGAGGCGAAATGCCTAAGTTTTCACTTAACCAACTGGATGATGACGAGCGACGCTATCGGTGGTTACTCGCTGGGGTTTCACTGCTGGGCGGTGTTGTGCTGATTTTTGCACTGTCGCTGGTGTTGCCTGAGCCACCACCATCGTCCGAGCCGCTGCCACTAGGCACCGAAGAATCTGGCAAGTTTTACCCGTCTGTCATGCTGCTTGGCCGCGGCAGTGATTCGTTCCGCTATCCGTTCACCATCCAGAACCTCATGTGGTTGATGTTCTGTTTTGCGCTCGGTGAGTTGTGGGCACGTTTTAATCGTGCCACTCAGGAAGTCCGTCAACTGGGAAACAATCCACTTCCGTGGAATGACGAAACTGTTCTATTCCGACGCGGCCAGGACTTGGCGCACATCTACAAATGGACTCGCACCAATCCTGCTACGCGCAACCACATGCTGCAGCGGCTGACGAATCGGGTTGTACAACAGTTTCAAACCAGCGGTTCAGTGGATCAGGCGAACAACGTTATGGCCTCGAGCATGGAACTAATGCAGCACGAAGTAGACCTTAAGTACAATCTGTTGCGCTATCTCGTATGGCTTATCCCGACACTGGGGTTTATTGGTACGGTTGTCGGTATCGCCTTCGCGCTTGCTGCTGCGGGGGAAATGCCGGTCGACCTACAAGACCCAGAACTGGTGCGTCCGTGGTTCATGGGTATGACCGTTGAACTCGGTGTCGCCTTTTACACCACTCTGCTGGCTTTACTAATGGCCGCAGTAATCGTATTCTTGATGCACATTGCCCAAGAGCGGGAGGAAATGGCGTTGAACACGGTCGGGCAATGTTGCCTTGACCACCTCGTCAATCGGCTCGTGGGGAAAAACGACTGACTTCCCCTCAGGGGGGTTTCGAACCATGGCAAAGGCGCGTGGGGCGGATGGTACGCCCGTTGATGTTTCCTCCAGAAACAAGCCGGTCCGTGTACCGAAAGTTGGTGCTCGTGCTTCTCCTGGTGCACCCGCACCGCCGGTTGCGCCAGGACTGCGAATAACTCCTGAAATCGGCGAGGCCGAAACGGTCCTTCCCGACAAATCAGATCATGCGCACTCGCCAGCGCAACCTTCGAGGCGCGGCAGCGATGGTGAAGCTCCAACAAAACCATCCGGAACAGCGAAAAGAGAACGATCTCGCAGTGGGGCACAAACTGACAAGCCCACAATTTACGGCGGCGGCGCCCGTCAGCATCAATCGGCTGTCGGCGAACCTGGCAGTTCGCGGCGCGATCTACCTTGGCGCCACTCAAACCCAGAGCCAGCCAAGGTTGGCGTTGAGCATGTACCCGGTCAAGTCGCATCTGCCGACCTCCCCACTGCGTGGCTGGTCATCGTTGAAGGCCCTGGCAAGGGAGCTTCAATGCAGTTAGGCATGGGACCTCACAAAATAGGCCGCAGTGCAGACATGCGAGTGCGGCTCAACTATGGCGATTCACAAGTCTCCCGCAATACTCACGCCATTCTCACATACGATCCCCGGGGCAATGCGTTCTTCGTCCAGCCAAGCAATAACCTGGTCTATCTCCAGAAGAGTAAAGAGGAGTTGGAACCGGTGCTCACCCCCGCGAGGTTGTACACTGGAAACGAGTTCGTGGTAGGGCGAACCCGGTTGCGGTTCGTGTGCTTCTGTGACGAGTCATTTTCCTGGCAATGAGCAATCCGCACTGGCGATGTCGTCGCCGCAGGTGCTTGATATCGCGTGGCGCCAAATTCGTGGTGCACGGTCACATCAGCAGGACAGTGCCACTACCATCAGCATTGATGGAGCCCAACATCTTCTGGTGCTTGCCGATGGCATGGGCGGCCATCCCAGCGGTGATCTCGCCAGCGACATCGTAGTAAAGAATTTTTGCCACGCTTGGCACGATCCGGAAGCGCCGAACGATATTCCAGACCGTCTGATTTTTGCTCTGCAGGCTGCCAACCTAGCGCTTTATAAGCGTGTTATAGCGCAGCCCGAATTGTCCGGGATGGGCACGACTTTGGTCGCCGCACATGTTGAAGACAGCCATCTGCATTGGATTAGCGTTGGCGATAGCCCGTTGTGGCTGTTCGAGAACGGGGCACTTGCACGCCTAAACGCCAACCACTCAGTGGCGGCGCTTCTTGATCAACAGGCGGCGGACGGGAAGATCAGTGTCGAGGAGGCGAGGCGGTCACCGGAGCGTTCACAACTCTTGGAGGCTGTCAACGGAGACGATATTCATCTCGTTGATGTTTCCTCTAATCCTAGCCAGCTTCCCTCCGACAGTGTGCTTATCCTCGCCAGTGACGGGGTGGAAACCTGCTCCATAGGCGAGTTGGCCGCCCTCATTGAGAGTCGAAACGACAGGAGTGCAAAGGACTTGGCAGGCAAACTGCTCAATGCCGTCGAAACACACCAACGTCCTGGCCAGGACAACGCGACGCTCATCGTGCTTCGGACACCCGAGGCCCTGGAAAGTCGATGCCAAGCACGCCCGACGTCTCCTTCGGAAGCCACTACTGTCCCTTTGCACGAGGGTTCAAAGCATGGCCCATCGCCGAACAAATTGCCACAACCAGACCCGAGGGCAACTGCATGAAACATCCTTGCTTGTCTCTGGTGGCCATTCTGGCTGCCATGATTCCAGCCACCATACTGGCGCAAAGTGTGTTTCAAGTGAATGTGCAGGAGCAGTATGCTAACAATAAAGAAAGAACCGGCGTAGCCATACTCATAGCCGTCGAGCCCGGCAAGCCTGCAACGCTGCTGACGACTAGTGAGTTGGTTGGTGCTCGCGGCGATGCTCAATATCTTGTACTTGACGTGCAAACGGGCGCCCAAATTCTTGCACAGGTCGAAGCAAACGATAGGGAAGCGAACCTTGCCGTGCTGCGTGTGCCTGGTCTTCAAGGGACTGCCATTACCGTGCCTCTTGAGGGATCCAGACAGGGGCGCCAAGTACAGATGCAACTGCCCAGTGACGACTCCCGCGTCGGCCACCTACACTCCGTAATTGAGCGCAGGGGGCAAACCTTCTACCGTTTCTCGGTACGGGCGGAAACTGGCGAAGCAGGCGCACCCTTGATGAACAACTGTGGCGAGTTGCTCTCTTTGTCCCGGGACCCCGATGGTCGCGGCTGGCGCCGTAGTGACCGCTCCTTCGGCATGGGACGGGAACTGGCCGTTCTCAAGGAATTTCTGTCCGAACAAGGGGTCGACGCAAAAATTGCAGCGAATGCGTGCCCTTCTGTCGAAGAGCAATTGGCCGCGTCGAAAGCAGAGCGTGAAGCACTTGAGGCACAGAAAGCGGAGCTTGAGGCGCAGAAGACACAACTGGAAGCACAGAAGACGCAGCTTGAGACAGAAGCCGAGCAGACCGCCGAGGAAGTGGGCAGGCTAGCCGAAATCGAGTCTCAGAAGATCGAACTTGAAACGCAGCTTGAGCAACAGCAGGAAGAACTCAGCCAGCGACAGAAGGAATTGGACGACAAGACGCGAATGCAGACAGAGTGGGAAACCAAGTGGCAGCAGCGCGAGGATGAATTTCTTCTCTATGGGGGGGGGGCTATCGGGGCGCTGTTGGTTTTCGGTGGTTTGATCGCGTGGTTGCTGGTGCGGGCCCGTAAGCGCCGCCTAGAAGCATCGAACCGACAACTGGCCGCTGCTCGCGAGGAATTGGCTCGTAGCAACGCAACATTTCCCGATCTCGTGCTCTCCGGACACGGTTCTGATTGTGGTCCCGTGCGCATCAAAATCAACGGTAGCGAAGTGGCGAAATTCGCCGACGGTAAGGTGCTGGGCCGATCTTCCACCAACGCCGACTACTTCGTGAACTCGCAGAGCGTCTCACGTCGCCACGCACGATTATTCGTGCAAAACGACCGCCTCCTCATTGAGGATCTCGACAGCCTGAATGGCACACGCGTTGACGGTTTGGAGACGGTTCCCGACAAGCCCGTACAGATTCGGGAAGGTTCCACTCTCGAACTGGGCAGTGTGGTCCTGTCGGCCAACTTCCCTGAGGACTCCGCCCATGAAGCTCCGTAATCGCGAAGTCAATATCTTTTCGATGTCAGCACTCGACCTTTTTGCCTCCGGCATGGGCGCGTTCATTCTGCTGGCGTTCGTGGCCCTGCCGTTCTTCCCTCACACAGCCACTGATGCCCAGATCGTTGAACTCACCAGCGAACTTGAGCAGACAAAACAGGAGCGGGACCGAGCGCAGCGGGAAGCAGAACAAGCGCAGCGCGAAGCGGATGAATTGGCGCAGCGCGTATCCGAGTTGGAGGTTCCCGATCTTGACTTGGTAATTTGTCTGGATGTGACGGGCAGTATGGGCGATGAAATCGAGGGATTGAAGGACACAATGGCCTCGCTGGCCGAGATTTTGAACAAGATGTCTCCGACCGGAATCGGCCTGATCGCGTTTGGAGATGACGAGTGGAGCCAAACCCTTTATGTGCAGGAGGTGACGACAGATATTGGCGCAATCCAGAACTTTCTTGAGGGCGTTGGGCCAAACATGGACTACAGTAATCCTCCGAACTCGGAGTTCGGGGAAGCCGTCTCCGAAGCCTTGGAAAGGGCCGAGCGTTTGAACTGGCGACCGCAATCGGAAGTGCGACACATCGTAGTGATTACCGACAGGCCTGCGCAAGATCGGAATGCGGCATTGGCCGCAGCATCGCGAATAGCATCGGCGAATAATTCGTATGTATCCGCGGTAATGGTTAACGACAGATCAGAGACGAGATCGTTTATGCGCGAGCTCGCGGACCGTGGGCAGGGTGAATTTGTCGACGGCAACGAGAGGTCCATTCTTGGCGCCATCTTGCTGGCAGCTTTAGGATAGAAATGCGCCCATGGCGGTGAGAACCAGCCATTTCTCCCACATCGGACAGCGGAAGGAAAATCAGGACCGTTGCGCCGTGTTTTCGTCAGCCGATGGCAACTCTTGCCTGTTGCTGGTAGCTGACGGCCTTGGCGGACATTCCGGAGGAGCAGTAGCAGCGGATACTGTTGTGGACACGGCCAAGAGATGCTGGGAGAGGGGTAGTACGGATGAAACTGCCGAGGCATTGTTGCGCCGTTTGGCCTTTGAGTGCCATAAGGCAGTACGGCAAGTGGGACGCCGCAAAGGCCTTGACCCTCAGTCCACCCTTGCTGCATTGGTGCTCGAAAACGGCCGCGCCGTATCGGCGCATGTGGGTGACAGCCGCATAATCCAGTTCTCGCGCGCTGGTTTTGTGGAGCGCACGCTTGATCATTCCGCGGCCCAACTCCTTGTGCTGGAAGGGCGTATCACCGAAGACGAAATGGCAACCCACCCCGATCAAAACATCGTGTTCTCGCAGATTGGTGGCAACCAGTTACCGGATCCGAGAATAACCGTCTGGGATCTTGCCAAGGGTAATTGCTTCATATTGTGCAGCGATGGCTTCTGGGAAATTTTCCCGACAGAGGAAATGCACCGACTGTTTGCTGCAAGGGACCCTGCCGTCGAGGCGCAGCGACAAACCGAAGCAAAACTCGAGCATATGATGGAACATGACAACGTAACCGCAATCTTTGCGGAGAGAGAGAACGGAGGCAGACCCATGTCGTTATTTTCCGCTTGGGCACAGCGTTTGACAGGCTCAAAACGGCTGGTACTGGCCAGCTTTATGCTGGCAGCGACCGTTGCGATGCCTTTTGGCACCGACTGCAGTTTTTCAGCCTTAGCCCAAGAATCCGAAAACTTACCCGATAAGCCCGCGGACAGCGCGAGGGAAGGCAGAGAAGCTGACTGGACGGAAGAAGATAACGATGCAGTCTCTGACGACAATCCTGAAGCCGATGCCGAACCCGCCAGCGAAGCCCCTGATGCAGATCCTGCGTCCCAAGGCAAGCCGGTGCCCCTTGATCAAGTATCCATTGATGCCGACCTCCCCATAGGCCCAGGAGAAACTGCCATGGATGTCGCCGAGGCCGAGATGCGCAGGCAAGGTAGGATCGGCGCCGATGACAGCCTCGTGCTCAAGGGCGACCCTGGGGAAGTAGGCGACAGCGTATTCACTCGCGTCGGGCAAACACACCAAGACATCCCGGTGTTTGGCGCACAAGTGGTCATACGCGCTATCGGTAACCGAATTGTCACGGTTAGCGGCGATTTGGCTGCTGATATTGAACTTCCGGCAAACCTGCCGGAACATGACTACCCAACCACACTTGATCTAGCCAGCGAATTGTTGGACAAAGAGATTACGCCTACGCCCTGGGACGAAGGCACCAAGGTGATTTTTGCGCTAGCGGATGGCTATCGGCTTGCCTGGCTCGGCGAAGTCACCATTGGTAACGCTGCATTAGAGCAGGCGATATTCGATGCGGCCGATGGCGCGGCGCTATTTCGTGTTCCCGCCATGCTGGACACGGAAATGGGTCGCAGCACCGTTAACCAAGAGAAAAAATAATGCCGAGAATGGGGCGCCTTGTCGTTGCATGCCTGATTTTCCTGGCCACTATGCGGGCTGAAGGCATTGATCGTCGAATATTCGACTTTCAGCTCGCGTGTCAGGTGAATGGAGTTGTGACTCCATTACCATCCCCAGTTGCAATGCGGCTTTTAGAGCATTCCCTGCTTGTACGAACAGAAACAACTGTGCGCAGAGGCAGAGGCTACCACCCTCTCGCAGAGCGCCGCGCAAAGAGCCTATTCGATTTGTTGGGGCATTACCATGAGTTTCTTCGCGTGACGCTTGGTATGCAGAGCTTTGACGGTAAGGATGCACCATTAGTAGGCATTATCGGCGTGCGTTTTCTGCCGGAGTATGCCTCGCCGCAGTGTCTGGGTAGCGAAGATAACGCCTTTTGGACGGGAAGCTTCATGGGGCTGCCCTACGCAATGATCGACTACCCAGAAGTCATCGCTCACGAGTTTGCGCACGGCCTGATCACTGCGGGCAGCAATTTGATCTACAGTGGAGAATCGGGCGCGCTCAACGAATCGATTTCTGACGCAGTTGGCGTTACTTTCGTGGCTTGGTTGAAGAACGGGCGACCATCAAATCCGAACGCGACCGCCGTTATGAGACGTAGCGATTGGCGACTGAAGGGCCCACCCGGTGAAGTGTTGCGTGACTTGCGAGAGCCTGGCAGCATCCACGTCCCTCTGATTGGGAGGGGATATCCAGACCACTACGACGACTTCGAGCACATCAGTGAAGACAACGGCGGGGTACACATCAATTCTTCAATTATGAACAAGGGTTTTTACCTGCTTGCGGAAGGAGGCAGGCACGGCAGCGTATCCGTGAATGGCATCGGCGTGATGAAGGCCATGCGCATTTATGCAATCGCCGCCGCAAAAATCCTCAGACCCAACTCGGATTTCGAGGACGCAAGATACGCTTTTGCTGCCGCGGCTGAAGCGTATTGGGGTGAAAATTCACCAGAATGGGTATCCGTACACAGGGCCATGGATGCTATCGGTATCAATGGCGAATGGGAGTTGCCGATGCCTCCGCCAGCCCCGATTCCCACGCCAACTCCTGCGCCAGAAACGATACCAAACCCTGTGCCTGCGCCAAGTTCAGCCCCCCAACCCGCACCACCACCCAGTTCCGGTTCGCCGCCTGAACCTGCACCATCAACCAGTTCCGGTCCGTCGCTGCCCGACCCAACGCCACCAGCAACATCTGCCCCGGCAAACCAAACCAACGCAAACCTGATTTTGCTGGTGGCTCTCGGTGGAACGTTATTCCTCGCCGGCAGCGCTTGGATGGTGATCAAACGTCCCGGTCGAACAACTGCAAGCACGACCCGCCAGCCGGTGCAATATCGCCCCGAACTCCCGCCGAACGCTGCTGGCTCCATATACTCAACTCCTACGCCGGCACCCAGCTATGTCGGACACTTGCAATCATCGGATGGCACCCCGCCAATTTCGCTGCAACGCTCCCTCCTTACCTCACCGGAAGGCTTCGTTATCGGCCGTGCTCCTGAGTTATGCCATGTGGCCCTATTACATGGCAGCGTATCTCGCCGACACATACGTCTGCGCATCAACGCCCAAGGTACCATCAACGTTGAAGATTTGGCCTCTTCATCAGGCACCGCCATCAATGGGGTCCGGTTGGCGCCATTTTTTCCAACGCCGGTACCCAATGGCGCGGTATTAACGGTTGCGGCATTAGGTTACCGAGCACAGTTGCTATAGGATGCTTGTCCCACAATAATTTCCATTGAGGAGGATGCCTGTGTCTGCTGATCCTTTTGACGCCATGCGCAATCGCAATGCGCTGCTGTCGGGCACGGTGCTTCGGGACTATGTGCTGGTTTCGGCACGAGAGGAAGGGGTGGGAGAAACGGACGAACTGGGTAGCGGTGGATTCGGCATTGTGTATCTGGCGCGCCACCGAGACCGTGAGCACTGGCGATTTGCCATCAAGGAGTTTTTTCCCACGGAGTTGGCGGTTCGCGATGAAGACGGCAGCAGGATGTGGCCTGCAAATGCGGAGGCGGAGCAGGCGCTAACGGACGGTTTGTCTCGGTTTCATCGAGAGGCGGAACAACTGCGGCGGTTTCGCAACGAGCGCCATGTGGTGTCTTGCGTGAACTATTTTGAAGCCAACCGCACGGCGTATATGGTGATGGATTACGACGACGGGATTCCCTTGTCGAAGTATCTGCGTATGCGGGAGTCGGATGGCCGTCCATTTGATGAGGCGGACTTGCTAGCGGTGGCGATTCCATTGCTGGAGGGATTGTCGGCGGTGCACCGAGCGGAGGTGCTGCACCGCGACATCAAGCCTGGGAACGTATTCGTTCGGCGCGAGGATGACAGGATGGGTCATCCAGCGGAGCCGGTGTTGATGGATTTCGGTGCGGCGAAGCAGCAGTATCTGAGTCGTCACAGCAGATCGAACGCTCCGTATACGCCGGGCTATGCGGCGCCGGAACAACAGTCCACGGCGGGGGAATTGTCGCCGGCGACAGATTTGTATGCGGTAGGCGCGATGCTGTGGCGGATGGTTGCGGGAGGTTCGGATCATCCGGGGTTGATGGTAGCGGATGATCGTGAGGGTTCGCTTTCAGGTTCGCGTGCATGGAGTCCGGAGCCGTCGGATGCGCTGGCGCGAACACTCAGGTTGCTAACGGGCCAATCGGATCCGATGCCATCTGCGATGGAGTTGGGAGCGGGTCGTTTTTCGGAGTCTGTGTTGCGAGTGGTGGATCGGTGTTTGGCGATTGATGCGAAGGATCGCCCGCAGGATTGCAGTACATTGCTGGGGCTGTTGCGAGGGGAGGAAGACGAAGTTGCCCTAGAGCGTGCGGAAGTGGACGATAAGGCCGCCGGTTCTGGTACTTCGTCCGATCATGGAGGTGAAGGAGTCGAAGTTCCCGGCAACTTGCGTATGGGTTGGCGGCGCGGTCCGCTGTGGGTTGGCGGAGTGGCGGCGGTGTTTCTGGTAGCGTTGGCCGGGGCCTGGCTAATCGATTGGGGCCCGAAGCCTGCGGTGCCCGGTGGTTCAGCGATATTGGTGGTGAATACGGATCCGCCCGGTGCGCAGGTATTGATTGGCGATGTGGCAGTGGGTGAAACGCCTCTGGAGCGTTCCGATATCCGAGCTGGCAGTCATCGAATGACGCTGCGCCACCCGTACTATGAGGAAGAGGTGCTGGATCAGGAATTTGTGGATCATCAAGAGGTTCGTATTACGCGCGAACTACAGCGCGGCGTGGGCCAACTGAAGGTGACGCTGGATCCGAAGGAAGCGTGGATTGAGCGAGACGGAGAGCGGTTGGCCGAAGTTACGCCGGTGACGCTTGAGGATTTGCCTGCCGGGGTAGTGGAGTTGGTTGTGGGCGCAGAAGAGCATCACCCGATTCGGGTGGAGGCGGAAGTTCCGAAGGGCGGTGTGGGGGTGTTGGAGCAGAAGCTGGAGGCGATTCCCCATGGGACACTGACGCTGGAGTTGGAGCCACCGGATGCTACTGTGACGCTGCTGGACATGGAGCCGCCCTACAGCCCGGGAATGCGGGTGCCGGAGGGCAGCCACCGGTTGGTCGTGCGACGGAATGGCTACCATGAAGTCGAACGCATGGTCGAAGTGTCGGGTGATACACAGATCGAAGTGACGCTGGCGTTGTCAACGCAGCCATTCACAATGATTCCGACGCCGTCGAGCGCGCAGGTGCGACTGCTGAACTATGACGGCAGATATCGAGCGGGGATGGAGTTGCCGCCGGGCGAGTATCACGTGGAGGTGAGTGCAAGAGGCTACGAGACCGAAGAGGTGACCGTGCAGCACGGCACACAGCCGTCGCGGCGTAGGGTTACGCTGGCGTTGTCAACGCAGCCGTTCACAGTGATTCCGACGCCGTCGAGCGCGCGGGTGCGACTGCTGAACTATGACGGCAGATATCGAGCGGGAATGGAATTGCCGCCGGGCGAGTATCACGTGGAGGTGAGTGCAAGAGGCTACGAGACCGAAGAGGTGACCGTGCAGCACGGCACACAGCCGTCGCGGCGTAGGGTTACGCTGGCGTTGTCAAGGCAGCCGTTCACAGTGATTCCGACGCCGTCGAGCGCGCGGGTGCGACTGCTGAACCATGACGGCAGATATCGAGCGGGAATGGAATTGCCGCCGGGCGAGTATCACGTGGAGGTGAGTGCAAGAGGCTACGAGACCGAAGAGGTGACCGTGCAGCACGGCACACAGCCGTCGCGGCGTAGGGTTACGCTGGCGTTGTCAAGGCAGCCGTTCACAGTGATTCCGACGCCGTCGAGCGCGCGGGTGCGACTGCTGAACCATGACGGCAGATATCGAGCGGGAATGGAATTGCCGCCGGGCACATATCATATCCGTGTCACAGCGACAGGATATCAAACTGAGGAGCTAACCATCAGACACGGCGACCAACCCACACGCGAGCGCATCTCGTTGCAGCCTTTCGCCACCCACTGCGTTGACCCTCTTTCGGGAAATTACTGTCAATTAGGCGTAGGCGTCTTCCTTTTGCGAGGTGCAGCTTGTAGTTGCTATGGTTATGGTGGACAGACCTTGTTCAATGGCGTGGCTCAATAGTGGTTGGCTAGTGTGCTTGGCTACCCGCTGTCTTTTTCGTGCTATGCCGTGAATTTCAGAGTCTTGTTATGCGCGTTGGCCGCTGTCTTGTCCGTGCCTGCAATCGGTGCTGTCCTGCCGCATGATGCCGCCGACAGCGGGAGTCTTTAAGAAGAAATCCGTGCCTTGCTTGATGCATGCGGGCGCGGATTTGGACATGCGAAATGACGAAGGCAATACCCCTCTGCATTCCGCTGCTTCTCAAGCTGTCTGCGTCTTTCACGCGAAAGTTATCGATGATTTCAAGGTAAAGGTACCCCTTCGGAGTGATCCGAAGGGGCGCAGGGGACGGATCGGCACGATAGTTCTTGGCGGTGGGTCGTGCTTGATCCTAGTTTCGCTCGTTCTGTTCGAGAACTGGTGGGACAACGGTGGAACGGCGGAGCGGGTCCATGGCGGTCCTCCCCAGTACTATCTCTGGGCTTGGCGACGGCCGGAGGACCTGAGCTTCATTGATCCAGCCCGGGTTCGGCTGGCTGTTTGGACTGCGACGATTTTCATTGATGAGGGTGCGATGACGGTCGAACGTCGTTCGGTTCCCGTCGCCTATCCCGTTGGTACCGAAGTGGTTGCGGTGACCCGGCTGGAGATTGCCGGCGTCCATGACGAGAAAATGGCCAAGGCCACGGCGATGCAAATCGAAGCAGTCGGCGCAGCGTTCGGGCCGGTCGAATATCAGGTCGATTTCGACGCTCGTTACTCGCAGCGGCCTTTCTACGCCATGCTGGTGCGGGAGTTGCGCAAGCGCATCGGCGACAAGGCGCTCTCGATCACGGCGCTCGCGTCCTGGTGCATGTTGGACAACTGGATCGCGGCGCTTCCAATAGATGCCGCCGTACCCATGGTGTACCGTTTGGGGCCGAATCGCGAGTCCATTCTTGGGAAGTTGCGCTCCGAACGCCGTTTTGCCGAACCGATGTGCGCCGGCAACGTGGGGTACTCGGCCGATGAGGAGGCGGTCTGGCTCAAGGGCCTTGAGCGTGTATTTCTGTTCCATCCTTCGCCGTGGACAGAGGACCGGTTCCGCACACTGGTTGATCGGCTGGAGGCATCCCGATGAGACGATTTGCCGCAGTTTTGGTGCTGTGCGCGCTGTTCGATGTGGCGGCAGCCGGTGGTGGTCAGTGGTGGCTTTACCAAGCACGTTTTCTGGAAGATGCTACATTGCAGGATGTGGTCGAGGGCCGCGTGCCGTCTAGGCTCAGGCCTTGGGATCTTGACGGGATCTACCCGTTGCTGGTCTGGCTGCAGTTGAGCGGGCGCTACACCGCGGAACACCAGACGTTGTTTCAGGCCTATCTGGATAACAGATCCGGACGCAAAGGGGATTTGCAAACAAACAAGGAATTGATCGAAGTTCCTGCAAAGCAAGCTTTTGCAAAGACGCTCGAATCGGATGGTCATGTCGTTGGTGAGTTGAGCTCGCATCGGTTGGTGAAGCGATATCGCGAGCGTGACGGCAAGCGCATTGTGACTTCAAGCTGGATCAACAATTGCAGGCCCGATGCCTTCAAAACGGCTCTCGTGACGTACCTGAAAAGGCGTGAGCGCCATGGTGCGGGATCGGTCGCGCTCAATCGATGGGTCGAGGCGCAAATAGCGGTGTTCCGGCAGTGCGGGAAAGACGAAGGGGGGGCGCCGGCGGAACCGGACCCCGGGTGGCTGCCGCTTGAGCGCCATGATCGCCTCTACCAGATTGCCGCGTGGCACTTCTACAGGCAAAGCTACCTTGAAGCGGCGCGGCGGTTCGAGTCGATCGCGGAGACCGACGATTCGCCGTGGCAGGCACTGGCGCGCTATCTGGTGCCTCGCAGCCTCGCTCGGCAAGCGGTCGTCCACGAGTCGGACGTGCCGCACTTTAGAACGCGACCCAACCAACAAGGTGAGCATTTGCTCAAGCAAGCCCTGGACAGGTTCGAGTCGCTTGCGGCCGATGATGACTATCTGGCCGAGTTTCCTTCGGTGATGAGCCAGATCATGCGTATTCGGGTGGAACTGGACGACAACACGTTCCTCGGGCACTTCGAGCGCCGCCTGATCGAGCAGCCGTCGTCGGTGGACCCTTTCGATATCCGCGACTATGAGTGGCTGGCCACGGTGTCCATGCGCTCGGAGGACGCCACGGATCGCCCCGAGGAATATGGACGCTGGCTGCGCCATGCGGTCGCGAGTGAAAAAAGCTTTGCGCGCCGCTCGGACCGGGAGGTGGCGGAGAGTGCCGTGTCCGATCTCGTTACAGCCTTGCGGGCAGAACGATCCTTGCCGTACCTCTATTTGGACCTGGGTTTTGCCCACGAGAACGTTGCCCCGGCGGACCTGCGGGATTTGCTCGCACAATCCCGGAATCAGACAGCGGACACGCTCGGTTACCTCAATATGCTCGGTCATCGCCTGCGGGTCGCGGGGATGCTAAGTGACAGTGCCACGGCGGACGAACTGGAGAGAGAGTTTGCGGAACAGTTGACGCGCGGGATTTCAAAGGCCGCAGCCAACAGAATACGCTTGCAGATTGCCACCTACGCTTTGGGCTGGCGCGAGTATGTGGAATGGAGTTCGCTGCTACCGCTGGACCTGCCCTGGACAGATGCCTACGCACGCAGTTTGCCGACGTGGCTGTTCCACCGGATTACGCGTGAGAGCCGTCTTTTCCCCGAAGTGACAGCGAATGTGATCAATATTTTCTCAACCCCCAAGGCCATCCTGGACATGCTGGATGCGCCGGGTCTGAGCGACTATCAGCGCAGCCGGCTGGCGAATGTCGGCTGGGTTCGGGCAGTGATGGAGGACGACCTCGACACTGCAGTCGAATTCGCCCCCCGTGTCGGTCAATTCGCTCCACTGTTGGCAGAGGGGATGGAGAGCTTTGTGGCGGCCGAAGACAAGCACTTTGAGGCCGCCTGGGTCGTGCTTCGGCATCCGGGATTGTCGCCTTGGCTGCCTTCCGGAGTCGGGCGTATTCGATGGTCTTACGGGGACAGGAAAATACCGGCGTCGGACAGGCTCGGATTGCCGATGTCCACGGAAAACTGGTGGTGTGGAGGAGGGCGCGTCTTTAACACTACGACGCCGAACCGAGTCGAGCGGTTACCCCATTTCCTCCGCAATACGGACTTGGAGGACAAGTACCGAGTAGAGTTCCCGACAGCGACGGAGTTCTTTGGGCCTCACGTCATCCGTTACGCCCGGGAGAATCGCACCGATCCCCGAATTCCCCAGGCGTTACATCGCGTCGTGTTCGCCACGCGTTACTCTTGCAGCACCGGTCCCGGTGACATCTCCCGAAGCGCACACGCGATCCTGCACCGCGACTACGCCGACAATGAATGGACCGAAAAAACGCCCTATTGGTACGATTAGGATTCTGCCGGATGCGAAATAGACCATGACTCTTTCATCCGCTTTTATTGGGCCTCCATGAAGCGTGCCTGCGCGGTGGCAGCGATGGCGCCGGTGTCGTCACGGTACGCCTTGCCTTCCATCTCCAGCAGGCGACCCTCGAGTCGCAGGCTCACGCCCATCGGCACTGCGTTGCGGTAGCGCACCTCGCAACGGGCGGTATGTGCGCGCAGGCCCTGCAGGAAACTCCAGTTGGCCATGACGTCGTCGAGCAGGGAGTAGAGAATTCCGCCGTGCAGCATGTTGCTGTAGCCGACGTGTGTGGGCCCGGGCGTGAATTCCGCGCGGCAGATCAATTCGCCCTCGCTTTCCTCCAGGCGAAACCGGACCCGCAAGCCCTCGGGATTGGATGGGCCGCAAACGAAGCAATGATTGGCGGGGTCCCAGAGGTCGCCGACGTTTTTTTTCCATGGGTTGCTGCTGTGCGCGCGACACTACGTTAAGGCATGATACGGGCGACGGCGGAATGACACGGAATTATTTGCGGGCTTGAGTCATGATTTACGATCCGGGCAACATCTTTGCGCGCATCCTTGCGTAAACCGCTGAAGTCTGCCGCCTGTTCCATGTGAAGGCTGCCACCCGGACCGGAGCAAAGCTGCCACCTTTGGTCGCTTATCGGCGCGGGTGTTGCATTATGTCCCCGGGGGGGTGTGATTCGTCAACGGGTTGTGTCGTTTTCGCATGGATTCTCCTTTCATGTTGATCGGGTAGGCGTTGTGGATCAGCCGGTCGAGTATGGCGTCGGCCAGGGTGGGGTCGCCGATGGCGGCGTGCCATTGGCCGATGGGCAACTGGCTGGCGGCGATGGTGGCGCGCCGGCCGTGTCGTTCGTCGAGCAGTTCGAGCAGGTCGCGCCGGTTCTCGGCGTTGGGTTTGGCCAGTCCCCAGTCATCGAGCACCAGGACCTCGGTTCGGGCGAGGCGGGCCAGCAGTTTAGCGTAGCGTCCGTCGCCCTTGGCGATGGTCAACTCGCGCAGCAGTTGGTCGAGTCGGAAGTATTGGGCGGCATGGCCTTCGCGGCAGGCTTTTTGGGCGAGCGCGCAGGCCAGCCAGGTTTTGCCGACGCCCGTGGGTCCGGCGATCAGGATGTTGAGGCGCTCCTTGACCCACTGGCAGGCGGCCAGCGACTGGATCAGTCCCCGGTCCAGTCCGCGAGGGCTTTGCCAGTCGAGGTCTTCCAGCGCGGCGTTATGCCGCAGCCGGGCCCGCCGCAGCCGGCTGGTCAGGCGCCGGCTCTCGCGTTCGGCGGCTTCGCGGTCCACCAGCAGTCCGAGGCGTTCCTCGAAGCTCAGTTCGTGGATGTCCGCCATGGCCATCTGGTCGGCCAGCGCCGCGGCCATGCCAGTGAACTTGAGGGCGATGAGTTTGTCCAGGGTGGGGTGTTGCAGCATGGATATTCTCCTTCAGTGGTAGTAGTCCGGCCCGCGGATGTTGGAATGCTCATCCGGCAGGGGCAGTTCCGGCTGTTCGTCCAGCGGCTGTTCGTCGAGCCGGTTTTTGAGGATGGATTCGAGGCTCTTGTATCGGCAACTGCCCAAGGCCAGCGCCCGCCGGCAGGCGGCCTCCAGGCGTTCGCCGCCATAGGCTTTGCCCAGCCGCAAGATGCCCAGGCAAGAGCGGTAGGCCTGTTGCGGGTGTTTTCGGGAGTCCAGCACGGCGCGGATCAGCTCTCCGGTGGCCGGGCCGTTTTTATCCGCCCACCGCGTCAGCCGCCGGGGCGACCACTCGCCGGCGGCACGGTGCGCTTCGGGCATGTGCGCGGCCACCGTGGTGTGGCCGCCCTTGCGATGCGAGCGCCGATGGCTGGCCACCCGCTCGCCTCGGTAGAAGCACTCGACAGTGCGGCGCGTGATCCGCACCTCGACCGCCTTTTTGATCAGCGCGAAGGGCACCGAGTAGTAATGCCCGCCAATGGCCACGTGGTAGTCGATATGCACCCGGGCTTTCTTCCATTCGGCAAAGACATAGGGTTGCGCCGGCAGCGGCTGAAGAGCCGGCCGGTCCAGTTCCTCAAAACGGCTGCGGCGGCAACCGGGCAGCTTCTTGAAGGGGCGCGTGTTGAGCGATTCCAGCAACGCGCGGACCGCGCCGTTGAGTTCGGCCAGAGAGAAGAACGAACGGCGGCGGAGCGCGGCCAGTATCCAGCGCTCCACGACCAGCACGCCGGTCTCCACCTTGGCCTTGTCCCGAGGCTTGCGCGCACGCGCCGGCAGCACCGCCACGCCGTAATGCGAAGCCATGTCCTGGTAGGTGGGATTGATGTCCGGCTCGTAGCGGTGCGCCTTGACAACGCCCGAACGCAAATTGTCCGGCACCACCAACTCCGGCACGCCGCCGAAGAACGCAAAGGCGCGCGTATGGGCGCCGACCCAGTCCGGCAGCCCTTGGGTCCAGGCGGCCTCAGCATAAGTGTAGTTGGAGGCCCCCAGAACCGCCACAAAGACCTGCGCCTGGCGAAGCTCGCCGGTGGCCCGGTCAATGACCCCGACGGTCTGCCCCGCATAGTCCACGAACAGCTTCTCGCCCGCCCGGTGGTCCTGGCGCATGACCACGTCGAGCTGGCCCCGCCAGACGCGATACCGCTCGCAGAACCAACTGTATTGATACCCGTCGGGGCAGGCCGCCCGATACTCCTGCCACAACAGGAACAAGGTGACGCCCTTGCGCTTGAGTTGCCGGTGAACCTCGGCCCAGTCCGGAACGCCTCGCGCCGAAGCGGGCAAATCCGGCGGCGGCGGAAACAGCAGCCGCTCCAAACGGGCATCGCTCATCCCCGGCGGCAGAGGCCAGCCCAAACCCGCCGCCTCGGCGCGCCGAAGATACTCGCTCACCGTCGGACGGCCAATGCCGCAACTCGCCGCGATCCGGCGATGACTCATCCCTGCGGCCCACTTGAGCCGCAACACTTCTCTGATCTTGCGCATGGATAACCTCTTCGCCGGCATCGTCCCCTCCTGAAAAAGGAGGCAGAGTAGCGGCTTGTTATCCCGCGCCGATACGCGCCCGAAAACCCCTCAAAGCACGCCGCCAGGGTGGCAGCTTTCGAGTGGAATCAGTGGCAGGCTTCGTCTGGAATGGGTGGCAGCTTTCGAGTGGAATCAGTGGCAGACTTCATCTGGAATACGCAGACAGGCAGCTAAATTGAGGCAGGATCCTCTATTCATCTAGTTTAACCTGATACATTACATCTTCTATTTCGTCAAAACAGGCCTGTTGTTAGCCCAAGTTTACCAAATCCGGCAACTGCTCGACGGCACGCCGCCAGCGCACATGGACGATGAGTTCCACGCCATCGCCGGGGACCTGGACACGCACGGCGCCTTGGCCCCCATGCGCTGCCTCGACGCACGGACGCTGATCGCCCTGGACGGCACGGAGTTCTTCCGCTCGCGCAAAATCCACTGCCCGAACTGCTCGACCCGCAAGCGCAACGACGGCGGCACGGAGCGCTTCCACCAGATGCTCGCCGCCACCCTCGTCGCCCCGGGCCAGTCCCGCACGCTGCCGCTGCCCCCGGAGTTCATCCAGCCCCAGGACGGCGCCGACAAGCAGGACTGCGAGCGCCAGGCCGTCAAACGCTGGCTGCACCGCCACGGCGCCCGCACCGCCACGCTGCGCCCCGTCTACCTCGGCGACGACCTGTACGCCTGCCAGACCGTCTGCAAGGCCATGCTCGACGCCGGCGGCGACTTCCTGCTCACCGCCAAACCGCCCAGCCACAAAACCCCCTACGAGTACCTCGACAGCGTCCAGGTCCCCGCCCGCCGCACCGCCACCGGCGCCGGGACGCGCCGCCGCATCCAGCGCCACCGCTGGATGACCGACCTGCCAATCCGCGACGGTGCCGACGTCCTGCGCGTCAACTGGTTCGAGACCGTCATCGGCCAAGCCCGATGGAACCGTCACCTACCGCGGCAGCTTCGTCACCAGCCTGCCCGTCAACCGCGACAACGTCGCCACGCTTGCCAACTGCGCCCGCGCCCGATGGAAAATCGAGAACGAGTCCTTCAACGTCCTCAAGCGGCACGGCTATCACCTCGAACACAACTTCGGCCACGGCAAGCGCACCCTCGCCTGCATGCTGGCCACGCTCAACCTGATCCCCTTCGCCCTAGACACCGCCTGCGACCTCGTCGAATCCCTCTGGCAGCAAGCCCGGCAGCGCCTCGGCGCTCGACGCCGCCTGTTCGAGCACCTGCGAACCGTCACCGAGTACCGCGTCTTCGCCGACTGGAACGCCCTCGTGAGACTGCTCGCCACCGGCGGAACCGCCGCTCAGCCACCCTGAACCGACAATCCCTCCAACCTCCCGCCAAAAAATACCACCGCAGAGCAACCACAGAACTCAACATCAACCAAAATGAGAACTGCTGAAGCGTTTGGCGCTTTATTTGGTTGGGTTTGGTCTAGGATTTGATGCGGGAATGCCTGGTTCGAGATCGGCTTCAGTAAGCTCTCCTCGCTCGAGGAGGCACGCTATGGAAGTACCATTCGCAAGGTACCTGCTGACAGGGTTTTCGGGTACATCACGGTCAAACTCGCTAAGCATTGCATGGTACATTTCCTGCCACAGCCTGATAATGACCTTGCGTGCCAAATGGATTTCTTCATCATTCCGCTTCTTACCGACGCCTAGCCAGTCGACCACCCTTTTGATATCCTTGAGGTTCTCATATGGGTAGAGTCCCCTTGAGTCGTTGCGGAGGGGTACGTTGTCGAAGACGCTGCGGAGCTCGTCAATGGCGGTTGACAGCTTCTTTTGGACACTTGCGAAGTTAGCTGGTTGGGGATCTGGCAAGTGGGTGTACTGAATCACCGTTTGTGCGGTTGGCACCAACCGACTCCAGAAGTCACGCAGGGCTTGGAGATAGCTGTTGCGTCGGGCAAAGGCGTGTGCGAGAAAAACCGCAGGCACGGCCAAAATCAACGGGATCAAGTCGCCGACAGCGCTGACCCAAGGTTGACCGGGAAAGCATTGGTAAATGACTATGTAAGCGGAGCTGAAGGCAATAAGAATAAGTGCCGAGATCCATATAAACTGGCGTAGTTTTGATTTGCTCATTTCTGTTTCCTAGATAAGGGTTGGTTGCGATTGAGTGGATGGTGCACACTGCATGGGGCATTTATAGCGAAAAACCGCTCTATACACAACTGACCCAATGGGTACGCCGATGAAGACAATAGTCCCCCGCGAAAGTCAACAACACCGCGTAGCCGCCCGGCTGCGGCAGGCCCGGTGCCGCCAGCTTCGCTCGCCGTCGTAAACCACCATCAGCAGCACCCGGGGCTCGTCGCCCCCAAGCGGGACCAGCCCCTCCCGAACCAGCGCCCGAAGGTGGCGGGTTCGCGCACATTGCCGGCAAACACCCGAGAACGGCTGACAAAACCGGAGCCGTCCAACACCAGGCCGAGCGTGAGCAGAGGACAGTCGCTGCGTTTTTCCTTGGAGTGCCCGTGTCGGGCCAGGGGCTGGCCTGCGGCATCCCCCTCGAAGCAGGTGTTGGTCAGATCAAAAAGCGTCACCGTGGCGCACAGGCCGAACAGGTTCATGGCGCGCTCGTACAGGTGCGCTTCTATGGCGTCGCGGTGCTTCACCAGGGCGTCCGAGGCCCGGTACAGTTGCATCGCGCCCATGGACTCGTAGTCCACTCCCAGCAACTCGCCCAGGGCACTGTCCTGTGCCAGCCAGCGGTGCGTCTCCCGCTCGCTGGCCGGGTGCGCCAGACGACCGACGATCAGAACGAATTCGGTGTCGGCCGTGATCGGCAGGCGCGGCAGCCTGACGTCAATGGTGGCGCCTACCTCGGCACGGTAACTTTCTTTTATTCCCGCGCGGAGAAGCTTGTTGATGCTCGCTGCTTCCATATTGGTCACCCCAAATCTGATCGGATTCCGTGAACGATATAGCTATACTTGGCGTATTCAATGAGATAGTCGTAAGAGAGATAGTAGTATCCGGCATTGCCTTTCGCGTTGCCCCAACTGTTCTTGCAAACAAAATAGGGAATGGGGCCAGTGCGGTCGTAGCCGACGATGAGCATGGCGTGGCCACCTCGCGAACGCAGGGGATTGCCGAAGCGATCGGTGACTACATCATGCACGCCATTCGGGTCGGGACGCCCCCAAGCCACATGGGTACCGAAAACAATGTCATGGTCTTCAGATAGAAGACACTCAAGGTACGCTGGATTGGAGATGCTTGGCCCCCGGCCGCCGAGTCGGTCAAGCCTTGTCCAATGAGGTATGAGCCTGGGGCTTCAAACAACCATGTAGCTATACATATAATGCCCCCATGAACCAAGCCATCGTATTCGACACGCACCGTTTCGTCGAGCGGCTCACCGAGAACGGCTTCTCCAAGCAGCAAGCCGAAGTTTTGGCGGACGAGCAGGTGAATTTGCTCAATGGCAACCTGGCGACCAAGACGGACCTTTCGCAGGTCGAGGCAGGGCTCAAAGTGGAGATTGAGGCGGCCAAGGTCGGTCTGATCAAGTGGGTGACGGGGATGATACTTGCGATTGCGAGCATTCAGACTGCGGTGCTGGTGGCAGCGATGAGGTTTATGTAGCAGCGCGCCGCGTGCGGGCGCTGCGGCGCACCGTGCGTAGCCCGGCGGCAACGTTGCGCGAGGCATTCGCCCGCGGACTCCGCCGACCGGCGGAGTCCGTTGGGCCTCTCACATCAACATGACTGACTGATCTCAAAATTCCGAAAGGTGCTGAGCCCATACAGATTCTGTTCGGGAAGGAGACACGAAAATGCCAGGCGACAGCAAAGGCAGCATGACGAAGTACAAGTTCATCTTCAAGGGGAAAGCAGCCGCGGTCAAGGTGGCCTATGTCGTACTGGGATTGTTCGATCTTCGGCGTTCGTGGTACCGAAACATCTGGAATGATCTGTTTGGGCCGCGTGGCTACCGCGCTTGGCTTTTGATCGTCACAACGGCTATCGGCGCGTATTTTGCAATTTACGCCGTTGTAGTGGCGCGACACGAACGCACGATCAATCGAGCGTTTTTCGAAAGGAACGCATTTCTTACGATGGTAACTTCCGGGAAGCCGTCGAGTTTTGTCGCAGCAATGAAGGGTTTTGGTCCAGTGCAGACCGTATCTGCCCTTCGTGCTCCATCACTGTCGAAACCATGGTGTTGGGCAGAGACTTACCAGCCAATATGTATTATCTCCGTGATTGGGCAAGGCACAGCCTATCGGCTTGCACAAAAGGAGAATGCAGAACGGGGACGAGCGATGACGACTACAGAATCGACTTGAGCTTCGCTAATTTTGAAGGAGCGGATCTACGGAAAACGGACCGTGATGACTGGGGAACGAACCTTAGCCGAGGTTTGATTGAGCACGCAGAGTTTTACTAACGCCAAACTAAACGGCTTGTCCTTAAGCAACTCTTCCTTAACCCAAGTTTACCAATGAGAAATTAAAAGTGATAATAATCATTGTGTTAGGGGGAGATAATTTGGCGTAAGGCACTACAATGAGCGCCTTTTGGGGAGTTGATCTTGTTCAGATGACCGTTTTGAGGAAGCCGCCGGCGTCAGGATGTATGCCAGGAGCGTCGTAGATGGGTTGCTGGTGCGGTTCAAGGGCGGTGGCCTTGCACAGATGCAGGGTTGTGCTGTCGGCGCATCGGAAGGTGGCGGTGACGCGGCATCGCGAGGCAAGGCGGTTGCGCAGGGTGGTCCAGCTATGATGGATGTCGTTCACGCGCAGTTGTCTGCGCACGATCTGGACGAGTTGGTAAGCGATGACGGCGATGAACAGGTGACCCTCGGCGCGCTGCGGGGTCTGGTGGTAGATGGGCCGCAGGCCGAGTTCGGTCTTCAGGAATCGGAACACGGCTTCCAGGTCGGTGAGGGTGGCGTAGGTTCGCCATAGGCGTTGTGCATCCCAGTCGGTGAGATTGGAGCGCAGGCAATAGACGCCAGGGCGATCAGCCATGGAGCCTTTGGCGGGATTGCGGGTCCAGGCGATGGACTGGACGCGCTCACCCTGGAACGGTCAAGTCGAGCGAGTAGTAGCCGGCGACGCGTCGGTGTTGCGCCTTGAGCCGACCGAGGCGTTGGTTGATCTGCTCGGGTTTGCGCCGGGCCCGGGGGTTGGATAGCGCCAGCGCGAGTTTTGTCAATGCCGCTTCGTAGCGTGCGCAGAACCGCTCGACCATGGCGCGCTCGTACAGGTGCGCTTCTATGGCGTCGCGGTGCTTCACCAGGGCGTCCGAGGCCCGGTACAGTTGCATCGCGCCCATGGACTCGTAGTCCACTCCCAGCAACTCGCCCAGGGCACTGTCCTGTGCCAGCCAGCGGTGCGTCTCGCGCTCGCTGGCCGGGTGCGCCAGACGACCGACGATCAGACCAGTCGGCTGCCGAGCGCAATGCGCCGTTGACGCCAAGCGCTTACAGCAGTGGCATCAGTCCCGTCTGCTGCATGGCATGGGCGCGCTTTACAACGCCAGCGGCAGCTTCCACTCGTCCTTGACCGCCCTAACCGGCGTCACCTGCCTGATGCTGGCGGGCTGCTGCGGCCTGCGGCGGGCGGTGCGGTCGAATCGCTCGGAGCCTGCGCCGCCTGTCTGAACGAACAAGTCGAACGCCCCGCTCAGGAACCCCGGGCAGATGAAAATCGTGCGATCACAACGTTCGCTGTTCGCTCGATCGCAAGTGGGACAGGCGTTTCTGATTATCGGCCTGAACCAAACAGGTCCTTATCCCACCAGACCGGTTTTTCCAATTCCACGGTTACATTTTTGAACTCGGAATGTTGGCTGTTGAAGACAACATTGTTCTCCATGCGCGCCACAACGGACGGAACGATCAAGATGACACTTCTCAATTCCACGTACCAATCTCGGCCGTAGCGTCGAGACGCTTCCTGGTTTGGATCGAACAGACCGGGAAGGGTTTGCGCAGTCACCACCTCATAGCTGGCGCCTTGCGGCACTGTGATCTCAACGAAGTGCTGGTTCGGCGGCAAGGCGCCGTTCCAGTAAACCAGGTTTTCCAACATGGCGGTGGCGTAGTTTTCGGAGGCACAGATCACTGCCGCTCCAGCCTCGTGCCGCCTCGCCGGGACGCGCTCGGCCCCTTGCGCACTCCACACGGGAAATTGTCCTTCCGGATCTCCAATGCGAAACGCCCGCAAGGGTGCAGGCAAGATGCGCGGATTCATCAAGTGGGCATCGAGTTCGAGGGCCGCGCCAACACGCCGACGAGGGGATTCTGGCCACGAAGGCGCTTTTCGAGCGCCTGCGCGACGAGCTCGCCCCCGAGTGCGCCTGGAGTCGGGGCGGGGCGACTACCAGCGGGCGCGGACCTCGACCTCGACGCCGTGGTCCGGCGGGGCGCCCTCGGGTTCGCGGCGGGTGGCCCGCAGGCCCAGGGAGAGGTTCGGGGCGCCCTCGGCGTCCGGGGACGGCTCCAGGCGCCAGCTCAGGCTGTAGTCGCGGTCGGCGCCGAAGGCGCCGTAGCCCAGCACGGGGATTAGCGTGAAGCGGCCGCCGAAAGCGGGCAGGCCGTAGGCCGCCTCCGTCGTCCAGCGGGCCTGCCCGCCGCCGAAGCCCGAGGTCGGCAGGTCCGGGGCGAACAGGGCCGCCAGGCCGCCGCTCGACGAGCCGCCCAGGTCCTGGCGCAGGGTCAGGGACAGGCCCAGGAGGCTGGCCGGGCTCGGGTCGTAGCCCAGGGCTGCCGAGAAGCCGCTGTCGCCGCTGTCGCCGCTGGCGATGAGCGTGCGGCCTGAGAGGTCCAGGTTGATGCCGAGTCCGGGGGCGCTCCAGGCCAGGCCGCCGCCGATCTCCAGGCCGAAGCCGGAGCCCGCGTCGCCGGCGTCTCGGCGCACGCCCGCCTCCAGCTTCGGGGTCAGGCCCAAGGGCAGCGCCCAGCTGCCCTCAAGGCCCAGGCGCAGCCTTGAGGTGGCGGACGAGGACGCCGCCAGGCTGGTGGCGGCGCCTGAGGCCTCCGCCCGTTCCGAGGCCGTCCGGGACCAGAGGGCGTCCGAGACGAATGCGAGGGCGGGGCCGGAGGCGCCGCTCAGCAGGTCGCCGCGCAGGCCCAGGGCGGCCATGCGCCAGTCGATGCCCGTCTCCGTCGGCGCCGCGCCGTCCGGGGTGAGCGTCAGCGCGCCGGAGCCGCCGCCAGCCGCCGCCCAGAGGCTGAGGCGATCCGAGGCGTTCAGGGAGGCGTAGGGAATGGCCGTGCCGAGGGTCGCCCGAATCCGGCCCGAACCCGCGCCCGGCAGGCGGTAGCCGCCCTCGCCCACCGTCCGGGAGAGCGCCAGGCCCGCCAGCCAGCGGCCGCCGCCGTAGTCCGCGCCCAGGGTCGCGGTACTCAGCGTGCCGTCCACGCTGGCCGCGCCGTCCATGCCGTGGAAGCTCGACCGGGCGCCCCGGCCCCAGAGGGCGGCGCTGCGCCCGGCGCGGTCCGCCTTGCCCACCAGGGTGAAGCTGCTGGCGGCCAGCAGGTCGCCGAACGCCATGCCGCGCCCGCCGTGGGCGTGGGGCGGCGCTCCGCCCATGCCGACGCCCGCTCCGCTGCCGAAGCCGGCGCCTTGGCCGCCGACCATGCCGCCGTTCAACCCGCCGCCGTTGAGGCCCCCAAGCCCGCCGCCGAGCGCCGACGGGCCGCCGGGAAGGCCGCCAGACTCCCCGTCCGGCGCCGCGCCACCGATCGGCGCGCCCCCCAGCGTCCCCTGCCGGCCCGCCGTCCGCGGCTCGGCGATGCGCCGGGCGATCCCGTCCAGGGCCTGCTCCGCCGCCGCCCGCCCGAAGCGGGCCAGCCAGCCAGCCGGCATCGGGTCGGCATTGCGGATAGTCCCGATCGCCTCCCGGTCCGGCCCCAAGGCCGCGCCCCGGGCCCCCGACAGCACCAGCCGGAACGTTTCGCCCGGGTCGTCGTGGGCGTCGTCCAGGGTCCGCACCCGAACCGCCCTGGCCGTCTCGCCCGGCGCGAAGACCAGCTCGCCGCCGCCGGACTCGTAGTCCTCGCCGGCCCGGGCAGTCCCCGGCTCGGTGCGCCAGCGCACCCGCACCTCGCGGGCCGAGGCCTCCGAGAGCGCAACGCCGAACTCCAGGACGTCGCCCTCGCCGCCCTCCGCGTCGCCGACCGACAGCGTCGCCAAGGGCGCCTCGGCCGCCGCCCGGGCCGCAACCGCCGACGGCTTGCCCTGAGCCGTCAGGTCGGTGTCCGGCTGCAGGTCGAGGCCCCTCGCGCCAAGGGTGTCCAGGCGCACCACGTAGGTGGCGCCGTTGGCCAGATTGGGGATCGTGAACGAGGTGCCGTCCACCCTTTTCACCGGTGACAGGCTGCCGCCGGCCCCCGCCTTGCGCCAGCGCACGCTGTAGCCGCGCGGCGCGTAAACCGCCGCCCGCCAGCTGACCGCAAGCGACCCGTTCCCCGGCGCTACCTCAAGGTCCGCCGCCCGGGTCGGGCCCGCCAACGGCGCCGCCCTGGCGATTTCCGACCAGTCGCCGTCCACGTGGGTCCTCGAACCCGCGGCCGCCTTCGCCCGCACCCGCACCTCGTACTCCACGCCGTTGCTCAGCAGGAGGATTTCCACCCCGGGGTCCGTGAACGTGCCGGCCGTCCAGTAGTCGTCCGAGCCGCTCTCCCGAACCTCGACGTCGTAGCTGCTCGCGCCTTCCACAGCCGCCCAAATCGCCCTCATCCGCTCGTAGATCGGCTCCAGCCGCACCGAGGGGCATCAAGCTCCCGGCGCAAGACCGACACCTCGAATGACGCGGACGCCTCGTTCGCGCCGTCGCTCACCGTCACCGTGACGGTCGCCGTGCCCGCGCCCACAGGCGTCACCCGCACCCGGCTGCTGCCGCCGTGGCCGACCGGCGCCGTCGGGCTGACCGTCGCCACCGCCGTGTCGCTCGACGACGCCTTGTAGGTCAGGTCGTCCCCGTCCACGTCCGATGCGTCCACGTCAACGTCCAGATCCGTGCCGAAGGTCAGGCTCCGGTCGCCGATCGCCGCCACCGTCGGCGCCAGGTTGCCCGACGCGTCCGGGGTGCCGGTTCCGCTCAGCAGCGTGTCCGCCTGAATCCCGCTGTCCGCCTCGTTGCGGGTGTCCACGCGCACGATGTAGGCGACGCCGTTGGTCAGGTTCGGAATCGTGAACGAGGCGCCCGCCACCCGGTTGATGGCCGTCAGCCTGCTGTCGGGGCGCCGCTCCCGCCAGCGCACGCTGTAGCCGTTCGGGGCGCGGCTGGCCGCCGTCCAGGACACGCCCAGCGCGCCATTCCCCGCGGTCACCCGCAGTTTCGTCGCCCCGGTGGGCGTGGGCCTGTCGGCCGTCACGCGGAAGGTCAGCGCCGCGCTGTCGCTGTTGGCGGTGTTCGAGTCGCTGTCCGAAGCGCGCCAGGTGTAGGTGGCCGCGACCGCTGCCGTCGGCGTGCCGCTCACCTCGCGCGTTCCCCTATTCAGGCTCACGCCCGCCGGCAGCGCCGGGAGCAACTCGTAGCTGACGGCGCCGTTGCCGCCGGTCGCGGCAGGCAGAATGAAGGCGGTGATCTCCGCGCCCACCGTCCAGTTCTGGGCGGGGATGCTTGCGCCCTGCGCGAAGGCGGGCGCCGTGTCGCGCACCGACGGCGTGCCGGTCCCGGCGACCGCCGGGCCGTCCCGCCCCCCGCTGTCCGCCCCGTTGCGCGTCACCACCCGCACCACGTACTCCCGGCCGTTGGTCAGGCCGTCAATGGTGAACGAGGTGCCGGTCACATCGTCCGCCAGCGACAGGTCGTGGCCCGACCCCCTCTCCCGCCAGAGCACGCTGTACCCGTTCGGGGCCACGGTCGCCGCCGTCCAGCTCACCATGAGCGCCCCATCGAGCGGAGTCACTCGCAGGTTGGTCACTCTCGTGGGCGTGGCGCCGACCGTCACGCTGAAGGTCAGCGCCGCGGTGTCGCTGTCAGCGGTGTTCGAGTCGCTGTCGGATGCCCGCCAGGTATAGGTGGCCGCGGCCGCCGCTGCCGTCGGCGTGCCGCTCACCTCGCGGGTTGATGAGTTCAGGCTCACGCCCGCCGGCAGGGCGGGGGTGAGTGCGTAGCTGATGGCGCCATTGCCGCCGGTCGCGGCAGGCAGGGTGAAGGCGGTGATCTGCGCATCTACCGTGAAGGTCTGGGCCGCGATGGTCGCGCCGTCCGCAAATTTGGGCGCCGTGTCGGACACCGCCGGCGTGCCGGTCCCGGTGACCGCCGTGCCCGCCTGCACGCCGTCGTCCGCCGCGTTGCGCGTCTCCACCCGCACCACGTACTCCTGGCCGTTGGTCAGGTCGTCAATGGTGAACGAGGTGCCGGCCACGTCGTTGACCGGCGACAGCGCCTTGCCCGGTGCCCTCTCCCGCCAGCGCACGCTGTAGCCGTTCGGAGCCACGCTCGCCGCCGTCCAGCTCACCATCAGCGATTCATCAAGCGCAGTCACTTGCAGGTTGGTCACCTTCGTGGGCGTGGCCGCGCCCACCGTCACGCTGAAGGTCAGCGCCGCGGTGTCGCTGTCGGCGGTGTTGCTGTCGCCGTCGGATGCGCGCCAGGTATAGGTGGCCGCGGCCGCCGCTGCCGTCGGCGTGCCGCTCACCTCGCGGGTTGACGTGTTCAGGCTCACGCCCGCCGGCAGGGCGGGCGTCAGCGCGTAGCTGATGGCGCCATTGCCGCCGGTCGCGGCCGGCAGCGTGAAGGCGGTGATCTCCGTGCCCACCGTCCAGGTCTGGGCCGCTACGGTCTCGCTGCCGAAGCCCGGCGCGGTGTCCGCCGCCGCCGGGGTGCCCTTCTTGACGTCCGACCACTCGCTGTCCAGGTGGGTGGTCGAAGCGGAGGCCGCCTTGGCGCGCACCCGCACGTCGTACTCCTGGCCGTTGGTGAGACTCAGGATGTTCGCCGGGGACGAGTCGTCGTCATTGCCCTTCCAGGTCGTCTCGTCGCTTTCCTTGTACTCGAGCTCGTAGCCAGCCGCATTGGGCACGTCCCACCAGGTCGCCCCCAGCCTGCCGTCGGCCTCGTTGACGGTCACGTCCGGCTTGCCGAGCGCCGCCCGCGAGACCGCCACTTCAAAGGTGTCCGTCGCCTCGTCCGTGCCGTCGCTCACCGTCACCGTGATGGTCGCCGTACCGGCGCCCACCGGCGTCACCGTCACCTGGCTGTCCGATTCGAGGTCGGCCAGCGAGGTCGGGCTGACCGTCGCGACCTTCGTGTCGCTGGAGGACGCCTTGTATTGCAGCGTGTCGCCCGTATCCGCATCCGTGGCGCTCACATCGACCAGGAGATTGGCGCCGAAGGTCGCGGTCTTGTTGGTGATGTCCGTGATGGCCGGCGCCTGATTGGCCGCCAGGCCGAGCGTCGCGCTCGCAAACGCCCCGGCGACGACGTTGCCGTTCGCGTCGCGGGTGTCCACCCGCACGATGTAACCCGTCCCCGCCGTCAGGCCGGTGATGGTGTACGCGGTCGCCGCGCCCGAAGCCACCACCTTGCCCGCGTTCAGCTCGGTCGCCCCGCCCGCCCGCCAGCGCACCAGATAGCCGTTCGGCGCGACGATCGCCGCGGTCCAGGACACGTCGATGCTGCCGGCCGCCGTGCCCGCCGCCAGCGTCAGGCGCCGCGGCGAAGTCGCAACCCCGGACAGGGTCGTGCCGTCCTTCGAGACCGCGGTGCCCGAGGCCCGGCTGTCGTCCGCGTTCAGGGTGTCGATGCGCACCCGGTAGGTCGTCTCGTCGTCAAGGCCGGTTATCTTGTGAGATGTCGTGCCCGCCGCCAGCTTCTCGCCCGTGTTGAAAGTGCCGTCGGTCTTGCGCCAGCGCAGCCGGTAGCCGTTCGGCGCCACGCTCGCCGCCGTCCAGCTCACCGTCAGTTCGCCCCTGGCGGTCGCTTCCACCGACAGGTCCGTCACGCCGGTGGGCGCCTCCGCCGGCGTGCCCTCGCCGACGGTCACGCTGAAGGTCAGCGCCGCGGTGTCGCTGTTGGCGGTGTTCGTGTCGCTGTCGGATGCGCGCCAGGTGTAGGTGGCCGCGGCCGCAGCTGCCGTCGGCGTGCCGCTCACCTCGCGGGTTGACGTGTTCAGGCTCACCCCCGCCGGCAGGGCGGGCGTCAGCGCGTAGCTGATGGCGCCGTTGCCGCCGGTCGCGGCCGGCAGCGTGAAGGCGGTGATCTCCGTGCCCACCGTCCAGGTCTGGGCCGCTACGGTCTCGCTGCCGAAGCCCGGCGCGGTGTCCGCCGCCGCCGGGGTGCCCTTCTTGACGTCCGACCACTCGCTGTCCAGGTGGGTGGTCGAAGCGGAGGCCGCCTTGGCGCGCACCCGCACGTCGTACTCCTGGCCGTTGGTGAGACTCAGGATGTTCGCCGGGGACGAGTCGTCGTCATTGCCCTTCCAGGTCGTCTCGTCGCTTTCCTTGTACTCGAGCTCGTAGCCAGCCGCATTGGGCACGTCCCACCAGGTCGCCCCCAGCCTGCCGTCGGCCTCGTTGACGGTCACGTCCGGCTTGCCGAGCGCCGCCCGCGAGACCGCCACTTCAAAGGTGTCCGTCGCCTCGTCCGTGCCGTCGCTCACCGTCACCGTGATGGTCGCCGTACCGGCGCCCACCGGCGTCACCGTCACCTGGCTGTCCGATTCGAGGTCGGCCAGCGAGGTCGGGCTGACCGTCGCGATCTTCGTGTCGCTGGAGGACGCCTTGTATTGCAGCGTGTCGCCCGTATCCGCATCCGTGGCGCTCACATCGACCAGGAGATTGGCGCCGAAGGTCGCGGTCTTGTTGGTGATGTCCGTGATGGCCGGCGCCTGATTGGCCGCCGTGCTCGCGTCGAACTCGTCCGAGGCGTCGCTGTTCGCGTAGTTGGCGTCGCCGGTGGCCGTCACCGTCACCTTGTAGGCGGTGTTCACCGTCAAGCCGGTGAAGACCGCCTCGGTGTTCGTGCCCGACACCACGCCATTCACCGTCGTGCTTCCCGCCACCGCCTGCGCCGTGTAGCCCGCGGCGTTGCTGACCGCCGTCCACGTCACCGTGAAGCCGGTCTTCGTCTTGCTGTCCGTTTTCAGCGCCAGGCCCGTCGGCTTGGCCAGCTTGGCCTTGTTCACCGTCACGCTGAAGGTCAGCGCCGCGGTGTCGCTGTTGGCGGTGTTCGAGTCGCTGTCGGATGCCCGCCAGGTATAGGTGGCCGCGGCCGCAGCCGCCGTCGGCGTGCCGCTCACCTCGCGGGTTGATGAGTTCAGGCTCACCCCCGCCGGCAGGGCGGGCGTCAGCGCGTAGCTGATGGCGCCATTGCCACCGGTCGCCGCCGGCAGCGTGAAGGCGGTGATCTGTGCATCTACCGTGAAGGTCTGGGCCGCGATGGTCGCGCCGTCCGCAAACTTGGGCGCTGTGTCGGCCGCCGACACCACAAAGTCGAAGGTGTCGCTGACCGAGGCCGTGCCGTCGCTGGCCGTCACCTTCACCTTCAGCGTGCCGATGTCGGCGGTCTTCGGCGTGCCCGCCAGCTTGCGATCGGCGGCGGTGAAGACCAGCCAGGAGGGCAGCGCGCTGTCGGTCGTGCCGTCCGTCTGCATGGCCGTGTAGGTCAGGCTATCGCTGTCGGCGTCGTTGAACGTGTTGGTCGGAAAGATGTAGCTGAAGGCCGTGCCCGCAGTCGCCGCCTGGTCGGGGATCGCGTTCGCCACCGTCGGGGCCGAATTGGCCGCGGTGGTTACGCTCAGCGTCGCGGCCTGGCTGTCGTTGTAGTTGGCGTTGCCCTTGGCGACCACCGAGACCTCGTATTCCGTGCTCACGGCCAAACCGGTGAAGGCCGCCTCGGCGCCCGTCACCGTGCCGGTGACCGCCGTGCCGCCGCTCGGCGTCGCCGTCGCCGTGTAGCCCGCGGCGTTCTCCACTGCATTCCAGAGCACCGTGAAGCCGGCCTTCGTCTTGCTGTCCGCCTTCACCGCCAGGTTCGCCGGCGCGGCCAGCGTGCCCTTGCCAACCGTCACGCTGAAGGTCAGCGCTACCGTGTCGCTGTCGGCGGTGTTCGAGTCGCCGTCGGATGCCCGCCAGGTGTAGGTGGCGGCGCTGGCCACCTCTGTCGGCGCGCCGCTGACCACGCGGGTCGACGTGTCCACCGTCACGCCGTTTGGCAGCGCGGGCGTCAGCGCGTAGCTGATGGCGCCGTTGCCGTCGGTCGCGGCCGGCAGGGTGAGGCTCACGGCCGTGCCGGCTGTCCAGGCCTGGTCGTCAATGGTCTCGCTGCCGAAGCTAGGCGCCACGTCGACCTCCCTTGGCGTACCGGTGGCGTACACCGCCGTGCTGTTCGCGGCCTTGCCGTCGTAGTTCAGCGTATCCACCCGAATGACGTACTCCTGGTCGTTCTTGAGGCCGGTGATCACCGCGCCCGATTCCGGCGGAGTCCACCTCGGCTGGGGGCTGCCGGGCCTGTTCTCCCGGTAGAACAGGCGATAGCCCCTCGGCGCGGAGGTCGCCGCCGTCCAGGTGACCGTCAGTTGCCCGTCGCCCGACTCGACTGTCAGATCCGTCACTTTCGTCGGGATCCCTGGCGTGCCGGTGGTGTAAACCGCCGTCTTGTCCAGTTTGGTGCCGTCGTCATTCAGCGTATCCACCCGAATTCGGTACCCCTGGCCGTTCTTGAGGCCGGTGATCACCGTGCCCGATTGCGCATCGTTCCACCGCTTCTGGACGTTGGTCCCAAGGTCCGTGTAGAACAGGCGATAGCCACTCGGCGCATAGGTGGCCTCCGTCCAGGTGACCCTCAGCCGCCCGTCGCCCGCCGACGCCGCTTTCAGATTCCTCGCGTGGGTCGGGCCACCCACCCGGTGGCCAAGGTCCATCTGCGCGTGGCTCAGATCCGCATGATCGGCCGCGTTGCCCGAGTTTCCGCCCCGCAGGTAAATGGTGTTGCCGTTGTCCCGCAACGCGTTCGCGCCCACGCGGATCTGCCCCTCATCACCCTTCACCACCACGTAGCGGAAGCGAAGCTGGTCGTGGCCTGACACGTGGTCAAACGAAGCCTCCCGCGCCTGGTCCCCGATCATCAGGGAGAGCCCCGGATCAGTCGCAGTCAGCGATTCGTCGCGGAAGCTGATGTCTTCGCTGAACGTCACCGCCAACCAGATCGTGTCCCCCGTGTCATAGTGGCCGCCCGCATAGGGGTTCAGACTGAACCTGCCGGCAGCCAGCGCGATGCTCGACACCGTCGGGTGAGTCGCCGGCACGGCAAACGACCCGCTCGCCGACGCTCCGGCGACGAGGTTGCCGTTCGCGTCGCGGGTGTCCACCCGCACGATGTAGCCCGTCCCCGCCGTCAGGCCGGTGATCGTGTAGGCGGTCGCCGCGCCCGAAGCCACCACCTCGCCCGCGTTCAGCTCGGTCGCGCCGCCCGCCCGCCAGCGCACCAGGTAGCCGTTCGAACCCACCAGCGCCGCAGTCCAGGACACGTCGATGCTGCCAGCCGCCGTGCCCGCCGCCAGCGTCAGGTCGCGCGGCGGCGTCGCCACCCCGGACAGGGTTGTGCCGTCCTTCGAGACCGCGGTGCCCGAAGCCAGGCTGTCGTCCGCGTTCAGGGTGTCGATGCGCACCCGGTAGGCCGTCTCATCGTCCAGGCCGGTGATCTTGTGCGACGTGGCGCCCGCCGCCAGCTTCTCGCCCGTGTTGAAACTGCCGCCGTCAGTCTTGCGCCAGCGCAGCCGGTAGCCGTTCGGCGCCACGCTCGCCGCCGTCCAGCTCACCGTCAGTTCGCCCCTGGCGGTCGCCTCCACCGACAGGTTCGTCACCCCCGTCGGAGACGCCGCGGGCGTGCCCCGCGTCGTCGCGAAGGCATCGTCGATCGCGTTGCCGTCCGCGTCGAGCTTGTCCACCCGCACCAGATACTCCTGGCCGTTGGTCAGGCCCGTGATCGTGTAGCTCGCGGCGCTCACCGTCTCGCCGGCGTTGAGCGAGCTGCCCTGCTTCCATTCGCGCCAGCGCACCCGGTAGCCGCCCGGCGCGTCCAACGCCGCCGTCCAGCTCACCATCAGCGATTCACCGGCCGTCGCCTCGGCCTTCAGATTCAGTACCCCGGTGATCGGCCCCACCCGCTGCCCGGTGTCCACTTCGGCGAAGGTCAGCACCGCCTGGTCCGCCGCCGTGTCGGCGTTCCCGCCCTCGCGAAAAATCGTGCCGCCGTTCTCGTCAAGGCTGTTCGCCTTGATCTTGACCGGCCCCGAATCCGCCGCCGCCACCGTGTATCGGAAGATCATTCGCTCCCCATTGGTGGCCAAGAACTTCACTTGCCGCTCCTGATCGCCGATGATCAGCGTGAGCGTCGGCGGGGACTCTGCTGGGAAAGTGACGTTCTCGCTGAAGTTCACGGACACAAAGATCCGATCGTTCTCACCGTAGGGACCGCCCGCATAGGGTGTGACATCATTATTGCTCTTGACCAGCGCGAACCCCGAGATGGTCGGGCGGGAATCCGCCTGTGCGCTGGCAGCGCTCGGCAGCAGACTCGCGAGCAGCGCGGCGAGGACGAGCGGCGCGGCGGCACGCGGGGCGCGCCAGAGGCGGGTCAGGGCAGTGCGCGTCCCCTTGGCTGCGAGGTGCGCCATGCTACTCACTGTTGCCTTGCGGCCGGAGGTCACCGAGTGTCCTGCCCGCTCCTGCGCGCCGCATGCGTCGGTTCGTCTAATGCCGGGGTTGCACAGTTGTCGGGGGGGGGGGGGGACTATATCGTGCCGCACGCGCCGCGAACGGCGCTCAAGGCGGCCAGCCGAGCCGGGACGGCCCGGGCGAATTCGACGGTTCGTGCAAGAGGTGCATCCCTCAAGAATAGGAAGGAGGACAGGAAGTATAAACGACATTTGTAACTACTCGCCCCCTTACCCGTGAACGGACGGCGTCTGTTGCGGCGGCGTCTTGATCATGTTTGCGGCGTTGCCGTTGAGTGCGATCTGGATGGCGGCGAGGGGATTGTAGCCTTGGTTGGCCATGGACTGGAGGTAGCTGGAGATTCGGCAGTAGGCGGCGGCGTATTGGGTGTTTTGGAAGCAGCCGGAGATTTTCTGCTTGACCTTGGCCATGCGGATATCGCGCTCCGCGCGGTTGTTGGTGAACGGGGTGTCGGGGTCGCGGGCGCCGCCCACCTCGCGGTATTCGCAGATGATGTATGGCTGGCCGGGCGAATAGACCGGCTTCTGTAATTCGATGCGGAAAAGCTCTCGCATGTGGCCTGCCAGGGCATTCCAGTCAGCCACATCCTCTCGCTCGGCAACATCGAGCAGCAGGTTGCGCAGTATTCCCCCGGGCGGCCCTGACCGATCAGCAGATCCTGCATACCGCGGTCTCGCCGCGGTTCATCCCGTTCGATGCCGGGAAGTGGTGGAACATGGACGACATCAACTGTGCGCGCGCCTTCGGGCGGAAAGTCCTGCAACGCATCATGATCGGCGTTCCCTGCCTTCAGGGGCTTCAAATGAGTATATGTTACTCATCTCATACAGGGTGATCGATACGACGATGGCGAAGACGCGCGTGCAACTGGATCTGAGGTCCGAAGAAGCGGATGAGCTGGACCGGCTTCGGGGCCGATTCGGGCTGCGATCCAGGGCGGATACCGTTCGGGCCGCGCTCGCGATCACGGAATGGGTGGAGTCCGAATCCAAACGCGGCCGAAAAGTGGTTTCGGTCGGTGGTGATTACGTGTCGCATCTGGTCGTCCCGGGCATTACGACCGCAGTCGATCGATAGGGAGTCGTCGAAAATGGAAAAGCCAACCAAACGAGTGGACAACTTCGGCACCTTCTTGAAGACGGTGTCCAGGCCGAAGTCCAACGCCGTCCGAGTGGAAGTTTCGCCGATGGCGATCATTGAGACGCTGTCACATCATGACGACGCCATCGGTATCGTCGAACTCGCGGAGGAGAGCAACTTGCCTATTTTGCAGACGGCCATGGCGATCGAACCGCTGAAAGCCGCAAACCTGATCGAATTTTCCGACCTCAACGGGATGGTTTCTCTGACACCGATGGGCCGCAACCTGGCCAACATTCCCATTGGGAAACTTCAGTCCAGATGATCCGGCCCTCGCGCCGGCAATAAGCGAAGACCAATGCTGGCGTACTCGCTCTCGGCCCTGATCGCTTTTATCGCGGCGATGAGCGAACTCGTCGCGCGCTATCAGGATGCGCCGCGCAAAGCCGTGTCGGCGAGTCCGTGCTGACTGCCGCGGTCAATCGGAATGGAAGCGGCACGAATGTCCACCTCGTGAGCCAGCGTGAACATTTGGGCAGATTTCGCGTCCGCGCCGTTCACGAAAATCAAGCGTGCATAACGATCCGTGAGCGCGAACCCGCTAAACTCGGCCATGCCTGCCACCGCTGCATGGCGTAGAGTGTATCGATTGGTCCACTCCATTTGCTCCCGGCATATTTCATTTCTGCACTGTGGAGTCTGACTTACGTGAAGCCATCTTTGAGCGCACACACGATGCAATCGGCACAATAACCAATACGGCCACCGCGACTGCCAACACACAAACTGCTCCCCAAAACTGCTTCGTGCTGAACAATTTCTGGATGAAACCGAATATGAGATCGTATGCAACCTGGAAGAGCAGTCCTATGAAATCAACGCAGTTCCCGCAAACCATGGACGCCAAGTACGCCAACGGATATAACACGAGCCCCGAGAGCAGGAGCCACCAGGCATAGCGAGCTACTGCCCTGGCAGTTCCGCCACCGAATCGATTGGGCAGTTCTTCCCTGAACGATTGCCCCTTTAAAATCCACTCGCCAAGAACATCCGCGAGACTGGTACTGCTCAACGAGTGCCTGAGATACCGGATGTGGGCCAACAGGAATAACCAGGACGACCGATAAAGTACATTCCGAGGCGCGAAGGTACCCTTGTTTGGTTCCCCGAATGTATTGAGCGGACCGGAGATCGAATCCATCCGATCACGGACATTGATCCACTCGCACTTTCCCAGCGATTCCATATCTTTATTCACTGGCACTATCGCAGGCCATAGCGCAGCAAATTTGCTCAAAGGGCTCCCATAGGTGAAAAACCCCTTCAAATTTGCGAAAAGCTTGCCGCGGTCCAATGCATCCGTATCGGCTAACCAGCAGGGTCGCACCGGACGCATCTTACGGTCTGAGACGTTGGGACCCTGGCTCTGCAACTCCGTCACTCGCTGCCAATCCTTGTGGCTGAGATAATTCGGCAATGCCTCTGCAGGTTCCATCAGTCCGTTGTGCGCTACCACGGAACCCAGGCTGTGCGCCACAACATACCAACGGTCGTAGTTTCCCTCCGCCATGTCCACCAACCCACGAACCATTCGCCGCCGTATCGCGTCGCGAGGTGCGTCTGTCAGAACTACGTGCGGGGGCCTGAAGCGATAGCGGTTCTCCGTATACAGGGAGATGTCTGCCAGATACTGGACCAATACACCGGAACCGGGCATGGCAATGTGCAGAACGCGAACCAAAAAGCGCAGCAACTCCCAAGTAACCCCAAGGAGTATGAACGAAATCCCGACTCCAAAGAGCTTCGTGCGCACCGGAAAAGATATGCGTTCTTTCGGTTCCGGGAGAGGGAGTTCCATGTGGTCCTTTGCTTTGAACTCCTCAACTGTCTTCGGATAGCGCTTTACCATCCACTGCGACAGAGCCCAACGCCAAAAGGCGAGTCGGTAACGGATCTTCTGCGACGAACTCTGCGGATTCTCGTCCAGGTCCGCCCAGTACACTTCCTTGAAATACACTTTCTTGAAACCGACTCTCTCCTTCGTGTCGGGACAGCGAATGGTGATCGAAACCTTTTTGTTGCTTGCCTTTGGCAAGTCATCGTCTGGGTCGCAAAGTTGTGACACATTCGAGCGGCCGTACCGCTTTTGCCACGCCGAAACCAGCGCGGCCGCCACTTCGTCTCTCTGTTCGTTTGGCTGTTGCTCCCCAACCCCGTGTACGACGAGCCCCCCGATTCTGGTGGCCTGTTCCATGTTTATCCCCCGGTGTCTCTGCCCTATCCCGGTTTGCTTACCGAGTCCGAAAACCGTCCCGCGCCATAGTGACTCCATCCGGAATCCAAGCCTGTTGCGGACAAATAGAAGTGTCCGGTTTTAGAGCACATAAAGTGTCCGATCATGAGTTTACCCTCAAGAGGTTTTCGTGCACCCCGTGAAGGGAGCGTAGCGACCGCAGCGGGGAGCGCGCCGAGGCGCTCATGCCGCCCTTTCCAGGGGTTCGGAGCGCAGCTCTCCCTCAGGCCCGTAGCGAGCCAAAAGCCGGAGACCGTGTCACACCGAAAGCGTGCCGTTGCTATGCCGGCGCGCTTTTACCCGGACCTTGAAGTAGTGCGGGCGGTAGCCACTCGCCGGCAATTGCAGCCGCCACCCCTGAAACCGAACACCGTTGTCGCGAAAATCGTTCGATCGTGGATCTCGCACAGCGTGTTATCGAGCTGTCCAATCTTCGCCATCGCCAAGAAAGCGCTTTGGTCCTCCGCAGGCGCACGGCGAAACTCGGCGTTGAATGCCGGCCTGTAGACTTCGGCCATGGTGCCGGAGTTCGCTTGCGCCGCCCGGTGCGAGGCGCGAGAAACGCGGCGGTCCCGCAAACCCTCAATGTCGTCCTCGCCATAGCGAACCGTCCAGCACCGAAACGTCTTCACGCTCACCCCCAGCAAGGCCGCCGCCTACTCCTGCGTCAAACACCCTCCTTGCCAGTCCCGAAGGGCCTCCTCAAACATCCCTGAACGCCGTCCCCATCTCGCACTCCCCAAAACCAGGAAACGACCGAAGATACGACCGGACACTCTATATGCTCTATAACCGGACAAGTTATGTGCTCTCTACAGTTTCCCGCCGGCCAGCCTGCGGTCATAATGGAAACACTCAATCTTGCCCTTCCGGATACGGGCAAAATCCGGATGTTTCGGATTAACGAGATAGTTGCTCTCGCCGAGCACGACAGCACTGGGAACCTGAAGCACTGCGGAGTTCCCGGCTTCCAGCCATTGATCTCCCAGCTTTTGAGTTGAAGGATGAATCTCCTCCTTTTTCCAATTATCGGGCAACTCAGCGTACTTGATGCGCCTGACCAGTTCTTCCGGGAAATAGACGGGCATCTTTCGGTAGGTATTCAGAACCGACCGCTGATTCAGACCCACCAGCAACTCCATGGCTGCCAGCGCCAAGCTTTCGCTTAAGTAAACGACTGCGGCGCCGGGGCTGTTCCAGCGCCCGCCATTCAGGCGCGCTCCTGCGCCGGATAGCATCTGCTCCGCGTTGCATGCGAATTTCGGCTTTGCCAGTCGCCAAGCAGTGACCTCCGTGATCAACTGAAAACGCCGTGCTCCAATCTGCCAACCAGTGTTTCGACATCTCGGGCCCCATCCTCCGTCGAGGCATACTCCGATGGCGTTTTTCCGCCCAGAAGTGACTGTGGCGTCGACATCCAGCGGTTGACTGCGTCTTGGTCGCCAGACATCATGCTGTGCACCATCTTCTCCAGACGCACGTGCCAGGAACGTTTGAAGTGCTGAGGTTGCTCGACGGCTTCGGCCCCCCTGTTGTCTAGGATCGGACCCTGCGTATCGGAGCGCTGTGTGCGCTCATAGCTGCTGGCCATGCTCTCGTCTCCAACTGATCCGATGTCCTGGTTATCATACCTTGTGCTTTGCAGGGAGCATAGGCTTTGTACCGGCTCAGGCAGGGCCATCCCAAAGTCGGCCGTAAGCGTTTGTGGTGTCATGCGGAGGCGGTGGGGGTGGACAAGCGGGCTGTTCGGTGTCGGGACAGGGCGGTGACGGGTGTCGTGGATTGGCGAACAACACGCGGTTTCTGATTCTGCCGGGTTGTGGCGGCGGCAATCCGGCCTCGCGGGCGCTGTCGTTGTCGCTGCGCCGTTTGTCCGGGGATTTCGAGGCGTGGCGCGGTCATCCGGCGCTTCTGGCGGAGACCTTCGTGGACCCGTCGCGGTTCGCGGGAGGGTGCTGCCGGGCGTCGAACTGGCGGGAGCTGGGTTTCACGCGGGGGTACGGCCGCGCCGGCGCACCGTGATCCGCACCGACCGAAACACCGTCAAGGCCACCTGCGGACTGACCTCGCTTCCGCCCGGCGAGGCCGGACCCTCCGAAATCCTCGCCCTCGACCGCGGCCACCGGGAAATCGAAAACCGCCTCCACTGCGTGCGCGACTTCTCCTGCGACGAGGACCGCTCCCGAATTGCACCGCTCGGTGGCGTGGACCTGGAGTTGCCGCCGCGCGAATCCGGGCGCGAGCCGCCACCCTTCGACTGAGTCCGGCGCAATGACCGTGCTGCTGGACACGAATGTAGTGTCTGAATTGCTGCGTCCCGTACCAAACCCGGCGGTGGAGCGCTGGGTGGCGGAACGCCCGGGGTTTGAGTTGTATTTCTCGGCGGTGGGCGAGGCGGAAATGCGCTACGGGGTTGCGATTTTGCCGGCCGGTCGACGCAGAACTGCGCTCGCTCTGACGATCGATGCGATACTGCGAGAGGACTTTGAGGATCGGGTGTTATCGTTCGACAGTGATGCGGCGCGCGAGTATGCGGAGATTGCTGCCGCGTGCCGTGAAGCCGGCCACACCGCGGCCCTTGCCGACTGCCAGATCGCGGCAATCGCCCGCTCTCGCGGCATGGCGGTAGCGACGCGCAACACCCGGGACTTTGAAGGCATGGGTATTGAAGTCATCAATCCCTGGACGTTTGGATGAGCGGTCCGATCAAAGCCTTTACGCGCGTCAACACCCATTTCGGCCCTGACGCGACTGCCTGCGCAAAAGGTTGCACGCCACCTGTGAACAGGCTCCGAGGAGTGGCCACTATGGCGCGGGCTGGGCAGGAGGGTAATGGATCGACCATCGGACACCCGATCTCCTGAGGGGAGGCGGATGATATGGCAGCGGTATTACCGCCCGCCGTTTATTGGCGTGATCGCCTTTTTCGCTGTTCTTCTGGCCTTGCCGGCAGCACTGAGGCACCCGCTCAGCGCGGCCTGGTCAGAGCGGAGTTTTCTTTGCCGGGCTACTCCCGGGTCGGACTACTTCCGGGCGCAGACCATCAGGTTTCCGTAAGACCTGTTCTCTGCTGCGCACTCGTCCTGGAACCGGGGGATCCCTTGACCCAACTGGATCTTGTCCCTTTCAAACCCGGCCTGTTCACAGATCCCAACCATGTCCTCGTCCTGCAGCGCACCCATATAGGGCTCGTTGTTATGCCGGGCCATCCAGTCGCAATAGTACTTTTCAAGGGCCTTGTCCGGCACGATGTTGTCCATGTGGATCATCAATCCGCCGGGCGCCAGCAAACGATAGCACTCCTTGTGGATGGCCCGGATCGCCTTGCGCGAGGTTTCGTGCAGGAGGGCGTGAGACACGATGAGATCGAAACTCCCGTCGTCGAAGCTGGTGCGCTCCGCGTTCTGCTGGGAGAAATGCACTTCCTTGCCCATGGCGACGGCGCGGGCATGGCCATAGCGAAGGCAAGTAGCCGCCACGTCAATCGCGTGAATTTCCGCGTCCGGGAAGTGATCGCAGTAAGCCAGGGTGGAGTGACCCACGGTGCAGCCCATATCGAGGATCCGCTGCGGACCTTCATCGCTGAAATGATCCTTCATCCAGGCAACCAGCGTTTGGCCCATGCCATCCAGGTCGGGGCCCAGGCGGCCCATGGAATAGAGGCGGTAGGTGCGGTCGAACTCGGCGCCGGCAAAGATATCGTCTTCGCTCATTTCCTGCTGGTAACTGCCGGGTTTGCAGTGAACGTCCACAGCCGCGAGGTACGGCGGCATTTCGACGCTGTCATCCAGGGTTAGCGATCCCAGCGTGCCCCGGAAGGAATTGGCTCTGTCGATGAGTTCGGGAAGTTGCCGTTCGATGCTGGGGCCCACAGTGTCATACAACACTTCCTGCGTGGTCCGCATCATGGAGCTCCACCACTTGTTGTGAGGCTCGTCTTCCAGAGCTTCGCGCAATTTCTTGCGCGAAGGACAGGACCCGTCCGGCCGCGCGGACAGTAGCTTGTCGGCAAGGACCGCGTTGTTGCCGGCATGAAAATTGCTGGTGGCGAACACCCTCAGGGTCTTGACGAAACTCTGGGCCGACTGCTCGTCGTGGGTGGCCTCCGGAAACATGGCGTGGTCCGAGTTGTTGCGCATATGTGCTCTCCGAGGCGCGTGCTTGGCCTTGTGTGTACTAACGGCCTATACTACCCCCTCCAAAATATGCAGGAAACAACCCGGTCAACAGGGCAAGGGGGCGGACGCTGGCGGACGGGAAACGAAAACCGAGGCAACGGGTAGCCAAAGGGCGCCGACCCTTTTTCCTGGACTCGCCGGACTCCGACAAGCTGTTGGCCATGATCGTTGCCCTGGTCGGCGAGGTGTCCGTGGTCAAGGAACGGCTGGACACCCACGAGCGGCTGGCGGCTCAAGGAAAGGTCGCCACGCCGGAAGAAATCGAAAACTACGCGCCGGACGAAGTCGTGGAAGACGAACGGGAAGCCTGGCGCGCAACCATGCTTGATCGAGTCTTCCGCATCATTTCCGCTACCCGCAACGCGGAGGAATCTGCCGAACCCGATTCCGATTCCGATGCCGATGCCGAACAGGCTCCGAGGTAGCTTCCGCCCGAATAAGTTGGCGTCAGGAATTCTCCGTCTCTTCGCTGAGGATGGATACGTACTGGTCGTAAACGAACAGCCGGTTGCGGCGCTTTCCGGTGGCCTCTCGCGCAATCCCGTTCCTGACCAGCACTTCCATCGTCGCGGAGGCGGTAGCGAAGGAGAGCGTCGTATTACGGCATGCTGCCGACAACGACAAAATCGGCTGCGACTTGAGCGCATCGTGCAGGCGTAGAGCGGAACCTGTTCGCCGCCCGCTGACAGCCTGGATTTTGGCACGGTCATTTTGAAACATCTCGGAGAGCCGTTCGGCGGTAGAGACTGCGCCTTCCGCCGTAACCCGTACTCCTTCGAGAAAGAACGTCAGCCAAGCCTCCCAGTCGCCGGTGTGCCGCACATGGTTCAGAAGTTCGTAGTAGGTGTTGCGATGTTGCTTGAAGTACAAGCTCAGGTACAAAAGCGCCGGACTGGAGCTTTCGCGATCCTGATCAGCATCTTTGCGGGCGCGCTCTCGCGTTCCCTCTCTGTGGGGACCTTGCGAGGGCAGGATGCCCGAGTAGAGCACACAGGGATGTGCTCGCAGCGTGTCCCCACAGAGAGGGAACGCGAGAGCGCGCCCGCAAAGATGCGCATTGCACAGAGGCCGGCAAGATGTCAAACTTGTGGCCAGAAATCAGAGAACCCCTGAAGGGGCCCAAACTTGACCATTCTTCTCGGAGTGAACGTGGATCACGTGGCGACCTTGCGTCAGGCACGCAATACCACCTATCCGGATCCCGTGAAGGCCGCCCTGCAGGCGCTTGCCGGCGGCGCCGACTACATCACGGTGCACTTGAGGGAAGATCGCCGCCACATTCAGGATCAGGACGTGAGGCGCCTGATCGACTCGCCGGGCGTGCGGGTGAACCTGGAAATGGCCGCTACCGAAGAAATGGTGGCGCTGGCCGAGCGCTGGCGCCCGCAAGACTGTTGCCTGGTTCCCGAGCGGCGCCAGGAACTGACGACGGAGGGTGGCCTGGATGTCGCCGGGCAGGCCTCGTCCATCACCCGTGTTTGCGCGCGGCTGGCAACTGCAGGCGTGCGCGTTTCCCTTTTCGTAGATCCGGACGAAGCGCAACTGCGCGCCTCGGCTGCGGTGGGCGCGCCGGTGATTGAACTGCATACCGGCGCTTTCGCTGAAGCTGGCGATGCAGCGCAGGCCGCCGAAGAGCTTGCCCGCATCCGCCACGCGGCGCGGGTCGCCTCTGGCTTGGGGCTGGTCGTCAATGCGGGGCACGGACTGCACTTCGGAAACACCGCCGAAGTGGCCGTCATCCCGGAGATTGCGGAACTCAATATCGGTCATGCTATTGTTTCCGAGGCAATATTTGACGGGTTTTTCGGCGCCGTCAGGCGAATGAAGGAACTGATGACGGGCGCGCGCGCAGACGGCTATCCGGGTTCGACGGCGACAGGGGCAACCGAGAGACAAGGGAGCACGGGATGAACACGACGCTGGTTCTGGACATTGAGACGGTGCCGGACGCGGAACTGGGACGAGCGCTTTACGGGCTGGATGGGCTGGATGACGGCGAGGTGATGCGTGCCATGCTGCATCACTACCAGCAGCGCACGGGGTTGGACTTTCTTCCGCCGATTCAGCATCGTGTGGTGGCGGCAGCGGTGGTGCTGCGCCACAACGAGCACTTGCGCACGATCGTGATGAGCGAGGAAACAGCGCCGGAGTCGGACATGATCAGCCGGTTTTTCCGGGGCTTGCGGCACTATGTCCCGGACCTGGTGACCTGGAACGGCGCGGCCTTCGATCTGCCGGTCATGAATTTCCGCGCCTTGCGCTATGAAATTCAGGGCCAGGTGTACTGGGAGACCGGCGCCAAGGATCGCTCTTTCCGCTTCAACAACTATCTATCCCGTTTTCACTGGCGCCATACGGACCTGATGGACGCCCTGTCGGGCTTTCAGGGACGGGGCCGCCCCAGTCTCCGCGAAGCAAGCGCCTTGCTGGGGCTGCCCGGCAAGAACCTGATGGACGGTTCCAGCGTCATGGACGCCTACCTGGATGGCAGGATCGGGGACATCGGCCGCTATTGTCTGGAGGATGCTCTGAACACTTACCTCCTGTACCTGCACTTTCAGTTCTTGCGCGGCAACCTGACCCAGGACAATCTCGACGAGGAATACGGCTTGCTGATTGATGTGCTCAAGGCAAGCGGAGAGAGTCATTTGAAGGATTTCGCCGGCAAGCTGGAGGCGGATCCCGAAGAGCATCGCGGCGAATCGTCCGGAGGCAGCGCCGCAGAAAAGGCCTCAGCCGAAGAACCGCAGACGCAGGAAGTTGTGGGGGAAGGGCAGGCCGCCTAAGTGCCATGACCGGGATTCTTGCATGCAGGTAGAAGTTGCCGTCGAAATTTCGCGGCAGACATTGAAGCTTTTCAACGCCGACCGGGTGCGGCGCCAATGGCCCGTATCCACCTCGCAGTTCGGTCCCGGTGAGTTGGCGGGAAGTCTGGGCACGCCACGCGGCCTGCATCGCATCCGCGCCCGTATCGGCGCCGGACAGCCCCAGGGCGCAGTTTTCGTGGGCCGCCGGCCGACGGGCGAGATCTATTCCGAGGAACTGGGCCGGAACCACCCTTCCCGCGACTGGATTCTGAGCCGGATCCTCTGGCTGTGCGGGGAACAGCCCGGCTATAACCGGCACGGCCGCGTGGACAGCATGCGCCGCTATATCTATATCCACGGAACGCCGGATTCGGAGCCCATGTCGGTGCCGAGATCCCACGGCTGCGTGCGAATGCGCAATGCGGATGTAATGGAATTGTTCGATCTCGTATCCGTCGGCTGCCGGGTGAATATCTTGCCTTGAGGGAGGATGCCTTGGGGCCGTTGATGGTCGATCTCGCCGGCGAGGTCCTCACGCAGGAGGAACGGCAAGTGCTCGCGCACCCGGCGGTCGGCGGCATTATTCTGTTTGCCCGCAATTACCGCTCTCCGGCGCAGGTTCGCGGCTTGGTTGCGTCCATTCGCTCCGCCGCGGACCGTCCAGTGCTGGTGGCCATCGATCAGGAGGGCGGACGGGTCCAGCGCATGCGTTCGGGTTTCTCGTTGCTTCCACCGGCCCGCGAGCTCGGCGACGCATACGACCGCGACCCGGCGGCGGGGCGGGAACTTGCGCGGGCGCGCGGACGCTTGCTGGCCCTGGAACTGGCCGCAGTGGGCATCGACTTCAGCTTTGCGCCGGTTGTCGATCTGGATTATGGCCGCAGCGCGGTCATCGGCGATCGCGCGCTGCATCGCGACGCGGAAGTCGTGGCGGACCTGGGCATGGCCTTTGTGGCGGGCGCCCGGGCGGGAGGCATGGCCTGCGTGGCCAAGCATTTCCCCGGGCATGGCTGGGTTGCGGCGGATTCCCATGAGGAAATGCCGGTGGATTCCAGGGACTATGCATCGCTTGGCGCCGACCTGCTGCCCTTCGAGAGGCTGATCGCGGAAGGCGTGGGGGCGGTGATGACGGCTCACGTGCAATATGTGGCCGTTGACGCGGCTACTCCCTGTTATTCGGAACGCTGGCTCAGCGAAGAATTGCGCGAACGCATGCGTTTCACGGGCGCGATATTCGCCGACGACCTTTCCATGCACGGTGCCGCCCAGGCGGGCGGGTTGCGCGAGCGGGCGGCTGCGGCCATTGAGGCGGGATGCGACATGCTGCCGGTGTGCAATGATCCGCAGGGCGTGCGCGAACTGCTGGACGGATGGACCCCGAAATCCACTCCCGGCGCCGAGGAACGCCTCGCCACTCTTCGCCGCACGAGCTAACCCGTCAATGGCCTGAGGGCGAGTTTCTTCCCCGTCCTCTCGCAGGGGACGCATGAACCCGTCCCTGGGGCTCGGCAACGGCATCCTGGCCGTTGACGCCCCTGCGAGAGGCGGGAGAAGAAACTCGCCCTCAGTCCATCGACGGGTTAGCTCCCTGGTTTTGCGTTTTCGGCTGATTCCGGTAGCGGAAGAGCCTTGCGATTGCGCCGAAGCGGGGATGGTCGAAGTAGTGGATCTCTCCCAGCAGGAGCCGCCTGCATTCGTTGAGCCGGAATACTTCGCCGCTATCGGTTCCGTCCGGCAGGCGAAGATCCAGCGTCAGGTGCACGAACCTTTCCTCCTCGAGTGACGCCAGCCCGCTGAAGGGTAGCTGCCCCGCGGACAGCGTCGAAAGGCGCAAGGCGATCGCCTGACCGTTCCAGTCGGCAGGCATGGCCCAGCCGAAGTGCGCCAGCGGCCGATTTTCCGCGCTGCGCCGCATCAGGGTCCAGATGTCTTCCATCGCGTATTGAGCGCGGGTGAGGGCAATAACGCCCGCCGGCGCCGGCGGCGTGGCCGCTCGCGAATCCGGCCGCATGAGCGGCGCCGGGTAGGTTCGCGGCGGGGGAAGGCCGGGAGCTTGCACGCCCAGGTCCTCGGTGCTGGCCTCCGGATCAAGCTGCAGGAACACGATCACTTCCACCGCGGTGCGGAAGCCGCCTTCCTGAGCGAGTGCTGGCCGCAGGGCGAGCGCCGCGCAGATCGCGCCTGCGAGCAGCAACAAAAGCCCGAACCCCGGCCTGCTCGACGCGCCGCGCGGCCCATGAAACATCATGCGGCTAGTGTACTGCGGCGACCCGCTCACGGTAGCGCGGTCTGCGCGGCAGCGAGGGTTTGTTCCAGGTTCGTGAGCAAGCGTTCGACATAGCGGAATCGTTCCCGGGAGTCGGCCAGGGACGCGCGGAACTTCAGCGCGCCGTTCGGCCGCAAGCCGAACTCCTGCGGTTGCCGCTGGGCTAGCGCCACCAAGCGTGTCGGGTCCACCGGCGTGTCCGCATGGAACTCGGCTTCGCCGCCCCGGGCCGTGGCCTCAAGCCTTTGAATTCGCAAGGTGCGCATGCGTTGCTGGATGCGGGCCTGGCGAAACAGGTTGCGGGTGGCCTCGGGGGCTGGGCCGAAGCGGTCCACCAGTTCCACCTGCAGCTCGTCAAGCTGCGCCGAACCGGGCGCCGACGCAATCCGCTTGTACCAGCTCAGCCTCTGGTTCACGTCCGGCATGTAGTCCTCCGGCAGCAGGGCGGCGAGATGCAGTTCCACGTCGGCGCGCGGATGCGCCGGCGCAGCCGCCCGCCCCTCCCTGTTGCCGCGCAATTCCTCCACGGCCTGAGTCAGCATTTCGTTGTAGAGGCTGAAGCCGATCTGCTGGATCTGCCCGGACTGTTCCTCGCCCAGCAGTTCCCCGGCGCCTCGGATTTCGAGATCGTGAGTGGCCAGCAGGAAACCGGCGCCCAGATCGCCGGCGGCCTGAATGGCCTCCAGGCGCTTGTGCGCGTCGCCGGTCATTTCCTTCTCGTGCGGCCGAATCAGATAGGCGTACGCCTGGTGATGCGAGCGGCCGACCCGGCCCCTGAGCTGGTGAAGCTGGGCCAGTCCCAGCCGGTCGGCGCGATTGATGAGCATGGTGTTCGCGTGCGGTATATCCAGACCGCTCTCAATGATGGTGGTGCACACCAGCACGTCGAAACGGCGGTGATAGAAGTCGGTCATCACCCTTTGCAGTTCCGCATCAAGCAGTTGGCCGTGGGCCACCTCCATCCGCACGTCGCCCAGCAGATTCTTGACTTCGCGTGCAACCCGATCGATATCCCGGACCCGGTTGTGGACGAAAAAGACCGCTCCGCCGCGGCGCAGTTCGCGCACACAGGCTTCCCTGATCAGACTGTTGCGCCACGGTGTCACGAAAGTCTTCACAGCCATCCGCGCGGGAGGTGGCGTGGTGATCAGGGAGAGATCGCGCAGGCCGCCCAGGGACATGTTCAGGGTTCTGGGGATGGGGGTTGCGGTAAGCGTGAGCACGTGCAGGTTGGCCCGCAGCGCCTTGATACGCTCCTTCTGACGCACGCCGAAGCGGTGTTCCTCGTCCACCACCAGCAGCCCCAGGCGTTTGAAGCCCACTCTCGCGCCCAACAGACCATGGGAACCGACCACGATGTCCACGCGGCCTTCCTTGAGGTCCTGCCGCAAGGCTTCGTTGGCACGGCCCCGTCCGAAGCGCGTCAGCAGTTCCACCCGCACCGGCCACTCCGCGAAACGGTCGCTGAACAGCCGGTGATGCTGCTGTGCCAGAAGCGTGGTCGGCGCCAGCACCGCCACCTGAAAGCCCTCCACCACCGCCGCAAACGCTGCGCGCAAGGCCACCTCGGTCTTGCCGAAACCCACGTCACCACAGATCAGCCGGTCCATCGGGCTTCCCTCCGCCAGGTCCTCCAGCGCCTGCTCCACCGCGCGTTCCTGATCGTGGGTGAGGCGATAGGGAAAGCGCGCCGTGAAGGCGCTCATCTCCGCCGCCGGCGCCCGAATGGCGGGCATCCGCCGCGCTGCCCGCTGCGCCTGCAATTGCAGCAGTTCGGCAGCCGTGTCGCGCAGTTGCTGCTGGGCGCGCCGCTTGATCCGCGCCCAGGCATCGGAACCCAGCCGGTGCAGTGGCGCGTTTTCGGGGTTGCCGCCGGTATAGCGAGTGATGAGCTGCATGTTCGACACCGGCACATACAGGCGGTCCTCGCCCGCATACCGTATGCACATGAACTCGGCCGCGCCGCCGCCCACATCCATGGCCTTGAGTCCTTCGTAACGACCGATTCCGTGGTCCTCGTGAACCACGGGCGCGCCGGAAGTGAGGTCGGCCAGACTTTGCAGGATGGCTTCCGGCTCCGGCTGTCCCCTCCGCCGCCTGCGGGTAAACGGCCTTTTCCGGCCGAACAGTTCCCGCTCGGTAAGAACCACCAGCCCGCCGTCGAGCGCGATTCCCTGGCTAAGCGGACTTTCGGCAAGGCACAGCGGGGCGTTGGATGCCAGAAAAGCCGCCCAGGACGAGACCGCCTGGGGCCTCAGACGGCGGCCTCGGAGAAGTTCGCGCACCAGTTCGCGTTGCCCGGCCGTCTCTGCCGAAAGCAACACCCGCCGCCCCGGTTTCCCGGCAAACGCGGCCAGCGAGGCAGGGCCTTCCGCCCGCGACAGCGGCACGCTGGCAGCGGCGCGCGCGGCTATCGACTGCCTGCTGTCGCGTCGCTCGAAGTCGGCAAGCGGATCGCTGCTGCATTCGACGCGCCGGAAGCTGCCCAGCGCCGACTTGTGCAGCCCGGGGGGCACGAACAACTCCTCCGGCGCAAGGCAGGGTTGCTCCGGGTCGCAGTCCCGTTGCCGGAAGCGCTCCAGCACGTTCTCCCATTCCTCCTGCATCGCGCCGGCGCTTCCCGGCAGGAGAATGACGGAGCTGTCGGAGGGGAGGTAGTCCCACAAGGTGGCGGTCTGCTCGTAAAACAGCGGCAAGTAATTCTCGGCGCCCTGCGTTGCGGCCCCTTCGCTCAACCTGCGGTAGATCTCCGCGCGCGCGGGATTGTCGGGAAATCGGTGGCGAAAGCGCTCGCGGAACGCTTCCACGCTGTGCGAGTCCAGCGGCAGTTCGCGCGCCGGCAGCAGGCGGAAGGAGTCCAGTTTGCCGATGCTCCGCTGCGAAGCCGGATTGAATGCCCGGATGGACTCCACCTTGAGGTCGAAGAACTCGATGCGCACCGGAGCCGCCGCGCCGCTGGCATAGAGGTCGATCAGCGCCCCCCGCACGGCATATTCGCCTGCCTCGTTCACCAGCGGCACCCGCAGGTAGGCGGCATCCTCCAGGCGGCGCTTGAGGTCTTCCGGATCCAGAGTCTGACCGACCCGGCAGTCGAACTGAAGCCAACTTCGCAGCGCGGGAATCGGCGGCAAGCGGTCCAGCAGCGTAGGCGCGGAAACGAACAGAGCAAGCGGCATCCCGGATTCGGAGGCTGCGAGCAGTTTCGAGAGGGTTTCCAGGCGCCGGGAAATGATCTCGGGGTGCGGACTGAACAGGTCGTAAGGCAGCGTTTCGCGGTCGGGCATGAGCGCTGTTTCGTCCTCGCCGCCGCGCAGCCAGGCCACCTGCTGCATCAACTGTTCGGCGCTTCCCGGATCGGGCGCCACCACCACTACGCAAGGGCCGGCGTTCGCCGCGATGAGTTCGGCGCAGGCCAGCGGTGCAGCGCCAGCGCCGACACCGAACAGGCGCGATGCGCGTCTGGCGGCCCCGGGCCAACTCAGGCCCAGCAAGGAAGCCTTGCTTCGCCCGGTCTGTGTCGGTGGTTCCATGGGCAGGGCATTTTCGCCGCTAGTCTCTGTTTGGGGAAGCCGATGGGCAGGCAATGCAGGAGCGCGGATGGGCAGACGATGTGGGGGCGGATGGGCAGACGGTGCCGGAGCAGCCGGGGAAGCCGATGTGGGAGAATGAACGAATGATCCGGCCGCTGCCACTCGCCATTGCCTGGCGCTATTTGCGCGCGCCCACGCGCAACCGCTTCATTTCCTTTATCGGCCTGGCTTCGGTGGTGGGCATGGTCCTTGGCGTGGCTGCGCTGATCGTGGTCATTTCGGTCATGGACGGGTTCGAGGCCGAATTGCGTGACCGGCTGCTCCAGTTCGATGCTCAAGCGAAACTCGTTGCCGAAGACGGGCTTGAGGACTGGCGCGGCGTAGCGGACGAGGTTGCGGGCCTGCCCGGCATCGACTCGGTAACGCCGGTCGTTGAGGTGGAGGGGCTGCTCTCGTCGCGGCGCCGGGCAGCGGGAGTTCGGCTGGTGGGAATTGCCGCCGGCGCGGAAGGACAAGACACCCACCTGGCGGGCAACGTGATTGCGGGATCGCTCGGCCAGCTGAACACGGACGCCGGAGGCCTCGCGCTGGGACGGTACCTGGCCTGGACTCTGGGCGTGCAGGTGGGAGACAGCGTGCGGGTGTTGATTCCGCTTCCGGGCGGCGCCACGCCGCGGCTGAGGGACCTGACGGTTCGTGCGGTATTTCTCGCAGGCGTGGCGGGACCGGACACCAGCCTTGCGCTGGCCGGCCTGCAGACCGTGTCGGAACTGGCCGGCTTGAACGGCCGCATCAGCGCCCTGGAAGTGCGTGGCGACGACCCCTACGCGGTTCCAGCGGCGGTGGAATCCTGGGCCGCGTCCTCGCAGCAGGCCGAAAGGCTGGGCCTTGCGCCGCGTTCGTGGATGACCGAGCACGAGGCGCTGTTCCGCACCGTGCAACTGGAGCGGGTGGCCATGGCCGTGCTGTTGGCCACGATTATCGGGGTTGCGGTGTTCAACATCCTCGCCACGCTGGTGATGTCGGTCAATGAGCGCCGCGGCGAGATCGCCATATTGGCCACGCTTGGGGCGGGCAGACCCACGATCATGGCGGTGTTCTGTTTGCAGGGACTGCTGGCGGGCATTGTCGGCGTGTCGCTGGGCGGCGCCCTCGGCGTGTGGCTGGCGCGCAACGTGGATTCCGCCATGCGCTTCCTTGAGGGCCTGCTTGGGTTCGAGTTCCTGCCGGCGGAATCCTATTACCTCACGGCGGTTCCTTCGGAGTTGTCCGTGTCGCTGGTGGCGTGGGTGATCGCGCTGGGTCTTCTGCTGTCCGCCCTGGCCAGCTGGTACCCGGCCCGCCGCGCGGCCTGCGTGGACCCGGCCAGCGTTTTGCGCTACGAGTAGGGCCATGCGCTTTTTCGAGTTGTGGATGTCTTTTTCGCAGATTCGTTCGCGACGCCACGCGGGCTTTGTCTCGCTGGTTTCGCTGCTCTCGATGCTGGGCGTGGCGGTTGCGGTGGCGCTGCTGGTGGTGGTCCTTTCAGTTATGAACGGGTTCGACCAGGTAGTGCGCGAGCGGATACTGAGCGTAGTGGCGCACGGCAGCTTTCATGGGCCGGCCGGCCAGCTTGCGCGCTGGCGGGAACTGCGCGACGCCGCGCTTGCGCATCCGGGGGTCGAATCGGCCGCGCCCTATGTCGAAGGCCAGGGCGTGCTGTCCACGCGCGACGCCGTGGCCGGCGTGCAACTGCTCGGCTTTGATCCCGGCGAACCCGCTTTTCAGGCGCTGGGCAGTTTGACCGGCAGCAGCATCAAGGAATCGCTTGCGGCCAGCTCGTGGCGAATCGTGCTTGGCAGCGTCCTGGCCGAGCGCCTCGGCGTAACCGCCGGCGACGAGGTTCTGCTGATGATGGCACAGGGGTGGAGCACGCCGGCTGGAATCGCTCCCCGCGTGCGGCGCCTGGAAGTGGCGGGCGTATTCCATGCCGGCATGAACGATTTCGATCGCGCGCTGGCCTGGGTCCATTACGAGGACGCGCGCCGCCTGTTCGGTTTGCGTGCCGACGCCACCGGCCTGCGCGTGATGCTGACCGATCCCTGGCGCGCGCAAACCGTTCTTCCGGAAATAGCGGGCGAATGGCCCGAAGAACTGTTCGGGCGCTATTGGGTGCAGGAACACGCCAATTTTTTCTATTCCATCGCCATGACCAAACGGATAACCATTATCATTCTGACGCTTCTGGCGGCGATTGCCGCCTTCAACATCGTTTCCAGCCTGGTGATGATCGTTCGAGAGAAAACGCCCCACATCGGCGTGCTCCGGACCCTTGGGTCCACGCCCCGATCCATCATGGCGATGTTTGCCAGTCATGGCGGCCTCACGGGAGTGCTGGGCGTGGCGCTGGGGCTGGCCGTAGGCCTGCCGCTGGCGATCTGGGCGGGTCCGCTCACATCGCTGGTGGAGCAGTTCCTGGAAACCACGCTCGTGAGCCCCGGTTATCGCCTGGACGAGATGCCCAGCCGGATCGTGATTCCGGAAATCCTCATCGTATGCGCCATGGCGCTGCTGCTGTCTCTGGCCGCTACCGTGTATCCGGCGCTGCGCGCTGCGCGCACGGATCCGGCGCTGGCCACCCGCCTCGATTGAACGGGGGCCACGGATGATCCCTCCGGAATCGTCCAGTGACGCGCGGCCGCTGTCCTGCCACGGACTCGTTCGGCATTTCCGCGAGCAGGGCAGGGTGCTGGAGGTGCTGCGCGGCGTGGACCTGTCGATAGCGCCCGGCGAGCGCGTGGCGGTGGTGGGCTCTTCGGGCTGCGGCAAGACGACCCTGCTGCAGCTGCTTGGCGGCCTGGATACGCCCACCCGGGGCTGGGTGGAACTCAAGGGCCGCAATTTCAGCGCCATGCGGCCCGGCGAGCGCGGCAGGCAGCGAAATCGCAACATCGGGTTCGTCTATCAGTTTCACCACCTGCTGCCTGAATTCACTGCCGTCGAAAACGTGGCGATGCCGCTGTTGATTCGCCGCTCGCCCGCGTCCAGAGCCATGGAGGCGGCGTGCGAATTGCTTCGACAGGTGGGCCTCGAGGAGCGCCTGAGTCATCGGCCGGCAAAACTTTCAGGAGGAGAGCGCCAGCGCGTTGCGGTAGCGCGCGCGTTGATTACCCGCCCTTCCATTGTTCTCGCTGACGAGCCCACCGGCAACCTGGATCCGGAATCCGGCGAAAAGGTGTTCGAGCTCCTGCTGCAACTCAACCGCGACAGCGGCGCGGCGCTGGTGGTTGTGACGCACGATCTGGCCCGCGCCCGCCGCATGGATCGCGTTCTGGCTCTGCGCGACGGCCTTCTTGCCCCCGCCGGCTGATCCGTACCCGGCTGACCCGCGTCGGGCTGACGGGCTCCGGGCATCCGGCGCCTGATCAGGGGAATTCAGTGCTTTCACTGGGCATCGCATGGCTGGCGGGCGTGTGCCTTGCGCTTCTGGTTTTGCCTCCGCCGCCCGATCCGGTGCTGATTGCCGCGCTGATTGCCCTCGCAGCGCTTTGCGCCTGGCGCATGCGCGCCCTGCTGCTCGGCATGGCGCTGCTGGGCGCCGCCGTTTCCCTGTGGCTGGCCGATGCCCGATTGCAGCAACGAATGCCGGATGCCGCCGGGCGCGTGGACCGGATCATCACCGGGGTGATCGACGACTTCCCTCGGATCAGCGCGGGCGTTTGCCGCTTCCGTTTTCGGGTAACCGGCACGGAAGACTCCGGGCCGCCGCTGGAACGCCTGCAGCTGAGCTGGTACGACTGCCATGTGCCCCCGGAAGCCGGCGAGACTTGGCGCTTGAAAGTCCGTTTGCGCGCTCCCAGGGGCCTGCACAACCCCGGCGGCTTCGATTTCGAGCGCTGGGCCTTCCGCGAGAACCTTGACGCCACCGGCTATGTTCGCCAGGAACTCGAACCTCAACGCCTGGCCGGTTGCGAGGCCGGACCGCAGCTGTTGTGTCTGCGCGCGGCACTGCTGGAACGGCTGGAGACCTGGCTCGAGGGGAATTCAGGGCTGAAGTACGTGATGGCCCTCTCCGCCGGGGCCAGACACCGGCTCGCCAATGAGGACTGGGACGTGCTGCGTCGCACAGGCACCGCGCACCTGTTCGCGATTTCCGGTCTGCATGTGGGCGTGGTGGCCTGGTTCGCCTGGATGCTGGGGACGGTCCTGGGGCGGCTCGCGCAACGGTTTTTCGACGGGATCAAGCCTCGCTATCCCGCGGCCGCGCTTTCCTTCTTCGCGGCCTTGGGCTACGCGGCGCTAGCGGGATTCGCGGTGTCCACGGTGCGCAGCCTGGCCATGATTACCGCGGTGCTGGTGTTGACGCAGTTGCGCCGCCGCGGTGGATTCTCGGCGGCCCTGGGCGCCGCGTTGCTGGTCGTTCTGGCGCCGGATCCTTTCGCGGTGCTCTCGGCCGGCTTCTGGTTGAGTTTTGGCGCCGTGGGATTGCTGGCGCTGAGCGTGCTGGGCCTGCGCGACCCGGAGCGCAAGAGCGGCGCTGCCGGGCCTGAGGCGGCCTCGAATTGGGTGCGTCGGCTGGCCGTGGCGCAGTGGCGCATCACCCTGGGCCTGGCGCCGTTGCTGCTGGCGTTCTTCGGCGAGGTTTCGCTGATTGGGGCGGCCGCCAACCTCATCGCCATTCCCCTGTTCTCCCTGGTGATCGTTCCGGGACTTCTCGCGTCACTGCTGCTGGCGCTGCTGTGGCCCCCGCTGGGGGTTTTTCTGCTGACCAGCGGCGGCCGCCTGCTGCATGGCGTCATGTCCGTTCTGGGCGAACTGTCCCGTCTCGAGTGGGCTGCCTGGACGCCGCCGGACTTCGGCCTGCTGCCCGCAGTTCTGGCAGGCGCCGGAATCGCGTGGCTTCTGGCGCCACGACCCGCTCCGGCGCGTTGGGCCGCGCCTCTGCTTCTGCTTCCGGCCTTGCTGGGCATGGACCGGCACCGGCTCGAGGCCGATCTTGCCGTAACGGTGCTGGACGTGGGGCAAGGTCTCGCCGTGCTTGTGCAGACGCCCGGATACAACCTGCTGTACGACGCGGGCCCCCGCTATTCGTCCAGCGACGCGGGCGACACCGTGGTGGTGCCGGCGCTGGCTCGGTTGGGCGTTCGCCGCCTGCATGCCATGGTGATCTCGCACGGCGACAACGATCATGCCGGCGGCGCGGCCAGCGTGCTCGCCTTTCACCCCGAGGCGGAGTTGATCGCGCCCGAGCCCTACGGCTTGCCGGCGAAGCAGTATCGGCGCTGCGAAGCAGGCGCGGCCTGGGAGGCGGGCGCGGCGCGCTTTCGGGTGTTGAGTCCCCAGCCGGGATCGTGGGGGCGGGGCAATAATTCCTCCTGTGTTCTGGTGGTTGAGGCAGGCGGCGCACGCGTGCTGCTGCCGGGCGATCTGGAGGCTTCCGGAGAGGCCCGTTTGCCGGGATCTCTCGCCGACGCGCCTTTCGACCTGGTGCTCTCGCCGCACCACGGCAGCGCAACTTCGTCGTCGGCCGGCTTCGTGGCGGCGACCCGCCCGCGCCACGTGGTCCATGCCACCGGCTTCTTCAATCGGTGGGGATTTCCGCGCCCGGATGTGGTGGCCCGCTGGGCGCAGGCCGGAGCGGAACAGTGGAACACCGGGGCCAGCGGCGCCCTGCGCTTTGAGGCGCGGGACGGAGGCGCGCTCGAGTTGACCACCGAATGGCGCCGCGACCGCGCTCGCATCTGGACTTTCCCGCCTCCTCCGTCCTCCGCCGCCGCCCTCCCTCTGCCGCCGCCCGCCCGATGATGGGTCTTGACGCCGCCGATCGGCCTGCCGGCGGGTAAACTCGAAACATGCGTCAGGACACTCCAACGAGACGTCTGGCCGCGCTGGCGGGCGGCCACTGGCGCCGTTTTCTGCTGGCGGTGCTGGCCATGGCGGTATTCGCGGTAACGGAAGGCGGGTTCGCTTTCGCTGTGGAATGGCTGACCGGGCTGTTGGACGATCCGTTGGACGATCCGTCGGGCCCCTGGGGCAAGTGGTTGCCGGCGGGCATTCTGGCGCTGTTCGTGGTGCGCGGCATTGCCGGATTCGTGTCCACCTGGCAGTTGGGCTGGATCGGCCGTTCGGTGGTCGGCCGGATGCGGGAAATGCTATTTGAGCGTTTTCTTCGGATGCCGGTGCGCAGTATGGAGCAACGCCCGCGGGCCGAATTGCTCTCGCGCATGCTGTATGACGCCGAGCAGGTGGCGGACGCCGCGTCCACGGTGATTACCACCATCGTTCGCGACAGCCTGACGGTCCTGGTGCTGGTGGCGTACATGGTCTATGCCAGTGCCGGCCTTTCGGCGGTGGTGTTCGTGGTGGCGCCTCTGATCGCGCTTACCGCGCGTGCTTTGTCCACGCATTTCCGGCGCTACAGCGCCCGCATCCAGGAAAACATGGGCGAAGTGTCCCGGATCACCGACGAGGCCTTGCGGGGTCATCGCATCATCAAGGTTTTCGGGGGCGCGGCCCGGGAACGCGAGCGCTTTGCGGGCGCCAACGAGACCAACAAGCGCCTGCATCTGAAGCTGGTCATGGCCCGCGCCGGCGGCGATGGACTGACGATGCTGCTGGCTGCCGTGGGCGTGGCTTCGGTTGCCTGGTTCGTGGCCCAGTACTCCGCCGCCGAGGGGCTTGAGGCGAGGAAATTCGCCGGCTTCATGACCGCGATGGTGTTGCTGATGACTCCTCTGAAACACCTGACCAATGTGAATGCCGCCCTGCAGCGGGGCCTGGCCGCCGCCACCTCCGTTTTCGGCTTGCTGGACAGCCCGGCGGACTCCGACAAGGCGGGCGGGGCGCCGGGGGCGCCGCGCGACCTGCCTGCCCGCGCCACGGGGCATCTGGAATTCGTCGATGTGGCGTTTTCTTACGAACCGGGCGGAGCGGCGGCCTTGCGCGATGTCAGCCTTGAGATCAAACCGGGCCAGCGGGTGGCGATCGTGGGCCGCTCGGGCAGCGGGAAGTCCACGCTGGTCAGCCTCATTCCGCGCTTTTTCGAGCCCGACTCCGGAAAGCTGCTGCTGGACGGTCGTCCGCTGGCCGACTGGCCGTTGCCAGCGCTGCGCGAACAGATCGCGCTGGTGACCCAGGACGTGATGCTGTTCAATGACACGCTGGCCAACAACATTGCCTATGGCGCTCTGGCGGACGCCGAACCGCAAGCGGTGGAGGCCGCCGCTCGGGCAGCCCATGTCATGGAGTTCGTCGAAAAACGGCGCGATGGGCTCCATGCTTTGGTGGGGGAGGGCGGCATCAGCCTTTCGGGCGGCGAACGGCAGCGCGTGGCCATCGCCCGCGCGCTGTTGAAGGACGCTCCGGTGCTGATTCTCGACGAGGCCACTTCGGCGCTGGACAGCCGCTCGGAAAGCCATGTGCAGGACGCTCTGGATCGCCTGATGCGGGGCCGCACCACGCTGGTGATCGCCCATCGTCTGAGCACCATCGAACATGCCGACCGGATCGTGGTCCTGGAGCGGGGCCGGATCGTGGAAAGCGGACCGCACGCCGAGTTGCTCGCGCGCGGCGGACAATACGCCAGCCTCTACCGGCTGCAGTTCCGCGGCCATTCACCGCATTCACCGCATGCGGATTAGCGCGCCGGCCGCATGGAATCGCCGCGGCTGGCTCAGCGCAGCGCTTTTACCGGCCGCGGCACTGTTCGGCGTGGTTGTTGCGCTGCGAAGGACGGCGTATCGCCGCGGCTGGCTCGCCTCCGAGCGGGCCGGCGCGCCGGTGGTGGTGATCGGCAACATCAGCGTAGGCGGGACCGGCAAGACGCCGATTACCGGGTGGCTTGCGGACCGGCTCATCAATGCCGGGCGCAATCCGGCTATCGTAAGCCGTGGCTACGCCGGGCGACGCCAGACCGCGCCGGTGCGGGTTACCGCGAACTCCGACCCGGCCGAGGTCGGCGACGAGCCCGTGATGCTTGCGCAACAGGCGGGGTGCCCGGTGTGGGTTTGCGTTGACCGTGCGCACGCGGCCCGCCGGGCGGCGGAGGAAGGAGCCGATGTCGTCCTGTCGGATGACGGTTTGCAGCACTACCGCATGGCGCGCGATCTCGAATTCTGCGTAATCGACGGCCAGCGGGGGCTGGGGAATGGCCGGCTGCTGCCGGCAGGTCCCTTGCGCGAACCTGCCCGGCGGCTGGAAGAAGTGGACGAGATACTGGTTCAAGGCGCGCCCGGTGAGTTCCGGGGGCTGGGATTTGAACTGCGGATCGATCACGCGGTGGCGCTGAATGGGTCGGGCCAGCGTTCGCTTGAGAAATTCGGCGGCCGAAGAGTCCTGGCGCTTGCCGGCATTGGCGCGCCGGAGCGCTTCCATCAGGCGCTTGAATCCGCCGGCCTCGAGGTGGAGCCGGCGCCGCTTCCCGATCACGGACGCGCAGCTCTCAAGCCCCTGCTTGCGCGTGGCCTGCCCGTGGTGATGACGGCCAAGGATGCCGTAAAGTACCGGGATGTTTCGGTCGGAAACCTGTGGTGGACGCCGGCGCGCGTGGTTCTGTCCGAACCGTCGGCGGAAAAGCTCCTGGGCCGCGTTCTCGGGATGCTGGATGAAAGGCAAGGGAATTGACGGCTGATTTTCATATCGTGATTCCGGCTCGCCATGGGTCCAGCCGGCTTCCCGGCAAGCCCCTGAGGCCGCTGGCGGGACGCCCGCTGATCGAGCACGTGTACCGGCAGGCCGAGGATGTCGGCGCGAATTCCGTAACGGTTGCAACCGATGATGAACGAGTTGCCCGCTGCGTGCGGGCATTCGGCGGAAACGCGGTCCTCACCTCGGCGGACCACGCCTCCGGTTCGGACCGCGTGGCGGAGGCGGCCGAGGTCCTGGGCCTGGGATCGCAGGAAGTGCTCGTGAACCTGCAAGGCGACGCTCCGCTTGTCGATCCGGCGCACATTCGCTCGGTAGCCGCCAGGGCCCTGAATAGCGATCTCGCCACCCTCGCCACCCTCTTGCCGGACCCTGCACGGGCCGCCGATCCGAACGTGGTCAAGGTGGTCCTGGATTCCCGCGGGCGCGCTCTTTACTTCAGCCGCGCACCCATTCCCGCAAGGCATCCGCTTACCGGCGCCAGACCACGCTATCTGCGTCACACGGGCCTGTACGCCTACCGCTGCTCGGTGCTCAGGCGGCTTACCGCCGAGCCGCCATGCCAACTGGAGCGCATCGAGGGGCTGGAGCAACTTCGGGCCCTGTGTCTGGGTATGGAGATTGCCGTCGAGTGCGTGGAGGCGCCCCCCGGGCCGGAAGTGGATACTCCCGAAGATCTGCGCCGCGTTGAACGGCTGTTGCGCTCCGTATAATGTTTCTCGATTCCAGCACCCTTAGCCAGCGAGGTAACCGATGAGCGTTCAAGCTTTGCGCACCGAGTCCGCCCCCGCCGCAGCCGGACGCCCCATGATGTCCGGCCCGCCCCCCGGAGTAGCCGGCGGCCCCCCGTCCGACGCCTTCGTGGGCATGCTGACCGGAGTCGAGGGCCGCGAGGAAGACCTCGGCAGATCCGTGGCGGTTGTGCTCAAGACCCTCAAGAACGTGAAGCCCTACGCGCACGAGATCAACGACGCGCTGATCAAGGCGCGCCTTCAGGCCATGCAATTCGCCAAGGACCAGGGACTCATGGCCGAGTACGTGGCCCACGATATCGAAACCATGAAGCCGCTCACCAGGATGATGAGGGGCCTGATCGAGAAGAGCGGGCAGAGCGAGATCGCCTTGATCGGCATATTCGACCGCACCGCCTGCCACTATCAGCTCTGCCTGGAAAACGAGTCCCGCCCGGGCATGCGCCGCTGGCGCTCTCCTTTCGGAAAAGTGTTGGGGATGTGCCGCAAGCTCGGTCAGTTCGACCTCACCGAGGAGTGGATTCACGAAAACTGGACCCGGCCGCGCCTGCTGGGCTACGCCAAGGCCATGGGCGTGGAGATGCGCGTTTCGCACTGGCAGCCGGACGGCTGGCTAACCGCCGAGGTGTCCTGACCCGCCCGCACCGGATCCCCTCCGCGCGTGCTTACCCGCTCAGGCCGACCCCGAACCTTCGCCTGCCGGCCCCGAACCCGCTCCCGGCCGCCTACGCCGCCGCCGCCTGCGCCGAGGCGCCTTCGCGCCATCCGCATCCGCAGCCTTGCCGCCCTTGGCCGATGCCTTGGCCGGCGCTTTGGCCGATGCCTTGGCCGGCGCTTTGGCCGATCCCTTGGGTTTAGGCTTGGGCTTGGGCTTGCCTGATGCCTTGCCCTTGCCCCTGGGTTGCCCCTGTTGTCGGGGCGGCCCCTTCGGCTTGCGCCTTGACCGGCTGCGCCGCGGGTTCTTGCGCTGACTTGCGGGCGGCTCGGGTTCGGCCTTCTTCTCCTTCTCCTTCTCCTTCGTCTTCTTCTTCGTTTTGCCGAGGCCGAGAAGGCGGGCGAAGAACCCCGGCCCGGGCTCTTTCTTGCTCTTGCGCTGTCGTTTCGCGTCGGCCTTCTTGACAGTCTTCGCCTTGCGCTCCGGCGGCGCCGTGTCGGGCAGCGAGCTCTCAACGGCAGGCTCTTCCGGAGGTTTTGCTGTGCTGCTCTGGAGCGGCGTCGGCGACTGCGTTACGGTCGCCATCTTGTAACTCGGCGTGCTGTCTTTCTCCTTCTCCTGAATCCGCCGCAGCTCGAATTCCGGGGTGTCCATCGCAGAGTTCGCCACCAGCACGACGCTGACCTTGAAAACCTCCTCGATCTCCGTTAAGGCAGACCGCTTCTCGTTAAGCAGAAAGTTCGCCACCACCAGGGGCAATTCCGCTACCACCTGGGCTGTGCGTTCCTTGCCGGCTTCCTCGCTGATCATGCGCAGGACATGCAGGCCCAGCGATTCCACGCCGCGTATGCGCCCGGTTCCTCCGCACCGCGGGCAGGTCTCGTGGGTGGCGTCCACCAGCGATGTGCGCAGGCGCTGACGCGACATTTCCAGTATGCCAAAGCGCGATATCTGGCCGATCTGAGTCCGCGCCGGTTCGTTGCGCGTGCCCTGGCGCAGCCGTTCCTCCACCTGGCGGTTCGCGCTTGAGGAGCGCATGTCGATGAAGTCGATCATGATGAGGCCCGACAGGTCCCGAATACGGCACTGGCGCGCGATCTCGTCCGCCGCCTCCAGGTTGGTCTGCAGCGCGGTCTGCTCAATATCGTCCGCCGAAGTCGCCCGGGCCGAATTCACGTCCACGCAGATGCCTGCTTCGGGCTGGTCGATGATGATCTGGCCCCCCGAAGGCAGGTTCACGCGCCGGCGGTAGGCGGAATCGATCTGACTTTCGATCTGGTAGCGGCTGAACAGGGGACCGTCGCCCTCATGCCGCCGCAGCCGGCTCAGAAAGTGCGGCATGGTGTGCTTCATGAAGCTGCGTATGTCGCGATAGGCGTCATCTTCATCCACCACCACTTCACCGATTGAATCGGAGAGGTAGTCGCGAACCGTCCGCAGGATCACGCTGGACTCCTGCACCACCAGGAATGGCCCGTCCCTTTCCAGCACGGCCAGCTTGATGGCCTCCCATACTCGCAGTTGGTTGTCCAGGTCCCATTGCAAGTCCTCCACGCTGCGGTCGCGGCCCTGGGTGCGGATGATCACGCTCATGCCCTGCGGAATCTTGAGCTTGCCCAGACGCTGCTGTGCTGCCTTGCGGTCGTCGCCGCGCACCTGGCGGGAAACTCCGCCGCCCCTCGGGTTGTTGGAGTTCAAGACCAGGTAACGCCCGGCCAGCGAAATCATGGTGCTCAAGGCGGCACCCTTGTTATCGCGCTCGTCCTTGTCGACCTGCACCACAAGCTGCTGGCCCTCCTTGACCAGCTCGGCGATGTTCAGGCTGCCGCCGGGTTCCGGAGCCTTGAGGAAGTACTCGCGGGAGATGTCTTCAAGGGACAGGAAGCCGTGACGCTCCGCCCCGAAGTCTACAAAGGCTGCCTCGAGGCTGGGTTCTACGCGCGCAATGCGCCCTTTGTAGATATTGCCCTTCTTTTGGGTTTTTTCCTTGTGCTCAATGGCCAGATCATAAAGTTGCTGTCCATCTACCAGAGCAACGCGCACCTCTTCTTGCTGGGTGGCGTTTACAAGCATTCTTTTCATTGTGACTCTCGTCCTTGGCGAAGCGGATCCACGCCGCAGCCGCGCATGGCGCCGCGGTCAAGCCGCGCCGGCAGCAGTGCGCATAAAGGTCATTCATGAGGGTATTCCGTCCGTTGGGACCCGGATATCCAAGGATATGCATCCGTTATGACCGGCGTTTCTCCGCCGCATTATTTGAAAACAGATTCGGCAAGCTTGCCGTTTGCGCGCTCATCCGCGCGTGCGCCAGTTTGCGACGCTGGCCGCTACTATACCACGCGATAGTGTGCTTTCCAGCTAATGACTATGACCGGAATGACTATGAACGGAATTGCAGCGAAACGATGAAAGACAACATCATGATGGTGTCGGAAGACGATGCCGGACGCCGTCTGGACAATTTTCTGACCGGCCGCCTGAAGCGCATCCGGCAGTCGCGAGTGCATCGCATGATTCGGCGCGGGGAAGTGCGCGTGAATCGTGGTCGCGTGTCTTCGGGTTACCGGTTGCGCTGCGGCGACGAAGTGCGGCTGCCCCCGCACCTGGATCGCCGGTCGCCTCCACCGGTGGCCACGCGGGCGCGATGGATCGAACAGTTCGTGGTTCATGAGGACGACTTCCTGCTGGTGCTCAACAAGCCCGCCGGACTGGCAGCCCACGCGGGGGGATCGGTGAGTTTCGGGGCGGTGGAGTTGCTGCGGGCCGCACGGCCCAGGGAAAACTACCTGCAATTGGCGCATCGCCTGGACCGGGCCACCAGTGGACTGCTGGTGATGGCCCGCAAGCCGCGCGCCTTGCGGGCCCTCCATCAGGCTTTCCGCGAGAACGAGGTCGAGAAAATCTATACGGCCCTGCTTGCGGGACGCTGGCGCGGCGGCGAGCGCACGGTGGACCTGCCCCTGGATCGCTCGTTCCGCTCGGGAGGTGAACGCCGGGTTCGGGCGGGACGGGGCCAGCCGGCAACGACCCGCTTCAGGCCGCGCCGGGGTTGGGAGAACGCCACGCTGGTGAGCGCCATGCCGCTCACCGGACGCACGCACCAGATTCGGGTGCATGCGGCCGCCATGGGCCACCCCGTGCTGGGCGACGAGCGCTATGGACGGCCGTCAGGCTCGCTGGCGTCCCGCATCGAGCTCAAGCGCCTGTTTCTGCATGCTCGGGAGCTCAGCTTTCGTCACCCGCAATCGGCGCGGAAGCTGCGCTGGCGCGCGCCGCTGCCGGATCCATTGCAGGCTTCGCTCAAGCTCCTGGGCCGGGCCGAATTGTTGGGCCGGGCCGAACTCACCAAATCCTAAATTGGTCGGGCTGAATTTGGCCGATTGGGGCGAAAAACGTAGAATGCCTTCCCTTTGGGCTTTTGGATTCTGCGGTGGAACTCAGGCAATTTCTCTGTTTGGCCCGCTACGAGGTGGGCAGTGGTTTTCGGGTGGCGGCGATGCACTTCGATGGAGAGCGTCTCGGGCCCTGGGCACGGCTTGTGGGCCATGGAGAAGGGGGGCTGTTGTATTCGAATGACGTGCGCTATCGCAACAAGTCGCCGGCCCGTCCGCTGGACCTTTTCCTGGCGCCCATCGAAGAGGCCATCCCGAATCCTCCGCAAACCGAAAACCTGCTTGTGGCCCCGCGGCCCCGCTGGCGCAAGACTGGCGCCTATCCCCGGGAACTGCTTGGCGATCTGTGCTCCTCCCCGCTGATGCTGTGGTCGGACCAGACCTCCACCAAGGCGGGATCCTATGACCGCCTTCTGGCGCCGGAGGCCATGGAACTGGACTCCTCGCTGCTGTTGATCGAGTTGGACCGGTACATTGTGGACGTGACGCGCCGCCCCGTTTCGGATGAAAAGGTGGTGCGCGTACGCTTCAGCCATCTGGAGCGCGAGTACCGCCTGTTGCTGTGCGAAGACGTTGTGCGGCGGCGATATACGCGCCATTCGCCGGGCGAATACGAAGTGACGCGGCCCACGGCGGCCTGTATCACGCTGGGACCGCCGGGCAAGCAGGGGCGCATCAAGCGGATCGCTTCGTTGATTTCGCTGGAGGCGTGAATTTGTGTGGCGTTCGCCGGCGCGCTATCGGGTTGATCCCTCGCCTCCTCGCCCCCCGCCTTGCGGGAGACGCATGAATACATCCTTGTAGCCTGGTTCCGGCATCCTGCCTTCAACACTCCCGCAAGGCGGGGGGCGAGGAGGCGAGGGATCAACCCGATAGCGCGCAGACCAGGGCGCTGCGGCAACATACGGGGCGGTGGTCTATGGTTTCCGGCAGTCGGTGCTTTCGGTGGTCGGTGCTTTCGGCAGTCGGTGCTTTCGGTGAAGGTGCGGGGACAGGCTGCTAGAAGAAGAAGCGTCGGCGGGGGCGCTCGTTTTCGACTGTCTCGCCTGGAAAATTCGTTGCCAGGACTCGCTCGGCGTCGGCGGCCAGGTCATCCATTCCCACCCGCTGGTAAGCCCGGATCATGATTTTGAGGGACTCGGCAACTTCCGGGGAGCCGCCGTAGTTCTCCACGGCGAAGCGCGCCCGGTTGGCGGCGGCGATCCATGCGCCGCGCCGGAGGTAGTAGTCGGCGACATGGTTTTCATAGCGCGCCATGCGGTTGCGCAGGAACACCATGCGCCGGCGGGCGTCGGCGGCGTACTCGCTATCGGGATAGCGAGTACTCAGTTGGGCGAAGGCGTCGAATGATTCGCCGGCGGTCATGACAGGGCGGCGGGAGTAATCGATGCGGAGAAGGCCCCCGAATCGTCCGGGCTGCCGCGCGAACAGCGCCAGCCCGCGCATGTAGATGGCGTAATCTACGTTCGGGTGCCGCGGGTTCTCCCGCTCGAACTCGCGGGCTGCCTCCACGGCGTTGTCCTGGTCCCGGAGCCGGTAGTGGCAATAGATGATTTCCAGTTGCGCCTGGCGAGTTTGCGGATTGAAGGGGAAACGCGCTTTCAATGTGCCCAGGAACCGCAGCGCCTTGCGGAAGTCACCACCTTCCAGCGCCGCATGGCCCTGCTCGTACAGCAGGTTGGCGGCGGACAGCTCATCACGTTCGTCGCCGCGCCCGCAGCCGGCCAGCATGGCGCAGGCCGCTGCCGCAAGTAGAATTCCGCCAAGGTGTCGCGCTGAATTCATCCGAAAAATAGCTACCGGCAATTGGCTCAAACGTGCAGTATAGCGAAAGGCCTGTCCGAATGAAGCGCAATGTCACACGCAATGTCACCCGCCGCGTGGTTGTGCCCCACGGGCTTGCCGGGCGCCGGCTGGACGCGGCCCTGGCGGCGCTGTTGCCGGAATTTTCGCGCAGCCGGATCCGGACCTGGATAGAAAGCGGGTGGGTTGTTCGAGAAGGCGCCTCGATAAGGCGCCCGAGGACGCCGGTTGAAGCCCGGCAGATCTACGAAGTTCGAGCGGAGCTTACCGCCGAAGGCCCGGTGCGGCCGGAACCCGTTCCGTTCGAGCTGAGCCACGCCGACCGGCATCTGATCGTGGTCAACAAGCCAGTCGGCCTGGTGGTGCATCCTGGCGCCGGGAATCCGGGAGGCACGCTGCAGAACGGCTTGCTGCATCGCTTCCCGGAGCTGGCGGCCGTGCCGCGCTTCGGCCTGGTGCACCGGCTGGACGCCGGTACCACCGGGCTGTTGCTGGTTGCGCGCACTGCGGAGGCCCATCAGAAGCTTACCCGCGACCTGGAGTCGCGGCGCATTCATCGCGAGTACCGGGCCGTCGCCCGCGGATGTCCCGTGGCCGGCGGAACCATCGACGAGCCCCTGGGACGCCACCCGCGCGACCGCCTTCGGATGGCCGTGCGTCCGGGGCAGCGCCGGGCCGTTACCCACTTTCGGGTGCTGGAGCGGTTTCCCCGACATTGCTTCCTGGCGGTCCGCCTGGAGACCGGACGCACCCATCAAATCCGGGCGCACCTTGCGCATATCGGATTCCCTCTGGTCGGCGATTCCCTGTATGCCCGCGGGAGCCAGGACTTCTCGCGGCCGGCGCTGCATGCCCGCGAGTTGCGCCTTCAACATCCCGCAACCGCCAGGGAATGCGCTTTCCAGGCGCCGGTGCCCGGCGACCTTTGCGCGCTGCTCACCGAACTGGCCGGCCGGCAGAGCGACTGGAACGGATACTCGTGGAACACGTAATTCGTCCTGAATGGCCGGCCCCGCCGGCCGTATGCGCCGCCAGCACGGAACGCGGCCTCGGCCCCGAAGAAGCCTGGAAACTGCTTGAGGTTCCCGGCGAACCACGCTGGATGTCCCAGATGCACGGTGCCGACATCGCCTGCGCGGACGAAAGCTGGACATCCGTGCAGGCTGACGGCTGCGTCGCCTTTTCGCCGGGGCACGCCTGCGCCGTGCGCACGGCGGACTGCCTTCCGGTGCTGCTCTGCGATACTGCTGGCAGCCGCGTGGGCGCCGCCCACGCCGGCTGGCGAGGTCTGGCCGCCGGCGTGATCGAATCCACCTTTGCCGCCCTGTGCCGGGGCGGCTCCCACCCTGTGAATGCCGGCCAACTCATGGCCTGGATCGGTCCCGGAATCGGAGCCTCCGCGTACCAGGTCGTCAGCGATGTGCTCGAGTCTGTCACCCAATCCTCGCCCCAAGCGGCCCGTTTTTTCTCGCCGCAGCCCGGCAACCGCTGGCTGATGGACCTGGCCGCGCTGGCCCGCCACCAACTGCGCCAGCTTGGCGTCGCAAGGATTTACGGCGGCCGATGGTGTACTTACTCCAATCCCCAACGATTCCATTCCTTCCGCCGCGATGGCACCCTCGCCCGCCACGCCACCTTCATCTGGCTGCTCCCCTGACTCGCATTTCTCGCCACGGCGACCCTGCAGCCGCCCTCGCTGGTTTCTTGCTCCCGCGACGTGGTAGTGCGCTATCGCGTTCCCTCTGTGTGGGGACCTTGCGAGGGCAGGATGCCCGAGCAGAGCTCACAAGGACGTGCCCGTAGCGCGTCCCCACACAGAGGGAACGCGATAGCGCACCGGCTATCACATAGCCGGGCGACACAACGGCCCCAGGCGCAATATGCGGCTTGCAGGTTGAATTCGCCATCCCGAATGCCATATCCCGGATATGGAGCAATTCACCAATCGGGTGCGCAACGCGCTGACCCAGGCCAACGAAACCGCGGTGGACGCCAACCACCCATTTCTCGAGCCTGTGCATGTGCTGCAAGCGCTGCTGGACCAGGATTCCGGCGCCGTAATGCCGTTGCTGCGGCGCGCCGGAACGGATACCGGGAAGCTGCGGGCCGCGCTTTCGGACACGATCAGGCGGATGCCCAGCGTCCAGGGCCGGGAAGGCGAACTGCACGCGTCGGCGGCGCTGGCCAGAGTGCTGAATCTGGCCGGCAAACTGGCGCGCAAGCGCGGCGACAGCGTGGTAAGCAGCGAAGTGCTGCTGCTTGCAACGGCCCGCGACCGGGGCGAGCACGCGCGTCTCATGAAGGAGGCCGGCACCGACCCCGCGCGCCTGGACGTAGCGATCGATCAGCTGCGCGGCGGGGAAACGGTGGACGAGGCGGGCGCCGAGGAACTGCGCGGCGCCCTGGAGAAATACGCCATCGATCTCACGCGCAGCGCCGAGGAGGGCAAGCTCGACCCCATCATCGGACGCGACGAGGAGATTCGCCGCACCATGCACATCCTGCAGCGCCGCACCAAGAACAATCCGGTGCTGATTGGCGAGCCGGGCGTGGGCAAGACCGCTGTGTTGGAAGGACTGTCCTTGCGCATCGCCAACAAGGAGGTGCCGGAGGGACTCCGGAACAAGCGCCTGCTGGCCCTGGATCTTGGCGCCATGATCGCCGGGGCCAAGTACCGCGGCGAGTTCGAGGAGCGCCTCAAGGCGGTGCTGAAGGAGCTGGCAAAGCAGGAAGGCCGCATCATCCTGTTCATCGACGAGCTTCACACCCTGGTGGGCGCCGGCAAGGCCGAAGGCGCCATGGACGCCGGCAACATGCTCAAGCCCGCCCTGGCGCGCGGCGAACTGCACTGCGTGGGCGCCACCACGCTGGACGAATACCGCAAGCATCTGGAGAAGGACGGCGCCCTGGAGCGGCGTTTTCAGAAAGTGCTGATCGACGAGCCCAGCGTCGAGGACACGGTCGCCATACTGCGTGGACTCAAGGAACGCTACGAAGTGCATCACGGCGTGACGATTTCGGATTCCGCCATAGTGGCCGCCGCCACGCTTTCGCAGCGCTACATCAGCGATCGCAAGCTTCCCGACAAGGCGATCGATCTTGTAGACGAAGCCGCGGCGCGCATTCGCCTGCAGATGGATTCCAAGCCCGAAGCGATCGATCGGCTGGAGCGCCGCCTGGTTCAGCTGAAAATCGAACGTGAAGCGCTGCACAAGGACGAGGACGAGAGCGCCCGTCAGCGGCTGGCGGACCTCAACGGGGAAATTGTCCGGCGGGAACGCGAGCATGCTGGGCTCTCGGAGATCTGGCAGGCGGAAAAGGCCCGCACCCAGGAGTCCGCCGGACTCAAGGAGCAGCTCGAACAGGCCCGTCTGGCGCTGGAAATCGCCGGCCGCAGCCAGAACCTGCAGCGCATGTCCGAATTGCAATACGGCGTGATCCCGGACCTGGAGAGAAAGCTCAAGGAATCCGGAACCCAGGAAGCGGCCGACAGCATGTTGTCCAGCCGGGTGGAGGAGGCGGACATCGCCGCGGTCGTGGCCCGCGCGACCGGAATACCGGTGGCGCGAATGCTGACCGGAGAGCGCGAGCGGCTCAACCGCATGGAAGAAGAGTTGCATCGCCGGCTGATCGGCCAGGACGAGGCGGTATGCGCGGTTGCGCGCGCCATTCGCCGTTCCCGCGCCGGCCTGGCGGATCCGCAGCGCCCCTCCGGCTCCTTCCTGTTTCTCGGCCCGACCGGCGTGGGCAAGACCGAGTTGTGCAAGGCGCTGGCAGAATTCCTGTTCGACAGCGAATCGGCCCTGGTGCGCGTGGACATGTCGGAATACATGGAGAAACACGCCGTTTCGCGCCTGGTGGGCGCTCCTCCCGGCTATGTGGGTTACGAGGAAGGCGGCCAGATCACCGAAGCCGTGCGCCGCCGACCCTATTCGGTGCTGCTGCTCGACGAGATGGAGAAGGCCCATCCGGACGCGCTCAACATCCTGCTTCAACTGCTCGACGAAGGGCGCCTCACCGACGGACAGGGCCGCACGGTGGACTTTCGCAACACGGTGGTCATCATGACGTCCAACCTGGCGTCGGCGCAGATCCAGTCGCTGGCGGGCTCGGAGCACGCGGAAATGAAGGCCGCAGTAATGGCTTCGCTGCGCTCCCATTTTCGTCCGGAGTTCCTCAACCGCATCGACGACATCGTGGTGTTCCGCCCGCTCGACCGCAACGAAATCCGCGCCATCGTGGATCTGCAGCTCGACCGTCTGGCCGCGCGCCTGGCGGAACAGGACTTGAGCCTCGAAGTCGAGGATTCCCTGAGGTTGCGCCTGTCCAATCTCGGCTACGACCCGGCCTATGGCGCCCGGCCGCTCAAACGGGTCATCCGCGATTGGGTGGAAAACCCGTTGGCGGAATGGCTGCTGTCGCCGGAGGCGAAGGCCGGCGAGACGCTGGTAGTTGAAGAGAAGGCCGGCGCCACGGTCGTTCGCGCGCGCCACGCCCGAAAAGCAGCGTAAACTGTCCCTTTTTCCCGGAGCAAGTGCAGCGGTGCAACGTTATGCTTGATCCCGGCATCCAATTCAATTCAAGCCACGGATTCCTGTGGAGGAGGGAGCTATGAGAAGGTTGAGAGTCGGACTGGTCGGACTGGCCGCGCTCGTGCTGATGGCGCAGCCCGCCGTGGCGCTGGCGGAGGATCCGCTGGGCCTGGTTGGCGGCGAAGGGGGCTTTGAGTATGTAACCAGCGTGGAGGGCATCCACGAGTACTCGATGCCCAACGGCCTGCAAGTGTTGCTGTTTCCCGACAGCGCGCAGGCGCGGGTCACCGTGAACGTTACCTATCACGTGGGCTCCATGCACGAGAACTACGGCGAAACGGGCATGGCGCACCTGCTGGAGCATCTGCTGTTCAAGGGCACTCCGGATTATCCCGACATCCCGAAAGGCTTCACCGAGCGGGGCATGGGCTTCAACGGCACGACCTGGCTGGACCGGACCAATTACTACGAGAGCTTCGAACCCGCAGGCGACAATCTTGAGTGGGCGTTGCGCATGGAGGCGGACCGCATGGTCAATTCCTTCATTTCCTACGACGACCTGCTGTCCGAATTCACCGTGGTGCGCAACGAGATGGAGCGCGGCGAGAACAGCCCGTCGAGGATGCTGTCCCAGCGTGTCCGCGCGGCCGCCTTCGAATGGCACAACTACGGCAATTCCACGATCGGCGCGCGCTCGGATGTCGAAGGAGTGGACATCGGCCGCCTGCAGGCCTTCTACCGGACCTACTACCAGCCCGACAACGCCACGCTGATCGTGGCCGGCGACTTCGATCCCGAAGAAGCCGCTCCGATCATCGCCGACTCCTTTGGCGCCATCCCCGCGCCTGAGCGGGAACTGCCGCGCGTCTACACCGTGGAGCCGACACAGGACGGCGAGCGGCTTGTGACCTTGCGGAGAGTCGGAGAACAGAGCCTGGCCATGGCGGCCTATCACATTCCCGCGGGCGCAACGCCGGAGAACACGGCGCTGTCCGTGGTGGCGCGGATCCTGGCGGACGGCAGCCGCGGCCGGCTGTATCGCAAGATGGTCGAACCCGGAATTGCGGCGGGCGCTGGCGCCAGCGCCGATTCCTTCGCCTATCCGGGGCTTTTCTCGCTGAACGCCACGGTGCCGGTGGACGGCGGCCGGCAGGAGGTGCTGGACGCCTTGCTGGAGGTGGCGGAAGGCATTGCCGAGGAGCCGCTTACGGATGAGGAGCTTCAATGGGCGCGGCTGGCAATGGTTTCGGGCTATGACAACGCCATCAAGAGCGTGGGCTTTCTTGCCAACAGGCTCTCCGAGAGCATCGCCGGCGGAGACTGGCGCTACCTTTTTCTCTACAAGGACCAACTGGATGCGGTTACTGTCGATGATCTGAACACCGTAGCCGCGAAGTATTTCAAACGCAGCAACCGCACCGCCGGTCTGTTCATTCCCACCGAGAGCCCGGACCGGTCCATGGTGGCCGCAAGGGGCGATCAGAGCGAGCAACTGGCGGCTTTGGCGGGGCGGCAATCGGTGAGCGCCGGAGAGGAATTCCTGCCGACGCCGGAGAACATTGCGGCCCGCACGGTCAAGCACGATCTCGCGGGCGGCGGTTCCTTGTGGGCGATCGAGAAAAAGTCCCGCGGAGACCAGATCAGCGTTTCGCTGCACCTGTTTTTCGGCAATGAAGAGAGTCTGGCGGGCAAACATGGCGTGTCCGGCTACGCGGCCGGTCAGTTGCAGCGCGGAACGAGCCGCTACAGCCGGGACGAGCTGGCCACCGAGTGGAACCGTCTGAAGAGCAGCCTTGGCGTCGGGGGCGGAGGCCAGACAATCACTGCCTCGCTCCAGTCGGACGAGGACAATTTCGATGAAGCGCTGGCGCTGATGGCGCATGTGCTTCGCGAACCGGCCTTCCACGCCGACCAGCTTGAAGAAGTCAAGCGGTCCGCGCTGGCGAGTATCGCCGGGGCGCGCGGCCAGCCCCAAAGCGTGGTCTCTATCGCCTTGTCCAAGGCGCTCAGCCCCTACGAGCCCGATCACTTCCGCTACGCCATGGACCTGGACGAAAGGGAAGAAATGATCCACAAGCTGAACCGGGACCAACTGGCTGAATTCTGGAATTCGCACGTGGGCTATCAGGGTGCGATCGCGGTCGCGGTAGGCAATGTCGATTCCGCGGCGCTGGCGGTGCGGCTGAATGAATTGCTGGGCGATTGGGAGGCAACGGTTGCCTACGCGCCGGCGCCGGGCATCCATTTCCCGGTGGAGCCTCAGCAGGACTGGCTGGATACGCCCGACAAGGCCAACGGGGTCATGGTGGCCGCCCTTCCGATTCCCCTCAACGTCCGGGACGCGGATTATCCCGCGCTGGTTATCGGCACGCGCATTTTCGGCGGCGGCGCGATGAGCAATCGCCTCATCGACCGCTTGCGTCAGAAAGAGGGCTGGTCGTACGGCGCGGGCGGTCGCATGAGCGCTTCCAGCCGGGAGGGAGACAACAACGGGTCGCTCATGATGAACGCTATCGCGGCTCCCGAGAATCTCCCCAAGGTCAAGGTCGGCGCTATGGAGGAACTTGAGCGCGCTGTGAATGATGGTTTTACCACCGAAGAGCTTGAAGACGCCGTGGATGGCATCATTTCCGGCAGCCTGAGCTCCTGGTCAAGCGATTCAGCCCTCGCCGGCATTCTCAGAAGCGGCGCGGAGCACGGGCTGGATGCGGAGTGGTACGGGGACCTGCACGATCGCTACAAGGCTCTTACGCTGGAGGAAGTCAACGATACCTTCCGCAAGTACTACAAGGCGGATGATCTGGTGATTTTCATCGGCGGTGACAAGGCCAGGTCGGAAGCTGCTGACGCCTCGGCGGCGGCCGCCGGCTCCTGACCGAAAGCTGGCGCCGCCTTGCCGGTACACGCTAGCCCGTCTATTGCCTGAGGTCGAGTATCTTCTCCCGCCTCTCGCAGGGGCGTCAACGGCAGGATGCCGTTGCCGAGCCCCAGGGACGGGTTCATGCGTCCCCTGCGAGAGGCGGGAGAAGATACTCGACCTCAGGCAATAGACGGGCTAGCACCGGGACTATCAAAGCTGCGCGATTCCGTGTTCGGTTCGCGTGCGCTTTGCGCGCCTCGTTTCTCCGCGAATCGCCAGGTTTGCCGCGCGCGCGTCCGCGTCCACGTAGCCGCGCGGATGGTCGAGGTGCAGGCAGGGGATGCGGTGGCGGATGCGTTTGCCGCGTATTCCCATGTTTTCCAGGCGCTCTCCCAGTTCCCGGTCCTCGCCCCCGTAGCCCATCCGCTCGTCAAAGCCGTTGGCTTCCAGGAGATCTTTTTTCCACCCGGAGGCGTTGTGCCCGTTCCATCCCGCCGTTGCCGGGGATATGCGGTCCAGCGCAGCGCCCAACCGGAGGCCGGCGGCGGTCTTCAGCAGCTTGTAGGTGAAAGGCATCCCGTGAGCGCGCAGCCAGCGAACCGTAAACGCCCGGCCCGACGAAATGTCGTCTCCGTCAATACGGTGGGACAGACCCAGCGGCAGGCGCAACAGACCGCCTGACAGAAAGCGCGCCGTCTCGGCTAGTTGAAGGTGCCGGGCCACGAACTCGGGATGCGGGATGCAGTCGCCGTCGGTAAATATCAGGTAGGCGCCGCGGGCCCGGGCAATGGCCTTGTTGAGAATTCGGCATTTGCGAAAGCCCGCATCCCGCTGCCAGACGTGATGGATCGCAATCCCGGCGTTCCTGCGGGCGGCACGGATGACTTGGGCCGTTTCCTCGCCGGAGCCGTCGTCGGCCACGAGGATTTCGAAGTTCTTGCGAGTCTGCGCGGCGAACCCGCGCAATACCTTTCGCAGCCATTCCGGCTGGCGATAGGTGCTGAAGATGACCGAAACGTCGCAGTCGGCGGCGCTCATGGCTCATGCGCCGCCGGAGCCACTGGAGCCGCCGGAGCTGCTGGATTCGCCGGAGCTGCCGGAGTCGGAATCCACCTCCTTGAGTGAGCTGGCGCGTGGCAACCTTGACGGATCCGGCACGATCACGCCCACCGACACAACCATCTTGATCGCGTCCTCAACGCTCATGTCGATTTCGATCAGGTCGTTCTCGGGCGCCAGGACCAGGAAGCCGGATGTGGGGTTGGGCGTGGTAGGAACAAACACGCATACGCACTCTTCGTCGAAGTGCTTCTCCAGTTGCCCCACGGTGCTGGAAGTCTGGAACCCGATGCAGTAAACGCCCCGGCGGGGATACTCGATGAGCAGCACCTTGCTGAACGAGTCGTGCTGACCGCTCAAGACCATCTCCAGAAAGCTCTTGGCGGCGGTGTAAATCGTCCGCACCAGCGGAATCCGGCGCAGCACCGATTCCCACAGCGCAATAATGCGTTTCCCGAACACATTGGCCGCCACCAGTCCGGTTACGAACAGCAGCAGCAGGCTCAGCACCACGCCCAGACCGGGTATCGGGAAGCCCACCAGTTCCTCGGGGCGGAATTGCGGCGGTATCAGGGCCAGCGTCTGGTCGGCAAGGTTGATCAGAATGCGGAGAACGAAGACAGTGATCCCCACCGGCACCCAGACCAGCATGCCCGCCACCAGGATACGCCGAAGGCGTGGCAGCAGGTTGAGATTGTTCTTCTTGGCCACTTGCCTGCCGTTCAGCCGGACTCGGCGCCGGCGTCCGCTGCGGGGCTCTTCGCCGAGCCCTGGCCGCTGGAGCTCGGCGCCGCGCCCTTGCCCGTTTCCTCGCCGTTCTTTGTGGCGGATTTCGACTCGCCACTTCCCGCGCCGTCTCCTCCCTCGCTTCCCGCTGCGTCAGCCGGCCTTTCGCGGCCGCTGTTCTTGAAGTCGGTCTCGTACCAGCCACTGCCCTTTAGGCGGAAATGAGGCGCCGAGAGCAATTTCCTGAGGCTGGGCTGCGCGCACTCGGGACAATCCCTGAGCAAGGGATCGCTCATCTTCTGCAGCGCATCCAGGCGGTACCCGCACTGGCGGCATTCGTATTCGTAAATCGGCATGGCGTTGACGGAAGCGGGCCTTCGGCCGACCGCACGAAATTTTATATCGGGCGGATGCCCAGCTCACGCAATTGCCGCGTGCCCACGGCAGCCGGCGCTCCGGTGAGGGGACAGGCGCCGGACTGTGTCTTGGGAAAGGCGATCACCTCGCGGATCGACTCCGCCTCGGCCATCAACATGACCCAGCGGTCCAGGCCGAAGGCAATCCCGCCGTGCGGAGGCACGCCGAATTCCAGCGCCTTGAGGAAGAACCCGAATTTCTCTTCGGCCTCGGCGGCGGAGAGCCCCAGCACTTCGAACACGGCCGACTGCATCTCCCGCCGGTGTATGCGTATCGAGCCGCCGCCGATTTCGTGGCCGTTCAGCACCATGTCGTAGGCCCGCGAGAGCGTTGCCCCGGGCTGGCCGAGCAGTTCCCCGGGTGCCCCCACGCTGGGCGCGGTGAACGGATGGTGCAGGGCCTTCCAGCGTTTTTCGTCCTCGTCGAATTCGAAGGCCGGAAAGTCCGTTATCCACAGCGGCGCCCAGCCGGGAGCGATCAGGTTCCGCTCCCGGCCCAGACGGTCTCGAAGCGCCGCCAGCGTGCGGTTGACGATCGCGGCAGGACCCGCGCCGAACAGCAGCAGGTCGCCGGCGGCCACGCCGGTCAGCTCGGCCACCGAGTCGATTTCGTTGTCGGCCAGAAACTTCAGTATCGGGGATTGCATGCCCTCGCGGCCCCTGGAAGGGTCCGCCGCCTTGATCCAGGCCAACCCCTTGGCGCCCATGCCCTGAACGAACCGGGTCAGTTCATCGAGTTCGCGCCGGCTCATGTCCGCCGCTCCCGGAATGCGCAAGGCCGCCACCCGGCACCCCGGATCCCTGGCGGGCATCGAAAACACCTTGAATTCCGCCTCTTGCAGGGCTTCGCTCAACTCCACCAGTGCCAGGGGGTTGCGCAAGTCCGGCGCATCGCTTGCGTAGCGCAGCATCGCTTCAGCGTAGGTCATGCGCGGGAAGGGATCGGGCAGCTTCACCTCCAGCACCTTCGCGAACACCTCGCGCAGCAGGGACTCCATCAGGCCGATCACCTCTTCCTCGTCCACGAAGGACATCTCAACGTCCAACTGGGTGAATTCCGGCTGGCGGTCGGCCCGCAGGTCCTCGTCGCGAAAGCAGCGCACGATCTGGTAGTAGCGGTCCAGGCCCGACATCATCAGCAATTGCTTGAAAAGCTGCGGCGACTGAGGCAGGGCATAGAAGCGGCCTGGCCGGTTACGCGCCGGCGACAGGAAATCGCGCGCCCCTTCCGGCGTCGCCCGCGTCAGCGTGGGGGTTTCCACGTCCATGAAGCCGCGCTGGTCGAGGAACGCGCGAATCGCCGCGAACACCCTGTGGCGCAGGCGCAGGCGGGCCAGCATCTCGGGGCGGCGCAGGTCGAGGTAGCGGTACTTCAGCCTGAGTTCCTCGCCGGCGCCTTCCCCGTGATGGAAAGGTAAATCGCGCGCGGCCGACAGAATCTCCAGTTCGTCCGCCACCACCTCGACTTCGCCGGTGCCAAGCTCGGGGTTGGCCGTTCCGTCCGGGCGAACCCGCAGCACACCCCTGGCCCGCAGCACGTATTCGGCACGAACCGTCTCGGCCGTGGCGAACACGGTGGCCTGCTCCGGATTGCATACCAGTTGCATGATGCCTTCGCGGTCCCGCAGGTCGATAAAGATCACCCCGCCGTGATCGCGCAGGCCGTTTACCCAGCCGCACAGCTCCACAGACTGGCCGGCGAGATGGGCGCGAAGTTCGCCGCAATAGTGAGATCGCATGGTCATCGGATTTACAGGTTCTCCCTGGCCAACTTCAGCAAGATTCAGGGAGAAAAAATCTGCCCTGCCAAGCCGGGACCGGACCAACGCCCAGGTCAATCAGGCAGTTACGCCGGCACCTTGATCAGGCGCACATTCCGCATTCATGGAGCGTCTTGCTGAATACTCTTGAAAGATGTCTATACTATAACGGTTTGATCCCTCGGCTTTGGTGATTGGGCAGCAGCCCAGAGGCGCGTTCATTGAAGATTCAAGACCTCAAAGAGTGGGCAGGGCGAGAGTTGGCCCCATCGCCCTGGCTGCGCCTGGACCAGGCGCGAATCAGCGCCTTCGCAGACTGCACCTCCGATCACCAGTTCATTCATCTGGACGCCGAGCGCGTTGCGCGCGAGACGCCCTTTCGGACCACCATCGCGCACGGGTTCCTCACGCTGTCGCTGTCGGTGCATCTGGAGTCGCCGGACCTGTCGGATTTCGACGACCTGGGTTTCGTGATCAACTACGGTCTGGACAGGCTCAGGTTCATCAACCCCGTTCCCGTGGATTCGCGCGTACGGGTGCATTCCACGCTTGCCGAAGTGCGCGACCGCGGCGCGGGCAGCGTGGTGATACGGCTCGACAAGCATATGGAGATCGAGGGCCAGGAAAAGCCGGCATGGGTGGCGCAGCAGTTGTTCATGCTGATTCCGCAGGAGTCCTGAGCGCAGCCCTGGCGTGCTGCCCCGCTGCCCCACTGCTCCGCTGCCCCGCGAATAGCCGTTAAGCATGGACGAACTGTTCAATCTGGAAGGCCGGACGGCGCTGATTACCGGCTCCACGCGGGGAATCGGCAAAGCGATCGCGATGCGTCTGGCCGAACACGGCGCACGGGTTACGGCCTCCAGCCGCACGCGGGAGGCCTGCGAGCAAACCGCCGAGGAAATCAATCTGCGTTTCGGCAAGGGAACGGCGATTGCGGCGCCTTGCAACGTCTACTACAAGGAGCAGGTTGAGGATTTGGTGGCGCGCATCCGGGCCGCCTTCGGCGCGGTGGACATCCTGGTGTCCAACGTGGGCGTGAACCCGCATTTCGGCCCCCTGCTGGAAGTGTCCGACAGCGCCTTCGAGCGCATCTGGCGCTCCAATGTTACGGCCAACCTCTGGCTGAGCGGCCTTGTGATGCCGGACATGCGCAGCCGGGGTTACGGGCGCATCGTGTTGATTTCCTCGTATGTGGGCCAGACCGCGCACGACAAGATCGGCGCCTATGGCCTTTCCAAGGCCGCCGATATCCAGATGGCGCGCAACCTGGCGCTGGAATACGGGCGTGACGGGATTACCGCCAACGCGGTGTGTCCGGGGTTGATCCAGACGGATTTCTCCAAGGCTCTGTGGAGCGACGCCGAGGCCCGCGAGAGCTTTCTCAAGACCACCGCACTGGGAAGAATGGGCACGCCGGATGAGGTGGCGGGCCTGGTCGTGTTCCTGGCCTCTCCCGCGGGTTCGTACGTCAGCGGCCAGGCGATCCTGGTTGACGGCGGCATTCACGTCTGATTGCGCGGAAACCCGGGCAGAAAGCCGGCAACGGGCAAGCGGGCGCTGACGATGGAAGGGGGTGCAGCTTGATCATCCGGATTGTGGATCGCGGACGGGTGCGGCTGATCGAAATGAACTCGCCGCCCGTCAACGCCTTGGGCGGCGCCTTGCGCGCGCCGCTCCTGGAAGCGATCCGGGCGTCGGCGGCGGACGATTCCGTGGGCGCGGTGCTGTTGGCCAGCGGCTTGAAGGCCTGGTGCGCAGGTGCCGATATCAAGGAATTCGGGATGCCTGAAGTTCCCGCGCCCGAGGCCTCGCTGGCCACGCTCTGCGACGCGCTGGACGCTTGCCCCAAGCCGGTAACGGCGGTGATTGGCGGCGTAGCCTACGGCGGCGGCCTGGAACTGGCGCTGGCCTGCGACTACCGCGCCGTTTCGGAGCGGGCGCGCCTGTCCTTCCCCGAAGTGCATATCGGGCTGCTACCGGGCGCCGGCGGCACCCAGCGGACCCCGCGACTGATCGGCGTTGAACCGGCCTTGCGCATGTGCCTGGAAGGCAAGCCGGTCAGCGCGGACCCGGCGCTGGAGAGCGGCCTTGCCGACCGCCGGCTGGAGGGCGACCCGATGGAAGCCGCCTTTGCCTGGGCCGAGGAGCTTCTTGAGCAGGGCAGCCCCCTGCGCAAGATTTCAAGCGGTCCGGGCAAGCTGCCGGAACCGGGCGATGCGGACGCAATCTTCGCTGCGGCACGGGAAAGCATCGCCCGCAAGATGCGCGGCAGGCATTCGCCGGAATTGATCGTGCGGTGCATCGAGCAGGCCGTGGCCTGCCGCGACGATTTCCGCGCCGGTCTGGCCGAGGAGCGCAGCCGCTTCATCGAATGCTTGAAGAACCCCCAGAGCAAGGCGCTTTCGCACGTGTTCTTCGCCGAACGGGTGGCGGCCAAGGGTGGCGGAGGGGCTCCGGGACGCGCGGTGAAACAGGCGGCCGTGGTGGGCTGCGGCACCATGGGCGGCGGCATCGCCATGAATTTCGCCGTCGCCGGCATTCCGGTAACCGTCCTGGAGACGGACGAAGAGGCGCTGGAAAGAGGTTTTGGCGTAATCCGCAAGAACTTCGCGCGTTCGGAGAAGAGCGGGCGGCTGCCGCCGGGCGGCGCCGAACGCTGCATGGCGCTGATTGCCCCCGCCACCGAGTACTCCGCTCTCACCGGCGCGGATTTCGCCGTGGAGGCGGTATATGAGAACCTCGACCTGAAAACGCAGATCTTCGCGCGCCTGGACGAAACGCTTCCCGAAGGCGCGGTGGTCGCCAGCAATACCTCGTACCTGGACATCGACCGGATGGCCCAGGCCACCGGTCGGCCGGAGCAGGTGCTGGGCATGCACTTTTTCAGCCCCGCCAACATCATGCGCCTGGTGGAGGTGATCCAGGGGCGCCACAGTTCCAGGGAAGCCTTGTCCTGTGCCTTTTCCCTGGCGGCGCGAATGAAGAAAATCCCGGTGTGGTCGGCCAACAGCCACGGGTTTATCGGCAACCGCATGCTCACGGGATACCTCTACGAAGCCTACGAGTTGCTGTTCGAGGGCACGCCTCCCGAGCAGGTGGACGCTGCCTTGCGGCGCTTCGGCCTGCCGATGGGGCCGTTTCAGATGGCCGACCTTGTGGGCCTGGATCTGGGCTGGCGCGCGCGCGAACTGGCCGGCAAGCTCGTCGCGGAGCGCAAACCGGGCGAACGCCTTGGCGATGCGCTCTGCGAGCGCGGGCGCTACGGGCAGAAGAACGGCCGCGGAATCTACAACTACAGCTCCGGCAGCCGCCTTCCCGAATCCGAGCCGGCCGTGGCGGCATTGGTCGAGGAGCTTGCCGCGGAACTGGGTTACCGCCGCGGCCCGCCCGCTGCGCAGGAGGAGATCGTCAAGCGCTGCATGTATCCCTTGGTGAACATTGGCGCCGGACTGCTTGAGGAAGGAGTGGCCAGGGCGGCATCGGACATTGATGTCGTCTACGTGTACGGCTACGGCTTTCCGGCCTGGCGCGGAGGGCCCATGCACTACGCCGAGCAGCAGGGCCTAGCCTCGGTGCTGGAAGACATCCGCGCGTTTCAGGCGCGTTTCGGAGAGCGCTGGAAGCCGGCGGAGCGCCTCGTGAAGCAGGTTGCCGCCGGTAGCGGTTTCGACAACTCCTGAGCCCGTGACCACCGGCGCGCGGCCGTTGGCGGGGCACTCGCCGGTCATGCAGCAGTATCTGCGCATCAAGGCGCAGCATCCCGATTCCCTGCTGTTCTACCGCATGGGTGATTTCTACGAGCTGTTCTTCGAGGACGCTTCGCGCGCGGCCACCCTGCTGGACATTGTGCTGACCAGCCGCGGACAGTCCAAGGGCGAAGCGATTCCCATGGCGGGCGTGCCTGTGCATTCCGCCGACTCCTACATCGCGCGCCTCGCGCACATGGGCGAGTCGATCGCCATTTGCGAGCAGATTGGCCGTCCCCAGCCTTCAGGCGGGCCGGTGAAAAGAGAAGTGGTGCGCCTGGTGACGCCCGGCACGCTGACCGATGAAGCGTTGCTGGAAAGCGGGTCGGACAATCTGGTGGCGGCGGTGTATCAGAAAGGCGGGCGCTACGGGCTTGCCTGGATGGAATTGAGTTCCGGCAACTTCTCGATTACGGAGTGCACGGGAATGGAGGAATTGCAAGGGGAGATGCAGCGCTTGCGCCCTGCCGAGCTGCTGGTCAGCGAAAGCGTGCAGCTTCCCGAATCCCTGGCGGATGCGCCGACCATCCACGAGCGGCGCAACTGGCAGTTCAGCGCTTCTTCCGCGCGAAAGAGCCTTGAAGAACAGTTCCGGGTGCATAGCCTCGAGGGTTTCGGGGTGGAGGGCATGGACCGTGCGATCGCTGCCGCGGGCTGCCTGCTGGATTACGTCAAGGACACCCAGCGGGGGTCCCTGCCGCATGTGCGCGCGCTGCGGGTGGAGCGGCCCGGCGAGGCGCTGTTGATGGACGCGGCCACGCGGCGCAACCTGGAACTGGACCGCTCGCTGTCCGGGCGCGATGAGCACACGCTGGCCGGGGTGATGGATCGTTGCGCCACGCCGATGGGCAGCCGCATGCTGCGGCGCTGGATTCATCGGCCCCTGCGCTCGCAGGAGGTGCTGCGGTCGCGCTACCAGGCGCTTGAGACGCTGCGCGAAGCCGGCGACGATTGGCGGCCCGCCATCCGCAAGGCAGGGGATCTGGAGCGGGTGTTGGCGCGTCTGGCGATAGGCACCGCGCGCCCGCGCGACCTGGAGCATCTGCGCGCGGCGCTGAGCTCCGCTCCGGCATTGCGCGAGCGTTTGGCCGCCCTGGGATCGCCACTACTGGTTTCTCTGTCCGGGCGCATGCACACGCCGCCGGAGGGCCTGGAACTGCTGGAGAAGGCGGTTGCCCGGCAGCCTGCCCCGAAGATTCGCGACGGGCAGGTGATTGCGACCGGATACAGCGCCGAGCTGGACGAGTTGCGGGAAATGAGCAGCAACGCGGACGCGGCCCTGCAGGAGCTGGAAGTTCAGGAACGAGAACGCAGCGGCATTCCCAACCTGCGGCTGGGCTACAACCGCGTGCATGGCTATTACATCGAGTTGCGCAAGAGCCAGGTGGACGCGGCCCCGGAACATTTCATCCGCCGCCAGACGCTCAAGCATTCGGAGCGCTATATCACGCCGGAACTGAAGCAGTTCGAGCACCGGGTGCTCAGCGCCCGGGAGCGTGCCCTGGAACTGGAAGTCCGGCTTTTCGAGGAATTGCTGGACAAGCTGTCGCAGTGGTTGTCCGCCTGGCAGGACCTGGCCTCCGCCCTGGCAGAAACGGACGTGCTGGTGAATCTGGCCGCGCGTTCCCTGGAGTTGGGCTACGCCAGGCCCGAACTGACCGCCCAGCCCGGCATTCGACTGCGCGCCGGCCGGCACCCGGTGGTGGAGCGCGCGCTGGACAGCGAGTTCATTCCCAACGATCTCATGCTGGATGACGCTACCCGCATGCTGATCGTGACCGGTCCCAACATGGGCGGCAAGTCCACCTACATGCGGCAGGTCGCGCTGATTGCGATACTCGCGCATATCGGCAGCTATGTCCCGGCGGAAGAGGCCGAAATCGGTCCGCTGGACAGGATATTCACGCGCATCGGGGCGGGCGATGATCTGGCGGGCGGTCGTTCCACGTTCATGGTCGAGATGACGGAGGCGGCGAGCATCCTCCACAACGCCACCTCGGAGAGTCTGGTGCTCATGGACGAGGTGGGCCGCGGGACCAGCACCTACGACGGTTTGTCCCTGGCCTGGGCGGCAGCGAGCTACATTGCCGAGCGGCTGCGCTCTTTCACGCTGTTCGCGACCCATTATTTCGAGTTGACGGCGCTGCCCGCAACTCTTCCGGGCTGCGCCAATGTGCATCTCGATGCGATCGAGCACGCGGGAACGCTGGTGTTTTTGTATTCGGTGCGCGATGGGCCGGCAGATCGCAGCTACGGCTTGCAGGTGGCGGCTTTGGCGGGCGTGCCGCGGCCGGTGATTGCGTCGGCCCGCAAGACTCTTCGGGAGCTGGAAGAGCGCTCCGGCCGGCTGATCGAGCGCGATCGTGTGCAGCCTCAACTGGATCTGACGCTGTGGGAGCCTGGGCCTGTCGAGCAGTTGCTGGCGGGTGTGGATCCGGAGCGGCTTAGTCCACGGGAGGCGTTGGATCTGGTGTATGAGTTGAAGCGGCTTGGTGGGGGGAGCGATGGTGGGGCGGCAGGCTAGTTGCGGGTGGGTGTGCGCCGGTGCGCTATCGCGTTCCCTCTGTGTGGGGACACGCTGCGAGCACGTCCCTGTGTGCTCTGCTTGGGCATCCTGCCCTCGCAAGGTCCCCACACAGAGGGAACGCGATAGCGCACTACCCAGGGCGCTTGGCTTGGGCATGTTGGCACTCGATCGCTCCCTGCGGGGAGGGAAAGCGATGGTGCGCAAGGCAGGGTGGTGGGGGCACAGTATGGCGCGATCAGTACGGGGTGTGGTGATCGATGGGGATTGAGCGGTTGGTTAGGGATTTGGGGGGGCTGCTGCTGGAGCGGGAGGAGACGCTGGTGGTAGCGGAGTCTTGTACGGGGGGCTGGGTTGGAAAGGTTATTACGGAGCAGCCTGGGAGTTCCGGCTGGTTTTCCTGCGGTTTCGTGACGTATTCCAATGATGCGAAGCTGCGGCTTCTTGGGATGCGTGAGGAAACGATAAGCGTGCATGGCGCCATTAGTGGCGAGACCGCCTCGGAAATGGCCGAAGGAGCGCTCAAGGTGGGCCGTGCGGATTGGAGTCTGGCGGTTACCGGGATCGCCGGCCCTGGTGGCGGCACCGAAGCCAAGCCCGTTGGAACGGTCTGGTTCGCCTGGGCCGGCCGCATTCAGCCGTCCGAGACCGAAATGCGGCGCTTTGAGGGCAACCGTCACGCAGTGCGCGCGCAATCGGTGGAACATGCGCTGAGCGGCCTGCTCAAATTCTTGCAGAAGGAGCCTTGGGGCTGAGATTCGCGTCGAGTCATGAGATTGGCACATGCAATATCGATTGCTGCAACTCATGATGCGCGGGTGCTCGAACGGGCGGATCGGATCGTCCGGCTTGAGCGGACAGCCGGCTCAAGCCGTCCCGACGCGGGACCGCGTGTCGGACTACTGCCGGAAAAGTCTGCGAAATAGGCGCCTCATCGAATTTCTGGCCTAACTCGGACAATTGTTGCAATGCAATTCCGCGCGGCTGTGGAATAATCGCCTGTCAGGAACACATGCTGGAGCGCAGAGCAGGATGACAAAGAATCGTGAGCGGGCATTGGCGGCGGCGCTGTCGCAAATCGAGAAGCAATACGGCAGGGGCTCTGTCATGCGCCTGGGCGGCTCGGGAGCGGTGTATGACGTGGAAGTCGTATCCACTGGCAGCCTGACGCTGGACCTGGCGCTGGGAATCGGCGGGCTGCCGCGCGGCCGGGTGGTGGAGATATTCGGCCCCGAGGCGTCCGGCAAGACCACGCTCACGCTGAGCGTGGTGGCGCAGTGCCAGAAGGCCGGTGGAACGGCGGCGTTCGTGGACGCCGAGCACGCGCTGGACCCCGTGTACGCCCAGCGCCTCGGCATCAATGTGGACGATCTTCTGGTTTCGCAACCCGATACGGGCGAGCAGGCCCTGGAGATCACCGACATGCTGGTGCGCTCGGGCGCCGTGGACGTGGTGGTGGTGGACTCTGTCGCGGCGCTCACGCCCAAGGCGGAAATCGAGGGCGAGATGGGCGACAGCCACGTGGGACTGCACGCCCGGCTGATGTCGCAGGCGCTGCGCAAACTGACCGGCAATATCAAGCGCTCCAACACCATCGTGATCTTCATCAACCAGTTGCGCATGAAGATCGGCGTGATGTTCGGCAACCCCGAGACCACCACCGGCGGCAATGCGCTGAAGTTCTATTCCTCGGTGCGCCTGGACATACGGCGCATCGGCGCGATCAAGCGGCGGGATGAGGTGATCGGCAATCGTACCCGGGTGAAGGTGGTCAAGAACAAGCTGGCCCCGCCGTTCAAGATGGCCGAATTCGATATCCTGTTCACCGGGCAGCAGTATGGCATTTCCCGCTCCGGGGAACTGATCGACCTGGGCCTGTCCAAGAACCTGATCTCCAAGTCCGGGGCCTGGTACACCTACAAGGATTCACACATCGGGCAGGGCAAGGAGAAGGCCCGCAACTACCTCAGCGAGCATGGCGAGGTTGCGGACGAGCTGGAGGCGATGATACGGGGCAAGGAGCAGGCTGCGGAGGAATCAGCCGGAGCGTAGCTTCGTGTCGCGTGCAACCCGACGTGCGGCCAGTCCGCTGGATGCCGGCATGCGCTTGCTGGCCCGGCGCGAGCATTCCGTGAAGGAGCTCGGTGCCAAACTCGCCGCGCGCGGCTACCCGCGCGATGAGATCGAGGGGACGCTGCAAGAACTGATGGGCCGGGAACTGCTCAGCGACCGGCGCTTCGCCGACGCGTTCCTGCGCTCGCGCAGGGAGCGCGGCCAGGGGCCGCTGAAGATACGCGCGCAACTGATGCAGCGCGGCGTGCGTTCGGAACTGATTGATGCGGCCCTGAATGCCGCCGAGGTCGATTGGGACCAGTGCGCGAAGGCGGCGCGCTGCCGGCGCTTCGGCGACACGCTGCCCGCGGACCGTGCTCAGCAGGCGCGGCAGTCCCGGTTCCTGCGCGGGCGCGGTTTCTCGTCCGGCCAGGTGGCGCGGGCGCTGCTTGCGGATGGCGCCCCATGAATGTTTCCGAGATCCGTTCGGCTTTCGTGGACTATTTTGTCGGCCAGGACCAGGGCCAGGACCACCAGCATCTGTCAGGCTCGTCGCTGGTGCCGCGCAACGATCCCACGCTGTTGTTCACCAATGCCGGGATGGTGCAATTCAAGGATGTCTTTCTGGGGCGCGAGCCGGCGCCGTATCCGCGCGCCGTAACGGTGCAGCGCTGCCTGCGGGCTGGCGGCAAGCACAACGACCTGGAAAACGTGGGCTACACCGCCCGCCACCACACCTTCTTCGAGATGCTGGGCAATTTCAGCTTCGGGGACTATTTCAAGCGGCAGGCGGTGCGGCTCGCCTGGGGCTTCGTTACCCGGCGCCTGGGACTGCCCCCCGAAAAGCTTCTCGTGACCATCTACGAGGACGATGACGAAGCAGCGCTATGCTGGCGGGAGGAGGCTGGAATCGACGACTCGCGGATTATCCGGCTGGGCGGTTCCGGCAACTTCTGGTCGATGGGCGATACCGGCCCCTGCGGCCCCTGCTCGGAGATCTTCTACGACCACGGCCCGGACGTGGCGGGCGGCCCCCCGGGCAGCCCCGAGGAGGAAGGCGACCGCTTCGTGGAGATCTGGAACCTCGTGTTCATGCAGTACAACCGCGACGCCGAAGGCCGGCTGACGGACCTGCCGAAGCCCTCGGTGGACACCGGAATGGGACTGGAGCGCACTGCCGCAGTGTTGCAGGGAGTGACCAGCAACTACGAAATTGACCTGTTCCGCGGCCTCATCTCCGCGGCTGGCGAAATCACCGGAGCGAGCGACCTTGGGTCCAACGCGCTGAAGGTCATCGCCGATCATGCGCGTGCCGCGGTATTCCTCATGGGCGACGGCGTTTTTCCGTCCAACGAGGGTAGGGGTTTCGTGCTGCGCCGCATTATTCGGCGCGCGCTGCGCCACGGCCATGATCTCGGCGTCAATGAGCCCTTCCTGCACCGGATGGTGGGACCCATTGAAGAGGCGATGGGCGCCGCTTTTCCGGAACTGGCGGAATCGCGCAAGCTGGCCGAGCAGATGCTTCGTTCCGAAGAAGAGCGGTTCGCGGCGACCCTGGAGCAGGGCATGCGCTACCTGAACCGGACTCTGGAAGATGCGCGCGGCGGAGTGATTCCGGGCGAAAAGGCCTTCGTCCTCTACGACACCTACGGTTTCCCGGTGGACCTCACCGCCGATATTGCGCGCGGCCGCGGGCTTTCCGTGGACATGCGCGGCTACGATGCGGCGATGGTGGAGCAGCGCGAGCGTTCCCGCGGAGCCTCTACCATGGGCGGACAATCGACCTTGGCGCAGCGGGGGGTCGGCGCCCGGGCGGACGGGCAGACAGCAAGAGCGCCCGTTACCCGCACGAACGAGCCGCTTGCAGCGAGCCAGTTCACCGGTTACGAGCGCCTGGAAGAAAGTGCGCGCCTGATTGCGATTTGGGTAAACGGGGAGGCCGTGGAGCAGGCGGAAGAAGGCGATGTGGCAGATCTGGTGCTGGACCGCACGCCGTTTTATGCTGAAAGCGGCGGGCAGGTAGGCGATACGGGCGTGCTGAGCGGCAAGAATTGTCGCTTCGAGGTCCGGGATACGCAGAAGGCGCCGGCAGGGCACCTGCACATTGGCGTAATGGCCGAAGGGACCTTGCGTTTGGGGGACGAAGTGACGGCCACCGTGGATGCCGAGCGCCGCCGCGCCATCGTTCTGAACCATTCGGCCACGCACCTGATGAACGCGGCGCTGCGTAAGGTGCTCGGCAAACACGTAGCGCAGAAGGGCTCACTGGTGGCGCCGGACCGCTTGCGGTTCGATTTCTCGCATTTCGAGGCGGTATCGCCACAAGACCTGGAGCGCATCGAAGACCAGGTCAACGAGCAAATTCGCGCCAACCGGGCCGCGGAAACTACCGAGATGGCGCTGAGCGAGGCCATCGAGGCGGGCGCTCTGGCTATGGCGGGGGAAGACTACGCTGACCAGGTTCGGGTACTCAAACTGGGCGATTACTCCATGGAGCTGTGCGGCGGCACGCACGTGGCCCGGGCCGGCGACATCGGCCTGTTCGCTATCGTCTCGGAATCGTCCGTAGCCGCTGGCGTGCGGCGCATCGAGGCCATTACCGGCGCGCAGGCGCTGGCGTGGGTGCGCAACATGCGGCGCAAGATGGACCGCGTCGCGCGCCTGCTCAAAGGCGGAATGGACGATTCCGAAGAAAAGCTCTCGGCCCTGATGAGCCGGTCCAGGGACCTGGAAAAGAGGCTGGCGCAGGCGCGGGCGAAACTTGCCGAGGGCGGTGCCGGAGCTACGCCGGTAACGCGGGTGGCAGACGTGAACCTGATTGCCATGCGCCTCGATGGGGATTCGGACATGAACGCGATGCGCAGCGCGGCGGACCGCTACCGGGACCGATTTGCGCCTGCGGCTGTGGTGCTGGGCGCACGCGACGGCAGCGGCAAGGCCCGAATCGTGGCCGCTGTAAGCGCGGCGCTGGAGCAGCGGGCGCCGGCCCGCGACTTGGCGCGCGCCGTGGCCGAGCGCCTGGGCGGTAAAGGCGGCGGCCGCGCCGACTTCGCGCAGGGCGGCGGACCTCAGGGCGAAGCGCTGGACGAAGCGCTCGCCGCGCTCCCCGCCTGGCTGCAGGGCCGCCTGGCTGGCGACTAACCCGTCTCTTGTCTGAGGTCGAGTTTCTTCTCCTTCCTCTCGCAGGGGACGCATGAACTGCGGCTTGTTAACGCTATGCGATGCCGCCCCGCAGCCGCCCCGCAGCCACCGCGCACCGGCGAACTCCCAACTGAACGCCAACCGCACCCAGGAAGCAAAAGACTCAGCGAGCTTGCTGGCGCACTACAATGGACGCGTTCTGGCCTGGAGCTAATCCGATGAGCCTGTTGCGAGACCAACCCAGCTTCACTCTGGGCGTAGAGGAGGAATACCTCCTCGTCGATGCCGAAACCCTTAAACTGGTGGTCGATCCGCCAGACGGCTTCATGCCCGCCTGCCAGGAGCAGGTTACCGGCCAGGTCGTTAACGAGTTGATGCGCGCGCAGGTGGAAACCGCCACCAAGGTGTGCGAGGACGTCGCGGAGGTGCGCAGCGAGCTTACCCGGCAGCGGCGCGAAATCAACGCGGTGGCCGAACAGTTCGGGATGCGCATCATCGCCGCGTCCACGCACCCGTCGGCCTTGTGGCGCGACCAGAAACAGACCCCCTCGCAGCGCTATGTGGCCCTGCAGAAGGAAATGCAGGCCACCGCCCGGCGCATGCTCATCTGTGGAATGCACGTTCACGTGGGAATCGACGACAAGGATCTGCGCGTGGACCTGATGAACCAGTTCCGCTATTTTCTGCCCCACCTGTTGGCGCTGAGCGTGTCGTCGCCGTTCTGGGAAGGAGACGACACCGGCCTGATGAGTTACCGCCTGACGATTTTCTCCGGCCTGCCGCGCACCGGCATGCCGGAAGAATTCGGCAGTTGGAGCGACTACCAGCGCCATATCGACACGCTGGTGCGCGCCAAGGTCATCAAGGATGCTTCCATGATCTGGTGGGACGTGCGCCCAAGCGCGCGTTTTCCCACGCTGGAATCCCGCATCTTCGATCTCTGCACCTACGCCGAGGACACCATCTGTCTCACGGCTTTTAGTGTGTGCCTGATACGAATGCTCTGGCGCCTGCGGGTCAGCAACAGCCGCTGGCGCAGCTACAACCTGCTGCTTTTGGAGGAAAACCGCTGGCGGGCGATGCGCTACGGTCCCAACGACCGCCTTCTGGATTTCGGCAAGGGCAGCATGGTGCCGTTTGACGAGTTGCTGGACGAGATGATCGCAATGGTCCGGCAGGATGCCGAGTACTTCGATTGCATGCGCGAGATCGAGCATACCCGCACGATCCTCGCGCGTGGAACCAGCGCAAGCATGCAGTTGGCTACCTACGCGAGGGCATTGGAAGAAGGCGCCAGTGAGCAGGAAGCCCTGCGGGAAGTCGTGCGCTTTCTGGTGGAGGCCACCATGGATGGCTGCTGACGCCACAACTGACCCGGCCACGCATTCCGTAGCGCATTCTGCAACGCGTTCCGCCGCGCATCCCGCCGCGCCCTCCGCCGCGCATTCCGAAAACAAGCCCGCAACGGACCCGGTAGCCAGGCCCGCGGCGTACCCCGCTGCCTGCCGCGTTTCCGTGGCGCCCATGATGCAGCGCACCGACCGGCACTGCCGATACTTCCACCGGCTTCTTGCGCCCGCGGCCGGCCTGTACACGGAAATGGTCCATGCGCAGGCGGTCATTCGCGCCCGCGACGACCGCTTCCTGAAGCATCATCCCGCGGAACGCCCCCTGGCCTTGCAACTGGGCGGCAGCGAACCCGAATTACTGGCGCAGGCGACCACGCTTGCGGTGGCTGCCGGGTTCAACGAGGTCAACCTCAACGTAGGCTGCCCCAGTTCGAGAGTGCGGGCAGGACGCTTCGGCGCCTGCCTGATGCACGAACCCGAGCGCGTGGCCGAATGCGTAACGGCAATGCGCGCAGCGGCCGGCAACCAGCCGGTCACGGTCAAGACTCGGATTGGCACCAACCACCAGTCCAGCTTCGAGCACTTGCTGGCATTCGCGCAAGCGATGCACGAGGCGGGCGCCGCGGCGCTGGCGGTGCATGCGCGCATTGCGGTTCTGGAGGGCCTGTCGCCGAAGGAGAACCGCAATGTGCCGCCACTGCGCTACGAGGTGGTGTATCGGCTCAAGCAGGAATTGCCGGGATTGCGGGTGGTGCTGAACGGCGGCGTTTCAAGCGCTTCGGAAATTTCGGCGCATATGCAGCATGTCGATGGAGTAATGCTGGGTCGCGCGGCGTATTCCAACCCCTGGCTGCTCACCACTGCTACAGGCTTCGCCTCTCCACCTCGCACCACTGCTACAGGCTTTGCCCCTTCGCCGCGCACGCGGGAGCAGGTTGTGGAGGCGATGGTGGATTATGCGCTCCGGGAATGGCGGCACGGGGTATCGCTGGGCGCAATCACGCGTCATATGGCGGGTTTGTATGCGGGGCAGCCAGGCGCCGGGGACTGGCGCAGGGCCCTGGCGCGTCACGCTTCGGCTCCGGCGAATCAGGCGGCCATTATTCTGGACTACGTTCCTTCCGGCTTGAAACGGGCCTGCTGAGAGACCGGGGCGCTTCCGCTCCCGGCGCGGATATTCGGATTCCCGAGGTCGATCAGCCGTTTGCGGTGCGCCGAGGTCGATCAGCCGAGGGCTTGCGCTATGCGGGCATGTTCGCGCAGAAGTTCCCGGGGAAGGCGATCGCCGTACTGGGCCAGGTATTCCGCGACGTTGTGCATCTCCTCGCGCCAGCCCGCCACGTCCACGGCCAGGATGCTGTCGAGAGCCTGCGGGTCGATGTTCAGCCCTTCAAGGTTCAGATTCTCGCGCCGCGGCAGATTTCCGATCGGCGTTTCGCGGGCATCCCCTCGTCCCTCGCAACGGTCGAGGATCCATTGCAGGACGCGCAGATTCTGGCCGAATCCAGGCCACAGGTAAGCGCCGGAGTCGTCCTGCCGGAACCAGTTGACGTGGAAGATGCGCGGCAGCTTGTCGCTGCGCGCCGCAAAGCTCAGCCAGTGCCTCCAGTAGTCGGAGAAGTTGTAGCCGCAAAACGGCTTCATGGCCATGGGGTCGCGCCGCAGTCCGTTTCCGGAATCGCTGGATGCCGCGGTGGACTCCGAGGCCATTGCGGCGCCCATCAGCACGCCATGGCGCCAGTCGCGCGCCTCCATGACCAGCGGCGCCAGCCGGGAGCGGCGCCCGCCGAAGATCAGGGCGGAAATGGGCACGCCCGCCTCGTGTTCGGCCATGGGGGAATAGCTGGGATTGCACCGCGCCGAAACGGTGAAGCGAGAGTTGGGATGCGCCGCCTTTTCGCCGCTCTTGACCGGCTCTCCCTTCCAGTTCACTGCCGGGACGCCGAACTTGCGGCCTTCCCACCACGGCTCCATGTCGCTGGTAAGCGCCACATTGGTGAAAATCGCGTTCTCTTGGAGCATCTCGAAGGCGTTGTTATTGGTATCGCGGTTGGTGCCGGGAACAACGCCGAAGTAGCCGGCTTCCGGGTTGATGGCGCGCATTCTCCCGTCTTCGTCCAGATGCAGCCAGGCGATATCGTCACCGATGGTGCGCACCTTCCAGCCGGCGAGTTCCCGGGGAGGGACCAGCATCGCCAGGTTGGTCTTGCCGCAGGCGGAAGGAAAGGCGCCCGCCAGGTAGCGCTTTTCGCCCGCCGGATTCTCGATTTCCACAATGAGCATGTGCTCGGCCAGCCATCCTTCCTGGCGCGCCTGCCAACTTGCGATGCGCAAGGCGTGACACTTCTTGCCTAACAGCGCATTGCCGCCATAGCCGGAACCGAAGCTTCGGATGCTCAATTCCTCGGGAAAATGCATGATGTAGCGACGCTCGGGATCGAGTTCGCCAATGGAGTGCATACCTTTTACGAACACTCCCTCGCGATTGATGCGCTCGAGAGCTTGCGTGCCCATGCGGGTCATCAGGTACATGTTCACCGCAACATAGGCGCTGTCCGTAACCTCGATACCGCAACGCGCAAGCGGCGAACCCAGCGGCCCCATGCAGTACGGGATCACGTACATCACGCGCCCCCGCATGCAGCCTTCGAACAGCCCGTCGAGCAGCTGATGCGCCTCGTGCGGGGGCATCCAGTTGTTGTCGGGGCCGGCGTCTGCGCGCTCGGTGGTGCAAACGTAGGTGAGGCTCTCTACCCGGGCCACATCGGAAGGATGGGAGCGGTGCAGGTAGCAATCGGTGAACTGTCCGCCGCTTATGGGGATCAGCCCACCCTCGCGCACCAATTGCGCCACGAGCGCATCGTATTCTTCGCGCGAGCCGTCACACCAGTGGATGCGCTCAGGCTGCGTAAGGCGAGCGACTTCCTCCACCCACTGACGGGCGCTGGGAGCAGTTTGGGGAATCACTCCTGCTTTGGAACCGTTCGGCGCGTCAAGTGCGCAAGAATATACGATTCAAGCCCCTGGTAGGGTGCCTGTTGCCCGAAAATTCGGAAAATAGTGCTCTGCCAACTCCGCCAATCGTAATTTCAAGGCGATGCCGGTCGTTTTCTACAGGGGTTCGCGAATGAAGGCGGGTTCATCGCGGGTCGACCGCTGGGGATCGTAGCGGTAGCCCGCCTCGGAGAATTCCAGCAAGCCCTTGGCGAAGCGCATGCGCCGCTCGATGATGAATCGGACCATCATGCCTCGAGCCTGCTTGCCCAGGAAACTCACGAAGCGATATTTGCCGCTGCGGAAGTCCAGGAACCTCGGCGTAATCACCCGCGCGCCCACCGCCGACAGATCCACGGCGCTGAAGTACTCCTTTGACGCCAGGTTAACCAGCACCGGCGGCGTGCCGCTGGCCTGAATGGCCTCGCGGATTGTCCCGGTCAGCCGGTCGCCCCAGAAGTCGTAGAGACTGGACCCGGACGGCGTGCGCAGCGGGGTGGACATCTCCAGGCGGTATGGCTGAATCAGGTCCAGGGGCCGGAGCACGCCGTGCAGCCCGGACAGGATGCGAAGATGACGCTGCGCCCAGCCCAGGTCGCGCCCGGAAAACTCCCAGGCGCGCAGGCCCCGATAGGCATCGCCGTTGAAGGCCAGCGCCGCCGGGCGCGCGTTGCGGCGCCCGAAGGTTTCCTCCCAGGCTGCGTAGCGGTCGTGGTTCAGTTGCGCCAGCTTGTCGCTGATGCCCATCATTTTCGAAAGATCGGACGGAGCGAATTCGCGCAAGCGGTCCACCAGTTGCGCGGAATCCTCGAGAAAGTCGGGAATGGTGTGCCTGACCCGCGGCAGGCGAGACTCGAAGTCCAGGGACTTGGCGGGCGACAGGATGGCGAGCATGGCGAGGTTCCTAGGGCCGGGTTGCTGTGGCGGAGGTCGGCGGGTTGTCAGGGTTTGCGGCGCCCATGACGCGCACGCGGTCAACGGCGTTTTCGGTGGTTTCCAGAATTTCCATCGGGAACCCGCCCAACTCCAGCCGCTGCCCCTGCTGAGGAATGGTACCCAATTTGTCGAGAATCAGGCCATTGAGGGTCTTCGGGCCATAGGTGGGCAGCCGCCAACTCATGCGCCGGTTCAGAAGACGGATGTTGGCGCCGGCGTCCACCAGCCAGTCACCGTTGCCATCGGGCTGGACTTCGTCTTCCTCGGAGTCCTGCGAGCTATCGCCGATCAGGCCGCCGGAAATCTCGTGCAGAAGGTCCTGCACGCTTACCAGACCCTGCACGTCGCCGTACTCGTCCACCACCAGCGAGGTTGCCCCGCCGCCGCGGTGAAAATCGGCGAACATGCGGGTCAGCGAGGTGTGCTCGAACACATAGCGCGGCGTATCGAGAAACTTCTCCATCCCGCGGCGATTGAGCCCGTTGGAGCCATTGGCCTGAAACAGCTTGCGCACATGGAGCATGCCCGCCACGTTATCGAGTTGCCCGCGGAAGCAGGGGAGCACCGAATGGGTGCTGGCGCGGATCTGCCGGACAATTTCCGGCCAGTCCTCTTCCAGGTCGATGCACTCGATCTCGCCGCGCGGCGTCATGATGTCCTCGATGGTCAGCGCTTCGAGTTCCAGCACGGCCAGCAGCATCTGGCGGCGTCGGCTGGGAATGCGGCCGCCGGACTCCGTAACCAGGGTGCGAAGTTCTCCCAGGGTCAGGTCCTGTTCCTCGTCCTTGTCGGGCCGCACGCCGGTCAGGCGCACCAGCAGCCCCGCGATCAGGTTTACGGTCCAAACGGCCGGACCCAACAACTTCTGAAGCGGGTAATAGATGTGGCTGGCGGCGAACGCCAGTTTTTCCGGCCGCGCCGCCGCCCAAGTCTTGGGCGTGACTTCGGCGAAGATTAGCATGATCAAGGTCAGCAGGATAGTGCCCGCCACGGCGCCCATCGTGCCGCCCACGCGCAGCCCGAGCAGCGTCCAGATAAACGCGGCGAAGAAGATCACCAGGTTGTTGCCGAACAGGTTCAGGCTGAGCAGCTTGTCGGGGCGCTCCAGCAGCCTTTCCGCAAGCTGCGCGCCGCGATGCCCCTCGCGGGCGCGATGCTTGAGCTTGTACCGATTGATCCGCATGAGCGCGGTCTCGGTGCCGGAGAAAAAGGCCGACAGGGCCAGCAACAAGAAAAAGATGCCCAGCAGGGCGGGTAGTGGAATATCGTCGCTACTCAAGACGAGTTACGAAGTAGTCAAACACGTGTGCAAGCACAACATGAGCGGGGTGTTCTGTCAAGCGGTGTTCCCGTCTTTTTTTCTGGTGCCGGATGTAACTTTGATCGAAGCGCGGGATAGGCGGACAGGCTGATTGACACGCCAACCTTAGTGAATGATTATTTGCGTTTGACGCGAGTGGAGTCGATTTGGGCAGGTGGAGTTCGGTGAGATGGTGTTTACGCGGCGGGACATGCTCAAGAGCGGCGTTGGCGCCGCCGGGGCCGCCGGGGCCGCCGGGGCCGCCGGGGCCGCCGGGGCGGTTGGCGTGGCGGGCGTCCTGTCGGCGGGAGTAACGGCATCTGCTGCCGAGGTGACGCCTAATAACCTTTCCGAACGGGTCAAGCGGGTGCGCGCCGGGCCTCTGATGAACCTGGGGCAGGCTTACCGGGTGCTGGACGAAGAAAAGCTGGACGGTTTGGTGCTGGCCGAGCCGATCAACGTTTTTCACCTCACCGGCCATTGGGGGTCGCTGGCGAAGATGGGCTACCCCGCGCCCGCCTACGCGCTGCTTTCAAAGGATTCGCGTCAGGCGCCGGGACTGGTGATGGCGCAGTTCATCTACTACTACACGTACGCGGACGGCCACTTCGATTTTCCGCTGCAGACATGGCTGTTTTCCGGCTGGGACAAGCGTTTGCAGGAGGATGGCGGCAGCGGAGAACCGCTTGAGGAGCCGCCGGCGAATCCGGCCTACATCTTCGAGGACAAGGGCTAGGTTGACTTGCGCGAAATCGAGTTGCATCGCCGCGCGACCCTGAACGCGGCGCTGGCCGAGCAGAAGTTGAGCGCCGACGCGCGCTGGGCGCTGGTTAATGCGGTGCGGGACATGGGGCTGGACCGCGGCCGCATCGGTGTGGACCACCGGGTGGTGGACGCGATTTTCGAGACGGCGGGCCTGCGCGCCGTTCCGGTCTTCGCCGATCGCGCTCTGCGCCGCATCCGTGCGATCAAGTCGCCGCGAGAAATCGAGTTGATGCGCTTTTCCGCGCAGGCGAATGCCCAAGCCGCGCTGGCTGCCGCTCGGGCGGCGCGGGCAGGGGCTACCTACCAGGAACTTCGGGCGGCCTTCTACTCCGAGGCGGCAAAACGCGGCAATCTCGGCGTATTCATGCAGGTGGACACGATCGGCGCGGAGACCGGCGACGGTGAATTCCGCGAAGGGCAGGCGTTTCAGATCGACTGCGTAAGCCACGGTTTCCATTACCACGGCGATTACGGGCGCACGGTGTTTCTGGGTGAACCTGCGCGCTCCATGAAGTACGCCACCGACGCCATCGCGCTCGGCTGGGACGCCATCCGCGAGGCGCTGAAGCCCGGCCTGCGCTACTCGGAGATCCGCGCCATCGGCATGGAGGCGCTACGGAAAGGCGGCTACGACCTGGACGTGGCGTTCACGCCACACAGCGTGGGCCTGATGCACACCGACGATCCCGGGCGCGCCGACAGCCCCTTCTATGTGAAGGAAGACGTGGTGCTGGCGGAGAACATGATCATCAGCGTGGACTGCCCGGTGCGCAACGTGGGTCTGGGCGGATCCGCCCACCTTGAGGACCTGACGCTGATCACGGCCGACGGCGGCGTTCAGATCAACGACATCGGCGACCGCGTGATCATCGTTTGAACGCGGGGCGACGAGGGAACAATCGGAGGCGCCGACTAATGAGTTCATTTCCAGAATCAAGTGTAGTGCGGGTCTGTCTGCTGTTATCGGTATTGGTATTGATATTGGCGTTGACTGCATGTGCTGTCCAGCCCACCGGCCCCGGCCAAGCCGCCGCAGTCGAGGATGAGGGCTGGGGTCGACTGTCCGGAAGGGTGGATGGGACCGTCGAGGGCTTGCTGCCGGTTGTGTATGCCTTTAATGCGGACAAGAATCTGGCGTACACCGTGTTCGTTGTGGACGGCGAATATCGCGCGGTGAAGATGATTCCCGGCAGTTACGAGGTTACGATCCGCCCGGCGATCGATCAGCTGGAAGGATTCGACAGTCAGACCGTCGATATTCATATCGGTCCCGGCGATACCGCCGAACTGGATTTTTCCCTCACCGGCGTCGGCCCGATAGTGGACTATGTTGGGGGAGTGCCGTATCCCAATGGCGAGATACTCCCGTATGACGAAGTCTATCCGCCTGGTCCCGGCCGCGAGATTCTGGAACGCACCTGCCACGGCTGTCACAGCGTTCAATTCATCCCCTACAACTACCCGCGTGCTTATTCCGGTGGCCGGGCGCCGAAGAACAGGGAGGCTTGGGCGGTAACCGTGGACCGAATGTACAAGGGACCGGCTTTCGGCCGCCTCGGCAAGGCATCGTTGTTCGATCCAGCGTTTCTGCCAAACGAGGATCGGGACATACTCGTCGATTATCTGGCAGAACATTTTCCTGAAGACAGGCCGCCGGTGCTGGCGCAGCTCACCCGCGAACCTGAACTTGATCTTCGGGCGCTCAAGAAAGCCATGTTCATCGAGTACATCTATTACGAGTCGGACGAATACGATGTGTGGCCGTGGGCGCATCAGGTGGACTTCGATCTCGACGGCAACGTGTGGCTTGCGTACACCGGCTGCTGTATCGTCAAATTCGATCCGCGCACCGGGGAGCAGACCGCCTACGAGGGACACGGCGGCGGTCACGGCATAGCAGTTGATCAGACCGACGGTACGGTTTGGTATTCAGGCGATGTGGTTCGCCATCTCGACCCTGAGACCGGCAAAGTGGATCATTGGGTGGCGGAGGATCGCATGCTGGGCAGCAACACCCAGATATTCGATTCCAAGGGCAATCTCTGGCTCTCACTGCTGGCGGCCGGCGCACTGGGAAAGTGGGACCGGGCAACCGACTCCATCGTCTACTGGGAAGTTCCGGTGCTGCGCAGTCGGCCCTACGGCATCATCGTCGATCACAAGGACAAGGTGTGGTTTGCCGACTATCACAACGGTGGCGTAACGCGTTTCGATCCCGACACGGAGGTATTCCGGCACTATCCCTTGGTCAAGGATGAGGCAGCCTCATCAATCCGGCGTCTGGGTGTCGATTCCAGGGGCATGATCTGGGCCGGAACCTGGGGCAACCGTGGTTTCGACAACGCGATCCTGTACCGTCTGGATCCTGATACCGGCGCAGTCGTTCGGCGCAAGCAGGGCGTGCCTTATGCGGCCTCGTACAATGCGGAGGCCGACAGTCAGGACAATATCTGGGTAGCGAACGACAACTACCTGACCCGGTACGATCAGCACGCCGACGCGTTCACCCACTACCCGATCCCGGTTCGCTCCGACACGCTCAAAACCACCATTACGCGTGATGATGGAATCTGGTTCTTCTACCGCAATGCCGGCAAGTACGCGGGGTACGGCGGAAACGTTACCGTGCTTTATACCGACAAGGACAATATTCCCACGCTGGGCGCGTATCACTCGGAGACCAGCGCTGGCTACCATCTGAGCGGCTATGCGGGACCGCCGTCTCCCCCGGTGCGGGGCGAGGAACGGCCGGTGGCGGTGGGGGCGCGGAATGCTGCCGAATATATTCAGTTCGCCCTGTCCAAGGGCCTGATCGACGAAGCGCAGGCGGAAACCATGAGGGCGAATCAACTTGATGCCGAAGGGACCGACAGCCGCGTTGATCGCGCCGATTGATCCTGATAATCCGCCGGAAGTGGTGGCTTTCTATGCCTAGGCCACCTCTTGGTCGTGTTTCGTCCTGTGTGAAGCTATAGCCGCTTTAATTTGCTCCGCGCTGGAGCTGTTGTCCTTCAGATTGTTGGCCCATTCCCTTCCGGGGTGCAGAGTATCCCACTGCGACCGGCGCTGATTCCGCCTACCGCTGCCGGGATCGTGATTTCCGAAGCCGTCTACAACGCCATTCCATACGGGCTGATACTTGGCTATCAGCACCTGCTCGGTAAGGCTTATCCAAACGGGATCAAGAACCAGCCAGCGGCAGCAGAAATCAACCGCATTGAGGTTCCTGGCATTCCGAACTGAGTCCGCGTGTTCCTTTAGCCGCCGATAGAGCGTAGGCGTAGCCTGCTGTGCAGCGGAACGCCCTAGCCGTTTGCCTGGCAGGTCAGCCTTGCCGACGTAAATCGGTTCTCTCTCGCCCATGTTGGCGTAAGGTTCGAATCCGCCCTGATAATAGATCGTGTAAACGCCACCGCCGTTAAACGATTGCTCCGGGGGAAGATTAACCGCCGGATACTCCATTAGATTGCGCGCCGCATTACGGCCCAGTTCGTCCACCTTGAGAGGGTTGTAGCTTCTATCGCTCACAGCGTGTTCCGTTGCGGCAGATGATCCAGAAGCAATGACGCTTGCGAGCGTGGTGGGCCGTCTTCCACTTGTCGGACAGCATTGGCCCCTTCCGCACCTTCACAATCAGGTCGCAAACTGTAAATCCGGCTTCCTCGGCCATCCGCATGAAATCGCAATGCGCCCATCTCGAACGGTGGTTATTCACCATGTCCGTGATCTTGGCCAGCAGTAGTCCATTGGGTTTTAGCACCCTCTTGGCCTGTTGCAGAAATGGCGGATACAGGTAACTCAACGTCCAGCCTTGTTCCGCTCCGCAAGGCATGGTGGCGCCGAAATCCACGTCAAACCGCTTCCGGCTTTTGTCGCGCCCCTGCGGGCCGACATGCGGCGGGTCATATACCACTACCGCGAACGAATCATCTTCCACCCCCAGCATTTCGCGGTTGTCCGCTACGATGTCCGGCTCGTACTGCGGATCAATGTCCATTGAGACAACCTCGCGGCTCGAGCCCTTCCAAAAGCGCCCGACATTGTAGGTAGCATCCAGGATTGGTTCCACGTCAATAGAAGCGTAAAACGTGAACATGCGCTCAAGTAGTTCGGCATCGTTGCCTTCCCACACGCTGCTCAAAGGAGCGTATTGCGGAAGACTGGCAGGTGCTTCCGGCACTACGTCATCAAGCAGAAGTAAGGTTCTTGCTTGGTTTGCCATCCGCCCAGCATACCGCATCACCTAGTACAGTCAACAGGAAAATTACTGTAAATCCTTGATCCACAATGAAATAACAGGATATATACAGGCAACTAACAGCTTATCCACAGGTTAGGTGCTGCGACAATTACGCAATCGGCTTAGTGCAGGACAGCTGCTTGCCCATGATGCGGCTGACAACGAACGCCATTTGGTGAGGCTTATCCGGTTCGCGGACGTTATGGTAGCCTCGTTCACGTAGCATTGCCGGTTCTTCTCGCCCAACTTGTGGAAGGTCACTTTGTGCGCCCGCTTGAGCACCTTCGGTTCTTGATCCGAAAATGCCTCGCGGATGCGCTGCTGCGTATGCCAAGCACTTCGTATGAGTAATTCCATACGTTGCAACACAGACACCAATCCACCGGGTAGGCGGCTTGTAATCGGAAACCCGAGACCCCATTTCAGGGCATGCCAGCGAATCACTGATACCAAGGGACTCTTAACATGACCGACAAACATGACCCGCTGGAAGACATTGATTTAGAAGATTTAGAAGCAGCACTAGAAGAGTTGGTTGAACACTCTCGTAGGTGTTACGCTATGGCCCGCCCCGGCCTTTACTATGATGTTCCGCGAGATTACAAGGGTCTCGAAGAGGAATCTGTCTGCGAGGCCTTGAGAGAGTCCTTGGCCGCGCAAGGTGAATGCAACATTCGCAACATCAGGAAATATCGGGATCCGGATAACCCAAAAAAGGATCTTTTCCCAGATTGCCTCGCCGAAATTGATGGCAAGACAATTGGTATAGAAGTTTCTGAACTTCGAAGGGGCCAAACCTGTGAGCCATGGTCCCTGGAAAAGTTTCAGGAATGCCTGCAATCAATAATCTCGGACAAGCATGAAAAAGCCCAGATTGATGGAAGGGAGAAATTCGTGGCCTCCCTGCACCGACTTTACGTTGTTATTCCTACAGATGAGCTCTTCCTGCCCGATGTGACCATTCAGGAATACCTTCAGCAAATCCGATTGCCCAAGCCCTCCCATATTGACAAAGCCTTTGTGCTGGGGTCGCCCGAAGCTAGGGACGATCCAGTCATTCGAGGCCAAGCACATGAAGCAGAGGACAAGAAGCCTCGGTGCACGGCTTTCAGGATTCTTTGGAGCGAGAACTCCTGATAATTTCTTGGTGTTGTTGGTCGGGGTGACTGGATTTGAACCAGCGACTCCTGCCACCCGAAGACAGTGCTCTACCAGGCTGAGCTACACCCCGACCGCAGGATGAAAACCGCGCGGATGCTAATACGCCCGCTCGACCGAGAAACGGGCCAACGATTCCAGCACGTCGCGAAATTTCGACTCGGGCAGGCCAGCCAATGCATCCACGGCGCGCCCGGCGGCTTCCTCGGCGCGCTTGGCGGCGTATTGTATCGCCCTCGTGGATTCAATCGCTTCCATGACCTGCGGCAGGTTTTCCAGACCGCCGGTGCGCACGGCGTTGCGCAAGGCCGCCTGCTGAGAGGGGGAGCCGACACGCATCGCATAAATCAGGGGGAGAGTGGGCTTGCCTTGCTTCAGGTCCGTGCCCACGCTCTTGCCGAAAGCGGCTGCTCCGCCTGAGTAGTCCAGGATATCGTCGATGATCTGATAGGCCATGCCCAGTTCAGCCCCGTAAGTGGCCGCCGCCCTTTCACGCTCGGGGTCCGCGTCGGCCAGGATGGCGCCGATCTGCGCGCAGGCCTTGAACAGGGATGCGGTCTTGCGGCGGATAACCTGCAGGTACTGGTCCTCGGTTACGGCAACCTGCTTGAGGTTCATCAGTTGCAGCACTTCGCCTTCCGCGATGCGGTTGGTGGTGGCGGCCAGCACCTCCACGGCGCGATGCGTCTTCAGCGTTTCGACGATCAACTCGAACGCGCGCGAATAGAGGAAATCGCCTACCAGCACGCTGGCTCCCGGACCATGGACGACATTTGCCGCCGTCCGTCCCCTGCGCAATTCCGCTTCATCGACCACGTCATCATGGAGCAGTGTTGCGGAATGGATGTATTCCACGATCACGCCCGCGCGCACCTGCGGGCCGCCGGGCGGGCAGCCCAGGGCGCGCGCAATCAGCATCAGCAGCATGGGCCGTATGCGCTTGCCGCCAGCGTTCACCAGGTATTGCGCCACCCGTCCCACCAGCGGGACATCGCTGCGCAAGTTCTCGAAAATGAGGCGGTTCAGCAGATTCCAGTCCTTACCGACAAGGCGGAGGGCCTGTCTGAACACGTCGATATTTGTCACGGCGCGCATCATATCAACTCGGCCCTTGCAGAGCACGTAGTAAAGCGGCAGCCGACCAAGCAGCGCCCTCCACTTGTCTTTTGCTCCTGCGCTATGGAGTTGCTTCCTCTGCTCCTCGCTCCCCGCCTTACGGGAGTGTTGGAGGCAGGACGCCGGAACCAAGCTCCATGGACGGATTCATGCGTCTCCCGTAAGGCGGGGGGCGAGGAGCAGAGGAAGCAACTCCATAGCGCAACCCGGCGCAGGGGAGCAATTTCCTGCGCGGTTATTGCCGCCCCAGCGAAATAAGCGGGCTAGAATTCACGCTCTTTGATGCTCCGGACTTCACTTATGCGCAAAACAGCGACTTTTCTTGCCGCCGCCGTTCTGGCTGGCGGATGCGCCCCTGGCGAGGACAGGGCATTCGACTATCCCGATTCCCGGCGCTCGGATCAACGCGACGAGTATTTTGGCGTGGAGGTGGCCGACCCATATCGCTGGATGGAAGGGTTGGAGTCGAAGGAAACCTCCGATTGGGTGGCTTCACAGAATGCTCTTGCGCAGCCGTACCTGGAGGGTTTGCCGCTGCGGGAAGATCTACGTGCCCGGCTGACCGAAGTCTGGAACTATTCCCGCCGGTCGGCGCCGTGGCGTCACGGTCCCTGGTATTTCGAGTTTCGCAACGACGGCCTGCAGGACCATAGCGTGCTCTATGTGCGTGCAGGAATCGACGGCGAGCCGCGCGAGTTGATCAACCCCAACACGTGGACGGAGGACGGCACGGCGAGTCTGGCGGGCAATGCGGTAAGCCCCCAGGGGCGCTACATCGCCTACGCCAGGTCCGAAGGCGGTTCGGACTGGCGCGACTGGCATGTCCGCGAAGTCGCTACCGGCGCGGACCTGCCAGACCGCATTACCTTCACCAAGTTCACGGGCGTCTCCTGGCTCCCGGACGAGTCCGGCTTCTACTACAGCCGCTACCCGCTGGATGCGCAGGGCCGAGGCGACGACCACAAGGCGGTGTCCGTGTACTTCCACGCGCTGGGTACGGATCAGTCCGAAGACCGCCTGGTTCTGCAAATGCCTCCGGACGAGGGACGCAATGCGTATGCCTCCGTGACTGAAGACGGCAACTTCCTTGTGGTGAGGCTGCAGGAAGGCTACCTGGCCAACGCGGTCCACTACCGCCGCATGACCGAACCGGACTCGGAAATCCGACCGTTGCTGGATGACTGGGACGCGATCTATGGCTACCTGGCCAACGACGGAGACCGGTTCTATTTTTCGACCAACAAGGACGCGCCGCGCCGCAGGGTCGTTGCGCTGGACATCAATCGCCCCGGGGAATGGACGGAGATCATCCCGCAGGGCGAGAACGTGTTGGCGCGGGTCAGCGCGGTAGGCGGGCGCTTCATCGCGTCGTATCTCGAGGATGTGCAGCCGCTGGTGCGGGTTCACGAGAGCGACGGATCGGTAGTGTCGGACATTGAACTTCCGGGCATCGGCTCGGTTGGGGGTTTCGCAGGCCACTGGGACGATCCGGAAACCTTCTACACATTTTCGGGCTTTACCAATCCCGGCGCCGTGTACCGGTACGATGTAAACAGCGGTGAAAGCAGTCTGCATCACCGTACCGAAACGGCGATCGACGGTTCACAGTTCATTACCCGGCAGGTCTTTTACACCAGCAAGGACGGCACCCGCATTCCCATGTTCCTGGTGCGCCGCGAGGACCGGGAGGCAACCGGCGATCAGCCAACGCTGCTGTACGGCTACGGGGGATTCAACGTATCGCTGGTTCCGCGCTACGACAGCGCACGGCTGCTGTGGCTGGAAATGGGCGGTATGGTGGCGATCCCCAACCTGCGCGGCGGAGGCGAATACGGCCGCGAATGGCACCTGGCGGGCACCCGCGAGCGCAAGCAGAATGTGTTCGACGACTTCATCGCCGCCGCCGAGTGGCTGGTCGAGCAGGGCTACACCATGCACGGCCGCCTGGTCATCCAGGGACGCAGCAATGGCGGCCTGCTGGTGGGCGCGGTCATGACGCAGCGACCGGACCTTTTCGGAGCGGCGCTGCCGGGCGTGGGAGTGCTCGATATGCTGCGCTACCACACGCCCAGCGCCAACGCGCGGGCTTGGGCCGACGACTACGGATTGTCCGAGAACGAGGCCGATTTCCGCGCTCAGTATGCCTATTCGCCCGTCCATCGCGTGGTGGAGGGCGAGTGCTATCCGGCCACGCTGGTAACCACCGGAGACCACGACGACCGCGTGGCGCCCTGGCACAGCTACAAGTTCACAGCCGCGCTGCAGCGGGCGCAAGCTTGCGACAATCCGGTGCTGATCCGCGTCGAGACGCGCGCGGGGCACGGTGCCGGCACGCCTACCTGGATGCGAATCGAAGACGTGGCCAACCAGTTCGCTTTCGCCGCGCAGGCGGTTGGCCTGAACGGGAGCTCTTCCGAGTAAATGGTGGCTGCGACGCAGCTTGCTTTTGAGGATCACGCGGCGATATCCGCCGTAATCCATCGCTATTGCACGATTCTCGACCGTATGGAGCTGGATTGCCTTGACGAAGTGTTCACCGAGGACTGCCGTATAGAGTACGGCGAGGGCGACCCGTATCTTGTGCAGGGCCGTTCCCGGCTGCGTTCCAGTCTTCGCCGGATGTGGCGATTCCGGGCCACCTCCCATCACAGCTCGAACATCCACGTGCGCGCCATCGACGAAGGCGCCGCGGAAGTGGAGAGTTACGTCATCGCGTGGCAGCGCCCGGTCGAAGGGGAAGACGCCGTCCTGTACGGCCGCTACGTGGACACGTTCGTGCGCACCGCCGCCGGCTGGCGGATTCGCGAGCGTGTCATGTATATCCAGGGCGCCAGTTCGAACTACCGGAACCCCTTGCACCAAAGTCCCCGCAACCCGCCCGAGCCGGGCTGGGAAGCGTCGCTTGAGGGTTGGCGTTAAGGGTACGGCTTGCGAACGCGATGGTCTGCGTGCATCGGAGAAAGTTGCCCGGATGTGCGCCAAATTGAATTACGCCTGGTCCATCTCTTTCCTGAGTGCGAGTATCTTCTCCCTCCTCTCGCAGGGGCGTCAACGGCATGGATAGACGTTGCCGAGCCCCAAGGGCGGGTCCATGCGTCCCCTGCGAGAGGAGGGAGAAGATACTCGCACTCAGGAAAGAGATGGACCAGGCTGGTTACGGGTCAGCCGTGCTTGCCGCGCTCCCATCCGGCTGCACCGGTGGCGCGCTCCGCCACCGCTCTCGGGACACTCTCAAGCGTCGTGGCCAAGGTGTCGTTCCAGCGGTTGAGATAGCCGAAAAGCGCGATCGAGGCCACGATTTCAACGATCTGATCGTCATCGTAGTGTTTGGCCAGGGCCGAGAAATCCTCCTGGCTGGATTCGTTGGGCGTTCGCCCGGACTTCAGCACCAAGGCAATGGCCGTCCGCTCCGCGTCGTTGAAAAGCGCGCTTTCCTCGAAACGCCACAGGTCGGCGATCTTTTCGTCGGATGCGTCGTAAATGCTGGCCAGGTTGGCCATGTGCGACTGGCAATAGCGGCATCCGGCCGCATAACTGCTGGCCAGGCTTACCAGCATCTTGGTTTCCGTGAGCACGGTTCCCTCGTACAGCACGGCCTGGTTGAGCGCCATGAAGGCCTTGACGATGTTCGGACGGCGCGCCATGGTGCGGATGCTGTTGGGGATGAAGCCTCGCGTTTTCCGGTAGTGCTCGAAGCGCTCGCGGATTTCCGGGTCTTCAATCTGTTGATGCGGCAGGGGATCAAGATGGGGCATGGCGGTCACCAGAGTGTTCCGGGCCAACGGCCTTGCAGTCGCGGAATTTTCTATGATAGCGGTTGCGGATATAATCGCGCCCGGCCATATCAGGGTCCTGGAGAATTCAGATGTTTGCGGTGATCAGCACCGGCGGCAAGCAGTATCGCGTTATCGAGGGTCAGCGTTTGCGGGTCGAGCGCCTCAGCGCCGATGTGGGCGAGGAACTGCGCTTCGACGCCATGCTGATTGGCGGCGAAGAGGGCGAGGCCACTCGCATCGGGACCGGCGGCGAGCCGGTGGGGCAGGTGCGAGCAACCGTTTGCGATCATGGAAGGGGGCGCAAGATCGAAGTGATCAAGTTCAAGCGGCGCAAGGATTACCGCCGCACGCTGGGCCACCGCCAGGCGTTCACGACGCTGGAGATCGGCGGCATCGAGCCGTCCGGCAAGGAGAGTTGAGTTATGGCACATAAGAAGGCTGCAGGCAGTTCCCGTAACGGGCGCGATTCGGAATCGAAACGCCTGGGAATCAAGAAATACGGCGGCGAGCAGGTTCTGGCGGGCAATATCCTCGTGCGCCAGCGCGGGACCGCGTTTCATGCGGGTGCCAACGTGGGCCTGGGCCGGGATCACACCCTGTTCGCAATCGCCGACGGCGTGGTCCGGTACGAGCGCAAGGGCCGGGCTAACCGCCGCGTCGTGTCGGTCGTTCCCTCTTAGGATCTATTTTTCCTGGGATCTGTTTGTCCCAGGCCCGCGTGGAAATCACGTCGGGAATGAGGTTCTCCGACGAAGCATTGATTCGCGTGCGCGCCGGCGACGGCGGCGACGGCTGCGTGAGCTTCCGGCGCGAGAAATACATCCCCCGCGGTGGTCCCGACGGCGGCGACGGCGGCGACGGCGGCCACGTCACCCTGGTATTGGCGCCCGACATCAATACGCTCGCCGATTTTCGCGCCCGCAAGGTGTTCCGAGCCGGAAACGGCAAGGGCGGGGCAGGGCGTGAGCGCAGCGGGGCGGCCGGCGCCGACCTCGAGATTCCGGTGCCCGGCGGCACCCGGGTAACGGAAGCCGACACGGGTGAGGTCCTGGGCGAACTGAATGCGGGCAGGACCAGGTTGCTGGTGGCACGCGGAGGTCGTGGAGGGCGGGGCAATGTCCGTTTCAAGTCCAGCGTCAACCGCGCGCCCCGCCAGCACACGCCAGGCGCGCCGGGTGAAGCCCGGCGCCTTGCCCTGGATTTGACCCTGCTGGCGGACGTGGGGCTGCTGGGACTGCCCAACGCCGGCAAGTCCACCTTGCTCCGGGCCGTGTCCGAGGCCCGTCCCAAGGTGGCGGATTATCCCTTTACGACCCTGCATCCGCAGCTCGGCGTGGTGGCTGTGGGTCCGATGCAGAGCTTCGTGATGGCCGACATACCGGGCCTTGTGCCGGGCGCCGCCAGCGGAGTCGGACTCGGCTCCCGGTTCCTGCGCCACCTGAGGCGCACGCGGCTCCTTTTGCACCTGGTGGACATGACCTCGGCGGATGGCGCTGCGGCGACTGTCGAGAGCCTGACCGAGGATGTCACTGCAATTGCCGGAGAGCTTGAAGAATTCGATGGGATGCTGGCCGGACTGGAGCGCTGGCTCGTTCTGAACAAGGCAGACCTCCTGCCTGCGGAAGAGGCCGCTCGGATCCGTAAGGGGCTGACTGAGGAACTGGACTGGACCGCGCCCGTTTTCACGATTTCGGCCCTGACCGGCGCGGGCACGCGGGAACTCGCAACAGCTTCTGTGCAAAGACTGGAAAACCAGGAGAAAGAGAGTGATTCTGACCACTACGCCAACGGTTGAAGGCAAGACAATCCGCGAATTTGAGTGAAATTAGCGAGTTTATAATTCCAGCATAAACTCCCTAATTTCCCTATAAATACCCATGGACCCCATCCGAAATCCCTATTCGCCGGGGGCGGGAACGCCACCCGTGGATTTGGCGGGACGAGATGAACTGCTGGAGCGGGTGCAGATCGCCACACAGCGAATCATGCGCGGACGCCCTGCCAAGAGTGTCATCATGATCGGTTTGCGTGGGGTAGGAAAGACCGTTCTGCTTAACCGGATGCAGAGCGATGCCGAGTCGGCAGGCATTCACGCGTTATTGGTGGAAGCCCCGGAAGACCGATCACTTCCAGCGATTCTCGCACCCGAATTACGCAAGGCGCTGCACCGGCTGTCACGCAATGAGCAGGCGCGGGAACTGGCACGCAGGGCTCAGCGGGCGCTGGCTGGCTTTGTTGCCGCCCTGAAGATTCAATACGGGGACATTCAGGTGAGCCTGGATTTGGACCCGGAGCCAGGGCTTGCGGATAATGGCGATCTGACGCTGGACCTGCAGGCTCTTCTTGAGGTGTCGGGTCAGGCCGCATCCAGGGCGGGCACGGCTTTGGCGATGTTCGTTGACGAGCTCCAATACGTTCCGGAGAGTCAGTTGGCGGCTTTGATCACCGCCCTGCACAGGACCTCTCAGCGAAGCCTTCCCGTTGTGCTTGTGGGGGCCGGGTTGCCGCAACTGCGAGGCCGCACCGGGCAGGCAAGGTCGTACGCGGAACGCTTGTTTGAATTCCCGGAAGTCGGACCGTTATCCGCCGGGGCCGCCCGTCAGGCCATTGAGCGGCCTGCGGCGGCCGAGAACGAGAGCTTTGCCGAGAACGCGGTCCAGTACATCGTTGAAGTAACCCATCGCTACCCGTACTTTCTGCAGGAATGGGGCAAGCATGCCTGGGATGTCGCCAAGGCATCTCCGATTACGCTGAGCGACGCGCAGCGGGGCACAGAAGGCGCGTTAGCGGCTCTGGACGAAGGCTTCTTCCGCGTTCGCTTCGACCGCCTTACGCCATCCGAAAAACGCTACCTGCGGGCCATGGCCGAATTAGGGGCTGGTCCGCATCGTTCGGGCGACGTCGCTGCAACGCTTAAGCGCGAAGTCACCTCGCTCGGTCCCACGCGAAGCCAACTCATCGTCAAGGGCATGATCTGGAGTCCCAGCCACGGCGACACCGCTTTCACGGTTCCGCTATTCGACCAATTCATGTGCCGCATCATGCCCGGCAGTGATTGGAAGACTGCCTGACCCGCATATGGGCAATGGGAGGCCGACAGGAGTGAGGCCGCGGACCGCAGCGAGGGTCGTTAGTCCGCGGAGAGGGATTTCAGGCGTTTGTTGAGGCGGCTTTTGTGGCGGGCGGCCTTGTTGGCGTGGATGATGCCCTTGCCGACCATGGAGTCGATCACGGGCTGGGCTTCGCGATAGGCGGCTGCGGCCTGCTCCGCGTCGCCGGAATCCAGGGCGCGGACGGTCTTGGAGATGGCGGTGCGCAGCTTTGAGCGCGCCGACATGTTGCGCGCGCGGCGGCCCACGGCCTGACGGGCGCGCTTGGCGGCTTGCGGTGAATTTGCCATGGGGGCGGATTGTAGCCGAAGCGGCCGCGCCTGTGTGCCTCTCGCGCTCGAGTCTCGCGCTCAAGTCATCCAGCGCCTTGGTCTTGGACAAGTTGCTCCGCAGGGCGTACAGTTTCATTTTGAGTCAGCCTGGGAAGTTGCGGTGCCGGACACGCTGAAAACAGCAGGAGTACGGGAAGCGCGAATCCGCGCGCGCGTCAGGTTGCGTCAACCTGCGTCAGGTTGCGGATCCGGGTCGCGCTGCTGTTGCGGCTGCGCGGCGCGATAACTGTCAGGAAATAGTGGGTTGGCCATTCGTTCCGAACTTCTGAACCGCAATCTGGCAATCCTGGTTCTGGCGCAGATCGCCGCCGTTACCGGGCCTGTGGCCGTGGTCGCCGTAGGGGGCATTGTCGGGCGCGAGCTGGCGGCCGATCCGGCCCTTTCGACCCTGCCGATCTCGCTGCTGATTGTCGGCACGGCCTTGTGCACGGTTCTCGCTTCCTGGACCATGGCCCGTATCGGCCGCGCGCGCGGATTTGCTCTGGGCGCATTCGCGGGAGCGCTCGGCGCCGCGTCGGCAATCGCTGCGATCGCAATGCAGAGCTTTGTCTTTTTCTGCGCCGCTACAGTGATGATCGGATGCGCGGCGGCATTTTCCCAGCAATACCGGTTTGCCGCGATGGAGAGCGTAAGCCGGGAGGCCGGGCCCAAGGCCGTGTCGGTGGTGCTGGTCGGCTCCATGCTCGGAGCCGTGCTCGGGCCGGGTCTGATTGCCCAGGGCGAGTCGTGGATGCCGCACATGCCCTTCGGTGGCGCATTCGCAGTGATCGCCGGCTGCTACCTGCTCGCGGCCGCCGCTCTTCTGGCGCTGCGGCCTATCTCGTTTGCGGCCAGCGACGACGGTTCGGCAGAAGCCCGCCCGCTGCGCACCATTGCGCGGAATCGGCTTTTCATCGCCGCGGTCATGGGGGCGGCGATCGGACAGGGCGTCATGTCATTCGTCATGACCGCGGCCCCTCTGGCGATGCACGTTGTGGATGATTACTCGGTAAAGGCTACCGCGAACATTGTTCAGTCTCACGTGTTGGCCATGTATCTTCCTTCGCTGGTGTCCGGCTACCTGATTACAAGGTTCGGCACAGGTCGGATCATGGCGCTTGGCACAGCGCTGTTGGGCGCGACGCTGGTCGCCGGGTTGGCGGGCCGGCACATTCTCCACTACGGCGCGGCAATGGTGCTGCTTGGATTCGGGTGGAACTTCCTGTATGTGGGTGGCACAGCGCTACTGGCGCATACGCACCGTCCCACCGAGCGCTTCCGCGTCCAGGCGCTGAACGATTTCACCATCTTCGGCATCGCGGCCGCGGGATCTCTGAGCGCCGGGGTGGTGATGCACTCGCTCGGCTGGGATGCCGTGCTCTACGCTTCCCTCGCGCCCATACTGCTGGCGCTGGCCACCTTATTCTGGGCAAGCCCGGGCCGGACCGGCGCAACGGCCCGTTGATATCCTGCCGGCGCATTTCGCCAGGGCGACAAGGGCATGCGTAACCACCGAACACGCCGCCGACTCATCACGGCTGCGGTTTTCGGCGGCTTCATACTTGCGCTTTCCGGCGGCTGCTCTCGGCTGTCGATACCGATTGCGCAGGAGGCGGCGGCAAATCAGCCGCCCGCCGGCAACGGCAACCTGGTTCAATACACCGAAGCGCGTGAACCCTGCGCGGACCGCAATCCGCTGCGCAACGCCTATTTCGGCGATCTGCACGTGCACACCTCCTATTCCTACGATGCCCGTCCGCTGGGCGTCACCACGCTGCCGTCCGATGCGTACCGCTACGCCCGAGGCGAGGAAATCCTGCTGCCTCCCTTCGAGGAGGGCGGGAAACCGACGAGAGTGCGGAGGATCGGTCCGCCATTGGACTTTGCCGCCGTGACCGACCACGCGGAGTTCTTCGGCGAACTAGCGCTGTGCGCGGACGCCAGCAGCCAGGCGTACGGCAGCCGAAGCTGCGAGGTTTTCCGCAACGGCGGTCCCACGGCGATCCTGGTTCTGGTGCGGGACTTGTCGAGAGATATTCCGGCGCGCAGCGCGGACATCTGCGGCGAGGCCGGCGCTCGTTGCCGTGAAGCCGCGCGGATCTATTGGGAGCGCACCCGCGAGATGGCGGAGTCCGCCTACGACCGCTCTGCGGGATGCCGCTTCACGACCTTTGTGGCCTACGAGCACAGCGCCACGCGCGACAACAACGCCTACCACCGCAACGTGATCTTTCGCAACGATCAGGTGCCGGATTTGCCCATTTCCACCTTCGAGGCGCCGACCGACCGGCAGCTCTTCGACCGGCTGGCCATCGAGTGCCTTGAGAGCGTAGCGGGATGCGATGTGTTGTCCATACCGCACAGCTCCAACATGAGCTCCGGCACCCTGTTCCCGGGTGCCGCCGATGGGTCGGATGACCGTAAGGGCGAGAAAGCTGCGGCGCAACAACGCAAAGTGCTGGAGCCCATCGTGGAAGTCTTTCAGCACAAGGGAAGCGGGGAGTGCTTCAACGGACTTCCCGGCATCCTGGGCGGGTTCGACGAGCTCTGCGAGATGGAGGAACTGCGCCGGTATTACCGCGGACTGCCGGCGGAGGACAATCCACCGCCGTTGTGCGAGGAAGGCGAGACGGGCATGGGCGGCAGCCTGAATGCCGGATGCGTTTCCAAGAACGACTTTTATCGGGGTGTTCTCCTTACCGGGCTGCAAACGGCTCGCCGGCTTGGCGTAAATCCGTACAAGTTCGGCGTGATCGGCTCCACCGACACGCACTTGTCCACGCCGGGTGCGGTTGATGAAGGCGCCTGGCGCGGCCATACTGTCTCGGAAATCGATCTCGGCCAACGTCTCACGCCAAGCCGCGTGCATCCCATCGGCTTGTATACCAATCCGGGCGGCCTCGCGGGCGTATGGGCCGTGGAGAACTCGCGCGATGCGCTGTTCGAAGCGCTGAAGCGGCGTGAAGTATTCGGAACCACCGGCCCCCGGATCCAGCCGCGTTTCTTCGGCGGCTGGAATTACGATGCGAGCGCCTGCGGGCCTGCGAACCCGGGCAGTGAGGACCTTGCACCGACAGCATTGCTCTCACGGCATCCCGCCCTCGACGAGGGCCCGGAGGCCCTCGTTCCCAAGGGGTTGGTGGAAACCGGATATGCAGCCGGAGTGCCCATGGGCGGCGATCTGCCGGCCGGCCCAACGGGCTCCGCGCCTCGGTTCATTGTGGCGGCTGGGCGCGATTCCGAAAGCGGGCCTCTGCTGCGCCTTCAGGTCATCAAGGGTTGGGTGGACGGGACCGATCAGGCGCACTACAAGGTGTTTGACGTGGCGGGCGATGACGAGTCATCCGGCGCCATGGACCTCAAGCGGGGCATCTGGAACGGCCCCGGACACGATGCGCTGTGCGCGGTGTTCGAGGACCCGGAATTCGATCCGCGTCAGCCGAGCTTCTACTACATGCGGGCCGTGGAAACGCCATCGCTGCGATGGAGTTGGCGCCAGTGCCTGGAGATGCCGCCTGAGGAGCGTCCCGAGCAGTGCGAAAATACGGTGCCCAAAGTCATTCGCGAACTCGCCTGGAGCTCACCCATCTGGTACACGCCCGGCGACAAGTAGCCCGGATTTTTCCTGAGGTCGAGTATCTTCCCCCTCCTCTCGCAGGGGACGCATGAACCCATCCCTGGGGCTCGGCAACAGCATCCTGCTGTTGACGCCCCTGCGAGAGGAGGGGGAAGATACTCGACCTCAGGAAAAATCCGGGTAGCGTTAACAGGCCCTGGTTCTTTTCGCTGCATACGTGGCGGGCGGGGCGGATAAAATTCCGGAATGAGCTATGCAATTCAGGTAGACCGGGCGGGTGGCCCGGAAGTAATGGAGTGGCGCGCCGTCGAGGTGGGCGCTCCCGGGCCGGGCCAGGTGCTGCTGCGCAATCGGGCGCTTGGCTTCAATTTCATTGACATTTATTTCCGCACCGGCGTCTATCCCCTCGAATACCCTAGCGGGCTGGGCTCCGAAGGCGCGGGCGAGGTGCTGGCGGTGGGCGAGGGCGTTGAGGACATCCGCGTCGGCGATCGCATCGCTTACTGCACGCCCCCGGTAGGCGCCTACGCGGAAGAGAGGGTCTATCCGGCCGATCGCATCGTGCCGCTTCCCGGCGAGGTGAGTTACGAGCAGGCGGCCTCGATGATGTTGAAGGGGCTTACGAGTTGGTATTTGCTGCACCACAGCTATCCCGTGCAGGCGGGCGACCCGGTTCTCCTGTACGCGGCGGCTGGCGGCGTGGGACAGATTGCCGCGCAATGGGCAGCGGCGCTGGGCGCGCATGTGATCGGTGTGGTGGGCAGCAGCGCCAAGGTCGATGCGGCGCGCAGGGCCGGCTGCGCCGATGTGGTTCTGGGCGACGATCCCGATTTCGTGGCGCGGGTTCGGGAACTCAGCGGAGGCGGCGTGGCCGCGGTTTACGACTCGCTGGGCAGGGATTCCTTCTATCAGTCGCTGGACTGCCTGCGTCGCCGCGGCACGATGGTCACTTTCGGCAACGCAACGGGCGTGGTGGAGCCGTTTGCACCCATGGAACTGGCCCGGCGCGGTTCGCTGAAGCTCACCCGGCCGATCCTGTTCGATTTCGTGACCACGCAGGAGGACTTGCGCACCGCGGCTGCAACGCTGTTCGAACAGGTCGCCTCCGGCACGCTTTCGATAACGATCGGGCAACGTTACCCCTTGCGGGAGGCGGCCCGGGCGCACGAAGACGCTGCGGCTCGGCGCACCACAGGCTCGACCATCCTGCTGCCCTGACCTGTGTCCTGATCGTGGCGTTTCCTGGCGCCACCCATTAGCCCTGCTTGTGCACCATGCTTGTGCCCTTTCCCCGGTGTATTCATCGCGATTAGCGCATGAACGCGTGCAATTTTGCACAATTCCCGGGTGCGACAACATGTAAGCTTCATGGATGGACTGGATAGCGCAGATCGCCTTGGTGTTCTGCGCGTTCCGGCGCCGGCCACGTGCTGGCGCCCGGCGCATCGCCAACTCGTCTTCCGTCCGTAAGCCCGGGAGCGAGGCTTGAGAGCGAGTTTCGGGATCAGCCGTTGGGAAGGAAGATGATCTTGCCGTCGCGGGCCGCGCCCGTGCGGGCGGCGTGGGCAAAAGCTTCCTGGTATTGATCCAGGGTGTAGCGCGCCGCGATCTTGGCGCTCAGCCGCCCGTCAGCCGCCATCCGTGAAATCTCGTTTTGCAAGTCTTCGATCTCCTCGGGCGTGCGCGTAGCGAAGCATCGGGTCGTTGACATGCCGCAGAGGCGGATGTCGTGCAGGAACATCTGCCAGAAGTCGATCTGGCAGGGTTCGTCGGTGAGCGTGCCGTAATTCACGATGAGTCCGCCATCAGCCAGACAGTTGGCCATCCGCATGACTCCCTTGCCGGCAATCGCGTCGATGCCCAGGCGAATTTCGGCCCCGCCCGTTGCCTGGCGTATGCGTTCCGGCAGGTTGGGCCCGTCAAGGACCACAGCGTCGGCACCCAGCTCCTCGAGTTCCTTGCGCACTTCTTCCCGCCGCACGAGATTGACCGTTCGATAGCCCCATTGGGCTGCCAGAACGATCAAATACCGCCCCACATTGGAGTTCGCCGCATCCTGAAGCACCCACTCGCCCGGCTTGAGGTCCACAAAGTCCTGCAGCAAGGTCCAGGCCGTTGCGCCGTTGATATTCGACAGGACGAGCTGTTCCGCATCGCCGGGCGGCGCGCGCCGCATGCCCATGTCGTTTCGGTGGACCCGCACATACTCGGAAAAGGTGCCGCAGCCCAGCGGAAGAAACACCCGGTCGCCAAGCTCGTATCCGCAATCGGCGCCGGTCTCCACCACTTCTCCCACGCCCTCGAAGCCCGGCGTTACCGGCAGTGGCCGGCGCAAGGCGTCGATTCCCTGCACCAGCTTGATGTCCGCAATATGCATCGCGCTGGCTTCGGTCCTGACGATCACTTCCCCGGGGCCGGGGGCACCCAGGTCGACTTCCTCCAGCCGGACTACGTCAGCCGGCTCGCCGTTGCGGTCGAACCTAAGCCGGCGTGTCCGCATCGGTGCGGTATCTCGCGAGCAGCTCCTCGCTGAGCCCGAATTCGCGCGCCAGTCCTACGAACAGCGGCCCGGTGACCACCGTCTCGCCGCGGTCGAGCAACGCCGCCTCCACCTGGCCCATCACCATCTTGTGCAGCATTTTCGGCACCGCCTCAAGCATCTTCTTCGCCTCCCCGTCCCACTCCATGGCCTGGGCTTCAGCTTCCGCCTCCGCGGCTTCCCGTTCAGCCTCCCCTTCCACGGGTGGTACTTCCACTTCCGGCGGATCGCCCAGCACGTGCATCACCACGTCGCGGGTGGAGGTGTGGTAGTAGTACTTGCGTTTCTCGTCGCCCAGCCCCACGGGCAGACGCATGGCCGGCAGGCGCTCGGCGCGGGGCAGTTTGGCCAGTCCCTTGTCCATCACGATGGCTTCGATATTGCCGATCACGTGGGTCTGGGTGCGGTCGAGTTCGTAGACCTTGTCGACCGTGCATTCCATGATCTGCGGGCACTCGGCGATGCTCGGCGGCTTCACCTTGCGCGACGGAATCATGGTGTAGCCGGTGTAATCCAGTTCGTTGGCGCCCTCGGGATAGAAACGGCCGGTTTCCATCATGTCTTCCAGCGTGTCGTACCGGGGGCAGTTGATCACGAACTCCCCCGTGTCCTTTATGTTGATGAAGGTGTGCGCGGTGTTGCGTCCGCCCAGCAGGATACGCGGTTTCTTGTGCATCACGTCGTACTGCATGATGTGCGAAAAGGCGCCGGCATTCACGCGGCCGTGCTTGTCCAGCGTGGTGACGATGGTGATGAGCTTGGGGAAGATCCAGTAATCCGAATACCAGAACGGCCGGATCCGAACTTCCTCTTTCTCGGGGATGGGATTTGCCTGAACGTCCATGCGCCCGGAGTATAGCCGTTCTTCCGGCCCACGCGCATCGCAGCACAGCATCAGCGGGGGCGTGAGTTGCCGATCTGCTAGACTCGCCGTCGCATCGGTTGACCGGTCGGCCGTCGCGACATTGATTCCTACGAGCGGGAGGATTCCATGAGTTTGCTGAACCGGGTATTCGGGCCGAACACGATCGACGAGAAGTTCGTCAATAGCCCGCTGCGCGACAACTGGTACCAGGCCAGTTCGTACTGGCCATCGTCATTCTCGTTGATTACAACCGTCAGCGAAGATGGTTCGACCAATATCGGTCCGTACCAACTGACCCTTCCGTTTGAAGTCATCAAGGAGCGCTCGTTCCTGGTATGCAGCCGCAAGGGATCGAATACCGAAACGAACCTGCATCGCAATCCCAGGTGCGCGTTGAATTTCATCGAGTTCAACCGGAAGAAGCTCAAGAAGATCGTCGGTTTGGGCTATCCGGGCCAGACCACCGAGGAAAAGATGGCGGACAGCCCGTTCACGCTGATCGAGAGTCCCACGCCTGGACGGGGAACCGCGGACGGTTGCCCACTGATCATCAAGGAAGCCTTTCAGGTGCATGAAGCGCACTGGGACGAGTCGTTCCGGATCAAGGACGATGGCAAGACGCCCGAGTACCTGGTGCTGAGGATCGAAAATATCCTGTTGAAGGAAACCTGGGCGAAGAATATCGAGAATGGCACCCGGCGCATGCCGAACATGCCGATTACCTTCGGATTTCGGGACGGTGAGAAGTTCTGGTTCGCGGAAAGAAAAAACGCCTTCTGGTTCCCCACGCCAACCGACAAAGGCCCCAGGGAAGAATCGGTGCTCTACGAAGCCAATCGCATCGACCCGGAAGTGAAGTTCACGCGCGAAGCCTGCAAGCAACTGACCGGCGTGCCCAAGCCCTTCATCAAGACGGTGCTCAAGGGAATCGTCAAGCAGGCCAAAGAGAGAGGCGTCACCGAGATTGACCGCGAATTCGTAGAGATGCTGAACAAGGAGCGCGGCTGACAGCGTCAGTAGGCTGATCGCGCTAATCGGTAGTTCTTCGCGGGACAGCACACTAGGGATGGACGACATCAAGAAAAAGGGGCTGCTCGGATCCTGGTCGCTGGTGGCGGGGCTTACGAGCGTGTCCCGCGTGCTGGGACTGGCGCGCGAGATCGCGTTCGCATGGTTCGTGGGCGCCGGCGTGGTCATGGACGCGTTCATCGTCGCCTTCAGGATTCCCAGCCTGTTCCGGCATTTCTTCGCCGAGGGGGCGCTTTCGCAGAGCTTCGTGCCGGTTTACTCGGAGCGCATGGAGGCGGGGGACGGCAAGGAAGAGTTGCGGGACCTGCTGGGCCGGGTCATGGGCACCCTGGGCGCGGTCGTGGCCCTGGTGTCGCTGGCCGGGGTGATATTCGCGCCGGCGTTCGTGTGGCTGTGCGCCCCCGGGTTCGCCGTGGCAGGCGGCGAGTCGTACGAACTGGCGGTCACGATGCTGCGCCGCACTTTTCCATACCTGTTCTTCATCTCGATCACCGCCATGCTGGCCGCGGTGCTGAACGCGCACCGCAAGTTTGCCGCCGCGGCCTTCACTCCCGTCCTCATGAATATCAGCCTGATTGCGGCGGCCAGCCTTTATGCAATGCAGTCGGAACCGCAGGGCGCGGTGCTGGGCTGGGGCGTATTCGTGGCGGGCCTGGCGCAAATGGCGTTCCTGCTGCTCTTCGCCCGCTCCACCTGCGGCCCGTTCTGGCCGCAGTGGGGCTGGCGCGACTCGAAAGTGCGGCGAACCCTTGCCTTGATGGCGCCGGTCGTCGTTGGTTCGTCGGCGGCCCAGGTCGGCGTGGTCCTGGACACCATCCTTGCCAGCTTCCTCGTATCGGGGAGCATCAGTTGGCTCAACTATTCCCAACGCCTGATGGAATTCCCGCTGGGCGTGTTCGGCGTGGCCCTGGCCACGGTGGCCCTGCCCAAGCTGTCGCGCCTGCACGCCGCCGGAGAACGTGAGGAGTACCTGGCGTCCACGGGCTGGGCGATTCGTTCGGGCCTGGCCATTTCACTCCCCTGCGCCGCCGGGCTGTTCATCCTGGCGGAGCCGATCATGGCGACCCTGTTCCTCGGCGGAAAGTTCAACCTCCAGGATGTCGAAATGGCGGCCGTGAGCCTCAAGGTCTATGCACTGGGACTGCCCGGACTGATCGGTATCAAGACGCTGGTGCCGTCGTTCTTCGCCCGCCAGGACATGAAGACGCCGGTCAAGGTGGCGGTGGCGGCGCTGGCCTGCAAGTTTGCCGTGACGCTGCCGTTGCTGTGGTACTGGATGGCGCAGGGTTGGTACGCTCCCCATGCGGTGCTGGCCGGCGGCACGGCCCTTGCCGCTACCGTCAACGCCGCCGTCCTTTGGCTGTTGTTCCGGCGCCAGGACCCCGAGGGCAGGAGGGGCGCGATGTTCAAGCCGCTGCTGCGGATCGTGGTTGCGGTGGGCCTGATACTGATGCTGCTGATCGAATTTGCGCCGGCGCCGGCGCTTTGGCCGGAGGTTTCGCGGCTTGTCCGGGTGCTCTGGATACTGGCCTGCGTGGGCGGCGCAGCGGCCGCCTATTTCCTTTGCCTGTTCCTGACCGGCCACCGCTGGCGCGACGCCGCGTAGCAGCGCAGCGGCCGCCCCTTCTATAATCTCCTTGATCCAGGGATTTCCCGCCCAGCCCGCCCCGCAAGCGATGCTTCTCTTACGCCGAATTTCCCGCTTGCCGGCCGCCATCGACAAGGGATGCGCGGTGACCATAGGCGGCTTTGACGGAATGCATCTTGGCCATCAGGAGGTCTTGGCCCGGGTACTGAAGGCCGCCCGTGAACAGGACCTGGCGGCGGTGGTGTTCAGCTTCGAGCCGTCGCCCAAGGAGTTCATGGCGCAGGGAACGCCGCCCCCGCGTCTGATGACCCTGCGCGAGAAATGCGCCGCGCTGAACGCCGCCGGCGTGGATGCCTTTTACTGCCCGCCGTTCAACGATGCAATCCGCACGCTTTCGCCGGACGACTTCATGCGCAAGCTGCTGTCCGGGTTGCTCAAGGCGCGGCGCGTGATCCAGGGCCCCGATTTCCGGTTTGGCTACCAGCGGCGCGGCGGCATGGATGAACTCGCCACGGCTGGCCGTCATCTTGGCTTCAGCGTGGACCAAGCGCCGCCCGTGCGCGTGGACGGCGAGCGCGTGTCCAGCACCGGCGTGCGGCAGGCGCTGGCGTATTCCGACCTGGACCGGGCCGCCAGACTCCTGGGCCGCCGCTACCGCATGGGCGGGCGCGTCATTCACGGCCTGGACATCGGCGCGGCGAAGCTGGGCTATCCCACGGCCAACATTCCGCTCAAAGGGCGCGTAAGTCCCCTGGACGGCATTTTCGCCGTGCGCGTGCATGGCGTGGAGGAACAGCCGCTGGCGGGCGTGGCCAGCATCGGCCGCCGCCCCACGGTGGGTGGCACGGAGAAGATCCTGGAGGCGCACATCTTCGATTTCAGCGGCGATCTGTACGGACGGTTCCTGGACGTGGAGCCCGTGGCCAAGCTGCGCGACGAAGTGCATTTCAAGAATCTCGATGAATTGCGCGCGCAGATGGACCACGACGCCGCGCAGGCGCGCGAACTCTTGCGCGCCGCATAGTGCTTCGCCACACTCTGGCGCCGTAATGCGCTGTACACACTCCAGTGCCGTGATGCGCTGCGCGCACTCTGGTGCGACAATATGAGCCGGTCACGGCACTCGCTTTCCGCACACTTCAGGCCAACATGCCCAACTACCGCGACACCCTGAACCTGCCGCGCACGGCTTTCCCGATGCGGGCCAACCTGGCCCGCCGCGAGCCGGAAATGTTGCGCGAGTGGGAGAGCAGTGGCCGCTACGAACGGATCCGCAAGCACATGGCAGGGCGCAAGAAGTTCACGCTTCTGGATGGCCCGCCCTACGCCAACGGCTCGATCCACATCGGCCATGCCTATAACAAGGTGCTCAAGGACCTGATCGTGAAGTCGAAAATCCTCGACGGTTACGACGCGCCCTATGTGCCGGGCTGGGATTGTCATGGCCTGCCCATCGAAGTGCGGGTGGAGCGGGAATTGGGCCACGAGGCCGCCGCCCTGGACGGCGCCTCCTTTCGCCAGGCCTGCCGGCGCTATGCGGCCAGCCAGATCGACGGCCAGCGCGAGGATTTTCGCCGGCTCGGAGTGCTGGGCGAGTGGGATCGGCCGTACCTCACCATGGCGGCGCGTTACGAAGCCAACCAGATCCGGGCATTCGGGGAGATCTACGCCCGCGGGCACGTTTACCGAGGCCAGAAGCCGGTCCACTGGTGCCTGGATTGCGGGTCTGCGCTGGCGGAAGCGGAAGTCGAATACGAAGACAAGACATCGATTGCCGTCGATGTGCGCTTTCCGGTCCATGATCGCGACGACTTTTACGCCCGCGTTCCGGGCGTGGAACCCGGCGCCGCGCCGCTGTGCATCCCGATCTGGACCACCACGCCCTGGACCCTGCCGGCCAACCGCGCGGTGGTGCTCAGCGACACTTTCGACTACGTGCTGATGGAGGCGGCGATTGAAGGACGGGTGGAGCGTCTGGTGCTGGCGCGCGGCCTCGCTCAGGACGCCCTTGAGCGATACGGCGCCACCGGCGGGCGCGAACTGGCCTCGCTCACGGGCGCCCAACTCGCCGGCGTAAACCTCAAGCATCCCTTCTACGATCGCCTGGCGCCCGTGCTGACCGCAAACTACGTCACGCTGGATGCGGGAACCGGCGCCGTGCATACCGCGCCGGCCCACGGACTGGACGATTTCGCGATCTGCCTGAAGGCGGGTCTGCCGGTGGAAAATCCGCTCGGCAGCGACGGCCATTTTCTTGACAGCACCGGACTGGTGGGCGGACTGCACGTGGAAGAGGCCGAAAAGCGCCTTCCGCAACTGCTGGCGGAGCGCGGCATGCTGCTGCGCCGCGAGCGTTACCAGCACAGCTATCCGCATTGCTGGCGTCACCACCGCCCGCTTTTGTTTACCGCCACCCCGCAGTGGTTCGTGGGACTGGACCGGCAGGGACTGCGCGATGAGGCTGCCAGGGCGATCGGGAAAGTGGACTGGTATCCGGGCTGGGCCGAACAGCGCATCGCTTCCATGGTCGAAACTCGTCCGGACTGGTGCATATCCCGCAGCCGCGCCTGGGGCGTGCCGCTGCCGCTGCTGGTGGATAGAGAAACCGGCGAGCCGCATCCGGACTCGGCGCGGCTGATGGCGGAGATCGCCGGACGGATGGACGAGGAGGGCATCGAGGCCTGGTTCACGCTGGACCCGGCGGAAGTGCTTGGAGACGAGGCAGGCCGCTACCACAAGGTGACGGACGTAATGGACGTATGGATGGACTCCGGGCTGGTGCACCGCTGCGTGGGCGCCGAGCACCCGGAGATCGAAAACCCTGCCGATCTTTACGTGGAAGGCTCCGACCAGCATCGTGGCTGGTTCCAGTCGTCCCTGCTGACTTCGGTGGCCATCGACGGCCGGGCGCCTTATCGCGCGGTCCTCACGCATGGTTTCGCGGTGGACGAGCAGGGCCGCAAGCAGTCCAAGTCGCTGGGCAACGTGGTGGACCCGCGCGAAGTGATCGACAAGCTCGGGGCCGACGTGTTGCGGCTCTGGGTGATGACCACCGACTACGGGCGCGAAATGAGCATTTCCCCGGAAATCCTGACCCGCGTGTCCGACGCCTACCGCCGTTTGCGCAACACGGCACGTTTCCTGCTCGGCAACCTTGGCGATTTCGACCCCGAACGGCATCCGGTGGCTCCGGAGAGCTCTGTGGATCTGGACCTTTGGGCCTTGCGCAGGATCCGGGAACTCAACGAGGCCGTTTGGAAGCACTATCGCAACTACGAGTTCCACTCGATTTTCCAGCAGCTGCACAACTTCTGCGTGGTGGACATGGGCAATTTCTACCTGGACGTGATCAAGGACCGGCTTTACACCATGCCGGCGGACAGCCACGGCCGGCGCTCGGCCCAGACCACGCTTTGGCATCTGGCCGAATGTCTGGCGCGCTGGCTGGCCCCGGCGCTCAGTTTCACGGCGGAGGAAATGTGGCGCGAGATGCCCGGCGATCGTCCCGAATCGGTATTCATGTCCTCTCCGCACCCACTGCCGGAACTGCGCGAATGCCGGGCGGACTGGGAAAGGTTGCGGGATGTGCGATCCGAGGTGCTGGGCGTGATGGAGGAAGCGCGGCAGGCCGGCCGCGTGGGATCTTCTCTGGAGGCCGAATTGACGGTCTCGGCGGACCCGGCCACCCTGGAAGCGCTGCGGATGCTCGGAGACGAGCTGCGTTTCGTATTCATTTCCGCATCCGTGGAGCTTGCCCAGGGGTCGGCGGGTGTGGTGACGGAATGCCGGTCCGGCAAGCACCCCAAGTGCGCTCGCTGCTGGCACCGTGTTTCTGTTCGCGGCGGGGACGATGCCCACCCGGGTTTGTGCGACCGTTGCGTGACCAATCTGGAAGGCCAGGGCGAGGAGCGCCTGTGGGCTTGAAGGCTCCTCGCTTCGGCTCGCTTGTGGCGATTTCCGCCGCCGTGGCGGTGGTGGACCAGGGCGTGAAATGGCTGGTTGCAGCGCGCCTGGACGAACTGGACCGCATCGCCGTGCTGCCTTTCTTCGACCTGGTGCGCTGGCACAACACGGGCGCCGCCTTCGGCTTGTTGTCCAACGCCCCCGGGTGGCAGAACGGCTTCTTCCTGTTCCTGGGACTGGGTTTGCTGGCGTTTCTGGGAGTGCTCATGCGCCGCGCTGCGGCGGGTGAGGATCCACTGTGGGGCGTTGGCCTGTCGCTGATGGCCGGTGGCGCGATAGGCAACCTCATGGATCGGGTGGCGCGCGGATATGTGCTGGACTTCGTGTCGCTGCATTATCGAGGCTGGCACTTCCCGGCCTTCAACGTGGCCGACTCCGCGATCACCATTGGTGTGGTTCTTGTGCTGGCCAACGTGCTGTTTCTCAGCCGCCGCGGCTCTGCGGCCTGAGACCACGAGGAAGGAGCAGGAACTTGCGCTGGTGCAATATGCAGGCTACGGCCAGCAGGCTTCGCTGCTGTCCTCGCCCTGGGCGGTTTCGGCCGAGCGGCCGCCGGTAGAGTCGAGCGCGAGTATCCGGCACTGTTCGTCTCGCGCCTGCACGCCGGGCTGCTGCGCGATGGCTCGCGCCCGGTAGCCGGAATCCGCATCGCCTGCGAGCGCTTGCAGTTCCAGGGCGTAGTATCCGCGCTCCGTTCCCGCTACTCCGAGGCCCGCTGGCGGAGCCGCGGCCAGCTCGGCGGGGCGGGCGTAGCGGCCGTTTTCCAGATGAAAGCGCTCCTGAAGAACGGCGATGCGAAGCAGCGCGTCAGTGGCGTCCAGCCGCCGGGTCCGCTCCACCTGACGCTGCCACAGCGGCACGGCCGCGGCCGCCAGCAGGGCCACGATCGCCAGCGCGACCAGCAGTTCCGTGAGGTTGAAGCCGCGTGTTTTCTGCGGTCGCCAAGAGCGGAGGGGGTTCACTCGGGGGCCTCGCGCCAATAGCGCCGGATTGGTGGGCCGGCGCTGCCTTGCGGGCATGCGTTTTCATTGCGGCATACTGACACTGCGCTACCCGGCGGCTCATGCGGCGAGCCGGGAGTGATCAGGAGAAACCCCAGCACCACGGGGGCGAACGCATGGTTCCCGGCACGCCCCTCGACGCTCGCTTCAAAGTGCAAGGCTCGCTGCGGATCCGGGCCCCGCTCCAGTCCTGGCGGGACGAGAGTGGTTTCCACATGCTGAACGGTCCATTCCACGCATCGGGATTGCGTGCGGCAATAGCGCCCGGATTGGCCGGAATCGAGGCGGAAACTCTCGGCGGCCAGCGCTCGGGCAATGCCTGTTTCGGCAAGTCTGACGGCATCGGCGTAGTCGCGGGCATTGCGGACCTGTACCCATTGCAGCGCCGTGTCTCCCTTTCCGGCCGCGGCCATCAGCGAAAGGGCCGCCAGCACCATCAGGACCGCCGCTATCACCACACCGCTTTCCGGCTGAGCGCCCCCGGGATTCCTACAAGGCATTGGCCACCACCTCGCTTCCCATTGCCAGCAGCCGCCGCCGGCCATCGGTGAAATTCCTGGGACGCCGGTCGGCGTAGGCGTAGGTTCTCGGGTCCTGATAGCCTGCTTCCGGCGCCTCGCTGCGCAGGAGCACCCAGAATCGCACCGCAAGGACCTGCTCATCGGCACTTGGGGGCGTCGTGGGGTCCACCACCCGCTCGGCTACGCCGTCGCGGTCGGAATCGACGGCGAGGCGGATTTGCAGATCTTCCACGCCGGCCAGGATTTCCTCGTCCCTCAGCAGCCTGCCCCCCACCAACGTTTTGCGCCGCAGAGACGGGGTTTGCGTGTCCCGGCTGGATGCGGCGGCCACATACCACGCGTGTATCCGCAGGTCCCGCAGCTCCGTAAGGCCGTCCAGATCGGGCGGAGAGCTTGCGGAAAAGACCACGGCTTCGCGGCGGGACGACAGGATCTGCACCTTCCGCGCCTGTGCGCTGGAAGTGGCGAGAGCGGCGCGCCGAATTTCCAGCACGTCCGAGCCCGGCTGGCGGCGATTCCGAAACGGCTGGCAGGGCAGGTTCCAGGCATCGTCCGCTGCCGCTACAGGGTGTGCGAATCGAAACGCCCAGGCGGTAGCGTCGGCGCGGCCACAACGGACCGCGGTGCCGGCGCCGCGACGCACGGCCTGTGCATCGGAGTGCAATCCCCAGAAACCGGCCCGGCGGATGTCGGCGCGCAGAAGGTCCAGCACGAAGCGGGCCTGCTCTTCGAGTTGGTGCAGATTGTCCGCCGCCCGTGCCGCGTGGCGGAGTTGCTGCGATGAAGCGAATACGCCCAGCAGCAGCATACTCGACACGCCCAGCGCCACCAGCAGTTCGGCGAGGCTGCTGCCCCACTCGCGATTGCTGCTTCGCTCGCGCCGGCTGCTTTGCCCGTGGCTGCTGCTTTGCTCGGGCCCACCGCCTTGTTCGTCGCTGCTGCCCCACTCGCGCCTGCGGTTCACTGGCCCAGCCAGACCACCAGTCGGCCTGAATCCTCCGGGCTCAGGGGCCAACTCAACTCCAGGCGGTAGGCGGGTGACTCGCCGCCCGCGAGCGTTACCGTGGACGTAAGTCCGGGCAGACGTGCAGAGGCTTCTGTCCGCCAGCTTTGGTACTCTTTGCCGCCGCCTGCCTGCGGATTGGCCTGGATGCGCGCCGCAAGGTCCTGGGCCAGCATTCCGGCCAGGAAATAGCTGTGCGCCGCGCGTGTTTCACGCAAGCGTTCGGTGATCAGCGCGCCCGCGCCGAGCAGCCCGAAGCTGAAGATCGCCACCGCCAGCAGGCATTCAGCGAGACTGAACCCTGGTGCCGCGTCAAGCTCATATTGTTGCTCATATCGTCGCATCAGCGCGCCTCCGCTGGTTCGCCTCCGCTGGTTCGCGGCAAGGCGCGTCCCGCCGTGACTGGCTCACCCGGGGCAGGCAAGGGGGTCGCCGCCACTGCGGGTTCGGGCCAGACGCGGACGCCCGATATTGTTGACGATCACCGCCCGCGCCTCGGCGCCGCCGCGCCGGTCGCACACAGTGAGCGTGCCGTTGGTAGAGCGCCCGCGGAACGGCCGAAACACAAACTGGGTGCGGTTGGCGCTGATGGCAAGAGTGGTCCTGCCTCGCGACCGGTAGAGGATCGAATCTGACGGCGGCGCGTATGCCCCAGTTTTGCGCGCACTGTCATGAATGATCCATCCGGAACCCCAGTCTTCGCTGCCGCTGCACCGCCGGTTGTCGGAGCTGGCGCACACTATGGTGTCCCTGCCCCTTTCGGCTGCTGATCGGCGAGCGAAATGCAGGCTGCGGATCAGTCCGTTGATCGTTGTGCTTCGCTGCAGATTGAGCATTCCAGTTGCGATTACCGGTTGTGTGAGGAGGACCGCAATGGTCGTGACCGACAGAGCGACCAAAATTTCCATCAACGTAAAGCCACGCATCGTGCGATCCTTTGCATGCGCCGTTGCCGCGGGCGCAGGAGTAAAGATAGCGCCATGGCCGGTAGCATTGAAGACACAAATTGCGCGTGTTCGTCGACAATTCCCGTCGACCGCCTTGACCGGCTCCCGTTTGTCGCGTCAACTCTTCTCCTGTTATTCGCGGCAAGGCGCGTGCCCACGAGCCCGCGTCCCGCGTCCCGCCGCGAGTGGGTATCAGCCCCATTGCGATACAATCCGCCCGTTCAAGCGCAGCGGCCGCCGCTTGGGCGCCGTGCGCCGTGCGCCGCGTTCCAGGTCAAGCCGCTGGCCGGACCCGCCGGAATAGCTCAGCTGGTAGAGCAACGCATTCGTAATGCGTAGGTCGTCAGTTCGAATCTGACTTCCGGCACCACCTTACAGGAAACGCATGCGGCTCATTATTGGAATTTCCGGCGCCAGCGGCGTGATCTACGGCATACGGCTGCTCGAGGCCCTGTGCGAGACTTCGGGCGTGGAAACGCATCTCGTGATCAGCAATGGAGGCAAGGTCAATATTGCGCTGGAGACGAACTGGAAAGTTCGGGACGTGGAGGCGCTGGCGGATGTCGTGCATCCCGACAGCGATGTGTCGGCCACGATCGCCAGCGGTTCGTTTCGGACCGGCGGCATGATCGTGGCGCCCTGTTCCATGAAAACCCTGGGCGCAATCGTGAATTCCTACGCGGCCAATCTCCTGGCCCGGGCGGCCGATGTCACGCTGAAAGAGGGGCGGCGGCTGGTGCTGGCGCCGCGCGAAACGCCATTGCACGCCGGCCACCTGAGGCTTATGCACGAAGCGGCGCTGATGGGCGCGATCGTGGCGCCGCCGGTTCCGGGCTTCTATGCCAGACCCGCCAGCGTGGAGGACATCGTCAACCACACCGTGGGCAGGCTGATGGACCTGTTCGGCCTGGAAACGGACCTGGTGCGCCGCTGGCCTGGCGGCAAGCAAGCCGCCAGGAACTGAGCCCCGGCAGGTCACTGACCCGGATATTGCCTGGGGGCCAGTTTCTTCTCCCTCCTCTCGCAGGGGCGTCAACGGCCAGGATGCCGTTGCCGAGCCCCAGGGACGGGTTCATGCGTCCCCTGCGAGAGGAGGGAGAAGAAACTGGCCCCCAGGCAATATCCGGGTCAGTGGCTCAGCGGGCGCCTTGAGGCAGTGGCCCAGTGGCGGATTCGCCATTCGCCGTTCATGCGCTCGGCCACCAGCGTGCCCATGCCTTCCACACTGCGATGATTTCCCCCCCGTGAGCCGGCCGCCTTGTAGATGAAAACGCCATAGGAAAGATCGTTGGTCCCGTAGGCATGCACCAGTTCGGCCTTGTAGCTCAAGTTTTCCAGCGTGCCCAACTCCTGGCTGAGGTGGTTGTTGTAGTAGTCCTCCCATCCGTAGTTCGGATAGCTGGATTCAATCACCACGAGCTCCCCGTCGGTGCGCATGCAGGCCTCGACTGCCGCCATGTCCGAGTTCTCCAAACCCCTGGAATACCGATCCAGAAGCTCCTGCAGTTCCCGCTGCACGCCGCTGAGCGACTCCGCGGGCCCCAGTACGGGCATATCGGATATGGGCCGCAGCACCCACGCCGGCATTTCGCGCGCTCTTGGACCGGCCATGACGATTTCTCCTGTGGTTGATGGACGAACCTAACTTTACCGCAGTGTTGGCTCGCGGCGTGCGGGGCGCGGGCTAAAATTGCGGGCCATGAACGAACGCAAGACCGCCATCGTGACCGGCTCGGCCACCGGTGTTGGCGCGGCAACGGCCGAATTGTTGGCGGCCCGGGGCTGCAACGTGGTGGTGAACTACACGCGCAGCGAGAAGGAGGCGCTGGAAACCGCCCAACGCTGCGGAGCCGCGGGCGTGGAGACGCGCGTGGTGCGCGGCGACGTGTCCGAGGATGCCGATTGCCGAGCGCTGGCAGCGGCCGCCGTGGATGCCTGGGGACGAATCGACTACCTGGTGAACAACGCCGGACGAACCAAGTTCAATCCTTATGCCAATCTTCACGGGATCGAAAAGCAGGATTTCCTGGACATCTACGCGGTCAACGTGGTGGGCGCCTACCAGATGATCCGCGCCGTGGAGCCGCACATGCGGGCGCTGGGCAGCGGCGCCGTGGTCAATAATTCCTCTATTGGCGGGGTTACCGGCGTTGCATCGTCGATTCCCTATGCGGCATCCAAGGCCGCGTTGAACCTGATGACCAAGTCCCTGGCCCATGTCCTCGGGCCGGAAATCCGGATCAACAGCGTCGCTCCCGGCATGATCAAGACCCGTTGGCTCAAGGGCGGAATGGGCGATCAGGCCTATCAGGGCATGCTGGATTTCGCCAGCTCCATCCTGCCGCTCAAGGAGGTGGCCGGACCGGAGCAGGTGGCTGAGGTGATCGTCTGGTTTCTTGAAGGCGCGCCGCTGGTTACCGGCGAAACCCTGATTGCCGACAGCGGCGCTCATCTCGGACAATTGCCATCGCTGTCCACCGGCGACTCGTAGCGCCGTGACCTGCTGCGCCCGCCCTGATGCGACAATATGAGCCGGTCACGGCACGAGTAGCGACCAGCAAATCCGCACACATGGCGGCGGAGGGCCCCGACACCTACGCGCGTATTGCGCAGTTCAAGCAGCGTTTGCGGCTTCCCGTTTTCGCCGCGCCCATGTTTCTGGTATCCGGGCCGGACCTCGTGATCGAGGCCTGCCGCGAGGGCGTGATCGGCGCCTTCCCGTCGCTCAACGCCCGTCCGCTGGAAACGCTGAAGGATTGGCTGCAGCGGATTTCGACGACGCTGGCCGAAGACGAGAGGCAGCGGCCGGGGAAGATTGCGCCCTGGGCCGTGAACCTGATTGTGCACCGCAGCAACAAGCGGCTGGCGGACGATCTCAAGCTCACGGTGCAGTACCAGGCGCCCATCGTAATCACTTCGCTGGGGTCTCCCAGGCTGGTGCGCGAGGAAGTGCATTCCTATGGCGGAGCGCTTTTCTGCGACGTCAACAGCTTGTTCTACGCGCGCAAGGCGGTCGATGCCGGGGTTGATGGCCTGGTCCTGGTGGCGGCGGGGGCAGGCGGGCACACCGGCATGATCACGCCCTTTGCGCTTCTGGGGGAGGTGCGCAAGTTCTTTGACGGTCCTGTCGCGCTGGCCGGCGGCATATCCTCCGGTGCGGACGTGGCGGCAGCGATCGCCATGGGCGCGGACTTTGCCTACATCGGCACCCGCTTCATCGCCGTGCGCGAGAGTCTGGCGTCGGACAGCTACCGGCAGATGCTGGTGGATAGCGGCGTGGACGACCTGGTGCTCACGCCGTATTTCACGGGCGTGCCGGCCAATTATCTGAAGACCAGCGTGGAGCGGGCGGGTATCGATCCGGTCGAATTGGACCGGGCGAACTCCGATATCCAGTTCGATAACGAGAAAAAGCGGTCGCGCGTGTGGCGGGACATCTGGTCGGCGGGGCAGGGCGTGGGCTCGGTCGAGCACGTGCAGTCCACCTCCGAGTTGGTGGCGGAACTGGAAGTCGGCTACCGCGCCGCCGCCGCTCGGCTGAAACGTTATTGATCGACTCGCGGTTGGCGGCCAGCGTCCATGCCTGACGCCACGGTGACGGCTATGCGTTCGCCGGTGTGGGATCGCGTTGATCCGTCGCCTTCTCGCCCCCCGCCTTGCGGGAGACGCATGAATACATCCCTGTAGCTTGGTTCCGGCATCCTGCCTTCAACACTCCCGCAAGGCGGGGGGCGAGAAGGCGACGGATCAACGCGATCCCACACAAACCAGTGTGGGGGGCGTGTTTGGTCAGCCGGTCGGCCAGCGGGGGTGGTGCAGATCGATCACGTAGTCGTGCGAGTGCCGCAAGGGCTCGTGCCGGTGCGGGTGGCTGTGGGGCTGCGGGCCCTCGCCGCTCTCGTGAGCGTGCTGATGGTGGCGGTCATGGAAGTGCTGGTGCGTGTGCTCTATTGCCGCATGTTCGTGCAGGATGTCGGCGTGGTCCCCGCGCGGCCACAGCCTTGAGCCGGCCACGGCCAGCAGCAGGCAGATCAGCCCCAGGATGAGGCCGGCTGTCGATAGTCCGAGCCGGGATCCCAGAAAACCCGCCAGCGGGTAGCCCACCAGCCAGGCGGCATGCGACAGCGAAAAATGGGCGGAGAAGTAGGCGGGCAGGTCGGCCGGGTTGGATGAGCGGTTGATGACTCGTCCCGAAGGCGTATATATCCAGGATCCGCCCGCGCCCATCACGGCCCACATCAGCAGCACGCCCGTCAAGCCTGGTGTCAGAATCAGGAACAGGGCCGCGAAACCGGCAAGAAGAGCGCCGCCGGTCATGAGCTGCCGACTCTTGATCCGGCGCAGGATCAGCGGCGTGGTGAGCGCTGCGGCCATCGAACCGGCGCCGTAGGCGAGCATGGTTACGGCAACCAGGAAATCCTCCCCGCCCAGCTCGCTGCGCACGTAATCCACGTTGTTGACCAGAATCGCGCCGCTCACCATGGCGGCTGCGAAGTACAGCACCAGCAGGGCGCGCAGCCTGGGAGTGGCCATATAGGATCGCACCCCGAAACTTACGTCACTCAGCAGGCCGCCGACGCGCTCCACAGGGGCAATGGCGGGAAGCCGGGTAATGATGATCAGCAGCGCCGATACCAGGAAGGCCACGGAATTCAACTCGAACAGCAACTCGAACCCGCTGCCGGCGGCCATCAGCGTTATGGCCAGCATCATGCTGCCCACGGTTTCCAGGTCGTAGGCCAGACGGGTCCAGGACAGCGCCCGCGTGTAGGTGGCCTGGTCCGGCAGCACGGTGGGAATGATTGCCTGAAAGACCGGCTTGAACGCCGCCGAGAGCGCGTGCACGGCAAAGATCAGCACATAGATTTGCCATTCCAGAGTAACGAAAGGCAACAGCAGTACCAGGCCGGCGCGGATCACGTCGCTGGTAACAAGGATCGACTTGCGTGAAGTGCGGTGCGCCAGACCGCCGCAAATCGGCGCCAGGAACACATAGGCCACCATCTTGATGGAAAGCGCGGCAGCGAGAACCGGCGCCGCCTCGCCACCGGTCAGCCGGTAGGCCAGAAGCTGCAGGCCAACGGTGCTCAAGCCCGTTCCGATCAGCGCAATGACCTGGGCGGCGAACAGCTTGCGAAACCCCCCATACCGAAACGGGTTATCCTGCATGGGCAGCTTGTTCGCGTTCATTGATCCGCATCGAGGGCGTTCTGCCCTCGATGCGGGCCGTCACGCCCCGGTGCGGCGCCGCGGGGTGCATAAAGGCGGTGCAGTTCCGTCTTCAATACCTTGCCCTGCGGGCTGATCGGGAGATCGCTCACGATCTTCACCTGCCTGGGAATCTTGTAGCGGGCCAGGTTGGCGCGGCACTGCGTAAGGACCTCCTCTTCCGTTACCCGCATGCCCTTGCGAGGCAGCACCAGCGCCATGCCCACTTCGCCCCACTTGGGGTCCGGCACTCCGATCACGCCCACCATGCTCACCGCCGGCATCTTCACAATCACGTGCTCGATCTCCACGGGGTAGATGTTTTCGCCGCCGGATATGAACATGTCCTTGATCCGGTCCACGATGGTAAGCGTGCCATTTTCATCCATGCGGGCCGCGTCGCCGGTGCGAAACCAGCCGTTCACCCGGGATGCGGCCGTCAGTTCTGGGTCGCGCCAGTATCCCGGCGTAACTCCCGGTCCCCGCAACTGGATTTCGCCTGTTTCTCCGCGCGGAAGTTCTTTTCCTTCGTTGTCTCCCACCTGCAGCTCTACGTGCATCATCGCGTGCCCCGCCGAGCCCAGCATTTCGCGGGCCCGGTGCGGTGGAGTGATCGCAACGCTGAAACACTCCGTCAAGCCGTACGACTGCGCCAGGGCCACTCCCTTGGCTTCCCAGGTGCGAAGCAATTGCATCGATACGGGGGCGCTGCCCACGCCCATGCAAACCAGGGCGGGAAAGTTTGCGTTCTCGAATTCCGGCAGCTCGCTCATCATGACGTAGTGCGTCGGCACGCCGATGCAGTGCGTGATCCCCATATCGGGATCGGCCAGGTAGCTCAAGCACTTCTCAGCGTCCCAGCGGGGCATCACATTCACGCATCCTCCGTAATGGAACAGCGAAGTGCCCGCCCCATTCAATCCGGCGGTGTGAAACAGCGGAGCATAGGTCAGGCTCACGGACAGCCGCGACACGCCTGCGTGCAGCGCGGCGCACAGCACGGTGTTGTGGATCATGCGGTAGTTGTATATCACGCCCTTGGGCTTTCCAGTCGTTCCCGACGTGTACAGGAGGCAGTTGAGATCATCGCCGGTGAGTTCGGGCATGACCGCCTCCGGGCCATGGGCGGAAATCAGCTTCTCGTAGTCCGAACCGCCTCCTTCCCGTTGGATGAGTGCCGTTCCCTGATCCCAACCTTCGGTCAGCGGCACGAATTCCTGGTCGCAGAACAGCGCCTTGGGCTCGCCATGCGCCAGCAGGCCCGCGATTTCCCTCGCGTGCAGCCGCCAGTTGAGCGGCATGAACAGCGCGCCCAGCTTCCAGCAGGCGAACATCAACTCGTAGAAGTCGGTGCTGTTGTTGGCGATGATTGCAACCCGGTCGCCCCTGCCGATACCGTGCTCGGCCGCCAAGCCCGTGGCCAGGCGCGTGCTGCGCTCGTTGATTTCGGCGTAAGTGAACCGGCGTCCGGTCCCCAGGTCCACACAGGCCGGCGAGTCTGGGTTGTAGCGGGCGTGATAGGCCAGCCAGTCGTAAACCTTCTCGCCCTTGCCGCTCAAAAGGAAGCTCCCCGGTGCCATGTCACGCTCGCATTGTCGCATCAGAGTATCTCTCTTCACTCATGGCGAGACGCTACAGTAGCGCCGCCCGTGGAAAGAATGCCTGAATTGCATTAGGCTGCGCTCTTACGCGAGTGCCGACGGGAGGAATGCATGGCCTTTGATGATTTTCGCGCCTTTCTGAATCTGCTTGAGGAGCGGGATGATCTCCGCCGCATCAAGCAGCCCTTGAGTGTTGCCCTCAACGAGTCCGACCTGCAGCCGCTGATGGCGCTTGTGCATGGCGGCCCCAATCGCGCCCTGATTCTGGAGAACCTGACCGGCTACAACACGCCCGACGTTCCGGTGGCCTTCAATCCCTACGGGACCCGCGAGCGCACCAGCCTCTGTATCGATGAGGAAGATCCCCTTGAGGCCAAGCGCAAGCTTGCCCGAATCCTCGCCGACCCCGCCGGGTGGCACAAGCCGGTGATGGTGGACCGGGAGGACGCGCCCTGCAAGGAAGTGGTGATTCCCGAGAACGAGGTGTCGCTGGGCAAGCACATTCCGCACGTATGGTTCGGCAAGGAGGGGCCTGCCTATATCACCAACGGCATCGCCATCACCAAGGATCCCGAAACCGGCGCCCGCAATGTGGGCTGGTACCGTCACACTCAGCTCTGGAACGCTCAGCATCCGGCCGGCGGCGAGTATTCGCAGCACAACCAGGATCGCTGTCTGGCCGTGTTCGTCTACTGGAACCCGCCGATGAATCACGGCGGCCTGCACCTGGCCAAGGCCATAGCCGCCGGCAAGAAACTGGAAATTGCGATTGCCTGCAACTGCGACCCGGCGGTGCACGTGGCTTCGGCCACCGGCCTGCCGTTTGGCCACGACGAGTACGATTTCGCTGGCGGTTTGCGCGGCTCGCCGCTGAAGCTGGTGAAGTGCGACACGATCGACATCGAAGTGCCAGCCACCGCGGAATACGTGCTTGAAGGCGAATTCCTGCCCGGCCAGCAGGAGCAGATCGGCTGGCACTCCAATCCCCTGGGTTACTACGACGCGGTGCAGGTGTTCCCGCTGATGCAGGTCAACCACATTACCCATCGCACAAACCCGATCTGGCACTCGACCATGGAAATGGTGCCGCCGTTCGATCACAACTACCTGGCGTTGCTGCCGGTGGAAGGCGAGGTCTTGAGCGACCTGGGGCGCAAGATTCCCGAAGTGAAGGACGTAGTGGTTACGCCCAACATGACCTACATCGTGCAGCTCGGCGTGGACGGCGCCACCAAGCCGCATCCGGAGTTCGGGAAGTACGTGCTGCACGCCGTATGGGGCGCCGCCGGGCGCTGGGGTCGCACGGCCAAGCTGGTGATCGTGGTGGGTCCGGACGTCAATCCCTACGACATGAACTCGGTGGAGTGGGCCATCATGACCCGGGTGCAGCCCGTATCGGACATCATCATGAACGCTTCCGGCCAGGCTTTCGTGCTGGACCCCTCGGCGCCGAAGTCGGCCCAGGGCGTGCCGGTGCAGTCCGAGCAGATGGGCATCGACGCCACCGTGAAAATTCCCGAGCGCTTCACCGAATACCCGGAGGTGAGTCAGGCCGACCCGGCGGACGTGGCCGCGCTGGCCAAGCGCCTGGGCGATGCCCTGGAATAGCTCGCATCGTTCACCAGGACCAGCGCGCGCGCCGTCGCATCGCGTAGACAGGCCTTGAGCCTTGGCCGCGGAGATCGACCTCTCGCAACTGCCGCGGCTCACCAGCCGCGAGGCGGTGGGCGGCGAGTTGCTGCGAGTAGACAGGGAGCGCCGCGTGGCGGTAGCGCGCTACCAGCCGCCTCCCGAACTCGCCAACCCCATAGGCTCGCTTCAGGGTGGATTTGCGTTGGCGATGCTGGATGACGTGAGCGGCGCCGTCACCTGGCTTTGCTGTGGCGAGAGGCTTTTCAGCACCGCGCAGTTGTCCGCCAATTTCCTCAAGCCTGTGCCCATGGACGAGCCGCTGCTCGGCGAAGCTCGCGTGATCCACAGCGGCCAGCGCCAGGCGGTCGTAGAGGCGGAACTGAAGCGCGAGAACGACCCCGCGGTGCTGGTCCGCGCCACGGTCCTGAACGTCTTCTTCAGGCCGTAGGATACGGAGTACAGATTTTCTGCGCAGGGGTGCGGCACGCGCGAATTTACACGGCGAGCGGATGGTTTTCGGGGGTATCGGACTGCCGCTGGTCGGCCCCATCGTCGTTCGCCTCGTCTTTGAAATGGTCATGATTACCTTCAACATGCACCAGTATTTCCCGACTATCAGCCGCGCCGCACAGCGGGGGGCCACAGAGCGCGATTAACCACTTGTTGAGAGGTCCAACTGGCCGCACCGACCCATGAGTTCAACTGGCATGTCGCTCCCACGTTGCATGGGAATATTGTGCACATTTTTGTGCAACAAAGGCGGATATTTGCTAGTATTCCACGAATCAGGCCATATCTCTACCATAATGGTGCCGAAGGAGGGCTGTACAAGTGCTATTGCGCTTCAGCGTCGAAAATCACCTCTCCATTAGCGAGAGGCAAGAGCTTCTGTTCGCGGCGTCATAGCTGAAGGACCGAAGTGACGGATTGATCGGTTGCAAGTCGGTGCACAGCGGTGCGGTGGTGCCCGCCGTCATCATCTACGGCGCCAACGCATCCGGCAAGACCAATCTATTGAGCGCGGCGTCAACCATGCGGAGACTGGTGATGTGGTCACAGACGAAAGGGGAGCCCGGGCGAGGTGTGCCACGCAACAAGTGCCTCCTGAGCCCGGATTGGTCTGAAAAACCATCCTGTTTTGAAATCGGCTTCGCGCTTGACGGCACCCGTTATCACTATGGATTCGAAGCGGTCGATGACAGATTCACGTCCGAATGGTTGTACGAGGTACCGAAATCACATCGCAGGAGATTGTTCGAGCGCGAGGAACAAACTTTTGTCTTTGGCCGTTCGCTGAAAGGGCAAAACACTAGTATCGCCAAGCTCACACGGACCAATAGCCTGTTTCTTTCCGCTGCCGCGCAGAACGGACATGAACAACTGTCGAGACTATACAAGTATTTTCAAGATGTGCAGTTTTGCTATTCGGGTTCAGCGCGAGGAATGGAAATTTCCAGTTTGTACAGGAATACTGGGTTGGATAGCAGAGTCATTGATTTTCTGAAGTCGATCGATACAGGGGTTACCGGATATCGAGAAAGGCAGATGGAAATATCTGAAGAATCCCGTTCACTTCATCGAGAAATTCAAGCCGTTATTGAAAAAGTCGTTGGTAATCCTGTCGAGATTACAGACAGCGAAGAAAAATTGTACAAAATCGAGCTTTCCCATCTTGGGAAACATGGAGAAGAAGTATTTCTCGACATGGATCTGGAGAGTGATGGAACGCGGCGATTGCTAGTCATCCTTGGTCCGGTTCTCAAAGCACTGGATAAAGGTTTGCCGATCTTCATTGACGAGCTGGATTCCAGTTTACATACTCATGCCAGCGAAGCGATACTGAAGTTGTTTTGTTCTCCGCAAGTGAATCGCAGTGGCGCACAACTTATTGCAACAACACACGACACCAATTTGATGAAGTCCGAAATCCTTCGGCGCGATCAACTCTGGTTCGCGGAAAAGAACTTCGAAGGGGCCACGGAAATATACCCGCTGACGGATATTCGAACCCGAAAAGATGAAAACATCCAGTCAGGATATCTGCAAGGCCGGTATGGCGCCGTGCCAAGCAACGATCCAGTGGCTGTATTGCTTGAGTCATTATGAAATGGCGAAAAGACGAACAGGAAAGATCAAGCGGCGGAGGCCAAGTAGAGAACCGAAAGTGCGCTTTACGCTGTTTTGCGAAGGCAAAAACACCGAGCCCGCGTACTTCTCCGCGATACGGAATTATTTTGCGGACGCTCTCGTATCGATTGAGACACGAGATGCTGTTGGAGTTCCATACACGATAGCAAGACCGGCGGTGGAATTTGCCAAAGAAAAAGGATTACTACCAGGCCAAAGGCGCCGCCGCAATCTGTTCGAAACGAAAGACGAGGTTTGGGCCGTATTCGAATCGAGATGAACACCCAAGATTTGAAGAGTCGGTTGCTCTGTGCAAATCACGCGGCATTGGAGTTGCCAGGTCGAATCCTTGTTTCGAGGTTTGGTTGATCCTTCACGAAATCGACTATGATCGACCGGACAGTCGCAAAATGGTGCAAAAGAAGTTGAAACAACTTCAACCAGAATACGATGAATCCGGTAGAAAGATACCAGATTGCAAGGAATTGACGGATCGAGTCCAGGACGCGGAAAATCGAGCCGAAGCGCTCCTCAAACGTCGAGAACAAGAAATGGACTCGTACGGTTGTCCCTCGACGACAGTAGGCGAGCTGACAAAGGCCATCAGGGACGCAGCAAGCGATGCCGTGGCGCGGTAGAACCTCGTTGTCATGCAATAAACCGCCAGACTAGTGATGAACATGTCGGTTTCGGAGTCATCCGAACCAATGCTGTTCGCCAACCGGTACTCACGCAACTGTGCGGCGAAAGGCCATAATGTCTCGTGCCATGTCACGCGGTAGTTCGACTATGGGAAGCGAGGAGAGCCTTGCGCCTGCGCTGACTGCGCCGCCGGTGGAGGCGGTGCGGGAGGATGTGCGGCGGGCGTTGCGCGAAGATGTGGGCGGGGGCGACGTTTCGGCTCAGCTTCTGCCGGAATCCGCGCAGGCTTCCGCGGTTGTGGTGACGCGCGAGAACTGCGTATTGTGCGGGCGCGACTGGTTCGAGGAGGTGTTTCGAGCGCTGGATGAGCGTATCGCCGTGCGCTGGAGGGTGGCCGAAGGGGTTGCTGCGCAAGCCGGCAAGACCATATGCGAGTTGCGCGGCCCGGTGCGCGGGCTGCTGAGCGGCGAGCGCGCTGCCCTGAATTTCTTGCAGTTGCTTTCCGGGGTAGCTACCCGGGCTCGCGAGATGGCGTCGGCGATTCAGGGAAGCTCAGTCACCTTGCTGGATACGCGCAAGACGCTCCCCGGTTTGCGGCGGGCCCAGAAGTATGCGGTTCGCGTGGGCGGCGGCGCCAACCACCGCATGGGCCTTTACGATGCCGTATTGCTCAAGGAGAACCACATCGCCGCTGCGGGAGGGGTTCGCCGGGCGTTGGAGGCGGCTGCCGGCGCCGCCGAGGCTGGTCTTCCCGTTACGGTGGAGGTGCGGAACCTGAAGGAATTTGCCCAAGCGCTGGACGCCGGCGCGCGCTGGGTGATGCTGGACAACTTCTCGCTCGATCAACTGGCTGCAGCCGTGCGAGAACGCGACCGCCGCCGCCTCGACGTGATCCTTGAAGCTTCCGGCGGCATCGGCCCGGAGAGCATTTCTGCCGTGGCCGCCACCGGCGTGGACCGCATTTCCTGCGGCGCCCTCACCAAGAACGTTCAGGCCTGCGATTTCTCGATGCGCATCACTTCCTGATCTGCATCAGAACGAAGGCATCTTGCTTTCGACGCGAGTCCGTAGACGCAAGGCCTTCCAAGTGAGTCCTTCCACAAGAGTCCTTCGACGAAAGGCCTTTGACGCGATTGGGTAGCGAGAGCGGGAAGCCCTCCTTACCTGGCCCGCGTCAGAACATCATGCCGTGTCCCGCCCCGACCATGCTGGCCAGCATGGGGATGGAGAGCAGCGTGTTGGTGCGGGAGAATATGAAAGCCGTGCGCCGGGCCTTGTTGATTTCCTCGGCGCTGGCTTCAACCATCCCGAGCACCCGTTTCTGGTTGGGCCAGATGACGAACCACACATTGAACAGCATGACGCTTCCCAGCCAGGCGCCGATCCCGATCGTCAGGCCGTATGTGGCGTCGCCGCCGCCGGACATCAGGCCCAGGGTGAAGGCGTTGATGAAATCGCCCCGGTGCAGGAGGAATGTGGCGCCGGCCAGCCAGGTGATCAGCGCGGCCCAGCGGAACCACCACAGCGCGCGGGGCGCAACGTAGCGGGTAATCGCGGCGCCGGATGGCCCGCCATCGTCCGAGGCGGCGTCGGAAAGGGCTTGCACTTGCACGAAGTTGAAGTAGTAGAGCAGGCCGATCCAGGTGATGCCGGCAAATACATGAAGCCAGATCAGAAGTGCATTGACCCAGTTTGCGCCGCCCATCGGATTGCCGGTTGCCGCGGCAATGCCCATAATCACCAAGGAAAGCACCAGGCCGCCCACGAGCGTGCCGGTAAGAGTATTCAATGGGTTCATAACGTCCCCCCTGCGTTCACTCCGAAGCACGGATTGTGCCACAAGCGATTTTGGAATTCCTTGCCAGCAATGCGCCCGCCGATGCCCGAGCCTGATACGCGAGCCAATGCGCCTGCCCACGCCCGCCCTGGCAAGCCCGCCGATGCCCCGGTCGATGCCCGCGCTGATACGCGCGCCGACGCCCCGGCTGTTGCCCGCGTGGTTGCGCCCCCCGACGAAATACGGCAAGGCGGCGCGTAGCCTATGTAGCCTATAATGAGGAACCCACCCGACTATTGTTTCAAGGCCATGCAGGACAAGCAGTTAGAGCAGCGCATCAGCAAGCAAATCGAGGGATTTCCCCTCCTTTTGTATATGAAGGGGTCGCCGGATTTTCCCCAGTGCGGGTTCTCCGCGCAGGTCGTCGCGGCGCTACGCCAGTGCGGGAAACGCTTTGCCTACGTGGACATTCTTCAGGACCCCGATCTGCGCCAGGGGCTGAAGGAATACTCGAACTGGCCCACTTTCCCGCAGCTCTACGTGCGCGGGGAACTGGTGGGCGGCGCCGATATCGTCACGCAGATGGCGCGCAACGGCGAATTGCACGAGTTGGTCCAGGACCTGGACTAGAACCCTGACCCCATTGCTCAGCGCAACGCAGGATTGGACTGCTCGTTGATGCGGTTTACCGCCTTGCAGAACAGTTGGGCGCAGCATTGGGCGTCGTACAAGGCAGAATGAGCGCGGTCCTCGTTCCATTCGAGCCCCGCGGCCCGGGCCGCCACGCTCATCACGGTTTGGCCGAACATGGCCCCGCCCAGCGTGCAAGTGTCGAATACGCTGAAGCGATGAAAGGGATTGCGCTTGATCCCGCTGCGCTTGATTGCGGCGTTTAGAACGGACAGGTCGAAATGCGCGTTGTGGCCCACCAGGATGGCGCGTGAACAGCCGGTTGCCTTCAGTTCCCGCCGCACTACGCGGAACACGCGCCGCAGCGCCTCGCGCTCCGGCACCGCGGGCCTCAAGGGGTGGTACGGCTTGATCCGGTTGATGCGCAGCGCGTCCTCTTCGATCACGGCTCCCTCGAAGGGCAGCACATGCAGCCACACGTGTTCCGATGGCGCCAGTTGGCCGTCATCGCACACGCTGAACAGGACCGCCGAGATTTCCAGCAGCGCGTTCCTTTCCGGATCAACGCCGCCGGTTTCGACGTCCACCGCCACAGGCATGAAGCTGCGGAAGCGATCTTTGAGTTTCCAGGGAGCTTGCATCGGAACTGCCGGCATGGTCCGGCGCTTTGTGCTTCGTAAAACAATTTTGTCCGTGTGATTGTATGCCAGACGACCCTCGACAGCGCGCCCATCCTTTCCACGACAGCGATCCGCTGGAAACGCGCGAGTGGCTCGATTCCATCGACTCGGTCCTCCGCACCCAGGGCCCCGAGAGAGCGGCATTCCTGCTCAACCGCATTACCGACCGGGCCCGGCGCTCCGGCGCGCAGACGGCCTACGGCGCCAACACCGCCTACCTGAATACCATCGACCGCGCCGACCAGCCCGAATATCCCGGCGACGTGGCGATGGAGCGCCGCATCGAGAGCTACATCCGCTGGAACGCCATGGCGATGGTGGTACACGCCAACCGCCAGAGTTCCGAGTACGGCGGACACATCGCCACCTACGCCTCCGCGGCGACGCTCTACGAGGTGGGCTTCAACCATTTCTGGCGCGCGCCCACGAAGGAGAACCGGGGCGATCTGGTGTACTTTCAGGGACATTCCTCACCGGGAATCTATGCGCGCGCCTTCCTGGAGGGCCGGCTGACCCACAAGCAGCTCGCCCGCTTCCGCCAGGAGGTGGGCGGCGGCGGGCTCTCGTCCTATCCGCATCCCTGGCTGATGTCGGACTTCTGGCAGTTCCCGACCGTATCCATGGGCTTGGGCCCGATGATGGCGATCTTCCAGGCGCGCTTCATGCGCTACCTGGAGCATCGCGGGCTGGCGGACATGGGCGACCGCCGGGTCTGGTGCATGCTGGGCGACGGCGAAATGGACGAGCCCGAGTCCCTGGGCGCCATCACGGTCCCGGTGCGCGAGCGCCTGGACAACCTGATCTTCGTGGTCAACTGCAATCTGCAGCGGCTCGACGGGCCGGTGCGCGGCAACGGCAAGATCATACAGGAACTGGAGGCGGCTTTCCTGGGCGCCGGCTGGAACGTGATCAAGGCGATCTGGGGTTCGCGCTGGGACCCGCTGCTGGCGCGCGACCGCAACGGTCTTCTCCGCCGCCGCATGGAAGAGTGCGTGGACGGCGAATACCAGAACTACAAGGCTTTGGGCGGCGAGTACACGCGCGAGAAGTTCTTCGGCGCGGTCGAGGGCCTGGAGGACCTCGTTGCGCACATGTCCGACGAGGACATCGAGCTTCTGAATCGGGGCGGCCATGACCGCGTCAAGATTTACGCCGCCTACGAGAAGGCCGTGCGCGGGACGGGGCGGCCCACGGTGATCCTGGCCAAGACGGTAAAAGGATTCGGCATGGGCGAAGGCGGCGAAAGCCGGATGATCGCCCATCAGGCCAAGAAGCTGGACCTGGCGGCGCTGCGCGAGTTTCGCAACCGTTTCAGGATTCCGGTCAGCGACGAGGCGCTGGAAAGAAGCAGAATCCCTTTCCGGATGCCGGAGGAGGACAGCGAGGAAATCCGTTACCTGAAGGAACGGCGCCGACGGTTGGGCGGCTTCATGCCGCAGCGGGTGACGAAAGCGCCACGGTTGAAGGTTCCGGCTCTGAGCCACTTCAAGTCGATCACCGGCGGTTCGGGCGCGCGCTCCATATCCACCACCATGGCGCTGGTGCGGTTGCTGCAGATGCTGGTGCGCAACAAGGAGCTCGGCAAGCACGTGGTTCCCATCGTGCCCGACGAGGCCCGCACCTTCGGCATGGAGGGCATGTTCAAGCAGCTCGGCATCTATTCCTCGGCAGGCCAGCTCTACACACCGCAGGATTCCGATCAGCTGATGGGGTACCGGGAAGACCTCAAGGGACAGATCCTGGAGGAAGGCATCAACGAGGCCGGCTCGTTCTGCTCCTGGCTGGCCGCGGGAACCTCGTATTCCAACCACGGCCTGCCGATGATCCCGTTCTATATCTTCTACTCGATGTTCGGCTTTCAGCGCATCGGCGATTTCATCTGGGCCGGCGGCGACTCGCAGACGCGGGGCTTTCTGATCGGCGGCACCTCGGGGCGCACCACGCTGGCGGGAGAAGGATTGCAGCACCAGGACGGCCACAGCCACCTGGCGGCCGCCACGGTGCCGAACTGCCTGAGTTACGACCCGGCCTACGCCTACGAACTGGCCGTGATCGTTCAGGACGGTTTGCGGCGCATGGTCCAGAAGCAGGAGAACATCTTCTACTACATCACCACGATGAACGACAACTACCGCCAGCCGCCGATGCGCAGGTCCATGCGCGAAGGCATTCTCAAGGGCATCTACCGGCTGCCCCGGTCCGGGAAGGCCAGCGATGGCGCTGAGCGGGTGCAATTGTTCGGTTCCGGCGCCATTCTCAACGAAGCGGTCGGCGCCGCCGATTTGCTGCGCGAGGAGTACGGGGTGGAGGCGGACGTGTGGTCCGTAACCAGCTACAACCAGTTGCGGCGCGATGGGCTGGCCTGCGAGCGGCACAACCGACTCAATCCGGATCAGCCTCCGCGCCGCACCTACCTTGCCGAGGCGTTGGGTGAATGCACCGGGCCCTTCGTGGCGGCCAGCGACTACATGGCGGCCTTGCCGGATTCCATCCGGCAGTGGGTGCCGGGCGCCTACATCACGCTGGGCACGGACGGATTCGGCCGCAGCGATGCGCGCTCGGCGCTGCGAAACCATTTCGAGGTGGATGCGCGCTACATAGCCGCGGCGGCCCTCTCCGCCCTCGCTGCGGAGGGGCGGATGGGCCCGGCTACGGTGTCCGAGGCGATGAAGAAATGGAATATCGATCCGCAGAAGGCGGATCCGGTTACCTTGTGAGCGGGTTTGCGGCCAGATTGCGAGCGGGCTTGCGACCAGGCTTGCGAGAGGACGTGCGAACAGGCTTGCGAGCAGCTTCACGACCAGATTTTCGAGCAGATTCACGAGAAGAGAAGATAAGGGAAGTTACACTCATATGTCTTCAAAAAGAGCGACGTAAGAAGAAAAAAGGCTAACGTAAGAAGAACTTAGCGACAGTAGCCCGGATTCGACCATGCCTGAAATCATCCAAGTTCGCGTGCCCGGCCTGGGCGAGTTCGCCGACGTGGAGGTGGTGGAGGTGGCCGTTTCCGCGGGCGACGAGGTGGCGGCGGACGACCCGCTGATCACGCTGGAAACCGACAAGGCGGCCATGGATGTGCCCTCGCCCGGCAGCGGACGCATCGCGAGCCTGAATGTGGGCGTGGGCGATCGCGTCAACGAGGGCGACGTGATCGCGGAGTTGGAAGGTGAGGTTTTGGCGGAAGCGGAAGGGGAACCGTCCGCGTCTACGCCCGCCGAGCAGCCGGGCCGCGCCGCGACTGCTTCACCGCCACAGGCCCCTGTGGCGTCTGCCGCGCCGCCAGCTGCCCAGCAACTGTCTTCTGCTCCCGCCGCGCCGCCGGCTGCCCAGCAAGTGTCTTCTGCGCCCGGCGCGCTTCCGCCAATCGACGAGGAAGGCTTTTCCACAGCCCACGCCTCGCCGTCGGTGCGCAAGTTCGCCCGCGAACTTGGCGTGAATCTGGCGGCGGTAACCGGCTCCGGTGAAAAAGGCCGAATCCGCAAGGCCGATGTGAAGGCCTGGGTGAAACTGGCGCTGGAGCGCGGCGCGCCCGGGGCCGGCCTGCCGCAGGTGCCCGAGATGGATCTCGCCGCTCACGGCGAGATCGAAGTGGCGCCGCTGAGCCGCGTGCAGAAGATATCCGGACCCCGCTTGTGGGCGAGTTGGGTGAACCTCCCGCACGTTACCCAGCACGACGAAGCCGACATTACCGAGATCGAGGCGCGCCGCAAGGCCATGAAGGCGGAACTCGCCGCCTCCGGCGTTCGCCTGACGCTGCTGGCCTTCCTGGCCCGCGCCACAGTGCTGTGCCTTGAGGAATTTCCGACGCTGAACTCCTCTCTGGTGGACGGTGGCGCTTCGCTGGCGCTGAAGAAGTTCGTGCATCTGGGTTTCGCAGCCGATACCGAGCGCGGCTTGCTGGTGCCGGTAATCCGTGATGCGGACAAACTCGATGTGCTTGCCCTGGCGCGCGCGTTTCAGGAGCTTTCCGGCAAGGCCCGCGACGGCAAGCTTGCTCCACGCGAGATGCAGGGGGGTTCGTTCACGATCTCCAGTCTGGGCGGCATCGGCGGCACCGCCTTCACGCCCATCATCAACGCGCCGGAAGTGGCGATCCTGGGCGTGTCGCGCGCTCGAATGGCGCCGGTTTACTCAAACGGCCAGTTCGAACCCAGGCTGATGGCGCCGCTCTCGCTGTCCTACGACCACCGCGTGATCGACGGCGCCACGGCAGTGCGCTTCACCACGCGTCTGGCGGAACTGCTGGCGGACGCGGACCGGCTGCTGGCCCCGGTAACGAACGACTGACGAGACGGAGAACACGGAGAGCGAACAGTGAAGACACAACTGGCAGTGCTGGGCTCGGGGCCCGGCGGCTACACGGCGGCCTTCCGCGCCGCCGACCTCGGCATGGAAGTGACGCTGGTCGAGCGCTATCCCACCCTGGGCGGCGTGTGCCTGAACGTGGGCTGCATCCCGTCGAAGGCGCTGCTGCATCTGGCGCGGGTGATGGACGAGGCGGAGGGGCTCACCGAGGCCGGCATCGAATATGCCCCTCCGAAGGTGGACCCGGCGGCGTCCCGCGCCTGGGTAGAGCGCGTAGTCGGTCGGCTCACCGGCGGGTTGGCGGGCATGGCGGCCAAGCGCAAGGTCACGGTTGTCAAGGGCAGGGGGCGGTTTTCGGGCGTCAGGGAACTGGCGGTGGATACCGCCGGCGGAACCGAAACCCTTGAATTCGAGCAGTGCATCATCGCCGCCGGCTCGCAAAGCCGCGCGCTCCCCAACCTGCCGGACGATCCGCGAGTCATGGACTCCACCGGCGCACTGTTGCTGAACCGTATTCCCGAGCGCCTGCTGGTCATCGGCGGCGGCATTATCGGTCTGGAAATGGCGACCGTATATGCTGCGCTGGGAAGCGAGATCACGGTTGTGGAGGCGCTGGGCCGGCTCATGCCCGGGCCGGACGCGGACCTGCTCAAGCCGCTGGAACGCCGCATCCGCAAGAGCTATGCGGCGGTGCATACCGGCGTGATGGTGGAGTCCGCGAAGGCCACGTCCGAGGGCATCGCGGTGACGTTCGAGGGCGGCAAGGCGCCGGAGCCGGACACCTTCGACGGCGTGTTGCTTGCCGTGGGCCGGGTGCCCAACGGCAACAGGGTTGATGCTGAAAAGGCTGGCGTTGCCGTGGACGAACGCGGCTTCATTGCTGCCGACAAGCAGTTGCGGACCAATCAGCCGCACATCTTCGCGATCGGCGACATCATCGGCCACCCCATGCTGGCTCACAAGGCCACCCACGAGGGCAAGGTAGCAGCCGAAGCTGCCGCCGGCATGAAGGTCGCTTTCGACGCCCGCGTAGTCCCTTCGGTGGCCTATACCGATCCGGAAGTCGCCTGGGTGGGCCTGACCGAAGCCGAGGCCCGCGAGCAGGGCGTGGACTACGGCAAGGGAGTATTCCCCTGGGCCGCCAGCGGCCGCGCCATCTCCATGCAGCGTTCCGAAGGCATGACCAAGCTGTTGTTCGATGCCGAAGACGGCCGCATCATCGGCGGCGGCATCGTGGGCGTGAACGCCGGCGATTTGATCTCCGAAGTAGCCCTCGCCATCGAAATGGGCGCTGAAGCCGAGGACCTGGCGCTCACCATCCACCCGCACCCTACGCTGTCGGAATCCGTCGGCATGGCGGCCGAGGCCTACCTCGGCGTAATCACCGACCTCTACCTGCCGCGGCGCCGCCAGACCCGGGCGATGTAGTGGTCGAGGCTCACGTAGCGCCCGCCACCCAGATAGAACAGCGCCAGCAGCATCACGAAATAGGTCACGCCCAGCGCCACGCCGTTGTTCAGAATCACGATGCTTCCGAATTCGGTAAACCAGCCGGAATCTCCGTGCAGGGCCTCCCCCTGATCGCGCAGGACGCGCCGCGCTTCGCCCAGCCGCTCGCGTGCCGCGTCGATGTCTTCGCCCGGAAACGGACTGCGCGGATCCGCGGTGATCTGCCATCCGTTCTTCCAATGAACGGTCGTGACAGCCATGGCCATGACGAACATGAGCGGGATGCAGGCCAGGCGCGTGGCCAGTCCCAGCAGCAGGGCGATGGCCCCGACAATTTCCGTGGCCGTCGCCAGAAAGGCCATCAAGTCGGGCAGCGGATAGCCCAGGCGGTCGAAATATCGGGCGGTGAAATCAAGTCCCCGCTCGGGGTGCCACTTGTTGTTCCCGGCCACCCAGAACACCGGGACCAGGTAGAGGCGTAGCGCCAGCGGCGCCAGCCAATCGACAAGCTGCAGCCGCTTCCAACCGCTGCATGCAAACCGCAAAATAGAGTCAACACGCATACTTCACCGGGGGGCGCGCCCTCGCTGGTCTTTTGCCCGAGTGCATACCCATGCTCGCTTCACGCACGGGCGCGGCTTTGCGTTCGCCGGTGCGCTCTCGCGTTCCCTCTCTGTGGGGACACGCTGCGAGCACATCCTTGTGGGCTCTGCTCGGGCATCCTGCCCTCGCAAGGTCCCCACAGAGAGGGAACGCGAGAGCGCACGACCTGGTGCATCGGGGTGCAATCCGGGGCGCTCAGTGCGGTCCCTGGTGAGATATGCGGGTTCAGCCCATTCATCATGCTGTGACAGGGTAACACCTTCCTCCGCATTCCTGTTTGCGATTAGGGAATGTCGATGCTATCGCTCCGCTTTCCAGTGTTTCGCGGAGACAGGTGCAACGGTGCCGCGCCGTGCCGTGCCGTAACACTGACGTGCCGTAACGCTTGATTTTGTGATGTTGAGGGAATAGTATGGCAAACCATAATTCCCAATATGGGAGCCCATATTGAAGACTACGATTGAGATCTCCGACGATTTGGCCCGGTCCGCGAAAGCGCATGCGGCGCGGGAGAAAATCACGCTGCGCGCTCTAATTGAGCACGGACTGCGATCCGTGCTGCATGCGGATCTTAAGGAAGAACGTTTCCGTCTGCGGGACGCCAGTGTTTCCGGCAAAGGACTCAAGGCGCCATACAGTGATTCGGACTGGGCGCGGCTTCGTGAATCGATCTATGAAGGCCGCGGGAATTGATTGCGACGGACACCAACATCCTCGTGTATGCGCACCGTGCGGATTCCCAATGGCATGATCGGGCAAAGCCAAAAATTGAGGCACTGGCGCATGGCCGCATCAGTTGGGGTTTGCCTTGGCCCTGTATCCACGAATTTGTGGCGATCGCTACCCACCAACGCATATACGACCCACCCTCAACACTCTCGCAAGCCATCGATCAGGTAGGCGCGTGGCTTGAGTCTCCAGCAGCCGTCTTGCTTGGCGAAACCGGAGAGCATTGGGAAGTTCTGACCGAGTTGCTGCAAGATGGCAGGGTGATGGGTCCGCTGGTTCACGATGCACGCGTTGCGGCGATCTGCATTGCGCACGGGGTTACGGAATTGTGGACAGCGGATCGTGATTTCAGCCGCTTTCCTGGTATAGCAGTTCGCAATCCTCTGCAGGAATAACCCTCATATCTCACCGGGGGCCGCGCCTTCGGTGGTCTTTCCCCCTTGTGCGCTTCCCCGCAGGCACCGCCGTGCGTTCGCCGCGGCGCTCATTGCGGTCCGTGGTGAAATATGCGCGTTCAGCCCATTCATCATGCTGTGACAGCGTAACACTTGCTTGTGATTTCCTGAGGGGTTGGGATTATCATTTCCGGCTCAAGGGCGTGCTTTGGTACTTCCAAACAGGGGAACGTCGGCAATGCGAGTGATTGTCAGACCGGAGAATTTTCGCTGGACGCGCGAGCGGGCCGGAATGGACGCTGAGGCGCTGGTCCGCCGGTTTCCCAAATACGCCGAGTGGGAGGCTGGCGCCTTGCAGCCGACGCTGAAGCAGCTTGAGGAGCTCGCCAGGGCGGTTCGCGCCCCGGTCGGATATTTCTTGCTTTCCGAACCTCTTGATGAACCCGTGCCCATTCCCGACTTCCGCACCGTCGGGAGCGTGCCGTTGCGGCGCCCGAGCCCGGACCTGCTGGATACGGTCTACCTCTGCCAGCAGCGTCAGGACTGGTATCGGGAGTTCGCCCGCATGGAAGGCGCAGAGCCGCTCGCCGCCGTCGGCTCGGCAACGCTCGAGACCGGCATCGAAGCGATTGCGGCGACCATGCGGGAGGCCCTCAAGATTGATCTTGAGGAACGTCGCGCCCTGCCGACCTGGACCGAAGCGCTTCGCCGTCTTGTCCGGGCGGCGGATGCGTTGGGCGTGCTGGTGATGGTGTCCGGAATCGTGCGCAACAACACGCACCGGAAGCTTGATCCCGAAGAGTTCCGCGGTTTCGCCCTTGCGGACGATCTTGCGCCACTGATATTCGTCAACGGCGCCGATACGAAGGCGGCGCAGATGTTCACCCTCGCACACGAGTTGGCGCATCTTTGGCTCGGACAGAGCGCTCTCTCCGACACGGCGCCGGACGCCACGCCCGCCCATGAGGCCGAGATCTGGTGCAACCGCGTCGCCGCCGAGCTGTTGGTTCCGCTCGCTGTCCTGCGCGAAGAATATCGACGCGATGAGGACCTGCCGGATGCGCTTGCCCGTCTGGCGCGCCGCTTCAAGGTCAGCACCCTGGTTGTCCTCCGTCGTATTCACGATGCGGGAGAGTTGGCACGGGATCGGTTCCGCGCTGCCTACAGCGCGGAACTGGAGAGGCTTAAAGCGTTTCCGAGAGGCAGCGGTGGTAATTTCTATCCGACCCAGACCGCCAGGGTGGGCAATCGGTTCGCACGCGCGATTGCGGTCAGCGCACTGGAAGGCGGAACGTCGTTCAGCGAAGCGTTCCGGTTACTGGGCATCAGGAAGATGCGCACCTTTGACGAATTGGCGCGCCGAGCGGGAATCCCCGTCTGATGGCGTACCTGCTTGACGCCGATGCTTTTATTCGGGCGAAGAGGCTCCACTACGGATTCGATTTTTGCCCCGCATTCTGGGACTGGCTGATCTCCGCGCACTCCGACGGCGTTGTGTGCAGTGTGGAAAAGGTGGGCGATGAGTTGCGCGCCGGCGACGATGAGCTTGCCGGGTGGGCCGTCGAAAGGGGCCGCGGTTTCTTCCTGCCGCCCGACCCGGCGATGGTTCCGGCGTTGGAGCAGGTCAACGCATGGGCCTCAGGTCAAGGCTATAGAGCCCAGGCCATAAGCACCTTCATGCAGGTCGCCGACTATTTCCTGGTCGCGCAGGCGCTGGCCGGCAAACACACGGTGGTCACCCACGAGGTTCCATCTGCTTCAAGGCGCCGTATCAAGATTCCCGATGCTTGTATCGGTCTCGGTATCCGGTGTGTAACGCCGTTCGAGATGCTCCGCAACGAACGGGCGCGTTTCGTGCTCGGCTCAACGCCTTGACCCAATTGCCGGACTTCAACACTCTCGCGAGAGATTGGTCGGGTAGGCGCCCAGCAGTATGCCGGAGCGGTGAAGCTGCCGGAGTTCTGCTTCTGCTTGCTTGTGCAAGGCGTTGCGGGAGGCTGGCGGGGCTTGCTCAAGCAGGGTTTCCAGAAGTGCTTGACCGGTAAGGAGGTTGTTGTCGAGCACCAGGGCCAGCAGGCCGGCGGTGAGGACGCCGAGTTCCTGGGTTAGCACCCGGCCGGCGCGGTCGCGGCGGAGAAGCAGGAAGGAGGGTGATTCCGGCGGCGTGTTCTCGAGTGTGCCGTCCTTGCTCTTGTGCGCGGGGTAGCGAAGCGTGAGCAGGCGAAGTAGGGGCGAGGGCGCCGGAATCCCTGCGACCACGTCGCCTTTGGTATCGATCGCGGGATTGTCCGGAGGGTCGGGCATGCGTTGGAGGACTCGCTTTTCCGTTTCGTAGAGGATCAGATCGCCTAGCCAGGGGGGATCTTCGGAGCGCGTCGGGCCGGCTTTCTCGTACCAGATTCTGAATTCGCCGGTGAGGCGCGGAAAGTACGGCGTTGCGGCGCGATGCTCGCGCAGGAAGTCTCGCACCAGCGCTCCGAAGCGCTTCTTGCCCAACTGGTCGCGCGTGAGCGGCAGGCCGGCGCCCAGCAGTCGCGACAGGTTGCCGAACACGAGCCGGCGGTAGATGCCGATCCGCCGGTCTTCCACGCCCTCCGGCGCCGGATTGGACTCGGGGTCGCGCAGGTGGGCGGTCAGCCGACGCTGCGCGTCCTGAAAGCCTTTCATATTGCGTGGCCCCAAGTGAGGATGCCGGCTCGGGCGGGATTCTGGCTCACTGACTCACGGGTTCACGGGTTTACAGGACTGCGGGCCGGCCGGCGCACAGGATCGCGTTCGCGTCCGCGCACACCCACGTGGGCTCGTTCGCTCACAGGACCGCAAGCTCACGCGCTCGCCGGCTTGCAGGCGTGCTGCGCATCGCGGATGCGGGCTACCTCGGCCAGCAGCTCGGACAGGGGAGGCTGGTTGAAGTCGCGCTCCAGCACCGTGGGACGGGGTCCCAGGCGGCTGTAGGCGTAGTCCAGCAGTTGCCAGACTTCGTCCTTTATCGCCGCGCCGTGCGTGTCGATGAGCAGATCGGGCGCTTCGTCGTAGTGTCCCGCCATGTGCACGTAGAGCACCCGCTCTACGGGGACCGCGTCCAGGAAGGCGCGCGGGTCGTAGCCGTGGTTCACGCTGTTGACGAACACGTTGTTCACGTCCAGTAGCAGGCCGCAGTCGGCTTCTTCCAGCACGGCCAGCAGAAACTCCGGTTCGTCCATCTCCGCTCCCATGGAAGCGTAATAGGACACGTTCTCCACGGCGATGCGCCGCGCCAGGATGTCCTGCACGCGGCGGATCCGCCTGGCGACGTAGCGCACCGCCTCGCCGGTAAACGGAATGGGGAGCAGGTCGTAAAGCTGGCCCTCGTCTCCGGTATAGCTCAAGTGCTCGGAATAAAGGCGCACGCCGTGCTCGTCCATCCAGGTCCCCACGTCGCGCACCAACGACTCGTTGAGCGGATGGGGGCCGCCCAGGGACAGCGACAGGCCGTGCGCGATGACCGGCCAGCGTTCGGTAAAGAACTTGAGTTGCTCGCCCAGCGAGCCGCCCACGCCGATCCAGTTTTCCGGCGCCAACTCGAAGAAGTCCACCTCCTGCGGCGGTTCTTCCCTGAATGCCTTCAGGTAGGGGCGCCTCAGGCCCAGCCCGGCCCCGGCGATGCCGTCGATAACGGGAGTCATGGTCTTTCCTGCATTTGCTCCGATTCTAGACCGGATACTGCACTACTCTTCGGGGCGCAGGCGCATGGGGTATTCGCAAAGGTCCGCGATTACGCAGTCGTGGCAGCGCGGCTTGCGCGCCTGGCATACGTAGCGGCCGTGCAGGATCAGCCAGTGGTGGGCGTGCTGGAGGTATTCCGGCGGGGTAAGCCGCATCAGGCGCTTCTCCACTTCCAGCACGTTTTTGCCGGGCGCAATCCGGGTGCGGTTCGACAGTCGGAACACATGCGTGTCCACGGCGATTACGGGCACGCCGAAGGCCGTGTTCAGGATCACATTGGCGGTCTTGCGGCCCACGCCCGGCAGGGCTTCCAGCGCCTCGCGCTCTCGCGGCACCTTGCCGCCATGCTGGTCGAGCAGCATGCGGCAGCAGGCGATCAGGTTGGCGGCCTTGGTGTTGAACAGGCCGATGTGACGGATGTGCTCACGCAGCCGCGCCTCGCCCATCGCCAGCATGGCTTCCGGCGTGTCAGCCTCGGCGAAAAGCGTCCGTGTGGCCTGATTTACGCTAACGTCGGTAGCCTGGGCCGACAGCACCACGGCCACCAGCAACTCGAACGGCGATCCGTACCGAAGCTCCGTGGCGGGGCGCGGGTTGGCCCGGCGCAGCCGCCGGAAAATCTCCGCTCGCTTTGCGGCGTTCAGCGCTTCGCCGTGACCAGCCCCGGCTGGCTTGCGTAGAACTCGGACAGCTCGTTCAAATCCTCGTCGCTAAGCAGGTTGAGGAAGGCGTTCATCGAAATGTCGCTGCGTTCGCCTTCCAGGTACTGGCGTATGGTCTCGTTCAGGTAGTCGGCATGCTGGCCGGCCAAGTGCGGGAACTCGGTCGTGATGCTGACGCCGTTTACCCCGTGGCAGGACACGCAATAGATGCCCGATTCCGGAGGGGTAACTTCGGTGTCTGCTTCCACGGTGGCTTCTTGTCCGAAATAGGCGGCGATGTCCTTGAGGTCCTGCTCGCTGAGGTCGGCGGCTTGCGCGTGCATTCCGTCGTGTTGGCGGTCATCGCCCGCGTAGCCCTCAAGCGCCTTGATGATGTAGTTGACGTTCTGACCCCCCAGGCGCGGCACGTGGTAGGGCGGGTAGGTCGTCATGTTGCCTTCGATGCCGTGGCAGCCGAGGCAAGGATCGGCCAGTATGCGCCCGCGCTCGGGGTCGCCCGCGTTCGGATCGTCCTGGGCCAGCGCCGGCGAGGACAAGGCAGCCGTCAGCAGGAAGGCCGCCGTCAGCAGGAAGGCTCCCAGTTGCAGTTTCTTGTTCATTCTCACACTACCTCTGCTACAGCACGTAAACGAAGATGAATAGGCACACCCACACCACGTCCACGAAGTGCCAGTACCAGGACACGGCCTGGAAGCCGAAGTGCTCATTGGGGGTGAAATGTCCGCGCAAAATGCGGAACCAGGTGACGGTGAGCATGATCGCCCCGAGGGTTACGTGCGCGCCGTGGAACCCCGTCAGCATGAAGAACGTGGAACCGTAGATCCCGGTGCTGAGCCTCAAGTCCAGGTCCTCGTAGGCGTGGACGTATTCCACCACCTGGCAGTACAAAAACGCCGCGCCCAGCAGCACGGTGGCCAGCGTGCCCAGGTTGAGCAGCAGGCGATTGCTGTTCTTGAGCGCGTGATGGGCGATGGTGATGGTGACGCTGGAGGTGAGCAGCAAAGCGGTGTTCAACAGTGGCAGCCCGCCCCAGCCCATGGGCGTGAAGTTGCCTTCCGCATCGCCGCCAATCGCCCCGGGGCCGTTGGTGGGCCAGTCCGCCTCGAATCCCGGCCACAGCACGCTGTTGGTGCCGGTTCCAATGCCTTCGCCCCCCAGCCAGGGCACCGCCAGTGTGCGGGCGTAGAACAACGCGCCAAAGAACGCGACGAAGAACATGACCTCCGAGAAGATGAACCACGCCATTCCCTGGCGGAAGGAGCGGTCCACCCAGCCGCTGTAGAGGCCGGCGATGTTCTCCCGGATCACGGTTCCCAGCCAGCCGAACATCATCACGGTCAGTCCGGCCAGACCCAGAAACAGCACGGTCCTTCCCGCACCCGATCCGTTCAGCCACATCGCCGCTCCCAGCGCCATGACAAACATCGACACCGAGGCCACGATGGGCCAGGGGCTCCCATGCGGCACGTAGTAATCCGCCTTCGTGTCGGCCATCAATTCCTCCTCAACCGGGTTCCGCGGTAAACAGGGTGTAGGCCAGCGTCACGGTATCGACATGCGCCGGCAAATCAGGGTCAATCGTAAAACGCACCGGCAGCTCGCGTTGCTCGCCGGCCGCAAACGGCTGTTCCTCGAAACAGAAGCAGACCTGCTTGCTCACGTGGCTTACCGCCTCTATGGGCCGCACGGCGGGCCGCGTGACCGAAATGACATCGTGCTGGAGCAGGTTGCGGGCAAAAAAGCGGGTCTCGGCGGTTTTCCCGGGCGTAACCTCGATGCTGAGATTGCCGGGGTGGAAGTCCCAGGCCGCCGGGTTGGGGGTATGAGTGAGAAATTCCACCTTGACCACGCGGTTCTCATCGAATTCCGCCGCATGCGCCACGAGGGCAGGTTCGCTGGCGCGGCTCAACCGCTCCGAATCCAGGCCGGTCAGTTCGCAGAACACCTCGTAAAGCGGCGCCAGCAGGTACGCGAAAGCGAACATTCCCACTACCGCTCCGCCGAGCGTCAGCACCAGCCGCCGGTTGCCGCCGCGCTGTTTCATGCGCCGCTCCGCGTCATGCGCCGCTCCGCACCCACTGCATCAGTATGAAGCCGCCATAAAACGCCAGCGCCAGCAGCGCCAGACAGACAGCGTGGAAGCGTTTTCGGACTTTCGGAAGCATGGATCTTGCTGCAATCTGCAATCGTCGATGCCGGTCACGACACCTTGGGCTGCGTCTCGAAGGTGTGGTACGGCGCCGGCGAGGGCACGGTCCACTCCAGCCCCTGCGGCTTGTCCCAAACCTCGGTGCTGGCCTTCGCCCCGCCCTTGACGCACTTCACGAGCATCCACACGAACAGCAACTGCGAGAGGCCGAAGCCGAACGCGCCGATGGTGGAGATCATGTTGAACTCGGTGAATTGCACGGAGTAGTCCGGAATTCGCCGCGGCATGCTGGCCAATCCCAGGAAGTGCTGGGGGAAGAACAGGATGTTCACGAAGATGGTGGACAGCCAGAAGTGCCACTTGCCCAGGGTCTCGTCGTACATGTGCCCGGTCCACTTGGGCAGCCAGTAATACACGCCCGCGATCACGCCGAAGATGGCCCCCGGCACCAGAACGTAGTGGAAGTGCGCCACCACGAAATAGGTGTCGTGATACTCGATGTCCGCCGGCACCAGCGCCAGCATCAGGCCGGAGAACCCGCCGATGGTGAACAGGACCACGAAGGCAATGGCGAACAGCATAGGCGTCTCGAAGCTGATCGAACCGCGCCACAGCGTGGCCAGCCAGTTGAAAATCTTCACGCCGGTGGGTACCGCGATGAACATCGTGGAGATCATGAAAAACAGCATTCCCGCCTGCGGCATTCCCGTTGTGAACATGTGATGCGCCCACACGATGTAGGACAAAAACGCGATCGCGGTCGTGGCGACCACCATGGAGGTGTAACCGAACAACGGCTTGCGCGCGAAAGTGGGAATGATCTGCGAAATGATGCCGAAGGCCGGCAGAATGAGGATATACACCTCGGGGTGCCCGAAGAACCAGAAGATGTGCTGGAACATCACCGGGTCGCCGCCGCCGGCCGCCAGGAAGAAGCTGGTGCCGAAATAGCGGTCGGTGAGCAGCATCGTGATCGCTCCGGCCAGCACCGGCATGGCGCCGATCAGCAGGTAGGCGGTGATCAGCCAGGTCCACACGAACAGCGGCATTTTCATGAAGCCCATGCCGGGCGCCCGCATGTTGGTAATCGTCACGATGATGTTGATCGCGCCCAGTATCGACGATGCGCCCAGCAAGTGAAGGGAGAACACCACCAGCGGGAAGGCGTCGCCGGTCTGCAGGATGAGCGGCGGATACAGCGTCCAGCCGCCCGCCGGTGCGCCTCCCGGCATGAACAGCGTGGCCAGCAGCAGCAGGAAGGCCGGCGGCAGGATCCAGAAGCTCCAGTTGTTCATGCGCGGCAGCGCCATGTCCGGCGCGCCTACCATCAGCGGAATCTGCCAGTTGGCCAGCCCCACGAAGGCCGGCATCAGCGCGCCGAAGATCATGACCAGCGCATGCATGGTGGTCATCTGGTTGAAGAAGTGCGGGTCCACCAGCTGCAGGCCGGGCTGGAACAGCTCGCTGCGGATGATCAGCGCCATGCTGCCGCCCACCAGGAACATGATCAGGCTGAACACCAGGTACAGCGTGCCGATGTCCTTGTGGTTGGTGGTGGTCAGCCACCGCCAGAGGCCCTTGGCGTGCGGGCCGTCGTGATGTTCGTGCGCTTGTGTGGTTTCGCTCATGTTCGCTTACCCTGCTTACCGGCCGGCCGGGCCGCTATAGATGGCTGCTGATGCCTGGCTCATGATGTCCCGGGGTTCCCCGGATTCGGCGGATTCAACGGTTTCGGCCGGTTCCGCAGGTTCCGCGGGTTCGCTCAGACCGGCCACCCAGGCGTCAAACTCGTCCTGCGGAAGCACTTCCACCACGATCGGCATGAAGGCGTGTCCGCGTCCGCACAACTCCGCGCACTGGCCGCGGTAAACACCGGTCTCCTCGGCCTGGAACCAGGTTTCGTTGATGGTGCCGGGCACCGCGTCGCGCTTGACATACAGCTCCGGAATCCACCAGGCGTGGATCACGTCGTTGGACGTGAGTTGCAGCTTCACCTTGCGCCCCACGGGAACCACCATCGGATTGTCCACATCGCGCAGGTAGTGCTCGTGCAGTTCCCGGCCCGCGCCCAGAATCGCTGCTGCCTTGCTCTCTTCGGTGATGTTGCTGAAAAAGCTGATGTCGTGATCCGGGTATTCGTAGCGCCACTTCCACTGGTAGCCGGTAACCACGATCCTGAGATCGGCCGCTTGCGTGTCCTCCATTTCTATCAGGACCCGCGCCGAGGGAATCGCGAGACCGATGAGTATCAGCACCGGGATCACGGTCCAGATGATTTCCGCCGTGGTGCTATGGCTGAACTTCGCGGCTTGCGCGCCCTGCGCCCTGCGGAATTTAACCAGGGAATAACCAAGCACACCGAACACGACGATGCCGATGACAACGCAAATGATCAGCGCTGTATGGTGCAGGACGCGTATCTTGTTGCCGAGTTCGCTGGCGCTGGCCGGGAAGTCCAGGGCCCAGTCCGCCGCCGCCGGACCTGCCGCCGCCAGCGCTGCCAGCGCTGTCGTCGTCAGCGCCAGAACCGCCCAACCGCCGTGTGGCTTACTCCGATTCATGCAAGGGTCGCTCCATATTGTTCCAAGGGGGCCGCAGCGCGCGTCACACGCGCAACTTCCGGCCCAAAAATTGCCCTTCCTCCTCCCCGAGACAGGCGGCCAGTTCGCAACACCAACCGCTTGCTCCCCAAAAGGTAAAAGGCATCCAGTCATGGCAGGTCCCGGTCTGCGCTCCAGTCGAACTCAGGCCCGGGACCGAGGGAATTCTACATGCTGCGGGCTTCTCGCGTAACCTTATTCGCACGCGGCTTAATGTGCCCTGCCTCAGGATGGTGCAGATGCCCTGACGCATGCCGCTCGCGAGGCGTACGCTGGTCGAGAGCGCATTGCTGTACAAGAGCGTGCGCTTGCGGGCGCCGATGTAGTCGTCGCCCTTCGTGCGGTAGAGCAGTTCATACGAGGATGCGTGTTCCTCCGCCGAGGTGTTTTCGCCCGCCGGATAGTGCAGTTCCCACTGCTCCACCGGATCGACATCAGTGTCGTTGATCCTGTTTTCCATGAACTCCGCCACGGCCGCGTTGCTGGACATGAGCTCCTCGATCAGCAGGAAGCCGAGCGACGAATTCATGGTCGCGTGCGAAGTGCTGAAGCGTTTGTAAGTCGGCCATATGAACTCGCCGGACTTCGGATTGACATCCCGGAGCGCGCCGTCGGTGCCGCGCATGACATTCGGCAGGCGCAATCTCGCATTCCAGGTGTAGACATAGCGTTGCACCTGGCCCCAGCTGCTGACGTGGCCGGGCCATTCGTTGTAGCCCGCCCACAGAGGCTTGTCGCCCACATGGCAGGAGCGGCACTGCTCGGTGCGGTCGACGACCGAGGCCGACCCGGCGTGGAAATCGAGGGTGCCCAAGCGCCATCCTTCCTTGTTGTGCGCGATGAACTCCACCGAGTGGAAGTTGTCGGCGTCCGGGTTCGTCCCCCACGCCAGGATCACGTGCGCGGTCGCGCCCCGGGAAATCACCCTGGGTTTGCTCGCGGACACGTGCTCGGCGAACAAACCCTGCTCGCCATCCGGTTCTTCCTGATATTGGTATTACCAATTAAGGGATAAGAAGAATGGTTATTCGGGTTGACATTTTCAGCTATTTTGGTATAGATACCATTCCCCTTTCCACCTGACTAAAGACGAGGTACCGGTATGCAAACCAGGATTGAGGAAGACGGCGCAGGGATCGGCCAGCCGGCATGGATTTCACCGCGGGCTGCGCTGGCGCTGCTGGCCGCGCTTCTCGCAACTCCAGCCGCGGCCCAGGAAGCGGGCGAGTCCGAACTGGAGGAGATCGTCGTTACCGGCACCCGCGAGGTCATTCAGAACTCCATCGAGCAAAAGCGCATGTCCGACACGGTGGTGGAAGCGCTGTCCGCGGACGACATTGGCGATATTCCGGCGCTGTCCATAGGCGAGGCGCTGGAAACCCTCACCAGCGCCGCATCGCACCGCGAGCAGGGCGGGGCGACGGAAATTTCGATTCGCGGCATGGGACCGTTCCTCGGCTCCACGGTCATCAACGGGCGCGAGGCAACCAATGGCAGCGGCGACCGTTCGGTCAACTTCAGCCAGTTTCCGTCGGAGTTGTTCAATACGCTGAAGATCTACAAGACTCAAGAAGCAAGCCTGGTGGAAGGCGGCGTTTCCGGCCAGATCGCCTTGGAGACCCTCAAACCGCTTGAATACAACAAGCGAAGACTTCAGTTCGAGCTCAAGGGCAACCGGCATCCGGACAACGCCGACATCCACAACAACGAGCGCGAATGGGGCACTCGCACAACCTTAAGCTATATCGATCAGTTTGAAATGGGCGGAGGAGCCCGTTTCGGCATGTCGCTGGGCTATCAGGACCGGCTCGCCACCAATCCGGAGCAGGAGTTCCGCACCACCAGCGGCTGGCGCGACTGCCGCAACGATCCAGCGGTTTCCGGCGGCGTGTACCGCACTTCCAACGGCAACTGCGACAGCGGTTCGGGCAACCTGAACATCACGGTCAATTCGGGCACCGGCGTGGCCCCCGACGCCGGCGCGCCGTTCATCTTCGTGCCCAGCTCGCGGTCCTTCCGGCAAAACATCACCGACGACGACCGCGCGTCCTTGTTTGCGGCATTCCAACTTCAACCAAACGACCGGGTGGACATCAACCTTGATCTGCAATCCTCCGACCGCACATTCACCGAAGTGCGCAACGATTTGTATTTCGCAGAACAGCGGCGCATGATTCCCGGGCTTTCGCCTCAAACCCTGTTCGCCGCCCCCACGGGCGAGGTGTCTCACTTCGAGACCATCGGCCGCATCGAAACGCTCAGCACGTACCAGGAGCGGATCGAGGAATACAGCGGCGGCGGCTTGAACATCGCATTCCAGCCCACCGACCGGCTGCAGGTGTCCGTTGACCTGTCGTATTCCGACACCATGCGTCGGGAGAACATCTACCACACCCGGCTTCAATCGGAACCCAGGGACATCTACGGCAACTCCACGCCGGCCCGGTCCGACCGCATCTACACTTCCATCGACATCCCCGGGGGCGGAGGTTCCATCATCCCCCTGGTGACGGTGCGCAACTTCGATGTAACGAACCCGGATCTTTTTGCCGATTCGGCCCGCACCCGGATTGATCTCAACCAGTCGCGCGATCAGACGGTGCGCGCGGCGCGCGCGGACTTCGAGTGGGAGGTCGATTTCGGCGCGATCAACAGCATCGAGGGCGGCGTGCGCAGCTCCCAACTGGAGTATGTCAGCTTTCCCCGCGCCAGAAACCAGATCAATCATTCCGACTCCGCCATCCAGGGCGCCAGCCTCGCCTGCCGCAACGAGCGATTCCCGGAGAGCGGCTTTTTGTCCGAGCCCAGCAACGGCCAGAACCTGATCACCAATGTGGACGGCAACGGCAATGTGATAGACGCGGGAACCGGCAGCAGTTATGCGTCATTCGATCCGCTGTGCCTGGTTCGGGAGTTTCTCGGAGAGATTCCGCCAATTCCATCGCCGGGCCCATCGGTGAACAATGTGGACGTGACCGAGGACACGCTTGCCGCGTATGCGCAAGCCAATTACACGACCGAGTGGGCCGGCAGGCCGGTTCGAGGCAACTTTGGCCTTCGTGTGGTGAACACGGATGTGGATTCATCGGGACTGCGGACCACCTTCACCACCGAGAGCAATCCGGACGGCACCATCAGCGTGATTGAGGACAGCGGCAACTTCTTCTCCGTGGTTGGCGGAGGGAGCTACACGGAAGTGCTTCCAAGCTTCAACCTGGTGATGGATCTGACCGACGACATGCTGTTGCGCGGCGGCGTTTTTCGCGGACTTTCACGCCCCGATCCTGCCGACATGGGCTATGGGCGCGATCTGAATGTGGACGACAGCGACGATCCCACTTCCATCGACGAGCTGGTCGGCAACGCCCGCGCTTCCGGCAATCCGGACCTGGAGCCGTTGACTTCGTGGAACCTTGATGTCGCGTTGGAGTGGTATCCGAACGACGATTCCATTCTCGCCCTCGGCTTTTACTACAAGCGCTTCCTGGGGGGCTTCGAGAACACCCAGCGGGTGGAAATGTTCACGATTGACGGGCAGCCGTTCGCGGCGGATGTAACCACCTCGCGCACGGATGACGATTCCAGCACCCTGTACGGCTTCGAGCTCACCGCGGCGCACTCCTTCAACTACCTGCCAGGCTTCTGGGGCGGTTTCGGCGCCAAGCTGAGCCTCAATCTGGCCGATTCGGATTTCGAGTTCGAGGATGCCAACTTCGGTTCGGCAATGGTGCTGGACGAAGCGGGCATGGTGGTTTCCGAGCGGGTGGGCTTCGTTGAGCCCGCCGATCTGTTCGGCTTTTCGGACATGGTGATGTCCGCCCAGGTCTACTATCAGATTGCCGATCTGGATCTGCAGCTCATATGGAAGAGCCGCAGCGAGTATTTCCAGCAGTTCATCAGCTCTCCGGGCAACATCCGCTACATCGACGCCAACAACGTGATGGAGGCGCGCGCGACCTATGAGATTTTCGATGGCGTTTCCCTCCGCATCGAAGGCATCAATCTGCTTGATGAGCCGCGGGTTCAGTACAATCCCACGCCCGACAATCTGGCCGAGGTTAACAGCTATGGCCCGCGCATCTTCGTTGGTCTCAGGGCGAAGTTCTGAGTTTTCCCATATCATCCAGGACCGTGATTGACCGCCGCATGACCGGGCGCCATTCCATGCCGGACGCAACTCCGCTGATGAACGGCAAGCGGCTTTATCACAATGTGGCCCGGACGATTACGGAGCTGATCGAGGACGGCGTGTATGCCCCGGGCAGCCGCTTGCCCGGGGAGCGTCATCTCGCCGAGCAGTTCGGCGTGAGCCGGGTAACGGTTCGCCAGGCGCTGGTGGCCCTGCAGGCGCTGGGCAAGTTGGATATACGCACGGGCTCCGGCGCCTATGTGCTGGACGAAGTGAAGCATGCCCCCGGGAAGCTGCCCGACGTAAGCCCCTTCGAGGTAACCGAAGCGCGCTCGCTTTTCGAGTCGGAGGTGGCCGCTCTGGCGGCAATGCAGATTGATGATGAAACGCTTGCGCGCCTGGAAGGTTGCATCGAAACCATGACCAGGGGCGATGCGGAGGACGAAACCGCCGCCGAGCAGGCGGACCGGGATTTTCATCTCACCATCGCCGCGGCTTCCGGGAATTCGGCAGCGCTTCATATCGTTGAACTGTTGTGGCGAATGCGCACGGAGCTTCCGCAGGTGAAGCAGGTGTACGATGCGGTCTGCCAGGACGACGCTTCGCTGCGCGGCGGCGAGCACGAGGAAATTCTGGTTGCGCTGCGGGCGCGAAGTCCCGCCGCCGCCCGGGGCGCGATGCGCAAGCACTTTACCCGCCTGCTGGAGTCGATGCTGGATGTTACGGAAGAACAGGCGGTGGCCCAGATTCGCCAGCAGGCGCTGGAAAGCCGCCAACGTTTCCTCAAGACAGCGAAGATCTAGTCCCTTTGAGGCTTGAGGGCCGCCTGGTGAGATACCGTCCATGGCGCGCAGGAACAAAATCCTGCGCGATCATCACGGCCCCTGGAGCAATATGCGCGCTGATCCTGCTTCTTGCCTGCGCGGTGGCTCCGCAGGCGGGCGGGGAGGAGATGCTGGTCCGTTCGCAGCAGGAATACCGCCGGGCAGTGGAGCGCGCGCAACCGGGCGACGCCATTGTCCTCGCCAACGGGACCTGGAGAGATTTTGAAATACTCCTTACCGGCGAGGGGCTGCCGGACGCGCCCATTACCCTGACGGCCGAGACCAAAGGACAGGTCCTGATCACCGGCAGTTCGAACCTGCGGCTGGCCGGCAAGCACCTGGTTGTTTCCGGGCTGGTGTTCAAGGATGGCCACACCCCCACCAACACCGTGATCGCGTTTCGACGCACCCGGGGCGATCTGGCGCATCACTCGCGGGTTACCGAAACCGTGATTGACCACTTCAACAATCCCGAGCGCTTTGAAACCGATTTCTGGGTGATGATGTACGGTCGGCATAACCGTTTCGATCACAATCATCTCGAAGGCAAGAACAATGCCGGGGTTACGCTTGCGGTGCGGCTCGACAGCGAGGACAGTCGGCAAAACCATCATCGCATCGACCACAATTACTTCGGCCCCCGGCCCGTGCTCGGTTCCAACGGCGGCGAAACGCTGCGCATCGGAACCAGCCGATATTCGCTGAGCGATTCGCTCACCGTAGTGGAATACAACTACTTCGACCGCTGCAACGGCGAGGTGGAGATCATTTCCAGCAAGTCCGGCGGAAACATTTTCCGGGGCAATCTCTTCTTCGAGTCGCAGGGTGGCCTCACGCTTCGGCACGGCAACGGCAACGTGGTGGAGAACAACGTCTTTCTGGGCAATCGGGCGCCCAACACCGGCGGCATTCGCGTCATCAACAAGGGACAACGGGTTCGCAACAACTATCTTCACGGCTTGACTGGCCGGCGTTTCGGCGGCGCTCTGGTGGTGATGAACGGCGTTCCGGATTCGCCCATCAATCGCTACCACCAGGTGGACGATGCAGTCATTGCGAACAACTCGGTTATCGAGAGCGACCATATCGAACTCGCCGCAGGCAGCGATGACGAACGTTCCGCCGCGCCCGTGAACAGCGTCTTCCGCTCCAACCTGATCTTCAACCAGGACGGACGCAACATCATTGCGGCGCATGACGACCTCGGCGGCATTGATTTTGAGGACAATGTGACCCGCAGCGAGGCCCCGGCGCCGCTGGCGGAGGGCTTTTTCCGCTTCGACTTCGCGCTCAAGCCCGGCGCAAACGGTCTTTTGCGTCCTGCGCCCGGCGAACTCGAAGGGCGGGATGCGGAGCGGGTTGCCTCAGCGGGCGCGGACGCGGACGCGGACCTCCAGGTTCTGCAGCGGCGGGACGCGGGACCCTCTTGGTATCCCCGCCCGGAATCCTCTGGGCGCTTCGATTTCGGCGCAACGCTGGAGGTAGCGCCGGGGCTGGATACCTTATCCGAGGCGGTCAATATGGCGGGGGCGGGCGACATCATCCGGCTGCGCCCCGGCAGCTATCTGGTTACGCGGGTGATTGTGGTGCGTCAGCCACTAACCTTGCGGGCGGATGCCGGTTCGGCGGAAATCGCATTCGAACGCTCCACCCTGTTCGAAATCGCCGACGGCGGCAGCCTGAAACTGCAAGGGTTGACGATTTCCGGGAAGGCCGCTCCCGACGTTGCCGGAAACGCGGTGATCCGCACCGGTCACAGCGCGATGCGGAACAACTATGTCCTGATTGTCGAGGATTCCGCCGTGGAGGATATGGACAGCAATCACTCCTTCCATTTCCTTGCGCCGGCCAAACACACCTTCGCCGATCGGATTTCGATCGCGGATTCGCGGTTTCGCAATATCACCGGGCATGTGCTGGCGCTGAACCGGGAAACCGACGACATCGGAATCTACAACGCCGAGAGGATTTCCATAGTGCGTTCCCGCTTCGCCGAGATTGGCGGCGCCATTGCGGACATTTACCGGGGCGGAACGGACGAGAGCACCTTCGGCCCGCGCTTCGAGTTGCGTTCCTCTTCGGTGGAATCGGCCGGTCAGTCGGCGCGGAATCGAACAGCCGCGTCGATTGTGCTGCACGGCGTTCAGGTGGCGGATATTTTCGACAACCGGTTTTCCGGGAGCCGGCCCGTGCGCGTTATCCACACCTCGGGCGAGCCGATCACCCGCATCGGGCGCAATCGCTTCGAGGCCACGCCGCCGCCGATCATCGCCGGCATGGATGCCCTGTAATGGTTCGCCGCGCGCTTGGGCGATTTCCGTGTTTCGCTGCTCTGGCTTGCGCCGCGGCGGCGAGTTGCTGGATGACCGGCGCCCTGGCGTCCCATCCGCGCCTGCTGCTTTCCTCCGCCGATGCCCGGCATATTTCGACGAATCTTCACGAGTCGCCGGGCTTCCAACGTTCGCTGGAACACAAGCGGGCGGCGCTCGACCGGTATTTCGAGGCCGCGCCGGACGTTCCTGCGCCGGTCGATCCGGGCGGCGGATATACGCACGAGCAGCACAAGAAAAACGGCATTGCGATTCACGATGGCGGGATGATTTATCAGCTGACTGGCGAATCGGCGTATGCGGACGGCGCTAGAGGACTGTTGCTGGCCTATGCCCGGATGTACCCGCAACTGGGCGCCCACCCCGCCCGCAAGGAGCAGGCGCCCGGCCGTTTGTTCTGGCAGAGCCTCAACGAGGCGGTGTGGCTGGTCTACGCCATTCAGGGATATGACGCCATCCATGACTACCTGTCTAGCGAGGACCGGGCGCGCATCGAATCCGACCTGCTTCGCCCGATGGCGGACTTTCTGTCGGTTGAATCACCGCAAACCTTTGACCGCATTCACAATCATGGAGTTTGGGCAGTCGCCGCGGTGGGCATGACGGGCTATGCGCTGGGCGAACCGGCCTACGTGGAACGGGCCTTGCGAGGGCTTGAAGGAGACGGCAGCGCGGGCTTTCTGAAGCAGTTGCAGCAATTGTTCTCGCCCGACGGCTACTATGCGGAAGGCCCGTATTACCAACGCTACGCGCTGATGCCCTTTGTTCTGTTCGCGCGCAGCATCGAGGCCAACGAACCGCACAGAGGCATCTTTCGGTATCGGGATCAGATTCTTCTGAAGGCGGTCCGCGCCTGCATCGACATGTCCTACGCCGGGTTGTTCTTCCCCCTGAATGACTCCATCAAGGACAAGGGCCTGGACACCGTGGAACTGCGCTACGGATTGGCGGCCGCCTACGTTCTGACCGGCGATGCCCGGCTGCTTTCCGTGGCGGCCTTGCAGAAATCGTATGTGCTGACTGGCGACGGGTTCCGCATGGCCCGGGCCATCGACCAGGGCGATGCCCGGCCATACGAATATCGATCGGTCTTGCTGCGCGATGGCGTGCAGGGGCGGCAGGGCGCCCTGGCCGTGCTGCGCAGCCACAGCGCCCCGGATCATCAGGCGCTGGTTCTGAAGGCGACCGCCCAGGGCATGGGGCACGGCCATTTCGACAAGCTCGGCTGGCTGTTCTACGACAACGGGAATGGAATCGTTACCGACTATGGCGCCGCCCGCTTCCTCAATGTAGAGCAGAAAAATGGCGGCCGGTATCTGCCCGAAAACGCCACCTGGGCCAAGCAGACCGTTGCTCACAACACGCTGACCGTGAACCGGCGCAGCCATTTCGACGGCCGACTGAAGGTGGCCGAACGGTTCCATCCAACGCTGGTCCTGTTCGACAGCAGCGATGCGGCTCAGGTTGCCGCCGCCAGAATGGAAGGCGCCTACGAGCGGGTGTCGTTCGAGCGGACCATGGCCTTGCTGCCCGCCGCAGACGGCAGTCACGCCATTGCCGTGGATGTGCTCGGCGTGACGAGTTCGGACGAAAATCAATACGATCTGCCGTTGCACTTCAATGGCCAGATTGTGGCCATCAGCCATCCGCCGGAGCCGGCCGGCCCAGGTCTGCAAGGTTTGCAAGCCCTGGGAAGCGCCAACGGCTACCAGCACTTATGGTTGCGCGCCCGGGCGCAGGTTGCGGCCGATGAGGTTTTTTCCCTGACCTGGCTTGTCGGCAGCCGCTTTTACACCTACAGCGCGCTGGCTGTGGCGGATATGGAAGTGCTGTTTACCGAATTGGGCGCCAACGATCCCCACTTCAATCTGCGCCGCCAGCAGGCAATCATTCTGCGCGTCGAGGATGCCGCCAACCACGCGTTCGTGTCCGTTCTCGAGCCGCATGGCGAATACGACGGGGCGGAGGAATTCACCCTCGGGAGCCGGGGAACGATTGCGGATCTCCGCTACCAGCAGTCCGGGCCGCTGGCCGCCCTGACGATACGCTCCGAAATCGGCGCCAGCCGGCTCCTGCTGCTGGCCCGCGATTCCGGCGTCGAGGCGGATCATTCGATGCTGGTTGGCGGGCGCGAGCATCGCTGGAACGGCCAATACAAGCTGCTCACGCTGGAGCAGAGCACCGAAGCACAGGAGTAGGAACATGTTTAGTGGTTACCTGAGATGGGTTGTGGTGAGCCTGGTTGCGATCGCCACGATCATCAACTACATCGATCGCAACGCGCTGGCCATCATGTGGCCGAGCATTTCCGAGGATATGGGCATGACCAAGGAGGACTATAGCCTCATTGTGATCTGCTTCATGATCGGTTACGCCCTTGGCCAGTCGCTGTTCGGCAAGATCTTCGACATGATCGGAACCCGCATAGGTTTCGTGCTGGCGATCATCGCCTGGTCGGTATCCATCATGCTGCACGCCGTTGCGCGGGGCGTCGCTTCGCTGAGCATCGTGCGCTTTTCGCTGGGCGTGAGCGAGGCCGGAAACTGGCCAGGGGCCACCAAGAGCAATGCCGAATGGTTTCCGATCAAGGAGCGCGCGATCGCCCAGGGCATATTCAACTCCGGTGCCTCGATCGGCGCAGTAGTGTCGGCGCCCGCGATCGCATCCCTGTATCTGCTGTTCGGCTGGAGAGGAACCTTTCTTGCGGTGGGGCTGCTGGGTTTCGTCTGGATTATCCCGTGGCTGCTCATCTACAAGGCGCCGCCGGATCGACATCCGTGGCTGTCGGCGGAAGAACGCGAATACATCCTCTCTGGACAGAAGCCGGAAACGCCGCCGGAGGAAGCGGGCGGCAGCGGCGACGTGGAGCAAGCGGCGCCCGGCTGGCTGAAGATGCTTGGCTACCGCCAGAGTTGGTCCGTCATCGCATCGCGGTTCTTTCTCGATCCGGTGTGGTGGCTGTTCGTTACCTGGTTGCCTATTTATCTCGCGGACGAATTCGGGTTCGATATCAAGCAGATCGGCCTGTTCGCCTGGGTGCCCTATGTGGGCGCGGCGCTGGGCGCCATTTTCGGCGGCTGGCTGGCAGGCGCGCTGTTGAAAGCTGGCTGGACGGTGAACCGCACCCGCAAGCTCACCATCACGCTCGGCGGCGCCATCATGCTGCCGACCCTGCTGGCGACCGCCTACGCGGCCACGCCGCTGGCCGCGGTGTTGCTGATCGCCGTTATCCTGTTCGGATTCCAGATGGCCATCGGCAACATTCAGACTCTGCCCAGCGACTTCTTTTCCGGAAAATCGGTGGGCTCGCTGGCCGGCGTAGGAGGCACTGCCGCCGTGGCGGGAGTGCTGATTACCACCTGGGTCGTTCCGCGTTTGACGGAAGTGTCCTACGTGCCGTTCTTCGTCCTGGGCGCTGCGCTGGTGCCTCTCGCGGTGCTTTCCGTGTGGACGTTCGGGGGCAGGATTGCGCCGGTCGCGGCAGACGAATAACCACCAGCAAATCACCACAGTCGGGAAAACACCATGAGCATTAAAAATAAGGTTGCTATCGTTGCGGGCGGCTCTCGCGACATCGGCCGGGCGGTTTCGGAAACCCTGGCGGCCCGCGGCGCGAAGGTTGCTTTTACCTGGTTCAACAGCGCCGAGGATGGCCAGACGACCGCCAGCGCGATCCGGGAGTCCGGCGGGCAGGCGATTGCGGTGCGCTGCGACATGACCCGGGCTGCGGATGTCGAGAATCTGGTTGCCGAAACCCGCAAGGCTTTCGGTGACGAGATCGACATCCTGGTCAACGTTACGGGAGGTCTGGTGGCGCGCAAGCCGCTGCCGGAAATGTCGGAGGCGTTTTTCGAGCAGGTGATGAAACTCAACGCGACCAGCGCGTTTCTGGCTTCCAAATTCGTTGTTCCGCACATGCGCTCCGGAAGCTCCATCATTCATTTTTCGTCCCAGGCGGGCAGGGATGGCGGCGGCGCCGGCGCAATCGCCTACGCCACTTCCAAGGGCGCCGTGATGTCTCTGACTCGTGGTCTGGCCAAGGAGTTGGGGCCTGCCGGCATCCGGGTCAACTGCGTGTGTCCGGGAATGATCGACACCGCCTTCCATGACCGGTTCACCAAGGACGCGGTGCGCGCCAATGTGGCTGCGGCCACGCCCCTGCGCCGCGAAGGCAGCGCCCACGAAGTGGCGAATCTGGTGGCCTATCTGGCTTCTTCCGAAGCGAGTTTCATTACCGGCGCCAGCCTCGACATCAACGGCGGAATCTACTTTTCCTGACTTTCTCCGTATGAATCAGGGCCACACCGGAGCCGGCCGTATCGGCGGCGAACAGGGCGCCCGGAGAGCAGCGGCTCCGTCATTTGATTGGCTATGCCGCTGTTGTGCAACGCATCGCTTCCGTGCGCTGCGTGCCGTTTTTGATGCTGCCGTACAGATGCTTTGCATGGCGGCGCGGTTTTGGTACAGTTCACCCTTGACCGAGTCAGGGCCGGAATCCCGCGGTTTGTCCATGAAAAGAGTATTTTTGCTGTGCCTGCTGGCGTGTGTGGCGCCATTGCCGTCGTTTGCCGCCGAGCCGGACCTTGAGCGCGGCAAGCAGTTGTATTTCTTCTGCGGCACCTGCCATGGTCAGGCAGGCGAAGGCAATGCGCTTTTGAACACGCCGGCCGCCGGTCGGCAGGACTCCTGGTACGTGGAGCGGCAAATGGTGAACTACCGCGCCAACCTGCGCGGCTATTGGGGGCCTCTGGAAGACATCTACGGCAACCAGATGAAGAATATGGCGATCGCGCAGGTGCCGGACGAGCAGGCGATCATCGACATGGCGGCCTACATGGAGTCCATGGAACCGCCTGAGTCGCTGCCGATCACCGTGGACGGCGATCCGCAAGCGGGCCGGGAAGTGTACGAGGCCAGTTGCATTGCCTGCCATGGCGAAAACGGCGAGGGTTCCGCGCTCTTGGGCGCGCCGCGGCTCTCCAACCAGCACGACTGGTACCTGCTGCGCCAGATCAAGGATTTCTTAAGCGGCGCCCGCGGGCAGGTTCGCGACGATATTTTCGGCACCCAGATGCGCTACATGGCGCAATTGCTGGATACGGAAAAGAAGCAGAACGACGTGATCGCCTACATCGCCACGTTCCAGTACGCCGAACAGCGCGACTGAGTCTGCCGTCTGCCTGGCTTTCCGCCAGTCCTTCGGTTTGAAAACCCTGGTTACTTGCTCCGATTATGGATCGCGGTACGGTTCCGGCCCAGTGGTGGTTCGATCCCGTATCGTGACCGTGTTTCGATCCCAATCTCCTTGAGTTCACGCTCCAGCTTGCCGAATTTCCTAACGACCGAAAAATCGACATTGGAATTGCGGTTCTCGGTGTTCTCGGTCCCCTGGTTGCGTTTTTTTTCAGGCGCGTTCATTTAAAAGTACCGTTCAGTGTGAATAACTGAAAAGAGTTTCTCCCGGTCCATATAGTCTTTCAAAAGATGAAAATAATCCTGCACCATATTGTTCAATGAAGGAAGTTTACCGATATCTTCTACGCGAAGGTTCAACTCGTTCTGCAGCATGCTCTTGTCGATCGCTCTTCCATGCGAATGCCATCGCTCCGTGTCATTCAGCACTTTTGCAATTTCCTTGGCGCGTTGTTCTTTCATCTTCTTGGTCACTTGGTTGCCGTGTGTTTCCGTATTTTTCCAGTCCTTGAACTTGTAACGGGAAAGCCACTGCACGAGCAACTCCATGGATAGCTCGCGAGCTTGTTCGAATTGGTGGAGCTCTCCAAGGTCCAGCTTGTTGAGCAATGCGTACTCGGCTGTCGTGAGTTGCCCGTCCGCCGCCTTCTTATTCAGCCTGTCAAACTGGTGCAGATAAGACAACGCGGGAACGAGCTTTCCGTCCTTTTCGATTTGAGGATCAATTGGACTGACAAACGCAATCACATCGGAATCTGTTTCTTTAACGGATGGCGTTCAAATACCGATCAAGTTGACGCTTGATGTGCTCGTCAAGTGGTCTCATCCATTTTCTCGACGGTGACTACAGCGCTGTAAACGCGAATCATCCGTCCGGTAAGCCGAACGGGCGCTCAATGTGTTGGACCACGAAAGAGTTGATCTGGTTTATGGATTTGCATTAACAGAGCAGCGAGTTTCCGTAACCATCCAGTGTACGCGGGCGTAGCCTCAGTTTACCCCATGCGCAGGCGCGACGCGAGAAAGCGTGCGGCTGCAAGGTCCTGGGCGGTGTTTCCGAGACTCACGTAGACGGTAATTTCTTCGTTGCTGTGTCGGCCCTTGATCCGGCCTTCGATGACCTCGCCGATTTCACCGCATAGATCGTCCGCGGCAATATGGACTTCCTCAATGGCCATGACGATTTCGCCGGATTCCGCCATGGCGAACTGGGTGATCTCGGTGAATACGCGGGCTCGCCGCAGAGTTTCGCCGTCGGCTTCCCGCGTGGTCGGGGAGTGCGCCCCCACCAGGTTGAGGTGACAGCCCGGCGACAGCCACCGGCCTTTGATGATTGGCTCCGAGGCGGCGCTGACGGCGCACACTAGGTCTGCGCCGGCAACCGCGTCCCGCGAGCTGTTCACGGCTCTTGCCGGCCGGCCATCGGCTGAATGTCGCTCGGCAAAGCGCTGCGCCTTGTCGAAGTTCGGCCCCCAAACCCGCACCTCGCGCACGGCGCGCACGCAGCACATGGCTTCAAGGTGTGTTTCCGCCTGCACGCCGTATCCCAGCAGGGTCAGGATTCCGGCGTCTTCGCGGGCCAGCGCCCGGGTGGCGGCGGCGCTGGCGGCAGCGGTTCGGATGGCGGTCAGCGCTGCGCCGTCCACGATGGCCGAAGGCGCGCCCGTGGCTTGGTCGAACACCACGATCACCCCCTGAATCGCCGGACGGCCCTCGGCCGGATTGTCCAGATACAGGGCGATCAGCTTGGCTCCGAAAGCCGAGTCAATTTCGCCCGGCATCACGCCCATAACGCCGCGGCCTTCGGCCACCGGCAGGAAGCTGCGCAGGGGCAGGCCGATTTCGCCGCGCGAGATGGCCCGCTGCGTGTCGGCCATCAGGTTGATGCAGTCGTCCATGCGCAACATCTGGCGCACGCGGGATGCGTCGATGAAGGGAATGCTGTTCATGCGTCCGGATTCATGCGTCCGGATTCGGCGTCCGGATTCATGCGACCGGACTGGCGTGCGCCTTGCCCAGGTAGAGCGAAGGCCCGTGGGCCTGCGCGCCGTTTACTTCCAGCCGCACGCGATAGCGGCCCGGTTCGGGAAAGGTCACGTCCTCCAGCGGCAGGTTGAGCTGGGTGCGAGGCGGGGCCGCCGACCCCGGCGCCTCTTCCACTTCGCTGAAGCCCTGTATGGTGAACACGGCCTTGTCGCCGGGATCGAGCAGTTCGATGAGAAACGGCACGCGTCCGCGTTCGCCTTCGTTCCAGCTCACCAGCCCGGCGAGCCGCATATGGGGCTGGCGCGCCGGGAAGGAGGGCGCGCGCAGTTCGTCGAAAATGCCGCGAATCTCAAGCTGGCCGCTGTCGTCCGAGCCCGCCCGGTGGCAGAAAAAAAGCGTGCACTCCATGCGTGCAGTGTACCGAGTGCCGTTACCAGCTCATATTGTCGCATCAGAGCGGGCTCCGTGTGTCACGGCACTCGGATTCGGAATAAAATAGCGGCGCTAACCGAGGCGCGGTTCTTGTTTCGGTTCGTGGAATCGGATACCTTTCGCGCCGTTTCGCCAATGAGCAGAGGAGCAGTATGAAGCGTCTTGCCTGTTTGATGATCAGCGCCGCCGCCGTGGTTGCGGCGGGAACCTCCCAGGCCGCCGGCGATGCCGCGCGCGGCCAGACCGAATTCGAAGTGTGCGCGGTGTGCCACGGCGAGCAGGGAGAGGGCTTCGAGAAGTACGGAGCGCCCAGGATCGGTGGCCAGGAAGACTGGTACATCATCACTTCCCTGAAGAATTTCCGCGCCGGTTTGCGCGCCAAGGACAACTGCGACGTGGCGGATGTTGCCGGCACTCTTGAGCGGGCCAAAGCGCAGTCGCCGGATTACGCCGATATAGAGGCGGAACTGGCAAGCCATTTCGACGGCGCGCTGCCCGCGGGCGGCGACTGCAGTCAGGCCTCGCAAGACGTTTACGGTCCGCTGATGCGCGCAGTTGCCCTCACCCTGGCAGACGATCAGGCCGTGGAGGACTTGGCTGCCTACGCCACGTCGCTAACCCCGCCGAATCCGCCCGCGACCGTAACCGGCGACATTGCCGCCGGCACAGTCGGTTACGCCACCTGTATCGCCTGCCATGGCGCGGCGGGCGAGGGCAACCAGGCGCTCAACGCGCCGGCCGTCGCAGGACAGCACGACTGGTATACCGTGCGGCAGATGGAGCACTATATCGCGGGTGTTCGCGGCAGCGATCCACGCAACATTTTCGATACGCAGATGCGGCCCATGGCCATGGTCCTGCCGACGCCCGAAGCGATCCGGAACGTAGCCGCCTACATCAACAGCTTTACCGCGAGCGAATAGGCGAACTCGCACCGGCGTCGCTGGCGTCGCTGCGCCCGCCGCGGGGCTCGCCGGCGTCGCTGCCGCTGGGCTCGTCGCTGCGTCCGTCGGCGCGATCCCCGGGGCGTTTGAACGGCGTGTGTTCGCCGGCGATTTCCATGTAGCGGGCCACTTGCCGCCGCTCGCTGGCCAGGTAGCCGCTGAGCGAGTTTGCGAACCCCTGATGGCGCACCCAGTGTGTGGAAAACGAGGTTTCCGGCCTGAATCCGCGCGCCAGCTTGTGTTCCCCCTGGACACCCGGATCGAATAGCGTCAGTCCTTCGCGGATGCAGTATTCGATGCCCTGGTAGTAGCAGGTCTCGAAGTGCAGGCTATGGTAGTAGCCTGAGCTTCCCCAGTAGCGGCCGTAGAGCGCTGTGTCGCTGCGGAAACAGATGGCCAGCGCCACCGCTTCGCCTTCCAGGCGCGCCACGAACAGCACGATCGACTCGGGCATGGAGCGGGCGACGCGCTCGAAGAAATCGTGGTTCAGGTAGGGGTATTGCCCGCGTTTGAAGTAACTGGAGGCATACAGCGGATAAAGCGTCTCCCAGAGCTTTGGCGTCACGCCGTCCCCGGTCAGCGTCTCGAACGCGATGCCGGCTTCCCGCACCCGGCGGCGTTCGCGGCTGACCTTCTTGCGCTTGGCCGAACTGAAGGAACCCAGGAACTCGGCGAAGCTCCCGTAGCCGTCGTTCTTCCAGTGAAACTGGCAGTCGGTGCGCAACATCATGCCCTTGTCTTTCATCCATTCGGCATCGTCCGGCGACGGGAACAGGCAGTGCAGGGAGCTGGCCGAGAGGCGTTCGCCGAATTCCACCGCCCCCGCCAGCAGCATCGAGCGGATGTCTTCCGGCGGCTGCCCTCCGCTGGCGTGCAGAAAGCGCGGGCCGGTGACCGGCGTGAAAGGCACGGCGCTGAGCAACTTGGGGTAGTAGGCGTGGCCGGCCTGCTGATAGGCCGCCGCCCAGGCCCAGTCGAACACGAACTCGCCGCGCGAGTGGCTCTTGAGATACAGCGGCATGGCGGCGGCGGGCCGGTCGTCGCCGTTCAGCAGCAGCAGGTGACAAGGTTGCCAGCCGGTTTCCCGGGACGCGCATCCGGACTCCTCCAGCGCGTGAATGAACTCATGCCTGAGGAAGGGGTGCGAGGCGCCCGCCAGCGCGTTCCAGTCGCCGGCCGCGACCTTGGAAATTCCGTCAAGGACCTGGATGCGCATGAATTGAAGGGTAGCGCCAGATATGGGCGGAGAGAACAGTTACGGCGCGGACATGCGCGGAAATGCGTTGACTTTGCGGTGTGTTCGCCGGTCGCGGCGCCAAGGCGCTTCGATCCCGGACGGCGCTACAGCGGGTTGGCGTCGCAGAACTTCTCCGCGTCCAGCGCCGCCATGCAGCCCGTTCCCGCCGACGTAATCGCCTGGCGATAAACCGAATCGGCCACGTCGCCCGCGGCGAACACGCCGGGCACGCTGGTGGCGGTGGCGCTGCCGCCGTCGCCTCCTTTCACCGCAAGGTAGCCGTTGTTGTGTTCAAGCGTGTCCACGAACAAGCGCGTGTTCGGATCGTGGCCAATGGCGATGAACACGCCGTCCACTGGCACTTCTTCGAGCACGCCTTGTTCCTGCGTTCTGGCGATCTTCAGGCCCGTAACCTGGTTGCCGTCGCCCAGGACCTCGTCCACCACGCGGTTCCAGCGGATATCGATGGGGCCGCCGGGACCGGCGCGATCCATGAGCTGCTGTTGCATCATCTTCTCTGCGCGCAGCGCGTCGCGGCGATGGATCAGCGTGACCTTCGAGCAGATATTGGCCAGGTACAGCGCCTCTTCCACAGCGGTATTGCCGCCTCCCACCACGGCCACCGGCCGTTCCTTGAAGAAGAAGCCGTCGCAGGTTGCGCAGGCCGAGACTCCTTTGCCGAGGTAGTTCTGCTCGCTATCCAGCCCCAGGTAGCGCGCCGTGGCGCCGGTGGCGATGATCAGCGATTCGGCGCGATATTCGCCCGAACCCCCTTTCAGCGTGAACGGCCGCCGGGACAGGTCCGCTTTCTCGATATGGTCGTAGATCACCTCGGTCCCCAGGCGCTCGGCGTGCTGGCGCAACTCATCCATGAGCTGCGGCCCCAGCAGGCCCTCGCGCCCGCCGGGCCAGTTGTCCACGTCGGTGGTGGTCATCAGTTGTCCGCCCGGTTCGCTGCCCGTGAGCAGCACCGGCGACATGTTGGCGCGCGCGCCATATACGGCGGCGGAATAACCGGCCGGACCGGAACCGAGAATCAGGAGTCGGGCGATGGAATTCGACATGCGCGCAAGTTTATCCGGGTTTGTATTCGGCTGTACCCCGCATAACATTGGGCGCGTCGTGAAACGCGCGGAAAAAACCTGGGTCGAGCTCGCCTTGCGCGAGGGCGCGCTTTGGCTGTGTCTGGCCCTGGGCCTGATGATGTTCGTGGCGCTGTTCAGCCACGTTCCCGAGGCTGCCGAGGCCGGCCTGCCGGGCTCGAATCTGATTGGCGCGGCGGGCGCAGCGTTTGCATTTTTCGGCTTCCTGGTGGCCGGTCAGGCTTCGTATCTTTTCCCCGCCGCGCTGATCGCGTTCAGCGCCTGGTACCTGGCGCCCGGAAAGTCGCGCCAGGACTGGTCGTGGCGGGACGCCGGGGTGCGCGCCGGCGGCGGTATTCTGGTGGTGCTTTGCGGCTGCGGCCTGCTGGGCATGTCCATGCGCGCCAGCTCGGGCGGCGGACTGATCGGCGCATGGCTCGCCGGTGTATTGACTCCCGTGCTGGGCAGCCTGGGCGGCGTGCTTGTCCTGCTGACGCTGTTGATGACCGGCATTACGCTGGTCACCAGCCTGTCCTGGCTGGCGCTGGCGCAAATTACCGGACGCCTGACCTTGCGCGGTGCGCGGTGGGCCTGGAAGGCGATGTTCCGGGCGCTGGACAACGCGCTGGACAAGGCGCGCCGTTCGGAGCGCAGCCCCGCCCGGGAGCGGCCCGTCCGCAAGCCTCGCCGGCCGCTGGTCCAACCGAAAACGCGGCGGCCCGCCAAATCCGACGCTACGGCGCGCAGGCGCAAGGCGGCCGATCCGCCACCCGATTCGCTGCCTGATTCGATGACCGGTTCGTCGACCGGTTCGTCGACTGACTCGCCACCCGATTCCAGCCTTCCTTCGCTGACCCTGCTCTCGGACCCGCCTCTGGAAACTACCGGCGAGTCGGATCAGTTCCTGCGCGACCAGGCCAACCGTCTCGAGGAAAAGCTCAAGGAGTTCAACGTGGGCGCTTCCGTGGTGGGAGTCTCGCCCGGCCCGGTAGTGACGTTGTTCGAGGTGGAGCCTGCCGCCGGCATTCGCGCCAGCCGGATTTCCAACCTTGCGAGCGATCTGGCACGTTCGCTAACGGCCTACAGCGTGCGCGTGGTGGAGTCCATGCCGGGGAAATCCACCGTGGGGCTGGAGATCGCCAATCGTGAGCGGATGCTGGTGACGCTGGGCGAGATTCTGCGCTCGCGCACTTATGACCGGGCGCAATCCATGCTTACCGTGGGCCTGGGCAAGGACATCGCCGGCGAGCCGGTAGTGGCTGATCTTCAGAAGATGCCGCACCTGCTCGTGGCCGGCGCCACCGGTTCAGGCAAGTCGGTGGCCATTAACGCAATGATCTTGAGCCTGCTCTACAAGTCCAAACCGGAATCGGTGCGGCTGATCATGATCGACCCCAAGATGCTGGAACTGTCGGTGTACGAGGGCATTCCGCACCTGTTGTGTCCGGTGGTCACCGACGTTAGCCAGGCTGCCAACGCGCTGCGCTGGTGCGTGGCGGAGATGGAGCGCCGCTACCGGCTGATGTCGTGGGTCAAGACGCGCAGCGTGGAGGGCTTCAACACTCTGCTCGAAGTCGCCCGGCGAGCTGGCGAGCCGCTGCGCGAGCCTTCGGAGGGCGACGAGGAAGAGCAGGGCGCCGAACTGGAGCCGCTGCCTCGCATTGTGGTGGTCATCGACGAGCTGGCCGACCTGATGATGGTGGTGGGCAAGAAGATCGAGACCCTGATCGCGCGGCTCACGCAGAAGGCGCGCGCCGCCGGCCTGCATCTCATCGTGGCCACCCAGCGCCCGTCGGTGGACGTGATTACCGGTCTGATCAAGGCCAACATCCCGGCGCGCATGGCGTTTCGGGTCGCTTCCCAGGTCGATTCCCGCACGATCCTGGATCAGGTGGGCGCCGAAATGCTGCTCGGCAAGGGCGACATGCTCTACCTCCCACCCGGTTCCGGCGACCTGCTGCGGGTGCATGGCGCATTCGTTGAAGATGGCGAAGTGCTGAAGGTGGTCGACGCCCTCAAGCGCGCCGCTGGCCCCGGCCCCAGTTACGACGATCAGATCACGCAAGGGCCGCCGGAAGAGGAAGAGGCCGGGACGGCCGGCGGCGAGGCCAGCGAAGTGGACGAGCTGTACGGCCAGGCCAGGGAAATCGTGATCGAGAGCGGCCGAGCTTCGATCTCCTACGTGCAGCGCCGTCTGCGCGTGGGCTACAACCGCGCCGCTCGCCTGGTCGAGGAATTGGAGCGCGCCGGCGTGGTTTCCGAGCCGGACGGCCGCGGCGAGCGCCGCGTGGTTGCGGGCGGGCCGGAATAATGTGCATCACGCTTGGGAGAAAGGGTGGTCTGGGAAGAAAGGAAGCGCATCGGAACTACGGCTTCCAGATTTCCACGAAAGAGGGTATGACTTCGTTCCCGACTCGCGCGTGCGCGGCATTGATCGCACTCGCCTTCCTCGGCTACGCCCCCTACGCTTCGTCCCAGACCGCGCCCGGAGCCGATGCCAACACCAACGCGGATGCCGAAGCCAACGCCAGCACCAACGCTGTCCTCAAACGCTTTTTCCATGATGTCCAGCAGTTCCAGGCCGACTTCACCCAACTGGAGTTCGACGGCGATGGCGTGTTCCGCAAGGAAAGCGCCGGACGCTTGTACCTGTCCCGGCCCGGGCGCTTCCGGCTCGACTACCTGGAGCCCGACGAACTGATGATCTGGGCCGATGGCGAAAATCTTTCGATGTTCGACAAGGAACTGGAGCAGGTCACGGTGTACAGGCAGAGCGAGCAGCTAAGGGAATCCGCCGCCGCTCTGCTGGTCGGCGACGCATCGGTACTGGAAAACTACGAAGTGAACGCGGCCGAATTCGAGGACGGACTGCAATGGTTCGACTTGGTTAGCACTGGCGCGGCCGTCGCTGCCGCCGCCGAGGATGGCAGTCTGCGACTGGCTCTGCGCGGCAGCGCGCCGGCGGTGCTGGAGTATTCCGACGACCTCGGCAGCCGCGTGCGGCTGCTCCTGTTTCGCCTGGATTTCGACAGTGAACTGGACGACAAGTTGTTCGACCCCGACATCCCGCCCGGCGTGGACATCTTCGAGGCGGTCGAATCGTGAAGGCGGCGGTCGAATCGTGAAGGCGGTCGAATCGTGATTGAACCCAAACTGTTGCGCGAGCAGCCCGAAGCCGTAGCCCGCAACCTGGCCCGGCGTGGCGAGTCCTTCGACGCAGCCGCTTACCGACGGTTGGACGGCCAACGCAAGGCCTTGCAGGTGCGTTCGGAGACACTTCGCGCGGACCGCAATCGGCTCTCGAAAGAGATCGGCATGGCGGCAAGGCAAGGCGGGTCGCTTGAGCCGCTCAAGGTTCGGGTTCGCGAAGCCACGGAGGGTTTGGCCGAAGCGGAAACCGAACTTCAGCAGGTGCAGGCCGCGCTGCGCGAGATCGAACTGAGCCTGCCCAATCTGCTCCACGAATCGGTTCCGGACGGCAAGGACGAGAACGCCAACCGGGAACTGAAAGTCTGGGGCGAGGCTCGGAGCATGGGCGGCGATGTCCGCGATCACGTGGCCCTGGGCGAGGCGCTGGGCCAGATGGACTTCGCCGCCGCCGCGCGCTTGGCCGGGGCGCGATACACCGTCCTCACCGGCCATCTCGCCCGACTGCACCGCGCGCTGATCCAGTTCATGCTGAACCTGCACTCGGGCGAGCACGGCTACGTCGAGGCCTACGTGCCCTGCATCCTGAACGCGGAATCTCTCAGAGGGACCGGCAATCTACCCAAGTTCGAGGACGACCTCTTCGCCGTTCAGCCGGGAAGGCCCTCCTACCTGGCGCCTACTGCCGAGGTGCCGCTTACCAACCTGGTGGCCCGGCAGACCGTCGACGAATCCGAACTGCCGCTGAAATACACCGCGCACACCTCCTGTTTCCGCGCCGAGGCCGGCGCCTACGGCAAGGATACCCGGGGGATGCTCCGCCAGCACCAGTTCGAGAAAGTGGAGCTGGTGCAGATCACGCGCCCCGAGGAATCCGCTGCGGCGCTGGAAGACTTGACTCGGCACGCGGAGACCGTGCTCGAGCGCCTGGAATTGCCGTACCGCCGCGTGTTGCTGTGTGCCGGCGACACCGGCTTTGCATCGTCGATGACCTACGACCTCGAAGTCTGGCTGCCCGGCCAGAACCGCTATCGCGAAATTTCCTCCTGCAGCAACTGCAGAGACTTCCAGGCCCGCCGCATGGGCGCGCGCTGGAAAGGCAAAGGCGCGCGCGGCTTCGTGCATACCCTCAACGGCTCCGGCGTCGCCGCGGGGCGCGCTCTTATTGCGGTGATCGAAAACAACCAGCAACCCGACGGCAGCATCCTCATTCCCGAAGCGCTGCGCCCCTGGATGGCCGGCGCGGATAGAATCTCAGCCTGATACTTGGTGCCGTGGTCCGCTCACGGCGCCAGCTTGCCGGAGAGGTGGCAGAGTGGTCGAATGCGGAGGTCTTGAAAACCTCTGACGGTTTACGCCGTCCGTGGGTTCGAATCCCACCCTCTCCGCCAATTCAGCGTTTCGCATTGTGCCCGTTATGCAGCAATGGGCCGGCTATCTGACCGGCCCGCCGCCTTCGCCCGCCTGCAAAGTGTCGAAAGCGGCAATAAGCATAACGGCAGTATAAACCGAGCGCGAAGCGAGTCACTCCCGCGCCGCTCCCCGAACGCTGCACGACCTTGAAGCGCCCCGGTCAATAGCGGACAGAGTGATAAAATTCCGGCGCATACCCGCCCGATACGCTGCCGACTTGCTCAAGACGGCAGCGGGCCAGCAATGAAGTTCGCGCCAAGGACACGCTCGGTCAAATGGCCGTGGTCGCCTTCAGGATTCGAACATGCCGCTCTAATCGACAATGACCCGCATTCATGCGCCACGTTGCGGATGAACCGATATTCTGATCGGCCCGAGGGTCAGGGTACCGACATCCCATCTGAATTTGTCGCGCAGGCGGCTTTTCGTTTCGCGGCCCAATTGTTCGTAAACAGCCCCTCCGAACGCCGCGGCTTCTGTCAGCAATTCCGCTGTTCATGCGGCGCTATTGCCCCCTCTCCACCTCGAACGCGACCAAGTTGCGCTCCTCCCCGCTGAACTCCACCGCGATCAAGTGGACGGGCACGCCCGAAGCGCGGTGCTTGTCCGCGTAGCCGCGCTCCCTGAGCTGCGCCATGGCCGTCCCCGCCCCGGCCTGTTCGACCACCTTGAATTCGAACAGATAGGCTTGGCCGTTGAAGCGCACCGCCATGTCCAGCCGCCCGCGGCTCGTGCTGTCCTCCACCGTCACGTCCAGCCCCAGCCCCGCGAAGTACGAGTAGAACACGCTCGCGTAGTAGCCCTCGTAGTTCGCGATGTCATTGTTCGTGTACCACTGATGGGGAATGCTCGCGTAGAAGGCGTGGAACAATTCCTTCATGCCGCCGAAGTCGTTGGCGAGCAGCAGGTCATACAACCGTGCGCTGTTTTCGGTTTGGTTCGCCGCGTCCTTCACCAGGTGGCGCAGCAGGTGCCCGTTGAGCCCCTCCCGGACTTCGCGGTTGGGATAGCCCAGCCGATAGAAGGTCTTGCCGCCGCGCGCCTCCGTGCGCGCGATGGTCAGGTAGCCGGTCTGGAAGAGCAGCGCCTCGGGTGCGATCTCGTCCACGTCGAAGGCGGACAGAAGTTCCTCGCTCGCCAACATGCCGTCCAGGTCCACCGAGCGCACCCGCCTGCGGAACAGCGTCTCCACCAGGAACTTCGGAGACCCGGTTTCGAACCACCAGGCGCCGAACGCGCGGCGGCGGAAGAGCAGAAGGATATCGAACGGGTTGTAGATGTTCTCGTCCCCGAGCCAGGAATAACCGTTGTACCAGTCGCGGATGGCTTCGCGGTCCAGGCCCGGCAACTCCGGCGCGAACACCTCGTCCAAGTCCCGGCCGGTGTATCCGCAAAGGGCCGAAAACTCCGGCTCCAGAGTGATGTCGGTGAGGTTGTTAATGCCTGAAAAGAGGCTCACTTTCGAAAACTTGCTCACCCCCGCGATGAGGCTGAAGCGAATGTGCGCGTCCGCATACTTCAAGTTCGAATACAGGCCGCGCAGGTAATTGCGGTTGGCGCGCGCCAATTCGGGAGTTTCGAGCGCGTCCAGGATCGGCCTGTCGTACTCGTCGATCAGCACGACGGCGCGTCGGTGGTCCCGCTCGTGCAACGACTGCAGCAGGTGGCCGAACCGTTCGGGTGCCGTGTCGTAGCGGCGCGAAACGCCATGGCCACGCTCCAGGCCGTCCAGTTGCGCCATCACGTTGCTGTGCAGATACCCCGGCAACGTGAAGTCGCCGCGGCTGAAGTCCAGGCGCACCACCGGATTGCGCGCCGACCAGTCCCAGCCTCCGTGGATCGCGAGCCCCTCGAACAACGCCTCGCCGCCCTCGAACAACTCCTTCAGCGTGTCCAGGAACAGGCTCTTGCCGAACCGCCTCGGACGGGACAGGAAAAAATGCTTGCCCCCCGCCAGCAGGCGCTCGATATAGGGAGTTTTGTCCACATAGTAGCAGTCGTCCTCCCGCACCTCGCGGAAGGTCTGGATACCGATCGGAAGCCTGCGCCGGACCATTTGAGAATACTAGCAGCTTTGGAGTGTCAATCGGCGTTGAAAACTGACCCACTATCGGCATCCGGAATTGACCCGCCTGTGGCGACCATCTCGAGGGCTTCGTGTCGCTCGAGGGCGGGCTTGGACTCGCGTCCTCGTCCACGCACGGGCGCTTGCGGGACGGGGGGCTGGCGCGCGACAGCTTCATGCTCAGGCTCCTTGTTGGTAGAAATGCAAGCATGCCTGACCCGGCGGGGCGCGCCGGTGCCCCGCCGGGTCTTGAACTCCGGTTGCTCCGCTCCCTCCGTTCAAGGCCCGGCGACTGCCTCCCAGGGGGGTCGCGTCATGTGTTGGCCGGGGGGCGGATCTTCCGAAATGTGTCTGAAATTGAACATGGACCTGAGCGGCTTTGCCGGTGAATTGGTCCACGCCGTGCCCGCCGTTAGCGATTGGGGGCTCAAGATTGGGGAACCCAATGTAAATCGTGGCGCTGTGGATGGCAGGCGTGTGCTCTGACCGTGTGGCCGGTGGCGTTGCGGATGGCCGTGACATCGGGAATCTCAATGCCGTTGGCCGGACCCTCAAAGTCGATGTTCATCAGATCATGCAGAGTGATGAAACCGGTGAGGGCACTTGAACGATGTGCGGGATCATTGATGCCAATGTGGCGCACGAAGTGTTCGGCCACAGTCCATCCGAGGCTGGCGCTGCCTTTCTCGATAGGCTCCAGTCAGGCGGCGGACGGCTCGCGTCGGGAGGACGACAGCTTCGCGAGCTTGAACAGAGTAACAAGGGCTACCGGGAGTTGGCGAGCGTCGCGATATCCAGCGGCGTTTTGTTCATATTGAACGAGCAGGAAGTCAACCAAAGAGAGCGTCGGCTTCGCGAATCCGAATCGCTGGTGTCAAACGACCCGCACGTTCTCGTGCGGGCGCAGCTTAGCTGCGCCCGCTTGCTGTACTCGAACGACAAGGAGTTGCAGGGGTACTTCAAGAACAAGAAGCTCATCGACCAACCCCGCGGAAAAGTCTACACGACGAGGAAATCAAAGGGATTGACCCGCACGCATCGCAGCTTGCTTCCCGAATCCGGCCTTTGCCGACACTAGACCTTGTGACCACTACCTGCTCTGTCGGCTGATGCCGGGGTTGTCCGTGATCGAGTTCTCTCCCAACAAGCGGGACTTCAGGAAGGCGTTCGGCTAACACCGGCTTGTGGGCTTACTTTGGGGACAGCGGAGACACGGCATCGTACCATTGCCTTGGGAACTGTATTCAAAGCTAGCCGCATACCGTTGCGCGCCCTGCCCCGGCAGCCCGGCGACATATGATTCGCTGACGCGCTCGGACGCGACGGGAGGCTTTTGGCCAGTCAAGCATATCGTTCCCATTATATCCGCATGACAATTAAAGAAGCCGCAGCTAGCCGGAACTTCACACCCCTCCAATCCCGTCTGAGTTGCACATTTCCTTGATTCTGTGGCGGATTCTGCCGCATCGGTCGCGTTCCGTCGGTATATATGTTTCCATGCAAGGCCCGCCTCCTGTCCCACCACATCGAAACCATCCCCAACCGCAACAGCCCCCGGCCATCCTGCTGCGAAAAGCTTGGCGGGAAGGCAAACGCATCCGCAAGCGAACCATCGCCAACCTCACCCACCTGACCCCCGAACTCGTCGAGGGCATCCGCCGCGTGCTCAAGGGCGGCGTGGTGCTGAGTTCCCCGCACGAGGCGTTCGCGGTGCGACGTTCCCTGCCCCACGGGCACGTGGCCGCCGTGCTGGGGCTGTGCCGGCGGTTGGGATTGCCCCGGCTGCTGCGCCGCACCGCCGGGTGCGCGAACTGGCCTTGGCGGCACTGGTCGCGCGCGTGCTCCGCCCGGCCTCCAAGTTCGCCACCGCCCGCCAGCTATCCCCCGGCACCGCCGCCTCCAGCCTCGACGTCGGCGCCATCGGTGCCCACGAGGCCATGCAAGCCTGCAAATCGCTGTCGCGCGTGGAACGCGCGTTCCGAAATCTCAAGTCCGCCCGGCTCGAAGTCAGGCCGATGTACGTGTACAGCGCCGGGCGGGTCCGCGCCCACGTGTTCCTGTGCGCCCTGGCTTGCCACGTGGAGTGGCGCCTGCGACGGTAGCTGGCCCCCTTGCTGTTCGAGGACGAGGACCCCGAAGGTGCCCGTGCAACCGGCCCGCACCTCCGCACGGGCGCGGCGCAAAAGCGCCTCCAAAACCACTGCCGGGGGTCGGCCCGTGCCCAGCCTGTCCACCCTGCTGGACGACTTGGCCACCCTGGCGCTGAACACCGTGCATCTGCCGGACAACCCCGAAAACTGCTTCGCCGTGGCCACCCGACCGACTCCGCTGCAGCGCCGCGCCTTCGAACTGCTCGACATCGATCCTGTGAAAATGTTCCCAGTACGCGTCCAGGTCGAATAACGCTAACTCGCTGAAGCGATTACACTATCCGCCACTTTGGCGCGTGAAGTTCCGGCTAGAACTAATCGCCCAGAAACGGTGCCCCGGGCACCATCACATTCACAAACGAACTGATCGTCATCAACGCCAGAATGCTACGCAGTGACCCCCGCGGAAGGTTTAGTCCACGCAGCTCGCTTTGGTTGAGGGACGCACCCCCAGTCTCGCTCATCCATTTGGCGTAGGCCGGCGCACCCACCAACACCACGAACATCCAAGCGATTTGAATGACAACTAGAGGCGAACTCCACGCCAAACAGTCATCGCACTTCCCACCTTGGCCTGAATCAACGGCAGCGTCGGCGACGGCACTCGCTTCCTCACCGGGAGGGCGCTTCCCCGGCGGCGGTACCTACGTCCCCAGCGATAAGCACCGCATGAAGAACCGATGCGAAAGTTCTCAGGCTGTACATCACTTCTGCTCCCTTTTGTCTTTTAGATCAAGCGGCCATTTGGTCTCCGGTACCTCCGGTGGGCGGCGCCCCCATGTATTTCCGTAGAGGTCGTCCTTCTCCGGCAGGAACCGAATGATCAATCGGTGCAGCATGTTCATCTTGGGAAGCATGGCGTGCAGGCCAGCGAGCAGGGACCCGCCGCGGTCCAATAACTCAAAGTAGCCGAAATCCCTCGGGGTTACGCACACCAGCTGTTCCCTATCAAGGAAGGGGGGCACGGCACCCCGCAAGGGAACCGTTCCGTCGCCGGTATTCCATTTCTTGGACTCGTCTTGTGAATCCCACTCGTTCAGCCGTTCATCAGACCTCAGGTCGAAGCGCGGCGTCCCTCCCTCTTTGCGGATGTGCAGCGCGACGCGCGTCCGTTTATCGACCCCCGCGATGGCAAGCCAGCGGTTGGGCTCCAAGCCAGCGTCCTTGAGGTTCAGCGCCGAGATGCGCTCCCGATGCACGCCGGCTTGCTCGAGCATCTCCTGGAAAAGATCGCTGGCCTTCTTCTTGTGCCACTCTTGCACTTGCCGCTCGATTGAACGCTCCACGCTCGGTTGCCATGCCTCAGCTTTGAAGATGTCGCCGGTGAGACCGTCATCTACCGCAAGCGCATCAGCGTAGCTGGGCAGCAAATGATACAGCGACGGCGTCATGCGCGCCGTCCGTCGCTCCCTTGCTTTCCCGGATTCGCCTCCCAGATCGGCTGTGCCCGTGACGATCCTGACGATCGCTTCCGGGGATCCTTGGAAAGGCGACCCCAGCGTGACGACCTTGTCGACGAGCTGAGCCTTGTGGCTCTGTATGTATCCGGCGATGATCAGACCGCCCATGGAGTGCCCGACCAACGTGACCCGCTGCGCTTCGGCAAACGGAGAGTCGCGATAGTGCCGGGTGAGCAGGGTGCGGTCGATGACCTCGTCAATGAAGTTGGCGAGTTGCTTCTCTGCAACGTCAAGGGGAAGCCGCCAATCGTAGCCAAAGGGGAAGACTGGCACCGGCCCGTGCACATCGTCTGAAAGCCCGTCGCGCAGTTCCTCAATGAGGTCCTCGTAGATAAACGGAAACGGGCCGAACGGCACGACACGGGCTGGTTCGCGGAGCTCGTAGCGCTGGTCGTCGGGATGCGGCGTGATGCGGTCGTAGCGCTTTCGACGAACGGTGGTCCAGACCGCTTGCGGCGGCAACTCGTACTCGTCGTGCAGAGTGGAGGCTGTAATACCCGGGATGACGATGACGGGGGAGGGCAGCATGGCGTGGACCGACTCTGGCTACATTGGTGACCAGCATAGCAGAAAAGCCGAGGATCACCATCCAGAACGGGACGGGGAGCGGAAATAGCCGTTCTCACTTTGACCCGTCAGTTGTTTTTCGTCTGGGGAGCGGGGGCCAGAACGGGCTGAACCGGAACACACACTGTCCGGGTTCAGATACATGTGAGACTGGATCGACGATCCGGTGACGGTTGATTCGATCCACGGATGGAGGCTCGACGCCCCGCCCTTGGGCGGTCTACCATCTAAGATTGGGGCTCTTGGGCAGCAGGAGGTGGAGCGGGAACTTGAAGCTTTGGCAGGCGTCCTCGAACCCGCCCATGAACTCCGAGCCGCCTTTGACTTGGACGGAGCGCAGCGGGAACGGCAAGGCGCCGACCAAGGCGTGGAGGAAGTGCCCGGGCTTTAGCCTGCGGCGTTCCGACGGCGGTGGCCCGCGGGAAGACGCGGGCGGCCATGAACCGGCCGACCGTGCATCATGGCTGGCGACACTATGGCATGCCTGTCTTTGCGAAGGTGGGTGTGGTGCCGTAGGAACCGGCTACAGGATGTTCTCCGCCAGCCAGTCGTGGATGTATTCGGCGATTTCCTTGCTGTTGAGTTCCAGCCTCATCATGTGGCCGTTGCCCGCTAGGCCGACTTCCTCCATGCGCACGTACTCGGTCTGCACGCCGGCCTGGTTGAGCCAGTTGGCGAGGCAGTGATCGAAGATGCGGTGATAACCGCCGTCCGCGTTCATGAACAGCACTGGGATGTCCGTCAAGTTGACCAGTTGCCGCGTTGGCTCGACCTGCCGGTAGCAGGGCACCAAGTCCGGGCCTTCGGGCTCGCGCTGTAGCTCGACCTCAAGCTCGGACGGGTCGCTGACCGGCGGATCGTAGGTGATCGGCGTGTTGCCGACGCCCCAGGCGAGGCCACCCGACTCGCGGTAGGTGCCGTTGGTCGTATCCACGCCGCGGACCGGCAGCGCCGCCGGTTCCAGCGTGACGATGGCGTGCACCAGGTCCGGGCGCTCGTCGGCGATGTTCCAGCCGAACCAGCTGCCCTGCGAGTGGGTCAGCAGGATCACCGACCTGCCGATCATGTCCAGAAGCTTCACGTTGGCGTCGATGGTGAGCCGGGCTTGGCGGCCGCCGATGAACTCCACTTGGGTCTTCATGAAATAGTCGGCCACGGGATCGCCCATCAGGCCGGTGCCCGGAAACTGGGTGTGCCTCTCCGCCTGTGGGAAGTCCGCGGTGGCGGCCGCCGCCGTGAAGATCCGCTCCAACTGAGGCCCGTTGCGAATGTTGATGTCGCCGTCGACCTCCGGCACGTACTGGGAGCGGCCGCGCGCCGGGAAGTCCTGCACGTAGACCACGTAACCCATGTCGATGAAGTCGTACGCCCAGCCGGGGCGCCCGTCGGGAGTCTGCAGATAGTCCACGCCGGTCTGGCCCGCGCCGTGAAGGAATACGATGGGATAGTCATGCTGAATCTCGTGCGGGACCATCACCTCCACGTACATGGCGCCGCCCATGGTGATGTCATTGCCGTATTCCCCACGTGCTCACCGCCGGCGTAGAGGAAGCCGTGGTGGGCCGAGGCGGGTTCCCTCAAAACACGCACTTCGCTTTCCGCCTGCAAATTTGCAGGCGGAAAATATGGATCCTTGACAACCGATCCGCACGAAAGTATGGTGCAGAACATGTTTAACGGGCACATTGACTCTGAAGTCACCTGTCCGCGTGGGCTGGAGCCACTCATTCGGGCCGGGTTGCGTTTTGGCAACCGGGGCACGCATACCAGTCGAACGATCATGTTGGCCGAATTGGCCGAACTGCTGGCAGTCGTGCCGGAGGAGGCCAACGAAGACACCTACATACAGGCGATCGTCAAAGAAAACGTGCTTGGCAAACGAACAGCCGCCAACCGCCGCCTGTCTCGCCAACGCTTGCGCGAGCTCTACGGACTAAGCCCACACCTCCCCCTATTCCGAGCCCTCCGGCACCTTTGGCGAAGGGATGCGCAAGGGCGCCCCCTGCTCGCCCTGCTTTGTGCGTTGGCGCGAGACCCGTTGCTGCGGCTCACCGCTCCAGTGGTAATGGAACTGCGTCCCGGCCAAGAGCTTGTCCGCGGCGATCTGTACCAAGTGATCTCCGACGGTGTCGGCGGCCGGCTGAACGACCGTGTGATCGATGCGGTGGCGCGCAACGCCGCGAGTTCCTGGTGCCAGTCCGGCCACCTCCAAGGACGGATGCGCAAGCTGCGTCAGCGGGTTTCCCCGACGCCGGCCCCGCTAGCCTTGGCGGTCTGGCTGGGCACCCAGCAAGGCGAGCGCGGCGCGGCGCTGCTTGAAAGCCCTTGGAGCCGAGTGCTTGATCGAACCGCAGCCGAACTCCTGCCACTCGCTCTCAACGCCCACCGGCAAGGACTCATTCGGGCCCGGGCCAGCGGCGAGTTGGTGGAGATCGATCCGTTGCCAATGGATCAGGCGCTGGCCGGGCCGCCGCCGTGACGCGCATCGAGGCATTGGTGCGGGCCTACGAAGACCATGTGCGCACACCATGGGGTTCGGCGATATCCGGTGCCGAGCGCGTCTGGATGGTCGTGTACGACAAGGAACAGGAACGCAGGCTGCGCATGAACATCAATGAGTTCGAGCACGTGACGCGCCGTGCAAAGCGCGGCTGGCGACAGGTGGATTGCACAGGCTGGTTTGCCGACTGGCTCACGGATGACGAGTACCGCGATGCTTGGTTCGATGAGCCGGAAATGCTCGGCCTGAAACTGCAAGGCGAATTCCGCGAGGCCATGGCAGGCAGGCTAAGGGATCAACTTGACCTAGCCAACGAGAACGAGGTGGTGGGTCTGATCGGCGTCGCATCGTTTTACGGTCTGTTGCGCGTATCCGACTTGATTCACTCCGTGGAGCGGTCTGTGAAAGGACGCTTGGCCGTGTTCTTCCCCGGGACGAAAAACGGCAGCAACTACCGCCTGCTCGACGCCCGCGACGGCTGGAACTATCTTGCCCAAGCAATCGTCGCCAACGGCTCAAGAGGTGGCCGATGAAAATCCACGAACTTTTTGATCGCGACCCGCGCCGAGACGGCTTGGTGAACAACGGCCAAGCCCGCATTGAGGAAGTTGTGGACCAGCAGACGCAACGGGAGTTGCGCGCCGAGCTGGAGACCTTCGTGTGCGATGGTCGATTCGCCGATGCGCTGTTGCGCATCCTCGAGCGATTTGTCGCCAACTACGGCCGAACCCGGCAGGAGTCCGCATGGATCAGCGGTTTCTTCGGTAGCGGCAAGTCTCATCTGCTCAAGATGCTGACCCACTTGTGGCGCAACACCAAGTTCGACGACGGCGCCACCGCCCGCAGCCTCGTGCCCGGCGGACTGCCTTCGGACATTGCCGCGGCACTGCGCGAACTCGACACCTTGGCGGCGCGAGCCGGCAAGCCAGCCGTGGCTGCGGCTGGAACCCTGCTTGGCGGCAATGCCCACGCTCGCAGCAATGTGCTCGCCATCCTGCTGCGCGCCTGTCGCTTGCCGACGCTTCACCCGCTGGCCTGCTTCTGCTTTTGGCTGCGCGACGAAGGCGCGCTCGACAAAGTTCGAGACCAAGTGGAAGCCAGAGGCAAAGATTGGCTGGCCGAACTCAACAACCTTTACGTGAGCCCGCTCATCGCACGGGCCTTGCTCGACGCACTGCCGGGGTTCGCGAGTGATGAGAAATCCGTGCGCCTGCTATTGCGCGAGCAGTTTCCCCAGGTCGCCACGGCGGACATCACCACCGAGCAGCTTGTTGCGGCGGTTCGCCTTGCACTAGCGCCGGAGGGCGAACTCCCGCCGACGCTGTTGGCTTTGGACGAGGTGCAGCAGTACGTGCATGAGGAACCGGACCGCGCCACTGCCATAACCGAAATGGCCGAAGCCCTGCAAACGGGGTTCGACGGACGCATCATGTTAGTGGGGGCTGGGCAATCAGCATTGTCCTCCGGCACGCAGGCGCTGGCTTGGCTGCGTGACCGTTTCCCGATCTCCGCGCAGTTGACCGACGCGGATGTCGAGGCCGTTACCCGCCATGTGCTGCTGCGCAAAAAACCAAGCGCCAAGGCGCCTGTGGAACATCTGCTTGAATCCAGCGCCGGCGAGATTGCCCGACACCTTGCCGGGACCAAGCTGGCGGCCCGACAGGAAGACGCGGCCTACGCCGTTGACGACTACCCGCTCCTGATCACGCGCCGCCGCTTCTGGGAGGCTTGCTTCCAAGCCGTGGACGTTGGGGGCGGGAGAAGCCAGCTCCGCTCCCAGTTGCGCATTCTCCGCGACTCATTGAACTCGGTCGCAGGACGGGAACTGGGCGCGGTCATTCCCGCCAGTGACCTCTACAACGCCTTGGCCGACAGCTTGGTGGCAAGCAGCGTTCTGCCACGGGAATTCCACGAACGCGTCGGGAGCTTTGATGATGGCACGGCCCATGGACGACTGCGCAGGAACCTCTGCGGCCTCGCCTTCCTGATCGGCAAGTTGCCGAGGGAAGCGGCGGCTGATACCGGTGCCAGGGCCGATGCCCCTACCTTGGCGGACGTGCTTTTGGACGATCTGACCGCAGATTCCGGGCCGTTCCGCAAACAGGTGGAAGACGCGCTGGAAAAGCTCGCCGAAGAAGGCGCGCTCATGAAAGTCGGTGCCGAGTATCGCCTGCAAACTACCGAAGGCGCAGCTTGGGAGCAGGCCTTTCGTGAGCGGCAGGCCGCGCTGCGCCAAGACACGGCCACTGTCGAGGGGACCCGCGAACGGCTCTTCAGCACAGCAGTCAAGGATCTATTGGCTACGGTCAGGGTGATGCAAGGCCAAGCCCGCTTGCGCCGTTCGCTTGCTCTTCACGTTGGCAGCGAAGCCCCCAACGGCACCAAGGCCACAGTACATGTCTGGTTGCGGGACGGCTGGTCGTGCAGCGAGACGGAGGCCATGGTGGAGGCGCGCCGCTGTGGCCCCGACGATCCCGTGCTGCATCTTTTCGTGCCCCGTCGCAGTGCGGAACGCCTTCGCAACAGCATCGTCGATACGGAAGCGGCTAGCCAAGTGCTCGACTTGCGCGGGGCTCCCGGCTCCGCAGAAGGCCGAGAGGCCCGACAAGCCATGCAAGGCAGGCTAGCGGCAGCCAAAGCCAATCGCGATCAGTGCATTCGCGACCTTTTGCAGGCAGCCCGCTTGCTGCAAGGCGGGGGCACCGAAGTGGAAGGCACCGAACTGTCAGCGAAAATCGAGAGCGGCATGAAGTCGTCTCTAGCCAGACTACATCCCCGCTTTGCCGAAGCCGACCACGGCGCGTGGGAGACGGCTTTGCGGCGCGCGCGAGACGGCTCCAGCGAACCGCTAAAGGCCGTGGGCTGGGAGGAGGCCACCGAGCGGCACCCCGTCGCCAAGGAAGTCTTCAAGTTGACCACCACCGGTGTGCGTGGCAGCGAAATCCAAAAAAAACTCGGAGGCCCGCCCTGCGGTTGGCCCCAAGACGCCATTGACGCCGTCCTGATCGCCCTGCATCGGGACGGCCAGCTGCGCACCCTGCGCAACGGCCAGCCTGTGGTGGCCGATGCACTCGATCAGGCCGGCGTCAAATCCGCGGAGTTCCGTACCGAACAGGTGGTGCTTGGCATCGGTGAAAGGATCGCCCTGCGCGGACTGTTCCTAAAACTCGGCGTGAACGCCACAAGCGGCAATGAGGGAAGCGCGGCGCCCGATTTCCTTCAGGCCCTGATCAAACTCGCGGAGCGCGTCGGCGGCAAAGCTCCGCTGCCGTCGCCGCCAGACATCGCGTGGGTGAAGGACTTTGTCCAGCTGGCTGGAAGCGAACGACTGAAGGCGATTCTGGACAGCAAGGATCGTATCGGGGACGCCGCGGACAAGTGGCAAGCCCTCGCCGACCGGACGCAACAGCGTTTGTCCAGTTGGGAACTGGTCCAATCTCTTTGCAGCCACGCCGTTGGATTGCCCGTGCAGGCGGAAGTTGCCTCGGAACTTGCGGTGATCGAATCCCAGAGGTTGCTCCTCGCTGAGCCTGACCCCATCGCGCCCTTGACGGCAAAACTCGCCTCGGCGCTGCGGGAAGCGCTGACTGCCGCACACAGAGCACAGCGCCACACGGCGGCAAGAGCGGCCGCAGACCTTGCCGAAGACGCGACTTGGGCGCAACTGCCTGCCGAGTCCCAATCACAGTTGATCCGCCAGCATGGCCTCGAGCCAGCAGCAGAATTGGATCTGAGCACCGACGCGGCGCTAAAGGACGCCCTTGACGCACGCTCCCTGTCCGCTTGGCAGGCCACCATCGATGCGATTGCCACACGATCGTCCAAAGCGCTTGAGGAAGCGGCTGAGCAGCTTGCCAAGTCAGGTTCAGGGGCGTATCCCAACGTCGTGTCCATCCATCAGGGCACTCTGCGCGACGAAGCAGCGGTTCGGGACTGGGTGCGCGAACACGAACGGATACTGCTTGAGGCCGTACAGAAAGGCCCGGTAATCGTGCGCTGATGGATGCCGAACCCGTAGCGAGTACCTTGGCGCAGAATTTTCAAGCGAACTGAAGGAGGCAACATGGCCAGCAAAGAAGACATCGACAAAGAAGACATCGACAAGGCTTGGGATAAGGCCCGCAAGATCCGCGGGAAGAACCCTGACGACAGGCGAAGAGACAGTTTCGGGAATGAGATGCGCAAGGCTTCCTACGGCACCCTTGGCAGCTACGGATGGGAACTGGACCACAAGAAGCCGAAGTCCAAGGGGGGCACGGACAGCAGCCGCAACATTCAAGCCCTGCACTGGAAGGCAAATCGAAAGAAAGGAGACAAGTATCCCTGATGAGCCAGACAGCCTGAGACCAAGTAACCTTTGCAAAAGAACCTTATCGTAGGAGCGGGTCTGTGAAAACACATCATCTTTTCCTTAGTCACTCTTGGCAATATGGGGATGCATATGATCGCCTGCTGCAACTTCTTCGCGCACGGCCTCGCTTCCTGTTCAAGAATTATTCTGTGCCCAAGGATGATCCTGTCCACAATGCTGGGACGGATGTAGCACTCAAGCGTGCCATCAAGAGGCAAATGGCTCCGTGTGGTGTCGTGCTCGTTATTGCTGGCGTTTACGCGACTTATAGTAAGTGGATAAAAATCGAATTGGACCTCGCGCTAAAGGGGTTCGAGACAAAAAAACCGGTCATCGCAATAGAACCATGGGGAGCGGAACGCAGTTCCCATGAAGTAAAACAATCGGCAGACCGGGTTGTTCGATGGAATACGGAGAGCATCGTCAAAGCGATTCGAGAGGTATCCGCATGAGCGAGTCGAGGCAACATGAACTGATCGAGATCTACAAGCTGCATGCCGAGTTGGCGGACCGGGTCAGCCAGCGCCGGGAGGGGGCGAATCGATTGTTCGTCTCCATTCTCGTGGCCGTCTTCGCGTTGACAGGCTTGCTCACTCGTTTTGGCGGTTCGGGGGTCGGCGAACATTATGTTCCGATCATCAGTCTTCTCGGGACACTCCTGTCGGGCGCATGGTGTCTGGTCATCCGCTCCTATCAGCAGCTTAATACCGGCAAGTTCAAGGCCTTGCACGAGTTGGAGGAGAAACTTGCCTATCCGTTCTTCAAGCGCGAGTGGGAGTTGCTTTCCGCGGGCAAGGAATTCCGAAAGTACTGGCGATTGACAGTTGCGGAACGGCTGCTGCCTTCGATCTTCTTCATGGCTTTTCTTGCGGTACTCTTCACTGTGTGCTTCTGTCCTTAGCCCGCCAATGGCTACGCTTCCTGCCGAACTGCGCAAGCGCCTGTCCAAAACGGTTGCGAACGCGCGACGTCAAGCTGATCTTGGTGCCCGCCAAGCGTTGGAACGCTTGGCTGTGGAAGCGAGGGAGCCCCACCAGTCAATGACCGAGGACGAGCGGGCGCTACGCCGACGCCTGCGGGCGCACGGGCGACAACTCGGCGACCGGCGCGACCGGCGCACTGGCGGACAGGGCATCGACCGGCTGGCGCACGAGATGGCCTACGAACACTGGCATCGAATGCTCTTTGCCCGGTTTCTCGCCGAGAACCGCCTGCTGATCGAGCCCGAGTCTCAGGTGCCTGTATCGCTAGCGGAGTGCGAAGAGCTTGCGCAGGAACGCGGGGCGGACACATGGTCGCTGGCCGGCGCCTTCGCCGCTCGGATGCTGCCGCGCATCTTCCGCCCTGACGAGCCGGCGCTGAAAGTTGCACTTGCGCCCGAAACCCGGCAGGCGCTGCGTGGTCTGCTCGACGACCTGCCGGCCGAGGTATTCAAGGCCGACGACGCCCTCGGTTGGACCTACCAATTCTGGCAGGCGGAGCACAAGGACGAGGTCAACGCCAGCGGCGTGAAGATCGGTGCCGACCAACTGCCGCCGGTCACCCAACTCTTCACCGAGCGCTACATGGTTCGCTTCCTGTTCCATATCTTTCTCTCGCGCCCCTCGATTCACAACGGTAATATCAGGGGACAACCGGCATGGAATCGAGGCGGGGTTGTTGTTTCAGAGACAGGGCGAATCATCGCGAGCATTTATACGGGAGAGCGCTTTTTGTCCGGCGGACATGTGATATCGCCGCACGACGAAGCCGACACGGCTGCGATTTGGTGCTTTTGCAAAAGTGGATTATTAGAAAAAATAATTCGGGAAAATATCCAAAAACCCGCAATAAGTAGCGGTTACTTTAACAAAGTCCCTTTCGACCTGCCGCGCTGGCAGAAAGTCGCCGCCGAGCAATACCCCAAGGGCCTGCCCGAGCCCTATTCGGACGACCCAACGCAGTGGATTTTCCACGGCCATCCCTGCGGTAACGTCGTCTGGGACCCGCAAGCCAAATGGACGACGACCGGTCAACTACGCAAGGATGCCAGCGTTTTGCAAGTCGCCGTGGCGCGGCTGCTCGGCTACCGTTGGCCAGCGGAACAGGACGCGGACATGCGCCTTGCCGCCGAACAACGCGCATGGGTCGAACGTTGCGCCGCCTTACACGAGCATTCCGACGAAGACGGTATCGTATGCCTGCCAGCGCTGCGGGGCGAGGCCAGCGCCGCCGACCGCCTCCGCAAACTGCTCGGCGCAGCCTACGGCAACGAATGGTCCGCCGCAGTCGAACGGGCGCTGCTTGCCGCCTGCGCGGAGGGAAAACAGCCTGCGGCCTCGCTCGAAGACTGGCTGCGTGATCGATTCTTCGCCGAACACTGCGCTCTGTTCAACCATCGACCCTTCGTCTGGCATGTCTGGGACGGTCGGAGGGACGGCTTCCACGCGCTGGTGAACTACCACCAGCTCGCCGCCCCGAACGGCGCCGGACGGCGGGCGCTCGAAGCTCTCGCCTACAGCTATCTGGGCGATTGGATCATCCGCCAGCAAGCGCAGCAGGAGGAGGAAGTGGAAGGGGCCGACGGCCGCCTTGCCGCCGCCAGGAACCTGCAAGATCAGCTCAAGCGCATCCTGGACGGCGAACCGCCCTGCGACCTCTTCGTTCGCTGGAAGCCGCTGCATGACCAGCCCATGGGTTGGGAGCCCGATCTCGACGACGGCGTACGGCTGAACATCCGCCCGTTCCTCTCGGCCGAGCTTCGCTTTGGCGGCCGCAAAGGAGCGGGCATCCTGCGCGGCAAGCCGACCGTCAAGTGGACCAAGGACCGCGGCAAAGAACCCCAGGCGCTGCGGCCCCGCGACCAGTTTCCGTGGTTCTGGTCCTGCCCGGGCAATGGCGACGTAGCTCAGCGCACCGACTACCAGGCGGCAGACGACGCGCCCTACGACGGCAACCGCTGGAACGATCTGCACTACGCCAATGCCACCAAAGCAGCCGCCCGCGCCGCCGCGGTCAAGCGCGACCATCAGGAGGCATGACATGCATTGGAACGACGTGCTTCAGCGAATCGCAGATGGCGAGAACCAGGCAACCGAGTTCAAGCGCGGCCTGGGAGACTTCAGCGGAGTGGGCAAGACGCTGTGCGCTTTTGCGAACGGCGACGGCGGGCTGCTGGTCCTCGGTGTTGACGACGCAGGCGGAATTGTCGGTGTCAAGGAACCGCCTGGCCGCGTTCAGGAACGTCTTGCCAGCTTTCTGCACACCGGATGCAGTCGGCCGCTATCGGCCACCTGCGGCCAACACCAGGCCGAGTCCGGCTGGGTGCATTGGATCGAAGTGCCTCGTCACCTGCGCGGCTACGAGCCGTTCAGCTACGACGGCCAATTCTGGCTGCGCCGGTCGAGGGCGACGGTCGCGCCTTCGCCCTCGGAACTCCAGGAGTTGCTCAACGCCTTCGGGCTGGTGCTCACGGAAAAACAGATCATCGTCACGGCTTCGCCGGAGGATATCGCCGTGGGTTCGTTTCGTTCCTTCATGCGCGCTTGGGGACGAAACACCGAGGATCTTCCGCAGCCAAAGCTGGAAGACGATCTGAGAAACACCAACGTGTGCGGTCTGCTCGATGGCGAACTCCGGCCCACGCTGTACGGGCTCGCCCTCTTCGGGCGGGACTTTCACGCGCATCCGCATACCACCTGTCTGTTCATTCAGTGCGCTGCCTACAGCGGAACCGACCGCGCCTCGAAGGTGCTGAGCGCTGCGGACGCGAAGGGACGCCTGGAGGATCAGGTCAACCAGGCCATGGGCTGGTTTCGCAGCTTGGGGCATGGCGAACGCTACTCGGGGCTGTATCGGGAAGACGTGCCATTGGTGCCCGATGCGGCCATCCGCGAAGCTCTCGTGAACGCGGTCATCCACCGCAACTACGCGGTCACCGGCTCCAGCGTTATGCTGGAGGTGTTTTCCGACCGCGTCGATGTCACCAGCCCGGGAACACTGCCCAACCACATGACCGTGGAAGAGGCCCGCTCGGGCGGAACTGTCCGCTCGCGCAACGAGCTCATGGCCACCGCGATGGTGGTGTTGGGCCTGATGGAGCGGCGCGGACGCGGCTGGCTCTTGATGCGCCGCTTGATGCGCCGCTTCAACGGCATTGAGCCGGAACTCGTCAACAACCTTGACGGGGACTACGTGCGCGTCACACTCCGCTTGCAAGCCGGCAGCGGCGCGAAGCAAGATTGAAAACCACCCCTTAGCATGTAAAAAAAGAAGTGAATCCAGAAACTGAAACTCGGGCCGAACCAGAGAAGGAAACGCCAATGCCCAGGGATTTTGCGGGTGCCCGTTGGTGGAAATTCGATTTCCACACCCACACGCCTGCCTCGGAAGACTACGGCAAAGGCCCCAATCAGAAGGAGCTTTGCAAGATTACCCCACAAAAGTGGCTGCTGGGCTTCATGCGGGCGGAAATTGATTGTGTAGCTGTCACGGATCATAACTCGGGAGCTTGGGTCGGCAAGCTCCAGGATGCATACAAGAAGCTGGAAAAAGAGCGACCGGAGGGATTTCGTCCCCTGCATCTCTTTCCCGGTGTGGAGATCACGGTCAGCGGCGGCATCCACTTGTTGGCGATATTCGACCTTGATTATAAAGAAGCGCAAATAAACTCCTTTCTCGGAGCCGCAGGGATTAACAACAGGGATTTGGGGAAAATCAATGCCGTTACGGATAAGTCGTTCATTGAAGTCGTTCAGGCCGTTCACCGTTCTGGCGGACTCGCCATACCCGCCCATGCGGATAGCAATAGGGGGGTTTTCAAGGTCCGGAATGGCGATACATTAAGGCAGATATTACGCTCTGAACACATCATCGCCGCCGAGGTTCTGGACAAGGATCAAGTCAATATAGGAGCCATCGGAGAGCACTGGAACGAATGGAGTTGCGTTCTGGGCTCGGACAGCCATCACCCTTCTGGCGCTCCCGGTCAGAACTTTCCGGGAAGCCGCTTCACTTGGATCAAGATGGGCGCCCCTTGCATTGAGGGCGTGAAACTCGCGCTGATCGATGGCGAACCCTTCTCGGTTCGGCGTAGCGACGAAACAGATTACAACCCCAACAAACAAGCTCCATATGTCATTGAGAGCATCAATGTCTGCAACGCACGTCTCATGGGGCGACCCAATCAGCTAGAAGCTCGATTCAGCCCATGGATGTCCGCCTTGATCGGCGGCAGGGGGACCGGCAAGTCCACTATTGTCGAAATGCTTCGCTTGGTGCTTCGCCGGGATAAGGAACTGCCCGACGGTCTTGCCGATAATTTCAAACAATTCAAAGCGGTTCCAAAGTCTCGGGACCATCAAGGCGCCCTCACAGAAAATACGGAAGTCGCCGCCGATATAGTCAAAGACGGGAAGCGTTTTCGTGTGCGTTGGCGAGAAGATGGAACGGAAACCGCGATTGAACAACAATCTATGGAAGGGAGTTGGACCAAGGCTGATGGTGTGATTGAGCAACGCTTCCCGGTTCGAATCTTCAGCCAAAAACAGGTGCTGTCGCTCGCTCAGGACCCCAATGCACTGCTGCGTTTGATCAACGATGATCCGGCTGTTGATTGGTACGCGTGGCACTCTGGTCACCGCCAACTTGAGGCACAATACCTCAGTCTGTGCAGCCAGATCCGGGAGATTGATTCAAGAGTGACACAGCGTGATCGACTGAAAGGTGAGCTCGCCGATGTCCGAGGCAAGATCAAGATATTCGAGAGTGCTGGACACAGGGATCTGCTGACTTTATACCAGCGCATGCAGGAACAATGGCGAGCTGTTGAAGATCGATCCAGCGAGTTGAAAGAGAGTGCCAAAGCTCTGCAAGAGTGCGCCGCTGAAATTGAACCAACCAATCTGCCTGAGGGTGAGGTTGATTTACGGCCTCCTGATGTAGAGGCCCACCAATTGCTACTTGAAGCGCACAGTAAGCAACAGGAATGTGCTGATCAGATTGCAGCTCTCGCAACTGATATTTCCAATTTTCAGAAAGACTGGGAACAGCGGGCGAAAAGCTCGGCTTGGGCGCAGGCTGTGCAAAAAGTCGTGAACGATGTCAAAGAGTTGCGACGGAAACTTGAGGAACAAGGTACTGGTGGATCTATGTCCTTTGGCGGACTCGTTCAACGCCGACAAACGCTGGAGGCCGAGTTGGAAAAACTTGAGGCGACGGCTCGGAGGAAAAATCAGCTTGAAAGGGAGGCTAGCGCTGTCCTTGATAAGGTCGAAGCCTCTCGACTCGACCTCACTCGCAAGCGCATCGAATTCCTTGCCCAAGTCACTCAGAATGATCGCTTTATCCGTGTCAGCTTGGTGTCGGCTGGAGACGGTCCGAAACTCGCAGAAAAGAACTTTCGAAAAATCTTGAAGAAGCCCGACAAGCGATTTGAGGACGATATCTTGAGTGTCGATGAGACTAAGGGAGTTTTGGTTGATCTCTATCGAAAGTTGCCAGACGATGCAGACTCGCGCTCGAAAAAACTGGCCGAACGAGTTCGAAACCTGAAGCGTGAATTGGACCGCATTCACCAAGGCGAAGCGCTCGAATCGCGGTCGAAATGGTTCCACAACCACATCCAGGATTTGACGGATGAGGAGTTGGACCGTCTGCGCCTTTGGTGGCCGGAAGATAGTCTCAAGGTCGAATACATCCGCGATGGGCATGGATTCGTGCCCATAGAGCAGGGGTCTCCCGGACAGAAATCGGCGGCCATCCTGGCATTCCTGCTGTCCTATGGCGATGAGCCGCTGGTGCTCGATCAGCCCGAAGACGACCTCGACAACTATTTGATTTACGACTTGATCGTGCAGCAGATTCGCGAGAACAAGCAACGGCGACAGGTCATCGTCGCCACCCACAATCCCAACATTGTGGTTAACGGGGATGCGGAGCAGGTGATTGAGATGGACTATGTCAAAGGTCAGTGCGTAGTGGGCAGTGGAACCGGGTGTCTGCAGGAGAGCGGCGTTCGAGAAGCCATCTGCAGCGTCATGGAAGGTGGGGAAAAGGCTTTTCAAAGTCGCTACCGACGCTTGGTCAATTAGCGCCATGGTTATCACGCCGGAACAGTTTTCACACCAGATTTCGCTCGGCGAAAACAGTTTCCTTGAGTGCAAGGAAGTTGTTTTCTCAGGAGAGCGAATCAAGGGACCCAAGCGCAATGACCTGGCCGACGAATTGGCCGCGCTCGCCAACGCCAAGGGTGGCACGCTGGTGCTCGGTGTGCGTGACAAGACATGGGACATCGTCGGCCTGCCCAGCGACTTCCTTCATTTCGTGGAATCGTATGTCGTTGATGTCCTGCGCGATTTGATCGACCCGCCTCTTGACGCTGACATAGAGTGTGTCGAAGTGCCGGATGTTACGGGACGCTTGCGGGTTCTCATGTGCATCAACGTGCCACGCAGCCCCTACCTTCACAAGAGTCCTTCCGGGTACTTTCGCAGGGTGGGAAGCTCGAAGCGTGAGTTGCGGCAACAGGAAATGCTCCGCCTCGCCCAGCAAAAGAGTCAGGCGAGCGTATTTCGATTCGACGAGCAAGTCGCTGGCAAAGCGAGATTCGACGATTTGCGCTCCTCCCTCGTAGATCGTTTCCGCACCCAGCAAACACTCGATGATCGCCGGGTTCTCGCCCGCAAGCTGGGCATGGCCCTGGAGGATGAGGACGAAGCGTTGCGCCCTACGGTTGCCGGCGTTCTGTTGGGAACCGACAACCCCCAGCGATGGCTTCCCAATGCCTACATTCAAGCCGTCGCTTACCGAGGCAAAGGCATCGGCGAGTCGATGGATTTGATCAACTACCAACTTGACGCCCAGGAAATTGGTGGCGCACTCGACGCTCAGGTTATTGACGCTTGCAAGTTCATTCTGAAGAACCAGAAGGTCGCTGCATCCAAAGGAGCCGGGCGAGAGGACCACCCTCAGTACGACATCACGGCTGTATTCGAAGCCCTTGTGAACGCCGTGGCTCATCGAGACTACTCAATCCACGGCTCGAAGATCAGGTTGCGGATGTTCTCTGATCGCATGGAGCTGTACTCGCCCGGCGAGCTGCCCAACAGTTTGGAACTCGATGCGTTGGCGTACCGGCAGGTGACGCGAAACGAGGCTATTGCGAGTCTGCTGGCCAAAATCAAGGTGCCATCCAACATCCCAGGACTCAAAACCGCCCGGACAACCTTGATGGACCGGCGCGGCGAAGGGGTCGGCCAGATCCTGCAACGCAGCAAGGCGCTGTCCGGGTTGGAGCCGAGATACGACATGCCAGGCGGAGACGAACTGCGCCTAACGATCTTTGCGGCTCGCTCAGGCGCACGAGGGGACGATTGAATGGGTCACGTAGACACTTCGTCGGAGGGGCTTCGGTGAATCAGGAAAGCACCACCGCAGGTTCAGCTAGCGAAACGGTGCTCGATTGCCTCGTTCGCAGCGTCCGCACGCGCGGCGAGGCCCTGAATGGCCAAGCCCGGCCCGCAGCTGTGTTATGGACCGACCCTGGCGCTGAGTGGAGGCCCTTGGCGAAAGCGCTGCGCACGGATATCCCGGAACTGCTCACGCTCGGCGACCATGACCCGGAGACTCGCTCCGGCCCGGCCATCTGGCTGCGCTGTGGCATTGACGGCGCGCTGCCGAACTTGGACCTGCCCAACGGGCGTCCGCCCATCATCTGGCTTCCTGGCGTCGCCCGCGAGCGACTTCGCGCCGGCGAGGAGTGCCCGGATGCGCTCAAACCGCTGGTGGAACTGCTCTACCGTGGCGTGCATTGGCACCAAGTGAATGGCCGCGACTGGACGCCCGCGGCGTTCCTGACGGGTCAAGCTGGACTCGACATCGCGGGCGACGACCCAACTCAGGAGGCGCTGCTGCGAGCACTGCCGGAACTGGCGGGCGAACCCCTCGCGAAGCTGCGCGGCAAACGGCTGCGCGCGGATGACTTCAACCACATGCTCTCTGAAGACCCCATCCGCGACCTGCTGCGCTGGATGGGCGACCCCGATGGGCTGCGCTCGCGCATGGAGGACAACCGTTGGCAGGCCTTCTGCGAACGCTGCCGGGATGAACTGGAATTCGACCCGGAGATTGGTGTTGAGACCGAAGCGGGACAGCATCTTGGCAGCGGCCAGGGCCAATGGGCCAAAGTGTGGGAGCGGTTCGCCGAAGCGCCAAGGAGTTTCCCCGGCATCGTGGAGGTATTGCGGCGCAGCGAGCCTGTTGATGAACTGTTCCTTTCCGGCGAACGGTGGCCGAAACGGAACGATGCAGAAGAAAGCCGGCTAAGGCAGTCGCTGAAGGAAGTTGCGGGAATGCCGCACGCGGATGCCTGCAAGCGGATGCTCGAACTGGAGGCCGAACACGGGCCTCGGCGGCAATGGCTTTGGGCAGCGCTGGAGCAGGCGCCCTTGGCACAGATACTTGAGCCCTTGGCCAAGCTAGCGGGACATGTCGGCCAATCCTTGGGAGGAACGACGCCTGACGATGTGGCGGCAGCTTGGCTGGACCGCGGTTGGCAGGGCGACGCCGCCGCTTGGGAAGCCACGGCTACCACGGACGATGCCGGAACAGACGGGAAACTCATTGCCGCCGTGGTGCGCCACTTGTACGAACCTTGGCTCGATGAGTCCGCCCGAGCCTTTCAGAACGCGGTGGAACGGCATCCCCTCCCCGACCACGACAGAGCCAACCCCATTGAAGCCGAAGACGGCGAGTGCATCCTGTTCGTCGATGGCCTGCGCTACGACCTTGGAAGGCGTCTCGCCGAAAGCCTGGAGGCGCGGGGTTTCCGCGCACAGGTCGCGCATCGATGGGCCGCGCTGCCGAGCGTGACCGCCACCGCAAAGCCAGCCGTCACGCCAGCGGCAAACGAGATTGAAGGCGGTCGCCTTGGCCAGTCCTTTGCGCCCGTTTTCCGTGGCGGCGGGCGGGAGGCCAGTGCGCAAAGGCTGCGCTCCAAGCTAAGGGAAATGAACTACCAGACACTGGACGAAGGAGAGTTCGACGTGCCGTTTTCCGAAACGGCCAAGGGCTGGGCAGAAACCGGCCGCATTGACCATCGCGGCCATCAACTCCAAGCTGAACTTGCCCACCATGTTGCGGCTGAGTTGAAACGTCTTGCGGAATTGATCGCGGGCCTCTGCACAAAGGGTTGGCACTCCGTGCGTGTGGTCACCGATCACGGCTGGCTGCTGCTGCCCGGCGGCCTTCCCAAGGTGGACCTCCCGAAGCATCTCACCGAGAGCCGCTGGGCGCGTTGCGCAGTCATTGCTGGCGATTCGGCGCCGGATGTCCAGCGTGTGCCTTGGCACTGGAACGCGCGCGCGAGTTTCGCCAGCCCCCCGGGAATCGCTTGCTTCAACAAGTCCGACGCATACGCGCACGGTGGACTCAGCATTCAGGAGTGCCTCACGCCAGACATCCGCGTTTCACCCGGGGCCGCAACGGCCATGGCGGCGGTGAGCGTCGTTGGCGTTAGCTGGCGCGGTTTGCGCTGTTTTGTCGAAGTGGATGCCCAAGGCGCCCAGGTGTTTGCGGACCTGCGCCTTGAACGACCGAAGGGGGAATCCGTCGCAGCCGATGCGAAAGCAGTCGATGGGGATGGGGCGGTCAGCTTGTTGCTGGCGGACGACCTGCACGAGAAAGCGCAACTGGTCGTTGTGCTGCTCGACGCGAACGAGCGGGTGGTGGCGCACCGGCCAACCCGCGTGGGAGAAGAATCGTGAGCGACATTGCTGTTGCCATGGACGAACTCGACACCGCAGCCGCAAGGGTGTTTCCCGGCTATCTGGTGCGCAAGGACCTCGTGCGCCGCTATGCACGTCAGTACCCCGTGCCCACTTACGTGGTGGAGTTCCTGCTGGGCCGATACTGCGCGAGTGTGGACGAGCAGGAGATCGAGGAAGGGCTGGCCATCGTCGAGCGTCAGCTTGACGGCCGCACGGTACGTAGCGGCACTCAGGAAGTGTTCAAGTCTCGAGCCCGAGAGGAAGGTTCGGTTCGATTGATTGACATCGTCCGCGCTCGCCTTGACGCCCGCAACGACTACTACCTTGTGGAACTCCCCAGCTTGGGCCTAAGCGACGCCCGCGTCCGCGAGAGCATCGTCCAGGAACATCAACGGATGCTCGGCGACGGGTTTTACGCGGAAGTCACCTTGGAATACGACGCGCTGGCGACTCAGGACAATCCACCTCGTCCATTCCGCGTCGCCGCTCTCCGGCCCATCCAACTTTCCAAGCCCGACATGCTGCAAGTTCTCGCTCGTGGACGACGAGCCCTGAACACCGACCAATGGATCGATTTTCTCCTGCGCTCCGTGGGATTGGAGCCAGCGGCGTTGGGCCCGCGAGCCAAAGCAGTGGCGTTGCTGCGCATGGTTCCCTTTGTGGAGCGCAACTACAACTTGGTGGAACTCGGTCCGCGGGGCACCGGCAAGAGCCACATCTACCAACAGATATCACCTTATGCCCACCTGTTGTCGGGCGGCAAGGCCACGGTGGCCAAGATGTTCGTCAACATGGCGAACGGGCAGCGAGGATTGGTCTGCCAGTACGACGTCGTCTGCTTTGACGAGGTTGCTGGCGTGTCTTTCGATCAGAAGGACGGCATCAATATCATGAAGGGCTACATGGCTGCCGGAGAGTTCAGTCGAGGCAAGGAGAGCATCCGGGCGGAAGGCTCCATCGTGCTGGTCGGCAATTTCGATGTGGATGTCGAGCAGCAGCAGCGCATCGGCCACCTGCTGAGTCCGTTGCCCAAGGAGATGCGTGACGACACCGCTTTCCATGATCGAATCCACGCCTATCTGCCCGGTTGGGACTTTCCGAAGCTCAACCCCGGCGAACACCTCACCCGACATTTCGGTCTGGTTACGGACTTTCTGAGCGAGTGCTGGTCGCAGATGCGCCAGACCAGCCGATTGACGGCGTTACAAAACCGCGTCTACTGGGGCGGCGCGCTGTCCGGGCGTGACATAGAGGCGGTAAACAAAACGGTGTCCGGCCTGTTGAAGCTGTTGTTTCCGGACCCGGAGTCGCCAATCTCCGACGAGGATTGGGAGTGGGTGCTGCGGTTGGCACTCGAGTCCCGCCGGCGCGTCAAGGAGCAGCAGAAGCGCTGCCTCGCCAGCGAGTTCCGCAATACGCATTTTTCTTTCACGCTCGGCATCGATGGTACCGAGCAATTCGTGGCCACGCCGGAGTTGCACAGCGATGAGGCAATCGACGCCGACCCCCTGCCTCCGGGCCAGGTATGGGCAGTGGGGCCCGGCATCGATGCGACTGGACCGGGACTGCATCGGGTGGAGGTCGTTGTCGGCAGAGGTGGGGGCGCCAAAATCCTCAACCATCCAGTGCCGGTCGGCTTCCGTGAGAGCGTGCGTGTCGGCGAACAAAACCTCTACATTCGTGGCAAAGAATTGGTGGGAGGTCGGGAACCCCGCAGCCACGAGTACTCGATTCAACTGCGTTCGTTCGATGTCGACAAATCAGGAACTGGGCTTGGCTTGGCCGTGCTCGTAGCCTGCGTTGGCAGCCTGCTCGAACGCCACACTCGAGGCGGAACGATTGTCGTCGGTTCGCTCAACCTTGGCGGCTCCGTGGACTTGGTGCCCAACCCCGTGGCGGTCGCCGAACTGGCAGTGGACAAGCGGGCCGCAACGCTGCTGATGCCAGTGTCGGCGCGGCGCGGCTTGATCGACCTGCCTGACGAAATCTGGACCCGTCTCAACATCGAGTTCTACGGTGAAGCCAAGGATGGCGTCTTCAAGGCGCTGATGGAATAGGGAACCTCTGATCAAGTCGTGGCATCGTCGTTGTACCGGACCTGGCGCGGGCATCCACGCGCCAGCCGTGCGCCTATTCGGGTTTGCGCGCCTTGAAATAGAACATGGGCGTGAAGATGCCGAGGCGTCCGGCGTCCCGGCATCTGTCGGAGGCAAGATTGAGCACCTGGAGCACCTCGGAGGTGCCCTTGGGGGCGGAGAGGATGCTTGTTGCGCGCCTCCAGGGTGCCGCCTTCGGCCTCGTCGTGAAGCTTGCGGTATCTCGATATGGCCGGCGCGACCTCTCGTTTCGGCAGTGCTGTAGGGTTGTGGAATCGGTCTGACATGAGCTTTGGTCCTTACTGGGAATTCGATTTTCTCTTGGTTTACGGTCGAAGAGCTAGTTTATCCGATTGAAGCGGAAGCGGTATACACTCAAGCTCCCCGCGCCCGCAGGGTCAGGGCCGGGTTATCGGCGCCCCGGGGAATGGCGGGGCTGGCCGTTTGGCGCGGGCCCGCTCGAGCATGGGCGCGAACTTTTCGTGGTCCACGTCGCGCTGGAAGAGTTTCTCGATATACATCAGCGCCGTCATCGGGGATTCGGCCCAGTGGATGTAGCGCCATCCCTCCGGTTTCCTGCGCAGCACCGCGCTCACCCGGACATCCTCGCCGATGGGGGCCTTGCCGCGTATCTTCATCTCGAAATGCATGCGCCATGCCGCGATGGCGAGGTCGTCGGCGATCAGCTTGACTGAAATGTCGTGCATCTCCTCGCGCAGGGCCTCTACTATCATGTTCGGCCGGGGCGGATCGAGATAGGCCCGCAGCGGTTCCCAGCCGATGAACCAGTCGTCCTGCTCCTCGGCCAGATAGAAGGGCGTCTCCTCGTCGGGATCCCACAATTCCAGGACCGTGGAGTAGTCCTGCGAGTTCCAACGCTCTGCGGTGTCGTGAATTACCGCCTTGACGGCAGCGATGTCGTCCTGCTCGGTTGCTTCGGCCGAGGCCGTGGCCGTGGCCGAGGCCGAGGAGTAATTGCTCATGGTTAGCGCCACCCCCAAAACAATGATCGCGCGCAGCGAAGCTAGCACAGTGGACGGCATATTCGTCTCCCTTGTAAACCGCCAATGCGCTCATCGTATCCGATGAAGCGGAAGCAGGCATCCCTCTCTCCCGTCTCTTGCATTCCCCTGTCCCGGTCCACTGTGCCTGGGTGTTGCAGCACCGGGCGCTGATCGGCGCTGATTGACCGGGTCGGCGCGGATACGTAACCTTTGCGATGAAATCCACGGTGCCCGCCGGCCCGCAAGCGCCCTCTTCGTTCTGAAATGTTGAATTTCCCAGCCCAATTCGCGCATCCATGAGTTACCTGGTCCTGGCGCGCAAGTGGCGGCCGCGCAAGTTCTCCGAAGTGCGCGGGCAGCCGCATGCGGTGCGGGCGCTGAGCAACGCCATTTCGGCCGAAAAGGTGCACCACGCCTGGCTTTTCGCCGGCACCCGGGGCGTGGGCAAGACAACGCTGGCGCGCATCCTGGCCGCGGCGCTGAACTGCCAGAAGGGCGCCGCGCCGGAGCCCTGCGGCGAATGCGGAAGCTGTGCGAGCATTCAGGAAGGCAGCTTCGTTGACCTGATGGAGGTGGACGCCGCCTCGCGCACAAAGGTGGAGCAGACCCGCGAGCTGCTAGAGAACGTGCAATACGCGCCCAGCCAGGGCCGCTACAAGATTTACCTGATTGATGAAGCGCACATGCTCAGCACGTCCTCGTTCAATGCGCTGCTGAAGACGCTGGAGGAGCCTCCGCCGCACGTGAAGTTTTTGCTTGCCACCACCGAGCCGCGGCGGCTTCCGGTTACCGTGTTGTCGCGCTGCCTTCAGATCAACCTGCGCTCCATGGACAGCGAGACGATCGCCGACCAGCTCTCGTCCATCTGCCAGGGCGAGGAGGTGCAGGCCGAGCCGGGAGCGCTGGCGAGGATTGCGCGGGCAGCCGGTGGCAGCATGCGCGACGCTCTGAGCCTGCTGGACCAGGCCATTGCCTACGGCGCCGACGCGGTGCGCGAAACGGACGTGGCGGACATGCTGGGCGGCGCGGACCAGCCAAGCATCGTGCATCTGTTGAACGCGATGGCCGCCGGCGACGGCGAAGCGCTGCTGGGCGGCGCCAGGGAACTGCAGGAGCGGCTCGCCGATCCGGCCAATATTCTGGCGGAACTGGCTTCCACGCTACAGCGTCTGGCGCTCATCCAGGTGGTGGGGGCGGGGGTTGTGGATGAGGAACACGAACCGGACATGCTGGCGCCGCTCGCCGAAGCCTTGCCCGCCGATCAGGTGCAACTGCTCTATGAAATCGCGATTCAGGGGCGCAACGCGCTTCCGCTGGCGCCTGACCCCGCCCTCGGCCTGGAAATGACGCTGCTGCGCATGCTCGCTTTCAGTCCGAATGCGCCGGCGAAACACGCGGCCGAGACCCGCAGTGGAGCGAAGCCGCCGCGCGCCGCAGCCCCGCCGAGTGCCGCAACCTCATCGAGCGCCGCAGCCCCGCCGAGAACCGCAACACCGTCTAGCGCCGCAACCCCGGAAGCGTCCCCGCCAAGCTCCGCACGTCCTCGCGTTCAAAGACGTGGGCAACGTTCACGTCCTCCTGCAGGTTCGGTCCAGAGCGCTGCGATACGGGCTGCTTCGCAAAGCCTGCCTCCACCGCAATCTACACCGGAGGCAGGCAGCACCTCATCCGGGCGGCCCTCGGCAGATCCGCCTCGGCAAGCGCCCACATCCGAAGCACTCTCGGAATCGCCCCCGCCGGAAGCACCGCCCGAAGCACCCCCGCCGGAATCGCCCACATCCGAAGCACCGCCGGAATCGCCCCCGCCGTTAGCGCAGCCGTCCGAAGCACCCCCGCCGTCGGTAGCGACACGGCCGCTTGACGCCGCCACCTGGCCGGAAACGGTGCGCGGCCTGAGCCTTACGGGTTTGTGCGGCGAGATCGCGGCTCACAGCGAACTGGTGGATGCCGGGAACGGCTGTTTGCGGTTGCGCCTGGACGGGCAGCACGAGAATCTGCTGACCGAAGACGTTCGCGAGGAACTGCACGCGGCATTGATTTCGGCACTTCCGGCTTTCAGCGCCGTTGAAATAGAAATTGCTGGCGCCGGCCAAGGGGGAACTCTAGCCGGTCGAGACCGAGAAGCAGAGTGCCGGCGCCAGCAGCGAGCCGAAGAGGAATTCAGGGCTGATCCCTTCGTTCAGGCATCACTAGAGATATTCGGGGGAGATATAGAAATTGGATCCATTCGCGCGACGGACGCGGCCGAAACGCCGTCCAAGCCGTGACCGCAAATGTTTTTCCCCCGCTCTTGGCGGAACTTCTGGAAGCACTGAAGTTTCTTCCCGGCGTGGGGCCTCGGTCGGCGGAGCGCATGGTCCTGCACATGTTCACGCGCCAGCTTGAAGGCGCGCGCCGTTTGTCGCGAAGTCTGGCCCAGGCCTTGGATGCGGTTCGCTTGTGCTCACGCTGCGGGATGCTGGCCGATGGCGACTTGTGCGTCCTGTGCCGGTCCACGGGCCGCGACCCCGGCCAGTTGTGCGTGGTGGAAACGCCCTCCGATCTGGCCGCAGTGGAGTCCTCCGGCGCCTACCGTGGCCTGTTCTTCGTGCTTTCCGGCCGCCTTTCGCCGCTGGACGGCATTGGCCCGGAGGAACTGGGTCTCGACCGTCTGGAGAAGCGTCTTGGCGAAGGCGTGGTCAAGGAATTGATTCTGGCTACCAGCGCTACGGTGGAAGGCGAAGCGACCGCCGCATACCTTGCGCAGATGGCCCAGCGAGTGGGCATCGAGGCGACGCGGATTGCCCAGGGGGTTCCCCTCGGGGGCGAGTTGAGCTATGTGGACGCTGGAACCCTGTCTTCAGCGTTGGCGCAACGGAGGTCGATCGAGTAGCGACGTGACCCGCTGCGCCCGCTCCGATGCGACAATATGAGCCGGTCAGGGCAATAGAACCATGCGCGAATCCACCATGCAGCCTTTTGCGGCTGGCGATATTTTTCTCGGCTGCACCCTGCTGAACGATCCGGACGACGATCATGCCGGGATCGGCCGCATCCTCCAGTACGACGCCGACTGTCAACCCAAGGGAATCCTGTATACGGAGGGCACGCGCCACCTCGTGGGAGGCCTGTCCGTGGATCGCCAGGGCGTTCTTTGGGCCTTCGACGACCACCGCGTGATCCACGTGGACCCGGCCACCGGGCGCCAGTTGCCGGAGAGGAAGTTCCTTCCGCGCGTATATCGCAGCGCCAGCTTCTCCAGCGACGGCAGTGTCTACCTGGGCGAGCACCTGTGCGCCGAAGCCCCCCCTCCGGGCATCGAGAAACTCACCACCATTGAATTTCCCCGCATACCGGACGCCGGCGTGCTGGGCTACGGCAACATCTACCGCTACAACGCGGACTGGGAACTGGACAAGGTGTTCGAGGTGGAGAATGCGCCCGAGCCCACGCGGTTCAAGGGCGTGACCCATTCCACCTTGCATCCCTCCGAGCGCTTCATCACCTACACCACCGAACTGGGAAAACGCGTGATGCGTTACAACGTGGTGGAAGATCGCCAGCTTGAGGACCTGGTGACCTATCCGGGCAAGGACATCAGCGACGGCCTTTTCGCGATCGCGGTGCGCTACCGCCCGGATGGCTCCCTGTTGCTCACCCGCGGGCAAAGCATGGAGATGCTCGACGAGGACGGCAAGGTGATGCGCGAGTACTCGCTTCCCGAGTACGGCTGGTCGGACATCTCGATGTGCGGAGATTCGCGTTACGCGCTGCTGAGCAACATCTTCAGCGGCATCATGCTCAAGGTGGATCTTGAGACCGGGGAGTTCGTGGGTCGCATCGACACCGGTCAGCGCAAGCCGCTGCGGGCGCTGGCCGGCGTCGCCGAGTATCCGGGATAGCACGTTCGCCGGCGCGCATTCGCGTTGGTTGCTGGCGTCTCCGCCCCCGCCGGCCGGGAGTGTTGGAGGCAGGATGCCGGAACCAAGCTCCACGGACGGATTCATGCGTCTCCCGGCCGGCGGGGGGCGGAGACGCTAGCGACCAACGCGAATGCGCGCAAACGAGCGCGCCGGGGAATCTGGCGCGATTGTCATGGGGTCTGGTGAGTGTCAGCCGGGGCGGGATGCTGCTTCGAACTCGCGCAGCAGGATCAGGTAGCTGGCGTACCGTCCGCTGGGGAGTTTCCCAGCCTTGACCGCGGCAAGAACCGCGCAGTCGGGCTCGTTGCGGTGCCGGCAGTTGGCGAACCGGCATTCGCGCTCGTAGGGCGAAAACTCCGGGTAGCCGGCCAGAATGTCGCCGTAGTCCGTCAGCACGGGCATCAGCGAGCGCACGCCCGGCAGATCGATCACGCGCCCGCCGTTGGGCAGGGTGTGCATCGCCGCCGAAGCTGTGGTATGCCGTCCCATTCTTCCGGTGGCCGAGAGCTCTCCGGTCACCGCCACTTCACGCTGCAGCAGGCCGTTGATCAGCGTGGATTTTCCACCGCCGGACTGGCCCGCGAACACGGTTACCTGGCGTTTCAGGCGCCGCGCCAGCCGCCGGATGCGCGTGCTGGCGAGCGCGCTCACAGGCAGGACCTCGAATCCTGCGGCCTGATATTCGCGCAGCCGTGCCGGTTGCTTGCGCTGAAGATCGATCTTGTTCCAGACCATCGCGGATTCGGCACCGGCCCCGGCGGCGGCGCATAGCAGCCGGTCCAGCAGTTCGTAGTCGGGCGCCGGCTCGGCGGCGGCCACCACTGCCAGCAGCGAAAAATTTGCCGCAACCACTTCGGTTCGCCCGTTTGCCGCCGTTCGCGCCAGTTCGCTTTCGCGCGGCAGAATATCGCGCAACAGCGTTGGCGAGTCGTCGTTGCGGATATCGAACCGCACCTTGTCCCCGCACACCGGCTTGTGGCGGCGGCTGGCGGTCAGGTAGTTCAGTTCCTCGCCGGAGGCGGTCTCCAGCCGCCCCCGCCGCCCGAAACAGGCGGTGACCCGCCCAATCTCAAGAGAACTTCTGTTGACAGGCGCCTCCTAATGACAGGTATTTGCGGGACACCACACTAGTTATTCGGGGCGCACGAGACTAAAATCCGCGCCCGAACGGTTCGGGAGACGGATTTGGGCGACAAAGATTCACGATTGGTATGGATCGACCTGGAAATGACTGGTCTGGATCCGCTGCGCAATCACATCATCGAGATTGCTACGGTCGTTACCGACGGCGAACTCGAGACCGTGGCCGAGGGTCCGAACATCGTCATTCATCAGCCGCGTTCGGTGATGTACGAAATGGACGACTGGAACACCCGTAATCACACCGCCTCGGGACTGTTCAACGAGGTGCTCGCCAGCCGGGTGAGCACCGAGGAAGCGGAGCGCACCACGCTGAAATTCCTCACGGAGCATTGTGGCGCCAAGACTTCGCCCATGTGCGGCGCCAGCATCTGCCAGGATCGGCGGTTTCTCGCCCGCGCGATGCCCGAGCTTGCGGCGTTCTTCCATTACCGCAACCTGGACGTGAGCAGCATCAAGATTCTTGCCGGGCTATGGAATGCACAGGCGCTGGACGGGGCCGAGAAGAACAAACGGCACCGCGCCAGGAGCGACATCCACGCCTCGATCGCCGAACTCAGGCACTATCGGCAAACAATGTTTCGTTCAAGCTAGTGTGGTGTGCCGCGGCCCGCTCATGGCGCCAGGGCGGCCGCCACAAACAGCCCCACAACCGCAACCAGTCCTCCAAACCAGGCTGCCGAGCGGGCGGTGGAAAGATCCAGGATATAGAAAACGCCGTGCAGCAGGCGCGATACGATGAACAGCGCCGCCAGCGCGTTCGCCGCATTCTGGTCCGCGCCCAAAATGTGAGCCGTGAGCACGGCCGCGGCGAATGGCGCAAAGGCTTCCCAGGCATTCTGTTGCGCCCACATGGCCCTTTGCCTCCAGCCCTGCTGGGATGCCTGCCACTCCCGCGGGCGGGAATTGTTGTAGCTTGAGGAGCCCCACTTCGCCGTAACCGACCAAAGCAGCGGCTGCCAAAGGTTGGCGAATACGCACCAGAGAGCAAAGGTCATGGGCAGGCACTCATGTCGCCACGGCGGTCTGCTCCACTGCCGCGGCCCTGTGCCGCGCAATGAACCATGTCAGTCCGCCGATAAACGCCATCAGGATGATTGCGTTGGTGAAGGGAAACCGCAACGGGTAGATCCAGGGCTCCGTATACAGTTGCCAGGCGGAACCGGCTTCCACGCAGAACCACAGGATGTTCGCGCAGGGCACGGCGTAGCGTAGCGCGGCTGCCGGCCGCCTGAAGGGCAGCATGCGGAAGAACAGCAGCCAAAGCCCCCATAGCAGCACGGCGCACACCACGGCAATGGTGGCGGGATGAAACGGCCCGAGCCCGCGCGGGTCGAACAGCCACAGAATCAGCACGTAGAAGAACCAGTTGATCGTGATCACTTCCAGCGCCACGATGCGCGAGAACTGGCGCTTGTAGCCGGGGGTCCTTCGCGCGGGCCTGAGCTTGAAGTTGCGGTGAAACCACATGAACATGCGGCAGTGCGTGTCCTTGTTCGACCCCAGCCAGATCAGCAGGGCAAGCAGCACCACGGCGGTGGCCTGCATCAGAAGCAGGTTGGCAGTAAACAATTCCACGCCCATGTACATCAGCTTGGGCGGATTCAGCCAGTGCCCCATGAACTCGAACGATCCTTCCATCCAGCCCAGCCAGATCAGCGATCCTCCCATGAAGCCGAGCACCGTGGCCGGCAGGTCGTCGGCCTTGAACCCTTTCCAGACCATCACCCAGCCGATCAGGCCCACGGCGAAGCTGGAAAGATAGGCCGGAACCTCCGGAAGCTGGCCGTATTGCAGCACCATCAGCGTGTGGGCCAGCGGCGTCCACAAAAGCACCGTGGTCCAGGCCATCAGCCCCAGTAAGGGCGGATGCCTGAGCGCCCCGCTGGCTGCCTTGATCGGAGATTTCATTCCGTGTGCTCCATTGCCGTTAGTCCTCAGGCAGGTTACCGCTGCGCCGCGGTGGGCGCAACCGTGCCCGATTCTGCTATATTCCGATTTCCCATGCTTTCACTCGCGCAGCTTTCCGAGCAACTCGCCCCCGCCATGCTTGTGGGCAACCGGCCGCTGGGCCTGGGCGCGCTGATCGAGGTGTACGAGAGCAACTACGCCGGCCTGTGGCGGCTGTTCGGATACGCGCTGCGCGAGCCCGGATGGCATGTGTCGCACAGCCCCGTCAATGGCGAACTGCACCTGGGAGTGGAGCGCAAGTCATCTTTCACCATCGTGCTGCGCATGACCTATCTGTTCCCGGAGGAGGGGAATTCGCGTCCGGAGCCGGACCTGATCGTGAATCTGTACGAGGACGCGCGGGTGGCGGAGGTCGCGCACTGGTCGCAACGATATGGGCGCTGCGGCGTTCAGCCGGGCACCTTCGTGGACTGCTGGCGGCGCAACCGGGTGCTGGGGAAGTGGCTGGAGTTCCTGGCGGATTCGCACCACGGGCCCGTCCAGCCGCGGCCTGCCCGTCCGCCGATTCAGTTCAGGGAACTGGCAGCGGTTGCCGGCGACGAGGCGGCCTGAAGCCGTACCAGGTCGGCCACAACTTCCGAGGCCTGCTCCAGGGCCACGTCAGGCAGGTCCATTCCCCGCAGTTCTTCCAGGCTTTCGATAGGCGGGAGGCTGTTCTGTTCCAGCCACTCGTTGGTCATCGCCAGGCGTTGCGCCCGCCAGGACTCGTCTTCCGCACGCCGGCGCTCGAGATGGATGGGAACGGATTCCCGTTCGGAAATCTCCTGCATGGTCTTGATGCGGCCCAGGAATTGGCGCCATTCGGGATCTTCCGATTCCCTTCTCTGATAGTTGGCTACCAGCATGCTCAAGGTGGCGCCGTCCACGCCCTGGCCGGGGAAATAATCGGTTTCCGGGATCGTGTCCCAGGGCAGCGCGTTTTCGCTTGCGCTCTCGCCAACTTCGTCGCCGATGACCTGGCTGGGAAATATTGCCGGAAGTTCAACGCCTGCGGCCGACAGCCTGATATCGGGCGCTACTCCGCGGTGCTGTGTGCTTTCGCCGGTTACGCGGTAGTACTTGCCCATGGTGAGCGTCAGGCGCCCCGGCATCTGCTCCTGCCGCCCCGGAATCTGGTAGATGTTCTGGACCGTGCCCTTGCCGAAGGTGCGCTGCCCCACCACCACGCCGCGGCCGTAATCCTGGATGGCCGCGGCCAGGATTTCTGACGCCGAGGCGCTGAGGCGGTCCACCAGAACCACCAGCGGGCCGTCCCACACGGGAGTCTGGCGCCGGTTTCGCAAGACCTGCGTGCGCAGGGCAGAGTCGCGCACCTGCACCACCGGGCCTTTGCCAACGAACAGCCCGGCCAGGGAAATCGCTTCGTGCAGATGCCCCCCGCCGTTGCGCCGCAAGTCCAGCACCAGGCCCTGCGCGCCTTCCGTCTTGAGTTCATCCACCAGGCGGCGAACGTCGCGGGTGGAGCTGGGGTAGTCTTCCAGGCCTGCGTCCCGTCCTTCCATGTCGTAGTAGAAGTTGGGGATCTGGATGATGCCCACCCGGAAGCGGTCGCCCTCCCGGTCCACTTCCAGCAGTTCTTTTTCGGCGCCCTTGAGGGTTACGCGCCCGCGCGTGAGGTCGAGCAGGAAGGATTCGCTGCCCGCGGAATCGCCGCCTGGGAGTATGCGAAGAACCACCGGCGTTCCGGCGCGCCCGCGGATCAGTTCCACCACATCCTCCAGCCGCCAGCCCACTACATCGGTCAACTCTCCGCTGGCCAAGCCGTCCACGCCGGTAATTCGGTCGCCCGCCCTGAGCCGGCCGTCCTTGTCGGCGGGGCCGCCCGGCAGCACTTCCCTGACCAGGACATAGTCGTCTTCCATCCCCAGGGAGGCGCCCACGCCGTGATAGGCGCGGCTCATCTGGATTCGGTATTCCTCGTAGTTGTGCGGCGAGAAGTAGTTGGAATGCGGATCGAGAGCATGGGTGAAGGCGTTGATGAAGTACGCGAACACATCGTCGGAATCCTGGGCATACAGCGATTTGCGCTGGCGGGCGTAACGCTTGCTCAGCGCCTCGACGGCCTCCTCGTAGCTGCGTTCGTCCAGGATCAGGTTGATGAGTTCGTGGCGGATCCGATCGTGCCACAACTCGTCCAGTTCCGCTTGACTCGAGGGGCGCGGGAGGTCTTCCCGATTGAACACCCAGTCCCGCTCCGTTTGCAGGTCCGGCCCGCTGTCGAGAAAGGCCTCGGCGAAGTCCAGGTAGCCGCTCATGCGCGCCCGGAACAGGCCATAGATGTCGAAGATCGGATGCAGTGATCCTCGGCGCATGTCGTCGTCCAGCCGGCTGCCGTAGCGGCGCAGGAAGTAGTCTTCCTGGTTCCTGAGGAAATACAGGTGCTGGCCGTCCAGCAGGTCGATGAAGTTGCGCAGCGTTTGCTGCGACAGCTCGTCGTCCACGTCGATCTGCTCATAGTGCTCGCGTTCGGCGTAGATCAGCACCCTGGCGGCCGTTTCGCGGTGGGCGTCGGTGATACGCAGCGCCTCAGGCGCATTGACGGGCGCCGGACCTTCGGCCGCGCCCAGAACCGGCAGGGCTGCGCCAACCGCCAACAAGCTTCGGAAAAAGCTTGACGCTGTTCGCGCTGCCGCGCCCGATTTCGCCTTATGCGCAGTACGCGCAGTTATTATTCGCATTCAGTTCATCACTGTAGGCCGCCCGCGGGATCATACCAGCAGCATGCGCCCCTTCGGCATTCTCCTCGGAATCTTTCTCGGCAGTTGTCTGTCCATATTCGCCGGTCTTGCGATCGTGTGCCTCACTTTCTGGGTCATCATGGACGAATATCCCCGCCTGGAGTCCGAATTGTCGTTGTTGATGCTGGCGACGGGGATGTTCGGCGGATGCACCGTCCTGGGCGGCATGGGAATGTGGGGACACTTGAGCCGCGCTCCCTGGCGCTGGGTGCCGCTGTGCCTGTTCTGGCTTTCGCTGGTGGGCGTGGGCGCCTATTTCTGGCCGGATTAGCCGGGTCGCAGTTTCCTGAACGCGACTACCGCGAGCCAGGCGATCTGGAACATGATCAGCGGTCCCAGCAGGAACGCCAGTCCGGCGGGGCGAAAACGCGCCGCATCGCCGTAGATGCTCGCCCACAGCGTCAACAGGCCGCCGGGGTCCGCATAGGCTCCGGCCAGTTGTCCGCCCATCCAGTAGAGAACCACCGGGCCGGCCAGCAAGCCCGCAAGCAGCGCGCCGGCGGATCCGATCAACCAGGGCAGCGGCAGTTTCTTCCAGTTCAACACCACACCCGCAGATTGTCCGCAGCAGGCATTAGAATGCAACTCTCGTTTTATCGCTTGGGAGGCGGCCATCATGGGAGAGGTTAAAGGTATCGACCGTCGGCGCCTGCTTCAGGGCGCGGCTCTGGCCGGGCTTACGGCTGCCGCCGGGAGCGGCGCCGCAAGGCGGGCGCTGGCTGCCGAGGCGGGCGGAAGCGGCGAAGTTTTGGTGCGTGGCGACGGGACCTATGAGACCGTGCCGCTGGCCAAGGACAACATCCGCCTGTGCGTGGTCCAGTCGGTGGTGCGGCCGGTGGACGCCAAGAACCCCGGGCCCGGCAAACGCAGGAACCTGAGCCACATGCTGGACCTGATCGACATGGCGCAGTCCTCGGGATTGCCTGCCGATATCCTGTTCTTTCACGAGTTCCCGATCACCGGTTTCCGTTTCACCTGGAACCGCGATGACGTGCAGCGGGTGGCGATCGAGATCCCCGGCGAAGAGACGGAGGAGATTTCCAGGCTCGCACGCAAGCACGGCTGCTATATCGTTTTCGGCAGCTATGCAAAGGACAGCGACTGGCCCGGCCACAACCTTTCGATCACCACTATCATCGGTGACCAGGGCGAAGTGCTGGCGCGGCACTGGAAGGCGCGCAACATCAAGGGCGTGTTCCGCGTGGGCAAGCGCAATATCGAGTTGATGACCACCACGATCTACAACGTGCTCGACCGCTACGTGGAGATGTACGGCGAAGACGAGGTGATACCGGTAACGCGCACCAAGTTCGGCAATATCTGCACCACCGCGGTGCAGCGCGAGCCGGAACTGATCCGCGCCTTCGCGCTGAAGGGCTGCGAACTGATGCTGCGCACCGCCACCGGCGGTTTCAACCATCTCGATGTTCAATCCAGCGCCATGCACAACGGCATCTACACGGCTTTGGTCAACAACGCGCACTCGCCCGGCACCCGCGGCGTGTTCGGCGACACCGGCGGCGGCGGTTCGGGGATCTGGGGTCCGGGCGGCGAGCCGCTGGCGGAGGCCCGCAGCGGCTTCGAGCAGCCCATCGCCGCTACGATACCGCTGGCCGCGTATCGGGTCAGGCACCGCATTCCGGATGTCCACTGGAATCTCTACGAGCCCGTGTACAGGCGCTACGTGCCGAAATTCGGGCCAAACCTGTTCTCGGAGTATCTGCCGGAGGACCTGGACGACGCGGGGGCCTATCTCGCCGACAAGTCGCGCTGGAAATAAGCGCGCTCCCTCCGGCCTTGCGGGCCGGTCCTTCTCCGGCGTTTCGGGGCCGGTCCTTCTCTGGCCTTACGGGGCCCGTCTGTCTCCGGCGTCTCGGGACCCGTCCGCCCTCAGTCGAGGTCGAGATAGTCGCGGATCTGGCTTGCGAGGCTGTCGCAAGCTTTCTCTTGCGTGCGGGCTATTATCGGAATCGGAACCACCAGCGCCGGTATCACCGAAGTGCCGCGCACGCTGGCTTGCATGTCGCCCATGTCGCTGAGTTCGTTGATGTCCCACACGGATGCGGTGTATTCGGAATTGTTATGCCACCAGGCGACCCCGAAACAGCCGGCTCCGCCGGGCCCGGCGCCGCAGGACAGGCTGCCGCCGCTGCCTTCGCGTAGCGTCTGCCCACTCAGCCACACCATGTAGCGCACGCCCTTGCGGCGAATGGCCTCGGCCACGCCGGGCCGCGCCAGGAAATCGCCCAACTCGGCGCTCTCGCGCGGCATGGTGCGCGGCTCCAGCCAGGGGTAGAGCTCATCGATAAACTGGCGTTCCGCATGGATGGTGGGGCGTTTGCTGCCCGATCGGATTTTCCTGGAAACGCAGCGCACGAATTTCTCTTCGGTGCGGTTTCCCGCCAGGTAACTGGTTCGCAGCAGCACCAGCGATTCCGCGGCCTCGTCGGCCACCGCCGATTCGTCAGCCAGCGCCTCTTCCGGAGCAAGGGTTGCGGTGAGGCCAAGCAGGATTGCGAGCGCACCCAGGCGAAAAAGGCGATTGCGTGTTTTCACAAGGCGATTGCGTGTTTTCACAAGGCGATTGCGTGTTTTCACAAGGCGATTGCGTGTTTTCACAAGGCGATTGCGTGTTTTCACAAGGCGATTGCGTGTTTTCACAAGGCGATTGCGTGTTTCCACAACGTGATTGCTTGTTTCCACAACGTTCATGAGCGGCTGGCGATGAGCGCAACAATAGCAGCATCCCGTGCCAGCTCCTGCGCCAGTGCCGCCCCTGCGTCGCGCAGCGCGTACTCGGCTGCCTCGCTAAGGCTGCTGCCCACTCCGCCGCCCGCTCGCGAACCTTCGCCGTAGCCGGGTATCTTGAGCCGGGTGAGGGGGGCGCCATCGGCGCTCAGGATCCGCACGTCGAATTCGATCCAGGCCGCGGGCACGTCCACCTTGGAGCGCCCGGGAACGCCAAATTCAAAGCGCAGGATTTCCGGCTTGATGATCAGGTCGGGGGGCGCTGCGGCCGAGTTCTCGGGAACCAGGTTCAAGCTAGCTCCGAACACGGTCTGGAGCATTCGAACGCTGGGCTCGCCTATTGCGATCGTCCAGCGGGTCGAATCCATGGCTTCCTCCACATGGGTGAAAGTCATCAGGCTTTCCGGGTACTGGACCTGGGCGGTGAGCGGTAGGCGGCTCGTTAGCGGAGCGGGAAAGTTGGCGCTCAAGGCCACCGATCCGCCGCATCCGGCCACACACAGAGACGTGGCGGCAAGGGCCAGCGCGGCCCGCAACCCGGTCCTGGAAATGCTGTTCGTCGCCACAGCTTGAGTATACTCCCGTGGGGTTGCCCCGGAGGCTCAAGCGGATCATGACTGTCGAAGCATTTCTCAGCCAGGCCATGCAGGCGGGCGCGCCGCCGATGAAAGGCGGGCGTCTGGTGGCCCGGCGCCTTGGCTCATCGAAGGAGATGTGCGACCTGCTTTTGGGACTGGTGCTCAAGGAGCAGAAGACCTGCACCTATTCGCTGGTGCAGTTTCTCGAAGAGGAGGGCGGACTTCTCAAGCCGGGCGACCGGATCGTGTTTCTCGATGTTGACCGGGGACCGCGCTGCCTGGTGGAACTGGACGACTGCGAGCAACTGGCCTTCAGCGAAGTTACGGAGCGCCACACGGCCGGAGAGGGCCCGGCAGCGCGGGAAGTGAGCGTGTGGCGGCGAATTCACCGCGCCTACTGGGGCAAGTGGCTTGAGTCCCGCGGGCAGAGTTTCCACGAGGAAGTTCCGGTCATGTGGCAATCGTTCCGCCTGCTGCATCCCCGACCGGCGTCCTGACGCGCGGCATCCTGCCCCCTGACGCGCCGCATGAGACCTGGTGGCCGGCGCCAGCCAGACAACCCGCGTATACCCGCGTATACGCACCAGGTTCCGCATGGGCTTGCTTGTTGCGGGTACGGCGGTAACGCACTCCGCTGCACCGCACTCTGCGGCAACGCACTGCGCGCCCGTAAGGCGAAGTTTTGAGCTTCCTTAACGAAATGTGGTCCAGCGCAAGCTCGTGGCTGGCGCAGCATCCCACCATCGCAGCCCTGCTGGCGCTGCTGGCCCTTGGCGTGGCGGCGGCTCTGGCCGACTGGCTGGTTCGCGGAGTTATCGCCGCGGCAATTCGAAAGGCGCTGCGGTCCTCCGGGCGGGGCGCGTTGGGCACTGCGGTGCTGGAATCGAGGGTGTTGCTGCGCTTCTCGCACCTTGCGCCTGCGCTGGTCATGTTCCTGGGACTGCACGTCGCGCAGTCCCTTGTTGCCGCACAGTCCCTTATTGGAAGAGACGTAGCCCGGGTGCTGGGTGTGCTGGCGTTCGCCGGCGTGGTCCTTACGGCGATCGCCGGCATCCGAGCCCTGATCAACGCAGTGAGTCTGTATCTGCGAAAGGCGCCGGGCAGTCATGCGCGCTTGCCGTTGAAGGGTTACGCTCAGGCGGTTTCGCTGGTCCTGCACGTGGTCGGCGCGCTGGTCATCGTGGCCTATGCGGCCCAGGTGTCCATCTTTCTGCTGTTGAGTGGCCTGGGCGCGCTTGCCGCGGTGCTGCTGCTGGCTTTCCGCGACACCTTGCTGTCGCTGTTGGCCAGCATCCAGATTTCCGTCAACGATGTGGTGCGGGTGGGAGACTGGGTGGAAATGCCTTCGTCCAACGTAGACGGAGACGTGGTGGATATTGCCCTGCACACCGTGACCGTACGCAACTGGGACAAGACCTTGAGCACCGTGCCCACGCAGGCATTCATTACGGGTTCGTTCCGGAATTGGCGCGGAATGAGCGAGGACGGCGCACGAAGGATCAAGCGGTCGCTGTTCATCGACATGGCCACGGTGCGCTTTCTCGACGCCGCCGAAATCGAACGCTTCTCGCAGTTCAAGTTGCTGGAGGATTACATCCCCGCCAAGCATCGCGCACTTTCCGAGTACAACCGCCGCATAGGCTCTGAGTCCCTGCCGGTGAACTTGAGGCGGCTCACCAATATCGGCACTTTCCGGGCCTATCTGTTCAATTACATCAAGAACCATCCGCAGATGCACGCCGAGCGCACCACCCTGGTCCGGCAACTGCAGCCGGGCCCGGCCGGCCTGCCCATTGAAATCTATTGCTTTGCGGCCACCACGGACTGGGAGGCCTATGAGGACCTGCAATCCGATCTGTTCGATCACTTTCTGGCCGTGGCGCCGGAGTTCGGGCTGAACGTGTTCCAGCGGGCCTCCGGGCGCGATTTGCGCATGAGCGGCCGGCCTGTAGTGAATTAGCCGTCTCTTGTCCGAGGCCGAGTTTCTTCCCCCTCCTCTCGCAGGGGACGCATGAACCCGTCCCTGGGGTTCGGCAACGGCGTGTGCGCCAAGCAATTGGCGCACACTGCCGTTGACGCCCCTGCGAGAGGAGGGGGAAGAAACTCGGCCTCAGGCAAGAGACGGCCAGCCCCGTTTTCCCGCGTGTCGTGCCCCGGCGACAGGCGTTGGGCGACAGGCGTTTAACGGCGTTTAACATAGCGGGCGAGGAGGGGAAACCATGTTTTTTAGTTCAATGCTGGAAAGTGTCGTTAGCCGTCGGAGCCTTATGGGCGGCGCGATGGGAGGACTGGCCGCAGCCGGCTTGAGCGCCTGCAGCTTCAAGGGCTCATTCGAATTTAGCGGCAAATCGCAGGGAGAATCGGACGCAGTTGGGCTGGACTTGAGCAAGCCTTCGGACAACCTCTATGCCTTCGGGAAGATCTGGGGCACCTATGCCGAAAAGCCGATCTACAGCGGCTACCAGGGCGTGCAGTTTGCGCGCATCGGCGTGAACAAGCTGATTCCGCTTTTCGGCTACGTGGGCTGCGGCAACATCCAGTGCAAGATCGACGAGAACGGTCACCTGTGGCTGCGCGGCACCGAAGCCGGCTACTTCACCGATCTGGCCAGCGGCGAAATCATCGACTACTGGGACAATCCCTACAGCGGCGAGCGAGTGGAAGTGTTCCCATTCTTCAACGACCGGTTCCGGGGCCGGCTCACCGAAGAGATGCCGCGCTTTTCCATGGGTGGCGCGCCGGATGACAACACCCTGATGAACGCCGTCGACGCGCGTCCCAACGAAGATGGCGTGATTCCGTTCATCCTGCCGTTCCAGCGTTTTCACGACCAGTATCTGCTGGCCTGGGAATACATGCACGAATACACCAACCCGGTCACGCCCGAGGGCTGGCCCAAGGCCTCGACCGGACCCAAGATCAATCCTTCCGAGCATTTCGTGTTCTATATTCCGGCCGCGGAACTGGAAGATCGAAGCATCCCCTCGGCCCGCTTCCACTGCGGTTTCATGCGCACTTCACCGTGGTGGCCGTGGATGCGGATGGGGCAGACCGAGGTGAAGGACGCCGCCATGTTCGGGCGCATGCACAGCTTCAAGATCAGCGGCGAGCTCGACAACATTCCGAGAGTGGTGCTGGAGCGCCTGGAGCGCGACAAGCCCGAGCTTCTGGAGCCGCAGACCGACTGGGCGGCGCTGCAGCCGCGCGGCACCTGGGAGTCGTTCGCCGAGGAAGTTCCGCGGGAGGTGTAGCCCGCGGGTCTGGGCGTGTAGCCCGTGCGCCTGCTTTCTCGGGCGCGTTTCTTCTCCCTCCCCTCGCAGGGGCGTCAACGGCTAGGATGCCGTTGCCGAGCCCCAGGGATGGGTTCATGCGTCCCCTGCGAGGGGAGGGAGAAGAAACGCGCCCGAGAAAGCAGGAAGGTCAGTGTTTTCCGAACTCCGGGGCGCTGGGGTGATAACCCTCGGGGTCGGGATGCAATAGCAGCTCGCAGTCGGGAAACTCGGCCCGGATGCGGTCCTCCACGCTATCGAGGATTTCGTGCGCTTCGGTGAGGCTCAACGACGCGTCGAGCAGCACGTGGAACTGGACGATGTAGTTGGATCCGCCGTGGCGCGTCTTCAAATCGTGAATGTCGCGGACTTCGGGATGGCCTTCCGCCAGCCGCTTGATCTTGTCCCGGTCCTCGTCGGGGATCTCCCTATCCATCAGGATATCCAGCGCGTGCCGGGCGATCTTCCAAACGCCGAACAGCAAATAGGCCATGACCGCCGCCGCCACCAGCGGGTCCGCGAGCCGGCCGCCGGGCAGGGTGGACACCGCGATCGCCCCGGCCACGCCCAGGTTGATTACCAGATCGGTCTTGTAATGCATCGCATCCGCCGCGATGGCGGCCGAGTCGGTGCGCCGCCGCACATACCCCTGCACGCTCACCAGCGCCAGGGTCAGCGCCACGGACACCAGCATTACGGTGATTCCCAGGGTTGCCTGCTCGACGGCCGCGGGATTGACCATCCGATCGACGGTTTCCGCCAGCACGTAAACCGCCGAAGCCGTGATGATTACCGACTGCGCCAGGGCGGCCAGACCCTCCGCCTTGCCGTGGCCGAAGCGGTGTTCCTGGTCGGCGGGCTTGAGGGAAACGCGCACCGCGAAGAACGTGATCAGCGAGGCCAGCACATCCAGTCCCGAATCGGCCAGCGAACTGAGCAGCGATACGGAATCGGTGATCTGCCAGGCCCAGGCCTTGAGCGCAACGAGAACGGTGGCCGTGCTTACCGAGGCATAGGTGGCCAGGCGCAACAGCCGGGCGCGGACCACTCCGGCGGCGATATCGGGTGGGCGAAGGTCAGGCATTTCAGGCATGGAGTTCAGGCAAGGCGTGGAATTCAGCAGGCATGGCGCGTAGAATATCCCACATGGGGGCGACACGGCTTCGACGTGGGCTGTGAGACCCTTGGTGTGCATGCCGAGGCGCAGGGTTCCTCGTTAATCCGCCTGCAAAAACCAATAGTTGCCAACGACGACAACTACGCCCTGGCGGCTTGACCGCCAGCGTTCCTGCCAGGACTTCCTGTGACCCGGTTGGAGCGTCGCTTCCACAGGATCGCCCGCAGAACCGATCGGCGCCTGCGAGTTAAGAGTTAGCTGATCAAAGCGGCGCTTGGTCCTCGCCCGTCGGGAAATCGCCGTTATTCGAGACGCGGCTAAGCATGTAGAACGCCTCGGGCAGTAGCGCTTGCGGACGCGGGTTCGATTCCCGCCGCCTCCATTGCAACAGCCTTGGCCCGGAGATTGCCTGAGGGTAGGTATCTTCTCCCTCCTCTCGCAGGGGCGTCAACGGCAGGATGCCGTTGCCGAGCCCCAGGGACGGGTTCATGCGTCCCCTGCGAGAGGAGGGAGAAGATACCTACCCTCAGGCAATCTCCGGGTTAGCCGGTTGACGACAGGGAAGCGTCGTCCAGCAGACCCAGCAGCAGGTGCAGCAAACCGGGGTCGCGCAAGTACACCTTGGGCGCCTTGACCTGCCGCTTGGCCAGGTTCTCGAACCAGGGCGCAAGCTGTCGGATCATGAACGTGCCGGTCAGCAGGTCCAGGTAGCGCCGCACGGTCTTGTCGGAAAGCGACAGGGCTCGGCCCAGTTCCGAGGCGTTCCAGAGCCGTCCGTGCCAATGGGCCAGCATGATGGACTCAGGCTTTCTTGTGGCCAGCGTGGGCGCTGTGCTACATAATTCCCATCTCATTCCCATGCCGGTGACAACCATGAAACGCCTTGCTCTCGCCATTGCATCGATTGCCGCGTCTTTTGCGACGGTCGCGCAGGAACCTGCGCAGATCAGCCTGGACGGCCTGCGGAAAAAATACGCGGATGACGGCACGCGCTTCGTGACCATCGACGGCGCCGATATTCATTACCGCGATGAAGGGCAGGGGCCGCTTGTCGTTCTCCTTCACGCTTCGTATTTCAATCTTGCAAGCTGGGATCAGTTGACGGAAGAACTGCGAACGAACTACCGGGTCATTCGATTCGATTTTCCGAATGTGGGGCTGAGCGGCCCGGAGACCAGGGAGCCGCCGGACGGCAGGTTCAATCTGATTGAGCGCAATGTGGAAATCCTGAGCGGCCTGGCCGAGGAACTTGATCTCGACCCCTTCGCCCTGGTCGCGACCTCCAGCGGAGGCAGCGTGGGGTTCCGTTACGCGGCGCGTTTTCCGCAACAGGTCACACGACTCGTGCTTATCAACTCCGCCGGCATGCCCCGAACGGCGCGCACCAACCCGAACCGGGCGCGCCCGGAAACCGCACAGTGGGACGATATGCCGGTCAAGCCCCGCGATTTCTGGGAATTTTCGGTCAACCAGAATTTTCCTTCGGAGGCCGATGCGCCGGACTGGTTCGTTGATCTCGCGTACGACGTCAACCGCCGCGCGGAAACGACGCCCGCCTCAAAATACTTCTTCGAGACTGGCGATCCCAAAAGTATTCTTTCCAGGATACAAGCGCCTACGCTGATCCTGTGGGGCAAGGCCAACCCCACCGTCATGCACCTGGAAGGCGATGTGATTGAACACTGGATGACCTCCGCACCGACCTTCCTCAAGAAGTATGAGGGACTTGGGCACTATCCCTACATCGAAGCGCCGGCGCGTGTAATCCCGGATATCGCAGAGTTTCTGGCCGGTGAATGGGACGACAAGCTGAGGCAGACGCAGCGGGTCGAGGTGACGCCATAGCGCCCACGCTTTTGGTCAAACCAGGGCGCCAACCGTTGCGACCCCCCAACCCCAAGCGGGGACATTCGATAAGCTCGCGATTTAACCACAACGCTTGGTACGGGCTCTTTGCGGTGATCGGTGCGCTGACGCTTGTCTGCGCGCGGCCGCCGGTGTGTGCAGCCGATCCGATCGAACTGGTGGTCAACCAGGTCGCGCCACCGAATCACTTCTACCACAAGGATGTGCTCGTGCCCTGGGCGGGGGAAGTCGAGCAGGTCACGCAGGGGCGGGTCCGGCTGAAGTTCAGCGTTGCGCCGCTGGGCAGTTACCGGCGCAACTTCGACATGGCCTGGGCCGGACTGGTGGACATTGCCGGCGGTAACCAGAGCGCGACGCCGGGGCGCTTTGTGGTAACGCAGGTCAACGAAACGCCGTTTCTGGTCAGCAGCGACGTGGAGGCCCTCTCGGTCGCATTGTGGCGTACGCACCAGCGCTTTCTCCATCGAGCCGAGGAGTTCGGGGGTACGCGGCTGCTGGCGCTGCACGCCAGCGGCACGCAGCACTGGTTCACGGTTGAGAAACCGATTGAGCAATTGTCCGACATACGGGGGCTCAAGATGGCGGCACCCAGCGATGTGGGCGCCCGGTTGTTGTCCGCGGTCGGCGCGATTCCCGTGTTTCTGACCGCTCCGGAAATCCACGACGCACTTTCTCGCGGAATCCTCGATGGCGTGAGCATGCCGTACAGTGGCGTTACCCGGTTGGGGCTTCAGCCGTATCTTCGCTATCAGACGCGTCTGGCGGGAGGGGTGGGTTTGAGCTACGGGGGATTTTTCCTGACCGCCAACACTCGGAGTTGGGCACGGATATCGGCGGCAGACCAGGCGGCGATCGTACGGATTTCCGGCGAAGCATTCGCCCGCCGGGCAGCGAAGGTCTTCAACCGTGAAGGAGCGGCGTCGGCGAGGGAAATGCTCGCGGCCGGTATTGCCGATGTCGAAACAGCGACCGGTTTCGATGACGAACTCCGTGAGGCTACCGCGTTCCTGGACGCCGAATGGATAGAGAAGGCCACGGCCGCAGGCGTGGACGCCGAGGCCGCACTTCAGTACTTCCGCGAGGAGGTTCGGCGCGAGAGCGAACGTATTGGCTCGCCAGGCCCTGCGGAGGAAGTTTCGAGGAAAGAAGGGGAGATGCCGCGGTGAAGCGGTTGCCGGCGATCGCCAGGCGGATCTTCCAGTGGCTTACCGCGGGGCTGCTGGTCGTGCTGATGCTGCTGACCTTCGTGGATGTGATCGGCCGCTACTTTCTGGGGCAGCCCGTACCCGGAGGTCACGTGCTCGTTCAGTGCCTGGTCTGCCTGCTGGTATTTTCCGGGCTGCCGGTGGTGGTCCTGGATGACGAGCACCTCCGTGTGCGTCTGCTTGACCAGCGGATGACGCAAGGCCAAAGGAGGTGGCGCGATCTCGCCGTCAAAATTGTCATCGTTGGCGCCCTGACGATTCTGGCCGGCCAGATGTTCTGGCAGGCGGTGTATTTCTCCGACAACGGCGAGTATTTCGAGTCGATCCGCATCCCGGTAAGCTGGATGGCGGGCTATGCCGCGATCACCACTTCTGCCGCCGTCCTTTTCGCCATAGGCAATCTGTTTGCCGAACCGGGGCGCGGCGAGGACCCGGCATGACCCTGTTCGTCGTAGCTGTCGTCCTGCTGCTGTTGCTGCTGTTGGCCGGCCTGCCTATCGCGTTCAGTCTGGCCCTGGTCGGGGTGCTCGGGTTTGCGCTCGTGCGCGGTCCCGATGCCGCCTTCATCATGATTGGCCAGGTCGGTCTGGACGCGGCCACAAACTACAGCTTCTCGGTACTGCCCCTGTTCATCCTGATGGGCAACGTCATCGGCCGATCCGGACTTGCGCGGGATCTGTACGCTTGCGCCTACGCGTTTCTCGGCCACCGCCGCGGCGGCCTGGCCATGGCCACCATCGGCGCCAGCGGGGGCTTTGCCGCGATCTCGGGATCCAGCTACGCCTGTGCCGCGACGATGACGGGGATCTCCGTGCCCGAAATGCGCGAATACCGGTACGCGCCCGGTTTTGCCGCTGCGTCCGTCGCCGTGGGCGGCACGCTGGGCGTTCTCATTCCGCCCAGCGTTGGCATGGTCTTCTATTCGCTTATTACCGGCGTATCGCTGGCGAAGATGATGATTGCGGGCATACTCCCCGGCCTTCTTACGATCGCTCTGTACATGCTCACGATCGCGGCCGTTACCCGCTGGCGGCCCAGCTATGGTCCCTCCGGGGAAAAAAGCGGCTGGCGCGTGCGCCTGCATTCCCTGACCGGGGTGTGGCCGATACTGGCGCTGTTCACGCTCATCATCGGCGGCATATACATCGGAGTCTTCACCGCGATGGAGGCGGCCGGCGTCGGCGCGGCGGGCGCCCTTGCGATTTCGCTGATCCGACGGCAACTCACCGTGGCGGTCCTGATGAAGGCTCTGCTGAGTACCGTCAAGACCTCGGTCAGCCTCTTTCTCGTGTTCCTGGGCGCGCTGTTGTTCGCCAACCTCGTGACCATTACCGGCGTACCCGTCATCCTGCTGGAACTGATCTCGGATTCCGGTTTTTCGGCGATGGCCATACTCGGAATCACAGTCCTCGTGTTCCTCGCGCTCGGCTGCATCCTGGAGAGCAGTTCGCTACTGCTGCTTACCCTGCCTATCTTCTTTCCGGTGCTCACCGGCGTCGGTTTCGACCCGGTGTGGTTTGGCATTTTTGTCATCATCGTGGCGGAAATCGGCCTCATCACGCCGCCGGTCGGGATGAACGTCTTCGTGGTCGGCTCAATGTTGCCGGACGTGCCAGTGCAAAAGATCTTCCGGGGACTGGGGCCGTTTCTGCTGGCGGACCTTGTGCGGCTTGTATTGCTGATCCTTCTGCCGCCCATCGCCCTGCTGCTGCCGGGGCTGATGTCCTGAACGCCGCCCCTATCTCCAAGGGTTCAGATTACACATTTCAGATTGACGGTCCAAGAGGTTTCGTCGTAAAGTATTTACTTCGTGTTTTACAGAGCTTACGGCGTGCCAGCGCCGCTCAGGCTGAATCCAACAGGGGTTGTCAAATGACCAAAAGGACCGTTATTTTGCTTTTGCCTTGGCTGGCAATGAGTTTGCCGACTCCACTGCTCGCGCAGGCAGATGGCGCACAGGCGCTCGAAGAAATCGTCGTGACGGCGCAGCGCCGCGAGCAGACCCTGCAGGATGTGCCGATCAGCATCACGGCGTTTTCGTCCGAGCAGATCGAACGCGGCAATTTCAAGGGTGCCAGGGACTTCCTGGAGATGACGCCCAACGTCGCGTTCACGGCCAACGATCAGCAGGGAAACAAAAACGGCGACATCTCGATTCGCGGTTTGGGCGACCTGACCAACGGCGGCAACGAGCGCCTGATCCAGTCTCGGCCCACCATTGGCTATTTCGTTGACGATTTCAGCACCGCCTTCGTGGCCAGCGGCAGCGCCAATCCACCCTTGGACGACATCGAGCGCATCGAGGTGCTGCGCGGTCCTCAGGGCACCTACTTCGGGCGCAACGCAACCGGCGGCGCCATCAACGTCATCTCGAAGAAGCCGGACGAGAACGGCCTGGCCAAGGTCCGTCTGGCTGTTGGAAATCACGGCGGCTACGAATATGGCGTGATTGGCAACGCGCCGGTCACGGACAAGCTGTTCGCGAGAGGCGGCGCGGCATTCAACTCCAGTGAAGGGTACGTGGATAACCTGCATCCCGACGGTAATGACACGGGCTACGACAATCTCAACATGCGGGCCGCCGTACGTTGGCAGCCGGGCGATTGGACGGTTGATCTGGCAGGTCAGTACGTCGAGGAAGAGGACCACCAGATGGCTCGCGTTCCGAGCATGTCCGGTCCCGCCGGTTTCCTGTTCAACGCATCGGGCGGGCCGACGGCGGACGCGCCAACCTGCGGCCTGGGCGACTCGATCTTCGCGGAGAATGGCAACACCGACAAGATGTGCGAGGACTCCCCCGGATACACCGATGTCGAGAATCTGATCCTCACCGCGAAACTCGAGTACATCGGCGCGCGATTCGGTTTTACCGCGATTGCCGGAATGATCGACAGCGACATGTACCAGTACGAAGACATCGACAACAGCGGTATGGATTTCTTCAATCGCATATCCGATTACGAGAGCGAATCCTTCAGCCAGGAAGTCCGTCTTTTCTCGACCGAACCGCTGATGATGGGAGCGACGCCTGTTCAGTGGATGGTAGGCGCCATCGCCTACGACGACGAAGCGCAGGTCAACAATACGATCGTTTCCGGCGATGATGTGATTCAAGCCGGCAGGTTCCCGGGAGGGGGCCCACTGGGCGCCACAACCCCGGGAGACCATCCCAATGAGAACGAAATCACCGTTCAACGGGACGGCTTCGCGGCGTTCTTCGACTTGGGGTTCGAGTTGACGGACGCAGTGACGCTTTCGGTCAGCGGTCGCTATTCCTCGGACGACGATCGTCAGTTCTGGCAGAACACCTATGCTTCGTTCGCCTGCGGCCGTCGTGCGGTGGTCGATGGCGTACCGGCTCCGTTCCTGGAGAACTGCGCGCTGCGCCCGGATCAGGATGTGCTCATCTACACGGGCCCGCAAGGCCAGCAGTTCACCAGCGGCGGGCGTTTTAACCAGACGGTAAGGAATCCCTATCTGGACGTGACCAACGATGGCAGTAACTTCTCCCCGCGCGTGGCGCTGAATTGGGCCTACAGCGAAGATGCATCCGTGTATGCGACGGTTTCCACCGGCTACAGGGCGTCCGGCGCCAGAACCGCGCCGGACGGCGTGGCCCGGGTCGGCGGCGTTTCCTTCGACCCGCGTTCGCGGTTCGACGAGGAAACCGTCACGAATTACGAGATCGGCTGGAAGAGCTTTCTGAACAACCGCCGTACCCAGGTGGAGGCTGCGGTTTTCCGCATGGATTGGGAGGACATGCAGGTTCGCTTGGCCCAGACGCGTTGCCTGCCCGGACAGGAAATCGTGCCTTCGCCGGCGGATTGCCCGGCCAACGGGACCGGTTTCGCGCCGCTTAACGTGGTGGCGAATGCCGAGTCGGCCAGCAGCCAGGGGATTGAGGTCAGCGCCCAGACCCTGGTCGGCGACTCCGTAACGCTCATGGCCGCTTTCGGCTACATGGACGCCAAGTTCGACAGTTTCCCGAATGCGCCTCAAGGCGACGTGAGCGGAGAAGAATTGCCCAGCGCGCCGGAAACGACGGCTTCCGTTTCCGGGCAGTACGACTGGGAGGCAAACGGCTTCAACGGCTATCTGCGGCTGACGGTGAACCACCGCTCGGAAATGGTAGCCCGCTTTTCCGACATCCCCACCTCGGTATTTCCGCGGCTCTCGCCTTCTGCGACGACCGTGAACCTGCAGGCCGGCCTGGACTGGAGCAATCACAGCCTCACGCTGAATGTTTCGAACCTGCTTGACGAGGACTACTACTCCGGCGTTGACAGTTTCTCGCATTCCGGGGCCGTGACGACGCCCAGCGGCCAGTTCGTCAACCTTGCCTGGACGATGGCTGCGGACTTCTGACCGTTCCGCGAGAGCAAAGGATAATCAGGGGCGCCGGGATGCCTTGGGGTGCCCCGGCGCTGCTTTTTTCAGCGCCGACGTTCGGCGCCGTCACTTGAGACTCGAAGCGAGATGACCAGAGAAATATATCGGGGATTCACCTGGGCGTCGATGCTGCTGTCCTGCCTTGCACCGGCCATCGCTGGTGAAGCAGCCGAGCAGGAGAAGGAACCGCGTTGGCTCGTTATCCACGCCGGCACCGTCCTCGATGTTCCGGGTCAGGAAGCGCTCAGGGAACAGACCATTGTGGTGAAGGACGCAAGGATTGCCGATATCCGCGAAGGGTTTCTGGATCGGGAGCTTGCGGTAGCTGATGAAGGCGCCGACCCGGAGTTTCTCGATCTTGCTAATGAATTCGTGCTGCCCGGCCTGATGGACATGCATGTGCACCTGTCCATGGAGTTCGGCGTTGAAGGGCAGCGCAGTTACGGTGCTTCCGATGAGTACGCGCTTGAGCATCGCACCGCAAAGGACGATGCCTATTCCATGGTGAACGCGATTGTCAATGCCAGAAAAACGCTTGAGGCCGGGTTTACTACGGTCAGGAATGTCGGGGCCGACGGCTGGCACATCTTCGCGCTGCGCGATGCGATTCGCGATGGCGCCCTGACCGGCCCGCGCATCATCACCGCGGGGCATCTGATTAGGGTGGGCGCCCACGATGGGCCGAGCAGCTGCTGGAGCGTGGAGTCCTGCCGCCGGGCAACCCGTGTGCAGATCGACATGGGCGCCGATCTCATCAAGGTTGCAGCCACCTGCAGCGGCTCGAGGCCATGCGGCCACGAGTTAGCGCCCGCGGTCATTCTGGAAGATGAGCTTCGGGCGATCGTGGAGGTGGCCGGCTCCCGCGGACTGAAGGTGGCTGTGCATGCCCACGGCACCGAGGGCATCAACCTCGCTGCACGTCTCGGCGCATCGTCCATAGAACACGGTTCGTTCAACGACGCGGAATCACATCGGATCATGGTTGAGAACGGCGTCTACCTGGTGCCGACGCTGGCCGTGCAGGACAACATTCGCGCGGACATCGACACTGCTGCAGATGAGATGGTCGGCCTGATGCAGAACTTTCTCGACAATCACGGTCCGCGCACCTTCGCCGCGTACAAGGCCGGCGTCCTGATTGCTGCGGGAACCGACGCCGGGGTAACGAAGCACGGCAACAATGCCCGCGAACTGGAGTTGTACGTCGAGCACGGTCTGACCCCCGAGGAAGCGATCGTTACGGCTACTGTGAACGCCGCGGCGCTGATCGGAATGGAAGACGAACTGGGAACTATCGAGCCGGGCAGGATTGCCGATCTGATTGCCGTGGCCGACGATCCGCTCACGGATATCTCGGTGCTGAAGAATGTTCCAGTCGTAATTCAGAATGGCCGGGTTGTCAAGGATGCGCGCTGAGCACGCACGCTGTCACCGAACGGACTGGTTTTGGGAGAGTTGGCGCCGACTGACCGTCGGGGCCAACGGGTGCGCCTTCACCAGGGTTTCGCGGTGCCCAGATAGGCGGCGATCAGAACCATCGCCAGGATGCTGTGGCTGCCCCATTGCGCGCGGCGGATGATCGCGATCAGCCGTTCGGAGTCCGCGGTTGTTGTGGAAGCGGCGTCCAATGAGGCGAACCGGACGGCTTGAGTCTGCCAACGGATCCAGCCGCTTATCACCAGGATCAGTCCCAGCAGCAGAACCTTGGTGGCCAGCCAGTGGGTCTGGATCATTCCCGCGCCCATGAACCCCACCACTGCATCATAGACGTTGCCCAGCCCGATGATGATGCGCAGCACGCATTCGGACTTGTAGATTCGCCGCGCCCACCTGGAATCGCCCGCCGCTTCCGACATCACGGCAATGGCGAGCCAGATCAGCCCTACCGCCCAGGTAATGGGCAGGGCGATGTTCGAGGTGATCGTGTAGACGCCGAGATCGGCGCCGATCTGCACGCCAAGCGGCAAAAGCAGGACCAGCATGACGGCAGAGGCCGCGTCCGCGTAGCGTTTCACCCGCAAGGCCATCGTGCGCGCGGCTGCGCTGCTATCGGGCGAGCGTGCCAGCCGCAACGCGTACATTGCCGGGAGTTCGATGCCGGCGATCACGGCGAAAACCAGAATATGCAGAAAATGAAAGGTGCTGTACGCGGTCATGGTATGTTCCTGTTCCCGGTCTGAAGGTGGGACATAATGCCTGAATACGCCGCCGCGCCGCACGGGCGGGGGTCGCGAGCATGAAGATTTTCAAGCGCGTGCTGCTTTTGCTCGCCGGAGTTATGGCCTTCCTGGCCCTGGCCTCCGTCGGGCTGGTGGTCTGGTTCACCCTTCACGGGGAACGACAGATCGCCGAGCAGGAAATCGTCGACCGGCATGCCGAGGCGCCGGGTGAGTTTCTGACTCTCGACGGCTACGAGTACCACGCCATCATTCGGGGCGACGTTAACGCCGATCCTACTGGCGCGCCGATACTGCTCATTCACGGGTTCGGACCCACGGGCAGCAACGTCATCATGCCGCTGGCGAATGAGCTGGCGACCAACCGTTCCGTGATCGTGCCGGACATGCTGGGTTTTGGCTACTCCGAGAAAGTTGCCGAACCGGGCGCGCATTTCACCGTGGAGGGCCGCGCAATGGCGCTATTGGCCCTGCTCGACGCGCTCGCCGTAGAGCAGTTCGACGTGGTTGGCCATTCCTACGGCGGTTCGGTAACCGGCCGTCTGGCCCTCACCGCCCCGAACCGCGTGCGCCGCGCGGTGTTCGTGTGCCCTTCGATCTACCCGCAGGTCACGCCGGGCAATTTCGTGGCCTATCTGCCCGAAGCCACGGCACGCGTCGCCATCTGGAATTCGCTGGGCGGCGGACCCGGCAGCTTTTCCGCCCGCGCCTGCGAGGCCGATCCAGCTCGCAGCTGATCCTGAATAGCTCTCGACACTTTCCGCCCGCGCCTGCGAGGCCGATCCCGGCGCCTGCCCCGCGCACCGGATCGCGCTGGTGGAAGGTACGGTTGATGCGTTGCTCGCGATCAATAGAACCTCCCGCGCATATGCTCTGCCCGGCGAGTTGCCGGACCTGCGGCCGCCGGCGCTGGTAATTTGGGGCGACGACGACACCATCGTGCCTCCGGAATTCAGCGCCCGGGCGGCGTCCGCCATGGCTGCGGAAACCTGGATAGTCCCGGCCGGCGGTCATTGGCCGTTTGCGGTCGATCGGTCCGGCGTAACCGAACGTATTCGGAGTTTCCTCGCGTCGGGCGCCCAATCCCGCGGCGCTGCTCCGGCCGATTCCATTTCAATGCCATAATCAGAAAGGTATTTGCCTTCAGGGGATACTTTTACAGTCAGGTCTTGTCTTGAGCCATAAGGGGGGCTTATGCCAGAACGCGCAGTCTTCGGCGTGGCCGCGCTATGCGCCACGAACGCCGCTGCTTCGATAGCTACCGCGCAGGACATGGTGCTTGAGGAAGTCATCGTTACCGCGCGCAAGCGGTCCGAGAACCTTCAGGAAATCCCCTTGTCGATCTCCGTGTTTAAGGAGGAGCACACTAGCCATGACCGCCCGTAGTGCGATTGTTCTGGCGTTTGCCGCGGCCGCCGTATGGTCGGCGGTCGCGCAACCGGAAAGCGCGACGGCCGCCTACAAGACGGCGCGGGGGCCTTACCCGGTTCAGGTGATCGAGAATCACGTTCTGCCGGCGGAAGACGGCCAGCGGAGGCTGCGGGCGCGCATCGTTTTTCCCGAGGCCGAGGGCGAAGGGATGTTTCCGCTGGTGGTGTTCTCGCATGGCTTCGCCTGCTATCGCGAGAACTATTCCGATCTGACCGACCACTGGGCCTCGCATGGCTATGTGGTGGTGCAGCCGGAACACCCGGACTGCCCCACGTCCGAGCAAAGGCTCCGCGCTCAGGACGCGGGCAAACTGCATTACATCCGGATTTCCGACGAGGGCCGCGTCCTCGACGCGCTGTTTGCGCCCGGCGAGGACATCCCCGGACTCACCGGCAAAATCGACTACAGCCGCAAAGTCATGGCGGGGCATTCCTTTGGCGGGATGGTTACGCAGATCATCTGGGGGCAGCCTCTCAAGGATCCGGAGAATTCCGAAGCCGTAAGCCACGCGCTGGACTTCGATGCGGCCATCGTCATGAGCGGCCCGGGGCCGATGCCGCAGATGGCCGAGGCGCCTTTCACCGAATTGCCGGGCCCAATGCTGGTAACCGGCGGCACCCGCGATACCCGCAATGCGGGCGATGGCGTCATCCAGCCCTGGGAGTGGCGCATGCTGTCGTACGAGTTGAGCCCTGCGGGACACAAGTACTCGGTGGTGCTTGAGGAAGGAGACCACTACTTGGGCGGGCGCATCTGTCGCGAGGACCGCGGCGGGCCGGAAAACCGCGGCGGCGCGCAGGACATCGAGGGTGTGACGATCCTGGCCGGCGTCACCACCGCCTTTCTGGACGCCTGGCTCAACGGCGACGCCACAGCCATGCGGTTTCTCGAGGAATTCGACCAACACGCCGGAATCACGGGCGGGCGCGCCCGCTTCACCCGAAGATGAACGGCGCTTCCGGGATCATCTGAACCCACCCGGGGAAACAACCGATGGCCAGAACCGAGGGTGCCCCAAACGAGTGCAAGCACCCAGGGCAAGCACCCAGAGCAAGAACCGAGGGCAAGACCATGTCGATTGCAACTTTCAAGAAATCCCTTTTTGCGCTGATCGCGCTTTCCATGGCTGGATGCTCCAGCGAGCCGGAGCAGATGGGTGTGGCCGTGAACGGCGAACGGCTTGCGGTGGTGGATATGCACCTGCATACCGGGACCTGGGAAGGGTCGCCGCCGCGTTTCAAGGAGCGCCTCACCAGCCGCGTGCCGACCGGCCTCAAGTGGACCATGGGGATCTTCATGGACAGAATCCTCACCGGCGAGAGCATCCTCGGCACTCTGGACGGTGCCGGCATCAGCGCCGGCGGGGTGTTCGCGCTGTGGAGTCCGGCTACCACCGGCATCGCCACCAACGACCATGTGGCCGAACAGATCGCCGTGAATCCCGAGCGGCTGCTCGGCTTTGCCAGCCTCCGGGTCGATCACTGGAGCCTGGACGGTGCCGAGCAGTTGCGTCAGATGGAAGACGCGATCGAGCAGCACGGCATGGTCGGCATCAAGATCGCCCACGGCCACCAGCAGTTTCGCATGGACGACGAGCGCTTCTACGGGATTTACGAGATTGCGGCGCGGCAGGGCACGCTCATTTACCTGCACACCGGCACCAGCCCGAATCCCGGCACGCGCACCGAACCGCCGTATTGCGATCCCGCCTACCTGGAGGACGCCATACAGCGGCATCCCGGCGCTATTTTCATACTCGGTCATTCCGGCTATGACAGTTTCAACCGGGCGCTCACCTATACCGACTCCGCGATTGATCTCGCCCAGCGTTACCCGAACGTGTACATGGAGCCCGGCGCGCTGGGCGCCGAGCGGGCCGAACAGCTGCTGCACGATTACCTGGAGCGGATTCGGGCGGGCGGCGTCATAGAGAAGCTGATCTACGGATCCGACGGCCCGCAGTTTCCCGGCTACGTGCAATCGCACCTGGACGCATTCCTGGCGGGGATGCAGGAAGTCGGCTACACGACCGACGAGATGCGTCTGATCCTGGCCGACAATTTCACCCGCGTATTCGGAATGCCGACAATCATCCTGGAGGATCAGGCCTCATGACTGCACAAGGAAACAAGGCGATTCCGGTTTTTCTCGCCGCACTGTGTTTTGGCTGCGCCGGCGAAGAGTCGTCCGCGCCGCCGATTTCAGTGGACCTCTCGGTGGTGGTGGCTGCTCCCGAGGAAGTCGACCCGGCGGCCACCGTGCACCTTTCCGTGCATCACGCATGGAGCAACACCGGGGAACTGCGCTATCCGCTGGAAATCGTCAAAGGCTTCGAGACGGCTCTGGGGTCCTCGAATTTCCGCTTCGACTATCCGCCCGAACTCGGTGAGGGTCTGATCGTGTATGCGTGGGTGGATGCCGATGGCGATGGAGTCCATTGCACCCCCACGGCCCGCGGGGACCTGGCCGATCTGGTTGAGGTCGAGGAGTTCCCCGCGCAACAGGTGTCGGTTTCGTTGTTCCTCGACGCGCCTTGCGCGGGTCCGGACTGGTTCTTTCCGGGGCCGGAACCGGCAACAGCCGAACCGCTCGAGCCATAGGCGCTCCAGACAGCCGGCGCCGCTGACTCGATCGCCTCTTTGGGCGGGGACCGGGGCCATGGTGGCCGGCTTCGCGGCCGGCCGGCCCCGCGATGCGTGCGCGACGGTTCGGTTGGAATCGGTTGGACTTGGTTCAGCCAGACGCGGCCGGAGCGTCAACGTGGACCGTTACGATGTCGGTGTCGTGGTATTGCTGGTGGCGCACCGAGGAAGCCAGCGCCCGTAGCAGCCGCAGCGACACTTCCCGCTCCACGGCCGCCCTCGAAGTTTGCTCGGCGAGCAAGGCAATCCGATCCTCCACATTGCCTCCGCCGGGCGTGGCGATGAACTCCAGCACCGCCCCTGCGCCTTCCTTGCGAGCCACCAGCAACAGGCGCCTCCCGGCGTTTTCCTCTTCGCCGCGCTGTGCGAGCAGCGTCAGCAGCGTTTCCTCGCTGGCGGCCTCCAGGCGATGGGCCATGGCGTCCGTCCAGCCGCTGCAGGCCGCGAATGCGCCGAGAAACTCCATGACTTCGGGCAGCGCGGCCACGCCGAATTCCACTTGAATCCGTCTGCGTCTCGGCGAGGTCAGCTCCACGAACAAGGTCATCACGATGGCCGCCAGACCGCCGGCCCGGACCACGATGGCCGGGGTTAGCACGATGCCGGCCAGACAAAGTACCGCGAACTGCAGGCCCAGACCCAGGGCAAGCGGCCTCGGCAGCTTCTCGTTTGGCTCGTAGCGCACGTTGGTGCTGGACGCAGGCGTATCGGTCATCACGTGGTCTCGGGCCGTGCGCCCTGACTAAAGGAGCCCAAACTCTACCATCGTTCCCCGGCCGCAAGTAAAGCCAATACGCGCGGCGCATCAAGAGGGGCCCCTCGCTGTGTGGTCGTTAGCTGGCCGGCCCTCAAGCGCTCGTCCCTCAGGCGCTCGTCCCTCAGGCGGTCGTCCGCTTGGGTGTGCGGCCCGAAACTGGCCGGCCCTTGGCGGAATGGCGCGCAAGGCGCTGCTTTTGCCGCTGCCAATCCCGCTCCTGGTCGAGCCTGCGCTTGTCGTATTGCTTGCGGCCCTGCCCCAGGCCGATCCGAAGCTTTACCTTGGAGCCGCCCCAGAAAAGCGCCAGCGGCACCAGCGTCAGACCTCGCTGCTGCACCTTGCCGGTGAGCCGGTCGAGCTGGTAGCGGTGCAGGAGCAACTTGCGGTCGCGGTTGGCGACCGGCGCCGGGTGGGCGCTGGCGTTCGGCAAGGGAGCGAAGTTGGCGCCCGTGAGCCAGGCCTCGCCGCCGCGCAGGGCCACGTAGGCCTCCACCAGGCTGGCGCGGTTGGCGCGCAGACTCTTGACCTCCCAGCCGAGTAGAGCAAGACCAGCGTCAAGTTCCTCGAGGATCTCGTAGTTCCGGTAGGCTCGCCGGTTCGTGGCGATTCGCCCAGGTTGCGGTTTTCTGGCCATGGCGTAGTGAATCGTTGACGGTGCGTCGTTGACGGTGCGCTGCCGCCTTGAGGCGGTCACGGCAGTACAATAACGCCCCGGCTTGCCGCGCGGGCACCGCCCCTTTTGCGTTGAGGGGATATTGCCTTCGCACACCAGTCGGTTGCTGCGCTCGCGGGCCGGAAAACGGATGCATGAAGATGCGTGAAATAGCAAGAGAGGCCTTGACGGCCGGTGCCCCCAAGCAGATTTTCGATCTTGTCGCCGCCGTTGAGGACTACCCGAGTTTCCTGCGCGGTTGCGCCGGCGCCGAGATTCATCGCCAGGACGAGAACGAAGCGCTAGCCAGCCTCGATCTTCGCGGCGGCGTGTTTCGACAGCGCCTGACGACGCTCAATCGCATGCAGCGGCCGCACCGCCTGGAGATGAACTTGAGTGACGGCCCGTTCAGGCATTTGAGTGGCGTGTGGCGTTTCGAATCGATCGGCACCGGATGCCGGGTGTCGGTCAGGATCCGGTTCGAGTTCGCAAGCAGGGCGCAGGAACTCTTGCTGGGGCGCAGTTTCGAGGCGCTTTGCGACCGGCTTGTTGTCGATTTCATGAATCGCGCGCGGCGGACCTGCACGCCCGATGAGTGACCCTCTGGCGGTAGAAGTGAGTTACGCGCTGCCCGGCGTCCAGCGCGTGCTGGCAATCCGCGTGCCGTCCGGCTTCACGGCTCGGCAAGCGGTTGTCCGGTCGTGCATGGAGCAGTTGTTTCCGGAAATCGATATCGGCAACTGCCCGCTTGGCGTGTTCGGGGTTGCCGTTGCCGACGACTATCGGCTCAAGGACGGGGACCGGCTTGAAATCTACCGGCCTCTCGAAAACGATCCGCTGGAAGCCCGCCGCCGCGCTACCACATAAGCCGCATAAGCCGCGGCTGCCGCCCGAAACAAGCGGCCGCCTCAAAATGGGCTGTCGCCCGGAACAGGGCGAGCGAAGCGCCCCCGCTTGCTGGCGGCGTCAGTTCTCGGGCGTGGTCGTAACTTCGACGGCGCTCACTCCGTCGTCCGAAAAGCGGACCACCACGATACGCCGCTGTCCTTGCAGCGTTCCGCTGGTGAACACGTAGTCCCACCGGTCGGCCTGGAAGGGATCGCTTACCGTGGGGGTGCCGAGCACATAGGCCACCTGCTCGCGGGTCATGCCGATTTCCACTTTCTCGATATCGCCGGGGTCGATGATCGAGCCCTGGAAAACGCGAACCTTGTATACGCAGCTCGCCAGGATGACGCCGGCGGCCACCGCCAGGGCCAAGTTTCGCCATGTTCGGGAACGCTTCATTGCGCGGGGGAGTATATCCTCAAGGCCGCTTGCGATGCGCCTGCCCGCAAAGGGTTCAGCGGCTTTTTCGCACGTATAGCACCAGGCTGTGGTCGATCAACTCGTAGCCTGCCGATTCGGCGATTTCCTCCTGCAACCGCTCGATGTCCTCATTCACGAATTCCATCACCTTTCCGGTGTCCACACAAATCATGTGGTCGTGATGGTCGCCCGAATCGAGCTCGAACACGGAATGGCCGCCCTCGAAGTTGTGCCGGGTAATCAGTCCCGCCTGCTCGAACTGCGTCAGCACCCGGTAAATCGTCGCCAGCGGAATCTCATTGTCGTTGTCGACAAGCTGCGCGTGGATGTCGTCGGCGGCGAGATGGCGCTCGCTGCTTTGGGCGAGCACGCGGAAAATGCTCAAGCGCGGCTGGGTCACCTTCAGGCCGGCCGCCTGAAGGTTCTTTCTCGGAACACCTCTCTTCATTTTCCCCCGGCTCCTGCATTCCCCGCGTTCTCGGCTCCCGCGTTCCCGGCGTTCCCTACGCCCCCGGCCCCCGCGTTCCCGGCGTTCCCTACGCCTCCGGCTCCCACGTTCCCTGCGACCCTGTGCTGGCGCCCAGCCCCGGACTGCCAGAGGCGGCGTTTCGACAGCATCTCCTCGGCGTGGGCCAGTGTGCGCGGCGTGATTTCCATGCCCCCAAGCATACGGGCAACTTCGCGTATCCGCTCGCGTTCCTCCAGTTGGGACGACACCGTCTGCGTGCCGCCGTCGCGGACCACCTTGCTCACGCGGATTTGCTGGTCCGCCTGACTAGCCACCTGCGGGAGGTGGGTGACGCACAGCACCTGGCCACACTGTCCGAGTTCCGCCAGTCCGGCGCCCACCACTTCGGCGACCCGCCCGCCGATCCCGGAATCCACTTCGTCGAAGATCATGGTTGGCGGCTGACGCGCGCCCGCGGCGGCCAGTTGCATCGCCAGCCCGATTCGGGCCAGTTCGCCGCCGGAGGCGCAGCGCGCCAGCGGGCGCGGGTCCTGACCCGGGTTCAAGGCGGCGCAGAACTCCACCCGGTCGCGTCCTGTGCGGCCGACTGCGGGCGCTTCGCGAAGTTCCACGGACAGACGCCCTCCCTCCATGGCCAAGCTCTGCATGTGTTCCGACACGACCTCGGCGAAGGCCCCGGCGGCGCGCGCGCGCTTCCCGGAAAGACGCAAGGCCAGAGCCTCGGTTTTTTCGCGCAAGGCGGCGCGGCGCGCACGGGCGGCAGCGAGTTGCTCGTCCAGCGTCTCCAGCCCCGCCTTCTCGGCTTTCAGTTCATCCGCCAGGGCCGGCAGTTCTTCCTGCAGCTTTCCATGCTTGCGGGCCACCGACAGTAGCGCCTGACGGCGCTGCTGGACCTCATCCAGGTTGCCACCGCCCTCATCGAGGTCCACGCCGGTTTCGCGTATCGCCGCCACCGCTTCCTCAACCAGCACTTCGGATTCTGCAAGCATGCGCAAGGCCTCGCCGAGCTGCGGCTCCAGTTCGGCCACTCCCTGAAGTTCCTGCTGCGCCGCGGCCAGCGCGCCGCTGGCCGGATGCTCGCCGTCGCTGAGCGCTTCAAGCGCGTTGCCCGCGGCGGCCAGCAGTTGGGCGCGGTTGGCCAGCCTCAGGCGCTGCCGGTTCAGCTCTTCCAGCTCTCCGGGTTGGGGATTCAATGCGTCCAGTTCGGCGATCCAACTGCCGAGCAACTCCAGCCGGGCGGCGCGCTCGCCGGCCAGGCGCTCCAGGTCGTCCAACTCACGCTCGGCCGCGCGCAAGGCCGAAAATTTTTCCGCCATCGCCGCCACGGAGTCACTCAGTCTGCCGTATTCGTCCAGTATCGCCAACTGCGCGCCCGTATGCAGCAGTGCCTGGTGGGCCTTCTGCCCGCAGATATCCACGAGGCAGGCGCCGACCTCGCGCAGCCGCCGGGCGGGCACCGGCACGCCGTTGAGGAAAGCGCGCGAACGGCCGTCGGCGCGGACTACCCGCCGCATGATGCATTCGTCGGTCAACTCGTATTCCTCTGCCCACTCGGGTAGCGGCGTGTCTTCGGGGACCTCGAAACAGGCGGTGACATCCGCTTCCCGGGTTCCCGTGCGCACCTGTCCGGCACTGGCGCGCTCGCCGATGGCCAGCGCCAGCGCCTCAACCAGGATGGACTTGCCCGCGCCAGTTTCGCCGGTCAGGGCGGTGAATCCCGGCTCCATGTCCAGCTCGGCGGCATCGACTACCGCCAGGTTACGGATCGCCAGGTGGATCAGCATCGGCGTGGCATCGCGTCAAAGAGTCCTGATCGGAGTCCTGCGTGGCGGGACCCTTGCCCCAGTTCAACTTCTCCCTGAGCATCGAAAAATAGTTGTAATCGGAAGGATGGATCAGGTTGAGCCGGCTTGGCGAGCGCGAAATGTGCAGCGTTTGTCCATATTCCAGGATGCCCAGGTCGATGCCGTCGCAAGTGACCGTTGCGCTTACCCCCGTGTTTGCGGGAATCGAAAGCGTCAGCTTGGCGCCTCCGGGGATCACCAGCGGCCGGTCATCCAGCTTGTGCGGGCAGATGGGCACCATTACGGTGGCGTCCAGGCGCGGGTCGACGATCGGGCCGCCGCAACTCATGGCATACGCGGTGGAGCCGGTGGGGGTGGCGGCGATGAATCCGTCGCCGCGGTGCGTGGCGATGTGGTGCCCGTCCACGGTGGTGGAGAGCTCGAGGATGCGCGCCCCCCCGCTGCGGTGCGCAACCACATCGTTCAGCGCGGTGGCGCACAGGGCGCTGCCTTTCCGCCGCGTCATCCGGCCGCTCAGCAGCATGCGCATCTCGGAGTTGTATTGACCGCCGAGCAGCGAGGCAAGCTCCGACTCGAAACGCTGCTTGCCCAGGTCCGCCAAAAAGCCCAGCCTGCCGAGGTTCACGCCCAGCAGCGGCTTCCCGTACTGCACCGCGGTCTGCGCCGCGCGCAGCATGGCGCCGTCGCCGCCCATGGCGATGAGCAACTGCGCTTTCTCCAGCGATGCGCCGGTTTCCGGCCCGTTGGCCACAATGCAGCCGCACCCCAGCCGCCCGAGGTGGGCGACCAGTTCGGCGGCGGCCTGTGCAATGGCGCCGTGCCCTTCGCGCGCCAGTATCGCTACTCGCTGGAATTGGGTCTGCTGCATTCTCGGATTCTTCCGCCGGTCCCGAACGGCATTCGGTTCCGCCTTGAAAAAATGGAATAATGCACCATAGTACCCCGGCATGAAAAAGGAAGAAATCGACGATGCCGCCGCGCCGGAGACGGCGCAGGACGGCGGCGTTGCGGAACCGGCAGAACCGCCGGATCTTGCAGAACGTATAGCGGGTCTTGAGGCCGCGCTTGCCGCGCAGCGCGAAGCGCAGTTGCGGGCGGCCGCCGAGGTCGAGAACATTCGCCGACGGTCGCAGAAGCAGGTCAGCGAGGCCTACGGACGCGGCCAGCGGCAGATCGCGCGCGAGTTGCTGGCGGCCATCGACAGCCTGGAGCTGGGTCTGGCCGCCTCGGGCGCGGCCAGCGTCGAAGACCTGGCGGAAGGCCAGCGCGCCGTTCTGCGCCAGTTGCTCAAGGCGCTGGGTCAGTTCGGGGTGGAGGCCGTGGATCCGCAAGGAGAGCCTTTCAACCCGGAACGCCACGAGGCCGTGGGTTTGCAGCCGTCGGACTCGGCCGATCCGCAGAGCGTCCTCTCGGTGATGCAAAAGGGATATGTCATGCAGGGCCGCTTGCTTCGAGCGGCCCGGGTGGTGGTTTGCTCCGGGCCACTCGATAGCGGCGGGCAGCCGTCCGGCGAGAGTGAACAGAGTGAATAAAGCCCATTGAATTGCGTGCCCCAAGCCCTCATATCGGCCAGTAACACGCCAGACACGCACACTTTTTGAGGAAAACAAATGGGCAAGATCATCGGCATAGACCTGGGCACCACCAATTCCTGCGTTGCCGTTATGGAAGGCAAGCAGAGCAGGGTTATCGAGAATTCCGAGGGCGACCGGACCACTCCGTCGATCGTGGCTTTCGCCAAGGACGAACAGGTCCTGGTGGGCCAGTCGGCCAAGCGCCAAGCCATCACCAACCCCACCAACACGCTCTACGCCATCAAGCGCCTGATCGGTCGGCGCTTCAAGGATGAGGTGGTTCAGCGCGACATCGAGCTGGTGCCTTACAAGCTGGTGGAGTCCGAAAACGGCGACGCCTGGGTGGAGGCGAACGGCCGCAAGATCGCGCCGCCGGAGATTTCCGCGCGCGTGCTGCAGAAAATGAAGAAGACCGCCGAGGACTTCCTGGGCGAGGAAGTGACCGAAGCCGTCATTACGGTGCCGGCCTATTTCAACGATTCGCAGCGGCAGGCCACCAAGGACGCCGGCCGCATCGCCGGGCTGGAGGTCAAGCGCATCATCAACGAGCCCACCGCGGCCGCGCTGGCCTACGGGATAGGCCAGCAGCGGGGCGACCGCAAGATCGCCGTCTACGACCTGGGCGGCGGCACCTTCGATATCTCGATCATCGAGATCGCGGAAATCGACGGCGAGACCCAGTTCGAGGTGCTGGCCACCAACGGCGACACCTTCCTGGGCGGCGAGGACTTCGACAACCGCCTTATCGATTACCTGGCCGGCCAGTTCGAGAAGGAGCAGGGCGTGGATATCCGCCAGGACCCGCTGGCCATGCAGCGTCTCAAGGAGGCCGCCGAGAAGGCCAAGATCGAGCTTTCCTCGCAGCAGCAAATGGAGATCAACCTGCCGTTCATTACCGCCGACGCGGCCGGGCCCAAGCACATGAATATCCGCTTGACCCGCGCGAAGCTGGAGGCTCTGGTGGAGGACCTCATCGCCCGCACCATCCAGCCCTGCCGCACGGCGCTGAGCGACGCCGGCCTGTCAGTGGCGGACATCAGCGACGTGATTCTGGTGGGCGGCCAGATCCGCATGCCCAAGGTGCAGGAAGCGGTGCGCGACTTCTTCGGCAGCGACCCGCGCAAGGACGTAAACCCCGACGAAGCGGTGGCGCTGGGCGCCTCAATTCAGGCCGGCGTGCTGTCGGGTGCCGTGCGCGACGTGCTGTTGCTGGACGTGACGCCGCTGTCTTTGGGCATCGAGACTCTGGGGCAGGTCATGACCCGGCTCATCGACAAGAACACCACCATTCCCACGCGCGCCAACCAGGTGTTCTCGACCGCCGAGGATGGCCAGTCGGCCGTGACCATTCACGTGCTGCAGGGTGAGCGCCAGCGCGCCTCGGACAACAAGTCGCTGGGCCGCTTCGATCTCACCGACATACCGCCGGCGCCGCGCGGAATCCCGCAGATCGAAGTCACTTTCGATATCGACGCCAACGGCATTCTGAACGTCTCGGCCAAGGACAAGGCCACCGGCCGCGAGCAGAAGATCGTGATCAAGGCGTCCAGCGGTCTTTCGGACAAGGAAATCGACCGCATGGTGCAGGATGCGGAGATGCATGCCGAGGAAGACCGCAAGTTCCGCGAACTGGTGGATGTGCGCAACCAGGGCGAAGCGCTGGTGCATTCCAGCGAGAAGGCGCTCTCGGATTTGGGCGACAAGGTGCAGCCGGAAGAGCGCGCCAGTATCGAATCGGCGCTTGCCGATTTGAGGACGGCGCTCAAGGGCGACGACAAGAGCGTGATCGAAGCCAAGAGCCGGGTGCTTTCCGAAGCGGCGGCGGGTCTGGCGCAGCGCGTTTACCAGGAACAGGCGCAGGCGGCGGAGAGCGCCAGCGGTCCCGGCACGGACGGCGACACGTACGACGACGCCGATGTAACCGACGCCGAGTTCGAGGGCGTAACGCCGGAGGATCAGAAGAAATCCGCCTGATGCGGCTAGTGTTCGCCGGCCTCGCCCGCCATAAGGGCGCGTGAGACGCCTTCAAGGGGGTGGCCTGAATGGCAGAGCGGGACTACTACGAGGTCCTGGGCGTGGACCGCAACGCCTCGGATGCGGATGTCAAGAAGGCCTACCGCCGTCTCGCCATGCGCTATCACCCGGACCGCAACCCGGACCAGGGCGAAGAGGCCGCCAACCGCTTCCGGGAGGCCCAGCGCGCCTACGAGGTTCTCAGCAACACCGACAAGCGCGCCGCCTATGATCAGTTCGGCCATGCTGGAGTGGATGCCTCCGCTGGCCCTTCGGCCGACCCCTTCAACACCATCTTCGGCGACATCTTCGGCGAAGTGTTCGGTGGCAGGAGGCGGGGCGCGGACCGCCAGCCGCGGCGCGGCGCGAACCTGCGCTACCGGCTGGAACTCGACTTCACCCAGGCGATCTTCGGCGATACGGTGCGGATCACGATCCCGCGCACCGTGTCCTGTTCCACCTGCTCCGGGTCGGGCGCGCGCCCGGGCACCGGAACCAGCACCTGCGGGCGTTGCGGCGGCAGCGGCCAGACGCAGGTCCGCCAGGGCATCTTTTCCATACGCCAGACCTGCGGTGCCTGTGGCGGGGAGGGCAGGGTGGTGTCCAGCCCCTGCACCGACTGTTCCGGGAAAGGCACGGTTAGCAAGAGCGAGGAAATATCGCTTAAGGTGCCTCCGGGAGTGGATACGGGCGATCGTTCGCGGCTTCGCGGAAAGGGCAACGACGGGCCGCGTGGCGGTCCTCCCGGCGACCTGATTGTGGAAATGCAAGTACGCGCGCATCCCCTGTACGAGCGCAATGGCGCCGACCTGCATTGCCGCTTTCCAGTAAGCTTTACCATCGCAGCCTTGGGAGGAGAAGTGGAAGTGCCTGCGCTGACCGGCTCGGTGAAATTCAAAGTCCCCCCGGGCACGCAGTCCGGACGCACCTTCCGCCTGCGAGGCCGCGGGGTGAAGCCGGCTCGAGGGGGACGGAGCGGCGATCTGTACTGCCACATCGAAGTGGAAACTCCGGTGCGCTTGAGCCGCAAGCAGCGGTGCCTGCTTGCGGAGTTTTCGCGCGAGAGCGGCCGCATGGGCGATCGGCAGCATCCGCGCGCCGCCAAGTGGCGTGACGTGGCGGACAGGCAGCCAAAGGGATCCGAGCGGAAAGGCTCATGAAGATCAGCCTGCTGGGAGCCAGCGGCCGCATGGGCCGGGAGTTGATGGCGCGGGTGGCGTCGGCTGGCGACCTTGAACTGAGCGGCGCCATGGCGGCGCCGGACGACTCGTGGATCGGCTGCGATGCGGGCTTGGCCGCGAACCTTCCCGAAGCCGGCGTGCAGGTGAGTAGTTCCCCTGAGAAGAGCGTCGCCGGGGCCGATGTGGCCGTGGATTTTTCCGCCGCGGCGGTTACCGCCAACATTGCCGCGGCCTGTGCGGAAGCCGGCTGCGCCCTGGTGGAGGGAGTAACGGGGATCACTACCGAAGGTCAGGCCGCGCTGGAGCGCGCGGCAAGCCGGGTGGCGGTGCTGCAGGCCAGCAACATGAGCCTGGGCGTGTTCGTGCTGGACGAGTTGCTGCGCCTTGCCGCGCAACGCCTGGGCGAGGACTATGATCTGGAAATCATCGAAACGCACCATCGCGGCAAGGCCGACGCTCCCTCGGGCACCGCGCTGCAACTCGGGCGCACGGCCGCCGCGGCGCGCGGGCGGGAGTTCACGGAAGTGGCGGAATTTCAGCGCAACGGACACACCGGCGCGCGCAGGAAAGGAACGATCGGATTCAGCGCGGTGCGCGGCGGCGGGTTCTCCGGCAATCATTCGGTGATCCTGGCCAACAACGATGAGGTGCTTGAGTTGCGGCACCAGAGTTTGAGCCGCGGCGTGTTCGCAGCAGGGGCTTTGCGGGTCGCGCGCTGGCTTGCTGGACGGCCGCCTGGGATGTACGATCTTTCCTCCGTGATGGGAACGGCTTCCTCCGCGTGACTACGGCGGCCGCGACGCTGGCCCTGGCGGGCGGGGCCGTGTTCCGGGGATGGTCAATAGGCGCTGATGGCGAGGCCCAGGGCGAGGTGGTGTTCAACACTGCCATGACCGGCTACCAGGAAATCCTCACCGACCCTTCGTATTGCCGCCAGATCGTTACGCTCACCGTTCCCCACGTGGGCAATACCGGCGCCAATCGGGAGGACTACGAATCCGACCGCGCTTTTGCCGCCGGGCTGGTGATCCGCGATTTGCCGGTCACCGAGAGCAACTGGCGAAAGGACAGCGGTTTTTCCAACTTTCTCCGGCGTGAAGGCGTGGTGGCGATTGCCGGCATCGACACGCGCCGCCTGACGCGCATCCTGCGCGAGCAGGGCGCCCAGCAGGGCTGCATCCTGGTAGGCGAAGACCGCGGCAGGGAAGCCCTGGCGCGGGCCAGGGCGGCGCCAGGCATGGCAGGGATGGACCTGGCGCGCGTCGTGAGCGTGGGCTCGGCCTACGAGTGGACGGAAGGCTCCGAGGGTACGGCGGTTGACTGGGTGACGGGGGCCGGCGAACGGAAGCGCGAACCGAAGTTCGACCGGATTGTGGCCTACGACTACGGGGTCAAGCACAATATTCTCCGTTCATTGGCCCGTCTGGCGCGGCGTGTGACGGTGCTGCCGGCCGAGGCGCCGGCATCCGAGGCCCTTTCGCTCAAGCCCGACGGCATCTTCCTGTCCAACGGCCCGGGCGACCCCGAACCCTGCGAATACGCCATTGAGGCGGTGCGCGAAATCCTCGATACCGGAACGCCCGTTCTCGGTATTTGCCTGGGCCACCAGATTCTGGGCCTGGCGTGCGGCGCCCCTACCGTGAAGATGAAGTTCGGCCATCATGGCGCCAACCATCCGATCGTGGATCTGGACACCGGCGAAGTGGCCATCAGCAGCCAGAATCACGGTTTTGCCGTGGAAGAGGAAAGCCTGCCCGATTGCCTGCGCGCCACGCACCGGTCCCTGTTCGACGGGACTCTCCAGGGTCTGGCCCATCGCAGCCACCCCGCGATCGGCTTTCAGGGCCACCCCGAGGCCAGCCCAGGCCCGCACGACCTGAGCTACGCCTTCAAGCGCTTCGCCCGGATGATGGAACGCCGGTAAGCGTGCTCGAGCACCCTCGGGGCGAGCGCTGGACTACATCAACCTGTCCGAGTATCTTTCCGCCCCATCCGGGTATCGCCGCCCAATCTCATATTTTCAAGCCATGCCTCGTAGGGACGATCTCGAAAGCGTGCTGATTATCGGCGCGGGCCCGATTGTGATCGGCCAGGCCTGCGAATTCGACTACTCGGGCGTGCAGGCCTGCAAGTCCCTGCGCGAGGAAGGCTATCGGGTGGTGTTGGCGAACTCCAATCCGGCCACCATCATGACGGATCCCGAGACTGCCGACGCCGTGTATATCGAGCCGGTCAACGCTCGTTCGCTGGCCGCAGTGATCGCACGCGAGCGGCCCGACGCGCTGCTGCCCACCATGGGCGGGCAAACCGGACTGAACGTGGCCCTGGAACTGGACCGCGAGGGCGTGCTGGAGCAATTCGGCGTGGAGCTGATCGGCGCCCGCGGCGACGTGATTGACAAGGCCGAGGACCGCGAGCGCTTTCGCGACGCCATGCTTTCTATCGGGCTGGAAACTCCGCGCTCCTGGATGGTGCGCAGCGTGGACGAAGCCATGGAAGTGATTTCCGAAATCGGCTACCCGGCCATCATCCGACCCTCGTTCACGCTGGGCGGAGTGGGCGGCGGCATCGCCCGGGAGGCGGAAGAATTCCAGCGCGCCATGGCCCGCGCGCTGGACGCTTCGCCCAGCCACTCGGCACTGGTGGAAGAGTCGGTGCTCGGCTGGAAGGAGTTCGAGATGGAGGTGGTGCGCGACCGGCGCGACAACTGCATCATCGTGTGCTCGATCGAGAACGTCGACCCGATGGGCATACACACCGGCGATTCGATCACCGTCGCCCCCGCGCTTACGCTCACCGACAAGGAGTACCAGCGCATGCGCGACGCATCGATCGCGGTTTTGCGGGAAATCGGCGTGGACACCGGCGGCTCCAACGTGCAGTTCGCGATTCATCCCGAGGCCGGCCGGATGGTGGTCATCGAGATGAATCCGCGGGTGTCGCGATCATCCGCCCTGGCCTCCAAGGCCACCGGCTTCCCGATCGCCAAGGTGGCCGCCAAGCTGGCCGTTGGCTATACGCTGGACGAGCTGCGCAACGAGATCACCGCGGGGCTCACTCCGGCCTCGTTCGAGCCGGCCATCGACTACATCGTGACCAAGGCGCCGCGCTTCGCCTTCGAGAAATTTCCGCGCGCCGACGCGCGTCTTACCACCCAGATGAAGTCGGTGGGCGAGGCCATGTCGCTGGGGCGCACCTTCCAGGAGTCGCTGCAAAAGGCGCTGCGCAGCCTGGAGACCGGCATTGACGGCTTGTGCGAGCGGGTGGATCCGGCCGATTCGGACGCGCGCGGCAGGGTTGGCGAGGAGCTGCGCTCGGCGGGCGCGGAACGCCTGCTTTTTGTGGCCGACGCGCTGCGCCTGGGCATGAGTGAAGGCGAAGTCGTGGAGCTGTCCAGCATCGACCCGTGGTTCGTGGGCCAGATCGCCGACCTGGTGCGCGAGGAAGCCAGGGTCCGGGAAGAGGGCTGGGATGGCTTGAGCGGCGATCGCCTGCGGTTGCTCAAGCGCAAGGGATTCGCCGACAGCCGCCTGGCGGGGCTGCTGGGCGTGACCGAACGGGAAATGACCCGGCGGCGCCGGGAAGCGGGCGTGATACCGGTGTTCAAGCGCGTGGACAGTTGCGCAGCGGAGTTCCCCACCTCCACGGCGTACATGTATTCGGCTTACGAGGAGGAGTGCGAGGCCGAGCCTTCCGATCGGCCCAAGATCATGATTCTCGGCGGCGGACCCAACCGGATCGGGCAGGGCATCGAGTTCGACTATTGCTGCGTGCATGCCGCCCTGGCGCTGCGCGAGGCCAGGTTCGAAACGATCATGGTGAATTGCAATCCCGAAACCGTTTCCACCGATTACGACACCTCCGACAAGCTCTATTTCGAACCGCTCACGGTGGAGGACGTCATGGAGATCGTCGAGCGCGAGAAGCCCAGGGGCGTGATCGTGCAATACGGGGGGCAGACGCCCTTGCGAATCACCCGGGAGCTGGACCGGGCCGGCGCGCCGATTATCGGAACGCCGCCGGACGCCATAGACCGGGCAGAGGACCGCGAGCGCTTCAAGCACCTGCTGGCGGAACTGGGGCTCAAGCAGCCCGACAACCGCACCGCCCGTTCCGTGGAAGAAGCCGTGAAACTGGCCCGCGAGCTCAAGTACCCGCTCATGCTGCGGCCTTCCTACGTGCTTGGCGGACGCGCCATGGACGTGATCTACACCGAAGAGGAGCTGCTGCGCTACATGCACGAGGCGGTGGCGGTGTCCAACGAAAGCCCGGTGCTTCTGGACGAGTTCCTGCCCCGCGCCGTGGAGTTCGACGTGGACGCCATCTACGACGGTGAACGCGTTCTGATCGGCGGAATCATGGAGCATATCGAGCAGGCCGGCGTGCATTCCGGCGACTCGGCTTGCTGTCTGCCCCCGGCAACCGCCAGCGAGTGCGTGCAAGACGAACTGGGGCGCCAGACCGAGCTTCTGGCGCGGGCCCTGGGCGTGCGCGGCCTGATGAACGTGCAGTTCGCGCTTCAGGATGGCGATATCTACGTCCTGGAGGTCAATCCGCGGGCCTCGCGAAGCGTGCCCTACGTGTCCAAGGCGGTGGGCATACAGTTGGCGAAGGTGGCGGCGCTGGTGATGGTGGGCAAGACGCTGGACGAGCAGGGCATAGGCGATCCGCCGCGCCCCGCCTATTTTTCGGTGAAGCAGTCGGTATTTCCGTTTTCCCGTTTTCCCGGCGCCGACCCCATCCTGGGGCCGGAAATGAAATCGACCGGCGAGGTGATGGGCGTGGGCGGCAGTTTCGCGGAGGCCTATGCGCGCGCCCAGGAGGGCGCCGGTGTGGCTCTGAAGCGCGGCGGCGCGGCCCTGCTTTCCTTGCGCGATCCCGACAAGCCGGCTTCCGTGGATCTGGCGCGGATGCTTCAGGACAAGGGCTTCGAGTTGGTGGCGACTCACGGCACAGCCAGTTTTCTGGCTCGTCACGGCGTTTCCTGCCGGCGCATCAACAAGGTGCGCGAAGGCCGTCCGCACATCGTGGACCTCATAGGCACCGATGAGGTGGACCTCATTGTCAACACCAGCGAAGGCCGCGTCGCCATACTCGAGTCGCACGAAATCCGCTCGGAAGCCGTGCGCAACAACGTGACGTATTTCACTACCCTGGCCGCGGCGGAGGCCGCCTGCCGGGCCATCGATTATTTCGGCTCAGGCGCCGTATCGCGGCTGCAGGACCTGCACGAGACCATCGCGGCATGACCCAGGTTCCAATGACTCGCGAAGGCGAGCGCGCGCTTCGCGACGAACTCAAGCGCCTGAGGAACGAAGAGCGTCCGCGGCTGGCGCGTGCGATCGGCGAGGCCCGCGAGCACGGCGATTTGCGGGAGAACGCCGAATATCACGCCGCCAAGGAGCAGCAGGGACTGGTGGAGGCGCGTATTCGCGACATCCAGGGCCGGCTGGCGCATGCACGCGTTATCGACATGGCGCGCATCCCCCGCGATGGGCGCGTGGTGTTCGGCGTGACCGTGGAATTGCAGCAACTCGATCTTGAAGAAGAGGAGCGCGTTCTGCGTTACCAGATCGTGGGCGAAGACGAGGCCCGGGTACGGGACGACGCCATTTCCTTTGTCTCCCCCATGGCGCGAGCGCTGATCGGTAAATACGAGGGAGACGAAGCGCAATTGAGCGCCCCCGGCGGCATGAGGCGTTTCGAAATCCTGTCCGTGCGCTACGAGTAAGCCTCTCGCACTCGCAACAGATTCTTTTCACTCGCGAAGCACAGGCAAGAAGGCATGCACGAATATGTTCGGCTCTCCGATGAGTTGATCATTCATTACGTATCCAGGGGCCGGGGCCGGCCGCTGGTGTTCATTCCGGGCTGGACCATGGATACAGGGTTTTTCCGGGAGAACCTGGGACCGCTGTCGGCAGATTTCCGGGTCATTGCCTACGACCCGCGCAGCCACGGACAGTCATCCCGAACCGAAACCGGACACAGCTACAAGCAGCACGGGGTGGACTTGGCGGCCTTTCTGGCTGAACTGTAACTCGAGGATGTGGTGCTGCTCGGCTGGTCGACCGGGGCCTGTGCCGCCTACTCGTATTTCGAGCAGTTCGGTTATGCCAACGTCGGGGCGTTCATCAATATCGACCAGCCCCCCAAACCGGTCAGGGAAACGCCCGCCGAGTGGGGAATCAACCCGCGGGAACAACTGCGGCAATTCGAACAGTCCATGGCATCGGCACACAGGGAGGAGTTCACGAGAAAGGCCGCATTCACCATGTTTCCTGACCAGCCTGCCGCACCGGCGTTTGTCGAAGAATTCGTTTCCAGCTCGATGAGCACGTCGCAATCCGCCGCGTTGCAGTTGCTCCGGGAAGCCAATCGCAGCGACTACACCGACACCGCCAGGGAGGTGGCACGGCGCTTGCCGGTGCTGCACATCGTCAAGGAAGAGCATGGGCAGGCTGCCCGACGCTGGATCAAAGCCAACGCGCCGGAGACTGAATTGTGCGTCCTGGGCGCGCACATGATGTTCATGGAGTTCGCGGCGGAGTTCAACGCCGCCATAACCCGCTTCCTGAACTCCCGTTTGCTCGCGTGAACCGCGAGACACCCCGCTAAGCGGCGCCGAATTGGCGCTCCGTTTGCGGGAAAGGGGTCCGCCTCTGGCTCACGGGACCGCAGCCGCTGCCAGTGGTTCGACCTGGTCCAGATTGCTACTTGCGCGGGCGCGGTCGAGGTCGTACATCTTCTGCAGGTTGAGCCAGTATTCGGGCGTCATATCCAGCGTCCGTCCGATGCGAAGGGCTGTGTCCGCCGTAATGGACCGCCGTCCGTGCACGATTTCATTGATCCGCCGAGGCGGCACGGCAATGGCTTTCGCGAGGCGGTATTGGCTGATCCCGAGTTCGCCAAGAATTTCGGACAAATGTTCGCCCGGGTGAATCGTGTCCAAGCCAGTCATTTAGTTTTTCCTCAGTGATAGTCCGTTACCTCAATGTCCATTGCGCCATGTTCCGTCCACCGGAAACATATGCGCCACTGGTCATTAGATACGAATGCTGTGCTGCCCACTTCTTTCGCCCTTCAATGCCTCAAGGTGATGCGACGGCGGAAGCCTGAGATCTGACAAGGCAACTGCTGCGACTACTCGCTGAATTCGCATCCGTGCTCTCCGCTGGATGTCCGCCGGCAGCCGACGCACATGCTTTCGATCGAAAAGCCGCTCGGCGCTCTTGTCCCTGAATCGCCGCACGCTTGGATATTAACGCATCGGGTTAATAGTCGCAAATAGATATTTGGCGAGATATTTGGCGAGTGAACGGGGGCGGATTGGGGCTATACTGGGTTGCGTGAGTCAGCTTGAACGACATACGGCAACTGCGCTGGCTGCGCTGTTGCTGGTGGTTGCGGGATGCGGCGGCGACGCTGAAAAGGCCGGATCCGCGGCAGTTCCGAGTGATGAGCTTGCTGCGCTGGTGCTGGAATTCGAGCGCGCCGTGACGGAAACCCGGCTGCTGCGCGACGATATTGCCGCCGTTCGCGAGGACATGAGGGCCGTTCGCGAGGCTGCCGATGGCGAAGCGGCACGCGCGTACAACGAAGCGGCCAGGCTGCGCGGGGAAATGACGGCGCTACGCCTTGAAGTGCAGGAACTCAGCGCGGGCGCCAGCTCCCAGGCCGAGCGAACTGCCGAGGAGGCTCGGAGCCTGCGAGAGGAGGTCAAGGCGATTCGCGACGAGTTGAGCGCGATGCGCGATGCGGCCGAAGAAACGGCAAGCCTTTCGCCGGAGGAAATTGCCGGGAGTCCCGGGCAACCGCAGATCTATCCCGAAGCCGTCCTGATTGACGATGCCGCGGCCGACAAGCGCAATCCTTATCGGAACGGGATCTACCAGCCGCGCACGGTGATTTATGCGCCGCGCTATGCTCAGCGGCCGTTTACCCCACGTCCCCGGACATTCCGCGACGATGGCCGCCGGCGCCCAGGCCGGCGTTCTTCGGAGCCTGCCGCGCAGCCGTCCGAGCCTGTCTCGCGCCCATCGACGCCCGCCACACGTCCTTCGACTCCGGTAGCGCGTCCCTCGGCGCCGGCCATCAGTTCCGCGCCGCGCGCCCCCGCTATTTCGGTGAAAGGAGTACACACACCGACGCCCGAGCGGTAGTGCCGTGTCCCGCCGGCGTTGCTGACCGCCGGTATCGCCGTTGGAGAATGCTGCCGCCGTCGTCGGAGCTTGCAAGGCTGCTGCCGCCGGCGGTCACCGGGAGATGGGCGTATCATCAACGAGGGACAGTCACTCCAGTCCCTGAAGGGCACCCGACCATGACCACGAGAATGACCCGCCGCGCGGCTCTCGGCAGCCTCGCCGCCGCCCCCGCGCTGGCCGCGGCAGGACTCGCGAACGCCGATTCCGCCGCCGCCGAAAAGAACGCCGAAGAGAAGCCGGCCTACCACACGCCGCCCAAACCAGAAATCGAGGGCCAGGCGCTGATCAACGCCGACCGCGCCCATGCGGTGATGGAACAGTACGGCCTCGCCGGGCTGATTGCGCTCGACCCCATCAACGTCTATTACATGACAAACGTGCGCACCATCGGCGTGCGGTTCATTACCGAGTATCCCGGTTTCGCGACCATGGCGGCGGCCCCGGACATGCCCATCTACCTGGTGGCCGGATCATCCGCCGCCTGGGACATCGCCAACCGGGACCGCGAGACCGCCGAGCTCATGCCCTATGGTTACGGCGGCTGGAACGCCGCGTCCTTCAACACCGACGGCCTCCCTGAGGAGCCGGAAGGCGGCGTAACCCGCCACTACCACTTTCGCGGCGACGTTGCGCTCACCCCGCGGGAACAGCGCTGGAAAGCCGCTTCGGACAGCTTCCGCGGCGACATTGCCGCGAGCGCCGCCTGGGGTCTGGCCCGAGCGCTGAAGGCCCAGGGCATCACCAAGGGCCGCGTTGCGGTGGACGACATGCGGATTGCCCGCTTCCTTGCCCAGGTGGACCTACCCGGGGTGGAATGCGTGGACGGCTACGGCATCTTCCAACTCATCCGCATGGTCAAGACGCCGCAGGAGCTGGCCTATCAGAAACTCGGCAGTTGGAACAACGGCGAGGCCTGCATGGCCACCATCAACGCCCTGGAACCGGGTATGCGCCACACCGACGTGGAGCAGATCTTTCTTGCCGAATGCGCCCTTCGCGGCAACCACGTGAACAACGTGATCGCGGGCATGCCGGGCGGCGATTTTCCCGACGACGGCGTGCTGGTGGCGGGCAAGCCCTATCTGATCGACTGCGTCAGCAATTACAAGGGCTACATGGGCGACATCGCGCGCACGTTCATCTTCGGCGAGCCCTCGAAAGAGTTGGAAATGCGCAGCCGCGCCAACCAGCTCGCCCGCGAAGCCGTATTCGACGCCATCCGGCCCGGCGTGAAGTATTCCACCTTGCGCCGGATCGGCCTCGACACCATGATCAAGTCCGGCATGCCCGAGCATGCGGTGTTCGTGACGCCGCACTCGGTGGGTCTGCAGCACGACGACAACCCCTCCCGGCTGCCGAACCTGGGCGTGCCCTCGTTCGATCACGTTCTCGAGGAGAACATGACGCTCACCGTGGACCTGCCGTACCTGGAAGTGGGCTGGGGCTCGGGGCACAACGAGGACCTGTTCCGCGTCACGCCCACCGGCTACGAACCCTACAACACCGAGCGCGACCCCTTCCTCGTCCTCTAACCGGAAGTTCCGGCGCTGGCCCATTTCATGGTGACCATGGCCAGTGCCGAGAACACCGCAAAAGAGGTAATCAGGCTGTAGAGCGTGCCGTCGAACTGTAGGGCCACCAGCGCCCCCAGCGGCACCGAAACGAAAGTGCCCAGCGAGGCGACCACGGTGGCTCCCAGGCCGGCAATATCTCCCAGCGGCTCCATGGCGATGGAACTCAGATTGCCGAAGAGCGGCCCGATGCACAGAAAGACGACCAACTGGTAGGCCATGAACAGCCAGAAGGGCGGCAGCCCACCGAAAGCGAAAGTCAGTCCGCAGAACACCACCGAGACCGAGGTAATGAAGATGATCGAGGCCATCGACAGCCGCCGCATGCCGTACTGCATCACCAGGCGGCCGTTCAGCAGCGAGGTCCCGCCGATGACCAGCGCCAGAGAGCCGAAGTAAAGGGGAAAAAGAAGGCCCGTGTCGTAGGCCTCCTGGAATATCTGCTGCGCCGTGCTGAGATAGGCGAGAAACGGCGTGAAAATGAAGCCGCTAGCCAGCGTGTAGCCAAACGAGGCGCGGATGCTCAGGACCCGTATGGCCGCTCGCCTGATGGTCCGCGGCGAGAGTGCCTGCCGCTGCGACACCGGCAGGGTTTCCGGCTGCCGCAACATGAACCAGACGAAGGCGATGGCGGCCACGACGAAGAAGGACGTGAATATCGAACGCCAGCCTCCCAGCCACATGATCGCCTGTCCTAGCGCCGGGGCGATGGCCGGAACGAGAACGAAAACGGCCATGGTGAACGACATCAGGCGGGCCATACGGCGTCCCGAGTACTGGTCGCGAACCAGCGCCATGCTCACGATCCGCGGGCTCGCCACTCCGATCCCCTGCAATATCCGCCCCGCGATCAACAGCTCGAAGCTGCGGGCGTAGATGCTCATCAGGCACCCGGCCATGAAAATTCCCAGCCCCAGGTAAATGGCGGGCTTGCGGCCGATGCGGTCGGACAGGGGGCCGAAAATGACCTGGCCCAGGCTCAGGCCCAGAAACAGCGAGGAAACCACGTACTGAACGTCGTTGCGCCGCGCCACCCCGAGATCCTCGCCGATCTGCGGCAGCGCCGGCAGCATCGCGTCGATCGCCAGCGCCACCAGCGAGATCAACAGCGCAATCAGCGCAACGAATTCGCCGGCGCCCAGCGCGGGCTTTACTGGGGGTGCGTTCACCGTTGCGGGGGTGTGTTGGTTTTCGGAAGCCACTCGGCGAGGGTATCCCGAATGGTCGAAACGCCGGGCTCTCCAATCAGGTTGTTCCACAGTTTATTGGATAAACGATTTCGATTCCATGGACAGTGGCCGATAATTCGTCTACGGCAGGCTTGATGGACCAGATCGCCGCGCTGGAATGGGTTCAGGAGAACATTGCGTATTTTGGCGGTGATCCTTCCGATTTGACCATTTTTGGAGAATCGGCCGGCGGCGCGTCGATTTATGCGCTGGTCGCGTCTCCGCAGGCTCGCGGGCTGTTCGCCAAGGCCATATCGCAGTCCGGGTATGGGCGTGGGCGCCAGCCGCGAATCGCCGCGCTTGCCTCCGAGGGCGAAACGCCGGTAGAAGACATGGGGCCGAAGCTGGCGGAAAGCATGGGGATGCCCGGTGCCACGCTGGATGAGTTGAAGGCGCAGCCTGCCGGGAAGATCGTTGAAGGGACGGACTTCAGCACCTTTATTTCACTGGCTGTTGATGGCGTGGTCCTGACCGATGACTTGTGGACCTTGTACGACCGGGGCGAGGCGGCGAAGGTGCCCATGATGATCGGCTCCACCGGCGGCGAATTCACGACCGGATCGCCGGAGGCCCAGCGCGCCCAGTTGGCCCGCGTCATCGCCGATGAGGTGTTCGATGCAATGACGCCGCACTACGGCGGCGAAATGCAGCGCGACACGTTCATGTACAGCGACTACGTGTTTCACGCTCAGAACCGCGGCATTGCGCTGGCCCACGAGAAAGCCGGCAATCCGGTGTACGTCTACCGCTTCGCCATGCCCAGCGAGGGCATCGAAAGGCGCGAACTGATGGGCGAGACGATCTATGGCGCCTATCACGCGGGCGAACTGCCATACATGTTCGGCAATTTCACCGGTGACCACTTCGACCCCACGGAACCGGACGAAACGCAGCGCCGGGTGTCGCGGCAGATGATGCGTTACTGGGCGAATTTCGCGCGCAGCGGAAATCCCAATGGCGATGGCGAGGATCTGCCGGAATGGCCGGAGGCGCGGTCGGAAAATACGCTGTATTTGACGCCCGATGGCGTGCAGTCGCGCAAGGATCCCTGGGCGGAGCGGCTGGATGCGCTGAACGAGCTCGTGGGTATGTGACTGCTCGCCTCAGGCAATACGCGGGTTAGTCCTGGCGGTCGAAGGTGGTGGGGACGGGGGGGTGGACCCAGTTCTTGGGGTCGGTTCTGCGGGCGGGGGAGGGGATCGAGAAATTTCGGTAGCGGCGTTCATCTGTCCATTTGTCGAAGTCGATTTCCCAGCCTTGCTTCACTTTCTCGAGAAAGTCCTTGCGGAACGCGGTTTCGAGCTGGTCGGATTCCACCAGCAACTGGTGCGCCATGGAGCGCGCCACGAACTTCGGTTCGGCGTTGGAAACGGCCTCCAGGTCCTCTCTGAAGGCTTGTCGTATGCCGTTCAGGCGCGCCTCGTCATGCTCTTCGTCCAACAGGTAGTTGCGGGCCTGGTGCATGTAGACGCGGGTGTTGTTCGGATCGATGGGGGTGCGGGCGGAAACCGTAACCTGCCGGATATTGCCTTCCCGCGTGATGTCGATGCGGTGGGAAATGCCGGCCATGTAGTAATCGGTGGAGGCGACCGTCTTTCCGCGTTTCTCGGATACCAGTTTGGCGATGTCGGAGCTGATCTGGCTGCGCCTGGGGGGGACCCGTTCGCGGGTGGCGTTGTAGCCCATGAAGTCGTTCTTCACCAGGGGAACGATCTGCACTTCGGGAGCACTGCGCCGTCCGAAGCTGGCGTGTACGAACGCGGGGTGGGCGCTGTCCAGGGAGTTCTCGTGACCCCGGGCCCAATTGACTTCGCCCTCGAACTCGATCGACACCACCCGCCAGTTTTCCTTGTCGTGGTATTCGGGAAATTCGCTGGCCGGAATGGGCGGGCGGTCTTCCTCGGCCAGGTCGCCCAGAAACACCCACACCCAGTCGAAATGCTCCTCGACGGGATAGGAGTCGACCCGGGCGCGCTTGGGGATCCGGGCCTGTTTGCCCAGCGCGGGAATTTCCACGCACTGCCCCTGCGGATTGAACTTCCAGCCGTGGTAGCCGCAGCCGATACAGCCGGCGCCGTCCAGCCGGCCTTTCCCCAGCGAACCGCCGCGATGACAGCAGGTGTTGGCCAGGCATACGGCCTCGTTCGCGGGCGTGCGAAACAGCACGAACTTTTGGCCTAACATACGCACGATCAGGGGTTCCTTCTGGTTCACTTCGTGACTCTTGGCCGCCACATACCAGTTGTTGATCAGCATGCTCGTCTCCTTTTCTGCTGGCCGTGGGCGCAGCTTGGTCCCGTGCGGGCGCAACCAGGCTCCGCTTGGGCGCAGCCAGACTCGGATTGTACTTTCGCGGCTGAACGTGCAAGCGACTGAACGTGCAAGCGGCTGAACGGGCAGAGAGCTGAGCGGGCGATATGCTGCGCACCGGGAGGGAATTTCTCGACGGCCTCAGGGATGGCCGCAGGGTTTATATCGGGGGCCGTGAAGTCGAGGACGTAACCGTCCATCCGGCTTTCCGGGGCGCCGCGCGCACGTTGGCGGGACTGTTCGACTACAAGGCGGATCCCGCCAACGACGCGGTGATGTCGTTCGAGGAGGGCGGCGAACGCTACGCCAGCTATTACCTCAAACCCCGAAGCCGAGAGGATCTCGAGAAGCGTTCCCGGGCGCACTACGCGATTGCGGATCTCACCTGCGGACTGTTCGGCCGAAGTCCGGATCACGTGGCCAGCTTCGTGACCGGCCTTGCGATGAACCCGGAAATACTCGACCGCGACGGTGACCAGTTCGCCGGAAACATCACGGCCTACTACGAGCACCTGCGCAGGCATGACCTCTATGCCACGTACGCGGTTCACCCGGCACCGCAGTCCAAGAACGAGGCCCTGTTTGGCGACAGCAAGGGCCGCCAGGCCGTCCTCAGGGTGGTTGATGAGGATGCTGGGGGCGTGGTTCTCAACGGCATGAAAATGCTGGCCACCGCGGGCGTTTACTGCGATGAGGTGTGGATCGGCAACCTCACGCCCATTGCGGACGACCGCGGCAAGGAGGCGATCACCTGCGCCGTCGCGATGAATGCGCCGGGCCTGACGCTCTGGGCGCGCAAGCCGATGGAGCCGCAGGCTGTGAGCGAGCTGGACAGTCCGCTGAGCTCGCGCTTCGACGAGAGCGACGTGATGCTGATCTGCGACAACCTGCGAGTGCCCTGGGAGCGGGTTTTCGTCCACGACCGTGCGGCACTGTCGCGCGAAATCTATATCGAGACGGCGTCGCACACCCTGGGCAATCACCAGTCCAACGTGCGTTTCCACGCCAAGCTGCGGTTCATCGCCGGGATTATTCACAAGATCACGCAGTCCGCCGGCGTGGACAGGATCCCGGTGGTGGCGGAAAAACTCGGGCGGCTGGCCGCCTGGGAGGCGGCGCTGGGCGGGATGATTCAGGGTCAGATTCAGGACCATGAGGCGCTCGGCAACGGCTACGTCAACTTCAACCGGCGCTACATGTATGCCGCTCTCAACTGGTGCCAGGAGCACTATCCGGAGCTTATCGCCATGATGAGGGAGCTGTCGGGCGGCAGCGTTTTTCAGATGCCGGCGGATTTTTCCGTTCTGGACAATCCGGAAACTCGCGACATCTTCCGCGATTACTGGAGCAGCGGCACGGAGTCGGCGGTGGACCGCGTCCGGCTCTACCGGCTGGCCTGGGACCTCTATGGCAGCGAGTTCGGCGCCCGCCAGCAGCAGTATGAGAATTTCTTCGCCGGTCCTTCGTTCATCGTGCGCAACCACAGCTTCCGGGAAGCGCCCTGGAGCGCGTTCGACGGCATGGTGGAGCGGCTGCTGAAGGCGCCATGATTCCCGATCCGGTAACGACGCACCAGAGCGGCGTGATCGTTCCTCCAGGCAACCCGACGGTGGAGCCGGAAATGGCGCGCCTGCTGCCCGATGAAATCACTCTGTACACGGCGCGGCTGCCCGTCATGCATGGCACGCCGCTGAATGAGCGCAGCAAGCTCTACGTGTCGCACTATCGCGATACCCTGGGCGCCTTCGACAACCTCAAGCTCGATTCCATGCTGATTGGCATTACCGGCCCTTCGTATCACCTGTTGCCGGAGGGAGACCGGGCGCTGTGCGCAGAACTGCGTGCGGAAAGCGGCGTTCCCACGATGACTTCCAGTCTGGCCATCCACCAGGCGCTTGAGGCGATCGGCTGCCGGAAAATCTGCCTGGTTTCGCCCTACACGGACTGGTTGACGGAGAAGGCCGCGGTCTACTGGCAGGCGGCCGGCTATCGGCTGGTGTCGGTTGTCCGGGTGGTCGACCCGCAGGAGCAACTCCACGCCTATGACGTGGGCACCCCGCGGGTCGTCGCAACGCTGAGGTCGCTTTCACTTCCGGAGGACGCCGCCGTTGTGATGACGGGCACGGGGATGGTTACGCTGGAGGCGGTCCGGATTGTCGGGGAAGAACTGCCCAACCCGATTCTTTCGTCGAATCTTTGCGGGGCGCGCTGGCTGCTGCGCGAAGCGGGGCTGAAGTCGGGAACGCGGCTGTTTGATACGGTCGCGCGGGTGTTGCTGCCCACGCTGTAAATCTCGTCCGGCTATTCGTTCGCCGGCGCACTGTTGTGTTGGTCCCGCCCCTCTTCGCCCCCGCCTTCCGGGAGTGTTGGAGGCAGGATGCCGGAACCAAGCTCCAGGGATGGATTCATGCGTCTCCCGGAAGGCCGGGGGCGAAGAGGGGCGGGACCAACGCAACAGTGCACAACGCCGCGCGGCTGGATACTCGTGGGTAACGCTCTTCCTGGCAGCGGTCAGGCGTGGTGGCAGGCTACCTGGGCGGTGTTGTTCAGGGTTCTGAGGCGGGGCGTTTCTTCGCGGCAGTGCTTGGTGGCGATGGGGCAGCGGGTGCGGAACACGCAGCCGGAGGGGGGATTGAGCGGGGAGGGTGGTTCGCCGTGCAGAATCACGCGGCTTGCGCTGGCCTGGGCGTTGGGTTCGGGCACGGGAATGGCGCTGATCAGGGCCTGGGTGTAGGGGTGGGATGGGGAATCGAACAGCGTGTCCCGGGGGGCGATTTCCATCAAACGGCCCAGATACATCACCAGGATCCGGTCGCACACCATGCGCACCACCGACAGGTCGTGGCTGATGAAGAGGATCGAAACGCTGTGCTGTTTCTGAAGGTCGCCGAGCAGTTTGATGACTTGCGTACGGGTGGCGCCGTCCAGGGAACTGACAGGTTCGTCGCAGATCACAAGCCTGGGTTTCAGGATCATCGCCCGGGCGATGCTGATCCTTTGGCACTGCCCGCCGCTGAACTCATGCGGGTATCGATTGAGATGCTCCGGCTTGAGGCCCACTTCGCGCAATGCCTGGACCGCCGCGGCGTCGCGTTGCTGCCGGGACAGTTCCGGGCGAAAGCGGCGCAGGGGCTCGGCGATGATCTTGCCGACGGTCATTCGGGGGTTGAGGCTGGAGAGCGGGTCCTGAAACACCACGCTCAGGTCCCTGCGCCGTTCGCTCATCGCCCTTCGGTTCAGCCGGGTGAGGTTCTCTCCCTGCCAGACGATGCGCCCCTCCGTGCACTCGATGAGTTGCAGTATGGCGCGCGACAGCGTCGATTTGCCGCAGCCGGATTCGCCCACCACGCCCAGGATTTCGCCTTCGGCTACGGTTAGCGAAACGCCATCGACGGCCTTCAGCGGCCGACGCCGGGTGCGGAAGGCGCTCGCCACCGGCGTGGAGAAATGCACCTTCAGCGCTTCCACGCGCAGCAGCGATTCGTTCCGCTCGGAGGTTTCGCTCTGCGGAAGCGCAGAGAGCATCGGTGGGCCCGCGGTCCGGTCCGCGCGGGGCAGGGCCGCGAGCAGCGCCCGGGTGCTGGGGTGTTGCGGCGCGTGGAATATCGCATCCAGCGATCCGCGCTCCACGATGCGGCCCTCGTGCATCACCAGGGCCCGGTTGCAGAGTTCGGCCACCACGCCCAGGTCGTGGGTGATGATCACGATGGTGGTGCGCTTTCGCAGTGACCGGAAGAAATCGAGGATCTGCGCCTGAATGGTGAGATCCAGCGCCGTGGTGGGTTCGTCGGCGATCAAGAGATCCGGTTCCCACAACAGTGCCTGGGCGATCATCACCCTTTGCCGCTGGCCTCCGGAGAGCTCGTGCGGGTACATGCCCAGGCGGCGCTCCGGGTCGGGGATCTGAACGATCTCCAGCACTTCCAGCGCGCGTTCCCGGGCTTTCTTGCGGCTCATTTTCGAGTGCTGATGCAGCACCTCGCGCAATTGCGCGCCGATGCGCATGAACGGGGTCAGCGATGTCATCGGGTCCTGGAAGATCATCGACATTCTCCGGCCTCGTATCCGGTTGAGACTGTTGGAGGGCGCGTTGAGGATTTCCTCCTCGCCCAACCGGACGCTGCCGCTTGCGGTGGCGTTATCGGCCAGCAGGCCCATCAGGGCCATGGCGGTTTGGGTTTTCCCGGAGCCGGACTCGCCCACGATGCCCACGCACTCTCCCCGCTGGATCTCGAAATCCACGCCGTTGACGGCCGTCAATTCTCCGGCTTGCGTGCGGAATCGCACGTGCAGGTCCCGGCAGGTCAGCAGCTTCGCGCTCACCGCGTGCCGTCCTTCGGGTCGAGTGCGTCGCGCAAGCCGTCGCCGATGAAATTGAAGCAGAGCAGGGTGATGACCAGAAACAATGCGGGAATCACCAGCAGCCAGGGCGCCGTGCCGATTTCGTTGGCGCCTTGCGAGATCAATCGTCCCCAACTGGTGTAGGGCTCCTGAACGCCCAGCCCCAGAAAACTCAGGTAGCTCTCCACGATGATGTTGATGGGGACCAGCAGGCTTACATACACGACCACCGGTCCGATCACGTTGGGAATGATGTACTTAAGCAGTATCGTGGGGGTTGAAAGGCCAGTCGCCAACGCCGATTCCACGTACTCCTTCTGCTTGATGGAAAGCGTCTGCCCGCGCACGATGCGCGCCAGCGTGAGCCATTCCACGGCCCCTATGCACAGGAAGATCAAAAGGAAGCTGTTGCCGAAGATGGTCACCAGGATGATCACGAAAAACAGCGCGGGCAGGGAATAGAGCACATCGACGACCCGCATCATGAGGTCGCCCAGGCGCCCGCCCCGGTAGCCCGCAATGGCGCCGTAGGCCACGCCGATCAACAGCGCCACCAGCGTCGTCATCACGCCGATGGTCAGGGAAATCCTGGCGCCGTAGAAGGTTCGCGAGAACATGTCCCGCCCGTTCGCGTCGGTGCCGAACCACAGGTAGTTGTCGATGGTGGGCGGGGATTCCAGGTAGTCCCAGTTCACATCGTCCAGACTGTTCGGCCAGAACTCGGGAACGGCAATGGCCAGGAGCGTGATGGTGCCCAGTATCCACAGGCTGGCCATCGCCGCCCGGTGGCGGCGGAAGCGGGTCGCGGCGTCCTGCCACAGCGACCGGCCGCGCACGGCATCCGCCCGCCCGCCTGCATCCGGCCCTCCGCCCGCGGTTGGCCTGCCGCCTGCATCCGGCCCTCCGCCCGCGGTTGGCCTGCCGCCTGCATCCGGCCCTCCGCCCGCGGTTGGCCTGCCGCCCGCATGCGGCCCTCCGCCTGCCTCCGGACCTCCGCCCAGGCGCTCGTCGCTCAGCGTGGCGGGACCGCTCATTTCGGACGCACCCTGGGGTCCAGGTAGCCGTAGGCGATGTCCGCCAGCAGGTTGAGCAACAGGATCAGCGTGGCATAGACGATCACGATTCCGAGGATCAGCGAATAGTCGCGATTCAGAGCGCCCTCCACGAAAGCGCGTCCAATTCCGGGCAGACCGAAGATCGTTTCAATCACCACCGAGCCGGTCATGGCCCCGGCGATTGCCGGTCCCAGGTAGCTCACCACCGGCATGCAGGCGGGCCGCAACACGTGCCGGGCGATCACTTTCCATTCCGGCAGCCCCTTGGCGCGAGCCGTGCGAACGTAGTCGGCGTTGAGCGATTCCAGCATCGAGCCGCGCGTGATCCGCGCGATGCCTGCAATGGTGGGCAGCGCCAGCGCGGTTACGGGCAGGACGATGTGCGCGAACTGGCCGTTGTTCCAGCCGGAAATCGGCAGCCAGCCCAAGTACAGCCCGAAGAACAAGGTGAGCAACGGCGCGGTCACGAAGGTAGGGATCGCCACGCCGGTCATGGCGATCGCCATGACGGTGAAATCGACCGCGGAGTTCTTGCGCAAGGCGGCCACAATGCCGCAAAGCATTCCCGCGAACAGGCCCACGCATATGGCCGTGAGCCCCAGTTGCGCGCTCACCGGCAGCCCTTCCGCAATCAGTTCGGCGACGGTCCGGTCCCGGTAGGCCAGCGACGGGCCGAGGTCGCCGCTCGCCAGCCGCAGGATATAGTTGCCGTACTGCTCCAGCAGCGGCTGGTCGAGATCGTAAGCCTTGCGCAGGTTTTCCGCGACAACCGGGTCTATGTTGGGTATCAGGTCGAACGGTCCGCCGGGTGCGACCCGAATCAGGAAAAAGGAAAGCGTAATGATGACCAGCAGCGTGGGCACCGCGATCAGAAGCCTTTTCAGCACATAGCTCAGCATGTCCTTACCCACCCCTGGCCGGGCCGGAATGCGCCCTGTTCCCGGTTATGCAAGCTCTTGGGGAAATCAGGCGGGTCAGGGAAGACCTGCGTTCGTTAACATCGCGAACGCCAGGGTAACAAACCCGCCGATCAGCGTAAGGATCAGCGCGCTCCCGAATCCGATGATGGTCACGTTCATCTGGTTAAGCCGCATCTCAATCTGACCGAAGCGCTCCCCGGTCGACTTCTCAAGCCGGTCGAAGCGCTCCCCGGTCTCCCGGCGAAGTTGTTCGACATCCGCCTTGGTGGCTTTCTCAAGTTGATCGAAGCGCTTGCCGGTCGACTCCCCGAGCCGATCGACATCCGCCTTGGTGGCGAGTTGTCTGCCGTGTTGATGAATGGCGCGGGATATGGCTTCCGCGGGCTTGCGCTCCAGACCGGCAGATTCGATGTCGTGCGCCATCTGCAAGGTGTCTTGATCCAGTTCCATGGCAACCTCCTTGTGTTGTCACCTGTAGTTCGGCAGCCGCAGGATTGCTACTGCCATGTGCCGCGCAGTATAGCACTCCCCGCAAAGTCCAGTGCAATCAGCGAGGCGAGGGAAGTGTCCACTGGCAACTGTCCAACCGTGGCAACTGTCTACAGGGACGGCGAACCCGGCGGCGCGCCCGGACCTATAATCGCGGGCAGGCGTTTGACAGCGGGGCGCACGGGCGCAACTCGCAGGGGAAATCATGAAAAAACCGGGACCCCACGGCATGTTGCCGCAGATGTCCCAGGAAGAGCAGTCGCGGCTGAGTTTCCTGGTGTCATTGAGTGGCGCAACCCGCGGCGGACTGGCGCCAGGTAACCGCACGGTTTACGAACGCGACGCCAGACCGTCATTCATTGCCGAGCATGGACGCGAGCCGGCGACGGCCGACGAGGTGCGGGAGGTGATGGAGGAGCAGGAGTACTACCAGATGTGGACCGCGCTTCGCCGCGTCCAGCAGGAGCAGTACGTGGACTGCACCGGCAGCATCGTCGAGCGCCAGTTGCCGAAGCTGGTGCGGGAGTTTCGCAAGATCGCCGCCGGCGCGAGCCTGGGCAGTCTCGAACTGGATCCGGAGCTTGAGATTCCCTACTACCAGAAGGAGTTCCACCAGCACTGCGTGCCGCTGTCCTACTACGATGAGCTTGGGGAGGATGACGTCTACTCGGGCGCCCGCTCCGACATCGGTTACTACGCCTACAACCGGGGGTTGCGCGGTCTCTACAACGAGGACAAGGGCGTAAGCGGCGCCGCCTTTTTGAAGGAAGCTTTCCCGGACCTGGATCCGCAGGCAATACTCGATATTGGCTGCATGGCGGGCAACAACACGCTTCCCTACGTGGATGCGTTTCCCAATGCCGTGGTCCATGCCATCGACCTGGGCGCTCCGCAATTGCGCTACGCGCACGCCCGGGCGGAATCAATGGGCAAGCGGGTGCATTTCTCGCAACAGAACGCGGAGCGCATGAAGTTCGAAGACGGCAGCTTCGGCCTGGTGGTGTCGCACATCCTGTTTCACGAAACTTCTCGTCAGGCGATCCTCAACATCCTGCGGGAAATCCGGCGCGTTCTGACTCCGGGGGGTCTGTTCCTGCACCTGGAGGTGCCGCTGCGGCGCGATACGCCTTTCGAGCAGTTTATTGCCGATTGGGACGGCTGGAACAACAACGAACCGTTCTGGGGCATCCTGGCCCGAACAGATCTCAAGGCCCTGGCGGCGCAGGCCGGATTCGATCCGGAGCAGGTCTTTGATCGGCCGGTCAGTTCGCACTGGCCGGATGGCGACACCATGCCTGGCGATGCCTGGTGGGGCTTCGGCGCCCGCCGCCACACTTCCTGAAAAGCGCCGCACATAACACGCGCGCCTCAACAAGCGAATCGCCGGTCGGTTGCAAACCCCACTGCAAACCTCAAATGGCAACAAAGGACCAGTTCAAGCCCCGCCCCCGGGCGCCGAAGGGCGCCAGGCCGTTCGCGCTGGGCGACCGGCACCTGGAGCGGGTTCTGAGCATGGTGGTGTCGGTGGCGGCGGAGGTCTCCGTGATCCATGACCGCTACGACACGCTCGCTCGAATACTCGCTGAAAAGGGCATGCTCCGGCAGGAAGATCTGGAGAATTACGAGCCGGACGACGAGGTCGAGCGGCAGCGTGAAGCCTGGAGGGAGGCGTTTCTGGATCGCATGCTGCGGATCCTTCAGGAAGACATTCAGGAAGACTCCCTTCAGCAGCGGGAAGAGAACTACCGCAAGCTGCAGGAAAAGCTGGCCCGCCCTCAGGCAAGAGACGGGCTAAACCGGCGGATACTCGGAGAGGCTCAGTAGCGAGCACTTCAGCCCGGTGTTCAGTTCGCCGACCACTTCGCCGGTGGCGATGTCGCGGCGCTGCAGCAGCCCGTGCAGGAAGTTGCTCAGGTAAAAGTGCTTGCCGTCCAGGGCCGGCTTGGCGCGGGTCCAGCCGTTCTCCAGGGGCACATCGTAGGCGCGCAGTATTTTTCCTCGGGGACTGAACAGGATGGCCCCCGAGCCGCAGGCCATCAGCACTTCGCCGCCGGGAAGCACGCCCATCCCGTAGGTCCGCATGGCGTCGTCGTCCCCGAAGGCGATGAAATCGCGAAGCTGCCGCCGGGACTCGGTGTTGTAGCGGCACAATCGCCGGCCGGCCTCCGAGGCGTAGTAGACGATGTTGTCGTCCGTTCCCACGGCCAGGTTGCTGACGCAGTGCCGTCCGCCCCTCCCGCCGTCGATTTCGACCTCGTGGAAGCGGACCGACTCGGTTTGCGGGTTGAACCGGATCAGCTTTCCGTCGCCGTGCGCGTCCTCGATAGGCACTGGCGGCCCGTAGCGCGAGTGAACCCCGATGAGGATGTCGCCGTTGCGCGCCAGTGCCATGTTCCCGTAGCGGCGCTGCGGCAGGTAGCCGTCCAGGCGGCGCCCCCGGCCGAGCGAATCGTAGGCCAGGACGCTGTTGCGTTGCGGGTTGGTGGCGTACAGGCGCCGGTCGTTGGGGTTGTAGAGCAGGCCCACGAGCATCCCCGACTCGCCGGTCCACAGCTCGCCCTTGCGGTTGAAGTGGCAGTCGTAGTGGACGATCCGGCACGCTCCCGAAATGCCTTTCCGGTAGTCGATATGGCTCTGGTCGATCTCGTTGAGGACCACAAAGAGATCGCCGGGTTGCGGATCGTCCAACCTGGCGGTGTTGCGGCGACTTGTTGCGTAATCGTTCAGTTTGCTGCGGGTCGGTTTGCTGCGGGTCGGTTCCCTACGGGTCAGTATGCTACGGCGACCCGATGAACTGGGGGTCAGTATGCTGCGGGTAGGTATGCTACGGCACTCCGACGAGATCCAGGTCCTTGGCCATTTTCGGCGCGGTCGAATTGGTCCAGCCCTTGATGCGCTTGTTCACCAGAAAAGCGCGGGACTGGTAGTGCGAGGGGATAACGGGAAAATCTGCCATCACCCGCTGTTCGATCTCCCGCAGATACGCAGTCCGCCGCTCTGGCGAGCGGATGGTGTCGGCGATGGTCAGGCGCCGGTCGATTGCCGCATTGGAGTAGCCGGAGTAGTTTCTGAAGCTGTCGCCCTGGATGAGCGCGAAGAACGACACCGGATCGTAGAAGATCGCGTAGTAGGTCAGCCGCATCACCTGGTATTCGCGGTCCGCCGCCTTCTGCATCAAGGCCCGCATGCCCACGCCTTCCAGTTCAGCCTCCACTCCCGCCTGCTTCCACATGGAGCGATAGGCCACAGCCAGCCGTCGGTCTCTTTCCACGGGCGGGAACAGGAAAGTGAATCGAAGTGGCTTGCTCCTGGTGAAGCCCGCCTCCTCGAGTAGCCGCCGGGCTTCGGCCAGCCGCTGGTCCTGGGTCATGCTGCTGAACGCGGGAAGTTCCGCCGGACTTTCCCACACCGTCGTGGGGACCACGGAATAGGCTGGTTCCTCGCCGGTCCTTAGCAGTTTCTCGACGATCACGTCGCGGTCGATCGACAGGGACAGCGCCTTGCGCACCCGCAGGTCGTCGAAGGGCTCCACGGTGTTGTTGATCGACAGGTAGCCCAGGCCGATTCCGCGCGCAATCTGGAATTCTTCTGGCCGAGTCTTGCGGAGATTCTCGTACTGGTTGAAGGGAATATTGAGAATCACGTCCAGTTCGCCCGCCAGATACCTCTTCAGCGACGTGGTGGGCGAAGGAACCGGGTAGTAGAACACCTCGTCGATGGAAACCGTTTGCGCCGAGTGGTAATGCGGGTTTTTCACCAACTGGTAATAGGTGTTGGTGACCACCTTGTTCAGCATGTAGGCGCCATTGCTGACCATGACGCCGGGCTGCGTCCACCTCCTGCCGTGCTCTTCGATGACGTGCGCCGGCACGGGGGCGTTGCTGTAGGAGGCCAGCAGGCCGATGAAATAGGGGGCCAGGCCTTCCAGCGTGATTTCCAGCGTGCGCGGGTCCAACGCCCTCACGCCCAGGGAATCGACCGGCTTTTCGCCCCGCGAGATTGCGGTGGCGTTCAGCACGGGGAACAGCGCGCTGGCGCCGCGGGTGCCGGAGCGGGGATCGAGCATCCGCTTGAAGGAATAAACGAAGTCGCCGGCGGCAATGGCCTTTCCGTCCGACCATTTCGCGCTCTCCTTCAGCCGGAACCTGTATACCGTTCCATCCTCGGAGATGTCCCAGCTTTCGGCGATGGCCGGCACGGTGCTTCCGTCGGGGGCGCGGGAGACCAGGCCCTCGAACAGGTCGTACATGATGGCGCCCGCGGAGTTGCCTACGAGATACTGCGGGTCGAACGTGGGCAGTTCGTCGTTGGTGCCCCGCCGCAGCACGCCCGCGTCCAATTCCGGCGCCGAAAACGAAACCAGCAGCAGCGCCGCGGCTGCCAATCCCCACTGAACGCCCTTCACTTTCATGCCATTTGCCACCCCTCCCGATTCTAGCGCGCCTGTTCCCCAGATGCGCGCCAGCCCTGGCCTGGCTATTGCCTGAGGCGAGTTGGCGCGTGCGCGCGCTATGCCGTCGCCCTGGTTCGTGCGCCATTGCGTTGCTTGCTGCGCTCCTCGCCCCCCGCCCTTCGGGAGACGCATGAATCCGTCCATGGAGCTTGGTTCCGGCATCCTGCCTCCAACACTCCCGAAAGGCGGGGGGCGAGGAGCGCAGCAAGCAACGCAATGGCGCACCGGCGAACGCATTTGCTACGATGGAGCGGACCATCAGATCGGGAGGACGCGGCATGGTTGAGATGAATCGCCGTCATGTTTTGGGAGGCTTGGCCGCCACGGGCGCCGCCGGCCTGGTTTCCGAAGGCCGCGCTGCCGAGTCGGCGCGCCTGCGCATGAGCGTGTCCCTGCCGCCGCCCATCCTGGGACCGCGCATGAATTTCGAGCAGGCCGGCAAGGTGATGGCCGAACTCGGGCTGGACGCCATTGTTGTCGGGGCGGGCAAGAACGTCTATCACGCTAGCGGGCTGGATCTGACCGCCACCCGGATGGGTCACACCCCCGGGGTTTACGCGCTCATCACGCGCAAGCCGGGCCAGCGCCTTTCGCTGATCGCGCCCACTTTCCTTTACTACTACACCATCGCCATGGATCATCGGCACTCGGAGTTCCCGGCCTATCTGTATGCGGCGCCCGCGCTTGGCGAAGCGCTGGAGGACGCCGAACTGGGTATCGGCGACTTGCCGCTTTATCCCGACCTTGAGCGCGAGCCGCTGGATTTCATCGAGTCCACGCGCCTGAGCACCATCGAGCGCGCCGTGCGCGCCCAAGCGGCCCGGCCTCAACTCAAGCATGCGCTCGCCAAGGCGCTGAAGGACACCGGCGCGGCCGGCGGGCGCATCGCCGCCGACCTTCAGCCGGTCAAGCGCAGCGTCGTCGAGGCTGCCGAAAAGGCCACCGTGGTAAGCGCCGACGATGCGCTGCGGCGCATCCGGCCGGTCAAGTCCGACGTGGAAATCAAGTTGATGCGCTACGCTGCCCAGGCCAACGCGGAAGCAGCGCTGCAAGCGGCCTCCACCGTGCGCGCCGGCGCTGATGTGCGCGAGCTGCGCGCTGCCTTCTTTGCTGCGGCCGCCGCGCGCGGCATGCGCGGCGTGTTCATGGTCATCGACCGCGTTAGTTCGCCCACCTACTCGGCCACGCTGCGCGATGGCCAGTGCCTCTCTATCGACTGCGTAAGCGAATACATGGGCTATCACGGCGACTTTGCCCGCGCCATACACATCGGCGAGCCCGTAAAGCCCATGCGGAAGGTTTCCGAGCTCACGGCCAGAGCGTGGGACCATGTGCGCGAGAACCTCAAGCCCGGAGTCCGGTTCTCGGAAGTTCGGCGCATGGGCCAGGAAGCGCTGCGCAAGATGGGCGCGGACTTCTCCATTTCCTTCAGCCCGCACTCCGTGGGCCTCTACCACACCGACCACGTGGGCACCATGGGCTCGCCGCCGCGCGAGGACATCGCGCTCGAACCGCGCATGGTGCTGAGCGTGGACTGCCCCATGGGCGCCACCGGCATGGGCGGCTCCTCGCACCTCGAAGACCTCATGCTGATCACCGAAGACGGCGCCGAACCCATCAATACCATCGGAACCAACGTGGTGCGCGTGTAGCCATGCGCGCGTGTAACATCGCGCGCATGTAGCAGCGGTGCGCGAGTTCGGCCAGTGTTCGGTCCGGCAGCGGTGATGCGCGTTCAGCACGGGCTAAAATCGCAACGGCACGCCGCCGGCATACCCTCCGCCATGATTTTCCGGTAATCTTGGCGGAGCAGGAAGAAGCGGGCTCCAGCGAGCGCCTTTACAGGAGAGATTCGATGCTGCAACCTCGTCCCACCGCCATGGCAATGCTGGTAGTCGTTGCCGTGTGCTTTCGGCTTATTCCCTACGCGCTGCATTCGCTTGGCGTTTCCATTGATCCGGCCAATACGGTCTATCCATGGAATTTCTCGCCGATCCTGCCGCTGTGCGTTTTCGGAGCGGCCTGTTTCGCAAACCGCGGGGTAGTCTACTTGGCGCCGATGGCGATTTACTTCGCCGGCGATCTCGGCATCGGGCTGATTTCCGGGCACGCCGACTGGGCCCTTTATGCTGGCCAGCCGGTCACGTATTTGTCCGTGGCGCTGGTGGTTACCTGCGGGTTCATTGCCCGCTCGCAGAAATCTTGGCAACGGATTGCCGCGGCAGGACTGGGCTCGGCGGTTCTGTTTTTTGTGGTGTCGAACTTCGGCACCTGGGCCTTCGGCGGGGGCGCGCGTTATCCCCTGACCTGGGCGGGCCTGATGGAGTGCTACGTCATGGGTATCCCGTTCTTCCGCAATACCCTGATCAGCATGGGGATATTCCTGCCGCTGTTGTTCAGCCCGCTCGCCTTGCGCAGAACGGCCCCGGTGCCCGCGTAGCCCTGTGGTCTGACCGCGTAGCCCTGGAAGCCGACCGATGAGCGATCATCGGATCGTTTCGCTGATCGCCAGCGGTACCGAGATCGTCGCGGCGCTGGGATTCGAGGAACAACTGATCGGGCGCTCGCACGAGTGCGATTTTCCTCAGTCCGTAGAACGCCTCCCGGCCTGTTCTTCGGCCAAGATCAATGCCCAGGCCTCCAGCCTGGAGATCGACAACCAGGTACGCGCGCTGGTGGACCAGGCGCTGTCCGTATATCGGGTGGACGCCGAGCTCCTGGATCGTCTGGAGCCCAGCGTAATCGTTACCCAGACGCAGTGCGAAGTGTGCGCCGTGAGCCTCAAGGACGTGGAGCAGGCGGTTTGCGAGTTGGTGTCTTCCACACCGGACATCGTGTCGCTGGCGCCGATGGATCTGGACGACGTGTGGACGGACATCGCCCATGTGGCGAAGGCGCTCGACGCGCCGGAGCGGGGAGAGCGGCTGACCGGGGATTTGAAAGAAAGGCTGGAGAAGCTGCGGACCGCGTCGCGGCGCCTTGGTCGGCGGCCCTCGATCGCCTGCATTGAATGGATCGAGCCGCTGATGTATGCGGGCAACTGGCTGCCGGCGCTGGCGGACATCGGCGGCGCCGGCATCCTGATGGGCGAGGCGGGCCGACATTCCGGTTATTTCGATATTGCCGAACTGGTGGCGCAGGATCCCGAGATTATCGCGATCATGCCCTGCGGATTCGACATCGCGCAGTCGCAAAAGGAGATGCCGGCACTCACCTCCAGGCCCGAGTGGGGCGCCTTGTCCGCCGTGCGCAACGACCGTGTATTCGTAACCGATGGCAACCAGTACTTCAACCGCCCCGGCCCCCGTCTGGTGGAGTCGGCGGAAATCCTGGCCGAGTTGGCGCACCCGGAAGCGTTCGATTTCGGCCACCAGGGAACCGGCTGGGTCCGCTGGACCGCCTGATCCGCCGCCGCGGCTCTTTAACGCTCTCTGACTTCCCTTCGCCTTCGCGCTATTTATCGGCGTGCTGTGCATTGGGAGATAAGCGGCTTGCGGTCTGTGCGCCGTGGCTGCGCTGGCAACAGGCTGGGCGGGCAATGCGGGCGCCCAGTATTCGGACAGCACATTGGCGGATGCGGAGAAAGTGCTGGAAGAGATTGTGGTTACGGCGCGCCGGCGCGAACAGAACCTCTCCGAGGTCCCTGCCTCTCTGAGCGTTTTTTCTCCGCAGGAGATCGATCGGCGCGGCATTGGGAATCTGGTTGATCTGGGCAAGTTCGTGCCCAATCTGCATGTATCCACGGTTCTCGGCGGGCAATCCGGCGGGCGCAAATCCGGTGTTGCGTGGAATCAGTATTCAGGATCACCTGATCCTTAGCTGATCCGGGCGTGGGCGTGTATGTGGACGGAGTGTATCTGGGGCGGCAGATCGGGCAGAACTGGAGTCTGGCGAATATCGAGCGGGTCGAAGTGCTGCGCGGCCCCCAGGGAACCTTGCTGGGGCGCAACTCCATCGGCGGGGCGATCAATCTGATTACCCGCAGGCCGCAACGCGAAACCACGGGCGGGTTGGCCATGGAGGCCGGGAGCCGCCAGCGCGTCAACCTGGATGCTTACGGGAATGCGCCTCTGGGCCGAAATGCCGCGGCTTCGTTCAGCGCGTCGTTCAAGCGGCGCGGCGGCATTGGCGATTTCATCAATCTGCCCGACGCCGGCAAGGGGGTGGGCGAGTTGCGTGACCGTTCCGGGCGTTTGACGCTGCTCTGGGAGCCTTCCGGTTCGCTCTCCGTGGTCTTGTCGGCCGACGCCACAGCGGGCCGCAACGCCATGAATCCCTACACCACATTGATTGACGAGCTGTCCGGCGGTTCGCTGCGGCAGGCGGGTCTGAGCAATGCGGACGTGTCGGAAGACCCCTACGACAATCTCACCGGCCAGGCGGATCTGGTGAACAAGTCGAATGACGCGTGTGGCTGGTCGCTTACTGCCGAGTGGCAGGCGCGGGCGGACCTGGAAGTGAAATGGATCGCCAGCCAGCGTCATTCGGCGGGCTGGACGACGACAGCACTGTGGTGGATTTCATGTCGTTCCCGGAATTCGGCGAGGCGGATCAGATCTCGCTGGAGTTGCAATTCTCCGGCGAAAGGGAAGCGCTGGATTATGTGGCGGGCTTGTGGTCATTCCGGGAAGAGGGTTTCAATCGGCAGCCGAATGCGGTGTTTGCGGGTGGCCCCACCACCTTTGATGTGTCGCAGGACACCCGCAGCGAGGCAGCTTACGCCAGCGTTGGCTATCGGCTGGCGCCGAACTTGCGCATTGCGGGCGGACTGCGCTACACCCGCGACCGCAAGGACGCCCGCGCCATACTCAACGATTTCGTCGACGCCCCCGAATCGCGCAGTTGGGGGGAGTGGAACTGGGACCTTTCCGCTTCCTGGCAGTGGCGCGAGCAGGCCAACTGGTATGCCAGCATTGCCAGCGGGTATCAGGCGGGCCAGTTTCCGCCTCGCCCGTACTGCCTGTTCGGTTTCATCGACGTGTCGCAAGCGGGCAACCTCGCCAGACCCAATTGCTTTTCCGCCGGAGACCACATCACGGCAGTCAATTACGAGGTCGGCTTCAAGGGCGCCGCAGGCCAGCGCTTGCTGCTGAATGCGGCGGCGTTTCTGACCGACTACAGGAATCTTCCGCTGTCCGCCAGCGACACCACCGGAGCGGGGTTCGACACGCGCAACGTGATCGTGAGTCAGCGCAGCGTGGGCGTGGAATGGGAAGGCCTGTTCCTGTTGACCCCGCATTTCAGCGTGGAAACCCGGATCGGTTATCTGCATGCCGACCCGCGTGCCGACGGGGTGGTTCCGCTGCTCAGCCCGCGTTGGACGGCCACGTTGAGCCCGGAATGGAATCTGTCCGTTGGCCAGGGTTTGCTGGTTCTGCGAGTGGATTATTCCTGGCGCGCCTTGATGTACGGAGAGCCTGCCGCCAACCGCAGGCCGTTGTCAGAATTACCTGCGCGGACGCTGGTGAATTTCGATTTCAGTTACCGGCCGGATGGCGGCGCGTGGGAGTTGGCGTTGTACGGCCGCAATGCGCTGGACGAGCGTTATGCGCACGCCACGCTGAACACGGGTGATTACGTTCTGCGGATTCTCAGCAACGATGCCAGCGAGTTCGGCTTGCGGTGGAATTTCAGCTTCTGATCCTTCCTTTCCGATACCTCGCGCTGGTGCGCGTTGCCGCCTGCCGACATGCGCAAGTGGGGTGGACGGCGGGCGGCAGGATCAGTTGGCGCCTGTTGGCATCAGTGAGCGGACTGCGCCGCGGTTGCCTTCCTGCGCGGCGAAATCCAGCGGCGTCTTGCCGTCCTCGTCGTGCGCTCTCGGGTTCGCTCCCGCCTTCACCAGGGCCGAAATGACCGCCGGGACGTTGTTGCTGGCAGCGGCCACGTGCAGGGGCGTGCGGCCGTCCTGATCGCGCGCCTCCAGTTCTGCGCCCGCCTCCAGGAGAATTTCGATCAGGGCAGGATCGCTGCTCTTTCTGGCGGCCCAGTGCAAGGGCGTTTCGCCGTCCTCGTCGCGCGCGTCGGGATCGCTGCCGGCGTCGGTCAGCGTCCTCATTACCGCGGGCGTGTTGTTGCTGCGGCCCGCTTCGTGCAAGGGCGTGCGGCCATCGTTGTTGACCGCTCCCGGGTCTGCGCCTGCGGCAATGAGCGCGTTGATTGCGGCGGGCTCGGTATTCATGAGGGCGGCCCAGTGCATGGGCGTCACGCCGTCTTTGGTGCGCGAATTCGGGTCGGCGCCGCCCGCGATCAACGTGCTCAGCACTTCCGGGCTTCTGTTGAAGGCCGCGGCCGCGTCCAGCGGCGTGTTGTCGGCGCCGTTGCGCGCCATCGGATCCGCTCCCGCCTTTAACAGCGCGGCCGTGATCGCAGCATTGCTGTTGAAGCCTGCCGCCACGTTCAAGGCGGTGCCGCCGAAGCCGGTGGTGGCATCCGGGTCCGCCCCGCCAGCTACCAGCGCATCAATGATCGCCGGGTCCTGATTGGTCAAGGCGGCCAGATGCAAGGGACGATATCCGCCGCCGCCGACGGCGTTGGGATCCGCTCCCGCCTCAAGGCAGTTGTCCACATCCTCCACGCTCGCCGCAGCAAAGAAGCCTCGCGTAGCCCACTGCTCGCACGGCGCCTGGGCCTGCGCGACCGGCCCCGCAAGCAACAGCGCCAAAGCAACGAGCGCTGCGCTGTATTGCCGTTCCCGGCACATCAAGAAAGGGGACATCGAATTACCTCTCGATCAATTTTCCTGACCATTACGTTACTCTACCCGCTTTTCTACTTCGTCACCCGGTTTCGCCACGGTGATGCGGACAGCCCGGTCGTTGGGCCTGCGTGTGCGGATTATCGCGTAGGCGTCGGCGTCGGCGTCGGCTCCGCCAGCATGGACTCGCGTTCTCGCGGCCGACCCTGAAAAAAGCAAGGGCCGCTCCGAAGAACAGCCCTTGAGCCGACAGCACGCTGCCAGCGGGTATCTGAATGCAGTATGGCCCTGAAACATCCCGTATCAAGCGCCTCGACGGCAAGTAAACCTTGCAAATTCGATATTTCATATTAGATTTGCAAGGATGATTGAACGAAAGGTCGAAAAACAAGTCCGCGCCGCCTTGCAGCGACAGGCTGCTGTCGCCCTTATCGGACCCCGGCAGGTGGGCAAGACCACGCTTGCCCTGAAGCTCGGAGCAGCCCTGCACTCTGTATATCTGGACCTGGAATCGCCTCGGGACCTGGCACAGCTTTCCGAACCGGAACTGTTCCTTGAGCGGCACATGGACAAGCTGGTCATTCTGGATGAGATCCATCGAGCTCCCGAGTTGTTTCAGGTATTGCGCGGGGTCATTGATCGTTCGCGCCGCGCCGGACGGCGCACCGGCCTGTATCTGATCCTGGGCTCCGCTTCCGTGGACATGCTGCGCCAGTCAGGCGAATCCCTGGCAGGGCGCATTGCCTATATCGACATGACTCCGGTTACGGCTACCGAGATCGAATCGGGAAGAGCGGCTCAGGATCAACTCTGGCTGCGCGGCGGTTTCCCCGACAGTTTTCTGGCCCCGTCGGATGGCGCAAGCCTGACGACAAGGCAGGACTTTATCCGCACCTATCTTGAGCGGGATATTCCGCAATTCGGCCCGCGCGTGTCGGCTGAAACGCTGAGGCGGCTATGGACCATGCTTGCCCACAATCAGGGGCAAATGCTGAATGCCTCCCGGTTGGCGGCAAGTCTGGCCGTATCCTCTCCGACTGTCGTGCGCTATATCGACCTGCTGGTTGATCTTTTTCTGGTGCGGCGGCTGGAGCCACTGCACGTCAATACGGGAAAGCGTCTCGTCAAGTCCCCGAAACTGTACATACGTGATTCCGGTTTGTTGCATTCCTTGCTCGGTCTGGAAACGCTTGATGATTTATGGGGACATCCCGTCCTTGGCGCAAGCTGGGAAGGCTTCGTCATTGAAACGCTGGCAACGGCCAGTGAAGGCGTAAGCGCGAGTTTCTATCGAACCGGAGGCGGCGCCGAGGCGGACCTGATCCTGGACCTGGAGGGCAGGGGAGGGCGTTGGATGATTGAGGTAAAGCGCGGCCTCGCCCCCAGGGTTAGCCGGGGAATGAAGAGTTCAATGGAAGACTTGCGGCCGTCCCGCGCCTTTGTTGTCTACTCCGGCGATGAAACCTATCCGATGGCCGCGAATATCGAGGCAATCGGGCTGGCGAGTCTGGCGCAATTGATACAGCAGCGTCTAGCGCCTCAACCGCCCTGAACAGGCATGGCGTGATGAGTCGTTGCAGCCGGAAGGGCCATGTTTCAAGGTGGATCATCGTTCAAAGGCGGATCATCGCTTTCGCGTGTTCTCCGCCTGCCGCCAGCGCCGCCGCGAAACGCTCTTCGCCCAGACCGTGGACGAACCAGGGTTCTTCCGGCGCGTGCAAGAAGTGAAATGGGGCGGATTTCGCGCCGTGCAGCAGCGCCGACGGCATTTCGAAGTTTTTTGGCGACAAGGCGAAGCCGGTTCCCAGCGCCTTGATGACCGCCTCCTTGAGAGTCCACAGCCGGAAAAATAACCTGCGCCATTCCGCGTCGGAATGCCTGGCGAGCACGGCCAGTTCATCGCTGCCGAACACCCCTTCGGCGACCAAGCGCAAATTGCCGCGGTGGTCGCGGGATTCGACATCCACTCCGAGCGGCGTGCCGTCGGGGCCGAAGGCGATCAGTCCATGGTCCGGGCAGTGGCTTACGTTGAACGAAGCGGGCAGCGCCTTGCCCGCCACGGTCGCGAATGGTTTGCCGTGGCCGCCGGCGCCGAAGGCAAGCGCTTCGTTGCTGCAATCGAGCCGTTCGCAGAGCATGGCGCGCAAGGCCGCGCGGCAACGCGCATAATGCCGCCGTGCGTGCTCGGCGCGAAAACGATTCCAGCGAGCCCGCTCAGCGGCATCGAGCCAGGCGAACGCAGCCTGATCGAATTCGGCGCCAACAGAGAGGTCCACATGAACCACGTCGATGCCACCCACCGACACCAGCGGCCGCCACCAAACCAGTGCCGTGGCCGGCTGGTCGGTCAATACATACTCGTGCAACATCGTTGGACTGAATTCAAAGTTGACGGATATTGGACATTCCACCGTCCGCTGTCAAAACGTGGCCGCCGCCATGTGTCCGCTGTCAAAACGAAAGATATTTTGGAAGAAAGGTGTAGTATCATCACACCGAAAGGTTAGATGAGAGTGTTTTTCTTGATTACCCAATCTTCTATTTCGATTACACGCTAAACAAAAGCAGAAAGATAATGAGTTTTGACAGCATGATGGCTACAGCGGAGGAAATCCACAGCAAGATCGTCAAGAGGGCGAGTGAGGACATTGATTTCCGTGCGGAAATCGTGGCCGACCCCAAGGCCGTCATCAGTCGCGAGTTCGGCGTTAACGTGCCCGACAGCGTGCAGGTTCATGTGCATGAGGGCGAAATGCAGAACGCCCACATCGCCCTTCCGCCGATTCCCGAACTCAACGAGGAACAACTGGAAACCATCTCCGGCGGCCATAGCTTTTCCGCCACCTTCTGAATCGCGAAGTTATCGCGGTCCTGCTTGTGCGGTTTGCGGCGCAGACTTCCGGTCGGGAGTCCGCGCCGCCGGGCTGAGAACAGGGCGAAGCCCCAAAAGGCCGCAGGTCATTTCTGGCCAGCGGTTGGGCGCGCCAGCGCAGCGTTGATGTCGGACCCGTCCGGCTTGCGCCTGTCGGGCTCAGCGCTCCCTGCGCGGGATGTCGTTTGCGGAAACGCTGGCTTCCCGGGCCTTCTTCCTGGCGCGGCGCGCGCGCAGCCGCCGAAACAGCACCGCGCCCACTACCATCGCGACGATCAGCAGCGCCAGGGCTTCTTGCAGTCCGGGCATCAGCGTGCCAATTGATAGGTGAGCATGCCGGCCAACCAGGCGAAGCCGCTCATATAGACCCAGGTCCCCGCGGCCCAGCGCCAGCTATTGGTCTCGCGGCCGATTACCGCAACGGTAGAGACGCATTGCAAGGCGAAGGCATAGAAGACGAGCAGCCCCAGGGCCATCGCAAGAGTAAATACGGGTCGCCCGTCCGACCATCGGGATTCCCTCAGACGATCACGTAAACCCGTTCCTTCCTCCACATCGGAACCCAGCGCATAAACGGTTCCCATAACACCGATGACCACTTCACGCGCCGGGAACCCGGCTACCACCGATGCCGATACCCGCCAGTCCCAGCCCAGCGGTCGGAAAGCCGGTTCGATGAACTTTCCGATTCGTCCGAGAAAGCTGTATTCGAGTTGCGCCGCCCGCTCTTCGGCGTTGATTTGCGCCAACACGCTTTGCACGTCTTCGGCTTCTGCCTCCGCACCCGCGTCGGCCTCTGCATCCGCGCCCACCTCTGCCTCCGCCTTCGCACCCACCTCTGCCTCTGCACCCGCCTCCGCCGCTTGGACTTGCGCAATCAGCGCGCCGCGCTGCTCGGCGAATTGCTGCTGGATGCCTTCGGAGCGGGGGAAATAGCCGAGCGCCCAGATCACCAGACAGGCTGCGGCGATGACCGTGCCCGCCCGCACCAGGAATACCTTGGCCCGCCCGAGCAGCTTCAACCCCAAAACACGGGGATTGGGCCAACGAAACGGCGGCATTTCCATCAGAAAGCAGCCGCGGCCGCCGCGCAGCACGGTCTTGCGGGTAAGCACTGCGCTGAGCGCTCCGCTGCCGATACCCAGAAGATACAGACCCAGCAGCAGCAAACCGTGCAGATTGATCCAGCCATCGAGATAGTAGGCAGGAGGCACGAAGCCGGAAATCAGGAGCGCATATACGGGAAGTCGGGCGGAACAGGTCATCAGGGGTATCGCCACGATGGTGGCGAGCCGTGACCGACGATCACCGATCACCCTTGTCGACATGATGGCGGGTATCGCACAGGCGAAGCCTGAAAGCAAGGGAATGAAAGATTGTCCGGATAGGCCGCACAGGCGCAGCAGACGGTCCATCAGGAACGAAGCGCGCGCCATGTAGCCGCAGTCTTCCAGGAACAGAACCAGGGCGAACAGGAACACGATTTGCGGAAGGAATATGACCACGGCGCCCACCCCGGACCAGAGGCCGTCCACCAGCAGGCTGCTCAGCGCTCCCGGCGGCAATACGCTGTGAGCATAGGCGCCGGTGGTTTCGAAGAACCCGCTGATTGCGTCCATCATGGGCGTTGCCCAGGCGAAAACAGCCTGAAAGACGGCGCTCATCACCCCGATAAACGCCAGCACCCCCAAAAACGGATGACTGACCGCGCGCTCCAGCCAGCCTTCACGCGGACGGCCTTCCGGGGAGCGCGCTACGACGGCGCCATGCAGCCATTGGTCAACCTGCCGGTACCTGCGCTTCGCTTCCCCGGCCTGAAGGCTGGACTCGCCGCTGCCGCCGAGAGCTTGGCGGCGCGCATTCTTCAGCGCATCGCGCGCCGCCCCGCCGTCCTGGTCAAGGAACCGGCGTTCAAATTCCCCACCCTCGTCAATAATCGCCCGCTCTATCGCCGGCAAGGTCATTTCCGCGCAATCCATTTGCTTTTGCAGGTTCAAGGCGGCCTCGCGCACCTCGGGCATGATCCGTTCCGCTTGCCGGGTGGGTTCGGACAGCACACGTTCCAGGTCGGAGCGTAGTTGATCCAGCCCCTCGCCGCGGTGTGCGGTTATCGCTGAAACCGGCGCTCCCAGATCCCGGGCGAGTCGTTTCGCGTCGATCAGCACTCCGGCTCGGTCCGCCATGTCCTGCATGTTCAATGCCAGGAGTACGGGTAGCCCGAGTTCGCGAGCCTGGGAAAACAAATGGAGGCTGCGGCGCAGATTGGAGGCGTCCGCCACCAGCAGGATTGCGTCCGGCTGCGGCAGGCCCTGGGTCGTGCCGAGAATGGCGTCCAGCGTGATGCTGGTTTCCGGACCGTCGGCGGCCAGGGAATAGGCGCCGGGCAAGTCCACCAATTCCGCTTCAACCGTTCCCAAGCGGGCCAGTCCGGTAATTCGTTCCACCGTTACTCCGGGATAGTTGCCGGTTTTCTGGCGCAATCCTGTGAGACGGTTGAAGACCGTGGATTTTCCGGTATTGGGGCAGCCCAATACGGCAACCATGGGGCGTTTGGGCATTTTGGCGTTCAGGAAGGTTCGGACGCTCGGGAGGGTTCGGACGCTCAGCAAGACTCGGCGCTCAGGAAGATTCGGCGCTCAGGACGGTTCGGAAAGAAAAGCTACGCGCACTCGGCTGGATTCTTCCCGGCGCAGGCAAACCGGGTGGCCGCCAGCCGAGACTTCAAGCGGGTCGCCGCCAAACGCCCTGCGCAGCACCCGAACGGCAACGCCTGGAACCAGCCCAAGCGTCAAAAGCTCGCGTGCCTGACGCCCGTTCCCAACAATGGAGCGGATCCTGCCATCGCTGCCGGTAGGCAGCTCATCCAGACCGATGTCTCGTTTCAAGGATTCTTACCAAGAAGCAAACGCGCCTGCGAGTCTAACATGAATGCAAATCATTATCATTTCGGATGCCGGGCAGTATCACCTTGCCGATGCTGAACGGGAAGATCGAGGGATACATCTCGGCCGCTGCCGCGAGCGATTCGGTATAATTTGATGCCATCATGGCCGCCAAGCCGCTCTATCGCGTGAGCTTTCTCAACCACGGAAAGGTGTATGAAATGTATGCCCGCGGCGTCTCCCAGGGCGGCATGTTCGGTTTCGTAGAAGTGGAGGGCCTGGAGTTCGGCACGCGCACTTCGCTGGTTGTGGACCCGGGCGAGGAGCGCATCAAGAGCGAGTTCTCCGGGGTTCGGCGAACCTACATTCCCATGCACTGCGTGTTGCGGATCGATGAAGTCGAAAAGCGCGGCGTAAGCAAGGTATCCTCGCTTGAAGAAGGCAACGTGACACAGTTTCCGGCGCCGGTGTACGCGCCTGGAGGCGCCGGCTCCGATTAGCCCGCATATTTCCCGCAGGGCCGTGATGATCGCGCAGGATTTCGCCCCGGCGGGCTGGGTGAAATATGCGGCGTAAGGCCTGTTTCCGCAACTCGGACTGCTAGCAGCCCGTGGCAAGGGTCCCCCTGCATTCGACCGACGTGTCATCCCGGCATCCGGCGTTGCTCGTCGGTCAAATATTCCCGATATTCTCCCTCCTCGTGCCTTGTCTGCCGGGCGACACGCCGGTCTCGGTGCGACGGGGGACTTTTGCCACGGACTGCTAGGGAATGCTGGCGCTTTCCGGTTCAGGCGCTCTCTCCCCGTTTCGACGCAAACAGCTCCTGAGCCGATTGCGGACGAGGGATCCGAATGTGCGGGAGGTGGGTGCAAGCTACCTGCATCTTGTCCGCCTTGATTCCGAGCTCGACGAGCCGGAGTTGCGGCGGCTGACCGAGCTTCTGGACTACGGACCGGACTGGCCGCAGCCGCAGCCAGCGCAAGACGGACCGGAGCAGGTGCTCCTGGCGCTGCCCCGGCGCGGCAGTATTTCTCCGTGGTCCAGCAAGGCCACCGAAATCGCCCGCTTGTGCGGCTTGGGGCAGGTGCAGCGCATCGAACGCGCCGTCCGCTACCGGATCCGCTCGCCCGAACCGCTGCGGCAGGCGGCCGCTGCGGAACTGTTTGACCGTATGACACAGGAGTTGCTGCGGGAAGGCGAACTGTCCGCCGCGGTGCTGGCCAGCGCACCGGCGCAGCCATTGCGGGGAATTCCACTGCTGGCGCGAGGCCGGGCCGCGCTGGAGGAGGCCAACGGCAACATGGCCCTGGCTTTGTCGCCGGAGGAAATCGGCTACCTGGAAGACGGTTTCAGGAGACTGGGCCGCGACCCGACCGACGCCGAACTGATGATGTTCGCGCAGGTCAATTCCGAGCATTGCCGCCACAAGATATTCAATGCCGACTGGTTCGACGGCGAACGCAAGCTTGAAGATTCGCTTTTCGGCCTGATTCGGCTGACGTCTGCACACAGTCCTCACGGGCTGCTCTCGGCCTACTCCGATAACGCGGCGGTAATCGAGGGCGGACCGGCGCGGCGGCTTTTCGTTCGCGGCCCGGCGCGCGAATACGCCTGCGTGGACGAGTCGGCCCACACCTGCATCAAGGTGGAAACGCACAATCATCCCACGGCCATATCGCCGTTCCCCGGGGCCGCTACCGGCGCCGGCGGAGAAATCCGCGACGGCGCCGCCACGGGCCGGGGCGCCAGGCCCAAGGCAGGCATGACCGGGTTTACGGTATCCGACCTCAGAGTGCCCGGCCTCGCCCAGCCGTGGGAGAACGGGCTGGCGCGGCCGCAGCGGCTGGCCTCGGCGCTGCAGATCATGGTCGAGGCGCCCATCGGCGCGGCCTCCTTCAACAACGAGTTCGGGCGCCCGGCGGTGCTGGGCTATTTCCGCAGTTTCGAGCAGGCGGGAGAAAACCACTGGGGCTATCACAAGCCGATCATGATTGCCGGCGGAGTCAGCGCGGTTCGGGAACCCGACGTGCGCAAGCTGAAAGCGCCCGAGGGAACGCTCGTCGTGGTGCTGGGCGGCCCCGCCATGCGGATCGGCGTTGGCGGCGGTTCCGCATCCTCGCGCGGCAGCGGTGCCGATCATGAAGAACTGGACTATGCCTCGGTGCAGCGCGGCAACGCCGAAATGCAGCGGCGCGCCCAGGAGGTCATCGACCGCTGCTGCGAATTAGGCCTGACCGCAGAAGGCGGCAACCCGCTGTTCGGCATCCACGACGTCGGCGCCGGCGGGCTGGCGAATGCGGTCCCGGAGCTGCTGCATGACAGCGGGCGCGGCGCCGATCTGTCCTACGCCGCGATTCCGTCCGCCGATCCCGGCATGTCGCCGCTCGAAACCTGGTGCAACGAGGCACAGGAACGCTACATGCTGGCCGTGGACGGTGCCCGTCTGGACGAATTCGAGGCGTTGTGCGTTCGCGAGCGCTGCCCTTGGGCGGTGCTGGGAAGAATGGACGTCGGCGGCGGCATCCGGCTGTTGCCCGATGCCGGGCCGCTGCCCGTGGACATGCCGCTGGAATTCCTGTTCGACGGCGCGTCGGGCGTGTCGATGCAATTCAGCGCCGGGAAAACCCGCCACGATCCGCTGGACCTCAGCGGCATCGAACTGCATGAGGCGGTCAGCCGCGTGCTGGCCATGCCGGCAGTGGCCGACAAGTCCTTCCTGATCCATATCGGCGACCGCACCGTGGGCGGCCTGGTGGCGCGCGATCAACTTGTGGGTCCCTGGCAGGTTCCAGTCAGCGACGTGGCGGTAACGGCGCGAGACTTTTTCGGCCATGCGGGAGAAGCCATGGCGGTGGGAGAACGCACGCCGGTCGCGGTCCTGGACCCCGCCGTGGCCAGCCGCCTTGCGCTGGCCGAAGCCCTTGGCAACATGGCCGCAGCGGACATCGAACGCCCCGGCGATGTGCGGATCTCCGCCAACTGGATGGCCGCGCCCGCCGACCCCAGCCAGGCCGCGGGACTGCGCCGCGCCGTTGAGGCCTTGTCCGCATGCTGCCGGGAGTTGGGCGTGGCTGCGCCCGTCGGCAAGGATTCCCTGTCCATGCGGACTTCCTGGCAAAACGAACAAGGGCGGGAATGCACGGTCACGGCCCCGGTTTCGCTGGTCGTGACCGCCTTTGCTCCGGTCAGGGACATCCGCCGCACGCTCACCCCGCAGCTCGTGGACCGGCCCGGCACGCGCCTTTTGCTCTTCGATCTTTCGCGGGGCCAGGACCGGCTGGGCGGCAGTTGCCTGGTGCAGGCGTTCGCGCGCGCCGGGGGAGAGGCTGCCGACCTCGACAGCGCGCCGCTGCTTGGCGCGCTGGTCGAGACGCTGAGGCGGCTGGCCCGCGAGGGAGTTGCCCTGGCCTGGCACGACCGTTCCGACGGCGGCCTGTTCGTGACCTTGTGTGAAATGGCGTTCGCAAGCCGGCTTGGCCTGCGCGCGGACCTGCCGGGCCTTGATGGCGAAGCTCTGCTGGCCCGGCTGTTTGCCGAGGAGCCCGGCGGAGTCATGCAGGTGGCTGCGGATCAGGTGGAGCGCGTTCGGGCGCTGTGCCGCGAGAGGGGCCTGGCCGGCTGCCTGACCGACCTGGGAGAAGTTGCGGCTTCCTCGCCGGGAGCGGCGCGGCCGCGACAAATCCTGCTGCGCTGCGGGAGCGGCCATTTGGCTTTCGACCGTGTGGAACTGCATCGCCGCTGGTCGGAACTCAGTTACCGCATGCAGGCGCTGCGCGACAATCCCGACACCGCCGAAGAGCAGTACCGCAGCCTGCTGGACGAGGAGGACCGGGGTCTGTCCGCCGTCTCCGCGCAGCCGGCCGGTCAAGCGCGCAAGGCGCCGGCCGGCGGCGCCCGCCCGCGGGTGGCGATCCTGCGCGAGCAGGGGGTGAACGGCCAGGCGGAAATGGCCGCGGCCTTTACGCAGGCGGGCTTCACGGCCGTCGATGTTCACATGTCGGACATCCTGGGCGGCAGCGAGGACCTGAGCGGGTTTCGGGGACTGGCGGCCTGCGGCGGATTTTCGTACGGCGACGTGCTCGGCGCCGGGGGCGGATGGGCGCGCTCCATTCTCATGAACGAACGCGCCCGCGACGTGTTTGCCAGGTACTTCGAGAAGCCGGACAGCTTCACGCTGGGCGTGTGCAACGGCTGCCAGATGCTGAGCCTGATCTCCAGCCTGATTCCGGGCTGCGAGCACTGGCCGCGATTTACCCGCAACCGTTCGGAGCAGTTCGAGGCGCGCCTGAGCGTGGTCCGTATCGAATCCAGTCCCTCGCTGCTGTTGGACGGCATGGAGAACTCGCGCCTGCTTATCGCCACCTCGCATGGCGAAGGGCGCGCCGAGTTCCGCTCCGCCGACCAGCGCGCACAGTGCGAGGAGGCGCGGATGGCGGCCTGCCGCTTCGTGGATGGCGCCGGCCGTCCCACCGAGGCCTATCCGCACAATCCGAACGGGTCCCCCGGCGGGCTCGCCGGCCTGACTTCGCGCGACGGACGCGCTACGGCGCTGATGCCGCATCCGGAGCGGCTGTTCCGCACCGTGCAGCACTCCTGGCACCCGCCCGAATGGGGCGAACACGGCCCCTGGATGCGGATGTTCGACAATGCCCGTTCGATTCTTGACTAGCGGTCTGTTGACAATGGCTCTTTCGATAGGCCTTTGGTGTTAACAGGTCCGAAACGGCAAACCATGCTCCCCACGCTCGTAATGGCCGGCGAAGCCTTGTCGGACTACGGCTGGCCGGGCAGTCACCCGTTCGGCCTGGACCGGCATGGGGTATTTCAGGCCGCGCTCAAGGACCTGAACCTGAACGGCGAGCTGCTGCTGGAATCCGCGGAGCCAGCCACGCCGGAGGAACTGGAGCGCTTTCACGGCCCCGAATACCTGCGCTTCGTGCGTCGACGCTGTGGCGAGGACAGGGGCTATCTCGACGGCGGCGATACGCCGGCGCGCAGTGGCCTGTTTGATGCCGCAGCCTATGTGGTTGGCGCTGCCTTGCATGCGCTGGAGGCAATCATGGAGGGCAGGGTGGCCAATGCCTTCCTGCCAATCGGGGGGCTGCATCATGCCGGCCGCGATCACGCGGCGGGATTCTGCGTGTTCAGCGACATCGGCGTGGTCATCGAGACGCTCCGGCGCTCGTACGGCATTCGGCGCATCGCCTACGTCGATATCGACGTGCATCACGGCGATGGCGTGTTCTATGCTTACGAGGATGACCCCCAACTCTGCTTTGCCGACATCCACGAGGATGGCCGCTGGCAGTATCCCGGCACGGGCGCGGAGCACGAGACCGGCCGCGGCGCGGCGGCGGGCAGCAAGGTCAACATCTGCCTTCAGCCCGGCGACGGCGACGCCGAGTTTCTCGCCGCTTTCGAGCGGGTGGAGGAGCATGTGGAGCGGGCCGGGCCGGAATTCATCCTGCTGCAATGCGGCGCCGACGGCCTCGAGGGCGACCCCCTGGGACACTTGCGCTACAGCGCGAGGACGCACGCGCACGCAGCGAAGCGCCTTTGCGCGCTTGCATCCACCCTGTGCGAAGGCCGCATTCTGGCCATGGGCGGAGGCGGGTATTCCCGGCCCAATATCGCCGCCGCCTGGACCGAAGTGGTCCGAAGCCTCGTTGTCGGCCGCGGCTGAACTTTCCGCGGCCGGCAAAAGGGGACCGGCAGAGCGGCATCGCATGGTGCTAACAGGCCCTCAGACAGGAGACGGGCCAGCGACAACTGACCGGGCCGGAACGGTCAAGCTGGATAGAGTGAAATATGCGGGTCAGGGAGGGCTGTTCCGTGCGCCGTTGCCGGTACACTAGCAGCCATGGCTACCAACTACCCTGCAATCGCCGAATTCGATCCTGAGCTGGCCGAAGCCTTGAACGCCGAGGTGCGCCGGCAAGAGGATTTCGTCGAACTCATCGCTTCCGAAAACTATGCCAGCCGCCGGGTCATGGAGGCCCAGGGTTCGGTTCTCACCAACAAGTACGCCGAGGGCTATCCGGGTCGCCGATATTACGGCGGCTGCGAGCACGTGGACGTGGCGGAATCGCTGGCCATCGAGCGGGCTTCGCGCCTGTTCGGAGCGGACTATGTAAACGTGCAGCCGCACTCCGGCACCCAGGCCAACACCGCCGCCTACTTGGCGCTGCTGAAACCGGGCGACCCCATCCTCGGCATGGACCTCAGCCACGGCGGCCATCTCACGCATGGCTCGCCGGTCAATATTTCCGGAAAACTGTTCAAGGTGTCCAGTTACGGCCTGGATCCGAGCACCGAACTGATCGACTACAACCAGTTACGCGAGCAAGCGCTGAAGCATCGCCCCAGGATGATCGTGGGCGGCTTCTCCGCTTATTCGAGGGTGGCCGACTGGGGCGTTTTCCGCGAGGTTGCCGACGAGGTGGACGCTTGGCTCATGGTGGATATGGCGCATCTCGCCGGGTTGGTGGCGGCCGATGAATATCCCAATCCCACCCCGCTGGCGGACGTGGTGACCACCACCACGCACAAGACCTTGCGAGGGCCGCGCGGCGGCATGATTCTGGCGCGCGACAACCCGGAAATCACCAGGCGCCTGCGTTCGCTGGTTTTTCCGGGAACACAGGGCGGGCCGTTGATGCACGTCATCGCGGCCAAGGCAGTGGCCCTGGAGGAAGCGCTGCAACCGGATTTTCGCGATTACCAGCGGCAGGTGAAGCGCAACGCCGCGGCGCTGGCCGAAGGCTTGCGGCAAAGGGGTTTGAGGATTGTGTCCGGCAAAACTGAGAACCACCTGTTTCTGGTGGATCTGGGGCAATCGGGACCCACCGGCGCGGAGGCGGAAACGGCGCTGGACCAGGCCAACATCACCGTGAACAAGAACGCGGTGCCGAACGATCCGCGGCCTCCCATGGTGACCAGCGGCCTGCGGCTGGGAACCCCCGCCTGCACCACGCGCGGCTTCGGGGAGGAAGAAATGGCCATGCTGGTGGATGCGATCGCCGACGTGGTGGCCCATCCCGGCGATTCGGCGCTCATTTCCCGGACCCGGGAACGGGTGCTGGAGACCTGCCGCCGCTTTCCGGTGTACGCCTGAAACACGCGCCCGGCGCGGGCTTGAGCGGTGGCAGCTCCTGACGATAGCGGCCGCGCCGATCGGCGCTGGATGGAGAAGGCGCTGGAACTGGCGCGCCGCGGACTGTATACGACCGACCCCAATCCCCGGGTCGGATGCGTGCTGGTAAATGACGGCGAGCGCGTCGGCAGCGGCTGGCATCGCCGCGCGGGCGGCCCGCACGCCGAGATCGCGGCATTGCGGGAAGCAGGGTCGCGGGCGCGCGGTGCAACCTGCTACGTGAACCTGGAGCCTTGCTCGCACACCGGGCGTACGGGCCCCTGCGCCGAGGCCCTGCTGGAGGCGGGCGTGAGCCGGGTGGTGTACGCGGGCAAGGACCCCAACTCGCAGGTGAGCGGCGCCGGCGCGCGGCGGCTGAAGGGAGCCGGCGTGGCGGTGGAATACGGCCTGCTTGAGGCCCAGGCCCGGGAACTGAATCGAGGATATTTTTCGCGCTGGGAGCGAGGCCGGCCTTGGCTGCGGGTAAAGCTGGCGGCCAGCCTGGACGGGCGCACTGCGCTGGCGAATCGCGAAAGCCAGTGGATCACGTCTCCCCAGGCGCGGCAGGACGGACATGGCTGGAGGGCTCGCAGCTCCGCGGTCCTCACGGGAACCGGCACTGTGCTGGCGGACGACCCGCGCCTGGACGTGCGCCGCGAGGACCTGGGAGATGTCGAAGCGCCTGCCCGCGTGGTGCTGGACTCCGGCCTGCGGACACCCGCCCAGGCGCGCCTGTTCTCGCGGCCGGGCGCCGTATACCTGCTGCACTGCGCCAGGGACGGAGAAAGCAGCCGCGGGCGAGTCGAGGCCCTTCGCGCGGCCGGCGCCGAGGTTCTTGAGCTTCCAGCCGACGCCAACAGACGGATTGCTCTGCCCGCCGCCATGGGCCTGTTGGCGGAACTGGAATTCAACGAGGTGCAGGTGGAGGCGGGCGCAGTGCTGTGCGGAGCGCTGCTGGGCGCGGGCCTGGTGGACGAGGTCATCCTCTACACGGCGCCGGTGCTTCTGGGGGAGGGCGCGGCCGGTCTATTTCAGTTGGCGCCCATCAAGCGCATGGCCGAACGCCCGTCGTTCCGGGTGCGTGAAGTGGCCAGAGTGGGACCGGACCTGCGCCTGGTCCTGATTCCCGACGCCCGCTGAGGTCCCTCGCTGAGGCGCCCGCTGACATGTTTACAGGCATTATCCGCAGCATCGGCACGGTAAGCCGGGTAATCGAATTCGACGGCGGCGACCAGCGCCTGCATATCCGCACGCCGCGGATCGCCCCGTCCCAACTCGAAACGGGCGCAAGCCTGTGCGTTAGCGGAGTGTGTCTGACGATCCTCTCCCATGACAGCGGCAGCGTGGCCGTGGATGTGTCGGCGCGCACCCTGGCGGATACGGCTGTGAAGGAGTGGTCCGCCGGCCGCGCGGTGAACCTGGAGCCGTCTCTTGCCGCAGGCGATGCGCTGGGCGGTCATTTCGTGATGGGCCACGTCGATGGTGTCGCCGAGGTTGCGCAACGGCGCGAACAGGGTCGCTCGGTAATCCTGGAACTGACCGCCCCGCACGATTTGATGCGGTTCATTGCGGCAAAGGGATCGGTGGCCCTTGATGGGGTCAGTCTGACGGTCAACGATGCCGGCGCAAGCGGGTTTACGGTCAACCTGATTCCGCATACGCTGGAAGAAACCACGCTTTCCGAATGCCGCGCGGGAAGCCGACTGAACCTCGAAATCGATATCATTGCCCGCTACGCGGCGAAATTGCTCACGGGGTAGTTACCGTATGTTCTCCAGCACCGAAGAAATCATCAAGGAAATCGCCGCCGGCCGCATGGTGATCATCGTTGATGACGAGCACCGCGAGAACGAGGGCGACTTGGTGATGGCGGCGTCGCAGGTTACTGCGGAAGACATCAACTACATGACGCTGCACGGCCGCGGCCTCATCTGCCTCACCCTGACCACCGAGCACTGCCGCCAGCTTCGCCTTCCCTTGATGGTGGCCGATACCAACGTGCAGCGCAGCACCAACTTCACGCTTTCCATTGAAGCGGCGGAAGGCGTGACTACGGGAATTTCCGCCCACGACCGCGCCCACACCATACGGGTGGCTGCCGCGCCCGACGCCCGGCCGGAGGATCTGCGTCAGCCCGGCCACGTGTTTCCGGTGATGGCGCAGCCCGGCGGCGTCCTCAACCGGGCGGGCCACACCGAGGCGGGTTGCGATCTCGCCCGGCTGGCCGGATTGCCGCCATCGGCAGCGATTGTGGAGATCCTCAACGAGGATGGCAGCATGGCGAGGCGGCCGCAACTGGAGAAGTTCGCCGCCGCGCGGGGGCTGAAGATCGGCAGCATTGCCGACCTGATCCGCTACCGGCTCGCCAAGGACCAGTTCATGGAGCGGCTTCAGGAGCGGCAGGCGCGCACCCGCTTCGGTTCCTGCCGGCTGATCGCGTACGAGGACCAGGTGGCCCGCACTGTTCACCTGGCCTTCGTGCACGGCGACCTCGAAAAGACGGATGCGCCGCTGGTTCGGGTGCATGTGCAGAATACGCTGAGAGATTCCGCGGGTGTAGAAGCGGACCTGGGCTGGCCCTTCGGCGCCGCATTGGGCGAGGTGTTCGCCGCGCAGGCGGGCGTGGCGGTGCTGCTGTGCTATGGCGAGTCGCCGCGCGACATGATGGCTTCGATCGATTCGCTCAACGGAATGAACAGAGGCATCGACGAGGGCGTTACGGATTTGCGGACCATCGGGGTGGGGGCGCAGATTCTGCGCGACCTGGGCGTTAGCCGGATGCGGGTTCTCGGCGCCCCCCGCAACATCCATGCGCTGTCGGGCTTCGGCCTGGAAGTCGTGGAGTTCGTGGGCCCGGGCGACTAGCACCGGCTCCAGGGCCTGCTAACGTAAGCACCCATGGTTTTGGCCGTAGAGAACCTCAAGGTCCTGCTGGTTGCGGCGGATTACTACGAGGACCTTGCCACGAGGCTGGAGCAAGGCGCCCGCGAAGTTTTTCTGTCAGCCGGCATGTCCGAGGAGCGCATCCTGATGCGGCGCGTGCCCGGATGCTGGGAACTGCCGCTGGCCACGCGGGGATTGATCCGGCGTCATTCTCCGGACGCCGCCGTGGCCTTGGGCGTGGTGATCCGCGGAGAAACGGACCATTACGAGCATATCGCCCGCGAGGCTTGTTCGGGCTTGATGCAGGTGGGTCTTGAGGAAGGCGTCGCCGTGGGCCTGGGAGTCTTGACCTGCGATCATTTTGAACAGGCCGAAGCGCGCTGCAGCGTCTCTCCCGGAGACAATAACAAGGGCAGAGAGGCGGCGCAGGCCGTCTTGCGCATGCTCTCGCTCGACTACTGAGCCGTGCGCTGGGAAAGCCGCCGACGGGCCCGCCGGCTTCTGGTGCAGGCCCTGTACCAGCAACAACTGGCTGGCCACACGGCGGATGATATCGAAGCGCAGTTTTCCCGCCGCCGGGAATACGCCCGGGCGGATGTCAAGTTTTTCAGCCGCCTGTTGCGCGATGTTTGCGGCCGCACGGAAGAGCTGGACGGGGAAATCGCCCTGGCCAGCGACACTCCGCCGGAGCGAATCGACCCGGTGGAGCGGGCGATCCTCTGGAGCGCGCTGGCAGAGCTGCAAACCAGCGAGGTCAGGCCCGCGATACCGATCAACGAAGCGATCGAGCTGGCTCGCGAGTTCGGAGCGGAGCACAGTTATCGATTCGTGAACGCGGTCCTGGATCGCTGGGCGAGGGCCCGGACGGCTTCCTCTTCGCCGCCGGACTCCGGCAATGGAGAATGAGCTTCCTGCGGAGGACCGGCTGATCGCGGCATTGTTCGCACGCCACGGCGCCGATGGCGACAGCGTGCTGACCGGACCCGGCGACGACGCGGCCGTGGTGCGCGGTCCGCCCGGCGAGGATCTGGTCATTACCACCGACACCCTCAATGAGGGCGTCCACTTTCCGGCGGGAACTCCGGCCCATTCCGTGGGGTATCGGGCGCTGGCGGTGAGCCTTAGCGACCTGGCGTCCATGGGCGCCCGCCCGCTCTGGGCGGTGGTCACTCTGTCGGCGCCGTGTGCGGAGGAAGTCTGGCTCGAGGGCTTCGCTGATGGCCTCTTTTCGCTGGCGGACCGCTTCGGCGTTCGCGTGGTGGGAGGCGATTTTGCCCGCGGTCCGCTGAACGTTACGGTGGCGGCGCATGGGTCCGCAGCCCGCGGCAATATTCTCTACCGTGGCGGAGCGCGCGCGGGAGACGGGATCTGGGTTTCGGGTTTCCTGGGCGATGCGGCTGCCGGCCTGACGCTGCTGCAGGCCCGTTTGAAGCAAGTGGGTTTCTCCGCCGGCGCAAGCGGTACGTCTCCGGAGCAGGCTGATTTTTCTGCTGGCGCAAGCGGGACCTCCATCGAGCAGGCGGATTTCTCTGTTGGCGCAAGCGCCCACCGCCTCAAGCAGATCGCAGTGCCTCCGGCGCCCAAGGCCTCGGCGGGGAACGTCCCAACGGTGAACACCCCAACCGGGAACATCCCAACCGTGAATGTCCAAGCAGGGAATGCCAATTCTTGGGAGGAAACCCTGATTCGGCGATTCTGCTACCCGCGCCCGCAAGTGGAGTTGGGGTCCCGGCTTTCCGGGATTGCCAGCGCCTGCATGGACCTTTCCGATGGCCTTGCCGTAGACCTGCCCCGGCTGCTGCGCGCCAATGGCCTGGCTGCCACGGTGCGACTCGAGCAATTGCCGCTGTCCAAACCGTTGATGACGTTCGCGGATGCCGCCGAAGCCAGGGAGATTGCGGTTTGTGGCGGCGACGACTACCAGCTCTGCTTTACGGTTGCCTCATCCGATGAACGGCGGCTGGCGCCAATATCCGCTGAGCATCCATTGACCCGGATCGGTGAAATGCATGAAGGAGAGGGTTTGCGGATCACCTGCGGGGGAAGTCCCTGGCGGCCGGCCCGAAAGTCCTTTTCGCACTTTTCGTGATGGACCGGACTTTTCCTTCATGACGGACCGCATTCTTCCTGCATGACGACTCGGCTTGTTCGCTGGGCGGGGGCCGGCCTGGGTCTCGGCTTCCTGCCCGTGGCGCCGGGCACCTGGGGAAGCCTGGGGGGCTTGACGCTGTGGTGGCTGACGCTTCCTCTGGGCCTTGGCGTTCAGACCCTGCTGCTGATTCTCGCCGCCGTTCCTGCCGCGCTGATTTGCGGCGCTTGCGCTCGGGGAGCGGGAGACAGCGACCCTTCTTTCGTTGTCCTTGACGAAGTGCTGGGCATGTACCTGGCCTTGCTGTTTCTCCAGCCCTCGTGGCTGTGGGCGGCAGCGGCCTTCGCGCTGTTCCGCTTTCTGGACATCACCAAGCCCTGGCCGGTCAATGTGATGGAAACGCGGTTCTCCGGGGGGCCGGGAATTCTGCTTGACGATCTGGTTGCGGGCACCATTACTGGATTAATATTAATTATTATTCAAATTCTTATAACAATAATATAAAATTTATATTAGATAAGGGAACGCATGCTAGATAAGGGAACTAACACCACCAGAACAGGCGCCACACGAACGGGCGCCATTATCGCCATGGTGACGGCCATTCATGCCCTGAGCCCGCTGGCGATGCAGATTTTCGTCCCGGCGCTGCCGTCCATTCGAGCGAGCTTTTCGGCCGAGGTCGCGGACACGCAGTGGATCATTTCCGGATTTTCCGCGGCGCTGGCCGTATCGATGCTGGCCTACGGGCCGGTTTCCGACCGCTTTGGCCGCCGCCGCGTGGTCCTCCTGGGTCTTACGCTTTTCTGCCTGGGCTCGGCCATTTGTTACTGGGCCGATTCGATGGCGATGCTGATATTCGGCCGGGTGGTGCAGGCCGTGGGCGTGGCGGCGGGCTCCACCATGGGCCGCGCTGTGGCGGCGGATGTGGTTCCGCCGGAGAAGCTTGCCCGGGCAGTCAGCTTCATGACCATGGCGCTGGTCCTGGGGCCTATGCTGGCGCCCGTGCTCGCCGGGTACCTGGTATCCGTGGCGAGTTGGCGGGAAATTCCCCTGCTTCTGGGGATCTGCGCCGCGCTGCTCCTGCTGCTGGCGATCAAGTGGATGCCGGAGACCCACAATCCGGCGCAACGCGCAAGGTCCGCAGCTGGTGGCACGTCTGGCGCGTCTGGCATGGAACGAGGGCGCTCTCCGTTTCTGAGCGCCTGGTTTGCCGGTCATCTGACGGTGCTGGTGGCCATCCAGATGGGCGTGTACGGGTTTCTTTCCGCCTCGCCGTACCTGGTGATCGATGTGTTGGGCCATGAGCCCTTTCAGTTCGGCTACGTGTTCATCTATCTGACCTGCGGTTACCTCCTGGGCAACGCCTTTTCAGGCTGGGAGCGCCTGAAGGGCACGGCGCTCCTGACCCTGGCCGTTTGCTGTTACGGCGTGGGCGGGGGCTTGATGCTCGGTCTGGCTCTCGGCGGCGTATTCAACCTCTACTCGATCGTGGTTCCCGCCATATTGCTAACTTTCGCCAACGGGATTTCCCAGCCGCAATGCATGGCCGCGGCGATTTCCGCCGTCCCGCAGCGGAGGGGCGCGGCCTCCAGCGTGGTGGGCTTTTCCCAGATCATGGCCGGCGGGGTGGGATTCCAGATCATCGGATGGCTGCCCGGCGGCTCGCCCGTGGCCATGACCTCGCTGATCTCCGCCTGCGCAATGCTCGCTGCGCTGGGCGTCGCAACGATTTATTTCAAGCCCCGTTCCGCCGGGGCTGCTACGCTGCCACGATCGGATTGATCAGGCGGCCTATCCCGTCAATGCGCACTTCCACCGTGTCGCCCGGCTGAATGTCGGACAGTCCCTGCGGCGTGCCCGTGGAAATGATGGCGCCGGGCGCCAGGGTCATGAATTTCGAGAACCATTCAATCAAAGCCGGAATGTCGAAGATCAGGTCCCGGGTGTTGCCGTCCTGGCGCAGTTCGCCGTTCACGCGCGTCTGTATGGAAAGTCAATGGGGATTGGGAGCCTTGGCGGCATCCACGATCCAGGGACCGACCGGGCCGAAGGTGTCGAAACCCTTGGCCTTGATGGGCGGCCGGTAGAAGTTCCCCACGAAATCCCGCACCGTAAAGTCGTTGCAAATCGTGTAGCCGCGCACATGCTCCATCGCCTGGTCCCGCCTTAGGTTGCGCGCCGCCTTCCCGATCACCACGCCCAGCTCGCCCTCGTAATGCATGTAGCGAACGCCCGCCGGGCGCACTACCGGCGCCAGGTGACCCACCACCGAAGACGGGTTCTTGATAAAGAGGATGGGTTCCTCGGGCAATTCCGCAAAGTTCAATTCGCGCGCATGGTCGGCGAAGTTCAGCGCCAGCCCATAGATCACGGTATGGGGCGGCGGCAGCCAGTTCCACTCGGGGGGCGTCATCAGCCCGCCCGAGGAATCGTGGAAATTGCCTTCCGCGTCCACATGAACCACATGCGGCTCGCCGTCCACTTCGATTCGTGCTGTATTCACGTCAGTTGCCTCTCCAGTCCGGTAAAGAAATCGAGGCTCTTGGGGTTTGCGAGGGCCTCGCGGTTGCCTATGTTGCGGCCGTGGATCAGTTCGCGCACCGCCAACTCGCTGATCTTGCCATTGACCGTCCGAGGCAGGTCCGGAGCCACGATGATTTTGGCCGGAACGTGCCGCGGACTGGCGTGACGGCGCAGCGCATCCCGCAGTTGCTCGCTCAATGGTTCAGAGAATTCCACGTCCTCCGCCAGGCGCAGGAACAAGATGATTCGGCTGTCGCCCTCATGTTGCTGCGCCACGGCCAGCGCCTCCTCCACTTCCTCGAAGGCTTCGACCACCCGGTAGATTTCCGCGGTGCCGATGCGAACGCCGCGGGGGTTCAGCAAGGCGTCGGACCGTCCGTAAATGATCATGCCGCCCCGGTGGGTAATTTCGGCGAAATCGCCATGCGTCCACACGCCCGGGAATCGGTCGAAGTAGGCGCGGTGATAGTTCTCGCCGTCGGGATCGTTGAGGAAACCCAGCGGCGTTGACGGGAAGGGTCGCGTGCATACCAACTCGCCCGGGCGTCCCCGCACCGGGCGCCCGTCGGCATCGAACACCTCCACGGCCATGCCCAGCGCCCGGCATTGCATCTCGCCCCGGTACACGCCCAGCATCGGATTGCCGGTAGCGAAACAGCCCAGCAGATCCGTGCCTCCCGCGATCGAGGCCAGCATGATGTCTTCGGCGATTTCGCGATACACGTAGTCATAACTCTGCGGCGCCAGGGGTGCGCCCGTTGACAAGAGCGTACGTAAGGCGGACAGATCGAATCGCAACCCCGGGCGTTCTCCGGCGTTCTCCATGGCCTTGAGATACGCGGCGCTGGCGCCGAAAATGTTTGCGCCTTCCTCGGCGGCCATGCTCCACAAGGTAGCCGGGGACGGATGCAGAGGGGAACCTTCGTAGAGGACCAGGGTGGCCCCCGCCGCCAATCCGCTCACCAGCCAGTTCCACATCATCCAGCCGCAGGTCGTCAGGTAGAACATCGTGTCGGCGGCAGTGAGCCCGATATGCAGCCGGTGCTCCTTGGCATGCTGCAGCAGCGTGCCGCCGGAGCGATGAACGATGCACTTGGGCGCGCCCGTGGTGCCGGAGGAGAACACCACATAGAGGGGATGGTCAAAGCCAAGCGGCTCGAAAGTCAGCGGCGCGGCCGTTCCGAACTCATGGGAAAGCGCAATCCCTGCGCTGCGGGGACACCGTTGTCCGCTGTCGAGATTCGGAACCAGCAGGGTAGTGAGCAAATCCGGCAAACCTTTGCGGATTTCCTGCAGTTCGCGGCTACGGTCCCGGGCGCGTCCGCGCCAGTAATAGCCATCAGCGGCGAGCAGGACCTTCGGTTTCAGCGGTCCGAATCGTTCCAGGACCGCTCGCACTCCGAAATCCTGCGAGCAGGAACTGAATACCGCGCCCATGCTTGCGGCGGCCAGCATCAGCACCACGGTTTCCGGACGATTCGGCATCCATGCCGCCACGCAATCCCCCTTCCGCACTCCAAGGCTCGACAGGCCCGCGGCAACCTGAGCCACTTCGCCGCGCAACTCCCCGTAGCTCGTTTCCCAACGGTTGCCGGATTCGTCCCTGTAGATGAGCGCTATTCGGGAGGCGTTCTGCCACAGCAGGTTCTCGGCAAAATTGAGCCGGGCCCCTGTGAACCATTCGGCATCCTGCAAACGCGTGGCTTCGGTGAGGATTTTTTCCGGCTCCCTGCTGGCCCGAACCTCGCAAAATCGCCACAGCCGCGCCCAGAATTCCTGCGCTTGTTGGATGGACCAGCGGTGCAGGGCAGCGTAATCGGAATGCCCCGCTTCGCGCATGAATCGCGCCATGGCGCTGTCGCGCGCGCGTTCCGTCGAAGGCTTCCAAAGGCAGGCGCTCACAACGCCATTATCGACTGAGGGCGTTCACCGGTGCGATTTGGCGTTGATTCCTGCGCTCCTGGCCCCCCGCATAGCGGGAGTGTTGGAGGCAGGATGCCGGAACCAAGCTCCATGGATGGATTCATGCGTCTCCCGCTATGCGGGGGGCCAGGAGCGCAGGAATCAACGCCAAACTACACAAGCCAGCGCATTTCGTCCGGGGCCGAGACGATCACGCCGGATTCGCCCTGGCGCCGTGGCTTGTGCGCTCTCGCGTTCCCTCTCTGTGGGGACCTTGCGAGGGCAGGATGCCCGAGCAGAGCCCACAAGGATGTGCTCGCAGCGTGTCCCCACAGAGAGGGAACGCGAGAGCGCACCGGCGCACGCCCTGTCGTGTCCGCGTCGGTGTCCGCGTTTTCTGCTCTGTAGCCGAACCGGGGGAAGCAAGGCGTGCGTGACGCGCTCCCCCCGGGGCCGTTGTTCGATCAGAAGCTCCAATCCACTTGTATGCCGGCAGTACGCAAGTCCTGCGGCGCAAGCATCACGCCGTGGATGTTGAACATGAAGCCGGTGAACCGGGTGAAGTTGGTGTTGCGAACGGCGCCCACCCAGGTGTCCTGCTCCAGGGCGTTGTTCACGAAAAACTCCACACGCAGGCCGTCGCGTTCGGCCCCGACGCGCACGTTGGTCAGCCAATAACCGTCCAGCCGAGCCAGATTGCCACCATTGCCGGCCCAGGTCTTGCCGTAGTACATGAGGTCGCTGCGGGCGAAGAAATCCCAGTCGGCGTTTATCGTGTCGGTGTACCCCAGAGCAATGTTGCCCATCAGCTCGGGATAGCGGCCCGACTGATTGCCGGCCAGATTGCGGCTGCCGGTAATGTCCTGAACGAAGGTGGCCGCGAAGGTCGTGTATTCGTTGTCCTGCCACGCCACGTTGGCAGCCACGGACCAGTTGTCCGTCAATGCCCAGGAACTCTCCAGTTCGATTCCCCAGAGGTTCGAATCGCCAGGAAAGTTGAATTCCAGCGTGCGGGGCTGTTGCTGCGGGCCGGCAACTCCGTCCCTGTTGGCCGGGTCCGGATCGTCCTGGTAATAGACCACAAAGTTGCTGAACAACTGCGCCACCCACTCGTAGTAATAGGCGGCTGCGTTGATCTGACCCCTTCCGTCCAGCACGGAAAGCTTGACGCCCACTTCCAGCGCGTCCAGTTCCTGCGTCGGAGTGGATTCGCCGGCTTCAGGCGCCTTGCGCCGTATCTGGTCGTACTCGGATTCGGTGCTGGGCATGCCGGTATCACGATCCACGTACGGTTCTCTGAACGCTTCGCGCGACGCATTGATCAGGTTGGTGTTCAATACGCCGGGCAGCACGCCGCGGGAGTAGCTGGCGTAGACGTTGGTGTTGTCGTTGGGCTGCCAGCGAAGGATCACGCGCGGAATCAGTTCGTTGTAATCCGCGCCCAGACCGCTGGTGATGCGCTGATCGGCCATGTAACGCGCCTCCAGGTCCAGCATGAACTGCTCGCCCAGTGGAACCGTGGCCGCGGCGAACACACCACGCGTCTTTGCGGTTTCGCCCTGGGTAGGCGGCAGCGTAACGAACAGCGGACCAAAGCAGCCGACGGCTTCGGGCAAGAAGCAGGCCACGACCACGTCGCCGCCCACTCCCGAGAGGGCAATTTCCTGCTTGAAGTAGCTGGCGCCCACCAGCCAGTTGATGCGGCTGTCGGCCGAGGAGCTGAGGCGCAGTTCTGCGCCCCGGTCTTCGTTTCTCTGCGGGTCGGAGGTCCAGAACGCTTCGAAATCGGTCATGTCGAAGTCACGAATCCAGTTCACGCCGTGGTCGTTGTAGGAGGCCTTGAAGGACAGGTCCATGCCGTTGGCGAATCCGTAATCGAATTCCAGGCTGGAACGGAAGATCTCGCGGCTCATGCCCATGGTGCTGCGATCGGGCACGCCGTCCAGTGTGGTCCTCTGCCCCAGGTTCGCGGCCAGCCAGTTCGAGCAATCCTCGGGACAGCGGGTGGGATGCGTAATGCGCGTGAAGATCTCCGGGAACATCGTGGTGTTCACGGAAATATCGGGCGCCCCGGCCTCGCCAGGAAGCGGGATCCTTCCGCAGAGGTATTGCGTGGGGTACAGCGTCGCCATGTTCCCGGCATTGTCCGGGCGCCGGATCGACGTGCCGGTGCAGGTGTCGTAGTCCGAACCCGGCAAGTAGGCGACCGCAGGCGGTCCGTCATCGTCTTCGTGGTAGAAGAAACGCAGCCGCGCACCGAAATTTTCTGTAAACGCGCCCAGCAGAGTCAGGCTGAGCGAATCGGAGGACTCCTCGCCCAACTCGCCGCCATCATTGGCGGTATACATGGAGCCCTTGCTGTAGTGGCTTGCCCCAACCTGAAAGGCAAGGCGATCCTTGATCCACGGTCCGCCGTAGCTGGCGGCGATGTTTTGGGTGCTGTACTGTCCGGCCGAGGCGCGAACCTTGCCCTCGAATTCCGTGAGGCTGGGGTCGCGGGTCACGTAATTGATGGCGCCGGAGAAAGTGTTGCGTCCGAAGAACGCGGACTGCGGGCCCTTGATGACCTCCACGCGCTCCACGTCCAGCATCGGTATGGATTGCGAACCGCCGGTGACGTACACGCCGTCCACGAACAGTCCGGCAAGCTGCTGGTGGGGCGATCCCCGGGGGGGGGACATGCCGCGAAAGCGGATGACCGTGTTTTGCCGTCCGGGCCGGTTGCTGGCGATGTTGTCCTGGAACGACAATCCCGTCGTTTGCATGGATATGTCGCCGAGGGTTTCCAGTCCCGCACGGCTCAGGTCCTCTGCGGAAAACACCGTGATTGAAAGCGGCGCCTCCAGCAGCGACTCGTCGCGCTTGCGCGCCGTGACGATGATCTCCTCGAGTTCCTGCGCGGCTGCGCCCAGCGGAATGCAAAGCGCGATGGCAGGCAAGATAGCGCCAAGCCGGCGCCAAGGTTGTTTGAGCTCCATATTGTCCCCTTACGGCTGCTTCGTGTCCAAAGCGGGCCGCGATATTAGCATGCGTGGGGGGTTGTGTGGCTGGTGTGCTCCCTGGCGTTGCTCCCTCGCGTCCTCGCCCCCGCCGTCCGGGAGACGCATGAATACGTCCCTGTAGCTTGGTTCCGGCATCCTGCCTTCAACACTCCCGGTCGGCGGGGGCGAGGACGCGAGGGAGCAACGCTAAACGCGGAACCAATCCTGCAAGCTGGGGAGCGAAGCAGGCATTCTGGCGTGATTGCCTGAGGCGGATCAACGACTGCGAACAACTTCGAGTTGCGGGGGAGCGTGTAAACTGCCGGCGCGATGGGTACTCGCGAAAGCATGGAGTTTGACGTGATCGTGGTGGGTGGTGGTCCCTGCGGTCTTGCTGCGTCGATTCGGCTGGCCCAGCTTTCCCGGGAAAGCGGGCGCGAACTGAGCGTGTGCCTGTTGGAAAAAGGCCCTGAGATTGGCGCGCACATCGTTTCGGGGGCGGTGCTGGAGTCGCGGGCCCTGGATGAACTGTTGCCGGGATGGCGGGAACAGGGGGCGCCGCCAGCCACGCCGGTTCAAAGCGACGACTTTCATTTTCTGCTCTCCTCGCACCGCGCTGTGCGGCTGCCGGGCCTGTTCATTCCGTATCCGATGCGCAACCACGGCAACTTCATCGTCAGCCTGGGCGCCTTGTGCCAGTGGCTGGGCGAGCAAGCGGAGGCGCTGGGCGTGAATGTGTTTCCGGGCTACCCGGCTTCGGAGGTTCTGTATGAAGCCGGCCGGGTAGTGGGGGTGGCGACCGGCGAGATGGGGCGGTCCCGGGAGGGTGCGGAAAAACCCGGCTACGACCCGGGAATCGAGTTGCGCGCCCCGTACACGATTTTCGCCGAAGGTTGCCGCGGCAGCCTGGGCAAGGAACTGATGCAACGCTACGAGCTCAGGAAGGACTGCGACCCGCAGCACTATGGCATCGGGATCAAGGAAATCTGGCGCGGCCCGGAACAGCGGCACAAGCCGGGGACCGTGGTGCACACCCTGGGCTGGCCGCTGTCGCAGACTACCGAAGGGGGCGGATTCCTGTATCACGCGCACGACGGGCTGATCTATCTGGGATTTATCGTGGCGCTCAACTACAGCAACCCCTTCCTGAATCCTTTCGAGGAGTTTCAGCGCTGGAAGCACCACCCGCGGATCCGCGAAGCCATCGAGGGCGGGGAACGCATTTCCTGGGGCGCGCGGGCCGTCAACAAGGGCGGACTGCAATCGCTGCCCAGGCTGGCCTTCCCGGGCGGCGCGCTAGCGGGTTGCGAGGCCGGCTTTCTCAACGGCGTGAAGATCAAGGGCAACCACACCGCGATGAAGACCGGCATGCTGGCGGGGGAGGCGGTGTTTGAAGCGCTGGCGGCTGACGAACCGCCCTCGGTGCTGGAGAACTATGAACGCGCGGTGCGGAAGTCCTGGGTGCATGAGGAGTTGTGGAAGGCGCGCAACTTCGGGCCAGCTCAGCACAAGTTCGGCCTTCTGGGGGGTTCGGCGTTCACCTGGCTGGATCAGAATGTGTTTCGCGGCCGGCTTCCGCTCACGCTGCACAACCGCGAACCCGACCACGCAGCCCTGCGGCCGGCGTCCCGGTCCCGCCGGATCGAGTATCCGAAGCCGGACGGCAAGCTGAGCTTCGACCGCCTTTCGTCCGTCTACCTCTCGGCCACCAACCATGAAGAGGATCAGCCCTCTCACCTCAAGCTGCGGGAATCGGAAATTCCGATCCGGGAGAATCTGCCGCGCTTCGACGAGCCGGCGCAACGCTATTGTCCGGCGGCGGTGTACGAAGTGGCGTGGGAGGGCGGCAAGCCACGCTTCGTGATCAACGCGCCCAACTGCATTCACTGCAAGACTTGCGACATCAAGGATCCGGCGCAGAACATCGACTGGGTTACTCCCGAGGGGGGCGGAGGCCCCAACTACGCGGGAATGTAGCTTTTGTCTGCGGTTATGCGTTCGCCGGCGTGCTTTGGCGTTGATGGCTCCGAACCTGGCCCCCGCCTTTCGGGAGACGCATGAATCCGTCCCTGTAGCTTGGTTCCGGCATCCTGCCTCCAACACTCCCCGACGCTGGGGGCGAGGAGACGAGGGAGCAACCCGAATGCGCGAAACCACGCGCACCGGGACCATCTCCGGGGCGATCATTAGCGACCAAAATACGCGGGGCTAAGCGAGCACTTCTACGGCGGTAGCGACGGCTTCGCCGCCGCCGATGCAGAGAGCGGCTACGCCGCGGCCGCCGCCGCGGTCGCGCAGGGCGTGGATCAGCGTTACGAGGATGCGGGCGCCGCTGGCGCCGATGGGGTGACCCAGGGCGCAGGCGCCGCCGCGAACGTTCACTTTGTCGCGCGGCAGATCGAGATCGCGCATTGCGGCCATGGTTACGCAGGCAAAGGCTTCGTTGATCTCGAACAGGTCCACTTCGCGGGCCTTCCAGCCGGCCTTTGCAAGGCACTTGGCCACCGCCGGGCCGGGAGCCGTGGTGAACCACTCCGGTGCCTGGGCGTGAGTGGCGTGAGCGACCACGCGCGCCAGCGGCCTGATTCCGAGCTCGGCGGCGCGGTCCGCGCTCAGCATGAGCAGGGCGGCCGCTCCGTCGGAGATCGAGGAGCTGGAGGCGGCGGTTACCGTGCCGTCGCGCGCGAAGGCCGGGCGCATTGAAGGAATCCGGCTCAGATCGCAGCGTCCGGGCTCCTCGTCCTCGCGCGCTTCGGCTGTCTTGCCGCGGCGGGTGTATTCCACTGGCGTGATCTCCTTCGAGAACGCGGCCGCCGATTTCAGCGCGCGTTCTACCGACTCGGTTGCGAAAGCGTCCTGCTCCTGCCGGGTGAAGCCATAGCGGCGCGCGGTCTGCTCGGCGAAATGGCCCATCAGTTCGCCGTCATACGGGTTTTGCAGGCCGTCCAGAAACATGTGATCGCGCAGTTCCTTGTGACCCATCCGCAAGCCGCCGCGCGCCTTTTCGACCAGATACGGCGCGTTGGACATCGATTCCATGCCGCCGGCCACGATCGCCATGCCGGGTTCGGCAAGAATCCGGTCGTGCGCCAGCATTACCGACAAAAGGCCCGAACCGCATACCTTGCTGACGGTGGCGCAGGGCGTGCCCATGTCCAGGCCGGCCGCGAGCGCTGCCTGTCGGGCTGGCGCCTGTCCGAGGCCAGCCGGCAGGACGCAGCCCATCAGAACCTCGCCGATGCGCTCGGGTTTGCCTCCGGCATCTTCCAGGCAGGCACGAATGGCGGCCGCGCCCAGCCCGGTGGCCTGGACCGCGCTCAGGGAGCCCAGCATGGCCCCGATCGGGGTTCGGCGGGCCGCAGCGACGATGATCTGCTTACGTGTCATGGGGTTGGGAGCCGCAATGTTGCACAAGGCAATTGCTTTTATGTTATTTTGGCACGAGGCAGAAGGGTAGGTACTCACACCATGAACCGACTCGCTTTGACAAAGATCAGAGCTTCTTCGGTCGCGCCGCTCGCCATGGGGTTTCTGCTGTGCGCGGGAACTCTGCTGTGCGCGGGGGCAGTGACCGCGGACCAGCGCGTTAACGAGATGCTGTCTGTGCAGCAGGGGGCAACGAACGCCGATCGTCAGGCGCAGGCGGAAATCGACGGCCTTGCCGACGAAACGCAGGACGCCATAAGCCAGTATCGCCTGCGCGTTCAGGAACTCGACCGGATTCGGCGCTATAACAACAATCTCCAGCGTACCATTGATGATCAGGAGAGCGAGAAAGCCTCGCTTACGCGCCAGATTGACGAATTTGGCAGCCTGGAGCAGGGGATCGTGCCGCTGTTGATGGACATGATCAACGATCTTGAGCGGTTCATCGAACTGGACCTTCCCTTCCAGATCGACTTGCGCCGCGGGATGGTTACCGAATTGCGCGATCTGATGGACCGGGCCGACGTCAGCATTGCGGAGAAATACCGCAACGTGATGGGAGCCTACCAGGGCGAAGCCTCCATCGGCCGCAACATGGAGGCCTATTCCGGCGAACTGGAGATCAACGGCGTTGCGCGGCAGGTAGACTTTCTGCGCGTAGGACGGGTGCTGCTGGCTTATCAGACCCCGGACCGGGAGGAAATGGGTTATTGGGACATGCGGGCCCGCGAGTGGCGCGCACTGGACAACAGCTACCGCGGTTCACTCACGCTGGGCTTGCGGATGGCGCGCAGGCTCGCGCCTCCGGACATTCTGACCCTGCCGATCGCTGCGCCGGAAGGAGGCCGGCCATGAACCGCGCGTGGGCCCTGGCTGCTGCCGCAGCGCTCTTGACCGGCCCGGCGCTGGCGCAGGAGGACACGCAAGCCCGGGAGGAAACGCAGGCGGCCGCCCCCGCGGAGCAGGCCGACACGGTTCTCGAGTTGCTGGAACTGGTGCGTACGGAAGCGCGCGAAGGCTCCCGCATGAACCGGGAGCGCGTGGAACGATTTCGCAGCGCCCGCAATGAACGGCAGCGCATGCTGGACGAAGTCTCGCGAGAGCTGGCGGCGGAAAACAGGCGCAGCAACACGCTCAGTCAGCGTTACGAGCGGAACGAAGTGGATCTGGCGGAGCTGGAAGAAAGACTGCAAATTCGTATCGGTAATTTCGGAGAGTTGTTCGGCGTAGTGCGCGACGTGGCCGGGGATACGGTGGGCGAGGTCCTGACTTCGCTGGCTTCGGCCCAGTATCCGGACCGCGCCGGCCTGGTCCGCAACATGGCGCGGGCCGAGGAGTTGCCGAGTCTGGAGGATCTGCGCGGTTTGCAGTTGATGCTGCTCGAGGAGATGGCCCAATCCGTGCAGGTCGTTCGTTTCAATGCGGAAATCACCGATCCCTCCGGTCAGACTGCGGTCGGCGAAGTCGTTCGGGTGGGCGCCTTCAACCTGGTCCACGACGGCAAGTTTCTGAACCGGGACGTTTCCACCGGGGCCTTGCGGATTCTTCCCCGCCAGCCGGCGGGCCGCTATCTGAATATGGCGGAAGACCTGGGCGAGGCCTCGTCCGGCATCGTGGACATGGCGATTGATCCATCGCGCGGGCAACTGCTGGGATTGCTGATTCAGGCGCCGGGTCTTGTCGAGCGCGTCCAGCAGGGAGGCTATGTGGGATACACGATCATCGGCATGGGCCTTATCGGTCTGTTGATTGCGCTGTGGCGCCTGGTGGTTCTGCAGGGCGCGGGCCGCCGAATCCGGTCGCAACTGAAGGCCTCCAGGGCCCGCGAGGACAACGCCCTGGGCCGCATCCTCGGGGTGTACGAAAAGCATCAATCGGGCAACCTGGATGCGCTGGCGCTCAAGCTGGATGAAGCGATCATGCGCGAGGCGCCGATGCTGGAGCGCTATCAGGGCATCCTCAAGGTGTTCGCCGCGGTGGCGCCCCTGCTGGGACTGCTGGGCACGGTGGTGGGCATGATCATCACCTTCCAGCAGTTGACCCTGTTCGGCACCGGCGACCCCAAACTCATGGCCGGCGGTATTTCGCAGGCCCTGATCACCACGGTGCTGGGCCTGATTGTGGCCATCCCCCTGGTGCTGCTGCACAGCGTGGTGTCCAGTTCCAGCCAGGGACTGGTAGAGATCCTCGAAGAGCAGAGCGCCGGCCTGATCGCCCGCAGGGCCGAAGGAGAGTCCGCCGAAAGCGCCTGACCGCACCCTGCCATGACCTTCCTGTACGAATCCTGGGTTTCAATCCGCGGTTTTTTCGAGTTGGGTGGGCCGGTTCTGTACGGCATCCTGGCAGTGACCATGCTGATGTGGACGCTGATCGTGGAGCGGCTTTGGTATTTCTTCGGAGTGCTGCCCGCGGAGATGCGCGAGGCTCGCGGGCTTTGGGAAAGCGGCCGGCGTGACGGCTCCTGGTTCGCAACCAATCTGCGCCGCCTCATCCTCTCGGAAGTCGGGTTGAGCGCCCGCCGCAATCTGGCGCTGATACAGACGCTCATGCAGATCCTGCCTCTTCTGGGTTTGCTGGGAACCGTATGGGGCATGGTGCAGGTGTTCGAGATCATGACGGTGTTCGGCACCGGCAACGCCCGTCTGATGGCCGGCGGCGTTTCGCAGGCAACGATACCGACGATGTCGGGACTGGTGGCCGCGCTTTCCGGCCTCTACCTGTCGGCATGGCTCAAGCAGCGTGCGAAGTTGAAGATGGAGGAGTTGGAAGACGTGCTGGAAATGCGGTTCGAGGAAGACGCAGGGATCACCGAATGATCGAACGCAAGCACCGCAAACGGTCGGCGGAAGAGGCCGAGATCAACATCACGCCGATGCTGGACATCGTGTTCATCATGCTGATCTTCTTCATTGTCACGACCTCCTTCGTGAAGGAACTGGGCGTGGACCTGGACCGGCCCTCCAACGCGCCGGTGAAGGAACAGAAGCGCTCGGAAGTGATCCCGGTCCGGATTGACGCCAACGGGCAGGTGTTCGTGGAGGATCGGCTGGTGCATCTGGGCGCGATCCGGGCCAATATCGTGTCCGGTCTTGCCAGCAAGCCGAACGCCACCGTAGTGGTGATCGCGGACCGCAACGCCGACTCCGGATACATCGTGACCGTGGTTGACCAGGCCAGAGTGGCGGGCGCCGAGAAGGTGTCGCTTGCCGCCGCGGCGCGCTAGAGGCTCGGCTCATGCCCCAGATACGAAGACGCAAACCGGAAGAAGAAGGCGAGATCAACATCACGCCGATGCTGGACATCGTGTTCATCATGCTGATCTTCTTCATTGTCACGACCTCCTTCGTGAAGGAGCCCGGCATCAATCCGTCGCGGCCGTGGGCGCAGACGGCGGCCACCAAGGAGCGGGGCAACATCATGATTGCGGTCTCGGATGCGGATCGCATATGGATGAACAAGAACCGCGTGGAGCTTCACGGGATTCGTCAACTGGTTGAGGCGGCGCGCGCCGAGAACCCGGAAAGCAGCGTGATTATCGTGGCCGATCAGGCGGCGTCCACCGGTCTGGTGATTGACCTGATGGACCAGGTGAGGGCCGCAGGCATAACCAGCATTGCGCTGGCCGCAGAGGGGGTAGACTAACCATGAGGCAGACGAGATGGCGCACGGTCGGTTCAATCGCTGGCGGAGTGTTTGTGGCGCTGGTGCTGTTCCTTTTCATGAACACGCTGATCACCGGTGGCAGAGGGCCGCAGGGCGAGGCCGCGGCCGGACAGATCGTGGACCTGATTCGCGTTCAGGAAGATGAAGTCGTGCAGACCAAGCGGCGCGTGCGGCCCAAGAAGCCGCCGCCGCCCAAGGACCCGCCGCCGCCACCCAAACTCCGCGTTTCCAGCGAGGCCAAGCCGCAGCAGAATCCCATGCGCCTCGACCTCCCGGATATCGACGTGTCGGGCGCGGCTGGCGGAGGACCTTTCATCGGCAAATGGGAGCCTGGCGACCCCGCGGCTGAGGGCGATGTCATCCCCATCGTGCGCATTGATCCGCAGTGGCCACGCGAGGCGCTCATGGACGGTACCGAAGGGTACGTGCGCTTTCGGGTTCTGATCGGAACGGACGGCAGCGTGATCGACACCGAAGTCGTCGAAGCGGCGCCCGGCCGCCTTTTCGTGCGCAACGCCACACGCGCAGTGCGGCGCTGGAAATTCAAGCCGCGGGTGGTGAACGGCACTCCGGTGGAGCGCTGGGCCACGACCACCCTCGTGTTCAACATGACCGGCGAATGATTCGATCCCTGAGCGTTTTGTTTGCTGCGGCGCTGTTGGCGCCGGCTGTCGGCGCGCAGGAAGAAAGCGGCAGCTTGCCTTCCTGGCACCCGCTGCGCGCCGACCGCGTGGCCGAGGTGCGGGAAGAACCGCCCAGTTCCATGAGCGAAAACTTCTACCGGCGGCTCGCACGCACGCACGAGTTGCTGGACGAGGACAATCTCGTCGAAGCGCTGGACTTGATGGACCGGATTCGGACCGACCGCCTCACCGATTACGAGGGCGCCCAGCTTTATCAGACCTACGGTTTCGTGTACTCGCAGTTGGAACGCGAGGAGGAAGCCTTCGAGGCATTCGGAAAGTGCCTGGAACTGAACGCATTGCCCACACGCATCCAGCAGGGAATCGTGTATTCCATGGCCGGCTACCACGCCGGCCATGAGCGCTTCGAAGAGTCCAACGAGATTCTGCTGCGCTGGTTCCGTCACGAGGCGGACCCCATCCCGGACTCCTATATCCTCATGGGCGCCAATTTCGCCCAGCGCGACAGGATGGGCGAGGCCCTGCCGTACGTCGTTCGGGCCAACCAGCTTGCGAAGGAGCCGAACGAGAGTTGGCGCAGTCTCCAGCTCGCAATCCACGTGGAACTGGGACAGCTCTCCGACGCTATCGATCTGCTCAAGGAGAATATCGGCATCTGGCCCGACAATCTGCGCAACTACGTGTTGCTTTCCAGCCTCTACATGGAAACGAAGGACGACGAGGGCGCGCTGGCGGCGCTCACCATCCCCTGGGTCCGTGGAATGCTGGAGGAGGAAAGCGATATCCTCAATCTTGCGCGGCTGAACATCTTTCTCGGCAACCCGGTGCGCGGCGGGATGGTCCTGGAGGAAGCTATGGAGCGCGGCCGTGTGGAGGAGAATGCGGACAATCTGCGCATGCTGTTGAATGCCTGGAGTCTGGCCCGAGAACTGGACCGCGCGGTTGGCGCTATCGACCAACTGGCGCAAATTTCCGAGGATGGCGAGTACTACCACCGCAAAGCGATGCTGCTGAACGAGAGCGGCGACTGGGAGGGGGTGGTGGAGTCCTGCCGTTTGGCGCTGGAAAAGGGCGGTCTGGAGCGACCCGGTGATGTGTGGGTGCTTCAGGGCGTGGCGCTGGCCGAGTTGCGCCGTTTCGACGATGCCATAACGGCGTTCGAAAACGCCAAAAGCAGCGGCAGCGACAACATCCGCCGCAATGCCAATGCCTGGATCGACTACGTCAAGGACCGCACTGGCGATACCTCCTGAGCAGGGCCCGCGATTGCGCGGCTCCTGATGCGGGTGCGCGGCTTCTGTTTGAAATACGCGGGCCAGCGTTATCGTTCTTGCAGGGCTTCAGTCATTGCCTCCCGGCACTTTTCGGAAAGCTGCTCCGCCTGCCTTGAGCGCCGTTCCCCGCCCGCAACCCGCAGCGGCGCCAGAAACCGCACCTGTATGCGCGAGGGAGTAAACAGCCAGGAACGGGAGGGCAGCAGGCGCCGGCAGCCGCTGATCACCATGGGCACAACCGGTAGTCCGCCGGCCGCCGCCGCCGCAAAGGCGCCGGAGCGAAACGGCAGCAGGCCGACCTCGCGCCGAAACGTTCCTTCCGGAAAGATGGCCAGGGACTGCCCGGCGCGCGCTGCCTTGAGCAGAGTCCGTATGTCGCCGATCCGCCCGGCGCCCTGTTCGCGGTTCACGAATACGGTTCCTATGCGGCTCAGCATCCGGCCAGCCAGCGGTACCGGCCGCATCTCGCGCTTGATGACCAGCCGGAAGCGGATGGGGAGGATGGCGCAAAGGAGAACGCCGTCGGCGAAACTCGTATGATTGGCGGCAACGATGCAGGGCTCGGCCGGCAGGTGCTCGCCGCCGCTTACCGTCGGCCATGCTCCGCCGAGCCGGAAGATCAAGCGCGATGCGGCCCGGGCGCAGCGCCGGCAGCGGTCCTCGCCGGGAATGACAATTATCGCCAGCGATGCAAGAACCGCAATGGAGCAGAACACGGCCCAGCCCCAAAGTGTATAGATCCATACCTGAAGGCGGGTCATGTCGGGAAATTTTATGGTTAGCTCGGCGTTGATTGAGCGGTTTGTGGATGCCATGTGGCTTGAGCAGGGCCTTGCCCGGAACACGCTTGCCGCCTACGGAACCGATCTCGCGGTGCTCGAGCGGTGGTTGAAGAAGCGGGGCAGGTCCCTGGAGCAGGCTGGCAAGGCAGACCTGCTTGGCTTCGTAAGCGAGCGCGCCGCCTCCGGCATTCATGCCCGAACGCTTGCCCGGCAATTGTCGACCGCCCGGCGGTTTTACGGCTATCTGGTGCGCGAGGGGCTGGTGGGCCAGGACCCGTCGGCGCAAATTTCAAGCCCCCGGCTGGGCCGGCCGCTGCCTCACAGCTTGTCGGAAAGCCAGGTTGAACAGCTTATCGCTGCGCCTCCGCTTACAGACCCGCTGGGGGTGCGCGACCGTTGCATGCTGGAAGTTCTCTATGCAACCGGCTTGCGGGTCAGCGAGCTGGTGAACCTCGACCTGAATCAGATCAATCTTGCCAACGGCGTGTTGCGGGTGCGCGGCAAGGGATCGAAGGAGCGCCTGGTGCCATTGGGCGAGGAGGCCGCGGACTGGGTGCGCAAATTTATTGACGGCGCCAGGGGCGAGATTCTCGGTGAGAAGAAGAGCGAGGCGCTGTTCCCGACCCGCAGGGGCAAGGCGATGACCCGCCAGGCGTTCTGGCAGCGCTTGCGCAAGCATGGCGCGGCTGCGGGGATCACGGAACATCTTTCGCCGCATAGCTTGCGGCATGCGTTCGCGACTCACTTGCTGGACCACGGCGCCGATTTGCGCGCGGTGCAGTTGCTTCTTGGCCACAGCAGTCTTTCCACCACGCAGATTTACACTCAGGTGGCGCGCCAGCGGTTGAGCGACCTGCACCGTAAGCATCATCCGCGCGGTTGATCTCTGCGTTCGCCGGCGCGCTCTGGCGTTTTTCGCTCCGCTCCTCGCCCCCCGCCTTGCGGGAGACGCATGAATACATCCCTGTAGCTTGGTTCCGGCATCCTGCCTTCAACACTCCCGCAAGGCGGGGGGCGAGGAGCGGAGCGAAAAACGCCAGAGCGCACAACCCAGGGCGCAGGGGAAATCGGGCGTGCGGGGTTGTGTAGTTTTTCCGGTTTGGTTTCGCGTTTCCTCTCTGTTGGGAGCGTCGAGGGCAGGGATGCCCGAGCCGAGCCACAGGGAAGTGCTTGTTGCGTCTCCCAACAGAGAGGGAACGCGAAACCAAACCGGAAAAACTACACTGGAGGATGTGCGGGGTGATGCCTGTTGGGGGGATCAGTTGAGGGTGAGGACGAGTTTTCCCTGGGTGAGGTTGGCGTCCATCATGGCGTGCGCTTCGCTGGCTTTTTCGAGGGGGAAACAGCGTTGTACGACCGGGCAGAGGGTGCCGTTGGCCAGCAGGGGCCACAAGTGCGTTCGCACTGCCTGCGCGATGGCGCCTTTTTCCTCGATGCTGCGGGGACGGAGGGTGGAGCCGGTAATCCACAAGCGCGACATCAGGATTCGCCGCACATCGACCTCAGCCTTCGGACCCCCCAGGGCTGCGATCAGGACCAGCCTGCCTTCGGTCTTCAGGCATCGCAGGTTGTCCCGCAGATAGGGCGCGCCCACCATGCAGAGGATTACGTCCGCGCCCTCGCCGCCGGTCGCGCTCATGAACACTTCCGGCCAGTTCTCGGTTCGATAGCAGGCGCCGGCCAAGGCGCCAAGCTCGCGGCAGAAGCGCACCTTTTCGGCAGTGCCGGCGGTCACGAAAACGCGCGCTCCCAGGGCCCCGCCGATTTGTATGGCGGCTGTTCCGATGCCGCTGGCGCCGCCGTGGACTACAAGCGTATCTCCTGCGCCGAGTCCGCCCGAATCCACGAGGTTGGTCCACACGGTAAACCATGTCTCGGGAATGGCCGCTGCCTCAACCAGGCTGACGTCTTCGGGGACGGGCAGGCAATGGGAGGCGGCGGCGAGGCAATATTCCGCATAGCCTCCGCCCGCAACCAGAGCGCACACCCGGTCGCCAACGGCAGGGCTGTCCACACCCGGGCCCAGCGACTCCACCATGCCCGCCACCTCGAGTCCGGGCCATTCGGGCGCGCCTTGCGGAGGGGGATAGTGCCCCTGGCGCTGCATGCAGTCGGGGCGGTTCACGCCGGCGGCCGCCACCTTGATGAGCACTTCGCCCGGGCCCGGCGTCGGACTGGGGCGTTGTTCGATGCGCAGGACTTCCGGGCCTCCGGGCTGGGAAATCGCTACTACACGCATGGGATGGGGGTGTTCTCGGAAAAAATGGCGGGACGCGGCGCTGGCGTCCGCAGTGCCGTCCCGCAGGTGCGCAGTATAGTCTCGCCGCGTGGTTCGCTTGCCCGCGCGGTGCGAATCGCCGAAGATACGGACATGGCGGATTCCACAGAGTTGAAGCGGGACCTCGTTGCGCTGCCGGGCGGCGTCCGCGACGCGCTTGGGCGGCCGTTGCGCGACCTTCGCATTTCCGTGATGGACCGGTGCAACTTTCGCTGCCCGTACTGCATGCCGGAGGACATTTACGATCGCAAGTTCCGGTTCCTTTCGAGCAGCCAGCGCCTTTCGTTTTCGGAGATCATCAGGCTTGCGCGCCTGCTCGTGGGTCTGGGAGCCAGCAAGCTGCGCATCACCGGGGGCGAGCCGCTGCTGCGTCCTGGTCTGGCGGACCTGGTGGGCGATCTTTCGCGCCTCGAGGGTGTAGAGGACATCGCCCTTACCACCAACGGCGTGCTGCTGGCGCAACAGGCAGCGGCGCTTGCCGCTGCCGGCCTGGACCGCGTTACGGTCAGCCTGGACGCCGTGGACGAGGAGTTGTTTCGGCGCATGAGCGGCGGTCGCGGCCGTTTGCAGTCGGTGCTGGAAGGCATTGCCGAGGCGCAATCCGCGGGTCTTCAGCCCATAAAGATCAACGCGGTCATTCAACGAGGAGTCAACGATGAACATGTGCTCGAACTGGTGGAGCATTTTCGCGGCAGCGGAATGATCCTTCGCCTGATCGAGTACATGGACGTGGGAACGATAAACAACTGGGAAGTTTCGCAGACCGTGCCCGCCGAGGAACTGGTAAAGCGTATTGATCGCGTCTGGCCGTTGCGCCCTCTGGATGCCAACTACTCCGGCGAAGTGGCCCGGCGCTACGCCTTTGCGGACGGGCAGGGTGAATTGGGCTTCATCACCTCGGTCACCCAACCGTTTTGCGGGTCCTGCAACCGAGCCCGTCTGTCGTCGGACGGCCGCCTGTTCACCTGTCTTTTCGCCGATGAAGGGCTTGATCTGCGGGCGCCCCTGCGGGCCGGCGCGGGCGACTCCACACTGCTGGAACGGATTGAAGCGTGCTGGAGCGCGCGCCGGGACCGCTACAGCGAATTGCGGGCGTCGCTGCCGCAGCGGGGAGCTTCCCGCGGCAAGGTGGAGATGTATTACATCGGCGGATAAGCGGGTGGGTTGGCGGATAGGCGGGTGGGCCGCCCGCCGCGTCGAAATCACCTGGGGTGGAAATCGCCTCGCGCCTCGCGCACACGATGGATTCCGAATTGCGGTATGATCATGCCTCAGTGTGAGGAGAAGCAAAATGGCTAGCGTCAAGGAATCTCTTACCGTAGCGGCGACCGCAGCACTCATGGCTTGGTCGCTGCCCGCCGCCGGCCAGGAAGAGTCCAGCCTTTCCGGCAATCTGGCGCTGACCAGCGACTACGTTTTTCGTGGATACACCCAAACTTCCGAGGATCTCGCCGTGCAGGGCGGCGTGGACTGGGAAGGGTCCGGCGGCTGGTATCTGGGCGTGTGGGGGTCGGACCTCGATTTCGGCCCCGGCGACAGCGCCTCCGTGGAAGTGGACCTGTACGGCGGATATTCCTGGCAGGTTAACGATGTGAGCTACGACCTGGGGCTGGTCTACTACGCGTATCCGGGCGTCGACAGCCAGACGGACTATGATTTTTTCGAAGCGTACGCAGGCCTGGGATACGACTTCGAGGCCGTGTCCCTGTCTGCCGCCCTGCATTTCACGCCAGACAATTTCGGGGAGACGGGCACTGGTTGGTACGTTACGGGCGGGCTGGGGACAGCCCTTTCGGATGCGTTGAGCGTGGATGCGAATATCGGTTTCTCGCAGGTCACGCCTGACTTCGGGGAAGACTACCTGGACTGGAACCTGGGACTGAGTTATTCCTTTCCGCTGCTTGCGCTGGACCTGCGGTATCACGACACCGACGCGCCCGAGTGTATGGACTCCTGCGATGCGCGCATTGTGTTGAGTCTGTCGACCGAATTCTGAGAGTTGCGGTGGCAGGCGCGTATGGACTGTATCCAGGGCCGGAACGCAGCGTCTCGCGTTGAGGATGTTGACGCGGACCTGCCGGGCGGCCTTTCTTCTTGGGGGCAATTTTGATGACGAAACGTAAAAGCCTTTGGCGCAACGGTTGGATTTGGGCCGGCGCAGCCGGGCTGGCAGCCATGGTGCTGCTTGCGCCCATAGCCAGGGCCGATTCGGCGGCGCAGATGGACTTCGTTCTGAACACCTTCGCTTTCCTTGTGTGGGGAGCGCTGATCATGTGGATGTGCGCCGGTTTCACGATGCTGGAAGCGGGCTCGGTGCGAACCAAGAATGCTTCCGTCATCTGCATGAAGAATATCGGTCTTTACTCCATCGCCGGAATCACCTTCTATCTGGTGGGCTACAACCTGATGTACGTGGATGTCGGCAGCGTCATCGGCACGCTCCGGCTCGGCTACGGTCCGTCGGCGGAGGAGATCGCCCTGCTTGAAGCCGTGAGTTCGGAGGCAGGCGAGGAAGTCATTGCCGCCGCCGCGGGCGCAGCCGCCGAGAACGGCTACTCGGTGATGTCGGACTGGTTCTTCCAGATGGTATTCGTAGCGACAACGGCCTCCATCGTTTCCGGGACCCTGGCGGAAAGAGTGAGGCTGTGGTCGTTTTTCATTTTCACCCTGGTGCTGACCGCGGTGATTTATCCGGTTGTAGGGGCCTGGACCTGGGGCGGCGGCTGGTTGGCCCAGATGGGTTTCAGCGACTTTGCCGGCTCTACCATCGTGCATTCAACGGGCGGCTGGGCGGCGCTGGCTGGCGCCCTGGTGGTGGGCTCGCGGCTTGGGAAGTTTCGGGAGGACGGAGGCGTGAAGTCCACGCCGCCTTCCAACGTTCCCGCAGTGACTCTGGGCGTGTTCATTCTGTGGCTGGGCTGGTTCGGATTCAACGGGGGCTCGCAGTTGGCCCTTGGCGGGGTGGAGAACGCCGTGGGCATGAGCGTCGTGCTGGTCAACACCAATCTGGCGGCTGCGGGCGGCGTGTTGGCCGCGCTGATCGTTTCGCGTCCTCTGTTGAAACGAGTGGACCTGCTGGCCGTGCTGAACGGCGCCATTGCCGGTCTGGTGTCGATCACGGCCGGCCCTGATGTGTTGCCTCATTACGTGGCGCTGCTGATAGGCGTCGTGGGTGGCGTCGTTTGCGTTGCCGGCATGAAGCTTCTGGAGCGCCTGCGCATCGACGACGTTGTTGGGGCGGTTCCGGCGCATCTCATGGCAGGTATCTGGGGCACGCTGGCGGTCTGCATCGCCGGTGGATACAACTTCGGAGTACAATTGCTGGGTGTTGTTGCCGTTGGCATATTCGTGTTTGGTTCTTCGTGGCTGGCATGGACGGTGATCGCAAAAATCATGAGCGTTCGAGTGTCGGAGACTGTCGAGGAATTGGGCCAGGATGTTGCCGAACTGGGCATCGAGGCTTATCCCGAATTCGTGCTGATGCCCGAGCGCGACTAGTAGCCCGACCATGTATGGATGGGTTATGATAGTGACCGGTTTGCAGCTTTGCCGGATGTGCCGACGAAATTAGGAGGAGCTAGTGGACATCCCGATTGAACGCGATAACGGCATTTTGATTGCCGCCCCCTCCGGGCGGATTGACGGGTATAACGCCCAGGATTTTCACCAGACCCTGTCCGGGACGATCGGGGATGACGATAACGCCGTGCTGGTGGACATGAGCGGTCTGAATTACATCAGCAGTGCCGGTTTGCGCGCGGTTTTGATGATTGCCAAGGCGCTTTGGCAGCGCAAGGCCAGGTTCATGCTGTGTTCCTTGTCGGGATCGATCGGCGAAGTGTTCAAGATGAGCGGATTCGACAAGATCATCGAAATCCACGACGACAAGGAGAATGCGCTGGCCAAATTGAGCTAGCGCCCGCCGCTAGCGTCGGCTAGCCCCGAGGATTGGCGGGCCAGTCTGGCCGCAAATCGGGTGTTTTTCGCGATTTCCATCGATTGCCGACTGCGGAAGCCGCACGGTGATTAGATCCCATCCGTTTACACGGACTGCTGAGATTTCGCTTTGATGCTGGTCCACGGTGTCGCTGGGTAGCACCAATCCCTGGATCAGTATCAAACCGTCCGAATGCGAATATAGTGAGAGCTCCCGTGCTTTCCGGATCAAGGACTGGCGAGTCTGCACCCCCGAAACCAGTCAATCGTGTTTCGTTTCGTGTGCCGCCATGGAACTTGTTGTTGTACCAAACTGCACGAATGCGCCGCTCTACTCCATGGGAATCGACGCGGAGGCCAAACCAGACATCCGGATTTTCCGCATCCTGGCGCTCAAGTTCCGAAAATGTGGCGAACAGGAGCTTCCTGGGAATATACGGTCCGGCCTGATGAGTGCCGTTGGCAAGCGTGTCGTTTCCCGAAAGTCGTTTCACGTACCAGATACAGCTATTGCAGCCGTAAAGGTTCATCCAGTCCAACAGGTCAGCCAGAGTCACGTGGCATTCCTCGTATCTCACCAACTCTGCGTTCGCCGTGCAGCCAATCGGCTGCGCGCTTGATTACCAAATCAATCGGCAATTTTTCGCGGCCCTTCAGAGCGCACTCCCAGATTCCGAGTACGCGCCATCCGCGTTCCTGCAATACCCTGCGTATCTCCCTGTCACGGTCGTGATTGTCCTCAATCTTGTGTCTCCAGAAGTCAGGGCGAGTAGACGGCCATTTGAATAGATGGCAATCATGCTTGTGCCAAAAGCATCCGTTGACGAATATAACTGCTCGAAAGCGTGCAAAGACCAGATCGGGCTTGCCGGGCAAGTGGGGAACGTGAAGTCGGTACCTGAAGCCAAGCGCATGAAGTCCACGACGAACCAGTAATTCAGGATGCGTGTTTTTCCCCTGGATGCCAGCCATCATCCGGCTGCGTGTGGTCCTATCGACGATGTCAGTCAACGAATGGCAGTCTGTGTTGGCAGAGTTGGCCGGTTTGCGCGGTTACCTCCTGACCCAGTATCCATGGAACCATGAGCTGTGCTACAGCCTTGACGCATGGCACGACGACTGAATTTCCGAATTGGCGGTAGGCTTGGGTATCGGATACGGGTATCTCAAAGCTGCGCCCGCCCATGTCGTCAAAACCCATCAGGCGCGCACACTCGCGAGGAGTCAATCGTCTCGGGTTATTACCCTGCTGGCTTACAAGTATCTCCGACCCATCCTTGTAGTACCGGGCTGACAATGTGCGGGCGACATCATCCCGCCCCACAAGCCCATACCCGAAACCGTTGCCGGTCTTTCTGTGTCTTGCTGCATACTCCTGCAGATAACTCCACAGATGGTCCGACAGCGTATATTTGTCCGCAACCTTCGCCGTTGCTCCCAAGGTCCACGGTTCTTCCGGCATTTCGGTTCCGTCTTCCGGGTGCAGCACGGACGAAAGTCGCGGGCGGTTAGCAGGTATCTCAAGCGCATCCATCGAGAAGGTGCCTGAGTCGCGGAAACCGGCAATAAATATTCGTTCACGGTGTTGGGGAACCCACGCACGCGCATCCAGTACACGGAAGGAAACGTGGTAACCGAGCTCCTCAGTCAGCGTACGGTGGATGACACGAAACGTCTTGCGCCTGTCATGGCTGACGAGGTTCTTTACGTTCTCAAGCAGAAAAGCTCGCGGTCTGCGAGATTCGATGATACGCGCTACATCGAAAAATAATGTCCCTTGCGTCTCGCACCGGAACCCGTGCGGCTGTCGCAGCGCATTTTTTGCGTAAACCGCTGAAGTCTGCCGCCTGTTCCATGTGAAGGCTGCCACCCGGACCGGAGCAAAGCTGCCACCTTTGGTCGCTTATCGGCGCGGGTGTTGCATTATGTCCCCGGGGGGGTGTGATTCGTCAACGGGTTGTGTCGTTTTCGCATGGATTCTCCTTTCATGTTGATCGGGTAGGCGTTGTGGATCAGCCGGTCGAGTATGGCGTCGGCCAGGGTGGGGTCGCCGATGGCGGCGTGCCATTGGCCGATGGGCAACTGGCTGGCGGCGATGGTGGCGCGCCGGCCGTGTCGTTCGTCGAGCAGTTCGAGCAGGTCGCGCCGGTTCTCGGCGTTGGGTTTGGCCAGTCCCCAGTCATCGAGCACCAGGACCTCGGTTCGGGCGAGGCGGGCCAGCAGTTTAGCGTAGCGTCCGTCGCCCTTGGCGATGGTCAACTCGCGCAGCAGTTGGTCGAGTCGGAAGTATTGGGCGGCATGGCCTTCGCGGCAGGCTTTTTGGGCGAGCGCGCAGGCCAGCCAGGTTTTGCCGACGCCCGTGGGTCCGGCGATCAGGATGTTGAGGCGCTCCTTGACCCACTGGCAGGCGGCCAGCGACTGGATCAGTCCCCGGTCCAGTCCGCGAGGGCTTTGCCAGTCGAGGTCTTCCAGCGCGGCGTTATGCCGCAGCCGGGCCCGCCGCAGCCGGCTGGTCAGGCGCCGGCTCTCGCGTTCGGCGGCTTCGCGGTCCACCAGCAGTCCGAGGCGTTCCTCGAAGCTCAGTTCGTGGATGTCCGCCATGGCCATCTGGTCGGCCAGCGCCGCGGCCATGCCAGTGAACTTGAGGGCGATGAGTTTGTCCAGGGTGGGGTGTTGCAGCATGGATATTCTCCTTCAGTGGTAGTAGTCCGGCCCGCGGATGTTGGAATGCTCATCCGGCAGGGGCAGTTCCGGCTGTTCGTCCAGCGGCTGTTCGTCGAGCCGGTTTTTGAGGATGGATTCGAGGCTCTTGTATCGGCAACTGCCCAAGGCCAGCGCCCGCCGGCAGGCGGCCTCCAGGCGTTCGCCGCCATAGGCTTTGCCCAGCCGCAAGATGCCCAGGCAAGAGCGGTAGGCCTGTTGCGGGTGTTTTCGGGAGTCCAGCACGGCGCGGATCAGCTCTCCGGTGGCCGGGCCGTTTTTATCCGCCCACCGCGTCAGCCGCCGGGGCGACCACTCGCCGGCGGCACGGTGCGCTTCGGGCATGTGCGCGGCCACCGTGGTGTGGCCGCCCTTGCGATGCGAGCGCCGATGGCTGGCCACCCGCTCGCCTCGGTAGAAGCACTCGACAGTGCGGCGCGTGATCCGCACCTCGACCGCCTTTTTGATCAGCGCGAAGGGCACCGAGTAGTAATGCCCGCCAATGGCCACGTGGTAGTCGATATGCACCCGGGCTTTCTTCCATTCGGCAAAGACATAGGGTTGCGCCGGCAGCGGCTGAAGAGCCGGCCGGTCCAGTTCCTCAAAACGGCTGCGGCGGCAACCGGGCAGCTTCTTGAAGGGGCGCGTGTTGAGCGATTCCAGCAACGCGCGGACCGCGCCGTTGAGTTCGGCCAGAGAGAAGAACGAACGGCGGCGGAGCGCGGCCAGTATCCAGCGCTCCACGACCAGCACGCCGGTCTCCACCTTGGCCTTGTCCCGAGGCTTGCGCGCACGCGCCGGCAGCACCGCCACGCCGTAATGCGAAGCCATGTCCTGGTAGGTGGGATTGATGTCCGGCTCGTAGCGGTGCGCCTTGACAACGCCCGAACGCAAATTGTCCGGCACCACCAACTCCGGCACGCCGCCGAAGAACGCAAAGGCGCGCGTATGGGCGCCGACCCAGTCCGGCAGCCCTTGGGTCCAGGCGGCCTCAGCATAAGTGTAGTTGGAGGCCCCCAGAACCGCCACAAAGACCTGCGCCTGGCGAAGCTCGCCGGTGGCCCGGTCAATGACCCCGACGGTCTGCCCCGCATAGTCCACGAACAGCTTCTCGCCCGCCCGGTGGTCCTGGCGCATGACCACGTCGAGCTGGCCCCGCCAGACGCGATACCGCTCGCAGAACCAACTGTATTGATACCCGTCGGGGCAGGCCGCCCGATACTCCTGCCACAACAGGAACAAGGTGACGCCCTTGCGCTTGAGTTGCCGGTGAACCTCGGCCCAGTCCGGAACGCCTCGCGCCGAAGCGGGCAAATCCGGCGGCGGCGGAAACAGCAGCCGCTCCAAACGGGCATCGCTCATCCCCGGCGGCAGAGGCCAGCCCAAACCCGCCGCCTCGGCGCGCCGAAGATACTCGCTCACCGTCGGACGGCCAATGCCGCAACTCGCCGCGATCCGGCGATGACTCATCCCTGCGGCCCACTTGAGCCGCAACACTTCTCTGATCTTGCGCATGGATAACCTCTTCGCCGGCATCGTCCCCTCCTGAAAAAGGAGGCAGAGTAGCGGCTTGTTATCCCGCGCCGATACGCGCCCGAAAACCCCTCAAAGCACGCCGCCAGGGTGGCAGCTTTCGAGTGGAATCAGTGGCAGGCTTCGTCTGGAATGGGTGGCAGCTTTCGAGTGGAATCAGTGGCAGACTTCATCTGGAATACGCAGTTTTGGCGTTGCTGCCTGTGCGCCTCGCCCCCTGCCTTGCGGGAGACGCATGAATCCATCCATGGAGCTTGGTTCCGGCATCCTGCCTCCAACACTCCCGCAAGGCAGGGGGCGAGGCGCACAGGCAGCAACGCCAAAACACACCGGCGAACTCTGACTTACAATGGCGGCCCTTGACCACATTCCGGGAGGATAGAAATGAGTATTGAGAAAGGACAGGCGATGCCTGAAGGCGCTTTCGGCGTCATGACCGGCGGCATGCCGGGCCGGATCACCACCAGCGAGCTGTTTTCGGGCAAGAAGGTGGTTTTGTTCTCGGTGCCCGGCGCATTCACGCCCACTTGCTCGAACGAGCATCTTCCAGGCTACGTGAACAATGCCGGCGCCCTGCAGGCCAAGGGCGTGGACCAGATCGCCTGCATGGCAGTAAATGATGTGTTCGTGATGGACGCCTGGGGGCGCTCCGCCGACGCCGGGGATTCGGTACTGATGCTGGCCGACGGCAACGGCGACTACACCCGTGCGCTGGGTCTGGAACTGGATGCCAGCGGTTTCGGAATGGGAATGCGGGGCCAACGTTTTTCGATCGTCGTGGACGATGGAATCGTTACCGAAATCAACGTGGAAGAGGGCGGAGGCCTGAGCTGCTCTTCGGCCGAGGCTGCGCTGGAACAGCTTTGAGTCCGGAACGGCTTTGAGTCCCGGAACAGCTTTGACTTCGGAACAGTTTTGAGCAGGGACATCCCCAGCACTCAGCGGCAGGTGCTGCTGCGCCGCTATCCGGAGGGCGTGCCCGACACGACCGATTTCGAGCTGTCGAACGGTTCCGTGCCACGCCCCGCGGAAGGCGAATTCCTCTCGCGCACGCTCTACCTTTCGCTGGACCCCTATCTTCGCGGGGTGATTTCGGGCCGCCACCTGTACGCCGAAAGGGTGCAGCCCGGCCACGTAATGCCCGGGCGCACGGTGGCGCAGGTGGTCGAATCTCGCCACCCGGACTTCGTTCCCGGCGACATCGCGGTGTGCTCCAACGGCTGGCAGGAATACGGTCTCAGTACCGGTGCCATCGACCTCAGGAAACTGGACCCGGACGCGGCGCCCGTCAGCACGGGAATCGGCATCCTGGGCATGCCGGGACTGACGGCTTGGGCGGGGCTCCTGCACCTGGGAGAGCCCATGCCCGGGGAAACCGTGTTGGTATCGGCGGCGTGCGGCCCGGTGGGTTGCATGGTGGGCCAGTTGGCGCGCATTGCCGGCTGCCAGGCGGTGGGAATCGCCGGCGGGCCCGAGAAGTGCGCCATCGTGAAGGACGAGTTCGGCTTTGTGGAGTGTGTCGATTACAAGACCGGCGATCTGGGCGAAAAGCTCAAGGCGGCATGTCCCCAGGGCATCGACATCTATTTCGACAATGTGGGCGGCGACGTGCTGACGGCGGCAATGGCCAATCTTGCCCAGGGCGCCAGGGTGGTGCTGTGCGGAATGATGAGCGGCTACAACAACGTCGGGCCGCCGCTGCCGGGTCCCAGCCTGATCCCGCTGGTTATGGCCCGCGCCACCGTTCGCGGGCTGGTCGTTTATGACCACGAAGACAAGCAGCAGGACTTTCTCCGCGCCTGCACGCGCTGGCTTCAGGAGGGCCGTATCCGCTACCGCGAAGACATTGCCCAAGGCATAGAAAATGCTCCCGAGGCATTCTGCCGGCTGATGCGCGGCAAGAACGTGGGCAAGGCGCTGGTGCAATTCGCTTGAGCCTCAAGGAGGAGCTGCTCAAGTTCTGGTTCGAGGATTCCGGCCCGACTCGCTGGTTCGCCAAGAGCGAAGAGTTCGACCGGACAATCCGCCAGCGCTTTCTGGCTCACTACCAGGCCGCCGCGCGTGGCGACTACGATGACTGGCAGGGCAGCGGCGCAGGCTGCGTGGCGCTCTGCCTGCTATTGGACCAGTTCCCCCGCAACCTGTTTCGCAACGACGCGCGGGCGTTTGCAACCGACGCGAAGGCGCTGGGCATCGCGCGGCGGGCGGTGGATGCGGGCCGCGACATGGAGGAGGGCGTGAGCAGGGAAATGCGAAAGTTCCTCTATCTTCCGTTCGAGCACAGCGAGGCCCTCGACGACCAGCGGACTTGCATGAACCTGATGGCGGAGCGCCTGGACCCTATCGGAGAGGACCTCGACTGGGCGCGCAAACACCTCGTGATCATTGAGCGCTTCGGCCGCTTCCCGCACCGCAACGAAGCGCTGGGCCGCGAGTCCACGCCCGAAGAACTGGAATTCCTGAAAGGCCCCGGCTCCAGCTTCTAAGCCCGCGAGGGAAAGGGGCAGCTTTCTTCTTTTTCGACCAGGTCGAAGGTGAACAGCATCTTGGCCATGCCGGTGAGGACGGCCATGACCATGCCCAGCTCCATGATTTCGGCGGGGCTGAAGTGCTGCTTGAGGCGTTCATGCAGGGGTTCGTCGAGTGATCCGGCGGGATTGGTCAGCACCATCTGGTCGGCCAGGGCGAGAGCGGCTCGCTCACGCTCGGAGAACGGGCCGCTTTCGTATTCGTCCAGCCGGTCGATCTGCTCCTGAGTGACGCCGGCTGCCAGCGCGTCGGGGCGATTGCCCTGGTTGCAGAAGCGGCATCCGTGAGTGGTGGAAAGGCGCAGGCGTGCCAGTTCCTTGACAGCGCGCTCCACGCGCCCGCCTTGGAACAGCCGTGCGTAGAACTCGCCGTACCAGTCGTAGAGTTCCGGCGCGTGCGCCATCACCTCGAACCAGGTGGCGTCCCCTCGTAGAGCCATGGACCGCTCCCATCCCTGCCGCATGCGCTCCGGCATGTCCGCCGGAGCGATGCGCGGCAGTTGCGGTTGCGGCATGGATCAGCCCAACAGCACCGGTTGGCCCAATAGCGTCGGTTGGCCTGGCAGTTGCGGTTGAAGCAACAGCACCGGTAGGCCCGGCAGCATCCGCTGGCTCAGCAGCATGAACTAGCCCAACAGCGGCGCGGCGATGCCGTGAAGCGTATGCATGAGGTTGCCCACGGTTTCCACAGCTTCCGGCGCGCCGGGCTTGAAGATGCCCAGGAAGGCTTCAATGATCAGTCCGGCCCAGATCGCAAACACCCAGGGGCGCACGCGATGGATGCTGCGCCTCATCGCGTCGTCCTGCTCCTCGGTAATCGCGCCCTGGCTCAACGCCCTGACGCCGGCAATAAATCCGGGGAGAAAGATGCGGATCATTACGCCGCAGAGGATCATGAGCGCAAAGACGATCAGTTTGGGCGCCAGCCAGGGCGCGTCATCCAGCCGTCCGGTGGAGACGGACCACCACACGGAAGCCACGATCGCAGCAATCAAGAACCAGCGGAACCACAGGTCCAGCTTGGTCAGCGTCGGCATGAAACTGGCGTTGTGCTTGAAGTGCATGATCAGCAGCACGGTGAACCACACCGGCCCCAGCACAACGATCATTGCATACTGCCAGGGAGGATGGGAAACCCCAACGTATTCCGAGAGAATGCCCCCTACGGTAAGCATCATGCTCAGGCACAGCCGCGGCAAGAGGTCGATCCACAGCATGATGCGTGACGCCATGAATCGCTGGTCCGGATTGTACGAGCGGTTGAGGATCATTCGGGTGGAATAAAACACGCCGATGTCGCCCCCCAGCCAGTAAGCAAACAGCACCAGGTGAAGAATCAGCCAGATTGTGTGGCCGAGATCGCCTTCAGCTCCCATAACGAGTTCCCCTTCGATAAACCGACGCATAGTCTAACCGGGTTAGAATGCGCCGTTCACGATTCCCCACGGAGAGTTGACGGAAAGATGCGCAAGGTAATGGTTACGCTCAAGCGTGTAGTGGACTACAACGTCCGCGTGCGCGTGAAGCCCGACGGCAGCGGCATGGCTACCGAGGGCGTGAAAATGAGTATCAATCCCTTCGATGAGATCGCCCTGGAAGAAGCGCTGCGCATGCGCGAGCGGGGCGAGGCTGGCGAGATCGTGGCGGTTACGATCGGCGGCGACGAGTGCCAGCAGCAGCTCCGCACAGGGCTGGCCATGGGAGCGGACAGGGCTCTTCTGGTGAAGTGTGAAGACCCCCTGGAACCGCTCGCCGTGGCCGGCATCTTGCTGGAAGTGGTCCGGCGGGAGGAGCCGGACATCATCATCATGGGAAAGCAGGCCATCGACGACGATTGCAACCAGACTGGGCAGATGCTGGCCACCCTCTGGGGCCGCCCGCAGGCCACTTTCGCCTCCGAGGTTCAACTCGACGGCGGCGCGGCTCGCGTAACCCGCGAAGTGGACGCCGGCCTCGAGACTATCGAAATCGAATTGCCGGCCGTGATTACCACCGATCTACGGCTGAATCAGCCGCGCTACATCAAGTTGCCGGACATCATGAAGGCGCGCCGCAAGCCGCTGGAGACCCTTCCGGCCGACGAACTGGGCCTTCCCTCCGTTCCGTCGCTGCAAACGCTCGGCTACGAGCCGCCTGCGCAGCGGCAGAAAGGCGTGCTGGTTGAAGACGTTGCAGCGCTGGTGCACACGCTGCGGGAACGCGGGCTGGTGGCCTGACCTGCGCTGGCGGCCTGAGGCGAGAGCATGAGCAAGGTACTGGTAGTTGCCGAGCATGACGGAGCGGCGCTGCACGCCGGTGCGGCGCGGGTCGTCAGTTGCGGCTTGGCGATTGAGCCCGACGGCGTGGATGTGGCGGTGATGGGCGAGGACTGCGCCGCGATTGCCGGGCAAGCCGCCGCGATTGCCGGCGTGTCGCGCGTGTTGTGCCTGGAGCGCGAAGAAAACGCCAGGCCCCTGGCATCGGTTCAGGCGCCGCAAGTGGCTGCGCTGGCGGGTCAGGGCTACAGTCACGTTCTGGGTCCATCCACCACTTTCGGCAAGGATCTGACGCCGCGTGTCGCCGCCTTGCTGGGGGTTCCGCAGATCAGCGACATCATGAGCGTGGAAGGCGAGCGCCGATTCAAGCGGCCTGTTTATGCGGGTAACGCCGTGCTGACGGTCGAAGCACCGGCAGAGCACACCGTTGTCGCCACGGCCCGTCTTGCATCCTGGCCGGCTGCATCCGACGGTGGCGAAGGCGCCATCGAGAATGTCGCCCTGGACGTGGAGCTTCCGGGCCATACGAAGTGGCTGGAACTGAAGACGGCCGAGAGCGAACGGCCGGACCTGCAAAGCGCTGGCGTGGTGGTGTCCGGGGGACGCGCCCTGGGGAGTTCCGACAACTTCTCCCTGCTGTACGACTTGGCGGACAGCCTGGGTGCCGCTGTGGGCGCATCGCGGGCCGCGGTGGACGCGGGCTACGTCTCCAATGACATGCAGGTGGGGCAGACGGGCAAGATCATCGCACCGGAGTTGTATTTCGCGATCGGCATTTCCGGCGCCATCCAGCACCTCACCGGCATCAAGGATGCGGGCGTGATCGTGGCGATCAACAAGGATCCGGAGGCGCCGATATTCGAGATTGCGGACATCGGTCTGGTCGGCGACCTCTTTGCCATCGTTCCGGAACTCAAGGCGGCGCTGGATAATTCGTAGATGGCCGCGTTACTGGTCGCCCCGTCCGAGCTTAAGGCCGCGATCGAAGCGGGCCATGCGAGGGCAGTGGACTGCCGCTTCGATCTGATGAATCCAGCCGGCGGGCGGGCGCTGTGGGCCGAGAGTCATATCCCCGGGGCGCCGTACGCGGATCTCGATCAGGACCTCGCCGGTACTGCGAAGGGGCGGGGCGGGCGTCACCCGCTGCCCCGTCCTGAGGAATTTGCGACCACACTGGGGCGCTGGGGCATCCAACCCGATACATTGGTAGTGGCGTACGACAACGTGGGATGCGCAATTGCGGCGCGGCTGTGGTGGATGCTGAACTGGATGGGCCACGAGCGCGCCGGGCTGCTGGATGGCGGAATGCAGGCCTGGCAGGCCGCGAACCTTCCTCTGGAGTATGAGGAGCCCCGTATCGAGCCAACCGATTACCCAGTTGGCGGCCACTGCCGGCCGGTGGTGGGGCTCTCTGAAGTCGAGCGCGCCGCCGTTACCGGCGAGATGCGCATTCTCGATGCGCGCGATGCTGCGCGCTACCAGGGGCTGTCGGAGCCGCTGGACGCCAGGGCGGGCCATGTGCCTGGCGCCGTCAATGCATTCTTCCGCGAGAATCTGGGCGCCGACGGCCGGTTTCTGGGGGCTGGTGAATTGCGCCAGCTCTACCTTGAGCGCCTGGGCGGCGTGGAGCCCGGACAGACGTGCGTGATGTGCGGGTCGGGCGTGACCGCTTGCCACGACCTCTTCGCCATGGAACTGGCGGGCCTTCCCGGCGCTTCGTTGTATCCGGGTTCCTGGAGCGAATGGTCGCAGTCCGCCAGCCGGCCAGTGGCCCTGGGGATGGAGCCGGGAGGAGCATGATGGAGTCGCCAGGAGCGTGATGGAGCCGGGAGGAGCGTGATGGAGTCGCCAGGAGCATGATGATGAACGCACGTTCTGAGCGTTTTACACGTTTTGTGCTGTCCTTGCTGTCCGCATTCACGCTGATTGCCTGCGTCGCGCTGCTTGGCTGCACCGGGATGGAAGGCGATGAATCCGTCGCGTCCACACGCGCGAAAGTGGGGCGCTTCCCCCACAGCACAGCCAAAGCCGATTGTTTCTTTCCGCGTCGCGTCGATAACTTCGAGGTGCTCAACGATAGCAACCTGCTGGTTTTCGATGGCCGCAGGCGGGTCTATCACGTTGAAGTGGCTCCGCCCGCAATGGACCTTCGCCACGCCTACGGAATCGAGTTTTACGGCACCTCCGGGCGGATCTGCGGTAACGCTGGCGAACGCATGCGCGTGAGAAACGGTACCCTGTCCAGCTTCCCGCAGTCCGTGGTGGGCGTTTACCGGCTCGACGAAAACATGGAGGCTGTGGTGCGCGCCCATTTCGGCCAGGCCACCGCCTTGCCGGTGCCTCCGGAGGACCAGGAAGCGGATGCTATTGAGGAGCTCGTAACGGACCTGGAGGATGTGCCCGGCGATTCTTCATCCTCGCCGGTGGAATCGCCCGCCGACGCGTCGGCGGGCACCGATCAGGAGGATGTGCCCGGCGACTCTTCATCCTCGCCTGCGGACGCACCCACGGACGCACCCACGGACGCACCCAAGGACGCACCCACCGACTCACCCACGGACGCGCCGGCGGAAACCGATCAGGAGAACTGAATATGGATTGCATCATCGTGCTGTTCAATTTGAAGGAAGGCGCCGGCCGGGCCGAATACCAGGCCTGGGCACGCAGCCGCGATCTGGTGGAAGTGAACCGCCTGCCGTCCGTGGACCGCTTCCGCGTGCTGCGCTCGGTGGGCCTGCTGGGTGGCACCGACGATCCCCCCTATCAGTACGTGGAAGTGATCGACCTCAACAGCATGGAGAAATTCGGCGAGGACATGCAGTCGGCGGTGGTGGGCGAGTTGGCCAGCGAGTTTCGCCGGTTTGCTTCCGATCCCGTGTTCATCCACTGCCAGGATCTCTGATCTCGCGCGTGACCCCGCAGATGATTCGCGCATGATCTCGCATATGACTCGCGCATGACGGACAACAGCCCGGAAACGAGCCGCGTCGTGCGGCGCGCCGGCGGGCGCTGCTACGAGGAGTTCCGCGAGGGCGACATCTACGAGCACTGGCCGGGCCGCACCTTCACGGAGTCCGACAACACCTGGTTCACCCTGCTCACCATGAACACGCATCCGCTGCACTTCGACAAGGAGTACGCCAGCAAAACCGAGTTCGGGCGGCGGCTGATCGTTAGCACGCTGACGCTGTCGGTGCTGGTGGGCATGAGCGTTTCCGACGTAAGCGAGAACGCCATCGCCAACCTGGGCTGGAACGATGTGCGCCTGCCCAATCCGCTGTTCATCGGCGATACCCTCTACGGGTCGTCCGAGGTGCTGAGCAAGCGGCCTTCAAAGTCGCGGCCCACTGCCGGCATCGTTACCGTGCGCACAACCGGGCGCAATCAGCACGGCCAGGTGGTATGCGTTTATGATCGCACAGTGCTGGTGCCAAGGCGCGGCCATGCTGTAATGGATGAGAGCGTCTGACACCAGGTGGCGGCTTACTACCTTTGCCGCGTAAATCAAACAAGACGGGAGGACCCTTAAATGAGCGACATTCTTCAAGTGGACCATGTGAACTACCATGGCCGGATCACCTACCTGAGCAAGAAGCCGGACCGCATGGATCAGGAACGGGGCCGGGAGCGGTTCACCATTACCGTGCATTCCGACGGACACCGGACCTGCATGGCGCAGAGCGAGATCGACGACCGCCCCAGCGTGATGCGTAACGTGGCGCTGACACTGGACGAAAACTGGCATCCGCTCGACTGTTTCGTGCGCATTTCGGTAGGCGACCGGTTCATGGGCAGCGGCTGGTTCCGCTTCACCGAGAACGAGGCCGAATGCGAGACCTACACGGCCGTGGAAGGCCGCGTGTCGCAGAAAATGAGCCTTGCCGAGCGCCCCCGCGCCTTCGTGGATCACGCCATCATCTGTGATTCCTGGGTGCTGAGCATGTTCGACCTGAGCAAGGGTCCCGGGGTCCAGAAATTCCCGCAATTGCTCATGTCATCGCCCGATCATCGCGGCGCCACCGGCCCGCTGCTTCACAGCATCTCGCCGTCCATCGAATATGTCGGAGAAGAGAGGATCACCGTGCAGGCGGGCGAATTCGACGCGCTGCACTTCCGTTTCGGCGAAAACGTGGGCCTGCCCAACGAGCACCCGAAATACGACGTGTGGTGCACGGCCGACGGCCATTACATTTTCCTGCGTGGGGCCGTATACGGTTACATGATGACCTACTACGAGCTCACCGATCTGGAGATCGAGCATGGATAGCCCTCGCGCCCGGATGTTTGCGCTGGGCGTGGCGATGCTTGTTGGCCTGGCGGGCCTGTCCGCCGCAGGACCGGCAATGGCGCAAGGCCAGGACTCCACCCCCACGGAACGCAACGTTCTGGTGATCGCCGAGTTGCTGTCGCGCGTGTATGACAACTACAACCAGGTTTACTTCGACCGACGCATCGGATACCCGGAGAATGAACGCCACGACCGGCTCGAGCTTCGGATCGATCGGGTTGGCGGCCCCGACTCCATGCTGCTGGCCTTCCGGGAATTCGCCGGCGGCGACTATTCGCAAGTAACGCGGGCAGGCGCTCTGGCCCTTTCGCCGGACAACGAGCGGGCGGCGACGCGCATGGAAGTCTGGAATCAGCCGGTTGACGGCCTGGAGCCCATGACCGAGGGCGCCGGCGTTACCGGACGCCCGGACGGTCCGGCGGACTGCGTCGTGTACTGGACTCGCGAAGCCGCGCAATTCCGCGGCAAGGCAGAAGGCGACTGCACCGCATGGGCGCGCAAATCCATGCTGGGCGAGCAGCAGTTGTGGCTGGACGCTCCCGGTGGACGCGACCACCCGGGCGGCACCTACAAACTGCACGCGGCGCGCATGATGAGTTGCTATATCGACGTGCCCGGCGTAAGCGGCGGGCGCGACGAGGAGTACAAGCGCTACGACAACCTGAAGGTCCATGATCGCGGCGGCGGCGCTCGCATCACCCATTCGGACGGCAGGCAGCTCGGCATCCGCTTGTCGAACGTCGATTGGCCGCTCAACAACTACAACGACGCCTTCACCCGCGACGTGCTGGTGCTCTATGTGCTGGAGTACATCGGCGACGAGATCAAGTCCCACGGCTACGTCTTCAGCGAACCCGACTCCGAGCGCATCGGCATCAACCTCTACTGGCTGCTGTCCTACTGCTACATGGAGTCCAACACCATCACCCGCCCGTTCATGTAACCCCCGGCGCCGACGTGGCGCTTCCCTGCGAAGCGCAGGAGGTCTTTGCGCTGGTTGAATTTGGCGTGTCAACCGGGATAAAGACGGGATCTGGATAGCATGTAGGGGATGGACCAGACTATGCGACTGCGGCGAACGAAGAAGTGACTTCTGCAGCCTGTTTTTCGACAGATTGAAGGGTGCAACGTCACTGATCCGCTCAAATGGCGTTTGGCCCTCCAGCTTGGCCTGTCACCCACCACCAAGCTGAGTTGTATCTTCGCGCCACAGCCACAGGGACAAAGAAGCGCTGCCGACCATGGCATCGACTGGTCGCCGACCAAGTAGAGCCGTTCAGGCTCGAAATAGTCGGGAGTGTCGTCAACGATTTCTATGGCATAACCCGGCCGAAGTCCCAATCGCTCGACCAAGCACCACCACAGTCGACCCAACCGCGTCAAGCGACCTCCCGCCGAAGGCTGAGTTCGGCCCAGTCCAGTAGGGGCGTAACATCCCCTCGGCCCACATGACCAGCGAGCATGGGACAGGGTTCGCCATCTTGCTCGTGGTCGTAGATCCCGTGACTGATACTCAGGCGGTGAACGGCGTAATCGGCATTTGGGTCGAGCCGGTAGGGATGCAGCCGCGCGAGGAACTCGTTAACAGCAAGGCTCGCAATGAGGGAATTCAACTGGACTACCGCAGGGCGATCTTCCTGAACACCCCGCAAGTAGCCTTCTTCGAGTTGTGCTCGATAGGTAGCCGGATCCGTACGGTGTAGCCCGGCTGCGCGCACTTGATCCATCGTGTAGACACGTCGGCTTAGGAGGCTGGAGCCACCGGGCTGAAGGTAATGAACCGTCCCGCAGACCTGGTTGACACCACCCTTGCCGTCAGCCTCAATCTTTACGCCTAGATCAAAGTACGGAATCAGGTAGAAGGTAGCCAGTTTGTTGAGAAGGTGACGGCCGTCGGTCGAGTCCATGCATCCGAACACCACGTCACAATCAGCCACCGCACGGACAGTGTCCGCGTCAAACAAGTTGCGGGCATGGGTCTCCACGACTGTCCCGAGGCCCATTTCGGCGATGGCTCGGGCAGCTACATCGACCTTCGGGCGATTTCGTTGGGCATCGTCCATCGTAGCGTGCAAGATTCGATTGAGGTTCTTTTCCTCGACACGATCGGGATCGACCAAAACCAGCGTGCCGACACAGTTTCGGGCTAACTGCTCAATTAACGGACTGCCAGTACCCGAGCAGCCGACAACACCAACGCACAAGTTGCGGAGGCGTTCAAAGGTGCCGGCCCCGAAGGTCTGCGCCACGCGCTGCCCGAACTTGGGGACGGCCGCGGCGGAGGTCGCTGTTGGCCAGAATGAAAGGTCGTCGCCAACCACGTTCACTGACGCGAGCGGGTGGAACCCACCAAGCTGGTCAACCAGTCGGCCGATCATACGTCCGTCATCAAACATGATGGCACTGGCGTGTGGGCCGTTTTCCGTCCAGGCGTGGACGGAAGGAAAGAGCGTCTTATCAGCACGGTCATCAATCTTGGAGAAGGATGAGGAATTCCGGTGACCGTGGACCTTCAGAATCGCAAGCCCTTTCCCGAAAGCTTCCTCCAGGAGCGACGGTAGGATATTGGTTGGCCACGTGACCCGGTTGGACTTCCGCTCCGAGCAAACCTCGTAGGGGATTGGCACCAGCCGCCGAAGCAGCAGCCGGTGCCGTTCATGACCGCGGTGCCGCCCGCACAACGCAATGGCGACAGCCTCATTCCCATCGGCGGGAAAGAGATGCGTCATCAAATCGGTGTGATGGCGCTGGGTCATTGTAAGCGTGGCTGTTTGCACGATTTCAGACTTTCTCCAGTTCGTGGAGGAACCAGTGCTCTACCAAGCCGAAGTGGGTGGCAAGGTTATCGATGCCCGGCCGCCAAGGGTTCGCCGGTGTCCGATGTCTGCTCCACCGCTGCCACTCCTTGCCGTCGAACGACTCGTCGCATGTGGCCGAGATCGGTCGCCCATCGGCCCGCTCAAGCGCTGGGTGGACATAAACCATATCGATCTGGGTGTCCGGGTAACCGGTTTCGATGCGGACATTGACGTCGGCTTGGCGCTGATGGTAGCCAAGCGGTACGGAGAAGTCGTACAGGACGACTCGCAGTACATCGTCGTCAGCAACCAGCTCGAATCTGCCTGCAGTGTTGTCGAGCCACTCCATGTCCTCCTGCGGAAGGATGAAGTGGCGCCGTCCGTCAAAGCCCTCCGTCTGGTCGAGCGGAAGCGTGACAAACCGCTCAACGCCTGGCTGGCTCAAGTCGACCTTCTGGTCCAGTTCGATCCGTTTGGGTTGCCCGCCTTTGACCTTGAGATAGATGGCGTGGTCTTCGGCAGGCTTCTTTCCCGCCAGTTCAAGGAGTTCACGTCCCGTAATGCGGGAAATGGGCGTATTGAAGGAATCATTGTCGATCTTGATTTCGTGCTTGCGCTGAGTGAAGTGTCCGTCAAGGCCTCTATTCCCCCCGCCCGGTCCGTCGGCATCATGTTGATTGTTGTTGGTCATGTTGACATTCCTATGCTCGGTTGCTGCATCGGGTTGTATCAATATATGCTGCCGAAAATAAGGATCTCGGACAGGAACGGTCAGCGATGGATATTGTTGCAAATGTCCGAAGGCTGGGTGGTTGTCGGCATTTGAAGGAGAGAGTTGTTGGCAATCGGACAAGTCGTGTTGAAGCGCCGAGTAGCGACAATTGAGGAGAGTAAGGTCGCTTTGCGGCGGCTCTCCGATGACGACCTGTGCCGACTTCAGCAACTTGCGCGGATCCGTGTGATTGGGCTCTACTCCGTGGATTGGCAAGATCTGCTGCACGAGGCGATTACCAGGTTGTTGGAAGGCTCACGCAGGTGGCCGCAGGACGTACCCTTGATCGTATTCCTGCGCGAGACGATGCGGAGCATCGCAAGCGATCACTGGCGTCGGCAGGAAAAGGCGGTAGTTGTCGAGGAGTCTTCGTTCGGCGTGGACAAGGACACGGACACGGGTTATGGAGTAGTGACCAACGCAGTCGATCCATTAGCCTCGCCAGAGCGCTGGGTGTCAGCGAGCGAGACGCTTGCCCGTATCGAAGATGTGTTCAGAGATGACGACGACGCATTGAGAGTAATGGTTGGGATGGCCAGCGGAAAATCACCACGAGAAATCCAGGAGGAGTCAAACATGAACCAGACGCGGTACGCCAGTACGCAACGCCGTATCCGGCGTCGATTGGCCCGGGAGTTTCCAGAGAGGGGGAGCAAAAGTGGAAGATAGCGGAACGCCAATGGAGCGCTTGGATGCACTCCTTACGGGGCTTGAGGACGAAGTGCTCCAGTCAGGCCAGACTGGCCAGCACCTGGTGGACGAGGGCATCGCCACGGAGACCACCCGAGCGATGCGAGCCAGCATAGAGTCATTGATCCTTGCCCGGGAAGGGGACTTCGAACCACGCTTGGGAGCGCCGCGCAGCGATCACTCCGAGGGGGTTAAAGCCAAGGTGGCACTGGTGATAGAGCGGCTAGGCCGCTGGGCCATCTTGGGACAAGATGGCCAGACGACTAGCATGGCCCGGCGAGTCAGGATGGCGTTCTCGGGGGAGCGACCGCAAAAGACCAGGACCGAGCGTGAGGCGACGCGGCACTTGCGGCGGAAGGGCGAATCGAGCAGTACGCAAGACGAGGGTCGTTAACGTCGGAAACGAGGATTGCTCCACGGGGTGCGGAGCAACTGAATCCACCAAGACAAAGGATATGCAATGACTTCGGAAGTGGTGGTGATGAATCGGGCCGGAGTGGCGCTGGCAGCTGACAGCGCCGTCGCGCTTGAGATCGGAGACAAGTCGAAGGTGCGAGATTCGGCCGTGAAGCTATTCATGCTCTCGAAGTCCCGCCCCGTGGGTGTAATGATCTACAACAACGCCTCGCTTCTGGGAATTCCGTGGGAAACGATCATCAAGATGTTCAGGCATGAATTGGGGAGGACGGGATTCGATACGCTTCCCGAATACGGAAGAGAGTTGATCAATTTTCTCGACGGTAACGCACATTTGTTTCCCGGCGATATACAGGACGGATACTTTCTGCAGGCGCTAGAAGCAGAGTATTGGCGCATTTGCAATCAGGTGAGAAAACAACTCGTGGCCAGCGCACTCTACGAACCAGAGGCAGAAAACACCGCCGAAGACCAAACCACAGTGGCCGACAGAGCAATAGCGGAACGGTTGGCATTCTGGCTGAAGCAGCCAGACGCAAACTATTTCGAAGATGTCGATGCCAATGCATTCATAGGACGCAACTCGGGTGTGGTCAACGAAGCTGTCCATCGGGTGTTTTTCCGTGAGCTCAGTTTGCGATTAGGGAGTGAACGTGTTGTGGACCTGAACAAGCTCGCGAGGCTTTTGGTGACCAAGGACTATTTTCCGCCCGACGTATCTTCCGGTCTCGTCATAGCCGGATTCGGGGAGAAGGAACATTTCCCGTCCGTCCAGCACCTTGAGATAGGCGGCGTTTATGGAAGCAAGCTGAAAGTTCGTGCTCACTCTTTGGAGAAGGTGTCAGAGCAGAGCCCGTCGCACCTTATGGCGTTTGCCTATACGGACATGGTCCATACCTTTCTTGACGGACATTCTTCGAAGACCGGCGATCTTCTCATTGATGCGGCTACATTCATCAGGGAGATGCCCTCATTGGTATTGGACGCTATAGAGGATATTGACCCGAAGAAGAGAGAGTTGGCGGCGGAAGTGGTTCGGAAGGCGAGCATTGACGTGGCAAGTTTGTTCGCTACACATGTAAAGAAAGGATCCGAGGACCGAAGGTCAAAGATCCGGAGCGCTGTCGAAGCGCTGTCGATTAGAGAATTGGCGCATGTGGCCGCGACGCTGGTAGGTTTGGGTTCCTTTGAACAGCAGATGTCTCTGGACCGCGAAACAGTGGGCGGGCCAGTGGATGTCGCCGTGATTTCCAAAGGTGACGGGTTTATCTGGATCAATCGGAAACACTACTTCCGAAGGGGCCTCAACGAGCATTTCTTCCAGAATTACGACGATAATGTACCAGCGGCGAGTGAATCAGCCGAAAGTAAACACGGGGAGGCTGTTCAAAATGGGAAATAAAAAGAGAGAGCATCCTGGAGTCCCGGCAACTGTGTCTCGAGGTAGGGAAGATGTGCCGAGCACGCAGAAGTTGCGATATCGAGCGCAGCAGTTGGATGCCTTGGAGAAGGTGGCAGCAAGAGAAGAAACTGAGATAACTCGTTCCCAACGAAATTTCCTGGATGACTTCGCTAGCCGGCTGACCAAGAATGCCGTTGATGATGAGCCCACTTCTTCGGAGTCTTGAGGGATTGGGCTTGGCCTGAACGCCCGAGGCTTTTCGCGGCGATTCGCGTGCGGTCTCGCACATAATGGCAGGGCGCGGTTGCCGGGTGTGCTTTGTGCGTGTGATTGCCGGTCGTTGGCTGAAACGGGCAGACCTCGCGCCAGCGTCTCCAATTCGCAGGCGATAGACTTCGTTCGGAGCCGGTGGTTCCGGCGGTTGTAATCCGGTGCAGTGTCCGCAGGCGTTGATCACCCCCACTCGTCAGGTTAGGGAAGCCGGAAGTTCGAGACCCCATTTGGGAGGGTAGAACTGGGGCAGACGCGCGTTCGACGGCGCCGGTCGGTACAGCTGTTTGATCCGCTTTCTGGTGGGCGCGCCGTTTGAGTATGGTGAGGCGTTTGACGATGGGCAGGCTACGCGTGCGTATTTGTCTACCTCGCAAAAAAGGTTCTGCAAGTCGACGAGTTGTAGCGGTCTTCCCCACAAGTTGGGAAATTTGAGGCCAAGGCGAGCAAGTTCCTTCTCGCGGAGGTCGCTGACGGCCCGGATAACGTCCGAGTCGTTCAGCCCCGCAGTATCGACGAAACACCTGCGAATGCCGTTCCGGGCGCCGGGGCCGGGCACTACGAAGTCCATCTCGGAGAAGTCGATCAGAAAGCTGTAGTTGAGGTCGATTGCAAACTGGAAGCCGAGAAAGGGACCGATTGACGGGTAGGATCGAAGAATCGCGTAGACGGCTTCGAGAGACTCGGCATTGGCGATTCGTTCGGGCGCTTCCTGGCGGAGCATGAGTTCGAGGAGTCGCAGGTGGTTGCCATGTTTCCTCGGATGGCCGAAATTGGGGTTGGGGACAATGTAGGCAGCCGAGTAAATTTTCGATCCACGCTCACGCCGTGAATCCAGGTGCCGCTCAAAATATTCGGGTCGAAAGTCCGAGGTCGCAGGAGTCCCGAACTTTGATACCAAGCTCCTCCACGTGTCGATTCGGTTGAACAGTTTGAACAGCAATGCGCGAAAGAAAACTTCCCGGGGCGCTTGGTCTCCTTCGTAGAGGACATGTCGGATTAAGAATTGACTGACGCGGTCCGCAGCGCGGTATGCGTTGGTGAACCGATAGCGCTCCAGTACGGAGTCCTCGGTCCAAGGAGGAGGCAAGCCGAGGACGCGCCGCATGAAGATGCGCTGGCGCTCAACCGCAAACTTCCAATAGGTGTCGAGCACCGGCGTGGCCTTGAGGGTTCGGCCAGGGCAAACGGTGATTTCCCGGATAGGCCAAGGCATCTTTGGTCCTTCGTTCAATATGCGCCCGTGACTGGACAGTTCATACGATCAGAGAACCGGCGACTACACCTGCGACGTGCGCCGCTTCGACGCGATCGCCAGCAATGCCGAGCAGCGGGAGCGCAGTCTCCCCGGTGGATTGCCAGCGATGACTAATCCTGCTCCTCCGAATCGAAATTGATCATCCACTTGATCCCGAACTTGTCCGTGAAGCGGCCGAAGTACGAGCCCCAGAACTGGTCCTGCATGGAAAAGACATCGCTGCCGCCAGCGGACAGCCCGGCGAACAAGACATCCGCCTGCTCCCGGCTGTCCGGCGTGATCGAAATCGAATAGTTGCCCCCAACCGGAGGCGGCGGCCCGAATGCCGTGGTCGAGTCGTTGCCCTTCAACACGCTGGCGCCAATCGGCAACGATATGTGCAATATGCGCCCCTTCTCGTGTTCGGGAACGCCCAACTCGGGCGGTCCGTCAGCGTAGGTCGACACGGAACTGAACTCACCGCCGAAAACCTCACGATAGAACTCGAAAGCCTCGCGGCAATTGCCGTCAAAGGTCAGATACGTTTCAAGCTGCATGGAACGCTCCTCAGGAATCGAGGGAGATTCTGGCACCGGATCCGTCGGCTGTGGTGGGTGTCTCGTGGATGAGTCGATGTCCCAGTCTCGAACGCATTGGAGATAGTTCTCGATGTCGTGATCTCCAACGAGAGCTACGTCTCCGATTTTCACCAAACTTTCCAGCGCGCCAACGATGGTATCGATAAATTTGAACCAGAAGCCAGGGTCTCGATGGATGCATCCGTCATTGTCGATATAGACGCAGTTTCCGACGTGACTGAACCCTGATATTCGCGTGGGAACACGAGTAACAATATCCTCGTTATTGACGAATCGAAAATGCCGTTCCTTTGCCTCGGAATTGTAGATTCTCGCGGTTTTGCGATCCATGGCGCGCGGCTGCCCGAACATATAGACCGACGTAAACGGCTGATCCCGGGCGATCAGCCTCGCCGCCGCGATCGTCGCCATCGCTCCCCCCAGGCTATGGCCGGTGAGAAACAGCAGCCTTCTATCAGCTTCCATAAGCTCCTGATATCTTGCATCAATTACTTCCCACACATCCCCAACCGACTGCCAGAATCCTCGGTGGAATTCGCCAAAAAGCGCTTCTTCCCGCACGATGTTCAGGTTATCGAGCCAATCAACTCCCTCATCCGTCCCGCGAAACGCCATGCACAGATAGGGCTCATGCTCGATCAACGCGGCCTGAGCGCTATTCTTGTTCGCGCCCGTAACTGACCGGAATCCAGGATCATCCTCTCGCAGGGAATTCAGAATACGTTCTTCATCAGGAGTCTTGTCCGTCTCGCTGACACTCTTGTAAACCTCCGAAGAAATCCGCGCCATCCAATACGCATTTCCTTCGTCCAGACGGGTCTTGCACGGGCTGACTCTCAGATCTTTCATTTGTCGGAGTGCTCCGAGCCGGAAACCTGTCAGGGTCGGGATGGTAGCAGGATTCGAGGAGGGGTCGCGCACCTGCGAGAAATCAGCGCCCCCGGCGTATCGGCAACTTCAACGAATGCCCCGAAGCCCCGAAGCCGCGCGGCGCTCTCCGCGCAGCCCGCGCTACAAGCCACAAGCCGGCGGTTACGCGACCCATGCCTCCGACAGCGCTTCTGCCTGTTCGAGCACCGTTCTCGTGGCCTTTTCTTGCTTGTCGGGTGGATAGCCGTGCTTGCGGAGGACGCGCTTGACCAGCCGGCGCAGGTGGGCGCGGACATTCTCCCGCAGGGTCCAGTCGATGGTTACGTTGTTATGAACCGTTTCGACCAGTTCGCGGGCAATATCACGCAAGGTTGCGTCGCCCAGCACCTGAACGGCGCTGTCGTTGGTCTCCAGCGCGTCGTAGAAGGCCAGTTCGTCATCGGATAACCCCAGCTTCTCGCCGCGCACATCCGCCGCGCGGATCTCGCGGGCCAGGTCGATCAGTTCCTCAATGATGCGGGCCGCTTCAATGGCGCGATTCTGGTAGCGCCTGAGCGTGCGTTCCAGCATTTCGGCAAAGGATCGGGCCTGCACGATATTCTTGCGCCGCCGCTTGGCAAGCTCGCCCTTCAACAGCTTCTGCAAAAGCTCCACCGCAAGGTTGCGCTGCGGCATGCCCCGCACCTCGGCGAGAAACTCGTCGGACAGTATCGAGATGTCAGGTTTCTCAAGCCCTGCGGCGGCGAAGATGTCCGTGACCTCTTCGGAAGCGACTGCCCGCGAAATGATCTGGCGGATGGCGCCGTCGAGGTCTTCCGCGCGGCGCGGCTCGCTGCCTGCGCGCTTGCTGAGCGCCGCGCGCACCCCCTGAAAGAACGCCACATCGTCGCGGATGCGGATCGCCTCGTCGCTTGGAACAGCCAGCGTGAACGCCTGGGAAAGCGCGCGCACGGCATCGAGGCAGCGCTCCTTGCCTTTCTCCTGGGCCAGAATGTGCTCTTGCGCGGCGGGCAGCAATGCCAGCCGTTCCGCTGGCGGTCCGTCGGTCCAGCGGGCGTAGTCGAAGCCGTGGAACAGGCCGCGGCAGATTTCGTATTTCTCCTGCATCAGCGCCACGGCATCCGCTTGATCCAGCGCGGTCTTCCCCGCGCCGCCGCTCTCGATATACGTTGCGAGCGCGCGCCTCAGTTCGTGCGCCAACCCCAGATAGTCAACGACCAGGCCGCCCGGCTTGTCGCGGAACACGCGGTTGACCCGCGCGATTGCCTGCATCAGCCCGTGGCCGCGCATCGGCTTGTCCACGTACATCGTGTGCAGGCTCGGAGCATCGAAGCCGGTGAGCCACATGTCGCGCACCAGCACGACGCGGAACGGGTCTTCGGCGGCGCGGAATCGCTTCGCCAGCGCCTCACGCCGTTTCTTGTTTCGGATGTGGGGTTGCCAGTCCGGCGGGTCGGCGGCGGCGCCCGTGATCATCACCTTGATTTGCCCCTTGTCGTCGTCCTCATGTTCCCACTCCGGGCGCAGGCGAATCAGCTCGCGATACAGATCAATGCAGATGCGCCGGCTCATGCACACGATCATCGCCTTGCCGTCCATAGCCTCCAGGCGACGTTCGAAATGCTCCACGATGTCGCGCGCAACCAGGGCCACGCGCTTCTCCGCGCCAACAACTGCCTCAAGCTGCGCCCACCTGGTCTTGAGTTCCTCCTTGCGGTGAAGCTCCTCTCCCTCGGTGGCCTCCTCGAAGCCCGGGTCGATGCGCGGCCTTTCGCCTTCGTCTAGTTCCAGTCTGGCCAGCCGTCCCTCGTAGTAGATCGGCACCGTCGCGGCGTCCTCGACCGCCCGCTGGATGTCGTAAACGCTGATGTAGTCGCCGAACACCGCGCGGGTGTTGGCATCCTGAAGCTCGATCGGCGTGCCGGTGAAGCCGACGAAGGAGGCATTGGGCAGGGCATCGCGCATGTGGCGGGCAAAGCCGTCAATGAAGTCATACTGGCTGCGGTGCGCCTCGTCGGCGATGACCACGATGTTGCGCCGCTCCGACAACAGCGGATGCTGGCCGGCCTGACGCGCTCCGCCCGGCGCAGGCAGGCCGCCCTTCGCCTCGGGAAAGAATTTCTGGATGGTGGTGAACACCACGCCGCCCGACTCCACCGCGAGCCTGGCTCGCAGGTCGGCGCGGCTTTCCGCCTGGACCGGCGGTTGCCGCAACAGATCGCTACAGCGCGAGAAAGAGCCGAAAAGCTGATCGTCGAGGTCGTTGCGATCGGTCAGCACGACGATGGTGGGGTTCTCCATCGCCGGCTCGCGAATGATCCGCCCAGCATAGAAGGCCATGGTCAGGCTCTTGCCCGACCCTTGCGTATGCCAGACCACGCCGATGCGCCGGTCGCCCGGACCGCCGCCCGGCTTGCGGCCCGATTCGTAGCGCCCGGCGGTCGGCCGATCTTCGCGCACGGGCGCCGCCTGTTGCAGTTCGGCGGCCCGCAGCGTCTCGGCGACAGCCGTTTCGACCGCATGAAACTGGTGGTATCCGGCCATTTTCTTGGCCAACTCTCCGCTGCCGTCGTCGTCGAACACGATGAAGTCGCGGATCAGCGCGAGGAAGCGGCGCGGCTGACACACCCCTTGAATCAATACCTGCAACGGAGGCAGGAGCTTTGGCGCGAGTTGCTGCCCGTCTATGGTGCGCCAGGGCTTGAACCACTCCTTGCCTGCGGTAAGGGCGCCGATGCGGGCGTCAACGCCGTCCGAAACAATGAGCGCGGCATTGTACGTGAACAGGCTCGGCAGCTCGGCCTTATAGGTCTGAAGTTGGCCCCAGGCCGCCCAGACATCTGCTGCTCATCCGCCGGATTCTTGAGCTCGATCAGCCCGAGCGGCAAACCGTTCACGAACAGCACGATGTCCGCACGGCACCGGTGATTGTTCTCGGCCACGGTGAACTGCTTGACCGCCAGCCAGTCGTTGGCATCGGGCTTGTCCAAGTCGATCACGCGAGCCTGCGCGCCCCGTATTACGCCGCTGTCGTCCCGGTACTCGACCGTTATTCCGTCAACGATCATGCGGTGGAAATCACGATTGCGGGACTCCAGCGTTGTGCCTTGAGGGCGGGTCAGCTTGCGGAATGCGTCGTCCAGCGCGTCAGCGGGCAAATCCGGATTCAGCAGGCTGAGTGCACCCCGCACCCCCGATAAAAGCAATACATCGTTATAGCTTGTCCGCAGCGCATGCGGACCGGGGCGCAGATCGCCCCCTGAAACCACCTCGTAGCCGAGTTCCCGCAACCAGTCGAGCGCCGCGTCCTCAACCATGGACTCCGACAAATACACCAACCTGCTTGCGGCCTCTCAGTGCCCTGTCCGGAAAGTTCCCATGCGTTCAGCGTTTAGCTGCCGACTTGGTCCGCCTTCGTCAGTTGGCGATCTCCATCACTTTCAAACCTGCCGCACGCGCTGCATCGCACTGGAGCTTATCCTGTGAAACCAGACCGGAAGCGGATTGATGCAGTGCAACCGCAAGATGGATGAGATCGAGAGTCCGGACCCCGGTTCGCACGGTGATATCCGCCGACAATTGCCCTGCTTTGGTCCAGACCTCTTGCCAGTCGAGCTCAGCCCGAACCAGCCGACCATCCTCCTCCAAATCGCTCTTGAGCAATCCAAGCGATGCCGCAAGTTGCGTGTCATCAATCTCCTTTCGAAATCGCTTCTGGCGAAGCGCGCTGCGCATCTCAATCTCGTGGAGCTCGTTCACGGATACGGCCTCTGCCCGTTTAGCCAGGAACCGGGCAATCGCAAGGCTCGACGCCTCATGCACGTAAAGCGAGACCAGTACGCTGGAATCGTAGTAAAGGCTCACCGGTTACTGCGGCCTTCAGAGATGAGGTCAGCCATGCTGATTCCTCCAACCGGCTGCGGGTAAAGCTCACGCAGGCGCCTTTCCGCGCTGCTCCAGTCGACGCAGTGAGCGGACTCTGGCGTAACATTGTCACTTGGTGGCTCCCTGACAACCTCGCCCGAAGTAAATCTCCATGGCGAGAGCGGAATGATCTCCTCGCGACCCCACTCCCGCACTAGTTCACTTTGCCTGCCGAGTGTCGGTGAAACGTAGAAGCCTAGTGCGGCTGTCGTGCTCACGCTCGTCTCAGGTTTCATCTGCCAACTCCTTCCAGCCGACAAAATGGTGATGTTCGTGTGTGGCCGCCTGATCTTTACTCAAGGTGATTTCGACGATTCCCTTGACAATAAAGGCATGCGCGGGGCGGGCGAGACTTTCGATGGTTGACAACGTGTGTTCGTATTTTATCGGTTGACCCTCAGTCCTTTTATGCAGTTGTCTAGCCATAGGGAGCAACTGAGCACCCAAGCTATAGGTGTTGCGAAACTCCATCTGCCGAGAATAGCTGTTGCTGATGGAGTTTATCGTCTTGTACAACTCGGGGGAGCATCGTTCAACCGGTAGGCCGAGACCCGTCGCTTCCCTGCGATTGATGGTGTAATCATGACTCCCCGACTCCGAACAAAGGAATTCAACGATCTTGTCGATAGTGCCATCGTCATCAAGGCGCTTTTCGAGCAAACGCCGCGCCAAGTCGCGAATCTGCTTCCGCGACCGGAATATCTGACCGAGAACCAGCGGATGCACCTTGTTGGCCAGATCAAGGAGGGCTTGCGCGGCGACTTTCTTTCCGCCATATCGTTCCACCGCGCCAAGGTAACCGTCCACCGCCTCGACACTCACAGGTGCACGCTCTTCCCCGCTTGCGTCCGGGAACACAGGAGCGAGCGGGTGCACAACGCTCGGGTCGACCGGCCCGAGTGTCGCCTGTTTGGTCATTACAATCCGGTCTGCACCAAGACACACCAGCGTGCCGGCACTTCTGCACTTACTCGGCACGATAACTTCGAACTCGTCGCAAAACATCCGAATCAGGTTGACCAGATTCCATGCAGCGGAAGTATCGCCGCCGTTGGTATAAAGGATGAGTGATATCTTCGGTACCGGCCCGATAGCGTCGAGATGGTCCACGAAGAGATCCACCACATCCTGGCCAATCCGGGTCTCGAGCCCAGGACGGTCGCCGGTCACGTAGAGAAGCGCCCTGCATTCCCGCTGCGACTCGATATCTTTGAGCAATGGTTTACGTGTGGCGGTATCCGACATGTCTGAGGAGGCTTTTGCACCCGTTGCGAAAGTGAAGTCAGTATACGCGGTGCCTTCTGATTCTCAATTGAGTGATTTGCGCCGCCCTTCGGTTTGGACTACCGAGAGATCCTCGGCAGATCGCCTCGCCTACAGCTCACCGCCCGAGTATCACCTGCCGAGTAGATATTCTTCAGATGAACAGCTTGGGTCGCCTCATCAATCCTCGAACGGCCGGTATTCCAGCAAGGCGGATGAACAGACGCAAGGTGTCAGTCCAGGTCGCGCACTCGCGGCGAGCCACGAGATCGAAGCCGAGCGTCTCGCGCATGTCACGGGCGACGGCTTCGGGCGGTGCATCGACCGTGGTGCTGCCCACGAAATCCGCTGTCGGCTCTCCGGCGACGCAAACTAAATTCCGATACCAGGCCTGCCGTTCCTGACAGGCGTGGATGGTGTCCAACAGGTTCGGGCTCGGGCGTGCCACGGCCTGCCCGGTGAAGGTTCGGAAGTCGGGGATCGGGACAGCTTCCTCCCGGGGGGCGGAGAGGAAAAGATTACCGACTGGAACGTGAACAGTGTGGGCGAACGCCTCCAGTTGCTTCAGGTTCGGCTGTATCTCGTCTCTTTCCCACTCCGGCAGCTTCTTGAATTTCGTCGCCAGATCCTCCGGAGCGATCCGGGCGCGCTCGCGCGCCCAACGCAGAAGTTCGGGTTGGACCGGAACACGCATCATGCCGCAGCCTCGACCATCTTCTCCGCCCCGCGGAGGCGGAGCTCCCCGGTAGCCCCGGACATCCGCTTCCGTGCCGGCAGCCGCTCCACTCGCGCGAAGAGGTCGTCGGGACTCGAAACCGCTGTCTTCATGTGAGCATGACCTCTGCCGTTGGTGCTCCCCACGTTTGACGGTGACCTTGTCTCCTTCAGGCATCTCACGATTCCTGCTCGTCATGGCAAAGGACGCCTTCGATGTGCGGGCTCAGCAATCTCCACCGTTGGCCCGCGCGCTCGAGATCACCCGTCACCACGACCAGTGACCGTTCCTTGTTGGCCTGAACCGCCCGCTCGTAATCCGCTTGCTCCAGGACTGCCACCACCGACTGCGGTTACCCGTCGATATTGGTCGCGAGGCGGATAAAGCATCTGCACCCCTTAGTCATGCGGCACGAAGGGTGTGCTCGAACTCGTCCGGGCGAGACCATCGCGCGATTTTGGAGTATTGCTCCACCAAGCTGAATTCCTCTTCTCGCCAGATGTCCTGGGTGTCGTCAAAGAGAGAAACGAAGACGTGATCCGGTCGACCGACCGTGAGATGGCTGAGATCGACGCATCCTGCGAGAACATGCTCGGCAATGCGGCGCGCTGCTGCACGCGAGCCCGTGCTCAACAGAAACACCAGGGGCGTACGAACACGCACTCCCTGCTGCGGGGCGGCAGCGCACTCGAAGAGCGGCGGAAGCGACCGACCCAGCCGCGAGCACAATTCTTCAACGGCATTCATATCGCCAAGTCCTCCTGGGCCACCGGCGGCTGCATCTCGCCGCGATGACGGATGCCAGCCTCCGCGCAGAACTGACGCCAGACGTCGCATGGGCGATCCCAGGGAGCGGTGATGTACCTCGGAACATAGGCTTCCTTGTCGCGAAAGCCTTCCTTCCATCTGTGCTTGTGCTTCTCTCCGATACGATTGCAGTCCGGGTTATGGTGATCTGCCCCAAGATCAAGAGCGTAGATCCTACCCACGGCGCGGTGAACCAATGCCATAGGACAACGTCCCTGCCAGCGGATTGAATCGGCCAGCGACGAACAGCTGGGCACCTACCTTGGAGTCCACGGTGGCTCTGAACATCCGCGCCGGAGAATGGTCTTCGTCATCCGCCCAAGCAATGTCGTGCGCGATTTCCTTCGTCGGATCGGCGAGGATCGTCTCGAGCTCCTGTGTGCTCATGGTCATGTGACGGCCTCGATCATCCTCTCGGCGTCGCGGACGCGGATCTCGCCGGAGATGAGCTTGGGGAGGAGGAGGTCGCGGGTTTGAGCGAGCGATGCGGATTCTGTGGTATTCATGACTATGCGATTGTAAAGTGAACGGACAAGTCTCTCATAGACTGCTACGATCTGTTCTGGCGGCACTACAATCGGAATGGGACGAAACACTTTCTTGCTGATTTCGGAGAAAGTTGAACCTCCTGAGATTCCCTTGATTTGGTCAAGATTCTCACTGCACCAGAACAGTACGAAGATGTTGGGGAGCCGTCCCCTACAAGCCATGGCGATAAAGCCTTGGTTTACGGTCGTCGGTACCTCGGTGATGGCGAGGTAGCCGATAGGAGCACGCGACGACAAAAGCACCGTACCGACAGGCAAGAGACCGGAGCTGATCCTCTTGACTCCCGCATCCGTGATCTTCCGGGCCGTATCAAGCAGGACTGGCGACGCCAGCCTGGACAAATCCTTCGGCGTGGCCCAATGGTACTCGCCTCCTTCCCAGTATGTTGGCTCCTTCGTGCTTGGCGTCGCACCGCCGACGGTTTCGACCTCCTTGCCGATCTCCGATAGCTCCCACGCATCCGGCTTACCTTCATTGTCGAGGGTGTTGGGGAACAGGTTCCACAGGTCGGGGGGAAGGTAGGGGCTGCGGCCTTCCATCTTGGCGCGGGTGGGGCCGAAATCGACGAACCAGTCCTTGAAGATGGCCCGGGCCATCGCCTCCAGTGTCGCGTTCATCCGCCGGTTCGACTCGATCTTGTCGTCCAGCGTGCCGAGGATGTGGGCGATGGCGCGTTGTTCGGGGAGAGGTGGGAGCCTCAGTCGATATTGCGAGGCAATTTGCCATTTGGCTCGTGGCATCCGTGTGCCTTCTGAAGCCCGGTTCGAGAACGCCACGAAATCTGCCGATGCAATGGAGTAGAACAGGTATCGCTGGTCTGTTCCTTTCTTGGCCCGGATAACCCAAATGTCCGTTGAGCATATTCCGTCATACGGCGCGATGGCGACCTTGCGAAAGTAGGGTCTCAGCTTGCCAAAAAGAATATCCCCCGCCTTGAAGGAGGTTTTGGCGCTGACCACATCGGCCGCCCGGCCATGGCCACTCAATGCGAGAGCGCCTTCGGGAAAGTGTTCCAAACCTACGTAGGGCATGTGATCGTGATCAGAGGGATGCACACTGTGTTACGCACAAGCAGGGCGCATTGGTCCAACTTCACGTGCCCCCCTCTACAGTTCGTCCCCAGTATTTCATATCTGCCAGAACGATCTCTGCGGTACCACTCGACGCCGTGGGTTCGGATGTGGTCGATCAGCGGCTGATGGTCGATGGTGCGATGCAGCAGCAGATCCACCGATTGCGCCATCGGGATTTCGTCGATGGCCGCCGCGAGACGGGCCTGATCGGTCAAGCTGAGCTTGTCCCCGAACAGCGCGATGGCGACATCGGACGTGTCGGTGCCGGTTTGCATGGCGCGGGAACCGAACAGGACCGCCTTCTCAACCCGGTCATTCGCCGCCAGAAGGGCAATGATGGCGTCGCGATGCCTGTCTTTGAGGCCGTCGGTCATGGTCCGGCGCGGCGCCCGCTCCCTTCGGACAGCGTCTTGACGATACCCGCATCCCGCAGAGTGCTCAATATCCGCCACGCCGACCTCCGGGGAATGCCTGACTGCTTTGCGAAGTCGGTGCCCTCGAAAATGGGCCGCTCGAATATCGAGTCCAGCGCGAAGATGGCGTAGCGGGAGCGGGTCAGTTCCACCAAGTAGCGCTCCCAGCGAGCCATGGCGTCGGGCAAACGGTCCGCCGCGATGGGCACGTAGGTCGCGGTTTCCGGGTCGCTGCCGGGCGGGCCAATCCAGTTTTGGATGCGGCGCAGCTCGCCGGGGGTTTTGTTCGCGCCCCGGCCCCCGGACATCAATATGCGATGCGCCTCGTTAACCACGCGCAGGCACAGGGGCAATTCGCCGAGCATCTGCTCCCCGGCCTCGATTGCTTCGCGATAATTGATGATCTCGACGATGTCGGCTTGGCGCTCGGCGGACGCCGGCGCTTGGCCCGCTTGGTATTCGAGCACCTCGCCCAAAGTGGCTTGGGTCCCCTCGATGCGCGAGGAAAGCACCGCTTCCCGCATTAGCAACGGCACCGTGAGAATGCCGGGATTCGGGATCGTTGCCAGTGTGCCATCGTAACGTGCCAGAGCCGTGCTTGCCTGGCCGATCAGTGGCGCCAGCAAGCGCCAGTCGAGGCGCTCTTCCGGCGGGAATGCTCCTTCCTGGTAGTGCGCGGCCGTCATGATCGGTTCCAGAAACCAAGCCGCTCCAGGTTCTCCGCAATGGCGGCGTCCAGCCGCGCACCTTCCGCCTGCCGTTCCCGCAGTTCGGCCGCGAGACGTTGCATCTTTTCGGCAAACGGTTCGCCGTCGTCTTCCGCGGGCGGCGCGCCGACGTAGCGGCCCGGAGTGAGCACATGGCCGTGCCCGCGCACTTCGTCGAGCGTGGCGCTTTTGCAGAAGCCGGGAATGTCTTCGTAGCCTGCCTGATCGTCCGGCCCTTTTTGCCATGCGTGATAGGTGGCGGCGATGCGGGCGATGTCCTCGTCCGTCAATTCCCGATGGGTGCGGTCCACCATGCGGCCAAGCTGGCGGGCGTCCACGAACAGGATTTCGCCGGCGCGCTGGCGGTTCCGCGCAAGAAACCACAGGCACGCGGGAATCGGGGTGGAGTAGAAGAGTTGTCCCGGAAGGGCCACCATGCAGGCCACGAGGCCCGCCTCGATCAGGTTCTTGCGGATTTCTCCCTCGCCCGACTGAGCCGTTGACATGGAGCCGTTGGCGAGCACGAATCCGGCTACGCCCCGGGGCGCCAGATGATGGACCATGTGCTGCACCCAGGCGAAGTTGGCGTTGCTCTTCGGCGGCGCGCCATATCGCCAGCGCTTGTCCTCCGTCAGGCGCTCGCCGCCCCAATCTTTCACATTAAAAGGCGGATTGGCCAGGATGCAATCGGCCTTGAGGTCGGGGTGCCGGTCGTTGTGAAAGGTATCGCCATGGGCAATCTGGCCTTCAATGCCGCGGATGGCAAGGTTCATCTTTGCCAGCCGCCAGGTTGTGTAGTTCGATTCCTGCCCATAGATGCTGATGTCGCCGCGCGCCTTGCCGCCGTTGCCGGTGCCGGTGGCGTGCGCCCGGATGAACCCCACGGACTGCACGAACATGCCGGAAGAACCGCAGCACGGGTCGTAAACCCTGCCCTGGTAGGGCTGAAGCATCTCCACCAGCAGGCGAACCACGCAGCGCGGCGTGTAGAACTCGCCGCCCTTTTTCCCTTCCGCGCTCGCAAACTGCGACAGGAAGTACTCGTAAACGCGCCCGATCACGTCGCGGGAACGGGCCTGGGCATCGCCCACCCGGATATTGCCGATCATGTCGATGAGTTGGCCGAGACGCTGCTTGTCAAGCGACTGCCGAGCGTAATCCTTCGGCAGCACACCCTTCAGCGCCGGGTTGTCGCGCTCAATGGCGGCCATGGCGTCATCGACAATCTGGCCGATGGTGGGCTGTCGCGCCGCCGCCTGCAGTCGCTTCCAGCGCGCCTCCTGCGGAACCCAGAAGATGCTTTCGGCAATGTACTCGTCCCGGTCCTCAGCGAGTTCAGCGTCAAATTCCGCCACAAGCGTGGCATGCCGTTCCTCAAAGGCGTCGGAGATGTACTTGAGGAAGATCAGTCCGAGAACAACATGCTTGTATTCCGCAGCGTCCATTGAGCCGCGCAGGGCATTGGCCATGTCCCACAACTCGGCCTCATAGCCGGTGGTGGCGCCGCCATCCGGCAGCGCCTTGCCGCCCCGCTTTTTCCCGCGCTTCGCTTCAGCCATTGATCCTCCGGATGGGCTTACAGGGAGCGGCCGAGCGCGTGGCCGTCGGTGGTGGCGGCGAGGAGAGTGCGGGGCATGTCGCAATCGCCTACGCAGATTACTTCGAGGCCCTTGGAGCGCAGGGGGGCGGCGAGGTCGTCGTTGGGGGCGCGGCTGCCGGACCAGGTGAGCATAGCCAGGTCGCCGATTTGGACGAGCGAGTCGTTGAGCACGTTTCGGCAGCTTACGCGGCCTTCGTCCAGGGCGGAGGCGGCGTGGATGTCCGAAAGCAGCACGACTTCCACGTTTGGCAGGCCGTAGAGGCGGCGGTAGATGCCCTGGCGGGTGACGAGGCCCACGTCGCTGGCCAGGCGTTCGCGGGGCGTCACGATGACTAGGCGGGAGAATCGCTGCGCCAGCAGTTCGGCGGCTGCGTAGGTGGCCAGGGTGTGGTCCTGGTCCCACAATACGGAGGTGCCGTCGATGGTTTCGCCCGGGCGGTCGAGCATTTCCCGGCTTACTTCGCGAATGTCGAACACGAAATCGCGCCACTCCTCGGGCCATCCCTGCGGCCACAGCATCGTGGCGCCGCCCGCCAGGACCACCACGTCCGGCTCGCATTGCAGCACGTCGCCTGCTCCGGCGCGGAAGCCGAGGTGCACCTTGGCGCCTGCGCGGGCCGCGGCCATTTCCTGATAGTCGTAGACGCTGCTTACGTTCTCGCCGCCGGGCAACTGCGAGTGCAGCAAGGCCTTGCCGCCGGGACGTTCGGACGCCCCGAACACCGTCACCTCGTGGCCCCGCGCGGCGGCCACCCAGCCTGCCTCCAGTCCGGCGGGACCGGCGCCCGCCACCACCACTCGCCGCCGGGTCTTGGCCGGCTGTGGCCAGTAGTCGACTTCGTCCGGCTGGGAGAGGCGAGGGTTGTTGTCGCAGAGAATGGGGCGGCGCTCGACAATCGTGGCCCAGCAGGTGTTGCAGGACACGCAGTAGCGTATTTCCGACTGCCGGCCTTCGGCGGCTTTCTTCACCCAGGCGGCGTCGGTGACCAGCGGCCGGCCCAGCGCCACCATCTGCGCCTTACCGCCTGCCAGAATGCCTTCCGCCTCCGCCGGGTCGGTGATCAATCCCAGCGCCATGAGGGGGATTCCGGGCGCCGCCTCAGCGATCTTCGCGTGCCCGTCCACATAAGGAGCGCGCGGGTAGCTCATGTCGGGAATATGCGTTTCCAGCGTGTTGGAGTGCGATCCGTCGCAGTAAACCAGGTAGTGAAAGCCGCCGTCCTCGGCCAGCCGCGCGGTAATGCGCGTCGACTCGGCGTGGTCGATGCCGCCGGGGATTCCGTCGGCGCCCGGTAACTTTAATCCGATTATGAAATTGTTTCTACAAGTACTTAATATAAATTGTATTAATTCTCGTATTAATCGCGTTCTGCCTTCCAGGTTCCCGCCATACTCGTCCTCCCGTATATTGGCGGCCGGCGACAGGAACTGGTGAAAAAGATGGCCGTGCCCTGCGGACAGTTCGACCCCGCTGAAGCCCGCTTCCTCAAGCCGCCGGGCGCCCTTGCCGAAGCTCTCGATTGCCTCATGGATGCGGTGGCGGGGCATTTCGCGCGGCATCGTCCAGCTCAGGTCGTCCGGCAAGGCCGACGGTGCCCAGGCTTGCTGCGAACGTCCGGCTTCGCGGTGGCCGCGCCCGGAATCCTGGAACTGTCCCAACAGGCGGCAGTCCTGGCTCTCCACCGCGTGCGCCCAGCGGGCCAGGTCATCGCGGCTGTTGGGCTCGAACAGGGCAGGGCGGTGCGGGCGATCCTGCCAGGGCAGCACGTTCAGCGGTTCCGTCACGATCATGCCCACGCCGCCGGCGGCCCGGTTGGCGTGATAGCGCACCATGCGCGGGTCAATCGACTGATTGCGCGAATAGCGGGTGCTCATGGAAGCGTGCGCCACTCGATTGCGGACCGTCCGTCCGGCCAGCGTGATCGGTTCGAGTAGCAGCGGATATTCCATGGCGGCTTCGGCAGATGTTACGTAGGTTCGGTTTGCGGAAATGCGGCGTGCGCAAAACAATTGGCAATTGGGCGAGCGTAGCTTAACCTTTCGGAACGGGCTGCGGACTGGATGATGCAGCCCGACGAACTTGCTCCTTGACCCGGTGAACCCGATCTCCTACCAGGAAATCCTCGCGCAGCACCTGTTTCCCGCGCTGCGCGAGGGCGCCGTGGCCATCGCCCGGACCGCGAGGCTGGCGCGGCGCATCCGGTTCCGCTACGGGCAGTGGCGGCGCGCCGCGAACGCCAGCGTGTGGCGGCGGCCGGCGGTAGTTTCCTGGCAGGAGTGGCTGCGCCAGCTTTGGGAGGATTCGCTGCTGCGCGGCGGCGAGGCGGGAGAATTCACGCTGCTGTCTTCGCACGGGTCGCTGATGCTCTGGGAGCAGGCGCTGGAGCCCCATGCCGTGGCCGGCTTCGACCTGGAGCAGAACGCCGAGCTGGCCCGGAGAAGCTGGAACCTGGCGCTCGAATACGGACTGAATCTGAAGCGCTTGCGCAGCGAGGTGGACGGCGAAGACGAGTTCCGTTTCGCCCGCTGGGCATCGCGCTTCGAGGAGTTGCGCCGTTCGGGAAGCTGGCTGGAGCCCGCGGGGCTGCCGCAACTGCTGGCTCAGGACTTGCGAAGCGGCGCGATTTCAGCTCGCGGGCCGCTGTGCCTGCTGGGTTTCAACGATCCGCTGCCGCCGCCGCAAGAGCAGTTGCTTGAGGCCGCGCGCTCCAGCGGCATTGGGATCGAGGCCGGCCCCAGCGCGCCCAAGGCAACCCGCGTCTGTCAGATCGCTTATGAGAACGGCGACGAGGAGCTGCAAGCCGCGGCCCGCTGGACCTTGGAAGGCAACACCGGTCTCGTGCTGGTCGATTTCACCGAGCGCGCTCCTCAGGCGCGGCGCGCGCTGCTGGACCGCTTGCAGCCAGCCTGGCAGACCCGAGGCTTCCCCCAGGACGCGCCGCTGAATTCGGCCGAAGCGCCATCGCTGGGACAGGTGGGTCCCGCGGAAATGGCGCTGGACGCGCTCCAGATGTTGCCTGCCGTGATGGATTTCGAGGTGGTCAGCCGGGTCTTGCGCGGCGCATACCTGCAAGGTTCGGAGGCGGAAGCCGGCGGTCGCGCCCGCGTGGAGCGGCGGATACGGGAGAAACTGGTGGGCCGCGAGATTACCCGTACGCAGTTGATGGCGCGGGTGCTTACCGGGGCGCCGCGGCTCGCGCAGGCGCTGCAGAGGGCCTGGAAGGCGTCACGACAGGCCCGCGGCAAGGGCAGGGCGCAGTCCTACCGCGCCTGGGCGGGCGTGTTCACCACCTTCTTGCGCGAACTGGGCTGGCCGGGCAAACGGCCGCTGGTGAGCAGCGAGCAGCAGGCCCTGGAAGCCTTCAACCAGCTGCTTTCGGAATACGGGGGCTGCGACGCGATTTCGGCAAGGCCTGTTGCGCTGCCGGCCGCACTCTCGCGCTTGAGCGCCATGGCCCGGGAGCGCAAGTTCCAGCCGCAGGGGCCGGATCAGGCGGTGGAGCTCCTGCCGGTGGAAGAGTCCGCCGGAATGCGCTTCGACCGACTGTGGGTAGCAGGCGCGGGCGCGAACCTGTGGCCCCGCGGGACCCGGCCCGCCTCCCTGCTTCCGCTCGGATTGCAAAGGCGCTTGAAGATGCCGCAGGCAAGCCCGCAGTCCGCGCTGGAGCAGGCGCGCCAGCAAACCGAGGCATTGCTGCGCAGCGCCGACGAGGTCGTATTCAGTTGGTCGAAGGTTGCGGAAGAGGGCGTGGAGACCAGCTGCAGCCCGCTGATCGCCGATATTCCCTTGCGCGACCACTCCAGCGCAGCCGACGCAGCGACGGCTTCTCTCACGGGCGTCGCTGCGGCTTCGCTTACAGGAGCGGCTTCCGGCGCGCCGGCGATTTCGGCAACCGCTGCGACGGTGCCTGCTGCACCCGCGTCCTACGCAGAAGTCCTCCGCACCAGCGTATCGCTGGAGACGCTCACGGACGATCCCGCGCCCCCGCTTCAGCGCGATGAAGAAATCAGCGGTGGCACGCGCCTGATGGATCATCAGCTGAATAATCCGTTTCGCGCCTTCGCCGAGTACCGGTTGCACGCCGCCGAGTATCCAACGCCCTCGGACGGAATCAGCCCGCTGGACCGCGGCGACATCGTGCACAAGCTGTTGTGCCGGCTCTACACCGAGTTCGGCGACGCCGCAGCGCTGGCGGACGCGTTGCCCGGCCTGCGAGCCAGCCTGGAGGAATGGGCGGCGGACATTCCCAAAGACGAACCAACGGGACTCCGGCCGCTGGTGCTGGGGATGCTCGGGATGGAGCGCGAACGGGCGGTGCAACTCGCGCTGGACTGGGTTTGTCTCGACCTTGAGCGTGGCCAATTCAGCGTAAAGGAGCTCGAGGAGCAGGCGCAACTGGAGGTTGGCCCTGTTACGCTGCGGATGCGGCTGGACCGGGTGGACCGGGCAACATCCGGGGCCGGCCCGCTGGTGCTGGACTACAAGACCGGCCGGGGCCTGTCGCTGTCGGGACTCAATCCCGCGAATCTTCGTTCCAGCCAGCTTCCGGCCTATGCGCTGGTCACACCGGGCGTGGCCGGCGTTGCTTATGTGCTCCTGTCCGGCAAGGAACGGGCCGTGAAGGGCCTGTGCGACCCGCGCGCCGAGATTCCGGGAAGTAAAGCGATGCCGAGCCTGAAGCCCATTTGCAAGCACCGCGATTTCAAGCAATACGGGAGCTGGGAAAGCGTCCTTCAGGCCTGGCGCCAAGCCTTTCAGGAGGCAGCGCTGGAATTGAGCGGGGGCGATGCGCGCCTCCAGGTCTCTGCCCGCGAGGAAGGCGGGCGCGGGCAGTACCAGGTGCTCAGCCGCATCCAGGAGCTGGAGCAGGCATGACCGCGACCGCGCCGAGTAATCGGACATGACCACGCCCAGTGATCAGGCAGTCCGCGAACAGGCGCTGCACCCGCAGCGCTCATTCATCGTGCAGGCGCCCGCCGGCTCGGGCAAGACCGAGATTCTGGTTCAGCGTTACCTGCGCCTTCTGGGGCGGGAGGACGAGCCCGACGCGGTGCTGGCGATTACCTTCACCCGCAAGGCGGCCGCGGAAATGCGCGAGCGCGTTGCCCGCAGCCTGCGGGAAGCCGCTTCGGACATCAGCGGCGCGCCGCCTCATCGCCAGCGCAGCCTTGAGCTTGCGCGGGGCGTGCTGGAGCAGTCCCGCAAGCGTGGTTGGGATCTGCTCGACAATCCCGTGCGCCTGCGCATCATCACCATCGACTCGCTGGGTTCCTGGCTGGCGGCGAGTTCGCCCGTGTCCAGCGGCGGCGGAGCGCTGGGCAGCCTGCGCACCGATGCCCTTCTCCTCTACCAAACGGCCGCCCGCAGGCTGCTCCATGACGGGATTCGGCATGGGGATGAGGATGTGCAGGGCCTGCTTCGCCACCTCGACGGAAGCAGCCAGCAGTTCACCCAACTGGTCGCCGGAATGCTGGCCAAGCGAGAACAGTGGCTGCCCTTGCTGGATGCGGACGACAACGCCGAGGCGCTCAATGCGGCGCTGCGCAATCTTGCAGGCCATGAAATCAGCCGAATGCTGGAATGCCTGGGGAAGTATCGCGGCGAATTCGAGCGCGTCTTTGTCAATTGTTGGGCGGAGGACGGCGAAGCGGACGACCCGTCGAACGCCGATGCGCTCGCCGGGTGGAGCCGCGCGGCGGACGGCCTGCTCACGAAGCCGAACAACTGGCGCGCCCGGTTCAACAAGAAACTGAAGATCCCCGAAGGGCTCGGGCAGGCGTTGAGAGAATCCGGCGAGTTTCGGGAACGTCTGGCGCGCCTGAGGATTCTGACGTCGCCGGACTACGAAGCCGTCCGGTTGCAGCGGGTGCAATCGGTCCTGCGGGTATTGCGCGGCGCCTTCGCGCAACTGAAGGTGCTGTTTGCACAGAACCGGGAAACCGACTACACCGAAGTCAGTCAGGCGGCCCTGAGGGCGCTGGGCCACGGCGACCGGCCGTCGCTGCTGGCGGAACGCCTCGATACGCGGCTGCGTCACATCCTGGTTGATGAGTTCCAGGACACTTCGCGCACCCAGTTGGATCTGCTCCAGCAGATGACCCGCGAGTGGCAGGATGGCGACGGCCGCACGGTATTCATGGTTGGTGACCCCATGCAATCCATATACGGGTTCCGCGAGGCCGACGTGCGCGGCTACCTGAGGGTCCGCGAGCAGGGTCTGGGGGCCCTCAAGCCCGAACTGCTTCGGCTGACCGTGAACTTCCGCTCCGCGCCCAGGCTGGTGGACTGGTTCAACACGGTTTTTCCCAGCGTCTTCCCCGCACACGGCGATACGCTGATGGGCGCGGTGGCCTACACGCCCTGCCAGCCCGCGCCCAAAGCAAAGGGCTCGTCCGAAGCGCCGCCCGGGAATGCCGATGTCCAGTTGCACTACTTTCGCAAGGGCGATGACGAGTCGGAAGCGGCGATCGTCGAGCAGATCGTCCGAACGACACTCAAAGATCATCCCGGCGGGACCATCGGCATCCTTGTCCGCAGCCGGACCCATGGAGAGGAGGTCAGCAACGCGCTGGGCAAGACTGGCATTGCCGTCAGCCGAACCGAGTTCGACCGCCGCAAGCGTTTCAGCGTGGTCCAGGACCTGGCCGCAATCGCCCGCGCCCTGGCGCAACGGTCGGACCGCATCGCCTGGCTGGCTATCCTGCGCGCGCCCTGGTGTGGGCTTTCGCTCAAGGACTTGCACACGCTTTGCCACGACGCGCCCGGCGACACGGTGTGGGACCTCCTGTGCGACAGCAAGCGCGTCGCGCGGCTGAGCAGCGACGGACGCCGCCGGCTGGCCCGAGTCGTCCCGGTGCTGGACCGGGCGCTGCATCTGCGCGGTCAACTGGACTTCCGAAGCTGGGTGGAAGGAACCTGGCTGGCTCTTGGAGGGCCTGCGGGCAATCGCGACGAGAACTGCCTGCGTCATGCGGCCGAGTTCCTCGACAGCCTCGCCGAAGCAAGCCAGGGAAGCCAGATCGACAACGCGGTGGCCGGCACGCTCAAACTTGCCGAGGAGTACGTGACCAACCCGGAGACCGGTGCCCGGGTGCAGATCCTGACCATGCACAAGGCCAAAGGGCTGGAGTTCGACACCGTGATCCTGCCGGGGCTGGGCAGAGGCATCAGCGCCGGACGCGCGCCGGTGCTGCGCTGGTGGCGGCCACCGCCCGGCGCGGACGGAATGTCCGGCGAAGGCGGCGCATCCGGGGCGAGCCCGCCGTCCGGCGAAGGCGGCGCACTTGGCGCTGCAACCCTGCTGGCCGTGCCTCCCTCCAGGCAAGTGCAGGACAGCGACCCCGTATACCAATACCTGGACCAACTCGAAAGAGCCCGCGAGGATGCCGAGCGCAAGCGGCTGCTCTACGTAGCGGCGACTCGCGCCCGCGCCCGCCTGCATCTGCTGGTGGGACTGACCCGGGCCGAGGATTCGCAAGGGCCGGGGGAACTCAAGCCAAAGGCGCGGACCATGGCCGCCGACCTTGCCGAAGCTCTCAAGGAAATTCTCAAACAGAATGATCCCGTAGAACTTCCCGCAAAGCGCCACAGCGCGAGAACACGGCGCTTGGTGAGCCCGAAGATTCAACGCGTGCCGGACAGCTGGACGCCGCCGGAGCCTCCGGCGCCCATGATCGCGCCCAGCCCGGACGAAACCAGGTCCCCTTCGTATGTCTGGGCCGGCGAACGGGCGCGTGTGCTGGGTCTCACGGTCCACCGCTGGCTTCAGGAAATTACCGAAGAAGGCCCCGATGCCTGGACGCGCGAGCGTCTGGAGGCGCTGCGCCCCCGCACCCGGCGGATGCTGCAACTCCATGGCGTGCCGTTGGACGAGCGAGAATCTTTAGCGGACGATGTCGAGCAGGCGCTGCTCAATACGCTTGAGGACGAAAGGGGCCGCTGGACGCTTCAGCGGCACGACGATGCCGCCAGCGAGCTGTCACTTTCGCTGCGGGAAGACGGGCGCACGCGCAGCCTGATCCTCGACCGCAGTTTCGTGCACCAGGGCGAACGCTGGATCGTGGACTACAAGACGTCCCGCCACGAGGGCGGCAATCTGGCGCGCTTTCTCGATGAGGAACAGCGCCGCCACGCGCCGCAGCTCGACCGCTACCGCCTCGCCATGCAGGAGCGCGAGACCCGCCCCATCCGCACCGCCCTCTACTTCCCCTGGCACAGCGCCTTCCGCGAAGTGACTCCCGAACCCGGCGCATAATCACGAACGCTGTCGGATGCCGATCCAGCCGCGCCGTTCGTCATCAGAGCGCGATCCATGGTTCTTCGACCAGACATCGAAACGATCAATCCGCTCGCGGGTGATGCGTATACTGGCAGGGTACCAGTCCAAGGCTGGCAGTTCTTCTGTCAAGTCCAAAGAAGGCGACAGTTGGAAGGTCCGCCTCATTGAGGAAGACTTCGTGCGCCTGATGTGGGATGCGGAGGATGTGTGATCCACAAAATGCAACCAAATCGCAAATGAACGCAAATGGGGGTTATCAATGGCCGGCATGAGCTTCAACACGGCCAATAGCACATTCCGGCAGCTCATGGGGAATGGGCTCATGTACAAAGTTCCGCCTTTCCAACGGGATTATTCGTGGACCGCCGATGAGTGGGATGACCTTTGGCAGGATATTGTGGGCCTCTTCGGGGATGATCCGGAACCAACCCACTACATGGGTTATCTGGTCCTTCAATCGGAGGACAACAAGCAGTTTGACATTATTGACGGCCAGCAGCGCATCACAACACTCTCGATAATGATCCTGGCCGCTATCGACCATCTGGGCGATCTCTCCGGCGAGGAAAACGCAAGGCGCGTCGAGCAGTTACGCAACAGCTACACCGACTATCTGGACCCCGTGACTCTGGTGTCTCGGCCCAAACTGCAACTCAACCGCCACAACGACCGGTTCTATCAAACATATCTGGTTCCGCTCGAAAAGATCCCCCAGCGTGGACTAAGCGCGTCGGAACATCTGTTGCGCAAGGGATTCGCGTGGTTCAAGGATCGAATCAAGGAGAATGCCGGAGAAAGTGGCGAGCAAACTGCCAGGCTTGTTGACACGATCGTGGACAAGCTGTTCTTCACGGCTATCACCGTGACCGATGAACTCAACGCTTTCAAAGTGTTCGAAACATTGAATGCGCGGGGTGTGCGCCTTTCATCGACGGATCTGTTGAAGAACTATCTGTTCTCCGTAGTGAATAGCGAGGCAAATCACGACACGGAACTCAAGGCACTGGAACGCAGGTGGGAAACAATCGTCGGCTTGTTGCAGAGTGAGAATTTCCCGGGGTTTCTGCGTGCGTACTGGAACAGTCAGCACAAGCTGGTCAGGAAGTCGGATCTGTTCAAGACCATTCGGCGGAAAATCAACAGCAAGGGCCAAGCCTTCTCGCTGATTCGCGACCTTGACGAGAATGCTGGCGTCTATCGGGCGCTGCGAAACCCGTCCGATGATCTCTGGGACGCCGACGAGAGTCAGTTCATCAAGGAGCTTCGGATGTTCAATGTCCGCCAGCCCTTGTCTCTGCTGCTGGCCTCGTTCATGCGCTTTGGCGAGACAGAACGGCCCACGTTTCGCAAAATCCTCCGCGCAATCAGCATCATTTCGTTCCGCTACAACGTCATTTGCAACATGCAGACCAACGAGCAGGAGCGTGTGTACAACGCTGTAGCTGTGCGCATTTCCTCTGGGGAATTGGCAACCGCGCGAGATGTTGTTGGAGCGTTGAGCGACATGTACCCGGAAGACAGTCGGTTTCAAGCAGCATTCAAGGGCAAGGATTTCAGGACCATCAAAAGTCGCAACAAACGGGTGGTACGTTACATTCTGTTCGGCTTGGAGCACCGCTTGACATCTCACAAGCATGACTTCGAGGACGCGAAAGTCAGCGTGGAACACATCATGCCGGAGCGTCCCGAAGATGGTTGGAATCATGTCAGCGAGCCGGACCATGAACGATTCCTGTATCGGCTCGGCAACATGACATTGCTGCGCGCGAGCCAGAATCGGGAGTTGGGCAATGCCGAGTTTTCCGACAAGCGTTCTGTCTATGTTGAAAGTGGCTTTGCTACCACACGCAAGGTGGCGGAACATTTCGATGAATGGGGTCCCGAGAAAATCACGGCGCATCAGGACTGGATGTCCAGGGAGGCGGCTGCGATCTGGCGTTTGGATTCATGACTGCGGATGCAGGCGTGGGTTAGGTGACGGTAGCAGGGGAGGGTGATGAACAGAAGCGGTCTGCGCATGGGGATATGCGGCGCTTCGGTTTTGCTGCTATGCGCTGCCTGTGCGGGAGACTCTTCGCCGTTGCCGCTGGTGGGCACCCTGGAATTTGACCGGATCGAGCTCGCGGCCGAGTTTTCGGAGTCGATCGTGGAGTTTCTGGTAGAGGACGGAGAAGCGGTGAAGGCTGGACAGGTCCTGTTGCGTCAGGACAGCGCGCGCATGGCGCAGGATCTGAAATGCGAGAACGCGAACGCGGGAATCTGGAGTTCCTGATCACCACTCCGGTGCGCAGATACGAGCTGATGCTGGGCAAGATCCTGCCCTATATCCTGATCGGCCTTGCCCAGGCCACTGTCGCGTTTTTCGTGGGTAGCGCGCTGTTCCGGGTACCGGTGGCCGGCTCGCTGCTGGATGTGTATCTGAGCAGCCTGCTGTTCGTGGCCGCCACTCTGGGGGTGGGGCTGACCATCTCCACATTCGCCACGTCGCAGTTTCAGGCCGTCCAGATTGCATTCTCCCTGCTTCTTCCCACCCTGCTTCTTTCCGGGTTCATCTTTCCCTTTGACGGCATGCCGAAGGTGGCGCAGTGGATCGGCATGCTTTTTCCGCTTACGCACTTCGTGGAAGTGGTGCGCGGCGTGATCCTGCGCGGTGCCAGCCTCGGCGACCTGGCCAATCAGATGTATGCCTTGCTGGCGCTGTTCGTCGTAACCATGACCAGCGCCGCGCTGCGCTTTACCAAACGCCTCGATTGATCCCGCTGCCGCTCCCGCGCCTCTGAAACCGCAGACTGGCTCTATAATTTCGCCCCGGAGGGATGCCGGAGAGGCCTAACGGCGCTGATTCGAAATCAGATGGGGGCGATTCGCTCCACGTGGGTTCGAATCCCACTCCCTCCGCCACAGGCAGTCTTCATCTGCATTACCGCGCTGGGCAAGCGAATTATGCGCTACCATGCGTGTAAAGATCGGTAGTGGAGCGATAAGGAAAGAGCGGCAGATGAGAACCCTGACCTTCGCTGAAGATTTGTGCCTGTTGCTGCAAGATGATTCCTCGGGCGGCTCGCCTCGCGATTGATGAGGATATCAGCGCCCGGCGGGCGGCTTCGCGCCGCCAGTTCAAGCCCATTCCCCGGGCCGCTCCCGAACTGATGCCGCATTGCCAGTTCAGCCAGTGCGCGCAACTGGCCACGCCATGCTGTGCCCAGCCTTCCTTGCGGTCGAACTCCGCCAGCAGCGCCAGGAACTGCGCCGTGGCGGCGTTGATGTGCCCCCACAACTCGGTGATCCGCGCTTCCAGCTTGTCGAGTTCGTCCTTTTCGCGAGTCCGTTCGGCCATCCACTCCTCGCTGCCCGGGCAGGCCTGCCGCGCTTTGGGCGGTGAGGGAAGAGCGACGGGGGATGAGGGAATTTCGACGGGGGATGAGGGAAGAGCGACGGGAAGTGAAGAAGGCTCCATAGCGACAACTACAGCGGAAGAAAACTCGCCTGAATCCGGTCCAGGCGCCGGGTTCTGGGCATCGCAGACGGAGGCGTTGGAAGCGGTGCAATGAAGGTCCATATCGGGGCTCCTTTCAGTCCCTTGACAGAGTTCGAACTATAGCATGAATCACCAATTGAATCAAGCTATTATGTGCTATTTTAGTCCTCTTATAGTGTTCTTTTTAGAGCTCTTCCACGTGCTCTTCCACGCACCTCTTCACGCACCTCTCCACGTGCATTTACGCTCCTTTTCTTGTGCTGTTGCGTGCTACCGAAAACCGCCCGCAAACAGTGGCTCCCGGGGCCGGGGGCCAAGCTCCGCAACAGCCGGGGTCGAAGCTCCGCAATGGCCGGAGGCAAGCTCCGCTGAATCCGCTTACCCAAGCGCCATTTGGACCCTTGTTCAGACTCGTGTTCGATAGCTCGCGCCGTCGTGTAAGCGCGCTTGCCAGAAGCTATTGTTTTATCGGTGAAAAGCGGAATGTTGCCTCTATGAACTGTCGAACCCGAGCTATACTGTCTGCAAACCAGAACAGGGAGCATATCCATGCGCAAACTTCTTGTATTGCTTGCCAGTGTTGCAATACGGCGAGGAATCCTTCGGCTATTGCAACGTGCTGGGAGCAAATTTCTCGTATTGGTGGTCGGCGTTGTAACGCTCACCGGCGTTGTAATGTTTACCGGGGGCCAGGTGTTCACTGGCGCTCGGGCGGACAGTCACAACACCGAGGCGGGCTACGCTACCCTCATACGCACCACGGTGCTGGCCCGCCTGTCCGACCTGGAGCCCTCCATCACGTTCTGGAGAGACGTGATGGGCTTTGACTACGCGGGCGACCCCGAACCGCGCACGGGCTATGCCCATGCGCTGGGCTGGAACGAAGAATCCACCACCTACTTCACCACCTTCACGTCCAAAGACGGGGCCATGTTCGCTCTGTTGATGGTGGAGGACACTCCGGACTTTCCTGAGCTTGATCTACCCGATGCAGGGACGGCCTACGGCGGCATAGTACTGGTGCACATGGGGAAGAATATCGGCGACGTTTACGACCGCGCCGTGGAGCATGGCGTGGACATCATCACGCCTTACGGACCGTCCCGCACCGGCCGCTCCATGGTAATGCTGCTGCGCGCCCCCACCGGCCACATGGTCGAAGTCTACGAAATGATTGAGCAGGACCCGTAGCGCGAAACTCCGGCAGGCGGCCAAAGGGATCGGCCCGTTGCGTCAGCGCATGCCGAACTTCTCCTTCAACAGAGCGGTGATTTGCCTTGGCTTGCGCATTGAGCTTTTCGATGACATGGTTGTCCAGAGAGAATGATTTCGTACTTGCCTGGAAAGGATCTGCATGAAAGACGACGTTAACCTGCAATGGCGCATTGCGGCGCGGCCGGAAGGCAATGTTCGGCGGAGCGATTTCGAGTTGGCGGAACGGCCGATTCCATCGCCCGGCCCCGGCGAAATGCTGGTGAAGACGCGCTACCTGGGACTGGCCCCGGTGATGCGCATGTACATGCAGGGCCTGAATCCCTCGGGCGAGACGCCGCTGGGCATCGGCGACGTGATCCACGGGCGCGGCGTGGCGGAAGTGGTGGAGTCCAACCACCCGGACTATCGGCCCGGGGACATCGTGCAGGGGCAGCTTGGCTGGCAGACGTGGAAGGCAACGGCCGCCACGCCCAGGGAGCGGTTCTTCAAGTGCAGGGACTACGGCCTGCCTTTTGCGCTTGGAGCCGGCGTTCTCGGCATGACCGGGGTAAGCGCCTATTGGGGACTTCTGGACTGCGGCCGTCCGAAAGCCGGCGACCTCGCCGTTGTTTCGGGCGCCGCCGGCGGAGTAGGCTCGATCGTGGTGCAGATGCTGAAGATCCATGGCTGCCGCGTGATCGGCATTGCCGGCGGGCCGGAGAAATGCCGCTTCATCCAGGAGCTGGGCTGCGAGAAGGCCATCGATTACAAGAACGAGGATGCCTGCGCGCGCGTTGCGGAACTCTGCCCCGACGGGATGGATGTCTACTTCGATAACGTGGGCGGCGATTTGCTGGCGGCCTGCCTCGACAACCTGGCGTTCGGAGCGCGCATCGTGCTCTGCGGGTCGATTTCCGAATATCTGAGCGAGGAACGCTACGCGCTGTCCAACTATCTGAACCTGCGCCGGGTGAACGGCAGCATGAGCGGATTCTTCGTTTACAACTACCAGGACCGCTTCCAGGATGCCTTCGACGGACTGGCGGCGTGGATCAAGGCGGGCAAGCTCACGCCCACCCAGGATGTGGTGGAGGGCTTCGAGAACATGCCAGACGCTCTGGCGAGGCTGTACGATGGGCGCAACGTAGGCGTGCAATGCTGCCGCGTACGGGGAGAACCGGAGAAAAAACACTGATGAACACCGCGACTGCCGTTCCCTATCCGCGCCCAGCGCTGCGCTGGTACATGGTGGCCCTGCTCACCCTGGCCTATTTCATTTCGTATATCGACCGCACCGTGATCGGTTTGCTGGTGGAGCCGATGAAGGCGGACCTGAGGCTCACCGACGGACAGATGGGCCTGTTGCTGGGCCTGGCCTTCGGGATCTTCTACGCCACCATGGGCCTGCCCCTGGGCTGGCTGGCGGATCGTGCGCGCCGGGTGACCATCGTCAGTTGCGCGATCGCACTGTGGTCGGCGGCCACCGCGTTTTGCGGCCTGGCCAGCAACTATTTGCAGTTGTTCCTGCTGCGCATGAGCGTCGGCGTGGGCGAGGCGGCCCTGAGTCCCTGCACCATGTCGATGATCGCCGACAGCTTTCCCAAGGAGCAGCGCGGCAAGGCGATCGCGGTGTATTCCATGGCGCTGTCGCTGGGCACCGCCACCGCCTATTACGCCATCGGCGCGCTGCTGGCCGCGTTGCGCGGCGTGGAGATTCTGAACTGGCCGCTGGTGGGCGCCATCAAGCCCTGGCAGGCGGTGTTCATTATCGTGGGTCTGCCGGGCCTGCTCCTGGCGCTGGCGATGCTTACGGTGAAAGAGCCTGTGCGCCGCGACCTCAAGCAGGGGGCCTCCAGCGCGCCCTGGCACATGTTCCGCCATCTTTTCTCGAACTGGAAGACGTATCTGACCTTCGTGCTGCCGTTCTGCCTGATGACCACGATTGCCTACACGCACTTCTGGCTGCCGGCGATGTTTTCGCGGAGTTGGGGGATGGAAACGCCTGAATTCGCCCAGATCAAAGCCGTCGTTACCCTCGTGTGCGCCCCTGGCACGGTCTTTGCGGCGGGGGCCTTGTCGGACTACCTGGTGCGGCGGGGCAGGGACAACGCGCCCTTGCTGATCGCGGTGGTGGGCATGTTCATCTTCGCGCCCACGACTGTCTTGATCGGCATTATGCCGGGCGCGGTATCGGCCTTTGTCGCCATGGGCATCAGCCTGGTTGGCATTGCTACGACCACATCTACCGGGTTGACGGCGCTGTTGATGATTACCCCCGCGCAGTTTCGCGGTCAGATCAGCGCGGTCTATTACATGGCGATCAGCATTACCGGGTTGACACTGGGGCCGTCCACCGTGGGCTGGCTGTCCGACTGGTTCAACGCTGGAACCGGGATCGCAGGCCTTGATGCGCTTCTGGAGTCCGTATTGCCCGGCGCTACCGATGCCAAGAGCCTTGCACTCGCATTTGCCGCTGTGCCGGTGATTTACGGCAGCCTGGTTCTGTCGCTGGCGCCCGCAACCCTGCGCTGCTACCGCCGCGCGCTGAACCGCCGTCAGCAGGCCTGACGCTGACCGGGCAGGTGGGCGCCTCAGCGTGCCTTGATCGAATGTTTTTATGCCTCGGCGCGCTCAATCACGCCGCCGCCCAGGCATTCTTCGCCGTTGTAGAACACCAAGTATTGTCCTGCTGTGACGGCCCATTGCGGGTCGTGGAAGCGTACCAGGCAGCGGCTGGGCCCCAGCAGGCGGGCGGAGCAATCGGCGTCACTCTGGCGGTAGCGTGTCTTTGCGGTCAGGCACATGCCCTTTGCAAGGGCATCTGGCGCATCGTTGACCCAGCGCAAACCGCGTACCGTAACCCGGCGGCTGTAGAGCAGGGGATGATCACGCCCTTGCGCCACCACTAGCGCATTGGCAAACGGGTCCTTTCGCACCACGTGCCAGGGTTCAGGGCCATAGCCTTTCATGCCACCCAGCCCCAAACCACGCCTTTGACCGATCGTATAGGCGGCCAGGCCAGCATGTTCTCCCACCCGTTCGCCGGCGAGCGTAATGATGGGTCCTGGCCGCGCCGGAATATGTTGGCCAATGAACTGCGGGAAGGTCCGTTCGCCTACAAAACAGATTCCTGTGCTGTCCGGGCGTTTGTAATTCGGCAATCCGCGCCGGCGCGCAACCGACCGCACTTCCGTCTTGTCAAATTCACCCACCGGAAACAGGCACCGTTGGAGCGCCTTGCCGCGAACCGCGTGCAGGAAATAGGTCTGATCCTTGTTGGCGTCCTTGCCCCGCAGCAGCCGGGTGCTTCCGCTTCCGCCAAAGCCGGAATGGTCCAGCTTGGCGTGGTGGCCCGTGACCAGACGCTCGGCGCCCAAGCGCTCAGCCATCTCAAGGCACACTCCGAATTTGATGCGGCGATTGCAGCCCACATCGGGGTTGGGCGTGCGGCCCGCCCGAAACTCTCCGAGCATTGCGTCGAACACATCCCGCCGATACTCCTCGGCGAAGTTCAGGTGATGAAGAACGATACCGAGTTCCTTTGCAACCGCGCGAGCGGCGCGCAGGTCATCGGCGGCGGGGCAGTCTCCGCTGGCTTCCTCCCAGTTGCTCATGTGCAGCGCTTCCACCGGATGACCGGCATCAAGCAGGCACAAAGCCGCCACTGCGGAATCCACTCCGCCGGAAAGCGCCACCATTGCCATGCCGGTCATAACGAGTGATCACTTGCGCGAGAGCACACTGGCAATGCCGGTGTAGCGGGCCGGAGTAAGTGCCAGCAGTTCCTGACGCGCCGCCTCCGGAAGTTTGATTTCTTTTATAAAATCATGCAAGGATTTTTTTGTAACATTTTGATTACGTGAAAAATCCTTTAACCTCTCGTAGGCATCATCCATTCCGTGGGCACGCATTGCCGTCTGCACCGCTTCGGTCAGTGTTTCCCACGCGGAATCAAGGTCTGCCGCCATCCGCTGCGGATCGGGCGAGATCTTCTCCAGTGCCTTGCCCACCTCCATCCAGGCCAACAGGGCGTGCCCCAGCGCCACCCCCAGATTCCTCAACACGGTGGAGTCGCTCAAATCCCGTTGCAACCGGGAAATCGGCAGCTTGGAGCAGAAGTGATCGAGCAGCGCGTTGGACAGGCCCAGGTTGCCTTCGGCGTTTTCCAGATTGATGGGGTTGACCTTGTGCGGCATGGTGGACGAGCCGGTCTCGCCGCGGACGGTCTTCTGGCGAAAATAACCGAGTGAAACATAGGTCCAGGCGTCGCGGCTGAAGTCGATGAGTATGCGGTTGATGCGGGCCAGCGCGGCGCAATATTCCGCAAGCCAGTCATAAGGCTCGATCTGCGTAGTGACCGGGTTCTGCTCCAGGCCCAGGCCGCGCAGGAACCGGCGGCTGAATTCCGGCCAGTCCACTTGCGGGCAGGCCGCGTAGTGGGCGTTGTAATTCCCTGTGGCGCCGCTGCACTTGGCCAGCGCCGGGACGTCGGCCAGCAGCGCCGCCTGCCTCCTGAGCCGCTCAACGAACACGGCCAGCTCCTTGCCCAGGGTCGTGGGGCTTGCCGGTTGCCCATGGGTGCGAGCCAGCATTGGCAGAGCGGCGTGCTGCCGGGCCATGTCCCGAAGCTGCCCGATCAGCGTTTCGAGAGCCGGGATCAGCACTTCCCCGCGCGCCCGTTTGATCATCACGGCGTACGCGCTGCTGTTGATGTCCCAACTCGTGCAGGCGAAATGCAGCATCGGGATTCGCTTTCGGAGGGAATCGAGCTCGCCGAAGCGTTCCGCCAAGTAGAGTTCCACCGCCTTGACATCGTGGCGCGTGCGCTTTTCCAGTTCCTTGACCCGTTGCGCCGGCGCCAGTCCCTGATCGCCTTCCAGCGCGTCCAGAAAGGCGGTTTCCTCCTCGTCGAGCGGCGCCGCGGGAGCGAATGAAGGCTCGGCGCAAAGAGCGCGCAACCAAGCCAGTTCCACTTTCAGGCGCTGTCGAATCAGTCCTGCTTCGGAAAACAACTCCGCCAGCGGACGGACAGCGGCTGCATAACGCCCGTCCATCGGTCCCAAGGCGGTGAGAGAAAGTTCGGCGCTTGAGTGCGGAGACATCGAAATGCGCGGCTATAATCCGAAATACGCGCGCATCATACTGCAATGAGGGATGCCAATGGCCAGGTCCAGAACGGAACGCGACAGCATGGGAGCGCTGAGCGTTCCCGCCTCCGCGCTGTGGGGCGCCAGTACCCAGCGCGCCGTCGAGAATTTCCGGATCAGCGGCAAGGTCATGCCGCGCGCCTTCATTCGCGCGCTGGGTCTCATCAAGGGCGCCTGCGCGGCGGCCAACGGCAAGCTGGGCTTGCTGGACGAAGCCCGGGCCGTGGCCATCGTCAGCGCGGCCGAGCGGGTTATGCACGGCATTTTCGACGAGCATTTCCCGGTGGACGTTTTCCAGACCGGTTCCGGCACCAGCAGCAACATGAACGCCAACGAGGTGATCGCGCGCCTGGCGAGCAGCCGCCTGCTCGAGGTTCATCCCAACGACCACGTGAACATGGGGCAGAGCAGCAACGATGTTATTCCCTCGGCGCTGCATCTGTCCGCGGGCCTGGAGGTCAAGGAGAGGCTTATGCCGGGTCTCGATCATCTGGCTTCCGCTATTGAAGCGCGGTCCGCCGATCTCGAGGGTCTGAACAAGACCGGCCGCACGCACCTGATGGACGCCATGCCGTTGTCGCTCGGCCAGGAAATGGACGCCTGGGCTTTTCAGGTTCGCGAGGATTCCGAACGGCTGGCGCACCTTCTGAGCGCCCGGCTCCACAGGCTTGCCCTGGGCGGCACGGCGGTAGGAACGGGAATCAACGCGCATCCCGGCATGGCGGGCCACGCCTGCCGCTGGATCAGCGAGAAGAGCGGCTTTGCGGTGGAGCCCGCAAGCAACCGCTTTGCGGCGCTGGCCGGGCAGGAAACGATGGTCGAGCTGTCCGGGCACCTGAAGGTGGTGGCGGTGACGCTGATGAAGATCGCCAACGATCTCCGCTGGATGAACTCCGGGCCGCTGGGTGGTCTGGGCGAGATTGCGCTGCCGGCGCTGCAGCCCGGCTCCAGCATCATGCCCGGCAAGGTCAATCCGGTGGCTTGCGAGGCGGTCATGCAGGTGGCGGCGCAGGCGATCGGCAACGACGCGGCGATTACCGTGGGCGCGCAGTCCGGCAATTTCCAGTTGAACGTGATGCTGCCCATGATTGCTCGCAACGCATTGGAGAACATCCGGATTCTTTCGGAGGCCTGCCTGATGCTGGCGGACAAGGCGATTGCCGGATTTACGGTGAATCGGGAACGCCTGGAGGCTTTGCTGGAACGCAACCCGGTGCTGGTTACGGCCCTGAATCCCGTTATCGGCTACGACAAGGCCGCGGCGATTGCCAAGCGGGCCTATGCTGAAGGCCGGCCGATACGCGAAGTGGCGGCCGAAGAAACCGATCTGTCGGAGGCGCAACTGGCGAAGATCCTGGACCCCGCCACTCTGACCCGGGGCGGCATCCAGTCATAGCGTCCGGCGGCGCAGGATCTCCGCCCATTCGAGCTTCATCCAGGGAGAAAAACGCTCAGGGCAGCTGCCGATTTCCGCCGTCAGTTCCTCCGGCGTAATCCAGCGCCAAGCCGCTATTTCGGCGGGGTTGGGGATCGGCGTTACGCCGCCGTTGAAGTTGCTCTCGAACACATGGCATAGCTCATGTTCCGAGTGACGTTCGGAATAGCGCGCCTGGTAGCGGAACTTGTACAAGAATCGCGGCCGGCAATCGATGCCGAGTTCTTCCTGCGTGCGGCGCCTTGCGGCGCTTGCGGTTTCCTCGCCGGGCGCCGGATGGCCGCAACAGGCATTCGACCAGTACATCGGCCAGAGCGGTTTGGCTGCGCTGCGTTGTTGCAGCAGGACGCGTCCGCCGGACCCGTAAACGAAAACCGAGAAAGCGCGATGCAGCAGGCCGCCGCCCCTGTGGCACTCCATCTTCTCCGCCTGGCCGATTTCCTGATCGTCGGCGTTCACCAGCACCAGCTTGTCCGTGGCGCTCACGGGATTCGTTCCACCTGTCCTCCGCCGGCGGGAAGTTTCAGCGAAATGGTTTTCGCGCCGGTTTTTTCGATGGATTCCCGCACCGGGCCGCAGGACTCGGCGCACAGCGCCACCATCGCGCCGCCACCGCCACCGCCGGTCAGCTTGGCCCCCAGCGCTCCGCCCATGCGCGCGGCGTCCACCAGCCGCTCCAGTTCGGGCGTTGCCAGTTGCAGGCCGTTCAGCAGTCCGTGGTTGATGTTCATCAGATCGCCTAATTCTTCCAGCTGGCCTTGCTCCAGGCAGCGGCGCGCCTCCACGACCAGACCCCCGATCTCCTTGAAGATCCGCTCGTAGAGGCCGGGATTGCGCTCGCGCGCCGATCTCACGTTTTCCACCGTGACGGCGGTCAGGCTTTCCTCGCCGCTGATTCCGATCACCAGATATGTGTCCGCGCCGGCAATCACCGGCTGTATTTCCGGCGGCGCGCCTTTGCGGGAGAGCGGGTCCTTGCGGTAAAGCAGCGTAGTCCCGTAGGTCGAGACCGTATTGTCCACGCCGCTGGCCGAGCCGTGCGCGAATTGTTCGCACTGCCAGGCAATTTCGTTGATTCTTTCGAGGCTCAGGTCCAGGTCGAAACGCTTGATCAGGGCGCGGATGATGGCCACCGCCATGGCCGCGGACGAGCCCAGACCCACGCCGCGCGGCAGGTCGGAGAAGATCGAAATCCGCATGGACTGCTTCGCCAGGCCGAGTTCTTCGAGAATCTCGAAAGCCGAGCGCTCCCAGGGTCGCGGCCTGCGTCCCCGCGCCAGGCGGTACTCCAGGCCCCAGGCCGGAATCGCCAACTGGATTCCGTCCTCGCTTTCGTTGATCTGAGTGCGCACATGCACGGGCACCGGGCAGGCCAGGGCCGGCTGCCCGAACACCGCGGCGTGCTCGCCCAGCAGAATCAATTTGCCCCCGGCCACGCCCAGGCCGGCTGCCGCCGCTTCGTCCAATGCCGGAAGTTCGCGCTCGCGCTTCAGTTCGCCCAGCACTTCCCGGGCCCGCCACACCTTTACCTCGCCTTCGCCGATCAGCCGCTCCAGCACCTGGTCGAACAGCTCCGGCGGCGTTCCCGCCGCCTTGACCACGGTGCGCGCGTGCAGCGTCATGTGTCCCGCCTGTATGCCCTCGGTCACCAATGCCCGCAGCGCCGAGAAGTTCTGCGCCAGGCCCACGGCGGCCATCACCTGCGCCAGTTCCTGCGAGGAATCCACGCGCATCATTCGCAAAAAGAGTTGCGTGGCCGGATTGGCCTCCTGGGAGCCGCCCACGGTCCCCACCTTGATGGGCATCTCCAGCCGCCCGCGCAGCGCGCCCTGTTCGGTGCGCCACCATTTCGACAGCGCCGTGTAGTGGCCATGGCGCGCAGCCCAGGCATGGGCGCCGGCTTCCAGGGCCCGCCAGTCGTTGCCGGTGGCCAGGGCCACGGCGTCCACGCCGTTCATGATGCCTTTGTTGTGGGTGGCCGCCCGGTACGGATCGATGGCGGCCAGTTCGGCGGCCATGGCAATGCCGTCGCGCACGTCCTCGCCGCTTTGCGCCTTTCCGGCCAGCAGTTCGACGGGGATTTCCACTTCCGCGCGGGCCAGCGCGCGGTCGCTGAGGTTCGAGAGTATGCGCATGAACACCTGCCCGCCGCTCATGCTCTCCACCAGAGCAGACACGCCCTCGCACATGCTGTTGACCAGGTTGGCGCCCATGGCGTCGCGCGTGTCCACCAGCAGGTGCAGCACCAGCATTTCGCCATCGCTGCCCGGCATTGCGCGGCGATGCACCTCCACGTCCACCATGCCGCCGCCGCGCGCCACCATGCGCGGATGAATGCTGTTGGCCAGGCGGATGATTTCCTCCCGCCGCGACAGAAGGTCGGCGGCGGCGTGCGCCGGGTCGGGCACGTTCAGCACCTGCACCTGTCCGATCAGCACGGGGTCGTCGGCCTCGGCGCGAAAGCCGCCGGCTTCCCGCACCAGCTTTGCCGCCGAACTGAGCGCCGCCACCACCGAAGGCTCCTCCACCGCCATCGGCGCCACGTACTCGCGGCCGTTGATCAGAAAGTTCAGCCCCAGGCCCACCGGCAGGCCCAGCACGCCGATGACATTCTCGATCATCCGGTCGGCGCGGTCCGTGTCCAGGGTGGACCAGCCGTTCGCCAGATCCTGGAAATCCGCTTTGTCGAGCAGTCCGTGCTCCAGCGCCGCTTGCACCCGCTCGCGCGGCGACAGCCGGTAAAAACCAGGAATGCGTGAACCTTTCAAAGCGTGGGCAATTATACGCAATTGCCTGCTTGTTCGTTTGTGGCAAACTTACGCCCCAAACCAAATGGTCGCTTGGGGGCGAATCTAATGACTTACATACTGAAATCGTCTGCGCGCGCTGCGGTGATTCTTGGCGTGGCGGCCAGTCTCGCGATTCCCGTGTATGCGCAGGAACTCGAGGAAATCGTGGTGGTTGCGCGCAAGCGCGAGGAATCCTTGCAGGAAGTGCCGATCAGCATCACCACCTTCAGCGAGCAGGACCTGGAGGTGCAGGGGATCGAGAGCCTGGAGGACATCGCGCGCCAGACCGCGGGCATTATTTTCGACAAGGGTTACGGCCCGCAGGATGTGCGCGTAGTCATGCGCGGCCTGTCCCCGACCCGGGGGCGGCCGAACGTGGCGGTGCTGCTGGACGATGTGGACATTTCCGGCGAAGCCATCCGCACCGCCGGCAGCTCCCTGACGGTGAACCCCAGGCTGATTGACGTGGAGCGCATCGAGGTGGTCCGCGGTCCGCAGTCGGCTTTGTATGGCCGCAGCGCCTTCGGCGGCGCGATCCACTACGTGACCCGGCGTCCGAGCGCGGAGCGCCGCGGCAAGGTCTCGATTGACCTGTCGGCGGAGGGCAAGCGCGAAATCACGGCGCTGGCCAGCGGCCCCCTCAGCGACAATTTCTTCGTGGGCTTCAACGCCGCCGCCTGGAACGAGGACGGCTTCTACGAGAACACGCTGACCGGCGCGGACGTTGGCGGCCAGCAGGGCGTTGGCGCCACATTGACCGCAGCCCTTGACGTTTCCGAAACGGCGCGGCTGACTGCCCGGGTGGAATTCACTGACGACGAGTTTGGCCCGGCGGCTTCCACGGCATCCCAGCATCGCACGTTTCTGGCTGCGCCGGCCGTTGGGTTGGGAACTCTCTGGCACCCGGACGCTGCCGGCGTCGATCAGCCTTTCGGACCGGTGCCCGGTATTGATGAACTTGCGTTGACTCTTTCGCCCGACCCGCGCACCGGCAAGGATTATCCGGGAACCACCCGCGATGTGGTGCGCGGCCACCTGCGCGCCGAATTCGAATTCGGCGGCGCCATGCTGACCTCTATCACCCACGCCGGCACTGTCGAATCCACGCAGTTTTTTGATTCGCAGCGCACCGGCGATTTTTCCACTCCGGTCCGTCCCTTTGGCATCAGCGTGGCTGGCGAAACCAACTTTGAAACGGAGACCGACCTCTTCAGCCAGGAGCTGCGTCTGAGCTCCACCGGCGCCGGGCCCTTGACTTGGGTGCTTGGAGGCTTGTACTGGGCCGAAGACACCCATCAGGACGAGTTCTCGATTACCTGCATCATGCATGGTTTTCGGCCTCCGTTTTCCATGAATCCGGCATTGCCGATTGATTGTGGCCACTGGATGCGTCGTATCGGCACCGAGTTGCCTTGGGTCAATCATCCCTGGGACCGGGAAATTTCTCACTTCTCCGGGTATGGCCTGGTGGACTGGCAATTCGCTGAAGCCTGGGATGTCGGTTTCGAGATGCGTTACGTGAGCGAGGATCTGGATATGGCTGGTCCCTCTACCGGCACGCTCATCACCAACGCTTTCGGCCCGTTCTTCTTGGACGTTCCACGATCAGGAACTCAGAACACCGCCGAGGAAGACGACAGTTACCTGGCTCCCAAGCTGGTGCTGCGCTATCGTCCGTCGGACGATCAGACCTGGTACGGCTCCGTTTCGCGCGGAGTGAAACCGGGCGGGATCAGCTCGTTGGTCGGGCCGCAGGGATTCGACGATCCCGATGTGTACCGGTTCGAGGCTGAGAAAATCACCGTGTATGAACTGGGCTGGAAGACGAGCTGGATGGATAATCGGCTGCGCGCGAACGGCGCTTTCTTTTATCAGGATTTCAGCGACAAGCAACTTACCACGCAGTACCTGCCGCCCGAAGAAGGAGCCGTCCTGGGCAGTCGGCCGGAAAACGCCTCGGCCGCCAAAATCGTGGGCCTGGAACTGGACACCACGGCGGTTCTGACCGACAACCTGACCATGCGCTGGGGCTACACCTGGCTTGATTCCGAGTACGACGCATACAACAAGCTGAGTACGTCGATCAGCGATGCTGTGCGGGGCGGCCGCTGCGAACTCGTTACCTTGGGCGGGAACACCACCTGCCTGATTGACTTGAGCGGCAACGAGATCGAGGATGTTCCCCAGCATCAGTTGTTTGCCGGCATTTCCTGGCGCTCGCCAATGGCCAATGGCGGCGAGTTCATGGTGGACCTGGATGTCCAGTACCAAGGCTCGCGCTGGGAGGCCGAATGGAATCTGCTGGAAATTGACAGCTACATGCTGGCGGACCTGCGCGTGGGTGTTTCGCGCGGCCCGTGGATGGTGATGGCCTACGTCAGCAACCTGTTCGATGATGACACGATCCGCAGCGGCCTCAGCGCGCCTGATTTTGCCGGAATCAGCATGGTCGCAGGGTTTGTGCCGCCTCCAAGAGTTCCGCCTCCGGGCCGGGTGTTCAGGACGCAGCTATTCCCCAACTCAACCAACCTCTACTACCCTGACCCCCGCGAATTCGGAGTCCGCGCCAGCTACACCTTCTAGCTGCCCTAAGCTAAAAGCCGTGAAAGGCAGGCAACCAGCCCGAAACGCAAAATCCAGGCGCGAACGGAATCGCGCCAAGCCCCCCGCTCCCGTGCTTGATTCGCAGGGGGCAGGCAAGCGCAGCGCGAGTCGTGATGCGACGGCGTATCGCTGGTCGGCCCCCTGAATCTGCCGGCATATTATTTGCCCGCTGACCGGACCGGCATCATGCACGCGCACAGCGTGGTGGTGAGCGCCTTGATTGCAAGCGCGGCTGCTGCGGGCCTTCGCCCTGCCGTCCGCACGCCAATGTTCTCCGGAGTTTTGCCGGACTTCCTCGAACAACTGATCGAGATCGGTCGGCACGGGCGCGCCCGCCGCAAGTCCAGAAGGGGTTTCGGCGCCAATATCGAGGATTGCATCCTTCGCAGGTCGGTTCGCGTTGATCAAACCACCGGCATTGATTATCCGCGCTTCGCCTACCGGCCCCACGAATGGAAGAATGACCTTGCGCTGGCGAACGCTTCGTCAATGGTTTTGGAACTTGCGCCGGTGGTGCTGTATCTCCGTCACATGATCAAGCCCGGCAATGTGTTGATTGTCGAGGAACCGGAATCGCACCTGCACCTGGCAATGCAGGTCGAACTGACGCGCCAGCTTGCCGCGCTGGTCGAGGCGGGCATCCGGGTCATCGTTACCACGCATAGCGAATGGCTGCTCGAAGAGCTGGCGAACATCGTGCGGCGGTCCAAGCTCCCCAAGTCCGAACGCAACGGCGACATTGCGCTGCTCCCTCAACAGGTGGGGGCATGGCTGTTCGAGCCGAAGCAACGGCCCAAGGGTTCGATAGTCAAGGAAATCCACCTTGACGATTCCGGACTGTACCCCTCCGGCTACGACAAAGTGGCAAGCGCGTTGCACAACGAATGGGCTGACATCTCAAGCCGCATCAAGGCCGCCTCGTAATGGGGTTGCTGGAAACTGTCAAACGCAGGGTCAACGAGGGCTGTCGTGTCAAGAAGGGCGGATTGAATAAGGAAGGGTGCAAGGTTGTGATGACCGGCGCGCCATCCCCCAGGTTGGTCGTTGACTTCGACAGGCCCAGGTTGCCATTGGCGGCGGCCGAGACGCGCTGCGATTATCTCCTGGTTGCCGAAGGCAAAAGTGCGCTCGATTGGGTCGCGGTGCTTGAACTCAAGCGGGGACGATTGCGCTCGAATGAAGTCGTCAAACAGTTGAAGGCGGGGGCGTCAGTCGCCGAGCGGTTCGTGCCTCAAGGCGCAATCTGCAGGTTCCGGTCGATTGCCGTATCGGGCAGCGCATCCAAACACGAGAGAAGAAAGCTGAGGAAAGGATCAAACTTCATCAGGTTCCACAGACACAGCGAACCCGTGCGCCTGATCTCATGCGGCGCCAAACTGACCGATGCGCTCGTTAAATGAAGCGCTGCAAGAAACTCACCAAGTTTTCGCCGCCGTTGAAGGCCTTAGGTGCGCGAGAAGCCGGGTCGGCCATTGTCAAATCGACGGGCAACTTGGCGTCGGCCCAACGCATGAAACTGCAGTTAAAATCATCGGTGAAATAACTGGGCTAAGGTTACTGACATGACCAATGACAAGGCTAAACTTGGCCTGCTTGTGATTCACGGAATTGGTTCGCAGAACGCGGGCTACTCGAAAGGTATCCGAGCTAAGGTCGTCGACCGCATGGGCGAGGATGCCAACGCCGTCGTATGGCAGGAGATCTTATGAACAATATGAGCATCATCTCGACGGTCGGCAGAACGAGACGGTCAGACGGATTGAGGACCATGAGATTAACGTCGGGAATGTATTCACCTCATGGAATCCGGGTGCCCACGCCAAGTACTGGACCGATGACGATTTTATCCGTCCTGTTGCGAATTATCTGCGGGACATCGTGAACCAAATTGAACAAAATTAGCTCCCTGCGACGAACAGCCTGACGGTCTGTGGATTCAAGTCGGCGAATTGCTCTGCCAAAACGACGACATCCAGGAGGACTTAAGGGCACTTCCCAAGCCCTGACGTGGCTGTTCACGGGACAAAGCCACGTAAGCAGATACCGTAAAATCGCTCAGCAACTCTGTAGCCGACTCAACTATCTAGCTTGTTCACAAGTTGTTTGAGGAACTCGGGTATCTCATGTATCCCAAGTTCTAGGGCAGAAGGTAAAGCGTCACGATCATCTCCGCTAGGCATGTTTCTCTCTGCATTATTTAGAAGATCATCTAATTCTCTGCGGTCGCTAACCTTGAAGCTATGCCTGAAACTCCTGTACGTATCGCGCACCTCCGAGTAGAGTTGAAGTGCTTCGGCTAGGCCTTTAACTTTTTCTTTGTCATCCCTCTCGCCGCGGTCAGTTCGATCTCAAGAGGAATGACATCCTCTCTCACCGCGGTCAGTTCGATCTCAAGAGGAATGACATCAGGAATGGTTTGCTCCGTAAGGGCATCAACCGCCGTAATGCGTAGTAAACCGGAACCTGGGCGCGAAGCGTAAGCGGTAACGTGGTTCGGCAGCGCGTTGCCCTCGCCAAAGTCGGGAACCGCTGTTTCGAACGGTGCCGAGCACGAGGCATTGAGATCAAATCGGATGAATTCGGTGTTAGCTATGATTGGCAAGCGCGGCAGCTCGATGACGATGGTGGTGCCCACCTTGGCACGGTATCTCTCCCTTATCCCCGCACGGAGAAGCTTGTTGATGCTCGCAGCGTCCATATTGGTCACCCCAAATCTGATCGGATTCCGTGAACGATATAGCTATACTTGGCGTATTCAATGAGATAGTCGTAAGAGAGATAGTAGTATCCGGCATTGCCTTTCGCGTTGCCCCAACTGTTCTTGCAAACAAAATAGGGAATGGGGCCAGTGCGGTCGTAGCCGACGATGAGCATGGCGTGGCCACCTCGCGAACGCAGGGGATTGCCGAAGCGATCGGTGACTACATCATGCACGCCATTCGGGTCGGGACGCCCCCAAGCCACATGGGTACCGAAAACAATGTCATGGTCTTCAGATAGAAGACACTCAAGGTACGCTGGATTGGAGATGCTTGGCCCCAGACCACCAAGGCGGTCAATTATGGCGTAGCTGACTATGCCATGTGATGCCGCAGCCAATATGCCGGGCGCTGGTCGATAGTTGCAGTGAGTGTTGACGGTCGTTCGATCCTCGTACGGCAAAAGGCGCTCCTTGCACACGCCGTCGGCGGCAAGGAATCGGGCCGAAAGCGTTGTCCGCAGTCCATCGCTGCAATGGTTGCGGCCGACATTTCTCATATAGAGCCAGTTTGCATACTGCTCTGAGAGGTCGAGATCGGTGCCGGTGTTCTGCTTATTAATGGCCTCTATGACCGCGAGAGAAGCAAAGCAAACACAGGTTCCTCGGTCGATTTGGTCTCGTACGGGTGTCTGAAGAGGCCGGTGATCAATGATGTCGGGCGTGTTGTCACAGCTAGGGCGATTGTTTTCCTCGTCCCAGAATGGATAGGATTGGTTCGCTTCAAGACGTTCGTCATCGTCAAGGTGATCATTGTCATCCTCAAGTTCCAAGGCAATGATTGTATCGTCTTGTTGGAGGAAAGGTCGCCCCTCGTCGTCAGTGAAGTAGAGATCAATCTCTACTTGGGTAACTTCGCGCTTGTCGGCGAGACGAGCACTGTAGCCATGATGGTACCACATAATATTTGCCCAGTATTAGAATATTTGCCCAGTATTAGATTGGCAATCGGTTCGGCTGGCGATGGAAGTCGTCGCCGGACCTGCCAAGAAGTCTTGGGCAAGCAGCGATTACGCGGCTTGCCCAGTATGCCATAGGTCTTCATCCAGCCAAAAAGCTCCTCCACCCGCTTGCGCCTTTGTTGACTGACCGCGTAGTCGGCGAGCTGCGTGACGCGCCCGTCCACGCAACCGCCCGAACGCCGGGCCGCCACATGCGGCGTGAAACCTAACTCGCTGCAGGGCCGGATGAACGCCGCCACGTCATAGCCCTATGTCCGCCCCCAACGACCTGCCTGCTCCGACAACAACGCCAGCGCCGCCTTCCATTCCGCTCGGCCCTCCGCCTGCGTCACCGACGCACACGCCTCGATTAACGTCCCATCCACGCTGAAATGATCCCGCGACAACAGCCGCCTGGCGCGCCTTTGCTTCTTGACTGCCTCAAAAAATAAACCATCCAACCCAAAACGCAGCATCCGGTCCCGGTTCTTCAAAAACGTCAAATGGTCCCATACCGGATCGTCCATCCTCAAGCCCACAAACTAGCGGAACAACAAATCACGATCAATCCGCTCTACCTGGGACTTTTACTTCAGCGCAACTGCGGAGTATTACCGCCGCAGTGACATACGCCCGCCAAGCCGGTTTAGTATAATGCGCCGAAATTGACGGAGGAAAGACCGAAAAGCGCATGTTCAAAGCCTTGAACCGAATCTTGGGAACGGCACTGCTTCTGATTGTTTGCGCCTGTTCCAGCGGAGCTCTCGCCCAAGCCAGCGAGCGGGTTGGCAGCAGCCTGCTGTTGCTGATCGACGCGTCGGGAAGCATGGGCGATGAAGTTGGCGGCGGAAATTCCCAAGCGAAGATCGCCGCGGCCAAGGAAGCCGCGACCGCCGCGCTGGGCCGCGCCGCGCGTCGCGGTTCCGTGGAGATTGCGGTGCTGGCGTTCAGCGGCGGCTGCTCGAATCCAGTGCCGCGCTATCAGGCTTTTACCCGCGATGTCGATCGGTTGACGGCCTTCATTGACGGTTTGCAGCCGGGCGGTGGCACGCCGATGGCCGACGCCCTTCTCTTCGCCAACCGATTCATGCATCAGAACGGCCATTCGGGAGCCTTGGATCAGATGATCATGCTGCTGGCGGATGGGCAGAACGACTGTGGGGATGTCAACCAGTCGCTGGCGACTCTGAAAGCGAGCGGCATTGTTTTCCGTCACGAGACGGTGGGATTTGGCATAACGCCAAATTCGCAGGCGGCGCAGGACTTGCGCGAGGTCGCGACGCAGACCGGTGGAACCTATCACCACGCGGCGGACGCCACGCAGCTTGCGGACGTGTTCATGGAGTTCGTGAACACGTTCACCGTCATAGACCTGCTCGGACAGTTCGGCGCGAATGCAGGCGCGCCCACTTCGTCGCCATCGCCGAACAAGGACCGCCAGACGGGGAATGACCGAGGCCGCATGGATGAACTGATCGGGCGCTTCGAATCCTTGTCGAAAGACAATCCGACATCTGCCTCGTCCTCCTTCCACGGAGCGCTCGCGATAGACTTCAACCAGGGGCAGGCATGGGGATGGTCCATCGACTACCCTACGCCATCGGCCGCCGCGAAGCGCGCGCTCGACGAGTGCGGCGACGGTTGCTCGATTGTCATGAGGTTCAGCAACGAATGCGCGGCTTATGCCGCTGACCAGGCATCGGGGAGCACGGCTTACGGGTGGGCGCACGGATACGATTCCGGGAGCCAGGCTAGAGCCAGGGCAATTAAAGAGTGCGAGGGAAAGGGAGGAACATCGTGCATCGTCAGGTCGTGGGGATGCACCCGGCGCTGACTGCCACAGTTAGCGACTCATTATGACGCGAAACCTTGATTGTGCGAACAATTATGATGGCAAGCTTGGCGGCGCGAGGATGGATGGGTCGGGCAACGGGAAAGGGAGGCAAGCATGACTCGAACAAGCGCTGATTGGCGGCGTTTATTTCCGGCCTTGGCCTTGGCGGTTGCGGCATCAGCGGCCGCAACTTGCGGCGACGCTGCGGACTTGCCGCCTGAGATACAGGCGGACCGTTATCTCGTGCAGGCGGACCGTCAGATTCAGGCGGGCGATCATGATGCCGCAGTGGCCACGTTGAACAAGATCATTGCGTTGCAGCAAGATCATGGACTGGTAATTCCACCGGCGTTCTGGTTCAAGCATGCGCAGGTGTCCCGGGATGCCGGGCGGTTCCAGCAAGCTATTGAGTCGGCGACACGTTACCTGATGGAAGAGGGTCAGCAGGGGCAGCACTATATGGCGGCGCTGGAAATTCTCGATGTGTCCGAGCAGATGATACCGTTCCCCTTCTCGGTAGTGGCTGAGCCGGCGGATGCCCGTATTCGGCTCTTGGACATCGGAGAGCCGTACAGGCAAGGCCTGCCGCTGCCACCGGGCGAGTACCGGGTGGAAGTCAGCGCAGACGGCTATTTGGCAGCGGTGGAGACGTTGCGTCACCGGCCCGGGGCTCCGGCGCATCGCGTGATGCTGCACCCGTGGACAGGCGACAAACACTTCCAAGATTGCCCTACCTGCCCGGAGATGGTGGTGATTCCGCCGGGCAGTTTTCGGATGGGCTGTTTGTCCGACGACGATGATTGCGCCGGCGATGAAAAGCCGGTGCGCGAAGTTCGGATTCCGCAGCCGTTTGCGCTGTCGAAGCACGAGGTGACTTTCGGGGAGTGGGAGGCGTGCGTCGCGTCGGGCGGCTGCAACGGTTACCGTCCGGGAGATGCGGACTGGGGGCGCGGTCGCCGTCCGGTGATTAAAGTGAGTTGGCGCGACGCGAAGGCCTATGCGTCTTGGTTGTCGGAGGAAACGGGGGAGCGGTACCGTTTGCCGAGCGAGTCGGAGTGGGAGTATGCGGCGCGGGCTGGGGCAGTCACGAAATATTCCTGGGGGAACGAGATTAGCCGGAACCGGGCGAACTGCGAAGGATGCGGCAGCCGTTGGGACAACGACCGTACGGTGCCGGTTGGTTCTTTTGCGGCGAACGCGTTTGGTTTGCACGACATGCACGGCAACGTACAGGAATGGGTTGAGGACTGTTGGAACGACAGTTACGATGGGGCTCCGACGGGGGGCGAGCCATGGACGAGCGGAGACTGCTCCAAGCTCGTTGTGCGCGGCGGTTCCTGGGCCAATACTCCGAGGCGTCTCCGCTCCGCGGAACGCACCAGGGACGCCCCATCCGTCCGGAGTCACGTCAACGTCGGGTTCCGAGTGGCCCGGATGCTCACCCCATGAATCGTTACCTCCTTACCTCTGGGGGTTCAAAGGGGGCGCAGCCCCCTTTGCCGAAGATTCTGTCGGTTTCGGGTTGAGTGGCGGCGAAGGAATCCCGGATTGAAATCCGAGGGACAATCGGCAGCGGGCAGGGGCGATTCGACAGGCGCACGGACCATGGGTGCCGCCCTGGAAGCGCATTACCGGTTTGTTCTCTGGCTGATTCCCACAGTCGAGCGGTTTCCGCGCAGCCAGAAGTTCTTGCTGGGCGACCGAATTCAATCCACGGCACTTGACGTGCTGGAACGGCTGATCGAGGCAACTTACACGCGCCGCCGCGGCGGGCATCTCGCTGCCGCCAACCTCGGTCTGGAAAAGCTCCGCTTCCTGATTCTTATGGCGCGGGACCTGCGCATACTTGGTCTGCGAAGGTACGAACATGCGGCGCGCAACATCGACGACACCGGTCGGCGGGTCGGCGCATGGACCAAAACTCACCGTGCCCAGGAAGGAACGGCATCTGTTTAACCGCATCGCCGAGTTTTCGGCGTTGCGCGATGCGGCGTTGCGAGCTGCGAAGAGCAAGCGGTCCAAGCCTGGCGTTGCCGCCTTTCTCGCCAACCTGGAACCAGAGGTTCTGCGATTGGAACGCGAACTCCGAGGCGGGACCTACCGCCCCGGCCGCTACAAGAAGTTCGAGGTGCTCCAACCCAAACGCCGCATGGTTTCGGCCGCGCCCTTTCGCGACCGGGTAGTCCACCATGCGCTGCACGCGGCATGCGAACCGGTTTTCGAGCGCGGCTTCATCCACGACAGCTACGCCAACCGCATCGGCAAGGGCACCCATCGGGCCATTGCCCGCTACGAATCGTTCCGGGACCGCTCCCAATGGGTATTGCGCTGCGACATTTACCGATACTTCCCCTCCATTGACCATGACATTCTGAAAGCCGACCTCCGCCGCCGCATCGCCTGCAACCGCACTTTGGCGCTGCTTGAACTGATCATCGACCACTCCAATCCCCAGGAGCCGGTCCTCCTGCATTTTCCTGGCGACGATCTGTTCACCCCGCTTGATCGGCGCCGTGGCCTGCCGGTGGGCAACCTGACCAGCCAGTTCTTCGCCAATGTCTATCTGGACGGACTGGACCATTTCTGCAAGGAGGTGTTGCGGGCGAAGGGGTACCTCCGCTATGTGGACGATTTCGCGTTGTTCCACGACGACCGGTCGCAACTGGAGATCTGGCGCGACAGAATTGCTGACTACCTGATCGGTCGTCGGTTGCGGTTTCACCCGCGCAAGACGGCGATCATGCCAACCGCCGAGCCGGCCCCGTTTCTGGGTTTCGTTCTGTCGCCCCAAGGCTACCGCCGCCTGCCGGAGGATAACGTGCGGCGCTTCCGCAACCGCCTGCGCGGGCTGCGCGACCGTTGGCGGCAGGGAACCGTCACGGAAGAGGAAGTTTGGCAGCGCGTACGATCCTGGATCGCGCACGCCGAACACGCTAATACTTGGCGCTTGCGCCGATCCATCTTTCGCGCCGGGTGGTTCGATCCGGCGCGGGAGCCTGGCCCTCCCCCGAGCGCGTTTTGCGCGGCGGTTCCTGGAACAATAAACCGAGGAATCTCCGCTCCGCGAACCGCAACAGGAACACCACATCCAACCGGAACAACAACAACGGGTTCCGAGTGGCCCGCACGCTCGATTGCCGGAACCGCTGGCGTTACGGCGCCCGCGGGCGAGCGGTGAGCGTCCAGGGAGAGCCATGATGAGCGTTTGGAGCCGCCCCTCTTGCCTCGCGACGCGAGGGAGGGGCGGCTCCAATTGTAATTTCATTAATGGCAGCTCAGCCTTCGGGCGGTCCCCCGCCAATATCGTGCAACTTCGCCGGATTGACCTTTCCCCTGGATTCGAGCCATCCTGGATGTGGAAGATTGATCATATCAGGCGACTTTCTTGGCGAATGCCTAAGGAGGCATTTTGTCCACGGATCGATGAGGATGAAAGAAAAGCCCGCACCCAGAGAACCAGGCGCGGGCTTTTCCATCTTTATCAGGCCGTATCAAGATCGGCGGATGAAAGCCGTTACTTCCGTAGTTCGCTTTGCCACTACCACAATGCGAGTCTTTTCTACCAGTTGAATGCCTTCTCCTTCTAGCAATATTGAATACTCGCCGGGCTGTATGTTGAAGAAACTATGATAGTCTTTGGCATCGCCTTCATTTTGCGCGACTACGCCGCCGCTTGCGTCGATCACGGTCGTGCGCACGGCTATTTCATTGGGATTTCCGCTAAATCTTTTCACAGGTCTTAGTTCCACGGAAATCCTGCCCGGTTCAAGCAGGTCGGGGCAAGGGTGGGCCATCACTCCGGCAGTCGCCAACAGCAACGCGCAGCTTGCCGCGCAACGCAATAACAGGCATCTAGTGTTCATAATCTTTTGCACTCTCGCCATACGCCGTAACTTGGCAAAAGGCTTCAAATTCGCCTATTTTTGTTTTTTCAGTCGAGCAATCACAGGCACCGTAAGTTACGCTCTCATCATGGTGCCAGGGTAGGCTAAGTCGGGCATAATCTTTAGCACGGTTGCAAGCGCTGTTTATGGCATCGGAACGAGTCATATTAAGCATACACCGAAGAAGCAGACCCCGAAGAACTCACCGTGCGCGCGGACACGGAACCAGCGGCCAACACTACTGCCGTTCCCAACAGGCATATAAGGTTTTTCATTTTTTCTCCTTTGTTCCTGCCGCATAGCACGGCATGTTCGGATAGTATATCTGATACGCACCTTCCTTCAAGGATGTTTGCAACACAAGACGATATGCGCAGAATCGTGCAAGAGTCAGAAGTTCTCGACATGAATACCGCAGCATTCGATACACTCGCAGCCGCCCGCCAATTTAAGGGCGCGTGCATGCAAGACAAACACGCGGAAGCCATCGCTCAGGTTGTCGGGCAACGCGGCGCGGATTACGCCACAAAAGCCGATTTAGCCGCGCTGGAAGGCAAGCTAACCGTCGAAATAGCCGCAGCCAAAGCTGCGCTCGCAGGCTGGCTGCTAACGGGCTTCGGGTTGATGCTCGGCGCTATTGTCATAGGCGTGGCGCTCATACTCCACAATCTCGGCGATTAAATTCACGCCGTGCGCCAGAACAAACAGGCGACCCACGGCCTTCCCTGCCGCGTTATCTCACACTGCCCAATAGCCCAAAAAGACATTCGGAACCCGCAAAAACGGCTTACAGCGATAAATCGTGTTCTCTGCAACACCATACCGGCGCGCCAACTCACCAACCGGACGGCAGTCTCGTGCTCCTTCAAGGTCGAAATGATCCGCTCGTGCGGATAACGCTTGCGCTTCATCAAAGGACCTCCTTGCAGTCAACATGCAAGAAAATCCCGCATCCAGAACGGCTCGAATTACGTGGGAACGGCCAACTGAACACGCACAGTCCCATATGTAGTGGACCCGCGCATCCCCTTTTTCATTTGGCTTTTGATGCAGGAATTCCTGCCACAGCCTCGCTAGCAGTGCGGATCTTCATCAAAAGCGGTTCGGACGAAAATCCAGAAGCAAATCCGATCAACACAGCCAAAGTAACGGTGTCAGGTTCCAAGGCGGAGAAGGCAACGATTGCGATCAGCGGTGCCGTCAGAAGTTGCATAACCTGAAACACAATTCGCTCGCGTGCCTCTACTGGCGAGATCGGATCAGGGTCTTTCTCTTTGCGCCTTTTTTTATGATATGTATATGCGGCCCGTCGCTGGAGTTCGGGTAGCCGCCGGTTCATTCCCACAGAACCCCCGATGATTGCCAGCACAACCACGTAAAGCGGAACAACCAAGCCCCGGCTCAATTCGGCACGGCCTCCAGACTCTTTGAGTGCATCAGTCTGATTCTCCGAAACCGGCCAACTGCCAATATGCAGCAACCATTGTCCGTCTGCGGAGCCATTATTACAACGGGTCAGCCCGCTCCCGTATTTTTCTTGGTCGAGCACGCAACCATATACAAATCCGGCTAAATATTTACTTGATGACGTGGGTTTGGGGACTACGAACAGCAAAAGCGGCATCACGATCATGAGTCCTTGAAATATGTACGCGTACAAGAAGATAGATCGCAACTTGTGCGACACTTCCTTTTCCATGGACGGCAAATTCCTGGTGAAGCAGTGGACGATATGACCGGCCAAAGCCAAGACAAGAAATCCCAACGCTACAAGCGCCACAGGCATCGGTTCGGATGAATACGTAGTCTGTCCTCTCAATGATTGCATCGAGAGGTACACTGCGACCGTCCCTGCCACGACTAGGATTATCGGCCACAGGATAACCGTGCGGCGTTTCCAGACCCACGTCCTTGCTGTTCCGATGAGTTGCTTCAACATTTCCTTAACTTTAGTAAATTCTTGGTCATTGTTATATAGACGGTACCGGCATACTAGTTTGCCTAATTGTAATTATTAGTTGTTCCTCATCTAACTTCGTGCATCGCACCTAGTTGCCATCAACAATTTTTCTGCGCCTGCTCATATTCAGGTCTTTCTGACCGACTTGTGGACAATGTCCGACTCCAGCTTCCTGCCTTCATCATCCTAAGTTGATGGGTTCCGAGTTGATGGGTTCCGAGTGTAGCCTTATCACCACTTGCCCATTGGCTGCGCCGGGCATTCCATATGTGTTGCTGCCGGTCTTTACTAGCAAGGGAAAGTGCAAGGGCAACGTCAACATGTTCTCGTTGTATTGAAGCCCGTTCCCTTTATTGGTCAAGTTCAATGTACCGTTTTTTTCGACCCTGAATTTGGCCAACGGCGACACCCCGATCACAGTTGGCTTTTCTTCCTGTCTTCTATTCATCGCGGCACCGAGGTTGGAGGACAAAACCGAAGCGGCATTCGAAACAAGCACGTTTTCAATGCTGTTTATCGGGGGCCCCAACGCCGCGCTGAAAACCTTGGATAACACTTTCCTCACGAATACTGTGAACGGGTTGTCCATGTCTGTATCCGTGATCGTGGCACGAATTCCGAACTCGCCCAAGGCTACTTTCTTGAATAGCCCGGCTTGGAAGAAATCGTCTGCTCCATCTGCTGCGTTATAGCCGCATTCATCTCCATTGCCGAGGCGCAGTGGCTTTATCACGTCGATAATGCCATCTTCCCCCGGATGCACCAAGCTCACGATCAGTTCATTTTTGCCTTCCTATAAAATCTTAATTTCACGTGGCAACTTCTTGATTTGTTTGATCTCTTTGTGTGTGACTACTTTGTTGTCGAAAGATTTCAGCAGATTTTTTAGTTCCTCGTTTTTTGACTTAATCTCCTGCTTGGTATCCTTGAACTCTTCGTTAGCGTCTTCGTCGCCGTTGAACAGAACATGCGCTTCGTGCAGGGAACCTTTGATCACGGCTCTCACTGTTGTTCTCCCTCCTAGTCTCGGTTGCGCGAGCTTTGCAGATGTTGGCGTAAACCGCTGATGCCGCGTATTGACCCGCTTATTTTTCCATCGTCCGGCAGCAGTTGGAACTCCAAGCCGCGCAAGGCAGCGGGACGGTAACCGGGAACGTTATTAAAACGCTCTGCCACGCCGTGGTGAATTAACGGGAGCTTTTCTGGGTCCGGGTGGTCGTTGTAGTTCACGCATACTGTCCGCGGCTCCTGACCGCCCGCTTTCGCCATGAATCCGCCGTGCCCGTGCAGTTCACCGTTCGCCATCGGGTGAACTAGGAAGTCGTCCACCTCCATGACTGGCAGGCCTTTACCCTGATCCTCAAGCAGACCTTGCCCTTGAAGGAGCTCGCATACCTTGTCTGAATTCTTGCCTTCTTCGATCCGAAGATCCTTTCCTAGCTTCTTGCAGCATTGCTTGATCATGAATTCCAGCGCCAAGTCTGACAGGCCATCGTGCCAGTATCCACCGCCGATATCGCTATGCACGCCCGGAAACCACACTTCCAGGATCCGGGAGGCATCGTTGTCGTTTCCGTCCCGGTTAATCAGCGTAGGCGTGAATGGCACGCGGTTTTCATCCAGTGACACGATATGAACAGCATTCTCTATATTTTTATGCAGCGTGCCATTCTCGAACACCACATCGCTGCTGACCTTCTCGCCCCTGCGGTGAATCCCGTCCATCGCCGCCACCGTGTCGAACACACCCAGAAACGCGACCTTGCGGCTGGGGTCCTCGCGCAGAATCATCGCCACGAACTTGCGAGCGAGCGCCGCCCCGCGGCTGAAACCGAAGGCCACGATGCGGTCTTTCGGCTTCGCCTTAGCTTCATCGAAGTCTGTTTTTGCTTCCCGCAGAATGCGTGCGGCATCAGCCCAGCGCGGCGCAAAAGCCATGTTTAACCCCCTGCGCAGCCAGCCCAGAAGCGGAATCCGTAAATTCCCCTCCCGGGTGCCGATACCGTTGTAGTAGAACGTCCTTTGCTCCTCGCCCTTCAGCGTTTTGGTATTGGTTTTGTCCAACTCCAAGCCGCCGTCCATCAGCACGTGCAACTTCAACACGTTGCTGATGCTTTCGTCTTCGGCGAACTGCCCTGCGTCGGACGGTTCGTTCCCCGTGCCGTCAAAGCTGAATACGAGGGTCTTGGCCATTATGTATCCTTAAAAAATGTAAATGATTACTCAACAATTGTAACTGTCTTCCCCATCGCTGCACACCGTGAACTGATTTGAGTTTTAGCAACAAATAGAAATGTCCGGTTAGCGGGCGGCGTTACTCCGCACAACGCCGCCCGGCCCTTTGCTCGCTACGCCGCGGCGCGCCATTCATCTTCTTCAACTCCTCGCTGTTTTCCGCATGCCGCGTCAAGCGCCGGGGGCCATGGCTGATCGAAAAGGTTCCGTCTATGTGTCGGCGTGCCTTGATCTTGGCCTTGATGTAATGGCAGCGGTGCTGATCGGGCGGGGTCTGCAGGATCAAGCCGTCGAGGCGCACGCAGTTGTCGCGACCAACCACCCGTTCGCTTTCCTGGCATAGAATGTCGTCGAGTGCCCAGAGGTTCAAAAATTTCGCAATAGTGTTTGGCAGGAACAGCGATAGAGCATGAGACTGCGTGTGGAACGTGGCCACGCTGGACTTGACTCGATTGCCGCGCTTGCCGGTTGTCCAATCCGAAACCGGGGCCTCTTGGGCCCTTGACCAGAACCGCCAGGGCCACTCAATCGCGCGCCAGCGATGCCCGTATGCGGAGGAATTCCTGTATTTCGCCGGATACGTCGATGCGTTCAGAGAGGAGCGTGCCATGGGCGATCTGGTTGCGGACGTTGTAGAGCTGCATGGTCCGCTTCCATTCGCTACTTCCCTTTTCGAGAACCAGCGTCAGCCGATTCTCGAAACTCAGGCCCGAAAGCCGACGGTCATCCGGGTCGTACAGCGACCAGACGCGGCGATAACGCCAGTCCTCGCGCGACTGCGCGTGGCGGATAACATCCCGGCAGGCATCGTCGATATCCGTCTCCAACTGACCCCAGGCCAGAACGAACCAAGCCTGATCGTTGAACTCCTGCTCGCGCACAACACGGTCGCGCTCATCGGCCTTGCCGGCGGCATCGTGGCCGTCGCGCAAGTCTCCAAGGAAGCCATCGAGCCGTTCGTACGATGCCGCGATAGCCTGAAGGCTGCTCACTGCAGGAACCGCTGCAGCCAACCTCGCGTGACGGACTCGCGGTCGCATGGATGCTTGGCGGGCGCCGCTTGCCAATGCGGCTCCTCGAAGTTTTCGGCCGCATCGACCATGAGGTAGCGCTGGCCATTGCGCTTCAAATCGACTCGTCCGTTGTTGCCGATGATCCACAGCGCGTGCGGCGCCAGCTTGACGACATCGCCGTCCCGGCCGCGGAGCTCGAGTGTAGGCATTCGTTTTGCCGCCACGCCGAACTTCAGCATCAGTTTCTCTTGCATGAGAACCGGCGCGCCTTCCCGCGCTTCCCATCCCTCCGGCAGCCAGCCGCCGATCATGGAGTAAAGCCCGTTCAGGCGTTCTTCCCAGTTATCGACGCGCCGCCGCACATGCCGCGCGTCAATGGATTCGCTGGTAACTTCGTCCAGAACCGTGTTCATCGAACCGTTCCCTCGTTCCGTCTATACATTGCCAATACTATCGCAAGCCGCCGGGTCTTTCCGCGCCGAAAGCCCTGCGTTCGTTACATTTTGAACGCCATGGTGATAATCGCGCCGATCAGGGTAAGGATCATCGCGCTCCCGAATCCCATGATGGCCATGTTCATCTGGTTCAGGCGGGTCTCAAGAATGCGCGCATTGAAGAGCGGAGCGCAATTCGGCTAAAGTCCGATCATGCTGGACGAATCGCTGTTCAGAAAAACTGCGCTCGACAGCCAGACCAGCGCGGACCAGCTTGACCGGACGCTGACGGTGGTATCGGTCAAAGCCTGGGTCGCCGCTGTAATTCTGTCGGTCATCGCCGCCGCTGTCGTAACCTGGTCCCTGGTGGGCGAGGTTTCCACCTATGTCAAGGCGCAGGGTATTCTGCTCAATCGGGGCGGCCACATCGTTGATGCCGTGGCCACCGGCAGTGGCGTCATCGTGCGCATTGAATCGATCATCGGCGAAGCGGTTCAACAAGGCCAGGTGATCGCCCGGACCGTCAACCCGGAGGCGGTGGAGCAGCACCGCAGCGCCTTGGCGGCGCTTGGAGAACGCCGTCAGGCGCTGGCCAGTCTGAGAGCGGCGGCGGAAGCGGAAGAAGCGCTCGCCAACGAAGGCAGCCAGCGCCGCCGGCAGCAACTCGACGAGCTCGAAGCCAGCGCCAGGGAAGCGATCGCCAGGGCGGCGGAGTATCTGGAAGATCATCGGCAACTTTTCCGGGAGGGCGTTATCACCCGCATAGCCATGGCGGAGAGTCAGCAGTCCTATGACCAGTCTCAGCGGGACCTCTTCGATATCCTGCGCGAGCGCGACGACATGGCGAGCGCCGACCTGCGCCGCCGCAATGACCGCGAAAACCAGGTGGCCGAAGCCCAGGCGCAAGTGCTGGAAGCGGAAGGGATTGCCAACGATCTTCGCGCCGGTCTGGAAACGCAGATCATCACCGCGCCGGCGGCCGGCCGGGTGATCGAAGTGAAAACCTCGGTGGGGGCGGTGCTGGCGCCGGGCCAGCCGGTGATGAGCATCGAAACCGGGGCGGAACGGCTGGAAATGCTTGTATATGTGCCGCCGGGCGACGGCAAGCGGGTGCAACCGGGCATGACCGCCCTGGTTTCGCCCTCCACCGTGCGCCGCGAAGAGTACGGCGCCCTGCGCGGTAAAGTGGACAGTGTTTCCGCCTTCCCGGTCAGTCTGGAAGGCATGATCGCAACGCTGCAAAATCGCAGTCTGGCCGAGACCATTTCCGAAGGTGGGCAGCCCTACGCCGGGCGGATTTCCCTGATCGCTGATTCCTCCACAGCCAGCGGATTCGCTTGGACTTCGTCCGGAGGCGCGGCTCAGACGCTCACTTCCGGCACCCTGGCCACGGCGGAAGTGCGGATCAGGAAGCAGAAGCCAATTACCCTGGTGGTGCCGCTGGCTGGAGAAGTGCTGGGCTTGTGAGCCACGACCAGAGGTTCCCCGCCAACATTTCCGCGGCTCGAGGCGGGCGCCGAAAAGTTCCCACCGTGCTGCAGATGGAGTCTACCGAGTGTGGCGCCGCTTGCCTGGCGATGGTGCTGGCGTATCACGGACGATGGGTGCCCCTTGAGGAACTGCGCGTCCGCTGCGGCGTTTCCCGGGATGGCAGCAAAGCCCTGAACGTGCTGCGGGCCGCTCGCGAGTACGGCCTTGAAGCCCAGGGTTTTCGCAATGAAGTGAAGAGCCTGGCGCAGTTGTCCATGCCCATGATCCTGTTCTGGCAGTTCAAACATTTCGTTGTTCTGGAGGGCGTGCGCAAGGGCAAATTCCTTATCAACGATCCCGCCGAGGGGCCGCAAACAATTTCGGCAGAAGAATTCGACCGCAAGTACACGGGCATTTGCATCGCCTTTGCGCCCGGACCGTCCTTCGAGCGGGGCGGTAGCCCGCCCAACCTCCTGCGCGGGCTGGCGAGCAGGATCGGTCAAGCCAATGGGCCGTTGCTGTACATACTGCTGGTCACTCTGATTCTGGTGATTCCGGGCCTGGCCATTCCCACGTTTGCCAAGATGTTTGTGGACGACGTTCTGATCCCGGGCAGCGCCAGCCTGGTCATGCCGCTGCTGATCGGCCTGGGCCTCACCGCAGTTGTTCAGAGCGTCCTGACCTGGATGCAGCGGATGTGCATCGCCCGCCTGGAAATCAAGCTGGCCCTGGCCGCCTCCTCGCGCTTCCTCTGGCATGTTGTGACTCTGCCGATGACCTTCTTCAGCCAACGCTTCGCCGGCGATGTGGCCAATCGGCTGGCCCTGAACGACAGCGTGGCTAGCCTGCTGTCGGGAGAACTGGCGACCAGCGCCATCAACATGCTGGCCATGGCGCTCTATGCGGCGGTGATGCTGGCTTACGATCCGCTGTTGAGCCTGGTGGCGTTCGTCATGGTGGTCTTCAATCTGATCGCCCTGCGGCTGGTATCCAGGGTTCGCAATAACAGCAATCAGCTCATGCTCAAGGAACAGGGCCGGGTGGCAGGCACCGCGGTCAACGGAATTCGCATGATAGAGACGCTGAAGAGCAACGGCGCCGAAAACGAGTTCTTTGCCCGGCTTGCCGGCATGCACGCCAATGCGCTCATTGCGCACAAGAACCTGGGCGGTGTGACCAACCTGCTGGCCGCAGTGCCGCCTCTGCTCGCTGCCCTGACCACCATCGCCATACTCGGCATAGGCGGCCTGCGCATTCTGGAAGGGGCCCTGACCATTGGCGGCCTGGTGGCCTTTCAGGCGCTGGCGCGGAACTTCATGGCGCCCATTAACGGCCTGGTGCTGTTTGGCGCCAACCTGCAAACTACCAAGGGGCAAATCGCGCGGCTCGACGACGTGCTGAACTACCCGCCCGACCCGCGCGCCGTTCAGGGAATTTCCGGAAATTCGCCCGAACCGCCACCGCCCGCGCGCGGCTTCATTTCGATGAAAGACGTGTCATTTGGCTACACTGTCCAGGAACCGCCGCTGATCGAAAATTTCAGCCTCTCTATCCGCCCCGGCCAGCGGGTGGCCCTGGTTGGCGGCTCCGGCAGCGGCAAATCGACCGTGGCGCGGCTGATATGCGGGTTGCTGCAGCCCTGGTCCGGCGGCGTTCGCATTGATGGCCGTTCGATTGACCAGATTCCCACTAATCACTTTGCTGCCGCAGTGTCCTACGTCGATCAGGAAATCATTCTTTTCGAGGGCAGCGTGCGCGACAACGTGACCCTCTGGAATCCGACCATAGCGGACCGGGATGTTGTCGCTGCCCTGCGCGACGCTGCCGTTCAGGATGTGGTCACCGCGCTGCCTGGCAAGTATGACGCGCCGGTTGGGGAGTATGGCCGCAATTTCAGTGGCGGCGAGCGCCAACGCCTGGAAATAGCCCGCGCCCTGGCGACCAACCCCGCCATTCTGGTGCTTGACGAAGCAACCGCCGCTCTCGACCCCGTAACCGAGATGCAAATCGACAGCAACTTGCGCCGCCGCGGCTGCACCTGCGTCATAGTCGCCCATCGTCTCAGCACGATTCGCGACGCGGACGAAATCATTGTGCTGGACCAGGGACGCATCATGGAACGCGGGAGCCATGCTCAGCTCATGGCTGAAAACGGCGTTTACCGCGCTCTCATTACCGGCGAATGAGAGCATGGCGGAATCCGGCAACATCGCTCAACGCCTTCAGGCCACTGTCGCCGAGACGACCGCGGACGCCCCTATCCGGCTCAACAATCCCGAGGACGTCTATTTCGTCGAACGGGGTTTTCTGGACATTTTCGCGGTCGAGACGGATGCCGGGCTGCCGGCTGGCCCGAGGCTCTTCATCGCCCGCTTGCAGGAGGGCAAGCTCGCCTTTGGCGGACCGGAACATGAAGCCCGTTCGCGAGAGGACGCAAGCGGCGCGTTCGCGCTGATTGCAGTGCCATCTCCGGGTGCCGACATCCTCAAAGGCAAAAGGAGCGCCTTTGCTTCGGCGCAGGACTTTGATCTCGAGGCGATAGTCTGGATAGATCACTGGACCTATTGTCTGTCGCAGTTTCTGGTCCGCGATTCCAGTCCGCCTCCAGGCGACGCCCATCAACTCGAAGCGCTACCCGGCGTTTCCTGTTCTGCGGGCACCGCCCTGACCGCGCAGCATCTGGATGTCATCTGGGTGCAATCCGATCAACCCATGCGGATGTTGGGCGGCAGCCGGCAGATCGAACCGGGGAGCCCGCTGTTGCCGATGATCGAGCACACATGGGTGACCCTGGAGGCGGATGCCGAAGTGTCGGCCTTTTACACCCCGTCCGCCCTCGTCAACGAACAGCTCTGGTCCGGTTTCGATGCCTTCATGCGCTTTGTCCGGCAACATGCGGCCGATGTTTGGCGCAGAAACGCGCTGCTGGCCGAAGACCGCCACAAGACCGCGGCGGCCGCTCTCAAGGCAGGCAGGCTCAAGATTTTCGGCACCCTTGCCGAAACCCTTGGCGTCCGCCGCCCTCCCGGTCTGCAGGAACAGGCCGGCCGGGCGCCCTTGCAGGTTGCGGCATCCATGGTGGCGGACTCGGCCGGGGTCAAGCTCAAGATTCCGCGCCAGGTCCAGCCTCTGAAGAATCCGCTGGACGCTTTGCTTGCACTGGCCCGCCAATCCGGGGTTTATACCCGCCAGTTGCGCTTGGTCCCGGGGTGGTGGCGGCACCAGGGGCCGTCGTTCGTTTCGGTTCTCGAAAACGACCAGCCAGTCGCTGTTCTGGCGACCCGCCAAGGCTATGAAGCCGTCAATCCCGCCACCGGCGCCCGCTTCCCGGTCGATGCTGGCAATGCCTCTGGCATCGCCGCATGGGGAATGATGTTCTACTCGCCATTGCCCGACCATGTGCAGACTGGCGCCAAAGCCTTGGGACATGTGATGCGCGGGCAGGGCAGGAGCTTCTTCGTGGTGTTCGCCATGGCCATCGTCGGCGCCCTGTTCGCTTTGTTGACGCCGGTGGCGACCGGACAATTGCTCGCCCACGCGATTCCCCGGGTAGATACCTCCATGTGGGCCGCTTACCTCGCGGCGCTACTGACCAGCAGCCTTGCCATCGCCGCGTTCGGGATCATTCGCGGCCTGGCTGTGTTGCAGATCCAGACCCAGACGGATGAGCGCCTTCAGGCCGCCGTCTGGATTCGCCTTCTGTCTTTGCCGGCCCGATTTTTCCGACAGTACTCGACCGGCGACCTGGCTGACCGAGCCAACGGTATTTCCACTATCCGGCAACTGCTCACCGGCGTTATTGCCAACTCCATCATCGGCAGCCTGGCCGCGGTCTTCAGCCTGATCCTGCTGTTCTGGTATAGCTGGCAACTGGCCCTGTACGCCTGTCTGCTTGTGTCGGCGCTGATTGGCGGCAGCTGGCTTTTCGCCCTTGCCCAGATGCCTCATCAGCGCAATGCCTTTCGAATGCAGGGCGCCCTTGACGGCCTGGTCTTCCAGATCATCACCGGCTTGGCGAAACTGCGAATCGCCAATACGGAAATTCACGCCCTGGCCCGCTGGGCGGAGCTGTACGCAAAGCAGAAGAGTGAAACGCTTGCCGCCCATCGCTGGGCCGCAGGCCAGTTCGCTTTCAACGGCCTGTTCGAGCCGCTCGCCATGTTGACCGTGTTTGCAGGGATTCAATACGTGTTTTTTGCCACCGGCAACCACGGCCGCTTCGGCTTGGCGGATTTCCTCTCGTTCAATGCGGCCTTTGGGCAGTTTATCGCTGCCATGGCCAGTCTGACTTCAGCCTCGACGACCGTCGTTGCCATCCTCCCCTTGTTTGAACGCATTCACCCGATTATGAAGGCCGAGCCCGAGGTTGCCGAAAGCGGCCTGATTCCCGCGGACATCACAGGCGATATCGAGTTCTCCAAGGTTTCTTTCCGCTATCAGCCGGAGACTCCGAATGCCCTGGATGACGTATCTTTCCGCATCCGCGCTGGAGAATACGTGGCGTTTGTGGGTCCTTCCGGATCGGGCAAGTCCACCCTCTACCGGTTGCTGATCGGCTTCGAGCGTCCGGACTCGGGTTCGATTTTTCTCGACGGCAGCGATCTGGCGAGCCTGAATATGGCCGTGGTGCGTGGCCGCATGGGCGTGGTTCTGCAAGATGGCCATCTGTCCGCTGCCAGCATATTCCGCAACATCGCCGGCGAGACTTCGCTTACTCTGGAAGAGGCTTGGGATGCCGTGCGCGCGGCGGGGCTGGAGGAAGACATCAAGGCCATGCCGATGCAGATGCACACGGTCCTGGCGGAAGGCGCCGTAGCGCTCTCCGGCGGTCAAAAGCAAAGGTTGTTGATCGCCCGCGCACTGGCGCGCAAATCTCGCGTTCTATTGCTTGACGAGGCCACCAGCGCCCTCGACAACCGCACCCAGGAAACGGTGCAAGCGGCGCTGCGGTCGCTGAAAGCCACTCGGGTAGTGATTGCTCACCGGCTCAGTTCGGTACAGCACGCCGACCGGATTTACGTGCTTGAGCGCGGAAAGATTATCGAAAGCGGAGCATATGACGAAATGCTCGCTGGAAACGGAGCTTTCGCACGCCTGGCGCGAAACCAAATGCTGTCCTGAGCCAATCCTGAACAGCAAATCGCAAAGTCAGCCTGGGCTGAATGTGGAATTCAGCCCAGGCTCCTTGGTAGATTAAAAAACCGGCACTTGCGCTCGGCAGGCCGGCTATTTAAAGCTATTCGCCTCCGGCCCCGCCCCTTCTGGCGTTGTCGTAGGAGTCCCAGTAGTTCTTCCACTGGTCAGACCCCGGGGTTCCCGGGCTTTGCTGGCTGGAGCCTCCAACCGCCTTTGCGAGGGAATCGTCGTCCAAGGGGCGGCTTTCTTCCACAGATTCCTTTTTTCGGGGAGATTTATCGGTCTTGCTCATTTGTGTCGTCCTCCACTGGTTAGTTACCATAATGCACGATGGGCAGAATCATCTTCCGCCAAGCGTGGCGCTACTATACGCCCCCGCAAAATCCTTGTCAATCGTCAACCTGACGAACCACTTCTCGAATCGGCTCCCGGGCTATTCTCCATCCCCCTCCGCTGCCGCATCCTTGTCAACAGCAGCGGCAGGACTGCATGCAGCCACCATTGACCACAAATTTATAACACCCTGGTTGTTTACGAAATTCGGCACGATGCCTTATGCTGGCTCCGGCACGCCCTGGTAGCTCAGTTGGATAGAGCGTCCGCCTCCTAAGCGGAAGGTCCCAGGTTCGAATCCTGGTCGGGGCGCTCAACCAGGAGTGGAGGATCAGGGAAATTCAGTTCCGGATGATGCCTTAGGAGCCAATAGGAAGGCACGTGCTCGAAATCATGAAGCGGGCTTTTGGTATCCGTCTTGATCGGCCGCCTGGTGGATCGCATGAATCGCGTTCTGGCAGTGTGCATTGCTTTTGCAATCGCCAGCGCCGCGTATCTGGGCATGGCGATGGTGCAGGACCCGTACATGAATATCGCGCTGGTTGCCTGTGTATTCGTTGGGATTGGCGAAATCTCCGTAATCATCACCGCCAACGCGCTGCTCGGTCAGGAGGCGCCGAAAGCCCGGCGCGGCGCGGTTGTGGGCGTATTCGGTCTTATTGGCGCGTCGTCGATTCTCTGTACCAGTTATTTCGGCGGCATCGTCTTTGACGCCATCAGCCGCACTGCGCCATTTTTCATGATGGGCGTAGTGAACCTCGTCGTTGCTGTGGCTGCTTTCCTCGTCCTGTTCCGCGCCCCGGGGATGTCCGGGCGGGAAGTTCGCACCTCTCAATAGCATTTGCAACGATCTGAAATGCCGATCAGCCGTGCGTGTTATCAGCGTCATGGACAAGCCTGAGGCGGGAGTTCCCGGCGCTATACAATGCGAGATGTAATGGCTGGTCGGATGGAACGCGCTTACCGGGATTCGCCGCTGTTTGCGAGCAATGCCTCTTACGTGTTCGAGTTGCACTCGGCCTGGCAGGCCAATCCCGACGACGTGGCTCCGCATTGGCGCGATTTGTTCGAGAGCGTCGAAGCTGGCCGTGATTTGCCGACCCGATTGCCGAACGGAACCGGGGAGCCGATTGTCAATGGCCAGAAGGCGCCTGCAGCCCGAACCGACGCCGCCAGGCAGGGTGCGGTGGTACGGCTGGTGCAGCTGTATCGCCTGCGAGGTTATCGCGCCGCCCGCGTTGATCCGCTGAGGCTGAACTCCAATCGGCGCGTCCTGGCGCCGAAGCTGGAATACGCCGGCCTGAGCGATGCGGACCTCGACACCGTCTTCAATAGCGGCCGGTTTGCCGGCATGTACGGCCAGCCCATGCCGCTGCGCAAGATCCGGGACCGGCTCGAGCAGGTCTATTGCGGCGCAATCGGCGTGGAAATGGCGCACGTGTCCCGCGCTCGCGAGCGTCTGTGGCTGCGCGACCGGGTGGAAGCGGCGTTGCCGGGCGGGCCGCTGCCTGATGTGGTCAAACACGCCATATTGCGTGAACTGATCGCCGCCGAGGGGCTGGAGCGCTACCTGCATACTCGCTATGTGGGTCAGAAGCGTTTCTCGCTGGAGGGTGGCGACAGTCTCATTCCCATGCTCTATGACCTGATTCAGCAGGCCGGCAGCAAGGGCCTGCAGGAAATCGTGATCGGAATGGCGCATCGGGGCCGCATCAACGTGCTGGTCAACGTGCTGGGCAAGGCGCCGCAAACGCTGTACGCCGAGTTCGCGGGCGAGGTCCAGCCTCTTTCGGGCGATTACGGCGACGTGAAGTACCACATGGGGTTTTCGTCCGACGTGACCACTCCCGGGGGGACGGTGCACGTGGTTCTCGCCTTCAATCCTTCGCACCTGGAGATCGTCAATCCCGTGGTCCTGGGCTCGGTGCGGGCGCGCATGGACCGGCGCCGCGACAGCCAGGGCGACGAGATTCTGCCGATCCTGATTCACGGCGACGCGGCGGTGGCGGGGCAGGGCGTGGTGGCGGAAACCCTGCAACTCTCGCAGGCGCGCTCCTTCGCCACGGGCGGCACCGTGCACCTGATCGTGAACAACCAGATCGGGTTCACCACCAGCGATCCGCAGGATGCGCGCTCCACCCCCTATTGCAGCGACATGGCCAAGATGATCGAGGCGCCCGTGCTGCACGTGAACGGCGACTCTCCGGAAGCCTGCGTGATCGCCACTCGGCTGGCGCTGGAGTATCGCCAGACATTCCGCAAGGACATCTTTGTGGACCTGGTCTGCTACCGGCGCCACGGCCATAACGAAGCCGACGAGCCGGCCGCCACCCAGCCGCTGATGTACGCGCGGATTCGCAACCACCCCACGACCCTTGCGCAGTACTCGGACAAGCTGATCGAACAGGGCGTGGCGAGCGCCGCGGAGATCAAGGCGCAGAAAGCCGATTACCGTAGCCGGCTGGCAGCGGGCGATCCGCTTCCGGAAGCCATCATCGGCATGATCGGCAACGAGTTTACGGTGGACTGGAACGCCTTTCGCGAGGCAGATCCGAACGCGGAAGTGGATACGGCGATTTCTGCGGAGCAGGTGGCGGAGCTCGGCGAACGCCTGGGAAGCGTGCCGGATGGCTTCAACCTGCACCCGCGCGTTGAGAAGGTGGTGGCGGACCGGCGGCGCATGGCATGCGGCGAACAGGACATGGACTGGGGATTCGCCGAACTGATGGCCTATGGCAGCCTGCTCAGCGACGGCTACCGCGTGCGGCTGACCGGCCAGGACAGCCGCCGAGGCACCTTTTTTCACCGCCACGCCAGCCTCATTGATCAACGCAGCGGACGCGCCTGGTCGCCGCTCGACGATGTTGCTCCCATGCACGGCGCGTTCACCATTACCGACTCGCTGCTCAGCGAAGAGGCGGTGATGGGCTTCGAGTATGGCTATTCGACCACCGATCCTCATTGCCTGACGATCTGGGAAGGCCAGTTTGGCGACTTTTGCAACGGCGCGCAGGTGGTGATCGACCAGTTCATCGCTTCCGGCGAGACCAAGTGGGGACGGATGTCCGGGCTCACGCTGTTTCTGCCTCATGGCCAGGAGGGAGCGGGTCCCGAGCATTCGTCCGCGCGCCTGGAGCGCTTTCTGCAGCTTTGTGCGGCGGGCAACATGCGGGTTTGCGTGCCCTCCACCTCCGGGCAGATCTTTCATCTGATCCGCCGGCAGATGCGCAACAAGGCACGCGTTCCGCTGATCGTGCTCACGCCCAAGAGCCTGCTCCGAAACCCGCTGTCGTTCACCCCGCTCGCTTCGCTGAGCGAGGGCCGGTTCGAGCGCATCATCGACGAGGTGGATGAGCCCGGGGACGTGAAACGCCTCGTCCTGTGCACCGGGAAGTTGTATTTCGATCTCCTGAAGGCGCGCCGCGAGCGGGACATCAACGACGTGGCGCTGGTCCGGATCGAGCAGTTGTACCCGTTTCCGCATGACCTCTACCAGGCGCTGCTTCAGCGCTACGAGGGCGTCCGCGATGTCGTATGGGCGCAGGAGGAGCCGAAGAACCAGGGCGCCTGGTACCGCATCCGCGCGCGCCTGGAACGAGCTCTGGCCGAGGGGCAGCGTCTCCGCTACATGGGCCGCGCCGGCGCCGCTTCGCCGGCTCCCGGATCCATGCAGTTGCATCGCTCGCAGCAGTACGCCATTGTGGAGCAGGTACTCGACAATCGCGACAAGCGTGGTGTTGAAGCATGAGCAATCCGATCGAACTGAGAACGCCGGAGCTGCCGGAGTCGGTGGCCGACGCCAAGGTGCTGGCCTGGCACAAGTCGCCCGGCGAGCCGGTTGCGCAGGACGAGAATCTGGCCGACCTGGAGACCGACAAGGTGGTCCTGGAAGTGCCCGCGCCCGCTGACGGCGTGCTGGGGAAGATCCTGGCGGAGACCGGAGCTGTCGTGAACGCAGGCGCGCCGCTGGCGATGTTCCAGCCTTCCGCGGATGGCGCGTCTGCCGCTGCGTCTGCCACGGGCGCCGAGGAGCAGGATGAAGCTGCCGCCGCCGGGGCGAGCCAGCCGGCCGAGAAGAAGGAAATGGCGACGACGCAGGAAACGGCCGCCGTGTCGCCGGCGGTTCGGCGCCTGCTGGAGGAGCACGATCTGGACCTCGCTTCCATCCAGGGCAGCGGTAGGAAAGGGCGGGTGCTCAAGCGTGACGTTCTGGCGGTTCTCAGCACCGCTTCGGGCGCGGATACGGCGGCCCGGGTGGAGGAGCCGGAAGCAGCCGACTCCGATGCCCCGGAAAGCGCGGAGGCATCGGCGGCCGCTTCGGCAGGCCCCGCGGCAGCCGCATCGGCAGGCACGCACAGGCGCGACCGTCGCGAGCCCATGAGCCGCCTGCGCGCCCGGATCGCCGAGCGGATGGTGGAGTCACAGCGCGAAGCGGCCATGCTCACGACCTTCAATGACGCGGATATGAGCGCAGTATTGGATCTGCGCCGCCGCCACGGCGATGCTTTTGAAGCCAGGCACGGAGTCCGCATGGGTTTCATGGGCTTTTTCGTGGCCGCCAGCGTGGCCGCGCTCAAGCGGTATCCCGTGGTGAACGCCAGCGTCGAAGGCGAAGAGATCGTCTACCACGACTATTACGACATCGGCGTAGCGGTGTCCACCGAACGCGGGCTGCTGGTTCCCGTGTTGCGCGACGCCGACCTGAAGGGCTTCTCCGGTATCGAGCAGGCCGTCGCAGCATTCGCCGCCAGCGCCCGGAAAGGCACGATCGGTCTCGATGACCTGACCGGTGGCACATTCACGATCACCAACGGCGGCGTGTTCGGATCGCTGATGTCCACTCCCATACTGAATCCCCCGCAAAGCGGCATCCTGGGCATGCATCGCATCGAGCAGCGCGCCGTGGTGGTGGAAGGAGAAATCGTTGCCCGGCCGATGATGCATCTCGCCTTGAGTTACGACCACCGCATCGTGGATGGCCGCGAGGCCGTGCTGTTCCTTCGGGCAATCAAGCAAGCGATTGAAGAACCCGCGTCTTTGTTGTTTGAGAGCTAGTAGTCAGTGCCCCGGACCGCTCGCGTCACTCGTTGCAAATACTTGGTGAATTGGTTATAAAATTCTTATAAATGACTGATATATATAATATAATTGTAGTGGGAGGAGGGCCTGCGGGCTACGTGGGAGCGATTCGCGCGGCGCAACTGGGCATGTCGGTGGCCTGCGTGGACGACTGGCGCAACGAGCAGGGCAATCCCGCCTTGGGCGGCACCTGCCTGAATGCCGGCTGCATCCCGTCGAAGGTCCTGCTGGAATCTTCCGAGCTGTATCACCGGACGCAAGCCGAATTTGCCGGCCACGGCATCCTGATCAAGGAGGCCCGGCTGGATATCGATGCGATGCAGGCTCGCAAGAACCGCATCGTCCGCCAACTCACATCCGGCATCAACGCGCTGTTTCGCGCCAACGGAGTGGCGGCCGTTGGGGGGCGCGGCCGCCTGCTGGCCGGACGCCAGGTGGAGGTGACGCCGCACCAGGGCGAGCCGCGAGTGCTGCATGCCGAACATGTGATCCTCGCCGCCGGCTCCCGGCCCGTGGAACTGCCGATCGCGCCGTTCGACGGCGAAACCATCGTGGACTCAGAAGGGGCGCTGGAATTCGATCATCCGCCGCAGCGCCTGGGCGTGATCGGCGGTGGCGTGATCGGACTGGAACTGGGCAGCGTCTGGAATCGGCTGGGCTCGGAAGTCACGATCCTGGAAGCCATGGACCGGTTCCTGTTCATGGCCGACAGCCAGGTGGCCCGGGAGGCGCAGCGCCAGTTCAAGCGGCAAGGCCTGGATACCCGGCTGGGGGCGCAGGTGGAGAGCGCCCGGCGCGTAAACGGGCATGTCGAAGTGCGGTTTCGGGACCGCGAGGGCGACCACCACATCAGCGTGGACAAACTGGTGGTGGCGGTCGGCCGGGCGCCGGCCACGCAGGGCCTGATCGACGAGAGCGCGGGAGTGGTGCTCACCGGGCGCGGCCACGTACAGGTGGACGAGCAGTGCCGAACCAGCGCCGACGGCGTGTGGGCCATCGGCGACCTGGTGCGCGGCCCCATGCTGGCGCACAAGGGTTCCGAGGAGGGCATGATGGTGGCCGAGATCATTGCCGGGAGATCGGCGGAAGTGAACTACCAGGCGATTCCTTCGGTGATCTACACCTCGCCCGAGATCGCCTGGGTAGGACGCACCGAGGACGAGCTTCAGGCATCCAGTCAGCCGTACAAGGTGGGGGCGTTCAACATGGCCGCCAATGGCCGGGCCAAGGCCATGGCGCAGGCGGCGGGACTGGCGAAGTTCATATCCGATCCGGACACCGATGCGATCCTGGGCGTGCATATCGTGGGCCCCATGGCCGGTGAGCTGATCCAGGAGGCCGTTCTGGCGATGGAGTTCGAGGCCAGCACCGAGGATCTTCAGCGCACGGTGCACGGCCACCCCACGCTGTGCGAAGCTCTGCACGAAGCCGCGCTGTCCGTCGACAAGCGCGCCATCCACGCCATAAACCGCTAGCCCGCGTGTTTTTCCGTTCGAGTTTCCTCTCCCCCCTCTCGCAGGGGACGCATGAACCCATCCCTGGGGCTCGGCAACGGCTGTCCGGCCGTTGACGCCCCTGCGAGAGGGGGGAGAGGAAACTCGAACGGAAAAACACGCGGGCTAGCGCTGCCACCGGCTGATCTTGTCGCATCATAGCGGGCGCAGCGCGCACACGCGGCTGTTGCTTGCTGGTATCATGGGGGCCCCATGGCGGGGCACTCCAAGTGGGCCAATATCCAGCACCGCAAGAGTCGGCAGGATGCCAAACGCGGTCGCCTTTTTACGCGCCTGGCGAGGGAAATTACCGTTGCCGCGCGCATGGGCGGAACCGACCCGGTCAATAATGCCCAGTTGCGGCTTGCAATCGACAAGGCGCGCGCCGCCAGCCTTCCCAAGGACAACATCAATCGGGCCGTAAACCGGGCGCAGAGCGGCGGGGAAGGCGCCAATCTCGAGGAAGTCACCTACGAAGGCTACAGCGCTGGCGGGGCCGCCATTATGCTGCGCTGCCTGACGGACAACCGCAACCGCACGGTTGCCGAGGTGCGGCACGCCTTCAGCCGTCACGGCGGCAATCTGGGCGCCGACGGCGCGGTGGCCTACCTGTTCAACGAGGTGGCCGTGTTCGCCTATCCGCCGGGTTCCGACGAAGCCAAGATCATCGACGCCGCCATCGAGGCCGGGGCCGAGGACGTAGTGAGCGACGACGACGGCGCCATCCAGGTGCTGGCCGATCCGCGGGACTTTTCCGATGTGCTGGAAGCCTTGCGAGCCGCGGATTTGCCTCCCGAAAACGCCGAGGTCACCATGCAGGCGTCGGTGGACAGCCCGCTGGACGCCAAACGCTCGGAGCAGGCGCTCAAGCTTCTGGAGTACCTGCAGGACCTCGACGACGTGCAGGACGTGTGGACCAACGCCGATCTGCAGTCGGTGGACGGTAACTGAGCGCGGCATGAACCGGATGGTGAGGATCATGGGGGTGGATCCCGGTTCCCGATTCACCGGCTGGGGGGTTATCGAAAGCGATGGCATGGAAAGCCGGTATGTAGCCAGCGGCTGCATTGCGCTGCCCCCGGGCAAGCCCATGGGAGAGCGTTTGACGCAGATTTACACGGAACTCGGTGCGATCGCGAGTGAACACCGCGTTGAAGAGGCCGCCGTGGAAACCGTTTTCATGAACAAGAACGTGCAGAGCGCGCTCAAGCTGGGGCAGGCGCGCGGTGCTGCGCTGTGCGCGCTGGTGATGGCCGGAATCAGCGAGACCGCCGAGTATTCGCCGCGGCGCGTCAAGCAGGCCGTATGCGGGTACGGGGGAGCCGGCAAGGAGCAAGTGGCCATGATGGTGGCCCGTCTGCTGAACCAACAAAGCGAGCTGGGCGAGGATGAAGCCGATGGTCTGGCATTGGGAATTTGTCACGCGCATCATCGGCGCATGGCCGCCTACGCCGCCGCGAATCGCGAGTCGGCCGCGGGAGCCCTGTCATGATTGGCTCCCTGCGCGGCAAGCTGGTGGCGGTGGACCCGCCGGTCGTCCGGCTGGAGGTGCACGGCGTCGGGTTTGAATTGCAGATGCCGTTTAGCGATTTCTCCGAACTTCCCGCGGTGGGAGGAGATCTGGGCGTTGCAACGCAGCTGGTCCAGCGTGAAGATGAGCTGTCCTTGTACGGCTTCCGGAAATTCGCGGACCGGACATGGTTCCGCGAATTGATCCGCGTGCCGGGCATAGGCCCCAAGCTGGCGCTGAACATCATGTCGCGAAGCGGCGCGGCCGAGTTCGCGGAGCAGGTGCAGGCCGGCGACGTCAAGGCGCTCACCCGCCTGCCCGGCATAGGCTCCAAGACCGCCAGCCGGCTGATCCTGGAATTGCGCGGCCGGCTGGAACCGGCGCCCTTGGGCGACGAGCAAAGCGCCTCCGCCCTGGCGCTGAAGGCCCTGACCGGCCTGGGCTACAGCTCGGTGGAAGCCAGGCGCCTTTTGAAACAGGTGGGCAACCCGTCCGGCCGCGACGTGGAGGAACTGGTGCGCCTGGCCCTTGGCGGAGTCAAGACATCGTGAGCGCGAAGCCGGAGGACGACCGGGTTCTCTCCGCCGAGCCGCGGGCTGACGAACGAGAACTGGAAAACACCGTCCGGCCCCGGCGGATGACGGAGTTTCTCGGCCAACGCCAGGTCAAGGAACGCATCCAGATCAGCGTAACCGCCGCGGCGCAGCGCAACGAGGCAATGGACCACACGCTGCTCTATGGTCCTCCCGGCCTGGGCAAGACCACCCTGGCGCAGGTGATCGCCCGGGAGGCCGGCGTCGAAATGCGGCACACCTCAGGTCCGGTGCTGGAGCGGCCGGGCGACCTGGCCGCGCTGCTGACCAACCTGAAAGCGCGCGAGGTGCTGTTCATCGACGAGATACATCGGCTGAATCCCGTAGTGCAGGAGCTGCTGTATCCGGCCATGGAGGACTTTCGGCTGGACATCGTGATCGGCGAAGGGCCGGCCGCCCACACCATGCGGCTGAAACTCAACCCGTTCACCCTGGTGGGCGCCACCACGCGCGCGGGATTGTTGTCGTCGCCGCTGCGCGACCGCTTCGGCATACAGGAGCGCCTGGAGCTGTACTCGAAAGGCGAGTTGCGGCGCATCGTGTTGCGCGCCGCGGGCATTATGGGCATCCCCTGCACGCCGGAGGGCGCCTCCGAAATCGCAGGGCGGGCCCGAGGCACGCCGCGGGTGGCCAACCGGCTGCTCAGGCGGGCCAGGGATTACGCGCAGGTGCGCGCCGACGGCTCCATCAGCGGCGACAATGCGGCGGCCGCAATGGAGCTCTACAACGTGCATGCCAACGGCCTCGACCGCATGGACCGCCGACTGTTGGGAGTGCTGATCGGGCGCTTCAACGGCGGACCCGCCGGCGTGGAGGCGCTGGCGGCCGGGATCGGCGAGGACCGCGGCACCATCGAGGACGTCTACGAACCATTTCTGGTGCGCGCCGGCTTTGTCTTGCGCACGCCGCGGGGCCGGGTGGCAGGGCCTGCGGCCTACTCCGCGCTCGGGCTCGAAAGACCGGGAGAGCAGGGCGATAATCCACAGTTGGAGGGCTTGGCGTCGTGACACGCTACGCTCGCGCTGATGCGACAATACGAACCGGTCACGGCACCAGTGACCAGAGGAAGAATTCATGCAGAAGGTGAGGCGCGCAAGTGACTGAGGTTGGCGTAAATATGGATTTCTGGGACCTGATCGCAGGCGCCACGCTGCTGGTGCAGATGATCATGGCGCTGCTTATGGCGGCGTCCGTCGTATCCTGGGTAATCATTCTTCAGCGGCGGGTAGTGTTGCACAAGGCCGAACGCGACCTGGGCGACTTCGAGCAGGCTTTCAAGCAGCGCGATAGCCTGGAGTCGCTGTTTGTGGCCCTGGGCCGCGACAAGCAGCGCAGCACTACCGGCATGGCCTGGGTTTTCGAAGCGGGCATGCGGGAGTTTCACCGTCAGGCCGCCCGCGGCCAGAACGACCCCGACAGGCTGGTGGAAGTGGGCCGCCGCGAAATGCGTCTGGCGCAGATGAACGAAATGGAACGTCTGGAAAGAGGCCTTCCATGGCTTGCCACGATCGGCTCGGTCAGCCCCTATGTGGGACTGTTCGGGACGGTGTGGGGAATCATGAATTCGTTTCGCGCCCTGGGTAATGTGGAGTCGGCCACGCTGTCGCTGGTAGCCCCGGGAATCGCCGAGGCGCTCATCGCCACCGCGATGGGCCTGTTTGCCGCAATTCCCGCGGTGATCGCCTACAACCGTTTCGCCAACCGCGTGGGCAACCTCGAAGTGAGATTCCAGGCCTACAGGGAAGAAAGTGTCACCCTGCTTCGCGAGCACGCATACTCGGATTTCGATCGCAAATGAGAAGGCGGCTGGTCAACGAGATCAACGTCGTACCCTACATCGACGTGATGCTGGTGTTGCTGGTGATCTTCATGATCACCGCGCCGCTGCTGACGCAGGGGATCCGCGTGGACCTGCCGAGGCTGGCTGCCGAGCCGCTCCCCCAGGAACTGATTCGCGATAACCGGCCGCTGGTGCTGACCGTGGACGCCGCAGGACAGATGTATCTGAACATCGGCGAGGATCCCGAGGAAGCGCTGGAATCGCCCGTGGTGGTGGCTCGAACGGCGGCCGTGCTGACCCGTAAACCGGAAACGCCGGTGCTGGTACGCGCCAGCGAGCAGTTGCCGTACGGGGACGTGGTTGCGGTCATGGGGCTGCTTACGCGGGCCGGCGCCGACAAGGTGGGCCTGGTGACCCGACCGCTGCCCACGGAGGAAGAATGAATCGTCCTGCCCGGCTGATTCAAAGCGCGATCCGTTTCCTGAGACAGGAAAACGATCCGCGGGCGCCCGGTGCCAATCCGAACAACCCACCGCTTCCATTACTCAAGCCCTGGTCCTATTCGGTTACCGGTCACGCGCTGGTGGTGATCTTCATGCTGATTGGCTTCGCCGGGCGGACTCAGCCCGAAGTGCCGGCTTTCGGCACGATCGCCATTGATGGGGTGGTGCTTGATGACGAGGCGGTCCGGCAGGAAATCCAGCGCCTCGACGAGATGGAGCAGGCCGCTGTAGTCGAACGCGAACAGGAGGTGGAGCGGCTGCGCCGGGAAATCGAGCAGCAGCAGGCGCGCAGCAGGCGCCAGCAGGAAGAACTCAGTTCCCTGAGCAATCAGGCCCAGGAGGCCCGGCGCACGCTCGACCAGGAGCAGGCCCGGGTCAGCCGCCAGCTCAGCGAAATGCAGCAGCGCCAGCAGCAGGAGCGCGACCGGCTTGCGCGCATCGAGCGCGAGCGCCAGGCGGAGGAAGCGCGCGCCAGGGCAGCGGAAGAGGAGCGCAAGGCGGCGGAAGAGGAGCGCCAGAAAGCCGCAGAGGAAGCTCGCCAACTGGCAGAGCGAGCCGAACAGGCGCAACGCCAGCTTGAAGAGACGGCGCGGAAGCGGCGCGAAGCTGAAATGGCCGAGCAACTGCGCCGCGAGATGGAGGCCGAGCGCCGCCTTAGCATGATTGAGTCCGGCCTTCTCGACGAATACAAGGCGCGCATTCGGTTGCGGATCGAGAGCAACTGGGTGCGGCCTGCCGCAACCCGGGCAGACCTGAAGTGGGTCGTGCTTCTGGACATGCTGCCCGGAAATGAGGTGGCGGGCATACGGTTCGAGGAGTTCAACGGAACGGACACGGACCGGCGATCCATAGAGGCGGCGATCAAGAGATCTTCGCCGCTGCCTGCGCCGCCTGCGCCGGAACTCTTTGAACGGCAGTTACGACTCCGCTACCCGCCCGCGGAGCCCAGCGGATGAGAATGCATACCCCCTCCGCCACCCGCCCCAATATTTCGCGCGGGGTCGCCCGCTGGCAGGCCTCGTTGTTCCCGGCGCCTGCCGTTGCGCTCGCCTGCGGACTTCTGGCGCTTCTGCCGCTGATCGCATCGGCGCAGTTGGATGTGGTCATCACGCGTTCCACGCAGCGCGCCATGCCCATCGCGGTGGTTCCTCTGGAGTGGCGGGTACCGCTGATGGCGCCCGTGGACCTGGCCCGAATCGTGGAGGCGGATCTGGAGCGCACCGGGCAGTTTGCGCCGCTGGACCGCGCGTCCATGGTTACCCGGCCCGCAAGCTTCGCCGACATGCGGCTGACCAACTGGCGCATCATGGACGTGGAGGCCGTGGTCGTGGGCCATGTCAGCGGGAGCGAGGACGATCTTGCGATCGTGGTGGAACTGGTGGACGTATACGCCGGCAGGTCCATGATCGTCTATCGTCTGGACAGTTCCCGCGAGGCCTTGCGGGACGCTGCTCATCGAGTTGCGGACGTGGTCTACGAGCAGTTGACCGGCGCGCGCGGAATCTTTTCGACGCGCTTGGTCTACGTTCAGGTGATGCCCGGACGGGAGCAATACCGGCTGGTGGTGGCGGATGCCGACGGCCGCAACGCCATCGTGGTGCTCCGGTCCACCGAGCCTATCCTGTCGCCAGCCTGGTCTCCGGACGGCTCGCAACTCGCCTACGTGTCGTTTGAGGCCGGGCAGGCCGAAGTCTTCGTGCAGGACGTGACCAGCGGACAGCGCCGGCGCCTGTCGGAACAGGGCGGCCCCAGCAGCGCTCCCGCCTGGTCCCCCGACGGCAGGCTGCTGGCCGTGACGCGCGCCAGCGAAGGCGTCAACCGGGATATCTACGTGTACGACCTCGGCGGCGGCCCGCCGCGCCGCCTTACGCGGCATGGCGCCACCGATACCGAGCCGGTGTTTTCCGCCGACGGCCGGGAGCTGTACTTCACATCCGACCGGGGCGTAGGCCCGCAGGTGTACGCCGTGCCGGTTAGCGGCGGGCGCGCGCGCCGGGTCAGCTTTACCGGCAACTACAACGCGCGCCCCCGGGTGCAGCCGAACGGCAATCAGCTGGCCGTGGTGCATCAACAGGAGGGCAGCTTCCGTATCGGCCTCATGGATCTGCGCGACGACTCCCTTCGCCTGCTGACCGGCGGGCCGCTGGACGAGTCTCCGAGCTTTGCTCCCAATGGCAGGGCGCTGATCTTCGGCGCGGGCACCCCGGCCGGCCGCGGGCTGGGCGTGTATTTCATCGACAGCGGCGTGACGCGTCTGCTGCGGGCGCCCGAGGGCGTGCTGCGGGAACCTGCCTGGGGGCCCTATGAGACCCATTAGCGCCGTGGCCGGCTCATGTTGCCGCATCAGAGCGGACCTGGCCTGTCCTGGCACTCGTACTGCGCCGCCATTTGCGCGCGTTATTTTTTCATTTGACCGCAAAAGGTGAACATCATGAAACTGCTCCACAACACGAACAGCTGTGTCCTGATCCTGTTGGCTTGTGCCCTGGCTGGATGCGGGACATCGGACAGCGTCTCGTCGTCGCGAGGCGACGCACAAGGGGGCTCGCCCGGATATTCGTCGAGCGCCGCCGCCGCGGCCGGAGCGGGAAGCGGCGCCACTGCGACCGGAACGGCCGTCGGCCAGGCAGGCATTCAGGCGCCTGTGCAGCCCGGGCAAGGCGCGTCCGGCGAGTGGCTGGGCGGCCCCATGGGCACGCTGGTGATCTATTTCGACTATGACCGCAGTGCCATACGCGAGGAATACGGCGCTATCCTGCAGGCTCACGGCGCCTGGCTGGCCGCCAACCCCGGGGGCAGGCTGCGGCTGGCTGGCCACGCCGACGAGCGCGGCACGCCGGAGTACAACCTGGCGCTGGGCTCGCGGCGCGCGTATGCCGTGGCCCAGGCCCTGACGGCGCTGGGAGCAGGTGACGGGCAGTGGAGCACGGTAAGCTTTGGCGAAGAACAGCCGGCGGAGGACGGGGCCCATGAAGGGGCCTGGTCGAAGAACCGCCGCGTGGAGTTGATCTATGAGTAATAGCAATTGGCCGGCGCTTGTGGTGAGCGTGGCGCTTGCCGTGGCGCTGGCGGCCCCCGCCGAGGCGCAACGTCGCCGCGACCGCGAGGTGCTGGAGGAACTGGAAACGCGCGTGGGCGTGCTGGAGCGCCAGATTCGGGCGGACAACGTGGTGGCACTGATCAACGCCCAGGACGAGTTGAGGCGCGAGATACAGGCCTTGCGCGACATCTTGGAGCGTCTGGACCAGGATGTGCAGCGCAACGCCGAATTGCGTCGCAGTCAGTTCGCGGTCCTGGAGCAACGTCTGGCGGCGCTTGAGGCCGCCCCTCGGCCTCCGGCGCCGGACGGTCTGGCGGATACCGGAGCTGGGTCCGACGCGCCGGGGGATGCTTCCGCATCAGCGCCGGACGCTTCGGCCGATCCGCAGGCGGGGACTGAGACGCAAGGCGGGAGCGCAGACGGAAGCCAGGAGAATTATCAGCAGGCCCAGGCCTTGCTGGGCGAGGGGCAGTACGAGGCCGCCGCGGCTGAGTTTCTGCGCTATCTGGAAGCGGGGCAGGGAGGCTCGCTGGCGGCGAACGCCCGCTATTGGCTGGGGGAGACCTATTACGTGCAGGGCCGCTACGAAGAGGCGGGCGCGGAATTCTCGCGGGTGGTGACGGAACATCCCAATTCAGGCAAGGTTCCGGACGCTCTGCTCAAGTTGGGCTATACCCAGGACGAGCTGGGCGACACTGCCGCCGCCATGCTGACGCTGGAGCGCGTGCGTCAGGATTTCGTGGGGGCTGACGCTGCCAATCTGGCGACGCTTCGTTTGGCGCAGATCGAGGCTCGTTCACAGTAGACTGCGCGTCGCAGGACACGCATTTCGCCAGGGGAGTGCTTTGGGTTATTGAATGGGGGAGAAGGAGGCTGGGCGGAGCATCTTGATGTTGTGAAGGTTGCCAACCTCGGTGGTGAACAGGCCCAGAAAGGTTCCCAGGTAATCCTGCTGGATCGGCAGTCCTTCGCTTTCGTGCTTGCGCAGCCAGCGTTTTGCAGGAGCCCACGGGGTGCAGCGTGGTCATCGCAGCGTCGATCAACCATTTGCGCAACTGCGCTTTTGTCTTGAATTCCGGTCCGGGCGCAACTTCCTTGTGAATGACTTGCCTGAACACGGGCGCCGCCATGAAGTGGGTCTGGATGTCGGGAGCGTCCAGGGAGGTTGAACTTTTCATGAAGGAGCCTGCTTCGTAGGGGAAGGAATTCACGAATCCCGTGCCGAACAGCGTTGCCTGAAGTACGCTGAACGCCACCCGGTCCACGCGCAGGTCACGGCGAACGGACACCGGCTCCCGGCAGGAGTAGACAAGGCAGCAATCCACGTGGGCGCACACCCACGGCATACCGCGCACAGCGGATACAGCGGATACAATGGCCCGCCACGGGTCGTTAGCTCAGTTGGTAGAGCAGCTGGCTTTTAACCAGTAGGTCGCAGGTTCGATTCCTGCACGACCCATCGTCAAAGTGGAGTTGCCGAATGGGCCGGGTACTGCCATGACAACACGCCGCACTGTCCTCTTCAACGGTCTCGCCCTGGGTTCGTCCGGCCTCCTGGGCACCAGGCTCTCCGCCGCCGCCAGTCTGGCGCGCGCCGCCGACGAAAACCCGCTTACCGTTGCCGTGCTCGGCGCGACCGGGCGCACCGGCAAATTTATTGTCGAGGATCTGCTTAAACGCGGACATGCCGTGCGCGGCATTTCCAGAAGAGCGGGCGGGCAGCCGCCGCAAGATGGCGTGACCTGGATCAGCGCCGATGTGCGCAGCCCGGAATCCCTCAACCCGGCGCTCGAAGGCGCAGATGCGCTGATCTACGCGGTGGGCGTAACTTTCTCACAAGTCGAAGTCAGCGACCTGTACGACGTGTATCACACGGGAGTCGCCGATACGGCGGATGTGGCCAGACAGGCAGGCGTGTCCCGCTTTGTTCTGCTTTCGTCGGCCGGCCGCTCGCCCGCCAGCCAAATGCCCGAGGTGCTCCGGCCCTCGATGGACGCCAAGGCCAAAGGCGAGGCCGCGCTGCGCGCTGCCGGGATCCACTACACCATTTCGCGCACCCCCGGTTTGTGGAATCGGCCGGGGGGCGAGTACGGCATCATGTTCCTGCAAACGGAACCTGTCCCGCCCGGCGGGCCGTTCATGATCTGCCGGCAGGACAGCGCCTCGGTGCTGGTTGAATGCGCGGTAACCGAAAAGGCAATCAACAAGACTTTCACGGTCCTGAACGCCATCACCCCCGAGGTTGGGGCCTGGCGCGACGCCTTGCTGTACCTGAAAAAGGATTCGGCATGACGCGCAACATTCCTGTCCGGCCGCTGTAACTGCCCGGCTACTCCCTTTTCCTGCCGAACCGCGCCATGGCCCGCAACGAATTCCAACCGAATGGGAACGGGCAGCTTGGCGGGTTTTTCCGCAGCCTGGTCAGTGGTCCGCGTGCGGTGGGCGCCGTTGTGCCCAGCGGTCCGTCATTGGGCCGGCTCATGGCTCGCGGTTGCGGAGCCGGCGCCTGCGTTGTCGAGTTGGGAGCGGGAACGGGAGCGCTGACCAAAGCGATCCTTGATACCGGCGTAGCGGAAGGGGACCTCTGCCTGGTGGAGAGTGACGGGAGGTTCGTCGAAATCCTGAGGCAGCGTTTCCCCGGCGCGCGCACAGTGCATGGCGACGCCACATCGCTGGGCGCGCATCTGGGGGACCTGATGGGCCGCGTCGATTTCATCATCAGCGGGCTGCCGCTGCTGCTGTTTTCGGATGCCAGAAAGCGCCGGCTGCTGACCGCGGCCTTCAGGCTGCTCGGCGAGGGCGGAGTCTTTCATCAGTTCACCTACGGCGGCGTTTGCCCCGTCGGCAGGCGCATGCGGGACGGACTCGGACTCAAGGCGTCATGCCTGGGAGTCGCCGCGTTGAATGTGCCCCCGGCGTTCGTCTATCGATTCCAGCACGCACAGCCGCAATGCAAGAGCGGTTCGGATTCCGCGCAGTCACCGCCGTGACCGTGTTTACCGTTCCCGCGTAATCGAAGCCCCGGTTTCCATGGAGACTTTGATCGAGCCGATTGCCTTGGGCCTTCCGGTAACGGAAGTTGCGGTGCCGCCGCAGTCGTCGAACGCCATCTACGAACGGGAAATGGCAAAGGCTTTCTCGCGCATTCGCGACACGGGAATCCGCCGGGTAGCCTTCGGGGATATTTTCCTGGAAGATTTGCGCACTTACAGGGAACGCCAGCTTGCCGCCTCGGGGATGAGCTGTATTTTCCCCTTTGGAAGAAGCCGACGCGGCTGCTGGCCCGGACGTTCATCGACGAAGGATTCCGCGCGGTGACCGTGAGGCCCACATCCGGGCTGGTCATGTGGGCGCGGTCGCCGCAGCCGGTCAAGGAGGGCGCGTAGACGTCATGTCCGGCCCGCTCCAGGATGCGGCGCACATATTGCCAGCTCCAGCCGCCCAGCCAGGTGCCATGCACGAGGATGAAGGTCTTGGATTCCTCCGCGGCCTTCGCCCTGGTTCCAGCGGCCGAAGCGACCAGCGCGGCGCCCGCCCCCGCGAGCGTTTGCCGGCGGGTCAGCGCATGCCGGCGGGTCAGCGCGCCGCCGCCGTGCTTGCGGCGGCGCACGCTGCTAGGCCGGCTTGGTGGCGTTCATCACGCCGAACCGCGGCAGGGCGACCGGACCCTCCTCGTCGAGATCGAACCCGGCGGCGCGGACCAGGTCCTGCAGCCCGTTGGTGCGGTACTTGAGCGTCCACACTTCGTTGTTCCAGCGGTGGTCCCACCAGCGGCGGTACTGGCCGTAGGCCGTGCGGGGACGCGGGCGCTTCAGATTGAAGTCTATGGGGTAGAAAATCCCCCCGGGGCGGGTAATGCGGAAGGCCTCGTTGGCGATGTCCTTCGTACCTTGCGGCGAGACTTCGTGGAGCATGATGTAGCTGGTTACCAGGTCGAAGTGGTTGTCGGGGAAGCGGGTGTCTTCCGCCAGGCGCTGGGCGAAGTTGACGTCCAGGCCGCGTTCCACGGCCCGCAGATGGGCGTAACGCACCATCGGGCCGCCCACGTCGATGCCCCACACTTCCGCATCCGGGAAACGCTCCTTCAAGGCCATGGCCAACTGACCGATGCCGGTACCGAGGTCCAGAATGCGCTTGACTTTACCGTCCGTCGGTATCGGCAGCCCGAAGGCGGCCGTCATGTGCAGCGCGTCCTGGTCGTTGCGGCCGGTATAGAAGCCGTTGGTGCCGTAGTCGTACATGTGCCCGGCAAAGTCGTTGCCCACGTAGCCGCCCGGCTGAATGTGGATCTCGTGGCGGGTGTAGTCGGGCATCTCGAGGTCGGGGTTCAACTCAAGCGTTCCGGGACCGCGGTTGTCGACCGCTTCCATCTCGCTCAAATAAGCGTCCGCATTGTCCTCGCACTCGGTCTTCATGTTGTTCCATGACAACTGTTGCACCGACATCCACGTTCGGGTCCTGGCGCTTACTACCGGGTCGTCCTGCAACAACTCGATGGCTTCCTGCATCGGCAGTTCCGCGTCGGGCGAAATGCCCTTGCTGGCGAGAATGTCGCCTGCGCGCTGGTCCGCGGCCTGGCTCAGCGGGCCGTTGGCGAAGGTGCGCATCGACATGAGAAAGTCCATCCTGCTTTCCAGGTCGATTTCCGCCAGGCGCTCCATGCGCCCGTTGCGGCCCCTCGGCGCCAGCGTGCCCGGCACGTTCCCGGGCGCCTTGGGCGGGGGCGGCAAATCGGCCCGGGCCGCACGGCTGGCGAAAGGCGCCGCCGCCAGGGACGCCATGCCGGCGAACACGCCCATTAAGGATCGTCTGTTGATCATCGCTTGTTACCTCCCCGAACTCCTAGAACTGGCGTTCTTCGCCGAACGGCCGCGCATTCGATGTGTCGCGCGACAGCACGCTATAGACCCGCTCGACCATCGCCATGCGCTCCGCTTCCCACGCCTGTTTCTCGGCGTCGGTGGGCACATAGGCTTCGATCATGGCGGTGGTGGCCTTGCCTTCGGTTTCCAGAAGACGCTCGACCACGTGCATGCGCTGGCGGTCGGCCCAGATTTCCGCGCCCAGCGCGATCACCACCGACATCAGGTTGTCAATGTGCGGGTTACCCAGGAAGACGGCAGAGCCCGTGTCTGCCGGAATGAAGGGCGCGGCCTTGCTGCGCGCCTTTTCGACTTTGTCGCTCATGGTGTCTTCTCCCGTTGCAGGACTAGAATATCATGCGTGCCGGGCAAGCTGTTTCCCGACTCGGCTGCGAGGCGCAAGTGAACGATCCGCAATATTTCGATCATCCGGTGCTGGACCACCTGCTGGAGACCGTGATGCAGCTCGGCAGCGAATTGTGGACCACCAGGCGCCGCCTGGAATTGCTGGAGAAGGCGCTGTCCGACGCCGGCGCCTTGCCGGAGCACGCCGTGGAGCGGTACATGCCGTCCGCCGAAGAAGTCCAGGAAGAGGCCGCGCAGCGCGATGCCTTCGTCCGGCGGATATACGCCGGATTCGCCCGGGGCGGGGAAGAGCAGGAGGCCCCGCCGGAACCTTGAGGGAAAAAGAAATGGATCGAGGACAACTGGGCGGCCTGAACCGCCTTCCATCGCTGGACGCCGAGCAGCGCCTCGGATTCGCCTTGAGTTTGCGCACCATGATTACTGCAGGGGGCGTGAGCGCCAAGTCACGCGCCGCCGGCGCCGAGGCTCTCAGGGAAGCGGGTATCCAGGCGGACGACGTGGAAGCCATTTGCCGCGTCATGGACCGAATTCCGGACACGCAGATACGGAACCGGATGCTGCGCAGCCTCCAGGAAATGACCTGGGACTCCGCCTTCAGCGCCGTCGCCGGGGACCGCGAACGGCTGGAGCGGGAGTTGCTCGCCGCCGCCGACGATTCCCTGCTGCTTGACCCCGATCTCGAGATGCCGGACTACATCCAGTTCGACTTTCACTTGCAGCCGGGTGGATATGTGGGCGACTCGCTGGCCGGCGAGGTCTATCACCACGGGACCAACGCCTTCTACATGGGCTTCAACGCGGGCGACATGGTCCACAACGGCCTGGTGGCTTGCGGTCAGGAGCCCTCCAGCGGCGGCGTGGAGCGCGCGCTGGACCTGGCGACGGGCATCGGCCAGTGTGCCACGGCGCTCAAGCAGCGCTATCCCGATGCCGATGTTTGGGGCCTGGACCCATCCGAACCGCTGCTGCGTTACGCGCACAGGCGCGCCAGGAGCATGAAGCTGCCGGTGCGCTTCAAGCAGGCCAGAGGCGAGGCCACCGGGTTTGATGACGGCTATTTCGACGTCATCAACAGCTACATCCTTTTTCACGAGATTCCGTTCAGCGCCACCGAAAAGGTGGTGCATGAGATGTACCGGATCCTGCGCCCCGGCGGCGCGTTCAACATCTACGATTTCCCGGTTGGCGATCCCATGACCCCGGAAACCCGCTACATGTTCGAAATGGACCATCGCGACAACGGCGAGCCCTGGTCGATCGACCTGATGGAGAGCGATTTTGACGGGCTGCTGAAGTCGGCGGGCTTCGAGATTACGCCGGGAGAGCGCCAGTTCCTGGTCGTCAAGACCTGGCACTGCCACAAGCCGGAGTAGCGTGCCTGCATGGTCAGGCGCACTGGAGTTCAGCGATGACGAGAAGGGCTGATCGCGTTCGTTTTTCCTTTTGCCGGAGTCAGGTCATTTGCGCTGCCGCGGTTGCGGCGGCTGTTCTTGTCACGGGCTGCGGGGGCTCCGGTTCCGACGAGCCGCCTCCGCCCCCGCCCAGCATCAATGTTTCGACCACGGGCATTGACGCCGAAGCGGCGGGCGAAACCGTTTCCGTGAACGTGTCCAATGGCGGCAGCGGCACGCTGAACTGGACTGCCGCCGTTGCCGGGAGCGTGGCATGGGCGCGCATCGCCAGCGGCGCAAGCGGCGCCAATTCCGGAACCATAACGATCGAAATCGACGCCAATTCGGGCGCTGCGCGCGAATTCGAGGTGACCGTTATGGCCAGCGGCGCGCAATCGCGAACCATTACCGTGCAGCAGGCGGAGGCGCCCTCGGTTATCGAGCTTACGGCTGCGGACACTGAACTGGACGGGGAGGGCGGAAGCATTTCCCTTTCGGTGCGCAACACTGGCCACGCAACAATGCAGTGGAGCGCCAGCTTGCCGGAGGATACGACCTGGGCGTACATCGAGAGTGGCGAGGAAGGCACGGATGCAGGCGAAATCGTGGTCCGTTACGCCCTGAACGGGGGCGCCGAGCGCAGCCTTGAAGTGACCGTGACGGCATCGGCCGCTACCAATTCGCCTCAATCCCTTGCGCTGAGCCAGGACTGGTTCGCGGCCTCCGCCTGCACCTATCCCGAGGCCCGCGCCGAAGTCCTTGATTTGATGGAAAAATTCTATTACTTCAATGACGAGCCCGAGCAGCAGGCCCGCTATGACGGCCTGGACCTCGAGGATTACGGCAGCATCAACGCCCTGCTGGACGAGCTTCGCTGGAAGCCGGAAACGCACGACCGGAATTTCAGCTATTGGACCACCGCAAGGCAATCGGACATGGTCTTTGCCGGACAGGCTTTCATCTTCGGTTTTCGCATGCGGGCTGTTATCGATATAAACAGCGACCTCCTTTATTTCGAGGTCACCGATGTCTATGCGGACGCTACGGCGGGCAGGGCGGGGCTGGAGCGAGGCGACAAGATTGTGGGCCTGAACGGCAAGTCGGTCGATGGCCTGACCCCTGCCCAGGTCAATGAAGAATTGGGCCCCAACGAGGAAGGCTTCGAAGTCAGTCTCGAAGTGGAAAATCAATCGGGTGAGCGCCGCACCTTGAGCATGGCCAAGGGACTCGTTGAAGTTCCCACGGTTCCGGAAGAACACGTGCAGGTGTTCGATACGGACGCAGGCAAAGTCGGATATTTGCATTTCCGGACCTTTTTCGGGGATGCGAACATGCGCCTGCTGGATGAATTCGCCGAGTTCAATGCCGCCGGCGTCAGGAACCTGATCGTTGACCTGCGCTACAACGGCGGAGGCAGCGTGCCGATTGCTAACGGTCTGGCCACCCTGATCGCTGGTCCCGAGTTGTTCGAGAACCAGACGCGCACGGTGCTGACACGGAGAGTACACAACGAGGTGCTCAGCTCGGAGGGGTTTGACGTGACGACCTATTTCGGATGCCACGCCTATCCCACCGCGGCGATGACCGCGCGCTGTGAAAGCGAATCCTCCATTCGGAACGTGGAGAAAGTCGTGTTCATTACCGGCCGAGGATCGGCTTCCGCCAGCGAACTGGTCATTACCGGGCTTCAGCCGTACGAGAACGTGGCTCTGGTGGGAGACCGCACCTACGGCAAACCCGTGGGACAATACGGACTGCGCTTTTGCCTCGCCAATTTTGCGGACTTCAGTTCCCGTCAGGCAGATCTCTGGGCGGTGGCTTTTGCGGCCGTCAACGCCGAGGGTTTCGAGGACTACTACGAGGGCATTCAGGTGACCGAAGGCTGCGAGGCCGAGGACGATGTCGCTCACCAGTTGGGAGACCCCGAGGAGGCGCTGCTCGCTGCCGCGTTACGGTATCTTGAAACCGGCAGTTGCGCCGAATCAGCGTCTTCATCTTCGCGCATGGCCACGCAACGTACCTTGATGCCGCCGGCCTCGGCCCAGGACCCCGTCACCTTCTTCCTGGGCCATTGATCTCCCTTCGATGAGATCAACTCCGCAGTTTGCGGGGGTCCATTCCGTGCGTGAAGTTGCCCGGCCCGATCCGCTTTGGTCCGTCTCTTGCCTGAGGCCGGGATTCTTCTCCCCCCTCTCGCAGGGGCGTCAACGGCAGGATAGCCGTTGCCGAGCCCCCCATGGATGGGTTCATGCGTCCCCTGCGAGAGGGGGGAGAAGAATCCCGACCTCAGGCAAGAGACGGGCTTAGGCAGCGCGGGCTTGCAGTTGCGCCGCCGCCTGCTGTCCGATCAGGCGGCCGAAGCTCATTGCCGGCATCAGCGACATGCCGCCTACGAAAGCGGCGCCGGAAAGCCGGGTAAAGCCCAGGATCTCGCCGGCCGCGTAAAGGCCGCTGATCGGCGCTCCTGATTCGTCCAGCACCTGAAGGTCCTGGTTGACACTCAGGCCACCCGGGCTGATCACGGTAACCCCCACCGCTTCAATTCCGTAAAAGGGTGGTTTTTCGACCCGGCGCGGCAGGAACAGGCGGCCGAATTCGCGATCTTCCCTGTTGTCCACGGCTTCGTTGTAGCGCTCGACCGTGGCCGCAAGGTTGGCCGGCGGAATATCGAACCGGCCGGCCAGCTCTTCGATGCTGTCCGCTTTCTGAAACGCGGGGTGCACGTTGAAGTCGGGCCGCAGGTCGCGTCCCTGCTTGTCCAGCACGCCCATTTCCGGCGCGTTCTGGCGAATGCCTTCATCGAACACCATGACCATGCGCATGCCTGGCTGATTGAGCAGCGCCGATTCGCTGTAGTGGATGCTCGGATGGTCCTCGCGCAGGAAACGCTTGCCCTGGCCGTCCACATAGATTTCCCAAGGCGCCCGATAAGCCGGGGCGAGACTGAAGAACCAGGCGCTCAAGGGATTGCCCGGTTCGGTCAGGTAGCCGGCGAAAGTGCAGAGGAAGCGGTCCGTGTGATCGACTGTGGCGCCGATTTCCCTGGCTGCGATAATGCCTTCGCCGCGGGAGTAGGGGTTGCAGTGCGAATGCAGCGGCCACGGCGTAACTTCATTCCATAGTTCGGGATTTGCCGCATAGCCGCCGGTCGTGAGCGCCACCTGGGGGGCGTGAAATTCCAGTGATTCGCCGGCCGTTTCCGCGGAAACGCCGATCACGGCGCCGGATTCGGACTTGAGCAGCCCGGTCATGCGGGTCTGAAGGCGGAGGTCGATGGCGCCGGAAGCCACGAGTTCCCGATGCACCGGCTCGATGACCTTGAGGATGGAGATGGCCTGTTCGTTGCCCCACACGTAGCGCCGCGTGGTGTATGGCTCATGCACCATGCCGGCCACCGGAGTTTCAGGCGCCAGTTGCAGGCCCAGATCCATCAGCCAGTGCAGGGTTTCCGCGGCGTTGCCCGTGGCCAGCCGTCCCAGCACCGGATCGATTCCGCCGTGAGCGATGCGCTGGGCGTCCTGATAGTGTTCTTCGGCGCTGTCCTCGATGCCCAGCGCAGCCTGCTGGCGGGTGCCGGCGGCGCTGATCTGGCCGGACGACCAGTACAGCGTGCCCCCCACCCGGCTATCGGCCTCGATCTGCAGCACTCGGGCGTCACCCTGGGCGGCGAAGATGGCGGCCGGCATACCGGCCGAGCCGGCGCCGACAACGATCAGGTCGTAGTTCTGATTCATGATTTGTCTCCGGCCAGTTTGAGGATAGGCTTGACGAGATCAATGGGCAGCGGAAACACGATGGTGCTGCTTCCTTCGCTGGAGACTTCCGTGAGTGTTTGCAAATAGCGCAGTTGCAATGCCTGTCCCTCCTTGCCCAGCTTGGCGGCCGCCTCCGCCAGTTGCGATGCGGCCTGCCGCTCGCCCTCGGCGTGGATCACCTTGGCTCGCCGCGCCCGCTCCGCCTCGGCCTGGGCGGCGATGGCCCGGATCATGCTCTCGTCCAGGTCCACGTGCTTGATTTCCACGTTGGACACCTTGATGCCCCAGGCGTCGGTGTGCTGGTCGAGGATCACCTGGATGTCATGGTTCAACTTGTCGCGTTCGGAGAGCATTTCATCGAGTTCGTGCTGCCCGAGCACCGAGCGTAGCGTGGTTTGCGCCAACTGGCTGGTGGCCTCGAACACATTGGCGACCTGGATGATGGCCCGCTCCGGGTCCACGATGCGGAAATAGACCACGGCGTTTACCTTCACCGACACGTTATCGCGAGAGATTACGTCCTGGGTGGGCACGTCCATCACGATCACGCGAAGATCGACTCGCACCATTCTCTGGATGAACGGAATCACGATGATCAGCCCGGGGCCCTTGACTTTCCAGAAGCGGCCGAGCAGAAAGATCACGCCGCGCTCATACTCGGAGAGAATTCGCACGGATGCCACGACAAGCACGAGCACGATCACCGCAGCTATAAGAAATGTAAACATTATGAACTCCTTATCCTGTTTTCCTCAACAAAGTAAATAAGTTTCTTCGGGGCCTTGGGGCTGCGGGGGAGTCGCCCACTTCCAGCTCCAGCCCGTCCACCGAATGAACGTGGAGTTTCTGGCCCTTGGCGACTGCCGAGCGGCTGGTCGCATGCCAGCGCTCGCCCTGCACCAGCACCGGACCCGCGTCCTCGAAGTCTTCCAGCGCGACCGCCTTTTGCCCCACCAGGCTCTCCCGGCCGCTTACCACCGGTCGCTGCCGGCTTTTTGCCAGCATCAGCACCAGACCCAGCATGAGCAGCCCGGCCGCCAGTCCCACGCCTGCGATCAGGCGCAGCGGGGCCTCGAAGCCCGGTACTCCGGTGTCGAACAGAATGATTGAACCTGCAACGAACGCCACTATCCCTCCCAATCCCAACACCCCGAAACTGGGCGTGAACGATTCCGCGATGATAAGGCCCACCCCCAGGACCATCAGCGCCAGCCCCGCGTAATTCACAGGTAGCACGCTCAAAGCGTAGGCAGCGAGCAACAGGCAGATTACGCCCACGATGCCCGGCACTAGCGAGCCGGGGTTGTAGCCTTCCAGTAGCAGGCCGTACAGGCCCACGATGACCAGCAGGTAGGCGACATTCGGATTGGTAAGAATCGACAGCAGGCGGGTTCGCCATCCGGGTTCCAGCCGCTCGATCCTGGCTTCCGCGGTGTTCAGGGTGACGATCGTGCCGTTGAGATCCACCTCGCGTCCGTCGGCTTTCTCCAGCAGGTCCTGGACATCGCTGGCGATGAAGTCGGTCACGTTCATCTCGACCGCCTCGGTGGCTTCCAGGGTAACGCCTTCGCGGACTGCCTGCTCCGCCCAATCGGCATTGCGTCCACGCTGGCGCGCCAGCGAGCGGATGTAGGAAACCGAGTCGTTGATGATCTTGCGCCGCATGGCTTCGGCATCAGGATTTTCGTCGCCTTCCGCGTCCTTGTCGCTTTCCGCGTCCTCTCCGCCTTCTGTGTCCTGTGCGTTTGCCCCTGCGCTTCGCTCTTCGCCTTGCTCTGCGCCGTCGGGTCGCGCATCGTTTTGCCCGGCGGACGATCCGGGGGCCGAATCCGCCGACGGTTCCTCGCCCGAAGCGGCTGATTCACCCTCTTCGAACGATGCCGCAACGCGCAACAGGGTTGAGCCGACCGGCAAGCTGGCTGCCAGACCCGTGCTTCCCGCATTTCCCATGCTCACCGGGGTAGCCGCGCCCAGGGTGGTGGCCCTGGACATCGCCGCCACGTGGCTGGCGTACAGAATGTAGGTTCCGGCGCTGGCGGCGCGCGCGCCGTCGGGCGTCACGAATACGGCAACCGGCACTTCGGAGGCCAGGACCGCCTTGATCATGTCGCGCATCGGCTCCAGCAAGCCGCCGGGCGTGTCCAGTTCCAGCACCAGAATGCTGGCGTCGCGTTCCTCGGCGGTTTTCAGGCTGTCCAGGAAATACTCCGCCGTCGCCACGCCGATGGCGTCGTCGATGGTGATTACCACTGCCACGCCCGAGGCGCCTCCCCCGTCGCTGCTGCTGTCTTCGGGCGTATCCTCAGCGATTCCCGCGCGCCAGAAAAAGGCCCCCGAGAGGGACAGCACAGCGGACCACAGGATCAGCTTGCGGGCATTTGACAGCGCATCCATAAGGGGGCAGGAATCATAGCACGCACGAGGATTCCCCGTTACAATTCAAAGCGCCTGCTGTTGTTGGCTGCGAAGGCGGTCCCATGAAACGTTTTCTCATCATTGCCGATGCCTTTGCCGCGGCGCCAATTGAACGCCTGACCGGCTCCTGATCGGAAGGGAAAGCCATGAGCGATACACCGGCAATGACCGGATGGAGTCCGGATAGTTGGCGCGGTCGCGAAACCACCCAGCAGCCTGAGTACGGCCAGAGCGAGGGGCTGAAGGCGGCGCTGCGCGAACTCGCCGCCTTGCCGCCGATCGTGACCAGCTGGGAAGTGGAATCCCTGCGCGAATCCATCGCCGCCGCGCAACGAGGCGAGGCCTTCGTGCTGCAGGGCGGCGATTGCGCCGAGACCTTTCAGGAGTGCAGTTCCGACATCATCGTGGCGCGGCTGAAGGTCCTGCTGCAGATGAGCCTGGTCTTGAGCTACGGGCTGCGCAAGCCAGTGATCCGCATTGGCCGCATGGCCGGGCAGTACGCCAAGCCGCGTTCCCAACCCCTGGAATCCCGGGAGGAGGTTTCGCTGCCGAGTTTTCGAGGCGACCTGGTCAACCGCGAGTCCTTCACCTCCGGCGACCGCAAGCCGGACCCGCAACTGCTTCTGCGGGGCTACGAACGGGCTGCGTTGACCTTGAACTTTGTTCGCTCCCTCGTGGACGGCGGATTCGCCGACCTGCACCACCCCGAGAACTGGAACCTCGACTGGGTGGGACACTCGCCTCAGGCAGAGGCCTACGAGGCGATCGTCGATCGCATTACGCGCTCGCTGGACTTCATCGAGCACTCTACGGGGCGCGACCTGAGCCGTTTGCGGCGCACCAACTTCTATACCTCGCACGAAGGATTGCTGCTTCACTACGAGCAGGCTCAGACGCGGCTCCTGGCCCATCGCGGCCTCTGGTACAACCTCACCACGCATTTCCCATGGATCGGCATGCGCACGGCGCAACTCGACGGCGGCCACGTGGAGTTTTTCCGCGGCTTGGCCAATCCCATCGGGATCAAGATCGGGCCCGCCATGACCTCCGAGTGGCTATTGCAGTTGCTCAAGGTGCTGAATCCGGACAATCAGGCGGGCCGGACCACGCTGATTCACCGCATGGGCTCGGGAAGAGTGGGCGAAGTGCTGCCGCCCTTGATCGAAACCGTTCAGCGCGAAGGCCTGCGCGTGTTGTGGATGTGCGATCCGATGCACGGAAATACCGAAACGGCCGCGAACGGGCGCAAGACCCGGCGGCTTGAGCGGATAGAGGATGAGCTCGGCCAGGCGTTCGCCGCGCACGCCGAAGCCGGCACCTGGCTGGGTGGCGTGCATCTGGAACTGACCGGCGAGAACGTGACCGAGTGCGTGGGCGGGGCCCGCGGGCTGGACGAATCGGACCTGGACAAGAGCTACCGGACTCAGGTGGACCCGCGCCTGAACTACGAGCAGGCCATTGAACTGGCCATGCTGATTTCGCAAAAGGCCGCATAAGGCCGCATAAGGAGCGGCGCCGATGAGCGCCGGCAACGAGCCCAACTTCGACCCCAAGCCGTTTCTCCAAAGCCTGACGCAGGGCTGCGGCGTTTATCGGATGCTGGACGATGCCGGCGGCGTTCTGTACGTGGGCAAGGCCAAGAACCTGAGGCGCAGAGTGGCATCCTATTTCGGTTCGCGCAGCCATCAGCCACGAATCCAGAAACTGATGAACCGCACGCGCCGCGTGGACGTGACCGTGACCGAAACGGAACAGGAAGCGCTGCTGCTGGAATGCAACCTGATCAAGCGTCACCGGCCGCGCTTCAATGTGTATTTGCGCGACGGCAAGAGCTATCCCTACGTCTACGCTTCCACCCGCGAGCCTTTTCCGAGGTTCGCTTTTCACCGCGGCGCGCGGCGCGGCAAGGGCCGATACCTGGGGCCGTACTCCAACGCCGCGGCGGTTCGCGCCGCGCTCGGCCAGGCGCAGAAGCTGTTCCGCATCCGCCTGTGCGAGAACTCCTATTTCCGGCATCGCCAAAGGCCCTGCCTGCAATACCAGCTGAACCGCTGCACGGCGCCATGCGTGGGCCTGGTCAGCGAAGAGGAATACGCGGCCGACGCCCGCCAGGCCCTTCTGTTTCTGGAGGGGAAGAACGACGCGGTGCTTGAGGACCTGCTGGAAAGGATGGAGCAGGCCTCGGCGGACCTGGAATACGAAAGAGCGGCCCAGCTTCGCGACCGGGTGGCCGCCTTGCAGCGCATACAGGCCAGTCAATCGGTTGCCGGGGGAGCGGCCCGCGACCTCGATGTGGTGGCCGTGGAGGAAAGCGGAGGGGTGTACTGCGTGGCCTTGCTGTGGATACGGCGGGGGACGCTCATGGGCAGCCGGCTTTTCTTTCCCAGGGTCATGACGGGAGTGGAGTCGGGCGAAGTGTTGAGCGCCTTCATCGCGCAGCACTATTTCGAGCGCGGCGCGCCTCGCGAGGTGATCAGCGACGGACCCGTTGAACGACGGGAGATGCTGGAAAGCGCGCTGGCGCTCAAAAGCGGCCATTCGGTCGCGGTGCGATGGCGGGTTCGTGGATGGCGGCGGCGCTGGATCGAACTGGCGCGCAGGAATGCCCAGGCGGGTGCCTTGCAGCAGGCCCGTGGCGCGCGCGGCCTGGCCGCCCAACTGCGCGCCCTGGCCAAAGAGTTGCGGCTGATGCGTCCGCCGGAACGGATCGAGTGCTTTGACATCAGCCACACTGGGGGAGAGGGGCCCGTTGCATCCTGCGTCGTTTTCACTCCGGAAGGCGCCAGCCGCGCCGAGTACCGCCGTTTCAACATCAAGGGCGCAGCCAGCGGCGACGACTATGGCGCCATTGCCGAGGCGGTTCGCCGTCGCTACAGCCGGCAGGTTCGCGAGGATGGCGCCTTGCCGGAACTGCTGTTGGTGGACGGCGGACGCGGCCAACTCGCCGCGGCGTGCGCCGAACTGGAAGCGCTGGAACTTGGAGACATGCCGGTTGCCGCGGTGGCCAAAGGTTTTGGCCGGCGCAGCGGCCGGGAGAGAATTTACATGTCCGACCTCGAGCGTCCGCTACTTCCGGGGCCCGATTCATCCGCGCTCAAGCTGATTGCGCGCATACGCGACGAAGCCCACCGTCTTGCTCTTGAAGGGCACCGTCGGCGCCGGCGTGGCGCACGCCGATCATCCGTCCTCGAAGAAGTGCCGGGCCTGGGACCCAAGCGCCGCCGCCAGATCCTGCGCCACTTCGGCGGCCTGCGCGGCGTACAAGCCGCCGCCCTGGAGGACCTGCGAAAGTTGCCGGGAATCGGCCCCGAACTGGCCCAGCGCATCTACGCCGCTGTGCACTGACCTCCATCCCGCGTATTTCCCAGGCGCTGCGCCCTCGCTGGTCTTTCGCCCGGCCGCGCCAAGTTGTGCGCATTCGCGTTGATCGCTCGCATCCTCGCCCCCCGCCTTGCGGGAGACGCATGAATACGTCCCTGTAGCCTGGTTCCGGCATCCTGCCTTCAACACTCCCGCAAGGCGGGGGGCGAGGATGCGAGCGATCAACGCGAATACGCACAAAGCAGGGCGTTGGGAGCCAATTCTGGCGCGATGATTGCGGGTACTGGCGAATTTGCGGGACAGGGTGCCTGGGCTGTGCGGCGCCGGTAGAGATCAGGATCCCGGGTAGCCGGTGGGCTTGGGGGAGTCGGTCGCGCCGGTGTTGGCGTAGTTGATCAGCATGAATTGGATTCGGCCGGCGGCAAATTCGAAGAAATTGGAGTTCATGAGCTGCTGCACCGGGAATTGGCTGTAGAGGCCATCCGGCTTTGGGGTGAGGCGCACTGTGAAGCGGCTGGCGGCTCGGTTATGGTCGAGGTCCACCGTGTGGGTGAAATCTCCGAACCAGCAGTTGTAGTTGCCGCAGAGATGCTCGAAGAAACTCGGTAGCGGTTCCTGCCCGGGCGCCGGCCTGGGAGAAAACCGACGTTCCGGTTGGTCGCCATGCCGGATCACTACCCGGGCGTCGGCGGCGAAGCAGTCCATTACCGCTTCGATATCGCCTGCGGCCACGCTCCCGAAGTAGCGGCGCTCGATAAAGTCGATGTATGCCGGTCGATCCTGCATTTTCTGGATGTGTTGCGCGCAAACGGAAACGCGGAGATTAAGTATAGTGGCGGCATGAATCTGGCTATTGTCCTGACCTGGTTCCGAATAGGGGCCGTGCCCGGCGTCGTCGCCATCTACCTTCTGCCATTTTCCTGGGCGCATCCGGCCGCCGGTCTGCTGTTCGGCGCGGCGGCGCTGACCGACTGGGCGGATGGCTGGGTGGCGAGGCGTTTCGACCAGAGTTCGCGCTTCGGAGCCTTTCTGGACCCGGTAGCCGACAAGCTGCTGGTGATCGCCGCGCTGCTGCTGCTGGTGCAGTCCGGTCCCGGCCTGGTGCTGGTGCTGGTGGCGATCGTGATCATCGGACGGGAAGTGGCGGTATCGGCGTTGCGGGAATGGATGGCTGTGCTGGGGAAGCGCGGCCGCGTCAACGTGATCCAACTGGCCAGGTACAAGTCCATCCTGCAGATGGTGGCCTTGTCCTGCATGCTCTATGAAGAGCGGCTGTGGTTCCTGCCGATGTATCTGATGGGTAACGCGCTTCTGTTGATCTCGGCAGCGCTGACCCTGCTTACCGGCGCCCTGTACATGCTGCGCGCCCGGCATGAGCTGCGCGAACCGACATCGGAAACTTCCGGTTAGCGGCGCCCCAGTGTCGTGATCGGCTCGCACTCTCGCATCAGCGCGCCTCCCGTTGTTCGGGGCAAGGCGCGTTCGGTCGGGAATGCCGCCGCCCATTGCCCCGGGGCGCAACGCGGCCGCGAGCGCCTGGAGAAGCGCCCTGTTTCGGGATCGCGCAGCGGACAGACCGTGCTCGTGCATGGGGACCGCATCGTGGCCGTGGAGCCCTCGGATTCTCTTCAGGCCAATGCGCTGGAAACGATCGACGGCACAGGCCGATACCTGATCCCCGGTCTTTGGGACATGCATGTGCATCTCACCTACGACGAGCGGCTCGTCAACTTCATGCCCCGGGCTTTCATACGCTACGGGATCACCAGCGTCCGAGACACCACATGATCGGCCGCATGCAACAGGTGGGGGTGCCCATCGGCGCCGGCACCGACACGCCGCTGGGGCACGCGACCCCCGGCTACAGCCTGCACAACGAGCTGGAAATTCTGGTCTCAGCCGGCCTGACGCCGCTTGAAGCCGTGGGCGCCGCCACCATTCAACCGGCGGCCTTTTTCTCCCTGCAGGATGAAATGGGCTCGGTTGCTGCAGGAATGCGGGCCGACCTGGTGCTGCTGGACGCCAATCCCCTTGCAGACATCCGCAACACCCGGTCCATCCGCCGCGTTATCCTGCGCGGGCGCCTCATGTTGCTTCGCTGAATGCCGCTTCACTGACGCTCAGGAAGCGTGACCACCAATCCACTGAAGGGAGAAAGATGAAAAACACGACACTGCTGCTTTTGGGAAGCCTTGCTCTTTCCGCCGCGCACGCCACGCGTGCCGAGCCCGCCTTGCTCGCCCCGTCCGCTACGCTTGCCCTGTCCGCTACGCTTGCCACGCCCGCCACGCATGCCGGGCCGCTGCAATGGGATCCATCCCGCTATTCGCAGGAAGTGACGCGGTGCGACCGCCTTGCTTCGCACGCCGACGATCCGTTTGCCGTGGCGCCCGGCGTTGCGCAGGACGGCATGGACTTTGCCGCCGCCATCGAGGCTTGCGAGGAGGCGGTGGCCGCGGACCCGGAAAACCCCCGGCTGCGCTACCAACTGGCGCGGGTTTATGGCTACAGCGACCAAGGCGAGAAGGCCTTTCCGCACCGGGAGGCGGCGATCGCCGCGGACTATCCGCAAGCCCTTTTCGTGAACGGTTACCTGCACTTCCTCGGCATCAACAAGGCGGCCAAAGACGTATGCCGGGCGGGCAGCCTGTTTCGGCGTTCCGCTCAGTACGGCCGGCTTGCGGGGCAGGTCGGCTTCGCGCGCTACGCCTTGGACGGCGCTTTCGACGGTTGCGACGTGACCATCGACCCGGAAGAACTCATGGCGTTTCTTGAGGCAGCGAAGGAATCGGACAGCGGCTTCTACGAGAGTATGCTCATCGCGATGTTGCAGAACGAGGTCAGGGCGAGGTGGCCTGAACCCGAAACACTGGAGGAAGAAAGCCAATGAAGAAACTGATTGCCGTTCTCGGGCTGTTGGCGTGCGGCGGGATTTCGGCCGAAACGCTTGAATGGGATGCGTCGAAGTATTCGCAGGAGGTTACGGCCTGCGACCTGGCGAGCGCGCACCCGTCCGATCCCAACAAGGTGGCGCCGGGCGTATCGCAGGCAGAGATGAATTTTGCCGAAGCCATAGCAGCTTGCGAGGCAGCGGTGGCCGAGGCCCCGGGCAATCCCAGGCTGCGCTATCAGCTCGCCCGCGTTTACACCTATAGCGGGCAGACCGCAAAGGGTTGGCCGCACATGGAGGTCGCCGTCGCCGCGGAGTATCCCCAGGCGCTGTTCGTGAGCGGCTATATGCAATATCTGGGCCGTTCCGATACCGATGCGGACATCTGCAGAGCCGGCCGTCTGCTTCGACGCTCCGCGCAATACGGGCGTCTGGCAGCGCAGGTGGGCTTCACGCGCTATGCATTGGACGGCGGCTTCGACGAGTGCGGAGGCTTGGTCGAATCAGCGGACCTGCGGAAGTTTCTTGCTGCCGCTGCCGAATCTACGGGCGACTACTATCGGACCATGCTGATCGGGATGCTGCAGAAGGAAGTCGAGGCGCGAGAGCGAAGAAACGGCCCTTAAGGAAATAAACGGGTTATGCGTCGCCGCTGCTGTTGAATCGCAAGCGCCGTTGCTGCTAGACTCAGCGCCGCTCGGGGCGGGAATAGCTCAGTGGTAGAGCACAACCTTGCCAAGGTTGGGGTCGCGGGTTCAAGTCCCGTTTCCCGCTCCATCTTTCCCGTGCACCAGGGGGTCTGACGGCTCAGACCGTGCGATATCCGGGCCAGGTGGCAGAGTGGCGATGCAGCGGACTGCAAATCCGTGTACACCGGTTCAAATCCGGTCCTGGCCTCCAATCGCCGTTCTTTGAACTGATTAAGCCGCGGATATTTCCGTAGGGTGAGTTTCTGTTAGCGCTGCTATGTTCTAGTAATTGATTGAGGGGTTGTCGCCGGGATAGATCACACCAGCCACCAGCATGCCCTCGCCGCTGGTGCATTCCAGAGAATGGCGCTGCTTGGGCGGCAGAAAAATCACGTCGCCAGGCGCTACCGGGGTCTTCACGGAGTCGGTCCACATGCAGCCCTCTCCGGAAACCACGATAAGCGTTTCTTCATACAGATGACGGTGGCCCACGGCCTTGGATCTGGGGATTTCGCCAATGAACTGCGCGCCGTTATCGAATCCGTGGCGCTTGTCGATCAGCACCTGGAAGATACGGTCGGCCATGGGGGTGGCGTTGGCTCTGTCGAAGGATATGGTGCGGTCCGGGTAGTCCGTGTCGAAACGGTCCGGGTAGTCCCTGTCGAAGCGGTCCGGTAATTCCTGAAGCCACCAGGGGCCCTCGCACTGCGGAAAGGTGCTGACATATACCTTCAGCGGCTGGTCGGGCGGTGCGGCCATCGCGAATGCTTCTCCCGGGCGCACGAATGCGCCGCTGCGGGGCGTGAGCGCGAAATCACGGCGTCCGATGGTGAGTTTGCCGGTCTCGTCCTTGACGAAAAGAAGCACCTGGCAGCCCGGAAACTCCATCGCCTGTCTGTAGCCCGGCGCCAGCGAAAGGTGAAATTGCGACTGATGGCGCGCGCCGTCTTCCGCGCCGATCAGCTTGCGGACCTCGATCACGCCGGCGCCTTCATCGGGCAGCTGTTCGGCCCGCGCAACCTGGCAGCCTCCATCCAGAACCACGCGGCCGGCCGCGGCAGCGTCCGCCTGCGGAATCGCGCGGTTCTCCGGACTTAGCGGGTCTTCGGTCTCGTACTCTTCCAGCAGGTTGTTATGGCTGCCGTCGCAGAACGGCGCTTCCCCTGTGTGCTTGCAGCCGCAAAACAGCACTTCCTCGCCGTCCTTGAGCGCCTTGTAGGGGATCGGCGCCATGCCCGTCCCCTTATGCGACCCGTCGCAATACGGCTGGTTTTTCGACCGCCCGCAAGCGCACCAGAAATACCGCTTGCCTTTCTCCAGTTCAGCGTAGTACGGCTTGTATTTCGCGATTACAGGCTTTGGACTTGTGCTGCTCATTGCTGTGGTCCTGAGTGTGGTCCGGATTGTACGGGGCGATTGCGGAAACCTGTCCATTCTAGACGGCATACCTCCCCAGGCGCCGCAATGATCGCGCAGAATTCCCCCCAACGCCCTCGTTTTTGCGCACTCGGGTGGATCCCTCCGACCCTCGCACCCTCCTTTCGGGAGACGCATGAATCCGTCCATGGAGCCTGGTTCCGGCATCCCTGCCTCCAACACTCCCGAAAGGAGGGTGCGAGGGTCGGAGGGATCCACCCGAGTGCGCACCGGCGAACACCCGGTTGGCGTTTTGCGTTTGCAGTAAACATGCGGGTATTCTTCCGGCATGCGCAAGGCTCTGATTTTTTCGCTTTCTCTTGGCGTTGCGGCTCTGGCCGCAACCGCCGCGCCTCCAACTCGCGCCGAGCCTGATTCTGCGGACCCCGCGCGAACCAACGTGGTGCTCATCATTGCCGACAACCAGGCCGCACGATTGCTGGGCGCCTACGGCAATCGGGAAATCGCAACGCCCAATATTGATGCGCTGGCCCGGTCCGGCACACTGTTTCGCAACGCCTTCGCCGCCAGCGGCGTTTGCTCGCCCACACGCGCCAGCCTGCTGACCGGCCTCATGCCCTCGCAAACCGGAGTCCACGTGGCCTTGCCCGGCCAGCCCGAACTGGACGGCTGGGCGGCGATCGAGGAATTCCGCAACCTGCCGCAGACGCTCGCCGACGCGGGTTATGCCACAGCGCTGGTGGGCAAGTACCACCTGGGGCGCCATGAAGACCCGCAACTGGGTTTCTCGTCGTGGGTGACTTTCCCTTCGGGTCATACCACCACGTTCTACGACCAGGAAGTGATCGATAACGGCCGCCGCTACACGGTGGAGGAGCACCTGACCGATTTCTGGACATCCAGGGCCATCGAGTTCATCGACACGCGCCAGGGCGTCGAGGAGCCGTTCTTCCTCTATCTGTCCTATAACGGGCCGTACATGCTTCCGCCCACCGTGCTGTTCCCGCCCCGCAACCGGCATGCGGACCGCTACCGCGAAAACCCGCCTTCCATGCCGCATGAGCCCATTCATCCGTACCTGGAGGCCTGGGCGCGGGGCCGCGGGCCCACCGAGCAGATGCTTGACGAAGGCACTACCGCCTGGAGAGCGATCAACGCGATCAACAATCCGGTGGCCATGATCAATACGGCGGCGGAAACCACCATGGTGGATGACGGGGTAGGGCGCCTGCTCGCCGCGCTGGAAGAGAAGGATTTGCGCGACAACACGCTGGTGATTTACACCTCCGACCAGGGCGCACGCTTCGGTCACGGCGGCATGTGGGGTAACACTTCCTGGAGCTTTCCGTTTACGGTGCATGGCGTGAACATGGAAGTGCCGCTGATGTTCTCTCAACCCGGACAAGTGGCCCAGGGCCGGATTCGCGATGAATTCATCAACCAGTTCGACGTGTTTCCCACCCTGCTGGATTACCTTGGCCTGAAGCATCTGCCGATCGAGAATTCCGCGGGCAGGAGTTTTGCCGCGCTGCTGGAAGGCGCAAACCTCCAGTGGGATGACACCGCCTTTTTCGAGTTCGTCACCGTGCGGGTCGTGCGGACCAGGCGCTGGAAGTACATGAAGCGGTTCGATACCGATGAACCCCATACGCTGTTCGATCTCATCAATGATCCCGGCGAGAAGCGCAATCTCATTGACGATCCCGCGCATGCGGAGGTGGTGGAAGACCTGGACCGCCGGCTCACGGCGTTCTTTTCCCGCTACTCGACGCCCGAATACGACCTCTGGAACGGCGGGTCGGCCAAGGCGATACTGCTCGACAAGCACTACGGGCGCAACCACATTTTTCGAGACCGCTTTCCGGGTTGGCGGGAGCCGTCCGTGGAGCGGGCGCCGACCGTTTTCCGGGATCGCTAAATGGCGCGCTGCTTTACGGACTGTGACTGCGGCCCGGCCCGGCCCGGCGCATAATTCTTACGCTCCAGGCAAGGGAACGAAACCGCCCATGAAATGGCCCGCCGACCGGATCGTGCAGAGTTCCGAGAAGAGCTTCGGCATGTATGAAGAGGCCCTGCCGCTGATGGCGCGGGGCGTAGACGTAATCCACCTCGAAGTGGGCATGCCCAGCTTCGACACGCCCGGGCACATCAAGGAGGCTTGCAAGGCGGCACTGGACTCGGGCATGGTGCACTACGGGGATTTCCTCGGCAACGAGCCGTTTCGCCGGGCGCTGGCGGAAAAGCTGGCCTCCCGGAACGGTATCGAGGCCGCTCCAAACGAAATCCTGGTGACCAGCGGACTGACGCACGGCGCCTATATCACCTGCATGGCCGCCCTGGATCCGGGCGACGAGGTCATGCTGCTTTCGCCGTACTACCCGCAGCACGTCAACAAGATCGAATTGGCAGGAGGCGTGGTGGTGACGGTACCGCTGGACCGCTCGCGGGGATTTGCGCTGGACGGGGCGGCAATACGCGAGCGCCTGACCCCGCGAACGCGCATGATTGTCCTGGTCAATCCCGCGAATCCCACGGGACGGGTCTACGGCCGCGAGGAATTGCAGGAACTGGCGGATGTCGCAATCGAGCGCGATCTGCTGGTGATGTCCGACGAGGTGTACGAGCAGATCGTGTTCGACGGCTCTCGTCATATCAGCATTGCTTCGCTGCCCGGGATGCGGGAGCGCACGATCACCCACTTCGCCTTTACCAAGGCTTACGCGATGGACGGATGGCGCATGGGATACTCGGTTGCGCCGAAGCGCTTCATTGACGCGATGCTGAAGATATCCAAGAACGACATCGCGCACGTGAACGTGTTCATCCAGGAAGGCGGGCGCGCGGCGGTGTCGGGGCCGCAGGATGCCGTGGACGAGATGGTCCGCGAGGACTGCCGGCGGCGCGACCTGGTGGTGGAGCGCCTCAACGCGATGCCGGGGGTGCGCTGCGTGGCGCCGCAGGGCAGCATCTATGCTTTCCCGGATATTTCTGCGACCGGCTGGGACGACAAGGCTCTGGCGCGAGCGCTATTGAAGGAGACCAGCGTGTGCGTGGAGGAAGGGTCCTTCTACGGGCCGGCCGGGGCAGGGCACCTGCGAGTCTGCTTCGGTGCCGAGCCTTACGAACGACTTGAGTTGGCGATGGATCGCATGCACGCCTTCTTCACCGCGCATAGCTAGCAGTTGCGGATTACCGCTTTTCCGCCTTCTTCGCGAGGTAGCGTTTCCGCCGCCCCTGCCTTTTGGAAAACGCCAGCGAGCGCATCCTTGTGGGCTCGGTTTCGGCATCCCTGCCTCCAAAGTTTCCAAAAGGCAGGGGCGGCGGAAACGCTACCTCGCGAAGAAGGTGGAAAAGCTACCTTGCAGGCAGTGAAGAGCAGAGTAGGCCGGAAAGGGAACGCTGACCCGGATATTGCCTGAGGGTGAGGTTCTTCTGCCTCCTCTCGCAGGGTCGTCAACAGCAGGATGCCGTTGCCGAGCCCCAGGGATGGGTTCATGCGTCCCCTGCGAGAGGAGGCAGAAGAACCTCACCCTCAGGCAATATCCGGGTCAGCGGTTGATGGGGAGATTCAGGGTGGAGCGGTCGATGATGCGGCCGCCCTTGATGACTTCCACGATGGCCTTGGCGTTGTTGATGTCCTCGGCGGGGTTGGCGGCCAGCAGCAGCATGTCGGCGTGCTTCCCGGGTTCGATCGATCCGAACTCGCTTTCCAGTCCGAGGAAGACCGCGCCGTTTAGCGTGGCGATGCGGATGATGTCGGCGGGAGCGATGCCCGCGTCCTGCAGGAGTTCCAGTTCGCGGTGCGCCGCAGGTCCCGAAGTCTGGTCCGATCCGGCCACCAGGACTCCGCCGGCCGCGTGGACCATTCGCACGTTTTCCTGAGCGATTTCGGTCATCACCTTCATCCACCAGGTCCAGGGCCGCGCCTCGTATTCTGCGCGGGTTTCGGTCTTGAGCTTCTCGATTTCGTCCGGGTCGATCGTGGCCTGATAAAGCGGCTGGTCCAGGTATTCGGTTTGCTCTACCAGCCGCGAATAGTTCTCGCCTATCGTGAGGGTGGTCACCATGGGAACGCGTTTGGCACCCATCAGGCGGGCGAATTCCTCGGTAATCGGACCCTGGATGACCGGGTGCGCCAGCGTGTCGATGCCGGCGAATATTGCCTGACGCGCGCGCAGTTCGCTGGAGGTATGCACGGTAGTGCGGATGCCGCGGTCGTTGTAGTACTCCACGATGCGTTGCATCAGGTCCACCGGAAGGCGCGGAATGGTGGGCCGCGAGCCCCACCCGCGTTCCTCGTAGGTGAGCTTGAGCACATCGGGCTTGCGGGCGATGTGCGCGTCCAGCAGCGGCTTGGCTTCCGGCCAGTCATCCACCAGCGTGGCGCCTGCGGAGCTGCCATGGCTTCCGGGGTAGGTCACCAGCCCCCCGGTGGCGAAAATACGCGGGCTTTCAATCTCCCCGGCGCGTTCCTGTTCTCTCAGCTTCAGAATGAAGTCGGGGTGGTTGCCGGCGTCGTAGAGCATGGTGACGCCGCTGTACAGATAGCCATGCAGCGCCTGAAGCCCCTCGTCGAAGTTGGGAGATGGCGGCTCCTGCAATCCTTCCGGAGGCGTGCGTACGCCTCCGCGCAAGTGGATGTGCATGTCCACCAGGCCGGGCATCAGAAAGCGTCCTTCGCCATTCAGGACTACGGCACCGTCCGGCGCTTGAAGAGGCGCGTTGTCCACCGCGCTGATGCGGCCGTCCTCCACCACCACCCACGTTCCGGCAATGGCGGGTCCTCCAGAGCCGTCAAGCAGCGAAACGTTTTCGATCAGCAGGTCCTGAGCTTGAAGAGGCGAGAACGCGGCAACCGCAAGCAGCAGCGCTCCGGTGTGCAATGAGGATCGAAGTGTCATGCTCCTCGCGGGTCGAAGTGTCATGCTCATTCCTCCGGGTGCTTGAAAACGATGCCGTCGCGCATCACCAGGCGCACATCCAGCACCGCCGCTATGTCTTGCAGTGGATTGGCGGGAAGGGCAACGAGGTCGGCGGCCTTGCCGGGTTCCAGCGAGCCGGTGAGATCGGAAATGCCTCCCGCCTCTGCGGCATGGACCGTGCCCGCCATCAGGGCCTCCATGGGCGTCATGCCGGCGTTGACGTATTCGATGAACTCGTTGGCGTTCTCGCCATGCGGCGAAACGGCCGAATCGGTGCCCAGCGCGATCTTGACGCCCATGCTGTGGGCCAGCGCCACCATGTCCTTGGGCTGGCGGCCGAGCTGGAGAAGTTTCTCCATGATCGGCGGGGGCAGGTCGCCAAAGGGTCCGGCCTTCATTTTCTCGGGAGTATCGCCCACCGCCGTGATCGGATAGACCGTGGGCACCATCCAGGCGTCCTTTTCCAGGAACAGTTTCATGGTGCCCTCGTCGGCCCACATGGCGTGCTCGATGGAATCGAAGCCGGCCCGCAAGGCAGCTTCTATACCTTCCTTGGCGTGCGCGTGGGCGGTGACCTTGCGGCCCAGGGCGTGCGCGGTGTCCGCGATCGCATGGAGCTCTTCCTGGGTGAACTGCTGGCCAGTCCCGGCCGCCGTTTCGCTCAGGACGCCGCCGGTGGCCGTAACCTTGATGACATCCGCGCCGCGCTTGACCATCTGGCGCACCGCGCGCCGGCAGTCGTCCGGGCCGTCGCAGGTGCCCGAAGCAGGCAGGGCAAGCAACACTTCCTTACGGTACCCATGAATATCGCCATGCCCACCGCTGGGCGTGATGGCTTCGCCCGCCGCCAGAATCCTGGGTCCCGCCACCAGCCCGTCGCGGATCGCATCGCGCAAGGCGAAGATCGCTTCGCCGCGGGCGCCCAGGTCCCGGGCCGTGGTGAATCCCGCCTCCAGCGTCCAGCGGGCGTATTGCGAACCCTGAAGCGCAAAGTACGAATCGGACTGCGACACGTAATCCACCTTGCGGCTGCTGCCCGACTGCGACAGCAGATGCACATGCAGGTCGATGAAACCCGGCATCACAAAGTAGTCCTTCAGATCCAACACCTGCGAAGGCGCATCGCCCGGGGCCTCTGTCCACCCGTCCTCGACCGCCACCACGCGGCTATTCCGCACAATGATGGTTTGCTGGTTGACGGGCGCTGTTCCGGGCACAGCCAGCAGCGTGCCGGCGTGAACGACCGTGTATCCGGGAAAGCTTCGGTAGTCGGGGAGCCGGTTGTAATCCGCAGCGGAAAGCAGACTTGCGCCCCCGAGAAGACCGGCCGCTACAGCAAGAATCGAGCGAATGCAGCGTCCCATGATGTCCCTCCTCAAGATCGGAAGAGCAGTGTAGCAGGGATTTCAGGACGCCCCGGTTTGTTGGCCTTGCCTCTACGCGTCGCTACGGGCAGCGTTCAATGCCGGCAGCCTTGCCAGAAAATATCCCGATTCACGCATCATTTCCGTATGGAAAAGCCTCTCGCCGGAAGGATATACTGGCTCGCATAGCCACCCGACAGGACGACAGGTTTTCGCCATGACTGATGAAGAATTGAAAGCGCTGGTTGCCAGCCTGGCCCGTTCGCAGGACCGCACCGACTCCAGGCTGGCCAAGACCGAGGCCCTGTTGGCGGCAAATGCCGTCCAGCAGGCCAGGACCGACGCGCAACTGAAGAAGACCGACGAGCAGCAGGCCAGGACCGACGCGCAACTGAAGAAGACCAGCGCGAAGCTGGACCGGCTGTCGGAGATGTATGGGGGCGTGAGCAACAACCAGGGCGCGGTGGCCGAGGAGTTCTACTACAACAGCCTCAAGTCCAACCCGGTGCTGGCAGGAATGCGTTTCCACTTCGTGGACAAGAATCAAACGCGCAGCCATGCCGGCAGGGAAGACGAGTTCGACCTGATATTGGTCAATGGCCAGGATGTATTTGTGGTGGAAGTGAAGTACAAGGCGCACGAGAATGACCTGGAGCGCTTGTTGAACAAGAAGGCGCCCAACTTCCGGCACTTGTTTCCCGAGCACGCGGGTCGTCGGCAGCGTTTCGCGCTGGCCGCCTTTCATATTCATGACCAGCTTAAGGAGGCGGCGCTGGCGCAGGGCGTGACGGTGCTGCAGCGCAAGGGCGACGTGATCGAAACTTTCGCGGCCTGAGAGAAAGCGAGCCGGAAGGCGGGAAGGCTTGCGGGCCGAGCGTGCTGCCCGAACGCCTGCGCCCCCCGAACGGCTGGCCCGGCCTACGCCGTTGCAGGCCAAGGCCTTCAAGCCGCTGGGCGTGCGTCCTTGAGGTACCTAGTAGCGAAACGCTGATTTATTGAGATGATCAATCGAATCCGGATGTTAGGTTTGCGTGGCTCGGGAACTTCCGGCTAGAATCGAACGCCCAGCTTGAGGAGGACCAACCGCCATGAGGCTTCGCTATTCTTTACTGGGAGCCGCGGCGTTGACGCTGGTTGCCTTTCCCGCCTTTGCCCAGAACGATTCGGGCGCCGTGGAAGAGATCGTGGTTACCGCGCGCAAGCTGGGCGCGGAGCGGCTGCAGGACGTGCCGGTTACGGTAACGGCGATCACCGAAGATACGCTCCGGGACATGCAGGTGCTCGACTTCGAGGACTTCGCCTACCAGGTGCCAGGGCTGAGTTTCCTGGACGCGGGGCCGGGGCAGCGCCGCTACGTTATTCGCGGAATCCAGTCCGCCGGACAGCAGCAGGTGGCGGTGTACTACGATGAGGTCCCGCTTCCTGGCATTCAGAGCTCGAGTTCCAACAGCGGTTCGCAAACCACCGACCTCAAGCTGTTCGACATGCAGCGAATCGAGGCGCTGCGCGGACCCCAGGGAACCACATTCGGGGCCAACTCGCAAAGCGGCACCATGCGGTTCATTACGGCCAAGCCCAACCTTGAGGCCTTCAGCGCCACCGTTGGCGGGCAGCTCGGGCAAACGGCGCACTCCAACGACTACAACTGGAGCGGCCACGGCGTAGTCAATCTGCCGCTTTCCGATACCTTGGGAATGCGGCTGGTGGCCTACAACGTGGAGGATGCCGGATGGCTGGAGAACAATCGCTGCCGTCCCGTCGATCCGGCCGAGGACCCGCGCGACCCCGGCGTGGAACTGGCCTGCCTGAACCTCACGGATTTCAATTACGTCGATACGCGCGGTTTGAGGGCGAACATCCTTTGGCAGCCCAGCGAGACGCTTGCGCTCAACGCGCAGTACTGGTGGCAGGATCGCTACCTGGCGGGCGATAACCGCTATCACCCCTACGACACCTATGATGAGCGGGGCGTGAGCGACAACGGCGACCTCGATCGGGTGGCTGGATTCACGCACTTCCACACCGGCGAGTTCCTTGTAGGGGACTATGCCCAAACGTTCAAGCCCGACGAGCAGAACATTTTCAGCCTGACGGGTGATCTGGACCTCGGTTTCGCGACGCTGACGGCCACCGCCTCGCGCTACGAACGGGACTTCGAATTCAAGTTCGACTCCACCTGGATCATTACGTTCCTGTACGACGGTGCGAGTTCTCCCGCGTTCAATTTTTTCACGGAGCGGGCGGACCTGATTTACGCCCTGACGGACCAGCGTCAGAGTCTGGACCAGAACCACTTCGAACTGCGCCTGACCTCCGCGGGAGAGAGCGCTCTGCAATGGGTGGGCGGCGTCTTCTGGCGCGAACGCAACAGTGACTTCCAGAGCTTTGTGCCGGTGATCAACTCGAACGGCTTGACCTTCGACCCCGGGACCCCGTACACCATTCCGCCCACCAGCGAGCCGGGCGCGGGGATACCGGGTTGTCATCCCTGCGTATTCGCGCGCTTCGCCAACAAGGACATCTCCGAAAACGCGGTGTTCGCTGATGCCAGCTACCAACTGAACGATCAGTGGGAACTGGGTGTCGGCATTCGCTGGTTCAAGGTGGAGGTTTTCGAGATTGGCGATACGGTCTTCAACTTCGCGGCGTTCGCGCCGAATCCCCCGGATGGCCGCACGGATGAACTGGAGATCGACGACGATGAAATCACCACCAAGGTGGTGTTGCGCTGGCAGCCCAACGAGCTGCTGACCATTTATGGAACCCGCGCTGAAGGGTATCGGCTGGGCGGCACCAACAATCCGGGCATCATCAACAACCCGGCGTCGGCCCAGGCCGGCGTGCCGCCGCTGTTCGAAGCGGACAAGGTGACGAGCTACGAGATTGGCGTGAAGTCGCAGTGGCTGGGCGGCGCCGTTCAGTGGAACAATGCGGCTTTCTTCATGACCTGGGAGAACTTGCAGGTGGCGGCGCAGGATCCCACCGGCGCTTTCAATTTCATCGGTAATGCCGGCGAGGCGGAGGTGACCGGGGCGGAGACCGAACTGCTCGGCCGTTTTGGAAACGTGGATCTCACCGCGGCCCTGACCTGGCTCGGCAAGCGCGAGTTGACCGAGGACCAGGTTTCGGAATCCGTCCGGGCGCCCGGTCTGGCCGGCGACACGATTCCGAGGATTCCCGAACTTACCGCCAGCTTCGCGGCGCAGTACAACTTCCAGCCGCCGATTGCCGGATGGGACGCTTTCTTCCGTGTTGAAGGCAGCCACAAGGGCAGTTCCTGGACGCAACTCCGCCCGACCGCCGGCACCAACCGGTATCAGGACTCCTTCAATCTGTTCAATGCGCGCCTGGGATTCCGCAACGAGGAGCGGGCGCTGGGTTTGCAGTTGTTCCTCGAGAACCTGACCGACGAGCAGCCGGATTTGTTCATCAACGCCGCCAACGGCCAGCCGACCAGCAAAATCACCAGCCGGCCCCGCACTGTCGGCTTGTCGGTGACCCAGGCCTTCGGGGGTTAGGAAACTCGCGCGGCTCGTTTCAGTTTGTGAGGAGGGGAACCTCGCGCCACTCCCCCTGTGACCGGGGGAGTGGTATTTTGCGCGCATGAAGACGGAATCCTGGTCGTCCACGCGCGGCTTTCTGCTGGCCGCTGTGGGCGGGGCGGTGGGCTTGGGGAATCTCTGGCGCTTCCCTTACATCGCGGGCAGCAATGGCGGCAGCGCCTTCGTGCTGGTGTATGTCGGCTGGGTGCTGGTTCTGGGGTTGCCGCTGATCATCGCCGAACTGGCGATTGGGCGCCGCGGCGGGCGTAACGCCGTGCACACGATGCGGGAATTGGCGCGCAGGGAAGGGCGAAACCGGGCCTGGGTGATGATCGGCTGGCTTTCCATACTGGTGCCGCTTCTGGGAATCACCTACTACAGCATCGTGGCGGGCTGGTCATTGAACTACACCGTTTTGGCGGCGCAGGGCGCGTTTGAGGGAATCAGCGCCGAGGGTTCGCAGGCATTGTTCGGTGCGCTGGTGGGTGATCCCTGGCGCCTGATGTTCTGGCACGGGCTGTTCATTGCGGTCGTCGTGGCGATTATCGCGGCCGGCGTGCGAAGGGGCCTGGAGTTCGCCAGCAAGCTGATGATGCCGGGGTTGTTCGTGCTGCTGGTGCTGCTGGTGATCTGGGCGGCTGTGGCGGGTGACTTTCGCCAGGGCATGGCCTTTTTGTTCAGCGCCGATTTTTCCGCGCTAACGCTCGACAGCGTGCTGATGGCCTTGGGGCAGGCGCTGTTCTCGCTGGCCATAGGCGTGGGCATGTTGATCACCTACGCGGCGTACCTGCCTCGGAATGTCTCCCTGCCGCGCGCCGGCAGCGTTATCGCCGGGGCGGATTCGCTGGTGGCGCTGCTGGCCGGCATGGCCATTTTCCCGATCGTGTTTGCGGTGGGGCTTGAGGCCAATAGCGGGCCTGGTCTGATTTTCCAGACCCTGCCGGTGGCCTTCGCCGGTATGCCGGGAGGCGTTTTGCTGGGCACGCTGTTCTTCGTCATGCTCAGCCTTGCCGCCATTACCACAGGGTTCGGGATGATCGAGCCGGTTGTGGCCTGGATGTCCCGCAGCACCTTCATGTCGCGCCCGCTGGCAACGGCTTTTGTCGGCCTGGTCACCTGGTCGGTAGGGCTGGTCTTCGTCCTTTCCTTCAACGTATGGAGCCACATCAAGCCTCTCGGCGGCGTATTCAGCGATATGGGGCTGTTCGGTCTCGTCGATTTCCTGGTGGCCAATCTGCTTTTGCCGTTCAACGCTTTGCTGCTGGCCGTGTTCGCGGGCTATTTCCTGTCGCTGAGGTCAGCCGCTGCCGAAACCGGCCTGGGCGGACCCGCGCTGCGGCTGTGGCGGGGATTGCTGTGGCTGGCGCCCGTGCTGATTCTGCTGGTTCTCTGGGGGCTGTTGCGAGATTTCCTGGCCGCGTAATCGAATGCGGGCAGCCTTCTCCAATGAGGCGTGAGCCCGAACTCCAACGAGGTATGAGCCCGAACGTGCGGGGCAAATCCAACGAGGCATGAGCCTGAACGTGCGAGGCAAATCCAACGAGGCATGCGCCTGAGGTGGATTGCAAGGTAAACTGTCTTTCGGTGCGCTCCGGCGCTGGTTGCGCCGTTGCGGACATCCGCGCGGGGCATCTGAGCGTTCCGGAACCTGTACGGACCGGAACCTTACGGACCCGCGCCCGTACGGACCGGAATGCGCGCCAGGCCCGGGTGGCGAAACAGGTATACGCAGGGGACTTGAGATTGAGCGCCGGTCAGGGAAACCGCCGGATGCGCCAGGAGTCAAATTCGGGGAAACCTCAGCACGCAAGGTGGTGGCAATCCCGAGCTAAGCCCGGTTACGGGAAAGTGTAGAGACTTGACGGCTCCGGCCTACGTCGCCGAAAGGCGATAAGGCAGAGGGAAAGTCCAGACCCCAAAGGGAGCGCTTGGCGCATCCCGCGGCGAAAGCCGTAGAGGGTACGAAAATCCCCCGGGGGAGACCCCGTGCCGGTTCGAATCCGGCCCCGGGCACTGCACAATCGGGTATAAGCCGCACAGTTCGCCAGGGCGCTTGTTGTGTATTGGGAAACATGCGGGGTAAAGGTATTGCGAAGCATGCGCGTTTAAGGAGAAGACATGGGATTCGTCACGGATGTTGTTCTGCCGTTGGCGCTGGCTTTCATCATGCTGGCGCTTGGGCTGGGGCTTACTTTCGATGATTTTGTCCGGGTGGCGCGCCGCCCGAAGGACTTCACGGTCGGCGCGGTATCGCAAATCATCGTGCTGCCGGCAGTCGCCTTCCTGCTTGCCAGCATCTGGCCCATGGCGCCGGAGCTCGCCCTCGGGCTGATGATTATTGCGGCCGCTCCGGGCGGAGTAACCTCCAATCTTCTGACGGCGTTCGCGCGCGGCGATGTGGCGCTGTCGATCTCGCTGACCGCGGTGATCAGCCTGCTGAGCGTAATCACGGTCCCGTTCGTGGTCGTCTTCGCCTATGGCCATTTCATCGGCGAGACGGCGATGCGGGACATCACGGTTGTCGGCACAGCGATCAGCGTTTTCCTGATCGTTACCGTGCCGGTCATGGCGGGCCTCCTCATTCGTCGGTTTGCCGAGAGCTTTGCGCTGCGGGTCGAGCCGTCGGCCCGGGCAGTGTCCGCCGCGCTGTTCGTGCTGGTGCTCGCTGGAGTGATCTATCAGGAGCTCGATAACCTCGCCACCTACTATGCCCAGGCCGGATTGGCTACCTTTGTCCTCAACCTGCTGATGATGGTGATTGCTTACCTGTTGGCGCGGCTGTTTGTTACCGGGGCGAAGCAGAGAACGGCGACCGCGATTGAATGCGGGCTGCAGAACGGGACGCTTGCCATCACCATTGCAGTGCTTTTGTTCGGCGGCGGGCTTGCGACGGTGCCGGCGGCTACCTACAGCCTGACCATGTTCGCGACCGCGCTGATTTACGTCGCGGCGCTGCGGCGCATCCACGGCAAAGGCGCCTGACCCGCAGGTTCCCGCAGAAGCCTGCGCAAAAGTCAGGCGGGCGGGTCTTTCAGGTTTGGGTAGCTTGTTCCTCGCGCAGTCCTTTGATGAGGCCGACGCACATGCACAGCAGCACCAGGGTGAACGGTAGGCCCACCGAGAGGGTCAGCGCCTGCAGCGAGGCCATGCCGCCACCGAGCATCAGCGCCATCGCGGTCAGGCCGGCCAGCAGGCACCAGAAGGCGCGCTGCTGCACCGGCGCGTCCATCTTGCCGCCGGCCGTGATGGTGTCCATTACCAGCGAGCCCGAGTCGGCCGACGTGACGAAAAAGATCGTGATCAACAGCACGCTGATGGCGGAGACGAGCCCGGTCATGGGCAGGGGCTCCAGCATCTTGAACAGGGCCAGTTCCGGCACGGATTCCGCCACGCCCCTATAGCCGGCGGAGAAGAGTTGATCCAGCGCAGTGCCTCCGAAGGTCGCCATCCACAGAATGCCGATGAGGGTGGGGACGATCAGCACCCAGGTAATGAACTCGCGCACCGTGCGTCCGAAACTGATGCGCGCGATGAACATGCCCACGAAAGGCGCCCAGGCCACCCACCAGGCCCAGTAGAAGGTGGACCAGTCGCGCACGAAGGCCACATCCTCGCGGCCGAACCAGTTGCTCAGTCCCGGCAGGTAATAGAGGTAATCGACGCCAGCCCTGGCGATCGTCACGAGAATGACCAGCGTGGGGCCGGTGATCAGGACGAACAGCCACAGCAGGCCCGCAAGCACCATGTTGATCTCGCTCAAGCGCTTGACGCCCTTGTCCAGTCCGGCGATCACGGACACCAGCGCGATGCCGATGATCACCAGGATCAGAATGGCGCGGGTGGCGATGGTTGCGGGGATTCCGAAGAGGTATTGCAGTCCGGCAGCGATTTGCTCAGCCCCGAAACCCAGCGACACCGCCAGTCCGAAAAGAGTCGCCAGCACCGCCACCACATCCACCGCGTGGCCGAAGGGTCCCCACACGGCCTTGCCGATCAGCGGGAAGAACCCCGAGCGCAGTGTGAGCGGCATGCCGCGATTGAAACAGAAGAACGCCAGCGACAGGCCGGCGACAGCGTAAATGGCCCAGGCGTGCAGTCCCCAATGCAGGATGGCCGCGGACATGCCGGCTGCGCGGGCGGTGTCGGTGTCGGCAGGATCGATGCCCAGCGGCGGCGTCAGGGTGTGCGTCACCGGCTCGAGGACGCCAAAGAACATCAGTCCGATGCCCACACCCGCCGCGAACAGCATGGCCAGCCACGCGGAATAGCGGTATTGGGGCGCCGCATCCCGCCCCCCAAGACGGACCCGTCCCAAGCGAGAAAGCGCGATGCCGATGCAGAACAACACGAACAGGTTCGACGCGGCGAAGTAGAACCAGTCGAATGTCGTCGTTGTCCAGACTCTGAGGTCCGCCAGCAGCGTTGCCGCCTGCTGGCGGAACAGCAGCGTTCCGATCACCAGCAGAAACACCAGCGCGGCGGACACGATGAACACCGGATTATGGATGTCGAGATTGAAGATCCGGATGTTCTGTTCGCCGATCTCGTGGCCGATATCCGCAGGCGCAGGCCGGGCTGCAGCGCCGGCCGCGTCCGCGCGGTTGCCTCGGGCCGCTTTCTTGCTCATGCCATCCTCATGCCATGCTTATGCGACGACGGCGACCGCGCCGCCCGTCCGGCGTTGCGCCATGAATTCGCGCTTCATAACCCTGAACGGCTCCGCCCGCCGTCTTCCAGAGCAGGCCGTTGAGCGCGCCGGTTCGGCCCCGCGGGTCAGAAGTTCAGGCCCGGTCCGGAGTGAGAAGTTCAGTCCGGTGCGGGTCAGAAGTTCAGGCTCGCGCGAAGGCCGAACGTGCGGGGGCGCGCGTAGGTTACGTGCCGGGTGTCGAACACGAACGAGCGCGACACCTCGGCCCGCTCATCGGTCAGGTTGCTGCCATACAAGGTCAGCGACCACCGGTCGGTGGACACGCCCGCCGTCAGGCCCAGCATCGCCCAGCCCTCGATCAGGTCCCGGTTGATCGTGATGATGTCGCTATACGAGTCCGCCGACCACGAAATCATCGGCATCACGTGCGCCAGCCAGCCGTTGGCCGCCAGGGTCCATTCGTAGCGCGCCCGCAGGTTGCCCTGGGAGCCGGGCGCGAACGCCAGCTCGTCGCCCTCGCGAACATCGTTCGTCGGCGTGATCTTGCGCGTGATCTCCGAGTTCAGGAACGACACCGCCCCGGCAATGGTCAGGCCGGGCAGACCATCCGGCAGCCACACGAAGTCCGCCTCCAGGCCCTGCACCCGCGCGTCCGCCGCATTCGCCGAGAAAAACAAATTGACGATGCTGGTGTCGAAAATCGTGGTCTGCAAATTGTCGATGTCCACGTTGAACAGCGAAGCGTTCACACGGAAGGCGTTGCCAATGTCCACCTTCAGGCCCGCCTCCAGGTTGACGATCTCGTCGGTCCCCAGCACGTACGGCACCACAAAGCCGCTACCGTCCGCGCTCGCCCGCCCGCCCGGGCGGTTCAACAGCCCCGGACGAAAACCCTCCGAGACCGTCAGGTAATACAACTGCGCATCCTGCGGGCGCCAGCTCAGCGTCGCCTTGAAGATCGTGCCGTCGGCCACCGCCTTGTCCGGCGCGCCGACCGCGTTGCCCGGCATGAACTGCTGCGAGATGTTGGTCCCGAAGCGCTGCCCGTCCTCCCGGTTGCCGCCGAAGTTGCCGAACGACGAGTTCGCGCTGCCTTCCAGGTCCACCTCGGTCTCGTAATTGCGCGCCCCCAGCGTCACCGAAAACTGATCGCTCAGGTCGAAGTCCACCTCGCCGAACACGCCGAACTGGCTGTCCGTGCGGCGGATGTCGTTGCGGAAAATGACGCCCTCGGGAAACGGTCCCGGATAGGTGTAGTAGCCGGGGCCGGCGTTGAAGGAACTCCCGGCCGGGTTGCCCGGCGCCGCCTCGGGGTTGGTCAGCGGATAGTTCGGGGCAAAGCCCGGATGACCGTTCCACGAAATCGCCTTGACCGAGCCCGGATAGGTGAAGTCGTTGACTTCGATCAGCTCCAGATCGCTCGTGAACACCCCGCCCTGAAGCCGCCAGCGGTTCGCCGGGTCCGTGGTGAAGCGAAGCTCGTGCGTCTGAACCTCCAGCTGGTTCAGGCTGTCCACGAACAGCGACGGCTCATGGCAGGTCGTCCCAACGCGGGGAACCCCCGGAGGGTTGTTGAATGCCGTGTAGGTCGCGTAGTAGTCGCAGATGTAATAGGGCAGATACTGGCCCACGAACAGATAGTCCGAGTAGTCCACGATCTGGTCGGACTGCCGGTCCGTGAAGGCGCCGGTGTAGATCACTTCCAGCGCGTTCAGCCGGCCGGTGAGCGTCCAGGCCGTGTTGTCGATGCTGTCGTCGATGTTCTCGTCCACGAAACGCGAAATCTCCAGATCGCCCACATCGGGGTCGGCGAAGAACACGCCGTCCGCGTCGGTGTCCTGCGTGGTGTGCGCAACCAGCAGGTCCCAGTTGTCGTTGATGTCCCACTGCGCCGAAATCCGACCGCCCGTGTAGGTTACGCCGTTGATGTCGTCACCGGCGATGCGGCTGTTGTCCGCCTCGGCGAAGGTGATGTTGGACAGGTCCACGCCCGCCTGGAAGCCGCCGCGGTACGAAGCCACCGGAACGCCGTTCTTGCGCACCGTGCCCGCCGGACGGAACCGCGCGCTCTGCTCCGCTGTCCGCGTCGCCGCCACGTTGTCAATCCAGCCGCCCTGGTTGTCCCGATACACCACGCCGCGAACGCCGAAGCGCTCGCTCAAGGGAACGTTCAACACTACCTCGAGGCTGGAACCCGCCTCGCCGTCGCTGATCGTGCTCGCGCCCAGCTTGGCCGAGCCGTAAAACCCCTCCAAATCCGGCTTGTTGGTGATCAGCCGAACATTGCCGGCCTGCGAACTGGCCCCATACAGCGTCCCCTGCGGACCCGAAAGCACCTCGATGCGCGCCAAATCCGCCGCATACACGTCCAGATTGCGGCCCGGATGCGTCAGCGGCTGCTCGTCCAGGTAAAACGCCACGTTCGGCGCAAGGCCCGCCACGCCCGCCACCGTCAGGTTCGGCGTCGTCGAGGCCACGCCCCGAATGTAGATGGTGTTCTGGCCCGGACCGCTGCCGCCGGCCGTCACGCTCGGCAATTGCAGCGAGTAATCCTGGAAGTTGCTGACCCCCAACTCGTCAATCTCGCGCGAACGCAAAGCCGTGACCGCCAGCGGAACGTCCTGAAGCGACTCCTGAACGCGCCTCGCCGTCACCACAATCTCGTCCAGCGCACGCTCGGCGCCCGGCTCTTGAGCCGCCACCGGAGCGCCCGCCAGCGCCGCCGCAACCAGAAACGTCAGCACCGTGTGCCTCAGCCGCAAATGCATCCCCATACTCCCCAACTCCCCGGATGTCTGCATTCAAATAACTACCCTATGGTAACAGCACGTACTACCGACCCATCGCCGCGGGGGAGAGAAGGATCGGAAACTCGGACCGTACGCGCGCGTCGATTTCGTCGCTGACGTGGCGCGGCGAGTACTGGGCAAGGATTTCCCGCTTCTTTTCCACGGCGCGATTCAGCGGCTCCGGCTTGCCTTGCTCTTCCCAGACGGTCGGGCTGTTCCGGTCGCTGAAGTCCGGATAAATATACTCGCTCTGCATGACCTGCAAGGTGTTCAGCGAGCCCAGATAATGCCCTTCGCCGCCAGCGCACACCTGCTGGATATCGTCAAAGCTCAGCGTATCGGGGGTGACTTCGATCCCCCGGGTCATGCGCCCCACCGCGCCCAGGACGTCATTGTCCAGCAACAGGCTCTCCGGGCAGGTGCCGAGCAAGCTGGCGTACATGCCGGCGGATTCATACACGATGTTGGCCCCGGACAAGGCCGCCGCCAGCACTGTTGCAGCGCGTTCGGCACCAGCCTGAAAGTCGGGAAGCTTGGCGTCGGTCATGCCGCAGGCGGTGCCGAAGGGAAGATCGAAATGGATGCCGAGCTGGGCGCATGCGGCGGACAGCAGGCCCTGTTCAGGAGAGCCGCCGCTCATCGCCCCGGTGCGCAGATCCGAAACGAAAGGCCAGGCGCCGAGAATTGCCGGCGCGCCGGGGCGGATCGCGTTGACGTAGACCAGCCCTCCGAGACATTCCGCCCAGGCTTGGGAAACCGCCCCGGCCAGATAGGCGGGGGTTGTGGCGCCCGCCTGGCCTGCGGACAACAGCAGCACCGGCATGCCGCCCTCTACGGCAATCCGCAGGCACTCCAGGGCGTCGGTGGCGAACTTCATCGGTGGCACCACAAAACAGTTGGACTGGCTGACGAAGGGACGCGCCCGCCACTCCGCCTCCCCGCCGGCGATCAGATGCAGCATCTCAAGACTCTTTTCCACGTGCCCGGGCAGCGTCCAGCTCGAACCGACGTGTTTGCTGGTGCCCGTCACCGCGCAGTAGAGGGTGTTGATGTCCATCTCGTAGTTGTCGCGAATGTCCCTAGGCACGCAGGTGCGCTGGAACATGTGAATGTGCTCGCAGGTGTCTACGATGCGCGCCATGTCGTGCAGATCCTGCGCCATGGAATCCCGGTAGAGATTGTTTTCCGTGTCGGCCACCATGACCGCCGCGCCAGCGGTGGCGAAGTGCACTCTGGCGCCGCTCAGATCCAGATCCCGGCGGGGGTCCTGTCCGTGCAGCACCAGATTCCGCCGAGCTAGCGTGAGGGTCCGCTCCACCAAGCTCCTCGGCATCCGCAATCGCCCGTCGTCGCCGAGCAGTGCGCCGGCCGCCGTGCAGGCCTCGATGCAGTGAGGCGTGGCGTCGGCGAAGCCCGCCTGTTCGAGAATCCTGAAGGCGTTGTCGGCGATGGCCGCAACGCCGTACGCGGACAAGGGCCGGTATTGCCCCCCGGAATGCCCGGGCCAAACCGGTTTTATCGCTTCGGCAAGGGGCGCGGCGCGCTCGGCCCTTCTGGCCCTTCTGCCACCTGATCTTCTAGACATAGCTCTTTTCCATACGGTCAACCGCGGCGTCGACGGCCCCGCCGGCTTCCTCGGGCTCCGCGGGCCCCGGCAGGCGCGCCCGGTTCGCGGTACTTGGCAATCCAGCGCCCGCAATCGGGATCCTTGCCCATCATGACATCGGCGCCAAGGACCGCCTGCATTACCTCCGCATGCAGCGGGTTGGTGATCGCGGACGTCATGCCCGCGCCGATCACCATGGTGAGAAAGGCGCTGTTGATGCCGTTTCGGTTGGGCAGACCGAAGCTCACATTGGAAGCCCCGCAGGTGGTATTGACCTTCAGTTCGCTGCGCAATCGGCGCACCAGGTGCATGACCTGCCGCCCGGCGGAATTGATTGCGCCGATGGGCATGACCAGCGGGTCCACCACAATGTCGCTCGAGGAAATGCCGTGGTCCTGCGCTCTGTGGACAATTTTCCTGGCCACCTCGAAGCGCACGTCCGGATCCTCGGAAATGCCGCTTTCATCGTTGGAAATAGCCACCACTGCGGCGCCGTGCCGGGCCACCAGCGGCAGTACCGTTTCCAGCCGCTCCTCTTCGCCTGTAACCGAGTTGACCAGCGCCTTGCCGCGATAAACGGCCAGGCCGGATTCCAGCGCAGCGACGATGGAGGAATCGATGGACAGGGGCACGTCGGTTACCGACTGCACCAGCTTGACGGCCTCGGCGAGAATGGCCGGCTCGTCGGCCAGCGGGATTCCGGCGTTCACGTCCAGCATGTGGGCGCCGGCCTCAACCTGGGCGATGGCGTCCGCAGCCACGCGGTCGTAGTTTCCCACCTTCATTTCCTCGGCGAGAATCTTGCGTCCGGTGGGGTTGATGCGCTCGCCTATGATCACAAAGGGCCGGTCGAAACCGATCACCACTTCTCGACTGTGGGATGAGATTACCGTGTCTGTCATGCCTCGGCCGCCGATTGATCCATCCAGTCCATTCCTTCAGTTCTCCTTCCTGCAATCCGGCGCTACACCGTGATTGCGAATGAGCACCAGCAGGCGTTCGTTCGAATAGCGCGATTCAATCCCGGCGGCAAGCTGGTCGGCGAATTCCTGCAAATCAGCGGGCAAATCAGCGGCTGCATTATCGTCGCCCGGCTTGATCGGATCCCGCGACCATTCATTCATGTAGGCGTCGGCGCTACGCTTCTTCGCCCGCATGGCAGCGCGATCAATGGCGTTCTGAAAGCGCCCGCTCAACCGTGCCCTGGCGCGCTTTCTGCCCCTGCGGACGATCACTTGCGCAGGAATATCCCGCCATTTCACCAGGATCGCGTCCATGACCTCAGCCCGCTCCCTATCGCCGGGCCCAGGTCCTGCACGGAACTTCCCGTGTCATTGGCCCTTGTGCCTCGCCTGCATCAGTTGGGCGGCGGTTTCCACCGCGGTGGCGGCATCGCGGCAATAGGCGTCCGCACCCACCGCCTTGCCGAATTCCTCGTTCAGGGGCGCGCCGCCAACCAGCACGATGTAGTCTTCGCGGATGGACTGGGCCACCAGCTCGTCGATAACCACCTTCATATACGGCATGGTGGTGGTCAGCAGGGCGGACATGCCGAGAATGTCCGGGCGGTGTTCGCGCAGCGCTTCCATGTAGCTTTCGACGCTGTTGTTGATGCCGATGTCGATCACCTCGTACCCGGCGCCTTCCATCATCATTCCCACGAGATTCTTGCCGATGTCGTGGATGTCGCCCTTGACCGTGCCGATCACCATCTTGCCGACCGGCTTGGCGCCCGTTTCCGCCAGCAACGGCCGCAGAACGGCCATGCTGCCTTTCATGGCGTTGGCCGCCAGCAGCACTTCCGGCACGAACAGGATGCCATCGCGAAAGTCGATACCGACGATCTGCATGCCCCCCACCAGGGCGTCGCTCAGCACCTTTTCCGCCGGCCAGCCCCGCTCGAGCAAAATCTCCGTACCTTCAATGATTTCATCCCTGAGACCGTCGTACAGGTCGTCATGCATCTGCTCGACCAGTTCAGAGTCGCTGAGTTGAGAGAGAACAAGATCGTCCGGCGGCTCCGAACTCTTGTCCTTGCCGTCCACGTTGTGGTTCATCCCCACCTCCGCCCGGCTGCACCATCTCGCGGCTGCCCCGGCAGCCTGCAGCCGCATATTAGCAGTCAAGAACCGAAATTCGCAATGAAAAAAGCACAAAAAAATGCGGTTCCCGGCATCCGGGAATGCGCGGGTTCGGCTGGCCTGTGTTTTTGCGCAGGCATTCCATCCGGCGTGAGCAAGTCCAGCGCGAGAACTTTCTTGCAAATCCTTTATTGCAAGTTGGCCCCGATTTCCATGAAAATTCTCTCAGGCACGGAGAACGTCATGGAGAAGCAGGCTCGAATCGTCATCGTTGGCGGCGGCATCATGGGCGTCGGCTTGCTGTACCACCTGGCGGCCGAGGGGTGTGACGATGTCATGCTGATTGAAAAGGGCGAGTTGACTTCGGGCTCCACCTGGCACGCGGCCGGCCAGTGCCCCAATCTGGTAGGCAACTACAACCTCGCCAAGATCCACGACTACAGCATTTCCCTGCACAGGAAACTGGAGCGACTGACCGGGCAGTCGGTCACCTGGCACGATTGCGGCAGCGTCCGCTTCGCCCTAACCGAGCAGGATCTGGACTGGTTCCACTACCTTCGCGGAATTGCCGCCAACGTCGGTTACCACATGGAGATCGTGGACGTTGCGAAGATCGGCCAGCTGAATCCCTTTGTCTCCACCGAAGGCGTGCTGGCTGGCGCCTGGACCCGCAACGACGGCCATGCCGACCCGTTCGGGCTCTGTCAGGCGATGGCCCGGGGCGCGCGCAAGCTGGGCGCCAGAATTGTCCGGCACAATCGGGTGACCGGCATCGAGTCCCTGCCGAGCGGCGAATGGAAAGTGATGACGCTTGAGGGGCCGGTCATCGCCGAGACCGTGGTCAATGCCGCCGGCTGCTTCGCCCGGCAAGTGGCGGGGATGGTGGGCGCGGACGTTCCGATCTTCAACGTTCAGCACCATTATCTTGTGACGGGCCCGGTGCCGGAGCTGTCCGGCAGAAGCGAGGAACTCCCGGTCACTCGCGACCCTTATGCTTCCGTCTATCTGCGCCAGGAGCAGGAGTCCGGTCTGATCGGCATCTACGAGTCCGAAGGGCTCAGCGAAGCCTGGCAGCCGAGCGGGCTGCCGCCCTGGGAGTCCGACAGCGAGCTGTTCGAGGACGAGCTCGAGCGCCTGATGCCCTGGCTGGAGCGGGCCCTGGAGCGCATGCCGATTTTCGAACCCGCGGGCGTAAAGCGAATCGTCAACGGCGCCATCTCCCACAGCCCCGACGGCCTGCCGCTGCTTGGCCCGGTGGCCGGACTGCGCAATTTCTGGCTCTGCTGCGGCTCGTCCTTCGGCATCGCCCAGGGCGCCGGCTGCGGCAAGTACCTGGCTCAGTGGATGTTGCATGGCGACTCCGAAATCAACATGACCGGGTTCGACCCGCGTCGCTTCGGGGTGTTCGCCGACGCGGACTACATGGGCGCCAGGGGACGCCAGGACTACGCCAGGACCTACGTCACGCCGCCTCCGGGAGAAGAGTTGCCCGCGGCCCGCCGATGCCGTACCAGCCCGTTGCACGACAAGCTCAAGGCCCAGGGCTGCGTGCATACCGACACCTTCGGCTGGGAGCGGCCCAAGTGGTTCTCGCCCGATGGCCGGGAAGAGCAATACAGCTTTCGTCATAACAACGTGTTCGAGTTGGTGCGCGAAGAGTGCCTGACCGTGCGCGAGCGGGTCGGCCTCCTGGATCTCTCCGGATTCGCCAAGTACGACGTGGCCGGGCCCGATGCGGAGACGATGCTGGACCGGCTGTGCGCCAACCGTTTGCCGAAACGCGGCCGCATCGCACTCACCCATCTGCTGTCGGAGGGGGGACGCATTGCCGCGGAAGCGACGGTCACGCGCCTGGACGAGGAAACCTTCTACGTGCTTTCCGCCGCCGGCGCAGAACTGCGCGACCTCGACCACCTGCAGCAGGGCCGGCGCCCGGCAGAGCAGGTGCAAATTGCCAATGTGACCGACCGGCGCGGCGTGCTGGTGCTGGCAGGACCCCAGGCACGGGCCGTGCTGGCGCGGCTCACGGACACATCCCTGGAGAGCAGCGCCTTCCCCTGGCTCAGCGGCCGGGAAATCGACATCGCCGGGATGCCGGCGCGGGCTTTGCGCGTGAACTATGTAGGCGAATTGGGGTGGGAGCTGCACCCGGCGATGGAATACCTGGAGCCGCTCTACGACGCGCTGATGGAGGCCGGTGCGGACTTTGGCATCGGCAACTTCGGCCTCTACGCGGTCAACAGCCTGAGGCTGGAAAAAGCCTACCGCAGTTGGGGCGCGGAACTGACCAATGAAGTGACCCTCATCGATGCGGCCATGGAGCGATTCATCAAGTTCGACAAGGGGGATTTCATCGGCCGGGAGGCGACCCTCAAGCAGCGGGACCGCACGCTGCAGTTGATCTACTTCGCCCTGGATGCCGGCGATGCGGATGTGCAGGGCGGCGAACCGATCTTTGCTGGCGAGCGGTGCGTGGGCGTAACCACTACCGGCGCTTATGGTCACTTCGTTCAGCAGAGCCTCGGCTTCGGCTATGTGCCGCCGGCGCTGGCAAGCCCGGATACCGAGTTGACGGTTGACATCCTGGGTCAACGGAGGCGGGTTTCGATTCTGGAGGATCCGGCGTACGATCCGGCCAACCGCCGGTTGCGCGCCTGACCAGAGCAGCGTCCCATCGTGCCAACAGGCCCCAATGATGACGAGCCCGCCTGAACCTGCCGTGGAGCTTCCGCGCCGCGCCAGCGTGATCGTGATCGGCGGCGGCGTGATCGGCTGCTCGGTGGCCTATCACCTGGCGCGGGACGGAATGGCCGACGTGGTGCTGCTGGAACGCAGGCAACTCACCTCGGGAACGACCTGGCACGCGGCGGGTCTTGTGGGCCAACTGCGCACGTCTATCAACATGACCGAGTTGGCACGCTATACCAGCGAGCTTTACCTTCGCCTGGAGGCCGAAACCGGGCAGGCTACCGGCTACCGGCGCTGCGGTTCCTACTCGCTGGCCACCAACGAGGAACGGTTCGAGGAGTTGCGGCGCAGCGCGTCAATGGCCAGGGTATTCGGATTGGACGTGGAGGTGGTCACGCCCGCCGCGATCAAGGACCGGCTGCCGCTGCTGCATACCGAAGACTTGCTCGGCGGCATCCATATCCCCTCGGACGGCTACGCCAACGCCGTGGACATCACCAACGCGCTGGCCAAGGGCGCCCGGGCGGCCGGCGCGCGCATCTTTCAGAACGTTCCCGTCACCGCCATCCGCACCGGGCCGGCAGGCGCGGCCGGCGTAACCACCGATCAAGGCGATATCGCTGCCGACTTTGTGGTGCTGTGCGCCGGCATGTGGACCCGCGAACTGGCGGCGTCGGTGGGGGTGAACGTGCCGCTGCATGCCTGCGAGCACTACTACGCGCTGTTCGAGTCGGTCGCAGGGCTCGATTCCAGCTTCCCGGTAGTGCGCGACTACGACGCCTGCGCCTACTACAAGTACGACGCCGGCAAGTTGCTCCTCGGCGCCTTCGAGCCGGAAGCCCGGCCCTGGGCCGCGGACGGCATTCCCGAGGACTTCTGCTTTGACGAAATCGCCGGCAGCCTGGAACATTTCGAGCCGATTTTCGAGCAGGCCATGGTGCGCATGCCGGCGCTGGAATCCGCCGGGCTGGAAACCTTCTTCTGCGGCCCGGAGAGTTTTACGCCGGACGTGCGCTACCACATCGGCCAGGCGCCCGAACTGGACAACTGCTTCGTGGCTGCGGGCCTGAATTCCATCGGCCTGCAATCCGCCGGCGGCATCGGCCGGGTGATCTCCGAGTGGATTCGCTTCGGCTACCCGCCGAAGGATCTTTGGGAAGTGGATGTTCGCCGTAACCAGCCCTTTCAGCGCAATCGCAAGTACCTGCGCGAGCGCGTATCCGAAAGCCTCGGCCTGTTGTACGCCACGCATTACCCTTATCGTCAGTACGAAACCGCCCGCGGCGTTCGAAAATCTCCGCTCCACGATCGCCTGAAAGCCATCGGCGCCTGTCACGGCGAGCTAGCGGGATGGGAGCGCCCCAACTGGTACGCGCCCGATCCGAGCACGGCCCGCTATGAGTACAGCTACGGCCGCCAGAACTGGTTCGAGCATTCCGCAGCGGAGCACAAGGCCGTGCGCGAGCAGGTGGGGCTGTTCGACCAATCCTCCTTCGCCAAGTTCCGGCTTGAAGGCCGCGACGCCGCCCGCGTGCTCAACCCCATCTGCGCCAACCAGGTGGATGTGTCCCTGAACCGCATCGTCTATACCCAGTGGCTGAATGACCGAGGCGGCATCGAAGCGGACCTCACCGTAACCCGGCTGTCTGAAGACTGCTTCCTGATCGTTACTGCCGCGGCTACCGAGGTGCGGGATTTCAACTGGCTGCAACGGCACATTCCCGCTGACGCCCACTGTGTGCTGACCAATGTCACCTCGGCGTTGGGAGTGATTTCGATCATGGGCCCGAACGCCCGGGAACTGGTGCAATCCCTGACTCCGGACGACCTGTCCCACCAGGCCTTCCCGTTCGCCCACAGCCGGGAAATAGAGCTCGGCTACGCCCTGGTGAGAGCCTCCCGGATCACCTACGTCGGCGAACTGGGCTGGGAACTCTACATTCCCACGGAGTTCGTGGCGGGCGTTTATGACGTCATCGTGGCGGCTGGCGAACCGTTCGGCCTGACCCACGCCGGCTACCACGCGCTGGATTCCTTACGTATCGAAAAAGCCTATCGTCACTGGGGCCACGACATCACCGACGAGGACAGTCCACTGGAGGCGGGCCTGGGCTTTACCGTGAAATTCGACAAGCCCGGCGGATTCATCGGGCGCGAGGCGCTGCTGAAGGAAAAGGCCGCCGGATCGGCGAGGCGATTGCTGCAGTTCCGGCTGCTGGACCCCGGCCCGCTGCTCTACCACAACGAGCCCATCTGGCGCGATGACGCCCTGGTCGGCCATATCACCTCGGGGGCCTACGGCCACACGCTCGGCGGCGCCATCGGGCTGGGCTACGTCGATGCCGCCAAGGCGCCGGATCCCGCCGAGGGAGGTTTTTGCGTCGAAGTGGCTGGCGAACGAGTGCCGGCGGAGGTTTCCGCAATTCCGATGCACGATCCCGGGAACAAGCGTATCCGCCGCTGAAGCGGGTATTGCCGAGCCGGACTGCGAGAGCGAGAGGGGAGCGCGGAGAGCGCAGGCAGCGAACAGAACGCAGAGAGCGAGCAGAGGGCAGAGAGTGAGCAGAGCGGGAAGGCGAAAGGGCAACAGGGATACCAGGGGCACATGCCGGAGGCACATACTGGGGCACATACCGGAGGCAAATACCAGGCGCAGGATCATGAAAACGGTTGGAAACTACATTGACGGCCAGCGGGCCGCGAGCGCTTCCGGGCGGGTCGCGCCCGTCTACAACCCGGCGACCGGCAAGCACCGCTGCAACGTCGCGCTTTCCAGCGGCGAGGAGACGCGCGCCGCCATTGCAGCGGCGCAAAAGGCCTTTGATTCCTGGAAGGCGGTTACGCCATTGAACCGGGCGCGAGTGATGTTCGCCTTCAAGGCGCTCGTCGAAAGACATCGCGAGGAACTGGCCGAACTCATTACGCTGCAGCATGGCAAGGTGCTCTCCGACGCGCGCAATGAACTGGCGCGCGGACTCGAGGTTGTGGAGTTCGCGACCGGGATCCCGCATCTGCTCAAGGGGGAGCACAGCCTCAACGTGGGTCGCGGCGTGGACGGCTACAGCCTCATGCAGCCGCTTGGCGTTTGCGCCGGGATCAGTCCGTTCAATTTTCCGGCGATGGTGCCGATGTGGATGTTTCCGGTAGCCATCGCCTGCGGCAACGCCTTCGTGATGAAACCTTCGGAGAAAGACCCGTCGGTGACGCTGCGGCTGGCGGAGCTTCTCACCGAAGCCGGGCTTCCGAATGGAGTCTTCAATATCATCAATGGCGACAAGACGGCTGTTGACGCGCTGCTGACGGATGATCGCGTGCAGGCCGTCAGCTTCGTGGGCTCGACACCGGTCGCGAAGTACGTGTACGAAACGGCGGGCGCATCCGAGAAGCGCGTGCAGGCACTGGGTGGCGCAAAGAATCACATGCTGGTGATGCCCGACGCGGATCCCGATCAGGTCGCGCATTCGCTGATGGGCGCCGCTTATGGTTCGGCCGGCGAACGCTGCATGGCGATTTCCGTGGCGGTGTGCGTTGGGGATGACGTTGCCGACCAGCTCGTAGGGCGGCTGGAGCAGGAGATCGACTCGCTGCGCGTAGGCCCGGGCTACGGCCTGGAGAACGAAGCCCAGATGGGACCACTGATTTCCGCGGAGCATGCGTCTAGGGTCCGCGCCTACATCGACAGCGGGGTAGAGGAGGGCGCCACGCTGCGCCGGGATGGCCGCGAGTTCAAGTACTCCGCGGAGAACCACGGTTTCTTTGTGGGCCCCACGCTGTTCGATCATGTCGAGCGCGGCATGCGCATCTACGACGAGGAAATCTTCGGCCCGGTGCTCAGCGTGGTGCGCGTGGACACCCGCGATGAAGCGGTCCACCTGATCAACGAGCATGAATACGGCAACGGCACCGCGATCTTCACGCGGGACGGGGACAGCGCGCGCCGTTTCTGCGAAGAGATCCAGGTGGGAATGGTTGGAGTCAATGTGCCGATCCCGGTGCCGATGGCTTTTCACAGCTTCGGCGGCTGGAAACGATCGCTGTTCGGCCCGTTGCACATGCACGGTCCGGACGGAGTGCGGTTCTACACGCGTATGAAATCGGTCACCGCCCGCTGGCCGTCGAATCCGTCGGCCAACGCCGAATTCGCTATGCCCACAATGAAGTGAACGGCGCGCTGCGCGCAGTCAGAAGAGTCCTTCGATTTCGCCGGCCTGATTGAGACGGATACTGTTGGCAGCGGGAACTCGAGGGAGGCCGGGCATGGTCATCATGTTGCCGCAGATGGCTACGAGGAACTCGGCGCCAGTGGAAAGGCGCACCTCGCGGACATGGATCGAGTGGCCGGAGGGCGCGCCCTTCGCGTTGGGGTCCGTCGAGAAGCTGTACTGGGTCTTCGCCATGCACACCGGGTAGTGGCCGAAGCCATCGGCCTCGAATTTGGCGATCTCGGCGAGAACGTTGGGGGGCGCGGATACTTCCGCCGCGCCGTAGATGTTCCGGGCTATGGTCTCGATCTTCTCCCAAAGCCCCATGTCATCCGGATAAAGGGGGCGGAAGTCGGCCTCGCCGCTGTCCGCCACCTCCACTACCTTTCGCGCGAGCTCCTCGGCGCCGGCGCTGCCTTTCGCCCAGTGGCTGCACTCGATAGCCGCTGCGCCCCGGCTCTCGCAGTAGTTGCGAACCGCGGCGAGTTCGGCGTCGGTGTCCGCGGTGAAGCGGTTGATTCCGACGACCGCGGGCACGCCGAAGCGGGCGATGTTGTCGAGGTGGCGGCTCAGGTTCACGAGCCCGGCGCGAACCGCGCTCACGTTTTCGGAACCAAGATCGCCGATTGCGACGCCGCCGTGCATCTTGAGGGCGCGGATGGTCACGACCACCACCACCGCATCCGGCTTCAGGCCCGCTTTCCGGCACTTGATGTCGAAGAACTTCTCCGCGCCGAGATCCGCCCCGAACCCGGCTTCGGTTACCGTGTAGCCGGCGAGCTTGAGCCCCAGGCGGGTTGCCATTGCCGAGTTGCAGCCGTGCGCGATGTTGGCGAACGGCCCCCCATGGATGAACGCCGGGTTGTTCTCCAGAGTCTGGACAAGATTCGGCATGAGCGCGTCCTTCAGGAGCACGGTCATGGCGCCATCCGCATTGAGCTCGCGCGCATAGCGAGGCTCGCGCTCGCGGGTCTGCCCCACCACGATGTTGCCGAGTCGGCGCTCCAGGTCCGCGAGGCCTTCCGACAGACAGAAGATCGCCATCACCTCGGACGCAACCGTGATGTCGAAACCGGACTCGCGCGGGTAGCCGTTCCCGACTCCTCCGAGCGCGATCGATACGCTGCGAAGCGCGCGGTCGTTCATGTCCAACACGCGCCCCCAGGTGTCGCGCCGCGTGTCGATCCCGAGTTCGTTCCCCCAGTGGACATGGTTGTCCACCATCGCGGAAAGCAGGTTGTGGGCGGCACCAATGGCGTGGAAGTCGCCGGTGAAATGGAGGTTGATGCTCTCCATCGGCACGACCTGGGCGTAACCGCCCCCCGCCGCGCCGCCCTTCATTCCGAAGCACGGGCCAAGGCTGGGTTCCCTCAGGCAGATCGCGGCCCGCTTGCCGATGCGGTTCAGGCCGTCGCCAAGCCCCACCGCGGTCGTGGTCTTGCCCTCTCCGGCCGGAGTAGGGGTGATCCCGGTCACGAGAATGAGCTTGCCGTCCGGGCGGTCGGCGAGCGGGGCAAGGAAATCGAGGTCGACCTTGGCCTTGTCGTGGCCGTAGGGGAACAGCCGCGCGCGCGGAATGCCGATCTTCGCCCCGATCTCGCTGATCGGAAGCATGCGCGCCGCGCGCGCTATCTCGATGTCGCTTTGCACATTGTTCCTCCCACTCATACCCCCACTCCCGTTTACTCGCCTCGATCGTTCGGCTCAAGCCCCGCTGCCACCGCAAACCAGAGCCGATGCTGGCCAACATGCGCCAGCCGCGGAATGTTATGAGATTGGCGGTTCACGGGACAAGGCTGCCGCCACGGATTGCAGGCGCGTACCGGCCACAAAAACTGCTATGCTGCCAGCTTTACAGCCGCTCCATCTCAACCTGTCGGTATCCGCTCATGGTCAGCCCGCATGTTTGCCCCGGCCCCGCGATGATCGCGCAGGCTTTTGCCCCATTGCGCGAGTTTGTGCCCTTTGGCGTTGATCCCTGCGTTCCTCGCCCCCCGCCTTTCGGGAGACGCATGAATCCATCCATGGAGCTTGGTTCCGGCATCCTGCCTCCAACACTCCCGAAAGGCGGGGGGACGAGGAACGCAGGGATCAACGCCAAAGGGCACCGGCGAACGCACAGCCAATTTACCGAAGCCCGTGCATGAGCGGTCTTTCGCAAGATAGGCGAAACGCTGCCCGAGGGCGCCGCGCCGGCCGCGCCGCCAAGCTCGCCGCACGCCAGCACCCGACCGGGGACGAACTGCCGGCCTGGATCGACCGAAAGATTCCCTGTCTCGAGGCGCTTGATGACGAAGCGCTGGAATTGATCGAGCACAACGCCGATACGGTGCTGGAGGAAATCGGCATTGATTTCCGTGAATTTCCGCAGGCGCACAAGCTCTTCAAGGAAGCCGGCGCCGACGTGCAGGGCGAGCGCGTGCGCTTCCCGCGTGGAATGTGCCGGTCGCTGGTTCAGGCCACGGCGCCGCGCGAGTACAGGCAGCATGCCCGAAACCCGAAGCGCTCCACGATAATCGGTGGCACTCGCACCGTGCTGGTGCCTGCCTACGGGTCCCCGTTCGTGCGCGATCTGGAACAGGGGCGACGCTATGCGAGCATCGAGGACTTTCGCAACTTCGTGAAGCTCGCCTGCATGAGCCCCGGGCTGCACCATTCTGGCGGCACGATCTGCGAGCCGGTCGATATTCCCGTCAACAAGCGTCACTTCGACATGGTTTACAGCCATATCCGCTACAGCGACAAGCCGTTCATGGGCTCGGTCACCCACCCCGAGCGCGCCGAAGACACGGTGGCCATGGTGAAAATCCTGTTCGGCGAAGATTTTGTGGCCAACAACACCGTGCTGACCAGCCTGATCAATGCCAATTCGCCCCTGTGCTTTGACGCCACCATGCTCGGGGCAGCCACGGTTTACGCCGAGAACAACCAGGCCACAATCATTTCACCGTTTTTGCTCGCGGGAGCGATGTCGCCGGTGACCGTGGCCGGCACACTGACCCAGATCCTGGCTGAGGCGCTTGCCGGCATGGCCTACATTCAACTCGTGCGCCCCGGCGCCCCGGTGGTGTTCGGTTCGTTTGCATCGGCGGTTTCCATGCAGTCGGGAGCGCCGACCTTCGGCGTTCCCGAACCCAGCCTGGTCCTGTACGGGGCGGGGCAGTTGGCGCGCCGCCTGGGCGTGCCCTTCCGCAGCGGGGGTGGATTGTGCGCGTCGAAGGTTCCCGACGCCCAGGCGGCGTACGAGTCGGCCAACACGCTGCAGACGGCCGCGCTGGCTGGCGTGAACTTCATGCTTCACGCCGCCGGCTGGCTGGAGGGCGGCCTGACGATGGGCTACGAAAAGTTCATTCTCGACGCCGACCAGGCGAATATGATTGCGGTGCTGCTGCAGGGGGTGGACATGTCGGAGAATGGTCAGGCCATGGATGCGCTGCGCGAGGTCGGGCCCGGCTCGCATTTTCTTGGCGCTGCACATACCCAGGCCAACTTCAAGACCGCGTTTTACCGCTCCGCCGTCGCCAGCAACAACAGTTTCGAGCAATGGCAGCAGGACGGCTCGCTCGACGCAGCGCAGCGCGCCAACGCGATCTGGAAGCGGATGCTCAAGGAGTACGAGGCGCCGCCGCTGGATCCGGCCATAGACGAGGCGCTGCTAGAGTTCATCCGCCGGCGCAAGTCCGAATTCGAGGATAGGGATTACTGATGTTGGGCGAAAATCAGCGTCGGCGAACGCCAGATTCGGCGAGCATCGGAGTCGGCGAGCATCGGAGTCGGCGAACGCCGGAGCCGCCGGACGGGGATGGCGTGGGAGAGCGGCCGGCCGTGCCTGAGCCCATCCTGGTCATCGCTTGCGGCGCGCTGGCGCGCGAGGTCGACGCGCTCAGGCGGCGCTGGGGCTGGAGCCACTTGCACCTGAGGTGCCTTCCCGCTGAACTCCACAACCGCCCATCGGAAATTCCCGAACGCCTGCGCCGGACGATCCGCGAGCATCGCTCGGCATACGCCAGGATCTTCGTCGCCTACGCCGACTGCGGCACGACCGGCGGCATCGATCGAGTGCTTGCCGAGGAAGACGCCGAGCGCCTGGAGGGCGCGCATTGCTACGAATTCTTTGCCGGCCGCCAGCGCTTCGCCGAGCTTGCCGAGGCGGAGCCCGGCACCTTCTACCTGACCGACTTCCTGGCGCGCCACTTCGACCGCTTCGTGATCAAGCCGCTGGGCCTGGACCGGCATCCGGAGCTGCGCGACGCCTATTTCGGCCATTACCGCAAGCTCGTCTATCTTTCGCAAACGGAAGAGCCGCGCCTGCTGGACGCCGCCGCCCGCGCCGCTTCACGCCTCGAACTCGAATTTGAGCACGTGCATTGCGGTTACGGAGAACTTGAAACCAGTCTGGCGGCGCGCTTCAGGGTTGAGATAAGCGGCCAGGAAAGCCGTGGTCCTCTGGCGTGACTCTTCCTTCCGGTTCGACACTCCCCCGCGGCGTGACACTCCCACGCGGTTCATCGTGCAGCGCTGCCGCTGAAGGCGCCAGCGAGCAGTAGGGTCTGCTGGCACCATGCGAACAATGGGCGCCGTTTCCTCTACAGAGCGGACCCGCAAGTACCGAATGCGGCGCTGGTCGGTGCGCAACGCGCGCGCCCTCAAGAAACTCTACGCCGGCATCGAGCGGTTCCTGGTCGTGTGCCACCCGCTGTTGCGGCGCATTGGCTACGCGCGGCTCGACAAGCCGTTCATGAAGATCGAGTCGATCACCAAGGGCTTTCTGCTGGACTCACAGAATTGCGGCCAGTGCATCGTCGGCTTTACCGGCCTGTCGTGCCCGATGAACTGCCCGAAGAAGATGCGCAACGGTCCCTGCGGCGGCGTCCGCGCCAACGGGAACTGCGAGGTCGAGCCCGAAATGCCTTGCGTCTGGGTGCTCGCCTGGGAAGGCAACCAGCGGTTGCGCGAACAGGAAATCCCGCTTCAGACGGTGCAGCCTCCCGTGGACCACCAGTTGATCGGCCACTCGGCGTGGCTGCGCGAGGTGCGCATCAAGGTCGAGGACTCCAGCGTCGAGGACTCCAGCCATGCAGTTTGATGACGAACCGCTGGTGCCCGGCACCCGGCTGCCGATCCTGCCCGGGCATTCCTCGTTCGGCCGGCTTGAGCGCGTACTGCGGGCCGGGGCGTTCGCGGTGACGGCGGAGATCGCGCCGCCCGATTCGGCCAATCCGGCCGAAGTCTACGAGCGTGCGGCGCTGTTCGATGGCTACGTGGATGCGATGAACGCCACCGACGGCTCGGGCGCCAACTGCCACATGTCCAGCGTCGGCATGTGTTCGCTGCTGTGCCGGCGCGGCTATGCCATGGTGATGCAGGTGTCGGCCCGGGATCGCAACCGGATCGCCATCCAGGGCGATGTGCTAGGCGCGGCGGCCATGGGCGTGGCCAGCATTCTGTGCCTGACCGGCGATGGCGTGGACGTGGGCGATCACCGCGAGGCCAAGCCCGTATTCGACCTGGACAGCCTGTCGATGCTGAGCATGATCCGCCGCATGCGCGACGAGTCGCGGTTCATGAGCGGGCGGAAGCTGACCGAGCCGCCCCGCGTGTTCCTCGGCGCCGCCGCCAACCCCTTCGCGCCGCCGCTGGACTACCGGCCGCTGCGGCTGGCCAAGAAGGCCGAGGCGGGCGCGCAGTTCGTGCAGACCCAATACTGTTTCGATATCGAAGCGTTCCAGCGCTTCATGGCGGCGGTGCGCGACGCCGGAACCCAAGAGAAGGTCTTCATCCTGGCCGGCGTGGGGCCGCTGGCTTCAGCGCGTTCGGCCGAGTGGATTCGGACCAATGTTCCGGGCGTACATATTCCCGATGCGGTCGTTCGGCGTTTGAAGGGAGCGGTGAATCAGCAGCAGGAAGGGGTGAACCTCTGCATCGATATGATTCACCGGATCCGGGAAATCGAGGGCGTGAGCGGCATCCACATCATGGCTTACCGCCAGGAGCGCCGGGTCGCGGAAATTGTCGAGCGGTCCGGCGTGCTGGACGGCCGGCAGCCATGGCAGCCGACCCCGGACTGGGAAAATGCCGCACGCGATCATGGCTACCCCAGGGCTGTGGACGCGCCGCTGGAGAAATCGGCATGACTGTGAAGGATGCCCGGATCGTGTTCACGCCTTCCGGGCGCCGCGGCACCTTCCCGCGCGGCACGCGCCTGCTGGATGCCGCCCGCAGCATTGGCGTGGACGTGGACTCGGTGTGCGGCGGGCGCGGGCTGTGCGGGCGCTGCCGCATCGTCTGCATGGACGGCCACTTCGCCAAGCACGCGATCGTGTCCCGCCCGACGCATCTTTCGGCGATCAACGAAGTCGAGACGCGCTACAGCGAGCGCCGCCGGGAACTGACGGGCAACCAGCGCCTGAGCTGTCAGGCCGTGGTCCAGGGCGATCTGGTGATCGACGTGCCTCCGGAGAGCCAGATGCATCGCCAGGTGGTGCGCAAGGATGCCGAGCATCGTGAAATCAAGCTTGATCCGGCCACCCGCCTTTACCACGTCGAGGTGCAGCCCGCCGAACTACTTGAAGCCAGCGGCGACCTGCAGCGTCTCTGCGACGCCCTGGCCTGGGAATGGCACCTCGACGGTCTGGCCTGCGACCCCGTTATTCTGCCCGGATTGCAGACTGCGCTGCGGGATGGCGAATGGCGCGTCACCGTGGCGGTGCACCGGCAAACCACCATTGTCGCGGTCTGGCCCGGTTTCAAGTCGGCTGTCCACGGCGTCGCGCTCGATATCGGTTCGACGACGATTGCCGCCCATCTCGTGAATCTGACGACGGGCGACGTGTTGGCGACCGACGGCATCATGAATCCGCAGATTCGCTTCGGCGAGGATCTGATGAGCCGGGTTTCCTACGTGCTGATGCACCCGGAAGGCGCCAGCGAATTGACGCAGGCCGTTCGCCAGGGCGTGAACGACCTCATTGGCGCTGTATGCCGCCAGGGTGGCATGGACGCGGCGGACATCGTCGAGCTCACAATCGTCGGCAACCCGATCATGCATCACCTGTTCCTGGGGCTCGATCCCCGCGAACTCGGCGGTGCTCCCTTTGCGCTGGCTGTCGATACGGCGCTCGATCTCAAAGCTCGCGACATCGGCATTGCGATCCATCCCGGCGCCAATGTCTACGTGTTGCCGTGCATTGCCGGGCACGTGGGCGCCGACGCTGCCGGCATGGTGCTGGCCGAGGAGCCGCATCTGCTTGACGAAGTTTCGCTGGTGGTGGATGTGGGCACCAACGCAGAGATCGTGCTCGGCAATCGCGACCGGCTGCTGGCCTGCTCCAGTCCCACCGGCCCCGCCTTCGAGGGCGCGCAGATTTCCGCCGGACAGAGGGCCACGCCCGGCGCCATCGAGCGCGTGCGAATCAATTCGGAGAACCTTGAACCACGTTTCAGCGTGATCGGTTCGGAGTTGTGGTCGGACGAACCGGGGTTCGAGGAAGCTGCGGGAGCGTCGGGAGTTACGGGCATCTGCGGATCCGGCATCATCGAGGTTGTCGCCGAGATGTATCTGGCCGGAATCATCAACGAGGATGGCGTCGTCGACGGTTCCCTGGCTGCGCGCAGCGAACGGATCGTTGCGGACGGACGCACTTTCTCCTATCTGCTGCACGACGGAGCGCGGCAAATACTCGTCACGCAGAATGACATCCGCCAGGTGCAACTCGCCAAGGCGGCGCTCTACGCAGGTGTCCGCTTGCTTCAGGATCGGACGGACTTCGACGGGATCGACCGCATCCGGCTGGCCGGGGCGTTCGGTTCCCACATCGATCCGAAATACGCCATGGTGCTGGGACTGATTCCCGACTGCGACCTCAACCGGGTGGAGTCAGCCGGCAACGCCGCGGGCATGGGGGCGCTGATCGCGTTGCTTCACGTGCCTGCGCGCGCCGAGATCGAGGCTGCCGTGCGCGGAATCGAGAAGATCGAGACTGCCGTGGAGCCGAAGTTCCAGGAATACTTCGTGGACGCCATGGCGATTCCGAACAAGCGGGACCCATTTTCGATGCTCTTTTCGGTGGTGGACAGGCCGGCTGCGGCGCCGGCGCCCGGTTCCGACCGTGCCGCCGGACGGCGACGCCGGCGCCGGGAGACATCGTGAACCTCAAGGTTTCGCTCACGGCGCCACCGGTCCGCGGACACGCCTTCGAGAGGGTATCGTTCACGGCGTCACCGTTCGCGGGCATGCCTCCGAGAGTCATACCGAGTCGTTGAGACCTGATACCGAGTGATGAAAACGCGAGCGCGAGTTGTCGTCATCGGAGGCGGCGTGGTGGGATGCAGCGCGCTGTATCACCTGGCTCGCAAGGGCTGGGGCGAAGACGTGGTGCTGGTCGAGAAAAACGAGTTGACATCCGGCTCGACCTGGCACGCGGCAGGCCTGTTGCCGCTGTTCAACATGAGTTATTCGGTTGGCCAGGTGCACAAGTACTCCGTCAAGCTCTATCGCCAGCTTGAAGAGGAAACGGGGCAGCCGGTCGGATTCAGCCCGGTCGGCAACCTGCGGCTGGCCATGAACGAAGACCGCATGGACGAGTACCATCAGTACGCGGCAACCGCGAAGACCATCGGGGTGGACGTGCGTTTCCTGACTCCGGCGGAGATCAAGGCGCTCTGGCCTCTGTGCGATATCGACGGACTGGTGGGCGGTATCTTTCATCCGCAAGACGGCTATATCCAGCCTGCCGACCTGACCCAGGCGCTGGCCACAGGCGCTCGCTCGCGCGGCGCCGCCATCTACCGCAAGACCACGGTGGTCGGGATCACGCAGGCAAGCTCCGGCGGCTGGCGGGTGCATACGGACAAAGGCGACATCAGCTGTGACCATGTGGTCTCCGCGACCGGAAATTACGCCCGCCAGACCGGAGAGATGGTGGGACTGGACATCCCCGTGATGCCGGTGGAGCACCAGTACATCGTTACCGAACCGCATCCCGACCTTGAGGAGCGCAAGCAACAGGGCCTGCCGGAACTCGGCGTGCTCCGCGAGTCGGACGGTTCCTGGTACCTGCGCGAGGAAAACAGCGGCTTCATCCTCGGTCCCTACGAGAAGGACGCGCCCTGCTGTTACGTCGATGGCCCGGGACCGCATGCCGAGTACGAACTTTTTCAGGAGGACATCGACCGCCTGATGCCGCATATCGAGGCCGCCATGGTGCGGGTGCCGGCATTCGCCGAGGTGGGGATCAAGAAGGTTTACAACGGCGCCATCGCCTACACGCCGGACGGCAACCCCATCATCGGTCCCGCCTGGGGCATCGACAATTTCTGGCTGTCCGAGGGACACAGCTTCGGCATCACGGCGGCAGGCGGCGCCGGCTGGCAACTCGCCGAGTGGATAGTCGAAGGCGAGCCGACCATCGACATGCTGGGCGTGGAGCCGCGCCGCTTCGGCGAATACGCAACGAAAGGCTACCTGGTGGAGAAAACCGAAGAAGCCTACGCGCATGTCTTCATCACCCATTATCTGGACGAGGAGCGGCCGGCGGCACGTCCGCTGCGCACGGCGCCCTGTTACGAGCGCATGAAGGCGAGGGGCGCTGTGTTCGGGCAGAAATTCGGCTGGGAGCGGCCCAATTTCTTTGCCACCGACGGCATGCCGCAGGAGGACGACTGGTCCTTCCGCCGTTCACGCTGGTTCGAGGCGGTGGGCAGGGAAGTCGATAACGTAACCCGCAATGTCGGACTGCTGGACATGACGGCGTTCGCCAAGTGCCGTGTATCGGGCCCGGGCGCGGAAGCGTTTCTCAATCGCTTCGTCGCCAACAGCATGCCCAAGCGCATCGGCGGCCTGTGTCTGGCGCACGCCCTGAACCGTAACGGCGGCGTGCATTCGGAGTTCACGATCCGGCGCGAGTCGGCCAATTCCTTCTACCTGGTTTCGGCGGGCGCCTTTCAACGGCTGGATCACGACTACCTTCGCAAGCACATGCCGCAGGACGGTTCGGTGCAGTTCACGCCGCTCACCGGCGCTACCGGGGTGCTGGTAGTGGCGGGGCCGAAAGCGAGAGAACTGTTGTCGCGGGTAACGCGCGCCGACCTGTCGAATCCGGCCTTTCGCTGGTTGACGGCCCGCGACATCGTGGTCGGTTCCGCGCCCGTGAACGCCATGCGGGTCAACTTCGTGGGCGAACTCGGCTGGGAACTGCACCATCCGATGGAGTACCAGAACCACATTTTCGATACGCTGTTCGAGGCGGGAGAAGACCTGGGGCTGGCGCCCTTCGGCATTCGCGCCATGGACTCCATGCGGATGGAGAAGTCCTACCGGCTGGTGGGCACGGAACTTTCGATCGAGTACTCGGCTTTCGAGTCGGCTCTGGATCGCTTCGTGAAGCTCGACAAGGGCGACTTCCTCGGACGCGACCGGCTGCTGACGGCAAGGAGGGCGGGTCTCAAGCAGGTGCTCGCCACGCTGGAGGTCCACGATGTGGAGGACGCCGACGCGCTGGGCAACAATGCGCTGCTCAAGGATGGTGAAACCGTCGGCCGCGCCACCAGCGGCAATTACGGTTTCCGCGTGGGCAAGTCACTGGCTTTGGGCATGCTGCCCCCGGACCTGGCGGTTCCGGGCGCCGAGGTCGAGATCGAGGTTCTGGACCGGACCCTGCCAGCAACGGTCATCGCGGACAGCCCGTTCGATCCGGCCAACGAACGGCTGCGGGATGTGAACGGGGCCAACGGATAGCATCGGCATGAAGCGGTACTCGGCTCTGGGCCTTTTGCGCAATGCGCTTGACTACAACAGGAATTGGCCGCGCGCTTGGCGCAGTCCCGAGCCGAAAAAAGGCTATGACGCGATCATCGTGGGCGGCGGTGGACACGGGCTGGCGACCGCCTACTACCTGGCCAGGGATCACGGCCTGAAGAACATTGCCGTTCTTGAGAAGGGTTGGATAGGCGGAGGCAATACCGGCCGCAATACCTGCATCGTTCGCTCCAACTATCTGTGGACCGAGGCGTCGCTGCTCTACGAGAAGTCGCTGCAACTCTGGGAAGGGCTGAGCCAGGACCTGAACTACAACGTCATGTTCAGTCAGCGCGGCGTCTACAACCTCGGCCACTCGCTGCAGGACATGCGCGACATCCAGCGGCGCGTCAACGCCAACCGGCTCAATGGGATTGACGCCGAAGTGCTGGGTGCGGCCGAGGTCAAGAAGGCGATTCCCTGCATAAACACGTCTCCGGGGGCACGTTATCCGATACTCGGCGCGTCATTGCAGCGCCGCGGCGGCGTGGCGCGCCATGATGCCGTTGCCTGGGGTTTCGCGCGGGCAGCCGACGCACTCGGCGTGGACATCATCGAACAATGCGAGGTGACCGGCATTGATGTCCGGGCGGGCAGGGTAGTGGGGGTGAAGACCACGCGCGGGTCGATCGCGACCGATCGCATTGGCGTGGTGGTTGCCGGCAATGCCGGCGTGCTGGCGAAAATGGCCGGCCTGCGGCTGCCGGTCGAGAGCCACCCTTTGCAGGCTTTCGTGTCCGAGCCGATACGGCCGGTGCTGGACACCGTGGTCATGTCCGGCGCGGTGCATGGATACATCAACCAGTCCGACAAGGGCGAGTTGGTGATCGGCGCCGGCATCGACGCCTACAACGGCTATGGCCAGCGCGGCAGTTTTCCAGTTATCGAGCACGCGATGCAGGCGATCATCGAGTTGTTCCCGGCGTTCAGCCGCGTGCGCATGCTCAGGCTGTGGGGTGGCACCGTCGATATTTGCCCGGACGCTTGTCCGATTGTGTCGAAGACACCGGTGCAGGGTCTCTATTTCAACTGTGGCTGGGGCACCGGGGGGTTCAAGGCGACGCCGGGCTCGGGGTGGGTGTTCGCGCACACGCTTGCGCACGACCAGGCGCATGAACTCAATGCGCCTTTCAGCCTGGAGCGATTTGCTTCGGGGGCGCTGATTGATGAGCATGGCGCGGCGGCGGTCGCGCACTAGCGTGCGGCGGTACGGGCGTAATACGACAGCGGCTGGGTGTTCGCCGGCGCGCGATCGCCTTCCCTCTCTGTGGGGACACGCTACGAGCACATCCTTGTGGGCTCTGCTCGGGCGTCCTGCCCTCGCAAGGTCCCCACAGAGAGGGAAGGCGATCGCGCGCAAAACTGGGTGCGGGGGTGTTGGGGCAGGATCTGGAGCTGGAGCTGGAGTGCTCATCATGGGTCCTGTTCAGACAGGCGGGTCAGGAGCTTGGTCATGCTGTTGATCGAGTGTCCGTGGTGCGGGCTTCGGGCCGAGACGGAGTTCAGCTATGGGGGAGAAGCGGGCATCGTGCGGCCGGAGGATCCCTATGCGCTGAGTGATGCGGAATGGGCGGACTATCTGTTTTACCGGAGCAATCCGCGGGGGGCGCATCGGGAGTTGTGGAATCATGCGCAGGGCTGCCGGCGGTGGTTTGGCGTTGAGCGCGATACGGTCAGCTACCGGATTGAGAAGAGCTACCGCTTGAGCGGCGGCGGCAATGGCGGCGGCAACGGCCGCTCACACAATGGCCGCTCCCGCGACAATTACGCGGGTGTCACTGCGGACGCGGAATCCGGTTCCGGGAAGCGGGGTTGACGGTGGCTGCCGCGCAGCCGAATCGTTTGCCGCGCGGGGGACGGATAGATCGCTCGCGGTCGCTGGCGTTCTCCTTTGACGGCAAAACTTTTGAGGGGTTTGCGGGCGATACGCTGGCATCCGCGCTGATGGCCGCGGGAGTATCCGTGGTGGGGCGCAGTTTCAAGTTGCGTCGGCCCCGGGGGATTGTTGGCAGCGGCGTGGAGGAACCGAACGCGATCATGCAGATCGGTGAGGGAGCTGCCGCGCAGCCAAATCTGTCAGCGACGCAGGTAGAACTACAGGATGGACTGACCGTGCAGGCCACGAGAGGCTGGCCCGGCGTCCGCTTCGATGTCGGCGCGGTCAATGATGTGCTCGGCCGGGTGCTGGGCGCGGGCTTCTATTACAAGACATTCATGTGGCCGCGCTCATGGTGGAAGCACTATGAGCACGCGATCCGCAAGTCGGCTGGCTTCGGTCAGGTGCCCCAGGGACCTGATCCCGACTGCTACGAACACGTCAACGCGCACTGCGATGTGCTTGTGGCCGGCGGCGGGCCGGCCGGCCTCATGGCGGCGCTGACGGCAGCCCGATCCGGCGCCCGGGTGATTCTCGCCGACGAGCAGAATGAATTCGGTGGCAGTCTGCTTGCTTCTACTGCAAGCATCGACGGTACTCCGGCCGCGGAATGGGTGGCCACCGTGGTTGCGGAACTGCAACAGCGGGAAGACTGCATCCTGCTGCCCGCAAGCACGGTTTTCGGATACTACGATCACAACTTCCTGACGATTGCGGAGCGGTGCTTCAGCCAAGCGGGCGGCTCGCGCGCCGAGGGCGTTCGGGAGCGGCTCTGGCGTGTCCGGGCCCGGCAGGTGGTGCTGGCGCAGGGCAGCCTGGAGCGGCCGCTGGTGTTTTGTAACAACGACCGCCCCGGCGTAATGCTGGCCTCGGCAGTTCTGACCTACGTCGAGCGGTACGCGGTCCTGCCGGGCCGTCGGGCGGTGGTCTTCACCAACAACGATTCCCCATACCGGGCGGCGCTCGGTCTGGTTCGGGCCGGCGCCGAGGTTGCCGCCATCGTGGACAGCCGTCCCGGGGGCGCGGGAGAGCTGGATGCCCAGGCTCAGGCGCAGGGTATTCCGGTGCTCAAGGGGCACGTCGTAAGCGATGTGACCGGCCGGCGCCGAGTCACGGGAGTTCGCATCGCGCGCTGGGACGGCGACTTTTGGGGGGCAGTCCGAAGCACGATCCGCATCGACTGTGATCTTGTAGCCGTTTCCGGCGGCTGGAGCCCCGCGGTCCATCTGCATTCGCAGGCGGGTGGGCAGCTTGCCTGGGACGAATCCTCGCTTTGCTTCCTGCCCGGGGAAGCGCGCCAGGCCCATGTTTCGGCCGGCGCCGGCAATGGCAAATGGTCGCTGGGCGAATGCCTCGCCGACGGGCTGCGCGCCGGCGCTGAAGCCGTGTCGAAGCTGGGGGCGGAACAGAAGCAGAAGCAGAAGCGGAAAGCAGCGGCAATCAGCGTGCCGAACGCTTCCGCCGGTGCCCGAGAAAATCCGATCGAACCCTTGTGGCGCGTACCTTCCGCCAGGGATGCGGACCGCTGTCCCAGGCAGTTCATCGACTTCCAGAACGACACCACCGTGGCCGATATAGCGCTCGCCGCCCGTGAGGGCTATCGCAACGTGGAGCATGTCAAGCGATACACGGCGCTGGGCTTCGGAACGGATCAGGGAAAGCTATCGAATATCAACGGTATGGCGGTTCTTTCTGACATGCTTGGCAAGACGATTCCCGAGGTGGGCACGACCACGTTCCGCCCGGCCTACACGCCGGTGAGTTTCGGAGTTTGCGCCGGCGAAAGCGTCGGCCCGCTTTACGATCCGGTTCGCACGACTGCAATTCACGAGTGGCATGAGGCCGCGGGCGCACCCATGGAGGTTGTCGGCCAGTGGCATCGGCCCTGGTACTTTCCGCGAGACGGTGAAGACCTGCATGCCTCGGTAGCGCGCGAGTGTCTGGCGGTGCGCAACTCGCTCGGTGTCATGGACGCCTCCACGCTTGGCAAGATTGATGCCTGCGGACCCGATGTGGTTGAATTTCTGGAACGGATTTACACCCACAATGTCGGGAGGATGAAGGTGGGGCGCTGCGGCTACGGAGTCATTCTGGGCGAAGACGGAATGCTCATGGACGACGGCGTCATGGCGCGCACCGGCGAGCGCAGGTTCTACCTGACCACGACGACCGGTGGCGCGGCCACGGTGCTGGACTGGATGGAGAAGTGGCTGCAAACCGAATGGCCGGAACTTGAGGTTTACCTCACGTCACTGACCGATCACTATTCGACGATTGCGGCGGCCGGACCCAACAGCCGCAAGCTGCTGGAAAAACTGGGCTGCGACATACCGCTGGACAGGGAGAGTTTTCCTTTCATGACGACGAAGCCGGCAGTGCTGGCGGGCATGCGCGTTGTGCTGTTCCGGGTGAGCTTTTCCGGCGAACTGGCGTTTGAGATCAATATCGACAGCAGGCACGCGCTGACCATGTGGCGAAAGATCATGGAGGCTGGCAGCGAATTCGACATCACCCCCTACGGAACGGAAACGATGCACGTGCTGCGCGCCGAGAAAGGGTTCGTTATCGTAGGTCAGGATACCGATGGCTCGGTGACGCCCGTGGACCTCGGCATGAACTGGCTGCTGTCCAGGGAGAAGGACTTTCTCGGCAAGCGCTCCCTCAAACGCCCGGACTGTCTGCGCGAAGACCGCAAGCAATGGGTTGGCTTGTTGACAAGCGACGGCCGGAGCGTGCTGCCGGAAGGCACTCAGCTCGTTGGCGACACGGGCAGGTCCGCGGCCATGTGCGGTCATGTCACGTCCAGCTACTTCAGCGCCTGCCTGGGCCACCCGATCGCGCTGGCCCTGGTAGCCGGCGGGCGGGCACGCAAGGGCGAAACCATCTACGCTGCACGGCCCGAGCACGATCCTCTGCCGGTGCAGGTCGTGCCGCCGGTCTTCTACGACCCCAAGGGGCAGCGCCAGCATGTCTGAGATCAACCCAGAGCCCCCCGGGAGAGAGGGCGTCCAGCCTTCCGGGAAGGCAGCGGCGACTAGTCGTTATGGACGCCACGGCCTGGAATCCTTCTTCACCTCAGCGGAGTCCGCGCCGAATGCGCCCATTGCCATCCGTGTCCACGCCGGTCGCGCGTTTCTCAACTTGAGGCTGAATCCACGCAACAGGCAGGCCCGTGACGCCGCCGGTAACGCCGCTCGTGATGCCGCTTATGATGCCGTCGAGCGGATTCTGGGCCAGCCGGTTCCGCTTGCACCGAACACCTTCACGGTTGGCGAGCACAAGGTCTATTGGCTGGGGCCGGACGAGTGGCTGATTGCGACCCGCGCAGAGTGCGTCTCCAGTCTCCGCAGCAAACTCGCCGAGGCGCTGTCCGGGTGCCATGCCGCGGTCAACGATGTAAGCGGCGGCAACGTCGAACTGCTTGTGAGCGGCTCGGACGCGCGCGCGGTGCTGGCGAAGGGCTGCACACTGGACTTGCATCCGCGCGAGTTCGCCGCCGGGCAATGCGCGCAGACAGGACTGGGCCGGGCGGCTGTCCTGCTGGCTGCCGACGGCGAGCCATCAAGCTACGTCATCATCGTTCGCCGCAGCTTCGCCGCCTACCTGTACCGCTGGCTGACGAATGCGGCGCATCCTCAGGGGGCGTTTGCCGACTGAAAAGGGAAGCGCCGGTCCGCGCGTAGCTGCGAAGCCTTCTTTTCACGGAGCCCGCTCCCGCCATTTGGTAACGCAGTCCTGCGGGATCACGCTTCGGTCTCATTGAAGAACCTGCGCCGGAAATTGTTCGCTCGCTCTCAGCAAGACGAAAACAACGAGCAGAATCCGGCAGAGTCGGCCAGACGATTGCCGGGCTTTCGTCCCTGGCGGCCTGTTTGCTCGTCTATACGGGACTGGCTCTCGCCTGGCGGCGAGTAGTCGTTCCGTTGCTCAAGAAGCAAAACCGGTTTGGGCCGGTCCGCTTCGTCCAGTCCGCATTACTTACCGGAATGCAGCAACAGGTGGGATGTCGATCATTGTCTTCAGGCCGGGCGGCGCACTGATTGCGCGAGGAACTACGTTCACTACAGCCGACGCAGTCGCCAGGTCGCCGTGCACGCCCCCCTTGATCATGACATCCAGATCCGGAACTCCCTTGATGTAGACGGCATCGTGAGGTCCTTTTGCTCCAATATAAGCATTGAATTCGAGCCGAATGACGTCGGCGCCGGCAATAAGGCCGTTCGCCACCTGCCTCACGCCTGCCACCTGTCCGGCGGCGACCGACAAGTCCTTGCTGCACACGTCGTGATGGGCGACGACCGGCTCTATCGTCTCTACGACATCATCCAGCTGGAAACCAAGGCCGGCGGCAATCATTGCCACCGACTCCGGCAGCCCTACGTGCCGGATTTGCCCGTCGGCGACACGCTGCAGAAATTCATCGATGCTGAGCCCGGCGCCAATCTTCTTCTGAAACGGCAGGCGACGATGCGCTGCATCCTGCATCCGGATACAGACTACTGATTCGACATCCTGCAAGATGCCGGTCATGAAGACCGGCCAGACATCCATAAGAAAGCCGGGATTTACACCGTTGGCGAGTACCGTTGCGTCATGCCGCATCGCAAGATCGTCGAGCTTCCGTGACAGTGTCGGGTGATGGAAAAAAGGGTATGACATCTCCTCACAGGTAGAAACGATGTCTACGCCGAAGTCCAGAATCTGTTCGAACTGCGGCATCACCTGTTCCAGCGAAGAACCGGTTGCGTGCAATACGATATCGGGGTTTGTTTGCTTGATCGTCGCTCGCGCATCATCGGAAATTCTCGTTCCATTCAGTTTCTGATCGTCAACGATCTCACCCATGTCGCGACCGGCAAAGGCCGGGTCCACAGCGCCGACGATTTCGATACTGGATCTCGACGCCGCCAGACTCGCGATGCTGCGGCCGATTGGTCCGCAGCCAAGCTGCACGGCTTTGATGCGTTCGATCATGATTTGGGCCCCATTTGCCTCGAATATGTAAGCATGCCTGTAAGCGTTATGGTTAGCCAATTCCAAATGTTTGTCCGCGTATAGACAGCGGTATTGGTCGATCGTGGCGGGGCGTAGAATCCCATGTCACACCCTTGTTGTAACTGTCCGACTCTACGCATGGAGCACCTGATGACAACCAGAGTTTGTCGCCCCCGGGCTGCGCTTGTTTCAATGGCCGCTCTCGCGCTTTTCTCGCTGGAATTCGCATTGGCCCAGGACAAGGAAGGCCCCTACAACATCGCCAAGGATGCGTACATCGTTCGATACAACGACGTGTTTCTGCCGGTTGTGTCAACAAACGGGATGGTATCGACGCAAAACGACATCGCCACGCAGATCGGTATTGATATTCTGAACCAGGAGGGCAACGCCATCGACGCGGCGGTGGCCGTGGGCTTCGCGCTGGCCGTAACGCTTCCTCGTGCAGGCAACATCGGCGGCGGCGGCTTCATGGTCGTGCACGATGCCACGATTAACGAGTCCTACACCGTAGACTACCGGGAGACGGCGCCCTCCGGGGTCACTGCGGGGGACTTCCTCGACGAGCAGGGTGAAAAGCTGGACAGCTCCCGATTCGACTGGCCTGCTGTCGGCGTCCCCGGCACGGTCGCCGGTCTGTACAAAGTCTGGCAAAAGGGAGGTTCGCTGGCCTGGAGTGACTTGCTGGCTCCAGCCATCCAACTTGCCGAGAACGGTTTTGTGGTCAGTTACGACTTGGCGGAGCTGCTTGCCTCCAAGGTGGATTGGCTGACGCAAAACCAGGCAAGCGCCAACTCTCTGTACCGGGCCGGAGGAGAACCGTACGCAGCGGGTGACATCATGCGGCGGCCGTGGCTCGCCCGCACCCTGCGCCTTATTGCGGAGAAGGGACCGGATGTCTTCTATCGCGGTGCGGTAGCCGAGCAAATCGTCTCGGACATGGAACGTTTTGGGGGCCATATCGACCGGCACGACCTGGCGGAATACGAAGCGATCATCCGTCGCCCGATACGAGGAAATTATCGCGGCTATGAGATCGTGTCCATGCCGCCCCCAAGCTCGGGAGGCATCGCCATTGTGGAAGCTCTCAACATTCTGGAGAACTTTCCAATGCAGGGTTGGGGCTACTCGGCGCAGTCCGTGCATGTTATGGCCGAAGCCATGAAATTGACGTTTGCGGACCGCGGCAACTACATGGCGGATCCGACCTTTTTTGACGTGCCCGTGAGTGAGCTGACGGACAAGAGCTACGCGGCTGAGAGAGCCTCGCTCATTCGTCTGGACCGCGCAACGCCCTCGTCGACAATCGATGGCGGTTTGGCGCCATTCGACGAAGGCGATTCGACAACGCACTACTCGATCGTTGACGCGAATGGCACGGCCGTATCGAATACGTACACACTATCGTCCTCCTTTGGTTCGGGGCTCACGATATCGGACACCGGCATTCTCCTGAACAACCAGATTCATACGTTTTCCGTCAGGGCAGGCATCAAAGGCGCCGAAGGATTCATTGCCAGCCATGCCAACAGGGTAGAGGAGGGCAAGAGGCCGGTCAGCTCACAGTCCCCAACCATCGTAATGAAGGATGGCAAAGTGTTTCTTGTCGTGGGTAGCCCCGGTGGGAGTCGCATCATCACGGCCGTCATCCAGATGATTGTGAACGTCATCGATTTTCAGATGAACATAGCTGAAGCCACCAATCAGCGTCGAATTCATCATCAGTGGATTCCCGATATCCTGGAGGTCGAACCCGGGTTCAATCTGGATACTCTCTCCCTTCTCGAATCGCTTGGCCATAACGTGGAAGAGACCTTCACGATGGGAAGTACCCAATCCATTTATGTAGGATCCAACTACCTGTTTGGCGCATCCGACCCGCGGCGCCCGAACGCGCTTACGTTGGGCACGGAATAATCCAAAAGAAAACTCGGAAGGCTCAATGGCGCCTTCCGAGTTTTCGGTTCCCGCTTGCCGCTGCCAGCGGGAGTTATTGAAATCTCCTGCTCAAGCTCAGGTACACGTATTGCGCGCGGCTGGTGTGCAGTTCGCCTTCGAATCCAAAGGACTCGGATGCAAGCGGCGGATCTTCATCGAAGAGGTTGGTTACTCCCAGGCGGATCGCGCTTCCCTCTCCAAGCAGATCGTAGCGCGATACATGGACGTTCACGACAGTCATCGACTCGACTGTCATGAAGTCGCCATTCGCATTCGTTACCGACGGTTCAAACACATCGCTTACGTAGGAGCCAAACGCGCCCACTTCCCAGAGTGAATTATTGCTGCTCCAACGCGCGCTCAGCGTGGCTCGCCGCTCAGGGAAAAACTCCCGCCGAATGAGAGACCCGACAGTCGACCCAAGCACACTTGGGTTCGCGCCTGCCGCCACCAGTCGGGCCGCGTTTCCGCCGGCTTCCTGGTCAAAGTCCGTCAGTTCGGCCCAGTTCAACCGGAAATCAAAGGAGCCGGCAGGCGATTCCAGGGAATAAATGACTTGAATGTCGTAGCCACTGACCATTCTCGTGTTGAGGTTTTCGTAGCGACGCACGACCCTCAGGATTTCGCCGAGTGGATTTGCCTCGTCCGGCGCAGCGCGAAACACGGCAGGGTTTGAACTCCCTTCGGCGCGCAGCACGGCGTCGAGACGGGACTCGTTCTCGTCGGTGAATACTCCCACGGCGCCGGTAGATTCGATCTCCCACCAATCCAGCGTCAATGTGAGGCCGTCTGCGGGCGTAAACACGATGCCGATACTCGTCTGTTCACTCTCTTCCGGCCTCAGCGCCGCATTGCCCGAGGTTTCCAGAATGTAATTGCCGTTGGCAGGACCGCGGTCAAGGTTGCCGGTGCCCAGCAATATGCCCTCGGCGAAATCCTGTATCGAGGTAGTGATTGAAGTTCCCGGCGAATTCAACTGAATCAGATTCGGCGCCCGAAAGCCCTCCGAGTAGGAGCCTCGCAACTTCAGCCATTCAACCGGATTCCATGAGAGCGCGATCTTTGGCCGGGTTATGTTGCCAACGTCGCTGAAGTTTTCGTATCGCGCGGCAACCTGGGCTGTTACGACAGGCATGCCGGCACTGTTGGCCAGCACCGGAACCAGGAATTCCGCGTACAGCGATGAGACATCCCGGTCCGCGGCAACGTCGGGCCGGACGCTGCTGCCTTCAAGACTGCTGAGATTGGTGACATCGCCCGGCCCCAGCCTGGGATTCAGCGGATCGATATAAGGCATGGAGCCGTCGAAGATCGAACTGTTGTCCTCGTCGAGCTCCTCGCGCCGAAACTCGGCGCCCACCGCGATACCCGCCTCGCCGGCCGGCAACGAAAACAGGTCCGGCCTCGAAGCCCGAAAATCGACGGCCGTAAGCACTGTCGTTACGTCGCGCGATGCGCTGACCAGGAAAGGGTCGATACTGGACTGCGGGTTCGGGGTGGAGTCGCTGGTGCTGGTCGTATCGTTCGGATTGACGCCGGTAAAAATGTTGTAGGCGTTGGGCGTGTCCAACATCATTTGCGCCTGAAAGAGCGGCGTGCTGATGCGATTGCTGGCGGTGTCGTCCACGCGCGCCTCGCTGTGCCACACAGCGGTATCGATATCCCAGTCCCCCAGATTGCCTTTCAGGCCCGCCAACATTCGATAGCTGGAACTTTCGACTTCAACCCGCCTGGGACCCAGATCAACCGGCCGATGCCCGACGAGCTGAAAGCCGAGGCCCTCAACCGGAACGATGGATGTGTCGAGGCCAGGCAGCCGGTTCGGGTTCGGTCGGCCGTCGTCGAATGTTACCGGGCCGAACGGATTCCAGTAGTAGTCGGCCGGCACAAAGAATCGTCCGTTGCTCAGAATGGCCGCCTGCTCCCAAACGCGATTGACTTCCGAATAGTAGTAGGAACCTTCGCCGTAGACTTCCCAGCCGTTATCCAGGTCGTGGCTCAGACGACCATAAAGATTGACTCGATCCACATCCGGCGTGAGCGACTTGACTTCATTGCGATTGGGACGCAAGGCGCGGTCCTGGCCACTGGAGTCCAGGCACAAATCCTGCACTCCGTCGTTATAGACGAGGGCAGCGCCGGCGAGTCCCCGGCCGCCGCATTCTGCTACTCCGAGCATGCCGCCTCTGTCCGTCACCATGTTCGCGGGCCGAACATGGAAAGAGCCCAAACCCGTGTAATTCACCAGGGAATGGGGTTCCAGGCTGGAACGCCCGTCGAGACTCACGTCCGACCTGAACTCTTCCGGCGCTCGCGAACGATTGTCTTGCGTCGCCGAGTACGACTTTTCGGAGGCAAGCACGCCGGTGCTGGTCATGTAGCTTCCGGAAAGCAACAAGTGGGTATTGCCGCTGCCAAGTTCGAAGCCGATCGCACCATTTACCGACAAGTCGTCCCGACCGGTGCCGTTCTCGGCGCCATACCGAACCGACGCCTCTGCACCGTCGAACGTGTCGTCGAGGACATAATTGACAACGCCTGCAACCGCGTCCGCCCCGTACAAGGAACTCGCGCCGTCGCGGAGCACTTCCACTCGACTGAGACCGGCAATGGGCAAGGTGTTGGCGTTTGGCGATGCAACGGGCACTCCGAAAGCGCTACTGCTCTGCGTGATGGGGTGCAGGACCATCCGCCTGCCGTTAATCAGCACGAGCGTATTCCCTTCGCCCAAGCTTCTCAGATTGAACGATGCGACATCTCCCCGGGCAGCATTTACGCCCGTGATGCCACCTCGCACATGTGTCATTCCGATTGAGCCGAACTGCGGGATCGCTCTGAGAAGCTCATCGCCAATCTCCGCGCCGGTTGCCTGAATGTCCTCGAAGTCCATCACCGTTACCGGCAATAGTCCCTCCACATCGGCGCCTTCAATGTGCGTTCCGGTTACGACGATCTCTTCGAGGGAACTGTCGGCAGCATCTTCTTCTTGCGCCTTGGCCGCCTGCGGTGCGATTGCCGCCAAGCCGACTATCAGCAGTGCTTCGATGAGACGGACTGCCTTCCTGGAGTGTTTCGATAACAAAAACAACATTGGTATTCCCCTACGTTTCCAGCTTTCGAACGATTACGCACTCGGGCTGTTTTAATGCGTAATCGAGCTATTCAAGTATCAACCAGGGGTATGGCATTGGCAAATTCCAATCGAACGTCAGGATATAACCGCTGGTAATGTCCGAGGCTGTTGCCTTGCCGGGATACGTTCGCTCGCCAAGATGAAGTGTGCCCTCATTTGCAGGCGCTGGCGAGGCCGTGTATAACTTCCGGGAATCCCCGGTCAGCATCAGGTTGCCATGAGATTGCGCCACGCCGAAGTGTTTCACGCCGTCTATTCCAGCGGTTCCATAACGGCCGCCGCCAAGGTTCTCAATGTCACGCAGCCGTCCGTCAGCAAAGTGCTGGCACACGCGGAACAGGTTCTCGGCTATGCGCTGTTCGAGCGCGTACGAGGTGCGCTGATACCCACGCCCGAGGCACATCGGCTATTCAAGAGTGTCTCGACCGTATACCAGAATATGGAGCAGCTTCGACGTCTGGCGCGAAATCTGCAGTCATCCGACGAATCTCGAATTCGCGTCGCTGCCACGCCGGCATTCGGTCTCCACCTGCTGCCATCCGCTATCGCTTCGTTCCTGCTATCCCACGGTAAAACGGCGTTTGAAATCGAAACGCTTCACTACGAGGAGATGTCGCTTGCTCTGGAGGAACAGCGCATTGACATCGGTCTGGCGTTCGGCCCACCACCGAAACCCGGCCTGGGAATCGACGAGATTGCAACTGCGGAGTTCGTGGTTCTGGCGCCGGTCAATTTGAAAATATCGGACAAGGAGGTCTTGAACATCCGGGACCTGGGTAATCTTCCATTCATCAAGCTTAGCGGCAGGAGTCCTCTCGGGCAGATGCTGACCCGGCGATTGGAAGAGCGCAGGGCGGACTTCAGGACGCTCGTGAGTTGCGATACCTACCATGTTGCCAAATCACTGGTCGCTGAAGGAATCGGGATCACAATCATTGACGAGATCACTGCGCTGTCAGCAGGTCGAGGTGACATCAAGATCTGGCGGCTGGCTCCAGCGATTCCGTTTCCGATTTCGGTAATCCATGCAGACTCCCAACCGCTGTCCATGATTGCTCGTCTGTTCGTCGAGCACCTGCAGGCCAGGACGCTGGAATTTCTGAATAAGTGAGGCTAGCGACCCTGTCTTGTTGATCTTGCGGAATCAGATGCCAAATCCTGGTTACTTCCTCTTCGTAAAACGACTCCAGGAAGGATGCCCGTGTACCTTCCCTTATCGACTACGAGTTGGCCGTTGACGATGGAGTAAACGATCCCTTTCGACAGCTTGTTCCAGGCTGCGAACGTTGCCATCGGTGCATATGTTTCCAGATCAATCGCGACAATGTCGGCCGCGTATCCGATGTCAATCCGCCCTCGATCGTCCAGGCCGAATGTCTCCGCCGTCAGCGTCGAACTGCGATACAGGAATTCCTCAAGCGAGATGAGTTGCTCCCCGAGCACGTAGTCCCTGTACTTCTTCGGAAAACTCGCGTATTTGCGCGGATGACCGTCGGTCCCGTCGGATGAGGTCATGACCCACTCCCGCTGCATGAAGGCCTTGATGTCATCGGGATGCATGTTGAAAGACGCGACTCGGGTGGATCCTTCGATCATGATGTCCATGGCCGTGTCAATCGGGTCCTCGCCGCGTCTGCCTGCTATCTCGGCGAGCGTCATGCCAACAATATTCGGGTTGTTCGCCACCACAATCAGTAACGAATCCGGACCACCTCGGCGGCGCAGATTCTCCTGCATCTCGTCGCGGATTTGCGCCAGGATACGAGAGTCCCGAAGTCGGTCCAGATAATCCGTTCCGGTGCCGGCCAAAACGGCCCGGGGGAGCAGGGTGTTGCGCAGATGGGTTCCCGACGCCGACCATGGATACTGGTCCGCCGTAACCCGTTGTCCCGCGTTCCGCGCTCGCTCTATCCTGTTGATGACCTCCGCGCTCTTCCCCCAGACGTCGATGCCGAGAGCCTTGATGTGCGCAATGTTGACGGGAATCCGCGCTTCGCGCCCGATGCGAAGCGCCTCGTCAACCGCGGCGATCAAACCAATATTGTAGGTACTCTCGTCGCGCAGGTGAGTGTCGTACACGCCTCCGTGCTCGGCGGCCACGCGCGCGAGCGCGATGACTTCCTCAGTGTCGGCGAAGTAGCCCGGCGCATAGTAGAGTCCGGTCGACAAGCCCAGCGCACCGCTTTCCATGGCTTTGGCGACGAGGCTCTTCATTTGTGCGAGTTCCTCGGCGGTTGGCGCACGGTTTTCGCCTGCCATCACGATATCGCGAAGGCTGCCGTGGCCGACGTACAAGGCCGCATTGGTGCCTATGCCGTTGGAATTCAGATGCTCGATCGTTTCCTCAACCGACGCAGGACCTTCACCATCGTTACCTGCGAATACCGTCGTAACGCCTTGCATCAGGTAGTTCAGATTGCTGTTTGCCGTCGCACTGCACAGCTCGTTGAGTGCGTGAGTGTGTGGATCGATGAATCCCGGCGCCACGATGAGGCCTGTTACATCCAGGTGCTGCCGGGCATCCACCCCGTCTTTGTCTGCATCGCCAAGATAGGCAACTTCGCCGTTGCGAACGCCTACGTCGATCAACTCGAACACTCCGCCCGCACTCCCCCGATAGACCGATCCGTTCGCCAGGAGAATATCGACGTGAGGCGCGTCTTTCGACGTGCTGCCTGGATTTCCGCAGCCGACGAGGATCAGGAGAGCGAACAGGAGAATCGGGGTCAAACCGTTTGAAACAGTGTTCACTGCACTCGTGTCTCCGTAAACGGCATCAGTTCTTCCTCTTTGCGCCCGGCGCGCCGCCGGGAAAAGGCTTTCGTCAGGCGAGCGCGGCCTCGAACAGGACGAGTAGCCGGCTCCAGGCCCGTTCGGCCTGCGCCTCGTTGTAGACGGAGGAATCCGGCGGACACCAGCCGTGCAGCGCTCCTTCGTAGACCTCGATTTCCGCGGGCAGTCCCGCCGCCGCGAAGGTCTCGCGCAGCACGTTCTTCGCTTCGGGATCGTTGTCGTCGTCGTTCTCGGCGATGGCGAACAGGTAATGCGCGTTCATTTCCGCGACCAGCAGATGGGGGCTGTCGGGCTGGTCGGTTGCGAGTCCGCCGCCGTGGAACGATGCTCCGGCGCCGATACGGTCCGAGCGCGCCCATGCCGTGCGCATCGTCATCGGGCCGCCCATGCAATATCCGGTAGTGCCCATCTTGCGACCCGGGTCGACCGCCGCCCGGGAATCCAGGAAATCGACAAAGGCCCGGGCATCGGTAACGTGGGTTTCGGCGTTGAGTTGACGGTAGAGCGGAAATACCGTGTTTCTGACCGACTCGTCCTGAAAAGTTGCGCCTTCGGGCACCACCGGCGATCGCGCCGAGCGATAGAAGGGATTGACCACGAGAACCGAGTAGCCCGACTCGGCCAGCCGCCGTCCCATCTGCTCAAACGCCGGCCGCAGCCCCAGAATGTCCGGCCAAACGATCACACCGGGATGCCTTCCTGATGCAGGATGCACGAAGTAGCAGTCCGCCACGCCGTCTGGCGTGGTGACCTCAACATTCTGCTCGGTAACCTCCTGCGCTTCAGCACCCCGCGGCAGCAGCATCGCCAGCCCGGCGCCTGCCGAAAGCGCCGTGAACTTCCGTCGGCTCAGCTCGTTCTGGTTCTTCAGATGATCGCGGGATTCCCGGAGTGTTCGATCGTCGCACATGACTCGCTCCTCATGGCCGTTAAAGTGGCTTGCCTCGCCCGAGTCTACACCGTCGTTCCACACACGCTCTCCATCCCTGCCATTCAGCCCGTATGCCCATTCGGATTACAGGCGCTGACAGGTTGGATCTTGCGTGCGGGCGAGTTTCTTCTCCCTCCCCTCGCAGGGGCGTCAACGGCCAGGACGCCGTTGCCGAGCCCCAAGGACGGGTTTATGCGTCCCCTGCGAGGGGAGGGAGAAGAAACTCGCCCGCACGCAAGATCTGGGTTAGCTCAAGTCGTTGACGATGTTCTCGATCAGCTCAGCGCGCCCCTTCATGCGGGCAGCGGCTTGCTCTTTCGAGGGCCTGTGGCCTTCAATCGCTTCCTGCGAAAGGGCACCCGTCTCGCAGAGCAATTCTTCGTGAGTGCTCAGGCGGTCCCGCAGCACGCACACCTCCATGGCCAGCCGCCAGATCACGGCAACCAGCTGATCGGGGTTCAAGTCCTCGATCTGGCGGGGGCGGGCCAGCTTGTAGGGTCGGTTCGGGTCGGGCAGGGCGGCGGCCATCAGGTTTTTACACCACCGAAGATGTAGTACTCGCCCGAACCCAGAGGATCGTACTCGGTGAATACCTGCTCAGCGTCAAAGCCACCGTCGATCAAAGCCTGCCGCATATCGGTGTCGGCATAGCCGGTCCAGAAGGGCTCGCCATTATTCACCACCTGCCAGTGATTGGTGACCTGCTTGGTCATGGACAGGCGTTGGGGCTGATAGGGAGTGTCACCGTTCAGGAAAATCCCGCCGGGCGCCAGCAGCCGATGGGCTTCTTTCATGATGCCGGGAAGAATGTCATGCCAGGTTTCGTGGAACAGGATGTGCGAGAGGATCAGATCGAACTGTCCATCCGCGAAGCCCGTCTCGTTCGCATTGGCCTGCCGGTAGTTGATGGCCAGCCCCTTGTCTTCCGCCCACACGTGAGCAAATCGCAGGAAAGGCGCGGACAGGTCCACGCCCCACACCTCGGCATTAGGGAATGCGCGCTTGTAGGCGATGGTGTGCACTCCGACGCCACAGCCCAGGTCGAGCACTGCGTTCGGACCGGGCTGTGGAAACCTGCGTCGCAGAGCGCCGAGAAGGTAGTTTCCCATGCCGGGTTCGCCCACCTCGGAGCCATCCGACATCCCTTTGGCGGCGCGATACAACTCGCCGGTGCCCATGTACTCCATGCCGAGACGCAGGCTGGTATTGTCCTCCTGCCCGAAATAGCCGCCCGGCTGGCGATGAATTTCCACGTGGCGAATGGGGTCCGGCGGGACGAAATTCTCCTGAAGCTCGAGACGCCCCAGCGATTCCTGCTCTGCCAGCGCCTGCCGGCGCGCTTCAAAATCAGGCAAAAGTCGGTCGCAGGTTTCGCCCACGGTCTCCCACATGAGATCCTGGGAGGTATAGACGGAACTCCCCCACAGCTGAAAGAGATGATCGCCGCGAAAGGCTTCGGTTCCCTCCAGGCGATTTTCGGGCGCCCTCCCGCGCGTCTTGACGAAGTCGGGCTTGACGACGTCTTCGTAGCGCCTGGCGAGGCGCGCCTCCAGAGGACCGTTCAAATAGCCTTTCAGCGCGCCTACGAATGCGTGTCTCGACGCCTCGTCATGGCTGGGACGGTAGATTTCCTTGAGTGTCTGTTTCGTCATTGGATGATCTCCTGTTACCGCTTGGTTTCAGTGTTGTTTGCGGGCCTTGCGCTACAGTTTCCTACAGCAGGTCCCACACCTCGAATGCGACTCTTTCCCCGGATTCCATGGCGCCTTCCATCCCGCGGTTGGTGGTGGCGGTGTGTTCGCCGCAAAAATGGATACGGCCGGCCGGTTCGATCAATGCCGGCAGGCACTCGATGACCTGGCCGGGCGCCCATATCGCCCAATCGCCGCCGGCGAAGGGGTCCGTTTGCCAGGACTTGACGCCGGCCGGTTCCAGCTTGCCCCGGGCTGCGGGTCGCAACTGCTCGTAGGATTCCAGAACGCGTGCCATGGCGGCCTCGGGACCCAGCGTATCCAGGCGGTCCGCAAGGTGGCCTCGGGCCCAGGCCATCAGGCAGGTCACGGAATTGGAATCCTCGCCCTCCCGCAGCGCGCGGATTTCGCCCGCGTCGGTGTCGGTCCACATCGCAGGATTCAGTCCGTCTTCCTCCCAGAACGGGCTCGTGGGCACCATGATGACCTTGGTGATTTTTTGCACCTGCACGGTGCGTATGGCCTTGGCCTTGGCCGGCGGCAGCAGCGGGTCGAATTTCACCCAGCGCATCGTGGGGATGGGCAGCGAGCAGATCACGCGGGACGCGCGGTAGACGCTGCCGTCGCTGCAACGCACCTCGGCGTCCGATTCGTTATTTCGAATGCCGACAACCTGCTTGCCGTAATGCACCTCGCCATTCAGCGCGTTCGCCATGGCGTCGGTAAAGCGCTGATTGCCGCCGTGGACCTTGTACGCGACGCGTGCTACATCGCTTTGCAGCTTGAACCACGCCTGGACGAAATACCACATGAGCATGGACACATCGTGGGCCGATGTTCCGTATTGCACGTTGGTGTTGTAGTTCAGCTCGATGGCCGCATCGCTCCAGCCCAGTTCCTTGAAGAACTCGTAGGCCGAGCGGTCGAATTGGGCGCTTTCCGGCTCGGTCCAGTCGGCGAACGAAGCCAGCGGGTTGTGCTGGGCAATCACGCTCTGGAAGTAACCACGCCCGGGGAAACGGTCGCTGGCTCCGGCAGGCATGGCGTTGAGCGGATGAGTGGGCCATTGCTCGCGCGGAATGACCTGCCCGCCCAGCGCCAGTTCCACCCGCGCCGGATCGCGGTGAGCCTCCGGCGACATGTCCCGGCGCGCGTGATGATCGACCAGCGGGATGTCCAGGCGGCGGGCCGTGTCCTGCATTCGCGCATAGGCGCCGAGAATGGAGTCTCCGCCCCATTCCGGGTTTCCGGCCACGCCGGGGTGACTGAGCAGGCGCCCACCGGGCCGCTCGCGTCCCTCCAGGCATATCGCCCGCGCGCCCAGTTCTTCGAGCAGCATCATCGCGTTGAGGCCGGAAAGTCCGGCGCCGATAACGATCACGTCCGGATTCGTCCCGACACTGGCGGCGCGCGCGACTCGTGCGCTCAAACCGGCCGCCACGCCCGCCTTGACGAAATCCCGCCGGCTTATCGCTGTGCTCATTGCGCCTCCGCCCCTGAGTGTGCCGATCATGTTATATCGGCGAGCACGCCGGAGAGCAGGGCATTGAAGGTTTCCGGGTCTTCCAGCATGAGGAAATGCCCCACGCCGGACATCTCGCGGTACTCGAAATGCTTCGCGTGGGCTTGAAGATGCGCGGTATCGGTGGGCAGGAAGTCCGAATTGATCAGTATGAGTGGAACGTCCAGCGCCGCGACGACGGGCGTGGCGTCGTAGTTTCCGCTGGCCTGGCGCGCGCCGACTGCCGAGGTGTATGGTGCGGCCGACATGTCCGCCTTCACCCAATCCTTGATGGCCGGGTCGCTTTGCTCGACGAACGTGCGGTCCACGAAGGTCGCGATGAAGCCCGCGTAGTCTTCGGCGATCTGCCCGAACACTTCCTCCTGCATGTCCCGGGGCGTTTCGCGGCCGCCGCTGTGAAAAGTGTCTACGCCCACGACCGCCACGACGCGGTCACCGAGTTGCCTGGCGGCCTCGACCACGACCTTGCCCCCCATGGAGTGGCCGATCAGCACGACATTGCGCAGATCAAGCGCCGTGACCACCGTTGAAACGTCCTCGCCGAAGGCCTGCATGGTCCAATCGGTACGATCCTGACCCGAATCGCCGTGGCCGGCCAGGTCCACGTTCACCACGCGGTGAGAGCCGGCAAAGTACTCGAGTTGCCCCGCCCAGTAGATGCGGTCGCAGCTCCAGCCATGCACGAACACCAGCGCGGGCTCGCCTGCGCCCAGGTCGTCGTAATGGATGCTTACGCCGTCCGTAGAAACGGCCGTATGCGCGCTCGCCTTGTCCGGCGCATCGGCGCCGGGCGGCGCAGCTTCGACGGGCGCTTCGTCCGGCGGCAGCGACTCGACGGGCGCGTTGTCCGGCACACAAGCGGCGAGCAGTCCCAGGGCAAGCAGCAGTGCCGCGCGCTTGTTCACGATCGCCATGCCGGCTGCGCTCACCATGCCAACCGGAATCCGGAAGCGGCGCTGCGAATCCTGGCCGCGGTCGGCGTGGGAAAATGCGCCGGCAGCAACCAGGCATTGTGACGCGCCACGGTGGTCAGCGTTTCCAGCCGGGTTCGCGCGGACTCCTCCGGGTCCCAGCAAAAGCAACTCGACCATTCCGGACGCTCAACCTGAATCGGATGATGAATCACATCCCCGGTCAGGTAGGCGCGCTCGCCCTGTTCTTCGAGCTTTACGATCACATTGCCCGGCGTATGACCAGGCGCCGGCAGCAGAGCAACCCCGTCGGCCACTTCCTGGTCCGCGCTTACCAGCATTGCCTGACCGGACTCGAGAATCGGCGCCACGCTGTCCGCCCAGGAACCGTGGTTAATCTCGTCGGGCGGACTGTTCGCCAGGACTTCCTGCCAGTGTTCGATTTCCGTTTTCGCGAAAAGGTATTGCGCGTTGGGGAAAGTGGGCGCCCACTTGCCGTTGCGCAGCCGCGTGTTCCAGCCCACATGATCGGCGTGCAGATGGGTGCACATGACGATATCGATATCTTCCGGCTGAAATCCCGCCACCGCCAGGTCGTCCAGGTAGGGGCCCTTGCGCTGGTGCCAATGCGGGTTGTTCGGCCGCGGCTTGTCGTTGCCTACGCAACTGTCCACGAGGATGGTGCAGCCCGGGGTGTGCACCACGATGCTGTGAAAGGACATCACCAGCAGATTGTGCTCCCGGTCGAACAGGGCAGGGTTCCCGGATGCGTCAGTGGCCCTGATTTCTTCCAGCGTTGCGCTGGGGAACAGGGTGTCCGCCGGCAGGAAGGCACCCTGCAGTTCCACGATCCGGTGGGCCTGGAAGGGGCCCGGCAGAGGGAAAACCCGGTTGGAAGCAGGGTGTTCAGCCAAGGCGCCAGGGAATCTGCTGAGGTCCGTAATACTGTTCCACCGAGCCGTCTTTCTGGTAGAAGATGTTCTGCACGAAGGTGCCGCTTTTCTGGCTGCGCACGATCACGGCGGTGGTCCGCGCGTGATCGTTGTTGTATTCGGCGTGAATCTCCCAGGGACCGATGCAATCCACGTGCCCTGCGCCCACCTGCACCGTTTCGGTGGCTTCAACCTCGGCGCGGTCTGGCAGTTCGCCCGGCCTGCCGCCGTCGGCGCGGCGAAAACGCAACACCGATTCGGCGCCGTCGAGCACGCCGTAGAGCGTCCAGGATTGGCCGTGATCGTGCACGGTAGTCCTGGCGGCGGGTCTCTTGATCAGCCCGTTGATCACGAAGCCATGATCCGGGTCTTCATAGAACAGCAGATTGGCATGCTTGCCTTCCAGCCCGAGCTTGGCGGGACTGGTGGGCCAGTCCTCTGCGTGGGCCTTCAGTTCCGGGTCCCGCAGGAGCTGCCTCAGCCGTTCAGCCGCCGTTCTCCAGCGGACGGCTTCATCCGGCTGGTTCTCGTGCAGTTCGCGGAGCGCGTCTACAAAGCGCACGACCGCGGGCAACATGACTTCCTTGCCACTGTTCATTGCCTACTCCGAAAAATTGGTTTCATTTTCTTCCATAAGACATTGAAAAGAAGATTTTTCCTTGTTCATAGACGCCTTGATGGACTGCGCGGGCTTGAGGTGTTTCTGCACGGCTCTCCACGGCGCTAGAAATCGAGGCTGATGCTCATGCCGGCCTGACGCGGCATGGGAAGGCCGACCAGCGCCACCGTTCCGAACCGGAACCCGGTGGTCAGCGCGTCATTGTCCGTTGCGTTGTTTACGAATGCCGTAACCCGCACGCTTCCGGTATCGATTCCGCCGCGGACATTGACCAGGGTGCGCGGCTCGACCGTCTCGAGATTCAACTCATCAATGAACATCTCTCCGCGATAACTCAGGTCGACCCCCGCGAACCACTGGGTTTCGGCGCCGAAGGCATTAAGTGGAGCGCGATATTGAAGGGATGCAAACAGGGAGTTGTTCGCTGTGCGCGGCGTTTCGTTGCCGGACACATCCGCGTCGCCCAGAACAGTCGCAGCATTGTTGGACTCGAACACCTGAAATTCCGTGTTGATCCAGCTGTAGGCGAAGCTGGCGCTGAGCTGCTCGGTCAGGTTGGCGACCACCGAGAAATCAAGGCCCGCAACGTCGGTTTCCCCGGCATTGATGAAATAGCTGCCGTAGTTGGGGTCCGGGTCGTTGAAGCGGTACCCCTGGTTGGTCCAGTCGATCATATATCCGGCAGCTTGCAGGCTCAGCCTCCCGTCCATGGCGGACCGCTTGGCGCCCACTTCGTAATTCCACATTTCCTCCTCTTCCACCGTGAGGAATCCCGGAGGCGCGGAGGCGTTGAAGTTTCCGGGCTTGTTGCCCTTGGCAGCGCTGAAGTAGAGCAGGGTGTCGTCATCCATCTGGTACTCGGCCAGCAGGCGAGGAAGGAAGGAATCGAAATCGTCCGATTGATTGCGGTTGGTCTCGGGTATGTCGAGTTCGATTTCCTCTCCCTGAAAACGCCCGTCCAGACCCAGGGTGAACTGGTCGGTTATTTCGTAGGAAACGGACCCGAACACGGAAACGTTGGTGGACGTTTTGAACGACGGCGGCTGCCGGAAATTGCGAATTCTGGCAACACTGAAATTCTCCTCGAACCAGGCGGCTCCGGCCAGCCAGCGCAACGGCCCCTCATCCGGCGAGGCGATCCGCAATTCGGCGAAACTGGAATCGATTTCGCGTTCGGTTACCGTTTGAAACAGCTCGCATCCGGGACCGGCGTGGGGACCGACGCAGAGGAACCAGAGAAACGCCAGGTTGACTGCCGGCGTATAGTCGCCATCCACTTCGTTCACCGTATCTTCCTGGCCCGAACCGGCAATGAAACTCAGTTCGTACCCGCCGGCCGTTTCGTACTTCACGTTGAGGCTGGCGCGCAGGGATTCCGAGTCGATTCCGGGATTGTCGAGCTGCTGGGTGCCACCGCCAATCAGGGAGGCTTCCGGAAATACCAGCTCACCCATGCTCAGCGCCGTGGTTGCCCGCGCCGCTTCGCCGAACTGAGCGTCCGTATACATCACCGTGAGGTCGGCGGTGAGCTGCGGCGAGGGTGTCAGACGCGCCATGGCGGAGAACGAAGTGATTTCCTGCTCGCCCATTTCCGTCCCGTCGAGGACATTGTGGTAGGGGCTGCCCTGGCCGAAAGTCCCGGCGCTCAAGCGAAACAGCAGAGTGTCCTCGACCAGAGGTCCGGACACCGACCCACTCAACTGATACTCGTTTTCTTCGGCGAACGAACCCCGCACGTTGCCCTCGAAGAACTCGTTGGCCGGCTTCTTCGTGATGTAGTTGATCGCGCCGGAAAACGAGGCGCGGCCGAACAGCGCGCTTTGCGGACCCTTGGTGATTTCCACCCGTTCCAGGTTGTCCAGCAGGACCGAGTACAGGGAGCCGGACATGTAAACGCCATCAATGAACTTCGATGAGTTCTGAAGCGTGGGGTCGCCCGTATTGGTGGACACGCCCCGGAAGCTCGGCGAGTCGCCGCGGCCCTCGGCCTCAGAGCTCTCGTAGGTGACGCCCGGCACCGCGGTAATGAGGTCGGTGATGGTGGCGTAGCCGGCCCGGTCGATCTGCTCGGCGCTGAACGCGGAAATTGTCAGCGGAATCTCGAGCAGCGATTCGTTGCGCTTGCGCGCCGTCACGACGATCTCCTCCAGTTCCGCGCCCTGCGCGAATGCGGGCTGGGCGAAAGGAACCGCAAGCACAGTTGCGACAATCGGTATCAGGTAATTCCGTGGTTTCATCTCGGCGCTCTCCCGCATTGTGGCCCCAAGGGCCGGAAAGGATAGTGGTAAAGACAATTTACCACGCCTCAAAATCTTTCGTGTCACCATGTGACATAGTTTTTGCTGGCTATTGGTAAGCTTTGCAGCCCACAGCTTTATTGCAGGCTGGCTGGCGGATGCATAAGGTCAGAATAAGCAAGACTACGATCAAGGCGCTTTCCATCCTCGAGGAATTGAATGCGTTGGGAGAAGCTCGCAATTCGGAAATCGCCGACGCCCTGGAGCTTCCCCGCCCAACCTGCTACCGGCTCCTGCAAACGCTTTGCGAGGCCGGGGTGGTTCTGCGTGACGCCAATACCCATGTGTATCGGCCTGCCGAACGAGCGCTTGCGCTGAGCTGCGGCTTTGAACAGGAAACATGGGTCTCGGTATGCGCAAAGCCGCACATGAAGGAATTGGGATCGGAATTGCTTTGGCCCATTGCCATCGCGACCCTGTCCGGTCCCGCAATGGTGCTGCGTGAAACCACGGATCCTGACAGCCCGCTGGCGGTACGACGTTATCTTGCTGGCAGGCGGGTCGGATTGTTGTCCACTGCTACCGGCCGCGTGTACCTGGCCTACTGCTCGGCCCAGCAGCGCGATATTTTGATTCAGGTTTTGCAGAAATCCCGAAAGACGGAGGATTTTGCGGCCAGAAATCCAGCCGTTGTGACGCGCCGCCTCCGCAAGATCAGGCAACTGGGCTTTGATACCAGTCATCTTCAAAGGCAGTCCATTACCTGGGGCGCCATAGCCGTGCCCGTGTTCGCGCGAGGGCAGATTCTGGCGAGCCTGAGCGTGCGCTATATCCGCAAGGCCGTGACTCGGGCGGCTGAACAGGAAGAATTGCTGCCCCGGCTGCAGGAAACCGCTCGACGTGTCGGCGCGAGTTTCGAGGCTTCTTCCGCGGATACTCTCGACCGTGACTTGCCCCCTTCGGTTGCCCCGGACTGGCGTCGTCAGGGTCCATGATTGCCCGCTTGTGAGTCACTCGGCCAAACCGTCCGGCTTTCTGGCGCCCCTGGCCAACCCGGGGTTCTCGACGCTCTGGGTGGCCAACACACTCTCGTTGATGGCTTTCTGGATGACGGAAGTCGCCTGCGCCTGGCAAATGCGGGTGATGACGAATGCAGACCCGTTCCTGGTGGCGTCCGTCTATACGGCCCTGCAGCTACCGATCGTATTCTTGGTAATTCCGGCCGGGGTCGTTGCGGACCTGACCGACCGCAGGCGCGGGTTGGTCTGGACCCACGCCTGGCTGGCGTTCAGCCTGGGCGTGGTCCTGTGGCTTACCTTGGCCGGCCAGGTAACGCCCGCGCTGTTGCTGGTCTGCATGCCGCTGATCGCCATGGGACTGGCAATGCGCATGCCGGCCGTTGCTGCCCTGATACCGGAAATGGTGCACACCGATCAGATTCCGGCTGCCGTGAGTCTCAATAACGTGGCCCAGAACGGTTCCCGCCTGCTCGGCCCGGCCCTTGCCGGGGCGATCATTGCCGGATTGGGCGTGGCTGCGGTCCTGGCCGTCAACACCGCCATCATGGCATTGATCGTTCTTCTTTTCCTGCGCATGCGCTACCGTCCGGCCCGGCACGGTCGGGAGGCGGCCCCGCAACAATTTCTTTCCGCATTCAAGGAAGGCTTGCGGTTTGCTGCAATGACGCCCTGGAAGCGGAACATCCTTATCCGGCTGGGCATCTTCTTCGCTTGTGCGGCGGCCATTCCCGCGCTGATGGCCGTGCGCTTCGACAACAGCGAGACCTACGGGCTCATGTACGGCTGCTTCGGCGCAGGTTCTCTGCTGGGCGTAGTCGTCATCAGCAAGTTGGGCTACCAGCGGCTCGACAGGAGGCTGACCGGTGGCTTGTTCGTTTGCGCGGTTTGCATGATGCTGTTCAGCCTGACCGGTCGCCCCTTGCAGGCTGGTCTGTTACTGGCTTGCATCGGCGGGAGTTGGCTGTTTTGCCTCAACAGCATCATGGTCTCGGCCCAGATGCAGCTTGAGCCCGGCATTCGCGGGCGGGGTTTGTCATTCATCTACATACTTGGGACCGCCAGCCTGGCCGGTGGCGGGCTGCTCTGGGGCGCGGTGGCGCGCGTCTCCAGCCCCGCCTTGGCGCTGCTGGCATCCGGCGTTTGCTTGTTGCTGTCGCTTGCACTTACCTATCACTTGAGCATTTCCGCTCCGAAGAGAGAACTTGCTCCGTCCGCCTTGGCGGAGCACGATCACGTGTAGCCCCTTTTCGGGGAGCGGTTTTCAGAGGGTTTTCAGGTAGGCGATCAGGGCTGCGCGATTCTGCGCCTGCGGAAGGCCGGCGAAGACCATGCTGGTGCCCGGAACCAGGTTCGCAGGGCGTTGCAGCCAGATGTTCAGTTTTTCTTCATTCCAGGCAAAATCCTGGTCTTTCAATGCATCCGAATAGACGGAGTCTTCCAGGATGGCTACCTTGCGGTTGAAGATTCCTGCAAGGTTCGGCCCGATCTTGCTGCCGGAAACGGCTTCCGTGGCGTGACAGGCTTGACAGAAGATATAGAGGCGCTTGCCTCGCGCGATCAGCCTGGGGTCGGCGGGTGCGGCATCGGCGGGCGTAGCCTGCGCTGGCGAGGCGTTCTGCACTGACGAGGCGTTCTGCGCTGGCGGGGCGTCCTGGGCTGACGAAGCGTTCCGGGCGGCTAGCGTCGCGGCCAGGGCAGCGGTTCCGCCAAGCATCATCGCGCACAGGGCGCCAGCAGCAATCAGTGTTCCGGTTCTTGAAATCATAATGCGCGCTCCAGTATTTCCGCGGCTGCCCGCTCGCCGCTCTCCAGTGCCGACTCCATTCCGAACTCCATGCGACGAGTGTGTTCGCCCGCAAAGTGCAGCCGCTGATGCGGCGTGATCATTTCCCTGGCGAAGCGGGCGATCTGCCCGGGGGCGAACATGTGGCGACAGCCCTGGATCAGCGGGTTCTTGCGCCAGCCGTACAGGGCCATGAAGCGGAACTTGCCCCTGGCGGCCGGACGAACGCGGGCAATCTCCGATTCGATCAGGGCCAGAGCCTGATCGTTGGGAAGTTGGTCGATTTGTGCCGAGGCCATTCCGGTGAAGGTGAGGATGAACCGGTGCTTGTCCTCGCCCGGTCGCTTCTCCATTACCCACATGGTTTGAACGGTCCCGTCCGTCCAGAATGACGGCTCCAGGCCGTCCTGTTCCCAGTACGGCTCCTCGACAAGGCCATAGGCGCGGGTTGTGCCACGGTAGCCCAGCGTGAGGACCGCTTCCGCCTGACGTCCGGTAAATCCCGGCGACACCGAAATGTTGCGAAGAGTAGAGAACGGCACGGCGGCGACTACGAAATCGGCCCGGTAGCGGCTGCTGTCGAGACAGCGGATTTCCGCGCCCGATTCGGACATGTCGATCGTTGCGGCTACCTTGCCCAGGCGGACCCGGTCGCCCAGCGCTGCGGCCATAGCTTCGGGCAATCTCGATGTGCCGCCGGCGATATTTCGGATTGCGGGAACTTCCTCGTCTTTCTCGTTCGTTCCCCCCAATCCGAAGCCGGTGGCCGTTGCCTCCGATTGCGTCCTGCCGAAATTCGCGTCGAATACGGTACGAGTGCGCTCCTGCATGAGCGCGAGACTGGAAGTGCTGCGCAAGTCCAGGTAAAAGCTGGCGAACCGTAAAGCGGCGGGCGACGCGCCGCTTTTCTGAAGCAATTCGAGCATCGAGATGTCGTAGGAAAAGAACTCCGGGGAGAGCCAGTCATCCAGGTTCTTCAGCGGATTCAGCCGGCCGAGCAGCGTCATGCCCACCAGCGATGGCGGTATTTCACGCTCGTCATCCGACATCCTGTTGACCGGCGAGTCGGCCCAATCCTCGGACCGCACCCAGATCCCGTCCACATGGTTGGACATCGGCATGATGAAGCGGTGCTGGGGGATGAGCTTCAGATCCAGGCGCGAGCACAGGTCGAGCGCGCGTGCATAGGAACGGCCGATCTGGCTGGCGCCGTATTCGGGGCGCGTCTCCACTCCGTCGGCGGTGTAGGCCCGCCCGCCAACGCGTTGCGAGCCTTCCAGCACGATTACGTCGAAGCCGAAGCCGGACAGCAGCAAGGCGCTGTTCAGGCCACTCAATCCGCCGCCGATGACCACCACCGAGGTCTTCTCCGCCGCAAGGCTCCTCGCGTGTCGCAGCAGAGGGTAGGGAAGCGCCAGCGCCGACAGCGAGAGCGCTCCCTTGATAACCTGTCTGCGTTCGACCTGTCTGCGTTTGCTGCTTACCGCGAACCTCCTCGCCAGTGCCGCGACCCGCTCCTGCTGTATGTGCCTGATGGTGGCTAAACCTGGATCGATTCGCCTTCCAGCCGCTTCTGATCCGCCAGCCGCGTAGTTACTCTGGGCTTCAGCGTTGGACCGTACACGCGGCTGGAGGTGACCGGCGCGTCAGGATCGATGCCGCTGGGCCGTACGAACACGTCCCGCGCGTAGTAGCTCTCCAGGCGCTGCTTAAGAGGTCCGAAACCGACATAGGGGTTTTCCAGCGGATCGGGGCCCCAGAGGTTGTTGGGCAGGCCGACTTCGCCCGCGTAGATATGGGCATACACTTCCGGGTCGTCCCACAGCGGCAGGTTCGCAAGCGGGTTGGCTCGTGCCCTCTGCAGGGCCTTCAGATCGATTGTGCCGGTGAGTATGCATCCTCCCGGCCCGTCCGCCACACCCTGGATGGTGCCGTCGAAGTTCACGATCTTGCTGTGACCGCGCATGTTGCTGGTGGGCATTTCGCCCTGGCCGTGATGGAAGTACTCCGACCCGGGCATGGGCGAGACCACGTAGGCGGTGTTCTCGAACGCCCGGGTGCGGCGAGCGGCGTCCCAGCCGGACCGCTGGCTGCCGTGCCCTTCGGAGGTGGGATGAAGAATCACCTCCGCCCCGTATTTCGTCAGCATTCGGGCGATTTCCGGGTGCGCCTGGTCGAAGCAGACCATGGTCGCCAGCCTGCCGAGGGCGGTGTCGGCCACCGGGAACAGGAAGTCGTAGCCGAAAATGTCCAGGTAACGGTCGTAGACGCTGCTCGGCGTGGTGTCCGGCAGCGACCCCCATACGTCGGCGCACTGGATCTTCCGGTAGCGGTGAATCAGTTCGCCCGTGTCGCTGAGGATGAACGCGGAGTTGAATACATGCCCGGGCAGCCGGTCGTCGACCTCGAACGTGGATCCGGCCACGTACACCTTGTGCTTCAAGGCGAAATCCTGCAGCAACTCCATCTCCGGGCCGGGATAGCGTATGGCCAGACGCTGCAGGGTGATCGGCGAGCGGTAGCCGTGTCCCCCCTGGCCGTGCATGAAGAACTCGGGGAACACAACCAGTTTGATACTGGCGCTTGACGCCAGGCGCTCCGCCAAGCGCAGCGCCCGCCGGGTGTTGTCGCGGCGCAGGGTGTCCGCGTCGTGCTCGCGTTGAATGATCTTGCCGACGGTCTGCGTGAGGATCACGTCGTACTGCTCGATGCGGTCGGGCTGCGCGGGCGCGGGATTTTGAGCCAGCCGCCGCTTGCATTCGGCAATCCATGCCTCGCGGCCCCTGGGCGGGCGGGGAAGCGGTTCGGGACGCCTGTCGATGAGCCGCTGGTAGCCGTCGGCGTAGAGGTTGGCCCGCAGGTGCAGCGGCTGCACGGCGAAGATGTCGTTGCGGCGGCGCCTCAAGCGCTCGATATCGAGGTCGGGCAGCAGCAAGTCCGCCTCGCCCGCGGCGTGGGTGGCCGCGCCCGCAAAATCGATGAGGCTGGAGCAGGCAGGACCGTTGGGCGCCCCGCCCACGGCTCCGGCCACCGCCACAAACGACGTGTTTTCCCAAGCGCGAGCCCTGCGCGCGTTGCGGCGCGACTCGAACAGATGATCGCTGACCTCCGCCACCGGGTTGAGGATGATCTCGGCGCCAGCCCAGGTCAGCGCCCGCGCCAGATGCGCAGACAGCACATCTTCGCCCGGCAGTATGCCTACCTGGCCAACGCTGGTAGGGGCGCTCCTGAATTCCGCAGGCTGCCCCAGCGCAGAAGTGGAATTTGCGCCGAAGCCGGTCACCAGATCGGGGGAGACCTTGGGCACAGTAAGCAACGGTTCGCCCTGCGCCGACAGCAGGAAACCCAGTGTGATGATTCCATCGTCGCCCGCCACGCCGGCCGCGCCGGCAAGCATGATGCGCTCGGAGGAGGCGATGTCCCCCAGCGCAGCCAGCAGTTCGCCCTGCCTGGGCGCCTGGTCGGCCGGCGCCGACTGGGGCAGGAGCAGCAGCGGCTCCACGGCCGGATCGACCTGGCGGCGGCGCGCCAGCTTCATGGCGCTCTCGACATACGCCGCGAGCGCCTCCGTGTCCGTTGCGTTCCAGGACCGTTGAGAAATAATCAGCATCGTTGTGCTCCGAGTGCCATCACCGGCTCATATTGTCGCATCAGCGTGGAGGCAGCGGACCGCGGCGCTGCCTGGTTCATGCCGGCTTCGCGCCTTCTGCCTTCAGCATGGCCTGCAGCCTGCGGTTGACCTCGCGCTGCTTGCTCAGCGAAATGTCGAACCTCGACACAACAAGCAGCACCAGGACCGCGCCGAGCAGGCAGAATCCGGCGGAAAAATATGCCAGCGCTTCAACCTTCTGCTGCGGAACCTCGCCCACCTGCGCGTTGGCTGGAAACGCAATGATGTCGAGGTAGACCCCCGTCAAGAACGTCATCACCGCGTCCGCAACCTTGATTGCGAAACTCCCGAATCCGCTGATCAGCGCTTGCTGGCGCTTGCCCGTGTTGACCTCGTGCTCGTCGGCCACGTCGGCCGCCAGGGATGCGATGGTGATCAGGTAAACGCCCAGCAGCAATCCTGCGCAAAAGAAAATCCCGATCAGGGCGTAGGCCAGTTCCCGGGAACCGGGTGGCGGCAACAGCCCGAAGACCGGCAGCAATACAGCCAGTCCGGACAAGGCGCAGAAACCGGACATGCCCACCGCAATGCACAGCTTGCGGTCGATCGCCTTGACCACGAACGGCAGGACGAAGCCACCGATGCCGGCGCCGATGTACTGGGCGGAAACAAGCCAGGAGGTGAGGTCCGCGGGCGTCTGCCACAGAAAAGTCACAAGATGCACTTTCAGCACCGATATCGAGACGATGGAGAAGAACACCACAATCGCAAGCAAAAGCGAACGGCGAACATTGGGAGTAACGGTCATCGCCGAAACAACGGCCCTCAGGGCTTCGAGCGGCCCGATCCGTGGTTTCGGCTCGGGTGGCTCCAACCGCTCGATACCGGACACGGGCTTGAGCGTACCCGCGATGCTGAGCATCATGGCCACCATGGCGATGGCGGCGAAGGTGGCGGCGAAAGGCGCGTAGTTCGAGGGGTCCAGTTGCCCCGGCGAATCCTCGCTTCCCAGAAAGAAGTAGCCGAAGGCCAGAAACGGCATGCCGATGCGCGCCGCCGTCAAACCGATGTTGCCGAAGGCCATGATCCGGGGCCGCACGCCCACGTCGCGGCTGAGTTCCGCGCCTACCGCCTTGAAGGGTACGTGGTACACCGTTATGAAGAGCCGGTTAAGGATTGCGAATACCAGCAGCCACAGGAACAGTCCGCCCTGGCCGAGGCTCTCCGGCGGCACGAACAGGCCATAGAAGCTCAAGCCAAAGGGTATGGCCGCGAACATCATGAAGGTATGGCGGCGTCCGAATTTCAAGCCCTGGGCGCGATCGGAGAGAAAGCCCACGTAGGGATCGGACACCGCATCAACCGCCAGGGCAATCAGGATTGCGACTCCGGTAAGCGTGCCGGACAAGCCGTAGACCTGCGTATACATGAACAGCACGAACAGGTCCCAGGAGAAGTTCTTGATGCTGTCGGGTATGCCGCCCACGCCGTAAGCTGCCATGGCCGACAAGGGTGTCTTCATCTCCAGGCTGTTGACCCGCGGATCCCGCGGTTTGGCACGCGTGCTCATGCCTTTCCGTCTTCCCCAATCCATTCAGTAATTTCCGGGCGGTACTTGAACATCTGCTCAAGGTACTGCGGCGGCAGGCTCTCCACATCGCGCGCCTTGTGGCCGGAAGCATGCCAAACCGCGATGCCCGCATCTGCCGGCATCTGCATCCAGCCTTGAAACGGAGCAACGAAGGTGGAGTTGAACCGCACCTCCAGGCGCGGGGCGGAGAAATCCGCTGCCGCTGCCCGGTCAAGGAAGCTGGTCGCGAACTCCTTCATCGGAATCGGCCGCCCCTGGGGGCGGTCCTTGTAACCGTTGTGCATCGCGTAGGCGCCCTGCGCGGTCCAGAGCAGGTGGATGACCGCCTCGAATCCCGAGTTTTCGTCCTTTTCAACGATGCCGCGCTCATCCAGCGACACGATCCGCTGCGCGCCGGAGATATTGGGTTCAATGGTGAGTTCCTCTCCGGTGACGGGATTGCGCCAGGGTTGGCCGCTCAAGGTTTCGTTGGTTTCCGGATCCTTGAACAGTGTGAAGATCCGGTACTGGAACTGGTAGTCGCCATCGCCGAGATCTACGATGCGCTTCATCTCGCAGCCTTCCAGCCGGAACAGCAGTTCGGGATGGTGGTCCTCATAGATGGCCAGATAGGCGCCGCGCCACCACTGTGGCGAGACCCGGCCCGAAAGATCGCCCTGGGAACGCAGGAAGTTATGGAAGGCCTTTTGCGGGTCCCGCATCCACGGATCCTTGAGATCCTGCGCAGCCGTGAATTCTCCCGCTTCGGCCGCGAAGCCTGCCGACGGGAGCAATCCCGCGATCCCGGGAAGCAGCCCAAGACCGGCCGCGCCAAGCAGCCTGCGCCGATCAACCAGCAATTTGTCCGATTTATTCATGCAACCCTCAAGTCACGGCAAACGCCCCATCGCCTTAAGCCGACGCGCGAACCGGGAGGGTTCGCTTTCGAATTCGGGCGATTGTTCGAATTGTTCGCCCAAGTCGGCATGCGCAGCGGCAAGGTAGTCGTCGTCCAGATCATCCAGTGACGTGATCTTATAACCTTGCACGTGCCACAGGAGGTGACCGGGACGGTCGGCCATATCCATCCACGGGAAAAAGGGCATGAGGACATGGCCGGCGAAGTTGGCTGGCGCGCTGGTCCGGCGCGGGTCGGCAAGGTCGGCGCTGCGGGCGAACATCGTGAGCTTCGACCCCGCCGGCGGGCGAATGAACTCATCCGGCCAGCGGTTCTCGCCCTGGAACGAAACGGTGTCGCCGACTTGCCGAACCACGACATCGAATTCCGAGTCGGCGTAGAAATCCGGGTAGGCCCTGCGCATGACGCGATAGACCACGCCGCGCGGCGAAATCTCCCGTCCCTCGGTCATGCGGCTGATATTGGGCCGGACCGTGTTGCGCGCGCCCGTGAAGGGATTGTCGAATTCGCGCATCACTGTATCGCTTTCAAAATCGCAGTAGTAGCTGACCAGGCTGTCGAAGCTCAGGAATTCCGTATCGGAAAGCGGTTTGATCCACTGCTGCTCGCAACCCTTGACGCGCACGGCTGGCACCAGTTGATCGGGCGGCAGAAAGGCGTAGACCTCGGCGCGCGTGGACCAGATGACCCGCCCGGCGTCCAGCCGGCCGCTGGTCTTGACGAAGGCGCGCACCCGCGACTCCAGGTCGTCGAGGTCCACAGCGCCGTCGTTGGCGACCCTTGCATCCGAGGAAGGCGCTGCTCCCCAAGCTGTGGCGAGCAGGCTGGCGCCGCCGAGCATGCCGAGGAGCTGTCTGCGGTGCATCGCCCGATCAGCGTTCATTCCGGCTTTGCGTTCGCCGGTGCGCAATCGCCTTCCCTCTCTGTGGGGACATGCTACGAGCACATCCTTGTGGGCTCTGCTCGGGCGTCCTGCCCTCGCAAGGTCCCCACAGAGAGGGAAGGCGGTCGCGCACAACTTGGCGCATGGACGCACGATCCGGGGCGATAATCACGGTACTTGGTGAAACCTGTCGGCATTCGTCTGAGAATTCCTCGGCCGCGCAGTGCGGTTCCTCAGGGGCAACAGTTTACGAGACATCGTGGCGGCGCGTTAAGCACGCTGTCCGCCTACCGTGGGCGTGCATCTTCGGGGGAGGGCGTAAACTCTTTCTCCATGCGGATGACAGACGACGGATGCAGGAAGATGCAGAGATGACGCGAGGAATCAGCCGGCGGAAAGTGCTCAGGGGCTTGGGCGCGGCCGCGGTAGCGCCGGCGGTTGGCTGGCCCACCGCCGTGCGCGCCACTACACGTTCCGACGTGATTGTGATCGGCGCCGGGCTCTCGGGACTTTACGCTGCCTCGCTGCTGGCCGAGGAGGGCGCACGGGTTACGGTTCTGGAGGGCCGGAACCGAATCGGCGGGCGCCTGGAGAGCTTCTACGATCTGCCCGGAGCGCCCGAGGCGGGGGGCGACAGCATTCTCGGCGGGTATGCGCGGGTGCAGGCCACCGCGCAGCGGCTTGGTCTGCGCCTCATTGATCATGCGTCGAAGCGCGGACTGTCCAAACCGGAAATAGCGCTGAACGGAGAGATTATTCCGCGCGCGGACTGGCCCGAGCATCCGCGCAACCTGCTGCCGGCCGACTCGAAAAGCGAGTTTCCCGGGCGGCGTTTCTTCGAGAAGGTCGTCACGGCCAATAATCCCCTGACCAGCCATGACGACTGGCTGCTGCCGGAAAGCCGCACGCTGGATCGGTCCGTATACGAGTTCCTGAAGTCGCTGGACTGGACCGACGGCGCGGTTGCGCAGAACTACGAAACCAACATTGGACGCGGCACTTCGGCTCACGATTGTTCGATATTGACCTGGTATTTCCGCGTGGCCTGGAACGAGGTGCAGCGGCAACTGGGCACGCTTTTCGCAAAGGTCGAGGGCGGCAACCAGCGACTGCCCGAAGCCATGGCGGCGGCCTTGCCCGGCGATGTGCTACTCAACCGCCGCGTTACCGGGATTGCGCAGGACTCAGCGGGCGCCGAGGTCCTGACGGACGTTGGGGAGCGGCATCTGGCTGGGCAAGCGATCTGCACACTGCCCATTGGCTCGCTGCGCTGGGTTGGCTTCGATCCCGAGCTGCCGCCTGTGCTCGCGCGCGCGGCGAAGGTGCTGCCGTCGATGATGATCACCAAGACCGTCCTCCATGCCGAACGGAATTTCTGGGAGGACGACGGCCTGGATCCGGCCATGTGGACCGACACGGCGCTGGGGGAGGTGCGCGCATTGCGCCAGTTGCCGGACAGCCCGGAGATTACCGGGCTGATTGCCCGCGCGAGGGGTTTTGTCGCCCAGCGGCTGGATCAGCTCGGCGAAACCGCTGCGCGCGAACTGGTGGTGAGCGAGTACGAGCGGCTGCGTCCGGCTGCACACGGCAAGCTCAAGGCGGTGGCTTACAAGAGCTGGCAGATGGATCCTTACGCCGGGGGCGCCTGGACCGAATGGGAACCAGGACAGCTTCACGCCTATTTGCCGGCGTTCTCCAAGGCATTCGGGCACCTGCGCTTTTGCGGCGAGCACACGGCCGTGTCCAATCGGGGCATGGAAGCCGCCATGGAATCGGCCGAACGGGCTGCGGTAGACGCATTGCTGGAACTTTGAATCGAGTGAAGGTGTCGACGGGGAACTGATTCTCCCTGGAGTAACCCAGCCCGGTGATCTCGTAAATTCAGTTGTGCGGTTGATGCCTGTGGCTGATGTCTCTCTACAGATGTCTTGCCTGTCGCAGGATTCCTGTAGTACATTGTCTTACATGACGACTCTGACGATACGACTCGACCCGAAGCTCGACGCTGCCTTACGCCGGTTTGTAGAGCGGACGGGCAGAGGCAAGAGCGAATTCGCGCGGGAAGCGTTGAGGCGGCAACTCGCGGTCGCGCGTTTCGAGGACATTCGCCGACGTTTGGCGCCTTTCGCGGAGGCCCGAGGCTGGCTCACGGATGAAGATGTCTTCGAGAATATCTCCTGACGGTGTCTTGCGCAGACTTCTGCCGGGATCGGCGACAGGCATCCAGGACCGTGGTCCCCGACGCTGAAAGTTCTGCTCGACACCAATGTTCTGATTGCCGCGTTCGTTGCCCGCGGTGTGTGCCACGACGTGTTTCGGATCGTGCTTGCCGAGCATGAACTCCTGATCAGTCCCGCCATTATCGGCGAACTTGAGCGCGTGCTGCTGGACAAGCTGCGAATGCCGGCAAACCGGATTGACGAAATCGTCGCATTCGTAGCGGAGCACGCGCAGCGAGTTATGCCCCGGCATCCCGCCGACTGGCCCGAAAGTGATCCCTCCGATCGCTGGATCGTTGCCTCGGCGCTTGTTGGTTCTGCAGATGTCTTGATTAGTGGCGATAAGGAACTGGTCGAATCAAGCTGTGGCAAGCCCGTCCAGGTCCTGACGCCTCGGGCATTCTGGGAGTTGCTCCGTCACGACGGCTGAACGCATCTGAGCGGTATGAGAGAATGCGGCTACTGCAGAAACCTGCGGCAAGGACGAATTCAAGGAGAATGCAGGCACGACTGCCAGGTGGTAGGCGGCAGGCGCATGGCGAGACGGGATAATTCACAACGATTTTGTAGTGTTCCGGGTTCCTCAGCGGATCCCGTGCAGTAGTAAATACGGAGGAAAATCAATGCAGTGTGTGCAGCTTGCGGCAGCGGGTCTTGAACATCTTGCCCTGGTATCCGGCAATGCGCCCGAGCCGGGCCCCGGAGAGGTGCTGGTGCGGATGCGTTCGGCGGCGGTGAATTACCGCGACTACATGATCTGTGCGGGCTTTTACGGCGGCGAGAAGGGATATCCGCTGATCCCGCTGTCCGACGGCGCCGGCGTGGTGGAGGCCGTGGGTTCCGACGTGACGCAATACCGCGCCGGCGACCGCGTGATGACCGTGTTCTGGCAGGACTGGGAGTCGCAACCGGTCCGTCCCGGAGTGCGGACCCGATCGACCGGCTGCGAGGCGCCCGGCGCCCTGACCGAAATGGGCGTATATCCGGAGCGCGCGTTGTTGCCGGCGCCGGAAGGCATGAGCATGGAAACCGCCGCCGCGCTGGCGTGCGCTGGCGTGACGGCCTGGACGGCGCTTCACTGCGGAGGGCCTGTAGGGCCGGATTCCAAAGTGCTGCTGCTGGGTACCGGCGGCGTATCCATCTTTGCCTTGCAAATCGCCAAATCCCTCGGGGCCACCGCAGTCATCACTTCTTCGAGTGACGAAAAGCTGGAGCGGGCCAGGGAGCTGGGCGCGGACGAAACGATCAACTACGTCGCCACGCCTGAATGGGGGCAAGAGGCTTTCCGGTTGAGTGGCGGGGGCGTGGATGTGGTCGTGGAGACGGGTGGCATGGGGACGCTAGGGCAATCGCTGCAGGCCCTGGGTCTGAACGGGTCCATCGGGTTCCTGGGCGCCCTGGGCGGGATATCCGCGGAAATGAACGCGATGGCGCTGATCGGCAAGTGTGCGAGTATTCACGGAATAACCGTCGGGGCCCGTGAAGATCACGCCGCATTGAGCGAACACTTGGCGCAGCATGGCATTTCTGCGGTAATCGACCGCGAATTTTCGCTCAAGGAGGGGCCGGAAGCGATCCAGGCCATAGTCCGAGGCGAGCACTTCGGCAAGCTGCTGGTGAGAATCGCCTAGCCCCCTCAGTCTGCGGACGGCGCTGGTTCCGGCAATGCTTGAAGCGAAAGAGCTGACACTCTGGAGGGGAGACCGGCGGCTGTTCCATCAACTGTCCTTCAGTCTGGCGCCGGGCTCGCTGCTGCTGCTCAAGGGACCCAACGGTTCCGGCAAGACCTCCCTACTGCGGTCACTGGCCGGATTGTTGCCGCTTGAATCCGGAACCGTGGAACTGAACGGCGTTCCGTTTCGGAGCGATCCTGCCCGCTATCTGCGGTGCCTGGGATGGCTGGGCCACAAGGACGGACTCAAGGCCGAATTGAGCGTGCGGCGCAATCTGGCCTTTACACTGCGCCTTGCGGGCTCGGACGCCAGTGAAGGCAAGCTGCTTGGGAAGGCGGGGTTGAGTGGAGTCGAGGAGCGGACCGCCTCGCAACTGTCGTACGGACAACGGCGGCGACTGGCGCTGGCAGGGTTGATCGGGTCCGGCGCTCCGCTGTGGTTGCTCGACGAGCCGGACGCCAACCTGGACGCGCAGGGCAGGGAATGGCTGCAGCGGGAACTGGACTCGCACCTCGGCGGAGGAGGTTGCGCGGTGTTGGCGGGGCATCGGATGGATTGGCGATTCCGCGGTTCGGTATCCGAATTGCTTCTTGGGGTCAGGCGATGAGAATCTGGCTCGCGGTGCTCCGGTATGAATTTATTGTCTACCTGAAGAAATGGGTACATATAATTATTAATATTGCTTTTTTTCTTATCTCTACGTCCTTGTTCTCAATCGTGGCAGGACTGGAGCAAGGCCCGCCGGCGCAGTGGGGCGCCGCCGTGATCTGGGTGGTGGCCTTCCTGTCGATGCTGCTTGCCATGCCGCTGTTGTTTCAACCCGACCGCGAGGACGGGACGCTGGACAGGATGCTCTTGAGCGCGGTCGATCCGGCTTGGCTGGCGCTGGCCAAGGCAGGCGCCAACTGGTGCGTTTTCGGCCTGCCGCTGGTGCTGCTGTCGCCGCTGCTGGCGGCAAGCTACGGCATGGAGGGAGCGGCGCTGCTGGTTCTTCCGGCAACCCTGGCGCTGGGAACGTCGGCGCTGATCCTGCTGGCTACCGTGGCCGCAGCCTTGACTGCGGGACTGCGCCGCGGCGTGGGATTGCTGGCGCTGCTGGTCCTTCCGCTGGCTTTGCCCGTGCTGCTGTTCGGCGTGCGGGGAACGGAACTGGCTGCCGAGGGCCTGCCGGCGGCCGCGCCGCTCATGATGCTGGGGGCCTTTCTACTGTTGGCCCTTGGCCTGTTGCCGTGGGCGGCTGGCGCCGCTCTGCGCGCCACTGCGAACTGAAATCAGGCAGAGAAAGCCGCCCACCTTCGTGAAGCGGCGCCTCGGCGGTATATGGTTCGGACGCCATCAACGACAGCTTTTGGGAACAGGTTCTCCGAGCCGGTGGTCAGTCGGCGCCCGCGAGCAGTTGGGATGGGAATGAGACTTTCGTTCACCTCATGTTAGGCGTGAATGCGGCGGATGGGCGTGGCAATGCGACCCTGTTCGCTTCCTACGAGGACCGCGAAGCCATCTTGCAGTCGGGTCGTGTTTTCTCCGGGTGCGTGCTTGGCCAATCCCAAGACGAATCCACCAGCTTCGGGGGCTTCGGGTGCGTGGGCTCGGCGAACTACCGTCTGTTTGCAGGTCCCGGCGGATCTGCCTTCCAGGATGAGGACGGCAGCATCAATGCCTACGAAGGCGGACCCTCGCAGATCTTCAACTTCGGCCCGCACAACTTCTTCCAGCGCCCATCGCGTCATTCGAGAAGTGCCGAAACACGGGCGTGACCGCGGAGCAATACGGCAAGATATTCGACGTGATTGCGGCTCAGTCCCAGTCTCTGACCGGAGGCAACCCGCTTCTTGAGCCGGAGACGGCCGATACGGCAACCCTCGGCGTCATCTTCGCGCTGATCGACGGCCTGTCCATCAGCCTCGATTACTTCACGATTCTCGTCGAGGACGCGGTATCGGCCGGCATCCCTGCCCAAACCACGCTGGACAACTGCCTTGCCACCGGCGATCCAACGTTCTGCAAGCTGATCCGGCGGTCCGCATCCGGCACGCTGGCAGGAGGCACGTTTGGCGTCGGCTTCCAGCAGACCAATATCAACATCGCCGAATTGGAAACGTCTGGCTTCGATCTCCAGGTTGTCTACGATTTCGATGTGAGGTCCCACTCGTTTACGCTGGACTACGCCGCGACCCTCCTTGCCCGGTTGGACACCGTTCCATTTCCCGGCGGCGCCCCGATTGAATGCGCCGGCCTGTTCGGAAACGAATGCGGCCCGCCCAACCCCGAGTACCGTCACCGCATCATCGCGAACTGGGCGACGCCCTGGAACGTGGATGTGAACGCAACCTGGCGTTTCTTCGGCTCAACCGCCAACGACAACCCGTCGGACACGCTTGAGTCGGAGTTCGATACGGTCAGTTACTTCGATGTCAACGCAACCTGGTTCGTTATGGACGGCCGGGTCGAGATCCGCGGCAGCATTCTCAACCTCCTGGGCGAGGATCCGCCAATCTTCTCCGGCGCCGGCCCGGCTCTCGGCAACGGCAACACCTATCCGACCGTGTACGACACCAGCACGGTTTATGCGGCCGCCGTGAAGCTCAACTTCTAGTTCGGGCTAAAATAGCTTGTTCAACCTGGCTTGATTCACACCCTGTCCGGCTGCCCAAGATGCGACTTCCCAACTGGCTGCACAAGCTTGCTTCTCCGCCCCATTTTTACCGGATTGCGGCGCGTATCGAGCCGTGGATGCTCGGATTGGGCATTATGGCCATTGCCGTCGGCACCTTCGGCGGGTTGCTGCTGGCGCCGCCAGACTATCAGCAGGGCGATGCCTACCGCATCATCTACTTCCACGTCCCGGCCGCCTACCTGGCGATGCAGCTCTACGCGCTGATGGCGATCGGCTCGGCCATCGGCCTGGTATGGCGGATGAAGCTGGCCTACGCCATCGCCGCCGCCGCGGCGCCGGTTGGACTGGCGTTCACCGGACTTGCGCTGGCCACCGGCATGTTGTGGGGCAAGCCCATGTGGGGCGCGTACTGGAGTTGGGGCGATGCGCGGCTGACCTCCGTGCTGGTGATGTTCTTCCTCTACCTGGGCTATATGCTGCTGCATGCCTCGCTGGAAGAGCGTTCGACCGCGGACCGGGCGGCCGGCATTCTGGCCGTTGTGGGTGTGGTGAACCTGCCGATCATCAAGTTCTCGGTCGAATGGTGGAGCAGCCTGCACCAGGGGCCGACCATTTCCCGTCTGGCGGCGCCGGCGATCACCTGGGATATGCTTTGGCCTCTGCTGGTCATGATAGTGGGGGCGGTGCTGTTTTCCCTGGCGGTTACGCTGACCCGGGCACGGGCGGAAGTGCTGTTGCGCGAGCGGGGCGCCCGCTGGGTGCGCGACGTGGTGGCGGTGGGCGCATGAGCGAGTTTCTGGCCATGGGCGGCTACGCTGCCTTCGTGTGGCCCTGCGTGGGGCTGTCGTTTGCGATTCTGGCGGGATTGATGCTCACTGCACGCCGCCGGCTGCGTGGCGTGCATCGCCGCATTCGACGCCTGAATGCCGCGCCGAAAGAGGGTGCCTGGGAGCTGCGCGCATGACGCCGCGGCGGCACCGGATGGTGGCGATGAGTTGCGGGCTGGTCTGCCTGGTGGCGGCCACGGCGCTGGTGCTGACGGCATTCGAGCAGAACATGCTGTATTTCTACACGCCCACGCAGATTGCCGCGGGCGAAGCGCCTGACGGGCGGCGGTTGCGTGTCGGCGGACTGGTCGAGCGGGACAGCGTAAGACGTACGCCCGGATCGCTGGAGGTGCGCTTCGACGTGACCGATCTGGACCGCAGCATTACCGTGGCCTATGCGGGCGTCCTGCCGGATCTGTTCCGTGAAGGGCAGGGCGTCGTCGCCCACGGCCGGTTGGGCACGGGCGGGCTGTTCGAAGCTGACGAAGTCCTGGCTCGCCACGACGAGAACTACATGCCGCCGGAAGTCGCGGAAATGCTTGAAGAACGGGGCCATCCGCCGGACGCTTCGCTGCCCTGACGGCACCCGCCTTGCTCCGCTGACAACATCCGCTTTGCTCCCCTGACGACATTCGCTCCCCCCTGACCACGCCAGGCAAGACCAGCCATGATTCCTGAAATCGGCCAGATCAGTCTGGCGCTCGCCTTGTGTCTGGCGGTTGCGCTGGCCGTATTTCCGCTGTGGGGAGCGCACGCGGGCAATGGCCGCTGGATGGAAATGGCTCGGCCTTGCGCTCTGGGAATGCTTGCCTTCACCGCGCTGGCGTTCGCCATGCTGGCGGTCAGCTTTTTCCGTCACGACTTCAGTGTCCAGTACGTGGCGCTGCATTCGAATCTGAAACTGCCGGCCATGTATCGTTTTGCGGCGATCTGGGGCGCGCATGAAGGCTCGCTGGTTCTCTGGCAACTGATCTTGAGTGGCTGGACGGCGGCTGTGGCCCTGGCCAGCCGCACGCTGCCGCAGGTGCTCAGGGCGCGGGTTCTTGGTGTGCTGGGCCTGGTAAGCATCGGTTTCCTGCTGTTCATCCTGCTTACCTCCAATCCTTTCCTGAGACTGTTTCCCGCGGCCGCAGACGGCGCTGACCTCAACCCGCTGCTGCAGGATCCCGCCCTGGCCATGCACCCGCCGTTGCTCTACATGGGCTACGTGGGTCTGGCCGTTCCGTTCGCTTTCGCAATCGCAGCCTTGCTGAGCGGGCGGCTCGACCGGCGCTGGGCGCGCTGGACCCGTCCCTGGACCACCGCGGCCTGGATGTTCCTGACGGTGGGGATCGCCCTGGGGAGTTGGTGGGCCTACTACGAACTGGGCTGGGGCGGATGGTGGTTCTGGGACCCGGTGGAGAACGCATCGTTCATGCCCTGGCTGGCCGGCACCGCGCTGATTCACACCCTGGCCGTTACCGAGCGTCGCGGGCTTTTCGGCAACACCACGCTACTGCTGGCGATCGCCGCCTTCGGCTTGAGCCTGCTGGGCACCTTTCTGGTCCGCTCCGGCGTGCTGGTGTCTGTGCATGCCTTTGCCAGCGACCCGGCGCGAGGATTGTTCATCCTGGTGTTCCTGGCGGTGGTGATGGGGAGCGCGCTGCTGCTGTACGCCTTCAGAAACGCGGCGACCAATCCGCAAACCGGGTTCCAACTGGTCTCGCGTGAATCCGCGCTGCTGGTCAACACGGTCCTGCTCAGCGCCGCCACGGTGCTGGTGCTTTTCGGCACGCTCTATCCGCTGGCCCTGGACGCGCTGGACATGGGCAAGATCTCGGTGGGGCCGCCGTACTTCAACCTGGTCTTCATACTCCCCATGCTTCCGTTGCTTCTGGTGGTAGGCGCGGGCATGCATGCTTCGTGGAAAGCGACCGACACCGCTGCCTGGGGGCGCAAGCTGAGAGTGCCGGCCGCTGTGGCCGTTCTCGCCGGAATCGTCCTGGGCTTTGTGGCTTATGGGTTTGCGGGCGTATTGACCGGTATCGGGATACTGATCGCCGCCTGGGTAATTGCCGCGGCGCTGCGGGACCCGGTGGCCTGGCTGCTCCGGCGCGGCCCCAGACCCAAGCGGTCGTCCTGGGGCATGCAGGTGGCGCACTGCGGGCTGGGTGTAACCACGCTGGGCATCGTCGTGGTTTCGGCCTGGGGGATCGAAACCGACCGAAGTCTGGCTCTTGGCGAGAGCCTTGAAGTGTCCGGGTACGAGTTTCAGCTTGATCGCATCGAGGATGTGCAGGGGCCGAATTACCAGGCTGCGCAGGGCGTTGTGCGAGTGTCCCGCGACGGACGGCCTGTCACCACGCTGTATCCGCAAAAGCGCGTCTACGAAGTGCAGCAGAATCCCATGACCGAGGCCGGAATCGATGCCGGATGGCGGCATGACCTGTTCGTGGCGCTGGGCGAGCCGCTGGGCGAGGACACCTGGAGCGTGCGGGTGCAGGTCAAGCCACTGGTGCGGTTCATCTGGCTGGGCGCGCTGATCATGGGGCTGGGCGGTCTTCTGGCGATCTCGGACCGGCGCTACCGGGCGCCGGCGCCTGCGACCCCAACTGCGACCCCCACCGCAGCCCCGAATGCGACATCAAGCGGGAGCGAAGAGTCGTGAGTGGCGGACGCAAGCGCATACGCTGGGTTCTGCTGCTGCCGTGCACAGTGCTGCTGGTGATGGTGTATTTCTTCGGCGTCAGCCTGGGCCGCGACCCCAGCCTGGTGCCATCGCCGCTGATCGGCCGTCCGGCGCCGGAGTTCTCGCTGCCAAGGCTGCTGGACCCGGACTCCGTTTTCTCCTTGAAGAACGTCGAGGACGGACCCTGGATGCTCAACGTCTGGGCAAGCTGGTGCGCCGGCTGCGTTATCGAGCATGAGTTCCTCATGGCACTGGGGCGCGCCGGCGCTCCGCTGTACGGGCTCAACTGGAAGGACGGGCGCCAGGACGCTACGGAGTGGCTTCAGCTACGGGGCAATCCTTACCGCAGTATTGCCGTGGACGCCGATGGACGAGCCGGAATCGACTGGGGCGTCTATGGAGCACCGGAAACCTTCCTGATCGACGCCGACGGCATCGTGCAGTATCGGCATGTGGGTCCGCTCGACGGGGCGGTATTTTCCGAGGTGTTCCTGCCCGTGCTGGAAGGTAGAACGGAATGAAAAAAGTGGCTGTAGTGGCTGTGGCTGCTCTCTCCCTGGTGGCGGCAACCGCCACTGCCGTGGATACGGAGGCGCCGCTTCAGACCGAGGAACAGCAGAGCCTCTACCGCAAGCTGCTGGAGGAAGTGCGCTGCATGGTCTGCCAGAACCAGAACCTGGCCGATTCCGACGCGCCGCTGGCCAGAGACATGCGCCGCGAGCTGCGCCGCATGGTGGAAGACGGTGCAAGCGAGGGCGATGTGAAGCAGTTCCTGCTGGACCGGTATGGCGACTTCGCCCTGTACCGCCCCCGGCTTGCGCCCAATACGCTGTTGCTCTGGATCGGCCCCGGCATGATCGTGGCTGTGGCGCTGGGCGCCATCGCGCTGGTCATCCGGCGGCGCATGGGCATGCCGATCCCTGAACACGACTAGTGCCCGGGCACAAGACATGACAGCCGGCTTCGTTGCAATTTGCATGGTTCTGTCGGTGGCTGCGCTAGCCTGCGTTGTTCCGCCGCTGTGGCGTGACCGTGGCAAACCAAGCAGCACCGCGGCGCTGACCGCGTCCTGCCTGCTGATTCCGGTCCTGGCGGCGCTGATCTACCTGCAATCCAGCAACTACGAATGGGCCCATGCCGGCCTTGAGTCCGGTGAGGGCGGTTCGCCTCCCACCGTGGAGGAACTGATCGGCCCCCTGCGCGATCGGCTGGAAGCGTCGCCCGACGACCCCATGGGCTGGATGCTGCTGGCCGTCTCCTACACCCAGGTGGAGCGGTACTCCGAGGCGGTGCAAGCCTTCGACAGGGTGCTGGACCTGACCGGCGGACGGGACCTGGATGCGCTCATGGGCAAGGCCGAGGCGCTGATTCTGGGAAATCCCGAGCAGTTGCTCCAGCAAGCAGGCGAAATGGTCGAACAGGTGCTGCGGGCGGACCCTTCCAACCCCAAGGGGCTCTGGTACGGCGGGTTGCGGGCCAGCGCAACGGGCCAGGACGTAATCGCCGTGCAGCGCTGGAGAAAGATGCTGGAAGGCCCCGTTACGCCCGAGGTGCGGGCCATCGTGGAGGGCGAACTGAATCGCCTGGGAGCGCGCGTTGACAGCCGCGAGGCGATCGTCGAAGCAGGTAGCGTGGAGCTTCGATTGAGCCTCGGTCCGCCGGCATCCCCACCGCCCGGCGCCGTCTTGTTCATCGTGGCCCGCATTCCAGGGCAGGCCGGTCCGCCTCTGGCCGCACAGCGCGTGGACGGCGCGCGCTTCCCGCTGGACATCCGGCTGAGCGACTCCGACGCGATGCTCCCCGGCTCGAAAATTTCCGAACAGTCCGAATTGGCTATAACGGCGCGTCTATCCGCCAGCGGACAGACCGCCCGCGGCCCCGGCGACTACGAGGCGCAAGGCGTCTGGCGAACGGGGCAGGGCATCCTGGAACTCGAACTCATCCATCAGCCGTGAGCGCAAGCGGCGTTAACAAGTCCTGAGTCGCACAAGGGCTGCCTCAGCCCGCCTGCCGAGCCTCAACCCTGACCATGGTGACCATGGCGCCGCTGGTCAGGCCTGCGCGGACGCTACTCTTGGGGCGGGCAGGCGCAGGTCGCGCACCAGGCGCAGTTGCTTCATCAGCAGCAGGCCAAGCCAGGTGACGTCGAGCTGCCACCAGCGCAGTCCGTGGCGCGCGGAATAGGCCCAGCGGTGGTGATTGTTGTGCCAACCTTCCCCGAGAGTCAGCAGGGCTACCAGGAAGTTGTTGCGGCTGCCGTCGCCGGCGTGATTGGGCCGCGTGCCCCAGAGGTGGCAGACCGAGTTCACCATGAAGGTGGCGTGCCACAGGGCAACCGTGCTTATGAAGAACCCCCAGACCAGCATTTGCAGGCCACTGGCTCCCAGGCCGGGAGCCAGCCAGTTCAGCAGCGCGCCCAGGCCAAAAAGCAGGCCGGCTTGCCCGAGTATCACGAATACGTATCCCTTCTGCAGGCCCCTGATCTCGGGATAGCGGTGAAGGTCCTTGATGTTGGCGTAATTGCCGCTGAAACAGATGGCATCCCACATCCATCCGATATGCGCATACCAGAAACCCCGCTGCACGGGCGAGTGCACGTCGCCCTCCCGCTCGGAGTAGCGATGATGTCGGCGATGGTGGGAAGCCCACCACAACGGACCGCCCTGGGTGGCGCAACTGCCGAGCAAAGCGAGCAGAAATCGCACGGGGCGCGACGCACGGTAGGAGGAATGAGCAAGCAGGCGATGAAAACCCGCGGTGACGCCGAAAGCCCTCAGGAAGTACAGTGCGCCCGCCACAATCAGGGCTGTCATGCTGACTCCCGTGTAGATGGCGCCGAAGCAAGCCAGGTGGAATGCGATCATCCCTATGATTACAACCCGAGCCTTGTACTGCGCCTTTCGCATCGCAATCCTCGCTGTTAGTGTCGTGGCCGGCGCCTGAATCCGGCTTTCGTCAGAAACCCGAATTATAGCCGTGGACCTGTTGTCGAGCGAGGGGAGTCAGCGCAAGTCATGTTGCACCACACTAGCCCGGATATTGCATGAGAGCGGATAGAGGATGGACGCGAAAGTAAACGCACCGGGACCGGCTCCGCGCCTCAAGGTAGCCGTGGTGGGCGCCGGGATTTCGGGTCTTGCCGCAGCCCGGGAACTGGACGCCGAACATGACGTAACGCTCTACGAGGCGCGGAAGAACTCCGGCGGCCACACCCGCACTCTTCGTTTCGAGAGATTCGGCCGGGAATACCGCGCGGACCTTGGCTTCATGGTGTTCAACGAGGCCAACTACCCGCATTTCACGCGATTGCTCCGCGAATTGGAGATTTCACCGCGGGATACGGAGATGAGTTTCAGCTTGCGCTGCGACCAAACCGGACTGGAATACCATGGCAGCACGATGAACCAGCTTTTCGCGCAGCGGCGAAATCTGGTTCGTCCCCGGCACTACCGGATGCTGCGGGACATCCTGCGGTTCAACCGGGACGCCAACCGGGCGCTGGCTGAAAGGGAAGGGGAGCTTGCCCGGATGAGTGTGGCCGAGTTCCTCGCCCAGGGGAGTTACGGGCGAGAGTTGATCAACGACTACTTGCTGCCGATGACGGCGGCGATCTGGTCGTCTTCGGTTGACTCCATCGAGCGCTTCCCAAGCCTTTACCTGCTGCGGTTCATGGCGAATCACATGCTGCTGGGCGCCAAGGGGCACCGTCAGTGGCGCATGATTCCCGGCGGCGCCAGTCAATACGTGGACGCCATGTTGGGCCGCTTTGGCGGACAAGTCAGGGCGAATTCTCCGGTCCGCTCCATCGAATCCCGTGGCGGCAGAGTCCGCGTTGAAACTTCACGAAGCACGGAGGTCTACGACGCCGCCGTTGTGGCGGTGCACAGCAACCAGGCGCTGGGCTTGCTGAAGGACCCCAGCGCGCTTGAGCAGCAGGTGTTGAGCGCAGTGCCCTATCAACGCAACGAAGCGGTGGTGCATACCGACGCTCACGTGCTTCCCAGACGGCGGCGGGCCTGGGCGTCCTGGAACTACTACCGGTCGCCGGACAGCGGGCGCAGGGCGTCCGTAACCTACCACCTCAACATGCTGCAACACCTGCAGTCGCCGGAGCCGATTTGCGTCACGCTCAATCCGCTGCGCGCGGTGCGTAGCGACAAGGTCATCGACACGCTCAGTTTCGCGCACCCGGTCTTCAGCGCCGAAGCGTTCGCCGCGCAGGGCAGGGTGGGAGAACTGAACGCAGCCGGCAACCGCTTCTTCTGCGGCGCCTGGACGGGTTGGGGTTTCCACGAGGACGGCCTGGTGAGCGGGCTCAGGGCGGCCTGCAGCGTGCGCGAATGGGCGACCAGTCCGGAGAATCAGGCAGAATTCGCATATGCACAGCGCAATCTATGAGGGCTGGGTCCGGCATATCCGGCACAAGCCGGCTAAACATGCGTTTCAGTATCGCCTGTTCATGGCGTACGTGGACCTGGACGAACTGGATCAGATATTTTCCGGACGGTGGCTGTGGTCGACGCGCCGTCCCGCGGTAGCGCGTTTCCTGCCGAGCGACCATCTGGACGGGAGTTGCGAAGACCTGGCGCAGGGCATAAGGCAACTGGTTCGGGAGCGCAGCGGCCTGCGCCTCGACGGACCGGTTCGCCTGCTCACGCATCTCCGCTATTTCGGCTACATCTTCAACCCGGTCTCGGTCTATTACTGTTTCGAGAAGAACGACCCCGTTCCGCGCTGCTACGTGCTGGAGGTCAGCAATACGCCCTGGAAGGAGCGCGTTTGCTACGTCCTGCCCGTTGCCGATTCAAAATTCAGAGGTAGGGGACAATTATTTGATTTCAATAAAGAAATGCATGTTTCCCCCTTCATTCCCATGGACATGTCCTATCGCTGCTGGGTAAGGCCGCCCGACGAGCGGCTGTCGCTGAGCATCGAGGTGGTTCAGGCGGAAGAAGCCACGCTGCAGACCAGTCTGGCGCTTGCCCGGCGTCCGGTCAGCGGCGGCGTGCTGGCCCGCAGCCTGCTGCGCTATCCGCTGATGACTGCCAACGTGACGGTGCGTATCCATCTCAATGCCCTGCGCCTGTGGCTCAAGGGTGTCCAGCCTCTGGCGCATCCCGGCTCGTGAACGCGCAGCAAAAGACGGATTTACCGGCCTCCATCTGGCGGCGCTTGGTACAAAAGCGTCTGGACAGGCTGAAGAACGGCCGGTTGGAGGTATTGGAGGCCGGTCAAAGGCGCATTCTGGGCGGGCAGGGGAGTTCGGGCGCTCTTCCGCAGGCCACGATCGAGGTCCTGGACAGCACCTGCTGGCAGGCGATCGCAACGGGCGGCGCGCTGGGCGCGGCCGAAGCATTCATGGCCGGCCAGTGGCGTTCGCCCGATCTTGCAGGTCTCTTGCGCCTGATGCTTCGCGACCAGGGCGTACTGTCAGGATTGGAAGGCCGGTTCTCCTTCCTGTCCGCGGTTACACGCTGGGTAGGGCACTCCTTGCGGCGCAATACGCGCTCCGGCGCCCGGCGCAACATATCGGCCCACTACGACGTGGGCAACGACTTCTTCAAGTTGTTTCTCGACCCCACCATGCTCTATTCCTGCGCGTATTTCCCATCGGAGGACAGCAGCCTGGAGGAAGCCTCGACCGCCAAGCTGGACCGGCTCTGTGAAATGCTCCAACTGAAGCCCGGCTTGCGGGTTCTGGAGATTGGCAGCGGCTGGGGTGCCTGCGCCATCCACATGGCCCGAAAATACGGCTGCGAGGTCGTAAGCGTCACGATTTCCGAGCGCCAACACGCCGAGGCGACGCGGCGGGTCAAGGCCGCGGGCCTGAACGATCGCGTGGAGGTCCGGATGCAGGACTATCGGGACATCTCCGGGCAGTTCGACCGGCTGATATCCATTGAAATGATTGAAGCTGTCGGCGCCCAGTACCTGGGCTTGTTCTTCCACCACTGCAGCGAACTGTTAAAGCCCGACGGCCTGATGGCGCTGCAGGCCATCACGATTACCGAGCAATCCTACCGGAGCGCGGTGAAACGGGTCGATTTCATAAAGCGCTACATTTTTCCGGGCGGGTTTCTACCGTCGATTGAAGCGATGATGGGGGCCGTACGGCAGCGAACCGACTTTCGCCTGGTGCGCATGGAGGACATCGGCAGCCACTACGTGCGAACGCTCAGGCTGTGGGCGGAAGCCTTGCGCCAGAACCGGGAGGCGGCCGGGAAGCTCGGATATTCCGAGGAGTTCCTGCGCATGTACGAGTTCTACTTCCGCTACTGCGAGGCGGGCTTCGCCGAGCGGACCATCGGTGACGCTCAGATGCTCTTCGCCAAACCCCAGGCCGGGCACGCGCACGCCGGGCACGTGACCTGAGTGGTCTGGCCGCGAATTTGTTGCAAGCCCGGTGTTCGATCTATCTTGTGGGCATAATGTATATTATGTAAAGTTAAGGGCTCAGCCTGGCCAAACCGTTCTGATCTGAGGCTTACGTACTACCGTACTACGCTGCGCGGAAGCGGATGCTCGGAAGTGGGCGCTTGACGCGGTTAACTCCTTCGAGCGCTCCCCTATTCCGTGCCTGCCTTGAGACTGGCGATCGCGGTTGCGGGGACCGCGGCGGGCGCAGCGACGCCCATCACGTGGACCTCGGTGGCCACGGTCTCGCCGATCTTCACGCGCTGCTCCCAGGCCACATGCAAGTTTCCGTTGGCGTCCGCGGCGACAACCGGGAAGCGCGAATCACCTTCCGGCGTGGGCAGCATCCAAGGGGTCGTAAAAGTTTCCCCGTGATCGAAGGATTCCGCCATGAACAGGCGGTAGGAACTCCGGCGGCTCTCGCGCGAATGCCACACAAGCCGCACTACCCCGCTGGGCGTAACGGTAATGACGGGGGCGTCGCTGTATTGGGAGTCCGGATGCACGGGCACAGCCTCCTCGAAATCCAGAGCGCCGTTGCGTGAGCGGCTGAACCATACGCCCTTGTGTTCCGGGCCGGCGGAATAGGAAACGGAATAAACGTAGTTCTCGTTTACGGCCATGTCCGTGGGTTTGAGCGGGCAGCCGTTGATGTACCAGGGGTCGATAGGCAAGCGAGCCAACTCGGGCCATGTTGCTCCGCCATCGGTGGAGCGCAGCACCACGCTGTCGCGCGAGCCGTCGTCGAACACATGCCGGTAGGACAGCAGCACCGCCTGGTCGCCCACGAAGTCCGCAACCAACTGACAACACGGACAAACGTCGCCGTTGGCAAACTCGATTTCGTTGGCGAAGTTTGCCCCGCCGTCGGTTGAAACGGCCGTGAACAGCGTGGCGCCCATGCTTGGACCATCCATGTATCGCGTATCCAGCCAGAAGGTGTGAACGGCGCCGTCGGGAGCCACCGCCATCGTTCCGAATGCGTGCGCGGCGCCCAACTCTTCACCCAGAAGCCCTCGCCCATCCCTGTTGACGTGCGAATTCAGCGTAAGCGGTTCGGAGAAAGTGGCGCCCTTGTCGGTCGAATGCGTGTAGTGCGAAGCGATCACGTCCAGCTGAGTTTCTGTAGACACGGCGTTGGCGGGATAAAAGATGTGTACGGCGCCGTGATTATCGATGCTCAGCCGTGGTTTGCTTACCTGAAACCCCCATATCACGCCGCTCTCCTGGTTTACCCGCGCCGGGGACTCGAAACTGGCGCCCCCGTTGTCGGAACGGGCGATCCACAGGTCCACCGACGAGCGATGGCTGTGCTCGCCGGGCTTGCGCTTGGGAGGCGGCCCGTTCGGCATCGCGCGGTCAAGCCACACTACGTACACTTCGCCGTTGCTTGAAGTCGCAATCTCGGGGCTGAACGCTGCGCGATCCTGGACTCCAAGTTTCTGCTGGTAAAGGACTTCAGCATTGCTCCAGGCTATCGAGGGCACGAAAGTCAGCGTCAAAAGCAGCGTGATTGCGCTAAGGGATGTAATGTATGCTCGTGTCTTCATCAGGTATCGCTCCCAGTGAACAGGATATTTACAACCGCACATCTTACACCCTTTCGACGACCGCTTACTGGCCTGCCGCCGACGTTGCCGGCCCTCGCTCCTCTGGCCTGTGCGCCTCTTGTCCTGGCGTCTGTTACCTTGGCACCCCTCGCCTTGGCGCCGCTCGCCTTGGCGCCTCTTGCCTTGGCGCCTGTTACTGCCCGGTCGGCCGAAGACGCTCCTCAGACATCGGAGTCGGCCAGCGAACTCGTGCTCGAGAGCATCCGTGCCGAAGACCTGCGCGGACTGCTTGAACTCCATCAAGGCAAGGTGGTTCTGGTGAATTTCTGGGCCACCTGGTGCGGCCCCTGCATTCATGAGATTCCGGCGCTGCTGAGCCTCAAGAACAGACTGGACCCATCCTCTTTCGTGCTCATGCCTATTTCGCTGGACGATCCCATGGACTCAGGCTGGCTGGTGGAGGAGTTCATTCAAGAACGATTCCCTAATTGGTATAGCTACTTAAGCGCGGAACCTGAAGACTATCTTATGGTGGAGGAGCTGGATCCGCACTGGCCGGGCGTGCTGCCCGCAAACTACCTGATCGATGCCGGCGGCAACCTGGCCAGGACGCTGCTCGGCGGACATACCGAGGAGAAATTCGAAGAGGCGGTACACGCGGTGATGACGCAGGGGGCGGCCCCGCCGGAGTAGCCCCATCACGCCCGTTCACGCCTGATCAAGAACCACGCCAAGTCCTGAGCGCCAGACAAGGCCCGGAGCGTCAGAACAAGTCCCGGAGCTCAGAACAAGCCTCCACTCCCCAAGGCGCAGCGCTCACTCTCCCAGGCCCAGCCGCCTGTGCATGATGGGACTGGTCGTGGTGTACTGAAGGTGCACCTTTTTCCCGGGATTCAGCAGCGCCTTCGCCGCGAAGGCTGCCAGCGCCGCCTCGTGAAACCCGCTCAGGATGAGTTTTTTCTTGCCCGGATAATGGCAGATATCGCCGATTGCGAATATGCCGGGTACATTGGTCTGGAACTTTTCCGGGTCCACGTTCACCGTCTTGCGATTCAGGTCGAGGCCCCACCCGGCAATCGGCCCCAGTTTTGGCGTCAGGCCGAAGAACACCAGCAGTTCATCGACTTCCAGCGGTTCGCGATCGACGCCTTCCACGGTCAAGGTCACGGCCTGCAACCTTTCCTGATCCAGGTGCAGCCGCGTAGCGCGCGCGTTCTCGAACAGTTGCGCCCTGCCCTTCGCTACCAACTGCTTGAATTGCGCAACCGACGCCGGCGCGGCGCGGTATTCGTCGCGCCGGTGAGCCAGGGTTACCGATTCGGCCGTCCCGCTGAATTGGAGCGCCCAATCCAGCGCGGAGTCTCCGCCCCCCAGGATCAGCAGCCTCTTGCCAGCAAAGCGGGAGGAATCCCTGACCCGGTAATGCAACTGCTTCTCCTCGATGGCCTCCGCCCCTTCCAGGCGCAGCTTGCGCGGCTGAAAAGAACCGACGCCGCCCGCCAGGAACAGGGTTCGCGCCTGGAATTCCGTTCCTGCCCCGGTTTCGACACGAAACCCCTCCCCTTCTCCAAGCGGTTGGACAACGGTGACCTCTTCGCCCAGGTGGAAGACCGGGTTGAACGGCTCGATCTGCTTCAACAGAGCGTCCACCAACTCCTGCGCATTCAGCACCGGAATAGCCGGAATGTCGTAGATCGGCTTGTCCGGGTAGAGTTCAGAGCATTGTCCGCCCGGCGTGCGCAAGGCGTCCACAAGGCGCGCGCTGATGCCGAGCAGCCCCAACTCGAAGACCTGAAAAAGGCCACAGGGACCGGTGCCCACGATCAGCGCGTCGGTTCGTATGGTCATGGCGTCTACTGTCCCCTTGCGGACCACGAATTACCGCGGTTTGAAACGCACTCTGGCGAACAACAGCATTATAGATGTCGACCTGCGGCGCTACACTTGCGTCATGCGAGACCGCCTGCGCTTGCTGATCCTGTTCGGCGCCGCCATGCTGATTTTCACGGCAGGCTTCGGTCTGCGTGATCCATGGCCCCCCAACGAGCCGGATAACGCCCTGGCCGCGGCCGAAATGCTCCGTTACGGCAACTGGCTTGCACCTACGCTGGCCGGAGAAATTTTCGCAGACCAGGGACCCTTGTACCTGTGGATTCTCGGGGCCTTTCAGTGGCTGTTCGGCATGCGCGCGGGTTTTCTTCTGCCGTCGCTGCTGTCGGCCATCGGCATCCTCGGGCTCACCTGGGATCTGGCGCGCAGACTATGGGACGATTCGGCGGCGTTCTGGTCTGGCGCCGCCCTTCTCGCCTGCGTGCAATTCTCCCTGCAGGCGCACGACGCAGGCGGCCATGCCGTATTGGGTTTCTTCATCGTTCTGGGGCTGTACGGCTTCGCGCGCCACCTGCTGCTAGGTCCTGCGTGGGCGCACTTACTGCTGGGCTGCGTCGGCTGCGGGCTAGGCTTGATGATTCATGTTTCCGGGCTGCTTCCCCTGCTCCTGTTTCTGCCGTGGCTGTGGGCGTTGCGCCGGGGATGGACGGAAACGCGAATCGGCTGGAACTGGCGATGGCTGCCAGGCCTTCTCGTTTTGACCGCCATTCCGGCAACTTGGCTGAGCCTGCTCTGGCTCTCGGACGACGCGGCGGTGTCTCAGTACCGTGTTGCCGTCCTAACGGCCTGGCCCCAGGAGGCCCAGGGGGCCGGGCCGAGCTCCTGGAGCGATCTGAAGCCGTTCTGGTATTACCTTCTGCAGGTTGCGCCGTGGGCGTGCTTTCCGCTCGTGCTGACGCTGCCGTGGATGCGCCACGCCTGGAAACGGCGCTTGGCACAGCGGGACACTGCCCTGCTCTGCCTGCTTGCATGGGTCGGCGCAGTGCTGTTGCTGCTGTCGCTCAGCCACATAAAGCGCGCCACGGATTTTCTGCCGGTCATTCCCGCGCTGGCGGTTTGCTGCGGTCCGGCCCTGGGTAGTGCGCTGCAGCACAGGAATTGCCAGCGGACGCTCTGGATCGGAATGATGGCGGTGCTCCTGGTGCTGCTGTTGGCCATGTTGCGAGTCTATGGGGTGGCGCCGGCGGATGAACCGGTCATCACTTCCCTGTCGGACGGTTCGCCCTTCTGGTTCAACCTGCTCTACCCGACGCGCCTGGCATTGCTGCTGACGATCAATTCGATTCATCCGGTGGTTGTGCCCTTGCTGATCGTGGCCAGCGCGGCGGGACTGGCGGGACTGCTGGCCGCGGGCAGCCGCAGGGTGGCGGCCGTTACCGGATGCGTTATCGTGACGTTCTGGCTGCTGCTGGGCTGGGGCGCCTTCTCGGTGCTCAACGAAGCGCGTTCGGGCAAGACGATCACCACCGCCGCGCAGGCCGCGCTATCGGACCAGGTCGAATTGGGGCTGGCCGACTGGCGCGCTCAACTGCTGCTGCATATCGATCGGCCGGTAACCCACTTCGGCCGGCTACGGGCGGACCGGCAGCAGGAAATACTGGATGCTGCCGCCTGGCTGCATGGCGCTCCCCACCGGCTTTTGCTGGCGCCGGAGGAATATCGAACCTGGTGCTTCAGGAATGAATCCGGCCTTCTGCTCGGCTATGCGCACCGGCGAAACTGGTATCTGCTGGGTCCCGAGATGCTGAGCCCGGAGTGCCGAACCGAAGGCGCCCCCACACGGGTCATCAACTTCGCCGGCTGGAGATAAGCGGCCGCCGCCGCAACGCCGTTCACGAACAGGCAAGCAGGGCTTCGGCCGGACTGGATTCAGTCCCGGCAAGCTGACGGATGCGAGTTGCGAGTTCAGCTCCCTCGGCGCCGTCGAGCGCAATACCGGTCCTGCGGCGAGCGCCCAGCGACCGATTCTCCGCGCTGATCCAGGCCACCCTGCCCGCCACGCTGTGCTTGGTGCCTCCCGGCAACTGCACCAGCAGCACCACTTCTTCGCCCAGCGCATGCTCGCGTCGGGCATGGACCCAGAGGCCGGCTGGAACCAGGAACGGAATCCAGGACTGCGCGATGGATTCGGAATCCTCCAGAACCAGCGAGTAAAAGCCGGGAACCTTCATGGTCGGACGCCGAGATCGGGCGCTTTCGTGATCGAGCGCAAAGGCCGGACGTCGAAGTCGAGCGCGCTCATGGCCGGGCGCAAAAGCCGCCGAACCAGCTTTGCAACAGCGCGGTTGCGGCCAATTCGGCGTTGGCGCTAAATTGTTCGGAACGACGGCACTCCACGATGGCGTCCAGGTAAACGAAGCTACGGCGAATCATCTCTTGCCGCGCGTCCTCTGGCAACCGCAAAAATCTCTGCCTATAGGCACTTTTTTCCGTCAACATCCAGTCCCGTATACGGCGATACGCACAGCGGAACAGAAAATCGCACCAGAATCGCAGCGGAACATCCTTCCAACTGCGCGCCACTTCGGCCGGGGTCGCCCTGCGTTTCTCAAGCGCTCCCAACTGGGCGCTCATGGCCTGTGCCCGCTTGTCCAGCCCTTGCGTATGCAATTCCTGCGCCCACAGCGGCCCACCGCCGGCAAGACGCAGCGCATTGCGCCAATTCACCCCTTCGGACTGCTGCAACAGCCAGGCGATGGCCTCGTCCCGGTTCACCGCCGGGATTCTCACAAGCCGGCAGCGGCTGATGATGGTAGCGGGCAGCGGCTGGGTGTTTTCCGCCACCAGCAGCAGGTAGCTGTCCGGCCGGGGTTCTTCGAGAATCTTGAGCAGGCTGTTGGCCGCCGCGCGCCGCATTGATTCGGCCGGACAAATCGCCGCAACGCGGGCGCCCGTGCCATATGCGCTCATCAGCATGAAGTCGATCAATTCGCGAATACGTTCCACCGGCAGTGATTTGCCTTCCTCGGGCACGGCCGGGTGCAGGTTCGCGTGCAAGGTGGTTTCGGGCGCGGATTCCACCGGCCAGACGGGGCGACCGCTGCGCAAGATGCGTTGCGCAAGCCATGCGGCCAGCCGCCGCCGTCCGCTACCGCGCGCACCGTATATCAGAACGGCGTGCGCCAACTGGCCGGATGCCGCCTGGGCGCCCAACTCCGATTCCAGCCCTGCCAGCCACGGCAAGCCCGTGCCATTTCCGCCGCTGGTCACGGCGCCGTATCCTTCACGAATGGACGTAGCGCCTGCGCCAGTTCCCTGCGCACTTCCTCAAGCGGCACGGAGGCATCCACAATGCGATAGCGGCTGCCGCCTGCTCTGGCCCGATGCAGGTATCCCGAGCGCACGCGCTCGAAGAATTGCAGGCTTTCCTGTTCGAAGCGATCCCTGTTCCCCGGACCTGCCTTGCGGGACAAGCCCAGTTCGGGCGGCGCGTCGAGCACCACGGTCAGGTCGGGCCTGAGCACATCCACGATTTGCCGATCAAGCGTCTGCACATGTTCGATGGGAATTCCGCGGCCGTAAGCCTGGTAGGCGTAACTGGATTCCACGAAGCGGTCGCACAGCACCCAGGCGCCGTGCTGAAGCGCCGGCGCGATCACCTCCTTTATCAAGGCGCTGCGGGCCGCGAACATGAGCAGCACTTCGGCCAGGGGCGGCATTGAGTCCATGCCGGGATCCAGAAGTATGGCCCGCAACCGTTCTCCCAGGGGCGTGCCACCCGGTTCGCGCGCAGTGACAACCTGCTGGCCTTGTTTCGCGAGCCAGTCAGCCAGATACGCCGTATGGGTGGACTTGCCGGTTCCTTCGATGCCCTCGATGGCTATGAAGCGGCCTCGTTTCATGTCACGGCCGACTCAATGCCCTGGACCAGGCGGCGTGAAATGACGGTCATGCTTCACGCTTCAGGATCCACGGTTCACGCTCCAGGCTCCAGGCTTCATGCTTGGCGCCCTAATGCCCCCTGGCCTGCCGAGCCCGCTGGCTTCGCCGCATGGCGGACACCGCGGCATTGTGCTCGGCCAGGGTATTGTTAAAAACGTGGCTGCCATCCAGGTTGGCGGAAGCCACGTAATACAGAGCGCTCCCGGACCGGGGTCGCGCCGCGGCGCGCAGTGACGCTTCGCCGGGCAGCGAAATGGGCGTCGGCGGCAGCCCGTAGCGCGTGTAGGTGTTGTAGGGCGTGTCTTCGTTCAGGTGGGCGCGGGTAATGTCGCCCATGTAGGACTCGCCCACGCCGTAGATCACGGTGGGGTCCGCTTGCAGCCGCATGCGCTGCGTGAGTCGGCGGGTCAGCACGCCCGCAACGATGGGGCGTTCTGCGTCGATGCCGGTCTCGCGCTCCACGATGGAGGCGAGTATCAGCACTTCATAGGGATCGTCAAGCGGCAAATCGTCGGAACGGTCGCTCCATGCCGCAAACAGTTTTTCTTCCATGAGCGCGTGCGCGCGCAAAAGCAGCTCCGCATCCGTTTCTCCCCGTGTATAGGCGTAGGTCTCCGGGAAGAACAGCCCCTCGGCATGCGCGTATCCAAGGTTCAATTCGTCGGCGAGATCTTGCGGATTCCGCGTCGCCAGCGTGGAAACCAGAAAATCCTCGCTGTTCAGCGCTTCAAGAAGCCTGCTTACCGTCCATCCTTCCACAATGGTGAAGTAGCGTTGCACCACTTCGCCGCGCACCATGCGCTCCAGCAGCGCGCGATGCGTGTCGGCATTGCTTATCCGATATTCGCCCACCTGGATCCGGTCGGCCGTGCCGGATACGAAAGCGGCCAGCTTGAACAGCCAGGGGCGCACGAGAATTTCGTTGTCCGCAAGCCCCTGGGCGACCGTGTTGAGCGAATCGCCTGCCTCCACCACGAACACACGGTCGGCGGCGCCTTGCGCCAGAGGGCTTTCCAGAGCCAGCCGGGCCGCGTACAGCGCGGTCACCGCAAGCAGCGCCGCGGCGGCGGCAGCAATTCCCAGCTTGCCTTCGCGGGACACTAGCCGCCTGTCCCGCAGGTCACGGCCATCTGCGGCTCTCTGGCGCCGTGACCGGCTCAAATTGTCGCATCAGAGCGAACGTAGTCGGTGCGACGGGGGACTTTTGCCACGGACTGCTAGACGCGGCTGAAGATCAGGCAGCCGTTGGTCCCGCCAAAGCCGAAAGAGTTGCTCATGGCTATGTCGATCGCCATGTCCCGGGCGTTATGCGGAACAAAGTCCAGGTCGCATCCCTCGTCCGGATTGTCCAGGTTGATTGTGGGCGGCGCCACTCCGTCGCGGACCGCCAGTATGCAGTAAAGCGCCTCCAGCGCTCCGGCCGCTCCCAGCAAATGTCCGGTCATCGATTTGGTCGAGCTGACAGCGAGGCGTCCGGCGTGGTCGCCGAACACCTGCTTGATTGCCTCCACTTCGATACGGTCGCCCAGTGGCGTGGACGTGGCATGCGCATTGATGTAATCCACTTGCCGAGGGTCCAGCCCGGCATCATCCAGCGCGGCCCGCATGCACGAAGCAGCCCCGGCGCCGTCCTCCGGCGGAGCGGTAATGTGGTAGGCGTCGCTGCTCATGCCGAAGCCGCTGACTTCCGCGAGAATTTCCGCTCCCCTGCGCCGCGCATGTTCGTATTCCTCAAGCATCAGGCATACGCCGCCGCTGGCGAGAACGAAACCGTCCCGGTCCCGGTCCCAGGGTCGGCTGGCGCGCTCCGGTTCGTCGTTGCGCACCGACAGCGCCCGGGCGGAGGAAAAGCCGCCTATGCCAAGGTAGGCGACGCAGCGCTCCGCGCCGCCGGCCATGCAGGCGTCGGTTTCGCCATAGGCGATGGAACGCGCGCCCAGACCGATGCAGTGCGTGGAGGTGGAACAGGCTGTCGCTACGGCGATGTTCGGGCCTCGGGCGCCGGTCTCTATGGACAATAGTCCCGAGGCCATGTTCACGATGATGCCCGGAACCAGGAAAGGCGATATGCGCCTCGGATTGTTCTGTTCGCTGAAGCGGTGGTATGCGCTCTCGATGGTGCGAATGCCGCCTATGCCCGAACCCACATAGATGCTTACGCGGCCGGCATTCGATTCATCGATGGTGAGGCCCGAGGAACGAAGCGCCTGAATCCCCGCGGCAACCCCGTAGTGATTGAAGGCGTCGAAGCGGCGCACGTCCCGGGAATCCATGTACTCGGTGGGATCGAAATCCCGCACCAGGCCCGCGATTCGCGAAGGGAACTTGCCGATGTGGGACAGCTCTTCATGCACCGTGATGCCGCTTTTGCCTTCCACTACCGACTGCCACGCGGACTCGGTATCGTTACCCACCGGCGTGATCGCACCGGTGCCTGTCACTACGACGCGGCGACCCTTCATGTCAGGGGGCAGTTGGGGCCTGTTAGCACTAGTGCTAGCCCGTATCGCGGGACGAGCCGGCTCGGCTATTCCTCAAGGCGGGCTGTAATGAAGTTGATGGCTTCCTGAACGGTTGTGATCTGCTCGGCGTTCTCGTCGGGAATTTCGGTCTCGAACTCTTCTTCAAGCGCCATGACCAACTCCACCGTGTCCAGCGAATCGGCGCCCAGGTCGTCCACAAACGATGATTCGTTCGTGATGCTGGACTCGGAAACGCCAAGTTGTTCTGCGATGATCGCCTTGATCTGTTGTTCGATGTTGCTCATGGATGCAATTCCCCATACGCCGGGCGAACCCAACTGAAATTCGATAGCCGCCTATTTTAGCGGAATAAGCGCACCACCGGAACAGCAACAAGCTCAGCAAGCGCAAGCGAACCGGGGAACGCCTGCATGCGAGTCAACCGGTCCACAGGCCACCGTTGACGTGCAGCGTACTGCCGGTCACATAGGCGGCGGCCGGAGACGCCAGGTAGACCGCGGCGGCGGCCACGTCCAGCGGAGTTCCCGCCCGCCCGGCGGGGATGCCTGCAATCACGGCGTCCTGCCGCGCAGCGGAAACTCCGGCCGTCATGTCGGTTTCGATATAGCCCGGCGCGATGGCGTTGACGGTGATGCCGCGGCTGGCCACTTCCAGCGCCAGAGCGCGGGTGAACCCCAGCAGTCCGGCCTTGGCGGCTGCGTAATTGCCCTGCCCCGCCGCGCCGGCCACTCCGACGACCGACGACAGGTTGATTATGCGCCCACGGCGCGCCTTCAACATTCCGCGCACACAAGCCTTGCACAAGCGGTAGGCGGAACTGAGATTGGTATTGATGACCCTCTGCCAGTCTTCCGGCTTCATGCGAAGCAGCAGGTTGTCACGAGTGATGCCGGCATTGTTCACCAGGATGGTTGGCGGGCGGCCAGCCAAATCGGTCATCAGCGCCTGCACGCTTTCGTCGGACGCCACGTCGAGGACCTTTCCGGCGCTGGCATTGTTGAGCCGGCGAGCGATTTTCCGGGCGCCTTCGTCCGTCGTGGCAGTCCCGATCACTTCCGCCCCGGCGGCCGCAAACTGTTTCACGATTTCAGCGCCGACGCCCCGCGTGGCCCCGGTTATCAGCGCGACTTCTCCGCCAAGCGAGAAGAGGTTGGGATCGTCATGCACGCCGGAAAATTATAGGCGAAGCGTAATCCGGCACGGACGGGAACCTGAACCGGAATCTGGACCGGAACAGGAGCAGGAAGCGGTACCCGAACAGAAGCGGCAAGCGGAACCCGAACAAGAGCAGAAGGAGGAACCCGGACGGGAACCTGAACCTTGTGCGCCCAAGCTGTTACAGTGTTGGAATTGTCCTGGGTAATTGCGGTATCCGTTGGATGTATTCGATATCGAGTTTGCGTCGATGCTTCATCGCTCAACCGGGTTGGCCCGGTTTTCGGGCCGCGCTGCGGTGGGCGAGGCTGCGCCGCCGCCGGTCCGTGCGCGGCAAGGACCGGGTGCGTGGACGCGGGTTCACGCTCATGGAAATCCTGGTGGTGCTGGCGATCATCGGGATCCTGGTATCCATCGCGACCGGCGTCTACATCAGCCGCGTCGATGATGCGCGAGTGACCCGCGCCCGCGCCGACATTCAGGCGATCGAGGCGGCCCTGGATATCTTCCGGTTGGACAATTTCCGCTATCCCAGCAACGCCGAGGGCTTGCAGATACTGGTGGAACGCCCCAACGATCCCGACCTGCGCTGGCCGCAAGGCGGCTACATGCGGCGCCTGCCCACGGATCCCTGGAACCGGCCCTATCTGTATCGCAACCCGGGACGCAACGGCGAACTGGATATCTACACGCTGGGCCGGGACGGCCGGGAAGGCGGCGAGGGGCAGGATCAGGACGTAGGGAACTGGAATCTCGATCAGCAATCGTGATCGTGATGGCGCAGGCCGAGGCGACCGCGCGTGCACGCGGGTTTACGCTGATCGAGATTCTCGTGGTGCTGGCGATCATCGGATTGCTTGCCGGGATGGCCGTGCTCTCGGTGGGCGCCTCCCGCAGCGGAGTGGAGCGCGAGGCGCGCCGGCTCTCGGCCACCCTGCGCCTGGCGGCGGACGAGAGCCGCCTGCAAGGAAGGGTGTTGGGCCTGCGATTCGATTCGCTCGGCTACTCCTATCACGAACTCTTGCCATACGAATCCCGGGATGAGCCCGCTTTGAGGCTTGCGTGGAGTCCTGTGGGCGAAAGAGGGGCGCTGGCGCCACGTTCCTGGCCTCCTCATCTTGAATTCGAGCTGAAGATCGACGGGCGCACAGTGACGGCCGGCTCGTCGCGCGACGCCTTGGCGCCGCAGATCATCCTGTTGCCCGAAGGTGAATTCACGCCCTTCTCGCTGAAGCTGGAGGGCACGTCGGAAGCGGGCACGGTGGTGGAGTTCGGTCCGTGGGGACTCCTGGATGTAAAGCAGCCATGAGGAGGGGTTTTACGCTCGTTGAGGTGCTGGTGGCGCTGGCGGTAGTGGCCCTGGGCGTCACCACCGTTTTCGGCGCCCTGGGTCAGGCGTCCCGCTCGGCGGAGCAACTGCGCGTTCGGACGCTTGCGAACTGGGCGGCGGCCGACGCCCTAACCGCGCTTCGACTCGCCAACCAGGCGCCGCGCGCCGGGACCGCGCGGCAGGAGGAGATTTCGGGCAGGCTCTGGTGGGTGGAGTACCGGGTGCAGGAATCGGGACCGGGACGCTTGCGCGACATCGAGGTGCGGGTTGGCCCGGAGCGCAACGCCAGGCCGATTGCATCGGCGCGCGGAATGGTGCGCGTTACCGATCAGGTCGAGCCGACCGATCTGACTGACCCGACCGACCCTGGCGAGCAGCCCGAGCAGCCCGAGCAACTCGAGCAGGCCGAGCAACTCGAGCAGGCCGAGCGGGCCGAACCGCGCAACGCGGCGGAATCGGAGGAGTCCAGTTGATTCGCTGGCGCGTCCCGGGACCTCGCGGCGGGTTCACCCTGATCGAACTGCTGGTGGCATTAGCGATCTTCGCGGTCATGGCCGCGTTGGCGTTCGGCAGCCTCGGACAGGCGGTAACCCAGTCCGATGCGCTGGATGCGTCGCAGCAGCGCTGGGCGGCCGTGCTTCGCACGGTTCGCCAGATCGAGAACGACCTTGCCCAACTGCGTGCGCGCCCGGTGCGCAGTATCCTGGGACAGGACTATGATCCGGCGCTGTATGCTTCGGAAACGGAATTGATTTTCACCCGAGGCGGGTGGTTGAACCCGGCTCTTCTGCCGCGAGCCGAGCTTCAGAGAGTGCGCTATCGGCTGACGGAGGGACGGCTTTTCCGGGAATACTGGCCGGTTCTCGACCGTATCTCGGCCACGCAACCTGCTGGAGAACTACTGGTAGCGGGCGTGCAGAGCTTCCGGGTGGAATTTCTGCCCGCCCGCGGGCTGGCAGCGGAAGCATGGATGGACTTCTGGCCTCCATCCGGAGAGAGCGCTGCCGACACGGTGCCGGTTGGCGTGAGGGTGACGCTGGCGGTCGAAGGATCGGAAGAAATCATGCGTCTCATCGAGGTAGGCACTTGAATTCCGGACGTTCGCAAAGAGGCTTGGCGCTCATGTCGGCCTTGCTGGTGGTCAGTCTGGCCGGCATTCTCGGCTCCGAGCGAATGTTCACGCTGCAAGTCGAAAGCCAGTCGTCGAAGGCCCTGATCGGCAATATCGGCGGGCGCATGATGGCGCTTGGCATCGAGGAGCTGGCGGCGGAAATTCTGGCTGCCGACGCCAGCGCCAGCGGTACCGACCACCGCGGCGAAAACTGGGCCCAGGGGATCAGCGAAGTCGTTCCCGGGCAGGGGACGTTCCAGGGCCGCATGGAAGACATGCAGGGGCGCTTCAACGTCAACAATCTGGTTACCGTGGAGGGAACGGCAGACATGATTGCCGTAGCGCAGTTTCAGCGGCTGCTTCGCATTCTCGGACTCGACGAAACGCTGGCCTACAAGGCGCTGGACTGGATGGACGCCGACAATCTACCACAGCCCATGGCGGGGGCAGAGGACGAGGCCTACACGCGGCTGGACCCACCCTATCAGGCGCCCAATCGACCGTTGGAGGACGTATCGGAGTTGCTGGCCGTTGAAGGCTTCAGCGCGGAGGCCTGGAGCGTTCTGGCGCCGCATGTCACGGCCTTGCCGGTAACGGGACTGCCCACCCCCATCAACCTCAATACCGCGAGCGAGCCTGTGCTGCAGTCGCTTGCGGAGGATCCGAACCCGGTGCGCGTGCAGTTCTGGCTCGAAGCGCAGAAAGGCGGAGGCATCAGCGACCTGGGCGAGGCGCTGCGCGACCTGCCCTCCAATATGGCGAGCCGGGTGGCGCTTGCCAGCGACTGGTTTCAGCTGCATCTGGCCGTGGATGTGGACGGCGCGCGGTTCTTTCTCACCAGCCTTCTGGACCGCGGCGGCGAAACGGTTCGCACGCGATGGCGCCGCCAGGGAATCCCGGCCGAGGTCTGGCTGCTGCCGCTGGCACAGCCGCGCGCAGAAAGTTGATGGAATACCTGGTCGTCCGTCTTTCCGCTGCGGACGGGCCCGCCTTGTGGCAAGTCGTGGACGCCCATGGCGCAGCCCTGCCACTGAGCGGCGAAGGAGAACTGGAACAGGCCGCCGCGTTATCCGAGGGACGCAAGGTTGTGCTGCTGCTGCCCGCCGGCGAAGTGTTTCGCAGCCGCGTGGAGCTGCCGGCGCGCGGTCGGCGCGCGGCCGCAAAGGGCGCGCGGTATGCGCTGGAGGACCAGATTGCCGGCGAGGTGGAGGACCTGCATTTCGTTTGCGGTCCGATTTCCGGGGACGTACTGGAGGTGGCGGCGGTCGAACGCAAACGGCTTGCCGAATGGCTGCGCCAAAGCCAGGAAGCGGGCCTGAACGCGGATCTGGCTTGCAGCGAAGGGGATGCGCTGCCCGATGTGCCCAACGTGGCGGTAGCGCTTCTGGAACGCGACAAACTGCTGTTGCGGGACGGCGCCGGGCAACTCGTGGCCGCGAATCCCCCGGAACTATCCGGGCTGGTGGAAATACTGTGCTCCGAACATGGCGATGAGGACGCCGTCCCGTTTCGCCTGCTGATCTACTGCGATCCTTCGCTGGAAGACGCGGCCCGCGAAGCCATGACGAAGCTGGCGGGTCGGGAGGTGGAGTTGCGTCTTCTGCAACGGGGCGTTATGGCTCAACTGTCCGCGGAAGCGTTGTCCGGCAGACCTGTCGATCTGCTGCAGGGCGAATTCCGCAAACGCGACAAAAGGGGCCGCTGGGCGCGGAATGGCATCCTGGCGGCGCTGGCGGCCGCCCTGCTCTATCCCGCGCTTCTCGGACTGGAAGGATGGCGATACCAGGCTCGCTACAAGGAAACTGCCCAGGCCGTGGACGCCCGGCTTGCGCAACTGATGCCGGACATCTCCAGAAGCGTGAACCTGCGCCAACAGTTGGACCGGCGCGCCGGCGCCGTGGACTTGAGCAATGTCGCCCGCAGCGACGGCTTTCTGCGCCTGCTTGGAGAACTGGAGCGCAGCAGTGGCGAACGCTTGCAGATGCTGGGGTTGAATTTCCGCAACGAGTCCGCCGGAGCGCTGATTCGGGCCGCGGACATGGATATTCTGGAAGACAGGCGCCAGCGACTGCGCTCCGCAGGGTATTCCGTGGTCATTCAAACGGCGACGCCGGAGTCCAACGGCGCCGTTGTGGCGGAACTGGAGATTCGCGATGAACGCAATCGTTGAGTTCTGGCAGGCCCGAAGCGCGCGCGAGCGCCTGCTGCTGGGAATTCTGGCGGCCGTCCTTGCCGTAGCGCTCTGGTTCTTCACCCTGGTGGATCCGCTCATGCAGCGCGCTGATCATTTCGAGCAGAAGCTGGTTTCGGAGCAGGCCCTGCTGCAACGGGTAGAAGCGCTGCGCGGGCGCAGGGCGACGCTGCCGCCGACCCGCTCGCGCTCCGACACCTCCCTGCTGCTTTCCGCCAATCGCACGCTCCAGGAAGCGGGCCTGAGCGCTTACCTGGAGGAAGGCAATGCCGACGGAGAACGCCGCGTACAGCTACGCCTGAAGGATGCGCCATTCCCCGAAATCAGCGCCTGGCTTCTGACGATGGCCGTACAGGAAGGCGTGCGCACCATCAGCGCCGATATCGAACCCGCCGAGTCGCCCGGCCTCGTACAAATCACCCTGGTCCTGGAACGCACCGGCGCACACCTGCCAACGCACGCTACAGGCACTTGAAGCGGCCCTTGGGAGAAATCCAGTCAGTGGTCCACGGCGGCGTCAGCACTCGGCGAACCTGCACCGTGTAGCCCGCGTCTTCCAGAGAGGCGCGAATGGGACAAGCCGTATAGGTGGGCGTGAGTTCCACTTCCACCCGCCCGGCTTTCGCCTCCACGTTGCGCACCACTCCTAGGTCCAGCACCGACAGCACCGGGATCTCCGGGTCCATAACGGAGGAAAGTATGCGTTCGATGCGAGGGTCCACAGGCAGTCAAACGATAGCGCAAGATTCCTTGCCCGGGGTGCCTGTGAGTCAGCGGTGTGCCTGCGGGGCAGCGGTGCGCCCGGGGTCAGCGGCGCGAGCGCAGCTCGTCCAGCACCTCGGCAAGCGAAACGCCGCTTCCCTCCAGCAGCACCAGCAGGTGATAGATCACATCGGCAGCCTCCGCACGCACGCCCTTGCGGTCGCCGCAAGCTGCAGCCAGAGCCAACTCCACCGACTCCTCGCCGAATTTCTGCGCCACGCGCCGTATCCCCGCGCCCAGCAGCCGGGCCGTATAGCTGTCCTCGGGGGCGGCTGCGCTACGCGAGCGGATCACCGCCTCCAGTTCCCGCAGAAAATCCGCCGAAGCCGCCTTGTTCACTCGATCACCTCCTCGCAGGCCGGTTCGCGCAGGTTATAACCCGAAGCCATCACCCGCCCATAGGCCCCGGCATTGGCGAACAACAACACATCGCCCTCGCGGCATTCCGGAAGCATTCGGTCGCGTGCCAGCACATCGCCACTCTCGCAGATCGGTCCCACCACGTTCACCAGCCGGGTCGCCGGTTCATCGAGACGACTCAAGTTGTACACCTCATGGTACGAGCCGTACAGCGCCGGGCGGATCAGCGAGTTCATGCCCGTCTCCACGCCCACATAGCGAGCGCCGCTCTTGCCCTTCGCCTGGGTGACCCGCGCCAACAGCACGCCGGCCTCCGCCACCACATAGCGGCCCGGCTCCAGCCAGAATTCCAGCGCGCGCGGCGTTCTGGCTCGGCATTCGGCAAGTCCGGCATCCAGCGCGGCCAGGTCCAGGGCCTGCTCTCCCGAATGCTGAGGCACCCCCAGGCCGCCGCCCAGATTCAAGGCGCGCACATGCGGGAAATGCTCGACGCAATCCAGCAGCGTCTCCGCTATGGGAATCCAGGCGCCAGGGTCCATGACTCCGCTGCCCATGTGGGCATGAAGCCCGGTAACCTTCGCGCCGGCAGCCGCAGCGGCCCTGGCGGCGCGCTCAACCTCGAACAGCGGTATGCCGAACTTCGAGTGCACGCCCGCCGTTCGCACGTGCCGGTGCAATCCGCGCCCCACGCCCGGGTCCAGCCGCAGAAATATCCGGCTTCCAGCGAACAGCTCCGGCCACTCTTCCAGCACTGCGAGATTGTCCACCGTCACCATGGCGCCGGCTTCCAGAGCTTCGCGGTACTCGGAACGGGGCGCGAAGTTCGGCGTAAACAGAATCCGCGCCGTTTCATGTTGCGGGAATCGTTCCCGAATCATGCGCAACTCGCCGGGCGAGACGCACTCGAATTCCAATCCGCAGGCGCGCGCGCGCTCCAGCACGCCGGGGTGCGGGTTGGCCTTGAGCGCGTAATACACGCGTTCCATGGATTTCAGCTGGACAAGCCGTTCGGCCGCAGCGGCTACCTGCCCCAGGTCGTAGACATACACCGCGCCGTGCCGTTCCGCCAGTTTCAGCAACTCGGCGCGTCGCCCGGACCACCAGGGCGAGCTGGCGCTACGGGGACTCGCCGGGGCTGGCCGGGTCAGTTCCTCCCAGGCAGGCCCGAAGACTTCGTCGCCCACGTCCGGCGCAATCAGGCGTCCATGCAAGCTCTGCGCCAGCCGCCGGGCCTGGTCCGGATCCACCACGAAGCTGATATTGAGATCGCTGGCCGCCTGACTCAGCAGGTGGATCGGTTGTTCTCGAAAGGCCTCAAGCGCAGGCCCCACTTCGTGCAGAACGGCTCGTATGCGCCGTCCCACCAGCGTCACCACGCTGGCGTTGGTGGTGATCCTCACCTGCCCGATTCGGCCCAGTTCCGAGCGCAGCCGCCCCATGAGCTGCGGAGTGAAAACTTCGGGGTCGGTATCCAAGGTTACCGTAACATTGCTATCGGACGTCGAGACCAGGTCCACCGACAGCCCCAGCGCGCCGAAACAGGTGAAAACCTCCTGGAGAAAACCCACCCGCCGCCACATGCCCAGCGTTTCCAGCGATACCAGCGGCACGCCGCTGCGCAGCATCACGGCCTTGACCTGCGCGCTGTCAGTCCCTCCCGCCGGGCCAATGCGGGTGCCCGGCAGTTCCGGATGCTCAGTCGAACGAACCGTCAGCGGAATGCGCCTGTCCCGCAGCGCAGGAATGCACAGCGGGTGCAGCACGCTGCCACCGGAGGTTGCGATCTCCTGCGCTTCCGCGTAGCTGAGCCGGCGCAGCAGCCGGGCGCCGCTGATCACCCTGGGATCGGCGCTGAAAACGCCCGGCACGTCGGTCCAGATTTCCAGCCGGCGAGCCCCGATCGCGGCAGCCAGCGCCGCCGCGGACACGTCGGAACCGCCCCGGCCCAGCAGCACCTCCTCGCCCTCGGCATTGCGGGCGATATAACCCTGCGTAAGCGGAACGCCAGACAGGCCATCCAGCAGCGCCGCCGCTTCGGCGTCGGTATCGTGAGAACAGGCCGCACTCAGCATGGAGTCGCGCTCGCTGGCCCAGGGGCGCTCCTCGGCCCGCAGCAGGCGGGCGGGATTCACCGGTGAAATGCGGATGCCCTTCACCGAAAGCGCCTCCGCTCCCAAGCGGCCGGCCAGACGTTCGCCCAGAGCCAGAACCTTGACCCGCGCCCGATAACCCGCCCCTCCGGTCAAGGCAATGCCACGCAAAAGCTGCGCCAGATTGGCCAGTTCGGAACTCAGGCAAGCTTGGGGGTCGGCAATGCCGACCGCGCGCGCCAGTTCCAGGTGCCGTTCAGCGAGCGCCTGCTCGCGCTCGCCGTGCTCGTCGCGGCGCGCCAGTTCGATCAGCGCTTCCAGTTCATCGGTTACGCCGGCCACCGCCGAATGCACAACGATGGGCCGCAGACCCTGCTCCAGGCGGCGGCGGACCAGCCCGGCTATGGCGTCCCAGCCTTCCGCGCCCGCCACGCTGGCGCCGCCGAACTTGAGCACTGCCCAGGGCGCGCTCATGCCGCCAGCACCTTTCCGGGGTTCATGATGCCCTGCGGATCCAGGGCGCGCTTGAGTGCGCGCATCAGGCCCAGTTTGACCGGATCGCCCAGCCGTTCCAGTTCGTCCTTCAGCAAAAGCCCCACGCCGTGTTCGGCGCTGAAGCTGCCGTCCATGCCCCAGGCCAGCTCGCGCAGCGCAGCGCTCAGGCCTTTGCCCTGCCGCAAGAAGAGCTCCGGTTCGAAATCGTCCGGACAAGTCAGGGAATAGTGAAGATTGCCGTCGCCGATGTGGCCGAAAGGCACCGGCTCGGCACCCGGCACGAATTTCCGGCACAGTTCGCGGGCGCTTTCGAGAAACTCGGGGATTCTCTCGTACGGCACCGCCAGGTCGTGGCGCAGGGCCGGACCGGCTCTGCGAACCGCTTCCGGCACGCCATGCCTCAGCCGCCAGATCGCTTCGCGCTGCGCCTCGCTGGCGGCGCATACGGCGTCCAGCAGGTCGCCCGCGCGCAGCGCGTCTTCAAGAAACTCCGCAAGCCGTTCCGTCAGCACCGTGTCCTCAACAACGCCCGCAAGTTCCAGGCACAGCAGCCAGGGCGCGTCCATGGCCGAAGGGATGGAAACCTCTTCCAGTTGTTCTTCGCACAATTGCGCGGCCCGCCGGGCCACCAGCTCAAAGGCGTTGAGTTCGGCGCCCAGTCTGGCCCGCGCGCTGTCGTACAAGGAAACCGCCCGAGCCGGCGAAGCCACTCCCAACAGAGCCGTCACGCGGGATTTCGGAAGCGGATGGAGCTTGATGGTGGCCGCCGTGATCACGCCCAGGGTCCCTTCGGATCCGATGAACAACTGCTTTACGTCGTATCCCGTATTGTCCTTGGCCAGCGGCTTGAGATCGGACAGAAGCCGTCCGTCGGGCAACGCCACCTCCAGGCCCAGCACCAGATCCCGCGCCATTCCGTAGCGCAGCACGTGAATGCCCCCGGCATTGGTGGACAGCGCCCCGCCAAGCTGGCAACTGCCCTCGGATCCCAGGCTCAGGGGGAAAAGGCAGTCTGCCTTCCCGGCTTCCTCCTGCAGCGAGGCCAGCACGCAGCCGGCCTCGGCGGTGAGGCTGGCGGCGCTGATCCGCCGCACTCGCCGCTGCCGGTGGAGGCTGAGCAGCAACTGGCCGCGCCGCGAGTGCGTGCCGCCGCACAAACCCGTGCGTCCGCCCACCGGAACCACGCCCACGGCGCGGCGGTTGCAGCAGGCCAGCACGCGGGCCGTTTCCTCGGCGCTTCCGGGCGCCGCCAGCAATTCCGCTTGCCCCCGGTAGAGGCCGCGCGGCTCCTGGAGATACGGCTGCAGCGCCTCGGGATCGTCAATGCAGTGGGACTGGCCCACGATGGCGGCAAGCTCCCGCGCCAGTGCCGTTTCCTGCCTTTCCCCTTGCATCAGCGCGCCTCGCCTTGTTCACGGCGCATCATGCGTTTCCGCCGGCGAGAACTCCTCCTCGAACAGGCGCCAGGAAACGAAGAACAGGGCTGCCAGAACCGGTCCGATGACCAGCCCCGAAAAACCGAAGGCCGACAAGCCGCCGAGAGTGGCGAGCAGCACCACGTAATCGGGAAGGCGCGCCCTCTTTCCCACCAGCATGGGCCGCAGGAAGTTGTCGGCCAGACCCACCACCAGCGTGCCCACGGCCACCAGAACCAGGCCCTTGACCCAGGCGCCGGAAGCGAACAACCAAAGCGCGACCGGCATCCAGACCAGGGCGGGCCCCACGGCCGGAATAATCGACAGGACCCCCATGAGCACGCCCAGCAGGACCGGACTGCCGATGCCCAGAATCGCCAGCGTTACACCGCCCAGACCGCCTTGCACAAGGCCGATTGCGGCGGTGGAGGTAACGCTGATCCGCGAGACGGTTGCAAACTGGCCAAACAGCTCGTATTCCCTCTCGTCGCCCAGCGGCAGGATACGCACCAGCAGGGCCACCAGTTTTTCCCCGTCCCGCAGGAAGAAAAACAGCAGGTAGAGCATGATGGCGAGCTGAAACATCAACACGAGCGCGCCCGAGCCCGCGGCAACCAGTCCCGTAGCCGCAAATTTTCCGGCGTTCGCGGCGGCCGCCAACAGGTTCTCGCGAATCTGTTCCAGGCTCAATCCCAGAGATTCCAGCCAGCCGCTAGCCCAGGGCACCCAGGCGCCGATCGTTTCCAGGGGCGCCAGCGGGTCGAGCGCGCCCTGCTCCACCGCGGCGTAGAACTGGCTGGCCTCGCGCACGACTGCCCACCCCAGCAACAGCACGGGCGCAACCACTCCCAACACCACGATGAGCAGTACGGCGGACGCAGCCAGTGACGGTTTCGCAAACAGAAGCGGGAGCAGGCGCCGGTACAGCCCATGGAACAGGACCGCCAGCACCGCCGCCCAGAACGTCGGCAGCAGCAAGTCGACGAGCAGCAGCAGAAAGGCCACGCTGACCGCGGCCACCATCACCAACAGTGAACTACGCTGCAGAACCTGATGCATAAGCGGGACGACTCGGGAAAATGGTCGGGGCGAGAGGATTTGAACCTCCGACCACCTGCACCCCATGCAGGTGCGCTACCAGACTGCGCCACGCCCCGAACCGGGCGCTCATTTTATCGCCTGAAGCTACCCGAGTGCCGTGGCCGGCTGATATTGTGGCATCAGAGCGCGTTACGGCAGCAGCAAACGTTGCACTTCCTCCAGCTCCGAGCGCATCTGACGCACGAATTGCCGAAGTTGATTCTGATCCTCGCGCCGCTCGGACCCTTCCAGCCGCTGACGCGCGCCTGCCAATGTGTAGCCTTCGACCTGCAGAAGGTGGCGGATCTGCCGGATCAGCATGATGTCCTGCGCCCGATAGTAGCGGCGGCCGCCGCGGCGCTTGGTGGGGTTCAGTTGCGGGAACTCCTTCTCCCAGTAGCGAAGCACATGCTGCTCTACCTGGCATAACTCACTGGCCTCGCCTATGGTAACGAGGCGCTTCGCCGGAATCGGCGGCAGCTTCAGATCCTGATCAATCTGGTCCAGCACCCGCTTCCACCATTTGCCTCAATTTCTGCCCCGCCGAAAATGTCACCACCCGGCGGACACTGATCGGGATGCTCTCGCCGCTGCGCGGATTCCGGCCCGGGCGCTCGCCCTTGTCGCGCAATTCGAAGTTGCCGAAACCGGAAATCTTCACGCGCTGTCCGCCCACCAGCGCATCGCTGATGCTCTCGAACACTTCGTTGACCACCATCGCCCCTTCCTGCTTGCTGATGCCGATATGGGCATGCAGGGAGCCGACGATTCCGGCCCGGGTAAGCATTTTTCTTTTCATTCGCGAACGCTGGCTCCAAACGTTGTCCCGAGGAGTGAAATTACGCCCAACACGGCATCGTCCACTTCCGGGTCTGCAAGTGTGCGCGAAATTGACTGAAAAATCAAGCCTAAGCCAACGCTTTTTATATCATTCCGCAAACTGTGTCCGTCCTCATAGACATCGAAGGCGACAACTTCGCGTAGCAGGTCTCCGCCATTCGCATGGATGGCGGCCAGCATATCACCCACCGGAACGCTCTGCGGGCAACGCAGCGAAAGGTCGCGCCGGACCGAAGGAAAACGCGAAATCTGCGCCGCTTCTGCCGGTTCGGAGTCGCGGATCGCATCAAAACGCAAGGCGAATACCTGCGGCGCGGTCACCGTTCCTTCGTCCGCCAGTTGCGGATGCAACTCTCCGAGCCAGCCCACTTTTTCCTGGTCGCGCAGGATGCGAACCGAACGTCCGGGCCGCAGGACCTTGTGCTGTGCCGCCTCGAAGCGATAGCGCCCGGCGAATGCGGACAGGCGCAGTATGGCCTCCACGTCGCCGCGGCCATCAAAAAAGTCCGCCGCTCGCATTTCATCCCCCCACTGTTCGGGAACAGCGTCTCCGGCCAGCAATCCGGCGATCCATATTTCCTCAGTTATTTCAGATGGTTCTCCAGAAAAGCAAATACCTATTTCAAAAAGGCGAGCGCGCAAGGTTCCTCGGTCCCGGTTGGCGCGATAGTTGTGCAACAGTCCCGGCCACAGCGACCTTCTAAGGACCGAGAGCTCGCCCGACAGCGGGTTGGCCAGCCTGAGAGCGGGCTCGCCGGCATGAAAAGCCTCGTGTGTCTCCTGGTCGCGAAAGCTGTAGTTGACGCATTCGTGGTAGCCGCGGTCAATCAGCAGCGCCCGCACGCGGTCTTCTTCCACCCGCTGCTCGGTGGCCGGGCCCGGATGCGCGCTCCAACGCGCCGGCGTTTCGGGAATGTTCTCGTAGCCGTGGATCCGCGCAACCTCCTCTACCAGGTCTGCTTCCAGATTCAGGTCGAAGCGGAACGACGGCGGCGTAACTCGCCAGCCAGCCGTGGTCTTGCGCACCCTCATGCCAAGACCCCGCAGCATGGCCGCCACGTCGACATCGGGCAGCGCCAGACCCAATAGCGCCGTCAGGCGATTACGCCGCAAGCTGATCGGCTCGCGCCGCGGCAACTGCTCGCCATCCACGGAATCCACCACCGGTCCCGCTCGTCCGCCGGAGGACTCCAGGATCAGCTGCGTGGCAAGCTCCAGGGCTTCCACCTGGCCGGCCGGATCAACGCCTCGCTCGAACCGCAGCGAAGCCTCGGTCTGAAGTCCAAGGCGGCGGGCCCTGCCCGCCACGGCATCCGGCGCAAAGAACGCCGATTCAAGCAATACCGAATGGGTGCCGTCGCCCACCGCGCTGCTCAGCCCGCCCATGATGCCGGCAGCGGCCACGGCCTGCCGCTCGTCCGCAATCACCAGCACATCCGAGTCCAGCTTCGCTTCGGCGCCATCCAGAAGGGTCAGCGTTTCGCCCTGCCCTGCCCAGCGCGCGCCAAGATCGCCGTGGAGGCGCTGCAGGTCATAGGCGTGCATGGGCTGCCCCAGTTCCAGCATCACGTAGTTGGTTACGTCCACCAGCAGGTGCAGCGGCCGCATCCCCGCCGCCAGCAACCGGCGTGCGATGAAGTCCGGAGTCGCGGCGGCCACATCCAGGCCCTCGATCACGCGGCCGGCAAAACGCGGACAGCCCTCGGCGGCGGACAGCCGCAGTTCCCGGCGCGCATTGCTTGCTACAGGCGCCGCGGGCGCCTTGCGCGCAGCAATCTTCGTGTCGAACAGCGCAGCGACTTCCCGCGCCACGCCGCGCACCGAGAAACAGTCCGCCCGATTGGGAGTAAGCGACAGTTCCAGGGCCCGGGAGCCGTCCTCGGCGCGGCTGATCCGGTCCACCTCCAGTCCCGCCATGGTGAGACGGTCGGCAAGCGCCTGATCGTCGGCCCTGGGGTTGCACCACTCTCGAAGCCAGGCAATGTCGATCTTCATGGACTGAACTGCCCGAGAAAGCGGATGTCGTTGTCGAAAAAGCGGCGGATGTCGCGAACGCCGTAGCGCAGCATGGCCATGCGCTCCACGCCCATCCCGAAGGCGTAGCCGGTATAACGCTCCGGGTCCACGCCGCCGAATTGCAACACTTTCGGGTGCACCATTCCGCAACCCAGGATCTCCAGCCAGCCGCCATCCCCCCAGCGCACATCCATCTCGGCGGAAGGCTCGGTGAAGGGAAAATACGAAGCGCGGAAACGCACCTGAACCTTGCACTCGAAGAAGCGCTCGGCGAACTCGTGCAGCAGCGATTTCAGGTTCGCCAGGCTCACGCCTTCATCCACCGCCAGACCCTCCACCTGGTGAAACACGGGCGTATGAGTCTGGTCCGAATCCCGCCGGAACACCCGCCCCGAGGAAATGACCTTCAGCGGCGCGCCCTCGGCCAGCATGGAGCGAATCTGCACCGGCGAGGTATGGGTGCGAAGCAGCCGACCCGACGGCAGGTAAAAGGTATCGTGCATGTCCCGGGCGGGATGGTTGGCCGGCATGTTCAGGGCCGTGAAGTTGTGGAACTCGTTCTCGATCTCGGGCCCCGAGCGAGCCGCGAAGCCGGCGCCGGCCAGTATGGTCCGCACCCGTCGGAGAGTTCGGCTTACCGGATGTTCAGCCCCGGGAAGGACGCCTCGTCCGGGCAAGCTCACGTCGATCCCGCCGGCGCTTACGGCCGCATCCAGCCGGCGTTCGTTCAATGCCTGCTTGCGCGCGCCGATTGCGGCGCTCACTTCCTTCTTGATCCGATTGAGCGTCTTTCCGGCCGCCGGCCGTTCCGCTGCCGGCAGGGAGCCCAGCGCCTTCAGTTGCGCGGTGATCTCTCCCTTGCGGCCGAGCAGCCGCACGCGCAGCGTTTCAAGTTGGTCCAGCGTGCCGGCAGATTCGATCGCCGCCAGCGTCTGGCCTACCCGCTCCCTGAGGTCCCCCACGGGGGCGGATCAAGCCGCAGCGGCGCGCTTGGCCAGGTCGGCAAACGCCTCCTGATGATGTACCGCGATGTCAGCCAGGATCTTGCGGTCCAGTTCGATCCCCGCTTTTCGCAGGCCGCTCATGAAGCGGCTGTAGGAAATGCCGTTGAGACGGGCCGCCGCGTTGATTCGAGCAATCCACAGCGCGCGGAATACGCGCTTGCGCTGGCGCCGGTCCCGGTAGGCGTATTGACCGGCCCTGGTGACCGCCTGGCGCGCCACGCGGTAGGAACGGCTGCGAGCGCCCTGGTAGCCCTTGGCCTTCTTCAGGACTTTCTTGTGTCTGGCATGCGTAGTGACGCCGCGTTTCACCCTGGCCATATCAAAACCTGCCTTGTCCGATGAATCTCGTAAACGCTAGCCCCGGCTGCCGAGCGGTCAGGCGTAGGGCATCAGGCGCCTGACGTGCTTCACGTCCGCCTTGGCCACAGCGGCCGGAGAACCCAGCTTGCGCTTACGCTTGCTGCTCTTCCTGGTGAGGAGGTGGCTGAGGTGCGAGCTGGCCCGTTTGAAGGCCCCTCCCCCCGTTCGGCGGAAGCGCTTGGCCGCTCCGCGATTGGTCTTCTGCTTGGGCATAAGGCGCGATTCTCGTAAAGCAACTCAATTTCGCTTGCGCGGCGCCATCACCATGGTCAACTGCCTGCCTTCCAGCTTGGGCTCCTGCTCAACCAGCGCAACCTCGCTCAGGTCCTCGCGCACCCGGTCCAGCAATTTGGCGCCCAACTTCTGGTGCACCATTTCCCGTCCACGGAAACGCAAGGTGATCTTGGTCTTGTCGCCGTGCTCGAGAAACCGCAGCAGGTTGCGCAGCTTGACATCGTAGTCTCCCCGGTCCGTGCCCGGACGCAGCTTGATCTCCTTTACCTGTATCTGCTTCTGCCGCTTCCTTGCCGCGTGCGCCCGCTTGTTTTGCTCGAATACGTAGCGACCGTAGTCGAGTATCTTGCAAACGGGTGGCCTGGCGTTGGGATCAACTTCCACAAGGTCCAGCCCTCGCTCCCTGGCGGTGCGAAGGGCATCCTCACGGTTCATGATGCCGATCTGTTTGGAATCCTCGCCAATGACCCGAAGCTTGTACGCTTCGATTTCTTCATTGCGAAGAATCCGCTTCTTTTGAGCGATATTGATGTCCTCCAGGAAGCTGGTTTTCCGAAACGCCTTGCAGCGAGCTCAAACCCTCGGCCGTTACCCTCGCCATGAAATCGTCCAACGGCATTGCGCCGAGGTCACCGGCCTTCAGCGACCGGACGGCGACACTGCCTTCCTTCTCCTCACGGTCTCCGAGAACCAGAAGGTAGGGAACCGCTTGCAAAGTGTGGTGGCGAATTTTATAGCCTATCGTCTCGCTTCTCAAGTCGCATTCCACGCGAAATCCGGCCTTTTTCAGCGCGTCGAAAACGCGGGATGCATAGTCTTCCTGGCGCTCGGTGATCGCCAGCACAGCAACTTGCACCGGCGCCAGCCAGAATGGAAACCGGCCCGCGTAGTGCTCGATGAGGATGCCGAAAAAGCGTTCCAGCGATCCCAGCAGGGCGCGGTGGATCATGATGGGGCGGCGGCGCGATCCATCGGGGGCTACGTATTCGAGGTCGAAACGCTCGGGAAGATTGAAATCCAGTTGCACCGTGGAGCACTGCCACTCGCGGCCAATGGCGTCGCGGATCTTGATGTCGATCTTCGGGCCGTAAAAGGCGCCGCCGCCCGGGTCGAGCTCGAATTTCATTTTCTTCCGCTTCAGGGCCGATTCCAGGGCGCGGGTGGCCCGCTCCCAGATGGCCTCGTCGCCCACGGCCTTCTCCGGCCGGGTGGCCAGCACGGTGTTGAATTCCTCGAATCCGAAGGCGCCGAACAACTCCAGCGCCAGGTCCAGAATGTGCTGGATCTCGGTTTCGATCTGCTCCTCGGTGCAGAACACATGGGCGTCGTCCTGAGTGAATCCCCGCACGCGCATCAATCCGTGCAGGGCGCCCGACATTTCACGCCGGTAGACAGTGCCCAGTTCCGCCCAGCGCATGGGCAGGTCGCGATGCGAACGCAGGCCGTTGCGGTAGATCAGGATATGAAACGGGCAGTTCATGGGCCGCAACTGGTAGCCGCGGCCTTCGTCTTCCACCGGCGAATACATCGACTCGCGGTAGAAATCCGTGTGGCCCGACTGGCGCCACAAACCTTCCAGGGCGATATGTGGCGTGAACAAGAGTTCATAACCGGCCCGCTCGTGGCGGTCGCGCCAGAAATCCTCGATCACCCGCCGGATGCGCGCTCCTTTCGGGTGCCAGAACACCAGCCCGCCGCCGGCGTCCTCCTGGATGCTGAACAGGTCGAGAGCGGTGCCGATCCGGCGGTGATCCCGCCTGGACGCTTCCTCCAGGCGCTTGAGATACGCCTTGAGCGATTTCGAGTCGGCCCAGGCGGTGCCGTAGATCCGACGCAACTGTTCGTTGGAAGAATCCCCCCGCCAATAGGCGCCGGCCGTGCGAGTGAGCTTGAAGGCCTTCAGGTGCCGGGTAGAGGGAACGTGCGGGCCTCGACAGAGGTCTTTCCAGTCACCCTGGCCGTAGAGGGTAATCGGCTCGTCCTCGGGAATGCCAGCGATGATCTCGGCCTTGTAGTGCTCGCCGATCGACCTGAAGTGCTTCACGGCATCATCGCGGGCCACGGTTTCGCGCGACACCGGCAAGTCCGCTTTTGCCAGTTCCTTCATGCGCGCTTCTATGCGTTTCAGGTCTTCCGGCGTGAAGCCGCGTTCGTAGGAGAAATCGTAGTAAAACCCGTCTTCGATGACCGGCCCTATGGTGACCTGGGCGCCGGGGAACAGTTCCTGGACCGCTTGAGCCAGAAGGTGGGCGGTCGAATGCCGCAGGATTTCCAGCCCCTCCGAGTCGCGCGCGGTAACGATCGCCAACTCGGCGTCCTGGCCGATGAGGAAATCCGTATCCACCAACTGCCCGTCAACCCGGCCGGCGAGCGCGGCGCGGGCCAGCCCGGGGCCGATGTCGGCGGCGACTTCAGCCACGCTGGGCGGCTGATCGTAGCGGCGAAGGCTGCCGTCGGGAAGCGTAATTTCCGGCATCGGGCGATTGTACTGCGGTGACCGGCTCGTATTGCCGTATCAGAGCGGGGTGTATCAGAGTGTTGCAGGGCGGCTGTTGAAGAGCGGGCTGGTGCAGGGCGAGCTCGGGCTGGGCGGGCTCGGTGCGGCGACGCCGATGCAATAATATGAGCCGGGTGGCAGTAAGCCGGCGGGACTATCGAGAGTAACGCCGGCGCAGGAATCTGATTCGCTGCGCCGGCGCCGGCAACAGGCCCTGTGTTGTGTCAGTGGGCCTGCTTTCAGCCCCTGCCTTGAGTGGGAGGGGAGGGTAGATGCGATCAGCGCCTGCGTGCCGTAACCGGCACCAGGATCCAGGCGCTAATCTTCCAAAGCCGGGGCTTCTGCCTGTTTTTTCGTTTCACGATGGCGAAGCATGCGGCGGAATCTTTCTCCTCTCCGCTCCATGCCTCTCCACCCCATGCCGCGGCCACGCATGCCGCCGCGCTGATGGCGCCGCATGATTGCCCGCCGGTCAAGGTCCTTGCGCATCCCGGCAAGTTGAGCGGTCTGCTCTTCGGTCAGCACCTCGGCCAACCGCTCCCGGGTGGACTCGCCGATCGCCTGTGACTGTTCCCGCATGGACTTGCGCTGCTCCATGGCCGACTTGCGCATTTCGCGAGCCTGCTCCCGCAGGGCATCGCGCTGTTCCTGAGCTTCGGCGTAAATTGCGCCCACCTGGGCCTGCTGTTCCTCGCTGAGCTCCAGCTTTTTCCCCAGCCATTCGGCCCGCGCCGCTGCCGGATCGTGGGCCTGGGCGGCGGTGGCGCCGAACGCCAGCAGCAGTGCCGTGCCGGTAAGTAACCCTTTCCTCATGTTCTGTTCCTCCTTCCTGGCTTCTTGGCTGAAGCGGCCAGATGCTTGTGTCTCACTCTATGGATGCCGCAAACTCGGAAAGGGTTGCGTGTTGCCGGGCTTCGTCTCCCGCCGATCAGTACGGCTTCGTCAGCCTCCGGGCTAGCCTCCGAGAAGCCGGGCATGGTCAGCCGCCGATTTGCAGGGATTGATCAGCCGTTGAAGGGAATCAGGGCCAGCACGCGCAAGGGGCTGCCCGATCCTTCTTCGAGTTTCAGCGGAGCGGTCAGCAGCACTGCTCCGGTCGCGGGCAGGCGGTCGAGGTTGTTGAGACATTGAAGGCCATACTTCCCGGCGCCGTGCATGTAGTAATGGCAGGGATACGGTGGATTGAGCCGCTGAGCCTGGCCACTGTCGGTGCCGATGGTCTCGGTGCCGAAGCCCAGAACGTCGCGCTCGTCCACCAAAAAGCGCACGCAGTCGACACTGGGCCCCGGAGTGTGCTGGCCGGTCTCGTCGAAATTCTGAAAAGCAACGGGGTCGTTGACCCGGCGCGCCCAGGCGGTGTGCATCAGCACCCAACAGCCCGGGGGAATGCGTCCATGCTCCCCTTCCCATTCCTCCAGGCGTTCGCGGGTCAGCAGAAAGTCGGCGTCCTGTTCGGCGTCGGAGACGCAATCGACCACGCAGGCCGGCGCGATCATGTGCTCGGGCGGAATCGTATCGACGGAGTTATTGGGCAGTTCGCGCCCCGAAACCCAGTGGATGGGCGCGTCGAAGTGCGTGCCGGTGTGTTCGCACAGCGTGAAGTTGTTCCAGTACCAGGCAGGACCGCGAGAGTCATAGCGCGAAATCTCCTCGCTTCGATACGGCTGCGCCTGACCCACCTCGGGCGGCAGGCTGAGTTGCGGAAAGGAGGGGGTCAGCGTATGTGTGAGATCAACGACCCGCAGTCTGCCTGCCGCGACCCCCGCCAACAGATCCTGAAGCACTTCGCTCACAGCGTCAATTTCGCGCGACCGGCACCCATGCCGGTGCTGGTGCCTCTACCGGAGTTGTCGCCCATGCCAAAGTTGACGCCTATTCCGGAGCGTACGCCCATGCCGGTGTTCGCGCCCCTCAGCCCTACCCGCTCCCCGTTCATCCGGCTGCCGACTCCAGCGCCAGTTCGCGCTCCAGCACCTTGGGATCTTCCCGCCAGCGCTGAAGCCACTCCTGAGCTACCGCGCCCGGAAACAGGTCCTCGACGCCGTCGCGCAAGCCTTCGATGATGTCCCGGGCCAGCCGTTCGGGGGCCAGTTTCGGCGGCGGAAGCGGCTGATTCCATTCCTCGTCGATCGGCCCGGGAAACACGTTCATGACCCGGATGCCCGCATCCTGCATCTCCGCGCGCAGACACTGCGACAGCGACAGCGCCGCGGCCTTGGACGCCGAATAGGTCCCCTGAGGCGGGTAGTTGCTCAAGGCATACACGCTCAGCAGGTTGACCCAGGCCGTTGCCGAAGCGCCCCCGTCGGCGCCCCGCGCGCGCATCGCCGGGCCGAACGCCTGGGCCAGACGCAGCAGCCCGAGATAGTTGACTTCCATCTCCCGCCGAGCCAACTCCGCGCCGGGGCGAGTGGCAATGCCTTCGGTGCGATGCACCTCGGCGTTGTTGATGAGAATGTCCACGCGCCCGCCGAGTTCGGCGCCAATGCGGTTCACGCCGCGCTCGTCGGTCAGGTCCAGCGGCACTGCGGTAACCGGCTCCAGTTTCTCGACCGCCTCCTGGCCGGCGTATTTCTTCCACGGTTCCGCCTGCCCTGCCCAGATTACGGAGGCTCCGGCTTTTGCCAGCGCGTGGACCAGAGCCTGGCCCACCCGGCTCTTGCCGTCGGTCACCAGGACCTTGCGGTACCGGGGATCGCAGGAAAACTCGTTGTGCCGCGGATCTGTGTGCATTTCTTCCGATTGGTCGGCGGGCAGCGCCACCAGCACGCCCCGCCCTGCCCTGTCCAGTTTAGCCGTAACCCGCACTGTGGCGGGCGGCGGCGCGCAGCCGCGATGCAGGTGGGCCACTACCACCGGGCCTTCTTCGAGTCGCGTCAGTCCAAGCCGCCAAGGGAGCCGCTCGCGGTAAAACGGGTCATTGCTGTGATACAGCGTGGTGTGCGCCAGAAGTTCTCCGCGGCCGGACATCGGCGTCCACAGCAGTTGTTCGGAAAGACACTCGCTGCAGCAGTCCACCGGCGGATACTGCACCTGTCCGCAATCCTCGCAGCGTTGCAGAGCGAACCGGCCGATGGCGGCGCGCGCCGTGAGTCCCAGCGCCGCCCGGCTGCGCAGCATGGGCGGCGTGAGCGCCTGGCGCGTGCGCAGGATGGGGTTCTTGAGGGGAGGTTGGCGGCGCATGGCTGGTCTCGCGGCGGAAGCGTCAGAATTGGGGCGTCAGAGTTGGCATCAGAGTTTGCGTGGGAGCGTCAGAGTTGGCGTGGGGGCGGGAGCGTCAGGGCCGTAGCGCGGAGTTGGCATCGGGGCCGGGGTGTCAGGCGCGCGCCAGTACGGCCGCGGCGCTGCACAGTCCGCGATCGTAGTTGATCATCCCGAAACCGGACACCGCGCCGTGTCTGGCGTCGGCGACCTGCTTTCCCAGCGGCCGGCACAATAGTTGGCGCAATGCTTCCACGAGCCCCAGGAAACCCCCGGCGGCGCCCGCCTGGCCCATGGAAAGCTGGCCGCCGCAGGTGTTGAGCGGGCAGTCGCCGTCGTGCGCGAATTCATGCGCGCGGATAAAGGCGGCGCCTTCCCCGGACGGACAAAAACCCAGTTCCTCGATCTGCATCAGGGTGATCACCGGGTAGTCGTCGTAGGCTTGGAAGAAGTCCATGTCGCTCGGGCCCAGGCCCGCTTGCGCCCACAGTTCCTCGCGATCCAGCGCCCAGCCCCCGCGCATTTGCACCGGGTCATCGGGAAAGGCATTGTGACGTTCGATCGCGCCCAACAGACGGACGGATTCCAGCCCCATCGCGGCAGCGCGCTCCGCCGTCATGACGAGATAGCCGTCCGCTCCCGCGCAGGGCATCACGCAGTCCAGCAGGCGCAGCGGCTCGGCAATCACCCGCGCGCCGAGATACGCCTCCAGATCGAGCGGCTTTCGCAAAAGCGCGTAAGGATTGTCCAGGGCGTTACGGCGCTGGGCCACGCACAGCTTGCCGAAATCCTCGCGCTGAACGCCATATTGCCGCATCCACCAGTCGGTAATGAACGCAAAGCTGGCGTTGGGGCCGCCCGATCCGTACGGATACACGGCGTCCCGGGCGAACCGGCTGAAGGTGGAAAGGGTGCGCCGGAACGTATCCACATGGTTGGTGTCCCCGGCTATGCAGGCGACGATTTCCGCGTCGCCTGACTGCACTGCGCGGGCTGCCCGCCGCAGGCAGACGACGCCGGAAGCGCCTCCCATGGGCACATGATCCAGCCAGCGCAAGGACATTCCCAGGTGCTGCGTCAGGCCCACGGCGGTGTCCGGGGCGAGCGTGAAGCTGGCGACGCCCAGGCCGTCGATGTCATCCTTGTTCAGCCCGGCGTCCCGGAGCAGCGCCGCCAGCGCCCGGGCGATCCACCAATGCGCGTCGCGCGTGGAATAGCGTTGGTACGGAACCGTCACGGGCGCGACCAGCGCAATGCCCTCATAGCTCTTTCGGCTCATGCCGCTCGCAACGGTATCGGCCGTTTCAGGGAGCCGGTGTCAATACACCGCCCGCCATCCCTCAATTCCGCGGCCAACTCCTTCAGCGCCGCCCTGTCCAGCTTTTCCGTGGCGGTATGCGGCAAGGCGTCCACGAAAGCGACATAGCCGGGAGCCTTGAAGTAGGCGAGCCGCTTCAGGCAGTAGCGCACCAGCTCTTCCGCCAGCTTTCCCGCCAGTTTTCCCGGCAATTCCTCCGCCAGTTCTTCCCGCAGCGCGTCTGCCAGTCCTTCCGGCGGCTCTTCCGCCAGCGCTGCCGCTTCGTCCGACCCCACGCTCCTGCCCCTGGGCCGGATGCAGGCAAACACCTCATCCCCGCGTATCTCGTCGGGCACGCCCACGACGCCCGCTTCGGCGACGGCGTCATGGCCGGCCAGCACCCCCTCGACCTCCACGGCGGCAATGTTCTCGCCGCTGCGGCGAATCAGATTGCTCTTGCGGTCGATGAAATGCATGTCGCCATCGGCGTCCCGCGCCACGATGTCGCCGGTATGGAACCAGCCGCCCTCCCAGGCAGCCTCCGTGGCCGCCGGGTCCTTGAAATAGCCGGAGAAGAATCCCGCGCGGGCATCGCTGCCCGCGTGGCGCACCCATAACTCGCCCGGTTGATCTGCCTTCGCCTCGTTTGCCTGGTCATCAACGATGCGCACCTCCACCGCCGGCAGCGGGCGACCGAAGCAGGCGGAGCCACGCTTGCGAGGTTCACGGTTGGCGATGATCGCCGCGCCGGCGCCCGTTTCGGTCATTGCCCAGGCCTCCAGCAGCGGGAACCCGAACCGATCCTCGAACGCCGCATGCTGGCGGATGCCTACGCCGGCGCCGAACCCGAAACGCACGCTGTGCCGGCGCTCCACCGGGTTTTCCTCCAGTTTGAGCAGGATGGCCGGCATCACGCCCAGGTAGTGAACGATAGTCGCTCCCGATTCGCTGACTTCGCGCCACCAGGTCCTGGGATGGAACCGGTCCAGCGGCACGATGCAACCGCCGTTCACCAGCATGGCCATGGTCGAACAGGCCATCGCATTCATATGGTGCATGGGTAGCGGCGTAATCAGGCAATCGCCGCTACCGTCCAGCGCGCACAAGCCCCCCAGTGACCGGTACCAGTCTCCCATCATCGTGAAATACCGGTTGCTGAGCATGCAACCCTTCGGTTTCCCGGTAGTGCCCGAGGTATAGAGCAAAGCGCACTCGCGATCAGCGGGATCGTTAGGCTGTCGTCCTTCCGCCTGCCGCGACGGCAGTTCCGGGAGCTCCTCGCCAAGCGAACATACCGGCGCGTCCAGTCCTTCCTGGCGCACTACCGCCTGCAACTCGGCCTTCCGCTCCGGCAAGGCGATCACGAGGCGCGCTTCGCTGTGTGTCAGCGCGTAGGAAAGCTCCGCGGACCGCCAGGCCGGATTCAGCGGCGCCACCGATATGCCCAGCGCGTTCAGCGCCAGCCAGTGCAGGAACATTTCCGGGCGGTTCTCCAGCAGCAGCGCCACACGCTGCGGAGCGCCGTCAGCGGCAACAGGGGCAATGGCGCCGAAATCGCCCATCAGCGCGCGCGTGCCTTCCCAGGCTTGCGCATAACTGAGGTCGCCCGCGTCGATTCCCGTGCGCCGGGCGGTGTCCCGGGTGATCCGCAGGAACGGCTTGTGGCCATGCCGGCGCGCTGCTTCCTCAAGGGCCCGCGCCACGATGCCCGGGGCCGCGACGCTCACAGGAACAGCTGTATGGACGGCAAGGCCGCGTCGCGGTTCAACAGTTCAATGCGCTTGACAGCGATCCTCAGCCGCCCATCGACCCAACGCAGATCGTGGTGCGCCACGCCGCCGAGCACGGTCTGCTCATCCCGGCGCGCCTCGAAATAAACAAAGGGCGTGCGCAACGCATACTCGCGCGCGTCGTCGTCTCGTTCCACAAGCTCAGGGCGCTGCAGTACATGCTGGCAGAAGCTGGGTTGCTGCTGCGGATCCGACGCGGGACTCTTCAACCGCTCGATCCGAACCTTCAGCAGGAATCTGTCCTCGCAGAACAACGAGGTATGACTCTGCGGATCGGTCTGCCCACGCACCAGCGGCATCCAGTACAGTGCATCCTCCGCAAAAAGCTCGTACCACTCATCCAGCCGCTTCTCGTCAATCAGCCGCGCCTCCCGATAAACGAACCGCCGCAACTCCCCCTTACCCGGCCCTCTCTTGCTCATTGCCGCGCAACCCTGGCGCTGTGCCATCCCGCCGGTTTTGATGCTTCCTTTGCTCTGTCCCCTTGCGCGCGGGAGACGCATGAACCCATCCATGGGGCTTTGCGGCGGCATCCCTGCCGCCGAAACTCCCGTGCGCAAGGGGACAGAGCAAAGGAAGCATCAAAACCTCTAGCCCGGCAACCCCGCAGGAAAAGCGCGGGCGGTAGCCTTCTCTCTGCTCCCTTGCTCGCGGGAGTTTCGGCGGCAGGGATGCCGCCGCAAAGCCCCATGGATGGGTTCATGCGTCTCCCGCGAGCAAGGGGGCAGAGAGAAGGCGGGCTCACGCACCCACCCCGCCATGAGGAAGCATGAACTTCAGCCAGGCCCGAAACTGCCCCCGCATGGATACCTCGCTAGTCCCGTTGTATACGCCCGCGATGCCTTCCTGTTCGGCCGCATCATAGTTGCGGTGCAGGCTGATCCAGTGGTTCCCTGCACCGTGCAGTCCCTTCTGAATTTCGCTATAGCAGTGCAGATCGTCGTGCCCTACCATCGAAGTAGGCGCGTTGATCAGCCGCGAGTACGTCATGGTGCGCCTGAGCAGTTCTTCGGGCGCGCCCGCGAGCCGGAAAGTCCAGCTCTCCAGCACCGTCTTGTTGGCCGCCAGCGGCCGCGCCACGCGAATCGACTGGATAGCGCCTTTCACTGTGAGGCTGGGAAAGTACACCGTGTTGTGGCGGTTCTCGCTGAGAATTGCGCGCGCGCGTTCTTCGCCATACGCCGCAATCATCTGCTGCTCGTATTCCGGCACCGCCGAGTACTTCGAATGAATCGAAAACTTCACGCCGGTATAGGAATGGCCGTTCTCGTAAATCTTCACCCCCATGTTGTCGAAGAAGTCGTAGTCGTTCACGAATGGCGCGAACTGCTGCACCACCATGGGCGGCGTCCCATCGTCGCCCTCTTTCGCCCACAGCCGCTTGGCCACGCCCGCCGAGGCCTGATGGGCCACCATCGGATGCATGGCGTCGTTCAGGTTCTCCACAAACATCTTCCAGTTGCAGTCGTGGTAGTAGCGCAACACGCCGCCAGCGATCTCCAGGCGGCCTTCCGGCGAGCGGTCCGCCATGTTGTCGATTGAGCTCAAGGACTCGCCAAAATAGTCATGGAAGTCCGGTCCCTCATTGCTGAGGCGCACAAATACGAAGCCTCGGTAATTGGCTACGTTGGGCACCGTCGGCAGCCCGTGGAAGTGGACCGATTCGGAGATGCCCGTGCCCTTGTAGCCGCTTTTCAGGGGAACGGTCCTGAGGCTGCCGTCCAGGCGGTAGGTCCAGCCGTGATACGGACATCTGAGCGCGCTACCGCAGTTGCCTTGCACGGCGCTGACCACCCGGGTTCCCTTGTGCGCGCAGCGGTTGAGGAAAACCCGCACTTCCCGGTCGCGACCGCGCAGCATGACCAGCGGCGAGCCGGCGACGTCGGCGGTGTAGAAGTCGCCGGGATGGGGGACCTGGCTGTCGTGTCCCATGTAGACCCATGTGTTGCGCCACAGGCGCTCAAGCTCCAGTTCGTAGAGTTCCTCGGAGATGTACAGGTCGCGATGCACGGCGTCCGGGCGAACCAGGGCGCGCAGCGCTTCGGGGTTGCTGGCGTATGAGCTTGCGGTCATTGTCCCTTGCACATTCGCATGCATCGCGAATTTTAGCCCGCGTATTCCTCCAGGGGACTGGACTGGGGGTTCTCCGGTGCGCTATGGCGCACAAACCAGGGCACAGGGGCAGAAGTCGGGCGTGATCGTCATATGATTGGGGTTTGGTTGGAGGGCAAGACGGGTTCGTGAGGAGATTGCTGCGTATATTCGGGTTGACCGTCGCCTGGGCGGCGGGCGGAGTGGTTGGCCTGGTGTTGCTGATCGTCGTCGGTTTTCTTGTTGCAAAGCCGGTCGAGACGGTTCGATTTTTCGCTCAGTTTGCCGGCGAGCGGCCTGGCCATATGGAACGGGCGCCGGGAACAGTGGAACAAGCGCTTCCCAGGGCGTCGCCGAGCGAGCGCGCCCTCACGGCCGAAAGCCTGGATGCGGCGCTGGATTATGGGGCCGAGACGGGGTCCCACGCGCTGATCGTCTGGCGCAGCGGGCGCATACAGCTTGAGCACTATTACGAAGGCGCGGACGAAACCACGCTTACGTCAACCCAGTCCATGCACAAGTCGGCGCTCGCCCTTCTGGTTGGCGTCGCCATTGCCGACGGACATATCGCATCGGTTGACGATCCGGTGAGCCTCTACCTGCCGGAGTGGGCCGGCGACGAGCGTTCGGCGATTACCCTGCGGCAGGCGCTCTGGCAGAGCAGCGGCATCGACTTTCCCACCTTCGCCTTCGGCAGCCTGGGGCCGATGATGGGCTTGCTGATCGGCCAGGACATGCGGCCGATCACCCTGGCGCAGCTGGCGGTGGAACCGCCGGTCACGAATTTCGAGTACAACAGCATCAATCCCCTGGCACTGGGCATGGCGATCGAAAACGCCACCGGCAAGCCCTACGCCGAGTATTTTGACGAGGCGCTGTGGAAACCCCTGCGCGGCGGCGACGCCTGGGTGCAGATGGATCGCGAAGGTGGCATGGCCCGCAGCTATTGCTGCCTCGACCTTACCGCGCGCGGCTGGCTGCGCCTGGGCTTGCTGCACTTGAACAAGGGCGTCGCCAACGGCGCGCGCGTAGTGCCGGAAGAATGGATCGACGAGATCCGCAAGCCTGCGCCCACCAATCCCAACTACGGCTTTCTCACCTGGCTGGGCAACGAGCATGTGGAACAGCGCCGCTACAACTCCAAAGCGTCTCTGCGCGCCTACCATTCCGAACCCTTCGCTGCCAGTGACGTGGTCTATTTCGACGGCTTCGGCGGCCAGCGCGTCTATATCATTCCCAGCGCGGACATGGTGATCGTCCGCACCGGTTCGCTGGCCATGGATTGGGACGACGCGCGCCTCCCCAATCTCCTGCTTGCCGGACTTCGCTAGTGGGCTGTCCGGCGAATAACTGCCACTGTCATTTAGGAGAACACCACGCCATGAAGACAGCACATCCATTCGCGGCCGCGGTGCTGCTGGCTGTCGCCGCGGCGGCGGCCCAGGGCCAGCCGAACACGCAAATGACGGCCGAGGAAATCCAGGCCCGGGTGGACTGGGTCAACGAAGTGGAAGCGCAGGATTTTCATTTCTGGCGCCGCTGGCGCGACCAGCCCGACCAGACCGCGTTCCGCCAGCCGCAGACCTGGTACAACCCCATGATCCTGGTCGACGGCGGCGTTGGACAGCCGTTTTTCCCCAGCGCCGACCCGGACGAGCCAGCGACGATCGACCCGGCGGCAATCGCCGCTGCCTCCGATTACGCCATGGAGCGCGAGACTCAGGCCTTTATGGTCTATCACCGCGGGAAGATCCGTCACACCGCGTTCATGGAGGGCTTTCACGAAAGTTCGCCCATCAGTTCCCATTCCTGGGTAAAGACCCTTCATGGAATCGTCGCCGGCTTTGCCCTGGCCGACGGCGACATCCACAGCCTGGATGACCCGGTGGAGAAATACATCCACGAGTGGAAAGGCGACCCGCGCGGGCAGATTACCGTTCGCCAGGTGCTCCATAACACCACCGGGCTGGAACCGCCCTTCGGTGATATCCGTCAAACTCCGCAGCCCTGCTCGAAGAGTGTGCAGCTTGTGGAGGGCAGCGACATCTACGGCACGGTGCTTTCGTTCGAGCTGGCGGAGGAACCCGGCAAGACCTTCGCCCACAACAACCCCAACACGCAGCTTGCCGGCATGATCATCCACCGCGCCACCGGCAGGAACTTCGCGCATTACCTCGGAGAAAAGCTCTGGCGTCCCATGGGCGCGCAACGGGGCGCCATGCGCCTGGACGGCGTTGACGGCAATGTCATCTCGTATTGCTGTTTCCTTTCGGCGCCGGCCGACTGGATGCGGGTCGCCCACCTGCTGATGAACGGCGGGCGACTACCCGACGGCACGCAGCTCTTGCCGGATGGCTGGGTGGACGAGATGCTCACCGGTTCCGAACCCAACCCGAACTACGGCTTTCAGATCTGGACCGACGCGGTTTACGTGGAGCGGCGCCCCTACTACCCCGGCATGCCGGTAAGGTTTGCCAATTATCACTCGGAACCGTTCGCGGCCGATGACCTTTTCTACCTGGACGGCGGCGGCAAGGTAAGGGTCTGGATCAGCCCAGCGCTGGACCTCATCGTGCTGCGCATGGGCTACCCGCCGCCGCCCGGCAAGGGCTTCGACGAGGCTTTCATTCCGAACGCCATCATTCGTGGAATCCGTTAATCTGTATGGGGACCCGGGGGCAGCCGATAGCAGGGTGGCCGATGAATTGCATGGCCGAGAAACATGAAGCGCCGCGAAAAAGTATGAAGCGCCGCGAAAAACAGGGTGCCCCGTGAAGAAACATGAAGCGCTGTGAGGACATGGGGCGTTATCGGGCGAACCGCAGGTTCCAGGGAAGAGTTCAACTATTCAGACACGCTCAAGACCGCCGAATTCGCGTGGACGCCCGACCGCGTGGATGACTGGCTCGCCAACCCGAACGGCTATCTGCCGGGCAATACCATGCTCATTCCCGAACCGGTGCCCCACCGGGACCGCCTCCCCATGATCTCGTTCATGATGATGGAAACCGGCGGGGCCGTGCTCTACGGAGGCATTCTTCCCGGCCGGCCCACCGACGACGGCGCAGCAGAGCCCGCGGCGGAGTAGCCGTTCGGCCAACGGAAAACCCAAGGAGAAACCATGTTCAAGCGCATACTCAGAGGACTTGCCGCCACCGGAAAGTGGACATTGATCGTTATCGCCGTGATCGGCGTGCTGGTGTATCTGCCTTCGCGGCTCGGCTGGTACGGAATCTACGCCAAGCGCTACGTCATCTCGCTGTCCGGCAATCCCATGAGCCCCACGCGCGCCTGGTACGACCCGCAGGAGCTTGTGTCCGGCGGCGGCTTCAAGCCGCTGGAGGTCTGGCCCGAGCAGGAAAACCCGATTGACGCGGCCGTATACCGGGAAGCCGCCCTCTGGGCCGAGCAGCAGAGAAGCGATTCGCTGGTGGTGCTCTACAAGGGGCGACTGGCCCATGCCAGTTACTTCAACGACCAGGCCCCCGAGTCGGAGTTCAGTACCCATTCGCTCACCAAGGTCCTCACTTCGATACTGGTGGGCCACGCCATCGCCGACGGCCACATGCAGTCGGTCGATCAGCCAGCCTCGGATTTCCTCCCGGAATGGGACACCGACGAACGGCGCGGCATCACCGTTCGCGACCTCCTCAACATGGCCGGGGGCCTGGAGGAGACCTTCGCCTTCTATCCGGGCTCGGCGCGGCTGGCGCGCACCATGGGAACCGATATCGTTGCCGCCAACCTCGACGTTGGAATCTACGCGCCTCCGGGGACGGCGTTCTCGCACGCCAATCCCAACAGCCAGGTGGCCGGCATCGTGGTGGAGCGGGCGATCGGCATGCGCTTCTCCGATTACCTTTCCGAGAAGCTATGGGCGCCACTGGGGCTGCGCGACGGCTGGCTGCTGCTGGACCGCGCCGACGGCATGGTCCACACCGACTGCTGCATGTGGACCGCGATCGAGGACTGGGCGCGAATCGGCCAGACCCTGATGCAGGACGGCTGCTACGCGGGCGCCCAGGTGATTCCGGCAGGCTGGGTGGACGAAATGACCGCGCCATCGGCGGCTAATGAGAACTACGGCATGCAGTTGTGGCTGGGAACCTCCCATGAGCGCCTGCGCAAGTACGATCCGAACATAGAATTCATGGGCAACCTGCACTCGGAACCGTTCGTGGCCGACGACGTGTTCTTCCTTGACGGCGCCGGTGATCAGCGGCTCTACATGATTCCGTCGCGGGAACTGGTGATCCTGCGCACCGGAAAGAGCGGCCCCGAATGGGACGATGCGCTGCTTCCCAACCTGTTCACCCGCGCCATTGATTCGGTGGTCCGTGGCCAGACAGCGGAAACACGCCCCACGCGCGCCGAACTGAACGCCGCCTGCCTGGCGCCTTGATCACGAGCCAGGGGGTCAGAGTCTTTTCGCAATACAGGCCGGATCGACAGCACGAATGGTCCGGATTTTCATCGCGCCTTGACGACCGCCATTGACGATGACGACGCTGCGATCATCCTGGACATGAGCGGCCTGCGCTATATCAGCAGCACGGGGCTGCGCTCGCTGCTGATCGTCGCCAAGTTGCTCGCGGAGCACGAGGTCCGGTTCATTGCGTGTTCGCTGTCGGAACTTGTGGGAGAAATATTTCGGATTGGCGGGTTCGACACGATCATAGAAGTTCAGGATTCACGGGAAGATGCGCTGGCCCAACTCGGCCTGAGCGCTGATCGCTGAAGCCCTGCGCCTTCGCCAGTGCGCTCATCGCGACTGCTGCCTAAGCCCAAGCTTAGCCGACCTGGGCGAGGTCGTGGCCTATGCACAGCGCCACGCATCCGCCGTCGCTGACGGGCCCATCCGGCAAGCGCATTTCCGCGCCGCTACGCCACAGCAGAAACGCGCCCTCCTGCAAATGGAGGTCGTTTTGCGCGCCGTTCCCCGAAATCTGAAGGCGAATGTCGCCGGAAACCACGAACAGCCAGGGCGGCGTTTCGCCCCCACTGATCCCGGAAGGGCGTTCCGGCCCGGCCCAGTCCGCCGGGATGTGAACCAGGCACACGGCGCCGGAGCGCTCCACAGCCTCGGCCAGCGGTTTGAACTTCCAGCCCGCCGCATGCGGATGCGCCCGCCAGACCACGTCGCCGCTGTCGAATATCCGGGCGGCGGAGAAATCGACGCGGGCGAAATCGTCGCTGTCGAAATCGGCGCGAACGAAATCGGTGCTGTCGTTGAAAGGAACCGTAACCGTTTCCCGCGGCGCTTCCGGCTCGGCCACACCCGTGCCCGGCCCCGTGTTCCAGTACAGGATCACCGCCCCCGTCTCCGAAACCGGCTCGGGCAAAAGGCCGTGGATGCTCTTCGGCGGCCGGTCCATGAACAGGTGGCGGCGGAAGACGATCAGTTCCCCTTCCCGGTCCTCGGGCGAAGAAAACTCCCAGTGAGGAAAGTCGCCGAACAGCGTGTAGGCGCGCTCGGTGACCGAGTTGTGATAATGCCGGTGCGGCAGTTCAAGTTCGCCAGGCACGATCCCCGACGGCACGTAGTCCATTCGGACCTCGGTCCTCTTCGCTTCGTCAAGAAACAGAAGCCGACGCTTGAAACCCGGAATGCCCGGGTTGTCCTCCCACGGCGCAGCGTTGGTATCCATGCACTCGAACATGCTCGCCATTCTCAGCCTCTCCGTTGCAAGGCCGCTGCCTGCGCCGAATGTATCAAGTTTCCAGGGCGCCCGCCAGACCGAGCAAGCTATCGACGTTATGAGCCGAGCGGTGTTCGTGGACCGCGGGCAGCAGGGCCTGGACGCCGCGGGCGCGCGGTTCGAAGCCTTCGTAGCCCAGCAGCGGGTTGAGCCAAAGCAGGCGCCTGCATGATCGGCGCAGCCGTGCGGCCTCGGAGCGCAGTTCCTCAACCTGGGCGCGCTCCAGACCGTCGCTGAACAGCAGCACCACGCCCGGGCGAGCCAGCACGCGGCGCGACCAGAGTCGGTTGAACTCGGCCAGCGCGGAGGCGATGCGCGTGCCACCTTCCCAGTCGGGCGCTGCTTTCAGCGCTGCGGCGGTGGCCACGTCGCCGTCCCGGCCGCGCAGTTCGCGGGTCACGCGGGTAAGCCGGGTGGCGAACACGAATGCTTCCACCGTGTGCCGCGCGTTGCACAGCGCATGGGCGAAATGAAGGGCCATGCGCGCGTACGAAGTCATGGAGCCGGACACATCGAACAGCAGAACCAGCGCCAGGGGCTCGGGGCGGCGCGCTTTGCGGCGCAAAGTCATTAGTTCGCCGCCGGCTGACAGGCCGCAGCGTAAGGTGGCCTGAAAATCGACGCGCGGCCCTCGGGCGGCGGGCCTGAAACGTCTCCCCGGACGCCTGGGGCAAAACACGCCGCGGCGCAGCAGTTCCTTCGCTTCGGACTGTTCTTCGGGCGTCATCTGCGCGAAATCCTTGGCCGCAAGCGATTCCTGCGGCGAGTAGCCGGCGCCCACCACGGTCCGCTGCGCTCCTGGCGCGGCCATGAGCTGCGAGCGGCTGTCCATGGCGCGCAGCAGGCGCAAGGTGCCGGGCGGCGGTTTGGTCTCTCCCAGAGCGCGCAGGCCCAGCGCCTGCAATTCACCCAGGCGCGCAAAGGCGTCGCGATTTCCGAAGAACATCGGAAACGCGCAGTCGAACAGCACGCCCTCGGCGGGGCTGGCGGTAAGCACGCAGCGTAGCGCGCCGGCGAACTCGGCGCGCTTCCCCACGTCAATGCGTTCGACGGCCTTCAGCGCCAGCGCGCTGCGGCCGACGCCCAGCGGCACCCCGGCGGCCCGCAGCGTCCGCACGAAACTCACGATGCGCGCGGCCAATCCCATTCCGGTGAGGTCAGGCGGAGGTGGCAAGGAGGCGCTCCACCATGCTGTCGTCCACCGCGCCCAGATCCTCCTGGTACTTCAGCAATGCGCCCAGCGTCTCCGCAACCGACCCGGCATCCACATCACGGGCGCCCATGGCCATCAGCGCTTCGGCCCAATCCAGGGTTTCGGACACGCCCGGAGCCTTGAACAGGCCTTCCTTGCGCAGCGCCTGAACGAAACCGGCCACCTTCGCGCGCAGCGCCTCGGGAAGCCCGGGGACGCGCGCGGCCAGAATCCGCTCTTCGGCGGCCTGATTGGGGTAATCCACCCAGCAGTACAGGCAGCGGCGCTTGAGGGCGTCGTGGACCTCGCGCGTGCGGTTGGAAGTCAGAATCACGATGGGGGGCTCGGCAGCTTCGATTTCGCCGAGTTCCGGAATGCTCATGCGGTAATCGGCGAGAAACTCCAGCAGATAGGCCTCGAAAGGTTCGTCCGCACGGTCCAGCTCGTCCACCAGCAATACCGGCGGCCCCTCCTCGCCGGCGGCCAGCGCTTCAAGCAGCGGACGTTGGATCAGGAACTTCCGCGAATAAAGGTCCCGGGACAAGTCCTTCACGCTCTCGCGCCCTCCGGCTTCGGCCAGACGGATGGCCAGAATCTGGCGGGCATGGTTCCATTCGTAGGCGGCGCCTGCCAGATCCAGGCCCTCGTGGCACTGCAGACGGATCAGGCGCCGGCCCAGCGCGGCGGCGAGCGAGCGCGCCAGCTCGGTCTTGCCAACGCCGGCCTCGCCTTCGAGAAACAACGGGCGCTTGAGGCGTAACGCGAGAAAGGCGGCCGCGGCAAGGCGATGGCCGGCGATGTAGTCCTGGCTGGCGAGCAGATCGCGCGCCTGCTCCACGGATTCAGGCAGGCAACGCATGGTCGCGGCGCTCACATCGCCGCCAAGCCCCATCGACGGGTTCATGCGTCTCCCGGCAGGAGGGGATGCGGCAACAAGCGCACCGGGCGCGGGCCGGCCTGCTCAGTCGCGGGCCATGCGCACGGCGCGCCGGGTCATTACGCCGACCAGGTGGGCACGGTACTCGGCGCTGGCGTGCATGTCGTCGTTCATGTTGGCGGCGGAGGCCGAAAGCCCTTCGAGCGCGCCCGGCGAAAAATTGCCCTCAAGCGCCCGTTCGAAGTTCGTCAAACGGAACGCCGAAGGCCCCGCGCCAGTCACCGCAACCCGCACGCCCGATTTGAACTGCGCCACGCACACGCCCACCAGCGCGTAGCGCGTGGCCGGGTTGGGGAATTTCGCGTAGGCCGCCCGCTGCGGGAGCGGGAACAATACTTCGGTGACCACTTCGCCGCGGCGCAGCGCCGTTTCGAACATCCCGACAAAGAAGTCCTTGGCGGAAATCTTCCGCTTGTTGGTAATCACGGTCGCACCCAGGCCCAGCGCCACCGCCGGATAGTCCGCCGCGGGGTCGTTGTTGGCCAGCGAGCCGCCCAGCGTGCCGCGGTTGCGCACCTGCGGATCGCCGATGGATTCCGCGGCCTGCGAAAGCACCGGAATCGCGGCGCGCAATTCCACGTTGCCGGACACCTCCGCGTGCGTGGTGGTGGCGCCCACATGCGCCCCCTTGCGGCTCAGCCTTATGCCCTTGAGTTCGTGGATGCCGGCGAGATCAATCAGCTCCGAAGGTTCGTTCAAGCGCATCTTCAGCGCCGGCAGCAGCGTCATGCCCCCGGCCAGCAACATCGAGTTCCTGCCGGCGGAAAGCCTCTTGGCCGCGTCGCGAATGGAGCCGGCGCGGTAATAGTCGAATTCACGCATTGGATGGACCCTCCTCTACTCGCTGGACCGGGCGGCCTGAATGGCCTGCCACACGGCATTCGGCGTGGCCGGCATGTCGATGTGCTTCACGCCCATCGGGCGCAGCGCATCCAGCACGGCGTTAATCACCGCCGGCGGCGCCCCGATGGCGCCGGCCTCGCCGCAACCTTTCACTCCCAGCGGATTGAACGGCGTGGGGGTGCAGCGCGTCGCCACCCTGAAGTACGGCAGGTCATCGGCGCGCGGCATGCAATAGTCCATATACGAACCGGTAAGCAACTGGCCCTCGGGCGTGTAGCGGCAGTGCTCCATCAGGGCCTGACCGATGCCTTGCGCCAGACCGCCATGCACCTGCCCCTCCACCACCATGGGGTTGATGACGTTGCCGAAATCGTCGGCCGCCACAAAGTCCCGAATCTCCGCTTCGCCGGTATCGGGGTCCACTTCCACCTCGCAGATGTAACAGCCCGAGGGAAAAGTGAAGTTCTCCGGATCGAAGAAAGAGGTTTCCTCCAGCCCGGGCTCCAGTTCCTGCAGCGGATAGTTGTGCGGCACGTAGGCTGCCAGCGCCACGTCGCCGAAGGCAACCTGCCGGTCGGTCCCCGCCACCCGGAACTGTCCATCGCTGAACTCGATGTCGTCGGCCGCCGCTTCCAGAAGGTGCGCGGCGATCTTGCGGCTTTTCTCCACGACCTTGTCCAGCGCCTTGACCAGCGCGCTGCCGCCCACGGCCAACGAGCGCGAGCCATAGGTGCCCATTCCGAAAGGAACCTCGCCGGTGTCGCCGTGGACCACCTCCACGTTGCCGAAGTCCACCCCCAGGCGGTCGGCCACAATCTGCGCGAATGTGGTCTCGTGGCTCTGCCCATGGCTGTGCGAGCCGGTCATGACCTGCACGGCGCCGGTAGGGTGCACGCGCACCGTGGCGACCTCGTAGAGACCGGCGCGGGCGCCCAGTTGCCCGGCCGCCTGGGACGGCGCCGCCCCGCAGGCCTCGATATAGAAGCTCATTCCCCGTCCGCGCACACGCCCGCGCGCCTCGCTATGCTTGCGGCGCTCGTCGAAACTGGCGTAGCCGTTCATCTCCATGGCGAGATCCAGGCAGCCCGCGAAATCGCCCGAGTCATAAAGCTGCCCAACCGGCGACTGATAGGGAAATTCGTCCGGGTGAATGAAATTGCGCCAGCGGATCTCCGCCGGGTCCATGCCCAGCTGCACCGCGGCCTCGTCCACGATGCGCTCGATCAGGTAGCAGGCCTCGGGCCTTCCGGCGCCGCGATAGGCGTCGGTGGGCGTGGTGTTGGTGAACACGCCTTTCACCGTTACGTAGATATTGGGCGTCTTGTACACGCCGGCCAGCAGCGGGGCGTAGAACACCGTGGGTATGGCTGTTCCGAAGGACGACAGCCAGCCGCCCAGGTTGGCGATGGTTTCCACCCTCAAGCCGGTGAACCGGGCTTCGGCGTCCAGCGCCAGTTCCACGCGGGTAAGGTGGTCGCGGCCCTGCGCGTCAGCGAGAAACGACTCGCTGCGCTCGGCTGTCCACTTCACCGGCACGCCCAGGCGGCGCGAAGCCCAGCACACCACCACTTCCTCGGCGTAGTGGAAGATCTTCGACCCGAAGCCGCCGCCCACGTCGGGCGCCACCACGCGCACCTTGTGCTCGGGCATCTTCAGCGTCGCCGTGCACAGCAGCAGCCGGTTCACATGCGGGTTCTGGCTGGTGGTGTACAAGGTCAGTTGGCCGGTGACGGGATTGAAGTCGGCCAGCGATGCGCGCGGCTCCATGGCGTTCGGCACCAGCCGGTTGTTGACCAACTCCAGCGACACCACATGCGCGGCTTCCTGGAAGGCCTTGTCGGTATTGGCCCGGGCGTCCGGCGCCATGGCCGACGGCAGCCATTCCCAGTCGAAGCAGAGGTTGCCTTCGGCGGCTTCGTGAATCTGCGGGGCGCCCTCTTCCATCGCGGCGGCCGCGCTGGCCACCGAATCGAGTTCCTCGTAATGGACGTTCACCATCTCCGCAGCGTTGCGCGCCGCCGCGCGCGTATCGGCAATGACTACCGCCACCGGGTTGCCGACGTAGCGCACGCGGTCGGTAGCCAGCGCCGGGTACTCGGGCTCCACGGCGGGCGATCCGTCCACGCTGGTGATGCCCCAGGCCACGGGCAGCGAGCCGATGCCGTCGGCCTGAAGGTCCGCGCCGGTCAGCACGGCGGCAACACCCGGCATCTTGAGCGCCTCTTCGGCGTCGATGCTCCGCACTTCGGCGTGCGGATGGGGCGAACGCACAAACCAGGCGTATTGCTGCGAGCGCAGATTGATGTCGTCCACGTACCGACCCCCGCCGGTAATGAAGCGGCGGTCTTCGCTGCGCGGCGCCGATGCGCCGATACCCATGTTTCCGCTCACGATCCGTCCTCTCCCATGGCAGCGGCGGCAGCGCGCACCGCCTTGACGATGTTGTGATATCCGGTGCAGCGGCACATGTTGCCTTCCAGCCAGTCGCGCACCTCGGCTTCGCTGGGCCTCGCATTGCGTTTCAGCAGGTCCGCCGCGCTCATGATCATGCCGGGCGTGCAAAAGCCGCATTGCAGAGCGTGGTGCTCGTGAAAGGCCTGCTGCATGGGATGCAACTCGCCGTTTTGCGACAGCCCCTCGATCGTGCCCACCTCGCGGCCGTCGACCTGCGCCGCCAGCAGGGTGCAGCTCTTCACCGAAACGCCGTCAACGTGAACCACGCAGGCGCCGCATTGACTGGTGTCGCAACCCACATGGGTGCCCGTCAAGCCGAAATGATTGCGAAGCAGATCCACCAGCAGGGTAGCGCCGCTGGCGGCGGCGCTGACACTCTTGCCGTTAAGCGTGAACGAAACCTGAACGTCCATTCCCGCACTCCCCCTTTATTGTTGATCAATGCCGGCAAAGGCCAGCCTTAGGGCCGATCATACCGCCTTCCGCCGCTTGCAGGGAGCGCGCCTCGCCTGGAGGTCAGATCCCTCTCAACAACAGGTAGGCGGCTATTGCCGCGACCGCCAGCACTGCCGCCAGCACCGCGCCCAGGATTGCCCACCGCACGACAGGCCGTGAGAGCCAGTACTTCAAGGTCCCGGGGGGCGCTGCCAACGAACGCCTGCCCTCCAGGACATCGGCGAGGCGCTTGAAGAAATACGCGGCGATCTTGTGCGTAACGCCGGACAACAGACGCGCGCCCACCTGCGCCAGCTTGCCGCCGAGCTGCAGGCTCGCCTTATAGTTGAGTATCGTGCCGCTTGCTCCGTCCTCGGCAAGGCGCACATCCGCCATTCCGCGTCCGAACCCGATCGGCGACCTGGCGTTGCCTTCCAGGCGATAACTGTTCGGCGGATCCGGATCAACGATGCGTATTTCCACCGAGAAACCGGCGCTCACCGGGCCGATGTCGGCCTTCATCTGGGCCTGATAGTGGTTTTCGCCGACTCGGTCGAAGGAATTGCAGCCAGGCACGCAAGCAGCAAGCACCTCAGGATCGATCAGCGCTTTCCAGACTACTTCGCGGGGATGCGCAAATCCCTGTTCTCCCTTGATTTCCAAAGCTCAGAAGCCCCCTGAATAAAACTCTTCTTCCAAAACTCTCGTTAGCCTGTTGCCTGAGAGCCGTTTCTTCCCCCTCCTCTCGCAGGGGCGTCAACGGCAGTGTGGGCCAATTGCCTGGCGCACACGCCGTTGCCGAGTCCCAGGGACGGGTTCATGCGTCCCCTGCGAGAGGACGGGGAAGAGACGGCTCTCAGGCAACAGGCTGGTGCGGTAACCGGATCGATTCATGGGGTAATGCTAACCGGCGCTAACGGCTTTCGACAATCGCGGCCGTATTCAGGGCGCATCAAGCATGATTGAGGTCAACGCCAAGGCCGCATGCAGGACGATCAGCGGCGGTTCCCGGCCGGTCACTGCAGGACCGTTGGAAGCACGCCTTGCATCCCACGATTGCGGCAGGGTTGAGTAGACTGGGCCACTCCGAGAGTCAGGAGCATCCCCTTTTGACAAACACCCCTGCCCTGCATACTTCCCCCGTAACCGCCCGAAATATGCCGGTTGAAGCAGAAGCACTGTGGCGACGCCTGGCGCGCGGCGAGCTTTCGAGCGAGCAGGCCGTAGAGCACTGCATCGAACGCTTCGAGAAGCGCGAGAAGGTAGTGCAAGCATTCGCGGCGTTCGATGCGGAACGGGCCCTGGGCGAGGCGCGAGCGCGAGACCGGGAGCGCAAACTGCGCGGCCCGCGCAGCGCGCTTCACGGGCTGCCGTTCGCGGTCAAGGACGTGATCGACACCGTGGACCTGCCCACGCAACGCAATTCGCCGCGCTACGAGGGGCGCAGAGCGGAGCAGGACGCCGCCTGCGTGCGGATGCTTCGGCAGGCCGGCTGCGTGCTGCTGGGCAAGGCAGCCACCGTGGAGTTCGCCGGCATCGGGCGCGATCCGCCCACCACCAATCCGCACGGTCCCGACCGCACCCCCGGCGGCTCGTCCGCCGGTTCCGGCGCCGCCGTGGCCACCGGCATGGCGCCCATGGCGTTGGGCACGCAAACCGGCGGCTCGGTCATCCGGCCATCGTCGTTCTGCGGCGTGGCGGGCTTCAAGCCAACCTACGGCCGGGTGCCGGTGCAGGGCCTGTGGCTGCACGCGCCCAGCCTGGACACGGTGGGCTGGATGGCCGAGGAGGTGGAACTGCTGGCGCGCGCCGCCGAAATTCTGAAACTGGGCGAGTGGCAAGCGCCCCAGGCCGAGCGCCGCCTGAAGATCGGGCTCTATCGCACGCCCTACTGGGCCGACGCCGAGCCGGCCAGCCGCGCTGCAGTAGAGAGCGCCGCCCACCGGCTGGCTGCCGCCGGACACCGCGTGGAGGAAGTGGAAGGGGTCCCGGCAGCGGAAAACCTGAACGAATGGCAGGACGTGATCATGCACGGCGAGGCCCGGATTTCGCTTCTGGCAGACTACGGCGCCGGAAAGATGGGGCTGCACGAAGACATCATCGAGGAGGTTGAAATCAACCGCGAGATCACCCCGCGGGCCATGGCCGAGGCCTACGACGGCATCGCCGGCTTGCGTCCCGCGTTCGACCGGCGCCTGGCGGATTACGACGCATGGCTGACCGCTTCGGTGCCCGGCGAAGCCGTCCCGCGCAAGGACGGCAACGGCGAGGCCACGTTCAACCGCCTGTTCACGGCGCTGCACCTTCCCTGCGCCACGATTCCGGGTCTGAAGGGCGCTGCCGGCCTGCCCGTGGGCGTGCAATTCGTGGGCGCGCGGTTCGCCGATATGGGCCTGCTCGCCGCGGCCAGCGTGCTGGAAGAATTGCTGGCAAAGGGCTGACCTGACTGCAGCAGTACCTTAGCGATTTCGAGCGCACTCTCAGGCAATTGGCTTTCCTCTATTCGGAGAAAATTCCTTCGATCGGCAATTCCGGCAGGTCCTGCACGCCGGACAGATCCTCCAGGTGCTCCAGTCGTTCGAACAACTCCCTGGCCAGTTCGGCCGGCAATCCGCGAAGCGAGGATGTCCCGCCTTCGGAATCGCGGGACGTGTCCCGTCCCACCGACGCCACGCAATCCATGAACTTCGCGCGCAGTTCTTCGCGGTCAAGCGGGTTTGCGCCGTGCCCGCGGTAGCGATAGACCGGCTCGCTTGTGATTTCGCGGCCGTCTGCCAGCGCCAGGCTCACGGTGTCAAAACGCGCACCCACCGGATAGACCGGGTCATCGTCCGGCACTTTCAAGCGCTCCACCCGCTGCATGAGCGCTCGCAGGTCTTCGCGGCGCACGCAGTCGTCGCGCATTTCCGTCAAACCCAGGCGACCGAACAGCAGGGGCGCGGCCGCCGCGAACTCCAGGCTGAACTTGGCCTGCATGGCGTCCGACGGCAGCCGGAACTGCATCACCGAGGAATGCGCCTCGCTGATCCGCGCGGTCACGCCTTCAATGGCAGCGGGCTGGAATGGGTGATCGCGGCGCAACTGCAAGGCGGCGTCCACGCAGCGCTGGGCCGCGCCCACCACCGGATAGCGCTTGATGTTCAGGCCATGCTCGGCCATATACCAGTCCTTGCCGAGGTCCGGCGCGGGTGTAGTGCGGTCCACGCGGCCCTTCGGAGAAATCGTCTGCAGGAAACCGCCCGAGCCGTCCAGCGCATGAGGCCCCGAGTCCAGGCCGGCCAGGGCGCGGCGCACCGCCGCCACGCCGGCTTCCGCGGCGCGCGCGGCCTGATAGGGCTTGGCCTGCGTTCCGAAGTTGTCCATCACGCCGCCCCCCGCGGCGGCGGCCAGTCCCAGGGCGTTGCGCGTTTCCAACCTCGGCATGCCGCGCAGCCAGCACAGCGCCGCAGCAGCGCCTATCGGGCCGTACAAGCCGGTGGGATGCCAGCCCGCGGCCTGCATGTAGTCCTTCTCGCGCCCCGCCAGCAGGCCCCACACTTCGAATCCGGCCAGATAGGCGCCGAGCATGCGCGCGCCGGACGCTCCCGTCACTTCGGCTTCGGCCAGGACAGGCGGAACCAGCACGGCGCTGGTGTGGTTGGCGAAGGCGTAATCATCCAGGTCCAGCGCATGCGCGGCCGCCGAGCCGATCAGCGCGGCCTGCGCTGCGGGCACTCGCTCGCCGCTCAAGAGCACGCGGGACTCGGGCGCCCCACCCTGCTCCGCGCGCCACAGGTTGCGCGTAACCAACTGACCGGCACCCGCCAGCGAAACGCCCAGGCAGTCGATGAACCCGGTAACGGCGATGCGCCGGGCCTCCTCCGGCGCGCGGGTCGGCGCGTCCCCGCAGAGGAAATCGAGGATGGATCCGGTGAGCGCGCCCATGGGTGGGGAACGATACACGCGGCGCACGCGGCTGTGCGAGAATGCGCGCTCCTTGGAAGGGCGCGCAGGGGCGTCGGACAGCGTGGCGCGAATCGGCATCGACATCGGCGGGACGTTTACCGACCTCATCGCCGCCGACAGCGACGGAAGCGTGCTGGCCACGCACAAGCTGGCCTCCACGCCGGACGACCCGTCCCGCGCCGCCATGCAGGGCGCCGAAGAACTGCTACGCAAGGCCGGACTGGACTTCGGCGACCTGGAGTTCTGCTGTCATGGCACCACGGTGGCCACCAACGCGCTGCTGGAGCGCAAGGGCGCGAAAACCGGCCTGCTCACCACCCGCGGCTTCCGGGATGTGCTGCACATCGGACGCAAGAACCGTCCCTACAACTTCTCGCACTATCAGGACATTGCCCGTCAGAGCCGGCCGCTGGCGCCCCGGCGCTGGCGAATGACTGTGCGCGAGCGGATCCGCGCGCCCGACGGCGCGGTGGAAGTGCCGCTTGACGAAAACGATGTGCTCGAAGCCGTCGCCCGGCTGAAGGAAGAAGGCGTGGAGGCGATCGCGGTGTGCTGCCTGTTCTCGTTTCTCAATCCGGAGCACGAACGGCGCATCGCCGAGTTGGCGCGGCGCAAATTCCCCGAAGCCTACGTTACCGCCAGCCACGAGATCGCCCCGCTGGTGCGCGAGTACGAACGCTTCTCCACCACCGCGATGAACGCCTACGTGGGCCCGGCAACTGCGCGCTATATTCGCCGCTTCGCCGCCGCGCTTGCCGCAGCCGGGGTGCCCGCGCAACTGCGGCTGATGACATCCAGCGGCGGCATGGTGGCGCCCGCGGAAGCCGAGCGCCGTCCGGTGAACCTGCTGCTCTCCGGTCCGGTGGGCGCGCTCATCGCCGGCATCGAAACGGCCCGGGAAATCGGCCGCAATAACGTGATTACGCTGGACGTGGGCGGCACGTCCGCCGACATCGGCGTCGCTCCGAACAGCGAGATGCGCATGCGCAGCCTGCTCGATACCCGCGTCGGCGAATACGACGTGATGACGCCCATGGCCGACATCGCCACGCTGGGCGCAGGCGGCGGCTCCATCGCCTGGCTTGATGAGCAGGGCATGTTCCGCGTAGGTCCGCACAGCGCTGGAGCGTCCCCTGGCCCGGCCTGCTACGGAAAAGGCGGTAAACACCCCACCGTGACCGACGCGCTGATTGTGGCTGGGTGGTACCGCCCGGAACACCTTGCCTCCGCCGTGCCCGGTCTTGAGCCGGAGAAAGCCGAACAGGCCATCCGCGAACACGTCGCCGCGCCTCTGAGACTCCCGCTCGCGGAAGCGGCGCTGGGAATCTTCCGGATCGCCGTCAACAACATGGTGGAGGCCATGCGGCTTGCCAGCGTCTCCAAGGGCTTTGACCCGCGGGAATTCACGCTGGTAGCCTATGGCGGCGCGGGCGGGGCCTTCGCCGCGCCGGTGGCCGAGGCGCTGTCCATTGGCGAGGTGCTGGTGCCGCCACACCCTGGCGTGGGCGCGGCCGGCGGCCTGCTTTGCGCGCCGGTGCGCTACGAGTTCAAGGCAACGCTTTGGGGAGAACTGGACCAACTGGACTACGCCGGCGTGGCCGCGCGCTTCGATGAGATGACAGAAGAAGCAAAAGACCGCCTGGTCCGCGATGGGTTCGTGGCCGCCGAGGTCCGCGTGAAGCGGTGGGCGGAATGCCGCTACGCAGGTCAGGGCCATGAACTGGCCGTGGAAACGCCGGCCGGCGAAATCAACGCGGACTGGGCGAGGTCGCTGCGCGAGCGCTTCGACGCCGAGCACCAGCGCGCCTACCTGCGCGCTTATCGCGACATGCCGGTGCGAGTGATCAACCTGGGCGTGTCGGCCTACGCGCCGAGCGCGCCCCTGGTATCGCAACAAGCCGAGTCAGCAGGCGGCCCGCCCCCGGAACCGCTGCGGATTGCCGACGGCCTGTTCCCCGGCACCGACAAACCGCGGCCAACGGCCTTCTACCGCCGCGCGGAACTTCGAGCCGGACACCAGCTTGCCGGCCCGGCCATCGTCGAGCAGGCGGACACCACCACCGTGATCCCTCCCGGCTGGAGCGCCCGCGTGGACCGCTACGCCAACCTGCTCCTGACCCCAGCCACTCTCGCGGACCGGGACGGTCGGCCGGCTGCCGATGAAGACGGCCTGTCGCCATGAACAAGAACGAGGAGCGCCAACTCGTGGACGCAGCATGAGCAGGAACGCGGCATGAGCGGCGCCGAACTCTGGCCCGGACTCGACCCGGCGCGCAGCACGGGCCTGGGCGCCTACGCTGAGCGCGGCCAGCGCCGCTGGAACAAGGTGGAAGTCGACCCGGTGTCGCTGCAGGTGATCGGCGGAGCGCTGCACTCCATCGCCCGCGAAATGGCCGAACTGCTGGTGCGCATGGCCTATTCCAGCGTGATGCGCGAGTCCCGCGACATCGGCGCGGCGCTGCTGGACTTCGACGGCCGGCAACTCTGCGAGAGCGACTCCACTCCCATGCACTGCGGTTCCCTGCCCGCTTATGTGCGCGGCATCGACCGCAAGCACCGCGCGCGCTACCGGCCCGGCGATGTATACCTGCACAACCATCCCTACCACGGCGCCTCGCACAGCCCCGACTACGGCGTGCTGATGCCGCTGTTCGTGGGCGGCGCGCATGTGGGGTTCGCCGGCTGCACCGGCCACATGGTGGACATCGGCGCCGCCGACCCGGGGTTTTCGGTGGACGTGCCGGACTTCTTCGCCGAAGGCCAGATCCTCGACGCCGTGAAGCTGCACGCGGCGGGCGAACGGCGCGAAGACCTCTGGTCGCTGATCATGGACAACGTGCGCACTCCCGAAGCCAACTCCGGCGATCTCGAGGCGATGATCGCCTGCTGCCGGCTGGGTGAGCAGCGTTTCGCCGGACTGGTCGCCAAACACGGCCTGGACCGGGTGATGAGCGCCGCAGAGGAATGGATGAACTATGCGGAACGGCGGATGCGCGCGCGCATCGAGCAGTTGCCCGACGGCGAGTACCCCGCGCCGGACGCCTGGCTGGAGGACGACGGCAAGCACTTCGGCGAACCGCTGAAGATCGCCACGCGCGTGATCGTGCGCGGCAGCAACCTCTGCGTGGATCTCAGCGGCTCCACGCCGCAAACCTCCACCGGCTTCAACTGCCCGTTCGAGGGCAGCGTGCTGCCGGCGGTGAACTTCGCGGTGCGCGCCCTGCTTCTCGATGAAACCGCGGAAGGCGCAGGCGTGCCCCAGAACGACGGGGTGTTCCGGCCGGTGTACGCGCACGCGCCCGAAGGCAGCATCTTCAACCCGATCTACCCGCGCGGCTGCGAGGCCCGCTTCACCCAGATCAACCGCATTCCGGACCAGGTGCTGCGGGCGCTCAGCGCCGCGCTGCCGGACCGGGTAACCGGCGGAAACGCGGCCAACGTGTCATGCTTCGTGTATTCCTTCGAGTCGCCCAACGGCCAGTACCAGATCAACGTGGAGATCAACGAAGGCTCGTACGGCGGGCGCAACGGGCGCGACGGCCTGGACACGGTGGATACGCTGATGGCCAACACCCGCAACAACCCGCTGGAAGAGATGGAGCTTTCCGTGCCGATGCTCTGCGAGCGCTATGAGCTGCGCGACGAGGCCCCGGCGCCGGGGCGCTGGCGCGGCGGCATGGGCGCGGTCAAAACCTGGCGCTTTCTTGAAGGCGCAGCGGTCAGTTCCACGGGCGACAACCGCTCCGGCGACCCGCCACGCGGGATTTTCGGCGGCGCGAACGGGCTGCCTGGCCAGGTTAAGGTGAACCCGCGCACGCCCGAAGAGCAGGAACTGCCTGCCAAGATTTCGCATGCGCGTTTCGCCGCCGGCGACCGCCTGGAGATTACGCTGGTGTCCAGCGGCGGCTATGGCGATCCGTTCGAGCGCGATCCTCAACGGGTGGCGGACGATGTGCTCGACGGCTTGCTCTCGGCAGAGCAGGCGCGCCAAAGCTACGGCGTGGTAATCGATCCTTCCGATGGCGCGCCGGACCTCGCAGCCACGCAGGCACTGCGGCGGGAACGCGGCGGGAACACGGCATGAGCATTACAGCAGACGGGCACATTCCGGCAGACGAGCGCAGCCTGGCGCTGGCCGAAGAACTGCTCTCGGCAGGCGACTCGCCGCTGGCGGAGCGCGACCTCAAGCAAATCCAAAACCTCATTCTCGACCACCTCGGATGCTGCTACGCCGGCTCGCTGCTGGCCTGGAGCCAGCGGCTTCACGAATGGGCGGGTCCGCACGGAGGTTCCGGCAAGGCACCGCTACTGGCTTCGGACCTGCGTCTGGCGCCGGCGCTGGCGGCGTTCGTCAACGCCACCGCCGCCCACGGCATGGAACTCGACGACACCCACGACGAGTCGGTCAGCCATCCGGGCGCGGCAGTAATCGCCTCCAGCCTGGCACTGGCCGCGCACCACGGCCTGGGCGGCGAGCGGCTGGCTGCGGCGGTCTACGCCGGCTACGAAGCGGTGGGCCGCATCGGCGCAGCCACCAACGCCGCCGAAACCATAGAGCTGGGCTTTCATCCCACCAGCCTGTTCGTGGGCTTCGGCGCAGCGGCAGCGGCAGCGGTGCTGTTGCGCCTGACTCCGCGCGAACTGGCGCGCGGCTGGGGCCTGGCGCTGTCGATGGCCGGCGGCTCCATGCAGTTCAGCCAGGAACCGGAAGGCACCACCGTCAAGCGGCTGCACGGCGGCTACGCAGCGCTGCACGGGGTGATGGCCGCGGAACACGCCGGTCTCGGAATCGCCGGGCCCGAGCAGGCGCTCGAAGGGCGCTACGGCCTGATCCACAACTTCGGCGCCAAATCCGATCCCGAGCGGCTCAACCGTCCGCACCCCGATGGCCCGGAGATCCACCGCATCAGCTACAAGCCCTACCCCTGCTGCCGACTGTTTCACTCCACGCTGGACGCGCTGGCCGAAGTCACCGGACAGTTCGGCCTCGACCCGAACGAAATCGAATCCATCACCGTGGGCGGACCCGACATCATGGTCACGCAGCACATGCTGCGCCGCCCCACCTCCGAAATGGCCGCGCAGTACAGCCTGCCCTTCACGCTGGGCGCGGCGCTCTACTACGGCCCCGGTTCCGTTGCCGGCTTCATGGGCGAGGCGCTCAACGATCCGCGCACCCTGGAGATCGCCGACCGCGTGGAGGCTGTGGCCGACGCCAGGATGCAAGCCGCCTTCCCCTCGCATTTCGGCAGTTGGCTGGAATTGAAGACGCGCGACGGACAAAGCCGCCGCTCGGAAGTGCTCGACAGCCTCGGCACGCCGGCCAACCCCATGAAGCGCAACGACCTCCTGGCAAAATTCGCCGGCCTGACAGGCGCAGAAAACCGCCTGACGGGCGCAGAAAACCGCCTGACGGGCGCAGAAAACCGCCTGACGGGCGCAGAGAACCGTCCGACCGGCGCAGAGAACCGTCCGACCGGCGCAGAAGACCGGCTTACCAGCGCGGCAAACCGGATTGATCCCGCGGAAGTCGCGGCCACCCTGGACAAACTGCAACAGCTTGCGCGGATCGACCCCCTTCTCGCACCTTTCTGCCACTGAGAGCACTGACCCATGAGCAAAGAACGCACTACCGCCGATCCGGTGCCCGCCGAGCAGTTGCAGGCCGACGTTGCCCTGTTGCTCAACACCATCGCAACGGGCAAGGTCGCCATAGCGCCGCTGGACGTAGCCTATGCTGTAAATGCCTGCACCGAGGCCGGCATACGCGCCATCTACGCCGCCAAGAAGCGCAGCTACGAGAAGCCTGGCGGCCTTTTCGCCAACGTCGAAATGAGCCGCGCCATCCATGTCATGGAAGACTGGAAGCACGATCTGGCCGCCACCATCGTGCGCGAGGAGAACATCCCCTTCTCCATCGTGGCGCCGTTTCGCGCGCAGCACGAATTCTTTAGCCGCGTCGAGCCCTTCGTCATGGAATCGTCCACCAAGGTCGGCACCATGGACATGTTGCTCAACGCCGGTCAGTTCCACAACGAGATTGCGCGCCAGTCCTGGCAGCGCGGAATGCCGGTGTTCGGCTCCTCGGCCAACACCTCGCTACGGGGCTCCAAGTACCGCTACCAAGACATCGAAGCTCCGGTGCGCGAAGCAGCCAGCGTCCATTTCGACTACGGCGTGTCCAAATACGCCAACCCCCTCGGACACTCCAGCACCATCATCGATTTCCGAAATTTCTCCGTAATCCGCGTAGGCGTAGTCTGCGACCGCGTCTCCGCCGCCTTCCGCACCCACGGAAAAGTAGACCTCCAGCTCCCTTAAGCCGGCTTTTTCGCCCTGCATCCCCTTCCGAGGAGACGCATGAACCCATCCATGGAGCTCGGCGGCGGCTGTCCTGCCGCCGACGCTCCTCGGAAGGGGATGCAGGGCGAAAAAGCCTAACCCGCACATTCATCGGGAGCCCCCGATGACCACCCCGGATGTCACCCCAACGCCCTGCTTTAGCGTTCCCTCTCTGTGGGGACCTTGCGAGGGCAGGATGCCCAGGCAGAACCCACAGGGATGTGCTCGCAGCGTGTCCCCACAGAGAGGGAACGCGAGAGCGCACCGGCGAACACTCATCCCCGACTCCGCGGCATTTTCAGTCTTTTTCCGCCATTTCCTGTATGATTGGGCCAAGCAGTGGCGGCCCAGGGCCGCCATTTTTGCCTGTAAGCAAGTCCGGGAGATTTACCGAATGACCACCCTTTCGATCCGGCGGCCGCTTGCCGCAACACTTGCCATCCTGCTGGCCGGCAGCCTGTCGGCGCAGGAAAACGTTCTTGAAGAAATCATCGTCACCGCCGAAAAACGCGAGGCCTCGATTCAGGACACCGCGCTGGCCCTTACCGCCGTGAGCGGCGAAGTCCTGGAGAATACCGGGCTCGACGAAATCGAGGACATCAGCCTCGACGTCCCCTCGCTGGTATTCAGCCGCGCAGGCGGAGAAGCGCAGCTCTACATCCGCGGCGTAGGCACCAACCTGTTCGGCATCGGCCAGGATTCGTCCGTAGCCGTGCATCAGGACGGCGTCTATCAGGGACGGGCCCAGATGGGCCTGAACCAGTTCCTGGACGTGGAGCGCGTCGAGGTGCTGCGTGGACCGCAGGGCACGCTCTACGGCCGCAACGCCACCGCCGGCGTGATCAACGTCATTCACCGCGCGCCCGGCGGCGAGCCCGAGGGCTACGTGAACCTCAAGCTCGGCAACTTCAACCGCTACGACGGCGAAGCGGCCTACGGCGGCCCGATCGGCGAAAACGCCGGCTTCCGCCTGGCGGCGCGCTACGGCAGCGATGGCGGCTTCACCGAGGACCTGGACCCCAGGGGCGGCGACGAGGTGGACGGCGGCGAGACCATGGCGGTCCGCGCCACGCTCGCTTTCGCGCTTTCGGATACGGTCAACGCGAAGATCATCGGCGATTACACCGACTTCGACGGCGACAACCGCACCATCCGCCCGCGCGGCAACCTCCACCGCTCGGCGGCCGAGGGCGCTCAGAGCCTGCCGGACTTCGACCAGACCCGCAACGAGGTGGACAGCTTCCAGAAGTGGACCATCTCCGGCGTTACCGCCGAGGTAAGCGCGGACCTGGGCACCGGCCTTACGCTCACCTCGATTACCGGCTACCGCCAGTTCGAGGACAGCTTCCGCTTCAACACCGACGGCACCGAAATCTTCGTCACCCAAACCCATTTCGAGCGCGACACCGACCAGTTCTCCGAGGAAATCCGCCTGTCCTGCGAATGCGACGCCTACGAATGGATCGCGGGTATCTACTACTTCACCGAGGACAAGGAAGAGGCGCTCGGCCTTCCGGCGATCAACTTGGGCGGAGCGTTCAATATTTTCGCCACCAACAAGACCGACGTTCTGGCCGGATTCGGCGAACTGACCTGGAACTTCAGCGACCGGTTCTCAGGCATCGTGGGGGGGCGCTACAGCCGGGAAGAAAAGGACGACCGGAACCTCCGCGGGCTGAATCCAGGCAACTTCGACGGCCTTTTCGGCGCCAGCGATCCCATGGATCTGACGCTGAATTTCGGCGGCCGCACCAGCACCGACGACTGGACCGCGTTCACGCCCAAGCTGGGCCTGAAATACGATTACAACGAAGACATCCTGCTCTACACCACGCTGACCCGCGGGTTCAAGTCGGGCGGCAGCAACTCGCTGGGACCCGAACCGGCATTCGATCCTGAATACCTCTGGAACCTGGAAGCGGGCGGCAAGTCCACGCTGGCCGACGGCAGGGCGATCGTCAACGCCGCGGTCTTCTACTACGACTACACCGACCTGCAGGTCTCGACCTTCACCGAAGGCACGGTGCGCGTAACCAACGCCGCGGAAGCCACTCTGGTCGGCCTGGAGCTGGATGTCTCCGCGGTGCTTTCCGACCAGTTCACCTGGACCGCATCGACGATGGCGCTGAGCGCCGAGTATGACAAGTTCGTCACCCGCTATGGCGGACCCGCCGGACTCGTGCTGGACGTGGCGGGCAACAGTCTGGTGAACGCGCCGGAGATTTCGGTCACGTCCACGCTGAACTACACGGCGGAAGTGGGACCCGGCGAGTTCTCGGCCATGGCCCAGATTGCCTACCGCTCCACGGTCTACCACAGCCAGTTCAACGAGGCGGAGGTCGGTCAGAGCGGCGTCATGCTCGCCAACCTGCGCGCCGGCATTCGCTTTGTGACCGGCGTCGAGGTAGCTTTCGTGGTTCGCAACCTGCTGGACCGGGAGTATTACCAGAATTCGGTGCGCTTCACCTCGCTGAACGACCGCAGCAAGGACGCCATCGGCATCGGCGCAGCACTCGGCTACCCCGGCGAAGGCCGCTCCATGGCACTGCAGTTGCACTGGGGCTTTTGAGCAAACCCGCTCCCGGACACGTTCCCGCCTGCGGGAACACATCCGCTGCCGCCCCGGTTAGCGCGCTAGCGCGCCGGCGCACGAAAGATGCGACCTGAACCGCCAGGAGGCTGGCGCAGCTGGTACGTAGTAGGCGTCCTGTCACTCGCCTACATCTGCTCGTTCATCGACCGCTCGGTGCTGGGCCTGATGGTGGGCCCCATCAAGGAAGACCTGGGCATCAACGACACCCGGTTCAGCCTGCTGCACGGCTTCGCCTTCGCCATTTTCTACACCCTGCTGGGCATCCCCATCGCCTGGCTGGCCGATCGCGCCAGCCGCCGCAACATCATTGCCGCAGGCATCGCCGTGTGGAGCCTGATGACCGCGTTGTGCGGTCTGGCGCGCACCTTCGGTACCATGTTTCTGGCGCGCGTGGGCGTGGGCGTGGGCGAAGCGGCGCTGTCGCCTGCGGCCTACTCGATCATCGCCGATCTGTTTCCGCGCGAGAAACTCGGCCGCGCCTTGGGCGTGTATTCCTCGGGCGTGTTCGTGGGCATTGGCCTGAGCTTCATCATTTCGGCCATTCTGATCGGCGCGCTGGACACGGTAACCCTGCCGCTGGTGGGCGAACTCAAGCCCTGGCGGCTGACGCTGATCCTGGTGGGCGTGCCGGGTCTGGCGATTGCCGCGCTGTGCTTCACGTTTCGCGAGCCGCGCCGGCTGGGGGCCGGGACCGGCGGCGTTCCCTTGCGCGAGGTGGGCCGGTTTTTCGGGCAGAACGCAAGCCTCTACCTGTTGCATTTCATCGCCTTTTCGATGCTGACGCTGCTGTTCAACGCCCAGATGACCTGGCTGGCCGAGTACCTGATCCGCATCCACGGCATGGAACGCGGCCTCGCCGGCCCCTGCCTGGGGCTCATCGTTACCTTCTTCGGCGGCGGCGGCATCATCTGCGGCGGCCTCTATTCCGACTACCTGAAGCGCCGCGGCGACAACGGTGGCGCCATTCGCGCGGCGCTGCTGGGCGCCGTCCTGCTGCTTCCCTTTGCCGCCGCCACCAGCCTGATGCCCAGCGCCGAGCTGTCGCTGCTGCTGGCCGCTCCGCTGCTGTTCTTCTCGAGCTGGGTATTCGCGCCGGCCACCACCGCGCTGCAACTGTTCTCGCCGCCGAACATGCGCGCCCAGTTCTCGGCCGTGTACCTGTTTGTGGTGAACCTGACCGGCATCGGCTTCGGCGGCACCGCCGTGGCGCTGATCACCGACTACGTCTACCGCGACGACAACATGCTGCATTACTCCATGGCCATCGCGTCGGTCTTGAGCGGAATCCTCAGCATTGCGCTGCTCTGGATGCTGCTTTCGATCTACCGCCGCGCCATGAACGCAACCGAGCGCGAACTGGCGGGGAGCAAGCTGCCATGAGCCGTCTGGCGCTCGACATCGACCACGTGGGCCTCGTAGGTCCGGACATCCAGGCAACCGTCGGCACGTTCCGCAGTCTGGGTTTTCGCGTTACCGAACCGGTGGAGTTGATGGGCACGGCGCCCGACGGCAGCGAGCGCAGCCTGGACCAGCAAAGCGCGCATTTCGTATTCGGTACCACCTACGTCGAATTGAGCGAAGTCACACGGCCCTATCCCGACCATCACCTGGCCCCCTGGCTGGGCAACGGCGGCGGTAACGGCGACGGAGGCAACGGTGGGGGCAACGGTAACGGCGACGGAGGCGACGGCAACGGCAGCCACAGCGGCGGCCACGCCATGCGCATCCTGATCCTGCGCACCGCCAACGCCGCCGCGGCCCACGAGCGCGCGGCGCAGGCCGGACAACGCCCCACGCCGGTGGGCGAAGCCAGCCGCAGCCTGCACTACGCCGACGGCGCGGTGGCGCGCTTCCGCTGGCTGGCGCTGCCGGCGAAGAGCTTCCCGGAAGCACTTTGCGGCTACGTGCAGCACCTCACCCCCGAACTCGTGTTCTGGCCGGCAATGAACGATCACCCCAATGGCGCGGTCGAACTGACCGGCATCACACTGCACACGCCCGATGTGGAGGACGCCGAACGCCGCTTCGCCCCGCTCGTCTCCCCGAACGCGCCCGAACACCTCCACATCCTCCCCGCGGAAAGCGGCAAAAGCGGCTTCACCGCCCTGCACCTTCGCACCCGAAGCCTCGAACAAACATCAGAAACGCTGCGCGAAGCGGGTCAAGCCTTCGAACGCACATCCCACAGCGTAAGCATCGAAGCGCCCGGCGCACGCCTGATCTTCTCCCGCTAACCCGCCGGGAGGGGTGCGCAGCCATCAACAGACTACCGCCGCGCCATGCAGGAGCGCAAGCTCCTGCAGAGTCGGTCTCGCCAACGCCATGATGCGCCGAGCGCAGCGGAAAAGTAGTATAGTGGCGGCAGCAACGCATTGCGCCGAGCGCATTTCCGCGCACCCTTACCCTACAAGGAGACGATGCCATGCAAACAGCACAAGAACCTGATCTCCGCCCGCGGAGCCCCGCCGTCCGTGCCGGCTTCCCGATGTTGGCAGCGCTGGCCGCCTTCGCATTCGGCCTCAACGGCGCACTCGCGCAGGAAGGATCGGACGCAGATGCGAGCGCCGAAGAAGAGCCTCTCGAGTTGCCCGATGTGCGGGTAACCGGCAGCCGCCTGAACCGGCCGCCCTCGGAACTCTCCGGCAACCTCATCGTCCTCGACCGGGAGGACATTCGCGCCACGGGCGAACTCACGCTGGCGCGCGTTCTCCGGCAGCTTCCGCAGAACGTCAACGCCACCAACGAAGTGTACGGCTCCACGCTGAACGGGGCGCGCAACGTAACCGGCGCGTCCACCGTGAATCTGCGCGGGCTGGGCAGCGAATCCACGTTGATCCTGATTGACGGCCGGCGCGTTGGCTACAGCGGCGTGCTCGGTGGAGTTACCGACATCTCCACCATTCCGCTGTCGATGGTGGATCGTGTCGAGATTTTGCTCGACGGCGCTTCCGCCATATACGGCTCCGACGCCGTGGGCGGAGTGGTCAACGTCATTACCAGGCAGGATTACGCCGGCTTGGAGTTGGACGTGGACTACGGCCGCCCGCACAAGAGCGGCTATAGCGAGACGCAAGCCAACATCGGCGGCGGCTTCGCGTGGGGGGGGGGGCGCATGCGCGCTGGCTACGAATACTTCCGCGATTCCGGGCTGGACGCCTCGGACCGCGATTCGATTGTGCTTCGAAACAGAAGCACCTTGCTGACCACGAACCAGAAAAACACGGCGAGGGGTCCTAGATTCCGCGTCTGGACCAATTTCTATGACGACACCTGCAATTCGGACGCCTTCCCCTGGGACCGTACTCGAGCCGTGGTGTACGAACTGAATGGCGCCATCATCAGCCGCGATGAATACGCAGCCCTGGATGACGCGCAGAAGGCAATGGCCACCTGCATCAACGACTTCACGCTCCCGGCAGGTTTCCAGCACACCGACAGCCTCAGTTCTCTGGACATCGTCGGCGAACCGCACTGGGGCGAGGAGGCCGAACTGGGCCGCAGCCTGACGCCGGCACAGCAGCGGCATTCGGTTTTCGTGGGCGTGGACCAGGAGTTGATGGAATCGCTGGTCTTTCATGCGAACGTCAGGGCCACCACCAAGGACGCGGAGCAGCAGGATGGCCTCCTGCCGGCAGGCGGAACTCTCCACGCCAACAGTCCCTTCAATCCCTTCGGCACTCAGGTCACGCTGGACGGTCTGGCGGTGGACCAACCGCCCACCAGCTATGACTCCACCGTGGATGAACTGCATATCGGCCTGGGGCTGGATGGCTCATTGGGCAGTTGGTCCTGGCAGGCCGACTTGAGCAGCTCGAGCACCGAATCGGACACGCAACGCTTCAACGTGCGGGACCCGGCTTACGTCCTGGGACTCAACTCCGACGGCGTGAGCGAGGCGGTCATCGGCCGCTTCAACGGAATCCTCGAGCCCGCCTGCGCAGAAAAGGTGGCCGAACTGGGCGGCACGCGGTACTCGTACAGCTCCTTCTTCGGCGGAAACTGCAGGGTGTATGGCGCCCCGCCTGATCCCATCAATCCATTCGGCGACATTTCGCCCTATGTCATTGCCGATGTAACCTCAGGCGGCAAGAACGAACAGGTGCAGTTCGAAGCGCTGGCGCGAGGCGAATTGTTCAGCGCGCCTGGCGGTTCGATCGTCCTGGTGGTGGGCTACGACTATCGTCAGGACACCCTGGATTCCTACAACGAAATGGCGCGTTACCTGAGCAGCGCCACGCCAACCGGCGACTCGGCATTCAACACCAGGATCAGCCGCGACAATCACGCCGCTTTTGCCGAAGGCCTGATCCCGCTGGTGGGCGCCAGTAACGCCATGGCGGGCGCCCAGCGGCTGAATCTCACTTTTTCCGGACGCTACGACTCCTACTCCAACGTGGACGTGGATTATCGGCAAACGGAATCGTCGCCGGCCGAGTCCACCGAAGCCAAGGATCCGGGCAGCGAGTTCACCTGGTCGGGAGGAGTGGTGTACCGGTCAAACAATAGCGCGCAGTTCAAGGCCAACGCTTCAACCGCGTTTGTGGCGCCGCAGCTCAACCAGTTGCTGCAGAAGTCGCTCTACGAGGGCAATCCTCGTTCATTGTGGTATTACGTTCCTCCCGAAAACTCCGCGATTACCACGCTGCCCGGCGATAAAGTGTTCGGATACAGCGGCGGCAATGACCAGCTCAAGTCCGAAACCGCGGACACGCTCAGCCTGTCGGCGGAATTCAGTCCTGCCTTCCTTCCCGGCGTGCTGCTCAAGGCCTCCTGGAGCGACACCGAATACAAGGACCGCATCTACAAATTGCCGGTGCCAATCATCTACCTTGATGATCTGCCGTCCAACGTGATGTATATCGAGGTGGACGACATCTACGTGGTTGACGAGAGGTGGATCAACGTCTCGGCGCTCGAACGCTCGGGCGTGGACTACGAACTCGGTTACCAGTGGGAAACGGGCTTGAACGAGTACGACATTACCGTGCGCCGGTCCTACACCAACAAGCACAGGGTGCAGGTGGACCCCGCCAGCGGCATCGTTCATAACCTGGTTTCGTCGCGCGACGATAGCGGTCCTGAAGATACTATCCTCCCTCCCGTTCCCAGGCACAAAACCAGCGCCCAGTTCACTTGGTCGCGGGGAAGCCTGTTCCTGAGCCTGGATATTGAAGGATCGGATTCAACATCCATCATTGGCAGCTCCTTCACCTACCTGTCCGAGCCGCCAACTATCTACGATCTGGTCCTGGGTTACGGGTTCCAGGACGATTCGCTGTTCGAGGCGCCGGACTGGCTTGATGGCGTGGAGGTTACTCTCACGGTAAACAACCTAACCAACACGTTTGCCGAATACACCCGAACCACCGCCTCAACCGGCGAAAGCACTCAGGCTGAGCTCAGTCCACTTACGGAATGGACCCAGGGGCGGTCATACCGCCTGAAAGTCCACAAGTCGTTCTGACCGCGTGGCGGCCTGGCCTCTTGATGGCTTGACGGCTTGACAGCCTGACGGCGGTGGCAACTGAAGTCGCTTGGCTGTAGCGGCAACTGAACACAACCGCCCCCCTGCCCCCCTGCCTCGCGGAGAACACACATGATCGCCAGGAAAAACCCGCAAGCCCACGCGGCAATGCTGTTTATTTCGCTCGCCGCCGCGGGTGCTATCGCCCTGGCCGTCTACGCCGACCAGTTCTCCGAGCAGAAGGTCATCACGACGGCGGCCGTCGGGGCCGAGTCGGTGTACGCGGCGGACCTCGACGGCGACGCCGACGTGCTCTCCGCCTCCGAGCATGACGACAAGGTGGCGTGGTACGAGAACCTGGGTACCGCCGCCGATGCAGCGCAGCAATACCGGATTGCCGGCAGCATCGGCGAGTTGCTCGAGGACGGCGAAGTGGTGCTGAGCCGCGGGACCGGGGTCGTAGGCGGAAGCGAGGAGATTGCCCGCGCACCCTTCACCGGCGGCGAATTCGAATTGCAGGGAGAGCTTCAACAGGGCGAAGTGGCGCGCCTGTCCCTGCAGGATGCGGATGGGAACGGCAAGGGTTCGGTGCAACTCATTCTGGAAGCGGGCGACATTCGGATCCAATATGCCGGCACGGTGGCCGGCTTGCAGGCCAGCGGAGGCCCCTACAACCGGAAAGTCATTGCTTCCTGGCAGGACAGCGAAGCCTACCAGGACGCGCTCGCCGCGTATCGCGACATCATGGAGCAACGCAAGGGCGTGGAGGAAGGCGACGAAGGCTATCAGGCCTTGCTCGACGAATCCTGGGAGCGCTACCGCGCGGTGCAGGAGGTGCGCTCCAGCGCGCTTCTAGCGATCGCGGAAGCCGATGACGACCCCCTGGCCAGCCTGTATGCGGTGCAATTGGGCGGCATGGGCAGCGAACAGGCGCTGGCCCGGCTGGACCAGCTTCAGGCGGATCTGGGCGAGCATCCCGCGCTGCTGGCCACGCGCAGCCGCATCCGCCACGGCGTGGAAATGCGCACCGCCGCCCGCGCCATGCAGGAAGGCACGCAGGTGAAGGACTTTTCGAGCACGGGTCTGGACGGGGCGGAATACCAACTCGCGGACTCGCGCGCCAATCACGACTACACGCTGATCGAGTTCTGGGCTTCCTGGTGCGGCCCCTGCCGGGCGGAAAACCCCAATCTCATCGCAAGCTACGAGAACTACAAGCCCAGGGGCTTTGACGTATTCGCCTACTCGCTCGACGAGGACCGCGACGACTGGCGCGAGGCGTCCGAAGAAGACGGCATTCCCTGGATCAACACCAGCGACCTGCTCGCCTACGCCAGCCCCATTCCCGAGCAGTTCGGAGTGCTGGCCATTCCCATGAATTTCCTGATCGACTCGCAAGGCGTAGTGGTGGCCAAAAACCTGCGCGGCGAGAAACTCGACCAGAAGCTGGCCGAACTGATCAACGGCTCGCCCTGACGGGCTTCAGCCCTCGCTGTCGGACGCGCCGAAGCGTTCGGACGCGCCGAAGCGCTCGGCCAGGGCCTCGTCGAGCTTGTGACCCCGCAGGTCCTTGCCGATGATCTCTCCCGAGGACGCATCAACGAGGAAATTGGCGGGCACGCCGGTCACGCCGTAGGCCTGCGTGGCGGGATGGTCCATGCCCATGCCGGCATCAATCCAGGGCAATTGCTCTTCCTCGGACGCTTGCTCCCAGTCCTCGCGCTCGTCGTCCACCGTGAAGGAGAAAATCTCGAAGCCTAGCGGCCCGTAGTCCGAATAGGCCTTCTTCATGTGCGGAATTTCCACCCGACAAGGCCCGCACCACGACGCCCAGAATTCCACCAGAACCACTTCCTTGCCCTCGCGCGCCCCGGAAATGCTGACCGTTTCGCCATCCAGCGTCTCGGCCTCGAAATTCTGGATTTCCGTGCCCACCGCAAAAGTGGCGGCCCTGGCCCGCGACGCGTCGTACTGCGTTTCGGCAGCCAGCGTGTCCGCCACCCAGGGGTCATCCGGCATGATTTCGGCCAGCGCCCGAACGGCGTCCCCGAACCAGTGGTCGCGCAGCCAGGTGGACTCGAGGGTAAGCTTGCGGGCCAGCGGATCTTCGTGAGTCATGGCCACCGTCCTGCGGCCCTCGCTTTCCATGTCCAGTATCGCGCTGTAAATCTCCTGGGCCTCGTCCACCCGCGCACGTCTTTCCGCTTCGGTTTCGCCTTCAACCGACATCACTTTCCGGTTGTAGTCCTCCATCAGAGCCTGGTATTCGGGCGATTTCTTCCACGAATTCAACACGATGTCGTTGTAATGGCCGCCATCCACCAGGAATCGGGCCCGGGCGTTGATCGTGAGCGTGAGATCGCCCGGCTCCAGAATGAAGGCCTGACCCTTCATGGGCGCCATGCGCATGCCGCTGGCAGTGACCGCGCCCAGCACATAGAAATAGACGTTGCGCGGCTCGTCCACCGTCCCTTCCAGAAAGAACTTGCCGTCAACAATCGGTGCTTCCGCCACGACATTGAGACCGTCCTTCATGCTTGGCTGCGACTCACCGCCGGCCCCGGACGCCGACGTGGCAGATGCCGACGTAGCGGATGTCGACGTGGCGGATGTCGACGTGGCAGACGCCGACGTGGTGGACGCTGGCGTGGCAGCCGCCATACTCATCGCGCCGCCGCTTTCGCTGTCCTTTTTCGGCCCCGAAACCCACACCACGAATTCGCCGTTGGAATAGACCGCGGACACGTCTCCCGTAATCGTGTAGCGACTTGCTTCACCGGCCGCTCCGCCGGCCGCTCCGCCAGCCGCTTCGCCAGAGCCGGCGCAACCGGCCGCACAAAGAACCGCGGCAACCGCCGTCACCGAGTAAAGAAAACTTCGACAAGACATCATGGCGCTCCTCAATTCAATCCCCCAATTCTATCCCCCAAAAACCCGGCTTACTCGCCCGGCTTGCTCGCCCGGCTTGCTCGCCCGGCTTGCTCGCCCGATCCCAAGTTGCTTGCCCAGCTTGGATGCCCGAGCCCTGCTTGCTTGCCCGAGCCCAGGTGCGGCTTCCCGGAACCGGGGCCGAAGTGGTTTTCAGAGGAGGAGAATGCTCGCTGACTCTTTTTCAGGCACCAGGATAGCTCGGTGGATAATCCATAAAGCTTCGACGGCATCTCCACGCCAGATAGAAAGCGGCATGTAATTTGCGAAGGCCGCTCTAAGGAAGAGCTCTAAGAAGAACTCCAAGGAAGAACTCCAAGGAAGAGTTCCTGCAAGAGTCAAAAGCGCTTTATATTTGTCCACATCATAGTTGTATTCGTACTTCTTCATGGTTTCTTCACAGTTCATTCACGAGGCAAGCGAAGCCTCTGCTTGCTGCAATATGAGCGTTTTCTTGCGGCACGCAACACCCCAATGTGCGGCAGCCGATCTACCGTCGGAACGCGGAGGCGCGCAACGTCCTGTACGATCCGATACCGCTTGTAGCATCCGGTCCCGCTCGTAAATGCACACGCAGATCACCGTCGCCCAGGCCGAACGCCTCATCCTCCGGACCGTCCCGGTCTGGCCGGGAGAGCGCGCCCCCCTGCCCGCCGCGATCGGGCGCGTGCTGCGTGAAGACGTGTGTGCCGAGCGCGACCTGCCTCCGTACGACCGCGCCACTATGGACGGCATCGCGCTGCGCTGGAAAAGTTGGCAATCCGGGCAGCGCGAGTTTCCGCTGGAAGGAGCGCAAAGCGCAGGCCAGGCGCCCGGCACGCTTTCTGATCCTCGCGCGGCCTGGCGTATCGCTACCGGCGCGCCGATTCCGAACGGCGCAGATACCGTCATCCCCGTCGAGCGCACGCGCGAGACCCACGCAAGCGCAGGCATCGACATCGACCACGACTATCAGCCGGAGCGCGGCCAGTTCATCCACAGGAAAGGCTCCGACCGCCGCGCCGGCGCCGTCCTGCTCAAAGCGGGGCAACGTATTGGCGGCGTGGAAATGGCTCTGCTCAGCGCCAATGGCGTAGCCGAACCCAGGGTTGCCCCCGACCCCCGGATCGCGCTGGTTTCCACCGGCGACGAGCTGGTCGGACTGGACGCGCTACCCGAACCCTGGCAGATCCGCTCCAGCAACGGCCCCGCCTTGGCCGCCCTGCTCCACCGTCACGGCTACGCCAGCGTCCGCACCCTTCAGGCCCCCGACGACCCCCGGGTCCTCACCGAACGAATCGACCGTGCGCTCTCCGAAAGCGATGCGCTGATCCTGAGCGGCGGCGTGTCGAAAGGCGCCAGGGATTACGTACCGGGCGTGCTGTCCGAGCTGGGTGTGGCGCCGGTATTTCACCGCGTGCGCCAGCGGCCCGGCTTTCCGTTGTGGTTCGGCATGCGCGGCGAGAAGCCCGTCTTCGGACTTCCCGGCAACCCCGTCTCCAGCCTGGTATGCCTGCGCCGCTACGTGATCCCGGCGCTCAACAAGGCCCAGGGGGCGCGCCAACCCGCTCCCGAAACCGCCACGATGACCGCAGCCGTTACCTTCACGCCAACCCTCACCTGGTTCCTCCCGGTGCGCCTCTCAACCGACAAAACCGGCCAACTTCTCGCCCGCCCGCGCCAAACCAACACCTCCGGAGACTTCGCCTCCCTCTCCCAAACCGACGGCTTCGCCCAACTACCCGCCAACCGCAGCCATTTCCCGGCCGGCACGCCAGCCCGTATCTTCCGCTGGAACACCTAACCCGCCCATCTCGCGTCCGCCCGCCGCCGTTCTTTCACGCACGGCCCACACCCCACGCCGCACGCCCAGCCAAATCAGCCCGCACCATCCAGAAAACCCGCCACCGCGTCCGCCCATTCTTCAGGCATCTGATCCACAATGTCGATGCCGCCGCCTTCCAGTTCCGCATACGCGAAATCAGGTCGCATCTCCGCCGCCAGCCTGGCGTTTTCGTAAATCTGATCGCCCGTGTTGGTAAGGATCAGGGTGGGAACCGCAAGATTCATCAGCGCCGCGTTGTGGTCATAGATGAACGCCGCGTGATGACCGGTCCAGAACGGCGCGTAGCCCTGGAAGCGCTCCACCGTATAGCGCGTGATCATCTTCGGATCGGGAGCGCCCCCGCCACCGTCCACGTACATGCGGTAGCGGCCGGCGAAAGCCTCCTGCATGTGGCTGCCGTCGGCCTTGTGAACGAAGTTGATCTCGCGCTCCTCGACGAACTTGAGGAAATTGCTGCGCTCTTCCTCCCCCATGGGCAAGGGACCGTTGATGATGAGTTTGTTGACTCTTTCCGGGAACAGGATCGCCACCTCCGTCGCCACCATGCCCCCGGTGTGGTGGCCGAGCACATCGGCCTTTTCGATGCCCAGATAGTCGAGCACGGCAGGCACCGCTTCGGCCCAGTCGCTGACCGTGGGCACAAAGGGTGTAGGGTCCGACTCCCCGAAACCCGGCGAATCAACGCCGATGGCCCGGATTCCGCGCCGCGCGAGCGGTTCGTAAACGTTCTCGAACTGGCGCGAGGTTTGCGGCGCCTGGGGGCACAGGATCAAGGGCCGTCCTTCGCCCGTGTCGCGGAAGTGAACCTGGCCGAAAGGCCCGTCTGCATAGCCGCGCCTGGGCACATAGGGCGCCGGCATGGGCCCCGAACGAACGGCATAGGGGTTGTTTTCCGCCCGCGTTGCGGCGGAAGCGTTGCGGGCGCCGGACATCATCGCGATCGCGGCGCCGGCATATTTGAGCGTGTCTCTGCGCGTGGTTGCCATGGCGTGAGCCTCTCCTTTATTGTGTTCGGGGCCGTTTCCCCCACTCCCGCGGTTATGAGAGGGAGTCGAGGACTCGGCCGAGTTTTTCTACCAGCTCGGCGATGTGAGCCTCTTCGGCGACCAGCGCGGGACATAGCGCGATGGTGTCGCCGGTGGTGCGCACCAGCAGGCCGTTGTCGAAGCACAGCCGGAAAGCCTCCTGGGCGCGCGCCGTGGGCTGGTCCGCAATGGGCTCCAGCTCGACCGCGCCCAGCATCCCGAAGTCGCGTATGTCGATGACGTAAGGCTTGCCCTTGAGCGTTTGAAGCGCGTCGCCCAACAGCTTGCCTGTCTCCCTGCCGCGCTCGAACAACCCCTCGCCGTGGTACACGTCCAGCGCGCCGTGCGCGGCCGCGGCCGCCAGCGGATGACCCGAATACGTGTAGCCGTGGGCAAACTCGATCAGCTGCTCCGGCCCCTGCATGAAGTCGTCGTAGATGTCGCGGCGCGCCAGCACCGCGCCCATGGGCGCCGAACCGCTGGTCAGCCCCTTGGCCAGGGTCATGAGGTCCGGCGTCACCCCGAAGGTCTGCGAGGCGAACGCCTCGCCCGTGCGGCCGAAACCCGTAATCACTTCATCGAAGATCAGCAGAATCTCGTTCTCGTCGCAGATCTGGCGCAGCCGCTGCAGATAGCCCTTCGGCGGAATCAGCACGCCCGCCGAACAGGCGATCGGTTCCACGATCACCGCGGCGATGGTCGAAGCGTCGTGCAGCGCCACGATCTCCTCCAGCTCATCGGCCAGATGAGCGCCCCATTCCGGCTGTCCGCGGCTGTACGCCTGACGGTCGAGATCTTGCGTATGGCCGAGGTGATCCACGCCCGCCAGCAGCGCCCCGAACAGCTTGCGGTTCGCCGAGATGCCACCTACGGAAATACCGCCGAAGCCCACGCCGTGGTAGCCCTTCTGCCGACCGATCAGGCGGACCCGATGCCCTTCGCCGCGCACCCGGTGCCAGGCGATCGCGATCTTCAGCGCGGTATCGACCGACTCCGAGCCGGAATTGGTGAAGAACACGCTCGACAAGCCCTCCGGCGCCATCTCGGCGATACGGTTGGCCAACTCGAAAGTGCGCGGGTAGCCCATCTGAAAGGCCGTGTAGTAGTCGAGTTTCGCCGCCTGCTGCTGGATCGCGGCGACAATGTGCGGGTGGCAGTGTCCCGCATTGCAGCACCAGAGTCCCGACACGCCATCGAGCAACTGCCGCCCGTCATGCGTGGTGTAGCGCATGCCCTGGGCCTCCACCACGAAACGCGGGTCGCGCTTGAACTGCCGGTTGGCCGTAAATGGCATCCAGTAGGCCTGCAAATCCGGCAGGTCGGTCATCACAGGGTTGCTCGTATCCATAAGGCCGGTAGCCTACCAGCCCACGGCCCGCGCGCCCACCCCCTGCGGCCGCGCTCCCGCCGCTGCCACAACGCCGCAACTGATCTACAATCTCCGTAACCCCGGAGGGCGCAATCTTGGGCGAAAAGTCGGACTCCTTCCTGCCGCTGAACATCACCGTGCTGACCGTCTCGGACAGCCGCACGCTGGAGACGGACGATTCGGGCGCGCTTCTCGCCCAGCGCATCGCCAACTGCGGCCACACGTTGCACGAGCGCCTTCTCGAGCCTGACCACCGGTACCGCATACGCGCAGTGGTGTCCCGGTGGATCGCTGATGAGGACGTGGACGCCATCATCACCACCGGCGGCACCGGCCTGACCGGCCGCGACGGCACGCCCGAGGCCATACAACCACTGCTGGACAAGCAGATCGAGGGCTTCGGCGAGATGTTCCGGGTGCTGTCTTACGAGGACATCGGCACCTCCACGCTGCAATCGCGCTGTCTGGCGGGGCTGGCCAACGGCACCTTCGTGTTCTGCCTGCCCGGCTCGCGCAACGCGGTGGCCACGGGCTGGGACAAGCTCATCGAGGCGCAGCTCGACGCCCGCACCCGTCCCTGCAACCTGGCCGAACTCAAACCCCGTCTGAGAGAAACCTAGGACGGGAGAAATCCAGGACGGGAGAAAATGGCGCTGCTCCAGATCCACCAGTTCCCGTGCCTGTCGGACAACTACGGGTTCCTGATTCACGAACGGCTCTCCGGCGTAACTGCAACCATCGACACGCCCGATCCGCGCGCCATCAACCGCGAACTCGACCGCAAGGGCTGGCGTCTGACGCACATCCTCAACACCCACCACCACCCCGACCACACCGGCGGCAACATGTTGCTGAAGGCCCTTACCGGCTGCATCATCATCGGGCCCAGCGCCGACGCCGCGCGCATTCCCGGCATCGACTTGCAGGTGGGTGAAGGCGAAACGCTGGAATTCGGCAATACCGAGGCACAGATCTACGACACGCCGGGCCACACCAGAGGCCATATCGTCTATTACTTCGCCAGCGAGAACGCCGCCTTCGTGGGCGACACCCTGTTCGCCATGGGCTGCGGCCGCCTTTTCGAAGGCTCGCCCAGGCAGATGTGGGACTCGCTGCAAAAGCTGATGAACTGGCCCGGGCGAACGCGCATCTACTGCGCGCACGAGTACACCCGCGCCAACGGACGCTTCGCGCTCACCGTGGACCCGAAAAACCGCGCCCTGATCAAGCGGATGGAGCAAGTCGAGCAACTGTGCGCCGAAGGACTCCCGACCGTGCCCACCACCATGTACCAGGAAAACCGCACCAATCCGTTCCTCCGGCCCGGCAGCCGCGGCATAAGGGCGCAACTGGGGATGAAAGACGCCGACGATGTGGAGGTGTTCGCCGAAGTGAGGCGGCGCAAGGACCGTTTCTAGCGTTATCCAGATCCATCCACAAGTAAACCCCTTTCCATTCAGAACCCACTCGACCCCGCCCTCGAACTGAAGCAGCGACAACAGGCGCGCCATAATCCCGCACCCATGACCATACTGCTAACCGCCGCCAATGGCCGAACCGGGCGCGCCGTGCTCGGCAGAGAGGTCCGCGCCGAAGCCGTGAGCCTGGAGCAGATGGAGAAAAACGCCCGCGCCGCCGGCGCCAATGACGATCGAATCGCGCAAATGCTCACAATGAACAAGCACTACGACCAGTTCGGATTCCGCGGCAACCCCAATGTGCTTCGATGGGTCCTGGGGCGCGAACCGAACACCTTCGAGGAGTACGTAAGAAGATTGGCGGCGGTCAGTTCCGGCGGGGCCTGAACACCGTAGCTGCGATGCCGTCGAGCTGGTTGCAGCGATGCAGCCACGCTTGCACGTTGGGAAAAGCGTCGTAGTCGATGGCTCGTCCGTGCCGGCCAAGCAGGTACGGAGAGATGGCGAAATCGACGATGGACAGGTCGCCGAGGACGAATTCCCGGCCCTGGAGCTGTCCGTCGAGAACGCCGATATTGAGTGCGATGTCCTTCTCGGCAGAAGGACTCTTTGCGCGCTTGGCGATGATCGTATTGATCAGGTGGAACGCCTGCCAGTAGAGCCAGCGGTCGCAATCCGCCCGCGCCCTGGGGTCGGCGGGCAGCATGCCCGTCTCCGGGTGCAGCCTTGCGAGATAGCACAGGATCGCATTCGATTCCCACAGGTAGAAGTCGCCATCCACCAGGAGCGGCGCCTTGCCCATGGGGTTCATACGCAGATAGGCCTCTGTCTTGTTCTCCTGCTCGCGGAACCCCATCGAGTGAATCTCGACGGGCAGGCCGAAGTGCTTGATGAACGCTTCAACCTTGCGGTTGTTGGGCGTCGGCGAAAACGAATAGAGTTTCATTCGAGTAGTCGAAATCATGTCTGCGCGGCCCGCGCAAGTCAAATGGCGACGGCGCAAATGGCACCGGTGCAAATGGCAGCGGCGAAAATGGCGACGGCACAAATGGCGACGGCGCGAATCGCAACGGCGCAAATGGCAGCGGTGCGAACGGCGATACGTGCTGTTACCATAGGGTAGTTATTTGAATGCAGACATCCGGGGAGTTGGGGAGTATGGGGATGCATTTGCGGCTGAGGCACACGGTGCTGACGTTTCTGGTTGCGGCGGCGCTGGCGGGCGCTCCGGTGGCGGCTCAAGAGCCGGGCGCCGAGCGTGCGCTGGACGAGATTGTGGTGACGGCGAGGCGCGTTCAGGAGTCGCTTCAGGACGTTCCGCTGGCGGTCACGGCTTTGCGTTCGCGCGAGATTGACGAGTTGGGGGTCAGCAACTTCCAGGATTACTCGCTGCAATTGCCGAGCGTGACGGCCGGCGGCAGCGGTCCGGGCCAGAACACCATCTACATTCGGGGCGTGGCCTCGACGACGCCGAACCTGACGGTGGCGGGCGTGGCGGGCCTTGCGCCGAACGTGGCGTTTTACCTGGACGAGCAGCCGCTGACGCATCCGGGCCGCAATCTGGACGTGTATGCGGCGGATTTGGCGCGCATCGAGGTGCTTTCGGGTCCGCAGGGGACGCTGTATGGGGCCAGTTCGCAGGCCGGCAATGTTCGGCTGATCACCAACAAGCCGGATTTGGAGGGGTTTTACGGCTCGGCCAAGCTGGGCGCGAGCACGATCAGCGACGGCGAGGCGGGTTCCAGCCTCGAGGTAGTGTTGAACGTTCCCTTGAGCGAGCGCTTCGGCGTTCGCGGCGTGGTGTATCGGGACAACCAGGGCGGCTGGATTGACAACGTGGCGGCGACGCGGACAGCGGAGCAGAGCGCGCGGTTCCGTCCGGCGGGCACGGTGCGCAAGAACGGCGTTCCGGTGGCTTCGTACCGCGGCGGCTTCCAGGCGGGCGTGGACCTGTCCAACATCACCTTCGCCGAGGCGGACAACAGCCGCATCGCCGGTGACGACATCAACGGCGTAACCTACACGGGCGGTCGGATTTCGGCGCAGTGGGACATCAACGACAACTGGGACCTGCTGGTTGCGCACACCACGCAGGACACCGACGCGGACGGCGTGTTCTTCGCCGACCCCGATGTGGGCGATCTGGAGATTTCGCGTTTCGTGGACGAGAACATCGACGACAGCATCGACAACACGGCCTGGACGCTCACCGGCCGGCTGAACGCGCTGGAAGTGATCTACACCGGCGCCTTCACGGACCGGCAGTCCGACCAGATCGTGGACTACTCGGACTATCTGTTCGTGGGCCAGTATCTGCCCTATTACATCTGCGACTACTACGCGACCTACACGGCATTCAACAACCCTCCGGGGGTTCCCCGCGTTGGGACGACCTGCCATGAGCCGTCGCTGTTCGTGGACAGCCTGAACCAGCTGGAGGTTCAGACGCACGAGCTTCGCTTCACCACGGACCCGGCGAACCGCTGGCGGCTTCAGGGCGGGGTGTTCACGAGCGATCTGGAGCTGATCGAAGTCAACGACTTCACCTATCCGGGCTCGGTCAAGGCGATTTCGTGGAACGGTCATCCGGGCTTTGCCCCGAACTATCCGCTGACCAACCCCGAGGCGGCGCCGGGCAACCCGGCCGGGAGTTCCTTCAACGCCGGCCCCGGCTACTACACCTATCCGGGACCGTTTCCCGAGGGCGTCATTTTCCGCAACGACATCCGCCGCACGGACAGCCAGTTCGGCGTGTTCGGCGAGGTGGACTTCGACCTGAGCGATCAGTTTTCGGTGACGCTGGGGGCGCGCAATTACGAGACCGAGGTGGACCTGGAAGGCAGCGCGAACTCGTCGTTCGGCAACTTCGGCGGCAACCGGGAGGACGGGCAGCGCTTCGGGACCAACATCTCGCAGCAGTTCATGCCGGGCAACGCGGTCGGCGCGCCGGACAAGGCGGTGGCCGACGGCACGATCTTCAAGGCGACGCTGAGCTGGCGCCCGCAGGATGCGCAGTTGTATTACCTGACGGTCTCGGAGGGTTTTCGTCCGGGGCTGTTGAACCGCCCGGGCGGGCGGGCGAGCGCGGACGGTAGCGGCTTTGTGGTGCCGTACGTGCTGGGGACCGACGAGATCGTCAACCTGGAGGCGGGCCTGAAGGTGGACATTGGCAACGCCTTCCGTGTGAACGCTTCGCTGTTCAACGTGGACATCGACAATTTGCAGACCACGATTTTCGACACCAGCATCGTCAATTTGTTTTTCTCGGCGAATGCGGCGGACGCGCGGGTGCAGGGCCTGGAGGCGGACTTCGTGTGGCTGCCGGATGGTCTGCCCGGCCTGACCATTGCCGGGGCGGTGTCGTTCCTGAACTCGGAGATCACGCGCAAGATCACGCCGACGAACGATGTTCGCGAGGGCGACGAGCTGGCGTTCGCGCCCGGCTCCCAGGGCAACCTGCGGGCGCGCTACGAATGGACCCTGGCGGCCAACGGCTGGCTGGCGCACGTGATGCCGATGATTTCGTGGTCGGCGGACTCGTATAGCGACATCATCACGATCAACCGGGACCTGATCGAGGGCTGGGCGATGCTGGGCCTGACGGCGGGCGTGTCCACCGACCGGTGGTCGCTGACCTTGTATGGCAGCAACCTGACCGATGAGCGGGCCGAGGTGTCGCGCTCGTTCGTGTTCGACACCCGGCACGTAACCTACGCGCGCCCCCGCACGTTCGGCCTTCGCGCGAGCCTGAACTTCTGACCCGCACCGGACTGGCGCCAGGACTCCGCACGGCGTCCTCCCCCTCCCCGGAGGACGCCGCGGCCACTCCCGCTTCCGGCGGCGGCAGTGTCGTGCTTGCTTCCCCCGTTAAGCCGGACAGCCCGGAACGGGACGGGGAGCCTTCCGCGTCCGCGCTGGCCGCTATTCAGGCCAGGATTGTCAGGAAGCAATATGAAAAAGCGCTGGCCGACCTTGAGGTCATCCTCCAGCGCGAACCGGACAACACCGACGCGCTGTACATGAGCGCGGTCTGCCACCGCTATCGGCTCAAGTTAGATTCGGCGCTGAAGCAGCTTGCCCGGCTCAAGGCCCTGGCGCCCGAGAACGGCCGGGCGCACCAGGAGGAGGGCCACGCCTACCGCGACATGGGCCGGCCCGACCCTGCGCTGCGGTCCTATGCGCAGGCGTGCCGGTTCAACCCGGCGCTGGTGGCGAGTTGGCGGGGACAACTGAATATTCTGGCCCGCCAGGGGCGCAAGCGCGAGGCGGCGCACGTGGGCGCGCAACTGGACTACCTCAAGCGGCTGCCGCAACCACTGGTCATCGTCCTCGACCTCATGAGCCAGGGCAGGCTGCTCAGGGCCGAGGACCTGTGCCGCAAGTTTCTCAGGAAGGTTCCCCATCACGTGGAAGCCATGCGGCTGCTGGCCGACATCGGCATCCGCTTCGGCGTTCTGGCGGACGCGGAATTCCTGCTGGAGTCGGCGCGCGAGTTCGAGCCGAACAACGTGCGGGTTCATGTGGACTACATTCAGGCCTTGCGGAAGCGCCAGAAATTCGCAAAGGCCCTGGAGCAGGCCAGGCAACTGCTTAAGACCTCGCCCGGAAATCCGCAGTTCCAGTCCATCTACGCGATCGAATGCATGCAGACCGGCGATTACGAGCAGGCGCTGAGTCTTTTCGACCGTGTGCTGGAGCAGATTCCCGGGGACCCGGTCACGCTCACATCCAGGGGGCACGCGCTCAAGACCCACGGCCAGTACGGCGAGGCTGTCGCCTCCTACCAGGCCGCTCTGGAGAGTCATCCGAACCACGGCGAAGCCTGGTATTCGCTGTCGAACCTCAAGGTCTATTCGTTCAGCGACCGCGAACTCAAGCGGATGCACGCGCAAATGCGCAGCGACGCCCTGCCCCATGCCGACCGTGTGCATCTGGGCTTCGCCCTGGGCAAGGCCTACGAGGACCGCAACGATTTCGAGACCTCTTTTCGTTTCTATGAGCAGGGCAACCGCGCGAAGAAGGCTGCAAGCACCTACGACGCCGGCAAAATGACCGAGGAACTGCGCGCCCAGCAGCGCGTGTGTACCGCCGGGATGCTGTCACGCGGCGCAAAGGCGGGGCATCCCGCGGGCGATCCGATTTTCGTCGTGGGGCTGCCCCGAGCCGGTTCAACCCTGCTGGAACAGATTCTCTCGTCCCATTCGATGGTGGACGGCACCCTGGAGTTGCCGAATGTTCTGTCACTGTCCCAGCAGTTGCGGCGGCGCGGACGCAGCGGGGACGAGCCGAACTATCCCGAAATCCTCACGGCGCTGTCCGATGAGGAACTCCGCCAATTCGGACAGCAGTACATCGACGACACGCGGATTCACCGCCAGGACGCGCCGTTTTTCGTGGACAAGATGCCCAACAACTTCCGCCACATCGGGCTGATCCACCTGATGCTGCCCAATGCCAAGATCATCGACGCACGGCGCCACCCCATGGCCTGCGGCTTCAGCGGCTACAAGCAGCTCTTCGCCGAAGGCCAGCAGTTCACCTACGACCTTGCCGACTTGGGACAGTACTATCGCGATTACGTCGAGCTCATGGATTACTGGGACGTGGCGCTGCCCGGCAAGGTGCTGCGGGTCCAGTACGAGGACGTGGTGGGCGATCTCGAAACCCAGGTGCGCCGGATTCTGGACCACTGCGGACTCGAATTCGAGCCAGGCTGTCTGAGCTTTTACCTTACAGACCGGGCGGTGCGCACGCCCAGTTCCGAGCAGGTCCGCCAGCCGATATTCACGGCGGGGCTGGACTACTGGCGCAACTACGAACCCTGGCTGGAACCGCTCGAAGGCGCGCTGGGCGAAGATGTCCGGGGCCGCTTCGGGTTATGAAGCGCGAGTTCAGGGCGACAGGCGGCCTTCGTTCCTCAGGTAGCGGATCACCTGCTCGGCAAGCGCCTCGGGCGTATCCCGATCGGCGCGCAGATGAATCTCCGGATCCAGCGGCCGTTCGTACGGCGACCCTACGCCAGTGAGATTGCGGATCTCGCCCGCTCCGGCTCTGGCGTACAGCCCCTTCGGGTCGCGCTGCCGGCACACCTCCAGCGGGGTGTCAACGAAAACCTCCAGAAACTGACCAGCGCCCACGACTTCCCGCGCACGCTGCCGCCCCGCTTGAAACGGCGAGATCAGCGCGGTTACCACAGTGATGCCGGAGTCAAGGAGAAGCCTGGCGATCTCCGCTGCCCGGCGGATGTTCTCGTCGCGGTCCGCCGCGCTGAACCCGAGGTCGGCATTCAGTCCACCACGCATGACATCGCCGTCCAGCACGCATACGGGAAGCCCCAAATCCCGCAGGCGTCCGGCAATCTTGCCGGAAAGGGTAGTCTTGCCGGCCGCCGACAGACCGGTAAGCCAGAGCACGGAAGGTTGCCAGGACTCGGGCTGCGCGGATAGCCCATCCGAAAGGCCGTGAGGACGCCGAGCTTGCATCAGAAATAGCCGGTCTGGGCGCCTGAATCGCCTTGCGTCATGCGGTCCTGCGCGCGACCCCCGCGTTCCGAGCTGCGCTCTTGCCGAAGCTCCTGCAAGATGGCGGATACATCCTGTGCTTGAGATTCCACCGCCCCGGAGAGCGGCCAGCAACCAAGCGAACGAAAGCGCACACTCAAGTTTTGGTCCTGTTCGCCGCCTTCCAGCACCATTCGCTCGTCGACGCGCAAGATGAGCATGCCGTCCCGCAACACAACGGGCCGATTCGCCGCGAAGTAGAGATCCATCACTTCGATTCCTTCCAGCGCGATGTAGCGCCAAACGTCGAACTCGTTCCAGCCGGCTAGCGGAAAGATGCGCATTGGCCCTTCGCCACCGCCTGCGCCCTCCCCCGCCGAGGCTTGCGGGGCTTGCGGGGTTTCCTGGGTTTCCGAAATCCCCGGGCCCCCCGAGGTTTCCGAGGGCTTCGGGGTTTCCGAGTGCGCCGAAGCGGTCGAAATCGTCCGGGCGTGCTCACGAATCCTCTTCTCGTCGCCCCGCGCGCCATCAATGAGCGCGTCAAAACCATGCTTGTCCAAGGCCTGCTGCAGCGCGCCGCTCTTCATCACCCGGATAAGCTTCGCAGCGCCATCCGTAAACGGGTTGATCCTCTGGCGCGCCCCTTCCTGGTTCACCTGAACGATCAACTCCACTCCCGCGTTTCGCGCCACCCGGTCACAAAACGGGTAGATTTCCGGAAATTCCCAGGTTGTGTCCACGTTCAGCAAGGGAAACGGCGGAGCGGCAGGCGCAAAAGCCTTCACCGTCAGATGCAAAATCACGCACGAATCCTTTCCCGCCGAAAAAAGCATCGCCGGCCGCCGGCAAACAGCCATTGCATCTTGCAGCGTGCGAATCGCCGACGCTTCCAGGCGCGCCAGCCGTTCGGAGCGCCCCGCCGCACTTTCCGCTATCCCAAGCATCCTTCGATTATAAGTAGTGCAGCAAGATACTGGTTATGCAGACAGAGCAGCTATACGGGTCCCAGTGAATAGCTAATTCCCGCGGGGGTGGCGCGGTGCTCAGGCGGGGGTGGCGCAGAGCTCAGGCCAGCGTTGCGGTATCAAGGATGTCGTACAGATTGTTCAGCTCGGAGAACAGGCTCACCCGGGTCAACTTGCTCACGCCGGTGAGGAAGGAAAAACGAATGTGGGCGTCGCAGGCCTTGATGTTGCCGTAAAGCCCGCGCAGGGCATCTCGGTGAGTGCGGGCGCGCTCCCGGTCGCCAGCGGTCAGTGGGTCCAGCACCGGCTTGTCGTACTCGTCCACCAGCACGACAACGCGTTCCCCGGTCTGCTCATGGAGGGTTCGGATCAAGTGCCGGAAGCGTCCGGGAATGGATAGGTGGCGCGGCACGACCTGCTTTTCTGCCTCCAGGTCACTGAGTTGTTCTCCAAGGTGTAGGTCCAGGTCGTTTGGCGTGCGGAAGCCATGGCCACTGAAGTCCAGCCGCACCACCGGGTGGCGCCTGGACCAGTCCCAGCGGTCGTGGATGTGCAATCTCCTGAAGAGCGCTTCGTTGCCCTCGAACAACTCCTTGATGGTGTCCACGATCAGGCTCTTGCCGAAGCGGCGGGGGCGGGAGAGGAAGTAGTGGGAACCGCCGTCGATCAGGCGCTCGATATGGCCCGTCTTGTCAACGTAGTAGTAGCCATCTTCGCGAACCTTGCGGAAGGTCTGTATGCCCGTGGGCAGCCTGCGCCTCATGGTCGCCACACTATACCGAAGGCATCAGGCCGTGGTCGCGTTGGCGGCGCGAATATGGTAAAACGGCATCGCTCGGCCACCCTCGCAAAAGCGCCCGGACAATTGATATGCCCAAGCAAAGGAAGATACTGATCATCGCAGGGTCGAATGGGGCTGGCAAGACGACCTTCGCAACGGAATTCCTGCCGAATGAGGCGGAATGCCCGGTTTTCGTCAACGCGGACTCAATCGCCGCCGGGCTGAGCCCGTTCGAACCATCGTCCGTTGCATTTCGAGCGGGCCGCCTGATGGCTGAGACCATCCACGACTACGCGGCTCGTGGAAAAAGCTTCGCTTTCGAGACGACCCTGAGCGGGCGCGCTTATGCCCGTTGGATCCCCCTATGGCGAAGGCGCGGATACCGTGTGAAGCTGATTTTTCTGCGGCTCCCGACGCCGGATTTGGCAATCACCCGCGTTCGACATCGGGTCCTGGAAGGCGGACACGATGTGCCGGAAGCGGTCGTTCATCGGCGATTCCATGCCGGATGGAGCAACTTCGAACGCATTTATCGGGATATGGTGGACGAATGGGCCATCTACGATTGCGCAGGGACTGTCCCAGTCCTGCTGGCAGAAGGAGGAAACGGATGAAGACGCGGAAATCCGACAAGCAAACGCCACAAAAGCGCCCCCGCGATCCAGACCTTATCGGCGCCGAAGCGGCAATGCACCGAGCCGCCGCCCGCGCCCGCCGCCGTGCCGCTCGACACACCGGGTACATCGTCGTCTACGAGAACGGCGAGATCATCCGGGTAAAGGTGGACGACGAAACCTCGACATAGCGGAATCCGGCTGTCGGCGGTGCCGATACTCTCCATCCGCAAGGCCGGAGAGCAGGCAGAGGCAGCAAAGCACTCGCAATGTACTCAATCAGCTCCTGACCCCGGTCGCTTACCTTAACGCCTGCATCCAGGGCAGCACGCGACTCGTCGAGGCTGCCTCGCTCGAAGCTGATGAGGAACCGGAAATAGTGGTAATCCGGCGGGCGCTGATCCGTATTTCCTCCCATCGTTTCCAGACGGTCGATGAGATTGGCCCGGTCCGATGTATAACCTTGTTTGTCCAACGCCGCGAACATACCAGCGCTACCAAGCTTCGCCTCAATTCTCTTCAAGCCTTCATCAAGCTGGACGCTCAGCGTATCTATCCCGTTCTGTTGCGGAGCCTGGGACTCGTTGGCCCGCTCGTACTCGTTGGCCGTGAAGACCAGGGCCGCAACAATGACGATGACCGGATAGGCTGCGGAGCGCGTGAAATCACCAAAACTTCTCATTGATGGTGCCCAATCGGGTGCCCGAAGCGAGTCCCACATCGCCTTCGCCTTCGGCACGAGTTCAAGCGTCTGTTTGGCGATGCCGCTTTGGATGAGGAAGGAGGCCCATACCACCAGACTGCCGGTGCTCAGGAAGGACGCCAACTTTGCAAATTCGGGCCAAAACCGTAAAAAAGGTGGAGTATGCCCTCTCTGAACCCGTACGCTGCTAAAACGATCAGCCCTACCGCCAAGACCAACAAAACGGCGAGTACTATGGCCTTCAAAGCAATGCTTAGGCCTGTCCCCTTACACGGGCATCTCTACAATCTGCGCAAGTCCCGAACCTACCGCAGCGTGCGGCAGGTCTTCGCCCGAACGCGACCCGCCTCCGTCGCCATCGGACTGCGAAGGCGGCCCGAACCCAAGGGCCGACCCGGGTTCTTGCGCGTGGACACCGTCCACCAGGGCGACCAGGACGACCAGGACGGCGTCAAGGGCGCGTACCACATCAACGTGGTCGATGAGGTCACCCAATACCAGCACGTCGGCACGGTGGCGGCGATCTCCGAAGCCTTCTTATGACCAGGAAGCAGGCTGGAAAGAGAACCCCCCTTCCCGCCAACTATCAGGGTGCTGCCCCCCGCCAAGTGGCTGAGGCGCTGGTTCGCTACCGCCCCGGCAAGGAGCCGCGCAAGCCTACTCGGAAGACCGCGCCAGCGAAGGCCAAAGCGTAATTAGACTGTCAACCCGGCTAGGCAAGTATATAATTCCCAAGTTAATCGTATTGCGGCCTACGCCCCGCTAGACAAGGCGCTTCAATGAGGCCGGGGCCATGCAGCCCCGGAAATACGCCGCCGCCGGCGTCCAATCCACCATCGAGGAGCTGCTTCAATGAGGCCGGGGCCACGCAGCCCCGGAAATGATCCACGCGCTGGTCTACGACCTGCTGGCGTACGGGCTTCAATGAGGCCGGGGCCATGCAGCCCCGGAAATCGACCGCGCCGTAGGACGCGGGCGCTGCGAGCTTTCGCTTCAATGAGGCCGGGGCCATGCAGCCCCGGAAATGTCCGGCCATTTTGTCCGGGATTCGCCCTACGGCTCCGCTTCAATGAGGCCGGGGCCATGCAGCCCCGGAAATGGATTACGGAACAATCGTGCAAGACGGCGTAGGGTTGCTTCAATGAGGCCGGGGCCATGCAGCCCCGGAAATGGGGAGTGAACTCGGATGTCAACTGGCAGTTCCAGCGGGCTTCAATGAGGCCGGGGCCATGCAGCCCCGGAAATAAAAATCGCCCTGCGCGCCCTCCGCAGTGCTCTCGATGCTTCAATGAGGCCGGGGCCATGCAGCCCCGGAAATGCCTTCCGACCAAATCTCTGATATAAAAGGAAAAAGAGCCACGGATGCGAAAGCTGTGCTGACGCGCGCGTCCGAATGTTGGAGCAAACTTACCACACCTCAGCCCAGTTGTGACAGAACCGCAAGCAAATCAACATGTTTCCACGATGCGAGCGGTGCCAAAACATCTGCCGCCACTCCAGCAGTCGCCGGGATGGCGGCAGTAAAACAACGAAGAGACCATCCATCATGGATTATCGCGGGCCGGAGCGAAACATGTGGACTACACGATAACAGGCTGGCGCTGCACAGCCTCAAAGCGCTTCCCCAAGCTTTCAATCCTGGGCGAAACCTTCTCCGCCGGCCCGATGTCCACAATCAGGACGTGATCCTCTCCCTCGCGAATCACGGCATCCAGCGCAATCATCATCTCCGTCTTCCGCTTGCGAGTTAGCCGGCACTGGAAAACCGATAACTGAAGCCATTCGCCGTACCCTTCCATGGTCCGAAAAACAAGACGCCAGCGCCGGCGACTGGATATGTCGTAGGTAACGATATAGAGCCTTTCGTCCACGCCCGCCCCCTTCGCGTCGCAGCACCACGCATCAGCGCGGCAGGTAGTGCGGAAAATCCTTGATTTCGCCCAGCAGAAACCGCCCGAACAGCCTGCCCTGCACCTCAATCAGTCGCCTCATGCTGAGGCGGTAACCAAAGAGGGGATGCGTGGTTTCCTGCGCCAGGCGGCGCTCGAATGCCGCGATAAAGCGTTTGCGTCCGGCAGGCTTGAGAGCCACGCCCAGGCCGCCGTGAAGAAAGTCGCCAGGCTTGATCTCCCCGTTGTTGATGGCCTGCAGTACCACGGAATCCGCAACAATCGGCCGATAAGGCTCCATCAAGTCAAGCGCAAGGGATGGCCTGCCGTAACGAGGCTGGTGGTAAAAACCGCGATACACATCAAACCCGATTGCACTGAGCGTTACGGTGAAGGTGCGGGTAAGCAAGGCATATGCAAACGACAAGAGCGCATTCACCGGGTCGGTCGGCGGGCGGCGATTGCGGCGCTCGAATCGGAATGCTGGCATTCGCTTCCCGTCGTCGTCCGGAGCCGCGTCGTCGCGGGCCGCGTCGCCTTCGGGAGCCACTTCGTCATTCTTCAGCAAGCCCGCAAAGCAACGGAAGTACACAGAGGCCGCCTCGCCCTCCAGCCCCAGCAAGGTATCCATGTTGTGCGCATGCCGGGCACGCTTGGCCAGCCACCGCAAGGTCTTCAATTTCTGCTCGCGATGCTCCGCCGCGCCGCGCCAATTGCGTCGCACCATGGTGCGGGAATTACGAATCTTGGCATGCACAAGAGAACGAGCAATGGCAAGCGACACAACGGGCATGAAGCTCGCTTCGTACTGCTTCGAGCGCAATTCCACGTTCCTGTGCCCCAGTCCCACGGTGTGCCCCAGAAACCAGCCGCCATAGCTGTGCCATGTAACCGGTATTTCACGTCTCATCAACTCATTCAAGCAAGGTGTTGTAATCCTTGCATTTCCGATCAGGACAACTTGCGACACATCAATCATCCGCGCCGTGACGGTCGACCCGTCCTCCTCCGTAATCACGATGGTCTCGCCCTTTTTTGCCAGCCGCACATTGTTGGCCTGCACATACAAGGGAAGCGCTTCGTCCCGCCGCACGGCGATGGCGCGAGGTGCAGAGCCCGAGCGATGAAAATGATTGACCTCGTCGGGCAGGCAAATGCCCACAAGCGAACATTTCGGGCACTTGGGGCTGTCCGAAAGCGGAGGCGGGATGCGGCCCCCATCGGCCATGAGGCGCAAACCACCTATTGCAGCGCGCGCGGCGGTTTGTAATTCCTCATCAAACGCAACGCGAACCCGCTCGCGGCTTGCGGCGTAGTACAGAATGCCCTCGGAGCAGCGGTAACCATGCTCTTTCAGCAACAGCCCCTGCAAGCAAAGCTGCACGCGCTCGGGATCGTATGCGCCCGCTTTCACATGCGGCCTCTTGCCGCGCTTGTAATCCACGGGCGTCACCATGTCGCCATCGCTTTCCACCAGGTCCAGCTTGGCAATCACGCCCAGGCGCCGGGACGACAAGGTTACCGAGCGCGTCTTCAGCCGCTCCTCCTGCTTCAGTTTCCCCGCGGCGGGAAGCGGCTTGCCTGCGCGGTCCACCCGACGATGCGCGTGAGCGCCCTCCACGGTGTAGGCGTTTTCTGCCCATTCGCCCTGCACCCACTCCAGATAGGCCAGCCGCGGGCAGTACACATATTCGTTTACCATGCGGGCAGGAAGGAAAGGAGCTCCCTCCGGTAAGGTCGGAGCTTCCAGCGGCAGGTCGTTCTGGCGTGCATCAAGCGACATGGGAAGGCAGATCGTATCTATCCAGAGTGTCAGATTTTGAGACTCCCAAAAGGTATATTCCGCGTCCGCTCCAGTCGGCGAAAGGCAGCGCCTTACAAAAAACAAGAGGGATAAAGATGGCGCGAATACATCAGATCTACCAGCTTCACCGCATCCTTAAAGGACGGCGCTACCCCGCTTCCAAACAGTTCCTCATGGAGTCCCTGGAGGTCTCCCACTCAACGTTTCACCGCGTGCGGGCGCAGTTGGAAGCCATGGGCGCTCCGATCATCAACAAGCGCGGCCAGGGGTACTGCTACGACCCGGAGGCCGATGCATTCGAATTGCCCGGACTGTTCTTCTCCGCAAGAGAACTGGAGGCGTTGCTGGCCATTTATCAACTACTCCGCAATATTCCCGCTGGTTCGCTGCAAGAACAGATCGCCCCGCTGCAGAACCGCATCACTACGCTTCTCAACCAGGCCGTTCCCGAAAAGGCGGAATTTCCAGGCCACCGAATTCGCATCCTGCCAGTGCATCCGGATCAGTCCGCGCCCAGATACCTCAACATCGTGGTGTCGGCGGTTGTGGAAAGACGCCAATGCGCATTCACCTATCTCGCAGGCTCGTCTGGCAAGAAAACGCAACGGCGAGTATCTCCGCAACACGCAGTGTATTACCGCGACAAGTGGTACATGGATTGCTGGGATGAGGACAAGCAAGCCCTGCGCACCTTTTCTGTCGGCCGCATGAGCAAGGTGAAAATGCTGAATGACCCTGCGCGGGAAATCGACAAGGAGTTTCTCGAACAGCATTTTCAGAGCGGATACGGGCTGTTCTCGGGACAGGTGGTAGGCAAGGCAAAGTTGCTGTTCACGCCGGAGCGCGCCTACTGGGTGGCAAACGAAACCTGGCATCCCGATCAGTCGCACCACATTCGAGAAGACGGCAGCTATGAGCTTACGGTGCCCTACTCCGACACCCGCGAGCTACTCTCCGAAATTCTGCGCCATGGACCCGAGGTGCGGGTGCTGGCCCCTCGCTCTCTGGCGAAGATGGCGCAGAAGCAACTGCGTCAGGCAGTCAACAACTACGCCGACATCGAGAAATCACGCTGAAGAATTCCGGGTTTTGAGACTGTGAGTTGGCAAAGTTTTTCGCCTCTGTCATGGTAATCCCCCTGTACCCAGGACTATCTGTTGCCTTGACGGCAGCGCTCCGGGGCGCTGCAAGCGAAGCGGGCCGTGGGCGCGTTGCCTGCTCCGCACCCGGATTTCAGCCCTTGGGTACACAGCCCGCGGGTACATCTGCAGAAAACGTGAACAGCAAGTATGCTTTGCCTCCGCAAGAAGAATCGAGGCTATGCCAGCCCAACATATCGTGCTGACCAATAGAATTCGGCTTGCTGACAAGACGCATAAGGAAAACGACATGTCGGACAATCAATGGAAAGAGGCAATCGCACGTTGGCGCCGTCTGCCACCGGAGGAGCGCCGACGCTGCCACCTGGAAGCGATTCCTCGCCACGTCGCCGACTTCATGGCGATGGAAGGCGAACCAGTGAGCGAAGAACGTATTCGGAAACATCTCGAATCTCTCCTCAGCACTGCTGACAAAAGGTTGTTTAAATCTAAGCCGGCCCAGGGAGGAGAGCGGAAGGAAATCATCCCATCCACCTCTGATGCAGTCTCACAGGCATCTGAATCCATACATCATGACGACCGGTGACCCTCTGGCAGCTACATTCGCGGCACTGACTGCTGAGGACAACCACGTCGGCTACACACCGTTTCGTTGGCAGAAGCGACTGCTACGCTGTCTGATTGACGGAAAATTGCCTAAGGCAGTAGATATTCCCACTGGCCTTGGGAAAACCGCCGTGATGGCCTTGTGGTTGATAGCGCGTGCGGAAGGAGCAAAGTTGCCGCGACGGCTTGTCTACGTGGTGGACCGGCGAGCCGTGGTCGATCAGGCAACGCGATTCGCCGAGCAGTTGCGGCGCAACATGCCAGAAGATATGGCAAAGCGGCTGGGCCTGAAGAACCGCGCGTTGCCCATCTCAACCTTGCGAGGTGGTTTCGCTGACAACCATGACTGGCTTGAGGATCCCTCCAGCCCGGCAATCATTGTTGGAACCATCGACATGATTGGCTCTCGACTGCTTTTCGAGGGCTACGGCGTTTCGAACGGGATGCGCTCCTACGAAGCTGGATTCCTCGGTGCGGATTCACTCGTTCTGCTGGATGAGGCGCACCTCTGCCCGCCGTTCGAGGCGCTGCTCCGCCAAATTGAAACCCTTCGTGACGGAAAGCTCGGTCCCGTACCCGGATCTGCTCCCTTAACTCCCCCATTCCACCTGATGTCGCTTTCCGCTACTGGTCGGGAAGTGAGGGGGATTTCAACAAACTCTGTGTTCAGGCTGACGGGACAAGACTATGAGGAGCCCGTTGTTCACCAGCGTCTGACAGCACGAAAACGACTGAAAGTGAATGAGATTGAGGCTGCGGATTCACTGGCTGAGCTTATCTCAGCTCGCGCTATCGAGTTCCTTGACGACGATACGCCTTCCCGTGTACTTGCCTACTGCCACCGCCGCAAGGATGCGCTAGAAGTGAAGCAGTTGATCGACAAGGCGTGCAAGAAACGAGCAAGGGCAGGAGAACTGGAGAGGGGTTGCGAATCGGAGTTGCTCGTCGGCGAGCGCAGAGTTTACGAGCGGGAGGAATTGGAGAATTGGCTTGAGCGGACCGGATTCCTTGGCGGTGCGAAACATCCACCGCGCGTGCCAACTTTCCTTGTCGCCACATCCGCCGGCGAGGTTGGCGTGGATCTGGATGCGGATCACATGGTTTGCGATCTAGTGCCCTGTGAGCGCATGGTGCAGCGCTTGGGAAGAGTCAATCGGCGTGGGGGCGAGCAACGGTGTGCCAAAGTCGATGTATTTGCCGAACGGCCCGCCAAGCTGAAAGCCGATGCCTCGAAAGCGAAAAGGGAGGAATATAACCAGAATCTTGAGTTGTTTAACCGGCATAGGGAACCGCTTCTTCAACTACCAGTTGATGGCGACTGTCGCCACGATGCCTCGCCCCGTGCGATGGTCGAACTAAAGCTGAGTTTTCCGCAGATTGTGGAAGCAGCGACGACTCCTGCTCCGTTGTACCCGGAGCTAACTCGCCCGCTCGTCGATGCTTGGTCGATGACCTCGCTTAAACGGCACGAAGGCCGCCCTGAAGTTGTGCCGTGGTTGCGTGGATGGGAAGAGGACGAAGAGCCTCATACCGACGTGATATGGCGCACGTACCTTCCCTCTGTCGTCAGAGATTCGCTTGGGTCGCTGCCGCCCGCAATGGCGGGAGAATTCTTCCGATCTGCGCCGATACATGCTACGGAGAGGCTGGAAGCGATGTCGGGCCGCGTGTTCGACTGGTTGCTCAAGCGGGCGACTCAGGTCGGCAAGCGCGGAGTGGATCATCACTCGGCAGTAGGGAATGAGGAAGTTGTCGCGATCGTGCTGGATCGGAGCGGCGAGCACCGTGCGGAAGCCAGACTCGGCACGCTTCGCTATCTGGCCGCCCCCGCGAAGAGTATGAGCAAGACCGAGCAACGAAGGCGGGACCGGGATAAGAAAGAGTGGAAGGAGCGGCATCTACCGGGTGCGTTCCTGGTGGTCGACGCAAGAATCGGCGGCGTGTGTGCGGGAATGCTGGATGAGAAGTTCGAATCCGATGCGGTGGCGGCAGATGCGAACGAGGAATGGCGCGAAAGGAAGGCGGATCCCACCGCCGCTCCGGCTCGTCCTCTGATCGGATTCCGAATTGAGGAGATCACCGGTGCCGAGGGTGAGGAGGGTCTCGCGGTCAATCCCGCGCTTGACGAATGGCGGCACATCCGAACCTTCGAGACCCGCTTCGACATCGGCGGTGTGGCGCGGCGTGGACTGGCGGTTTACAAGTGGCCGGACGCGCCGGCGGACGAAGACTCCTGGTCCATACTGTCCGTCCCACAGACCTTGACCAAACACGCGGAGCAGGTCGCCGCTCGAGCTCGGGACATGGCGAGGCGGCTTGGGCTGCCAGACGAAGAGGTCGAAGCGTTCGCCGCCGCGGCCCGGCTGCATGACGACGGCAAGGCTGCGGTTCGTTGGCAGGACGCAATGAATGCCCCGAAGGATGGCCGCCCCTACGCCAAGACATGCGGGGGCGGAAACGGGCGCCTCCTGGAGGGGTACCGTCATGAGTTCGGCTCGCTGTTGAAGGCCGAGCGGATGTACTTGCCCGAGCGCACTCGCGATCTAATCCTGCACTTGGTCGCGGCGCATCATGGCAACGCACGTCCCCTTATCAGTACCGCCGGTTGCGAGGACGGGCCTCCCTCACTGCTGGAGTCCAAGGCGGGAGACGCGGCCCTGCGTTTCGCGCGGCTACAGAAGCAGTACGGCCCCTGGGGGCTTGCGTGGAGAGAAGCCATTCTGCGAGCAGCGGACCGGAGTGTGTCGCGGGAGTGGGATATGCAACAAGGGAGAGACGGGGGTGGCTGATTCCTCCATTCCGGTCGATCTGCTGAATCCGGGCCAGGTATTCGCATGTCTGGGGATCCTGGAAACGGTGGATGTGTTGCTCGGCGACGCGGCTGCTGCCTTCGATTGGAGTCGCGGACACGAGACGACATTTCGGGTGTCAGCTGCCGACACGGTACCGCCAGTCGAGCGGGTCATGCGGTTTCTGGAAGAGGCTCAGGTGATCGTGCGCGCTCCCGCAGGCTCAATGAACCCAAACTGCTGGAAGCCGGAGACATGGGGCGATATGCCTGAAGTCGATGCGCCTGGGGAGCCCTTTCCGTTTTCCGATCCGACCTCGGCTGCTACGTTGCCAGTGATTCTGCGCGACGATGCGCGCAAAGAAGTTACGATGGACCACTGGGGTGATGCCACCCACCGACGCGATAACGTCAAATTCTGGGCAGGTGCGCATGGCTATCCGGGTGCTGCCATCTTGCGGGATGCGTTGAGAATCGTTTGTGGTCAGATGCTCCAGCACGCTAACAATCCCTTTGCGCTGTCCGGTGTTCAGTCAAGCAGCTTCCGTTTCGATTGGCGGCGCGACTACATCCCGATCCAAGTCGGCTTCTCGCCGAACAAACACAAACACATCCAAATGGTCGGTTTCCCGCTCGTCGAGATTCTTGCTGCGTTGGGCATGACCCACGCCCGCCCCCAAAGAAAAACCAAGCTCGAGTATCGATACGGTGTACTGGGCTGCGACAATAACCGACTTCTGGAACCGATTTTCCACCGGGCCGCTTTGGGATCGGACGTGCCGCCCGTCCCGGGGTGCTCGTTCCGCCGATTTGTTATGCAGCTCCATTGGCCCGGGCGTGAAGGCGACGCACGCTGCATAATCCAAGTTAAAGAAGAGGAGGTCATTTGATGAAGGACCCGTTAACCGAGAACCAGATAAACGCACTTGCCGATAACCACGACACTCCGGTCGCGTTGCACCTCAGGCAGCCTCTGCTACCAGTCGAAGGCCCTGGATCGCCGATTTTTCCGCCTACCTATGCCGGAGTCGGATACAACATCGACGAGCTCTCCGACGGTACGAAGATTGCCACGATCGACAGTGTCGGATCGCAAGCCAACCGCATGGAGCCGGTGTTCCTGCCCGCGAAGGCCGGCGCACGGGAGAATGCGCGGGCAAGGCTCGTTCCGCAGATCGATATCACCTATGGCAAGAAGAAATCCGTGTCGATTCTGGAAGCCGGGCACCGCCTTGGGGATGCCGTCGTCCGCTCGACGGCGCTGAAGGACAAGGCACGCGAGACATTCAAGGCATTTCTGGATTGCCGCGATGCCGCACCGTTGGCCAAGCTTGCCCCGACCTCGCTCGTATTCGGAGTTTGGGATTCACGAGATACGTTCGCCAAGTTGCCGCGTATCGTGCAATCTACGATCCGGGCCGAGGACGTCGAAGTGCTGACCCGCTCCGCCCAATACAATCCGGCGCTCGACTATGCGGAGCTTGAGGTGTTCTCGGAGAAGGACAAGGAGAAACAGCAAGGGGACCCCAAGAGTCCGCTCGCCAAGCGCGGATTCGTCCATGTCCCCGCGGTCAAGACCCACGGCGGCATCATTGCCCGAGGCCCGATACTGCGCAGCGTGGCCGTCAATCTGATAGCCCTGCGGCGCTTGGAGGGAGAGAACGGCCAAGCCCTGCGGCGCTACATTCTCGGTCTCTCGCTCGTCGCTGCCACGGCTCCCATGGACGGATTTCTCCGTGCCGGATGCCTGCTCACGCTGGATCCGGACCAGATCGGGAGGTGGGAGTCGGTGGCGCGGACTGGAGAACGTGTTCCCATCGATCTGAACGAAGAGGTGGCCTTGAGCTACGCCCGCCGTGCCGCAGACGTGTTCGGGGTGGGCGAAGGCGACCGAGTGACCTTCGACAAGAAGCTCGCCGTTACCGACACGAAGGCGAAGACCAAGAAGCAGTGATGCCCCGGTCGCTCCTGATTGCCGTTCGCTTTCACGAAGGCCGATACCACGGACGGGAGGACGGCTTCAGTGGTGCGGACGGCTGGCCGCCGTCGCCGGGCCGGCTGTTCCAGGCCCTCGTCGCGGCGGCTGCACGGGGCGCTCGCCTTCCCGTCGAGGACCAGCGTGCGCTGAAGTGGCTGGAAGGGCTCGACCCGCCGAGAATCGCCGCCCCGGTGGTCCGGCGAGGACGGACTGTCAAGCTGTTCGTGCCGAACAACGATCTGGATTCGGTCGGTGGCGACCCGAATCGAGTGAGTAAAATCCGCGTCGGCAAGCAGTGGCGTCCCTGTTTCTTCGATGCGAGAGAACCGGTTCTCTACGTGTGGGACTTCGACTCGGGATCGGAGGAAGCAACCCGCATCTCCACGACTGCCTTGCGGCTCCATCAAGTCGGACGCGGTATCGACCCGGCCTGGGCAAGCGGCGAGATCCTTGAACGGGAGGAGGCAACGGCGCGTCTGGAATCCCATCCAGGGCCTTTGCGACGACCTAGCGGGCACGGTAATACACCGACTCCAGGTCCGGGAACGCTCGAGAGCCTGATCAACCGGTATAAAGGTACGCGCACGCGTTTGACGAACGTGGGTACGGGCCGCAAGTCCGTACAGCGATTCGCCCAGCCACCCAAGGCGTTCTTCGCCCGTACCGGATACGACACCCCGCCGCGCCGCCTTCATTTCGAGTTGCGCGACAGGAATGGCGCCTTCGCTCCCCGCCCCCTCGCCTCCGCCGCGTCGCTGATCACCGGCCTGCGGAATGCGGCGGCGGAGCGGCTGCGAAAGGCCTTACCGGAGCAATCCGGGCTGTTCGAACGACTGATCATCGGCCGAAACGCCGGACCTGCCGATCTCTCCCAACGCATCCGGCTAATACCCATACCGTCCATCGGTGCGCAGCATACCGACCCTTCCATCCGGCGCATCATGGTGGAGATCCCCCCTAACTGTCCGATTCGACCCGACGATCTGAAGTGGGCGTTCGCAGGAGTCGGGCCTTGCGACCCTTCCACCGGAGAGATATGGCCGGGAAACTTGGTAACGAGTCATGATTCGCAAATGGCAGAACAGTTCGCGCGATCCAGCCTGTTATTCCGAAGCATCACGCCAGTGGCACTTCCCAGCACTGCCCGACGCCGCATAGAAGCCGAGGGAGAAAAAGTAGCAAAAGAGCGAGTCCAAGAAGAGCAGAGGGCTGCGGCTGCTGTCGTGCAGGCGCTTCGACATGTCGGAATTCGAGTTCGCCCCGCCGAAATTCGGGTACAACGGGAACCTTTCCAGAGAAGGGGAGCACGTGCCGAGCAATTCGCAGAGGGCACTCGATTCTCCAAGCACGCGCTATGGCACGTCGAGGTCGGCTTCCGTGAGCGGATTATTGGCCCATTGATCGTCGGTGACGGACGATTTTGCGGCCTTGGTCTGATGAAGCCAATCCAACGCCGAACCGACGTTTTCGCTTTCAACTTCGACAAAGGTAATTGGATTTCTCGCGAAGAACGCGCCGTGCTGCTTCGTCATCTGCGTCGTGCCCTCATGGCTACCGCACGGGAGCAATCCGGTCGAGTAGACCGAATGTTCTCGGGACACGCTCCCGACGGCGGACCGGACAGGAGTGGCCAACATGCGCACGTGTTCCTTGCGGCAGACGGTGGGGCGATTGATGAAAGCGACGCGATCAGGAGGCTCATTGTGGCGGCGCCGTGGGCGGTGGATCGGTCGGCGACGGCAAAGCGAGGCGAAAAGCATCTATTCGACCGTGTGGTCCGATGCCTCCGTTTTTTGAGAGCTGGGTGCCTTGGACGCTTCGATAGTCTCCTGGCTGAGCCACTGGATGACGGCGACCCACTCTTTGGACCGTCGAGAGTATGGATCGGAGTTACTCCGTACGTTGCAACGCGCAATCTCAAGAAACGTGACGACCCCACCATGATGGTGAAGTTGGATGTGGCTACCGAATGCGCCCGTCGTGGGCTGCCAGCCCCGACAGAAATTCACGTGCTGGATGTCACCGCGGGACCGCGAGGTGGGCGACCCACGGCAATCCTGAAGTTGCGTTTCGCCTCCGCCGTTCGCGGCCCGATAATGCTCGGCCGCGATAGCCATGCAGGCGGCGGATTGTTTTCAGGAAAATTGAGTAACAAGGCAAGATAAATTCTCATCCAACTGGGCCATCTGGAGGAACTCACTGAAGCGTTCGGCCAGCTCTTCAAGAACGGGGTACCGGACGGCGAGCCGATCGTCGTCGATCTGGGGTGCGGACCCTTCACTGCCGGACTCGCTCTTGCGGGGGTGCTTGGAGCGGAGAAAGGGTTCGACTACATTGGGATGGACATATCGCAGACCATGCGCGAGTTCGGCGAGCGACTGGCGACGGCTGCGGAAGACTTAAAGGAGATGCCGCAAGTCCGACGGCACTGGACGGTCGATCTGCCCTCGTTTTCCTGGTCCGCACCGCCGGGATGGCGACCAGTGATCATTATCGCATCCTACCTGCTCGCGAGCGGGACATTGGATGTGAAGAAGCTTGTCGGGGAACTACAAGCCCTTCTCCCGCAATTCGGCCACGGCCAGGCAACGCTTGTCTACACCAACTCTGTCTGTGATAAGGCGAATGAGAGCTTCCCGGTCTTCCGAAACGAACTGGGCGGACTGGGGTTCGAGTTGCTCGTCGACAAGAAGGGGGAAATCATGATTGAACGGCGGTCCGTGCCCAAAGACCGAAAGCTTCGTTATGCGCTGTTTCATCGCCCGCCCCAAACCACGCTCCAACTGTAAGCTCCAGCATGAGACTGCCGACTTACGACGAGCTTAAAAGGGTGCCCGAGCAGGAGGAGGTCTTGGAGCATCCGCTCGATCAATCCCTGTTCGTTGCAGGTCCACCTGGTTCCGGCAAGACCGTGCTTGCGTTGCAGCGAGCTCAAGCCGTGGCGGACTACTACCGGTAAGAGCAAAGTGCTGCACCAAGGCAAATCCGTCAGATCAGCCGCCAGTTCCAACCGGCGTCGCCGACGCCTATGACACTGGCCATCCCCCGGCCAAGCGCTCAGTAGCCGATCTCTCGCAAGGCGTACGGCGAACCTCGGTGCGGCGCCCGGCCAGTCGGGGCGGACTCGCAAGGTGCATGTCACCCAGTTCTGGTCTACTGCGAATTCCGGCTCCGGTTGGTGTTCGCGCGCAGCGACCGGCGGACAAGGGGAATGCCCGCGCCATAGCGCTGTTCGACGCCTCGTAGGTGCGATGCATGACGGCGTTGCGCGCCAACGTATGTTGCGCGCCAACGAAAGTCAGAATGACATTCAGTGCTATGCTATCGAATTGATAGCACTCAATTCGGAAGACTCGAATGGCGACAATCAACGTAAGGATGCTGGATGACGACATCGTGCAGGGCCTGAAGCTGCGCGCGGTAACTAACAACCGCTCCCTTGAAGGGGAAGTGCGTCACATTCTTGAAAGGGTGGTCAGGGACGACTTGTCCGCCAAACGCGCAATTTTTCTTGCCCGAACGGCTGACCTGCGCCGGGAAACCGAGGGGCGCAGTCAGACGCCCTCCGAGGCACTCATTCGAGCAGACCGGCGCCACGACCACTGATCGATCATGAGCCTCGTCGTGGATGCCAGCGTCGCAGTCAAATGGCTGGTCGCCGAGGAGGAGTCGGATGCTGCGCAACGGCTGGTGGCATCTGGCCAGGAGTTGCATGCTCCGCGGTTGCTTGCCTCCGAAGTTGCTAACGCTGTGTGGCGCAAGGCGCGCCTCGGGGAAGTGGAACGAGGGCGCGCCGGCGCATTGGTCGCCACTGTGCCGGACATGCCCGTGCGGTGGCATTCGGATGAAACCGTTTGCGCGGATGCGATTCGGCTCGCCCTGACGTGCGACCGACCCGTCTATGACTGCATGTACCTCGCCTTGGCGCAGCGTCTGGGTTCTCGCCTGATCACCGCCGACCGCCGCTTCGCAAATGCGCTATCGCAGACAGAGCACGGTGGTCTCGTACTGCATCTGGCGAACACGGGCCAGACCAATGCCTGACAGGCGCGATGCATGACGGCGTTGCGCGCCAACTCCTGCAAGGCGTCCACGGCACAGGCGTCAAGCACTGGATATAGGCGCACGGGGAGAAATGAGCTCGCCCGGCATGCGTGGCGAAAGCCTTATTGCAGGTGCACTACAACCGGGATGCGTTCGGTGCGGGGCAGCAGGCAGATGTCGTCGTTGCAGGTCTGATAGGTGACCTTGCTCAGCGCCGTGTATTCGCCGGGCGGCAGATCCATGCTCGCCTCGAAGGGTTGCCGCCAGGTCACTTCCTTGCCGGAATAGATGTCGTAGGACCCTTTGAATCCGTATGCCGGCTCCTGCATCGCGCCTGCGGAGCGCAGCCCGTCGGGAAATTCAACGTGCACCTGCGTTTCCTTCATGCCCTGCCCCTCGTTGCGGACGGTGGGAGCGTACACATACCAGCCATCCTGCATGTCCAGTTGCACGCCGATCTCGGCTGCGGAGCCGCGCCGAAGCACAACCGGGGAAGTAACGCGAATCGACACCGGGGAAGATGCTGAGGCATCGTTGGCGCCCGATTCCGCCCATTCCGCCAGGGCCGCCGAGTCCGCCCGGGCCGCCCGGTCCACCGATGCGAACGCAGCCTCGCCAGCATCCGCGCTGCCCTCGGAACTCTCGTCGGCAAGCGCCGGGGCATCCGGCTGCGGGGCTTCTCCCAGCATCACATACACGCGCCCCTGATGGCGCATGGTCAGCCAGTGCTCCTTGCCTTCCTCGTACAGCCTGCCGATCTCCTTGTCCCAGAATTGCTGCTGCCACACAACCTGCTCCTCCAGTTCGGCGTCGCTGAGCACGGTGATTTCTCTCCCCTCGGCACGCTTCTCGGCGGCGAGTTCCGTATACATCTGGCGCAGGGATTCCACCGTGGGGCGCTCGCGCGGCGGATAGCGTTCCGGGTCCTTGCCAGCGCTTTCCACTTCGTTCACGCTCTCCCATTCCCAGGACAACTCGTTGCTGAACTCGCCGCCGTTCACCGTGGCCACGCTGGCGCCGATGATGAGGTCGTTGACGCCGTCCAGATTCCAGTCATCCACATACACGCGCGCGCCGCTGCCCGGCAGGGCCTTGGCGCCATCCCGGGCCGGCAACAGGTCAACGCCCGGCTCGAAGCGGTGTCCGTCAGGCGTCTTTACTCCGCGAAAGAATGAAACAGCGCGGCTGTTGGGCCGCGTATAGCTGTCCGTGACCAGCAGATCCAGTACGCCATCCTGATCCCAATCCGCCGCCGTGGGATTGCTCTTGATGTCCCCGGCGGGAGGCGGTTTGATCAACGCGCCCTCGGCAGCCTCGGCCGCAATCTCGGCCATAGACTCCAACGCCTGCAACTCCCCGGCGGTGAGAACCCGGGTTTGCAGCGGCTGCCCGTGAATATCCAGCAACAGCTTGCGGCGGGCGAAGCTCGGATTCTCGGGACCGCCGATGTTCTCGCTCATCCGCAAGCCTGCGCTGCCGCCCACGATCAGGTCGTAGTCGCCGTCATCGTCCAGGTCGCCGAAGGTGGCCGAGGTGTACACCCAATAGTCGAATGAGCCGATCTCATCGCCCACATAGCCGAACATCGCGTTGCCGTTCGCAGACGGGTCGCCTTCCTGCGGCAGTTTCTCGCCCGGCAGGAAGCCCTCGGCGCTGCCCCGGAACCAGGTGACCTCGCCGGGGTGATACTGGCCGGTAATCATGTCCTTGTGGCCGTCCGCATCCAGATCGAAGAACTGTGGCGTGAAACCGATGCAGCACCATTGCGACACTTCCATGATCGTGCCCTCGGTATCGCGCGCCCAGTCAAACTCCGAGGAGAATTCCGGCGCGGCGTCCGTGCCCACGTTCCGATACACGCGAATCGTGGAGCCGGCCGCGCCCATGGGATAGTCCTCGGTATAGGTTTCGAACTCCCCCACCAGCAGGTCGCGCCGCCCGTCTCCGTCCCAATCCCACAACGCTGGCGCCGCCAGACCGTGTTTCTCGGTAAGCACCGGTTGGTCGCCCGCCATCACCAGAAAGGGTTCTCCCAACCGGGGGGCGCCAGGGATTTCCGCTGGCTGAAGTTCCGGGAAGTTCATTTCGCCGAGCCCGCCGGGGTTCTCCGCCGGCAGAGTTTCCGTGGAGTCCACCTCGCCTTCCTGCCCGCAGGCGCATACCAGAAGAGCGGTGAAAAGGACGCACTTTCGCATCGGAGCATCTCCCAAGGATGCAAGGCTCTCCATTTTACAATTGCGGTGGCGGGTTCAGCCGCGGGGGCAGCGTCCGGCTGCGGCGAAGCGTCCGGCTGCGGCGAAGCGTCCGGCCGCGCAGGCAGCGTTCAACTGTTCAGCCGCGCAGGCGCTCGCCGAAACCGGTGGCGGCCACGAACACGTCCTCCAGCGTGGCCTCGGTCTTGCGCACGGTGGCTTCCAATTCACCCTGGGCCAGGAGCGCGCGAACCCGATCTGCCGGCGCCTCGATTTCAGGCAGCAACATTACGCGCAGCCGGTTGCCGAGCTGCGTGACGGCGCGCACCCAGTTCTGCATCTCCAGCAACGCGCGGATCCGCCGAGGCGTTTCCGTGGAAATCTCCACCGTGCGCGCCTCCAGTTGATCCATCAGCCCCCGCGGCGGGCCTTCCCGCACCATCCTGCCGTGGTCCAGGAAAGTAAGGCGGTGACAGCGTTCCGCTTCGTCCATGAAGTGCGTGGACACGAGTATCGTCACGCCCTGATCCGCGAGCTCGAACAGGCGGTCCCAGAAATCCCTGCGGCTCTGTGGATCGACCGCGCTGGTAGGTTCGTCGAGAAGCAACAACTGAGGTTCGTGCAAGGTAACGCTGGCAAGCGCCAGCCGCTGCTTCTGCCCTCCGCTCAAGGTTCCGGCCAGGCGGGAATGCAGGCCATCCAGTTGATACAGGACGCTGTTGGCTTCGATACGCTCCTTCGTGCACCGGCGTCCGAGGTCGAATACGCGCGCTACGAAGCGCAGGTTCTCCAGCACGGTAAATGCGCCCGCGCGGCACATCCAGGTTCAGATCGTTCACCGCGGTAACCGTTCCGAAACGCCGCGTCAGCCCGCGACAGGAAATGGCGTAGTCGTTGCCGTTCATCCGAGCGAGGGATCACCCGCTAGTGGCGAGGCCCGCTCATATTGTCGCATCACAGCGGCCGAAGCGGGACTCACCACGCGCTGTTAGGCGCGGCGCTCGCGGAAGAACGCGCGCAGCAACGCGGCGGATTCGTTGGCGAGCAGACCCGAATCCACGTCGCAGCGGTGATTCAGGGCGGGGTTCTGCAGCACGTTGAACACGCTGCCGGCGGCGCCTGACCTGGGATCGGCGGCGGCATATACAACTCGCGCCACGCGCGCCAGTACCAACGCGCCGGCGCACATGGCGCAAGGCTCCAGGGTCACGTAAAGTTCCGCTCCCGGCAGCCGGTAGTTTCCGAGCGCCTTGCACGACGCGCGAAGGGCTACCATTTCCGCATGCGCGGTGGGGTCACCGGCGGCGATCATGGAATTGCTGCCCTCCCCCAGGATGCGGCCGTCCCGGACCACCACGGCGCCCACCGGGACCTCTCCGGCATCCGCGGCCTTGCGGGCGAGTTCCAGTGCCCGCCGCATCCACGGCTCCTGCGGCGCCGGCAACCCTTGAGCCTTCACTCCCACTCGATCGTGGCTGGCGGTTTGGACGAAATGTCGTAGGTGACGCGCGAGATGCCGGGAACCTCGTTCACAATCCGTCCCGCAACCCGTTCCAGCAGTTCCATGGGCAGGCGGCTGGGTCCGGCGGTCATGAAATCCGAGGTGTTGACGCAGCGCAGCGCGATCACCGGCTCGTAGCGGCGCCCATCGCCCTTCACAGCGACGCTGCGGCACGGCAGGAATACCGCGAACGCCTGAGCAACCCGGTCGTACCAGTGGGCGGCGCGCAACTCCGAAACGAAAATGTCATCCGCCAGCCGTAATTGTTCAACAGCCCCGGCATCCACCTCGCCCAGGACTCGCACCGCCAGACCGGGTCCGGGGAAAGGATGCCGCCCGACCAGTTCCGCGGGCAGGCCCAGTTCCAGCCCAACCTTGCGCACCTCGTCCTTGAACAGCAGGCGCAGCGGCTCCAGCAGCTTGAGTTTCATCCTCTCGGGCAGACCCCCCACATTGTGATGCGACTTGATCAAGTGAGCCTTGCCAGTGTGGGCGGCGGCGGACTCGATGACATCGGGGTAAATGGTCCCCTGGGCAAGCCATTCGACGCCGGGTATGCGCACCGCCTCCTCCTCGAACACTTCGATGAAACAGCGTCCGATGGCCTTGCGCTTGTCCTCCGGGTCGGCCAGACCCGAAAGCGCGGCAAACATGCGCTCGCGAGCATCCACTACGGTCACCTGGACGCCCGCCCGTCCCAGGGCCTCCACCACCTGCTCCGCTTCGTTCAGGCGCAGCAGGCCGTGGTCCACCATCACGCAGTGCAGCCGTTCGCCGACCGCCCGCTGCAGCAGGACCGAAAGCACCGAGGAATCGACGCCTCCGGACAGGGCCAGCAGCACATCGCCCCGAGGCGCCTGGTCGCGAATCTGCGCAATTGCGCTCTCGGCGATGGCGGCCGGCGCCCATTCCCTGCCCAGCCCGCAGATCTCATGCACGAAACGGTCGATCATGCTCTGGCCGTGGCGCGTATGTGTGACCTCGGGATGGAACTGTACGCCGAACAGCCCGCGACCCTGATCCGCGATTGCAGCGAACGGCGCGTTGTCGCTCTCGCCGATGCGCTCGAACCCCTGCGGCAGCGCGTCGACCTGATCACCGTGGCTCATCCACACGGGCAGCGGGTCTTCCGAAAGTCCCGAAAGCAGGGGGTTGTCCGTCAGCACGCGCACATCCGCCGGCCCGAACTCGGCGCGGCCGGCCCGCGCCACGCTGCCACCGAGCTGGTGGGCGATGGCCTGCATGCCGTAGCAGATGCCCAGCACCGGCTTGCCGAGTTCGAACACGCTCTGCGGGGCGCGTGGTGTCCGCCCGCCGGTCACCGACTGCGGTCCTCCGGAGAGCACAATCCCGCCCGGTGCGAATGCACGGACCGCCTCGTCGCCGATGTCCCAGGGCAGTATTTCGCAATACACACCCGTCTCGCGGATGCGGCGGGCGATCAGCTGCGTCGTTTGCGACCCGAAATCAAGGATCAGGACTCGTCCCTGGGTCACGCGCGACCCCGGTAGTTGGGGGCCTCCTTGGTGATCGCCACGTCGTGAACATGGCTCTCCCTAATACCCGCCGTGGTGATGCGGACGAATTTCGCCCGGGTGCGCAACTCCTCGACGGAAGCGCAGCCGGTATATCCCATCGCCGCCCGCAAGCCTCCGGTCAACTGCTGCACGATGGTCACCAGGCTGCCCTTGTAAGGCACTCGCCCCTCGACGCCTTCGGGGACGAGCTTTTCGAGCTGCTCGGTGGAGTCCTGCTGGTAGCGGTCGGACGATCCGTATTGCTGCGACATGGCGCCCAGCGAACCCATGCCCCGGTACGACTTGTAGGAGCGGCCCTGGTACAACTCGATTTCGCCGGGCGCTTCCTCTGTTCCGGCGAACAGGCTCCCGATCATCGCGCAGTGCCCGCCCGCGGCGATCGCCTTGGCGAGGTCGCCGGAGTAGCGCACGCCGCCGTCGGCGATTACCGGAACTCCGTGCCGGGCGGCAGCGGCCGACACCTCGGCCACGGCCGTGATCTGGGGCACCCCCACGCCGGCCACGATGCGCGTGGTGCAGATCGAGCCGGGCCCAACGCCTACCTTCACGCCGTCCACGCCGGCCTTGATCAGCGCTTCGGCGCCCTCGCCGCTGATGACATTGCCTGCGATCAGCCGCATATCCGGATAGTTCTTGCGCAGCCACGCGACCCGCTCGATTACGCCGCGGCTGTGGCCGTGCGCCGTATCCACCACCAGCACGTCAACGCCTGCTTCGCTGAGCAGGGCAGCCCGCTGTTCCGTGTCGGCGCCGGCACCCACCGCGGCCCCCACGCGCAGCGCGCCCCGGTGATCCTTGCAGGCGAGCGGGAAATCGCTGGCTTTCTGGAAGTCCTTGGCGGTGATCAGGCCCTTGAGCTGAAAGTTCTCGTCCACCACCAGCACCTTCTCGATCCGGTGTTTGTGGAGCAGCGTGAGAACCTCCTCCTCGCCAGGACTCTCCTGCACCGTCACCAGCCGCTGTTCGGGAGTCATCACTTCGCGCACCGGACGCTCGAGGCGAGTCTCGAAGCGCAGGTCCCGGTTGGTGACGATGCCCAGCAGGCGCCCTTTCTCCACCACCGGCAGGCCGGAAATGTTGTTGCGGCGGGTGATTTCCAGCACCTCGCGCACGCTCTTGTCCGGGCTGACGGTAATCGGATCGGACACAACGCCCGAGGCGTATTTCTTTACCGCGGACACGTGACGAGCCTGACTTTCCGGCGTCATGTTCTTGTGAATGACGCCCAGTCCGCCCTCCTGGGCCAGGGCAATGGCCAGAGCCGACTCCGTAACCGTGTCCATGGCCGCGGAAAGCACCGGAATATTGAGTTTCAGGCCGCGCGCCGCCGATGTGGCCAGACTCACTTCCCTGGGCAGGACCTCCGAGTAATCCGGGGCCAGAAGGACATCGTCGAAGGTCAGGGCTTCCTGAATGATTCGCATGGATCGAACCCATCGCGCACGGCAAGCTATCATCTTACAAATGCGTGGCGAAGTGGTAAACCTCACGCCCGGAGAACCGGCGCAAGACGCGCCGTTGCTGCAAGTGGGCCAGTTGGTGCAGCTCATTGCGGCGCGGCTGCGCGATGAATTTGCGGCAGTCCAGGTTGAGGGAGAAATTGCCGATTTCAGTCACTACCGCGGCCGCCACATGTATTTCAAGCTGAAGGATGAAGAGGCGCTGATCCAATGCGCCATGTTCGCCACGGCGAACCGGCGCCTCAAGTTCGCGCCGGCGGACGGGCAGCGGGTCATCGCCCGCGGGCAGGTGCAGGCCTACACGCCCCGCAGTAGCTACCAGCTGATTGTGTCGGACATGCGCGAAACCGGCGTCGGCAAGCTCCTGAAGCAGTTTGAGGCGCTGAAGCGCAAGCTCAAGGACGAAGGCTTGTTCGATGAAGAGCGCAAGCGCCCCATCCCCCGACTGCCCGGCTGCGTAGGGTTGGTCAGTTCCCGGGAGAGCGCCGCGGCGCGCGACGTGGTTACGGTGTTGCGCAATCGCTTCCCGGCGCTTCCGGTGGTGCTGTATCACACCCAGGTGCAGGGCGCCCGCGCGGCGGACCAGGTCGTGGCGGCGCTGCGGGCCGTGATCGAGCACGGAGCTTGCGATCTGGTCATACTGGCCCGAGGAGGCGGCGACCTGGAGGACCTGGCAACATTCAACGGCGAGCGCCTGGCCCGTTTCATCGCCGCCTTCCCGCTGCCCCTGATCAGCGGCGTGGGGCACGAAACCGACTACACGATCGCGGACTTCGTTGCCGACCGAAGGGCGGCGACCCCGTCCCAGGCGGCGGAAATCGCCACGCCGGAGGCCGGCGACTGGCTGCGCAGGGCGGAACGGGCGGAAGACAGCATCCGGCAGGCGATCATTTCCTGCCTGTCCCGAAACGAACAGTCGCTGGGGCAACTGCGTGGCCGCCTGGACCGCGCCGGTCCTCCCGCCCGGCTGATGCAGTGCGGCCAGCGCCTGGACGAATTGCATGAGCGCCTTCGCACCTCCGCCGTGCGGCTGTCGCGGCCTGACGCGCAGACGCTGGCCGCCTTGAGCGGACGCCTGATCGCAAGCTCGCCCAGAGCCATGGCCGGAACGCTGCGCAGGCAACTGGAATGGCTTGCCCCGCGCCTGGCTACAGCAGCGCGCAGACCACTCGAAAACGCCTCGCAGCGCCTCAAAGTCGCCCACTCCGCACTGCGCGGCCTGGGTCCCCAAAATACCCTGGACCGCGGCTATGCCATCGTGACCGGAGACGACGGAACCATTCTTACCAATGCAGCGCAAGCCGCGAAAGGAAGCAACATTTCCGCCCGGCTCGCCCGCGGCACGCTTCTCGCCCGCATCACAGGAACCGAGAAGCCTGAGTAGCTCCGATATTTCCTGAGGTAGACAGCCACGCACACATCGTCACCCTGCCGCCTGGCGAAAAAACCCGAATAGCCCGTATATTTCCGGCGGTCGAGTGGCTTCCCCCTCCTCTCACAGGGGCGGCAACGGCAGGATGCCGTTGCCGAGCCCCATGGACGGGTTCATGCGTCCCCTGTGAGAGGAGGGGGAAGCCACTCGACCGCCGGAAATATACGGGCTACTCGCGCCAGCAGCAGAACTCAGGGCGAGGTTTTCACGTACGGATTCGGGGCGCTCCGCAATTCAATGCGAAGCGGAGTGCCGCGCAGGCCGAAATACCGGCGGATCCGCCGTGCCAGAAAGCGGCGAAAGTCCGCCGGAAGGTGCTTTGTCTGGCGGCCATGCACCACCACCAGCGGCGGGCGCTTGCCTCCCTGATGCGCATAATTCAGCCGTATCCTGCGCCCGCCGCGCCGAGGCGTGGCGTGCTCCCGTATCGCTTCGCGCAATACGGCGTTCAACCGGCCGGTGGGCAGATCGCGCGCCGCCGCGTCCACCCCGCAAAGCGCGCTATCCAGCAGGCGGTCCACTCGCCATCCGCGCAGCGCCGATACGCGATGCAAGTCGACAAAATCCAGAAAGTTCAATTGCCGGTCCAACTCCGCGTTGACGCGCGCATGCCCGGCGCGCGGGACCCGGTCCCATTGATTCACGCCGATCACCATGGCCCGGCCGCGGTCCAACGCCAGGGCAATCAGCCTGAGGTCCTGCTCGGTGGCGCCTTCGCGGGCGTCCAGCAGAAAAATCACCGCGTCCGCCTGTTCGATGGCCTGAAGGGCCTGGGTCACCGAAAGCCGTTCCGGTCCGGGCGCCACGCGAGTGCGGCGTCGTATGCCCGCCGTATCGACCAGGGTGCAGGGCTGCCCGGCGTGAGCGAAATCCAGCGCGATGCTGTCCCGGGTCGTTCCGGCTTCGTCGCGCACCAGCATTCGCTCTTCGCCCAGGTAGCGGTTAACCAGGGTAGACTTCCCCACGTTGGGGCGGCCAATGATGGCGATTCGGGTTCGTCCGGTCCCGGGAGACTCGATTCCGGCCGACTCGGGCGCCGCGCGGGCCAGACGTTCGGCAAGCACCTTCACCCCATCCCCGCGCAACGCGGATATCGCCAGCGGGTCGGCAATCCCCAGCGCGTGAAATTCCGCCACGCTGATGTCCGGTGCCTGGCCTTCGCACTTGTTGACCGCCAGCACCACCGGAGTGCCCGACTCCCGAATCCTGCTCGCGGCCGTCTCGTCAGCGGCGCACAAGCCTTCGCGCGCATCGGTGAGCAGCACCGCCACGTCGCTTTCGTCCAGCGCCCGGTCGAACTGGGCCTGCAACGTCTCGCCCCATTCGCCGCCCTGCCCCACGCCCGGCGTATCCACCAGTATGGCGTGGCGACCGGCCAGACGGACCAGGCTGTGGCGGCGGTCGCGGGTCAGCCCGGGATAATCGGCGACCAGAGCCTCGCGTTTACCGGCCAGCCTGTTGAACAGCGTCGATTTGCCAACATTGGGACGCCCTGCAAGGGCCACTACCGGGAGCATGGCGGATCGTCCTCATGTGCGCCGGTCAGGAGATGCGGGCCGGTGAGGGAATGCGGGCCGGTCAGAAGATACGCGCCGATCAGGGGATGCGTGCCGGTCAGGAGGCGTTCGAGCCGGCGGCGCGCCAGGCGGTCAGATCGCCCGCCACCGTCAGCACGTAGAGCATCTCGCCCATCACGAGCGGCTGCGCTGCAATCCTGCCGCCGCCGGCGCGCGTGCGCGACTCCAGTTTGCCGCTGAACACGTTGAAGCCGTGCAGGTAACCGTCCAGGTCGCCAACCATCAGGTGGGCCGCGAACAAGGCGGGGCGCGACAGGTCCCGGTATTCCAGCAGGTCCTCCGACCATAGCGGAGTGCCACCGGTTCGGGCATGAGCGCTGACCCGGCCGTCTTCGCTGACGGAATACACGTTGTTGGCATCCACCACCAGGCCGTTGTAGCCGGAGAATTCGCGCGACCACAGCAATTCCCCCGACTCCGCGGCGACCGATGCCAAAAGGCCGTTGTAGCCGGCCACGTACAGGTCATTCCCTACCACCTGGACTTCGCCATTCAGGTCCACCAGCCGCTCCAGTTCATTGCGCCCCGTCGCTGCCGCCAGGGGCAGGTCCCAGGCTCGGGTCCCATCGGACTGCTGATAGGCGGTGAGGCGGCCATTGTCGAAACCGCAAATGACCAGTTGGGCCTGCACCACGGGCGCCGAAGTGCCGCGCAGGCTGAGCCTGGGCATGTTCTGCGAAACGGACCAGAGTTCCTGGCCGGTCTCCAGACTGAAGGCGTACAGAAAGCCATGCACCGTGCGCACGAACAAGCGGCCGCCTCCGATGGCCGGCGCCGCCAGCACCTCGCCCTGCACATAGCTGCGCCATTCCTCCGCGCCCGTCGCCGCGTCAAGCACCACGACCCAGCCGCCCGAAGAGGCCACAGCCAGGTAGCCGCCGCCAACCGCCGGACCGGTAGAGAGCCTCAGGTTCGTATCCTGCGTCCACCGCCGCCTGCCGTTTTCCGCCTCGTACGCCTGAACGGAGCCGTTGGTGGCGGCCGCGTAAACCCGCGAACCGTCCCCGTCGATGCGCAGCGCCAGACGCAGTTCCCCGCCGCCGTCCCCCACCCTGGCGGACCAGGCCCGCCTGAGCCGGAGCTGCTCGGCGAACCCCGCCAGTTCGCGCGGTTGACGGGCATCCTTGTCGTCGTCCCCGCCAAAAATCCCGCAGCCCGTCAGTGAGGCCGTGGCAATCGCGACAGCAAGCGCCATCGCTATCCGCGCCCCATCCGCGGCCGCCCTCACGCTTCGAACCCGCGTCATTGCTGTTCCACCGAGGCAGCGTCTTCCGCGTCCGTTTGTCCGGCCTGCATACTGGCGAGGTAATTCACTTTCATGCGAATCCAGTCGGCGTCCACCTGTCCCGGGCGTTCCAGTGCCGCTTCGTACGCCGCTTGCGCTTCATCCACGCGACCCAGCGCCCGGTACAGGTCGCCACGCATATCCTCGGTAAGCTGCTGCCAGGACTCGGAAGGGATCTCCGCGTCCAGCGCTTCCAACCCTTCTTCCGGGCGGTCCATGTACAGGTATACGCGCGCCAGACGCAATCGGGCCAGTTGTCGCAAGTCACTGTCGGAGGTGCTCGCGACGACTGCGCTCAGTTCCTCCGCTGCCAGGGCGGGCCGGGTGGTATCGATGTACTCCTTGGCCATCAGAAGGCGCGCGTGGTCCGCGTAGCCGCTTCGCGGAAAGTCGGAAACCAGCCGCTCACGAACCTCCTCGGCGGACTCGCGATTGTTGGAGTCGAGGATAGTCCTCAGTTCCTCGAAGAGTTCGGACGCCTCGGCGGACTGCCGCTCGCCATGCGCCTGCCACTGCGTGTAGCCGAAATAGCCGCCGGTCCCGATTGCCAGCGCGGCTACGGCCGCGGGCGCGTACTGCCGCAGCCAGGACCGCACCCGGGCCGCCTGCTGCTGATCCGTTAGAAAATCATCCATGAGACGGAATTCTACGAGCAACGCGCTCCTGAAGCACCTGCGGGAGCGCGTCCAGCGGAATGTCCTCCTGTTGGGCCTGACGCCGCAGGTCCTTCAGGGCGACCGCGCCGGCAGCCAGTTCCCGCTCGCCAATGATGACCGCATACCGCGCTCCGGACCGGCTTGCATGACGCATCTGGGCCCCCGCCTTACCCCCTCCGCAGTGCATTTCCAGGTCCAGGAAGGCGCATTCATCGCGTAATTTCTCCGCCAGTCGCAGGCCGGCCTGCTGCACCGCAAGACCCCCAAGCAGCACCAGGTAGGCCCGGGTTCGGCCGGGAGGCGCGGAAGCAGACGCCAGCTCCATCAGACGCTCGATGCCCATGGCCCAGCCGACCGCGGGGGTGGGCGGGCCACCCAGTTGCTCGACCAGGCCGTCATAGCGTCCACCGGCGCAAACGGCATTCTGCGCCCCCAGCCGGTCCGTCAGGAACTCGAAGACCGTCCTGGAATAATAGTCCAGGCCCCGCACCAGCCTGGGGTTGCGCCGGTACGGCACCCCGACGGCAGTCAGCAGGGACTCCAGGGCCGACAAGTGCTCGGCGGACTCCGGCTCCAGGAATTCGGCGATGTCCGGCGCGCCCGCGATCAGCTCCGACAATTCCGGATTGCGGCTGTCGAGAATGCGTAGCGGGTTGGCGTCCAGGCGCAGCCGGCTGTCCGCGTCCAGGGACTCGAAGTGGTCCTGGAAATAGTCCTTGAGGCTCTGCCGATAGGCCCGGCGGCAGTCCGGGCCGCCGAGGCTGTTGATTTCCAATACCAGGCCATCCACGCCCAGTTCCCTGAAAATGCGTGCGGCCAGGGCGATCAGTTCCGCGTCGATGTCCGGCCCCGGGTAACCGATCGCTTCGGCGTCAAACTGGTGAAACTGGCGCAAGCGGCCTCGCTGCGGCCGTTCCCTGCGAAACATCGGGCCTGCGCACCAGAAACGCCGCCGGCCGCGGTGGAAGCCGTGTTCAAGCGCTGCCCGCACAATGCCGGCAGTCGCCTCGGGCCGCAGGGTCAGCGTCTGACCCTTGCTTCCCTCGAGGTTGTACATCTCCTTTTGCACGATGTCGCTGTGCTCGCCCACCGAACGCCGGTAGAGCTCGGTATGTTCGAGGATGGGCACACGAAATTCCCGGTACCCCCCGCCCTCCAGGATTGCGCGAACGACCTCCTCGGCGTGCCTCCATACGGAAGCTTCGTCCGGCTTCAAATCCCTGACGCCACGGACCGATTGAATGGATCTTGCAGGCACGCGCTGATGCGAAATCTCGTCAGGTCCGTGACCCGGCCCTAGTCGGAGAACCAGCTCAGAACGAGGCTGCCCCAGATCTGGTAGGCAATCAGGAGGACCACTGCACCGCCCAGAATCCAGGCCACGAATTTCAGGTTTCCCCAGCGCTGAATCTTGGACGGCACCAATCCCACCTTGGCCGGCAACTGGTCCCAGTCCGGATATTTCCCGCGGTAGTCGGCCATCAATTCGTCCGCGTTGATGTCCAGGAGCTTGCAGTAGCAGCGCAAGTGGCCCACCACGTGCGCGTGCGCCCCGAAAATCTCGATTTCCCCGGCCTCCAGGGCGCTCACTGCCTGCATGGAGAGTCTCAGTTCCTGGGCCACGTCTTCCACCGTGATCATCTGGGCCCGGCGCGCGGATTGCAGCCGCTCTCCATAGGAGCCGGTGGGGGTTTTATCCGTCATTTCAAAAATCTCCTGGTTGATTCTGCATTTCAAGACGTTCAAGCAGCGCGCGCGCTTCGGCTTGCCCGGGGTCCAGCTCCAGTGCCCGGCGGAACCACTCCGCCGCCCTCGCCTCGTTGCTGGGGAGCTCGCAAACGCCGCTGTTGGCATACACCGCCGCGCGCCTGCGGGGAGCTGCTTCGCCGGCCGCGCGCCGCAGCAGCGTCAGCCCCTGGCGCACTTCGCTGCGGCCGGACTGCCGGCACAGAAACACCCCCAGGCTGTTGAGCGCCTCGACGTCCCGGGGCGCGACCCGCACGGCCTCCCGATAATGTTCCTCGGCGCCCGGGGCATTCCCCAAGCTTTCGTAAACCATCCCCAGCACTCGATGGGCTTCGGACGAGCGCGGGTCCTGCCGCGTGGCCCGGATCAGCTTGTCGCGCGCCAGTTCCAGGCGGCCCTGATTCAGGTACGACGCGCCGAGTTCCACGTTCAGCGCGGAAGCCTGCGGATTTCTCGCCATGCCGGCCTGACAGCCCGCGGCGAGCAGACCCAAGGCGAGCAAGCCCATGGCCGGCGCCCGCAAGACCTTCACGCCCTTGCCCTCATGCGCTGCGGAACGCTCCTGCCGTTGAGCACGGTGCCCCGCAGTTGCCCGCAGGCGGCTTCAATGTCGTCGCCGCGCGTCTTGCGGGTAATCGTCATCACGCCGGCGTCCAGCAGCGTCTGCCGAAAACGGTCGATAACCGGACGGGGCGAGCACCGGAACGGCACCCCACTGACGGGGTTGTACGGAATGAGGTTGAGCTTGGCCGGCCGGTCGCGAAGCAGGCTGGCCAGCGCCCTGGCCTGCCCCGGCTGGTCGTTCACTCCGTCCAGCATGACGTACTCGAAGGTCACTTCGCGGCTTTGCGTCGCCCGGGCGTAGTCCCAGCATGCTTCCAGCAGCGGGCCAAGCGGGTAGCGCCTGTTGAGCGGCACCAGCCGGTTGCGCAGCTTGTCATCGGGCGCGTGCAGCGACAACGCCAGGGAAACGCGCGAAACCTCCGCAAGTTTCCGGATGCGCGGCGTAATGCCGCTGGTGCTCAAGGTTACGCGGCGCCGCGAGAGCCCCAGGCCCAGATGATCCACAAACACCGAAGCGGCCCGGGCGACCTGGCGGAAATTGGCCAGCGGCTCGCCCATGCCCATGAACACGATATTGGTGATGGAACGGCCTTCCGGCTCCAGTTCGCGGCGGGCGACCAGCGTCTGCGCCACGATTTCGGCGGCGCTGAGGTTGCGGCTGAATCCCATCTGGCCGGTGGCGCAGAAGGGGCAGTTCACCGCGCAGCCCACCTGGGAGGAAACACACAGCGAGCCGCGGCCGGGCTCGGGTATGAAAACGGTCTCTATCACCTGGCCGCCGCCCACGTCCAGAAGCCACTTCCTGGTGCCGTCGCGGGAACGCTGGCGCTGCACGATTTGCGGTAGCGCCAGCCCGGCCACATCGTTGAGCGATTCCCTCAAGGCAAAGGTCATGTCCGTCATCCGCAGCGGCTCCAGTTCGCCGCGGTGATAGAGCCACCGCATCAACTGCCGGGCGCGGAAAGCCGCCTCGCCCCGCGAGACGAACCAGTCCTCCAGCTCGCCTCTGGGCAAACCGAGCAAGGAAGTGGAATCCGGCATCGAGTCCTGGCCCCCCGCCGAGGCTCTAGCGCGAATGCAGCTCGCCGGGCCGGAAGAAAAATTCGATTTCCTCCCTGGCGGTGCCCGGACCGTCCGATCCATGCACAACATTGCGTTCGATGCTCTCGCCGTAGTCCGCGCGCACCGTGCCGGGATCGGCCCGGGCCGGATCCGTGGCGCCCATCAACTCTCGATTGCGCTGAATCGCATTCTCGCCTTCCAGCACCTGCACCATGATCGGCCCTGAAGTCATGTAGGCCACCAGGTCGTCGTAAAACGGCCGCTCGCGGTGCACCTGATAAAACACGCGGGCTTTCTGCTCGTCGAGGAAGACCATGCGGGCGCCGATGACGCGCAGACCGGATGCCTCGAAGCGCTTGTAAATTTCGCCGATCAGACCCTGAGCCACGCCGTCGGGCTTGATGATGGACAAAGTCCGCTCGCTCATGAAGTGCGCCCGCTCATGAAGTGCGCCCGCTCATACGGTAAAACTCTCTCCGCAGCCGCACTCGCCGGTAGCGTTGGGGTTGGCGAAAACGAACTGCTCGTTCAGTTCCTTCTGAATAAAGTCCACTTCCGTGCCGTCCAGAAGCGGAAGGCACTCGCGCGCTACGATGAGGTTCAACTCGTTCTGGCGCAAGACCACGTCATCGCTGCCCACCTCGTCGGCGTAATCCAGCACGTACGAATAGCCGGAGCAGCCGGTTTCCGTAACGCCCACGCGCAAGCCCACGCCACTGCCGCGGCGTCGCAGATACTCCAGCACTCTCGCCTCAGCGCGGGGCGTAAGCCGTAAGCCCATGGGATTTACCTCGTGTTGCCCGACTGACTGTCCGGTCAATTATCTCCGTCACCAAGGCAGGCTTGCAAGGCATCGCGGGTATAAAGTAGCGCCGACCGGGCTTCCGGGGGCGGCTGGAGAGATTCGTTGACCTGCCGCAACCAATCCGCCACTTCAAGCTCCCGGCCTTTCGACTTCAGCGCGCGCGCCGCGTTGCGAGCCGCTTGCTCCAGGATGGGCGGCCCGAATACGCGAAAAGCCGTTTCAACTGCCGCGTCTCCCTCCCAACGCGCTTCCAGCCGCACCCAGGCGCCGGCGTTTCGGCTCCCGGCCTCGCCCACGGTAACGTAGCTCGAAGTGCGGGGTATCGCGGGCCGTTCGTCGGAAAGATCGCGCAATGCTGGAACTTTCCTTCCAAATATCTCGCAAACCGTGTCGATTTCCTGCTCCGTACTGAACCGTCCGATACTGAAGCGCAGGGTGCTGGCCGCCAGAAGCGGCGCACGCCCGATACATCTCAGCACGGCCGAAGGCTCGTCCTCGACCCGCGAGCAGGCCGACCCCAGTGACAGGGCGACGCCATCCAGCGCATTGACCAAGCTGCCGGACTCCACGCCCTCCACGCTAACGCTGAGGATTCCGGGCGTCAGCTCGGCGCCGGCACCGTTCAACAGCACGCCGCCCGTCGCCTCCAGCCCTCGCCAGAGGCGCTCGCGCAGAACCCCGACCCGTTTGCTCTCGGCGTGCATTTCCGCGGCCGCGAGTTCGCAGGCCAGGCCCAGACCGGCAATCTGCTGGGTCGGCAGCGTCCCGGGGCGCAAGGACCGCTGCTGCCCGCCTCCATGCAACAGAGGCTCGATACGGGGAACGCGCTGGCGGTTGATGCACAAGGCCCCAACACCCTTGGGGCCGTACATCTTGTGGGCGGTAAGCGACAGCAGGTCGATTCCTTGCGCCTTCATGTCCAGCGGCCGCTTTCCAGCGCCCTGCGCGGCGTCCACATGCAGCCAGGCCCCATGGCCGCGGCACAGCGCGGCGAATTCGGCGATGTCCTGCACCACGCCGATTTCATTGTTGACGTGCATCAGCGATACCAGAACGGTGTCGCTGCGAAGGGCCGAGCGCAAGGCCGAAGCGGTAATCAGGCCCCGCTTGTCCGGTTCCAGGCAAGTCACCTCGAAACCTTCCTGCTTCAAGGCGAGGCAGGAATTCAGGCCAGCAGGATGCTCGCTGAGGCTGGTGATTACATGGCGGCCGTCCTCACTGCGGTAACGGGCCGCGCCGATGATCGCCAGACCTACGGATTCCGTCGCGCCTGAAGTAAAGACCACCTCCTCCGCCGACAGGCCGACGAGCGCGGCAACCTGCGCGGCGGCCTCGGTAACAAGGCGCTTTGCCGCCGTCCCGGGCCCGTGCCGCGAGGACGGGTTGCCGTGCGGTCCGCCGGCGAGCAATTCGCTCATGCGCGCAGCCACGCGCGGATCGATCGGCGTGGTGGCCGCGTAATCCATGTAAATCGGCTCGGAATCAGGCATTGGCTTCAGGCTGGGCGAAGGTGGCTTGCCGACAGTGCAAAGGAGGTGCGCCCTGGCAGGTCAGGAGCCGTATGTCCGAAGCAGCGTGTCCCGAGCACACTAGCATACCCAGTCGTTCCCATTACAATATGGTGGTTAGGTGGCACCTTTGCTGAGGAACTCGCTTGCACGTTTTCGATCTCGTTGAACAGGGCGCAAGGGCCGCGCAGGACCCCAACCCCTGCGCCGCCGTGCGCGGCATGCTGAAAGGGTTGTGCAGCCGCCTGGAAGAGGTGAATGAAGCATTGGACTTTTGCGGCTGCACCGACGTGGACAACACCCCCGACCGGCAGATTTTCTACCGCTCTCCCAACCTTGCGATGATGCGTATCTTCTTCGGACAGGGCTTGCGCACTCCGCCCCACGATCATTCCACCTGGGCAGCTATCCTGATACTCAGCGGACGGGAGAAAAACACTTTTTACCGGCGTTGCGGGGTCCACGGACTCCAGCGAATCGGAGAAAAAATCCTTGAGCCCGGCTCGGTATTCCGAATGGACGGGAACGCCATCCACGTAGTCGAATGCGCGGACCAGCCCTCGGTTGCTCTGCATGTGTATGGCGGCGACCTCGATCAGCTGCCGAGAAGCATCTGGCATCCACACACCCTCGAGGAGTTTGCGATGGAGACGGACCGCTACGAGGAATTCTCGAGGCTCGCCTCCGCCGATTGCGGGCCGCCCGGTTCCGCCCCGTCTGCTGCGCCGTCCGCTGTGCCGCCGGCCTAGCGCTCCCTTATCCGCCCGCGCAGCATCCACCCGATTCGCCCGCGTACCCGATGCCCATTTTCCGGTGTGCTGGCCGGCAGTTTCAAACCCGCCCGTCACGCCCGATTCGGTAAGCCGCCGCCATGATGCCCTTGCTCAACACCGCTACTTCCGCCGCCCGGCGGGCCGGCGACATGGCCCTGCGCTACGCCGACCGCATCGAGTCGCTGACGGTGCGGCGAAAAAGCCCCAACGAGCTGGTGACGGAGGTGGACGAAGCGGCGGAACGAATCATTGTCGATCATATCCGCAGCGGATACCCGGACCACGCTTTTCTGGGCGAGGAAGGCGGCGCCCGCGGCCAAAGCGAATTCGAGTGGATCATCGACCCGCTGGACGGCACAACCAACTACATTCACCGCTTTCCCATCTTCTGCGTATCGGTGGCCTTGCGGCGCAAGAACGAGTTGCAGCTCGGCGTCATCTACGACCCCTTGCGGCAGGAAATGTTCACCTGCACGCGCGGCGGCGGCGCGCGTATGAATGAGCGGCGCATTCGAGTGAGCAGCCAGCAGACACTGGCCGGCAGCCTGATCGGAACCGGCTTTCCCTATCGCCGCAACCTGCAATGGGTGGATGTGTACATGCGCATGCTGCGCCAGATCATGCGGCGCACCTCGGGAGTGCGCCGGCCGGGCGCCGCGGCCCTGGACCTGGCCTACGTGGCGGCGGGCCGCCTGGACGGCTTCTGGGAATTCGGGCTCAAGCCCTGGGACATCGCCGCCGGGGCGCTGCTCATCGAGGAAGCGGGCGGCTGGATCTCCGGGCTCCAGCCAGATACCGACTGCATGGAAACGGGACATGTGCTGGCCGGCACGCCCAAGGTGTATACGGAACTCAGAAAGCTATTTGAAGAAATTATGAGAAATACGAAGTAAGATTCTGTTATTAGATAACTTATTCAAGTTATCTCCACACCTATCGCCCTGTTCGACTCTCGCCGTTCAAGCGGCGGCGCCAACCTTGCCAAGCAGCTCCGCCAACCTTCCGAAACGGCGGCGCCACAACCTTGCCAAGCGGCTCCGCCCTTTCGTTCAAGTGACTGCGCCATCCTGGCCAGTTTCCTTTTTCGGCGGCAGCAGGTCCGTGGTTCCCACCTTGAGCGCCAGCGCCGTATTGCCCGCCACGTAGATGGACGAGTAGGTTCCCACGATCACGCCAAGGATCAGCGCCGAAGAAAAGCCCCTCAGCGCCTCTCCGCCCAGCACGAACAAGGCCACCAGAACCAGCAATGTGGTCAGGCTGGTAATGATGGTCCGGCCCAGCATCTGATTGACCGAGGTGTTCATGATGGCCTGCGCGTCGCCCGTGCGAATGCGGCGGAAATTCTCGCGAATCCTGTCGAACACGACGATGGTGTCGTTCAGGGAGTAACCGATCACGGCCAGCGCCGCGGCCAGGATGGTGAGGTCGAAAGGAAATTGAAATACCGAAAACATTCCGAGGATGATGATGACGTCGTGGGCCAGCGCCGCCACCGATCCGACCGCGAATTTCCACTGGAACCGGAACATCACGTAGAGCAGGATCATCACCAGGGCGAACAGCACCGCCAGACCGCCGCGTTCCGTCAGTTCCTGGCCCACCTGCGGACCCACGAACTCGACGCGCCGCAGCTCCACCTGCTCGCCGCCGCTGCGCAGCACGTTCAGCAACTCTTCGCCCTGGCCGCGCGCATCCACGCCCTCCCTGGGGAAGACCCGGATAAGAACGTCGCGCGCGGCGCCGAAATTCTGCACCTGAGCGTCGCCATAGCCCGCTCCTCCAAGAAGCGAACGAATCGCCCCCAGATCGGCATCCTGCTCGTAGCCGACCTCCAGCAGGACTCCGCCCGTAAAGTCGATGCCCAGGTTCAGTCCGCGAACGGCAAACGACGCAATCGACACGAAGATGAGGGCCAGCGACACTACGGTGGCGAGTTGACGGCGGCTGAAAAAGTCGATTTCCCGGCGTAGACGCAGCAGTTCCATGATCGTCTCCTACACCGCCAGGCGACCCAGCCGCCGCCGTCCGTAAATCAGATTCACCACGGCCCGGGTGCCGATGATCGCGGTGAACATCGACATCAGGATGCCGAGCGACAGCGTTATCGCAAAGCCCTTGATCGGCCCGGTGCCGAAGGTAAACAGCACCAGCGCGGCGATCAGCGTGGTGATGTTGGCGTCGGCGATCGTTACCAGCGCCTTGTCGTACCCCGCGCGGATACTGGCCTGGGGAGAGTTGCCGTTACGCAACTCCTCGCGAATCCGCTCGAAGATCAGGACATTGGCGTCCACCGCCATGCCCACGGTGAGCACGATGCCGGCAATGCCCGGAAGGGTGAGCGCCGCCTGCAGCAACGACAGCAGCGCCACGATGAGCACCATGTTGGCGCCCAGCGCCAGGGTGGCGATCATGCCGAACACGCGGTAGTAGACGCTGATGAACAGCACCACCAGCAGCAGCCCCGCAATGATGGCGCGCATGCCCTGATCGATGTTGTCCTGGCCCAGCGACGGTCCCACCGTCCGCTCCTCCACCTTGAAAACGGGAACCTCAAGAGCGCCGGCCCGCAGGAGCAGCGAGAGATCGCGGGCCTCCACGATGTTCAGCCCGGTTATCTGGAAGCGGCTTGAGAATACGCCCCGTATGGTCGCCTCGCTGATGACCGTGCGCTCTTCGCGGGTGGTCGTTTCTCCCCCGTCTTCGGACAGCTCCCGCTTCTGTTCGATGAAAACCACCGCCATGGGCCTTTGCAGGTTTTCCTGCGTCGCTTCCAGCATGGCGTCCGCGCCGCGCCCGGAAAGCACCACATGAACCGCCGGCTGACCGTCTTCGGAAAAACCCTGCCGCGCATCCACAAGCTGGCCGCCCCCGGTAATCACGGAGCGCCGCAGCAGCACGGGTTGGCCCTCTTCATTCTCGAACAACTCGCACCCGATCGGCGCGCGGCCGATCCGCGCCGCCTCGAACTGGTTCTCGTCGTAGCAAACCAGGCGAAACTCCACGGTGGCGGTGGAACCGAGAACGCGCGATGCCTGGGCGGGGTCCTGCACGCCGGGAAGCTGCACCACGATGCGCTCCAGGCCCTGGCGCTGCACCAGCGGCTCCGCCACCCCCAACTCGTTTACGCGGTTGCGCATGACCGTGATGTTCTGGGTAATGGCGTTGTCGCGCAATTCACGCAGCCGCGCGGCGCTCAAGGTGGCCGTTATCCAGGCAGCTTCGCCGTCAAGACCGGAATCGAACTCCAGTTCCGGTTCCAGTTCGGTGAGCAAGTCGTCCGCCCGCTCCAGGTCCTCCGCGCTGCGCAGCTCCACGCGGACGCGGCCATCCATGGCCCGCACGGTGCGCCGGATTCCCTCGTCGCGCAGGCGCCGGCTGAAATCCTCCGCGTAGCCTGCAACGCGCTGACGCACCGCATGTGCGGTATCCACCTCGAAAAGGAAATGCACGCCGCCGCGGAGATCAAGTCCCAGGCTCATCGGCTTGAGGCCCAGCGCCGCAAGCCACTGCGGCGTTCGGGGCAGCAGCGTCAGAGCGAGCACATACCCGGGATCCAATTCCTCGCGCAGGAAGTCGCTCGCGCTGAGTTGCCTGTCCACGGAATCGAACCGGATCAGAAGGGCGTTTTCGCCTTGCTCCACCCCGATGGTTTCGATGCCTGCAACCGACAGCGAGCGCCGCAGCCCATCGGCTTCCACCTCGGTGATTTGGCGCCCGTCCTCCCGGGAGATCAGCACCGCCGGATCGTCGCCGTAGATGTTCGGCAGGGCAATCAGCCCGCCGCCTGCCACGGCGATCAGTACGAGGAGGTTCTTCCAGAGTGGATAACGATTCATTCGAAAGCGCGCTGCAACGCGCCGGGCATGCGGCTCAGATGTTCTTGATCGTGTCTTTGGGCAGCACCGCGCTGACGCTTTGCCGCTGCACCTTCACCTGCACGTCCCGGGCTACCTCCAGGGTCACGAACTGCTCCGCCACCCCGGTAATCCTGCCCACCATTCCGCCGGTAGCCAGCACTTCGTCGCCCTCCGCAAGTCCGGCCACCAGCTCGCGGTGCTGCTTGTTGCGCTTGCTTTGCGGGCGAATCACCATGAAATACATGACCGCAAAGATCAGCACCATGGTGAAGATCATCGGCAGCATGCTGGGGCTCTCGCCTCCCTGCTGGGCCCATGCGGGGGAAATCAGAATGTCGAGAAGCATAACGAGAAGGTCCGTTTGTGGCTCAGGTCCGAGCGGCAATTATCGCACAGAGGACGGGCTGTCTGCCTGACGCCATGTCAAGCTCGCACTGCCGCTGGCACTGCCGCATCAGAGCGGATAGGGCTGGAAGCGATCCAGCGTTTGGCGCTCGATCGCTGTCCGCAGCCGGCGCATCAGTTCCAGATAGAAGTGCAGGTTGTGCAAGGTGTTCAGGCGCAAACCCAGTGTTTCTCCGCAAGCGTCCAGGTGCCGCAAATAGGCGCGGCTGTAGTTCCTGCAAGTGAAGCACTCGCAACCCGGGTCGATGGGCTGCGGGTCGTTGCGATACCGCCTGTTGCGGATGCGCAGCGGGCCAGCGCGGGTAAACAACTGCCCGTTGCGGGCGTTGCGGGTGGGCATGACGCAATCGAACATGTCCACGCCCAGGCGCACCGCCGCCAAGATGTCTTCCGGCTTGCCCACGCCCATCAGGTAACGCGGCTTGCTCACCGGCATGCGCGGACATAACTCCTCGAGCACGGCGGTCCGCAGTTCGGCGCTCTCGCCCACCGACAGGCCGCCGATCGCCAGTCCGGGAAAATCCAGCTCCTTAAGCTGTTCCAGCGATTCCCGCCTCAGACCGTGGTACATGCCGCCTTGCACAATGCCGAAGACGACTGCCGTTTCGCTGCTCGAATCAAAAGCCTCCTGGCAGCGCTTCGCCCAGCGCATGGACCGCAGCATGGACGCGCGGGCCTCGGCGCGGTCCACCGGGTACGGCGTGCACTCGTCGAGCACCATGTGAACGTTGCTGCCCAGGCTGGCCTGCACGCGCATGCAGGTTTCCGGGTCCAGGCGAACCAGCGAGCCGTCGATGGGCGAGCGCAGCTCCAGCCCCTGCTCGCTGACCCCCTTGCCCTTGCCGCTGGCCAGACTGAACGCCTGAAAGCCGCCGGAATCGGTAAGTATGGGACCCTGCCAGCGTCCGAAGGCATGCAAACCGCCCAGCTCTTTCACCAGTTCCTCGCCCGGGCGCAACATCAGGTGAAAGGCGTTGGCGAGGATGATCTCGGCGCCCAGGTCCTGCAGGTCTTCAGCGGACAGCGCGCGAACCGCGCCGTAGGTGCCCACCGGCATGAAGGCGGGCGTGTTCACCGTGCCGCGCGGCAACGCAAGCTGCCCCCGGCGCGCCAAACCGCAGCTTGCGCTTACCGAGAACTTCACGCCGGCTCCCCGCGGCCGCAGCCCAGGAGCTTCACGCCGACTCTCCGCGGCGAAGGCCCGGGAACTTCACGCCGGCTCCCCGCAGCGGCGGTCCAGCAGCATCGCGTCGCCGTAGCTGAACAGCCGGTAGCGCTCCTGGACGGCGTGCTCATACGCTTGAAGAACGCGCTCCCGGCCCGCATAGGCGCACACCAGCATCAGCAGCGAAGATTTCGGAAGATGAAAATTCGTGACCAGACGATCGACCACGCGAAAACGGAAGCCGGGCAGGATGAAAAGCCGCGTCTCGCCCGTAAGCGGCCGCAACTCGCCGCCGCGCGCGGCGCTCTCCAGCGCCCGGGTCACGGTGGTGCCCACCGCGCACACCCGTCCTCCCCTGCGGCGGCAGTCCTCGATGCGGCCGCAAACTTCCTCGGATACCTGCATGAACTCGGAGTGCAGTTCCGCGCGCCGGAGTTGCTCGGCGCTCACCGGCTTGAACGTGCCGGCGCCCACATGCAGCGTGATATGCGCCACTTCCACACCCCCACGGCGCAAGTCCGCGAGCAGGTCCGCGTCAAAGTGCAGCCCTGCCGTGGGCGCCGCCACGGCGCCGGAACGGCGGGCAAACACGGTCTGGTAGGCGGTTCGGTCGCCGGGCGTGTCCGGGCGGCGAATATAGGGAGGCAGCGGCACGTGGCCGTGACGGATCAGATGCGCGCGAAGCTCGCAATCGAATTCAAGCACAAAGAAGGCGTCTCTGCGTTCGGCAACCCGCGCCCTGGCGCCGCCCTCGAAGATCAGTTCCTGTCCCTCGCGCGGAGCGCGGCTGGCGCGCAGTTGCGCCAGCGCCCGGCGGCGGTCGAGCATGCGCTCCAGCAGCATCTCGACCTTGCCGCCGCCCGGCTTTGAGCCGAACAGCCGCGCGGGAACCACGGCGGTGTCGTTGACGACAAGCAGGTCGCCCGGGGCAAGCAGGACCGGCAGTTCCGAGAATCGCCGGTCCTGAAAATTACCGGTTGCCGGCACATGCAGCAACCGGCTCTCGCCCCTGCGCTCCAGGGGCTGTTGCGCAATCAGCTCCTCTGGCGCGTGATAGCTGTAGTCTCCGGCCCCCACGCGCGCATTCTAGGGGTAGCGGTGGCCGCGGAAGTGACGGAGACGGCGCTCCGGCCCCCGCGCGCGCATTCCAGGGCCTGCTTGGGTGGGTCCGGGGACCCGGCCCAGGCCCTACGGGGTGGCCGGGGCGGGCGGGCGCTCGGGCGCGGCAAGCCAGCGTCCGAATCTGCGCTCGTCGGGTCCGCGCCCCCTGTCCGGCAACGCAAAGCTCACCACTTTGCTGCGCTTGTGACGGAGAACCTGCAGCTCCACCTGCTCGCCGGGTTCGTAGGAACGCAGTATGCGCGTGGCATGGCGGGCGTCGCGGAATTCCCTTCCGCCGATCTTCTGAATCACGTCGCCGTCGTGCAGGGGCACATCTTCGTCGTCGGGCGCTCTCACCACCAGCAAACCATGCTGGGCGCCGAAGTACTCGCCCAGCGCCGGAGTGAGTTCGGTCACCTCCAGGCCAGCCAGCCTCCACGCCATATCCACGAAGGTCAGCGCGTTAGCGGGACGGCGATGAACGCGCACGATCCTGCGGGCCGCGTTTCCGGCGCCGTCCACGTCCACATGCACATCCACGTTTCCGCCGGCCCCGCTCCAGTTGCCCATCATATTGGCCCACTCCTCGGCGCGCTTGGCCAGACCCTCCAGCCGATCGCCATTGCGGTTGCGCTCAGCCGACATCTGCGCCCACGGAGGCGCGGCCGTGGTGAGACGGGCCTCGGCGGCTTCTTCTTCTCGGCGATACCCCACCGTCACTTCATGGCCGGGTTCAATCTCGCCCAGCAGGTCGAGAAGCTTACGGAACGATTCCCCGCCGCTTTCCGAAGCCAGAGACTCGCCATTGAACGTGGTCAGCATATCGCCGGAGCGCAGTCCCGCAGTCTCGGCCGGACTATCCGGACTTACCGACAGCACGTTGAGGCCTTCAACGGGGCCGTCCTCCCAACCGCCCAGGCCCACGCCCAGCCAGGCGCCTCGGGCCCTGCCGCGCGACCAGTCCTCCAATTGCACGGAGGGGGGAAACATGGAAGGGGCCAACTCGAGGACATGCATTTCGTCGGTGCCGTCGGCGCCGTCGTGAGGGTGCGCGGGCGCCTGCAGGGGAAAAGCGAGCAGCGCCAGCAACGGGAACAGTGCAAGAACTTTCATCTTTCTTTCTCCAGTGCCATCAGGGGCGAGTCAAAAGTCCGCGTGAAAATATCCGGCCCGGGACGCTTCGGCCCGCCGGATCAAAAACAGATCATCCATGAGCAATGCGCGCTCCTGCAGCAAGCGGCGCGATACGGATGGATCCACAGCGTTCATCGAAGCCGGAATCAACGCAACATCCAGCAATGCAATCTGGTCTTCGAGTTCGGTGGTCAGTCCGAAGGCATCCACTTCCAGGACCTGCCCGGGGCGGGGCGTGCCGACAACGGGAAGGCCGCGCAGGCGCTCCTCGTGAAACTGCGACAGAGCAATCAGGGCATCCAGGTCCGTGTCCGCGTCCAGGTCCGTGTCCGTCAAATCGGCTATTGAGCTCATCGCGGCAAAAACGGGCGCCTCTGCGGGCGACTGCAAGCGGGCATCAACGGACGAATCCCCAAGCGCTTCGGGCGTCTGGAAGCTGGCGACAACCGCCGATTCTGCGCCGGCACCCGCGCCCGCGCCGTCGATTTCCTCGCCCGACGGAAGCCCCCAGAACATTCCGGCGCCCAGCCGAACGCCGATTACAGCCACCGCCAATCCTGCGGCCACCGCCAATCCGCCGCCCCAGTAGCGCCGGCGACGGAGTTCCGTCTGCTGCATTGTCTCGCGGCGCTCCAGCACACGCTCCCAGCCTCCCTGGGGCGGAGTTTTCTGCGGCAGAGCGCGCAGGGCCGCGGCGATGTCTCCGCCGGACATCGCGCCATCTGCCAAATGATTACGGTTCATTCGACCTCCTTCAGGCGATCATCGCCTGCCGCTCGGGTGGTGCGGGCTGCTGCTGGGCAGGCGCAAGCCACTCCCTGAGCCGCTTGTGCGCACGCGCCAACTGAGACTTGGAAAAACTGCGGGTCCGATCCATCATGTCGGCGATTTCGGCGTGGGTATAGCCCTCCACGTCGTGCAGCCACACAACGGCGCGCGCCGTAGGGCTGAGTGTATCCAGCGCCGCCTCCAGGTCCACGGCCAGTTCCGGCGTCTCCTGGTTGGCGGGGATTTCGTAGGTCCCGCCGTCTTTCACGATTTCGGAGAAAAGCAGGCGTCGGCGGGTCCAGGCGGCGCGCAGGTGCATGAGGCAGCGGGACACGGCAATGCGCCGTATCCACGTGGCCAGGGACGCTTCGCCCCGAAACTTGGCAATTCCTCGCAACACTTCCACGAAAGTCTCCTGGAGCATATCTTCGGCCACCGCCGGCGACCCGGTCATCCGCAAAGCAAGGGTGTAGACCGGACCGGAAAACTGCCGGTAAATGATTTCATGCGCTTTCATATCGCCGCGCTGGGCGCTGCGAACAAACGCGGGATCAATGGTCTTGTTGGCAAACCCCGACATATCCTCACAGATGCGACTACTGCATCAAAGGTTGCGCGGCGGTGTGGTGTGTCGCATGCCGGCAACGCGAATTGCGCCACATTACACCAGAAGCCCGTTGCGCCAGACGCCTGTTGTGCCAGAACTCGTTGCACCCGAAGCTTGGTGCGCCAGACGCTTGCTGCACCGAAAGCTGGTTGCGCCCGAAGCCTGTTGCGCCAGACGCTGGTTGCCAAGAGCGCTCCAGTTTCCTTCAGCAGGCTCGTGGTGTGGTGTATCCTTGCCATCCGGCGCCGGGATGGCGGAATTGGTAGACGCACCGGACTCAAAATCCGGCGGGGTGAAACCCGTGCGAGTTCGAGTCTCGCTCCCGGCACCGTCCCCGAACGCTCCATTGACGGCTCCTGCCCTTTTTCAGCGACTCTACCCAGCCACTCTACCCAGCACCCTCCTCGTGCCTGCGCCCCCCCACAAGTTCTGCGGCCAGTGCGGCGCTGCCGTACAGCGCCGCATCCCTCCCGGCGAGGACCGCGAGCGGGAAGTCTGCCCAGTCTGCCACTTCGTGCATTACCGCAATCCCATACCCGTAGTGGGTTGCGTCGCCGAGCATGAAGGGCGCATTCTGCTTTGCCGGCGAGCGATCGAGCCGCGCTTGGGCTACTGGACCGTGCCGGCCGGTTTCATGGAACTGAACGAGACGCTTGCGGAAGCGGCGCAGAGGGAAACGCGCGAGGAAGCCTGCGCCGAAGTGCGCCTGGGCGAGTTGTTCTCCATTGTGGACCTGCCGGGGGCCGGACAAGTGCATTTTTTCTTTCGTGGCGAGTTGCTTGACGGAAAATTTGCCGCGGGCGTGGAATCGCTGGAGACAGGCTTGTTCGCGCCGGACGAAATCCCTTTCGACGACATCGCCTTTCGAAGCGGAGTGATCGCACTGCGCCGCTATCTCGACGGCGAGAGCAACCGGTTGAGCATGGACACGGTTCCCCCGCTCTCCCGGGATTGATTATCATTACCCGGCCGGGCGCGGAAAAAATGGGCGCGAAAACGATGGAAAATCCAAGCGGAAACTCAGGGCAATGACTTTTCTGGTTCTGGAAAGCTGCATCAAGTGCAAGTTGATGGACTGTGTGGAAGTCTGTCCGGTGGACTGCTTCCACGAAGGTCCGAACATGCTTGTGATCGATCCCGAAGAATGCATCGATTGCACGCTTTGCGAGCCGGAATGCCCGGTGGACGCCATCGTTTCCGAAGACGAGATTCCGCCAGACCAGGAAGACTTTCTGGAGCTGAACGCGGAACTCTCGCAGCAATGGCCGGTCATCACCGAAGCCGGCGAACCCCCGCCGGACGCCGACGACTGGCGCAAAGTCCCCGACAAGCTCCAGTACCTGGAACGCTGAGTCCCGCTTGCCGGACGCTGACCCCCTGCCGGGAACGCTGAACCCCGCATGGCGGGCGCTGGCCAGTCAGCGCACCGCTCGCCGCTGAGCGCCTACCTGGATCCCTGAGCCGCGCCGGACCGACCCCGAGCCGCGCCGGACCGACCCCGCGAGCTATTCCGAAGGGTCGTTACCGGTTTCGTTGTCGGAGAGCATCGCCGCCAGACGGGCTGGCGGGATATAACCGGGAATAAGCCGCCCGTCCGAGGTAAGCAACGCCGGAGTCCCGCTGAGGCCGATCTGCCGACCGAGTTCGTAGTGGCGCTCCACCGATATCGAGTCGCATTGGCGCTCCGGCACGAAACCACCCGTCTTCGCGCGGGTCAACGCCTCGGAGCGATTATCGGAGCACCAGATCGACTGCATGGCGGTCCAGGTGTCCGTGGCCGGACCCGAACGCGGGAAGGCCGCATAGCGCACGCCAATGCCGAGGCGGTGATATTCCGCCATCTGCTGATGCAGGCGGCGGCAGTATCCGCAATCCACGTCGGTGAACACCAAAAGTTGATGGGTGGTTTCATCCGGCAGGAAATCGAGCGTGTCCCACTCGTCCAGGCTTGCCATGAGTTCGCGGCGCACCGCGGCGCGTCTCTGCTCGGAAAGGTTCTCGCCGGTTACCACGTCCTCCAGGTCGCCAGACCCCAGGAAACCGAAACGGCCTTCGGCATCCACGTAGGCCAGCCGATATCCGAAACGCAATTCGTAAAGGCCCGTAATCGGCGTAACCCGCACTTCGTCCGCATTGGCGTATTTTTCCTTCAGCCTGACAATATCAGCTTCCGTATCCGTACCTTCGTCGGAATAAAGCGCAAGGGGCGCCAGCAGCAATAGCGCTGGTGGGATCAGCCGCAAGAATTTCATACTGGGTACCGTAACCGTTGGAGCCTGCGTTCAAATATGTGGGAACTTGCGTTGAATTATAGAGTGCCAGGATTTTGCGAGGCCGCTATAATGCGCGGCATTGGGCAGCAGCAAGCCTGCGGCTGCCAGATTACAGGCGACAACATAAGGAGGTTGCCATGGAACTGGATCAAGATACCTTGCAGACGGCGCACGACATCGAAGCCGCCGGCCTGGAGCGCAAACCCGCGGAAGCCATATCCCGGGCCATTCACGAACACCGCAGACCGCTCGCCACCAAGGCGGACCTCGAACAACTGGGCAAAGCAACCAAGGCGGATGTCGAACAGCTCGGCAAAGCAACCAAGGCGGATGTCGAACAGCTCGGCAAAGCAACCAAGGCGGATGTCGAACAGCTCGGCAAAGCAACCAAGGCGGATGTCGAACAGCTCGGCAAAGCAACCAAGGCGGACCTCGAACAGCTCGGCAAAGCAACCAAGGCGGACCTCGAACAGCTTGGCAAAGCAACCAAGGCGGATGTCGAACAGCTTGGCAAAGCAACCAAGGCGGATGTCGAACAACTTCGCCGGGAGACCGGAGAGCGCTTCGATCGGGTTGACCAGGATATCGGACGGCTTGAGAAATCCGTCGAACGCCTTGACGCCCGGCTTGAGACCCGGTTCAACCAGACGATTATGACCATCATAGGATTCGGGAGCGCGTTCATCCTTACTCTGATCGCCGCGGTGGTTACCCTGCTGATGAACATGAATACGTAACGAACATAGGGCTTTCTGGCCCGCGCCAAGATTCAAGTTTTATTAAATTTCGCGCCGGCCCCAGGGTAATGGCACCTTTTCGCGTCGTTTTTCATATTTCAGCCAGAATGCACCTTTCAGCGAGAATGCACCGAAATAATATACCGAAATAATTGTTGAATATTCATTTCAAGAAGTAGAATATACGACAATTATGAAGCGGCTTGTTCAACGTCCCAGGCTTTTGGAAGCGATACGGCGAGGTCTTGATGAAGCGCCGGTGGTAGCGATCCTGGGCGCTCGACAGGTGGGCAAGACGACGCTCGCGCAACAGGTGATGGCTTCCTGGGAAGGGCCGTCCACGCTCTACGACCTCGAAACAGCCGCCGCCCGGGAAGCCCTTTCCACGATCCCGGAAACGGTGTTGCGAGCCAGCGAGGGGCTGGTGGTGGTGGACGAAGTGCAACGGTTGCCTCAACTGTTCGAGCTCTTGCGGCCGATTTGCGACGATCCGCAACGAAAGGCCGTGTTTCTTCTGCTGGGAAGCGCATCGTTGGATCGGATCCGGGGCGTGTCGGAAACGCTGGCGGGAAGAATTCAGTTTGTGGAAGCGGGCGGTTTTTCCATCGCTGAAACGGAGGTCGGCAATCAGCAGCAGTTGTGGATGCGCGGCGGCTTTCCGCGCGCGTTCCTGGCACCGTCCGGCAACGCGTGGACAAGGTGGATGGACGGGTTTTCCCGCACGTTTCTCGAAAGAGACATTCCCGGACTGGGATCGCGCGTTTCCCCGACAGCCCTGGCGCACTTCTGGAGAATGCTGGCCCACTTTCACGGACAAACCTGGAACGCCTCGGAGCTGGCTCGATCCATGGACGTGAGCGAAACCGCCGTGAACCATTATCGCGACCTCCTGGCTGGCACCTTCATGGCGCGAATCCTGCCCCCGTGGTTCGAGAATCTGGGCAAACGCCTGGTCAAGTCCCCCAAGACGTACATCAGAGACAGCGGCATCCTCCACTTTCTGCTCGGCATCCGGTCCGCGCAGGAGCTGCCCCTGCATCCCCGCTACGGAGCCAGTTGGGAAGGATTCTCGCTGGAGCAAACGCTGATCGCCCACGGGGAGCGCGACGCCTGGTTCTACCGAACGCAGCGCGGCGCCGAACTGGATCTCATGCTGCACAGGCGCGGCCGGCGTTGGGGATTCGAATTCAAATGCACGGACGCGCCCCGCACTACCCGGTCCATGCACATCGTCATGGACGACCTGAGACTCGAGCATCTCTGGGTGGTCTATCCGGGAGAGCGAGAGTATCCGCTAACCGACCACATCACCGCACTTCCATTACGCAGAATCCACGAAATCGACCTGCGCACTCCATGCGAATAACCCGCGCAGATATTGAACGACTTGAGAAGTCGACCGGCGAACGACTACATCGTCTTGAGAAATCCACCGGAGGTCATTCCGACCAAGTTGGACGACAGATCGGTGCGTGTTTCGATCAGTATCGGAAATACTTTGGGGCCGGGCGTGACAAATTAAGCGGGGTGATTTTGTCAGCTAGAGTCTGTGATGGCGGCAGGCTTCAGAATGTCGTATGGTTTGACTGTGCCGCTCCGATTGATTCGGGCTACGAACGGAGGGGGCGTCTTTGCCGCGAACCGGACGATTCTCCGCCATCCTTTCACGAGCAGTTCGGCGTTGTCTGACCCGGTTGCGTTTTTCATGCGAATTACGATAACCCGCGCCGAATGGATGCGTATCGACTCGTGCTCGGCGGATCGATAACGAACGTTTTTGTCCTTCGTAATCGCAATCCAGCTCTTGGATCCGACAAGCGCGATCCAATCCTCGTCCGGCGCGTCCAGCGGCAGGTGGTCGTCATGCACCTCGCCGGTATCCCCTCCGAGCGAAGTCGATCCGCGACTAAGCGCTTGCCGAGATTGCGATCAAGAAAAAGCGTCGGTTCAAGCTGCGGCCTGGAGTTCGCACCGGACCGCTTCTTCAATTTCCTCATTTCCGCGCTCGTAGTCACGCGCCAGATCGCTGATGGATTCACCCGCCTTGTAGCGTTCGGCGATGATTTCAGTGGCAAGCCCGGTGCCGTTGATGACGGGGCGTCCGGCGGAGAGCCGCGGGTCGATGACGACCGTCGTGGGCGTGTCGTCCATGGCGGCCCGCGTGAACGGATAGAGCTTGATCGGGACGCCGGCGGCGTCGCGGCTGATCCGGCGGAGCGCCACGCTGATAATCTGCCGCATGGCCATCTGGCCCTCCCGGCTGATATTGACCAGCTGCCCGTATCGCTCGGTGAACAGGTCAAGGCCATCCGTTTCCAGCTGGAGGCTGATCAACGGGTGGCGCGTGTGAAAGCCCTGCCAGGTGTCCTCCGCCAGGTACTGGATCGCCCGTCGAATGCTCGGCATCTTCACCCCGTGCTTGCGCCGAATGGCGGCGAGGATATGAAGTTCCGCGAGATTGAGAAACGAGAGCAGCTGCGGCTTGCCTTCGGGTGCTTCGATCAGCGGCTCGTAGTGGCCGCGTCCCACCGACCAATAGCGAATGGTCATCGCGGGCACGGCCAAGTAGTGCGCGGCTTCCGAGATTGTGTAGGCGGGCAGGTCTCGGGGGTCGATCGTGCGCGTTCGAGTTCTGGTCACTGGACATGCTCCCGGATGCGACTGTTCAATTTTGAATCAACGGCCTGCATATTTCAATTTCCCGCTCGCGCCGATACCAGGAATAGTAGTGGCGAATGTTCCAGCCCTCGTGGGGCGTGCGATACCGGTTGACCATCCGCATCACCTCGTCCACCGGCGCCGCGCGGTGCGAGGCCCGCGACACCCGGCGATCCCGCAAACCCTCCATGCCGTCCTCGCCATACCGAACCATCCACCGCCGAAACGTCCGCGCGCTCACCCCCAGCAAGGCCGCCGCCTGATCCTGCGTCAAACAACCACCTCGCCAGTCCCCAAGCGCCTCATTTTGCGAAGGCCCTATAATCCACAGCACACGGCGGTAGCGATCCTGCTGTTGCCGGATTACAGGTGACAACGTTATAGGGAGGTTGCCATGGAACTCGATATCTGGCAGACATCGCACGACATTGAAGCCGCCGGTCTCGAGCGCAAACCCGCCGAAGTCATAGCCCGGGCCATTCATGAACAACGCAAGCAGCTTGCAACCGGGGCGGATATTGAACGACTTGAGAAGTCTACCGGCGAACGACTACATCGTCTTGAGAGATCCACCGGAGGTCATTCCGACCAAGTTGGACGACAGATCGGTGCGTGTTTCGATCGGTTTGAGAAGAGCTTTTGTGAGCGCTCCGATCAGTTGGACAAAAGCTTCGCTCGGCTTGATGCCACTCTTGACCGACTGCAGACCAACATCATACTGTTCGGGACCGGAATACTCATTGCCCAGATCCTCTTTCTCTTTACTCTGCTGATCAAGTTATAACGAACGCGGGGCTTGCCTGCCCACCTGGCCCGCCTGATTTCCTCGCAAGCCGGTTGGCGCGATTGAAACGGGAGTTGTTGCAATGAACGAGAACGATTCCGAACTGCTGGAAGGAAGCGGCAATGTGTTTCGCGACATGGGTGATCCCGAAGCAGACCTGAAACAGGCCAAGGCGGTCCTTGCCGCGCGGATCATCGCGACGCTGGACGACCGCGGGCTTTCGGTGCCGAAAGCAGTTGCCCGGACCCGCTTCGCCGCAGAGGACTTTTCACGCATCCGAAATGCCGAGCTTGGACGGATCACGCTGGATCGCCTTATGAAGATGATCGCAGCGCTCGACGGCGATCTGCAGATCACGCTGCATATCTCCAAGTAAAACCGAAACGAGGCGGCGATAGCCCTTTGATCCTGGCAGCCAGCGCCGCTCCGCGCGTCCCTCATTGCGTGTCCGACTGTGCTTAATCGTATTGGGAAAACTCGTCAATGTGCCCACAGGTCTTCGGGATTAAATCACGTCTGCGCTGTTCAATGTCTCTGCTGATTACGCCGTCTTGATACGTCTCGGTCCCGGTTTTGAAGCGCTCCAGACGTTCTGGCTCTGCAGAAAGTTCGTCGTCGGTAGCCGCGGCACAGAACCAGAGATTCTCCACATCCTCTTGCCGACTCCCCCGCCAAGATTCAAATTTCATGAAACTCCGTGCTTCGGCGAGTGTAATAGCGCCTGTTCGTGCCCTTTCGTACAGCTCTGGATCGATTGTTTTCATCACGCATAACCCGACAGCAATTTCCGTGAGATAGCGCGACTCTCTTTTTTGTACGTTAACCGAGTTGTAAGCAAGTGCGAGATTTAGAAATATTCGCTCCATGGTTCGGAGAGAACAACCCTGGATTCTAGACAATTCTTCCAGCGTCTCGAAAGGAGATGGGCCGAGCATTTCACTCAGATGTTCGCGAAGATACCCAATATAACGAGCACGGTTGGTGTCAGAAAAATGCGAAGACTGTGCATCCGGCAAGCAAACGCGAATCTGCCAGAATTTTTCCAGGCAAGTTCTTGCGTCATGCAGGCCGTATGTCCTTGAAATGGACTCTTCCAGCGCCTTGAAATTGGCCACCAGAACGAAGCAGATCCCATCCACGGAAAACAGGTGCTTGATGCGCTCAATCAGATTCAAGGCGAAGGTCGGTTTGCACCGGTCCAACTCGTCAATAATGAAAACGAGAGGCTTGCTCACATTTTGTTGCCCATCCTCAGATTGGCTTCCGTGAGATTGCGTGGCCTGCGCGAGGGTCGAAAGACTATCTCGAAAATCCCTTACCAGCTTACGCTCTTTCTCGGCCCCCTTAGTTCACTCTTTAATCCGGTCAAGTGAGGCCTTGCGGATATCCTCGGTGATTTTTGCAAGGTCTGGATTCAGCAATCCTCCCGAGGCCCAATTGATTCCAGCCTGGATTCCTGCAAGTCCTATAGTCTTCCCGACCGCCGCTGCTTTTTCGACAAAGGCCTTTTTCCTCTCATCGCCTATGTTTGCCGATTGGTCAGCGTATGCAAAAAACTCGCCTGCCAGTGAAAAGAAGGCGTCATGCTGGTGGTCGTTCTCGAACGCATCGAAGCGAATCACTGCGGCCCCTCTTTTTCGCAGCAACCCTGCCCACTGAAGAATGAAAGTGGTTTTGCCGCTTCCCCAAGGCCCGTCAAAAGCAACAACCGAAGATCCTTCCAGGGATTCAACCAAGTTGGCGAGCCGCTTGCCAAACTCCTTGTAACCAAACAGGTCCGTATCCTTAAAACCAGCCTCTTCGCCTATCTCCAAGGGTTTGGGGGCCAGTCTCACTGCATAGCTCCTTTGGCGTTGTACTTGTATGGACGTGTCATTGCCATTGCTCCCGGTCGACCCTTCCTCAAGTTTTGTCTTGTTTAGCAGGAGTCCGACTATTGACTATTGCTCTTCGAGGAAGCGCCTCGTGAACCAAACCAGAACGAGAATATCGCCGCTGTTGTAGAGGCTACTCCAGAGAATACGCCCAAAGTCAAGTCGTATTTCTCCAGCCACATCAGCGATGCAATAAGCCCAAGAGATGCTACCGCGTAAGTCAGGCTCATCAGGTAGGTTACGCATACGCGCACCTTGCTTTTGCGGATGTCTTGCTGCACCTGGGATTCGCTGTTTTTGTTGCTGTCGTTCTGGGTCATTTCGAGATCTCCTCATTGTTTGTCGCCAAAATCGCGGGGCTGGCCGGCCTTTTACTGCTGCCACTTGAGGCGCACGGCAGGCAAATTTTTCAGCCACCGGTTCATGGGATCGACTCCGATGCCCGGGGATTCCAAGACCGCCACTCCGGGAAGCGGGCTGGCATCACCTTCCGCGAAGAGCATTGTGCCTCCCACAAACTCCCCCACCGCTTCAATATCGCCTGTAGTTACATCCACGTCAATTGTCTGGCCGGATTTAGCGAGGGCGCTATAATGCGCAGCATATGGCAGTGGCAATCCTGCTGCTGCCGCATTACAGGTGACAACGTTATAGGGAGGTTGCCATGGAACTCGATATCTTGCTGACATCGCACGATATCGAAGCCGCCGGTCTCGAGCGCAAACCCGCCGAAGTCATAGCCCGGACCATTCATCAACAAGGCAAGCAGCTCGCAACCAGGGCGGATATTGAACGGCTTGAGAAGTCTACCGGCGAACGACTCAATCGTCTTGAGAAATCCACCGGAAGTCATTCCGGCCAAGTTGGGCGGCAGGTCGGTGCATGTTTCGATCGGTATCGGAAGTACTTTCATGAGCGCTGCGATCGGTTGGATAAAGGCTTCCCTCGGCTTGGTGCCACTCTTGACCGACTGCAGAGCAACATCATAGTGTTCGGGACCGGGGATCTCATTGCCCAGATCGTCTTTCTTGTTACCCTGCTGATCAAGTTATAACGAACGCAGGGCTTGCCTGACCCGCCTGATTTCCTCACGTGCCGTGATGACTCCTGACCATCGCGCTCCTGGCATATTCTGCGCGCAGTCGCCACTGGCCCAGGAGGACGCGCATGGCTGACGGCAGCAGAATCGAGTGGACGGACGCAACCTGGAATCCCGTCCGAGGCTGCACCAAGATCAGCGCAGGATGCGCGCTTTGCTACGCCCACCGGTTCGCCGAGCGATTCCGGGGCGTTGCGGGACACCCGTTCGAACAGGGCTTCGATCTTCTCCTCGTCCCATCAAAGCTGGAAGAACCTTATCGCTGGAGGAAGCCGCGCCGGGTGTTCGTGAACTCCATGAGCGACCTGTTTCATCCCGATGTGCCGCACGCCTACATCGGCAAGGTGGGGCGCGTAATGCAAGGCACTCCGCACCACACCTATCAGGTGCTGACCAAACGGCACCAGCGCATGCGCGAGTTACTCACCGGAAAGCTTTCGTGGATGGGGGAACTGCCGAATGCGTGGTTCGGCGTGAGCGTGGAAAATCAGCACCAGGGGCTCCCGCGCCTGGAAGCCTTGCGCGATACGCCTGCTGCTGTGCGCTTCCTGTCGATTGAACCTCTTCTGGAAGACCTTGGCGAAATCGACCTTCGAGGCATTGATTGGGCCATCGTGGGCGGAGAAAGCGGCCCCCGCGCTCGGCCCATGCGGGAAAGCTGGGTGCTGAGAATCCTGGAACAATGCCGACGCGACGGCGTGCCTTTTTTCTTCAAGCAATGGGGCGGAGTTCGCAAGCACAAAAACGGCCGCACGCTGAACGGCAGGACCTACGACGAGTTCCCGCCGCACTGAAATGGGAGCAAGGATGGCACCTTACAAGGACCCAACGCCGCATTACTGGGAAGACTACGGCCCCTTTCAGCGTATCAAGCACAAGCTCATTCGGGATTACTTGAACAGAGGACGCTTTCACATATCTTCAGAAGTTGGTTGAGCGCCTGAGAAGCCAAAACAAGCAGATGGCACCGGCTTTCATTTTCGTAGACCCCTACGGATTCAATATACCCTGGTCGCTTCTGAAGAAGTTGATGAAATTTTCACATGTGGAACTCTTCGTCAATGTGATGTGGAGGGAGTTGGACATGGCAATATGCCAGGGACCCGCTGCGGATCATGGTCAGGCATCCAACTTGGATGAGATATTCGGATGCGAAGACTGGCAAGGTCTCGCCAAGCTCGATTCCCCGGTTGAAAGAGCCGACGAGGCGGCACGCTTGCTCATGGAACGAGTGGGCGCAAAATGGCGCACACATATTCGCATGATGCGCGGAAACAAGGCAGTGCGTTGCTTTCTTCTTCACCTGACCAATCATAAGCAGGGGCGCGACTTGATGAAGAAGTGCGTCTGGAAAGCGTGTCCAGACGGAGACTTCTACATCCTCAATTCCTACAATCCAAACCAACTCGCCCTGATCGAAAGAGAGCCCGACCTCGGACAACTGCGAAGTTGGGTGCTTGAGCAGTTGGGATCAGGAGCAGCGAAAAAGGAAAATCTCCAAAAAGCTCTTCTTCCGCTACCGTGGTTACCCAAACACCTGAACCAATCTATCCGCGATTTGAAAATGAAACAGCTGATCCAAGACCAAGAAGGCGGAGAGTTGGCCATCAGCCCACAGGACAGGCTTTTCTGAAGATCGCGTGCCACGCTCAAGCACTCGCAAATGCATAATGCGGAAGTATTGGCGATAAAGCGGGCATGGCGGCAACCGAATCAAAACTTGTTCAGGCGGTCACAACCTATCTTGACGACCTGCGAATAATCCGCGCATCAGGGGGTGCGACGGCGGAGGGGTCGCTATCCGCTCCGCTGGTGAACTTGCTGAATGCAGTTGGAGCGATACTCAAGCCGAAGGTCTTCTGCGTTCGAGAATTGGCCAACCAAGGCGCGGGACGTCCTGATATCGGCCTATACGCGGCGAAACAACTGCAACGACGTGAGCCGCGAAAGGGGCAGACGCCGGAGCGAGGCGTGGTGGAAATAAAGTCGGTGAGCAACGACGCTTGGCTCACTGCCCAGGGCGATCAGGTCAGTCGCTACTGGCAGCGCTATCGTCAGGTGCTGGTAACAAACATGCGCGATTTCGTGCTGATAGGTGAAGACGATAGCGGACAACCCGTAAAGCTGGAATCCTTCCGGTTGGCCGAAAGCGAAAGCGAATTTCTTGAGCATCTGGCAAAGCCGCGCGCCTTCGCCGGCAGAGTTCGTCAGGACACCGCCGAATATCGTGCGGGCGAAGACCTTCTTCCCAACAAAGGGCGCGATGATGCCCCAACAATCGCCAGGAGTTTCGGCGAGTACCTGTTGCGTGTGTTGTCGCATCGGGCAGCGCTGGCGGAGCCCAATGATCTGGCATGGCTACTCGCCTCCTACGCGCGCGACGGGCTTGCGCGGGTCGAGGCGGCGGGGGACGCACCACAACTCGATGCTCTGAGTTCAGCGCTGGAGGAGGCGCTGGGTATCCGCTTCAAGGGGGATAGTGGCTCGCGCTTCTTCCGCTCGACGCTGGTGCAAACCCTGTTCTACGGCGTGTTTTCTGCATGGGTGCTATGGGCAAGGAAAGCACCAACTCCCGAAGAAAAGTTCAATTGGCACGAAGCAGTCTGGCATTTGCGCGCGCCGGTGCTGCGAGCACTGTTTCAGCAACTCTCCGGTCCCGGGCGCCTGCAATCGCTAGACCTGGTCGAAGTGCTGGATTGGACGGCTGCCGCACTTGATCGGGTGGACCGGAAAGCCTTCTTCTCCCGCTTCGATGAAGGCGAGGCGGTGCCCTAGCTTTCCTCAAGCACTTTCGGCACGCCTATCAGAGTGAGTATCGGTTCGTGTGGTTGCCACGGGCACCACGGCGTAATTTGAAAGAGATTTGTGTGTCTATAGGGCCGCTTGGGGACATTGCCGAGATCATCTACATCTAACATCATGAGGCAGGTATCAGCGGAACTACGCGAACGGCTTGAGGCGCAGAAGGACAAAGACGCGCGCCCACCGCCGACAAGCAGTTTTGTCCGCGTGGAATGGCCGCTTGATACCGAGAGAAAAGATACCTTACGACGCTGCTATTCCACGGTCCCGTTCACGGTGACAATGCAACGGAACCGCTATGAAGCAGGCAATCAGCTTCTGGATTTTAACGAGGGTGAAGGCGAGCATCTCTTCGTCATGCGGGAAGACGACGGCCATTACGGCGCTTCCTGCGGATTCCGCGTGCTCGACGACGAGGGATTGGCGCAAAAGGTGGTCAGAAGGGCCAACACAAGCAAAGAGTTCCCGGTCATTTATTGCGAAGCATGGTGGCATGTCTCCACAGATGCGAAGGAGACCGAAAGCTTGCGCTATGGAATGATGATCTTTGGCGGCTGTGTTACCCGGGTCGAATTGCAGGAAGACACGAACGGCAAACAGGTCGCAAAAATCTGGGGAGGCCACGAAGGCGTAGCGGTTAGCAAGGCTCGACCTCCCACAACGGCTGCAGCCAGTGCAGTGGAGTGCCGAATTACCTGGAAAAGGCGGACAGACAGGTTGTTTCGGCGCAGTTATTTTTCGGGATAGTTATCTGGTCCCAGTTCGCCACGAAGTTTGAGCACCGTGCCTCATGGCTGAAAGGGGTTGCAGACCAGCGCCGCGCGCCGGCAGCCAGTGTCCGCGGTACGGCACGCACAACACCGGCGAATCGTGAGCGGGCTGCGCGATGCACGAGATGCAAAGCCTCAGAGATCAAGAACACGTACCCCGGTCCGATAGTCGTATAGTTCGTCCTGGACTGACTCCGAAGAGGGAATGCTCATGGATCATATCGGCGCCTGTGCGGACAGGACTCATCTGCCAAAACTGCTTGACCGGGTTGCGCGCGGCGAAAGCGTGACGATTACGCGATATGGCAAGCCTGTCGCGCGGCTGGTGCCGGCGGACAATCCTCGACAGCAGGCGGAACGGGCCGCGGCGCGTATTGAGGCCCGGCGCGCGGTGGCGTCAGGACGCCAGCGGATCGCTTGATTCGGGGATGCCGAGGCCGTCGCGGCGCAGGAGGTGGATTTCGTCGCGCAGCGCGGCGGCTTCCTCGAATTCGAGATCCTGGGCGTGGCGGTACATTCGCTTTTCGAGTTGCTTGATCTTTTTCATGACTTGCTCGGGGGTCATGGTGCGATATTCGGATACTCGTTCCGCTACCTTTCGGGCGCTGCCTCGGCGGCGGCGGCCCCGCACCACCGCGCCTTCCATAATGTCGGGCACTTCCTTTTGGATGCCACGCGGTTCGATGCCGTGTTCGCGGTTGAATTCGATTTGTCGGGCGCGGCGGCGGTCGGTTTCCTCCAGGGCGCCGCGAATTGCGCCGGTGCGCTTGTCCGCATACAGGATGGCCATTCCGTTGAGGTTGCGCGCGGCCCGGCCGATGGTCTGAATCAGCGAGCGCTCGGAGCGCAGAAAACCCTCCTTGTCGGCGTCGAAGATCGCCACCAGCGACACTTCCGGCATGTCCAGGCCCTCGCGCAACAGGTTGATGCCCACCAGCACGTCGAAAGCTCCCAGGCGCAGGTCGCGGATGATCTCCACCCGTTCCACCGTGTCGATGTCGGAATGCAGGTAGCGCACGCGCACGCCGTGCTCGTCCAGGAATTCCGTAAGGTCCTCGGCCATGCGCTTGGTCAGCGTCGTAATGAGAACGCGCTCGTTGCGCTCCACGCGCAGCGCGATTTCGGAAAGCACATCGTCCACCTGGCGCGACGCGGGGCGTAGCTCCACCGACGGGTCAACCAGCCCGGTAGGACGAACCACCTGCTCCACCAATGCGTCGGAATGCTCGTGCTCGAACGGTCCGGGCGTGGCCGAAACGTAGATCGTTTGCGGCGAAATCCGCTCGAACTCCTGGAAGCGCAGCGGCCGGTTGTCCAGCGCCGAAGGCAGGCGGAAGCCGTAGCGGACCAGCGTTTCCTTGCGTGAACGGTCGCCTCGGAACATGCCGCCGAGCTGCGGCAGCGTCACATGACTCTCGTCCACGAACAGCAGCGCGTCGGCCGGAACGTAGTCGAACAGGCACGGCGGCGGCTCGCCGACCTCGCGTCCGGACAGATAGCGGCTGTAGTTCTCGATCCCGGTGCAGTAGCCCACCTCCAGCATCATCTCGATATCGAACAGGGTGCGCTGCTCCAGGCGTTGCGCTTCCACCAGGCGCTGATCGGCGCGCAATACGTTCAGGCGGCTGCGCAGCTCCCGGCGGATCTTGCCCACCGCGCCTTCCAGCGTCTCCCGGGGCGTCACATAGTGGGTTTTGGGGTAGATCGTGACTCGCGGCACGCGCCGGCTCATTTCGCCGGTCAGGGGATCGAAGTAGCGGATGTCCTCCACTTCGTCGTCGAAAAGCTGGACCCGCACCGCTTCGCGCTCCGATTCGGCCGGGAATACGTCCAGAATGTCGCCCCGCACCCGGAACGTGCCCTGCCTCAGTTCCGCTTCGTTGCGGGTGTACTGCAGATCGGCGAGCCGGCGCAGCAGGTCGCGCTGATCGACCCGGTCGCCCCGCACCAGGTGCAGAATCATCTGAAAGTAGGCGTCGGGATCGCCCAGCCCGTAAATCGCCGATACGGTCGCCACCACGATGGTGTCCTTGCGCTCCATCAGCGCCTTGGTGGCCGACAGCCGCATCTGCTCGATATGGCTGTTGATGGAGGCGTCCTTCTCGATATAGGTATCGGTGGACGGCACATAGGCCTCGGGTTGATAGTAGTCGTAGTACGAGACGAAATACTCCACCCGGTTACCCGGGAAGAAATCCCGGAATTCCCCGTAGAGCTGCGCTGCCAGCGTCTTGTTGGGCGCCAGCACCAGCGCCGGGCGCTGCTGACGGGCCACCACGCTGGCCAGGGTATAGGTCTTCCCCGAGCCGGTCACTCCGAGAAGAGTCTGCCGGGCAAGACCGAGGCCCAGGCCCTCGCAAAGCGCATCCACCGCGCCGGGCTGATCGCCGGACAACTGGAAATCCGCCTGCAGTTCGAACCGATCCGCCTCCATGGCGGCACTGTAGCATCCGCAAGCAGCGAGAAGGGCGCATTCAGGCTCATCATCATTGGAGAAGGCTGCATCCGGAGAAGGCCGGAGAAGGCTGCGTCTGGAAAAGGCAGCGTCCCGAGAAAGCTGCGTCCGACCAAAGCTGCGTCCGGAGAAGGCTGCGTCCGGAGAAGGCTCATCATCATCCCGCCACGACCCCGCCGTGCCCGTAAAATACCGGTTGCCAGCAGAACCATTGGGCATTGTCATGAGTTCCATTCAGCTATCCGAGCGGGTCCAGCGGGTCAAGCCCTCGGCCACAATCGCCGTTTCCACCCTGGCCCGCGAGATGCGCGCTGCGGGCCGCGACGTTCTCAGCCTCAGCGCGGGCGAGCCGGACTTCGACACCCCGCAGCACGTTCGCGCCGCGGCAGCAGCGGCGATGGAGGCCGGCGACACGCGCTACACCGCGGCCGACGGCACGCCGGCGCTCAAGCGCGCCATCTGCAACAAGTTCGCGCGCGACAACGGGCTTGAATTCGAGCCGTCGCAGATTTCCGTCGGCGCCGGCGCCAAGCAGGTCCTCTTCAACACCTCCGCGGCCCTGCTCAACCCTGGCGATGAAGCAATCATCCTTGCGCCCTACTGGGTCTCCTACCCCGACATCGTCAAATTGTGCGACGGAACGCCGGTCATCGTGTCCGCCGGCATCGAAACCGGCTACAAGGTGGCGCCCGAACAAGTGGAAGCAGCTATCACCGAGCGCACCCGGATGATTTTCTTCAATACCCCGGGCAACCCAACCGGGATCAGCTACACCCGGCCGGAACTGGAGACCCTGGGCGAAGTGCTGAGCGCGCACGAGCGCATCGTCGTCGTGTCCGACGACATTTACGAGCACATTTACTGGGGCGACACGCCCTGGCTGACGCCCGCCCAGGTTTGGACCGGAATGCGGGATCGCATCGTTACGGTGAACGGCGTTTCCAAAGCCTACGCCATGACCGGCTGGCGCATCGGCTATGCGGGCGCCAACGCGGATCTGGTCAGCGCCATGCGCAAGCTCTGCAGCCAGACCACGGCCAACCCCAGCAGCATCTCGCAGGCGGCCGCCGCCGCAGCGCTGGGAGGCGATCAGTCGATGCTGTCCACCATGCGCGACGCCTTCAAGGAGCGCTACGAATACACCTACGAGTCGGTCAACGCCTTGCCCGGCATGCGCTGCGCCCCGGCGCAAGGCGCGTTCTACATGTTCGCCGACGCCCAGGAAGCCATTCGGCAGCAGGGGCTGAGCAACGACACCGAGCTGGCCGAATGGATCCTCTCGGAAGCCGAGGTGGCACTGGTCCCCGGCGCCGCGTTTGGCGCTACCGGACACATCCGATTCTCGTTCGCCTGCAGCATGGACGACCTGCGCGAAGCCATGCGCCGCCTCAACCACCTCCTCTCCTGACCCCCTCCCCCCACAAACCGTCGAGCACACTACTGAAACCACCCCAGCGTTACACCCAACACCACCATGCGCTTCAACACGCCACGCCCCACAAGCTTTCGCCGTCGTTCTGTTGCGTTGTTCCCTTCGTTGATCGCTGCGCTTCCCCGGTAGCTCAGTAGGTAGAGCGGTTGGCTGTTAACCAATTGGTCGCTGGTTCGAGTCCGGCCCGGGGAGCCAACTACCGCATTCACCGCGGACAACCGCCGATAGAAGCAAAAGGAGGCCCCTGCAGGCCAGCCCATGGAAGAACTGATGCCACTGCTGAATCGCGTCCGGGATGCGATTCTCGGAATAATCCCCCCGGATGTTCCCATTGCCGTAAGCCTGTGGCAGGCAGCACTCGCCGGACTATTGTGCGCCAGCGCTTTTTTCATCAGCTGGCGGGCCCACCCGAAAATTCTGGATCGTTGCCGGAACCGCCCGGGCCTGGAAAGCGCGCGGCGCATTCTGGAGCCCCTCCTCTGGCCGTTGTTATGGCTTGGCCTTCTCAGCGTTCTGTTGGGGATCTACATGGCAGCGGGCGTCAACGCATGGATGCTGAACATCCTTACGACATTGGTGTCGGCATGGATCATTGTGCGCCTGGTGTCGCGCCTGATCCGCAACCCCATGCTGTCCCGGATAACGGCGGTCATTGCCTACGGAATGGCAGTGCTCAGTATCGGGGGCTTGCTGGACCCCACCATCGAAGCACTCAAGAACCCGCCGTTCGCCTTCGCTCTGGGTGAAACCTTCCAACTCAATCTCTACCAGGTCCTCGCCGTCGCCCTTCTGCTGGGTTTGTTCCTGAGTCTGGCGGCTTTCATTTCCCGGCTTACGGAACGCCAACTCCAGGACGCCGATTGGGTAACCCCGGCCGGCCGGGTGCTGATGAACAAGGCGCTGCGGGTCGGACTCTACGTACTGGCGATACTGATCACCGTAAGCGCGGCGGGCATCGATCTCACGGCCCTGGCGGTAATCGGCGGCGCCGTCGGCTTCGGCGTGGGTTTCGGGCTGCAGAAGATCGTGTCCAATCTGATCAGCGGCGTAATTCTCCTCATGGACAAGTCGATCAAACCCGGCGACGTCGTGACCGTGGAGAACACCTACGGCTGGGTCAACAAGCTGGGCGCGCGCTATGTTTCGATCATCACGCGCGACGGCATCGAGCACCTGATACCCAATGAAACGCTGATTACCCAGCCGGTGTCCAACTGGACCCACACGGACGCCAACAGCCGCCTTAGGGTGTCGGTGGGCGTACACTACAAAACCGATCTCGAATTGGCCACCCGCCTGGGAAGACAGGCGGCGCGCGGGCAACGCCGCGTGCTTGACGACCCGGCGCCCCGCTGCCTGGTCAAGGCATTCGGCGACTCGGCCATCGAACTGGAAATCCGCTTCTGGATCCAGGATGCCAGCGGCGGCGTATCCAACGTCAAGAGCGAAGTCATGCTGGAGCTGTGGCGGCTGTTCCGCGAGCATGGCGTGGAAATCCCGTATCCGCAGCGAGACCTGCACATCAAAACCGGCGACCTGGACCACATTTCTCACCAGGAGCCGTAACCATCGCGCCGAATTTTGCACCGGCGTCCTGGTTTGCGCGCTATCGCCTTCCGTCTCTGTGGGGACCTTGCGAGGGCAGGATGCCCGAGCAGAGCCCACAAGGATGTGCTCGTAGCGTGTCCCCACAGAGACGGAAGGCGATAGCGCGCAAACCAGGACGCCGGACGCCAGCGAAAAAAAAGCGGCAGGGATGAGCCTGCCGCTAGCCCTGTCAAGGGAGGGGGTGTAGGGTTAATCCGGGAGACGGGAAATATCGGGGTCCGCGTCAAATTCAGAGAACGGTTTCGGAGGAGTCGTTGTTCTTATCCTCCAAGAGTATATTCTTCCTGTTATCTTCCAATACTTTACGACCAATACCTTTAACTTTCATAAGATCTTCAACGGCTTCAAATGGTCCGTTGCTCTTACGGTAATCCACGATGGCTCTGGCCTTGGCGGGTCCTATTCCCTGCAGTTCGCGGGCAATCGTTTCCGCATCGGCCTTGTTGACGTTCACCGGGCCTGCAAAAAGCAGGCAGGGGGCCAGGGCCATGATCACGGCGGCGGCTATCCATCTGTTCATTCTGGGCTCTCCTTGTGGCGCTGAGCTCCGCTCCGTTGTGGAGCGGATACAGGCAGGCAGTGTGACCGGGCGAAGCCGTGAAATGAAGATCGAAAAACGACGCGTTTCGCGAAAAATAGCCCCTGAAGCCATTCAGACCGAAAATGGCGAAATTAAACGCGCTGTTTCCCAGCCTCCGCATTCCACGCAGAGCCATGCGTGGTTTTCGTCTTCATGGCCGCAGTCAGCGCAGCGCCAGCGCGACATGCCGCTTACCGCCTTGCGAAGCTCATCGCGAAGTTCGTTGAGGGACCGGGAAGTAAACGCCGAGGGCGAACCTGTCGCATAGATCCTGCCGTAGGCCGGGTAGGTTTCGCGCAGGGCGCTGAACAGGCATTCCGCTGAGCTGCGGCAGAGGAGATCAGGCGCCAGCAGCAGCGCCGTGGCCACACGCGAACCCAGGCCGGGAACTTTCCGCAGCAGCCGGGAAAGTTCCCGGTCCAGCGCCTCGGACGCCAAACCGCTCTTTTGCCCCAATCCCGCCAGTATCCATTCGGCGAACTCGGGATGACTGGAGGCTGCCGCAAAGCGCCTGCCGAAGGGATCGTCACCCAGCAGCGCCCGGTCCACGGCGGGCCGCGGACAAGCCTGCGACTCCCTCGCCGCCCGCTTCCACAACTTCCGAGCCTGCCGGACATTCCCCGCCTGCGCCTGATCCGCCGCAAGCTGGCACAAGTAGTGGCAGCGGAGACGGCGGCCCAACTCCCGGTCCTCGCGGACCACGGGCTCCGCCACCCGCAACGCCCGTTCCCAGTCCTGAAGTTGCTCGCAGATACGCAACCTGCGCCGCAAGGCTTCGAGCCTCAGAGGGGCATACTCGGCCGTTGTGGCATACGCCTTCTCGGCGCGGTCCAGCATACCGGCGGAGCGGTAATCGTCTCCGATTTCCAGTCCTGCCTGAGCCCTGGCGCCCGGGTCAAGGTCTGTCCGGGCGGCAAGCGATTCATGGATCTGGAGAGCGCGCCGCCAATCTCCGGCCGATCGGAAATAGGCGGCCAGCTCGAAAGCGGCGTCGGGCTGCCTCTGCTCCTTTTCCGCTTCGCGCAAATAGGCGTCGACCGCCTTCTCCGAACGCCTCGGCAGTCCTTCGGCAAATTTCCGGAAGCGCCAGTTCAGCCGGTCGGAGTTCTCTCCCGAGCGCCCGAACCAATAGCCCAGAATCGCAACGACGATAATGATTGCGGCCAGCGTAACCGTTAAATCGGAAGGCATAGTGCTAACAGGCCCTGGATTCAGCCAATCGGGCGCGGCGGCGCTCCGGTCATTCTTCCGTCGCTCTGCTCACCGCTTACCAGTCGTTCTTCCCGCCGTTGTTCTCGCCGATCTTACAGCCGTTGTTCTCGCCGTTCTTCTAGTCGTTCTTGCGGTTTTCCGCGCTTTCCGCCACGCTGCCGCTCCGGGCGCGCCGCCTGAGCCGCGCCCCGGTGGCGCATAGCAGGCCGAACAGCCAGCCGAGGCCGAAAACGACGGTGAACGCGAGGGGCCTGGAAAGCGCGAATTCCGCGAACGCCAGGTCCACGACGATCAGCCCGGGGTTCAGAAGCGCCAGGACCGCGGCCGGCGCAACGATGAGGAGCAGCAACAGCGTGTAAGCGATGCGCTTTGCCCAGCGTGCTATCGCGGTCGTCGCCATACTGACAACTGTCCGCAGCCGCCAAGCGCCACCTGACGCCGCCTAACGCCGCGCCGTGGAGCCGTCGGCCAAATGCTTGGCCGAAGTGTTCACGCGCTCGCGCAACCGCTTGCCCGGCCGGAACTTGGGCACGTACTTGCTGGCAATGGCCACGGCCTCGCCGGTTCGCGGATTGCGTCCGATGCGCGCCCGCCGGTAGCTCAGTTTGAAACTGCCGAACCCGCGGATCTCGATGCCGCCGCCGGAGGCCAGCGTCTGCGCCATCAGCTCGACGACGTGTTTGACCGAGGCTTCGAGGTCGGCGGCGGAAAAATAGCTGAACCGCTCGTCCTTGAGCAGCCTGCGTATGACGATCCGAATCAACTCGGACCGGGTAATGGCATCACGGGATGCCGCTGGCAAGGATGAACTCATGATGCCTTCTACCCCCTGGAATTTCAGTCAATGGAGTGGACTCGGCTGCTCTTCGCCGAACTCATTCCTCCGCCTCCCTGGCGTCCCGCTCCTGCTGGCTTCGCAACAATTCACCGAGAGTGGCGCCCTTGATCCGGTCGCCGACTTCCGCCTCGTAGTCGCGCAAAGCCTCGGCTTCGGCCTGCTCTTCCATGGCGCGCACCGAAAGTGAAACCACTCTGGCCTTGCGGTCCACGCCAACAATCCGGGCCTGGATGGACTGGCCCTGCTTGACCCGCAGCCGCGCATCGTCCACATGCTCGCGCGACAACTCCGCGGCCCGCATTCTGCCCGTCACGCCTTCCTCCAACTCCAACTCCAGCCGGCGTTGCTCCACATTCTGCACAACGGCGGTCACAATGCTGCCCTTGGGATGCTTGCGGAGGAAAGTGGCCAGCGGGTCGCCCTGCAACTGCCGGATGCCCAACGAGATGCGCTCCCGGTCCGGATCGACCGAAAGCACCACGGCTTCCACTTCCTGGCCCTTGCGATAGTTGCGCACCGCCTCCTCGCCAGGAACGTCCCAGGACAAATCGGAAAGGTGAACCAGGCCGTCGATATTGCCCTCAAGCCCGATGAATATGCCGAAATCGGTCATGGAGCGGACCTTGCCGGTAACGCGGTCGTCCCGCTTGTAGTTGTTGGCGAAGTCCTGCCATGGGTTCTCCATGCACTGCTTGAGGCCCAGGGAAACGCGGCGCCGCTCTTCGCTGATGTCCAGCACCATGACCTCGACTTCCTGGCCGACGTGCACGATCTTGCCCGGGTTGACGTTCTTGCTGGTCCAATCCATCTCCGATACGTGCACCAGCCCTTCCACGCCTTCCTCGATCTGCACGAAGCAGCCGTAATCGGCCACGTTGGTAACGGTCCCGAACAGCCGCGTGTGGCGCGGATAGCGCCGGCCGATGTCCACCCAGGGATCCTCGCCCAACTGCTTCAGCCCCAGCGAAACACGATTGCGCTCGCTGTCGAAGCGGAGAATCTTCACTTGAAGCTCCTGTCCCACCTGGACCACTTCGGACGGGTGCTTGACGCGCCTCCAGGCCATGTCGGTCACGTGCAGCAGGCCGTCGATGCCGCCCAGACCCACGAACGCGCCGTAATCGGTGAGGTTCTTGACGGTCCCATTGACCACCTGTCCTTCTTCCAGGCTGGCCAGCAGGGCAGCGCGCTCGGCGCTGTGCAACTCTTCAATCACGGCCCGCCGCGACACCACCACGTTGTTGCGCCTGCGGTCGAGTTTGATGACCTTGAAATCGAGCTTGCGTCCCTCGAGGTGGGTGGTGTCGCGGATCGGATGCATGTCCACCAGCGAACCCGGCAGAAACGCGCGCACGCTGGAAACGTCCACGGTGAAGCCGCCCTTGACACGCCCGCTGATGGCGCCATGCACGATCTCCTGCTGCTCGAACGCGGTTTCCAGGCTCTCCCAGACGCGCGTTCGCTTGGCCCGCTCCCTCGACAGGCGGGTTTCGCCGAACCCGTCCTCCATCCAGTCCAGGACCACTTCCACTTCGTCGCCGATATCCACTTCCAGTTCGCCAGTCTCGTCCAGGAACTGGCTGGCGGGGATCAGCGCCTCGGACTTCAGCCCGGCGCTGACCGTAACGATTTCAGGACTGATATCGATTACCTGAGCCGAGAGTATCTCTCCCGGACGGAAATTCTTGGTGGCGAGATTGGCCTCAACCAACTCTGCGAAACTTTCTGCCATTAATTAAGGGCCTCGGAGAATCGCGTGCGCCCTTTCCCGTTGCGCTCGCGGTTGCCTTGCAACGCGCCCGCCTTCCCGGTGGACGCCCATGTCAATACTGATCCGTTATCCGGCGGCTGCCTCCGGCAAGCTCTGCGTTACCAGGCGCCACGCCGCATTTTTTGTTTCCTGAACATTCAGCGCGGTGGTGTCCAGCACCTCGGCCTGACGCACCTGCTTCAGCGGCGCCAGCGGCCGGTCCGAGTCCCGACGGTCACGTTCCGCCAGATCACGAATCAGATCCGCCATATTAGCATTGATTCCCTTTTTCTTCAATTGCTTATGACGGCGTTCGGCGCGCTTTTGGGGACTCGCTTGAAGATAGATGCTGAGTAGCGCATCCGGAAACACCACCGACGCCATGTCGCGCCCCTCCGCCACCAGGCCCGGCGCCTGGCGAAAACGGCGTTGCCGGGAAAGCAGAAACCGGCGCACTACGGCAAGAGGGGCTACGCGAGAAGCCGCCACGCCCACCTTCTCGCTGCGGATTTCCGCGCTTACGTCTTCGTCATTCAGGAGCACGCGCTCGCCATCCGGGGCCGCTTCGAATGCAAAGCGGCAAGCATTCAGATACGCGGCGATTCGCGTTTCATCCGCGTCCGCCAGCCCCTCCCGCAGCAGGGCAAGCGCCACCGCCCGGTACAAGGCCCCGCTGTCGAGCCGGCGCCAACCCAGCCGCCTGGCGAGATAGCGCGCCACCACACCCTTGCCGGCGCCGGCCGGCCCGTCAATCGCGATTACGGGCGCTTCAGACACGGGCCAAGGCCGCTGGACGTTCAGTTGACGGGAGCTCACGCGACGGATGTTCAGTCAACGGACGTTCAGTCGATCGGTTCAATGGTCAGCCCCACTTGCCGCGCGGCCTCCGCGAACCCCGGAAACGACGAATCCACCAACTCCACGCCGTGCACGATGATGGGGGCCGTGGCGGCGAGAGCGAGGATCGAGAAGGCCATGGCCACACGGTGGTCGCCTTGCGCGTCCACCTCGCCGCCGCGCACCGGCCCTCCGCGTATGCTGGCTCCATCGACGCTCTCTTCGCAGGCCACGCCCAGCGCTCTGAGACCGGCCACCATCACGGCGATACGGTCGCTCTCCTTAACCCGCAGTTCCGCAGCGCCCTCGATCACGGTCCGGCCCCGGGCGCAGGCCGCCGCCGCAAAGATTGCCGGCATCTCGTCAATCGCCGACGGAACCAGCGAAGCAGGTAGCCGGGCGCCTTGCAGGGGCGCGGGGACCGCCACCAGATCCGCCACAGGCTCGCCATCCGTTTTGGCGCCCGCCTCGCGGTCCGCCAGGATCCGAAACCGGGCACCCATCCGCTCCAGAATTCGCAAAAATCCGGTGCGCCCCGGATTCACCCCCACGGAATCGACGCGAACTTCAATCCGCCCGATCACGCCCGCAAGAAGGAGAAACGCCGCCGAGGAAAAATCTCCAGGCACCTGGATTCTCGACGCGCGCAGCGGCTGGCCGCCGGTCAGGCAGACCAATCCCTTGCCGCGCTGCAACGAGACCCCGAAGCTGGGCAGCATTCGCTCCGTGTGATCCCGGGTAGGAGTGGATTCACTCACACAGGTGTCTCCCTGCGCGCCCAGACCAGCCAGCAGCACGGCCGATTTCACCTGCGCGCTGGGTACGGACGGCGCAAAGGAGATGCCATGCAACCCTTCTCCTGCATCGATCCGCAAGGGAGGACGGCCGTCCCGCCCCAGTGCTTCGATACGGGCGCCCATGCGGCGCAGGGGCTCCACCACCCGGCGCATCGGCCGGCTACTCAGCGAGTCATCGCCCCGCAATTGCGCCGAAATGTTCCGGCCCGCAACAAGACCCGCCAGAAGGCGCATCGCGGTGCCGGAATTACCGCAGTCGAGCGGCTCGGCGGGCGAGCGCAGCCGCGGCGCGCCTCGAACCAGAAGATGATCGCGGGCCTGCCACGCAACGCCGACTCCGAGCTTCTCAAGGGCCGCCACGGTCGCCATACAGTCGCTTCCCGGAAGGAAGTTGACGATTTCGCTTTCCCCCTCGGCCAGCGCGGCGAGCATGACCGCGCGATGCGAGATCGACTTGTCGCCCGGCACAAGCAAGGTCCGCGGCACTGGTGGCGCTGAAGAAGCTGAATGAGCTGAAGAAGCGCCGGTGCGGCTTACGCGCCAGGAATTCAGAAGATTACCCTTGAGATTGCCCTTGCGGGACAGCCCCCTGATGCCGTAACCGGCTCATGCAGTCGCATCAGCGCGGGTGCAGACGGCCGCGGCGCTAGGCCGCCCGCCCGAGATCCCTCACTCGAAGAATGCCATCCATCTCGCCCAGCCGCCGGATGACCCTGTCGGGAGCCTGAACGTTGAGGTCCAGCATGGTGTAGGCCAGCCGGCCGCGCGACATGTTCATCATGTACTCGATATTGAGGTTCTCTTCCGCAAGCAAGGCGGATACCTTGGCCACGATCCAGGGAACGTTGGCATTGGCGATCGTGAGCCGATAACCGTCCCGCCGGGGAAGGTCGATCACCGGAAAGTTGACCGAGCCTCGCACGTTGCCGTCCTCCAGGTAGGCCCGCAAGTTCTCAGCGGCCGTCACCGCGCAATTGACTTCGGCCTCGGAAGTGGACGCCCCCAGATGCGGCAGCAGGATCGCCCTGGGATGACGCAGCAGCTCAGGTTCGGGGAAATCGCAAACATAGGCGGAAAGCCAGTCCGAATCCAGCGCTTCGATCACCGCCTCCAAATTCACGATGCCGCCGCGGGCGAAATTCAGCAGCACGCCGCCCTTGCGCATGCTGCGGATCAAGTCGCCGGACACCAGGCCGCGGGTGGAGTCCATCAGCGGCACATGGACGCTCACAAAGTCGGCGCCGGCGAACACGTGCTCGAGGCTGCGCCCCTTGCCGACCCGCGCCGACAATTCCCAGGCCCGGTCCAGCGCCAGCGCGGGATCGTAGCCGGACACCTTCATTCCCAGCCCGACCATTGCGTTGGCCACCTTCACGCCTACCGCACCCAGCCCGACCACGCCCATGATCCGCCCCGACAGTTCCCGGCCGGCGAACTGCTTCTTCTGAGACTCAACGGCCTTGTGAAGTTGCTCGGCCGGAAGGTCCAGGACGCGCAGATGGTCCCATGCCGGAAGAATGTTGCGCGCCGCCAGCAGCATGCCGGCCATCACCACCTCCTTGACGGCATTGGCGTTGGCCCCGGGCGCATTGAGCACCGGGACGCCACGCCCGGCGAGGGTATCCACCGGAATGTTGTTGACGCCGGCCCCCGCCCGCGCCACCACCTGCACGCTTTGCGGAATCTCAATGGAATGCAGGTCCTGGGAGCGCAGCAGTATGCCGTCCGGCGCCTCATGGCCGGACGGCGCCGCGTAGCGCTCGGACGGCAGGCGCGCAAGACCCTCGCTGGCGATGTTGTTATAGATCCGGATGTTGAACATGAGTGGTACCGTGCCGATGCGAAACGCTGCGGGCTTCAGGCGTTGCGCTCGAATTCCTGCATGAAGCTCACCAGCGCCCGCACGCCCTCTTCGGGCATCGCATTGTAGATTGACGCGCGCATCCCGCCTACCGCGCGATGGCCCTTAAGTCCATACAGCCCCTGCTGTTCGGCCGCCTCCAGAAACCGCCCGTCCAGCGAGGAGTCGGCCAGCGTGAACGGCACGTTCATCCAGGAGCGCCAGCGGGCGTCGACCCGGTTGGCATAGAAATCCGAACCATCGATGTAGTCATACAGGAGTTTGGCCTTGCGCCGGTTGCGTTCGGCAAGGCCTTCCAGGCCGCCCTGCCCGGCCACCCAGCGGAACACCAGCGACGCCACATACCAGGGAAAGGTCGCGGGCGTGTTCAGCATGGAGCCCGCCGCCGCGATCTTGCGGTAATTCAGCGCCAGCGGCGTGCCCTCCGGGATCCGGTCGAGCAGTTCCGGGCTGATGATCACCACGGTTACGCCGGCCGGGCCGATGTTCTTCTGGGCGCAGGCGTAGATCAGGCCGAAACGTTCCACCGGGACCGGCCGCGAAAGCAGCGTGGATGACATGTCACACACCAGCGGCGCGTAGTCCACGCTTGGCGGCGGGTCGATTTCCAGCCCGTGAAGAGTCTCGTTGGCGGTGTAGTGCAGAAAGGCGGCATCCGCCCCCGTGTCCCAGTCCTCCGGAGCGGGAACCGATCGGTAGCCGAGAGCCGCGCCATCGGCAATGACGCGCAAGGGGCGCAGCTTGGCGGCTTCGGAGGCGGCCTTTTTGCCCCAGTGCCCGGTAATCAGATAATCAACGCCCTGCCCCGCCCTGGCCAGCGTCATCGGCACGGTGGCGAATTGCAGCGTGGCGCCGCCCTGCATGAACAGCACGGAATAATCGTCCGGAATCGAAAGCAGTGCTCGCAAGTCCTGCTCGGACCGCTCGGCCAGTTCCACGAAGGGACGCCCCCGGTGGCTGTCCTCCATGACCGAAAGCCCGCGTCCCTGCCAGCTCAGCAACTCGTCGCGCGCCTGCTCCAGCACGGGAAGCGGCAGACCCGCCGGCCCGGCGCTGAAGTTAACCACCCGTGACATTCTTCTCGCCTTCCGCCTCTACTTTTTAGACACATAAGGTATAGAGTTCTCTATTTCCTCTGGATTGACCTTACTGACCTTCCTATGCAGTTTGACTGGTAGCGTTATTTCAACCGTCGGAGAAACCCCTGACCATATATCTCGTAGACTAAATCCAAGAGCCTCTTCTGTTGACCATGCGGTTGGAGTGTATTTTCTAACTTCTTCCCTCGCTTCAGAAATACTTTTATTCTCAAAAGATAGGCTTTTGCGAGACAACCTCGCTAGCGACCCTCTTTTCGAGTTTTTCATAAGGTCTTTAAAGTGGCTCTTAAGGCTAGGGCTGTCGGAAAGCAAATCAGCGATTTCGTAGCGTGAAGCCGTAATATTAAGAACCCAACTATCTACGCTAGGATTATCAGGCCATAAATAAAAATCACTGTCATATAACTGAGACATAACCCGCACCTCTTTCATAAATCAAAAGACAAATCCCGATTATGAATTTTATCTTCCCCCGGGTCCTAGTCGCCGGCGAGGGTGCAGAACACCGCAACCCGGTCGCCCTTGTCCGGACGCATGAGGCGCACGCCGTGCGAATAGCGGCCCTGCGCGGATACATCGTCCACAGCGGTGCGAAGCAGCGTGCCGCCAGCCGTCATCAGCATCGCCTCGTCGCCGGGACGAACGCGCGCGGCGCCGATCAACTTGCCGTTGCGCCCTTCCGTGCGAATCGAAATGACGCCCTGGCTCGCCCTGCCCTTGCGGGGAAACTCCGATACCGCCGTCCGCTTGCCAAAGCCCTTGTTGGTTGCCTGAAGAACCCAGACATCCTCGTTGACGGCATCGTCCGCGTCCACGATCAGCGCCGCCACCACCGCATGCTTCTTCTTCAGACGCTGGCCGATCACCCCGGCGGCCGTCCTTCCCATGGGGCGCACTGCAGTTTCCGAGAATCGCGCCGCCCGCCCGTTGCTCGCCAACAGGATCACGTCGCTGTGGCCATCGGTTATCGCAGCCTCCACGAGACGATCCTCGCCCTTGAGGCTCAATGCGTAGATTCCGGTGCGGCGAATCCTGGCGAAGGCATCCAGGCGGGTTTTCTTGACCCGTCCGCGGCTAGTGGCCATGAACACGAAACGGCCGTCGTCGAAAGATTCCACCGGAAGCACGGAATTGACCCGCTCGCCTTCTTCCAGGCCGGGCAGCAGGTTGGCGATCGGCAAACCGCGGGTTTCGCGGCTTTGCGTGGGAATCTCGAAGGGCCGGAGCTGATAGACCCGCGCCCGGTCGGTGAAACACAGCAAGGTGGAATGAGAATTCGTGACCAGGAGCTGGTCAATGAAGTCCTCCTCGCCCACCGAAGCGCCTCGTTTGCCTCTGCCCCCGCGTCCCTGGGTCCGGAAGGTCTCCAGTTCCTGGGTCTTGACGTAGCCGCGCCAGGACAGGGTAACCAGCAGGTCCCGGCGCGGGATGAGGTCTTCGTCGGCCACCTGGCTGTAATCGGTAATGATCTCGGTTCGGCGCGCGTCTCCGAATTCCTCCCGCAATTCCGCCAGTTCGCTGCGTATCACCTCCAGCAACCGGTCGGGATCGCGAAGAATTTCCGCCAGTTGCTGCATTCTGGCAAGCAGATTGCCGTATTCCTCCAGAATGGCATTCTGCTCCAGCCCGGTTAGCCGCTGCAGGCGCAAGGCCAGGATGGCCCGGGCCTGACGATCCGAAAGCCGGTAACCCCGCTCGCCGAGGTTCGGCAGCTCCGTGGGCGCGCCGGGAGTGCGTTCCAGCAGCCCGCGGACGGCGCCGGGGTGCCATATCCTGCCGGTCAGCGCCTCGCGCGCTTCCTGGGCGTTCTTCGAGGCCCTGATCAGCGCCACCACTTCGTCGATGTTGGCCAGCGCTACCGTCAATCCCTCCAGAACATGGGCGCGCGCCTTGGCCTGACGCAGATCATGGACGCTGCGGCGGGTCACCACGTCGCGGCGATGATCGAGGAAATACCCGAGCAGTTCCTTGAGGTTGAGCAACTGCGGACGGCCGCCGCACAGCGCCACCATATTGATGCCGAAGCTGGACTCCAGCGGCGTGCGGCGATACAGGTTGTTCAGCACGATTTCAGGGCTGGCGTCGCGCCGCAGATCCACCACCACGCGAAGTCCGTCCTTGTCCGATTCGTCGCGCACCTCCTGGATGCCGGCGATGACCTTCTTGCGCGCCAACTCCGCGATCTTCTCCACGCAGCGCGCCTTGTTGACCCGGTAGGGAAGCTCGGAAAAGACAATCGCGCTTCGGGACGGCCCCTCCTCGATTTCCGACCGCGCCCGGAGCAGGATGGTTCCGCGCCCGGTCGCGTAGGCGGACGCGGCTCCGGCATCATCGACGATCTGCGCGGCGGTTGGAAAATCGGGCCCGGGAAGGATCTCCATCAACTCCATGATGCTGATCTCCGGGTCACGGCTGAGCGCCAGGGCCGCATCGATCACTTCGCGCAGGTTGTGAGGCGGAATATTGGTCGCCATGCCTACGGCAATGCCCGAGGCGCCGTTAACGAGCAGGTTGGGAAGCCGGGCCGGCAATACCGTGGGTTCGCGCTCCACGCCGTCGTAGTTGTCGACGAAATCCACCGTCTCGCGGTCGATGTCGGCGAGCATGAGGGCAGCGATGGGCGCCATGCGAATCTCGGTGTAGCGCATGGCGGCCGGCGAGTCCCCGTCCATGGAACCGAAGTTGCCCTGGCCGTCCACCAGCGGGTAGCGAAGCGAAAAATCCTGCGCCATGCGAACGATGGCGTCGTACACCGCCGTGTCACCGTGCGGGTGGAAGCGGCCGATCACGTCGCCGACAATTCGGGCCGATTTCTTGTACGGGCGGTCGTGGAGGTTCCCGAGTTCCCGCATCGCGTGGAGAATGCGCCGGTGAACGGGTTTGAGGCCGTCGCGAACGTCGGGGAGGGCGCGCCCCACGATGACAGACATCGCATAGTCCAGATAGGACCGGCGCATCTCTTCTTCGAGCTTTACCGGTACGATTTCAGGAACGGGCCGGGCCATGCAGAAAATGCGCCGCGACTCAGGCGGCGCAACACGTTTCAAACAGCCGCCATTCTACCACCGAAGGCCGCCTGCTGTGCGGGCTTTGTGCGGGGTCTGTGCAGGTCAGGACATGTGGGCCTGACCGGATTCGGCTGGCCTGAACAAGGCTCCAAATGGCACTTGGCAAGCGGTAGCGGGGCTTCGCATTTGGTCCCGGCAACGGCTGCTGTCAATGCCGAAGTAAATTTCCCCAGTTGTGCCGAAGTAAAAGTCCCCAGTTGCTTGGAGGCACTCTTCGGTAGCGGTTAGTGGCACAAGAAAAGGACCATGAATGCGCGTCGAAGTGCGCGTGGAAGTGCGCGTGGAAATGCGCGTGGAAGTGCGCTGAATGAGCATGTGAAAGAGCACGTCAAAAAGCACAAGGAAAAAGCGCTAAAACAGCATCAAAATAGAGTGCAAAATAGCACATAATAGATTGATTTTATTATCTATTCATGCTATATTTCAAACTCTGTCAAGGGACTGAAAGGAGCCCCGATATGGACCTTCATTGCACCGCTCCCAACGCCTCCGTTTGCGATGCCCAGCGCCCGGCGCTTGAACCGAATTCGGTCGAGCTTTCTTCAACTGTAGCTGGGGCTGTGGAGCCTCATTTTCCGCCCGTCGAACCTGTCTTACCCCCTGTCGCGTCTGCCTCATCCCCAGTCCCGCTTCCCTCACCGCCCAAAGCGCGGCAGTTCCGCCCGGGCAGCGAGGAGTGGATGGCCGAACGGACTCGCGAAAAGGCCGAACTCGACAAGCTGGAAGCGCGGATCACCGAGTTGTGGGGGCCCATCAACGCCGCCACGGCGCAGTTCCTGGCGCTGCTGGCGGAGTTCGACCGCAAGGAAGGCTGGGCTCAGCATGGCGTGGCCAGTTGCGCGCACTGGCTGAACTGGCAATGCGGCATCAGCTCGGGAGCAGCCCGGGAAAAGGTGCGAACGGCAAGGGCCTTGGAATCGCTGCCCAAGATCAGGAAAGCCTTCAGTGCAGGGCGGCTGTCTTATTCCAAGGTGCGGGCAGTGACCCGGGTAGCCACGGCAGAAACAGAAGATTCTCTGTTGAACATTGCCTTGCATGGCACGGCGGCGCATGTGGAGCGTACGGTACGGGGTTTTCGCCGGGTGCAGCGCGAGTTGGAGCGCAACGAAGCCCGGGAGTTGCACGAGCGGCGCTATCTGGACTGTCGCCGTGAAGCGGATGGCAGCGTGAAGTTGGAAGCTTGCTTGCCGGCTGAGTTGGGGGAGATGTTGCTCAAGGCGCTGGATGCGGCCCAGGCGGAACTGGATGAACGGGACCAACAGGACGAACGAGACGGACGGGGAAAACGTGACGAGCGCGATGAACGCGATGAACGAGGCGAATGCTCTGGGGACGCGGAGCACGCTGGGACTTCCGCCGAGGCCTGCGCGGCGAATTCGAATGCGGAGACTGCCGACGTTTCCGCGGAAACGTACGGAATGCAATCGGCACAATCTCAACGTAGTGGAAAGGCAGCGTCAGGCGTTTCCGCGGAAACGCCTCGTATCAGCGTGAGCCAGAGGCGCGCGGATGCGCTGGGGCATATCCTTGAGGGGTTCCTGGCCGGGAAGTGCTCGGGCTCGGCCAACGGCGCTCATGAGGTGGTGGTGCATATCGCCCATGATGCGTTGTGCGATGTGCCCGAGAGCAGCGGAGCGTCATTCGAGCACGGCGGCTGCGTGGCGGTGGAGACGGCCCGGCGTTTGAGTTGCGATGGGGCCTTGGTCGGTGTGGTTAAAGGCGCCAAGGGTGAACCGCTGGCGGTGGGTCGGCGTACCCGGGCCGTGCCGCCGGCGATCCGACGTGCTTTGCGTGTTCGCGATGGAGGCTGTCGGTTTCCGGGGTGTGACCGTTCCCGCTATGTGCATGCGCATCACATCCGGCATTGGGCGGATGGGGGCGAGACGGCCTTGGGCAACCTGGTGACCTTGTGTTCGTTTCATCATCGCCAGGTGCATGAAGGGGGTTATGGGGTTCGCGTGCGTGGGGGAGAGATCGAGTTCTTGCGCCCGGATGGACGGGTTCTGCCGCCTGCGGGCACGGCGCTTGGGGCATTTCCGCGGAGGTCCGGGATGTTTCTGCGCAGTTCCGGGGCGTTTCCGCGGAAACGTCTCTGTGGAGGCGGGGGCGAGAGCGAGAGGAAATGTAAGGGCGAAGGCGGGGGTGAGAGGAAATGTACAGGAGAAGACAGAGGCGTGGGTGAGAGCGAGGGAAAAGAGAAAGCGAAAGGCGAATACCAGGGCAAAGATAAAGGCAAAGTCGAGAGCGAGGTCGAAGACAGGGTGCCCTCCCCTGGCGGAGAGGCGCTGGCGGCGTTCAACGCGGCGCGGGGGCTGGACATTGATGCCGGCACGGCTCGCTGCGGCTGGGGCGGGGAGCGTATGGACTACGACATCGCGATTGACGGGCTGTGCTGGGAGGCGGGGTACCGATGAACGGTTGGGGATTTTCGTTTGCCGCCGATGTGCCTGCGGCTGAATCCCGCGTTGCTACGTGTCTGCTGGCTCTACGCCCGATGGGCAAGACTTCGATCAAAATCGTGGGCAGTCATCATGCGTATGCCATCTGCTATCCGTGGAAACTGCGACTCAAGGCAGCGGCTTGGCTGCAAGCCACATAACGCTACCGCGTGAATCGGAGCGACAGAAACACTCGCCGGCCGCGCGGGTCGGCGGAGCGTGGATCGTAGCTGCCGGCGATATTCACGAAGGGCGGGTCTTCGGCCAGCAGGTTGGCCACGCCCAAGGTAAGGAAAATGCCGCTGTCGATACGGCCGTTGCTGTTGCTGTTGCTGCCGATGGCGCTGTTGCTGCGAATGCCAGTGCCGATGCGGCTGCCGCTGCTGCCGCGCACAAGTGCGTCCAGCGTCCAGCGGAGATTCAGGTCCAGCGTGGTAAAGCTGTTGATGGCGCCGCCGGCATCGTCCTCATAGCGTCCTACGTGCGTGACAAGCCCGGTAAGCTGCATCGCGTTGCGGGACCAGGAAGCGCCGCCGGTAGCCCTGAAGCGCTGGTTCGGCACGCCAAGGTTGGCGCGGTTGAGCTTGCCCAGCGCGTCGACGGACACTCCGGCGTTGGTCACGTCGTAGCGGCTCAGCCAAGTTGCTTCTCCCCACACTTCAAGAAGCCCGCCGCGCATGTTCACGCGAGCGCGAACCGACAGGTCCAGGCCGCTGGTTTCGATCCGGTCGGCGTTGATGAACGCAACGTTTACGATGGAAATCGTACCCGCGGCGGTTCGTTCGATGCGCGGGTCGAAGGGGTCCGCGTTCACGATGGCCTGGGCGTTTTCCTTGCGCAGCACATCCTCGAACGAATAGCGCCAGTAGTCGGCATTGAATGCAAGGTCGTCGCCGCGCTGCCAGGTCACTCCGATATTGAACGCGCGGGATGTCTCCGGTTTCAGATTCGGATCGCCCAGGGTACGCCGACCCGCAAAGGTCCTCGACCCGTCGTAATCGATGATGTTCGAAAAGTTGGTTTGCGCCCCGAGTGTCTGGAAGGGGGACGGCGAGCGAAACGATGTGCTGAAGGAGCCGCGCAGCGCAATCGAATCGGTGGCACGAAACAGCAAGGCGAGCTTGGGATCGAGGGTGTCCCTGGCGCTGCCTCGATAATCTTCGTAACGCATGGCGGCGGTCATCTCCAGGCGCCCGGAAAGGGGCAGCCAGAGCTCGCCGTAGGCGGCGCGTACGTCGTCATCCGCCGTGAAGTCCGGGTTGCCGATCAGGAAGGCGAAGCCATCCCGGCGGGTAATGTCGTCGTAGCTGTAATTCAGAGAGCGGTCCCGATACTGCACGCCCACCGCATAGCTCGCGCTGCGCCAGGGCAGCACGCCCGTCACATTGGCCTCCAGCGTCGTGAGCCGCGACTTCCCATCGCCCAGGTAGTCGCCGATGATGAAGTCGCGCAGTTCCGCGGCGTTGTGAAGGGGCTCGCCCGGCTGTGCGCTGAAGCTCGAACTGAAAGGATTGAAGAACAGGCACCCGTCCCTGCCGGCGTTCTCCGGCGCAGCCGTCCCCGCATTGCAGGCGCCGCCGCCAAATCCCGACAGGGCGGCCTGAAAGTTGTCGGCAATCACATCCCGCGGGTTGAGCAGCGCATCGTTCCCCGCGCGCACCGCGGAAACATTCCATGCGACAGCGGGCGAAAACCGGCCCTCCACGCCCACGGCCAGACGAACGGTGTCGTGCTGGTAGAAATTGATTTCCGGCGGTTCCCCGTAACCATAGGGACGGCCCTGAAAGAAAACGTCTTCGCCAAACGGATTGCCCGGGTGGTAGGCCGGAATCAGCGGCGTGCTCAAAACCGGAAAGCTCGGCGACACGTCGCGGTTGATGTCGTTGCTCGCGTAGCCGAGTTCGGCCCAGAAACTCCCTGTCTCGCCGATACGCCAATCCACGCGCCCCCAGGTCTGCAAACGTTTTTCGTTGGGCACCGCTGTCAATTGCGGGCCGTAATCGAAGCGGCAGATGGTGCTGTCGCCCGGCAATTCCTGCAACAAGCCCTCGTAATCCTCGCAACCGGGGTCGGCCAGGGTGCGCGCTAGCGAGGGCACATTGAAGCTGCCCGGATGGCCAAAACCGCTGGTGGCCGGCCGCAGCCAATCTACTTCGATCAACACCAGGCTGCTGCGGTCCAGATAGCTTGCGGCCGCCAGGAACTCGCCGGCGCCACCGCCGAACTGCCCACCGACCACGCCATCCAGCGTAACGTCGTTCTGCGAGCCATTACCCGCGCGGCTGCGGTATTCCGCCTGAAACTCCAGTCCTTGAAAGCCGCGCCGGGTGATGAAGTTAGCCACTCCCGCGACGGCTTCCGAGCCGTAAATCGCAGCGGCGCCGGCCCGGAGTATTTCCACCCGCTCAACCGCGAGCATGGGCACCAGGGCCGCGAGGTCCACAAAACTGGAGCCGTCGTCGGTTTGCGCGGCAGACACAACCTGCCTTCTGCCATTCAGCAATACCAGCGTGGACGCCACGCCGAGCCCGCGCAAGTTGATATTGGCGGTGCCGACGGTGAAGTTCTGGGTCAGGTTGTCGGAGTTGTTTTCGGCGCCGGCATTGATCGCCAGGGCGCCTACGAGGTCCCGAATGTCCTTCAGCCCCGAATCCTGCAAGTTCTGGCTGTCGTAGACCGAAAGTGGCGAAGGCGAATCTTCCTGGCGCACGATACGGCTGCCAGTGCCAGCCGTTACCACGATCTCTTCGATCACGTCGGGTTCGGCCGCAGCCGCGACGCCGACAGAGGCATCAGCGAAGACGGCATCAGCGAAGACGGCCACCAGCGCCGCGGCGCCCAGGACAAGCACTCTGGTCATGAACTGATAGAGAATCAGAAGGTCATTCGCGCGCCAGCATGCAAGGTCATTCGCGCGCCGGCTTGCAGGCTCACTCGGCAACGGAGAGGCAGCTTGCCAGATCGCGGGCCAGCCCCTTGATCAGCGCGGGATAGAGGGAAAGCCCGGGCTCCAGCCTTTCGCCGGTCGGGTCCAGCACGCCGATGCGGGCGCTGGATCCTTCGGCAGCAGCCCGAAGCAGCCTGTCATCCAGTTGCGGTTCGATGAATGCGCACTGCACATTCTGTTCGCGAATCGTCCGCTGAATACGCGCCATTCTGGCCGGCGTCGGCGATTCCGCATCTCCACTCGCCACTGCGCCGGCAGAAGAAAACGCAAAACGGCGCTCGAAATACTGATAGGCATCATGCGCGGTAACGAAGGCTCCGCCGCGCGCCGGCGCCAGAATTTCCTCGGTCTGGCGCATGAGCGCATCCAGTTCGGCGGTGCCGGCTGCCGCGTTGGCGAGATAAGCAGCCTTGTTTTCAGGATCAGCCTGAGCCAGCGTTTCCGCCACGACAAGCAATATTGCCTTGGCGTTTTCAGGATCGAGCCAGATATGCGGGTCCGCTCCTTCGTGCGAATGCGAGTGCGAATGCGAGTGCGAATCCCCATGCCGATCCTCGCGCCCCGTCCTGCCGCCGCGCTCGGGAAAATCCAGCAGCATCACTCCGGGCGCGTCCATGAGTTCCACGCTGCGAGCGTCTTCGGCCAAACCTTCAATCGCCCTTCCAAACCACGGCGCCAGCGACTCGCCCACCCAGAAGATGACTTCGGCTCTGGCAAGGGTGCGCGCCTGAGACGGCCGCATGGCGTAATGGTGCGGAGAAACGCCCGGAGGCACAATGAACTCCGGCGTGCCGAGATCCTTCATCACACGTGCAACCAGCGAATGGACCGGGGGGAAATCGGTAACCACCCGCACGGCATGAGCAGGCGTAGCCAACGTGAGGACAAGCATGCAGGAGAGGATTGCCGAGAAACGAAGACGCATGGAGAATCTGACAGAGAACCGTAAGCAGGAAGCACGGATAGTATCACCCGGCGTTTCCCCTATCATTCCGCTTCATGAGCCTGATTGCCGCTCACTCGCTGTCGGTGCGCCTGAACGAGCGTCTGGTGCTGTTCGACATCGATCTGCGCGTCGAGCGCGGAGAAATCGTAACGGTGGTGGGCCCGAACGGCGCCGGCAAGACCACGCTGCTGCGCGCGATGATCGGCGCCATAGCGGTGCAGCAGGGCCGCGTCGAACGAGCGCATGGCCTGCGCATCGGCTATGTGCCGCAGCGTCTGCATCTGGACACCACATTGCCGCTCACGGTCCGTCGCTTTCTGCGTCTTGGCGCCCGGCGCAATCAGGCCGAAATCGAGCACACGCTCGCCGAAACAGGCGTGCCCGACGTTGCCGAACAGCAGATGACGGAGCTTTCCGGCGGACAGTTTCAACGCGTGCTGCTGGCGCGCGCATTGCTGGCCAAACCGCATCTGCTGATGCTGGACGAACCGGCGCAGGGGCTGGACCAGCCGGGAATTGCAGCGCTCTACGGGCTGGTTGAGGATTTCCGCACCCGGCTGAACTGCGGAGTGTTGATGATCAGCCACGATCTGCATGTGGTGATGCGCGCCACCGACCGCGTGATCGGGCTGAACGGCATCATATGGTGCGAAGGACCGCCCACCGTGGTGTCGTCCGGCATGGAATATCGCGCCCTGTTCGGGGAACTGGAGCAGGATGTGCTGACATTCCACCGCTTCCAGGAGGAAGACGAACTCATGAAGCGACCCGGGTAATGCTCGACGACTTTCTGGTTCGGGCCTGTCTTGCCGGCATCGGCGTGGCGCTCGCCGCCGGCCCGCTCGGCTGTTTCGTGGTGTGGCGCCGCATTGCTTACTTCGGCGATGCAACTGCCCACGCGGCAATTCTGGGTATCGCTCTGGCGCTGGTTTTCCAGGTATCCCTCATGCTGGGGGTGCTGGTAGTGGCCGCGGCAGTGGCGGTGGGCGTATCTTCGCTCGCGGGACGCGGCTTCGCCATGGACACCCTGCTCGGCGTGGCGTCCCATGCCGGCCTGGCTATCGGCCTGGTGGCGGTATCGCTGGCAGCGCCGCGGGCGGTCAATGTGGAAGCCTGGCTGTTCGGCGAGTTGCTGGCCGTTACCCGCGGCGATCTCGCCGTGATCTGGGGAGGCGCGGCGCTGGTGCTGGGTCTGCTGGCGTGGCGCTGGGAAGCGCTGCTTACGACAACACTCAGCGCTGCGCTGGCTCACGGCTCGGGCATTTCCCCGAAACGGGAACAACTGATCCTGATGGCGGCGCTGGCGATCGTGGTGGCGGTGTCCATCAAGGTGATCGGCGCCCTGCTGATTACCGCCATGCTGATTATTCCCGCGGCAGCGGCGCGCCCGTTCTCGCGCACGCCGGAGACCATGGCGGTAAGCGCGGCGCTGCTGGGAACGGTCTCGGTGGTTGCCGGTCTGACGGCATCCTGGTACTGGGACACTCCCACCGGCCCGACCATCGTGACGCTGGCAGCGCTGCTGTTCGCCCTCTCCTACGCGGGATCGGCCTTGCGAGGCAGGAAGGGTTGACGCCTGTGTCCCGCACAGTTCGAAACGCGCACCACGAGCATCGCGAGCACCAGCAGCATCGCGAACATCACCAGCATCGCGAGCACCACGAGCATCACGCGCACGACCATTCGGAAGCACTGCACTCCGCCAGCCGCAAGAGCCTGACAATCGCCCTGGTCTTGATCTTGGGCTTCATGCTGGTCGAGGTGGCGGGCGGCATCCTCTCCGGCAGTCTGGCGCTGCTGGCCGACGCGGGGCATATGCTGGCCGATGGCGCGGCCATCGGGCTGGCGCTGGGCGCCATGGTTCTTTCACGCAAGGCCCACACGGCGCGGCGGACCTACGGTTATTACCGCCTCGAAATCCTTGCGGCGCTGCTGAACGTGCTGTTTCTGTGGCTGATCGCCGGCGGGGTGATTCGCGAAGCGATCGAGCGCTTTTCCAACCCCACCGAGGTGCAGGGGCTGACCGTGCTGGCCATCGGCCTGATCGGCCTGCTGGTGAATCTGGCGGCCGCCCGGATCCTGCACGGTTCGGCGAAGCACAATGTGAACGTGCAGGCCGCCTTCATGCACATCCTCGCCGACCTGGCAGGGTCGGCAAGCGTGATCGTTTCCGGCGCCCTGGTGTGGGGGTTCGGATGGAATCTGGCCGATCCCATCGTGAGCATACTGGTGGGCGGCCTGATCCTGGCGAGCACCTGTCGGCTGCTGACCAAGGTGATTCACGTGCTGCTGGAAGGCGTGCCGGACCATGTGGATGTCCACGATCTGGGCAGGCGAATGGAAGCGGTGGACGGCGTGGGGCGGGTGCATGACATTCATGTGTGGACCCTTTCACCCGGCAACGACGCATTGACTGCGCATGTGTCGGTGGAGCCGGGTTACGGCAGCCCGTTCGATTCGCTGCTGGCGCAACTGCGGGAAATCGTTTGCCGCGATTTCAACATCCATCACATCACCATTCAGTTGGAACACTCGCACAACGGCTGCACCGAAAATCACCACTTCAGCAGCCCCAGCGCGGGCTGACAGACTCTGACAGCCCAAGCCGCATATATTTGCGGCTATAATTTTTTTCCCTTATCTATGTGCCTTTCATGGAAGTTGGCTTTATTCCCATTACTTCGAAATCGGAGAACGACTCATGTTTTTCAATATAAATAGATTAGCCACCCTGCCGATTGTTCTTGTTCTCGCAACAATCCCAGCCGCGCCTGCGCTTTCCCAGAGCCAGCAATCCGCCGAAGCCCTGGAAGAAATCGTGGTTGTAGGCTCCAGGCGCCGCGACCGCTCGGCGGCCGACTCGCCGGTGCCGGTGGACGTGATCGGCGGGGACGAGTTCCTCGCCCATGGCGATTCCGACATGGACAACCTGATTTCCGCGCTGGTTCCTTCCTATGGCGTCAGCCAGGAACCGATCAGCGACGCGGCCACGCTGGTGCGTCCGGCCACTCTTCGCTCGCTCCCGCCGGACGCCACGCTGGTGCTGGTGAATGGAAAGCGGCGGCACCGTGCGGCGGTTATCGCGCTGCTGGGCGCAGGCATATCCGGCGGTTCGCAAGGCCCTGACCTGTCCGCCATTCCCGCCATCGCCCTGGACCGGCTTGAGGTGCTGCGCGACGGCGCATCGGCGCAATACGGCTCCGACGCCATTGCCGGCATCATGAATTTCGTATTGAAGGAGGATGCCGAAGGCGCAGTCCTGGACGCCAAGTGGGGCACGCACTTCGAGGGAGACGGAGACGCATTGACACTGGCCGGCAACCTGGGCCTGCCGCTTACCGATCGCGGCTTCGCCAACCTGAGCTTCGAATGGAAGGAGTCCGACCCCACCAGCCGCAGCGCGCAGCGCGCAGATGCTCAAGCGCTGATTGACGCAGGCAATACCCATGTGCGCGTTCCGGCGCAGATCTGGGGCGCTCCGGAAATTTCCGACGATTTCAAGTTCATGGCCAATCTCGGAGCGGATATGAGCAACAGTCAGGAGTTCTACGCTTTCGGAAACTGGTCCAAGCGCCAGGTGGAAGGCGGCTTCTACTTTCGGAATCCGCACACTCGAGGCGGCGTGTTCAAGGGGCCGGTGTTGCCCGACGGAACGTCCACGGTCAAGGTGGCGGATCTCTCCGGCGACGGAACCGGCAACTGCCCGGTGGTGCGGATCGTGAACAACGTGCCGGATGCCGCCGCTCTGGCTGCCATTCGCACCGACCCGAACTGCTATTCGCTGATCGAAAAATTCCCCGGCGGATTCACTCCTCAGTTCGGCGGCTATATTCATGATCTGGCAGCGGCGGGCGGGCTGCGCGGCGAAATGGACAACGGTTGGTTCTATGACCTCAGCGTGACAGCCGGGCGCAGCTATGCCCAGTTCTACATCTACAACACGATCAACCCGCAATTGCTGGCGCTGCGCAATGACATTCCCGTCTACTACAACGCCGGCGCCTATACGGAAATCGACCGGGTGGTCAACATTGATCTGTCCAAACCGCTGGATATCGGCATGTCGGAACCGGTGAATGTGGCCATGGGACTGGAAGCTCGTGATGAAACCTTCAAGATCGAAAACGGCGATCCCAACTCTTTCTATATCGATCCCAACCTCGAATACGGTCTGGCCTCGCAGGGCTTTGGCGTTGGCTCCAACGGATTTCCCGGATTCCAGCCGGGCGATGCCGGCGAGAGCACGATCAGCGCTTACGCCGCCTATGTTGACCTTGAGTCGAACGTAAGCGAGCAGTTGCTGCTGGGCGCCGCCGTGCGATTCGAGAATTATTCGGAGTTCGGCGACACCCTGGATGGAAAGCTGGCGGCGCGCTTCCAGATTTCCGACGCGGTAGCGGTACGCGGCGCAGTGAGCACCGGCTTTCGGGTTCCCACTTCGGGGCAGGCGAACCTGCGCAATGTAACCACGGAGTTCAACATGGGGGCCTTGGCCGACATCGCCACCTTGCCGCCCACCAATCCGGTGGCGCAGCAGAAGGGTGCCCAGCCCCTAACCCCCGAGGAGTCGGTGAACGTAACCCTGGGCCTAGTGTTTACTACCGGTGACCTGAACGTAACGCTGGACTATTACAACATCGAGATTGAGGACCGGATCTCCTTCACCAGTCGCTTCACTCTTACCGAATCCGACATTCAGACATTGCTGGCTGCCGGCGTGTCCGACGCAAGCAGCTTTACCTCGGTGCGATTCTTCTCGAATCTGCAGACCGTGGAGGCCTCCGGCATCGATCTGGTCGCCAGCTGGCCGTTTGACCTGGGTAGCGGTTCTTCCAACATCACCGTGGTGGGTAACTGGTCGAATATTGATCTCACCAAGTACAACCCCGACTTCACGTCGGAAAACCGTCGGCGGCAAATCGAAGAAGGGCGCCCGGATTTCCGCCTGACGGGAACCTGGACGCACTTGATGGGGCCGTGGCGCTTCATGGCGCGTGCGCGGTATTACGGGGCCTACTACGATGCTCCCACCAACGACGGTTCGGTAGCGTTCGAGCCGGATCCGAGCGTTCTGGTCGATCTGGAGGTGTCTTACGAAGTGAACGAATCCCTCTCGCTTCTGGTGGGCCTGCAAAACGCCTTTGACGAGTACCCCAGCACCAACCCCAACGGCGAAGTAGCCGGTCTGATCTACCCGGAGCAATCGCCGTTCGGGTTTAATGGCGGCTTCTACTACTTCCGGGCAACTTGGCGGCCGGCGTTCTAATCCGCCTATTTCAACTCCCAAATCAATCCGGCGGCCCGCAGCGTTTGCGTTGGCCGCCGGATTTTTGTACGGGTTGCGGGGGGAAGTGTCAACGCAAGGTAGAAATGCCCGCAACCTGGAATCCTTGCGGCTCTGCGGGCAGTTCCGCGTGTCAGGATGCGGACGCTGCAGGTCGGCCGCCGAGAATGAACTCGCCGACATTGCCCTCGATCAGCGGGTCGAGACCGGTGAATTGCGAGAACAGGAGGCTGTTGCCGCTGCCGATGGCGCAAGGCGACAAGCCGAGTTCGGTGGCTGCGAGATACAGCGTCTGGTAGAGTGCCCCGGTGTCGCGCAGGATCATGGCGTAACAGAACGCCCGGTACTTCCACATGACGCGAGCGAAGCGCGCCGTTACGCCCAGCAGAATCTGCGGCCGGGCCAGATCAGCCGTTGCGCTCCGCGCAAACCGCAGAAGTTTGTCGATCTCCCGGGTACGCTCCGAGATCCGCACCAACTCGTGGGCGGACGCATCGTAGTGATAGCAACCGGATTTGAGTCCGACGCAAAAGTCCACAATCGGATAGATATCCAGCTCGTGGCTCGCGCCGCCCGTAGGATAGGGACGAAAAGTGATTTCGAATTCGGCGGTTCGACCCTTGATGTCGCGTACCGGATGCGCCATGGACGAGCGGATGCGCGCGGCGCGGTCGAGCAGCGCGCCGAGATCGGCCAGCGTGATCGGGTGGGCTGCATCGTACGCCCGCTCGGAGCAACGCCGTGCGAGCACCGCCGCGAAGGGCTCCCCCGCGACGGCATCCGGAGCGCGAGGCAGGGCGATGCGCTTGCCGGGCCAGGCCGGCCGCACTGCAGGCAGCGGCTCGATCTGGTCGATGAACGGGAACGCGGCGCCAGCCGGTTCACGATTCCACCCGCGCCGCTCACGGGTGTGGAACAGCAGATCGTGGAACTCCCACTGGGCGAGCGCAATACGACGCGCATCGCTGTCCGGCCGGGCCGCATCGAGAAAGCCCATCCCGTTAAGCGCGCGACGGACGACATCGCTATCAAGCGCGGCGAGGTCGACAAGCTGAACTTGCGCGCCAACCAGGGGCGACTCCAGCAGCCACGCGTCGTTCCCGCGCCGCAAAAAGGCAAAGCGTTCGAGCGAGGTACTGGCGGCCGGAGCGTCCGGCGCCATGGTAGGCACGAACGTGTCCTGCTGCGGGAGGATGACGGCGCGTTCGCCCGTCTCGTCGACCAGCGGGAACTCAATGCCCCCGAACCGATTGAACCGCTCCAGCCAAACCAGGTACTCGGCGGCGCGCTCCACGCTGCCCCCCTCGACGACGGCAGCGTGGAGTTCGGCAAGCGGTGCGCCCGCCACAAGCAGGTTGTGGGCCGCCTCGAAATCGCGGCCGTACGGACCCAGCCGCACCGGGTTATTCCGGATCGAGCCTACGAACGAGGAGCTGTAGCGAGAATGGCTGATCGCCGATCGGCCCCATGTGCGAACATGGATTGACGGCTCGTGAAGCAGGTCGCTGAGGGGCATCGGCAGAACGTCCTTCAGACCAGGACCGGAAGGGGGTTGAGATCGCCCTCCGAGCTCGGGGCGGGGCGCTGCCCCGTCCTGACCGGCACATCGTACAGGCGGCCCGGCGCTAACCGCCGCCAGAAGTGACGGAGGCCGGGCACAATGACCCGCGCCACCGGCATGCCGATGTCGGGCCGGGTCTGGTCGAGGACCAGCAACTCCAGCCCCTTGGCTTCGACCAGCGCCCGGCAGCGCTCAATGTCTTCCCGCGCGTCATCTTCGGCGGCAACGGCGTGATCCCAGCGGCCGCGCAGGGCGACGCCGGGAGCCGGCGTCAGCCACGGGTTGTCCGCCAGCTTGACCGGCCGGTCCCAGGGCCGCCACCGGCCATCGCTCCTGGGGGCGCTGATGTCGAAAAAGGAGATCATCTGATTCAGTTCGCATACGGCGCGCAGAATCGCGATGCGCGGTTCGGCGTGCGCCCCTATCCCGTACATGATCTCGTCGTGGCCGGCCGTTTTGCGATCAGCGCGCCGGGAGAGGGCGACGAACACCGGAATGCCGAGGTCGCTGGTCGCGTCCAGCGCCCAGAGGCTGCGCCGGCGGCCGCGGTAGTATTCCGCTGCCGACGACAGGAAGTCGTCCGCGAAGCTCTCCAGGTCCACGCCGGGCAGGCGCAACCGGTTATACCACCAGATCGCGAAGGCGTCGCGTTCCGCCAGCTCGAAGAATCCCTGGAGAATCGCCTCTTCCAGGGTGTTGCCCGCCGCGCAACCGTTGGGATCGGCCTGAAAATGAGACGCGCTCTCTGACGCTGTGTAGTAGTACAAGAGCGACGTTGGCAGGTACCGGTGGCGCTCCTGCGTCAGCGACCAGACCGGCGACCAGTCGATTTTCGCGTCGGGGTCGAGGCGCTCCGGAATCAGGTTGTGCTGCCGGGCGGCGGCGTTGCGGCGTTCGCGTTCGTCGAACTGCCGATCGCTGAACAACTGCACTTCGTTGGGGTGAATGGCTTCGGACCCGCCCGCCGCCACAAAGTCCGAGTAACTGCGGCGGCAGCGGATTTCGTCGCCATGAAAGACTCCGCTGCAGCGCTCGACCGCCTCGCCCAGGGCGCTCGCCCGGGATTGCCTCGCGGTGCTGCCCTTGCCTGCGCTGATCATCCCCAGGAGGCGGCGCAGCATTCCCAGGTCGCTGACGCCCTGCGGCGCCAAGGTGCCCCGGGCGTAGTACACATGCGACCACGGATCGGTCTCGCCGGTCGCCCGCTCAAGCCAGGAAACCACGCCGGTTACCGGGCTGATCAGATGCCGGTAACGCGCCAGGGTCGCTTCAGGAGGAACCGAGCGCGCGCCGCCGCTGCTGCGCGCGCGCTTGGGACTTGGCCGCAGCCGCACGGGCGCCGGCGGACGGTCGGGGCGATACAGCGCCGCGTCCCCGCAAACGCGGCACTGCGGGCGGCGCGCCAGAAAATGCCGCGCGCTTTGCAAGCCGAGCACGTCCAGCGAGATGACGTTCTCGTGCAGCGGCGCCAGCGAGTCGAAGACCAGCCACTTGGCGATCTCGGCGGCGGCCAGATCGTACACCGCTTCCACCACGACCGGCTCGGACGCCTTCGGCGCCGGAACACAGCCGCTGCCGGCAATCCGGCGCGCGAACTCGTGAACTTCGCGATGCCCCCGCAGGCGATGGGCGAGGCAGGCCCAGCACGGTCCTTGCCCGGCTGGCTGGAAAACCGGCCCAAACAGCGGACGGCCGCCTTCCGGCGCCAGCAGCATCCACGGCTCGCCGGACGCGATCCGGCGCCGGTTGAGGCCGGCGTGACAGCTGTCCAGATAGTCGCCGCAGACCGTGACCCGCAAAGTCCGGCCGTCGGCGGCGGCCGGCGCCCCCAGGTCCCCGAGGCGCCGGGCAAGGCGCCCTTCGTCGCCGAGCGCGGCCACCCGCGCATTCCGCAGGCGCTGTTCCGCCCAGCGCGGCGAGGCGCCCAGCGCCGACCAGAACGCCGCCCGGCCCCGGTCCATGGCGTAGTCGCCCGAGACAACGTAGCCGCGCGACGCCAGCGACGCCAGCGCCGACGCCACGTCCGCGGCCGCGTGGCGGCCGGCGAGCGCGGCCGCCACGGCCTGCCGGGAGCGGCCGTCGAGCAGCGGCAGCAGGTCCTGGTGGACCTGCCCGCGGATCAACGTGTTGAAGCTCTCGGAAACCAGCAGCGTCCGCCCTGCTTCAACCGCAAAGAAATCAAGGTGCGGGGTCAGCGACGGCGTCTCCACAAGCCCGCGGTCGGCCGCGGTGGTCCGCTTCAGAATCCCCCGCCCTGCGCCCCAGCCCGCCTCTGACACCTGTCTTTGCATCGGTTCCTCCTCCACGCCGTCTGGCGCGCGACGCTTGCTGGCCCCAATCCTTGGTTCCTCGCAACCCGATTATCTCACCTAATTACATGCCCGGCATAGTGTCCGCTGCGTTCGCCTGCGTTCAGCACGTTGCCGCGCGATCCTTGTTGATATTGCCAAGCATCGGGGGAGGAGTGGAATGGAGTATGATAGGCGGCAGAGGTTTGGCGCGAGGCATGTTGGCAAGCGACATGCGCTTGTTAATCCGAGCCTTGTTTATTTGACATACTGAATAAAGGAGAAAAATTATGAGCATCGAAAGCATGATGACCACGACGGAGAATCTCTACAAGCAGATCGTCGAGAAGTCAATCGAGAGCGTTGAATTCCGCGCGGAGTTGGTGGCCGACCCCAAGGCCGTGATCAGCCGCGAATTCGGCGTTGACGTGCCCGAAGGCATGAATGTGCATGTGCATGAGGGCGACATGCAAAACGCCCATCTCGCCCTGCCGCCGCTGCCCGACCTCGACGAGGAACAACTCGAGAGCGTCTCCGGCGGCTATATTCATTGCGGCTCCTGCTAGATCGCAGAATCAGGGCGTTTCTCATCGGTCGCTGAAGGCTATCGGGAGGCCGTCCTTCAGATCAGGACCGGAAGGGGGTTGAGATCGCCCTCCGAGTTCGGGGCGGGGCGCTGCCCCGTCCTGACCGGCACATCGTACAGGCGGCCCGGCGCTAACCGCCGCCAGAAGTGACGGAGGCCGGGCACAATATGGCGGCTTCTACTACTTCCGGGCAACTTGGCGGCCGGCGTTCTAATCCGCCTATTTCAACTCCCAAATCAATCCGGCGGCCCGCAGCGTTTGCGTTGGCCGCCGGATTTTTGTACGGGTTGCGGGGGGAAGTGTCAACGCAAGGTAGAAATGCCCGCAACCTGGAATCCTTGCGGCTCTGCGGGCAGTTCCGCGTGTCAGGATGCGGACGCTGCAGGTCGGCCGCCGAGAATGAACTCGCCGACATTGCCCTCGATCAGCGGGTCGAGACCGGTGACTTGCGAGAACAGGAGGCTGTTGCCGCTGCCGATGGCGCAAGGCGACAAGCCGAGTTCGGTGGCTGCGAGATACAGCGTCTGGTAGAGTGCCCCGGTGTCGCGCAGGATCATGGCGTAACAGAACGCCCGGTACTTCCACATGACGCGAGCGAAGCGCGCCGTTACGCCCAGCAGAATCTGCGGCCGGGCCAGATCAGCCGTTGCGCTCCGCGCAAACCGCAGAAGTTTGTCGATCTCCCGGGTACGCTCCGAGATCCGCACCAACTCGTGGGCGGACGCATCGTAGTGATAGCAACCGGATTTGAGTCCGACGCAAAAGTCCACAATCGGATAGATCTCCAGCTCGTGGCTCGCGCCGCCCGTAGGATAGGGACGAAAAGTGATTTCGAATTCGGCGGTTCGACCCTTGATGTCGCGTACCGGATGCGCCATGGACGAGCGGATGCGCGCGGCGCGGTCGAGCAGCGCGCCGAGATCGGCCAGCGTGATCGGGTGGGCTGCATCGTACGCCCGCTCGGAGCAACGCCGTGCGAGCACCGCCGCGAAGGGCTCCCCCGCGACGGCATCCGGAGCGCGAGGCAGGGCGATGCGCTTGCCGGGCCAGGCCGGCCGCACTGCAGGCAGCGGCTCGATCTGGTCGATGAACGGGAACGCGGCGCCAGCCGGTTCACGATTCCACCCGCGCCGCTCACGGGTGTGGAACAGCAGATCGTGGAACTCCCACTGGGCGAGCGCAATACGACGCGCATCGCTGTCCGGCCGGGCCGCATCGAGAAAGCCCATCCCGTTAAGCGCGCGACGGACGACATCGCTATCAAGCGCGGCGAGGTCGACAAGCTGAACTTGCGCGCCAACCAGGGGCGACTCCAGCAGCCACGCGTCGTTCCCGCGCCGCAAAAAGGCAAAGCGTTCGAGCGAGGTACTGGCGGCCGGAGCGTCCGGCGCCATGGTAGGCACGAACGTGTCCTGCTGCGGGAGGATGACGGCGCGTTCGCCCGTCTCGTCGACCAGCGGGAACTCAATGCCCCCGAACCGATTGAACCGCTCCAGCCAAACCAGGTACTCGGCGGCGCGCTCCACGCTGCCCCCCTCGACGACGGCAGCGTGGAGTTCGGCAAGCGGTGCGCCCGCCACAAGCAGGTTGTGGGCCGCCTCGAAATCGCGGCCGTACGGACCCAGCCGCACCGGGTTATTCCGGATCGAGCCTACGAACGAGGAGCTGTAGCGAGAATGGCTGATCGCCGATCGGCCCCATGTGCGAACATGGATTGACGGCTCGTGAAGCAGGTCGCTGAGGGGCATCGGCAGAACGTCCTTCAGACCAGGACCGGAAGGGGGTTGAGATCGCCCTCCGAGCTCGGGGCGGGGCGCTGCCCCGTCCTGACCGGCACATCGTACAGGCGGCCCGGCGCTAACCGCCGCCAGAAGTGACGGAGGCCGGGCACAATGACCCGCGCCACCGGCATGCCGATGTCGGGCCGGGTCTGGTCGAGGACCAGCAACTCCAGCCCCTTGGCTTCGACCAGCGCCCGGCAGCGCTCAATGTCTTCCCGCGCGTCATCTTCGGCGGCAACGGCGTGATCCCAGCGGCCGCGCAGGGCGACGCCGGGAGCCGGCGTCAGCCACGGGTTGTCCGCCAGCTTGACCGGCCGGTCCCAGGGCCGCCACCGGCCATCGCTCCTGGGGGCGCTGATGTCGAAAAAGGAGATCATCTGATTCAGTTCGCATACGGCGCGCAGAATCGCGATGCGCGGTTCGGCGTGCGCCCCTATCCCGTACATGATCTCGTCGTGGCCGGCCGTTTTGCGATCAGCGCGCCGGGAGAGGGCGACGAACACCGGAATGCCGAGGTCGCTGGTCGCGTCCAGCGCCCAGAGGCTGCGCCGGCGGCCGCGGTAGTATTCCGCTGCCGACGACAGGAAGTCGTCCGCGAAGCTCTCCAGGTCCACGCCGGGCAGGCGCAACCGGTTATACCACCAGATCGCGAAGGCGTCGCGTTCCGCCAGCTCGAAGAATCCCTGGAGAATCGCCTCTTCCAGGGTGTTGCCCGCCGCGCAACCGTTCGAATCAGCCCGAAACTGGAACGCGCTCGCCGGCGCTCCGAAGTAGTACAAGAGCGACGTTGGCAGGTACCGGTGGCGCTCCTGCGTCAGCGACCAGACCGGCGACCAGTCGATTTTCGCGTCGGGGTCGAGGCGCTCCGGAATCAGGTTGTGCTGCCGGGCGGCGGCGTTGCGGCGTTCGCGTTCGTCGAACTGCCGATCGCTGAACAACTGCACTTCGTTGGGGTGAATGGCTTCGGACCCGCCCGCCGCCACAAAGTCCGAGTAACTGCGGCGGCAGCGGATTTCGTCGCCATGAAAGACTCCGCTGCAGCGCTCGACCGCCTCGCCCAGGGCGCTCGCCCGGGATTGCCTCGCGGTGCTGCCCTTGCCTGCGCTGGTCATCCCCAGGCGGCGGCGCAGCATTCCCAGGTCGCTGACGCCCTGCGGCGCCAAGGTGCCCCGGGCGTAGTACACATGCGACCACGGATCGGTCTCGCCGGTCGCCCGCTCAAGCCAGGAAACCACGCCGGTTACCGGGCTGATCAGATGCCGGTAACGCGCCAGGGTCGCTTCAGGAGGAACCGAGCGCGCGCCGCCGCTGCTGCGCGCGCGCTTGGGACTTGGCCGCAGCCGCACGGGCGCTGGCGGACGGTCGGGGCGATACAGCGCCGCGTCCCCGCAAACGCGGCACTGCGGGCGGCGCGCCAGAAAATGCCGCGCGCTTTGCAAGCCGAGCACGTCCAGCGAGATGACGTTCTCGTGCAGCGGCGCCAGCGAGTCGAAGACCAGCCACTTGGCGATCTCGGCGGCGGCCAGATCGTACACCGCTTCCACCACGACCGGCTCGGACGCCTTCGGCGCCGGAACACAGCCGCTGCCGGCAATCCGGCGCGCGAACTCGTGAACTTCGCGATGCCCCCGCAGGCGATGGGCGAGGCAGGCCCAGCACGGTCCTTGCCCGGCTGGCTGGAAAACCGGCCCAAACAGCGGACGGCCGCCTTCCGGCGCCAGCAGCATCCACGGCTCGCCGGACGCGATCCGGCGCCGGTTGAGGCCGGCGTGACAGCTGTCCAGATAGTCGCCGCAGACCGTGACCCGCAAAGTCCGGCCGTCGGCGGCGGCCGGCGCCCCCAGGTCCCCGAGGCGCCGGGCAAGGCGCCCTTCGTCGCCGAGCGCGGCCACCCGCGCATTCCGCAGGCGCTGCTCCGCCCAGCGCGGCGAGGCGCCCAGCGCCGACCAGAACGCCGCCCGGCCCCGGTCCATGGCGTAGTCGCCCGAGACAACGTAGCCGCGCGACGCCAGCGACGCCAGCGCCGACGCCACGTCCGCGGCCGCGTGGCGGCCGGCGAGCGCGGCCGCCACGGCCTGCCGGGAGCGGCCGTCGAGCAGCGGCAGCAGGTCCTGGTGGACCTGCCCGCGGATCAACGTGTTGAAGCTCTCGGAAACCAGCAGCGTCCGCCCTGCTTCAACCGCAAAGAAATCAAGGTGCGGGGTCAGCGACGGCGTCTCCACAAGCCCGCGGTCGGCCGCGGTGGTCCGCTTCAGAATCCCCCGCCCTGCGCCCCAGCCCGCCTCTGACACCTGTCTTTGCATCGGTTCCTCCTCCACGCCGTCTGGCGCGCGACGCTTGCTGGCCCCAATCCTTGGTTCCTCGCAACCCGATTATCTCACCTAATTACATGCCCGGCATAGTGTCCGCTGCGTTCGCCTGCGTTCAGCACGTTGCCGCGCGATCCTTGTTGATATTGCCAAGCATCGGGGGAGGAGTGGAATGGAGTATGATAGGCGGCAGAGGTTTGGCGCGAGGCATGTTGGCAAGCGACATGCGCTTGTTAATCCGAGCCTTGTTTATTTGACATACTGAATAAAGGAGAAAAATTATGAGCATCGAAAGCATGATGACCACGACGGAGAATCTCTACAAGCAGATCGTCGAGAAGTCAATCGAGAGCGTTGAATTCCGCGCGGAGTTGGTGGCCGACCCCAAGGCCGTGATCAGCCGCGAATTCGGCGTTGACGTGCCCGAAGGCATGAATGTGCATGTGCATGAGGGCGACATGCAAAACGCCCATCTCGCCCTGCCGCCGCTGCCCGACCTCGACGAGGAACAACTCGAGAGCGTCTCCGGCAGCTATTTTAGCGGCTGCTCTTAGGGCACGGGGTCTTGACCGGGCGGCTGCGCCGCCCGGTCAAGAAAAGGACGCAGCATCAGGAGGTCATAGGCCTTGATCTCGGTGATGCGTTCGGCATCCACCACGAATTTGACGTGGTGGATGCCGTGCAGGAGTTGAAAGGAGCCGCTGCGACCCAAGAGCATGTCCATCGGTGGCAGTGCATCGCCGAGCGCGTCCAGTTTCGCCGGAACCGCCAAGCCGGTGTGGCGCGCGTAATCAAGCAGCCCGCGCCACTGGCGGCGGGCCCAAGGCCACGGATCGACGTAAAAGCTCAGTCCCAGCCGCGCCCCCAAGCCGTCGGCAAGCACATCAATGTTGAGCCCCACGCGTCCGTGGGCGCCAAGCAGCGCCATTGATGATGCCGTGTCGGCAACCACCGCGCGCTGCCCTGTCCATCCGGCGCGGTCGAGGAAGGCGGCAAGTTTGTCTGCGCGCCGGAATCCCATCACGGCCAACCGTACGTCGGCGCCGCGCACCGGAAAGGCCCCCACCGAGCCAATGGATGCGCCGGGCGGCATCGTCAGGCAAAGCTGCTCAATCCGGCGACCGGCACGGTCGTCCATGGGTCTGCCGACAGCCGCAGCGACGGAGCGGGCCGCCGCCCCGAGGTCCTGTGGCCACTCGCCTGCCGGACCGCCCGCAGTCACGCGATCCTGCATCGGGTAGAAGAAGATGCCCGGGTCCGGGGCGGCGCCTTGAGCCGACCCGATGTCGTACTCCAGCATGAAATGGGGTCGCCGCCCGCCGACTCGACAGAGAGCGGAATCCGGCTGTTGCGCCGTGGCCAGCAGGGCGGCCAGACGCCTCTTGCAAGGTTCCGCGTCTTCGTCTTCCGGCCGCGCCGCGCCGCAGAACGATGCAGCCGAACGACTCCCGCTGTTGAGACCGACGCCCAGGTCCGCTCGCGGCCGAGCGTCATGGAGCGGCAACTCGAACCCGAACAGGCAGGAGGCCATGGTCGCGGGAAACGCCCGCGCCCGCTCCATCAGCCGCGCCCATTCGGTGTCATTGATGAGTGCGGGAGACCAGCGCTGTCGCAGACCGTCGAGCAGCGCGCCCAGCGAATTTGCCTCGCGGACAAGACGCTCTTCGGCAAGGTCCAACCGCTCACATTGGTCCACGGCCTGATTCTTCCTGATCCCCGCCAGCGGCCGATCAGGCCATCTGGCGGCGCACAAGGTCGCGGAAAGCTCCCTCGGTTGCCTCCAGTTCCTTGAATGTTCCGGCCTGAACCACCTTCCCCGCCTGCATCACGTAGATGCGATCCACCAGACGCAAGGTGGAGAGGCGGTGGGCGATGATGATCCGCGTGGCGGACAGGTCGGCAAGGTTGCGCATTACCGCGGCTTGGCTATCGTTGTCGAGCCAGTTGGTCGCTTCGTCCAGCAGCAGGATGCGGGGGTTGCGCGCCAGCGCGCCAGCGATGGTGATGCGCTGGCTCTCGCCCCCCGAGGCCTCGGCGCCGCTGATCCCGACCGCCGTCAGCATCCCCATCGGCATCGTTGCTATCGTACGGTCCACGTTCGCCACCCGCGCCGCCTGCCAAGCGCTCTGCCAGACATCCTTCGCGCCTTCCTCTTCCTGCGCTCCGGCAATATTGTCCAGGATATCCACCGGCTGGAGCCGCACGTCCTGCGGCACAACGCCGAGCTGCCGACGTAGCTGCCTCGCGTTGAGTTGTCTCAGATCGCGGCCATCGTAGTACACCACTCCGGCAGATGGCTGGTCCAGGCCCAGCGCGAGCCGCAGAAGGGTGCTCTTGCCTGCGCCCGATTCGCCCGCGATGGCGACGAACTCGCCAGGCTGGACGCGCATCGAAACGTCGTCGAGAACCAGCGGACCGTCCGGGTCGTAGCTGAAACTGATGTGGTCGAACAGAATCTCCCCGCCCAGGCGTTCTACGGGTTCGCCCTCGGCGTCTTCGGCGGCGGATTCCTCAAGGAACGGCCGCACTCGCTCCAAGGCCGGGCGGAGGGCGGCCAGCGAGGTGAACGATGCATTCAAGCGGGTCGCCGCCGCCTGAAACCCCAGGAACGCTGCGAAAACAACCAGGAAGTCGGAGATCGTTACCGTTCCGGCGCCCGTCAACGTCGCCTCCGTCAACAGGACCGCTCCAGCCAGCAGAGGCAGGGCCGCTCCGAGCCCGTGCAGGTGCGCCTCCAAGGCGCCGACCTCCAGTTCGGCCTCTTTCTGCTTTCGGTAATCTTGCGCCCAGGCCGCGAACGCCGAACCTTCCGCGCCCTCGGCGCGCAGCTTGGATACGCCGTTCAAAAGCTGGAACAGCCCGGCAGCCACTCGGTGAGTGGCCCGCAACACGCGAGCCTGAGGGGCGAACTGCCGCAGCCCGAAGATCAGCGTAACCGACAGCGACAGTATGCCGAAGGCCAGGGATACGCCGCCGAGCGCGGCATCGTAGAGATAGATGACGAGATAGGCCGGCAGCAGAAAGACCACCGACAGAAACGCATTGCCCACCACGTTTTGCAGAACGTCGCGGAGTTGCTGGAAGGTCATGCCGCGCATGGCCAAGTCTCCAGTCGGATAGCGGCGCAGCAGACGCCCGGGCAACCGTAGCAGACGGTCCCAGAATGCGGCTTCAACGCGCGACGTGGCTCGTCCTTCCAGGCGCATCAGCGCCATCTGCTGGAGAAGATGGAGCAACCCCCCGATGATCGCGCCTGCCGCCACCATGGCGGCCGCCGTGTGCAGCAGGCCGTTGGAGCCGGCAGGGATGACGTCGGCAACTACGAAGCCCAGCATCACGGCCGGCAACACCATCAGGAGTCCGCCGAGCACCCCGGGGGCTACGAATCGCGCAACATCGCCGAGCATTCCTTGCCCTGCAAACCGGAGCAGCTTCCACAGGCCGACGCGGCCTGCAGGCAGGGGGCGGTGGAACGCCCACGCGCTGGCTCCGATCTCAGCCGCGCGCGCGGCTGAGATCGGCCTGCAACGCCCCGTTACGGGGTCAACTTCCCGATAGCGTCCCAGCGGGCCCGGCAGCAACGCAACGGGCTGCTCGTCACCGGCCCGGAAAGCCAGCATGGCACCGCTGTCGCCAAGCCACCAGCGGTCTTCGGCAACCAGTCGCACCCGGCGGCCGCGCACCCCGGACACATCCAGAATATAACGCAGGAGAGCGACGGGGTTGGTGAGTTCCGTTGCTTCGGACATCCTGAAAGAAATGCCTGCGTGACGCCCGACGATCCGCAGCGCTTCCAGGAGGACGGAGTCCCCCGCGGTCGCATCCCATTCCTGCGAGCGCCCGCCCACGCCGAGCAGCCGACGGCGGGCACTATCCTCCGCAGTCCGCCGGCTGCTGACTCTGGCTCGTTCCTCATTTGTCTGATCGACTACCGCCAGCATTCGATTGAGCCGTTCCGCGGACAATGCCACGGCGTAGAAATCCGCCAAGGCGGCCAGCAGGCGGCCTTCTTTCGCCAGGGTCTCGGTGGAGCAGGCTGATAGCCGTACCGGACCAGTCAGGGTCAGCCAACTGGACGGCGTGAGCGCCACGAATCTTCCGGCGACTTCGGACTGCGGCGCGCTCTCCTGCGGGTCTCCGGCGGCGGACGGACGCTGTGCGCCGGGTCTGGCCCTAGGCATCTCAGCGACCGGGTCCGTTACGCCCAGAAACAGTCCCGAGCCCGCTGGCGGCGCCGACACCCAGGCAACTCCGCGCCGCGCCGACACCGTGCCCTCGCTACGCTCGACGAACTGTCCCGGATCGACGAGCGCGTCCGCCCGCGGCGCGTACTGCACGTCCCGGACCAGCATTTCGGAGATGCCTGTCAGCCACTCGTCGGTCCGCGCCGCCACCGTCGCCGGTTCGATATCGGTGAGGCGGTCGGCAGGCAGGCGCCACAATACTGTTTCCGGGCTGCCCTTGGCGATCAGGCCAAGGGTGGTGGGACCTGCCTGCGGCGCAACGCCTGGCAGGAGCTGCCCGGGTCTGGCGCGCAGCGCGTGTTGGCGCGCCGCCCGCTCTACCCCGTCCTGACGCTCGATCAGGAACAGGTCCACGGCGCCTTTCTCAACAAACCAGACCCACTGCGGGTCGCCGAGGTCAACTGGCTGATTCCCGGCACAGGACACGGCAGTTCCCCAATCTGCGACCAGATCGGCAAGCTGGCTGGCGGCGCATCCCATGAGTTCAACCGGAGCGGACAAGCTGATAGTACGGTCCTTCGCTGTCTGCCATCAGTTCCTCATGGCCGCCGCGCTGCACCGTCTTGCCCTCGGCGAGAAAGATGATTTCGTCGCAGTCCCGAATCGTGCTCAGCCGATGCGCGACGATAAGGCAACTGGCACCGCGGCGGCGCAGCGCGTCTTCGACATCCGCCTCGGTGGAGGCGTCCAATGCGCTGGTGGCCTCGTCCAGAACCAGCAAGGTCGGATTGCTCACCAAAGCGCGGGCAATCTCCAGCCGCTGCCGCTGACCACCGCTGAAGTTGACCCCGCCCTCGCTGACGGGCGTCTTGTAGCCCAGTGGTCTGGCGAGAATTTCTTTGTGGATGCAGGCGTCGCGGGCGGCGGCCACCAGATCGTGTTCGGGAACGGCGGGATTCCACAGGGTAATGTTGTCGCGCACCGTGGACGAAAACAGAATGATCCGCTGGTCAACCATGGACACCGAGCGCGCCAGCACTTCTTCGGGAATCTTGTCGCGCGGATGACCGTCCAGCAGAATCTCGCCGGACCATGGCTGATGGATGCCCGCGACCAGCTTGGCGAGGGTCGATTTCCCGGACCCGCTGGGACCCACCACCGCGATCCGCTGGCCCGGTTCGATGATCAGACTGAAGTTGTCGAGCAGCGGAGGCCGGTTCCGGTTGTAACCGAAGGTTACGCCTCGCAACTCCAACCGGCCGACCAGCCGCAGCCGGTTGTCGATGGTCGCGATGCGCCCCGCCACATCCTGCCGGTCCGCAGCCACAGGATCCTGCGCGGTAGACGTGATGTCCTCGAGACGCATCAGATCGGCCTCCAGAGCCTGCCGCTCGTCGGCGAGTTCGACGAACCGTCCGATCGGGCCCAGGAACATGCCCGCAACGAGGTAGAGCCCTGCCAGCGCCCCCAAGGTCAACTGACCGCTCATGACCTGGGCCGCCCCGAACAGCAGCACGGCGGCATTCCCCAGCGCCAGGAAGAGTTGCGGCAGAGCCGTGATGATGTGGCCAGCCTCCAGGAACCGGTGCCGGGCAACCAGCTCGCGCGCCTGGTGTCCGCTCCAGCGGTCGAAGAAGCCATCGTCGGCGACGGTCATGCGCAAGTTGTCGCCCTGATGGAGCATAGCCATGCCGACGCCGATGAATGCCCCCTGCTCCGTGGTCAGCACGTAGTTCCGGTCGGTCCGAAGGCGCGCGATCACACGCACGAGAACCCCGTTCACCACCGCCAGCGCGAGGACAAAAAGCCCCAGGTACGGCGAATACGCCAGTATGACGGCCAGGAAAATTGCGCTCATCGCCATCTCGATCAGGACGCCGGAGAAGTGCTCCGCCAACCCGCGGGCAATGCGGTCGACGGACACGATGCGGGTTGTAAGGTCACCCACGAGCCTGTGGTCGAAGTAGGAGATCGGCAGGCGCAGCAGTCGGGTCATGAAATGGTTTCCAGCCAGCACGGCCATTCCGATGGACAGGCGCCGCAGCCAGCGCTGCTTCATCCAGCCGAGCAGATAGGACAGCGCGGCGCCGCCTGCCATCGCCGTAGCCAGCATCGCGCCCCACGGCTCGCCCTCTCCCAGCACCTGATCCACGAACAGCGCTAGCGCGGCAGGCGTCACCAGCGCCAGCGCGGCCAGCAACAGCCCGCAGGCAGCCGCGTAGGCCAGCGTGCCCCAGGCGCCATGCAGCCATTGCGGCAGGTGCTGCAACAGACTCGGCCGAACGCCGCCGCGCTCGAACTTCGGTCCGCGCTGGAAGCGCAATGCAACGCCCGTGAATCCCTTGGCGAACTCTTCCGCAGACACGGTGCGGCGGCCGACTGCCGGATCGTTCAGGAAGAAGCGGCGTTTATCGAAGCCCTCAAGGATCAGAAAGTGCCGGAATTCCCAGAACAGGATGAGCGGCAGTTCCAGCTTCTTCAGTTGCCGCACCCCGCCGTGCCAACCCTTGCACTCCAGACCGTAGTGCCGGGCGGCGCGCAAGACGCCCGCCGCCGATGAGCCGTCGCGGCTGACCTCGCACCGCTCGCGCAGTTCCGACAGCGACACCCAGCGCCCAAAATAGGCGAGCACGCTGCCCAAGCAGGCTGCGGCGCACTCGGTGACGTGGGTCTGCATCCGCAGCGGCGTGGTCACGCGCTGCCGATTCCTGATCGGGCGGCGCGCTCGCTTTGTCTTCGGCATAGTGGCTGGCGCTATCAGGACGACTGGGCGTAGAGGAGAACAGCCGGCCGCACGCGGCCGAGCACGATGCGTACCCGCGCCGGCGCTCCGTCGATCGCCGCGAGATCGGCCGCGTCATGGAGGATGATGTCAACCCGCCCGGATGACTCGGATGACTCGGCAGCCGCCGGCCCCAGCGCCGCCAGCCAGTCCGGCAGCGGAGCTGCGCTAACCGCTGCAACTTCCCCCGCCACCTGACGCACCGTGCCGCCGGGCACCGCCACCTCAACCGACGCCTGCATCCCCCCGCGAATGCGCTGCGCGACATGGGGGGCGGCCTGCACTACGGCCCGCGGCGGCTGCGCATCCGGGACCCGGACCTGCAAGACTGCGGTGCCGGGAACCAGATACGTTCCAGGGGCCACCCGCAGGGCCGTAACCTCGCCTCCGACGTGGCTGACGATCTGTTCCCGGACCGTACGCTGCGCCTCAAGTTGTCGAAGCGCCATCCGGGCCGCGGCCACGCTGCTATCCGAGGCTTCGCCAGCGCCCGACGGCTCTCCCGCTTCAAGCAGTTCAAACCTGTTGCGCGCCGCTGCGATCTCACGGTCGAGCTCCGGCGCGCTCTGTCGCGCGATCAGCTGTCCTTCCACAACTTGTTCGCCCGGCTCGACCAGGAACTCCAGCAGATGGCCCGGCACCAGGGAGACGAGGTCATGCCGCGCGCCCGGCGCAACGAGAACGCCGTCTATCGTTACGTCGCGCACGACGCTGCCAAACAGCGCCCAGGCCAGGAAAGCGAGCAGCAAGGCGCCAACGCTGGCAAGCAGCGGCCGCTCGTGCGGCGCCGTCGTGCGAAGGAGATGGTCGATCTGTTGCCGCTGGCCACGGCTGGCCAGCGCCTCTCCGCGAAAGGGACTATTGAACACCGTCAGCGATCCTCTGCCCGAAAAATACGGATATTACCAGACTGCCACAAACGCGAAGCTAGGACCTTGCGCACTGAGCAGGTAGCCCTTTGTTCCTGTTCCTTCGTGCCGACGGGGCGTTTACGGCTTGACTGGCGCGGCGGAAACAGCGCCTGATCTGGATCGTACGGCCAAAACAGGCAGGCAGCATCTCGGTAATTGCAAGGCGGGCAGGCGCGTATTATCCCCTCTCGCGCCAAACACACACACCGCGCAATCGGGAGAATGATGGTAAAATTGAAGCTATAATCGCATGGGTATAGTGGCGGCCAGAGGCGAGGGCAAAATCTTGAGCAGCAACCCTCCACATCTGATACTGGTCGTGGACGATGAGCCTGACCTGGAGCAACTGGTGCGTCAGAGGATGCGCCGCGATATTCGCTCCGGCAAGTTCGCCTTCCTGTTTGCCCACGATGGCATGGACGCGCTGGAAAAGCTCAAGGGAAACGAAAGCGTCGATCTGGTGCTGTCCGATATCAACATGCCGCGCATGGACGGGCTTACGCTGCTGGAGAAAATCCCGGAAGTCAATGACGACCTCCGAGCTGTGGTGATCTCGGCCTACGGCGACATCAAGAACATTCGCGCGGCCATGAATCGCGGCGCGTTTGACTTCGTTACCAAACCAATCGACTTCAAGGACCTGCGAACGACGATCAATCGCGGGCTGCAACAACTGACTGACTGGCGAGAGGCGGAAAAGGCGCGCGGCAAGCTCGTTTCGCTGCAAAGCGAGTTGACGGTGGCCCACAATATGCAGCAGTCGGTCCTGCCCAAGAGCTTTCCGAAAACCGCGGACTACGAACTGTATGGAATCATGGTTCCGGCTCGCAACGTAGGCGGGGATTTTTACGATTTCTTCCCCCTGGAAGATGGCAAGATCGGTCTCGCAATCGGAGACGTATCCGACAAGGGCGTGCCAGCCGCATTGTTCATGATGGCCAGCCGAACGACCCTGAAGGGCGCGGCCATTGGCACGGAGAATCCTGGCGACGCGCTCAAGGTCGTGAACGAACAGTTGGAAGACGGAAACACCGCCAACATGTTCGTGACCCTCTTCTATACCGTCTATAACCCGGCCACCGGCGTCCTGAACTACAGCAACGGCGGACACAACCCCCCATTGATCCTGAGGCCGGACGGAACATCCGAACTCCTTGATGGAGACACAGGCATCGCCTTGGGTATCATGGCGGGAATGCAATTCGAGTCGCAAACGGTGACTCTGCAGCCAGGTCAATTTCTGTTTCTCTATACGGATGGCGTGTCCGAAGCGACAAACCCGGAAGAGGAAGAATTCGGACTGGAGCGCTTGCGCAGACTGTTCGCCGAAAGCCCGCCGGGAAACTCCAAGGAAGCCAGCCAACTGGTTTTGAAGGCAGTGCGGGAATTTGCCCGAACCCACCCGCAATCCGATGATATTACTTGCGCTGTGCTGCATCGTCTCGGGTAAGCTGCATCGTGTCGGGCAAAGTGAATGAGCGAGAAGGCGACATTCCGGGTCCAGGCCAGCCGCAAGCATCTGGCGCCTATCGAACAAAAGATCAAGGCGTTCGCTCTCAGCGAAGATTGGCCCGTTGATCTTGTCTTCAAGATTCATTTGGTGATTGAGGAGATCGGGATCAACATCATCGAACACGGTTACGCAAATGACGAAAGCAAGGCGTTCGACATCGTCCTGGAGTCCGGCGAAGAGGTTGTAACCATTCAATTCGTAGACGAAGCCAGACCATTTGATCCCCTCAACGACACGCCGGAACCGGATCTGGAAGCCGGACTTGAGGACCGGCAGATCGGCGGCTTGGGCATTCATCTGGTGCGGGAGATGATGGATGAAGTCAGCTACGCCAGGGTGGACAACCTCAACAAACTTACGCTCTGGAAACGGCGATAGGATCGTGACCCGCTCATACTGCCGCAGGAGCCCGATCCGACACGTCGGCGCCATGAGCGGGCTGCTGGCGCTCATGATCTGTTCAGGCGCGAGCGCCGAGTTGCAAGTTGAAGAGGACCGGGTTCTGTTCGGGCAGTCAGCGGCTTTCAGCGGCCCGGCCAAGGGTCTGGGCGAAGCGATGCGAGCGGGGATACGCGCCGCTTTCTACGAAGCCAATCAAAATGGCGGGGTGCACGGGCGCGAGCTGGAACTGGTCTCTCTGGACGACGGCTACGAGCCCGAGGAGGCAATCGAGAACGTTCGCAAGCTGATCAACGATCATGGAGTATTCGCATTGATCGGATCCGTGGGCACGCCGACCGCCCGTTCATCCGTTCCGGTGGCTGCCGAGGCCGGGCTGCCCTATATCGCGCCATTCACCGGAGCGCCTTTCCTGCGTGATGGACAGTGGCCGAACGTGATCAACCTGCGTGCCTCGTACTACCAGGAAACCGAGGCCATGGTGGCCCATCTCACCTCCTCTCTGGGGCTCAGCCGAGTTGCCGTGGCCTATCAGGATGATTCGTTCGGAAGAGCTGGATTCCGCGGCGCGCAACTGGCCATGCAGCGCCGCGAGCTGGAGCTTGTGGCTACCGCCGTATATCCCCGCAACACCACGGCAGTCAAGACCGCCTTGCTGGACCTGCGCGATGGCGACCCGGAGGTGGTAATCATCGTGGGCGCGCCGGAACCGGTCGCGGCATTCATAAAGTGGGCCCGCAAGCTTGAGTTCGGGGCGGTGTTTTTCACCACCTCCTTTGCGGGCGGCAATGTTTTTACCGAAGGGCTGGGGTCGGCTGCCGAGGGTGTGCTGGTTACCCAGGTGGTGCCGCTTCCCAACGGCGACTCGCCGACGGTGGTGAAGGAATACCGTGCCGCCATGCAAGCTACGTCTCCGGATGCGGACATCGGATTCGTGTCACTGGAAGGTTATCTGGCGGGTCGCATGGCGGTAGTCGCAATGCAGGAAGCAGGCCCCGAACCCAAGCGCGAGGAGTTGCTCCCCGTGCTCCGCCAGTTGGGGCGCTTCGATATCGGAGGCTATGCGATCGACTTCAGCCAGGAGGGCGATTTACAGGGCTCGGAAACCGTATTTCTTACCAGCCTGAATCGCCGCGGCCAGTACAGTGCGATAGCCACAACGAAGTAATCAACGAATGAAGAATCAGCTCTTCTCGCATTTGTTCTCGAAATCCCTGAAGGCCCGGCACAAGATTTCATGGCGGATGTACGCCGGAATCGGCACCGCTATGGTGCTGATCCTGCTGGCCAGCGCAAGCAGCCTGTTTTCCTTCAACACCATAGCGAACACTCAGCGCGAGGTCGTCGACCAAAGCTTTCCCCAGATTACCGGAGCGTTTGAGGTAGCGGAACAAAGCGGAGCCCTGGTGGCCGCCGCGCCGCGGCTGGCCTCTGCGTCCACGCCAGCGGAACTGGAAGAGGTGCGCAAATCGATCCAGGAAAACCAGGAGGCTTTCGTGCACCGAATCGGGGCCCTGGAGCAGGACGCTGGCGCAGACCCTGCCGAAGTCAAGCGCGTGCAGGAGCAGGCGGACGCCTTGATTGCCAACATCGAACAACTGGACCGATCAGTGGAGCAACGTTTCGTGCTGGCGAATAGAATCCAGGAATTGCGGCTGGAGATCACGCTGCTGAGCGAACGTCTCAAGCGCATTCTCGGACCGATCATCGACAATCAGTATTTTTACGCCATTACCGGCTACCAGGGCCTGGATTCCGAGAGAGTGCCCCAGGCCGATCACCTGTCAGCAGAGGAACTTAAGCGGTACCGGCATCTGAGCAAGCTGGAGGTCAATGGGGATACGGCCGGGCAGCTTCTTCTCAGCGCCTTCACCATGGGGGACGCGCAACTGCTGGAACCCCTTGTGGAACGCCATGAGACGGCCAGTTCCGCAATCGGCCGCAGCCTTGCGGCGCTTCCCGAACTCCCCTCTCGATACGAATTGGTGGAAATCACCGACCGTCTGCAAGTGCTCGGCAGCGGGCCGGAATCCGGATTCGCTCTACGTCGCCGCGAACTGGACCTGGCCGCGGAAGAAAGGCAGTTGCTGGCGGATAACAGCCGCCTGGGAGTAGCACTGGTTGCCGCCGCGGACATCGTGGTGAACAGCGCCCGTAACGCTGCCGAGATATCCCGCAACACCGCCACCGCCACAATGGAATTCGGGCGCACCTTGTTGCTGGGGGTTACCTTGATAGCGATCGCCTCCGGGATCCTGGCAGGGTGGCTGTTTGTCGGCAATCTGCTGCGCCGTCTGGGAGACCTTGTGCAGCAAATGCGCAGAATGGCTGCCGGCGACCTGCAAACCAAAGTGGAAGTGCATGGCCGTGACGAGGTGGCTGATATGGCGGCAGCGCTGGAAGTGTTCCGCGATGCCTCGCTCAAGGCGCAACGCGTGGACCTGGTGGAACAAATGGCCATGGAGGTACAGAACAAGAACGACGAACTGGAAAAGGTCTTGCAGGAATTGCATAAGGCCCAGGATCAGATCATCATGCGCGAAAAGCTGGCCGAGTTGGGCGAGCTTACGGCGGGTGTGGCGCACGAGATCCGCAATCCCTTGAATTTCGTGAAAAACTTTTCGGAGGCCTCCGGGGAGCTTGTGGAGGAGTTGCAGGAAACTCTGGAGGAGGAAACGGACAAGTTCGATGAAGATCAACGCAGTCTGATCGAGGAAATATTGGGCGATCTCGAGTCCAATCTGGAACGGATCGGACATCACGGCGGACGTGCCGACAGGATTGTGCGTGACATGCTGAAAATGGGAAGCGGCAGCGGGGAATCTCAGGCCACCGACCTCAATCTCTTGCTGGACGAGCACATGCGCCTCGCCTATCACAGCGCGCGAGCGACAAACAAGGACTTCAACGTCACCATCGAGCAGGAACTGGCAGACGACCTCAAGCCCATGAATCTGGTCACCCAGGATATGGGGCGCGTTTTTCTCAATATGGTCGCAAACTCCTGCTACGCGATTTTCGAGCGGCAGTCGCGCGAGAAAGAGGCTGGGAGGGGCGAAGCTTACGTTCCGCTGCTGCGCCTGAAGACCATCCGCGCGGGAGATTGGATTACAGTGAGCATTTTCGACAATGGTGGCGGCATTCCCGATGAAGCCCTGGCGAAGATATTCAATCCCTTCTTCACGACCAAGCCAACAGACCAGGGCACTGGCCTCGGTCTGGCGTTGTCCAACGACATCGTGCGCCAGCATGGCGGCGAGATCATGGTGAATGTCGAGAAAGGCGAAACGACCGAAATGGTCGTCCAGTTGCCGGTCTCGCTGGAGGTCGGCCAAGCCTGACCGCCCGCGCCCACTTTGACCGGGCGGGCGTCCGGCACCCCGGCGGCCGGGTCAGGCCAATTCAGAGCCCGCTTGCGCTTGCGCCTTCGCATCCTCCACAGATTCGCAGATATCCACGGTCTGATCGAATCCGCCGACGTGTAGCGTCCGGCCTACGGGCGACTCCGATGTCGAGCACAGTATAAAGCTGGCGCCGGAGCGGCCCCACATCACCTTGGCAATCTGCAATAGCGAGCGAAGGCAGCCCCTGATGATATACGTCAAGCCGTTCATGTCGATGATCAGCGAGGAAGCGTCTTCGGACTTGGCAGAGAGCGTGCGATGAAACCTGTCGTAATTCCGGCTGTCAACCCGCCCCTTCGGCGAAGCGATCAAAATACCGTTGGAACGTTCAAAGAGAATGATCATTTGCTGTTACTGCTGACAGCGTCAGAACGCAAGTTCGCTAACGCCGTGACCGGCTCATGTTGTCGCATTGGCCAGCGCATTCTCCTTGTTGTCATGGATTTCGATGATCTTGTCGAATCCGCTCATCTTGAAAACCTCGCCGATCGATCCCGACAATGAACATAGCATGAACTTGGCCTTGCGCCGCCACAGCGCCTTGGCGATCATCAGAACGGCCCGCAAGCCAGCGCTGCTGATGTAATTCAAACCGCTCATGTCCACCAGCACCGTTGTGTCTTCATCGCCGATAGCGCCGGACAGCGTCTGGTGAAAATCCTGGGCGTTATACCCGTCGATTCGCCCGGAAGGGGCGGCGATCAAAATTCCGTTATCACGCTCAATTGGGATGTCCATCAAGCCTCCCTACTGTTGCCCGAATAAACCCGGCCGGAAAAACTCGGCCAACCCACAAGTTGCTGGCTATCATAACCCATCCTGAACGCGCCGGAAGAGTGCCGTCAGCGCGAGGTGGGAGTGTGCTCTTCGCGCAATTCCGAAGCGTCCTCTTCCTGCGCCGGTTGCGCCGGTTGCGCCGGAGCGTCGCCCTTCGGACGACCAGATCGTCCGTTACATCAAACCGAGCATGGTTCAGGATGACGGAACGGCGGATTCGGATGCGCCTGCGGAGACTGCCGACGTTTCCGCGGAAACGTACGGGAAGCAGTCGGCACGCACGCAACGCAGTGGCATGGCGGCTGTCGCTTTCCGGGCTGTGACAGTCAGTCTCCAGGCTTCTTCGGTTTTCCGCGCTAAACTAATCGCACTGCCAACCGACGGAAATCCACATGATCCAGCTCAGCCAGAGACACCGCGCCGGCCTTCAGTTTCTCGGGTCGCTGCAGCACTACTCGTCCAGCCACATTCGCGATCTCGCGCGGGAGCAGTTCGCCGCCAGCGAGAAGGGGCGGAAGCTCCTTGAGGCGGAGGTCGAGCCGGAGCCGCGCGCCCAGTTGAAACGGGCGCGGGAAGCTCGCAAGGCGGCACTGGATTGCCCGGCCTACCAGCACGAGAGGCTTTATCAGCGTTATGTGGCGGAAGAAAATTTCGTGCGCGCGATTCCGGCCGTGGAGGAAAAGCGCGAAGAATGCATCGAGCTCCTGAGCCGCGAAGCCGACTACCAGGGCGGCTCGCTGGAACTCGACGACAGCGTGCCGATTCCGAAGTACTACGAAGGTGTGGAATGGCACCTGGAACCCGGAGGCTGGGACGGATACGACCTGGCCACTCCGATGTTCATGGCCGGCGTGGCCCCGCATGTGTTCTCCCGCGGCGGCTATGCGGCCGTGGAAGTGGACCAGGACATCCGCCAGCAGCGCGTGGATGTGGTAAGCCTGCTGCCGAAAGACCACTACGACCGCATCTACGAGCCGGGATGCGGAGGCCTGGGAGCGCTGGCGGCCTGCAGCAAGGTGTATCCCGACGCCGAACTGACCGGCAGCGACATCTCCACGGCGCTGCTCCAGGGCGGGCACAAGGCCGCCCGCAACATGGGCATAGCGATCCACCTCAAGCAGCGGGACGCGCGCGACACGGGCGAGCCGGACGAATCCTTCGACGCCGTGCTGATGTACGCGCTGCTGCACGAAATGCCGGTGAAGGTAAGCATCGACACCATCCGCGAGGCCTTCCGGATCCTCAAGCCCGGCGGCGACATCGTGATCAACGACCCGCCGCCGTTCTGCCGCGTGGACGCCTTTCAGGCCGCCATCCTGGACTGGGAAAGCGAGTATCGCGGGGAACCCTTCTTCAGCGCGGCATGCTCGATGGACTGGTCCACCGTGCTCGAAGAAGTTGGTTTCAAGGTGCTTGAGGCGCGCGCCCTGGATGCGCGCGGCTACCCCTGGGTCAACGTCGCGACCAAGCCTTGAAGCCACTATGACCAAGCCACCAATACGGCCGCTTACCGGCGACGATAACCTGGATCGCCTGCTGCGCATGAACACGGAGCTTCTCTCGGAACTCTGGATCCTGCGCGACCGTGTGATGGTGCTTGAGAAAATCCTCGAGGAGAAGGGGCTGCTGGACGCCGGTGCGATCAACGACTATGCGCCCTCGCCGGAATTCGGCGAGGCGCTGCAGGACGAGCGCGACCGGCTGGTCCGGCGCGTGGCCGGCGCGCCCTGGACGGAAGAATGTACCTGCCAGTCACTCGTCGAGCGGCGCGGCCGGTAGTTTTCGGCCGACCCAGGCGTAGTACACGGCGGGAATCACCAGAAGCGTAAGCAACGTCGTCGAAACCATGCCGCCCAGCATGGGCAGCGCGATGCGCCGCATCACGTCCGAGCCTGGTCCGCCGGTCAGGAAGATTGGCATCAGCCCGACGAGCACCGTGATCACGGTCATCAGGATCGGCCGCAGGCGCAATGCGGCGCCCACGCTGATGGAAAGCGTAATTTCCTCCTTGTTCGCCGGATTGTCTTCACGCACATGGTTGTCGATGTACATCACCATGACCACGGCGGTTTCGACCGCCACTCCGCCGAGCGCAATAAACCCCACCGCCACGGCCACGGACAGGTTGTAACCGGCCAGCCATACCGCCCACAGGCCCCCGATCAGGGCGAAAGGCAGCGACAGCATGATCATGGCGGTGCGGTCCAGGCGGCCGAAATGCAGCATCAGCAGCAGGAAGATCAGCGCGACCACCGATGGTATGGCGATCCGGAGGCGTTCCCCGGCCGCTTCGATCTGCTCGTATTGCCCGGACCACTCAATCGCGTAGCCCGACGGGAGCGCCACGGTGTTTTCGACAACGCGCCGGGCCTCGGCGACGTAACCGCCCAGATCCCGCCCCTCGATGTCCACGAAGACCCAGCCGGTAAGACGAGCGTTCTCGGAGCGGATCATGGGCGGTCCTTCGGTAAAGGACACGGCTGCGAGTTCTCCAAGCGGAATATGCGCCCCCGTGGGCGTCGGGACCAGGATGTTCTCGAGATCGTCGCGGGTCTCCCGAAACGGCCGGTCGTAGCGCAACATGATGTCGTAGCGCTCGCGTCCTTCCACGCTCTCGGCGAGCTTCATGCCGCCCAGCGCAGTCTGGATTACCGACTGGAATACACCCATGTCGATATTCCGGCGCGCCAACTCGGCGCGATTCGGCTGGATTTCGAGGTAGTTGCCGCCCAGCACCCGGTCGGCCAGCGCCGCGCGGGTCCCAGGAACCCCGCTGACGGCCGATTCCACCTGGCGGGCGATCCGCTCCAGCTCGCCAAGGTCGTCGCCGGTGATCTTTACGCCCACGGGAGTGCGCACGCCGGTCGAAACCATGTCCATGCGAATATTGATCGGGTAGCCCCAGGAATTGGTCAGCCCCGGCATCCGGAGACGGCCATTCAGGTCGTCAATGAGTTGCTCCGGCGTCATTCCTTCCCGCCATTGCGACTGCGGCTTGAGCCGAATCCAGGTCTCGATCATCGTCAGCGGCGCCGGGTCGGTTGCCGTGTCCGCCCGGCCGGCCTTGCCGAATACGCTCTCGACCTCCGGCGCCGTCGCGATCACCCGGTTGGTCTGGCCCAGGATCTCGCGGATCTTCGTGGAGGAAACGCCCGGCAGCGTGGTCGGCATGTAGAGCAGTTCACCTTCGTACAAGGGCGGCATGAATTCCGATCCCAGGCGCGCAAACGGGATCAGGGCGCTACCGATCAGCACGAGCGCTGTCGTCACCGTCACCCACTTGAACCGCAAGGCGGCGCATAAGCAGGGTGCGTAGAGCCGCGCGGCTACCTCGCTGACCGGGTTGCTTACCCGCAGTCGGCCCTTGAGGAGCAGCATGATCAGCACCGGCACTAGCGTCACGGACAACAGGGCCGCGAAACCCATCGCGTAGGTCTTCGTGTACGCAAGCGGGGCGAACAGGCGGTGACTCTCACCGGTCAGCGCGAATACCGGGAGAAAGGAAACGGTGATGATGAGCAGCGAGAAAAACACGCCGGGTCCGACTTCCCGGACCGCCCGGATGACGACTCGCCGGCGGGTCTGATGATCGGCCCCTGCGCCCAGTTCCGACAGCCTCCGGTTCGCGTTCTCCACCATCACGATTGAGGCGTCCACCATCGTGCCGATGGCGATCGCGATACCGCCGAGCGACATGATGTTGGCGGTAATGCCCTGCGCGGACATGATCACGAATGCCCCGAGCACGCCCAGAGGCAACGTGATCAGGGCCACGAAGGCGGAACGCGCATGCAGCAGGAAAAGGAAAATCACCAGCGCTACCGCGATCCCTTCTTCGATCAGCTTGCGATTCAGGTACGAGACGGCCCCTTCGATGAGTGGTGCGCGGTCGTAGGTCGTGACAATACGGACACCCTGGGGCAGGCCGCGCTGCAATTCTTCCAGCTTCGCCTTTACGCGGCGTATCACGTCCAGGGCGTTCTCCCCGTCGCGCATTACCACGATGCCGGCCACGGTTTCGCCGGCGCCGTTCAGGTCCACGATGCCGCGCCGCAAGGCCGGGCCTTCCACGATCCGGGACACGTCAGCGAGGGTCACGGGTGTGCCGTCTTCCGCGTACACCACCACCTGTTCCAGGTCGATCCGGTCCTGGACGTAACCGGATGAACGGATCACGAACTCACTCTCGCCCTGCTCCAGCACGCGGCCGCCAACTTCGCTGGACGCCGCCCGCACGGCCTCCGATATTCGCCGGATCGACACGTCGTACCCGCGCAGCTTGTTGGGATCGATGAGCACCTGGTACTCCCGCACGAAACCGCCCACGGAGGCCACTTCCGCCACGCCCTCCACTCCGGCCAGCTCGAACTTGAGAAACCAGTCCTGCAGCGAGCGCAACTCGGCCAGGTCGGTGCCGCCGGTATCGTCCACAAGCGCATACTGGTAAACCCAGCCAACGCCGGTCGCGTCCGGACCGATCTGCGGCGTTGCGCCCTGGGGCAATTGCGTGCTCAGGCGCGAAAGAGCCTCCACAACCCGCGAGCGCGCCCAATACAAATCCACGTTGTCCTCGAAGATCACGTAGACGAAGCTGGTGCCGAACATCGACGAGCCGCGCACATCCCTGGTCTTCGGCAATCCGAGCAGATTGGCGGACAGCGGATAGGTCACCAGGTCCTCGACAATCTGCGGGGACTGGCCAGGAAACTCGGTGCGGATGATCACCTGCGTATCGGTCAGGTCCGGTATGGCATCCAGTGGCGTCCTTTCCAACGACAGCCAACCAGCGACCATGAGCCCGGCAGCCAGCGTCAGAACGATGACCGGATTGTCCGCCGACCAGGCGATCAGCCGGCCAATCGCCGAAGTCGACGGGTCCCGGCCGGCCAACGGCTCGATTGAATTCTCCGCCATGGCTAGTGCCTGTGCATCGAATGGTCGTCGCGGATGTCATCCGGCGGCGATTCAAGCTTTGACAGCCCTTCGCGAAGGTTGGCTTCCGAGTCGAGCATGAACTGACCGCTCACGACGACTCTTTCCCCCCTTTCCAGACCCTCGAGGATCTCCGTCCGTTGGCCGTCCGAAATGCCAGTCTGCACCGGCCGGCCGGCAAACCTGCCGTCGCCCATCGAAACGATCACGTGCTGTCCCCGGCTGTCCCGCAGAAGCGCCTCGGACGGTACGGACAGCCGCGCTTCTCCGGAACCCAGGCTGAACTGAATGTCCGCGTAGGCGCCGGGACGCAGGGCGCCCCGGGCGTTGTCCACTTCGATACGAACGTCGGCGGTGCGGGTCCTGGGATCAATCGTCGGATAGACATAATCCACCGTTCCCTGTTCCGGCGCGCCGGGCGCGCTCGGGAATTGCAGCGCAACCGTCTGGCCCGCCTCCACCATGGAAAGGTCCACTTCGGGAATGGAGGCGATGATCCAGACCGTCGCATACGACTGAAGACGCATGATGGGAGTTCCGGGATTGACGTACTCGCCTTCCCGCACGGAAAGCGCGGCCACCGTCCCGGAGGCCTCCGCGTATACGGGCAATCGCTCGATCACTTCGCGCGTTTCGACGAGCCGATCGATCACGGCGATCTGCATGCCTTCGGAAATCAAACGCTGGCGGCCCGAATCAATGCGCGTCCGGCGGCCGGTTTCCAGTGCCGCCAGAAAGTCCTTCTGCGCGGCAATCAACTCGGGGCTGTATACGCGATACAGCAGCGCTCCGCGCGTCACCTCGTCTCCCTGCGCGCGAACGGCCAGATCTTCAATCCAGCCCTCCAGGCGGGACACCGCAACGGTCTCAAGCCGTTCGTTGCTCTCGACATTACCGAATGCGCGCACTGTCCGTTCGAAAAAGGCAGCCTCCACGCGGGCCGTGCGAACGCCCATGGTCTGGATCATTTCCGGCGCTACATCCACTTCCAGCGTGCCGGTCCCGAAGGTTGCCGACCCGGTCGAAACGGGCACCAGATCCATCCCGCAAATCGGGCAAGGGACATCGGGATCCTGCGACACGAATTGCGGATGCATCGGACAACTGTGCTGCTGCTCCGCCTGCTCATCCGTTCGCGGCTGTCCGGTCGCCGAATCGGAGCCGGAGCCATTTCCGCCACAGCCTCCAATTGCAAGCACGACCAGCAGTGAAAGGACAAAATTCCGGTTACGGCGCCTGGGAGAGAGGTCACTGCCTGCTCGGCGTCGCGCCCTCCATGAAGGCGAGACGCCTTCGTTCACAGGGGCTCTGTGCAAGGATGCAAGATTGTTCATGAGGTCACCAACAGGGAATTAAGTTGCGCCACGGCGCGATCGCGACGCGCCTGCTCGTCCGCTATCCGGGCAAGAAGGATCAGTTCCGCCAGCTCACCATCGATAACCGGCGAATAGTCGCCGATGCCCGACTCGTAACGCGTCCGCTGCGCCTGAATCTGCTCGCGGATGGCGGGGATCTTTTTCTGCAGCGCGTCCATGGCGGCCTCGGCAGCGCGGCGTGTGGCGTCGAGCGACGCATACTGCGCAGCAGCGGCGCGCGCGGCAGCCGTTCGCCGGCTTATGGCGCTTTGAAGCTGCGCCCTGGCGGCGCGCAGGGCCGGCGCCTGCGAGCGATTGCCCCAAAGTGGAACGCTGAAGGTCACGGCCGCCGACACCCAGTCATCCCCCGGAAAGGGCGCATCCGAACGCCCGGCATCGCGCTGCTGCCAGGTAAGCTGCACGCCCCAGTCCGGCTTCCACGCCGCTTGCGCCTTCGCGACGCCGGCCTCGGCTACGGCAATCTCCGCCTCGGCCACGCGCACCGCGTGAAAAAGATCGGGGCTACCCGTCCAGGCCATCGGCTCAAGGACCGGCAGGGATACATTCTCGATGCCGCTGGCAGCGCGGGTAGTGCCCGCACGGCTGGTAGCGCCGAGCGCGCCGATGCCGCCGGTAGCGCCGATACCGTCGGTTGCGCCGATGCCGCCGACCAGGTCCGATAGACGCGCCTGGACATCCACGTGCTCCGCCTCCAGGTCGGCCAGCGAACGAACGACTTCCGCCCGCTGCAAGTCGATTTCGGCCAGACGAAAAACAACCGGCCGGCCCGCAGCGATCTCGCCCTCGATGATCTGTTCGAGTTCGGTGTAGAGGGAATCCTGGCGCCGCAACAGGGCCACTTGCTCGGCGATGCGGTGTCCGGAGACCAGCACGGCGATCAACTCCGAGCGCATGTGCGCGAACTGCATGGCCTCCAGCGCCAGATTGCGCGCAGCGCTTTGCTGCGCCTCCGCCGAGCGGGCGGCGCGCGCGCCCCGGTTGGGTATCTGCTGGCTTAACCCCAGCGCCTTGTTGGTTGGCAGGTAGGTGCGAAACGAGGGATCGAACACGGGAAAGTTGTTGATCCCCACCGACACCACCGGGTCGGGCCAGGCCACGGCGGCGGCAGCATCCTCGCGATAGGCGCTGGACTCCAGGCGCAGGGCCTCCAGCGCCGGGTGTCGCCTGAGGCGCTCCTCAAGCTCGAGGAAACTCTGCCCCAGCACAGGCGGGGCGCCCAGCGCAAGGCCGAGCGAGGCAAGACCGAGCGAGGCACGGACAAGTGACGCACGGGCAAGCGAGGCACGAACAAGCGAACACGCGAGCAACGAAAACAGGTTTTGAATTTTTCCAGCCATCTTGATCTCCCACTGAGGGAAACGAGCGAACAGGCAGGCGCATCGCCTATGGTGATGCGAGCGCGGACACGCACAGGGGCAATAGACGCGCGAAGGCGTGGCCCCTGCCGAAATGTGCGGTCTAGATCAGGAGGCGCTGTTTGAGAAGTACAGGTGTTCGCGCAACCCGTGGAATTGCGGGTGGTGGCCCGATACTGCGAACCGTTTGCGGGCGAACAGCGATGGCCCAATGCCCCGCAATCGCCGGCGCCGGATTGAATTCCGGCAGATGAATGGATGCAGCGGCCTCGGCGGCCAGAGGTTGAGAAGCCGGCTCGTAGTCGCCGCAATCAGCGTGGTTGCCGCAGTTGCCGCAGCGCGGCGATTCGCCATAACGCGACTCCGTATGACGAGCCTCATCTGTATGCCGCGCCTCATGCTGCGGCTCGATGGATTCGTGACAGAAAGTATCCTCGGCTACCGTCTCCTGCGCAGTGGCGGGCAAGCCTTCCAGGCAACCGCACGCCAGAACCGGCTGCGCCACCAAAACGGCGCTGGCCAGAGCAAACGATATTCGCCGAGCAGCCTTCATGTCTGCGCCCCATTATACGCCTCCCGCGCTAAGACTTTGAGTTGCAAGGTTTTGCAGGTTTTGCGCAGCGCGTTGTGCGACCTTTTGCAAGACCCTTCGATCCAGACCCTTCGCAACACCCTTCGCAACACTTTTCGAAAAACCCTTCGGCCCGGACACTTCGGCCCGGACTCAGCGCGCCGGCGAATCGGCTTTCCCCCGTCCCAGGAACAACAGCAAGGCCGGCCCCAGCACCAGCAGCGCCATCGCCGGCAACAGCACCAGAATATACGAACCCTGACGGTCGAAGGTGAGCCCGAATATCACGGGGCTGCTCGCGGCTATGAAAGCCTGACAGATCATGATCAGCGAGTACACGCGCCCGTAGGATGCAAGATCGAATTCGCGCGCAATCATGTATGGCAAGGCGGCGAATTTCGCGCCCGCGGACAAGCCCAGGCAAGCGGCCGCGCACACCACCGTCCACACGGGAAGTTCCGGCAGGATAAGCAATCCGCAGGAGGCCGCCCCAACGGCCAGGGCCACAAAAGCCAGGGCCGGCGCCCACACATAATCGATCAGATAGCCGCCACCTACTCTTCCTGCCACGATGAACAGACCGACCAGGCCAAACAGCGCCGCCGCCTGCGGACTCGCATAACCGGCGTCCTCGAGGATGGGGGCAAAACTGGAAGTCATTCCCGAGAGACCGAATGTCGCGCTGCAGAATGCGATTGCCATGATCCAGAAGGTGCGGGACCGAACCGCCAGCAGGAATCCGGACCTGCGCTCGGGGCGACCAGCCTCCACAGGCGCTTCGTTTTCATCGGACGAGCGTTCGGGCGGCTGTTCGGGTGGCTTGCGCGGCGCATCCTTCAAACCCAGGATCAGTATAGGAACCCCCACCAGGAGAATGAGCGCCGAGACTCCGAAAAAGCCCGCGCGCCAGTTGAAGTTCTCCATCAGGATGGCGACAAAGGGCGGGATGAACAGTGCCGTCAGCCCGCTTCCCGACAGCAATATGCCGAAGGCCATGCCCCGCTTGCGTTCGAACCATCCGGCCACGAGTCGCGTCAGCGCGATCGAGGAGGCGCCCATGCCTAGGACGGTTGCAATCGACCAGGAGGCATAGAAGCGCAACAGCCAGTCACTGCTCGTGCCGATGAGCGCCATGCCCAGGCCATAGCCCACAGTGCCCCAGATCACCAGTGTCCGGGCGCCGTAGCGATCGCAAAGCCAACCGACGAGCGGCGCCAGGCTCGCGGCGGTCATCGTGGCAACCATAGTGCCCAGGTTCACCTCGGCGCGCGACCAGCCGAAGGCTTCCCCCAGGGGGTTGGTAAGAACCCCCACCAGGTAAATCGGGATGGTGCCGAAACTGAATACCTTGCCGACCAGGGCCGCGCCCAGCGGCTGCCAGCCGTGCCGAAACTCGCTCCAGGGGCTGTCAGCCCGCATATCTCATTCGGCGACGGGACCGCGGCCTCTGGTCAGGAAGAGCAGTAAAGCGGGGCCAAGCACCATCAGCACCACAGACAGCAGCAAGAGCGAGCGGTAGCTGCCGGTCTGGTCGAAGGCGTAACCGAAGATTGGCGGGCTGATGGCGGTTATGACCGCCACGCCGATCACCAGCAGCGAATACACCCGGCCATAGGACTCAAGGCCGAACTCGCGGGCTGCCAGATAAGACAGCGCGTCCCACTCCGCGCCGGCTGCCAGGCCCAGGCAGAAGGCGGCGAGAACCACCAGCCACACCGGAAGCGCGGGCAGAATCAGCAGCCCGCAAGTGATGGCGCCGCAGGCCAGCGCCACGAAGGTCAGCCCGGGAGCCCAGAGTTTGTCCAGCAGATAGCCTACGCCCAGCCTTCCCACCATCACGAACAGGCCGATCAGCCCGGTCAGCGCCCCGGCCTGCTCGGCCCCGTACCCGACATCCCGGAGGATCGGATTGAAGCTGGAAATCAACCCGGCGATGCCGAAAGTGGCAGCGCAGAAAGCGATCGACATCAGCCAGAAAGCACGGCTCTCGAAGGCCAGGCGAAAGCCGCGGGCGCGCTCCACGGGCGCGCTTGCATTGGAGCCGCCCGCAGTCCCGGCGCTGTTGGCGGGCGGTTTCGCTTTCGGAGCGTCCCTCAGTCCCGCCACCACCACCGGAACACCGATCAGCAGGATCGCCGCCGACAAGCCGAAGTAGCCTGCCCGCCAACTGAAGTTCTCAATCAGGGTGGCTACGAACGGCGGAGCGGCAAAAGCAGTAAGGCCGCTGCCCATCAGCATGATGCCCAGGGCCAGCCCGCGCTTTTGCTCAAACCACCCGGCCACCAACCGCGAAAGCGCGATTGCCGAGGCGCCCACGCCCAGCATGGTGGCAAGAGACCAGGCCGCATAGTACCCATAAAGCCAGCCCGTGCTCAGGCCAATGATGGCCATTCCCAGGCCATAGCCCACGGTGCCTGCAACCACCAGGGGCCGCGCGCCGAAGCGGTCGCACAGCCAACCCACGAGCGCCGAGAGGCTCGCGGAGGTGAATGTAGCCACCGTGAAGCTGAACGTGACCTCGGCCCGCGACCAACCGAAGGCCTCTCCCAGAGGAACGGTAAAAACGCCTACAACGTAGATCGGTATCGTGCCAAAGCTGAACGCCTTGGCAATCACCGCGGAAATCAGAGGTTTCCAGCCTCGGCGAAACTCGCCCCAGGGAGTCGAGGAATTCATCAGCCCAACATACGCGCACTGACGGGGCGAAAGCAAGCGTTTCAGCCTGCCTGGACGTTTCAGCCGCGGTTAACTATGCCCAGGCCGCAGTGGCCCGTAGAATAAGGCCCCTACGCTCCGATTTCCGCAAAAGCAATCTGGCCTTGAACTCTCCATCCTCCTCGCCGCCTCCCGTGCCCTTCGCCCAGCGGCTGACCTGGGGCGCAGGCTCGCTGGCCACCATCAGCTATCTCAATGTTTTCACGGCGCTGGCGCTGTATTACCTGACGCTGGTGCTGAAGATGGACCCGGCGCTGGCGGGTCTGTTGATTACCCTGGCGCGGCTGATCGACGCGTTCAGCGACCCCTTGATGGGCTGGATCACCGATCATACCCGCACGTCCTGGGGCCGGAGGCGACCCTACCTGCTGCTGGGCGCCGTGATTTGCGGCGCATCGCTGCCGGCGGTCTTCTCGATGCACACCCTGTTCGAGGGTCTGCCTCCGGTCTGGGGCGCCGTGATGATCGTTCTGGTCATCTACTCGCTGGGCTTTACGATCTTCAACGTGCCCTACCTGACGATTCCGGTGGAAATGACCCGAAATCGAATCCAGCGGCTCAGCCTCATGAGTTACCGCTCGGCGTTCATGATGGTGGGCGCAATGCTGGGAACGGCGGGCGCGCCGGCGCTGGTGGAATTGCTGGGCGGTGACACCAACGCCGCCGCCTATCAGAGCATGGGTCTGATGTTCGGGTGCCTGGTGCTGGTCTTCATGCTCATTCCCTTTTTCGGAACCCGGAGCGCGTATACGGCGCCGCTGGAGGAGCAGCCTGCGCTTTCCCTTTGGCAGCAGGTCCGTACCGTTTGCGCCAACCGCCCCTTTGTTTTGCTGATCGGGGCCAAGTGCACGCAGTTTGTCGCCCTGGCCGTGACCGGCGGCACAACCGTGTTCATGTTCACCGTGGTCCTGAAGCAGCCCTTCACCTTGCTTCCCTGGCTGGCACTGGCCACCACCTTTACGATCCTCGCCGGCATTCCGTTCTGGAAATGGTGCGGGCAATTCATGACCAAGCGACGCGGCGTGCTGATCGGCGCGGCAGGGGAAACTCTGGCCAGCCTGACGTGGCTGCTGGTGGGCCCCGACTGGAGCCGCGAGGCGCTGATCGTCTTCCTGGTCGCGCGCGGTGTCATCAGCGGGATTTTCGGGTCGGCGATCTTACTGTATTCCCAGGCCATGTGGCTGGACACCATCGACCATGACCAGGAACGCACCGGCCTGCGGCGGGAAGGCCTCTACACCTCGGTCTATGTGTTTGTCGAGAGACTGGGCTATTCCGCCGGACCGCTTCTGGTAGGCCTGTTCCTCGGAGCGTCGGGATTCGATGCCGACCTTGCCCCGGAGAACCAACCCGCAAGCGCCGTAACGGCTGTGCTGATCTGCATGGTTGCCATACCCGCGATTGCGCAACTGGGCATGCTCTTCTTCGTATGGCTATATCGGCTCCCTGAGATAATAGATGGAAAAACAAGGATATAGAAATTATTCCTTATGAATTACATTAATATTACATGAGCACTACATTCATTCGCAGCCTCGAAGTTGGCAGCAAGGCGTACCGCTACCACGACATCACCGCGATAGGCGCGGATCACGTGGCCAAGCTCCCCTATTGCCGCAAGATCCTGCTGGAGAACCTGCTCTGCAACGCCGATGAGACAGCTTCGGCGGATGCGCTTCTGAAGGCCCTCACCGGCCAGGACGAACTGGAGTTCCGGCCGGCGCGGGTCATCCTGCAGGACTTCACCGGCGTCCCGGCCGTGGTGGACCTGGCGGCGATGCGCGACGCCATGGAGGATCTTGGCGGCGACCCCGAGGCCATCAATCCCCTGGCGCCCGCCGAGCTGGTGGTGGATCACTCGGTGCAGGTGGACCACTACGCCAGTGCCGACGCGCTGGCCCGCAACAATGAACTGGAATTCAAACGCAACCGCGAGCGTTACTCCTTCCTTCGCTGGGGTCAGCAAGCCTTCCGGCAGCTCAAGGTGGTTCCCCCGAACACCGGAATCGTTCATCAGGTGAACCTGGAGCGTCTGGCGCGGGTGGTATTCCGCAGCGGGGAACCCGGCAACGAACTCCTTTATCCGGACACGCTGGTGGGCACGGACTCGCACACCACCATGGTGAACGGTCTGGGCGTGCTGGGCTGGGGCGTGGGCGGCATTGAAGCGGAAGCGGCCCTGCTCGGCCAGCCCATCACCATGCTGCCTCCTCCGGTCCTCGGCGTGCGCCTGCACGGCAAGCTGCGACCCACGGCCACCGCCACCGATCTGGTGCTTACCGTAACGGAAGCGCTGCGCGAGCGCGGCGTGGTGAGCTGGTTCGTGGAATTCTTCGGCGAGGGCCTGAACGGCCTGCCATTGGCGGACCGCGCCACACTGGCCAACATGTCGCCCGAATTTGGCAGCACCTGCGCCATCTTTCCCATAGACGCGGAAACGATTCGCTACCTGGAACTGACGGGCCGGGACCAGCAGCAGATCGCGCTGGTGGAGGCGTATGCCCGCGCCCAGGGGCTGTGGCGGGCGGACGCCGGCCCGGAACCCGCTTTCGATGACACGCTGGATATCGACCTGGACGCGGTGGCGCCCTCGATCGCCGGACCCAGGCGGCCGCAGGACCGCATTCCGCTGCCTGAATCCAGCGCGTCCTTCGCCACTGCGCTGGAGCAACGGGGCGCGCCTGCCGTGTCCTTTGAAGGCGACCAACCGGGGGACGGCGCGGTGCTGATCGCCGCCATCACCAGCTGCACCAACACGTCCAATCCATACGTGATGATGGCGGCGGGAATGCTCGCGAGAGCCGCCCGGGAACGGGGCCTGAAGCCGCCGCACTGGGTCAAGACGAGTCTGGCGCCGGGTTCAAGGGTGGTGACACGCTACCTCGAATCGGCCGGACTGCTCGACGATCTGGCCGGACTGGGCTTCGAGATCGTGGGCTACGGCTGCACCACATGCATCGGCAACTCCGGGCCGTTGCGCGAGGACATCGCGCGGCGCGTGCAGGAAACCGGGCTGGGGGGATGCGGCGTGCTGTCCGGCAACCGCAACTTCGAAGGCCGCATCCATCCGCTGGTGTATTTCAACTACCTGGCCTCCCCTCCTCTGGTGGTGGCCTGGGCGCTGGCCGGACGCATGGACGTGGACCTGGAGAACGATCCGCTGGGCAGCGATTCCGCCGGCCAGCCGGTTTACTTGCGCGACATCTGGCCGGATGCCGCCTCGGTGCAGGCGGAAGTGGCGCGCCACGTCCAGGCCGACCAGTTCGAGCAGGGCTATGCCGGCGTTTTCGATGGCGACGAACGCTGGAACGCGCTGGCCAGCCCCGACAGCAACCGCTATCCCTGGGACGGCGAATCCACCTATGTGCGGCGTCCGCCGTTCTTCGAGGGAATGTCGGCCCGGCCAGACGAACCGCAGCCGGTGAAGTCCGCGCGGGTGCTTGCCCTGCTCGGCGACTCGGTCACCACCGACCACATTTCTCCGGCCGGCGCCATCGCAGCCCGGTCGCCGGCCGGCCGCTGGCTCAGCGAGCAAGGCGTGGAGCCGGCCGACTACAACTCCTACGGCTCGCGGCGAGGCAACCACGAGGTCATGCTGCGCGGCACCTTTGCCAACATCCGCCTGCGCAACCAGTTGGCCGGAGGCGTGGACGGCGGCTGGACCCGCATGCAGCCCGACGGCGAGCTGCTGAGCATCTACGAGGCGGCCATGCGCTACCGGGAGGACAGTACGCCGCTGGTGGTCCTGGCCGGCACGGAATACGGCTGCGGGTCGTCGCGGGACTGGGCCGCCAAGGGCACCGCGCTCCTGGGAGTGCGCGCTGTGATCGCCTCCAGTTTTGAGCGCATCCACCGCTCCAACCTGGTAGGCATGGGCGTGCATCCGCTGGAATTTGCCGACGGATCAAGCGCGGTCGAACTGGGTCTGGACGGCAGCGAGAGCTACGACATCGGCGCGCCTAACGGCCCCAACGTGAAAGTTTGCGCTACGCGCGCCGACGGTTCCAGGGTGGAGTTCACGGCCCGCTCGCGAATCGACACCCCCAAGGAGCGCGAATACTTTCGGCATGGAGGCATCCTTCCCTACGTCCTTCGCCGACTGGCCGCCTGACCGCCGAGGATGAGCGGCTCGCCCAGCCCGGCATCGCGTCATGCACACGACGCGATCCTTTCGGTGCGCAACCTGGTCAAGGACTACGGGCCGGTGCGCGCGGTTCGGGGAATCTCCTTCGACGTGCCGCGCGACTGCTGTTTCGGCCTGCTGGGTCCGAACGGCGCGGGCAAGACCACCACCGTGGAGATCATCGAGGGGGTAACGCCGCTTACCTCGGGCGAGGTGCTCTACGAAGGCAAGGCCGCGGGCCCGCGGTTCCGCCAGGACTCCGGCGTGCAGTTTCAAACCGCCGCCCTTCAGGATTTCATTACCGTGCGGGAAACGCTGGAGATGTTTCACCGCTTGTACCGGCAGCGCGCCGGTCTCGACCAGGTCATTGCCGATTGTGCGCTCGACAAGCTTCAGAAACGCGACAATCGCAAGCTGTCCGGCGGACAGCGCCAGCGTCTTCTGCTGGGCATCGCCCTGGTCAATGATCCGAAAATCCTGTTTCTGGACGAGCCCACCACCGGCATGGACCCGCAGGCAAGGCGCAATTTCTGGGAACTAGTGGAACGCATCCGGGCACGCCGTAAAACCATTGTGCTGACCACGCATTACATGGAAGAAGCCCAGGCCCTTTGCGACGAGATCGTGATCATGAACGAAGGCGTAATCGTTACCCAGGGGGCCCCGGAGCAGTTGCTCAAGGCCCACTACAAGGAAATCATCCTGGAGTTGCCGGAGGGCGACCTTGCGGAAATTCCACCGGAGTTCCCCTTCCCCAGCTACCGCCGCAACGGCCTGGTGGAGATCCACACCGAAGACGCCAACGAGGCGATCACGCGGCTGAGCCGCGCCGGCGCGCCGCTGGGCCGCCTGAACATCCGTCCCTACCGGCTGGAGGACCTGTTCCTGGACCTCACCGGAAAAGAGCTCCGATCATGATCCAACGCATCCTTGCCATACTTCACGCACGCAACCTCGAATTCCTGCGCGACCGGGCCACGCTGGGCTGGAACCTGGCCATGCCGCTGCTGCTGGTGGCCGGGATGGCGGCGATCTTCTCCGGCGGCGACCGCTCGGAATACAAGGTAGCCGTGATCCAGGCCGAAGCGCAGACCCGGGCCGAAGCGCTGGACCATGCCGAAGCGCTGGACCGGGCCGAAGCGCAGGTGGACGCCACGGCGCATCCCTTTCTCGAGACGCGCTATTTCGATTTCATCCCCATGGAGCAGGCCGAGGCGCTGGACCGGGTGGCCAATCACCAGCTCGACCTGGCGCTGGACTTCGGCACGGGCACCTACTGGATCAATCCCGAATCCCCCGGCGGCTATTTCGCCGAGCGGCTTCTTGAAGCTTCCTCCGAGGACGGCGTGTGGGTCCGGCAGCCTGCCAGCGGTGATCCCATCAGCTATGTCGATTGGCTGATTCCGGGCATTCTCGGGATGAATATCATGTTCAGTTGCCTGTTCGGCGTGGGCTACGTGGTGGTGCGCTACCGCAAGAACGGCTTCCTGAAACGTCTCAAGGCCACGCCGCTGAGGCCGGTGGAATTCATGGCGGCGCAGATTCTCTCGCGGCTGATGCTTTCCATCGTCGTGACCTTGCTGCTGTACGGCGCCACGCGCCTGCTGCTGGACATTCGAATGGAAGGGAGCGGTCTGGCGCTGTTGGCAGTGGCGGTGCTGGCTTCGATCAGCCTGGTGTCCATCGGCTTGGCGATGGCGGCGCGGGTGACGAGTGAAGAACTGGCGGGCGGGCTGCTGAACCTGGTGACCTGGCCGATGATGCTGCTTTCGGGCGTGTGGTTCTCGCTGGCGGGGGCGCCGCAGTGGGTGCAGCAGCTTTCCAATATCTTTCCGCTCACGCATGCGTTGACGGCTGCGCGCGACATCATGCTCTATGGCGCGGGTTTCGGTGATGTGCTGCCGCAGTTGCTGATCCTGGCGGGCATTACGGCGGCTTTTTTGACGATTGGGGCGACGATGTTTCGTTGGCGCGGCGCTTGAGGGTGCCTGTCTCCCTCTTCCCTGCCTCGCGGGAGACGCATGAACCCATCCGTGGGGCTTGGCGGCGACTCCTGTCGCCGACACTCCCGCGAGGCAGGGAAGAGGGAGACAGGCCGTGCAGATCCGTGAACGGGAGGACGAGACAGGAGAGTGGGGTTGATTGATATTGGGGCGAATCTTGCGGATGTGTCGTTTGATGCGGATCGGGAGGCAGTAATCGAGCGCGCCTCGGCCGCAGGCGTTCAGCACATGATTGTGACTGGGACCGGGCTCAGCGAATCGCAACGTGCGATGGAGTTGGCGAGCGAAAAACCGGAGACGCTGCGGTGTACTGCGGGCATTCATCCGCACTTGGCCACGCAGTGGACCGACTCGCCGGAACATGCACGTTCAGTTCTCGGCGGCGTGCTGAGCAGTCCCTTGGCGGTGGCGGCTGGGGAGTGTGGCCTGGACTACTTTCGCAACCTTTCTCCGCCGGATGCGCAGCGGGCGGCATTTGTGGGCCAACTTGAACTGGCGGCGGAGCACGGCAAGCCTGTTTTTCTGCATCAGCGCGACGCGCACGCTGATTTCCTGGCGATTCTAAAGGATAGCGAGGCACCCCGGCTTGGGGGCGTGGCGCATTGCTTTACCGGCGGGCCGGAGGAGATCGAGAGCTATCTGGAACTGGGCCTGCACATTGGCATTACGGGGTGGATCTGCGATGAAAGACGCAATCAGGACCTCCTGATTGCGGTGCCCCTGCTGCCGTTGGATCGCGTGCTGCTGGAAACGGATAGCCCGTATCTGTTGCCACGCCATCCAGACGCAAAGCCGCAAAAGAAACGCCGCAACGAACCCGAATTTCTCCCCATTGTCGCCCGGACCCTGGCGCAGCATATGAGCGTCGCCCCGGAAGAACTCGCCTCTGCCGCGTCGCGCAACACACAGCACCTCTTCGGCTGGCCGGAATAGCCCACCTCCAGTTGCGGGGGAAGAAAGCGGCCGGGCACCGGCCTCGACACCCCTGATTCTCCCCATCCCGATTCTTCCGAGACAACAAATTTATGTTGACTATGGAAATTAACTATATTTCAGAAAGACTATAAGTCCAATATCAGCGAATTTCTGTTAAGATACGAACATGATATACAAAATCTCAATTTCCAATTCCGGTTCCATCCGGGACACGGTTGAGTTGGACTTCAAAGTGCCCGGCACCACGCCACGTCTTACGAATTTTCGTGAGATTCCCGACATTCCCGGGATACGAATACCTGCCGTGATTGCGATACTGGGGGCCAATGGCACCGGAAAGACGACTGTCCTGAACGCGATCAACCAAACCCTACTCTTTGCCTTGCATTCGCATGGTCACGCTGGACCCATAACCCTTCTTCCATTTTTGTCCAAATCGGGCTTGGCCCGACCCACCCGTATTGAAGCCAGTTTCGCTGCTGCAAATTTCCTGGATGGCAACGACGATCAAGTTGCACTGTATCGCTACGAACTGGAGTTGGTCAGGAGCCCAGCCGATTCGTTATCAGCGCACGTGGCGTACGAAGCGCTATTGGATTTTCCCAACGGACGCCGCAGACGCATTTTTGAACGCAAGATGGGCGAGCCGGTCCATATTGCGCGAGCAGCAGGAATTACCAATCGAGACCGCGCAGTACAGGCCACACGCCCGGAAGTCTCGTTGATTGCAACCTTGGCGGCGTCATTTGTGCCAATGTTTGTATCCATTCACAACAAACTCTCAGGAATTTATTTTCCTTCAGAATCTTGGCGGCCGGATGAAGAGACGACAACCAATCAATACACTGACAACGCTGCTCTCGTTTCGGGAGCTTCGAAACAGCTTCAACGAATTGATCTCGGAATCGAATCCATGAAAGTCGATAAATTTACATGGAATCGCCCGGAGTTGGTATTTGTTCATCGTGGACTCGATCAACAGCTCATGATGCCGCACGAATCTTCCGGCACACGCAAATTCCTTAAACACTTTCCCTTCCTTAGTCGTGCATTGGACACTGGACAAGTATGTCTCCTGGACGGGCTCGATACCGAGTTTCACGCTGATCTGGCAGCTGAAATCATCCACTGGTTCCAGTCGCGAGAAACGAACCGGCATGGCGCGCAACTGATATGCACGCTGCATAACGTGGCGGTGCTGGAGAATCTCCAGAAAGAAGAAGTAGTCATCGTCGAAAAGAACCCTGAGGGTGTAACGGATGCCTACGGGCTCTGGCAGGTGAAGGGCTTGCGGCGAAGTGCAAACCTTTACCGTGAATATCGCAGCGGAGACCTCGGGGGCGTGCCGGTAATCGGCTGAAACCAAATGCCAGGGAAGGTAAGACGCAAAAGGCAACGGGTCCTGATGCTGGCGAAGGACAAGGCGAGCAAGCGCATTGCCTTGCTGGACTCTGATCGCTTGGACATGGACAGAAAGACCGGAAGAGATCCAATTGCCGAGGCAAAGCGTGACCAAATCCACACAGTACGTTTTCGTCCGAATCTGGAGGGCTTGCTGTTGCGGCTGCATGCGAAGCAAGAAACGCGAAAAGTGCATGCGAAAACCGCGCTTTACGAATTGAGAAAACTATGGCCGGAATACGAGAAGCCAGCGACCGCTATGGAGCTGGAAAACAGGTTTATGCTGAACGACCTGAAGCGAGTCGCTCAGCAAGACACCCAGATTTCGCAACTACTAAGGCTAATTGGGCTTGAAGACCATTGAGAATCGGCTAACCCGGATTTTGCCTGAGGGTGAGTTTCTTCTCCTTCCTCTCGCAGGGGCGTCAACGGCAGGATGCCGTTGCCGAGCCCCAGGGGTTCATGCGTCCCCTGCGAGAGGAAGGAGAAGAAACTCACCCTCAGGCAAAATCCGGGTTAGCCGTTGGCGGGCGCCAAGGCACTCGTGGCGCAGCGGAAAGTCAGGAATAGAATCTGCACAGCTTTTCAACGGGGATTTTCCATGAGTGATGAACTGATTTTTTACACCAATCCCATGTCGCGCGGGCAGATTGCACGCTGGATGCTGGAGGAGGTTGGCGCGGAGTACCGGACCGAGATTCTGCAGTACGGAGCGGAGATCAAATCGGAGCGCTTTCTGGCTGTGAATCCGATGGGCAAAGTGCCGACTATCCAGCATCGGGGAGTCGTGGTTACCGAGGCCGCTGCAATTTGCGCGTACCTGGCCGACGCCTTTCCCGAAGCTGGCCTGGCACCCCCGCCGCAGGAGCGCGGCGCCTACTACCGCTGGATGTTCTTCTCGGCCGGACCGGTGGAAGCGGCAACCATCAACCGCGCGCTCAAGTTCGAGGTGCCACCGGAGAGGGAATCCATGATCGGCTACGGGACCTACGAGGCGACCATGGACGCGCTTGAGGCGGCCGTGAGCACAACGGAATTCGTTGCGGGCCCGAACTTCAGCGCGGCGGACGTGTATATCGGATCCCACATTTACTGGGGCCTGGCGTTCAAGTCGATTGAGAAGCGCCCTGCGTTCATGGACTATTGGTCCCGCCTGGAGAACCGTCCAGCCCGTCTCCGGTCAGTAGCGATCGACGAAGCGCTGATGCCGACCAAACCGGAGAGCTGAGGCAACTCAGTCTTCGAGATACGGAGTGAGCGCGGCGAGGTCGGGGGAAATTTCCGCGTGACTGGAGGAGCGCGCCAGTAGTTCGGCGAGTTGCGGGGGCGCTGCAACCGCTGTCCCGATCAGCGGTTCGACCACGGTTTCGAACTTGGCGGCGTGGGCGGTGGCGGCCAGGATCCAGTCGCCGGCCGGCGCGTCGGAACGCGAAAGATGTTCATGGCAGGCATTGACGCCGGCGGCGGTATGGGGGCAGAGAACGATGCCGGATTCGGCGTATTCCCGGCGGATGCGCGCCTGGATCCGTTCGTCGCTTACGCTGGTCGCGGTAACGGCCTGCCGGATCCGCTCCACGTCGCTGCCGAAATAGTGCCTCAGGCGTTCAATGTTGCTGGGGTCGCCCACGTCCATTGCGTTGGCCAGGGTTCCGATGCTTTCCCGCGCCTCGTAAAGGCCGCGCGCCAGGTAGTCTCCGATGGTCCGGTTGGCGTTGGTGACCAGCAGTATGCGGCCGATTCCGGCACCCATCTCGCGGGCCCACAGACAGGCGAGACCGTTGCCCAGGTTGCCGGTGGGCACAACGAAGTGTGTGCCCGCCGGGGCGTTCAACGCGGCCCAGGCATGGTAGGCGCTCTGCGGCAAAAGCCGTCCCAGGTTGATGCTGTTGGCCGATCCCAGACGCACCCGCTTGCTCAATTCGGCGCTGACGAACGCCTGCTTGACCAGGCGCTGGCAATCGTCGAAACCTCCGTGCACGGCAATGGCCTGCACGTTGTCATCCCAGCAGCCGAGGTGGTGCTCCTGGCGTGGTGAAATGCGGCCCTTTGGGAACAGCACTACCACGCGAATCCGCTCGCGGCCGGAAAATGCGGACGCCACCGCGGCCCCGGTATCGCCAGAGGTGGCCACCAGGATGGTCAAGGACGGCGCCGAAGCGGGTTCCTCGGCGAGGATGCGCTCCAGGCAGGCGGCGAGAAAGCGAGCTCCGTAATCCTTGAAGGCGGCCGTGGGGCCGTGGAACAGTTCCAGAAGCCGAAGCCGCGCGCCGTTCGGGCCGGGCGACAACTCCGTGAACGGCAGCGGATAGGCAAATGCGTTGGCGCATATTTCCGGAAGCGCTACTGCCAGACGCGATCCCTCGAAGAACGGCGCCAGCAGGCGCTGCGCGAGCTCCGCAGGCGTGTCGCAGGCGCGAAGCTCCTCCCGATCATGCTTCGGCAGGCGGTCCGGAACATAGAGTCCGCCGTCCGGCGCGGTCCCCGACTGAAGCACGGTCTCCAGGTTGGCGGGGCCGCCGCCGCGAGTGCTGTAGAAGGCAGGCATCACAAGACCGCAGCCATCAGGACAAGACAGTCATCGGGCCGGCGCAGCGGGTGCTGTGGAAGGCATCCATCACGAAAAGACTGTCATCGGGCCGCCGTCTGGCGCGCCGCCTAGCGTGGCGCGCCCAGCATCCGCGCCAGGCGCAAAACATCCGCGAACACGCCGGCGGCGGTAACGGCGGGTCCCGCGCCCGGACCCTGCACCACCAGAGGGTTGTCGCTGTAGCGGGCGGTGCGGAACAGGAACATGTTGCTGGTCAGATGCAGGCGTGCGAACAGATGATCCGTGGGCAGCGATTCCAGCCGCACGGAAGCGCGCCCCTCGCTGTCCAGCCGGCCGACGTATCGGAGCACGCAGCCCTGCTCTTCGGCCTTCTGCAAACGCTCGCGCATTTCGCCGTCATAGCGCCCCAGATTTTCCAGAAATTCCTCTACCGTGGCCTCATCCAGCTCGGCCGGCGCCAAGCTCTCCACTTCGACGTCTTCAAGCTCCATCGCGAGCCCGAGTTCGCGCGCCAGGATCAGCAGCTTGCGCGCCACGTCCATGCCGCTCAAGTCCTCGCGGGGATCGGGCTCGGTGTAGCCGGCGTCGCGGGCGTCGCGCACCACGCGGGAGAACCCCGTGCCCGCGTCCAGCGCATTGAACAGATAGGCCAGCGTGCCGGAAAATATGCCTTCCACGCTCAAGACCTGGTCGCCGGTGGCGATCAGGTCGCGCAGGGTCTCGATCACCGGAAGCCCGGCGCCCACGTTGGTTTCGTAGAGCAGATGCACCCCATGCTCCCGGCGCAACCGGTGCAGACATTCATGGCTTTTCCGTGAAGCGCTCTGCGCGCGCTTGTTGGGAGTAACAACGTGAATTCCGGCCGCAAAGAAATCGCCGTAGCGGTCGCTGATCTCCTGGCTGGCGGTGCAGTCGAGAATGGCGGCGTGCGGCAAATGGTCCGGGTTCACGTGCGTGCTGAAGCGCTCAAGGTCCAGCGCCTCGCTCTCGGAGGCCAGCAATTCGCGCCAGTGGCCCAGATCGACACTGCGGGGGGCCAGAAACATGCGACTGGAATTGGCGATGGCGCCCACCCTCAAATCCAGGTTGAATTTCTCGCGCAACTGGTCGCCGGCCTGGGCAATCTGGTCGAGCAACTCCGCTCCCACGTTCCCCGCGCCAATAACGCCCAGGGACAAGGTGGTGTGCGACAGATAGAAGCCGCTGTGCGCCGCCCTGAGCGCCCGGGTGGCGCTTGCGCCGCTCACCACTGCGGAAATGTTCCTTTCCGAGGAACCCTGGGCGATGGCGATCACGTTCACGCCCGCCCGCCCCAGCACACCGAAGAAGCACCCCGAAACGCCCGGAATGCCGACCATGCCGTCGCCGACCAGCGCCAGCACATTAACCCCGTCGCTGCGCGTCACCTTGCTCACCTGCCCAAGGCCCATTTCCTGGGCGAAGGCCTCCCGCGTGACCTTCTCGGCGCGACTCACGTGAGCCTGGGGCACCGCGAAGGTAATCGAATGCTCGGAACTGGCTTGCGTGATCAGCAGCACCGAGACCCGGGCTCTGCTCAACGCGCTGAACAGCCGGTCCGCGGTGCCGGGCACGCCGATCATCCCCGACCCCTCGAGGCTCAGCATGGAGGCGTTCTCGATCATGGTGATGCCCTTGACCGGCTCGCTGGGATCGCCGCCCGCGGAGATCAGCGAACCGCGCAACTCCGGATTGAAGCTTGAGCGTATCCATACCGGAATGCTCTTGCTCACAACCGGCCCCATGGTCTGCGGGTGGATCACGCGGGCTCCGAAATAGGCCAGTTCCATGGCCTCGTTATAGGACAACTCGCGGATCACATGCGCTTCGGGAACGCGCGCCGGATCGGCGCTCATCACGCCATCCACGTCGGTCCAGATCGTCAGCGATTCCGCATTCAGTAGCGCGCTGAAGATCGACGCGGAGAAATCGCTGCCGTTGCGGCCCAGGGTCATCTGCAAGCCACGTCCGTCGCGGGCGATGTAGCCGGTCACCACCCGAACCGGAGTGGGATCGTCCTTCAAAAGGTGCTTCAGCCGGCGCCCCGATGCGTCCCAATCCACCACCACGCCCAGTTCGCCCGGCTCCACTCGCAGCACTTCGCGCGCGTCCAGCCACTTGGCCGAGCGCCCCTCGCTGGCCGCCCGCTCATCAATGAGCGCCGCCAGCATGCGCGCCGACCACAGTTCGCCGCAACCCGAAACCAGAGCCTCCACGCGCGGCCCGGCGGACCGAATCAGCGCCGTGGAATGAAGAACATCGGCCACATCACGGCACTCGCTCTCCTGAGCAGCAAGCAACTCAGCGCGCCTGCCAGCGTCCTTGAGCAACTCCGCAGCAGTCGCTTCGTACGCATCCTGCAAGCCCTTCAGCTCATCCTGCCACCGCTCATCATCGGCCACCGCGCGTTCGATCAGCGCAAACAGCGAATTCGTCACCCCGTGCATGGCGGAAACCACCACCGCCAGCCGCGGCGCGTCGTCCGCAAGCACGATGCGCGCCGCACGCTCGAAGCCCCGAGCATCCGCCAGGCTGCTGCCCCCAAATTTATGCACAGTCCACTTCATGGAAAAAGCCTCATGCCGGCGCCGCGAATCGCCGCGGCCCGGCCACGGGCGCAATTATTGCACCAGGAAGAGGGACAGTGCGGGCCAGAAGGAGACCGTGACCAGGGCTGCCAGCATCAGCAACAGGAACGGCAGCACGGCTCGGCAGATTTCTCCGAAGGATTCGTTGAAGGCGGTCATGGCCACGATGAGATTCAGACCCATCGGCGGGGTCAGGTAGCCCATTTCCAGGTTCACCACCATCACCACGCCGAAATGCACGGCGTCCATCCCCTGAGCGACCGCGATGGGCTGCAGCAGCGGGGAGAGGATCAGAATGGCCGAACCGATATCCATGAAGCAGCCCACCAGCAACAGGAAGGCATTCATCAGCAGAATGAAGCCGGTGCGCGATTCAATGTGCTCGGAGAGCCACTCCACGGCCATGTCCGGAACCTGCTCGTAGGTCAAAAAGACGTTGAGCGCCAACGCCATCATCAGAACCGGAAACAGCGACCCCATCAAGCGCGTGGTGGTGGTAAAGACTTCGACTACCTGCTTGAAGCGCATTTCGCGGTGGATCACCATTTCCACGAAGAAGCCGTACACCACGGCGATGGACGCGGACTCCGTTGCGGTGAACCAGCCGGTGTAGATTCCGCCCAGAATGATGACCGGCATCAGCAGCGACCAGATTCCGTGGACGAAAGCCCCTCCGATTTCCCGCAAACTCCACCGTCCCAACCGAAAACGCCAGTTGCGGGCAATTGCCCACACGCTCATCAGGCCGGTAAGCAGCAACGCCGGACCCACGCCCGCAATGAAGAGCTCGGAAATCGAGGTCTGCGTCATGATCCCGTAGAGAATGAGCGGAATGCTCGGCGGCACGACGATGCCGAGCGTGCCGGCGGCGCACAGCGCGCCCAGTGCAAAGCGTTTGCTGTAGCCGGCCTCCAGCAATGCCGGATACATCACCGAGCCGATGGCCAACAGCGCCACGGTACCTGAACCGGTAACGGCCGCGAACATCGCGCAGGACAGCACTGTGGCGATTGCAAGGCCGCCGGGAACCGGCGCCGACAGCGCCCGCGCCAAACGGATCAGGCGGCTTGCGATCGCGCCCCGGGCCATGATCGCCCCCGCCAGCAAGTACATGGGGATGGACAGCAGCACGTCGCGGTTAAGGCCATCCCAGCCGTCGTTGATGATGTTCTGGATCTGTCCGTCGCCCCAGAACCAATAGGCCAGCCCGCAGGCGACGCCCAGCACCACCAGCAGGTTCTGCCTCAGCGCCAGAAGCACCAGCGACGCGCCCAGGATGCTCAGCGCGCCGATCACGACGTTTCCACCTTCGTTTGCGCGTCAGCCAGGGCACCCTGCTCCGGCGGCTTGAGGTCAGGCCATCGCGCGTAGAGCCCGTGGCGCACGGTGGCAAGAACAAACACCAGCGGAATGACGCCCTGAATGGGCCACACGATGATGCGCAGAACCACGGAACGCACATCCAGCAGGTAGGTCTCCCGAACGAGGTCGAATGCGACCGCGGCGAAAACCAGGCAGAAAAGCGCCATCAGCACTTCGCTGAAATGATCGAGAAACGGCCCCCAGGACTTCGGAAGCCAGCCGTCGGCAAAGCGCGGACGCAAATGCGAGTTGGCCGCCGAGGCCAGCCCGATGCCGAACATCACCTTGATCACGTTTGCATACACGCCGATCTGGCGCGCCCAGTACAAGCCGGAGCCGCTGAACACGCGGATCACCACGTCGCTGAAAATCACCACCACAAGCAGGGCGAAAGCGGTGATCGCTATGGCCCGCTCCACCTGGTAGAGCGCAGAGAGCATGCGCCGCGCCGCGTCCTTCACCGCAGATCCCTCCCGCTCGCTGTGGGCGCGCACGCCATCCGTTCAGGTCCCGCGCTGGCCGGTCGCGCGCAACTCGCAGTCCCACCTGGGAAGCGCGGTTTCCGGGGCCGCCAACGTCATCTGCACGATCAGGATCGCGATGGGGTGTAGTCCGGGGCGCAAATCGGGAAAGCGCGCTTAGCGGCCGCGGATGGCGCGGGTTTCCTCAGGGTCCGGCTCGGACACCCGGCGCATGTGAAATTCGAAGGTATCGTGCTTGCGGCCGGCGAAATGCGGAACCCGGTAAAGCGCGGACATGCCTTCCAGAATTCGCGAAATCCGTATGGGGCCAACGTCCATGGTTTCAAAGCCGAGGTCGGCAGCCAGACCCATCACCCACTGCTTGGAGGCCTCGTCGTTGCCGGCCACTGGCACGGTAACCGGGCCGTGGGCGCGCGCCGGATCGAGCACGATGTGAAACCCCACGGTGTTGAATGCCTTGACCACCCGAGAGTCCGGCGCCATCCCCTGCACCATTTCGCCCGAGGACGTTCCGCCTACCGGTTGAGGCAGCCCCTCAGGGCCTTCCTGAACCGCGTTGCCGGCGTCGATGACCAGCTTGCCGACCATATGCGTCTCAAGCCGCCGCACCACATCTTCCGCGGCGAAGTAGGGAACCGCCAGAAATACGATTTCGCCGGCCGCGGCAGCTTCCTCCTGCGTCTTCGCGCTGGCGTCCCCTTGCGTGCGGTCGAGCAGCTTCTGAATCCGCTCGCTGCCGGGGTCGCGCGTGCCGTATACGATCGTATGCCCCAGTTCCGCCATGCGCGGCCCGATGGACCCGCCCATCATGCCCGTGCCGATCACCGCGATCGTCTCGGCTGCGCCGGGCCCAGCGGCGGTCATCAGCGCAATCAGCGCTGCGGGGAGAATCCGTTTTTTCATTGCCAACCTCGTGCGATTCAATCAAGTCTCCGATTCGGTTCCCGGCCTGCGCAAAGCGTGCCGGCCGGTGCGACATCTTAACGCCTGCGAAAACGACCGGACACTTTATGCGCTCTACGACCGGACACTTTATGCGCTCTACGACCGGACACTTTATGCGCTTTAGGACCGGACACTTTACGTGCTTCAAAACCGGACACTCCATGTGCTCTAAAGCCGGACTCTTCCATTTGTCCCCAACACTCGCGAAATCCCCACGTATTCCCGTCCGCTGCGCAGATGGCTGCCGACCGGGCGTGGGTACAATGCCCTCTTTTCCTCCGAAGGAGATTGCCTGATGCCAAACACCATGCGCGCCGTCGTTGCCGAAGCGCCCGGCGGCCCCGAATCCCTGCAAATGAAGGAACTGCCCATCCCCTCTCCGGGCGAGGGCCAAGTGCGGATACAGGTGGCCTACGCCCCGCTCAACCCGCTGGACACGCACGCGCGGGCGGACCGGATCAAGTGGATGCATCCCGGATTCCCCTTCGTGCCGGGCTACGAATACTCGGGAAGAGTCGTGGAAACCGGCGATGGCGTGGACTCCGCGCTCAACGGCAAGCGCGTGGCCGTTAACGGGCAGTGGAACGGCAACGGAGAGTTCGCCATTGCCCGCGCCAACGGCCTGGTGTCCATCCCGGACCGCTTCGACTACCAGTTGGGATCAACCTTCTCGACCTGCGCGCCCACTTCCTGGCACCTGGTGCACTCCGCCGGCAGGGTCCAGCCAGGCCAGACCGTTGTGGTGCATTCCGCAGCCGGCGCCGTCGGCATCATGACCACCCAGATCGCCAAGGAGGCCGGGGCCACGGTGATCGGACTGGTGGGCGGCGAGAAGAAGGCCGAATGGGCCAGTCAGTTCGGCGCCGATCACATGCTCGATTACCGCCTGGAGGAATGGCCTGCACAAGTGAAGGAGCTCACCGGAGGACGCGGCGCCGACGTGATCATCGACGGCGTGCAGGGTCCCCATGCGCCGCGCAACTACGAAGCCTGCGCGCCGCTGGGCAACGTGATCTATATCGGCGCGATGGGCGGCCCGGCCCCCAAAGTGGACATTTCCTTTCTGGTGGGCAAGAGCATCAGCGTTACCGGCTTCGTGCAGTTCTTCCACCAGTTCCGCACCCGCCAGACGGAAGACGCCGAAATCGAGGAAAAGCTGGCCTCCGGCCAATGGCGCATTCCCATCGAGCGGGTCGTGGGGCTGGACGAAACCCCCGCCATGCACGCGGCATTCGAGAACCGCGAACTGTTCGGCCGGACCCTGATCGAGGTGGGCGGAGAGGGCGTCTGAGCCTTGTCTGCAGGGATCGCCATGACGGTTGGGTTCGTAGCGTACGGTCAACGTAGCGTTGTAGCGTGCGGTCCCGCAGATCACGGAAGATATTCGTGGGACAGTGCACCCGGTCGCAAGGCAGCCTGAATTGCGCCCAGGGTTGAATCCCAAATGGACGGCGGCGACGCCGGGAGTGAGGCTGCCGGGAGCAGGAGCGGTACCGCTGCGGGCGGTGTTTCTGCGGGCGATGTTTCTGATGGCGGCGATGCTGCTCGTTTCAGGCTGCGGAGGCGATGCAGACCAGCAGGAAAACGAGGGCCAACTGCTCGTGGTGATCGGCGCTGCGGGTGCGATCGACACGCCTTGGCATGACGGCTGGAAGCGCTTTGAACGCCGCGTCTACGAAGCCGGGTATCCGGGTCTGGAATTGCAGATGTCGGTAAACAGCCAACTGGGCACCGAGGAAACCATACTCACCCAGGCGCGCCGCGGAAGGATCCAGTATGCCGGAACCTCGCTGCACGGCATGTCCAGCACCATACCTGAACTGAGCGTTATACTTTCTCCTTATCTATTTGATAGCTATGAGGAAGTCGATTTCGTAACCGACAACTATCTGACCCCGGTATTCACCGAAATGCTGGCGGAACGCGGCTTGACCTTCATTCAGTGGAGCGAGGTGGGATGGAACCATGTCTACTGCCGCGAGCCCAGAGTGGAGCCCGCGGAATTTCGGGGAGTGAAGATGCGCGCCTCCACCGCAATCGCGCCCCAGGTATTCACGGATGCGATTGGCGCCGACAATATTCCCCTGCCCTTCGACGAGACCCTGCCCGCCCTTCAGACCGGACTGATCGAGTGCGGCCAAAGCGGCGCCGGTCAATACCTGCTTTCCGGGATCGCCGAGGAAGCGCCGCACTACACGCTCACCCGGCACGCCTATGACTCCGGCATACAGTTCGCCAACTCACAGTGGTACAACTCGCTGCCGGAAGAGGTGCGCCAAGTGCTGGCCAACGCGCTGGATGGCCAGCAGGAGAACCGCGACATCGTTCGCGAAGTGGTCGCTAATCAGGAGCGCGAATGGCAGGAAGCCGGCCGGGTTACCTTTTATGACCTGAGCGACGAGCAGAAGGCCCGCTGGCGGGAAGCGGCGCAAGGCTCGCACCAGAAACTGATCGACCGCATCGGCGGGCGCGCCCAGGAGATTTACGAACTGATTCTGGAAGGCAAGGCGGATTTCGCGGCCCGCAAGGAGAACGCAGGGTGAGCATTCGCGAAGAAGTAATGGCCCTGGACATCCCGCCGCTGGGGCGCGACGAACTGGACGAGGACTTGCGGGACTACTTTGCCTTGTGCGAGGAGAAGCTGGGCTTCGTGCCCAACGTGCTCACGGCCCACTCCTTCAGCAGCGACAAGCTCCGCGTCTTCCGCGAGTTCTACGACGAGTTGATGCTGGCGGATTCGGGCCTGAGCAAGCTGGAACGCGAAATGATCGCGGTTGTAGTCTCCTCGGCCAACCACTGCCTGTATTGCCTGGTCGCGCACGGCGCGGCAGTGCGCAAGCTGTCGGGCGACCCGCTGCTGGGCGAAGTCCTGGTGATGAACTACCGTGAAGCCGAAATAACGCCCCGCCAGAGGGCCATGCTGGACTTCGCCTGGAAGGCCACCTCAAGCCCCCAGAAAACTGGTGCCGAAGACCGCGGCCGGCTGCGCAAGGCCGGATTCAGCGAACGCGACATCTGGGACATTGCCAACGTCACCGGCTTTTTCAATTTCAGCAACCGCGTGGCGATGGCCACCGGGATAACCCCGAATCCCCAATACCACGATCTGGCGCGCGAACCGGGCGAACGCCGGACATAGGACGGGCGCCGCACACAGGGAGAACACTCGAATGAAACTGAGACTATTGGGCGCAAGCAGCCTGCGCGTTTCCGAACTTTGCCTGGGCACCATGACCTTCGGCGGCACGGCCCACCTCTATTCCGAGGAGGACGATTGCCGCGAGGCCTACGACGCCTACCTCGAAGCCGGCGGAAATTTCATCGACACGGCCGACATGTACGGCATGGGCGCCAGCGAGAGCATGCTGGGCCGCTTCATGGGCCAGGACCGCCAGCGCATCATCCTGGCCAGCAAGTATTCGATGAATACCGATCCGAACGACCCCAATGCCGGCGGCAACCACCGCGCCAACATGGTCCGCTCGCTGGAAGGCAGTCTCAAACGGCTGAAGACCGATTACCTGGACCTCTACTGGGTGCATGCTGCCGACGGGCTGACCCCGCCGAGGGAAGTGATGCGCGCGCTCGACGACCAGGTGCGACTCGGTAAGATCCTGCACATCGGCATCTCCAACGCGCCCGCCTGGCAGGTAGCGGCCATGAACGCGGCGGCGGCAGAACGGGACTGGACTCCATTCACCGCCTTCCAGCTTCAGTACAACCTGGCCGAACGCACCATAGAAAACGCCTTCTTCCCGCTGGCGAAGTTTCAGAACATGGCGATTACCGCCTGGAGCCCGCTTCTTTTCGGGGTGCTCACTGGCAAGTACACGGTGTCCAAGGACGGTTCGGTAGAGGGAGAAGGACGCCTGGGCGGGCCTGCCGGGTCGCGCATGCTCACTCCGCACAACCTGAAGGTGGCCCAGGGCCTGCAAGCAATAGCCGACCGCGTGGGCTGCGCGCCGGCGACGCTCGCCCTGGCCTGGCTGCTGCACCGCCCTGCCCCGGTCATCCCCATCGTCGGCGCCCGCAACCTCAAACAGTTGAAGCAGAACCTCGCTTGCGTGGACCTTGAACTGGACGCCGACACGCTGGCCGAACTGGACGCGCTCTCGCCGCCCGCGCCGACCTTCCCGGAATCGCTGCTGGCCATGCCGCCGCTGCGGACCATGGTCCACGGCTCGGCGATGGTCGACCGCCTCGTTTCCTGGAACGCGAACTGAGGGCCGTGTCAAACTGAGGACCGTGTCAAACTGAGGACCGCGCCACCATGAACGACAATTCACTGCAACCGAAGCTCCGCCAGCGCGGACGCGCTTCGGTCGATTTCCTGGCCCATGTCTTTCACGGCACCACCCAGGTGCGCAAGGGCGTCCAGGAACAACTGAGCACCCGCTTCGGCGACGGAACATCCCTTCCCGACGATCTCGACGAGCGCCACGAAGCGGTAACCGGCGCCCTGTCCGGAGAACCCGGCTACCGGGTGCAGCAAACGATCGGCGAGTGGCACTCGCGCCAGCACGGCCTGATCGCCATCAATGCCTTCGAGGAATTGAAGCCTCACATCACCGAACGGCTCGCCCGATACGACGAAGGAACCTCGCGCCTCACGGTGGAGGAAGGCTTCGAGCCGCCGGACTATTTCGACGGCGTGGAGATTCACCGCACCCGAGGCGGATGGGACGGGCATCCGTACATGGGTTTCATTCACGGCGAAATCGTCCACAGGCTGATCGTTGACGCCACCTATCCCGGCGGCATCTTCACGCAGCGGCGCATGGTGGCCGGACTGGCGCCGAAGGAAAGCTACCGCCGGATTCTCGAGATGGGCTGCTCCACCGGGCACTTCACCCGGTCGCTGGCCGAGACCTACCCGGACGCGGAAATCGTTGGCGTGGACGTGTCGATCCGGACGCTGGAGCATGCGCTGCGCACCGGAAACTCCTGCGGCTACCGCTGGCAACTGCATCTGCGCGCTGCGGAGAACACCGGATTCGACGACGAATCCTTCGACCTGGTCACCTCCTACATCCTGCTGCACGAACTGCCCGACAAAGCCATCCGCGCCTGCTTCGCCGAGGCCTATCGAGTGCTGGAGCCGGGAGGCGATCTGCTGATGAGCGACGTCGCGCGCTACGCGCACCTCAACAAGGTTCAGGAATGGCAGGCCGACCAGCTTGCCCGTTACGGCGGCGAGCCCTTCTGGCGCGAATCTGCCAGCCTGGACCTAGTTGCCGCCCTCAAGGACGCCGGTTTCGAGGAAGTGAACGGCCGCGCCATCGGCAACCAGGGCTATCCCTACCCCTACGTAATCACCGCACGCAAGCCCGCATGAACGACGATCCCCGCATGAAGGACAGCCCCGCCCGAACGACTCCTCGCGCATGGACCGTGGCCCGCGCATGAAGGACACCCCACGCCCGAGCGACGCCCCACGCATGAGCGGCGATCCCCGGTCCTTCAACCATCCCGACCGCCCGACGCTCACCGCGGACGACATGCCGGGCGTAGGTCAGGCGGTGCTTACACTCACCCACGAACTCTATGTCCTCATCGACCGCATCGCCGCACTGGAAGCGGTGCTCGAGCGCCACGGCCTGAACGTCAGCAAGGAAATCGAAGCCTTCAAACCCAACGCCGATCAGCAGCAGCAACTCAACGACCGCGGCCGCGCCCTGGTAGCCCGCGTAACCAACGCCCTGGCCGGAAAACTCGACCCCCTGCCCTGACCCGCAAACCCCGCGGATGCCTGCCCGAACGACCGAAGCCTTCTCGTAGCTGAACGAGTCCGGCAGCGGAACGAGTTGATCCGTCGGATAAACCCTCTCCTCCGCATAGGCACAGATTGAGAGGAACGACCGCAGCATTGGGCGCTGCTGCATGTAATTCCCGTAAAATGCGGAAGCTGTGGCCATTCGCTATCTACATATTGATCGTGAACCGCGCCGGGTCATCGAACTCCTTGCCGAAGTTCTTCATCAAATGGGCGTTTTCCACGAATGCAGGCTGGGAGGCGGCACTGCGCTAGCCGCTCGATGGCAACACCGCAAAAGCACCGATCTTGATATTTTCTGCAAAGGGGAAGCAATCGATACCTTGTTCCATGCGGGAAAGGCCGAGATCGGAGACCTTCTCAATAAATGCATTCAAGACGGTATTCCGATAACGGGCAATGCGTTCCTGAACAATGATGAGATCTTGCATTTTCAAATAGATGAGGTCCCCGTGTCTCTCGGGCGCACCAACGAGTTCGTGGGAGCGCGGAGCGGTGAAGCGGAAACGTTGACAGGTCTTGAACTCTCTTCCACCGTTGACATTCTTTACAAGAAATTGGCTCATCGGACTTTTCGCACCCAAGAAATAACGATTCGAGATGCATATGACTATTTGACTGCGCAAAAGAGAGACCCGGAAGCTCTTGTGATGGCGTGGAATCTATTGCGCGACGATCAGAAAGATTACATCGCGAAAACACATGCCAAACACGCTTTTGATGATGTTCCGGTCGGGGGCGGGAGGCCTGTTGCGTTTCCTGACGACCCGGAAATGTTGGTAAACCTGCACGATAAGATGGCGAAGCTGTTTGGGGAAACGCTCAGCCATAATCAGGAATTCTGAGAAAAGTCAGAGAGCTTGTACCGATGAGCAGGACAAAAGGCATCCGTCTGATTGTCAACCGTTTTCCTGAAGCGAAAGTTTGCGATGACAAGTTCTTCCGGTCGCAAGAAGCCAATTCTCCGATAAATTACGACCCTCTTGTCTGGGGCGAGGGTCCAGTTCGAATTGTTCACGGGATGGATGCCGAGGCCCAAATTGCGCACAGAATGGCGGGGCATCGCCGACTCGACATGAAACGGGTAAATGAGATCAAGGAGAACGCGAACAGCGCTACCGAGTATGAACGGTGGTTTTTCCACGAGTTATTCAATCAGGCGAACGTGGAGGATTGCTACCATTTCATGGGCAGTCTGTCTGCGACTCCTCGGCAAATGGCGGCCTTGTTTCGGGTATGCAATGTCCAGGCTGCATCGCATGTGTACTGGATCAACTCATGGGCGGACGACCCCGACTGGAAACCGGACCCGTACGTGGAAAAGGCCGAGCAGTTGCGCGCACTCAATCGAGAATTGGAACAAACCGCATGGTGGCGGAAGCGTCGCATGCAAGAAATGAAGGAAGCAGAGCAAGCACAGAGTGGTTGATTCGACCGTCATTTACCACTCGCCTACCCATCGACTCTGCCGTCAACTCCTTGATCCCGCTCTATAAGGCCCGCAACTTTCACCAGGGGCAGCGCCCTCTGTCAGGGCCACATTGCGCCCATTTCTTCCGTAAGGCATGGAAAAAGACATGTTTCTTGATCCGCAACGAGCAATTTTCTGAAAGATGCAGGTTCGACGCACGGGCTGAGTCGTGAGCGCAACGACCGAAGCCTTCTCCCGCGTCAAGATCGACGCTCTGCTCCAAGACGCGGGCTGGAACCTGACCGACGGATCGAGCGTGCTGTTCGAGCACGCATTACCCGACGGCACGCAAGCCGACTACGTGCTCTGCAATCGGCAGGGCCGGCCCATGGCGGCACTGGAAGCCAAGCGAGCGAGCATCGACCCCATCACCGCGCAGGATCAGGGGCGCCACTACGCCGAACAACTCGACGTGCCTTTCGTCTTCCTGTCGAACGGCGAGGAAGTGCGGTTTCTCGACCGCCACACCGATGCCCACGCTCGCAAGATCGCCGGCTTCTACGCCCAGGACGACCTCGAACGGCGAATCGCCGTGCGTCAGGTCCGCCGCGACCTGTCCACCATTGCAATAGATCGAAAGATTGTTGACCGCGGCTACCAGATCGAATGCGTCGAGACGTTGTGCGCCGAGGTGTCGCAGGGGCGGCGCAAGCTCCTGGTGGAGATGGCGACGGGGACCGGCAAGACACGCACGGCGGCAGCCTTCATCAAGCGGCTGTTCGAGGCGGGCGTCGTTACCCGCGTGCTGTTCCTCGTGGACCGGATCCAGCTTGCGCGGCAGGCGGAAGACGCCTTTACCGACCATCTGAGGGACTATCCCTGCCACGTGCTGCGGCCTGGTCGCAGCTTCGACCGCGCAAAGCGCGTCACAATCGCGACTTTGCAGACCATGATCGCGGAGCACCGCGAACTCTCGCCCGGCTACTTCGACCTCGTCATCACCGACGAGTGCCACCGCTCGATCTACGGCAAGTGGAGCGGCACGCTGCGGCACTTCGACAGCATCCAGCTTGGGCTGACGGCAACGCCCTGCACGGCGGAGACCACGCCGCTTCCTGATCAGGAGGACGGAAAGTTCGTGCGTGACACCCTGCGCTTCTTCGAGGTCAGCGAGCCCAGCTACCGCTACACGCTGCATCAGGCCATCAAGCAAGGACACCTCGTGCCTTACCGCATCTACAAGGCCATGACAGTGAAGACCGCGGCCGACGGCGGTTTCGATGTTCGGCGCAACGAACTCGACTGGAGCACGATGGATGAAGAAACGCAGGCGGAGTTCGAGAAACTGTTCGCCAATTCGGACTCGATCACGGTGGACCCGCGTGCCCTGGAGCGGAAGTTCACCATCCCCGAGCGCAATCGCGCCATGGTTCGGGAGTTCCGCGATGCGCACGAAAAGGGATTCATGGGCCGGGATGGCGTCCGGCGATGGCCGACATGGGGCAAGACTATCGTATTCGCCGTAACCAAGCGCCATGCGGAAACGCTGGCGCGGATGTTCGACACACACTTCGCGGACAAGAAGCCCCATCCGACTACACGCTATGCGGACTTCGTGGTGAGCGATCTGGGTAGCGGCCCGGCGCCCGATGCAAGCGCCCTCATCAAGCGCTTCAAGGAAGAGGAGTATCCAAAAATACTCGTTAGCGTGAACATGCTGGACACCGGCTTCGACTGCCCCGAAGTGGTCAATCTCGTGATGGCGAGATTCACGCACAGCGCTATTCTCTACCGACAAATGCGCGGGCGTGGCACCCGCAAGGCGCCGCACATCGATAAGGCGAGCTTCACCATCTTCGATTTCGTGGGCGTTACCGACTTCCACGGCGACAACGAGGAAAGCATTGAGGGCGGCATTGTCAGCGTGAAGGAACCAAGGCACAGGGAAAAACCCAGAGCCCTGCTCACCCTCGATGTGGACGACTATATCGACCCGTCGTCCCGCGAGTGGCTGACCCTCGACGAAACCGGCCGCATCGTGCGCACACCCGAGCACGAGACGCGCGCCGCCGAGGTCGGCATTCGCATCGAAGCCTGGCGTGGCGAGCAGCAGTTCAATGCGGAGCAGTCTCGCTGGGCCGGCCTGATCGGCAACCGGGTGAAGGCCGACGCCATGAACATGGAGTCTTTCGGAGACTACGACTTCGACGCGCATCCCTTTGACGCGCTCGGCGGTTACGAGGGTGCGCGCCGCGTTTTCGGCGGCGAGCAATCACTCGTCATTCTGATCGACGGGTTCAACAAGGCGGTATTCGATCAGTGCCAGCCGTCAGGCGAGCGCGCCGGGCAGCAGTAGCGCCATGCCCATGACACCCGAACTCCGGCGCGGCATCAACCACATCCGCGACTACCTGTTCGGCGGCGGCTATCCCAATCCTGCGCAGAATGCCGAGCAGCTCAGCTTCCTCATCTATTTCTATATGTACGAGGCAGCCGACGCCGCGCGGGTGCGTGCGGCGAAACGGCCCGGCGCGGACCCCTACGCCAGTGTATTCGAAGGCGAATGGACGCTGCGCGACCCGCGCAACGCCAGCGCTCCGGGAATGCAGACGGCGCCGCGCGAACGTCTGCGCTGGTCGTCCTGGGCACCTGCGCTGAACGGCGAGCGTCTGGTGAACTGGGTCCGCGAAGAGGTATTCGCGTTCCATGGCGAACTCGCGGCCAACGGCGTTACCGACTTCATGGATGGCGCCCGGCTGGTAATCGACGAGCCGACCGTGCTCACCCAGGTTGTCAGTCAGTTGAACGATCTGCACCTCGACCGGGTGGACTCCGATACGAAGGGCGATCTGTTCGAGCACGTGCTGCGCCAAATCAAACAGGCAGGCGAGCTTGGTCAGTTCCGTACCCCGCGCCATGTGATCCGCGCCCTGGTCCGGCTGGTCGATCCCCGCATCGGCGAGACCATCTACGACCCGGCCGCGGGAACCGCAGGCTTTCTGGTCGGCGCGTGGGACCATATCCGCCTCGCCAATTCGTCGGACGATGGAACTGAAGAGATTGAAGCCGACGGCAAGACAATCCAACGCGGCCTCGGCGACATGTTGAGCCGGAACGCAGTCAAGCAATTGCAAGAAGCAACTTTCTCTGGATCGCGACCGCATCGTGGAGGACGTGAAAGTTGGCCGCACCGCGCAGACCGAACTGCTATTCCTGCAATACATGCTCAACCACCTCAAGGAAGGCGGGCACTGCGGCGTGATCGTGCCCGAGGGCGTGCTGTTCGGCTCCACCAATGCCCACCGCGAACTGCGCCGCAAGCTCATCGAGAACAACCGTGTAGAGGCGGTGCTGTCGCTACCCGGCGGCGTGTTCAACCCCTACTCCAGCGTCAAAACCTCGGTGCTGGTCTTCCGCAAGGGCGGCGCAACGGAGAACGTGATGTTCCTGCACGCCGAAAATGACGGCTTCAAGCTGGATGCCAAACACGAGCAACCCATCGACGCCGACGATCTGCCTGAACTGATCAAGGCGTTTCACGATCGGGAGGCATGCTGGGTGTTATGGAATGGGCGCGACACAGAAGCAAACTGGACCGAAAATTGGTGGTTCGCCAAAACCGACGCCATCCGCGCCGCCGACTTCAACCTCAGCGCCAACCGCCACCGCCCCCAAACCCACGCCAAGGTCGAACACCGCGACCCGCTGGAGATTCTGGCCGAACTCCGGGGTATCGAAACGGAGATCCTGGGTGAAATCAACAAACTGATCGATGCGGTGCGAGGAGCAAATTTGCAATGACGGGTACCGCTTCAGTGCCCCTAGGTGCATTGGCCAGCGTCATCAGAGGTGTGACGTTCAAGAAAAATGATGCTGTTGCTCTGGGTGGAACAGGCATGGTCCCCGTGCTTCGAGCAGGAAACATCGGTGATCAACTCGACATTGACAACGACCTAATCTGGTTGCCCCGCAACTTAGTCTCCGACGATCAGCTTCTCCGAGCTAACGACATCGCAATGTGCGCATCTTCTGGAAGCCCAAGAGTTGTAGGCAAGAGTGCTCAACTCACTAAGTCTTGGGGCGGTTCCGTGGGTGCATTTTGCCTGATAATTCGTCCTGATCCCTCATGCTGTTGTCCTGAGTACATCGCTTGCTTCCTGCGCTCATCGACTTTCCGAACGTGGGCAAAGACATCTCCCGGCGCGAACATTAAGAACATCCGCAAACGAGAGCTTGAGAAGTATTCGATCCCCCTCCCGCCTCTCGACGAGCAGCGGCGCATCGTCGGCATTCTGAACCGGGCTACCAAGATCGAACGGCTGCGGGCACAGGCCGGGGAGCGCCTGCGGGAGTTCATCCCCGCCCTGTTCATCAAGATGTTCGGTGATCCGGCAGCGAACCCGATGGAATGGCCAAAAAAGCAACTCGGACAACTATGCATCCAGACGAAACAGTGCAGCCCTGGCAATCAGCCTGCAAAGAAGTTTCGATACGTGGATATTTCGGGAATCGACAGCGTTGTTAAGAGAATCAGCAAATGCAGACTTATTGTCGGCTCAGAAGCTCCTACCCGTGCTCGGAAGGTAATTCAAACGAATGATGTGCTCGTATCCACGGTAAGACCAAACCTTAATGCGGTTGCAATTGTTCCGAGCAACCTAAATGGGGAAATCGCGTCAACGGGATTTTGCGTCTTGCGGGCGAACCAAGATCGTATAGATCCTGCCTATTTGTTCTTATGCGCAACATCCGAGTATTTCATCAATACTCTGGTCTCAAAAGCCCGGGGTGCAAACTATCCGTCCGTGTCTGATAAGGACATCAAGGATATCCGAATCTCTTTACCACCACTCCATCTGCAAAAACGCTTTGCCAAGCTCTTTCGATCCGCCCAAGTTGCTGCTGCACGTATGGAGATCGGTAACCGCGCAACCATCGTGCTGAATTCCTCACTCATGTCCCGCCTATTGGGAGACTACGCATGACCGACATCTTCGACAGCAAGCGGCGCAGCGAACTGATGGCGGGAATACGCAGCCGCGACACCGCCCCAGAACTGGCGGTCCGTCGCATCGCCCACGGTATGGGTCTGCGTTTCCGCCTACACCGCAAGGACCTTCCGGGCCGCCCCGACTTGGTGTTCCCGAAACATCGGCTGGCTGTGTTTGTCCACGGATGTTTCTGGCATCGGCATCAAGGATGCCGATACGCCTCCACTCCGAAGTCTCGAGTTACGTTCTGGACCGAAAAGTTCGTGGCTAACGTCGCTCGCGACGCGCGCCAGCAGGCGGCCTTGAGGGCGCTCGGCTGGGAGGTCCTCGTCATTCGGCAGTGCGAGACCACCGACGAAGCGGCTGTGAAAGGAGCGTTGGCAGCGCGGACCATACGATGTAGGAATAGCTCGGACCAGGAAAATACATCGGTCGACAATAATGCCGAACGATTGAATCGCACCAGCTCGAAAGGAGGTGCCGAAGCATCCTCTTCAAAGATTCGGGTAAATTTGGCCCTGTGCATGACAAGCACTCGGAACCTAGTTTCAATGAGCGCATGTGAGCTACCACGGTGATCGGATGACGGTTCGGGTATACGATTTCTTCTCCGGTTGTGGCGGTGCAAGCTGCGGTTTTCAGGCGGCCGGCATGGAAATCGCGTTCGCCCTTGATCACGATGCGGACGCCAAGGCGAGCTTCGAGGCCAACTTTTCCGGTGTGTACTTCGAGTTTGCAGACATCCGAAAGGTTGGCATTGAGTCGATCCGCTCTCGGGTGGCATCGGATCAACCGAACCCGGTGCTGTTCAGCGGGTGTGCGCCATGCCAGCCCTTTACCAAGCAGAATACAATACGCCCGAAGTTGGATCAGGACGAACGCGTACCGCTGCTCACCCACTTCGCGCGTCTGGTGGAAGGTTGCTGCCCGGACATCGTGTTTGTGGAGAACGTCCCGGGATTGCAGAATCTGGATGGCAGCAGCCAACCTTTCGGAGATTTTCTCGAGCGGCTGGACGCGGCGGGTTACAAAATGGATTATCGGCCAATCATGCTCGCCAAGTACGGGATACCGCAAAGCCGCCGACGTCTTGTGCTGGTAGGGAGTCGCCACGGCGCGGTCCATCTACCGGATGAGACGCATGGACCGGGAACGCCGAACGAGAGATATGCGACGGTTCGTGACTGGATTGCCCATCTTCCACCGATCCGGGCGGGAGAAGAAAACAACGATGTGCCCAATCACAGAGCTGCGGACCTATCCGCGCGAAACCTGGAGCGCGTCAAAGCGACGCCGGAAGGCGGTGGCAATCGGGATTGGCCGGAACGGCTCAAACTCGACTGCCACAAGGGTTTCTCGGGCTATAGCGATGTCTACGGGCGAATGTCTTGGGATGCACCCGCGTCGGGGCTGACCACACGATGCACAAGCTATTCGAACGGTCGTTTCGGCCACCCGGAACAGAACCGCGCCATCAGCGTTCGGGAAGCAGCTTGCTTGCAGACATTCCCTGAGGAGTTCGTTTTCGAGGGCAGTATGGCGTCGATGTCGAGGCAGATCGGCAACGCAGTCCCGGTTCGTCTGGCGGAACTGGTCGGCAACAGGTTCATCAATCACTTGGAAGAAGTGGGAAGACTGTCCTGATGGCGAAATTCAAGGCCCGCGCACGCACGCTCGACATGCTCGGAAGGCAGCAGATTGCCGGTATCCCCACGGCGATCAGCGAGCTGTTCAAGAACGCACACGACGCGTACGCCGATCGCGTCGAAATCGATTACTACCGGTCGGACGGCCTGTTCGTCCTGCGCGACAACGGAGTGGGCATGAGCCGGGATGACTTCGTGACACGTTGGTTGACCATCGGCACAGAGAGCAAGTTCGACCCTGACCGCCGACCGCTGCAAGATCGGGACAAGGAGCCACGCCCGATGCTAGGCGAGAAAGGCATCGGGCGGCTTGCTATTGCGACCATCGGTCCGCAACTCCTCGTTCTGACCCGCGCCAAAATCGGCGACGGTGCGTCCGGTCTCACGGCAGCCTTCCTGAACTGGGGCATTTTCGAATGGCCAGGCATCAATCTGGAGGATATCGAGATTCCTCTGCGAACGTTTGCGCCGGGCACGCTGCCTTCAGCGCAGGATGTGGCCGACATGGTCAGCGAATTTCACGCCCGAGCAAAGGAGCTTGGTCTTGGCGTCAAGCAGCCGCTGCTGGACAGGTTATCGAAGGAGCTCGATCAATTCGATGTGGATCCACAGGATATCGACTCCTACCTCAGGGAGCCTTCCCTGACAGGAAATGGCGGCGGAGTCCATTTCCTGATCAAACCGGCATCGAAACTATTGGCGGATGACATTGATGGCGATTCATCAGCTAGCAAAGCGGCCGCGCTCAAGAAAGCGCCTCCCTTGAAGAAAGCGTTGTTGGGATTCAGCAATACCATGACGCCGGACTCGCAGACCGTAATTCGTACGGAATTCCGCGATCACAAGTCTGACGAGGTGGCTGATGACCTGATTGGCTACGACGAGTTCTTCACGCCAGAGGAGTTTCGAGATTCTGACCACCGCGTCCACGGCAGGTTCGACGAATTCGGTCAGTTCCAAGGACAAATTTCGATCTATGGAGAAACGATAGAGAACCACATTATTTCCTGGAGTGGGGTTCAGGGTGTACCTACACTATGCGGTCCCTTTTCGATCAATTTCGCCGCCTTCGAGGGTGAAAGCAGACATTCCACAATCCCGAACGAGGAACACGCGAGATTGGCAGCCAAGACCGAGCAATTGGGCGGACTCTACATTTACCGTAACGGGATCCGAGTGTTGCCGTATGGCGATACGGACTACGATTGGCTGGACATCGAATTCAGGCGCACCAAGAGCGCCTACTACTATTATTTTTCCCATCGGAAGATGTTCGGCGCGGTGGATATCGATGCCCAAAAAAATCGCAACCTCTTGGAGAAGGCAGGACGGGAAGGATTTCAGGAAAACAAGGCATATCGTCAGTTCCGGTCGATTCTCCGGAACTTCTTCCTACAGATGGCAGCGGACTTTTTCCGGGCTGATGGAGTGCATTCCGATCGCTTTGACTTGCGAAAGACCGAACTCTCGAAAGAGGATAAGGCGAGGAAACGGAGAGAGAGACAGGTATCGGAAAGGAAGAGAAAGTTCCAGTCCGACCTGAACGAGTTTTTCGACAAGCTTGCGAACAATGCGCCTCAACAAGAGGCCGAGGCATTGATGACGCGTATTGACAAGGACATACGGATTGCGTCCACCATTGCGGACAGCCAACTGGCAGCGAGCAAAGTTCTGGATGTCGAACGCCAAGCGCAAGCGGACTTCAGGAAACTGGAAGGTCGTTATCGCATCGCGCGTCCGCGTATCGGCTTGAGCAAGGCAACGCTCCGCGACTGGAGCGTCTACAACACGGAGTTTGCTTCGCTTGAGGAAAATGTGTTCCGACCGGCACGCGAGCTTGTCGACGAGTTGATCGGCGAAAAAGCAAGTGAATTGTCATTGGATCGCCGTGTGCGAACGGAAGCCACTTTGGAGAGCCTCGACAGGGAAGCTCGCAAGGCCATGAGGGAATCAAGCCGGGCAGTGAGGAAAGAGGCGGACAAGGTCGCCTCGGAAGCGCGGGACGCTGCTGGCCGGTCACTGAAGACCGTCGAGTCGGAGTTACGGGCGGTGCTGAGCGAATTTCAACGGATCGACCTCGGGACAATACCCGATGAGCCGTTCATCGAGACCAAGGGCGCGCTGGAGGCCAGGATACTGAAAGTTGCGAAGGAACAGGTCGTGTTGTTGAACTCGGTATTGGAGCAACTCCAGGCGGTAGATGTTACGGGCAAGAGTTCAACAAGCGAACAATTGATGGCCATTGAGCAACGCAACCTGAGATTGGAGGAGGAAGCCGAAGCCCATGTGCAGTTGGCGCAGTTGGGAATGGCGATTGAGATCATCAATCACGAATTCTCAGGTACTGTTCGCTCCCTGCGAAACTCTTTGCGGAAGCTAAAAGCCTGGGCCGATGTGAACGAAGGCTTGAGCGAACTCTATAACGGTATCCGAACAAATTTCGACCATCTGGATGGCTACTTGACGCTGTTCACGCCGCTCCAACGTCGCCTCTATAGAAAAGCGGTCGAAATACGTGGTTCCGATATCCACGATTTCCTTGCGGAACTGTTTCGAGCACGGCTGGCGCGTCATGGCGTGACGCTGACGGCAACGCCAGCTTTCACCGACGCCAAGGTCGTAGGATTTCCGTCGAGCTTCTATCCCGTGTTCGTGAACTTGGTGGATAACGCCATATTCTGGCTGTCGCAACAGAATCCGGAAAAGGGCGAGCGAAGCATTATTCTGGATGAGGATGGAGGGACGCTGCTCGTTTCGGATACGGGACCGGGGGTTAATGTCCGCGACCAGGAAGCGATTTTCGAATTCGGCTTTACCCGAAAACCCGGTGGACGCGGGATGGGTCTGCACATCGGGCGCGAAACACTGCGCCGGGCGAGGTTCGACTTGAGACTCATCGAGAGGGAAAGCGGCGCAACATTCGGCATCGTGCCGTTGGGCAAATCGTAGGAGAGAGAAATGGGATCAGCGGAAGAGTTCGTATCTCGCAGCCGCCAGTTGGCTAAGCGTTTTGTTCGGACGGCCATTCTGGTCGATGACGAGGCGTACATTGAAGGCGGACGCGATCAGCCAACCACGGGGTTGGTGGCGCCTGGTCGGCGTCCCCCAACCTCCGGTGAGGAGGATCGGAGTCAAGTGAGTAGAAGAGCGGGACACGCCCTGAATGCCGGAGACATCATGGACTCGTTCTCCAGACTCGGAGTGATCTGCGGCGTGGTCGGGCCTTCAGACGCAGCGATGGAAACGATGAGGCAGGCTGACATTGTCATTCTCGATTGGCATCTGCAAGTGGATGATCCGCGACGAGCGCTGAATCTGCTGCGGAAACTGCTGACTGGAGAAGCAGAGCGGAATTCGCTTCGACTAGTCGCCATTTACACTGGCGATGCAGGGTTGGAAGGCATCCGCGAAGATGTGTGCGCTGAACTGAAGAATAACGGCCTTGAGCCGGAGAAGAACCAAAGTGGCCTGGAGATTTCATATCGCCATGGGCGGGTGGTTCTTTACGCAAAATCCGATGTGAATCTGGTAGCGCCACTCAAGGTGCGAAGCGTAGCGGAGGCGGATATTCCAAAAAGGCTGGTTGAAGACTTTGCAACCATGACTGCGGGGCTGCTTCCCGCTATCGCACTAACCGCGTTGACTGCAGTTCGTGAGGGAGAGCACAAGATTCTGGATCGTTTCCGAGCAGAACTGGACCCTGCCTATCTTTCTCACATGACTTGTCTACCCGATCCAGCAGACTCAGAAAGCCAGATGGTTATACATGTAGCGGAGGAACTCCGTGGTCTCGTTGACGAAGCTGTCGCAACGGAATCCCCTGCAGGCGCGCGTGCAGTGGAAAGTAGGTTACGGCACGATAAACGCACTGAATTCACGTTTGGCGACTGGACACTTGATTTGGAGCAGACAATCCAGTTGGCCACCAAGGGTCTGGGGGCATGCAGCGCGTTGAAGAATAGCGCTTTTACGGAACTTTCCAAAGGTTTTGATTGCCTTGGCATCGCAGATATTGACAAGCAATTAGCGTGGATGATGAGTTTTCGGACTGTCTACAACGCGCCACCGCCGAGACTCTGGCTGGGGTCCGTTGCTACTACGATTGAGAACGGCAGCGAACAGCATCTGATATGCATGAGGCCTCGATGTGACAGTGTAAGGCTTGAAGAGAAAACCACATTCATTTTCCTGCCTTTGGTTGAGCCATCGAAGACCAGGGAACAAATCGTTGTGAGAATAGGTGACAAATTCAAGCGGCTGGGCATTCGATTTGATCCAGCGGATTGGGTGCTTCGACAATTCAAGCCATCGAAGGACAGTCGTACAGTAGTCGCGAAAAAACATGGTAGTGATTTCGAGTTCAAGGACACCGAACGCTTGCAGTATAAATGGAGGGGCGAACTCAAGGTGGACTATGCGCAGCGGATAGCACAGAAATTCGCGGAGAAGCTGAGTCGCGTGGCCGTCGACGAGTCCGAGTGGCTCCGAAGAAAGGCAAGATCAGGTAAGTAATCTGCTCGATAGGACGATTCGCATTCAAGCGCAGAGTCCGGGGTTGCGGAAAATTCACCCTGGCGATGATGGCGCCGGGGTCCAGGGCAGGAAATCGCGACCCGGAGCCCCATCAAGAGAAACGGTCAACGAACTACCTCAGCCAGGAATTCAAGGCTGCACATTTCATACACGTTCGAGCGGGTGCTATCCTGCTTGCCATGGCGAAGGGTCCCTGGACAAGCGAAGAGAATGATCTCATCGTTCGGGATTACTTCACGATGCTGGTCGACGACTTGGCGGGCCGTGGCTACAACAAGGCCAGACACAACCGGCGGTTGCAACAGGATACTGGCCGTAGCAAGGGATCCATAGAATACAAATTCCAGAACATTAGCGCCGTGCTGCAGCTAAGCGGCGAGGTGTGGATACCTGGCTACAAGCCAGCGATGAATTTCCAAAAGTCGCTTGTTGATGCAGTCGAGCGCTGGCTTGATGCACATCCGGACTTCTTGAGCGTTCCTCTGATATCGAATAATGCGAACACAGTCCGGGATGCGGACCACCGATGGATTGGTCCACCGCCTGCCCCGGGTCATCAGCCAGCGCCAAAGGATCAGGACAAGGTGGAGCCACTCCTGCGAAAGTTCGATTTCGCGGGGCAACAAGCTCGAAACCGGGAGCTTGGGCGTGCCGGAGAAAAGTTTGTCCTCGACAATGAGCGTTGGTCGCTTCAGATCGCTGGCCGCTCAGATCTGGCGGAACAAGTGCGCTGGGTATCTCAAGAGGAGGGAGACGGTGCAGGATACGACATCGCAAGTTTCCGCCCCGACGGCCATGAGCGGCTAATCGAGGTCAAGACCACCAGGGGTTGGGATCGCACTCCGTTCTACATTTCTCCCAACGAACTCAAGGTGGCAAACCGCAGGCGTGATGAATGGTATCTCCTGCGAGTATGGAACTTTCAGCGTAACCCGCGCGCCTTTGAACTCCGCCCGCCGCTCGACCAGCACCTGACTTTTACGCCCGCCAATTACCTGGCAGCCATACGCTGATCAGGCACCAGGAGCCCGAGGCGTGAGTTGTAGCCTCATCAGTTCTAGCCTCATCAGTTGCAACCTCACCGTGGCGGTCAAGGGTGGTCGCCAGAGCATCCAGGCGCTGCTGTTCGTCTTCGAGCACGACGATCCTCGGCACGTTCGTCATCTGCGGTCCTCCCCGAAGATCAGAGCAACCACGGCTCCGTCGAGCCCGGGCGGCAGCTCGACCTCGCCAGGCTGCGGGAAAGCCAACTGTCCGCCGTTGAGTTCCATGACCAAATTGGCGTAGTAGAGGCCGAGGCCCATGCCATCCGGCTTGCGAGTGAAGAAGGGCCGCACGAGATGCTCCGGCGCGTCGGTCTGGAATCCAATGCCGTTGTCGGCGACGACGATCGCCGGACCTTCCTTGAAGTCACGGCACACTCCTATATGGAGCTTCCTCGTCAGGGGCTTGTCAGTGCCGGGAGCGGCGAGAGTGTCGGGAGTGTCGGGCCACCGCACTCGCAGCCAGTAGAGCGCGTTGTCCACGAGGTTGCTCAAGGCGCCCAGAACCAAGTTGAACGCGAACCGGGAGTGGAGTCCCGGTTCGTTTTGCTGAAGCAAGGGACAGGCGATCTGAATTCGGTGGTGCCGGAAGCGCAGATCGTTGAACTGATGTGTGGAGTCAACCAGCTTCTGGACGCTGTGCCGCCGCTTGCTGTCTCGCCGGAGCAAACCAGAAAAGCCGTCGAGGAGGCGTGTCAGGCCCCTTGCGTGGCGGGCAGCGCCTTCCAGGTCGGCGCCTTCGCGAATGACCTGGTGTAGCCCCCTTACCCCGCGCTCCACCTCGTGGAAGACGACAGCAAGATTGAGGCCGGACATGCCGGTAGCGAGCAAGGTCTCCTGCATTTCCCGATTGTCGTTCTCGATACGGGCCACGTGCCTGTCGAACCGACCCAGTACGCCTTGTCGTTCAAGTTCTCTTCTCAGAGTCTGAATGGGCCTCTCAATTCTCGCAGTGACCGGATCGTCGGACCTCGCCGTCAGCCGTCGGATACGTTCCTTGTCGATCTGGCGCTCGGCCTCCAGGGTGGCGACAGCGCCCAGAACGATTCGGCGCAACAGAAGACTGGCGTCGTTCTCGACGAATCCTTCCCGATTGGTCTTCTCGACGAGGCCGGTCGACTCCTTCAGGGAGAGATGGACTGCGCCGAGGACGATGTTGTTGCTGATCCGCCGCGCGGGCGCGTTCACGCGGCGTAGGTCGAGACCCAGCCAGTCATCGCCTCTTTCACCGTAGTTGTATACGCGGATGCCGTCCCTGAAGACACGGATGCCGCCACTTTCGTCAAGATAGTTAGCCACCAGGCGAATGTTCGGCACCCGTCGCTGAGTCTCCCGGCCCCTACCGTAGACGTGGAACTCTCCCGTGACGGGACCAATGCCTTCGAAAATCGACGTGTCGGCTATGAACTTCTTCGATCTCCGGTCACCCTCTGAGCGGGATGGCAACTGCAATCGATCGCCGGATTTGGTGACGACTCGTCCCTCAAGCTTCAGTCCCGGAGGCGGTCGGAACTCGTAGCTCCAGTCGAGCGTGCCGTTTTCGATACGGAATGAGAATTTCCAGAGGGAGCGATGGAGAATCTCGGAGATATCCGGTAAGTCGCCGATCCAGGTTTCGTTGCCCGGCACCTCCAGCACGGCCCGGAAGCCGCTTGTCTCTTCGAATGGAGAGCAGATGGAGGTGATTCTGGTTATGGAGGCGTCGAACTTCGCCTCGGGTCCAGTGGGTGCGCAGGTGTCGGATCTCGATGCGGGTGCCCGTCCTGTCCTCGGTGAACACTTGAGGGCTGCGGACCTGGAACCTGACCGGCGCTTCGTCCAGGTAACGCTGTTCGATCAGCTTGTTCCAGTCGATGTCCACCACGCACTCGTCCGTGTCGTAGGCGCGAGTCACGAGCGTGATCCGGTCCCCCAGCTTGTGAACCGCAAACCGGCCCAGTCCCTTCTCTCCGAGCGGCAGACGCCCATGCCGCGCTGTTCTCCGCTCGGACAGGCGTTGCTCTCGGCGATGGTCGCTACCCGGAACGAGCCAGACCGAACGGAGCGTTTCGAGCGTCATGCCGTCGCCGTCGTCCGTCACCGTGATGGTGGGCTCGGGCACCGAGTCGAGATTGAGGCGGACGATGGCTTCGCTCGCGTCTGCGTCGTAGGCATTCTTGACCAGCTCGAACACCGCGAGCCGGGCGCTGCCGATCAACTCGTCCCCGAGCAGTTGCGGCACTCTGGCACGCGGCCGGAACGGCTGGCTGACGCTGCGCCGCCCGGTCACCGGTGTTTCCGCTCGACCTTCGCTCATGAACCGAACCTCTCCAGGTTGACGCGAATCGCGAGCACGAGCACAACTACGACCGAAGCCGGGAGATCGTCCAGGCTCTGCTCGTGCGCGATATTGCGGTCGAGGGCGATCAGGGCACCGAACCGGTTATTCACCGCAAGGCGGAGCAATGCGCCATGGATAGTTCCAGCACGGCACGCATGAAAGACAGTACGAACATCGCAAGTGGTGGGGAAAGAGCACCTCCAGCCGCCGGGATAGCATTAGGAATTCCCTGTGTCTGGCCGCCTCAGTCAAAGGCCGCCTGCCAAGAATGACCGCGCACAGTATAGTCTGATTGGAATGGAACCTGCTCCTTCGATTTTCCGTTCAATATTCCGTCCCCAATACACGGAGGTCTCGGGGAGTACACTGCGAACCATGGACAGAAGTGTTGAGCACACGCCGTTGACGCGAGACTTCAGAGAGACAGTTCGGGAGCAACTGCAACGCGATCCCGGCTTTCGCGATGCGCTCCTGGAAGATGGATTGAAGCGCCTGCTCGCCAGTGAGTCGGACATTGGCAAGGCGGTACTCCGCGACTACTTTAATGCGAGGACCGGCTTTCAGGAGTGCGAGCAGTGACTGTGGATGAGGTAATTGCGGATCTCTTGGAAGCATCCAAAGGCATGTCGAGACCGGTGTATCGAGGGCAGGCAAATGCGGACCTGGCCACTGCACTCAAGCGCGGTTCGTCGGCTGTCTCACCCCAAGGCATACGGCAAGGAGTTGCTGAAAAACGAGAACAAGCTTCGGAAGGAGATCATTAATTACCAAAAAAATTGTTTCATAGAACCCATGAAAACCATTGGTGATGACGGAATGTCGAATTGGGAGCGGCTATCGGCACTTCAGCACCATGGGGCGGCTACCAATCTTCTGGACTTCACCAGTAGTCCTCTCATCGCGCTCTGGTTCGCAACTGACGATCCGCTTAATCGGGATGGCAAGATATTCATCCTCGACATTAAGAACTCCGACATTACTGCCAACGGTCGAGACGGACATAATCCGCTCGCACCTATTTCGAAGATCCTTTACTACGAGCCAAGTCGGTCGCTAGGCACGCGGGTCGTCGCATAGCAAAGTGTGTTCGTGATCTGCAATCCCTTGCGGCCAGACAAGCACTTCACGCCGGTGAAAATTCCGTGCGGGGCCAAGCAGGAAATCCGTGCTTATCTAGGGCGGTTGGGGCTTTCCAGGAACACGCTCTTTGCGGATGTTCCTGGTCTGGCTCAGGCAAACACGGTAAAGAAGCCCCTGGGCTTGGAGTACTTAACCGCCAGCGAACTGCAAGAGCGAGGGCATCGACTGCAACAGAGGGGACAAGTTGCTAAGTCCCTCGCTGTTTTCGAAAAATACGCTAGGAAGCGTCCAAACGTCGCACAGCCTTTTGCTCTCATCGGAGATGCTCTCGCAGAACTCAAGCGCTACGGCGAAGCAGCGCATGCGTACACGCAAGCAATAGATAACATCGACCGACCGATTGACATTGAGGAGGGATATACCGTTCGTCCGTGGCTAGGTAAGCACATGCTGCACCGACTTTATTACAACCGGGGAAATGTTCAAGCGGCAGACGGAAAACACGATGAGTCAATCACAGATTTCCAAGAGGCATTGAAGCATGGAGATTTTCTGAGTCGGCAGGCGCTGTACAACCGCGGCAACTCGAAGTTTGCGCAGGGCATGTTCAACGAAGCCTATGAGGACTTTTCAAATGCAAATTCCCGGAGAGAGGGAAGCAATACAGCGCTTGCCATGGGCAATTGCAGGGTCATGGCCGGAAAGTTTATTGAAGCCAAGGCTTCGTACTTGGAAGGAGTCAACCGTTCACCAGAGGGTTGTGCAGCACATTGCCAGGAGAACGCGGACCAACTCGAACAACTCCTGCAGGCATTGAATGGACAATATGATCTCTCATTGACACGCAACGAAAACATCCTCCAAGTGGAAACTGCGGGAAAGTCAAGGGTGTTTCGCTTTACGGGGAATCAAGGGAATGTGGGAAACACGCCCTCTGGCATGTTGACTGCCCCAGGTGGGGCAGGCTACGGAGGGCTTCCACAGTTCACCGTGGAGGTTGGGCAGTTATCCCAAGGCTGAATCCAGCAGGAGGAATAACACCGCACGCCTGATTTAGCGAGAGAACACGAAATTGGGATGTTGGCGGCAGGGTTCCGGCCGGACCGCTCACTGGACGATAGAATGCCAGTTCAGTACCCTCAGCGAATACGAACTGCCCGGACGCGATGACGTAGCATGCGCTCCCCAAAGGGAGTGAAACGGAATTATGGAGAAATCCGATGCTTCTGTTAGATAGCCTTGAGGTTATGCGCTACCGAGGCATCAATGGACTCAACCTCCCTCGCCTGTCAAGAGCCAATCTGATTACCGGCATGAATGGGACCGGCAAGACAGCCCTGATCAAGGACGAGTCGGCAACAACAAACTGAACATCACGCCCGATTGCTCCTGCTTGTTCGGGGCACGATGAGGACGCTATTTTCGCCGCGCGGCAACCTGATTGATTTAGGCCAGCGCTGCGCGGGCTTGCCGTGTTATGTTCTGCGTATGAACTTGTCGCCGGAAAAGTGGCGCCCGCTGAAGGACATGCCGGAAGGGGCGGAGGAGTGGTCCATACCGGGATATGACGACCTCGCAGAGCGCTGGAAGAAGTGCGTGCAGGCGCTCAAGACGAAGCCCGAGGCCCGCGACTTCATGGACATGTGGTTGCGCGAACGCGTGCGCGCCTTCTCCATTGAGACGGGGCAGATCGAAGGGCTTTACACGCTGCGGCGAGGGATTACCGAGCAACTGATCGCGGAGGGCTTTGCCGGGGCGGTAAGCGCGCACACGCTTGAGGGCGTGGAGGACGACACCTTGCGGGGCTTGCTGAACGATCAGGAGGCCGCCTACGACATGATGTTCGAGGATGTGGCCAGCGGGCGGCCGCTTTCAGCCTACATGGTCAAAAGCTGGCACCAGTTGCTCACGCGGCATCAGGAAACCGTAACCGGGCTGCACGTTCACATGGGGCGGGTGCGGAGAGTGCAGGTGCCCTTCGAGACCAAGGGGCGGTGGAAGATCCGCCCCAACAATCCGCGCCGAGCGGACGGGAAGGTTCACGAATATTGCCCGCCGGAACTGGTGCCCGACGAGATGGAGCGATTCTTCTCGCTGTCCGAAGAGGTTCGGAAGCGCGGCTATCCAGTGAACGTCGAGGGAGCGTGGCTGCATCACCGCTTCGTGCGCACGCATCCGTTTCAGGACGGGAATGGCCGCACGTCGCGGTTGTTGATGGCCTGGGCCTTCGTGAAGCGCGGCCTGCCGCCGCCAGTTATCACGGCAGCGGAAAAACCGGCGTATATCGATTCGTTGGAAGCTGCCGACGAGGGTGATTTGCGTGCCTTTTCCGACCGGGTCGGTTACCTGGCTTTAGCAACATTGGGCGCTGCGGTGAGCTTGGCGGAGCGAGCCCTGGCCGGTCGCCTGGAACGTCCGCACGGCAATGGCGGGCGGCAAGTGGGGCGGAAGTACTATCCCCCGCCCGAATAACCCTCATCCCCCCGCCCGAATTATCCTCATCCCCCGCGCAAATGACCCGGATACCCGCGCCCGAGTAATCCGCCGGGCGGTCAAAGGGGTTCGGTAGCGGGGTCGTAGCGGGAGAGTCCGAGGGTGTCCTCGGTGACTACGGGTTTTCGGGCCAGTTCGTCGGAGTCCTGTTGCATCAGGCGGTCGCCGCCGGACAAGGACTCGGTGTGGATGACGGTTACGCGCTCACGACGGGCATTCTCGTAGCGCCGCAGGGCGTCGTTGGCGTCGTCGAACTGGACCAGCGCGCGGCAGAGGACGACGGCATCCTCGATGGCGGTGGCGGCGCCCTGCCCGAACCACGGCAGCATCGGGTGCGCGGCGTCGCCCAGCACGGTGGCCCGACCGCGCACCCAGCGCGGCAAGGGATGCCGCGAAAAAAGCCCCCACTTGTGGCAGCGCTTGCCGGAAAATGCGCTCAGCACGACGCGGGCATCATCGTGGAAGTCGGAAAAAAGCGCCCGCACCGTGTCGATTTCGCCGGTTTGCGACCAGCCTTCCGCGCTCCAGTCATCGGCGCGCGAAAAGGCCACGAAATTCTGCAAGCGCCCGTGGCGAATCGGATAGCGAACGAACATACGGCCCGGCGCTACAAAGACCATGGAGCCGGGGCGCGACTGCTCGGCGCCCAGCTCGTCGCGGCTTACCAGGCCCCTCCAGGCCACAAACCCGGAGAATTCCGGCTCCGGTTCGGAAAAGACCTCGCGGCGAACGGTGGACTTCAGCCCGTCGGCTCCCACCAGCAAATCGGCCCGGGCAACCGACCCGTCGGCAAACGCGAGCGCCTGCCCTCCCCCGTCGTCATGCGTCACCGTCATCAGTTCCTTGTTCAGCGCCAGCGATTCCGGTTGCAGCGAAGAAAGTCCATCGCGCAGCAGGTCATGCAGATCAGCGCGGTGGGCCTGAAGGTACGGCGCGCCCAGTTGCTCGCGGGTCCGGGTCCGCTTGATGTTCACCAGCACCTTGCCGCTCGCGTAGTGGCGCGTAACCTGCGTGGGCGGTTCGTCGGCCAGCGCCTCCAGCCGCGCGCCCAGGCCCAGGTAACGCAATCCCTTCACAACGTTCGGCGACAAGGAAACTCCCGCGCCAACTTCCTTCAGCACCGGCGCCTGCTCATAAACGCGCACACGCCTGCCCGCCCGGGCCAGACCCAACGCCAGCGCCAGACCGCCGATGCCGGCGCCAACAATCGCAATCTCCTCCGTTGCCGGCATCCTCTGTCACCAAAGCCCTATATCCCGAGCGCGCCGGGGTTGATCAGCCCCAAGGGGTCCACCTGCTGCTTGACGGAGCGAAGCAACTGCAAGGCGCCGGGGTCACGATCTCTCGCGTAGGGATAGGCGCGGCCGATTTGAAGGTGCACCGCGCCGTGCCGGTACATCAGTTCGATCAGTTCCACGCGCATCCGCTCCACCAGCGCCCGGCCCTCGGGGTTTGCCCGACCCTCCTTCGCCACGCCGCTCATTTCTTTGGGAAGGTAGTGGCGATGGAAGGAAAGCCATTCGTCCTCCCAATAAATGACCACTTCCCAGAGAAATCCGGCCCTGCCGCTGGTGCTGTAGACGACATAGGCCTCCACGCGCTTGTCTTCGCACTCCTGGCGAAGGCTCTCCAGGTATTGCAGGTACTCTTCATGCAGGCCCACGGCGCTGGAAAACGGCACGATCGCATGCAAGGGCAGCAGCCGACGGCCGGCGGGGCTCACAATCATCGGGGCCGGAAACGGCACGGCGCGCGCGTACTCGGCCATGGTATTGGCCACCTCCATGCCCCGTTCACCGACCGCCCTGCGAATCCGGCGCAAAATCAGGCGCAATTCCGCTGCCTCCGCCCCTTCGGTCAGGAAATTCACCAGGTATTCCGAAGCATTCAGGAATCGGCGGCCGCCCATGACCACCCGCAATCCCTTTCGCAGAGCCTGCAACGGCCCGGAGGCGGCGCGCATGATGGTGAAGAGGTTTCGCGCATCCTGCTTCAGCGCGGCGCGGCCGGCAGCCTGCCGTATCAGCGCCGTCTCCGCGCCAAATACCTCGGTGGCGAGGCCCAGCCGGGACACGTCCCGAATGGCCTTAACGAGTTGGGAGAAGTCGTCGAATGCAAAGCTCAAGCCCGCGCCGGCAGCGGGACGCGGCTCGAGCTTGAGGGTCACCGCCGTCTTCACGCCCAGGGCGCCGGCGTCGCCGCAGAAAAGCCCGGTGAGGTCCGGGCCGTATTCCCGGAAGAAGGGACTGTGCCCGGGCTGCCCGCCGGAGCCGGTTACCAGCACACTGCCATCCCCCAGCACCACCTCCAGCCCCACCGCGGCGGACACCGAAGGACCGTGCCGCCCGGAGCCGAAAGTAACCGCCCCCTGCGACATCGCCCCGCCCACCGTGGAAAGACGACCGGACATCGGCCCCCGGAACACCGACCTCAGCCCGTGCCTGGCCAGCTCCGCATCCACGGCGGACCAGGTGCAACCCGCCTCCACCGTTGCGTACAGATCGTGCGCGTTGACCTCGCGCACCGCATTCAGGCGGGCGGTATCGAGGATGATCGAGCGCTCGCGGTCCGGCAGAAAGGCGTCCGTGTACGACATGCCGCCGCCGCGCACGAAGGTCGCCGTTCCGTGTTCATGGCAAGCGCGCAGCACCGCCTGCACTTCCTCCGTGGAGCCCGGCCTGACCACCGCAAGCGGCACGTCCATGCTGCGATAGACATCCTGGGCGGCGAGGGTTCTCTCCTCCTTCGACGTAAGCGCGTGCTCCGCTCCCACCGCCTCGGTCAGCGCATCAATCAGCGCCGCGTGCTCAGACCGCATCTTTCACCTTGGGCCGCGCCTGCGACGGCCATGCCCGCGACGGAAACGCCCGCGAAGACCGCACCCGCGAAAGCAACGCCCGCGAAGACCGCACCCGCGAAAGCAACGCTTGCGCTCCCAGGTCGCCGCGCATCAATCAGCCGGGCTTGGTGGCCAGCGTATTGAGCAAGAACGTGTTGGTGGTTTCCTTTTGTATGTCCTCGAAGCCGACCTTCTCCAGCAAGGCGGCGAAGTCGAACGCGCCGAATGCCTGCGAATACGGCTCGCAGTTGTAGCGCGCGTCGAACGCCTTCCACATCCAGTTCGCGGTGGGAAACATGCTGGAGTTGGGCGTATCGATCACCGTAAGGGTGCCGCCCGGGCGCAGCACCCGGAGGATTTCGCGAACGATGGGCTCGAAGGTGTGCTCGGGGACCTCGTGAAACAGGATGTAGGCCAGCACCGTATCGAAAGAGTCATCGGCGTGCGCCATGTTCTCCGCCAGACTCTGCTGGAAATGCACGTCCACGCCCATATCGGTTGCGCGCATATGCGCATAGCGCAGCATGGGCAGAGCCACGTCCAGCCCCCACACCTCCGCCTGGGGATGCCTCTCCTTCAATACGGTGGTGCATTGCCCGATCGAGCAGCCGAGGTCGAGAATCCGCTGCACGCGCCCGTCGGCCGGCAGCCGCATAGCATCCACGCAGGAATCGTGAATTTCGTCCTTGTCGTTACCGCCCTGGTAAAAGACCCGCGTGCCGTGATAGAACACATAGCCCGCCAGGTTGTCGCCGCAATAGCCGCCCGGCTGCAGATGGATCTCCTCGCAGGCGGACTCCGGAACCTTGAAGTCCGGGTCGTAGTGCAGACGGCCCGGATTGCGTTCTTCCGCCTCGGTGAGCCGACCTTCCCAGAACTCCCGGTCGGCGGCATAGGAGTCCTGCAGCTTCTGCCAGGCAAGCTGCTGCTGGCTGCGCATGACGCGCTTCCATCCCGACACCGCAGTGCTTCGATCAATGTCCGGCGCCAACCGGGCGTAGTCCTCGGCACTGATGACCGCGGGCATGCCGGCCTGCTCGGCAATGCCGCCCACCTCGGCGGCAATTTCAGGAAACCATGACAATATAGCGAAGTTGCGGACCTCGGTCATGTACTCCATGTGGCTGGCGTCATCCCTTCTCGGGGGCTCGGGGTGCTTGCCGGGATTTCGTTGTTCCATATCTGCTCTCCTCAACCATGGCGGCGCCCGCGCAAGCACGTGCCTGCACAAGCACACAGAATATCCTATCCCCGCGGCCCGCACCCTACATGCCGCCTGAGCCGCGCCCTGCACGCAACGCCCCGGGAGCCAGCCCATCCCGCCTCCGCTGCCCTCTTGCGCCGGCGCGTTTTGGCGTTGCTTGCTGCGCTCCTCGCCCCCCGCCTTTCGGGAGACGCATAAATCCGTCCATGGAGCTTGGTTCCGGCATCCTGCCTCCAACACTCCCGCAAGGCGGGGGGCGAGGAGCGCAGCAAGCAACGCCAAAACGCGCAACCCCAAGCGCCAATGCAAAGGCCGATGCGCCTGTCACGGATCGATTCACTCTGCTGCATTGCGGGTATACTCGGCAGTATTCTTGTTTCATCCCACTAAACAAGGGGGGGGGTCGATATTAATTTCCATAAATATTTGAATTCTTTATCCGTATTATTTGGAATTGTTATTATATTCTCCGCCGTGATTGCAAGCGCTGATGCCCCGTCGGCGCCCGCTTTTCAAATGCAACAAACCGATCAATCGGATGTTTCTGAAGGGGGGGGGCATCGGAACCGGTAGTTGAGCCGGCTTCCGCCGAGGACGAGGACCCGCTCGAACTCGGAGAGCAAACAGTTACGGGCTCGCGCCTTGCGGTAGGCGACCCCACGGCGCGGGTTTTCTCCTTCACGGCCGAAGACATAAGGGCCCGTGGCGTAACCAACCTTGAAGAACTGTTTCGAGTCCTGCCGTTCGCCTACGCAGGTACCACCACGCAAACCAACGACATTCCCGTGGGGGCGTCGGACACGGAAGAATTTCGAACCGGCGGAATCAATGTGGGCATGTCCACGGTCAATTTGCGCGCCCTGGGATCGGCGAACACCTTGGTGCTCCTGAACGGGCGCCGGACGGCGGGTGTGGCCGGCGTTGAGGACAACTACGCGAATCTGGTCAACGTGCCGCTGTCGGCCATCGAGCGCGTGGATATCCAACTGGACGGCTCGTCGGCGGTATACGGCGCCGACGCGATCGGCGGCGTGGTGAATTTCATTACCAAGAAGAACTACACGGGCGCCTCCTTCCAGGTGCGCGACGAGTACAGCTCCACCGACGCCAACGCAAGCAATATCTCTTTCCAGGGCGGCTACGGTTGGGGCAGCGGCCAGATTACCGCCGTCCTGTCCCGCGATTCGTCCCAGCCTATCACCAACGAAAAGACCGGCTGGACCAGTTACGACTATCGCGACCGCTACGGCGTCGAGTTCGATTCCCGCGACGACCGGGTGGGCCAGCCGGGCGTCGTGTGCCCCTCCACGTTTCCCGGTTTTTACGGCCCCTATTGCGGTCCTCCGTACATAAACTACCAGCTTCCCCAAGGGCACAGCGGCGTGGGTGCCACGGTGGATGACTTCACGACGAATATCGTGCCCGCCGACATAGTTGCGCCGCAGAACGGGGAACACACGCGCAACGAGTCGGGCACGCTGTACCTGGAGCAGTACGTGACCGACAGTCTGCGTCTCTATGCGGATTTTCTGTACTCGAACAATGTATCGTCGCGCAATCAGCATACTCGCATGTTCAGTTGGCCGGTGCCTGCCAGCAATGCCTTCAATCCTTATGGAAAAGAAGTGCTCGTGACCTACTATCCGATCAAGGAGATCGAGTCCGGCTTGCTGCCCGATTCATTCTCCGCTTCGGGCAACCGCAAGCGCTCCTTGTCCGCCGGATTGATTTGGGATATCGGCGACGCAACGACCCTTGAACTCAACGCAACCCGATCCAGGTCCACGCGCTATCAGCATCAGTTGAAGTTGGTTCCCCCCGGATCGATCAATCCTCGAAACCCGATACACGCCCGGATCATGGAACTGCTGGCCAGTTCCGACCCCAGCGTCGCGCTGAACCTGTTCGGAGACGGCTCCGTGCAGAGCCCCGAACTGGCGAACCTGTTAGATACCGATGCCTACCCCCTTCCGTCCGACAGCGTCACCAAGACCCGATCCCTGGAGCCGCTGCTGCGCGGACAGTTCCTGCAGTTGTGGGGTGGTCCGATCAATTACGCGCTGGGAGCGCAGTTCAATGAAGACACGATTTACCGCGAGGTAACGCTGATCGGCGGCGAGGGCGAGTACCGGGAGGGCCGCTTCGAGCGCATCGGCGTGGCCCGGCCAACCCGTAAAGCAACCGCGTACTTCGCCGAACTCGCGCTGCCGATCGTGGGCGAGCGTAACGCCCGCCCGGGTATTGCCTCGCTCGTCCTGAGCCTGCAGGCGAGGCGCGATATCTACAAGACGGAAGGCGCCGACGGGGGCGTCGATCCGGTGTACGACTACGTGAACAGGCGTTGGACCTATCCTGGCGAACCCAACGTCATCGATGTCGAACATTCCGCCACCAGTCCACGGCTCGGCATCCAGTACGGTCCGACGGAGGATTTCACGCTGCGCGCATCCTGGTCCGAGTCGTTCCGTCCACCGGTGTGGGGAGACCTTTTCAGTCTCACCAATCCCACGTATTACACGTTCTGGACGTATGTGGACCCCTACGAGCCGTCCGGCAATACCGACCCTATCAGCATTCGCTCCACACTGGCCAGAAATGCAGTCGATACGAGGCCGGAATACTCCGAAAACATTTCGTTCAGTTTCGACTGGACCCCTGCGGCCCTGCCCGGTTTCCGCTGGACGCTGGACTGGTCGACGATCGACTTCACCGACAAGATCGAAAATGCCGGTGGACTGTTCAGGGACTATCCGGAAGTGATTTTTGCGCTGCCTGAGGTCGTGGAGCGGGATGCCGAAGGAAATGCGACCTTGTTCCGCAGATCCCGGCCGATCAACATCGCACAGAAAACAAGCGAGCTCGTCACCACCGAATTCGCATACAACTTCGATACGGCTTGGGGCGATTTCACGCCTCGGCTCACCTATACACGGGTGCTGGAGGAAATCTTCCAGATTACGGCGGAGAGCGAACCCATACGCCGGGAGGGCACTGTGCTGGGCAGCGACAAGTACCGGCTGGCCGGTCAACTGGACTGGTACCGCGAGCGCTGGGCCGGCCACCTGTTCGTCTATTACACGCCGAGCTACCTGAACAACAACACCGGTTCCTGCTTTGAAATCGTGGGAAGGTGCGAGTCCTGGGGACAGGACAAGCCGCACCTGATGGTGGATTCCTACATCTCGGTGGACCTGACCTTGAGTTACACCTTCGACAACGGCATTCAGTTGCGCGGCGGCGGCCGCAATATTCTGGACGCAGAACCCCCGGAAACGGTCTATTACGGCATGCCGTACGACCCGACGCGCTGGGATGCCCGCGGCCAGGTGCTGTTCGTCGAATTGAACTGGGAGTTGTAATCCGAGGAAGCGCCGGCTGCCTCCCGCCGGGGCTGCTGCTTGCACAGAACCGGCGGGCGCCCAGCGGCTTCTCCGTCGCTTCAGGCGCCTGACGAGCGACAAAGCTTCGCTGCGAGCACCTGGCAGGCGGCGACGCTTCGCTTCAAGCGAAAACGCGCAAGAGCTCTCAGGCTGGATGAACTGGCGAGGCTGCGCCCGCCGTTATACATGAAAATCAAAAGTATAAATTTTGATTTTCATGGTATATTGCTCCCCGCATGATTTCCCGCGCAGCTCACGAAGCCTCCGTCAACGCACTGCTGCGGCAGTTTCCGGTTGTTGGGCTGATCGGCGCGCGCCAGGTCGGCAAGACCACTTTGGCGCGGCGCGTGGCCAGTGCTGCACAGCAACCCGTTACGTTTTTCGATCTGGAGGATCCCACCGATGCGACGCGGTTCTCGGATCCGAAACTGGCGCTTGAGGGACTTCGGGGCCTGGTCGTGATCGACGAGGTGCAGCATTCGCCGCGGGTGTTCGAGTTGTTGCGGGTTCTGGCGGATCGCCCCCACAATCCGGCGCGATTTCTCGTGCTGGGAAGCGCCGGGCCGGATTTGCTTCGTCAATCTTCGGAAACCTTGGCGGGCCGCATTGCCTATCATGAATTGCCTCCGTTTCAGGTTAACGAAACAGGCGCGCAATCCATGGATCGCCTTTGGGAGCGCGGCGGTTTTCCGCTGTCGTTTCTGGCTACGGACCGGGCGGCCAGCATCCGTTGGCGCAATGCCTTCATCCGAACTTTTCTGGAGCGTGATCTGCCGCAACTGGGCGTGCCTGCGCCTGCGGCCACGATGCGGCGTTTCTGGACGATGGTGGCGCACTACCACGGCAACCGCTGGAACAGCGCCGAGGTGGGGCGCGCCCTGGGCGTGTCGGCGCCAACCGTCAACAGCTATCTGGACGCCTTGCAGTCTTCGCTGGTTGTGCGCCGTCTGGCGCCCTGGCACGAGAATCTGAAGAAGCGGCAGGTAAAGGCGCCCAAGGTGTATGTTGCCGACACCGGACTATTGCATGCCTTGCTCGCTGTGGATTCCGACGACGCCTTGCAGGGGCATCCCAAGGTCGGACTGTCCTGGGAAGGTTTCGCGATGCAGGAAGTGGTGCGTCTGGTGGGCGCGGATTGGGGCCGGTGCTACTACTGGGCAACGCATCAGGGCGCCGAACTCGACCTGTTGACCTTTCAGGACGGGCGGCGGATCGGTTTCGAGTTCAAGCGAAGCAGCGCGCCACGATTTACGCCATCCATGCGCTCGGCGCTTGCGGACCTGGGCCTTGAGCGGCTGTTCGTGGTATTTCCGGGCGATTCTCGATTTCGCCTCGGCGAGGAGACGGAGGCGGTGGGGCTTGCGCGCGCCTGCGCGGAGGGCTTCGGGCCGTGAGCGCCCTGCCCCGTATGTGGGCTACTTGTCGGCGCGCATGGTCCGGAGAGGATCGAACAGGCGAGTTACCAGGGCGCTGAGTTCCTGCTTGCGGCCCTCGGGATCGCTCTCGGAGTGGGATTCGATTTCTTCGGGCGTAATCAGACCCCTGGAATGCAGCAGCGACTCCAGCGCCCGGCGCCGGTCGCGCTCGATCCAGAGTTCGCCGCCCAAAACGATGACCGCTTCCAGCAGGCGGTCCATCAGCGGGTGGGGAAGAAAATGCGGCTCCTCGCCGGCGCCCGGCATACCGGCGCGCTCCACTTGCGCCCGCGACAGTTCATCATGCTTGGTGTTCATGGCTTCCTCCCCGCCAGCTCCCCGCCAGCTCCCCGACAACTCCCCGTCCCCATCCGCGCGCAGGTGCGGTCAGGCCGTTTTCTGCGCTTGCATCTGGCGCATGAACGCTTCGTATTCGTTGATGTCGGTGCGCCGCTCCCGGGTCCAGGCGGTCGCAAAGCCGGTTGGAAAATCGGCGTCGCCGTCCCGATAGCCGTCCTGCGACCAAAGCACCGGGAACAGCAGCCCCGAGGGCGGCTCTCCCTCGATCATTTCATCAAAGCTGACGCCGGCCAGGTTCACGCAATCCGGCCGCGGACGCCAGCGAATATCGTCGCCAAATACCCGTATGGACAAGGCGATCCGCCAGTCGTCGGATGTGTTGCCATGCGAGTAATGCAGCGTCCATGGATGAACGATGAGGATGTCGCCCGGGTCCATCCGCCATTGCAGAAAACGGTTGGAGAGGTTGGAGCGGAGCTTGTCTTCATCCGGATGCGGCTCCCGGTCGGCCGGCCTTTGCATTTGCCGCGCATTGGGCGAGAACAGCCAGTAGCGCACATCCTGGCTTTGCGAACCGGCGATGCACTCCAGGGAGTTCTCCTCCGCGATCGGCGTTAGCGGCACCCAGATCGACGGCACCATCTTGCCGACGGTAGGCCAGCCCATGCGGTCGCAGTGCCAGATTGTCTTCTCGCTGGAGGCTGGCGGCTTCACGAAGAACTCGTCAAAGAAAAAACGCACCATGCCGGACCGCATTACGCGGGCCGCCGCCTCGGCCACCGGCGACTCGAATACGAATTTCCGGAACTCCGCCACCTTGCGCGACATGTAACGGCCCGGATAGGTGGGCAGCAGGCCGACATCCTCCTTGTCTATGGCGATCCGTCGGGCGGCCGGCAACAGCGAGTCGATCCAGCGGCGTTCCAGTATGCCGCGCAGGCAAACGACGCCGTCGCGCTCGTAGGTGTCGATTTCGTCCTCGGTGATCGAGCGGCACGGTTCGGGAAGCTGGGTCATGGGCAGTCAGGCAGTGGCGGCGTCTATTCGGTAAATGTACACGACCCGCCGCGCTGTTATGCCGAGCTGTTACGACACGGCGCGTTGACACCCGCTGCGTTGACACGCCGCCCCGAGTCGCCCCGGGTTGTTTATTGCGCCGGGTTGTTTGGACAAAAAGCTTATGTGTCACATAATATGGTGACCTGAGAGATATGGTGATCCGAGAGGCCAGGGTACAGAACGATTGACACAAAGCAGATAATCGTTGTGGGTGGCGGTCCGGGCGGACTTTATTTTGCCCTGCTCACGAAGAAAGCGCAGCCTGCCTGGGAAGTTGTCGTGCACGAGCAGAACCAGGCCGATGACACCTTCGGATTCGGCGTGGTCTTCTCTGACGAAACGCTGAACGAGTTTCTGTCCCGCGACCCGGAAAGCTACGAGCGAATCGTACGCAACTTCGCCTACTGGGACGATGTGGTGATCCAGTACAAGGGCGAATCCATACGCTGCGGCGGCAACGGTTTCGCCGGCTGCGCGCGCCTGACGCTGCTCAACATTCTACAGAGGCGCTGCGAGGAAGTTGGCGTGCGGATTCATTACGGCGAGGCGGTGGACGCCAGCACGCTGGAAACCCGGTTCGCCGGGGCCGACATGATCGTGGGCGCTGACGGCATCAACAGCGCAATTCGGCGCCACTACGCCGACGATTTCCAACCCAGCGTAACGCATCACAGAAACAAGTTCGTGTGGATGGGATCGACTCGTCCGCTGGAGGACTTCTACTACTTTTTCAAGGAAATCGACGGTGAGCCCGTGGTGGCGCACACCTACCAGTACGAACCGCGCGAGAGCACCTGGATATTCGAGATGAACCCACGCTGTTGGCGCGCCCTGGGGCTGGATACGGCGTCGGAGCAGGAAAGCGCGGCGATTATGGAGCGGCTGTTTGCGGAGGAACTGGGCGGACACCCACTCATCACCAACCGCTCGATATGGCGGAATTTTCCGCGGGTGTTCTGCGAGAACTGGTGGCACAAGAACATCGTGTTGCTGGGCGACGCCAAGGCGACGGCGCATTTTTCCATTGGCTCCGGCACCAAACTGGCCATGGAGTGCGCCATCGCGCTTTCCGACGCCGCCGTGGAGTTGCTGGACCGGGGGCATGAGGAGGCTTTTCTCCAGTATGAAGAAGCGCGCCGAACGCAAGTGCAGATTACTCAACACAACGCCGATGTGTCGCTGGCCTGGTTCGAGCACATGGAGCGCGCCTGGGACATGACGCCCATGCAGTTCGCGATGGTGGTGATGTCCCGAGCCAAGAGCGTTACCTACGACAACCTGCGTCTGCGGGACGAGAAATTCCTCCAGGCCGTGGAGTCGGACTTCTACCAGACGCTCTTCGAGACCACCGGATTCGACTGTCGCGAATCACGGCCAACGCCCATGTTCACGCCCTTCAGGCTGCGCGGCATGACCCTGGCCAACCGGGTGGTGGTTTCGCCCATGGCCCAGTATTCGGCCGTGGATGGCACACCCAACGACTGGCATTTCGTGCATTACGGATCTCGGGCTGCAGGCGGCGCAGGGCTGATGTACACCGAAATGACCTGCCCCTCCGCCGAAGCGCGCATAACCACCGGCTGCACGGGGTTTTGGAATGACGAGCAGGAAGCCGCCTGGAAGCGCATCGTGGATTTCGTGCATGAGACCAGCGACACGAAAATCTGCATGCAGCTGGGGCACGCCGGACGCAAAGGGTCCACGCAGCTGGGCTGGGAGGAAATGGACATTCCGCGTCCCCGGGACAATTGGCCGCTGATGTCGGCGTCGCCCATTCCCTACATCGATGGCGTCTCGCAAACGCCCGACGAGATGAGCTCCGCGCAGATGCAGGAAGTGCTGGACTCCTTCGTGGCCGCCACCCGGCGCAGCCACAACGCCGGTTTCGACATGCTGGAACTGCACTGCGCTCACGGCTATCTGCTGGCCAGCTTCCTGTCGCCGCTCACCAATACGCGCCGCGACCGCTATGGCGGCAGCATCGAAAACCGGATGCGCTACCCCCTTGCTGTGTTCCGGGCGATGCGGGCGGCCTGGCCGGAGGAGAAACCCATGTCGGTGCGGGTCTCCGCAACCGACTGGAAGGACGGCGGAATGTCCGAAGCCGATGTTCTGGCCCTGGCGCAAGCCTTCGCCGAAAACGGCTGCGACCTCATTGATGTGTCCGCGGGGCAGACGGTGCACGACCAGCAGCCGGTATACGGCCGCATGTTCCAGACGCCGTTCGCCGCCGCGGTCCGCAACACCACCCGGATCGCCACCATGGCGGTGGGCAACATCACCGAGGCTGCGCAAATCAACACCATCATCGCCTGCCGCCGCGCCGATCTGGTGGCGCTGGCCCGGCCGCATCTGTGGAACCCCTACTTCACTCATCAGGCCGCTGCCTGGTACGGCGTGGAGAACATGCCCTGGCCCAAGCAATATCTGTCGGGACGCGATCAGGCCCTGCGCCTGCAACAGGATGCGAGAGACAAGCAACTGGAACTGCAACGCACCGCCAAACCCCCGTCCCACGAGCCAACCGATCCTGCCGCCGAGCAGCCCTGATCCGCCCGCCTGAGAGTGATGAACATGCGAGTTTTGCAACCCCCGGGCTGGCCACAGCCCAAAGGCTATTCCAACGGCGTGCTCGGGCAAGGTCGCCTGCTGGTTACCGGAGGGCTGGTGGGCTGGGACGAAAACGAACAGTTCGCCAGCGATGACTTTGTCGACCAGGTGCGTCAGGCCCTGTCCAACACGCTGGCGGTACTCGCCGAGGGCGGAGCGGGACCGGAGCACATTGCGCGCATGACCTGGTATGTGACCGACAAGCAGGATTACCTCACCCGGCTCCCGGAACTCGGCAAGGTCTACCGGGAAGTCATGGGCCGCCACTTCCCCGCCATGGCCATGGTGCAGGTCGCGGCCCTGATCGAAGACCGGGCCAAGGTGGAAATCGAAACAACCGCCCTGGTTCCGGAACCCGCAAACAGGCCGGCGCAGCCGCCGGCGGCTAGTACTCCGTCCGCAAAACCGGAAAAAAGGGACGCCCTGTTCGCCAGGAACGAACTGATCGCCTGGCTTCAGTTGCTGAAGGCCAGCAAGAGCATCGAGCGCAGGATCGGCGGCGCCATGCTCATAAAGCACAAGACCTCAATCACCCGTTTCGATGTGCTGGCCAATCTGGAGCGCTGCCCCGGGCGCCATGCCACCATCTCGGGACTTTCGCAAATGCTGCTGGGATCGCAGGGCAACATCACCCGCTTGCTGGACCGGATGGAGGAGGATCGCTTGATCCAGCGCCAGGAGCACCCCGGGGACCGGCGCATCAGCGATGTGCACCTGACCCGGACGGGCGCCGAACTGTTCGCCCGGCTGGCACCGGATCACGCAATCTGGACCCACGAAGTCTTCGGCACGCTGAACAAGGCGGAACTGCTGGAACTCATCCGCCTGTTACGCAAGTTGCGGCAGCGGCTGAACGAGGCTCTACCCGGCGAAGGAGGCGTGTAGCCCGGCGAAGGAGGAGAGTAACCCGGCGAAGGTCAGGGTACGGATGATTTCGCGTCAGGGTTGGGTAGCTGAATTTGCTCGACCAGCAGCGCGGCGCCCTCGTCGTTGAGGATCACCAGGAGCTTGGGCGCCTGCTTCGGCCAGGGAATGCGCGCCGCCCAGATCTTGCCGCTCCCGTGCGAGGCGGCTGCCACCATAAGAGGCTGACGGTAGATCTCCTTTCCGGCGCTGTCTTGCAGGATGAGGACGAAGCCGGTGCCCGCTGGCGGCTGACGGGGCGGTTGACGGGGTGGCTTCGGACTGGCGTCAATGTGCAGCAGCGACCATGCTCCATATTCGTCCACGGCGCCAGTCAGCGCCAGACTGGGCCGGGATTGCTCTGCCGCGCCAGGGCCGGCGGATTGCTCACCCCCGCCGGGGCCGGATTGCGCTACCGGGCCGGGGCGGCCACCGCCGCTGGACGCGATTGGTCCCTGTGCGGCCCTGTCGTTCGGCCAGATGGACACTTCCGAGCGGAGGTACGCAACCAGTATTTTGTAGTTGTAGTCGGAGACGAATGTCGGCTGGCAATAGGACATGACGTCGCGGTAGCCGTCTTCCTGATTCACGAACTTGCCCTCGCTGAACAGCCAGCCGCGATGCGGTCCCATTCCCGCGCCAGGATAGGGATAGTTCGTATCCACATTGGCTTCGCCGCAATCCCCCGGGGCATGGCGCAGGGAAAAGTTGTGCCCCAGCTCGTGCGCCTGAATATCCTCGTTGCATCCACCGTCCCAGGAAGCGCTCACGGCAACGGGGGTGTAATACCAGGCGTAGCCGCAGGTGCTGCCGTCGTAGGGATATCGAAACAGGCCGTGGTAGAACTCGTCCGGGTCGGCCTCCGCGTTCCAGCGGCGTGTGAGCGCCACATTGGCCTCGTGAGCATCCCAGGCTCGATCCAGAAATTCAAGCGGGCGCCCTACTTCGGCCTCGTACTGGGCGACGGGAAGATAATCGTTGATTCTGTCCATGTAATCTTCCGTGTCGATCTCGGACGGATTTCCATAATCGACGTGAATCGGAACGAAAGTGATGCGGAAGTTCGGCAGCGGCTCGCCATCGTCAAAGTGAACTTGGCGCGAGTTGTTGTCTTCGTTGGTTTCGTCCAGTGTGCCGTCCGGATCAATGACGAAATCCACGCGGTTCCCAGACTGATAGTGGCTTTCCGCATCAAAAACGTATTCCGTTTCCCATTCTCCGTCACGGGGATTGGAGGTGTCCGTGAGCAGCACGACGGGAGATTCCTCAAGCGCCTCGCCGCTGGCATTGCGGATGGTTGCCGAAAGCCCTGGAACCGTTGGCGAGTCATGGCCAACGCGGGCCACCGCCGCGGTGCGCCGCCCTTCGACTGCGGGAACGGCCGTGATGGTTTCATCGTTCACGAAATCCTGGCGCCACTGCATGGGTCCCTGGTGCAATTCCAGCAAGAGAAAGCGCGCATCGCCGGCCCGACAGCGCACCGGCCAGGTGGTCTCGGTTTCCTGCTCATCCACGGCGAGAGTGAGTCCCGCGTCGAAGAGCGATTGATCCGGGCAACTCACCATAAGGGCAATCTCCACGGCCTCGTCCAGGCGGGCGCTGCCTTCGGCGGGCTGCAGCGTCACGTCATCGCGGTCGGTGCTAATCGACCAGGAAAGGGCGGGTTGGCCGGACCATGGCGAAGAGATGCTCCAGCGCAAACTGCCTTCCGCATCCTGGCCGGGCCAGCCTTCGGAGGATGCCGGAGACTCGGCAATTTCAACGCTCACGGGCGGGCGGACGCACTCCACGCTTACGGAAACCTGCGCGCTGCTGCCTGCCCCACTCACCTCAATCGAGCCAGAAAAATCGCCGGGCGACTCGCACGCGGATTCCACGCTGACGCTCACCGAGGCCCCGGCCGTCGCGCGGCCACTCGATTGAGACAGCGTCAGGGCATCCCCGCTCGCGGTTGCCTGAAACGACAGGGTTCCTCCCCCCGAATTGCGAACGCTGAAACTCGCCGAAGCCGGATCGCTGCCCAAGGTCTGCTCCAGAGAAATCGAAGCGGGAGAAACACTTAGCTGAGGGTCCGGCGCACCGCCTCCGCTGCCGCCCCCGCCTCCGCAGCCCGCCAGCAGCAGGGCGGCCAGAACAAGGGCAGCCAGAATGCCGGGCCATCGGATGCGGCCTTGCGCAAACGGACCTTGCACGCCATTGAGAACGGTCATGTTTCGCTGGATTCCAGATTTTTCCCGCAGGAACGAACACTATACCCAGATCGCCTGTCTCGTGTAAAACCCCTCACGCCGAAGTGCCCGTTGCCGAAGCTCCCCACTGGCGAAGCACTCGCCTTTACCACTGGCGGCGCGCTTCATACAATCCCAATTCCATACTGCCGGACCCAATTCCATACTGCCGGGGGAGGAGCCGCCATGGATATCTCACAACAAACGGCGGAGCGGCTGGGCAAGCCGCAACCGCATTTCATCAACGGCGCGCGAGTGGCCAGCGGGCGCTTGCGGGATGTTCTGGACCCCGCAAGCGGCAATGCGATTTCGCAGTTGCATCTGGGAGGAGCAGACGAAATCGACGCCGCGGTTGCGGCCGCCCGCGCGGCGCTTCCGGCTTGGGCTGCGGTAGCGCCGGATGAGCGCGCGCAACTCCTTCTCAAGTTCGCGAAGTTGTTGGAGCGCAACGCGGAACCGATGACCGAAATCGCGACTCTCGACGGCGGCTTGCCGCGCATGATCGCGGAAGGCGCCGCGCCGTTCGCGTCCTTGTTTCTTCGCTACTACGCCGGCTGGACCAACAAGATCACCGGTCGGACCCTGCCCTCTTCGGCCTTGGGTAAATCGCCCAAGGACCTGCTTGCCTACACGCTGCGGGAACCGATCGGCGTGGTGGGCGCGATTACGCCCTGGAACTATCCCTTCGGCATGGAAATGCTCAAAATCGCCCCGGTGCTGGCATCCGGCTGCACGCTGGTGCTGAAGCCTGCGGAAGACGCTCCCACCGCCGCTTTGATGATGGCCGAGCTGGCCCATGAGGCGGGCTTCCCCGACGGCGTATTCAATGTGGTCAACGGCCTGGGCGAAGAGGCTGGCGCCGCGCTGTCCGCGCATGACGACGTGGACAAGGTTGCCTTTACCGGGTCCACCGAGGTTGGGCGGATTATCGTGAAGGCTGCGGCGGGCAACCTGAAGAAGGTGTCGCTGGAACTGGGCGGCAAGTCCCCGGTATTCGTTTTCCCGGACGCCGATCTCGCCAGCACTGTTCCCGGCGTTGCCATGGCCGGTTTTCTCCTTTCCGGCCAGAATTGCGTGTGCGGCAGCCGCCTGTTTGTGCACGAGAAGATCGCAGAGGAACTGGGGGCTGGGGTCGCGGAGTTTGCCCGCAACATGCCGGTCGGCCCCGGCTCGGACCCGAACAACATGATCGGCCCCTTGATTTCGGAACGTCAATGCGGTCGGGTCGAAGGAATGATTGCCCGCGCCCAGACAGAAGGCGCACGCAAGCTAACCGGCGGAAAGCGCCTCGACCGCGAGGGCTGGTTTATCGAGCCGACGCTTTTCGCCGAATGCGAGCCCGATATGCAGATCGTGCGCGAGGAAGTCTTCGGCCCGGTCATTTCCATGCAGACCTTTTCCGACGATGAGGACTTCGAATCTCTGGCGGCCCGCGGCAACGACACAAGCTACGGACTCTCCGGCAGTGTCTGGACCCGCGATCTTGAGACCGCAATGCGCATGACCCGGCTGATCGACGCCGGCCAGGTGGGCGTGAATTGCCATGCGGCCATGGACCCCACCATGCCCTTCGGCGGCAACAAGCAGTCCGGTTGGGGCCGCGAGTTCGGCGAGGCAGCGCTCGATCTGTACACCAAGACCAAGGCGGTTACGCTATCCTGGTCCTAGCGCGCTGTCCCGCGAAACGCTGCGCCCGCTCTGATGCAGCAGGCACCGGCTCTGATGCAGCAGGCACCCCGATCTGATGCAGCAGCATAAACCGCCGGTCACGGCGCTAATCCCCGTTGACGGCGCCAGGCTGTACGCCGAGCAACACGGCGGCGGCGGCGGCGGCGGGGACGACGGGGACGGCACCGGCAACAACCGCCGCCGCGAGGCCATGCTCCTGGTTCCCGGCCTGGGCGGCTCCGGGACGTTCTGGCGCAAGCAGATCGAGTATTTTTGCCCGCGCTACCACGTTGTAACCTACGATCATCGCGGCGTGGGACGCAGTCCGGCAGCGCCGATGCACAGCAGCGTGCGAGAGATGGCCGATGACGCCCTGGCGCTGATAGATGCCCTGAACATGGACGCGGCCCACATCGTCGGCCACTCCACCGGCGGCGCTATCGGGCAGCACCTCGCCCTGCGCTCGCCCGAGCGCGTGCGCTCCCTCGTGCTGAGCGCAAGTTGGGCAGGCCCCACTCCATTGTTTACCGACCTGTTCCGAATTCGCCGCAAAATTCTGCTCGAGTCCGGCCCTGAGAGTTACCTGTTTTCCGGCAGCCTGCTGGTGACGCCGGCCTGGGCCCTTGAAGGTTCGTATCCCGGAATGGAGGCAGTTCTGCGTCAGAGGCTGGACGTTTTCCCGGGAACGGAAGTCGAACTGGGACGCCTGAATGCCGTCATGCGCCACGATCTGCGCGAAGAAATCCAGGCAATTGGAGTCCCCACGGGCGTCATTTCCGCGCGGGACGACAACGTAACCCCCCCGGAGATGTCCCGGGAACTCGCCGAACGGATTCCCGGCGCCGTGCGGGTGCAACTGCCGGAAGGAGGACACTTCTGCCCGGTCACCGTGGCGGAAGAGTACAACCGTGAGCTTGCCCGCTTGCTCGACGAGATCAGCGCGTTTCCAGCCCGCTGAAGGCGCTGTCTGATTTCCTCAGTCCTGACCTGACTCGAACTCCGCTCGAAGGGGCCGCCACCCCGTCCAGGTCAGCAGGCTCCCGGCGAGCAGCAGCGAAGGCACCGCGATCATCAGCGACCACCCTACGGCCGCATCATTTCCGAACAGCCCGTCGGTGAGCCGCGCCACCACCCAGGGGCCGCCAGCCTGACCCAGCAGGTTGGCGGCCAACAGATACAGCGCCACAAGCTGGGCCCTGAACTGCGGCGGCGAGACCATCGGAATCACCGCCACGGCCGCGCCAAAGGGGGCTGCGCCGAACAGGTTTACAGGCGCCAGAAACGCAACGGCCAGCGCGCCGGAGGGCGCCAGAGCAAGGCCCACAGCGCCCGGCAAGGCCAGTAGTCCGGCAAAGGTAGCAATCCTCAGGTTCGCGTCCCGGCAGCCGCGCTCCTGCAATCCATCCGCCAGCCATCCGGCGCCAACCACGCCCAGCGTGGCGAACACCAGGAACAACATCCCCTGCGCGTAGCCGATGTCACCGGCGGACCAGCCATGCACGCGTTCGAAGAAAGCTGGAATCCAGGCCCCCAGCGCGAATTGCGCGGCAGCGAGCAGGGATATGCCCCCGAACACCGCCGTGAACAGCCGCCCGTTGCGCCAAATGTAGCGCAGGGCTTGCAGGAACCCCTGGCGGTACTGCTCTGCGCTCTCGCGATGGGCCGCCGCCCGCCGCTCGGGCTCCTTCACCGACAGGAAAAACCATATGGCAGCCGGGATGCCAGGCAGCGCTCCGAGGATGAACACGGCTTGCCACACCTCCAGAGCGCCCAGGAACGGAAGCGCGATGCCGCCTGCGGACTGAACCGAATTGACGATGGCGCCGCCCACCACCAAGGCGATTCCCGAGCCGAAGAAACTGGAGGCCGTGAACACGCTGATGGGACGGGCCAGGCGCCCCGGTTTGAAAAGGTCCGCCAACAGCGAGAAACCCGCCGGCGTGAGCACCGCTTCGCCCACGCCCACGAACATCCGCGCCACGAACAACTGTGCATAGGTTTCGGCCAGACCGCAGCAGACAGCCGCGGCGGTCCAGGCGCAGATGCCTGCGGTGATCAGCCAGCGCCGGTTGACGCTATCGGCGATGCGGCCCAGAGGGATCGCTACCAACGCATAGAAGAAGGCAAACGCAAAGCCCTGCAGCAGGCTCATCTGGGTATCGCTCACCAGCAGGTCGGCCTTGATGTCCTGAACCAGCAGATTGATGACCTGCCGGTCGATAAAGGCCACAACTCCGCAAACGCAAAGAACGAAGACGACGTACCAGCCGTACGCTTCGCCGGACAACTTCCCCGTGCGTGAATTCACCGGCCGGGCACTCCGCTGCACACTCCGCCTATGTCGTCGCCAGGAACGAGGGCTGGTTCACGCCGCTCGAATGCCCGCGCTGAGCAGTTTCGACTCCACCTCCTTGAGGATGGCGGGATCGTCTATGGTGGCCGGGAAGGCATACTCCACGCCGTCCGCTATTTTCGCGAGCACGCTGCGAAGGACCTTCCCCGAGCGCGTCTTCGGCAATCGCTCCACGACGACGGCCTTGCGGAATGCGGCGACCGGGCCGACATGCTCTCGAACCAGGGCCACGCATTCCCGCACCACGGCATCCTCGTCGCGTTCAACGCCGGACTTCAGGCACAGGAACCCCAGCGGCGCCTGACCCTTGAGGTCGTCCGCAATGCCGGTGACCGCGCATTCGGCCACATCGGGATGCATTGCCAGAACCTCCTCCAGCGCGCCAGTGGAAAGCCGGTGACCGGCAACATTGATCACGTCGTCGGTTCGGGTCATGACGTAGATGTAGCCCTCGTCGTCCATATAGCCGGCGTCTCCGGTGGTGTAGAAGCCCTTGTATTGGCTCAGATAGGTTTCCCGGAAGCGGTCGTCCGCCTGCCATAGCGTAGACAGCGCGCCGGGCGGCAGCGGCAAGCGGCACACGATGGATCCCGTATCGCCCGCGGACACTTCGCCGCCCGTCTCGTCCACTACGCGCACATCCCAGCCGGGAAGCGCCTTGCCGGCGGAACCGGGCTTCACCCCGAACAATCCCTCGCCCAACAGATTCCCCGCCACCGCCCAACCGGTCTCGGTCTGCCACCAGTGGTCAATCACCGGCACCCCCAGGACCTTGCCGGACCATTCGAGCGTGTCCGGGTCGCAACGCTCGCCGGCGAGGAACAGCGCCCGCATTGATGTGAGGTCGTATCGCGCCGCGTAGTCCAGCGCCGGGTCTTCGCGCTTGATGGCGCGTATCGCGGTTGGCGCGGTAAAAAGCGCGTTGACTCCATGTCGGCTGATGACGCGCCAGAACGCTGCGGCATCGGGCGTTCCCACCGGTTTGCCTTCGTAAAGAATCGACGTGGCGCCAGCCAGCAGCGGCCCGTAAACGATGTAGGAATGCCCTACCACCCAGCCGATGTCCGACGCCGCCCAGAACACGTCGCCCGCTGAAATCCCGTACAGCGCCTTCATCGACCAGTGAAGCGCTACGGCGTGCCCGCCATTGTCGCGCACGATACCCTTCGGCTGCCCGGTGGTGCCGGAGGTGTAGAGGATATAGAGTGGATCGGTGGCCTCAACCGGCACGCATCCCGCGAGTGGCGCATTGTGCGTAAAATCTTGCCAATCCAGTTCACTTTCTGATTTAAGTTGTGCACGTAACTCATTCCTTTGAAACAGAATAACGAGTTCAGGAGAATGGTCGGTCTGGGCCAGCGCATCATCCAGAAGCGGTTTGTAGGCCACTACGCGGTTGGGCTCCAGGCCGCAACTGGCGGTCAGTATCAGTTTCGGCCGGGCCTGGGAAATTCGGGCGGCCAGCTCGCGCGCGGCAAAACCGCCGAAGACCACCGAATGGATCACGCCGAGGCGCGCGCAAGCCAGCATGGCCATGACCGCTTCCGGGATCATCGGCATGTAGATCAGCGCCCGGTCGCCGCGCTCAAGCCCCGCGGCCTGCATGGCGCCCGCCAGTTGCGCCACATGGTAGCGGAGCTCCCCATAGGTATAACGGCAAAGCACGCCGGTCATCGCGCTGTCGTAAATCAGCGCGGCGCGGTCCCCCGCCCCGGAATCGACATGCCGATCCAAAGCGTTGTAGCAGGTATTCAGGACCCCGCCGGTGAACCATCGGCCCGCAGGCGCCTTGTTGTCCAGAACCTGAGCGAAGGGCTCCGTCCAGTCAATGCCCCCGGCCGCCTCGGCCCAGAAAGCCTCGGGATCGCCCAACCACCGCTTGCGAACACCGTCATACGACATATCGAATCTTCCAGCCCCCCTTATTTATGTCCCGCCACCCAAAGCGTGCCCCCAAACAACGCACGAACCCAGCACTGCACCGCTGGAGGCCAAGCACCGCAACGCAACGCAACGCTGAAAGTCAAAGCTTCCCCAGAACGCTGCTACCAACGCCAAACCGCAGAACCGGAATGTTATGCGATTTCAGAAGAGATCACCTGTTGCCAGCAGTTCATCGGTACCCCGCCTCCCAACACAAACCGTCGATAGCGATGTTGTAGTCCATACGCTCCCCGCCCCACCCGCAGCGAGCCGTGCCCGCATCAATGCGCAGCCCGCGCACCGCGTTGTTTGCCGCCAGCGCCTCTCCGCCAGGGGAGGGAATCCTGACCTCGCCCCCGCTCTCGCCTCGGCTCTCGCCTCGGCTCTCGCCCCCGCTCTTGCTTCGGCAAAGACGTTTCCGAGGAAACGCCCCAAGCGCCGTCCCAGCCGCCGGCAGAACCCGCCCGTCCGGGCGCAGGAACTCGATCTCTCCCCCACGCACGCGAACTCCATAACCCCCTTCATGCACCTGCCGATGATGAAACGAACACAAGGTCACCAGGTTGCCCAAGGCCGTCTCTCCCCCATCGGCCCAATGGCGAATGTGATGCGCATGCACATAGCGGGAACGGTCGCATCCCGGAAAGCGGCAGCCGCCGTCGCGAACGCGCAAGGCACGCCGGATCGCCGGAGGCACGGCCCGAGTGCGCCGACCCACCGCCAGCGGCTCGCCCTTGGCGCCCTTGACCACGCCGACCAAGGCCCCATCGCAACTCAAACGCCGGGCCGTCTCCACCGCGACGCAACCGCTGTGCTCGAATGACGCTCCGCTGCTCTCGGGCACATCGCACAACGCATCATGGGCGATATGCACCACCACCTCGTGAGCGCCGTTAGCCGAACCCCGAGCACTTCCCGGCCAGGAACCGCTCAAGGATATGCCCCAGCGCATCCGCGCGCCTCTGGCTCACGCTGACCGAAGGCGTTTCCGCGGAAACGCTTGCCGCCCCCGTGCCACAGCGTTGCGGGCGGGCCGATTGCTTCCCGTACGTTTCCGCGGAAACGTCGGCAGTCTCCGCATTCGAATCCGCATCCGCCGCGCAGGCCCCGGCGGAAGTCCCGGCGTGCTCCACGTCCCCATAGCATTCGCCTCGTTCATCGCGTTCATCGCGCTCGTCACGTTTTCCCCGTCCGTCTCGTTCGTCCTGTTGGTCCTGTTCATCCAGTTCCGCCTGCGCCGCATCCAGCGCCTTGAGCAACATCTCCCCCAACTCAGCCGGCAAGCAAGCCTCCAAGTTCACGCTGCCATCCGCTTCCCGACGGCAGTCCAGATAGCGCCGCTCATGCGCCTCCTGGGCCTCGTTGCGCTCCAACTCCCGCTGCACCCGGCGAAAACCCCGAACCGTACGCTCCACATGCGCAGCCGTGCCGTGCAAGGCAATGTTCAACAGCGCATCTTCCGTATCGACCGTCGCTACCCGTGTCACCGCCCGCACCTTGGAATACGACAGACGCCCTTCGCTGAAGGCTTCCCTGATCTTGGGCAGCGATTCCAAGGCCCGCGCCGTTCGCACCTTTTCCCGGACCGCCCCCGAGCTGATGCCGCATTGCCAGTTCAGCCAGTGCGCACAACTGGCCACGCCATGCTGAGCCCATCCTTCCTTGCGGTCGAATTCCGCCAGCAGCGCCAGGAATTGCGCCGTGGCGGCGTTGATGTGCCCCCATAGTTCGGTGATCCGCGCTTCCAGCTTGTCGAGCTCGGTCTGTTCGCGAGTTCGCTCGGCCATCCACTCCTCGCTGCCCGGGCTGGCCTGCCGCTCTGTGGCCGGTGAGGGAATTTCGACGAGCGGTGAAGGAAGTTCGACGGGAGGTGAGGGAAGAGCGACTGGGAGTGAAGAAGGCTCCTCAGCGACAGCTACAGTTGAAGAAAACTCGCCCGAATCCGGCCCAGGCGCCGGACGCTGGGCATCGCAAACGGAGGCGTTGGAAGCGGTGCAATGAAGGTCCATATCGGGGCTCCTTTCAGTCCCTTGACAGAGTTCGAACTATAGCATGAATCACCAATAGAATCAAGCTATTATGTGCTATTTTAGCGCCCTTTTAGCGCTCTTTTAGTGCTCTTCCACGTGCTCTTCCACGTGCATTCATGGCCCTTTTCTTATGCCGTCGCGTGCTGCCGAAAACCGTCCGCAAACAGCGACTGCCCGGGCCCGGGGACGAACTGGAACGACCGGCGAAACGCGCCACCCCACCAGCCGCCGAAACAGCACTACCCAAACAGCCGGAACGCCCCGCGCCGACGATCCTCCATCCGCGCCCGCGGCATCGCTGTCGGCCGACCTTCGCGAACGGGACGCCTGATGGTAGATTCCATTTGTGGATTTTCATCGAACGTAAACGGGGTGAGGCTATGCACCAAAAGATGCGCAGGCAACTGATACAAGGCGTCCTCGCGGCAGGCGTGGTCCTCCCAGGCCGCTGGTCCGGCGTCTGGGCACAAGCGACCGGAACCTCGCAGCCCGGCCTGATCCTCGGCAAGGGTCCGGAGGGCTGGTGCGACGAAGCCAGGAACGGGGGAGCGACGGTGCGCTGGAATGACGACGACCAGTGCTGGTGGATGTGGTACTACGCCCGCGACAACAACTATCCCGAGGGTGTGGCCCCGGCGTTCGGCACCGGCCGGATTGCGCTCGCCAAGTCCGAAGACGGCATCATCCAGGAACGACACAAGGGTCACCTGGCCGGCGGCGCCATCATGGATTGGAGCGACGATCCCGAGGCGTTCGATTCCACCCACATCGGCAGCGGCGATATCCTGCGACACAAGGACGAGTGGCTGCTCTGGTACTTCGGCTTCGCGCATGTCCTGAACACGATCGAGCCAACCCGCGGGATCGGCCTCGCGATCAGCGAGACCGGCAAGCTCACCGACTTCCGGCGCGCGCGAATCTGGTAAAAAACCGTGGGCAGGCTACGGCTACGAAGGACAGCGAGATGCCGAGGCTGAGTATTTCCAGCGTGACGGCACCCAACAGTAGCAGCGCTTCCTCGTCCTGGCCGCGCCAGCGCGCGCCCTCCCTACTTCACGAACGGAATGCTCAGCAGGTAGTTCGGATCCTGCTCGTCCGCCGCGCGAATGGTCGCCAGGATCACCATGATGAGCCAGAAGATCGCGTAGCCGATGAGCAGCGGGAGACCGATAACGACGATCGAGAGAAGTCCTGCCCCGATCATGTAGATGATCGAACTTAGCTGGAAGTTGAGCGCCGCCTTGCCGTGGCGATCGACGAGTTCGGACTCGGGATTCTTGATGATCCAGAGTACCATTGGTCCAATCACGTTGCCAAACGCGAAGACTATCCCGGCAAGTGCTGAAATGTGCACGAGGATAGACCACGTTCGTTCATTGGACGAGGACACGGGCGAGGGGACTGAAGGGGTCTCGGTCATTATCATTATGCAGCGTGCCTTTGTCGGTACATTGAAGACACTATAACCTACCCTACCGGTCCTAGCGGAATTGGCGCATCGTCTTCCGCTTTGAGAACGGCGAGGCGGTGGACATCGACTTGATCGACTACCACTAACTAACGATAAGGAAGCAACATGCGTATGCACGACCCGGCCCACTCAGGCGAGATTGCCCGCGAAAACCTGGAGGCGGAAGGCTGGACCGTAAGCGAGTGCGCGACCCGGCTGGGTGTTTCGCGAATCACGTTATCGCGATTATTGAATGGACGCGCGGGTGTTTCTGCGGCAATGGCGTTGGCGCTGGAACGCATTGGCTGGGGAACCGCCGATCATTGGGTGCGAATGCAGGGTAGCTATGACCTCGCCCAGGAACGGCGCCGTCAGGCGGCGGCATGAAGGAGATCAAGGTCGAGCGCATCGTGGCCGCATAGATTGCGACAGACTCGGCAATCGCCGCAGGTCCTCACCGGCGCCTATCTTGACGATCACCGGGCCAGCGACACGCTGGACACTGTCAATGCTGCCGGCATGGTCAAGGTCGCGGCCTTCGAAAAGGAAGCGACCGGCTACAAGGCTTCAAGCATCCTCAGGAGGCGTCGCCATTCGACCGAGCGCTCCCACAAGTTTCCACCCGCTTGCTTCCCGCGCCCAGACATGAGCGATGTGGAACCGTTGATCCACCTCTTCGCCGGTGGGCATTCGGGTCCGGTGGGTGCTGTAGTAAATCACCGCCGTGTTTCCGGAGAACGTGATGTCGCCGAATTCCATGGCAAGTTCCTCCTGGTCCAGGCCACGCATCTGCTCCACGCCGGCACGTAACTGATCGATTCCAGACGGCTTTGGCCAGCCAGGCGGCCAACCCATATAGTGCTCCGAGGCGTTATCCACGTAGTACTGAAGATCACCCTCGCCGCGAGCCGCATAGATGGCTTGCTCCTTCGCCCATATCTCGTCTTTGGCCTTTTCCGGACCGTATCCCGGCGAAGCTACTCGGCCCAGCGCGCCCAGCAATTTCCACTCGCCCGCTTCCTTTACCCAGGTATGGGCGATGTGGAGCCGTTGATCCACCTCCTCCCCTGTGGGCAGTCGCGTTCGGTGAGTGCTGTAGTAGATCACGGCCGCGTTGCCGGAAACGGCAATATCCTCGAATTGCAGGGACAGCTCTTCATGCACCTTCCCCTGCGCCTGTCCCTGCACCCGGGAAACGCCCGCTCGCAACAGACCCAAGCCCGCAGGAGCATCCCAATTCGGCGACCAGCCCACGTATTGATCAGAAGCGTTGTCGATATAAAACTGCGGGTCGGCCCGACTGCGCGCGGCGTAGACCGCCTGCTCTTTCGCCCATATCGCGTCCTTGGCGGCGGCCTTGTCCAGGTCGGACCCAGCCGCATCGCCCGGCGGCGAATCGCCCGAACAAGCGGCAAGCGCAACAACGCTGGCGATCGCGGCGAGACATACGAAACGTGCGGGGCGTGTGAACCGGGCGGGGCGTGCGAACCGGGCGGGACATGCGCCTGAGATTGACATGCTCATTATTTCTCCGAGTCAACAGGGGGCTTGGCAGGAGGGACGAACTGCATCATTTCCATGAGTTCCTCGACGCCTTCGGGACGCGGGAACGCTTCGGGCATCGGCTCGCCCGGTCGGCGCTTGCGGCCGATGCCACGGAACCAGTGCTCCAGACCGGGCGGCAGGAACACCCAGAACAACTCCATGTCGGTGTCGCCGGTGTTCTCGACGATATGTCGCGCATACCGGCCGAACAACACGGTCGATCCTTCAGTAATCGGGTATTCGTTTCCCTCGATCTCGACCCGACCGCTGCCCTTGTGGACGAAAATCAGTTCGTGGTTGCGCCGATGGCCATGCTCGCGGATATGACAGCCCGGAGGCAGCAGTTGCGTGCCCGAAGTAAAGCCGTCATAGGGCGTATTCTCCGGCGTTAGCTTGAGGTCCACGTAACCCCTCGAAGGCAGCGGCTGCCAAAGTGACTCGCCCTCCCCCGGCCCGACCACCGCCCACCAGGGCTCGTTGTGCCGCTCGTTCATCGCTTACCCCTCGGCGAACTCCAGGCGCCATCATACTTCCCCAAACACGCGCGTCGCAGGCATCGCAGGCACCGCCACCTCCGCATACGGAAAGGATGCGACGGGGTTAAACCTTCCTCGCCAAAAATACAGGGATGACACAACGATCGAATTGAATCAGCAGTCACGCGTCCTGACTACGGATTGATGACTTATCATTACAGCAATCAATGAGGATACCTTGATAGAAATAGAGATGAAAATCATACAAATTACCATGGATTCCGAGTTGGCGGAACGGGTGGATGCATGCGCCCGAAGCCTCGGCAAGACCCGCTCCGGGTTTACAAGGGACGCATTACGGGCTGCGTTGCAACGCCTCGGAGACAAGGCGCTGGAGGAGCGTCACCGCGACGGTTACCGCCGTATTCCTACGGAAATCCGCGAGCTTGATTTTGCGGAAGAAGACTGGGCCTGGGGAGATCAAGCCTGGAGAAGCGATTGATGCGTCGTGGAGAAATCCGTTGGTACCGCTTCTCTCATCCCGACAAGCGCAGGCCGGTCGTCATTCTCACCCGGGATTCGATCATTCCTCACCTGGGAGAAGTGACCGTTGCTCCTCTAACGACCAGGATCCGGAACATCCCCAGCGAAGTGGCGCTCTCCAGGGACGACGGACCACCGCGAGAGTGTGCAGTGAATTGCGACCATTTGCAGACCGTGCCGCGTAGCAGGCTTGGGGCGCCAATCGGCAGTCTTTCCGCGGACAAAATCCGTCAGCTATCCAGGGCCATACGCTTCGCCCTTGCTTTGTAGTAATCCGGGCCACGGTGGACGCCGGGCGACGGTGCACGCAAACCACGCCGCCATGCCGGCTGACACGACGGACTGCGGCTGGCCGATGCACTGATCGCGGCCACTTTCAGGAGGCGTCAGGCGGCGGAGCGGAACCAGTTCTGGAATTCGGGGGCCTTGGGCGCCGGAAGTCCGGTCTCCTGTTCGCAGCGGGCCTTGAGCTCTTCGGGCGTGCCGCCGAAATCGAACAGCGACGTATCGCCGCGCTCCGCAGCCATCTCGCTGCGCAGCTTCTCGGTGCCGCTATCGTCCACCTCGCCATCTTCGTTGCACACCACGCCATAGCGCGTGGCGCCATCAACGGAAACCAGCCCGGCAGCCACGTCGAAGCCCACCTGCTCGGCCGGGCGCTTGAGCGGGTCGCCCCAGCCACCGCCGCCCCAGGTGTCGAAGTAAAGCAGATCGCCCGGTTCCACCTTGATGCGGTCGCACTTCGACTGCAGCAATTCCTCGCTGCCGTCGGCCCGATGCAGAATCTTGCGGCTGCGCTGTCCGGGCAGTCCGCCGTTCACGCCCCAGGGATAGGTGAGCCAACGGTCGTCGTGGATCGAAATTTCGCCCGGCTCCAGGAAGCGGTAGCCCACGCGCAGCGCGTTGCCGCCGCGATGCAAGCCGGGACCGCCGCTGTCGGCAAGCGTCTCGTACACGTCGATCCGCAGCGGGAAGTAGCTCTCCAGAAACTCGTTGGGCACGTTGGTAAAGCTCGGCCACAGCGAATGGCCATCGGGTCCGTCGCCGAAAGGCTTGCCGGGAATGCCGCCGAAACCGATCTGGTAGAGCTGATACCACTCGCCGTCGGCGCGCCGGTAGCCGGAGTACATGAAGTGCGGGCTGTCGGAGAAGCCGGCCGCGCACAGGAAATCCGGGTTGCCCTGCCCCAGCAGGCCTCCCAATATGTCGAAGATGCGTCCCAGGGCGTGGGTGCGGCAGGATAGCGCCGCCGGAAACCGTGGCTTGAGAAGCGTGCCCTCGGGAATGCGCACTTCCATCAAATCGTAGAAGCCGTCGTTGAACATGATCTGCGGATCGAACACCATGATCATGTACACGCCGGCGAACATCTTGAACATCTCCTCGTTGAGGTAGAAGTTCACCGAGCCGATGGACTGCGGGTCGGTGCCCTCGAAATCGAAGATCACCTTGTCGCCCTCGCGCCACATCGCACACTTGATCTTGTACGGCCCCATGCCCAGGCCGTCGTCGCAGATGAAGTCCTCGAAATACTGCTTCGTTTCCGGCACGGTCATGTGAATGAGCTTGCCCATGGCGCGCTTGTTGCGGTCCAGCAGTTCCTCCAGCGCGGAGTAATAGACATCGTCGCCGAAGCGTTCCGCCATCTCGATCACACGCTTCTCCGCGGTGCGGATAGCGGCCACGATGGCGTTGAAGTCGCTTCGGTTCCAGTGCGGAAGGCGGCAGTTGTGCAGAATCAGCCGCAGCACGTCCTCCTGCAGCGCGTCGTCCTTGTAAATCTTCACCGGCGGCACGCGAATGCCTTCCTCGAAGATCTGGCGTGCGTCGGTGGGCAGGCTCCCGGGCACCTTGCCGCCGATGTCGGTCATGTGGCCGAACATCGAGGCGTAGGCGATCAGACGCCCGTCCTTGAAGATGGGCCGCAGCAGCAGCCAGTCGTTGGCGTGGCTTACGGCCCCGTTGCAGGCATAGGGATCGGTAGTGAGGAACATGTCGCCCTCTTCGATGGTCCCGTCGTAGGCCTCCTTGAAGCCGTGAATGAAACTGCCGAACTGCCCCACGACCATCTTGCCTTCGAGGTTGGCGATCATGGGAAACTCGTCATGCTGCTCGCGGATGCCGGGCGACATGGCGGTGCGGAACAGCACCGCGTCCATCTCCCAACGGGCGTTGAGCATCGCATTCTCGATGATGTCCAGCGTAATGGGGTCCAGATCCACGCGCTCGAAGGGGCGCGGACGGCTTTCTATGATTTGTGCAGACATTGTGTAACTCCCCTTCAGGAATCCGAGGGCGTGATCAGGATGTTGCCGTATTCGTCAACCCGCCCCTTGTGAGCAGGAAGAATCAGCGTGGTGGAGTCCATCTCCAGAACGATTGCGGGGCCGGTTATCATGTTGCCGGCCTTGAGTTTGGAGCGGTCATACAGCATCGCTTCCTGCATGCCGCCATCAACGTAGATCTGATGCGAGACCATTTCCGCGGCCGCAGGGCTGGCATCGCCTTGTTCGACCCGCAAGGCGCGCACCACGGTGGGCTTGCCCTCCGACACGGCCCGCAGGTTGACCAGCTCCTTGTCTTCCGGCAATGCGAAGGTGAACAACTGCTCGTGCATCTGATCGAATTTCGCTCCGATAGCGTCCAGGCCCTGCTCTCTCAAGTCGTCCAGCTCGAAATCTACCGTCAGCAGCAGACCCTGGCCGTGATAGCGAATGTCCGCCTGGTAGCTCAAGGTCTGATCGCTGCGCGGAATCCCCTCTTCGTCCAGCGCTTGCGAAGCCTGCTCCGCCAGGTCGGCGAAGATATCGGCGGCCTCTTCGGCCCTGGTGCGGCCGAAACGCTTGATGAAAGTGCGCGAAGCCTCGTTCCTCACCCGCGTGGTGGCGTCGCCGTAGGCGCACAGCACGCCCGGCCCGGGAGGAATGATGACCGGCCAGGAACTCATCAGCCTGCCCAGCGCATTCGCATGCAACGGGCCGGCGCCGCCGAAAGCGATCAGCGCGAAGTCGCGCGGGTCGTGACCCTGTTCCACCGATACCAGACGCAAGGCGCCATACATGTTCTCGTTGACCAGGCTGACGATGCCGGAAGCTGCCTCCATCAGGGACAGCCCCAGGGCGTCGGCAATGGTTTGCACCGCGGCCTCGGACTTGGCCTTGTCGAGCTTCATGTCGCCGCCCAGGCGCACCTCGGCAGGCAAGTAGCCGAGCACCACGTTGGCGTCGGTAACGGTGGGGTCTTCGCCGCCCTTGCCGTAAGCTGCCGGCCCTGGATCGGCGCCGGCGCTCTGCGGACCGACACGCAGCGCGCCGGTGAGTTCCGGCACGTGGGCGATGGAGCCGCCGCCCGCGCCCACGGTGCGCACGTCAACCGACGAAGCGCGCACGGTCACGTCTCCAACGGTGGTCTCGCGCCTGAGTTGGGCCTGACCCTCCTGCACCAGCGCAACGTCCGTGGACGTGCCGCCCATGTCGAAGGTCAGCAGATTGTTGTGCTCCGCCTGCGAGGCAATCCAGATGGCGCCGGAAACGCCGCCGGCGGGGCCGCTCATCAGCAGGTTGACCGGATAGGCCTCGGCGGCGTCGGCCGAAGCCAGACCGCCGTCGGAGCGCAGCACGTGCAGTTGCACGCCGCTCATGGTGTCGTTGAGTTGCTTCTCCAGATTGCGAACATAGGTCGCCACCTTCGGACGCACATAGGAATTGGCGACCGTGGTGATGGTGCGCTCGTACTCCTGCATCTCGGGAACGACCTCCGAAGACAGCGATACCGGCACGCCGGGAAGAACGCGTTCGGACACCGCGCGAACCTGCTGCTCGTGAGCCGGGTTGGCGAAGGAGTTGATCAGCGACACGGTAAGCGCCTCCACGCCTCGGCCGGCCAGCTTGCGAAGCTCGCCTTCCAGCGCTTCCTCGTTCAGTTCGTGCACCACCGAGCCGTCGGCGCCCACGCGCTCGTCCGCCTCGACCGTGAGCGCCAGCGGCGCAATCGGCAAGCTCTTGTTGTAGATCACCCATCCGCCCAGGCCGCCGGGCACGAAGGAACGGGCGATCTGCAATACCTGCCGGTAACCCTTGGTGGTAACCAGCCCCACCTTGGCGCCGGTTCCCGTGAGGATGGTGTTGGTGGCCACCGTGGTCCCGTGCATGACATGGGTAATGTCGCCGGGATCGACGCCAGCGTCGCCGCACACCCTGTCGATGCCGTTGGAAACGCCGATCGACGAGTCCTCCGGCGTACTGGGGACCTTTGCGGTGTACATCTCCCCCGACTGCTCGTTAACCAGGAGCAGGTCGGTAAAGGTACCGCCCACATCTACGCCCAAGCGAAAGCTCATGCTCTTTCTCCCGTATGTATTTTCAGTTCAGGCCGGTCAAGCCTGCGCACCCACTGCCACGTCCGGAAAAATTCCCGCGCGTGGCAGCATCGCAGGCAAATCGCCGTGGTCCAACTGCTCGCGCAGCCAGCCACTGGTCTCGATAACTTTCTTCAACGACACCCCGGTCTCCACGCCGGAACGCGAGAGCAGATACAGCAGGTCGTCGGTAGGAATATTGCCGGCGGCCAGCGGAGCGAAGGGGCAGCCGCCGATGCCGCCGATGCTGGCGTCGATGGAGGCGACGCCGGCATCCAGCGCGGCCTGCGCGTTGGCCAGGCCGGTGTTGCGGGTATTGTGCAGGTGCACCCGAATCGGCAGGCCGGGCAAGCGCTCCGAAATCCGCCCCAGAACGTCGGTGATCTGCGCGGGGACGGCAACGCCGATGGAATCGGCGATCCCCAGTTCCACCGGATCTCCCTCGGCAACGCGCTCGGCGTATTCCACGACCCGCTCCGGCGGCACCTCGCCCTCGAACGGGCAGCCGAAGGCCGATGACACCATGCAGTTGGCGCGCACGCCGTCCCGTTTGGCCTGCTTTGCGATCTTCAGCCAGGCTTCGATGGATTCAAGGCTGGACACGCCCTGGTTGCGCCGGTTGTAGGTATCGCTGGACACCACCACCATGCCCACTTCGTCGATGCCGCAATCGCGGGCGCGCTCGTATCCACGCTGGTTCAGAACCAGCCCGATAAATATCAGGTCATCCCCCTGGGGCAGACCCTGAACCACCGCCTCGGCGTCGGCCATTTGGGGCACCCGCCTGGGGTGAACGAAGCTCACCGCTTCCACCTTGCGGATCCCCGCATTAACGGCGCGGTGAATGAACTCCAGCTTCACCTCGGTAGGCAATACCTTTTCAGCTTGCAGGCCGTCCCTCGGGCCCACTTCCACAATGGAAACGCGACGTGCGCTGGTAGTCATCAAGTTCCGGCCCCTCTTGTCAAGGGCACGTATTCTATACAATGTATGCGGAAACTTCATAATGGCCAGGCCTGCTCAGGGGAGCGGCGGCGGGCATTTCGCGTAAATCGCGCAACAGAGGAGATACAAGACATGGCGGAAAGGACCGGCCCGCTGGCCGATCTGAGACTGATTGAACTCGGCGCGCTTCTGGCGGGCCCGTTTTGCGGACAACTGATGGCGGATTTCGGCGCCGAAGTGATCAAGGTCGAAGCGCCGGACCGACCGGACCCGATGCGGGACTGGGGGCAGGAAAAGGCTCACGGCATGTCGCTGTGGTGGCCTGTAATTGCCCGCAACAAGAAAGCGATCACGTTGAATTTGCGTGAAAAAGAAGGCCAGGACATCCTCAAGGAGCTGGTCGCCAAGGCCGACTTTCTGCTGGAGAATTTCCGTCCGGGAACGCTGGAGCGCTGGAACCTCTCCTGGGAGGAACTGCGCGAAATCAATCCGTCGCTGATCCTGATCCGCGTATCGGGCTACGGCCAGACCGGCCCCTACTCCAGCCGCGCCGGCTATGGCGCTATCGGCGAAGCGATGGGCGGACTGCGCTACGTGGCTGGCGATCCCTCCACCCCGCCCAGCCGCGTAGGCATCAGCATAGGCGACCAGCTTGCGGCCACCTTCGCCTGCATCGGCGCGCTGTCCGCCCTGCATCACCGGGAGCGCACCGGCGAAGGGCAGATCGTGGACTCGGCGATCTACGAGGCGGTGCTCAACATGATGGAGTCGCTGATCACCGAATACCAGCAGGCGGGGTATGTTCGCGAGCGCACCGGCTCCATCCTGCCCAGGGTGGCACCCTCGAACATCTATCCCACGCGAGACGGGACCTACATTCTGATCGCAGCCAACCAGGACAGCGTGTTCCGGCGCTTGAGCGCAGCCATGGGACGGCCGGAACTGGCCGACGATCCCCGTTACAGCAGCCATGCCGCGCGCGGCGAGACCCAGCAGGAACTCGACGATCTCATCGCGGAATGGACCGCAACCAAGGATGCCGCGGAGCTGGAAGCGCTGATGGACGAGAGTGGCGTGCCCTCGGGCAAGATCTACCGGGCCCCGGAAATGCTCGAAGACGCGCACTTCAAGGCTCGCGAGGCCATCGTATCGGTGATGCATCCGAAGTTCGGCGAACTGAAGATGCAGAACGTGGCGCCGAAGCTGTCGCTTACCCCCGGGGAAATCCATGCCTCGGCACCGGAAATCGGACAACACAACGACGAAATCTACCGCGGCCTGCTGGACTTGAGCGGCGACAGGCTTGCGGGACTCAAACAGCGAGGGATCATCTAGCCGCGGAGCTACCGTTATGGCGGAACTGGACCAGGATTACAGCAAGGCGGGGTTCGGCGGCTCCATCGAGCCGGGGGCGCGCCCGGCGCTGCTGATCATCGACTTCGTGCGCGCCTATCTGGACCCCGAGTGCTCGCTATACGCGGGCGTGGAGGCGGAGCTGGAGCAGGCAGTGAAACTGTTGGGAGAGTGCCGCAAGGCCGGCATTCCCATCTTTCACACCTGCGTGGAATACGATCCCGCGGGCGTGGAAGGGGGCGTGTTCTACCGCAAGGTTCCGGCGCTGGCGAATTTCGTCCGGGGATCGAAGTACTGTGCCTTCGGGGACGGCCTGGAGCCCGCCGAGGGCGAGGTCGTCATCACCAAAAAGTATCCCAGCGCCTTCTTCGGCACCCATCTGGCCGCCACGCTGGCATCGCTGGGCGTGGACACGCTGCTGATCTGCGGCCTGAGCACCAGCGGCTGCGTGCGGACTTCGGCGGTGGATGCGTTGCAATACGGCTACATTCCGATCGTGGTGCGGGAAGCTACCGGCGATCGCGACGAAGGCCCGCACGAAGCCAATCTCTTTGACATCAGCAAAAAATTTGGCGAGGTTATCAGTATGGAGCAGGCACGTTCGTACCTGGCAGGCCTGTGATCGGCCCCATCAACTGCGTCACCATAGCCGCGCCCGACCTGGGCGCCATGGAAGACGCCTATCAGCATCTGGGCTACCGGGCCACGGCCGGCGGGCGGATTTCAGGCGAACTGGCGGCATTCTGGGGCGCCGAGGCAGTGGAGGGCGCGCAATGCCTGATGATGGCCCCGGAGACCACGGAGGGTTTTCATTTCCGGTTCGTGGAGCAGCCTGCCACGCCAGGCTACGAAGCCTATCTGTGCTGGGGCTGGAACGCCGCGGAAGTAATGGTGCAGGACACCGACGCGCTGGAAAAACAGTTGATGGGCACGCCCTTTCACATCCTGGGACCACCCGCCGATCTGTCTTTCAGCGACGCGATCCGGGCCATGCAGGTGCAGGGGCCGGCCAAGGAGTTCCTGTATCTCACCATGTTCAAGCGCCGCACGGAATTTGATGTGCCCGAAGCGGTGGATTTCGTGGATCGCACCTTTATCGTAATTCTGGGCGGTCCCAGCGTGGAAATGCTCAGCGAAGGCTGGGGCAAGCGATTCGGACTGTCCGCCAGCGATCCGCGCCCGGTCAAGATCACGGTGATGGGACAGGTGTACGGCCTGCCGTCCAGCCATCGGTTCATGCTCTCCACAATGCGGCTGTCCGGCAGCAATCTGATCGAGCTGGACGAAATGCCGGAAACCGCCACGCCGCGCCCCGTGCTGGAAGGACGGCTGCCGCCTTCCATCAGCATGGTGAGCTTTGTTTCCGACGCTCTCGGCGAAGACGTGCTGACAGGGCAAACCGGCGCCCCGTACCACGGCCGGAATGCCGCCATGTGGCGCGGCCCTGTGGGCGAATGGGTAGAACTGATCGCGCCTGCGTAACGCCCGCATAGACGACCCGCAAAGCCGTGCTATTCTCCATTCGAGCTGTCTGCTGCGCGCGGACAGCGGCAACATGAGCCGGCCACGACACTAGCCATCACAGGAGGCAAGACCGATGTTTCGTAACGTCCATGCCCTGACGCCCGACGCCAACCACGACGAAGCTTCCCGAATGGACTTCGTGCGCGCTTTCCGGGCCCACCTGTCCGGCACCATCATGCCGGGCAATTTCTCCCTGTACGAGGAGAAGATCAAGCCGGCCATCGAAAAGGAAACCGGGCGTCCACCTCAACACCGCGACGAGATCCGCAAGAAGATGATGGCGGAGCCGTATTACCAGTTCTGGAGCGCGCTGACCCGCCGTAGCCAGGAGATGATGTGGGACGCTACGGTAGATACGGTCGAGCGGCAGCTACCGGACATGATCGAGCGCTTTCGGTCCACAAACGGAGACGCCGGCGGAAGCTTGCAGCTCAACCCCAACCTGGAGATTCCGCGCTACCACACCGTGCACGACATTCATATCCAGCCGGGCGGCTACCACACCGACCAGGCGCCCGACGACATTACCGCCGGCGCGCTGTACGAGACCGGCCTGCAGATGTACATGGCCGGAGCCTGGGGGCCGGAAGGGGACTTCCTGGGTCACATGCTGTGCAACGGCATGCGTGGCCTCTGGCCGGATTTCAAGCCCCGCAAGATCCTGGACATGGGCTGCGGCTCCGGCAACAGCACCCTGCCCTGGGGCCGAGCGTTTCCCCAAGCGGAGATTCATGCGATCGACGTTGGTGCGCCGATGCTGCGGTACGCCCATACGCGGGCGGAGTCGCTTGGCGTTGGGGTGCACTTCAGCCAGCAGAACGCCGAAGCCACCGACTATGAGGACGGCAGCTTCGACCTGGTCGTCTCCCACATCATGTTGCACGAGACTTCCAAGAAGGCCCTGCCGCGGATATTCGCCGAAACGCGCCGCCTGCTGAGCAGCGGAGGGCGGATGCTGCACTTCGATATTCCGCGCGGCGACACCATCTTCGACCAGTTCATGCACGATTGGGAGAGTTACAACAATAACGAGTCCTTCGCACGTTGCATGACCGACATCGACCTGGTCGCGGAAGCTCTGAAGGGCGGCTGGACGACCGAAGAAGTAGGCCTGGAACTATTGAAGTCCAACCTGGACGTGTCGCAGCGCAACTACTCCCGGGATGAAATGAGCTTCAAGTCGCTGGCAGGGATCCGGGCGTGAGCGCAGACGGCGAAGCACCCCGTCTGCGCCGTACCGCCAAGGGAAAGCGCCCCCGTTACTTTTCGGATCCGGCCACGGATCGGCTTCTGGGCATGCTCATGACCCTGATCGGTGAAGTGTCCGTGCTGCGGGACCGCCTCGACAGCGTCGAGCGGCTGATCGAGAAAGGCGGCGTGCTCAAGCGCGAGGATATCGACAACTTCCTGCCCGACAAGCAGGCGGAAGTGGAAAGAGAAGCAACGCGCCGGCGCTACATCGAACGGGTGATGCGCGTGGTCCAGAACGAGAAGGAAGAAAAGACCCCGGTAGCCGCCATGCCTCCGGTGGTGGAAGTGCACCGGGAGTTCGAGGAAGGCAAACTGTAGCCCCGAAAAGAGGGGCCAGGAAATAGTGCTGCTCAGGCCTCGTTGTCGGCAGCTTGCAGCTTGAGGCCAGCCAGCTCGGCCGTCATCTGGATCTGACAACTCAGGCGGCTGTTTGGCTTGCGGTCCAGGGCACAATCCAGCATGGCGTCTTCCATGTCGTTGATGGGCGGCAGGCGATCCACCCATTCCGGGTCGATATAGCTGTGGCAGGTGGCGCAGGCGCAGCATCCGCCGCATTCGGCCACAATCCCCTCTACATCGTTCTCCAGCGCTACCTCCATGAGCGTGCAGCCGACGGGAACCTCAAGGTCACGAGGATTCCCGTGGCAATCCATGAAATGAACCGTTGGCACGCGAAGCTAACCTGTTCGTATGAGGCGGGAACGGCTAGCTCCCGTAGCGCGCCAAGCGCGCATCCAGGTCCCGAAGTCGCGCTACTTCCCTTTCAATGTAATTCTGCCAGCGGGTAGCGGCTCTGCGCGTGTCGCTGTCGCGAGCCGCGCGGGCAAAGGCATCGCCCGCCTCGTCGTACTTTTCCTGCTCGAAAAGGCATTGACCCAGCAGCATGTAGGTTCTTCCCTCGCTTTTCGGCTCACCCTCGCGAAGGGCCTGGCGGGCTGCCGAAGCACACTCTCCGTATTCGCTCAGGGCGTTGTAGCTTTCGGCCAGGCGCACGTAAAGCTGGCTCCTGTCCTCATCGCTTTCTTCACTCTCTGCGGCCTTTCGCAGCGGCCCCACGGCCTTCCTGTCCTCCTGGGCCAACTGCCACGCCTGCGCCAACAGGCGGTAATTCTGGGGGGTCTCCTCAATCGAACCGTTGTCGATCCCCTCCTGAAGAACTACTGCGGCCTTGTAGGGAACCTCCGCCAGCATAAACAACTGGGCCATGCCTACCAATTCGGAACTCCTGCTCAGAAGGTTCTGATCGTGCAGGCACCAGTACGCCGCCAACTGTTTGCCCTCGTCTTCGAGTATGGAGTAGAGCCCCTGAAGCTGCATCCAGTACTGTTTCTTGGGCCATTGGGTCAACAGAATCCGGGTGATATCCAGGGCCTCGGGAAACTCTTCCAGTTCCCAGTGTGCTGCGACCATGTAGCGCCACCAGTTTTCGTCGACTTCCACACCGGTGGCCTGGGCTTTTTCAATCGCCAGGGACACGTACTCCAGCGCTTCACGCCATTGCTCCAACTGAAAATGAGCCATGGCCACAAGCACATAGTCGCGGGGCGGCGGATTTTCCTGGGAATCGAGCCACTGACGGGCATATACGATAGCCTCACTGAAATTCTCCACCTGCATATACAACTGTGCGAGCGTACGAATGGTCTGGTGGTACAAACCGGGGCCTATCACGTCCGGCCCCCCGATCTGAATTACCTGCTTGAAAGCCTCGATTGCTCCCGGATAGTCTTCCTTGTCGATGTAAACGAAGCCATAGAAGTTGTTGGTCTGGGCCTGCTCGTAAGGCGTGAGATTGCGCAGTTCCGTAATCTCGCGCAACAAGGTCTCCGCTCTTGCATGATCATCGGCCTCCAACGCTTCCTGCGCCTCTGAAAGCCTCCGGTGGACCCTCTCGCTCAATGCCTCCGTGCGACGCGTCTTCTGCTCCTCCTGTCCCTCCTCCTGCGCCCAGCCGGATTGCGTCGGCGCAACGAGAATCAGACAGAAAAGTGCCGCAACAACGGGGACAACAACAAGGCCGAACCTGGCATTCACAACTTTAGTCTTCAATCTGGAAAGTAATCCTGTGACGCAGTCCGGGCACCGCGATAGCAGTCCCGTTCACCACTCGGGGTTTGTACTTGAATTTGAGCAAGGCCTGCACCGAGGCCCGCTCGAATAGTGAACTGCTGCAGAAGATCACGCTTACGTTGCTGGTCGTGCCCAGTGGCGTGACGGTAAATTCAAGGTCACAATAGCCCTCAAGGCCCCGCGACTGCGCTCGCCGCGGATACATGGGCGCCACCTTCACGATCGGCAGGTAGTCACCTTCGGCCAGGCTGAAATCACCCAACTCACTGTCCAGGTTCACATCGGCCCCGGGGCCCACCGGCGCTACGGCCGTCACCGAATCGTAGTCCGAAGAATCCATGTCCTGCTGCGGAATGTCCGGCGGCGCCTCATCCGGCTCCGGCGGTCTTTCCGGCTTCTCCTCCTTGCGCTCCAGCGTTTCCTCGCGCTTGACCCGCACAAAGTCCACGAACCGGGCATCCACAGCCTCTGTAATCGCCGCCTTACCGGTCGCGATCAGAAACTGCATTACCCAGAGAAGAGACAAGGCCGCGAAACTGCCGACGGCCAGCGCCAGGAAATAGCGCCCTACGCGCCGTTTAACTGTCTTCTGGTCTGCCATTTCATCGTTCTCCACGCCTAGTTTGCCAAGCGGCGGCCCATCCGCCCGCACAGTCCGAACCCTTTACCCGGGCGGCCGCCGCCTTCACTTGCCGGTCAGTCTTCACTCGCCGCGATCGACACGTTGAAGACGCCAGCCTGACGGGCCGAGTCCATAACGCCCACAAGCGTTTCCGTGAAGGCACGCTTGTCCGCCTGAATAATAACCGAGCCTTCCGGGTTCTCCGCGTGCAGACGCTCGATGTTGGCCCGAACGGCCCTTGGGTCCACCCGGCGCCGGTCGATCCAGATCTCATTGGCGGCGCTGATGGCCACGAGGATGTTCGCCTTCTCCTGACGCACTGCAGTTGGGGCATCCGGCCGGTTCACGTCGATACCGGCTTCCTTCACGAAGGACGCAGTCACGATAAAGAAGATCAGCATGATGAACACCACATCCAGCATGGGCGTAAGGTTGATCTCGCTTTTGTCTTCTTCGCCTGCGGCTTGAATAATGGACTTGCGCATAAATACTGTCTCCGAGTAATCGATTGCGTCCGGGCGCCCTGTCAGTGGTCCATGGTCAAGTGTTCTTCCAGGCCCTCAACCTCGCGCGCCGCACGGCGGTTGAGGTAGGTGGTCCAGAACACTCCCGAAAGCGCGCCCACCATCCCCGCCATCGTGGGAATGGTGGCCTTGGACACGCCGGAAGCCATGGAGCGCGGGTTTCCACTGCCTTCGACCGCCATCACGTCGAACACCTCGATCATCCCGGTCACGGTGCCCAGCAGGCCCAGCAGCGGGCAAAGCGCCACAAGGGTCTGCACCAACGGCAGCGAGCGCCGCACGGCCATGTCGTAATCGGAGATCATCCGCTCGCGAATCTGGTGCGCTTCCCAGGACTGCCGCTCCGGCCGCTCGTCCCAGGCATCCTGAATCGCCGTTCGGCGCTTGCCGAGTTCGATGCGGAAAAAAGCCAGGCGTTCAAATACCAGCATCCACATCAGGAAGATGGTCAAGGCGATCAGGAACAGCACATCCCCGCCCAACTCCACGAAATCGCGGATGGCCTCGAAGGCATCGTAGAACCAGGTAAACATGGGTCAACGCAGGTCTTGAGGCAATTCCTCCAGCGCTCCGCAAAGGTCAGGCAGCGGCCTTTTGCTGCGTCTCGGCGTGCTCCGCCACGATCCCGGTACTTTGCTCCTGCAGAATCTGCACGATCCTGCGGCTGCGGCCGCTCACCACCGTATGCAGCAGCACCATGGGAATGGCCACGCTCAGGCCGAGAACCGTCGTCACCAGCGCCTGCGAAATACCGCCAGCCATCAGCTTGGGGTCACCGGTGCCATAAAGCGTGATCGCCTGAAAGGTCTTGATCATGCCGGTAACGGTGCCCAACAGTCCCATAAGCGGCGCCACCACGGAGATGATCTGGATAAAAAGCAGGGCCCGATTCAGCTTCGGCGTTTCCTTGAAAATCGCCTCGCCGAGTTTGAGTTCCAGCGTCTCGGTATCCAGGGTTCTGTTCTCGTGATAGACCCGCAGGACCCGCCCCAGGGCATTGTCGTCCGAGGGCGTATCGCTTTTCAGTTGCGCCGTTACCTTGCGGCTGGCGAGTGTCAGCGTTACCAGGCGCTCCAGCGAGATCAGCAACCCGATGATGCCCAGCGCGATGATGAGGTAGCCCACCAGGGCGCCCTGCTGAATACGTTCCACAAGGTTGGGACGTCCTACCAGCGAGTTCAGCACGCCACCCAGCGTGGGGTCCAGACCAAAGCGCACAACGTCGCCTGGCGCGGCGCCCACAATGTCTGCGGCGCTGCTGGTGAAGCGGCCCTGCTCAGGCTGACGGCCCAGTTCGGTGACATTGCCAGTCTCCTGACGATAGGTCAGATACTTGCCGTCGGAAACAATATTGAACAGCCCCACCCTCACGACTTCGGTCGGTTCGCGCTCGCCGCCCAGGGAAATGACATCGGTGTTGAACTTGACCACTTTCGCCGACTCGGTCATCTCCCGCTGAAGCTCCCACCACAGGCGCTCCATTTCGTCGATGGAGGGAAGTTCGATACCAGAGCCGAGTTTCTCGACCAGTTCGGTGAGAAACTGCGAACGGTCCGGATATTGCACGTTGGTAACCGAGGACTCGAACTTGGAGCGAGCATCACCCGCCACCTGCTGGGTCACGCCGAAAAGTTCCTTCAGCACACCAAGGCGTTCGTCCCGGGTCTGCTTGAGCGCCGCAATGCGCCGCTCGTTCTCACCGTAGGAATTCTCAAGGCTCTGGCTGCGCCGCTCTTCGGACGCCTTCTCTGCATTCGCCTGATCCAGCAGCCGCTGCTGCTGTCCGCGGGCCTCGCGAAACGCTGCCTCGCGGGTGCGCATTTCCTCATTGTCGCGCACGGCGCCCTGCCGGACCAAATCCAGCAATTCATCCAGCGACAAGGCATCCTCCTGGGCCTGCGCGGAAATGGCAAGGGCCAGGCCGATCACGGCTCCGGCAATGGTTCTGCTTACGTTCATCTATCCAGCCTCCGGCGCAGAAACGGGAAGCAGTAGCAGGTCCGGAGCGACCTGCTTCCTGGCTACACGCAACCCCATGCGCACCTGGTTGCGGTAACTGCCTTCCAGGTCGACCCACATCCCGGCCTCGCGGTCCCATCTGCGCGTGGCGCTGAGGTCGGCGGTCTGGTACACCAGCGCTACCCGGCCGATGCGCAGCACGTCCACTTCCAGCGTCCCGCCTTCATGGTCCACGGAGTCCTTGTAGGCCTCAATGGTGCGGCCGTAGTCGTTCTCGATCTGGTAGGCCTCAAGCACCTTGCGGAACTTCTCGGCCACGCTGACATCCTCGCGCTCCATCAACTCATAGAGCCCACCCACTCTGGCGCGCCGCTCGTCGAGCAGGAAGGGAGCATCCGCCTCCACGAACAGGTCCAGCGCTTCGATCATGCGCACCATCAGCGGCATCATCTGGCGGCGGGAAGCCTCTACTTCATCAATCGCCTGATTGAGCAGGCCGATGTCCGCTTCCTGACGGTCGATCTGCCTTTCCATCAGGGTGTTGAATACCTTCAGACCCTCCAGCTCCTTGAGCACACGCTTGTATTCGTATTCCAGCGAGTCCGACTCCTTTACGATATCGTCGATCCGGCTCTGTGACTGGCGGCCGGCTTCCTCGCGCTCCGCCTGAATGGCTTCAATCTCCTCCAGTGTGGTTGCGCTCGCCAAAGCGGCTGCGGCAAGCAAGCCGCCGGCACAAAACAACCCCCTAAAAATTGGCTTCATGCAAATGCTCCCCTTGTACCAGAAGTCAGGAATACGATCACCGAGCGGATTCAACAGATCGGCTGATGTGAGGACGTGGATATTAGCACAGCTTGGAGCAGAGCCGGATTCCGGCCGCAGGACAATATGCAGACCGAAACACCGGAGACAAGGTCGGAGGACTTGCGGCCCGATGGGCGGTTCTGGCCACTCTCTGCTGCGGTCACAGTTGCGGTCACACTCTTGACATTGCGCGGGCAAGGCGGATAATCGCGCGGCATGGACACAGGCCGGTCAATCCTGAGCCTTATCACCGTCGGCGGCGGGCTGCGCGTGGCTGCGCTCGCGCTGCTTGCGGAGCACCGAACGCGGGGTAAGGAATAGGCCTGAGCAACAAAAAAAGCCTCATCTGAAACCCCGCTTACCGGCCATCGGACGCGGGGTTTTTCATTTTGGGCGGATGACCACCTTATGAGAACCGAAAAATGAAGCAGCAAGCCACCCAGGATCGCGTACGCATATTCGACACCACCTTGCGCGACGGCGAACAAGCGCCAGGCTGCAGCATGACGCTGCGCGAGAAGCTCAAGGTTGCGCGAGCGCTCCGGGATATGCGCGTGGACATCATCGAGGCCGGCTTCGCTGCGGCCTCGCCAGGCGATTTCGAATCCGTGCGCGAAATCGCCCGCGCCATCCGCGGCGCCACCATCTGCTCGCTGGCCCGCTGCCACGAGGGCGACATCGAGAAGTCAGCCAGAGCCCTGGAGCCGGCAGCGCGCAAGCGCATCCATGTGTTCGTGGCGACCAGCGAGATCCACCGCAAGTTCAAGCTGGAAATGGCGCGCGACGAAATCGTGCGGCGGGCGGTGGACGCGGTGCGCATGGCCAGGGAAGCCTGCGACGACGTGGAGTTTTCGCCCGAGGACGCCTCGCGCACCGAGCCGGAGTTTCTCTCCGAAATCGTGACCGCGGTGGTCGAGGCCGGAGCTACCACGGTGAACATCCCGGACACCGTGGGCTACGCGATGCCGACGCAGTTCCAGGCCCTTTTCGAACATCTGCGCGCCACCGTGCCCGGCATCGAGGATGTGGTCTTGAGCGCGCATTGCCACGATGACCTGGGCCTGTCGGTAGCCAACAGCCTGGCCGCCGTGGCCGGAGGCGCGCGGCAGATCGAGTGCACCATCAACGGCATCGGCGAACGCGCCGGGAACTGCTCTCTGGAAGAGGTGGTGATGGCGCTGAAGGTGCGCGCCGATCATTTCGGAGTGGATACCGGCATCGAAACCACGGGCTTGTATCCCGCCAGCCGGATGGTTTCCAGCGTAACCGGCATGCACATGCCGCGCAATAAGGCCATCGTGGGCAAGAACGCCTTCGCGCACGAGGCCGGCATTCATCAGCACGGCATGCTCAAGCACGCCGAGACTTACGAGATCATGCGCCCCGAAGCGGTGGGCATGCACCGCAGCAACCTGGTTTTGGGCAAGCACTCGGGGCGCCATGCTTTCCGCGACCGGACCCGCCAGTTGGGCTTCGAGCTCAGCGAGGACCAGTTGAACCGGGCGTTTATCGCGTTCAAGAAGCTGGCCGACCGCAAGAAGGAACTGTTCGATGCCGACATCGAGGCCCTGATCGTGCACAAGGAGGGCGCCACGGAAGGACCGTGGCGGCTGCGCGAACTGCGCATCAACACCGGCGGCAGCACGCTGGCGGTGGCCGCCGTGCGCCTCGAACACCAAAGCGGGGAGCAGCGCGACGAAGCGGCGGTGGGCGACGGACCCATAGACGCCACCTTCAAGGCGCTGGAGCGTGCCACCGAAATGAGCGTCGACCTGACGTATTTCGAGGTGCGCAGCGTGACTACCGGCGAGGACGCCCAGGGCGAGGCCACCGTAACCGCCCGCTGGGGAGAATTCTCCTACCGCGGGCGCGCCGTGAGCACCGACATCGTGGAAGCTGGCGCGCAAGCTCTGCTGGAAGTGCTCAACCGCGCCTTGCGGGCGCAGGAACGCGTCGAATCGGGCGAAGCAGCCGCAGCGGGTGCGCGCAGGCGGCTTGGGCCGTAAAATCCTTACTCTTGCTGCCCCAACGGCTATGCCTTCCCGCACACGAGACCCCACGCCATGAGCGAACACCCCGAATGGATCTGGCATGACGGCGAATTGAAGCCGTACCTGCAAGCCCAGACGCACGTCATGAGCCACGCCCTGCACTACGGCACCTCGGTGTTCGAGGGAGTGCGCTGCTACGCCAGCCACCTGGGCCCTGCCATCTTTCGCCTGCGCGCACACACCCGGCGCATGTACAACTCGGCGAAGATCTACCGGCTTGAAATTCCGTTCACCCCGGATGAAGTCAACGACGCCTGCCACCAGGTGATCGCGAAAAACCGGCTGTTCGAAGGCGCATACATTCGTCCGATCGCCTTTCGCGGCTTCGGCGACCTGAGAATCCTGCCGTCGGCGAATGTGCCGGTGCATGTTGCCGTGGCGGCTTGGCAATGGGGCTCGTACCTGGGCGGGACCGACGAAGGCGTGGATGTGTGCTGCACGTCCTGGCAACGCGTGGCGCCCAACACCATCCCCACGCTGGCCAAGGCGGGCGGCAATTACCTGTCCAGCGTGCTGGTGACGCTGGAGGCGCAGCAGAACGGCTACGTGGAAGGATTGGCGATGACCCACGACGGCCTGGTCAGTGAAGGCGCCGGCGAGAACCTGTTCGTGGCGGTGGCCGGAAAGCTCTACACGCCGCCCTATTCCGCCTCCATACTGCCGGGCATAACCCGCGACACCGTGATCAAGCTGGCCGGACGGCTGGGGGTCAGCGTGATACAGGAAGCCCTGCCCAGGGAGGTGCTGTATATCGCCGACGAAGTGTTCCTGGCGGGAACGGCGGCAGAGATTACGCCGATTCGCAGCCTTGACCGCCTGACGATCGGCAACGGCAAACCGGGGGAATTGACCCGGGCTCTGCAGGACGCTTTCTTCGGGCTGTTCGAGGGCCGTACGGAAGATACCCGAGGCTGGCTGGAACCGGTCCGGGGCCTCGAAAAGGAGGGCTGATTCCACATGCCGCAGCAAACGCTACTCGCCAAGGTCTGGGACGCCCACGAGGTGGTGCCGGAAACTCCGGACACCCCGGCGGTCCTGTACATCGACCTGCACCTCATTCACGAGGTCACCACGCCGCAGGCCTTCGACGTGCTGCGCGCGCGCGGTTTGCCGGTGCGGCGGCTGGACCGCACTCTGGCGACGATGGACCACTCGACGCCCACCGAGCCGGCCGACACGCTGGAACAACTGGAGAAAGTGGCGCTTCCGGCGGCGGCGGGCCAGGTGCGCGCCATGATCGAAAACTGCCGCGAATTCGACGTGGAGTTGCGCGGTTTGGGCAGCCCCGAACGCGGCATCGTGCATGTAGTGGGGCCTGAACTGGGCGCCACCTGGCCCGGCCACACCGTGGTCTGCGGCGACAGTCACACCAGCACCCATGGCGCCTTTGGCGCGCTGGCCTTCGGCATAGGGACCACCGAAGTGGGCCATGTTCTGGCCACGCAATGCCTGCTGCAGCGCCGCCCGGGCGCCATGGCGGTCAACGTGAGTGGACGGCTGGGACCGGGCGTCACCGCCAAGGACCTGGTGCTGGCGATCATCCGCAAGGCCGGCGTGGGCGGCGGCACCGGCCGGGTGCTCCAGTACCGCGGAGAAACCATTCGCGGGCTCACCATGGAGCAGCGCATGACCGTGTGCAACATGAGCATCGAAGCAGGCGCGCGGGCCGGCATGATCGCCCCGGATGACACCACCTACGAGTGGCTGCACGGGCGTCCGATGGCGCCCCGGGGCGCCGACTGGGACTCGGCCCTGCAAGGCTGGAGGGACCTGGAGGATCGCGGCGATGCGGAATTCGACGTTGAGGTGGATCTCGACGCCAGCGGTCTGCGTCCCATGGTCACCTATGGAACCAACCCCGGCATGTCGGCGCAAATCGACGAGCCGGTGCCCGGCAGCGGCAATCCGGCAGTGGACAAGGCTCTTGCCTACATGGGCGTGGAACCGGGCAAACCGCTTGAGGGCCGCAGCGTGGACATTGTTTTCCTGGGAAGCTGCACCAATTCCCGCATCAGCGACCTGCGCGTGGCGGCCGACATGATGCGCGGCCGGCGCGTGGCCGAAAACGTCCGCATGCTGGTCGTGCCCGGCTCGCAGCAGACCAAACGCGAAGCCGAAGCTGAAGGCCTGCACGAAGTGTTCCTGGCCGCCGGCGCGGAGTGGCGCGAGTCGGGTTGCTCCATGTGCCTGGGGATGAACGGCGACCTGGTTTCGGCGGGCAGCCTCTGCGTGAGCACCAGCAACCGGAACTTCGAGGGCCGCCAGGGTCCCGGAGCGCGTACGGTTCTGGCCAGCCCCCTTACCGCGGCGGCCTCGGCAATACGCGGCGAGGTAGCGGACCCGCGCGAACTGCTAAGCGCGTGATTGCGGAGGCGGCCATGAAGAAGATCACTCGCATCGCTTCGCGCACCATGGTGCTGAACATTGACAATATCGATACGGACCAGATCATTCCCGCGCGCTTTCTCACCACCACCGGACGCGAAGGTCTGGGCAACGCCGCCTTTCATGACTGGCGCTACGCCAAGGACGGGACGCTCAACCCCGACTTCGTGCTCAACCGCAAGGAAAACCAGGGCCGCAGCATACTGGTGGCGGGCGACAACTTCGGCTGCGGCTCGTCGCGCGAGCACGCGCCCTGGGCGCTGCTGGACAGCGGGCTGCGCGCCGTTATCAGCACCAGCATCGCCGACATCTTCCGCAGCAACTCGCTGAAAAACGGCTTCGTTCCGGTGGTTCTCGATCCGCAACCGCACCGCTGGCTTATGGAAAATCCCGGCGCCGAGGTGGTGATCGACCTCGAACAGGCCTGGGTGGAGTTGCCGGAAGGCCCGCCCGCGTCCTTCGAAATCGAACGCTTCGCGCGCTATTGCCTGATGAACGGGATCGATCAGCTCGGATACCTGCTCCAGCAGGAGGAACGGATTCGCAAGTGGGAACAGCGGAGGGCATAGCAATTGACGTCCCTCATTGCCGTTTTGCCCGGCGACGGAATCGGGCCGGAGGTGATGCGCGCGGGCCTGGCGGCACTGCGGTCCGCAGCGGCCCGCCACGCGCTTGACCTGAGAATCGAGGAGGCGCCCTTCGGCGGTGCCGCCCTGGCAGCGCTGGGCGCTCCGCTGCCACCGTCCACGCGCGACCTCTGCATGGATTCCGACGCCGTGCTGCTGGGCGCCGTGGGATTGCCGGGACCACCGCCCCCGGACCCCGCGCTGCGGCCGGAACAGGGCCTGTTGGATCTGCGCGCTCTTCTCGGCGTATATGCCAATCTTCGGCCGATACGGCCGCTGGCGGGCGCATGCGAGGCTTCGCCCTTGCGCACGGACAGTCTGGCCGGAGTGGACCTGATCGTGGTCCGCGAGCTCACCGGCGGCATCTACTTCGGCGACAAGCAGGAGGGCAATGACGCGGCCAGCGACTTGTGCGCCTACAGCCGCGAGGAAGTGGAGCGCGTGGTGCGCTACGCCGCGAATCTGGCGCGGCAACGCAGCGGCCGGTTGTGTTCGATCGACAAGGCCAATGTGCTGGCCACGTCGCGCCTGTGGCGCTCGGTAACGTCAAGGCTGATCGCCGATGAGTTCCCGGACCTGGAACTGGAGCACCTGCTGGTGGACGCCGCAGCCATGCGCCTGCTCACGCACGCGGCCGGTTTCGACGTGCTGGTCACCGAGAACATGTTCGGCGACATCCTTACCGACGAGGCTTCGGTGCTCGCGGGCTCGCTGGGCATGGCGCCTTCGGCGTCGATCGGCGACGGCGGCAAGGGGCTCTACGAACCGATCCACGGCACCGCGCCGGACATCGCCGGCAAGGGTCTGGCCAATCCCTGCGGCATGATCCTTTCGGTGGCGATGATGCTGGATTTGAGTCTCAAGGCGCCGCAGGCCGCGCGCGCGGTCGAGGCCGCCGTGGCGGCGACCGTCGCCGAAGGCATACGCACCGCCGACATCGCCGGCGACGGGCCAGCCGCTTCTACCGAACAATTCACCGAGGCGGTCATCGCGCGGCTCGACCGGAATAGTGGATGAACGCTGCACAGACGAACGCCGCGCAAACGAACGCCGTGCAGTGGAAGCGGAGCGAGCGAGTGCAGATCGCGGTGCAGAAGTCCGGGCGCCTTACCGATCACTCGCTGGCGCTGCTGAAGCGCTGCGGCCTGCGGCTGACGCGCGGGACCGATCAGCTGCTGGCGGTTGCCGAGAACATGCCGGTGGACGTGCTGCTGGTGCGCGACGATGAAATCCCCGGTCTGGTGCGCGAAGGCGCATGCGATCTGGGAATCGTGGGTCTGAATGTGGCCGAAGAGCAGCGCCTGGGACTGGAATCGGACGACAGCGCGCCGCAGCCGGTCCGCAGCCTGGATTACGGAGGCTGCCGCCTGGCGATGGCCTACCCGAGGGAGGGATCGGCCACCTGCGTGGAGGACTTGAGCGGGCTGCGCGTGGCCAGCAGCTACCCGCGGCTCACCCGAAGGTTCCTTGCCCAGGCGGGTGTCGAAGCCGAGGTCGTGCCGTTTTCCGGCGCGGTGGAATTGGCGCCGCGCCTTGGACGGGCGGAGGCGATCTGCGATCTGGTTTCCAGCGGGAAAACGCTGGCGGCCAACCAGCTCGACGAAGGCGAGACCGTCCTTGAGAGTCAGGCCACTCTGCTGGCCTGCCCGGCCGAGCTGCCCGCGGCCCGGCGCCAGGTAGTAAACCTGCTAAAGCGCCGGATTGACGGCGTGATGCAGGCGCGGGAGACCAAGTACATCATGCTGCACGCCCCGCGCCGGGCGCTGCCCACCATTGCCGACCTGCTGCCCGGCTCCGAGTCGCCCACCATCATGGCGCTGGAAGGAAGCGAAGACCGCGTTGCAGTCCATGCCGTGTGCCGGGAGAGCATCTTCTGGGAGACTCTGGAGGCCCTCAAGGATGCGGGCGCCAGTTCGGTGCTGGTGCTGCCGGTGGAGAAGATGCTCGAATGAAGCCCGCCCCTCCACTGCTGCATTGGGACAGGCTCGCCGATACGCAGCGCGAAGCGGTTCTGGCGCGCCCGGCCGCCCCGGCCGATCCGCGCCTGGAGTCGCGGGTGCGCGAAATCATGCAGGATGTGCGCCAGGGCGGCGATCGCGCGCTATTGCGCCTGGAGGCCGAGCTGGACGGCGTGAATCTGGACTCGATCAAGGTCGGCGCCGAGGAAATGGAAGCGGCTGAGAAATGCTTGACGCCCGAGCAGCGCGCGGCCATACATACGGCGCTGGACAACATTCGCGCCTGCCACGTGGCGCAACAGCCCCAGGACATTCGCGTGCAGCCCGCGCCGGGCATCGTCTGCGAGCAGAAACACCTGCCGTTGCAGGCGGTGGGGCTCTACGTGCCCGCCGGAGGCGCTCCCCTACCCTCCACGGCGTTGATGCTGGCGGCGCCGGCGCAGCTTGCCGGTTGCCCGCTGCGCATCCTCTGCACGCCTCCGGACCGCGACGGCGGCACCAACCCCGCAGTTCTGTACGTGGCCCGGCACTGCGAAGTGCACCATGTGTTCAAGCTCGGCGGTGCCCAGGCGATCGCCGCCATGACCTACGGCACGGAAAGCGTCCCGCGCGTGGACAAGCTGTTCGGACCCGGAAGCCGCTGGGTTGCGGCCGCCAAGCAGCAGGCCGCCATGGAGCCCGGAGGACCGGCGCAGGACCTGCCGGCGGGACCGACCGAAGCGATGGTGATCGCCGATGAGAGTGCCGACCCGCTGTTCGTTGCCCTGGACCTGCTCAGCCAGGCCGAGCACGGAGAAGACGCGCACGTGCTGCTCCTGTGCCTCCAACCACGTTTGGCCGAAGAGGTTCAGGACCAGATCGCCAAACAGTTGCGCAGTCTGCCGCGGCGCCGTGTGCTGGAGAAATCCCTGTCATCCGGCGCGCTTTTGATCGTGGATTCACTCAACACCGCCGTTGAGATCGCGAACCGTTACGCGCCTGAACACCTGTTGTTGCACGTTGCCGAACCGAGGGCGCTGCTGGCGGACATTTCCCATGCGGGGGCGGTCTTTCTGGGCCCGTGGTCGCCGGAATCCAGCGGCGACTACTGCAATGGCGCCAACCACGTACTGCCCACCTACGGCAGCGCCCGATGGGCCAGCGGCCTGTCGCTTGCCGACTTCCACAAGCGCATCAGCGTCCAGGAGCTTACGCAGGAGGGGCTGGGGAACATCGCCGGGGCGATCGCTACGCTGGCGCGTCTCGAGGGCCTGGAAGCGCATGCGCGCGCGGCCGAGGCCCGATGCGCCCCGAAGATGCCGACAGAATCCGCGACCTTGATCGGAGGCGCGCAATGAGCTGGATCACATCGCTGGCACGGGAGGCCGTGCAGAAGGGCCGGGCCTACCAGGCGCCCACAACGCCGAGTCTGGCTCGGCTGCACGCCAACGAGTTGCCCTGGGCGCCGGATTACGACCCCGCGCCGGGCAATCTCAACTGGTACCCGCTGCTGTATCCCGCTGCGCTTACCGAGCGCATGGCCGAACACTATGGCGTGCGGCCGGAGGAAGTGTCGGTGACCCGCGGAAGCAGCGAGGGCATCGACTGCCTGTACCGGGCCTTTTGCGAGGCGAATGTGGACAGCGCGCTGTTCTGCCCCCCCGCGTTCGAGATGTTTCGCTGGTACGGCCGCTTGCAAGGCGCCCGGGTCCTCGAGGTTCCCTTGCGCGCGGAAGACGGCTTCTCGCTCGACGTGCCGGCCATCAAGGCGGCCTGGTCCGATGAGGTCAAGCTCCTGATCCTTTGTTCCCCGAACAACCCCACGGGCAACCTGATGGATCCGCGCGACCTCCTGGAACTGGTGGAATACGCCCGGGAAAGAACCGTGGTGGTGCTTGATGCCGCCTACGCCGAGTTCGCCGGACAGAACCCGGGGGCCGACTGGATCACGGAGCACCCGCATGTGGTTGTGCTGCGCACCGTCTCCAAGGCGCTGGGTCTGGCCGGCGTGCGCTGCGGCGCAATCATTGCCTGCGCGGAAATCATCGAGCTGATGCGCCGCGTGCAGTCGCCCTACAGTTTTTCCGCCCTGTGCGAACACGCTGTGCTGGAAGCGCTGAAACCGGAAAATCTGGCCGGGATGCAGGGGCGCATTGCCCGGATCATCGAGGAGCGCGAGCGCTTCGGCGCGCGGCTGGCGGAGCTTCCCCAGGTCGCGGCCGTGTATCCCAGCCAAACCAACTTCATTCTGGCGAAAGTCGCCGACGCCGACGGCTTTGCCGCCGCAGCCAGGGACGGCGGCTACCTGCTGCGCCGAATCCCCGATGAACCGGGCCTTGAGTCCTGCGTGCGCATCACCCTGGGCACGCCGGAACAGAACGATGGCCTGCTGGCGGTCTTCAAGGCGGCGGCATGAGCGCGCGCATTGCCTTCCTGGACCGCGACGGAACCCTGATCGAGGAACCGCCCGACTATCAGATCGACAGCCTTGCGAAGCTCAAACTGGCGCAAGGCGTGGTGCCGGCGCTGCGGCGACTGCTGGAGGCGGGGTTTGAACTGGTGATCGTGAGCAACCAGGACGGCCTGGGCAGCGAGACCTTCCCGATGGAGGACTATCGGATCCCGCATGAGTTCCTGTTGCAGGTGCTGGCCTCGCAGGGAATCGAGTTCTCCGAAGTATTCGTTTGTCCGCACCGCTCCGGGGACGGCTGCAATTGCCGCAAGCCCCGAACCGGCCTGGTAAACGAATTCATGCGGAAACGTCCCGTGGACCGCGCCGCCAGCGTGATGATCGGCGACCGCGACACCGATCTCGAGTTCGCCGAAAACCTGGGCGTGCGCGGGTTCCGTGTTGATGCTGCCAATTCGGAGAGTTGGAAACAGGTGGTGCGCGAAATCGTGGATGCGCCCCGCGTTGGGCGCGCGCGCCGGGCGACTCGCGAGACCGACATCCGGGTGGAAGTGGACCTGGACGCCCCGGCGTCGGCAGAAGTGGCCACTGGCATCGGTTTTTTCGACCATATGCTGGAGCAGCTTGCCAAGCACGGCGGATTCGCGCTCAAACTGCGCTGCCGGGGCGACCTTCAGGTGGACGAGCACCACACGGTGGAAGACTGCGCGCTGGCCCTGGGCGCGGCGCTGAAGGAAGCTCTGGGAGATCGGCGCGGCATAAGCCGATTCGCGTTTCAGTTGCCCATGGACGAGGCGGACGCCAAGGTTCTGCTGGACCTGTCCGGGCGCCCCTGGCTCAAGTTCAAGGGCCAATTCGCGCGCGAATACGTGGGCGGTCTGCCCACCGAACTCGTGGAGCACTTTTTCCGCTCGCTGGCCGAAGCCAGCGGCGCCACCCTGCACATTCGGACCCGCGGGGAGAACAGCCACCATATGATCGAGTCCTGCTTCAAGGGCGTTGGACGCGCCCTGCGCCTGGCCATTGCGCGGGAGGGAGGCGGCGACATCCCCAGCACCAAGGGCGAGCTGTGACCACCCGCGTGGCCCTCGTGGACTGCGGCGGGGCCAACATTGCTTCGTTGCGCTTCGCCCTGCAACGCCTCGGCGTTGAGGCCCGATTCACGCGCAAGACCGCCGAAATCGAGAGCGCCGAACGGGTCTTTCTGCCGGGAGTGGGCGCCGCCGGCGCGGGCATGCAGAAGCTGCGCGAAGCGGGCCTTGAAAAACTGATCCCGCGACTGGAACAGCCCGTTCTCGGCATCTGCCTGGGCATGCAGTTGCTCTACGACCTGTCCAGCGAAGACGATACGCCCTGCCTGGGGGTGATTCCGGGCCGCGTCGATCTGCTGAAATCCTCGCCGGAGCACAGCATTCCGCACATGGGCTGGAACCAGGTCGTCCAGCGCGGCGAATCCAGATTGCTGGACGGCATCCCCGACGGCGCCTGGTTCTACTTCGTGCACAGCTACGCGGCGCCCACCAGCGCCGACTGCCTGGGGGAAACCGAACATGGCGCGAGCTTTGCCTCGGTAGTGAACAAAGGCAATTTCTTCGGCGTGCAATTCCACCCTGAACGTTCCGGGCGCCACGGCCGGCGCCTGCTCCGAAATTTCCTGGCCGCCTGAAGCGAATGCCGTGACTCTCTCCTGTTGTCGCATCAGAGCGGGCGCAGCGTATCCGGGCGAGGGTTGCGTGGAAGCCTCGCACGGTGGCGCGGACTCCTGACGTGGAACTCATTCCCTCCATAGACCTGATGGCCGGCCAGGTTGTGCGCCTGCGCCGCGGCCGTTTCGACGACGCCACCTTCTATTCGGCGACGCCCCTGGAACTGGCGCAGAAATGGGCCAGCCTGGGGGCGCGCAGCCTGCACATCGTGGACCTGGACGGCGCCCGTTCCGGCCGGCGCGAGAACGCCGCAGCCATCGCCCGCGTGGCGCAAGAAACATCGCTGTCGGTGCAGGTAGGCGGCGGCATTCGCGACGATGAAACCCTGCGATCGGTTTTTGCAAGCGGCGTCAGCCGGGCCGTGGCCGGCAGCGCGCTGGCCGAAGACCCGCAACGAGCGCAGCGTTGGGTGAAAGAACACGGCGCCGGCCGACTGGTGGCGGCGCTGGACGTGCGCAACGGCCCCGGCCCCGAGCCCGAGGTGTTGACCCGCGGCTGGACCCAGGGCAGCGGCCTTTCCTTGTGGGAACTGCTGGACCGCCTGCAGGAACAGGGCGTGACCTGGTTTTTGTGCACCGACATCGGGCGCGACGGCATGCTGAGCGGGCCCAATACGGCTCTGTATGCGCGCTGCGTTCGCCACTCGCCCAAGGCGTCCTTCATCGCCTCCGGCGGGGTGTCGCGGGCGCTCGATCTCAAGGCGCTGGCGAACACGGGAGTGGCGGCAGCAGTATCGGGCAAAGCGCTTCTGGACGGCCGCATCACTGCCGAGGAGGCGGAAAAGTGCTGGCGCGGCGAATAATTCCCTGCCTGGACGTGCGCGACGGCCAGGTGGTAAAGGGCGTGCGCTTTCGCGAGCACCGCATCATGGGCGAAATCATGGACCTGGCGCGCCGCTACCGGGAGGAGCACGCCGATGAAGTCGTGTTCTACGACATCACCGCAAGCCCGCACGGCCGCTCGGTGGACCGTAGCTGGATCCTGCGGGTGGCCGAAGTTCTCGACATCCCGTTCTGCGTGGCGGGCGGAATTCGCGACGTGGCCTCCGCCGAGAAGGTGCTGATGAACGGGGCCGACAAGATTTCCGTCAACAGTCCGGCGCTCGCCAACCCGGACCTGATCGGGAAACTGGCGCTGCGCTTCGGCTCCCAATGCGTGGTGGTGGGAATCGACAGCAGCGGCAGCGGCGGCGAATGGCAGGTGCACGAACTCACCGGCGACCCGTCGCTCAGCCGCGGCGCGGGGCGCAGCACGCTGGACTGGGTCGGCGAGGTACAGGACCGGGGCGCCGGAGAAATCGTGCTGAACTGCATGAACATGGACGGGGTGCGCCAGGGCTATGACATCGAGCAGTTGTGCGCCGTGCGCGAGCGCTGCCACGTACCGCTGATCGCCTCGGGCGGCGCCGGCGCTCTCCAGCACTTTGCCGATGTGTTCCAGCAGGCGCGCGTGGATGGAGCGCTGGCCGCGAGCGTGTTTCACTCCGGCGAAATCGCAATCCCGCGCCTGAAGGATTTTCTGGCTGCCCACGACATTCCTGTGCGCCCGTAGCCCGTCTCTGTCCTGAGGGCGGGTCAAAACCTCCCTGGGGAGGATCGTGTCCGCGGCCGCCAATGCCTCTTCAACGTGTGCGAGGCGGGTGGCGCCAATGACCGGGGTGGTTACGGATGGCCGGGTCCATAACCAGGGCCAGGGCCGCTAGGGCGGGTTTGATCCCGTGCTCTTCCGATACCTGAGCCAGAACGTCGAGCACCTTGTCGCTTGGCGCGCCGTACATCTGATCGGCGACATCGTCGGTCTTTCCACGGACCGTCGATGCGGGAGCGCGCGGACGGGCAAGGCGGCCGCGCGCGAGCGGGCTCCAGGGCAATACGGCGATGTTCTGATCTGCGCAGAACGGGAGGAGATCACGTTCTTCTTCGCGATAGAGCAGATTGTAGTGAACCTGCACCGCCTCGAACTCGGGCCAGCCGTTGGCCCGAGCGGCGAAATTCATCTTGGCCAGTTGCCAGGCGCGAAGATTGCATGCTCCCAGGTGGCGCACCTTGCCGTCCAGCACCAGCCGGCCGAGTGCTTCCATGGTTTCTTCCACCGGCGTTTGATCGTCATATAGATGGATCTGCAACAGATCGATGGTCTCTACACCCAATCGCGGTACAGCCGTTGTACGGGATTGGACGCCTTCTGCCCGGTCACGCCCATCATGGCCGCCAGGGAATCCGCCGTGGACGCGCACAGCCGCGACCCGAAGGTCACCAGCCGCCGCAGGCGCAGCAGCCGCTCGCCAATGATCTCCTCGCCGGACGCGCCCGCCGCGTGAAGGTCCCGGATCACTTCCTCGAACAGCAACTCTGCCGCGTCGAGCCTGGCGCAGGCTTCGCCGACACGGACCTGTACCGGCGCTTGGGCAACGATGGATTCGCCGAAGAGTCGTCCGGTGCGCGCTCGAGTTTGCTCGCAATAGGACTCCAGCGCGCCCCGCGCCGTGCCAAGCAGCGGTCCCGCAAGCCAGCTTTTCTGATACGGCGCGGTGCGTACGCGATGCACGTAGCTTTCTGCAATCACGGCGCCCGGCGGCTCCATGCTGGCGAACTCTTCCATGGTGAGCACGCGCCGTGTCGGCACCCGCACCTGATCGGCCACTACGTCGTGGCTGCCGGTACCTCTCAGCCCTTCGACATTCCAGGTATCGAGGATCTGATACTCGCCCGGAAGCAGCAAGGCGAAGTGCGAGATGGGTCCCTCGGGTTCTTCCCGGGCGACTACCATCACGCCGCTGGCGATGTTCACCCCGCTGACGAACGCCCAGCGGCCTGTCAACCGCCAGTCGGACTCCTCGCGGCGAATGGCGCCTCCGCCGGCGGAGCCGGTCGCCAGCACGGCATCATCGCCGGCTTGGGCAAAGAACTCGTCCTGGGCTTCCGGCCGAAACCGGCCCACAAACAGCACATGCGAAAAGACCAGCGACACCAGCCATCCGGTTGATCCGCATTCCCGCGCGAGACGCTCGCCGACGGTGAAATGCGGACCCCAGTCAAGACCATAACCCCCGTAGCGGCGGGGCCGGTAGATTTTGTGCAGCCCGGTCTCCCGCAGCGCCTTGACGACCTCCGGAACAGGGTCGCGCAACTGCTCCGAGCGGACGGCATTGTCACGAACCAGCGGAGCAAGCGATTCCGCGGCGGACGCCAACTCAGCCGGCGTCGGCACGGTCGAATCCGTTGATGCGGGAGCGCTGCTACTTGGCATCGTGGGCACCTGGAGAAAGCGAAATGGGGACTTGAAGATAATGGAAGTGGGGGTGCAACGCCACCAACGGATTCACAGCGAGTTCACATCAGCGGGTTCACAGCGGCTTCACACCAACGGGTTGATGCATCCCCTGCGAGAGGAGGGGAAAGACGCTCACCCTCCGACAAGAGACGGGCTGGGGGTATCCTTAACGAATATGGGGAACAGGATGAATATGGAGAACAGGAAGGCGCTGCATCATCCGTCGCTGAAGGATCGGGTGGTGATCGTTACCGGAAGCAGTCGGGGCTTCGGCTGGTTCATGGCGCAGGAATTGCTGCGCGCCGGCGCGCGTGTGACGCTGACCGGGCGCAACCCCGATACCCTGACACCGGTTCTTGAAGAAGCGCGCGGCATCGGCGGGTCCGACCGCTGTATTGCCGTAGCCGGCGACGTAACCCGGACGGCGGACTGCGAGCGCGCCATGCAGGAAACCATTGACGCTTTTGGCCGAGTCGATGTCCTGATCAACAACGCCGGGCGGTCCTACGGCGAATTCGGCGACAGAATATCCGCGCCCACGCCGTTCCATGCTGTCACCGAAGAACAATTCCGCGCCATTGTGGAAACCAACCTGTTCGGCGTCTTCTACATGACCAAGGCGACGATTCCGCACATGTTGAAGCAGAATTTCGGCAAGGTGATTTCCATCTCCACCAGCCTGCTCAACATGGTCCGGCCCGGAAATTCCGTTTACGGGTCCTCCAAGGCGGCACTGGAGACTACGCACCGATGCTGGGCCGGCGAGCTTGAGGGCACTGGCGTTGACGTGAATATCCTGTTGCCTGGCGGCCCGTCGGATACCGAGTTGATCACGCCGGCCATGGTGCCTGGGGTTGTCGGCGAGCGGGCGGACGGACGCCTGCTGCCCGGCGACATCATCGTGCCGCCGGCCGTGTGGCTGTGCACGGACGCAACCAACGGCATGACCGGCGAGAGGGTGATTGCACGCTTTTGGGACTGGAATCTTCCACCTCGCGAAGCCTTCAAGGGCTGTTTGCAGGAGCGCGTGGAAGAACCGTCGATCATGTAGCGCTACGCCGGTCAGGACCAGATCTCCGGTTCTGCGCCCAGCGACGAGTCGAGCAAGAAGCTGTTGGCGGGCCGTTCCAGGCCGAGATTTTCGCGCTGTGTGGAGCCTGAGCCGCAATCTGCGTTTTCCGGTATTTGGGTCATAATGCGCCTGCGCCCTGCGTGAGGATTTTTTCTGTTGCCGCGCCACCCTTGATGTAATGAACCGTTCCACGCCTACAGACGCCATCGGCGCGCTGCGGCAGCAGGGGCACGCGCTGCTTGCGGGAGACGAAATCGGCCAGCGGCACAGCGTGGATTTCACCGCCGAGAACGCTTGCAGGCCGCTGGCCGTGCTGCGTCCCGGGTCGGTGGCGGAGGTTTCCCGAATCCTGGCGACCTGCCACGAACTGGGGCAAGCGGTGGTTGTGCAGGGCGGAATGACCGGGCTGGCCGGTGGCGCCACCCCCAGGCCGGGGGAAATCGCCTTGTCGCTGGAGCGGTTCTCGGGAATCGAGGAGCTGGACGCCACCGCCATGACCATTACCGCCCGCGCGGGAACGCCGTTGCAAGTGCTTCAGGAGGCGGCGGCTGAAGCCGGTTTTCTGCTGCCACTGGATTTTGGCGCGCGCGGTTCCTGCCACATCGGGGGCGCCATAGCCACCAACGCCGGCGGCAATCAGGTGATCCGGTTCGGCATGACGCGCAATCTGGTGCTGGGCCTGGAGGCGGTGCTTGCCGATGGCACGGTGGTTTCTTCGCTGAACAAAATGCTGAAGAACAATGCGGGCTACGACCTCAAGCAACTGTTCATCGGCTCCGAGGGAACCCTGGGCGTAATCACGCGCGCTGTGTTGCGACTGTTTCCCCGGCTGGCCAGCGCATCCACGGCGCTTTGCGCGGGGCATTCCCTTGCCCAGACCGTGGCCCTGCTGCGGCGCTTGCAGGCGGAACTGGGGGGTTCGGTAAGCGCCTTCGAGGTGATGTGGGCCTCTTACTTTGACCGCGTTATCGATCATGGGGGTGGTCCGCGCTCGCCTTTCGATCAGCGCTTCCCGATCTACGCCCTGGTAGAGGCGGAAGGCGCGGACGCGCAGGCCGACGAGGATCGATTCGAGGAGGTTCTCGGCGCCGCCCTGGAATCGGGCGCAATCCAGGATGCGGCGATCGCCCGGTCGGAAAAGGACCGGCAGGCGTTCTGGGCGATTCGCGACGGCGTGGCCGAGATTGCCGCCGACTTGCTGCCTTACGCCAGCCTGGACGTGAGCATGGACATTGCCGAAATGGCCGATTTTCTGGACGCTTTCGACCGAGAACTGAAATCGGCGCTGCCCGACGCCCTGAACCTGGTGTTCGGACACATTGGCGACAACAACCTGCACCTGTTCGTGTCCACCCGCCGACAGGGCGATCTGAAAACGATCTTCGATATCGGCTACCGGCTAACGGGCGCCCATGGCGGGTCGGTTTCCGCCGAACATGGAATCGGCGTGCTCAAGCGCGGCTATCTGCATTATTCGCGCAGTCCGGACGAGCTGGCTCTGATGCAGCGACTCAAGCAGGCGGTCGACCCCAAAGGAATCCTCAACCCCGGGCGCGTCATTCCCGGCGCTTGACCCGCCCCTGCGAGAGGGGGGGGGGGGGGGTCACAACTCGCCCTCTGGAAATCTACGGGCTAAAGTATCTGCCTACTTACCTTGAGCATGGGGAATACCGCTGATGCGTCCTGTGAAAGCTTATGCACCCGGCCGTTACGGCCAAATGCACTATCGAATCGTGACTCCTGCCGAAGCGGCTTCTCAGCCGCCACTGCTCTGTCTGCACCAAACCCCGAGCAACAGTCGTCAGTGGGAACCCATCCAGCCGTACCTGGCCAGGAACAGGGTGGTCGTGGCCCCCGACACGCCGGGTTACGGCATGAGCGATCCGCCGCCCGAACCGGCTGAAATTGGCGACTACGCCGAGGCGATGTTCGAGTTCATGGAGCACCTTGCAAACCGTGGGATCCTTGCGCCCGGCCTTTTCGACGTGTTGGGCTATCACACCGGCTCGATCACCGCCACGGAGATGGCGCGCCAGGACAGTCAGCGCGTCCGGCGCTGCGTGTTGTTCGGCTTGGCGGCGTATCCGGAGGACATTCGCGCCCAGCGGCTCGACCGGCTGAGCGAACGTTTTCCGCCGCCGGACCGAACGCTTCGGCATGTTGAAAAACTCTGGTCGCTCATCGGCCGACTGGCGGACCCTGCGATACCGGCCGAGGAGCTGCATGTCGGAATGGCCGACGCCCTGCGTCTGGGGAAACGGCTACCCTGGGGATACATCGCCGTCTATCGCTATGACTTCCTGGGGGCCATGGCCGAAGTGAGCCAACCGGTGCTTGTCGTCAATCCCGAGGACGACCTGTGGGGCGTGACCCAGCAGACTTCGCACCTGTTCAAGGCCGGGCGCCGTATCGACATACCGGGCGTTTCCCACGGCGTCCTCAGTCTGCGGCGCGACTTTGTGGTGGAAGAGATCGAGCGCTTCCTCAGGCAATAGCGGCGCCTTCGGCAGATTCGGCAAATTCGGAGACCTGTTCGGCCCACTTCTGCGGATCAAGCATCAATGAAAAGGAACCGCCGCCGGAAAATACTTCCAGGCTGAAGTCCGAGCGCCGGGAGGCTACCTGCTTGTCCTGTTCGTGAAGGCTGTCGCCGCGGTCCGTGAGAATTCGAGTGGGTACGAGAATCCTGTCCAGATCCGCCGCCATGTCGTTGGCGAAAACAGCACGATAGGTAGGCGTGTCAAAGCCGGCGCACCAGGCGCCCAGCGTCGCCCAGTTGGCCGTCGATAGTCCGCGCGGCATCGGCGCGCGCGAGTGTATTGCCGAAAAAATGTCCGACAGATGCGAGCCGTCCTCGCGCAGGAGGACCTGCGGCGCGGCCTGCGCCAGCCGGGAAGCCCGGCCGGCCGCATCGTAAACCGGGCAGCCATGCAGCACGGCGCAAGCGGTGCGCTCGGGGTGGCGCGCCGCAAACGATGCTGCGATTGCGGCGCCAGTGTGATGACCGGCTACCGCTACCCGCTTGATCTTCAGGTGGTCGAGAAGGTCCACGAGGTTTTCGGCGAGATCAGCAATCGTAACGGAGTCCGGCGGAGGGTCCGACATCCCGTAGCCCGGGTTGTCCGGCGCGATGGTGTCATGGCCCATCCCTGTGAGGATGGGCTGTATGTCCACCCATTCCGCCAGCCCGAACGGCGTCTGATGCAGTAACAGGATGGTTGGCTTGGGTTCGTCTTCGTTTGGCGCAGGCAAGTGCCGGTAATGCAGCGCTCCCAGGCGACATTGCGCATAGCCCTTCCCGCCCGCCAGAGCCGGCGTGCCCGTCCACTTCTCCCCTACGCCCGCGTAACGGGCATTTCCGGTATTCAATGTTGCTTCTCCTTCCACCATTGCTCCCTCCGTCGTTGCGCCCTCCGTCATCGCTGCTTCCCTCATTGCTCCTTCCCCTATTTCTCCTTCTCCCGTTGCTGCGCTCAGCCACTTTCCGCTCCCGGCCACCGCGCCTCCGATCAAGGCCCCGATGACCGTTCGCCGGCGCATCAGAATTCCAGCAGCCGCTGGCCCAGCAAACGTCCGAACACAATCGACGGCATGACCATCATCCCGCCAACGAAGGCGTTGCCCTGGAGTTGCCCGGAACCCAGGATCTCGCCCGCGGCGTAGAGACCCGGGATCGCCTCGCCGCCCGGCCGCAGGACCTGCAGCCGGTCGTTGACCGCAACGCCCACGCTGGAGGATATCGAACCGCCCTGCTGGCGGATGGCGTAGAACGGCGGCTTTTCGATTGCCGCGGGCATGTGGGAACGACCCATTCCGTCGCTGCCCGCTGCGACCCCGGCATTGAATTCCCCGACCGTCTTCGCGAGGGCGTCACCGGGCACCCCGATGGCCTGAGCAAGCGCTTCCAGGCGGTCGGCCTTGCGGAAAGCCTCGCGGGCGTTGAACGACTCCGCCATCTGTTCACGAGACCATTCAAAGACCATTGGCGGCGCTTCCCGAAAGATGCGATCGTCGAAAATGATCCAGTAGCGCAACTCGGGCTGTTCCAGCAGCGCGTGTTCGCGCGCATCAACGCTCGGCTCGTCTTCCCGCACGAAGCGCTGCCCGTGGGCATTCACGTAGATCTCCCACGGCGGACGCGATTCGGGATAGGTATTGACTCTGCCGAGGACGGCTTTCGGGAACGGGCCGTCTTCAAGCAGCCAACCGAAGTTCGAGAGATATTTTTCGCGCCCGCGCAGATATCCGCCCACCGCAACCGCAAGATCGTAACCGTCGCCCTGGGCGAATTCATAAGCGGCGTTCACATACAGCCTGCGACCGCAAAGGCGCCTGAACATCCTGGGGTTGGCCGCGTATCCGCCGCTCGCCAGCACGACGTTTTTCCCGGCAAGCGATGCCTCCCTGCCCTCTCCATCGACGAGTTCAACGCCGGTCACGACGCCCTGGCGACCCTGCAGCAAACCGATCACCCGCGTGCCGGTGAGGACCTTGATTCGCCCCTGGGCCTCCTGCTCGCGCATCGCCGGCTCCAGCACGTCCAGAACGGACCGGCCGAAGTCGTTCCCCCAGTAGTAGCGAGGCACTTCGTACCGTTCATGCGCGCTTTCGACCGACGGGCACTGGTCCTGGATGTCGAAACCGCGCTCCATCAGCCAGTCGAAGGCTTCGGCGGCGTTGAATATGCTCAGTCTGGCGAGCACCGGGTCGATCGTTCCCCGGCTGATGCGAATCGCCTCTTCCAGGTGCCGCTGTGGCGAGTCCTCGATGCCTTTCTCCGCTTGCAGGCGCGTGCCCGCCGCGCTCATCTGCCCGGAACTCACCAACAGCGTTCCGCCGAGCTTGTCCGCCGCTTCGACCAGCAGCACCCGCCCGCCCCGTTCGGCTGCCGTGGTTGCCGCCGGCAGTCCCGTGGTTCCAGCGCCAACCACGATCACGTCCCACTTTTCCGATTCCAAATTGCTCATCACGCCACTTCTCCCGAAACTCACAGGATTTCCACGTTACGGGCGCGAGCCCGAATGTAATTGCCCAACCAGTCCAGACTGCGAAACCGAAGCGTTCCTCGCCCGACGGCCATGGAAGCATGCGCCATGCCCGAGACCAGCCGAAAGGCCTTGGCCAGCAGGAACAATTCCGAATGCTCGAGCTCCGCAGCCGTAAACGGACGCACCGTTGCATAGCCTCGCTCGAACGCCTCACCGTACACGGCCGGGAAATCATAGAACAGGTTGCCCCAGGTGAAATTCTTCACATCCTGCATCAGGAAGTCGTGCCCGGTGGCGTCGAAATCCAGCAACGTGATCTGACCGTTCTCGTCCACGTGAACGTTGCTCGGATGAAAGTCCCGGTGGCACAGCCCAAGCGGGACGGCCTCTCGGGCAAGCCCTTCCAGACGCTCGACCAGCCGTGGGGCAAGCTTTTCGTAATAGCCGGCGTCCTCGGGCCGATCGTGAAGAAATTCAAGCAATGGGGGAACATTGACCATGAAATTCACCATATCTTCGGTCGAGACCTGCTGATCGCCGAGGTACTCCAGGCCCAGCAGATGCATTTCCGCAAACCCGGTCCGTGATGAGATACACATCGTTCATACCTCGATACAGGAGGTAGCCCTTGACCTTGCCGCTTAATGCGTAGCGTCGCGCCGCCTGCCCGGCAATCCAGTCCGGGTGGAACACCGAGTGCGAAATCAGTGCGTTCGCGTTATTGCTCATGCTGGCTTCAAGGAGAATTCATGGCGGATGTCGCCCGAACTGTTGCTTTTGCAGACAAATGGAAGTGTCCGGTTTTAGAGCACATGAAGTGTCCGGTTGTGAGTTTACCCTCAAGAGGGGTTCGCGCTCCCCGTGAAGGAAGCGTAGCGACCGGAGCGGGGAGCGGGCCGAGGCCGTCATGCCACCCTCTCCAGGAGCTCAGGGCGCGGCTGGCCATCGGCACGAAAGCGCTCTTGTCCTCCGCGGGCGTGCGGCGAAACTCGGCGTTGAACGCCGGGGTGTAGACTTCGGCAAGATATACGACCGGACACTTCATGTGCTCTAAAACCGGACAAGTTATGTGCTCTCTACACAGGCCCGGCACCTCACACCCGAGCAGAAAACATGCCGTGGTAAAATATTCTGGCAATCAGGGGGAACCCGCATATTTCAACCGATTGCTTGTCGTGAATCCGAAACATTCCTCTGATCCGCGCCTCGCGGAAGAAGTGGCCCGGCAGGACATTGCCTGGCAGCAGGAGCGCCTCGAAGGCGTAGCCCGCACCTTCGCGCTGACCATCGCGCAGTTGCCGGGCACGCTCTATCACGCCGTAGGCAACGCCTACCTGGTGTGTCGCATCGCCGACACCATCGAAGACGACCCGGCTCTCGCCGTGGAACGGAAACAGGAATTCTCGGAGCGCTTCATCAGCATCGTGGCCGGGCGAGGCGACGCCGAATCCTTTGCCCGCGAGCTGGGCGCCCTGCTGTCATCCGCAACCACCGAAGCCGAACGGGAACTGATTGCCGCCACACCGCGCGTGGCACGCATCACGAGGCGCCTCAGTCGCGTGCAACAGGATGCGATCCTGCGCTGCGTAACGATCATGTCGCAGGGCATGGTGGAATTTCAGCGCAACGCCAATGCCGAGGGGCTGGCCGATGTGCGGCGGATGAACCAGTATTGCTATCACGTGGCCGGAATCGTGGGCGAGACGCTCACCACGCTGTTCTGCGATTACTGTAATAGGATGGGCAGGCAGCGCGACGAACTGGTGGCGCTGTCGGTTTCCTTCGGCCAGGGCTTGCAGATGATCAATATCCTCAAGGACATGTGGGAAGATCAGCGCCGCGGCGCCTGCTGGCTGCCTCGGGACGTGTTCGGCGCCAGCGGCTGCGAACTGAGCTCCCTGTCGCCGGGCCAAGCCGCGCCCGGATTCGTGGAAGGGCTGCACAGAATCGTGGCCATCACCCACTATCATCTGTGCAATGCGCTACGCTACACCACGATGATCCCCGGCCGCGAAACCGGAATCCGCCGTTCCTGCCTGTGGCCGCTCGGCATTGCGGTGCTGACCCTGCGGCGCATCCACCGCATGCCGTCCTTCTCCAGCGGGCAGGAAGTGAAGATTTCGCGTCGCAATGTGTGGGCCGTGGCAATCATCACCAGCGCCCTGGCTCGCTCCAATACGGCCCTGAAAATCCTGTTCCGACTGCTTACCCGAAGCCTCCCTGGGCCCGTGGCGGCGTAACGATGACAAGCGAAAAGTCCACCAACCTGATACTGCCGGATTCCGTCGCCGAGGTCCGGAGCAATCCGGCTTCGCTGGATCTGGATGTGGACCCGCGGGAGTATGTGTACAAGGTGGTTCGGCAATCGGGCACTTCCTTTTACTGGGCCATGCGCCTCCTTTCGCAGGAACGGCGCGACGCAATTTATTCCATCTACGCATTCTGTCGCGAAGTGGATGACATCGCCGACGAACCCGGGGAAACCGACGCCAAATTGCGAGCGCTTGACGGCTGGCGGGAAGAAATCGGGCGGCTCTACGACGGCAAGCCGGAATGGCCGGTTACGCGAGCGCTGCTGGAGTCGGTGGATCGCTTCGATTTGCCGCAGGAGGAGTTACTGGCGGTAATCGACGGCATGGAAATCGACGCGCCGCCTACGGTGCGCATGGAAAGCGTGGGGGACTTGCTGGGCTATTGCAGAAAGGTGGCCGGCGCTGTGGGAATGCTGTCGATTCACGCCTTCGGAATGACCCGGAAACCCGCTCCCCGAATTGCCGTGGCGCTCGGCAACGCGCTGCAACTTACCAACATCCTGCGAGACGTATCGGAAGACGCCAAGATTCAGCGTCTCTATGTGCCCCTGGACATTCTGCGGGAAAACGGCATCGGAGAAAAATCTCTCGATCGCATCATTACCCATCCGGCTTTCGCCCAATCCTGCCTGGACATGGCCAAAATGGCGCACGAATTCTATGGAGAGGCCGACGCGCTGCTTTCGGGAATCCGCGGGCGGCTCATGCAGCCTGCCGTAATCATGATGAAGGTTTACCGGGAAACCTTCGACCGCCTGGAGAAACGCGGCTGGGAAAAACTTGCCGCCCCAGTTTCAGTCAGCAAGGCCCGCAAACTCTGGCTAGCCATCCGCCACGGCCTCTTCTGATTCGCCCATTCACCGTCCGGCCACAAAGCCCACCATTCCCCAAACCCCCACACCCCCGGCCCTCTCCCACCCCCAACGCCCTTCTGTCCCCGACGCCCCGCGCCGGTGTGCGCTCGCATTGCTCCCTGCGCTCCTCGCCCCCCCGCATTGCGGGAGTGTTGGAGGCAGGATGCCGAAACCAAGCTACAGGGATGTATTCATGCGTCTCCCGCAATGCGGGGGGCGAGGAGCGCAGGGAGCAATGCGAGCGCACGGAAGCACCCGCCGCAGGGATCGTCGCCGCGCCGTATCTACCGCACTCTTCGCAGCCCCGTCTGCGTAAAGTCGTTCTCGTTGAGATCCCCGCCGTAGACAAATTCGGACCACTGCATTGTGGTGCTCTTGCCCGTCTGGTGGTTCTGCATGTCCATGGTGCCCGCCTGCCAGAAACTGCCCGCATATTTCTGGTAGTCCGACATTTCCAGCGTCTTGAGATGCGACTTCTTGCGATCGTAGTACTGCACCTTCATGATGCGGTATTCGTCCTTGTCGTGCCATACCTCCTGGCGGGTGTAACCCGATTCCCTCTCCACCGGAATCCATTCCGTCACCGTGCAGGACAATTCGCCGCAAGGTTCATCGCGCAGGTATCGATAGGTGTACTTGGGGACTTCCGGCTCCCCCAGGTCCTCGTAGGAGAACTCGCTGGCCATGAACGACCCGGATCGGTTCGATGAACTGATTCGCTTGACTCGCGACAGCGCCGGGAGAAACAGCCATTGCTCGTTTGCGTCATCGGGGTGCGCATGGATCAGCAGCGCGGTACCCCTCACATCGCGCGGCTGATCGAACACGAAGATGCTGCGATTGCCATCGCCTTCCACCTCCAGCACTTTGGTCCGCATCGCCCGAACGCTCTCCCTGCCGCCCTTCTGGCGAAGCGTCATTACGATTTTCGCAGAAAAATTCCCGAATCCCTTGCCGCGCTGCGAGGCTTCCTCGGCAATGCGCAAGCCTTCCGCCTGCGCTGCGGAATCCTCCTGCGCCACGCCGGAATGCAGCGGCGCCAGCAGCGTCGGCAGCGCCAGCAGCGGAAACAGCCATGCGGCGGCGAGTTTCGAGCGAAGAATCAGCGTGATGAATGAAGCTTTCATGGTCCTTAACCCTATGAGGAAACCCCGCCTGTGGTCTGTCAGGCAGAACGAGACGCGAGGAAGGCCGCAACCTCGTCGGCGGCATCGACGCCACTGGCCAGAGCGCCGTTGAGGGAAGGCATGCGCGTGTAGTCGCCGGCCAGGAACAGGTTGGCGACACTGCCGCTTTCCTGCCGCGCGCGGCGCATGTCCGCGATCGCCTTCAGGCTGCCGGGCGCTCCGGTGCAGACGGCTTCCCGCCAACGGTACACGCGCGTGAACAATCCATCATCGTCGCCCGGAAGGTTCGAGCCGGGCGGCGCCATGGGGCGCGCCTCGGACAGAAGCTGGTGTTTGATCTCGTCGTCGTCCAGCGGAAACAGTTGCGCAGCGCGCTCGCGGCCGACCAGCAGATCAAGCGTGCTCTTGCCCGGCGGCACGCAGGCAGGCAAGGTGATGGACCGGTCCACGATCAGCGGCGTCTCGTCCTCGGGATACAGGACGCCCTGTATCCCGGGGGGAAGCGGCGGGTGGTCCAGACCGATAACCACGCGGCATCCGCGCGAATAACGGACCTGGCCAAGCGCGCCGCGCACCTCATCGGGCAATCCGGGAAGGATGTCCAGCGCCTTGGTGGCTGATGTGGCGCAGATCACCGCGTCGGCTTCGATCCGCTCACCATTCGCCACGACGCCGCTTACGGCTCCGTCCTCGATCGCCACATGCTCCACCGGCGTCGAGACGCGGATGTCGGCATCGCAAGCCGCGGCCAGGGCGTGGGTCATTTCGCCGAGGCCTTTCTCCGGCACGGCCAACTCCGGCGCCCGCATGATGATCTGCGCGAAATAGGTCATCGCATAGGCGGCGCCCATCTCGTCGAGATCGCTCATCGTCATCTCGAGGAAGCCACCCAGCATGACCCGCATGTCTTTGGGCGCGCCGATCTGGTCCAGGTAATCGAGGATGCTGTCGTCCCCGTCAAGCTCGGCGACCCGCGAGGTGCTGCCGAAACTCAGATGCTCCGGATTTTGCTTGACCATCTTGCCCAGCTTGCGCATGGTGGACATTCCTCCGGGCGACAACATGCCCAAAGTCCAGTACGCCGGAATGTTCCGCAGCACATCGAGAGGGGAAAGGATCGGCCGGGTCAGGATGAAGCGGCCTTTTCTGTACCAGGCGAGATTCAGTCGCCACGGGATCAGATTCAGGCCCAACTCGCCGCAAAAGCGGCGGGCGACATCGTGCGACGGGGTCAGGAAGTCCGCGCCTTCGTCCAGGCAAAAGCCATCCACCCGGTCTCCGCCCATCCGGCCGCCAACCCGGTCGTTCGCTTCGAGCACGATGGGCCGGATGCCGTGTTTCTTGAGCGTATAGGCGGCGCTCAGTCCGGAGGTTCCGCCGCCAACGATGACAACTGTACCCGTGCTCATGTCATTCTCCCAATCTGGTTACACCCGGCTCATCGGTCCGTGTCAGCCCTTTCGATCAATGGCGAGCAGCAAAACCGGGAGCAGCAGAAAATCGGTGGCCAATGCGCAAAACAGCGTGATGGTTACGAGCACGCCAAGCACCCAGGTAAGCTCGAATCCCGAGAAGAACAGGGCCATGAAGCCCACTCCCAGCACCGTCGTGGTCGTGAACAGGGCGTGGCCCACCGTGCGGAAAGCGTAGCGCACGGCCTCCGGAGGCGCGAGCCCATTGCCGCGGCCTCTCAGATACTTGCTCAGGAAGTGGATCGTGTCGTCCACGACGATGCCGAAGACGATGGAAAGCACAACGGTGGACACGAGCCCGATCTGGCCGACGAAATGGCCCCACAGGCCGAAGGTCAGGAGTATCGGAACGATGTTCGGCAGCAGGCTCAGAATGCCGATGCGGATGTTCTTCAGCGCCCACACCAGGATCAACGAAACGAGGACCATGGCAATGAGGGTGCCAACGAGCATGCTGTCGATGTTCTGTTCCGTCATGTACGCCACGATGGCGCTCAAGCCGGTGGCCTGCTGCGTGAATTCCGGCGCATTTTCGCTCAGCCAGGCCTGCGTCCGGCTGTCGAAATTGCGCAAGTCCCGGGAGGTCGCGTTCTCGATGTTCACGGACAGGCGCGTGGCGGACTTGCTCACGTCCAGGCGGTCGTTGAGGTCCCGACCGAACGGCAGGGACAACTCGTAAAGCAGCAGGTATTGCGCCGCCAGTTCCGGATTGTCGGGCAGCCGATAATAGTCCGGGTCGTCCTCATGCATGTTGCGGTTGAGCCGTTTCATGACATCCGACAAGGCCTGCACATAGCTGACGTTGGGCTGCTGCCGCAGCCATTCGGCGAAGGCATCGACCTTGCGCAGATATCCGGGATCGGTTATGCCGTCTTCGCTCCCGGAATCCAGGGAGTATTCAAGCTTGTCGATGCCGGTCAGGTTCTCGCCGATGAAGTCCGAGTCGAGCCGGATCTGGAAGCTCTCGTCGAAGAATCGCGTCAGGTTGTCGCCAAGTTCGATACGGGGAATGCCGGCAGCCACCACAACCGTGAGGGCCACGAAGGACACCAGCATGGCACGGCGCCGCGCGAGCACGAAATCCGCAAGCCGGTCGAAGAAGCCGCTCTCCATCCCGAGCCGCGCGAAGATGGAATCCACAAGCTTGCCGAAGAAGCCGCGCTTGCGCGACTGCGCGGCGCGGACGGGTAGGATGAAAAGCAGCGCCGGCAGCAGAACCAGCGAGAAAGTAAACGCGCACAGGATACCGAAGGCGACGGCATTGCCCATGACCTGAAACGGCGGCGCATCCGATGCATTCAGGCTCAAAAAGCCGATGGCCGTGGTCAGCGACGTCAGGAATACCGGCCACGCGTTGATGCGCATCGACTGGACAATCGCCTCCTTCCTGGCCATGCCGTCACGCATGGCCAACAGGGCGTTGGAGGCGATGTGGATGGAATCGGCGATGGCGATCACCATGATGATGATCGGTATGCCCGGGTTGGCGGGCGACATCACCATGCCGGTCCAGCCCACGAACCCCATGGCGGACGCCACGGTTACGATAACAACCGAGATGACCGCGATGGTGGCGAATGCGGAACGCAGAAACACCGCGGTAAGAACCAGGATGCCCACAAACACCAACGGCACCAGCGTCTCGGAGTCGCGCTGCGTGGCTTCGCCCATGGCCTGGTTGACCACCACGTAGCCCGTCATGCGATAGGCGGTGCCCGGGTAGCTGGCGCGCCCCTCGTCAAGGAGCGAATTGAGGTAGGCCGTGATTTCGGCAAGCGTCTGTTCCGACTCGTCGGGCGTGACGAAGTTGACCACGATCCCGGCCGTGCTTCCATCGCGCGACACCAGGTTGCCGACCAGATCCACCGTGTTGCGCGCGATGTCCTCGATTCGCGCCAGATCGGCGTCGCTCAGCGTGGCCGGATCTTCGACAAGCGGCCCCACAATCAGGTCGTCGCCGTCGGCCTCGCTGTGATCGTAGTTCGTGAGCGAGTCGACGCGGCTCGCGTACGGGGTGGTCCACGCCGCCTCCGTAAGGGCGTGAACAGCGGCGAGCCCGTCGCGCGTGAACACGGTGCCGTCAACCGGCGTAACCGCGATCAGCACGGCGTTGGACTTGCTGAATGACTCTTCGAGCGTGTCGAGCGCGATCAGGCGCGGGTCGTCCTCGTTGAACAGGATTCGGTAGTTGTTCTCGACGGTGATCCGCTCCAGCCCCGCTCCCAGGCCAAGCGTGACCAGCAGGGAAAGCGCTACCGCCAGCCAGCGAAAGCGGAACAGGAAATGCGTGTAGTTATCGAGCCGCAATTGGATCCTCACCCGGGTTGTTCAGCCAACGACGAAGGCGACAGCCTCGGCGCCCTGGCAACCCGCGGGAAACGGCGTGAGCTTGCCCGACTCACCACCAACTCGTCTTCCCCTGATTCACATGATCAGGCAACTTGTAGGTCAACCTCTCATCGTATGCGGAAGCTGCAATGAACTGAGAAAAATTGCCCAGCTTGACGGTCTGCACTCCGATGAACTTTTTCTTCAAGTATTGCTTAAAGCGGTACAGAAAAAGTATTCCACTGCCTCCCAATATCGCCATATTATCCCGCGGAAATTTCAACGCGTTGGCCCGCTTGTTTCCCATCAATGCCCGGGAAATCTGGAAAACCAGGGCGGTCAGTTCCTCCGCTTCCTTCGGTTCTTTCACACCGCCCGTCGCCGGGGCGGACCCGAGCCAACCGTGCGCCATGGTGACCGAATCCTCGTCCATGGGAGGCTCGGCGAGCAGGACGATCTTTCGCAAGTGCGCCGCTTCCTGCGGAGTGGAATAGAGGATGGACTCGGGAATCCCCATGACATAGCCCGCGTAGCGCCAAACGTCGACGACGCTGTCTTTTTCTTCCTGAGAGTACTTCGCCCCCGTGCGCACCGAATACTCCATGAGTCCCACGGAAAACACCGCAATGGCATAGCCGAGATGCGCCGCCGATACCGGAACGCCCCAGGCTTCCTCGTCCCAATCCTCGGAATGCGCAATAAGCTGCCTGATCCGGGAATGAACGATACGAACTCTCAGGGACAGCTTGTAACCGTCGCCGTAGCGTTTCAAGCCGTCAGGCAGGAATATTTCCAGCAACTGACGGATATTCTGCTTTTGGCGTCGTTGGGTCGGCTCGAGCAAAACCCGGCTGGTAACGACGAAGGACTTCCGGATGAGCGTAGTAAAACCTTCCACCAGCACTCCGCAAAGGAACGCGACGATCGTATCGTCGGTATTCGAATGGAGCGCGCGCATTCCGGGAAGGAACTTGTCGTAGTCGAGCCAGTCCGGTTCGTCCAGATTGTCGAAGAAATCACGCAGGACCTTCGGCGCTTGCTTGATCTTGTCTTCTTGCTCTATACCGGCTTGCACGAACCTGTGCAGGTCCCGCGTCGGGAAATCAGCAAGCTCCTCCATTACCCGGTCCAGTTCCGGGTCGCCGACCCGCGTGTGCCGTATATAGTTGTCGGCGACTGCAGCGTCTACGGCGCGTGCTCTGGGGTAAGTGTTCGCAAACGCCGTCGGCGGGTCGAGAATCAGTCCTTTGTCGGGATGTTGCATATCTGACTTCATCGTACCGGTTAACTAGCCACCGGGAACATCATGGTCCGCGATTGGCGCTTTGGAAGGATAATAGCAGATTCTAAAGAATACTGCCCAAAAGCAAGGAGCGCCTTCATTTATTTCCGCAATGGTCAGGCAGTCCCTCGCCAGATGGCAAACGCAGGAGCGATACAATTTGCGTGCGCATGAGCAGCTCAATGGAACACGAATACCTGGAACACGAATGCCGCAAGTCGCCGCGTTTTGCCGAAAGCGCGCCGTATGGATCCGCCATGCATTCCGTGTGGCGCGCTAAGAGGCGTACGAAAAGGCGCGCCTGCCCCGGCAGCTTGCCCCGATCCCCTATCCTCCTCCTCAAGCGCAAGGCCATTGGCGCTGTCCTGCTTGCAGGGACGCTCGCGCTGCCGGCGCTGGCGGCAGCGGAAATCGCTTTCTCCGAATTTTCCGGCGCCATCAACCTGGAAAGCCGCTGGTATCCGGACACTGCCCTGCACCCGAGCCAGCGCGATCATGCCAGCGGTTTTTTTCTGGAACCGGAGTTCTATATCGAGGACACGCAGGGCAGAAGCATTACCATCAAGCCGTTCTTTCGCCTGGACGCCGCGGATTCGCGGCGCACGCACGCCGATCTGCGCGAAGCCTACCTGATGTTGTACGGCGATGCGGGCGACAATGGCTGGGAACTGCGGCTGGGCTTCGATCGGGTTTTCTGGGGGGTTCTGGAGGCACAGCGGCTGGTTGACATCATCAACCAGGTCGATGCTGTGGAGCACCCCGGCGGCGACGAGAGGCTGGGACAATTCATGGCCCATTTCACGCTTTCCGGGGATTGGGGAATCCTGGAGCTTTTCGGCCTTCCGGGGCACCGCCCGCGAACTTTTCCCGGACGCCACGGCCGCCTGCGCCTGCCGTTTCTGCTGGAAGAGGACAATGTGCAGTACGAAAGCAGCGCCGGCCGATGGCACACGGATCTGGCCGCCCGTTACAGTCAGAACTTCGGCGCCCTGGATCTGGGGCTGAGCGTGTTCGACGGCACCAGCCGGGAGCCCCGCGGCGTGCCTGAATTCGGGAGCGACGGCAAACTGAAGTTCCTTCAGTACTACGAACAGATCCGTCAGTTCGGCCTGGACATGCAGTTCACGCTCGGGCCCTGGCTGCTCAAGGCGGAGGCGATACAACGTTCCGGCGCCGCCAATCTGCTGGGCGTGGAAGAGAACTACCTGGCGTTCTCCACCGGCGTGGAATATGCGCTGTATTCGTTGTTCGACTCCGCCGCCGATCTGACGCTGATCAGCGAGTGGCACTACGACGATCGGGGAGACTACGCAACGCCCGCGCGATCGCCCGGCGTGTTCGAGAATGAGCTTGCGGTAGCTGCCCAGTTGGCTCTCAATGACGTGCAAGACACCCGCGTCAGCTTGAGCCTGATCATGGATGTGGGCGGGCGGAACACCAACGCGATGGCCTTGCTGCTGGAGCGCCGCCTGTCCGATCACTGGTCGCTGGATGCGGAGGTAGCCGCGGTGCTCGAAATCGACGAGCGCGACATCCACTACTACACCCGGCGCGACAGCTTTGCGGCCATCAGCCTGCGCTACAACTTCTGAGCCGGCATTCGAAGCCCGGAGGCGCTCGCGAAAGCTATTGCTATTGCGCCTATAGCCCGCCTCTTGCCTGAAGGCGAGTTCCGGGCTACTCGGCAGGTGCCCCCAAATGCCCCGGTTTGTGCGCTATCGCGTTGGTTCTTCCGCCCCTCGTCCCGCGCCCCCTCGCCTTGCGGGAGTGTTGAAGGCAGGATGCCGGAACCAAGCTCCATGGATGGATTCATGCGTCTCCCGAAAGGCGAGGGAGCGGGACGAGGGGCGGAAGAACCAACGCGATAGCGCACCGGCGAACGCATATGCCGGCTTACGACGTCGCAACCTGATAACGCCGCAGCCCAAGAAACGGAATCAGAATCGCGCCAACAAGCAACACCAGTATTCCCAGCAACGACGGAACCAGACGCATCAGCACCGTGCCGAATGGCTCCTCGCGGTACTCGAAAGCCGGAAACTGATCGTAGTCCGAGGGTGTCAGCGGGCTGCGCTGAAGGAACTTCACCGTGAAGAATTCGTTCCACTCTCCCCGGAAATCGTAAGCCTGGTTCAGAAAGTGCTCGTAGCGATCTGCGCTGGTCCCGGATATCTCGTTCAGCGCCAACTGCATCATGATCGCCGGAGAAATGAACTGGAACCGCTGCACCAGGCTCTCCTGACGGTTCAGTTGCCGCTGGAATTCGTCGTACAGGGGCCGCACGGCTTTCTCGATGGCGTTACGGTTGGACATCGCCACGGTCAGAAAGTCCATCGCCCTCTCGTCGCCTTCGGGCACGAACTCGAGATGGTCGTAGTAGAACTCGCTGAGCCGCTCCATGTAGGTGCTCTCGGCTTCCGTCTGAGCCTGCCGCGCCGCGGTGGTGAGCTCCATGCGCGACGGCGCTGGATAAAGGCTGGTTGCGAGCAGGCTGACCAGCGTGGGCACAACCACCACCAGCGCCAGCCAGGTGCCGGCCAGCGCAATGCCGTTGGCTGCCGAATTCTTGCCGTACACGTTAACCAGCACGGACATAGCGAACCAGAACAGCGCGTACAGCAAGGTCGCGGCCATCCACAACCCGAAGCGCGCCCAGGTGTCGGCCTGGTCGAGATTTGTGCCCACCGCAAGCAGAGCAACGATCCCCAGCGTCAGAACGCCGGCGAGCAGAACTCCGGCGCGCGCAATGATCTTCGAGGCCATCAGTTCCTTCAGCGATATCGGGTGAGCCAGGATCATCGCCAGCGTGCCTCTCTCCTTCTCGCTGGAAAGCAGGTCGTAGCTGATCGCAAGAATGAATATCGGCAGCAGGAAAATAACAACGAACGCGATATCGAACGAGCCCGTCATGAGATTGACCGGGTTCTCGATTTCGTTGTTCTTCGTGATGTCCATGGTGGGGTTCATCGACACCGGAACATAACTGAGCTGAATGTCGCTCTGGCCGACCGAAAAGGAGGCCAACCCGGTTGGCGGCAGCGTGAGGTATTTCGCGGTTGTGGACCCAACAACTCCTGCGTTGGTGCCCTGCGGCGGACCCGCGCCCGGGGCGTGCTGGGCCGATGCGAACTCATACTCTCCGCCTTCCGCCAGGACCCGCGCCTGATATCGCTCGGTCCCCTCCCGCATCGTTGCCCGGCGTCCGTCCTCGAACGCCGTAGCCGCGTTTGCCCCGTCAATCTGACGGTCGATGGACCGCTGGCCCGACCAGGCGGCGAAGGCGATCGCCCCCGCTACCAGCAGCAGAAGCGCGCGGAAGGCGCCGGATCGAAAGAGTTGCCGGGCCTCGTGCGAAATAATGATGCGTTTCATCCGTTTTCCTCCGCCTTAAGGCGCCGCACGGACCAGAGCGCCAGCCCCAACGCCGCAGCCAGCCATAGCACGAGTCCGATGAAGTTGCCGGCGTGCTCGGCCAGGGTTGCGCCAAGCCCCTGCGATTCAAACTTGAATGGCGGCACCATCGCGAACACCGCCTCATCCGCGACCAGCACGTTGCCGCCGCCGTAACCGGTATTCAAGCTCACCGCGGCCTTGCCGAGGTAGTCGTTAACCTTGAACACCATGTCCCGGCGGTACGCTTCGGCCGCATCGGCAAAATCGACATGCCGGATCAGGTCGGTGCCCGCCAGGGCCATGGACAGCGCGCGCAGCGGCAGCGTGGGCGCCACGACGCCGATCCGGTCCTGCAGCCGCCTCTGGCTGGTGTACGAATCCCGCAGTTGGCCGTAATGCTGTTCAAATACGGGGAAATCGTATTCCTCGAATTTCTGCAGACGCAGCGCCCCCACGTATACCGGAAGTTCGGCGACGGATTCCGCTCCATACTCGGCAAACAAGGCCTTGGACTCCTGCTCGAACCGAACGAAGGGAGGCACGCCGTCGATTCCGCGCATCTGATGCGAACGCATGTCCGCCATCCATTTGCCGAAAGCCGGCGTGGGATGAACCACCTTGGAAATTTCGACCGCCGCCTTGGGCGCCAGGAAGGCTGCGAACGCCCAGAATCCAATCAGAACCATCAGCGCCGTGCGCGCGTTCTTCGCCCAGGCGGACACCGCCAGCGTAAGGAACAGGAAGATGGCCCCATACAGCGCGTAGGAAAGCGCCATCAGCGTAACCCGCGCGCCCAGCGACTCGTTTTCCATCGACAGATCGGTGAGCGATAACGCCAGGCCTCCGGCCGCCACGCAAAGACCCACTATCAGAACGATCACGCTGCCGATCCCCAGCGCCTTGCCCCACAGCAGTTGCCGGTTGCTCACGCCCATGCTCAGTACCTGTCGCAGCGTGCCGCTCTCCCGCTCGCCCGAAAACGCCGTAAAGCCGAGAAAGATGATCAGTAGCGGCATCAGAAGCTGCAGGATCATGGCGCCGCTGAGGTCGCCGAAGCGTCCTATGGAACTCTGGTCGCTGGCCGGCCGGCCGGTGGCGAAATGCTGCTTGTGCGCTTCCATGAACAAGGCGACGCCGACATAGTTGTTAATGCCATTGTCGAAGAAGGCCAGCGGGCCCGCCGGCTTGAAGGCATAGTTGCCGTAGTGCGCTCCGGCGTGCGGGTTCTTGTCGCCCTGGTTCAGCCACTGGGCGTTGGTCTGATCCTGCGACAGGCGCTGCATGTCCATGTAGGCGCTGTACTTCTGATAACCGGCCGCCATTGCCGTGAGCAGCAGCAGCGCCATGATGCCGGCGGTCCATTTGAACCGTCCGTCGCGCACGATCTCCGAGAATTCCTTGCGTGCTATGGCAGCAATCATGGTCTTTACCTCCGATTCAGGCGGAACTGGCGTCCTCCTGCGCGTAGTGTCCGCCGGCGTGCATGTGCTTAAGATAGATATTCTCCACGTCGGCGTGCGTAACCTCGCCGGTGCTCAGTTCGTCCACCAGGCGCCCTTCTCGCATGATTCCGATGCGGGTACCCGTTTCCTTGGCCCGGAAAAGGTCGTGCGTGGCCATCAGGATGGCGGCGGCGCCGGACTTCAGCTTCAGCAACAATTCCGAGAATTCGTTGCTGGCCTTGGGATCCAAGCCCGCGGTCGGCTCGTCGAGCAGCAGCGCCTGGGCCTGCTTGGCAAGCGCGATCGCCACGCCAACCTTCTGGCGCATACCCTTGGAGTAGGTCTTGACGCGCCGGTCCACCGCTTCGGGCTGCAGGCCCACCCGGTGCAGAAATGCGCGATATTCTTCCCGGGAATAGTCGTGACCGCCCAGTTGCGCGAAATAACGCAGGTTCTCCAAGGCAGTCAGATTGCCGTACAGCATCACCTGCTCGGGAATGTAGGCGAGCAGCTTCTTGGTCTCCAACGGCTCCCGGGTAACGTCCAGGCCACAAACGGTGGCGCTTCCTCCATCGGGCTGGATAAAGTTGAGGAAAAGGCTGATGGTGGTGGTCTTGCCCGCTCCGTTGGCGCCGAGCAGGCAGTAGATGTCGCCGCTCTCCACGGTCATGTCCAGCCCCTTGAGGGCCTCTATCTCGCCGTAACGCTTCCTCAGATTCGTGGCTTGCAGCAAGGCACCATCTCCCCAACGCCTTGCGGATTATAGTGCGGCCGGCGAGCCCAGGCCGGGCGGAAAGTCACAGGGCGGCCGGTAAGTCAAACAGCGACCGGTGAGTCACAGGGCGAGCGGCAACGCTCGGGGCGGGCGGCAAGTTACAGGGCGGCGTCCAGCGCCTCGATCAGGTCATCGGGGTCTTCCAGCCCTACCGACAGGCGCACCAGCCCGTCGCTCAAGCCTACGCGGCGGCGCTCTTCGGGCTCGACATCGGCGTGGGTCATGGTGGCGGGATGCGTAATCAAGGATTCCACGGCGCCGAGGTTTTCCGCCAGCGTCCAGAGCTGAACCCGGTCCATGAGGTTCTTGCCGGTCTCAAGCCCGCCTTTCAATTCGCACCAGAGCATGGCGCCAAAGCCGCTGGCCTGCCGCTTCGCCAGGTCATGCTGGGGGAAGGTCTCCAGGCCCGGGTAGCAGACTTCGCCCACGGCCGGGTGTCCGCTCAAGTATTGCGCGATGGCCATGGCGCTGGCCGACTGCCTGTCCATGCGCACGGAAAGCGTCTTGACGCCCTGCAGCGTCAGCCAGGCCACCATCGGCGACATGATGCTGCCAGTAGCGTTCTGAACGAACCGCACCTTTTCGTCGATTTCGGCGCTCGCCGCGACCACCGCGCCGCCCACCGTTGCGTTGTGCCCGTCCAGGTACTTGGTGGTGCTGTGCAGCGAGATGTCCGCGCCCAGCGCCAGCGGTTGCTGGTAGTACGGAGAAAGGAAGGTGTTGTCCACCACGTGCACCAGGCCTTTGTCGCGTGCGATGCCGGAAAGCGCAGCAAGGTCGCTGAGAGCCAGAGTGGGATTGGCCGGCGTTTCGGTCAGCAGCAGCCGGGTTTGAGGCGTGAGCGCGGCACGCACCGCATCCGGGTCCGAAGTGTCCACGAAGGTAAAGCGCGCGCCGAAACGGGCAAAGACCTGCGTGCACAGGCGGTAGGTCCCGCCGTAGGCGACTTGCGACACCAGGGCATGATCGCCGACGTTCATGAAAGCGTGCAGCACCGCGCTGATGGCGGCCATGCCGGTGGAGTAACAACTGCAATCCGCTCCGTCTTCCAGTCCCGCAAGCCGTTTCTCCAGGGCCCTTACGGTGGGATTTCCGCTGCGCGAATACGAATAACCCTTGGCCATGTACTCGTCCACCGATGGCTGGGCAAAGGTGGTGGACTGGTAGATGGGCGGCAGCACCGAGCCGGTTACCGGATCGGGTTCGGCGCCTGCGTGAATCTGCCGGGTGGCGAAGCGCATGTCAGAACTGCTCGGGGCTGAGCGCCATGGTGCTGGCAGAGCCGGAACGAATCCGACGCGCCCGCGCGCCCACCTCGGGCATGAAATTCTCGGCGTAAAAACGCGCGCTTACGCGCCGCGCTTCGGCTGCGGAGCCCTGGGCGGCCCCGGAGCCCCGGGTGGATGCGGAACCCTGGGCGGCCCCGTCTGCGAAGGCCTCGCCAACCCCGGCGCCGGAGCCCTCGCCAACGCCGGCTGCCGCGAGAGCGGCGCGAGCATGCAGCCAGCCGCCGCACAAATACCCCAGCATCATCATCAGGTTGAAGGCTGCCGACCCTGCCAGGTCCCGCTGCGTTTCCAATTCCGCGAAGAACCATTCAATGACCGAGGTGGCTTCCTCAAGCCCTTCCTTCAGCTCTGCGGCCACTACCTGGTCCTCATCGGCAAGCGCGCCCAGTTGACCCGAGGTTTCGGCGATTTCCTCAAGCAGTTCCTTGAGCGCTGCGCCCCGGTCCCGGATCATCTTGCGGCCTACCAGGTCGCCGGCCTGGATGCCGGACGTTCCCTCGTATATCGTGGTGATGCGAGCATCGCGATAGTGCTGAGCCGCGCCGGTTTCCTCCACGTAACCCATCCCCCCATGGATCTGAATCCCCAGGGAAGTGAGCTCGATACCGAGCTCGCAGTTCCAGCCCTTGACGATGGGCGTGAGCAGGTCCAGCCGCCGCTGATGAAAGGCCCGCTGGGCCTCATCGGGATGACGGCGGGCGAAATCGGTGTGCATGGCCGCCATGTAGGTCAAGGCCCGCATCGCGAAGATCTTGGACTTCATTTCCATCAGCATGCGGCGCACATCCGGATGCCGCAGTATGGGCACGGTTTCCTTGCCGCCCGGAACCTTGCCCTGCATGCGATTAGCGGCGAAATCCAGAGCCTGCTGATAGGCCCGCTCGGATATCGCCACACCCTGCAGCCCCACCGACACGCGGGCATCGTTCATCATCGCGAACATATGCGGCAGCCCCTGGTTCTCCTGGCCCACCAGGTAACCCAGGGCGTCCTCGTAGCTCATTACGCAGGTTGGGCTGGCGTGCAGGCCGAGCTTGTGCTCCACCGACACCGGGCGCACGTTGTTCAGCGAACCGGGCGCTCCGTTGGCGTCGGGGACTCGCTTCGGCACCAGGAACAACGACAGCCCGCGGGTGCCGGCGGGCGCGTCCGGCAGACGGGCCAGCACCATGTGCAAAATGTTCCCCGCCATGTCGTGGTCGCCGAAGGTGATGAAAATTTTCTGGCCGGTAATGCGATAGTGGCCGTTTTCCGGGCGGGCCTGACATCGCACCAGCCCCAGGTCGGAACCCGCCTGCGGTTCGGTGAGATTCATGGTGCCGGTCCACTCCCCGCTCACCAGGCGCGGCAGGAATTTCTGCCGCAATTCCTCGCTGGCATGCAACTGCAAGGCGTGCAGCGCTCCCTGGCTCAATAGCGGACACAGCGACCAGGCCAGATTCGCGGACTGCCACATCTCCTGCACGGGCATCGACAGAACCAGCGGCAAACCCTGGCCGCCATAGTCCTCCGGTGCCGAAATTCCGCCCCAGCCCCCTTCCACGAACGCCTCATAGGCCTGGCGGAAGCTCTCGGGGACATGAACCTGCCCGTCGCGAACGTCAGCGCCCGCCTGGTCTCCCGCGACATTGAGCGGAGCGAGCACATTCGAGGCCAGTTCACCGGCTTCGTCCATCACCGAGCGCGCGAGTTCCCCGGTGACCATCCCGCATCCGGGGAGCCGGGCGACCGCGCCCATTCCGGCTACGGAATCCAGAATGAACAACATTTCATCGACAGGCGGCCGATACTCGGACATGGGACCTCCGCGCTAACCCGCTAACCCGCTAACGGGGTGGCCATTGTACCCGCGCCCGAAAAATTCCGGCCGATGAAATCGTGCTGAATCGGACCGAATATGGCCTATGCTTGCGACTGTACGAAAACGCTGCCTTTGAGGAGAAAAAAGCGAAATGCGAACATTCACTGCACTTTTGATTGGTGCCGCCGCAACGATGTTCGCGGCAACAGATGCGGTTTCCGAATCTGCGGGAACACGGGGTCGGGTGCCGGAGGAACTTCGGATCTGGGTGGACGGACGGGCGGGCACCGGCGAGCCGGTCTACTGGATTGCCGAAGGCGGCGTTTACGCCTATCCGTCCGGCGAGAAGCTGCTCGGAATGATCGGCTTCGACGCCTCCACAGTGATCTGGCCGGAGGACGCCAGCGACCGGGCCATTCATCTGACCCGCAAGACCTTTACCTACACCGACCCCGTAACCGGCGAGATACTCACGGAGTACCAGGGACAGCCGGTAGTGCCCATCGCCTATCCCTACCAGATGATCACCTACCGCATGAAGGACGGAAAGATTCACGGGGACGTGGAACAGGGAGTGGGCGAACAGGTTCAGTTCATCGAGTCTCAGGAGGGCATGCGGGTGCGGAGGCTGGGCCGGAGCACGCTGTCCGTTACGGCTTCGGTTTTCCTGGACTTTCCATTGCCGCAGGGCACTCGCTACCAGGCCTGGGAGAACTACGACTTCTTCCTCCACTCCGCCGACAAGGTCGATGAGCCTCATCAGCTGAGCTGGCAGCGCTACGGCGCGCTGCCGCCGTTCGCCGGAAAAGGCAAGGCCATCTATCATCTGCTTTCCTGGCGAGTCGAGAGCGAGCAGGAATTTCCGCCGGCATTGCTGGCCTGGGCCCGGGAAGAGATGCCCATGTGGCTGCGCCCCCCAGCCGACCTCGATGAAATTCGCGCCCTGCAATCCGGCGCCCCCGTCAACCCCTGGGCCCAATAACCCCAGTATCCGCGCTACTCGGGGCACGCCGTCAGCTTGTCGGGATATTCGGTCTCCAGGCGCGCGCGATACACCGGCGGAAGCGATTCCACCGAGTCCAGCTTGAGGCCCGCGGCGTGCCAGATCAGGTGACCGGGGCGGTCGCCCATGTTCATCCACGCCCGCCAGGGCATGAATACCGTGGAGGCGAACTGGGTCCTGAGTCTACCGATGCTCGGATCGGCGAATTCCGCCAGCGCGCAATTCATCGTCTGGCGCTGCAGGCGCGGCTGGGCCATGCCGGGCGGATATTCGGTCTCCTTGCTGAGCCACACCCGGCCGCCTCCTGACAGAATCCGGTACGCCGGCGGCCGTTCCGGCATCCGGTCCATGAAAGGCGTGGGGCGGATGCCCTTTTCCGAGTAATTGAAGCCCCGCCCTGCCCCGCCGCCCTGCACCGCGGCCGGAACCTCAAGCACCTCTCCGGTGTAGGGATTCCGCCAATCGCGCAGCCACTCGCCGCTGGCGGCATCCTTGAGAAACGATACCGTGTGTCCGATCAACTCGAACTCTCCCCCGGCAAGGTGGCGCATCCAATACATTTCCATGCCTTCAAAGTCGAACAAACGCCTGGGCGCCTTGCCATCTTCGGCGCCATAGATGACCCCGCTGTACCACCAGGGCACGTCTTCCTCGCGCAGGCTCGCCTGGATGCGGATCAGAGCCAGCAAGTTGTCCCTGGGCGTCGGCAAAGAGATCGCCGATCCCGCGTCAGGTTTCGCCAGCGACGACCATGGCGCGCCAAGAACAGCCAGCCCCCCGGCGCCCGCCAGCAGTTCGCGGCGGCTGAATTTCAGCTTCGCGGACATTGCGTTTCCCGCAGCGGGCGGTTACCGGGGCTTGCGCAGCGCATCGGCGATGAATCCGGCCATCAGCGCGGCCATTCGCGGGTCGTCGTTGGGAGGTCTCCACATCGCCCAGGTGCCTGTGTATTGCTGCTGGACCGGCTGATCCGCCGACGGGCTGCCCAGCGAGGGATCGTATCCGATGTGGCCGTAGGCCGGCACGTCATAGCCCAGCGAGGGATCCATGTCATTGCGCCGCCGGTCGGGAGGCGTTTGGCGTTCGGGCGGATAGGCGCGGCCATCGGCGCAACCGCCCAGTTCGAGGCAGCAGGCGATCTTCTCGTCGCCCGCGCCGCACTCGGTATCGACCCAAACGCCCCAGTAGTCGGCAAAGGGGTGCCCGACGCCCGGATAGCGACCGTGGTCCCCTGCCTCGTAATACAGCCAACTGCGATACCCGATTTCCTTGCCGATCTGGTTGGGCACCTCAACCATATTGAGGACCGATTCGGCCACAATCTGCGGAAAGGCAACGACGATATGTTCCACGCCGTCGGCCCGCAGGTAGTCCAGCGCCTCCCAGTAGCGATGGCCCCACTTGCCCTGCGGGTGGACCCCCGGCTGCTCATATAGCGCCGCGTAACCCAGGTTCTCTCCGCGCATCGGCCGACTCCGCTCATAGCGGCCGGCAGGCGATTCGGGCAGCGCCTCGTTCAACACCATGTCCCCGGCCCATGCGCCTACGATACGGCGCTGCTTGAGTTCCGGGTACAGGCGCAGCAGTTCCCGCTCGATCATGCGGTGCAAGGTGAGCGTGTCGTCGATCTTGGGATCGAAGTACTCGTCGTAGCGGCGCAAGGCATGCCCGAGCAGCACCACGCCGGTGTCCGCTTCCGCAACTTCGGGGTTGAATCGGTGGGCGATCCCCTCCGCGTGCAGCAAGGCCAACAGGGGCGAGGCAACCACCGGATTGGGCCGCTCCTCAAGGCTCACGCTGCGATCGACCCTGGGCGGCCCCAGCGAACGGGTCCAGCCGGCCGGTTCGGCGGGGTAGGAATCGCGCATCAGATCCCCGGGGTCGTTCAGCCAGCGCAGCGGGACGGGAACCCCATCATCTCCCGCTTCTGCAGCCAGCCGCTGCCTCAGCGTGTGAACCACATCGTGCGTCTTGGAGAATCGGGCGCCACCAACGGTCATGTCGATGGCCAGGATTTCCGTAACCCCCTGCGCCAGCAGCCGGGGAATGGGTCCGTCCACGTTATGGCGCTGGGGGTCGCAGCCCGGCCATGGATTGTCGGCCGGTCCGCAATAGGTAAGCGGCTGTCCCTCCTCGGAACCCGGGCCATACACCAGTCGCGGCCACGGGTGGTTTTTGGGGTCGGCCGCCATCCACGACGCCATATCCACTACGAAACGCGTGCCCAGTTCCTGCGAGCGGGCCTCAAGCGCCTCTTCCAGCATGCGCAACTGCGAATACGTGATGCGGTAGAAGGGACTAGGCCCGCCAATTCGCTCGTACTCGAAGCGGTACTTCAGCGCTTCCTTGGGGCCGTTGCCGAACTGCATGAAGCGCGGCCAGATCCTCGGGTCCCACAGAAAGCGCTGATACACCATACTGTTCGGATCGTAGGAAAAAAGCTGCGCGGCGGTATCGAAAGCGCCGCGGTCGGTCCAGTCCTCGGAGCCGCCGTGGATTACGAACAGCACGCCTACCACCCGTTCGGGCGCCTCCGCGGAGGCCGCAGGCGGAAAGCAAAGCAACAGCGACAGCGACACCGCCAGCAAGCCGACAATCAACGCGGTTCTTCTGGCCGGTGTTGTTTTCGCGCGAAACTTCGGCCTTCGGGCAGACGCGCCTGATGCCCGTTCATGCGCAGCTTCATGCGCAGCTTCACGCGCAGTCTCTTGCACAGTTTCTCGCACGGTGCGCACGGCTGCTACCCCAGGCCCAGCGCGCCGGGATTCATCAGGTTGTCCGGATCCACGCTCTCCTTGAACGCCCGCAGCAGACGCTCGGCTTGAGGCTGGCGTCCGCGCAGGTAGGGATAGGTTTTGCCCACTTGCAGGTGGGTGGCGCCAACCTGCCAGAAAATGTCCAGGATCTTCTGCCGCAATTCTTCCACCAGCGCCCGCCCCTCGGGATTCTCGCCGTGCTCGGGAAGCGTCTTGAGGTAGTCCTGCGGCATGAAGCGGTCGTGGAATACCGTGCGGCTGTCCTCCCAGTAGAACACCGGCTCGTACAGAAAGGCGTTGGAATTGATGGTCATGAACATCGCGCCCTTGTCCACGCGCAGGTCCTTCATGCGGCCCGCGTTCTCCTCGTACATGTTCATCAGCCTGCGGCGAAACTCCGGCACCTGGGAAAAAGGCATGATCCCGTGCAGCGGCGCCCAGCGCTCGCCGTTCACGCCCAAAACGGAATACATCGGGATGAACGGCATGGCTCGCAGCACGGTGGGCACCGTGTTGGCTATTTCGGTGCCATGCGGGCGCATGGTTTCACGCACCCGCTTGAGTTTCGATTTCACTTCCGAGGCGCTGTGCCCTTCCACCACGTAGTGCGCGGAATGGCTGAAACCCGAGAAAAAGCGTTTGCCGGCCAGCGCCATCCGCGTCAGACGGCTTGCCGCTTCCAGGGGATTGGAGGAATCGCGGGTCACATTCCACACTGCCCGGATGGCGTCGCCGGTGTCGGTCTTGGTGAGCTGCCCCTGTTGCAGCTTGGGGTCGAGGCCGTAGTTGTCCGCCACGATGCCCATGCGGGCGACGGCTGACATGCCGGCCGACATGCCCTCGAAGGTGTCGAAGCCGAAGGAAGCCGTGCCGGTCCTTGGCGGGCGCTGGATCAGGCGCAGGGTGATTCGCGCCTTGATGCCCATTGCGCCGGTGTCGCCGGTGAACAGGCCGGTCAGGTCCGGGCCGTACCAGCGGAAGAACGGCGAGGATGTGCTGATCGAAGCGGAGCCGGTGCGCAGCAGCTCGCCGTTGCCCAGGACCACGTCGAAGGACAGCACGGACTCCGCGGAAATGCCGTAGTTGCCGGTGCCCATGCTGGCCGAGTTCTGCGAAGTCGAGCCCCCCACGGTGGCCTTCAGCCCCGAAAACGGACCCCAGAAAGGCGTGCGCAGCTTCTCCTTGGCCAGGGCCGCATTGAGGCGCTCCCAGGTGACCGCGGGTTCGACGGTCACGTACATGTCCGTGGCGTTGATTTCCACGATGCGGTTCAGCCGCGACGTTTCCACCAGCAGCGATTTCCCCGTGGTTGGAAGATAGCCATCGGTATAGGAGGCCCCTCCTCCCCGAGGCACCAGGGCAACGCCGTTGCGCACCGCGATGCGGGCCGCCTCCTGCAATTCCTCCACGGTGCCGGGGCGGATCACCGCCAGCGGCATTTCCAGCGCGTTGTACACGTCGGTGGTGAAGTAGCGCCGCTCCGCGTCGTCGGTCACCACATGCTCGCTGCCCAGAAGGCTGGACAGTTCCTGAAGAATCTCCTGGCTCATTTTTCCTCCCAGATTGCCGGGCCGATTCTATGCGATCATGCGCCCCCGGCCCTGCGCTCGTCGGACCCCGGAACGAGGGGTTCGCCGTTCTCATAGCGGATCCGCCGCAGCGGCTGGGCCGGAATCCGTCGCGACGAAAGCACGCCGGTGAGGTTCAGGGGGTCGCTGCTGGCAATCTCCAGGCTCGAACCCGGCCAGTTCCTTCGACGAAGCGCGCGAAGCGTCTCCACCGCCTCGGGAGAGGAGAACTGTTCGCCGCTGAAACCGCTCACGAAACGCCCGCCGCGCAGTTCGCCGCGTGCTTCCATGCGCCGGTAGGCTCTCAGCCAGGCCCGCCAGGGAGGCAATCCGTTTTCGCGCGCAAGCATCGCCCTGAAGACCACCCCGTATCGGCGAATCATGGACTCGGCAAGATACTGGATGCGCTCCTCCTCGTCGATCCCGCCGGCCATCCCGCCGGCCGACGGCTCCGGCAGCGCCGACCAGCGCCCTCCAGCCTGAACGCCGCTCAAGCGGGCCCTGAGTCCGCCGAAGCGTGGACGCTTGTCGGCGCGCGTAATCAGAGCGCGCAAGCCGGTAAAGCTGTCCGACGTGACCAGACCGGATGCCGCCAGTTCGCTCAGGGCCATCTCCACCTGGCTGCGCAGCATGCCGGTGCTGCGCACCAGGCTCAAGAAAAAGTCGGCGCCGCGCGTGCGCAAGGTGTCGAACACGGCCCGCGCTCCGAATGAAAGACCTTCCAGGCGCGCTGGCGACACCGGCCAGAACTCCCGGAACTCGCGCCGCAGCAGACAAACGGGCGTGTTGGCCGCCATTCGGCTGCGGGTGCCGCCGGGCGCGGGTTCAACCCGTTTCCACAGCCATTCTCCCGACGCCAGGACCTGATCCAGCATGGGCGGCGAGAAATCCTCGATCCGCGCCGGCAGCACCTGGCTTTCCCAGGCCGAGGCCGGAGCGGCACTGTCCTCCAACCGTTCCAGAACCAGGCGCAGGGATTCGGGACCGCGCCGCCGTTCACCGGCCAGACTTTGCCAGTGAAAAAGGAAGGAAGTGAATTCCGCCGCGCTCACCGGTCGAACCTGTTGACGCAGGGACTTGAGCGTGCGCCGGTGGATGCGAGCCAGCAAGCCGCGTTCGCACCATTCCTCCTGCGCCCCGCCGTCCTCCGCCGCGGTGGACCGGAACCTTCCTCTCACGACGAATCCCTCGCTCTCCAGCGCCGCAGCGGCCGCGGCGGGGTCCAGATCAAGCGGCAAGGCCAGTTCCACGGCGGTTGCCGGGCCAAGCACTTCCAACCGGCTGCGAAACAACTCGCGAATGGCCGCGGCCCCCGCATCCGAGGGCGGGCCGCAGGCCGCGCCCAATTCAGCGCTGCGCTCAATGCAAGCCCAGAGCTTTCGGCCACCCGTCGCAGCGATCTCCAAGGCCCGCCCCTGTCCGGTCAATTCGTCCAGCAAGCGGGCATGCTCGCTCACTTCGGACTCGGTCATGAAGCCGGCCAGGTTGAGCGCGTCATGCAACTCGCCGGCATTGCGCGGCTGCGGCCAGGCCTGCGCGCAAATGTCGGCGATCGCCTGAGGATCGGGCTGCGGAAGCCGGGCCGCCTCGTCCGCGTCCATCAGGTGACGAGTGCGGATGGCCTGCGTTCGCCGCTCCTCGGCGGGCGCGTCGTCCAGGAAAGCGTACGGCTTTGCGGTAATCACTTCCTGCGCCAGCACGGAAGGCGCAGCCAGTTCGGCGAAAACCACGGAAGCTTCGCCTGCCTCGAGTTTGCTTAGCAGTTCCTCAAGCCCCTCGGCGTCCATGAGTTCGTGCAGGCAGTCGTGAAGCGTCTGCGCCACCAGCGGATGATCGGGAATGGTCCGGTCGCCGCTGAGGTTCTCGGCGCAGGCCACAACGTCGGGAAACAGCGCCACCATCAGGTCTTCGGCGTCGCCGCGCTGGAATTGCGCCGGCCGGCGTTCGCCGTTTCGGTTGCGAAGCACGGCCAGCGCGGTCGTCGCCGCCCACCGCCAGCGGGTGGGGAACATCGGGGAGTCCAGGACCGCCTGAGTCAACACCTGACGCGCCGAAGAAGCCTTCAGCCAGCCCGCAATGTCCTCCAGCGGAAAGCTGTGGCCCGGCCCCAGCGAGATCACAATGCTGTCGTCCAAGGCCGCCGCCTGCGGCTCGATATTGAATTTCCGGCAGATGCGCTTGCGCAGAGCCAGACCCCAGGCGCGGTTCAGGGGCGATCCCAGCGGCGAATGAATGACCACGTGCATGTCGCCCAGTTCGTCGAGAAAGCGCTCCACCACAAAGCGCCCCGTGCCGGGCAAAGCGCCGAGAGTGGCGCGGCCGGCCTCCAGGTACTCCACGGCCTGGCGGCCGGCTTCCGCGCAAGCGCCGGGAATGGCCGCAAGCCAAGCCTGCGCATTCTCACCCGCAATGAGCCTCGCCTCGACGCCGTCAAGCAATTCGGCCACGCGCTGCGACAGTTCGCGGCTTCGCCCGGGTGCCTCGCCGAACCAGAACGGAATGGTGGGCGGAGCGCCCTGCGCGTCCTCGGCGTAGACCTTTCCCGAGGTTACGCGCAACACGCGGTAGGACGCGTTGCCCAACTGGAAAATGTCGCCGGGCAGGCTTTCAAAGGCGAAATCCTCGTTCAGCGTCCCAATGCGGGTTTCCGACGGACTCAGGAGGACATCGTAGTCGAATTGGTCGGGGATCGTGCCGCCATTGGTAAGGGCCTTAATGCGGGCCGCCTTGCGCGGGCGCAACTGCTTTTTGACGCTGTCGTAGTGGAGGTACGCTCCCGACCGACCGCGCCGCGTCGAATAGCCCTCGGCCAGCATCCGCGCCACTCGGAGAAACTCTCCTCGCGCCAGGTTGCGATACGGCCATGCCAGGGCAAAAGCCTGGTGTAACCCGGCAAGATCCTGCTCTCCGCAGGCTCCTTCCGCCACCATCTGCTGCGCCAACACGTCCGCGGCGCCCACGGGAATGCGAATTTCCTCCAACTCGTTGCGCGAAGCCGCCTTGAGCAGGGCGAGGCTCTCGACCAGTTCCCCTCGGGTCAGCGGGAACAGCCGGCCCTTGGGCGTCTGTCCCACAGCATGTCCGGAACGGCCTACCCGCTGCAGGAATACCGAAATCCCCCGAGGCGAACCCAGTTGGCAGACCAGGTCCACGGAACCGATATCGATGCCCAGTTCCAACGAGGCCGTGGCGACCAGAACCTTCAGGCGGCCACTCTTGAGCCGCTGCTCGGCTGCCGCTCGATGCTGCTTCGACATGCTGCCATGGTGCGAAGCCACCGCCTCCTCTCCCAGACGCTCGCTCAAGTGCCGCGCGGCGCGCTCGCACAAGCGGCGGTTATTCACGAACACCAGGGTGGAGTCATGCGCGCTCGCCAGATCCGCCAGGCGGTCGTAGATTTCCTCCCATACTTCCAGGGGCATCACGGCCTGCAGCGGCGATCCGGGAAGTTCCAGTGCCAGGTCCCGCGCACGGGCGGCGCCCGCGTCCACAATCGCGCAATCCTCGTCGCGATTACCGAGCAAGAAGCGCGCCATCCGGTCCAGCGGCCGCTGTGTGGCCGACATTCCGATACGCCGCAAGGGTTTGCCGGTGAGCATCTGCAGCCGCTCCAGAGTCAGCGCAAGATGCGCGCCACGCTTGCCGCCCGCCAGCGCGTGCAGTTCGTCCAGGATTACCGTGCGGACCTCGGCGAGCATTCCCCGTCCGCCATCGGCGGTAAGCAGCAGGTAGAGCGACTCCGGCGTGGTCACCAGGATATGCGGGGGGTCTTTGAGCAGCTTGCGGCGTTCGGCCGGGGTGCTGTCGCCGGTCCTCAAGCCCACCGTAATCCCGGAAACGGTCTGCCCCGCTTCCTCCAGCTTGCGGTCGATTCCGGCCAGCGGCGCTTGCAGATTGCGGCGAACGTCCGTTGAAAGCGCGCGCAAGGGCGACACGTACACCACCTGGGTGCGCTGCGGAAGATCATCTTGTTGCGAGCGGTGAAGAAGATCGTCGATAACGGCCAGAAAACCGGCCAGCGTCTTGCCGGAACCGGTCGGCGCCGCCAGCAGCGCGTGGCGCCCTGCGGCGATGGCGGGCCACGCACCAGCCTGCACGGGCGTGGGCTGCCGAAATGAGGACCGGAACCAACCGCCGACCGCAGCATGAAAGCCGTTCATCGCCATGCCGATCATCCCCGAATCAACCTGCCGCTGCGAATCAACCCGGCGCTACGAATCAGCCGGGCGCTACGCCCCTGAGCAATGGGAGGCGACATTCCCGGCGGGACGCGGCTTGCCGTGAACAACGGGAGACGCGCTGATGCAACAATGTGAGCGGAACAGCAGTATGAGCGGGACAGCAATGTGAGCGGAACAGCACACCGACAAGCAGAAAGTTTGGTAGGCGCGAGTGGAATTGAACCACCGACCCCTTGCATGTCAAGCAAGTGCTCTAACCCCTGAGCTACGCGCCTGCTTTGGTATGGGCGTGAATATACACGAAGCTGGCGCCGTGACACGCTACGCCCGCTCTGATGCGATCAAGATGAGCCGGTCACGGCGCCAAGCTATTGGCAGGCGCTTCTTTCGGCTTCAGGACAGCACGCCGGCGGCGCGGCGTTCGTCGAGCACGTCGGTCCGAAAGCGGTAGAGCCGCGCCGGGCGCCCGCCGGTATCCCCCTTGCGCACTCCGGTGGGCTCAACCAGCCGCTGATTGGCAACCAGGCGCCTGAAATTCTGCTTGTGCAGACTGCCGCCGATGATGGATTCGATCACCCGCTGCAGCTCGAACAAGGTGAACTCCGCCGGCATCAACTCGAACACTACCGGCCTGTAGCGCAGTTTTCCGCGCATCCGGCCCAGCGCCGTGGCGAGTATGCGCCGGTGGTCAAGCGCCATGCCCGATCCGCCCAGGGTTCGGGAATCCGGCGCCGTAGCGCCCCGGTCGCGCCAGGACTCGGCCACCAGCGCCGCCTCGTAGATCAGCTCGTAGCGCTCGAGAACGAGATCGGGGTTCCAGCCGGCCTTGCCCAGACCCAGGCAGCGGTCGATTCGCTCTGCCCGCGCCGCGCGGGTGGCATCGGCGCGCGCCCCTCGCTTCCACGATTGCAGGGCCACCCGAACCTGCTCGGAACAGTGTTCTTCCGCCCGATGATCCTCCCAGGGAAAGAAGTCGTAACAGCGCCGCCATACGGTGTCGGGCGCGCACAGATCGTGCCGCAAGAGCGCCAGGTAGGCCACCGTAATCGTGCGGTGGGGGCTGCGCGGCCAGAAATTGCGCCGCCGGTCGCCAAAGGTGTAGAGCTGTTCCAGCCATGCGGGATCCAGTCCCACCTGGCGCCGCAACAGGCGCCGGGCGCCGAACTCCAGCGTCTGGTCGCGGGTGCTGTGCAAGCGGTCGCTGGGCAACCTGACCTTGCCTTCGTCTGTCAATACCAGAACCTTGGGTTCGTCATTGGCTACGGTCAGGACAACCGCGCTGAGTTCCACGCTGATCGGTTCGGTCACGCAGCCATTGTAGACGCGGCCAGCCACGCGAAAAACCAAAATTGACATTCCTTATGCTCACTTGTAGCATTATGCGCCCGCGAACGGAGACGGAGACCTCAAATGCAGATTCATTCCAGCGGCGACATTCACTTCAACGCCGATGTTCAACGCGCCACCGCGCCGGTATGGGCGCGGCTGTCCGATGTAATCCCCGAGGTGGAGTGGCCGCTGCACGCGCCCTATATCGCCCGGATCAATGAACTGAAGCGCCAGCGCGATGTCGTCATCCTGGTGCACAACTACCAGACGCCGGAAATATTCCACGGAGTGGCCGACTATTCCGGGGACTCCCTGGAACTGGCCCGGCTAGGCGCCGTAGCCGAAGCAAGCGTGATTCTGATGTGCGGCGTGCACTTCATGGCCGAAACAGCCAAGATTCTGGCGCCTGAAAAGACCGTTCTGATCCCCGACCTTCAGGCTGGTTGCTCGCTGGCGGAAGCGATCACGGGCGAGGATGTTCGCCTGCTGAAACAGAAGTATCCGGGCGTGCCGGTTGTGACTTACGTCAATACCTCCGCCGAAGTAAAGGCGGAATCCGATATTTGCTGCACCTCCGCAAACGCGGTACGGATTGTCGAATCGCTAGGCGTGGACCGCGTAATTTTCCTTCCCGACGGCTATCTCGGACGTTATGTGGCCAGCAAAACCGACGTGGAGATCATCCTCTGGGAGGGCAGTTGCGAAGTGCATGAGCGCTTCACGGCCGACGAGATACGAAACTACCGCAGTTCGCACCAGGGAATCCAGGTGATTGCCCATCCCGAGTGCCCCCCCGACGTGCTGGCGGAAGCGGATTTCGTGGGCTCGACTTCGGCAATGATCCGTTATGTGGGCGACCGCAAACCTCGCCGCGTGGTCATGGTTACCGAATGTTCGATGAGCGACAACGTGGCGGTGGAGCATCCCGATGTGGAGTTCGTGCGGCCCTGCAACCTCTGTCCGCACATGAAGCGCATTACGCTGCCCAAGATTCTGCAAACGCTGGAAACCCTGCAGCCTGAAGTGCGGGTGCCCGCAGACGTTGCCACGCAGGCGCGCCGCGCGGTAAAGAGGATGCTGGAAGCCTGATCCGGGATGTGTTTCCGATCGGTTATCCACGAGTTGTTGCGCAGCAGAAACGTAGGCCCGTAGACGAAATCCTCACCACGCTGGATTAGTGGCTACGGGCGCTCAGTGTGCTATCGCGTTCCCTCTGTATGAGGACACGCAACGAGCACGTCCCTGTGGGCTCGGCTCGGGCATCCATGCCCTCGCAAGGTCCCCATACAGAGGGAACGCGATAGCACACAAACCAGTGAGAGCGACGGAGGCATAACGGACTGATTCCACTGATCAGCATGTCGATCTTTTCTCTGGGACACTTTGCGAGGTTGACGAGCGTGCGTTTCTCGACCTTCCCTCAGGAGGACGGCCAAGGATGAATTCCGGACCGGAACGGTTTCGATGTACGCGGGAGTGCTTAATCCATAAATTAAGGACGATATTCCTCAAAGAATCAATCTCTTGAGAAAACTAACGATAAACTAGGGGGACTTTCGGCGAAGGCGAATCCCAACTCGAGGGCTGTTTGCCTGCGTTGCGTCCCGCCAACACCGCAAATGCCCCGCGATCAATCAAAGCAGGAGCAACTCATCTTCCTATGTACTCCCTTGCTCCGGCGACGGCACGCTATCAAACCAAAGCAGCGTCAAACACTGGTTCCAATTCCGTAGCAGAATCGAGTCTTCCGCCACCAGCGGCCGATTCCGGATACCGCCGTCAAACCACAAGTCCGTGGGAACCTCATCGTAGTCTTCGATCATCGAACGGCCTCGGATCAAGCGGCCTGCGACGCTATCCGACGGAACTGGCGTTTTCAATCCGATCCATCCCTTGAGTTCGCTCAGATACTTCGAGCGCGACACATAGCGGACTCGCCCCGCCTCGCCAAGCACGAACGCGCAGGGCTCCCTAGCGTGTAGCGCAAATCGAGAGCCGGTCGCCGTCAGGGATGCTTTGTAGGCCGTCGCTAGAGACTTCACGGCAGCCATAGAGAGGTCTGAGTCGGCAACCTTCCTATGAAATGACTCGTATGGAAGAAGGCACTCTGCCGCAAATACGTCGCAAAGGACCTCTTCTTCCGGACGCCCCCGGTAGCGCAGCAGCGTCTCCGTCTTCAGTGTCGCCCCCTGGTGCTGCGAAGGCAACTCAAGGACAATGTGTGCGAGTTCGTGCAAAACTGTGAACCTCTGCCGTTCCTCCCGGTGGTTCCCGTTCACGATAATGATGTGCTTGCCCTTGATCCGGGTGGTCTGCCCAGACTCATCCTCCCGCAAGTTGTGGACGACCTTGATCTTCGCCTTCGCCGCGGCCGTGAGGCACCCCAAGTCGACGGGCACGGAAATGCTGCCTGCGGCCCTCACGAACCGGCGCGCAAAAAGAACCGCCGCTTCCTCGTCCATTCACTCCTCTTCTTCATCGACCCATTTCGCGAGCCTTTCTACGTGCGCACGCCAGTCATCCATCGTGACCGGCCGCTTGCCGCGAAAACTCATCTGGTGTGCGGGCTCAAGGAGCTCAAGTGGCAAGTCATCGCCATCCTCAAGAAAAACGTCAATCAATCTCTTGTTCACCGTTTTACCGACAAGCATGCGGAGCAGGCTGGCCCGCTGTCGGTCGAGTTTCAGCGTGCGCACGATTGCGCCGAGCACGCGTCCGGACGGAGCCGTCTTCTCGCCACGCTCCAACCGGTGGATGTAAGCGTGGTCGATACCACAGAGAGTTCCAAGTTCGCGCAGGCTCAGTCCACGCTCTTCCCGATACTTCTTCAGCGTGTAGCCGAATGACATACGCACCCCCCTTGACACGGCCCCAACGTATGAATCAGTCTGTTGTCTGAATAAACAACATAAAGCGAATAGGATATTGAAAATGATATCATTTCAATATCAAAAAAATCTTACTTGAAGTTGTCCGTGCGAACACATACACCATAAATGATCCACTCTCTCTTGGCAAATCCCGACAAGCGCAATCCCGGCAAGCGCGGGTATTTGCCAAGCATATCATTCGACCTTCTGGAGTCCGATAATGACGGACCCTCAACAAACTTCCCTCCGTCGTATCCTGTCAATTGACGGCGGCGGCATCCTCGGGACGTTTCCGGCGGCATGCCTGGCAGCTATTGAGCGCAACCTTCCCGACCCGATCGGTCGCTACTTCGACCTTGTCGCCGGCACATCCACCGGCGGCATTATCGCCATCGGTCTCGCGATGGGGCTCCGCGCATCCGAAATCCTCAATCTCTACGAGCAGCGGGGGCACGACATCTTTGCTCAAGGAGGAGGTCGGCTCTTCAATGCGGTCGCCCGTAGACTCCGAGGCGCACGAAGGCTTTTCATCCACAAGTACAGTCCCGCTGCGCTTCGGGAAGCGTGCGGGAATCGGTACCCTCGGTACCAAGATTGTCCGGCTTTTCATGGATGGACAGTCGCATGGTGCAATGGGCATCGCGAAGCTCCTCATTGGACACTCGCACGAGCGCTATGCGGTCCACCGAATCGACCACAAAGGACCGCACAAGGTGACAAAAGTGACCGTTGACATGAGTCAATACCCTAGCTTCCTTGACCATATGGCCCGCGACATTGACATATCACCGCAAAAATACCGAGATGCCGTCCATCGCTACCAGCGCGTCGGTAACTGGCTTCAGGACGGCGACTATCCCGGGTGCCCAGGAGAACTCGCCATCTACCCCCAAGGATCGTTCCGTCTGGGTATCGTCGTACGACCCATCCGCCGCGGTATCGCGGCAGACTACGACATTGACCTAGTGTGCGAACTGCCGACGGTGAAGTCTCTGGCCACACCCCAAGAGATTAAGCAGATGGTTGGAGAGCGCCTACGACAGCATGACACATAAGGCAATCTACTCAACGCGGAAGGTCGACGCTGCTGGACTCTGCAATACGCGGAAAAAGATCACGTCGGGTTCCATCTCGATGTGCTGCCCGCCGTCCCGAACGGTAAGCACACCGACACCGCCATCGCAATCACACACAAAAGCGCCGCCGGATATGAATGGTTGGCCAGTGACCCGCAAGGCTACGCCGCTTGGTTCGACGCAAAGAACAAGACAGCCTTTACTCGGCACGCCCCCGATCAGAAGCGTGCGCTCCAGCGCCTTAACCCCCGCCTTTACCGACAAGTTGACGATGTCCCGGATCAACTGGTCCGAACACCGCTTCAGCGAGCGATCCAACTCATGAAGCGCCACCGAGATGTGTATTTCAGCCACTCCAAGGACGCCGCCTACGTGCCAATCTCTATCATCCTCACGACACTCGCCGCTCACCTCTATACAGGCGAGGACAATCCTCACTCGGCCTTGATTGCCATAGTCTCGGGACTACTGGGACATACCGCCCTATTGGAAAACCGCTCGATCGTTTCCGTTCTTGCCACCATGCGCCTGATCCGGCGACTTCCGAACGGCAGATGGCAGATCGCTAACCCGGTCAATCCTGCAGAGAACTTCGCCGGCCGCTGGCACGAAGACAGCCATGCACGCGCACGCGCATTCTTCTCATGGGTCAGGGCGTTGCAAGCGGATATTCTGATCTCGCCAACCAATCTCGATCCCTCGCGCCTAAAAAAACATCTGGACAAAGTACTAGGAGGTGCCGTCGTTACCTCCCAGGCCGATTTTCTTGTGCCGACATCCCAAGACGTGTCGCCACGCCGACACATCCGCATTACCAAACCAGCGAAACCGTGGAGCAGCGCGTGACTACGTCGCTAGAGAAACACATTGCGGACCTATTCGCCGTTTATCCGAGCCTCGTTGTCGTCCGCCAACATCAAGAGGAAACCGTGCTGGCAGGCCGACTGGCGTTCAAAGCTGATCGAGACGATGTGCAGACCATCTCCGCATCCTTCGACATTGAACTTACTGTGCCGCATGGCTTTCCGGACCAATTGCCCCGTGCCAAGGAAACCACCGGGCGCATCCGCATGAACTACGAGCATGTCTTCAAGGATGGTACTCTGTGCGTCGGAATACTGATCGAGCAGCGGCGCGTGCTCGCGGAGCAACCTACTCTCGTCGGATTCGTCGACGGACTGCTGGTCCCCTATCTATACGGGTATTGTTTCTGGCAAAAGCACGGTCGTCACCCATTTGGGGAGGCGCCGCATGGTGCAGAAGGCATACTTGACCACTATCTCGCAACACTCGGCGTGAACAAACCCCTCGCAGCCTTGGGTGCCATACATCTGCTCTACGAACATGGTTACCGTGATCGTCAAAGCTGTCCCTGCGGCAGTGGACGCACCGTCCGGAAATGTCACCGCGTGGCTCTCCGCACATTGTATAACCACCACACTCCCGAGACGCTTCGAAGCGACTTCAAGGCTGTCTTCGAAGCCTGCTATCAGAGATTCCAGCGAGGCCAGTTCTCCTTTCCGCGCCCAATGCGCCGCAAACTCTTCCGTCTAATCGAGAAGGGGCCGAGGCCCCAAAGACTGCAATGATTGCTGGAGTGACTGTAGCCGCCATTTAAGGTGTATTCCGGTTGATAGCCATCGTCAATGGAATCTGCCACCGTGCCTGATTCCGGCGGCAGGCTAACAACAATGCAGGCGACACTTACTATGGACGCATGTCTGCTTCCAGACTGCTGCGATGCATATCTTCGCGACCTTTGCTGGTCGGGCCAGCATACGTGCGAATGCTTGCCTGGGTCCCGTACAGAGGCTTGTTTAGAATGTATCATTTACACCTTGTATCTTGTGACCTGAGTGAATAACCCATTGAGAGGTCACAATCAGAGGACTCCACAAATGGATTCAGGTGCTGTCCAATTCTCTCGCCTGCGGCAGCAAGCAGGGCTTGGTTTCGACGAGTTGGCTGCGAAGACTGGGTATTCAGTAGGAACATTGCACCACTGGGACCGTGGTGACAAGACTCCTTGCAAGGATGCGCTCAGGCTGCTCGAAAACATCATTCGTGATGCGGGCCAGAAACCGCCAGCAAAGGCCACATTTACGTTTGTGGATCTTTTTGCCGGAATCGGCGGCATGAGGCGCGGTTTCGAGTACGTTGGCGGAAAATGCGTTTTCACGTCGGAGTGGAACCGGTTTGCCCGGCAGACGTATAGCGCCAACTTTGAGTGTGACCATGAAGTTGCAGGGGACATTACCGCAATACCGGTGGAGAGCATCCCGGAGCACGATGTCCTGCTCGCCGGATTTCCCTGCCAGCCATTTTCGATCGCGGGCGTATCCAAGAAAAATGTGCGTATTCCAGATGAAGTCTGCCACTGATTCCACTCGAAAGCTGCCACCCATTCCAGACGAAGCCTGCCACTGATTCCACTCGAAAGCTGCCACCCTGGCGGCGTGCTTTGAGGGGTTTTCGGGCGCGTATCGGCGCGGGATAACAAGCCGCTACTCTGCCTCCTTTTTCAGGAGGGGACGATGCCGGCGAAGAGGTTATCCATGCGCAAGATCAGAGAAGTGTTGCGGCTCAAGTGGGCCGCAGGGATGAGTCATCGCCGGATCGCGGCGAGTTGCGGCATTGGCCGTCCGACGGTGAGCGAGTATCTTCGGCGCGCCGAGGCGGCGGGTTTGGGCTGGCCTCTGCCGCCGGGGATGAGCGATGCCCGTTTGGAGCGGCTGCTGTTTCCGCCGCCGCCGGATTTGCCCGCTTCGGCGCGAGGCGTTCCGGACTGGGCCGAGGTTCACCGGCAACTCAAGCGCAAGGGCGTCACCTTGTTCCTGTTGTGGCAGGAGTATCGGGCGGCCTGCCCCGACGGGTATCAATACAGTTGGTTCTGCGAGCGGTATCGCGTCTGGCGGGGCCAGCTCGACGTGGTCATGCGCCAGGACCACCGGGCGGGCGAGAAGCTGTTCGTGGACTATGCGGGGCAGACCGTCGGGGTCATTGACCGGGCCACCGGCGAGCTTCGCCAGGCGCAGGTCTTTGTGGCGGTTCTGGGGGCCTCCAACTACACTTATGCTGAGGCCGCCTGGACCCAAGGGCTGCCGGACTGGGTCGGCGCCCATACGCGCGCCTTTGCGTTCTTCGGCGGCGTGCCGGAGTTGGTGGTGCCGGACAATTTGCGTTCGGGCGTTGTCAAGGCGCACCGCTACGAGCCGGACATCAATCCCACCTACCAGGACATGGCTTCGCATTACGGCGTGGCGGTGCTGCCGGCGCGTGCGCGCAAGCCTCGGGACAAGGCCAAGGTGGAGACCGGCGTGCTGGTCGTGGAGCGCTGGATACTGGCCGCGCTCCGCCGCCGTTCGTTCTTCTCTCTGGCCGAACTCAACGGCGCGGTCCGCGCGTTGCTGGAATCGCTCAACACGCGCCCCTTCAAGAAGCTGCCCGGTTGCCGCCGCAGCCGTTTTGAGGAACTGGACCGGCCGGCTCTTCAGCCGCTGCCGGCGCAACCCTATGTCTTTGCCGAATGGAAGAAAGCCCGGGTGCATATCGACTACCACGTGGCCATTGGCGGGCATTACTACTCGGTGCCCTTCGCGCTGATCAAAAAGGCGGTCGAGGTGCGGATCACGCGCCGCACTGTCGAGTGCTTCTACCGAGGCGAGCGGGTGGCCAGCCATCGGCGCTCGCATCGCAAGGGCGGCCACACCACGGTGGCCGCGCACATGCCCGAAGCGCACCGTGCCGCCGGCGAGTGGTCGCCCCGGCGGCTGACGCGGTGGGCGGATAAAAACGGCCCGGCCACCGGAGAGCTGATCCGCGCCGTGCTGGACTCCCGAAAACACCCGCAACAGGCCTACCGCTCTTGCCTGGGCATCTTGCGGCTGGGCAAAGCCTATGGCGGCGAACGCCTGGAGGCCGCCTGCCGGCGGGCGCTGGCCTTGGGCAGTTGCCGATACAAGAGCCTCGAATCCATCCTCAAAAACCGGCTCGACGAACAGCCGCTGGACGAACAGCCGGAACTGCCCCTGCCGGATGAGCATTCCAACATCCGCGGGCCGGACTACTACCACTGAAGGAGAATATCCATGCTGCAACACCCCACCCTGGACAAACTCATCGCCCTCAAGTTCACTGGCATGGCCGCGGCGCTGGCCGACCAGATGGCCATGGCGGACATCCACGAACTGAGCTTCGAGGAACGCCTCGGACTGCTGGTGGACCGCGAAGCCGCCGAACGCGAGAGCCGGCGCCTGACCAGCCGGCTGCGGCGGGCCCGGCTGCGGCATAACGCCGCGCTGGAAGACCTCGACTGGCAAAGCCCTCGCGGACTGGACCGGGGACTGATCCAGTCGCTGGCCGCCTGCCAGTGGGTCAAGGAGCGCCTCAACATCCTGATCGCCGGACCCACGGGCGTCGGCAAAACCTGGCTGGCCTGCGCGCTCGCCCAAAAAGCCTGCCGCGAAGGCCATGCCGCCCAATACTTCCGACTCGACCAACTGCTGCGCGAGTTGACCATCGCCAAGGGCGACGGACGCTACGCTAAACTGCTGGCCCGCCTCGCCCGAACCGAGGTCCTGGTGCTCGATGACTGGGGACTGGCCAAACCCAACGCCGAGAACCGGCGCGACCTGCTCGAACTGCTCGACGAACGACACGGCCGGCGCGCCACCATCGCCGCCAGCCAGTTGCCCATCGGCCAATGGCACGCCGCCATCGGCGACCCCACCCTGGCCGACGCCATACTCGACCGGCTGATCCACAACGCCTACCCGATCAACATGAAAGGAGAATCCATGCGAAAACGACACAACCCGTTGACGAATCACACCCCCCCGGGGACATAATGCAACACCCGCGCCGATAAGCGACCAAAGGTGGCAGCTTTGCTCCGGTCCGGGTGGCAGCCTTCACATGGAACAGGCGGCAGACTTCAGCGGTTTACGCACCAAAACACACCGGCGAAGGCATGAGAGAGCCGGGGAGCACGAGTCGGCACGAGTGAGCGTGCGCAGGCTTACGGCATACAATCGCGGCATGCGATTGATGCCTCAAGAGTTCCGGCGCGCGCGGCGCAAGGCGGTAACGCTGATGGGCATGTCCGGCGTGGGCAAGACGGTGCTGGCCAACCGCCTGCCGGCGACCCGCTGGTTCATCTATTCGGGCGATTACCGGATTGGCACCCAGTATCTGCGCGAGCCGATTCTCGACAATATCAAGTTGCGCGCCATGGAGGTGCCGTTCCTGCGCGATTTGCTGCGCAGCGACTCCATCTACATCGAGAGCAACATTACCGTGCAAAATCTCCAGCCGATTTCCACCTTCCTGGGACAGTTGGGCGATCCCGGGCAAGGGGGGCTGCCGCGCGACGAGTTCTTCCGCAGGCAGGAACTGCACCGAGGGGCGGAAGTCAACGCAATGCGCGACGTCGCGTCGTTCATCGAGAAGGCCGAGCGCATTTACGGTTACCGCCATTTCGTCAACGACGCCGGGGGAAGCATATGCGAACTCGGCGACGATGAAGCTGTCCGCACCCTGGTGGAGCACACTGTGATCCTGTACCTGGAGGCGTCGGCTGAAGACGAGGAAGAGTTGATTGAGCGCGCCCGAGCCACCCCCAAACCGATGTACTACTCCCCGGAGTTCCTGCAGCGTTGTCTCCCGGAGTTCCTGAAGGAGCAGGGGCTCAGCGATATTGCGCAGGCGCCGCCGGGGGAGTTCACGCGCTGGGCGTTCCCGCGGCTTATTGAGCACCGCCGGCCTCTATACGGCAAGCTGGCCGCCGAGCACGGCTACACGGTTCCGGCGCGCACGGCGCAGCAGGTGCGAACCGAAGCGGACTTCTTGGATCTGGTGGCTGGCGCGATCAAAGCCGCCGACTGATCCCTCCGCGGTATTGTCAGTCGCGCTGAGTCATGCGCAGTTGCAGGTAGAAATTGCGGCCGTATTCAATGCCCTGGTGGGCGTCGGCGAAAAAGCCGAAGTAGCGGTCCGCCAGGGGGGCGCGCTTGTCGAACAGGTTGTTGATGCCCAGGCGCAGCCGCCAGCCGCGGTCCGCCATGTCCCAGTTGTAGTCGACAGTGGCGTTCCAGGTTGTAACCGACGGTATCCAGTACCGGGTGCCGTCATCAAGCGTCAGAGAGTCCTGGTAGAAGTCTCCCAGGTTCCGCGCCGAGAATCCCACCCGGAGCGGATCGCGGCGCCATGAAAGGAACAGGGTCTGCCGCACCTTCTGGTTGCCGTTCTTCTGCAAAAGGTCGGCAAATCCCGAGACGGGAATGCTGGCGGGCAGCAGGCCCGCCTCCTTGGCGGCCACCAGTTCGGCTGCCCTGCCGCCGGGAACCTGGTCGAACTCGGTCAGGAATGAAGCGAGGTAAGTGAAGCTGAAATCGCCGATGCCCGTTTCCACGGAATAACGCAGGCTGGCGTCCCAGCCCTTCAACGTGCGCGTATCGAGGTTTACATAGTTGTCGTCGATATAGCGAATCAGGCCTGCGGGACAGATGCCTGCTGCCCGGTACACGGCTGCTTCGTCATCCGCGACCTCCGCCTCCCGGACCACGGCCGGATTGGCGGTCAGGCCGGCGCAGTTTTCTCCCCCGTGCTGGAGCCGCATCAGGAGATCCAGCACCGTGTGATTTTCCTCGCCCAGCAGTCCAATCGTGTCCTCTTTCTCGATCGACCACCAATCCAGCGTCACGGTAAGCTCTTCGGTGGGCTGGAAAGCGAGGCCGAAGGAGTAGTTGTTGGAGCGCTCGGGTTCCAGCAGCTTGCTACCCTGCGCGATGCGCTGGGTGCTGTTGCGGCAATCCACGATGTCCTGCTCCGGATCGCCGCCATTGTTCGCGGCGTATTGGCAGGCGAAATCGGTTCGCGTGTTCTGGCGCGCCACGATGACCTCGTTGATCGTGATCAGGTTCGGGGCACGAAACGCCTCCGACCAGGACCCGCGCAGCAGCATCCACGGCGCAACCTGCCAGCCGATGGCGAACTTGGGCACTACGGTGCTGCCCACGTCGGAGAAATTCTCATAGCGCGCCGCCAACTGCACGTTGATGTTGCTCATCAGCGGCAACTGAAGTTCCGTGAACAAGGACGTGACATTGCGGCTGCCGGCGTTATCGGGCGTGGGGCTGGAGTTGACCACGTCCGATACATAAGGGAAGGTGTCGCCCTGAAAGTCCATGAAGACGATGGTCCCGTCCAGCCTCGGGTCGCGATCGTCCTCAAAAGTCTCGCGGCGAAACTCCACGCCGGCCACGCCGCCCACCGGCCCCCAGGGAAGATCGAAAAGGTCCGGCGTGGAAACCTGAAAATCGCCCATCGCAAGCGTGGTTTCGTTATTCCGGTAGACATCCACCAGGGCGCGCTCGATATTGCTGTTCACGCCCGCGCTGAAGGGGTTGTAGGCCGATGGGGTGGAATCCGAAAGCGCTTCCACCATCAGCAGATTGGATACCCGGTTGCGGGTGATGTCGTCTTTCGTGGCGCGCGACCACACCGCCGCGCCTTCCCAGTCCCATTTCCCCGCGCTGCCCCGCAATCCCTGAAGGAGGCGAACCACGCGGCCATCGTTTTCCACGATTCGGGGATATTCGAGGAACCGGTAGTTGTCGATCTCCAGTTCCAGGCCTTCGCAGGGCACGCGGCTCGGCAGAACGGAGTCCGGCAAGCGGTTGGGCGAGCCGCAGGGGCCGAAGGGGTTGTAGTAGTTGTTGGCGGCGACGCGCAGTTTTACCGTGCTGAAGGATGCCGAAGCATGCCGGTAAAGGTGCGTGTCCGACATGTAGTGCAGCAGTTCCGAGAAGCTCTCCATGCCATTCTCGAACTCATGGTTGAGAAAGAAGAACACGTTGCCCCGCTTGAGGTCGGAAGAAAGGTCGCGGGTCTCGTTGAGGTTGTGCCGGTAGATCGGGTCGCCGTCGATCGCGCCGCAGTTTCCGTATCCCAGATCCCAGTCGCAGTCCTCATGGCCCGAGGGATACACCTGGAATTCGCCGGAAGAATCGGTCAGCACGTTGCGCAACCCGGTGCTTCGCGCGCTCGCCCGCACGTCGAATTGGCCGTAGAAGGAATTGATGCTGGTGTTGCGGAAGCGCGTATTGCCCTCCCACGGCGAGCCCTCGGGCACTCGCCGGCGAAAGTCGGCGTCGGCCCAGCGCTCGTCTTCGTGCGCGCTGATGCGGTCCCTTGCGTAGTAATTCGCGAGAACGCCAAGACGCGTTCGTCCTCCGTTGAAGGAATCGCCCCACTCCAGCGCCACACGCTGCGTTTTCCTGGACACATGGTCGTACTGGCCGGAACGCAAGTAAACCCGCAAATGGTCGATGTCGTCCCTGACGACATAGTTGACCACGCCGGCTACGGCATCCGCGCCATACAGCGCCGAGGCTCCGTCCTTGAGGATTTCCAGCCGGTCCATGCCGTAAATCGGAATCGTCTGCGTGTTGGCCGTGTTGACTGGAACGAAACTGCCGCCCACTTCCTCGGTCTGAAAACTGGCGGCGTTCACGACGCGGCGGCCGTTGAACAGCACCAGCGTGTTGCCGGTGCCGAGGCTGCGCAGATTGAACGCGCCAATGTCACCGCGGGCCGAATTGACGCCGCCGCTGATGTTCTCCGCTTCGTTGAAGAAATTCTGGCCCTGCTCGGGAATGAACTGCATCAGGTCGTCGCCGGAGTCCACGCCGGTGGCCTCGATTTCCTCGGCGCCGATTACCGAAACCGGCAGCGCGCCGGTAATGTTGGCGCCCTTGATGTGACTGCCCGTCACGACAATTTCTTCCAGCTCAGGCTCTTCGCCGTCCGTCTGGCTGGCTTGCTGGGCAAGCGCGGCTGTGCTGCCGCCCAAGAACAAAATGCAGGCCGTCACTGCGGCCCTGGCCCTGCGGTCGATCATGCTATGTCCCCTCGCCAGCGTGCTGTCGCGAAAATCACTGCCGTGATCTCTACGGACAGCACACCAGCCTGTCGAAAAAGTCCCTGTAGCGAATATTAACCCTCATACCCCCTCAGGGGCTGTGTTAATCGCGCCGCACGTTGTTCCTGTGCGCGGGGTTGTGTGCTTTGGCGTTGGCCCTCCGCTCCCCGCCCCCCGCCTTGCGGGAGTGTTGGAGGCAGGATGCCGGAACCAAGCTCCATGGATGGATTCATGCGTCTCCCGCAAGGCGGGGGGCGGGGAGCGGAGGGCCAACGCCAAAGCACACCGGGGAACAAGACCAGCGAGGGCGCGGCCTCCTGGCCCTGGCGGCCCATTGGCTAAAAATGTGCGTTACGGCCTCACGAACCGGATGTGGCCAGCGCTGCGAACGCCGTATGCAATTCCAGCCAGGCATTGAGCAGCTCTTCGTTGATGCGCGCCAGCCATTGGCGGTCCGCTTCAAGGGAAGTCAGATGTTCGCGCAGCATTCTTTGCAGCTCTTCGGGTTGCGGTCCGCCCTGCCCCTGGCGCGCCTTGAGCAGGGAAACCGGGTCCAGGGCCTGCCGCAAACGTTCAGGCGCTAGTGGCAGGCGTTCTCCCATGACTTCCCGGTAGGTTTCCGTGAGCTCCTCGTCCGTCAGTTCACCTGCGAGTCTGGCGTTGGCGCGCGCGTAATCGGTGAGCGCCGAGGCGTAGCGATGCGCGGCGCGAAACGGAAGCCCGGCTTCGCGCGCCAGAACATCCGCTACTTCCGTCATGGTGGAGTAGCCGCGGCGCAATTCGTCCAGGGCCCGTTCGCGGTCGACGCGAAGCAGCCCGATCAACGCCGTATAGCGCCGGTACATCAACTGCGCCTGGCCGGCAAGCCCGGTAATGGGGCCGATGCCGCGATAGTCGTGCATGCCCGTGTTCAGATTGTGGGCCAGCAGCATTTGCGTTTGCGCGCTTCCCAGTACCTGGCTGGCCTGGCTTCGTACCCGGTCGAGAGGCCGGGGATTGCGCTTTTGCGGCATGATCGTGCTGATGCTGGTGGCGGACTCGTCAATCAGGATCCAGGGCCGCGGATTGTGGTACTGGGTGTGCAGGTTCTCGACCAACTGCCCGATCGGGATGGCCGAAAGCGCCAGGATGCCGGCCAATTCCCTGAGCAGGTCGCCCGACGACAGCAGATTGGCGTCGTAGCTGTTGTCCACGGGGGCTGCAAATCCCAGCAGTTCCGCCAGCCGGTCCCGGTCCACAGGGAAGCCCGAGGTGCCCAGGGCGGCTGCGCCCAGCGGGCTGCGATTCATGCGCGCATAACCTTCTCGGTAGCGTTGGCCGTCGCGCCCGAGATTGGCGGAAAACGCCAGCAGGAAATGGCCCAGCGTGGTGGGCTGCGCCTGAACGCCGTGGGTATACGCCGGAATGGGCGTGTCCGCTTCTTTATCGGCGAGGTCGAGCAGGGCCGCGCGGGCGCGCAATGCGGAATCGAACAGTTGCAGCCATTGGTCCCGGATCAGCATGCGCCGCACCACTCCATGAAGGTCCTGTCGCGAACGCCCGAGATGCAGATTGCTTGCGCCTTCGCCGACCAGTTCGATCAGCCGCTTTTCGAATGGGAGATAGTTGCCGGCCCGGCGCGCGCCGGCAACGCTTTGCTCGGTGTTCAGCCGAACCATGGCCCCGGCAATCTCCCGAGCTTGGCGGCTGTCGATCAGCCCCTGTTCGGCGAGCATGACCAGGGAGGCCTTGTTGGCCTGCATCAGGTAACAGAAGAAATCCGGGCAGATGGCGCCGCGGCGGCGCGCAAGCGGGCCTTCTCCGCCGCCGAGCACCGTAACCAATGAGTCCGCCAGAACACCGGCGGTGGCGGCGATTTCGTCGCGGTCGGCGTCGTCTCCCGTTTCCACGGTAATGGCGGGAATCCCGAAGCGCCGATAGAAGTAGTTCTTGGCGATTGCCGTCTCTTCGGAAGAGCGCGGCGCCTCTTCGAACTCGTAGGACGCCTTGTTGGCCCGGGCGAGCTGCAGCCATCGGGAAGTGAAGGCCGGCGGTTCCGTGGCGTCTTCAAGCGTAGGGACGTAAAAGACGTTCCTCCAGGTGGCGTGGAAATCCAGCATCAGGGCAATGGACTTGCCGTTCTGTTCGAGCTGGTTCACCAGTTCCCTGACCGTGCGGGTTTCGGACTGTTCGAACCGACCCCAGTCGCGATTGAGGTCCGCTCCGCCGGCGTTGTGCCGCCAGTGGCCTCCCGCCACGCCGTCCGGGTTCAGGTTGGGAACAAGCACCAGGCTGTGTTGCTCGAAGAATGCGCAGGTTGTGGAGTCGGCATGGGCGACGGTGCGTGCTTCGGAAGTCCTCGCCTCGGTGCTTGCCTCGGTGCGGGCGTCGGTGTGGGCAGCGGTGTGGGCGACGGTGTTGGCGCAGGACCGGGCGCGCGCCTCCAGGAGGGCTTCGGCAAAGGCCGCGAACATCAAGGCGCCAGGTACTTCGGGGGGATGTTGGCGTCCGATCAGCAGCAGGTAGCTGGGCGCGTCGGGAGCGGTGATTGCCGCGAAGATCGGGCGGTTGTTTTCCGAATTTCCTACCTTTTGCCATGCCACGCCGTCAAAACGGTCGGCCATACTCCGCCGCCAGTCCTCATAAAATGCAAGGCCCAGGTTTTCCTGCGCCGACACGTACAGCCCCTCGGGCCCGGGTTTGAGTTCCATCGTGGCGCGGCCGTCCTCATGCGCCAGCCAGTGGCGCTCCCCGAGGCGCTCCCAGAGCACACCGTCGGCGCTGGTCTTCGGCCAATAGCGATGCCGGCTCTCGGGATACCGCAGGGTCACTACGATGCTCCCCTGCTCGTCCGATTGCCTGGGATGCACGTGAAATCCGTACCAGGGACTGGGGTTGATCGGCGGCGCATCCTCCGGTTCGATGGTCAGGACCACGCCGCGTGGCGCCATCACTCGGCATGCGTTGGCTCTGGCGCCGTCAAAGTTCGCGCGGATTTCGTACAGGCCGGTGTCGCAAAGCACCGTGCCTGAAGCCTGTTGCGTTTTTCCCTGCGCTGACGACTGCCCCGATGCCTGAGACTGCCCCGATACCTGAGACTGCGTCGATGCCTGAGACTGCGTCGATACCTGAGATTGCGTCAATGCCTGCGCCTGTGTCGATGTCTGCGCCTGCGTCAATGCTCCCGCCTGTGCAGGCGCCAACTGCAACGCAACAAGAGCCCCGGCGATGGCCACGCCGGCGAGGAGCGGGAAAGGAATCACGGCGCAAACTTCATTTCTTTGCGGGTGTCAGCGGCGATAGCCTGGTCGGAAAACCACCAGTAGCCCACTTCCTGGGACAGCCACAGCGGAAGTTGGTCGTTGAGGTGCGGATCGAACAGGCGCGCGCTTACGCCTCCCGGAATTACGGCCAGCACCTTGTCAGGGTCGCCCAGGTCGGCGACAAACCGCAGCGAGTCGATCACGCGCGGGTCGTAGTTTCCCAATCCGGGAAAGCGCGCCCGTCCCAGCGTTTCGCCGGAGCCGCGGCCCGAGTAGTCGCCGCCGCCAAGCAGCCGGTCCGCCAGTCGGCCGGGAACCCAGGGATTGCTGAACCGCAACCGGCTGAGGTCGCCCCAGCGCCACTGGTGGGGATCGGGTCCCAGGCGCGCCGTCAATTCCGCCCAGGCATCCTGCGTCGCGGCTCGCAACATGTCGTCTCGGCCTTCGGTTCGCTCCGTCCGACGATCGTCGAACCACTCCGAGTCTCCCGCCAGCAGCATTCGATGGAGACGCTCCTGCCAGTAGTAGATGTCGACTGCGTAGCGCCGGGACAAATCCTCGCCCAGATCGTCTTCGAAGACTCGCAGCACGAGGCGGTTCATGATGGCCTGGAAGAGCGCGGGGGCCGCGAGATCCGCCTCGTCGAAGTAATCCCATCCCTGGAGAATTGCTGCGGCCTTCAACGTCCCTGCATCTGCCTGCAAGGCCGCTACGATCAGCGGCGCCAGCATGACCCGCTCAACGCCGATTTGATCGCCGATGTTCTCCGCTACGCTCCAGCGCAGGGAATACACCCGGCGCACGTTGATGTGCGGATCGTTGGCCAGGATGGGCGCGCCTCGGGACGAACGCCGCGCCGAGGTCGCCCAACTGTTGGAGCCGTCGACCGGATCGGGAAGTTCCGCGAATTCCTGCGGCACGCCTGCCGGAGCGCCCGCCGCGGGATTCTCGGCCAGACGATAGTCGGCGGCCCATTCGCTTTCGTCGTCCGGGTTCACGCTCAGCATCGAGATTTCCGCCGCGCGCGCGCTTCCGAGGTGATCGACCAGGGCCTGGCTCAATAACTCGCTGCGCCAGTTCGACGCACTGTTGAACGCCAGGAAGAGATACTGCGTGGTGAGGTCCTCCAGCGTGAACGGCGCGGGATCGCCCGACGACAGCCGCACCGCAAGCGGGAACTCGTGCTGCTGCGTTGCGATATAGGCATTGACGCCTTCCAGGTACCATTCATGCAACTCGCGGCTGGGGGATTCGAGTTGCTGCGCCCACACGCGTCCCATGCGGCTGAGGCCCGTCACCCGCACCAGCCTGTCGCTGCGCAATCCCGCCTCGCCGGTCTGCTCCGCCAGCCGGCCGTGAATGAGCTCCCGCGTAAGCAGCATCTGGCTCAGCCGGTCCTGGGCGGTCACGAAACTCTGCGCGCGGAGCGCGTCGGCAAGCGTGTCGGCGTAGATGTAGGGGATCCCCTGCCGGTCCCGCTTGACGGTTACCGGAGCGTCCAGCACAGCCAGGCGCTGCGTTTCGCCCGCCGTTCCGCCCGGTGTCCCTCCCCGGTTCGGAATATTGATTGCCCTGAGCCAGAAAAAGCCGATAATGGATATAGAAATTATCAAGCATATCAATATTATGAAGTAGAAACCTAATTTCTTTATCACAAAAGTTCCGCCTCGAGTTCATGATCCAGACCAAAAATCAACGCAAGCAGCGCCACGCGCATCCACATGCCGTTGTGTTCCTGGCGCCAATACATCACGCGCGGGTCGTTGTCGATCGCAGGGTTCAGTTCGGGGCCACGCGGCAAGGGATGCATGATGATCGCCCCGGGAGGGAACTGGTCCAATTGCTCGGGACCGATGGCATAGGAAGCGTATTCGGCCGCCACCGGTTCCTCGTCGTCGTACTCGGACTGCAGCCGGGTGACGTAGAGAGCGTCCAGGTCGCCTGCCACCTCATCCAGACGGCTGGTGGATTCGCAGGCCACCCCATGCGTATGCAGGTGATCGAGGACATCCTGTTTGATCTCGAAGCCGGGCGGAGCCACGAAACGCAGGCGCACGTCGCGATAGTTCTTCATGAGGTAACTGAGCGAACGCACGGTGCGGCCGCGGCGCAGGTCGCCCATCATGGCGATGGTCTTGCCGTCGATGCCGCCGCGTTCCTCGAAACTTCGCTCCAGCGTGTAGATGTCCAGCAAGGCCTGGGTGGGGTGCTGATCCGGCCCGCTGCCGGCGTTGATGACCGGCACCGGGCGCGGAATGGCATCCATCAACTCGGCGGCCCGCGCCGCCTTGCCCCCCTCCGGCGTGCGCATGATGATCACGTCGGCATAGGAGCTGAAGGTGCGGATACTGTCCTCGAATGTTTCTCCCTTGACTTCCGAGGAAATGGATGGGTTGCGGATCTCGCTGGTATGCATGCCGAGAATGTGGCAGGCGCTGTTGAAGGACAGGAAGGTCCGAGTGGACGGCTGCGTGAAATACAGCATGGCGCGGCGATCGGGCGCCAGCTCCCTGAGCCTGCGGGCGCCTTCGCGCGACTTCGCCAGCGTTCGCACGCGGGTCGCCAATCGGCACAAGCGGTCCAGCATCGGCCGCTCGAATTGCCGGGTGTCAATGACGTGGAACAGGCCGCTTCGCGTATTCATGGTCCCAATTATCCTTGAAGCGCGCCGCCGGGAGTAAACTTCCCGCCGACATGCCCACAAACGTCACGCCCGAATACAGGAAGGCCGAACAGGCGTTCCGCGAAGCCAGGGACTCGGCAGGCCGGCTGCGCTGCCTGCGCGAGATGTTGCGCCTGATACCCAAGCACAAGGGCACGGAGCATGTGCAGGCGGACATCAAAACGCGCATCAAGCAGCTCACCACCGAGCTGTCCTCGCCGCGCAAGGGAGGCTCCCGCTCCGGCCCTGCTCATGCGGTGCGGCACGAGGGGGCGGCCCAGGTCGCGCTGCTGGGACCGCCCAACGCCGGCAAATCCATGTTGCATTCGGCCCTGACGGGGTCGCAGAGCAGCGTCGGCGCCTGGCCGCACACGACCGAAACTCCGATACCCGGCATGGCGCCCTACCACGACATTCATTTCCAACTGGTAGACCTCCCTCCGGTTGCGCGCGAGCGCATGCAACCCTGGCTGGGAACCGCGCTGCAGCCAGCCGATGCCGCGCTTCTGGTTTGCGATGCCGCCTCGCCGGACGGCGAAGAGGAACTGGCGGTGGTACTGGAGAAAATGGCCGAGAAGCGAGTGAGCCTGGTGGCGGAGTGGCCCGGACTGCCGGACCCGCGCACGCGGCGCCGCAGGAAGCGCAAGGCGCAGAAGCAGAAACGAAAGCAGAATCAGGATACTTTCGAGGACCTTTTCCGGATTCGCCTCCCTGCCCTTCTGGTGGCCAACAAGATCGACCTGGGCGCTGAATCGGAGCGCTTTTCCAAATTGAGTGCCAAGCTGGGCTTCCCGGCCGTTCGCGTTTCAGCAGAAACCAGCGAGAATCTGGAGGCGATTCCCGACTTTCTTTTCAAGGGCCTGGGCATCGTGCGCGCCTACACCAAATCGCCCGGCAAACCGCCGGACCTGGGCCGGCCGTTTACTTTGCGCCACGGCGCCACAGTCAGCGAACTGGCAAGCCTGGTGCACAAGGACATCGCTGGCAGCCTGCGCTACGCCCGCATCTGGGGCGAGAAGGTGTACGACGGCCAGCAGGTGAGTCCGCGCCACAAGATTCGCGACGGCGACATCCTGGAACTTCACCACCAATAGCCCACCTCTAGCGTGAGATCGGTCCACCATGTTGTCGAATGACGAGCGGGTTTCTCCCAGCCAGGTCTCCAGGTCCGGTCCCGTTTCGCTGAGGCTGGCGAACACGAAGCCGCGGTATGCCGCCTGGCGGGCCACCTTCGGCATGCTGTAGCGCGGATCGTGGCGATCGAATCCGCAGTTCCTGTAGCCTGCCGGATGGGGCGTAACGATCAGCTTGCCGTCCGTTCTGTACACCCAGCCGTGGTAATTGCAGCGAAACTGTTTGGCGTTGCCGCATCCCTCGCCCACCACCATCGACCCCTTGTGGCCGCAACGATTGTGCAGAACATGAATGGCGGCGCTCTTGCTGCCGCGAACCATCACCACGGGATGCTTGCCGATTCGCGTCGTTACGTAGTCGCCGGGATTGGGAACCTGGGATTCATGCCCCACATAAATCCAGGCCACGCCGAAGATTCTCTCCATCTCCAGCTCGAAAACATCCTCGCCGACGAACAGCTTGCGGTGGTAGCGGGTGGGCTCGACCATGGCCGCAAGTTCTTCAACGGTATAGCCCGGCATGTCTTCAGTCCCCCGCGCGGCGATTCAGAGGATTTGGTCTGCCAACGCTGCCACCGGCACTAGTCGTCCGCGAACATGGCGGAGTTCAATCCGCCATCGATCAGCGACCCCATGCTGCTTCCTCCGCACACGAACAGTAATTGACCGCTGATGTAGCTGTTTTTCGGGTCGAGGAAGAACATGGTGGCGCGCGCGCAATCGTCCGGATTGCCGATTCTCTTCACCGGGATCAAATCGGCCAGCGCCCGGGCCACGGCGCTGTCCTCGGGAACCACCTCGGTGAACATCTTGCTGATTACCGGCCCCGGCGCGATGCAATTCACGGTAATGCCGTACGGGCCGAGCTCCATCGCCCAGGTCCTGGTAATGCTCACCAGCGCCGCCTTGGTGCCGGAATAGCAGGTGCGGGTGGCGAGCCCCAGTATGGCCCGCGTGGACATGTTGACGATGCGGCCGAAGCGAGCCGCCTTCATGGCCGGCAAGGCCGCCTTGGTGAGAATCATTGCCGAACCGATGTGCAGATTGGTCAAGCCATGCAGATCCTCGACCGTGGCCTCCTCCAGCAGCTTCGCGTTCACCGCGCCGGCATTGTTGACCACGGAAGTCACTTCGTGCCTTGAGGCAATGTCGTCGGCGACCTCCTGAGTGGCGCGCAAATCCGTAAGGTCAACCGAATGGAACTCCAGGTTCCGGTGACGGAAGGCCGGCGGACTGCGAGACAGGCTGATGACCCGATAGTCCGCCTCCAGCAAATGCTGGCAAATCGCCTCTCCAATCCCCGAACTTCCGCCGCTCACGACGGCTGTCATCTGCGTCATTGCGCGCTCCCGCCGATCTAGGTCTCGACGGTAGGTCCGTGCCGTCCGTGCCGGAGCTCGGCGACTGACAGGCCCCGCGCCCTCGTGGACGGTAGTCTGGAGGTTCTCGTAGTCGGTGTAGAACACCGCGCCGGTCATGCGAACGGTATTGTCCATTCCCGACCATTTGAACCCGGCTTCATACACGGTTACGAATTCCGGCTCGAATGTCGGCAGGCTCGGCCTTGTGGGCGGCGTGATGCGTTGCGCAAAGCCGCCACTTCTGAATCCTTCGGAGTAGGACCCATAAACGAGCAAATCTTCGTTAACGCCATAGGAGATGTTCAGGTAAGGGGTCAACTCGCTGGCGGTAGCTTTCGATTCACCCGGAGCGACGATGGTCAAAGGGTTGGAGGGGATTACGAACGGAGGGCATCCGAACCTTTCATCAGCGCAATAGGCGATCTGAATATCCGGCGTGACGATGGCCGTCTTGTCCTCATCGGTGTAGCGGAAGCCCGCAGTCAGGCTGAATTCATCGGTCATATCCCAGGTAAACTGGCCGAACACAGCCTGACTTGTGTTATCGATATTTGCGCCGGAAATGATGAAGTGATACAAACCCAGGATCCAGTTCATCCTCTCGTCAAGCAGCGTGCCCATCAGATGCAATTCCTGACTGAATTGTTCCTGATTCAGCATGTCCGCCACCTCATTCACCGGAATGGGCGCGTGATCGCTGTCATTGAGCGTTTCCGATGCAAGGTCCCGGTAGGATGTGATCGAGCGCACGCTGATGGAGTCGCTGACATCCCAGTTGATGGTAACCCCCACGCCCCACAGGTCCATGTCATCCGGTCTCGCGGCTGCGGGTAAAGTCCGCGGCGAGATGCACGTCCACAGTGTCTGACGGCGTCCACAGCGCGGCGAAGCGGGCGGAGGTGGTGCTGTCATCGCCGAAACGGTCGTCGCCGGGACGCCTGGGCAGATCGATGAAACCGTCGCGCTGCGTGGACATGGCGGCGGCATTGATGAACAGGGTGTCGGTGAGAGGAATGTTCACCCGGCCCTTTATGTCAATCCGGTCATAGGTGCCGCCGGTGATTTCCCCTTCGCCTTCAAACTCTTCATGCGGCTTCTTTGAATTGACGCTCACCGCGCCGCCGGTGGTGTTTCTGCCGAACAAAGTGCCTTGCGGCCCGCGCATCACCTCAACGGTTTCCACATCCACCAGGTCCAGCACCTGACCGACGGTCTGGGAAAGATACACGCCGTCCAGGTAGATGCCTACCGCCGGCTCGTTGGTCAACAGGAAGTCCGTCTGGCCAATGCCGCGTATGAACACGGTGGAGGCGCCACTGAATCCGGAATTCGCGGTGCCGGTCTTGAAAACAAGGTTGGGCGTGGACTCGGCGATTTGATTGAGGGTGGTGATCTGCTTCGCTTCCAGGTCCGCCGCGGTGAACGCAGTGATGGAAATGGGCGTGTCCAACAGGCTTTCCTCGCGCTTGCGGGCCGTTACCACGATCTCTTCCAACGCGGCGCCGGACTGCGCCAGCGCCACGGCGGGAAATGCGTTCAGCGCAACGAACAAAATTGGAAAAAGCATAAGACTTGCGGAATAGAGTATTGATTTAATGTTGTTTCTCGAATGCTATCCAATGTATTTCAGCAGTGTTTTCCAGTGCTGACACTGTCAGTCCATATCCCCCTTCGATAACTGGAAAAGAATCTCTGATGAATGGGCTACAGGAGTTGTTGAACCTGATCGAACCAGAGATACCATGACTACTGAGTATACTGCACTTCCCTTCAATTTCACGCCTTCGGCCGACGGCTCTCCGCGGTTGCGTGAGCGGTGACTTGGAAATGAAGAATAAAGTGCAAAGACGGATGGCGCGCACTGTCCTTGTCCTGGCGACTTGTGCATGTTCGTTCGCGTTCGCAACGTCGCAGGCAGCGGAGACCGAAAGCCCTGCCCCCCGCCGGAAATTCTTGAGCCGGGCCGCTACATCGAATCCCTGGCCACGATCCGCTACCAGCAGCCATTCATGCTCGCCCGCGTGGCGAGCAACGCCTATATCGCCATGGTCGCCGCGCACAATGCGACCTTTCTGGTGGGCAGCAGCGGCGTTCTGGTGATCGACGCCACCTTCACGGAAACAGCGCCGGCTTTGCTGGCGGCCATTCGCGGGACAACACCATGGTTCTGCTGCCCTCGCAGAAGCTCGTCCACTTCATGGATGTCGTGCATCCCGAGATGCTCTTCCCCTACTTCGACCTCGGCGTCTATGACGTGCGCGGCATGCGCGAGGGTCTGGAGCAACTGCTCGGGCTGGAATGGCACTACCTCAATGGAGGGCACGCAAACGTCGGCTCCAGACGGGATGTCGAGGCCTTGCAGGACTATCTGGACGCCCTGGAAGCCGACACCCTCGCGGCCTTGAGCAAGGCGCCCTTCCTGATGGAGGGAACAATCCTCGAGCGCATCGGCGCCCAGCACAAGGCGGTGCAGGCGACAGTGCGCGAAGCTCTGCGGCCGCGCTACGGGAAGGTGCCCAGTTTCGACGCCGTGACCGACAGCCACGTACTCAGAATGATCGAGTACGTGACGCTCTACTGAATTTTCATACCTTTCAGAGCCGGTAACGGCACCAGGAATCTGCCATGCAACTCAGTCTCAAGGAAAAGGTTCGGAATTTCATCGACTTCCGGCTGTTCGTCGGCATCGCCTCCGTATCGGGAACGCCGGCGCAAATTTCCCAAATCTCCCTGCCGCTGCTGGTCAGCGCGCTGATCGCGGGGCTCGGCCTGGATGAACGCAATGCCGGGCTGGTGGTTTCGGTTGAACTCCTGACCGTGGGGCTGACGGCCTTCTGCATATCTCCCTTCGTACATCGCAGTCCGCGGCGCACGCTGGCGTTGATCGGGGCGACGCTGGCGATTGCCGGGCATCTTCTGTCGGTGTTCGCAGCCGACATGAGCCTGCTGATTGCGGTGCGCGTGCTGGCCGGCATAGGCGCCGGGATGCTCATTGCGGTGGGGAACGCGAGCGTGGCTTCGTCGGACAACCCCGACCGCATGTTTTCGCTGGTGTTAATCGTGATTGGCGCGTCGCATCTGGCCATTCTGCCCACCATGCCCATGTTCATCAGCCGCTGGCTCTCTCGGGGGCCGTCCTGGCCGCTCTCATCGGAACCCGCTTCGAGCGGCTCTTTCCACTCGCCTGCGGCCTGCTGGCGAACACGATAATGCCCTACATCATCACCCAGACCGACAGCGGAGCCGTGTTCGTGTTCTGCCAAATCGTCTACCACATGTTCCTGTTCTTCACGGTGCCCTATCTGTTCGGCATCTGCGCGGAAATGGACCCACAGGGGCGCCTGCTCGCGGTGGGCGGGGGAGCGCTTACCTTCGGCGGGGCGCTCGGACCTGCCATCGCGGGCGTGCTGATTGAGTGGAATGGCTATGCGGCGCTCGGCGGCTTCATCATCGCCTCGATGTCCGTGGTTACGCTGCCGGCGATGGGATTGCTCTGGTATCTCCAAAAACGCAGGACGGCCGCGCGGCAACCTGCGGCTGCTTCAGGCGGATAAGCCCCGGGGCGCATCGCCATGAACCAGGGCCTGGTGCGCGGCAAGCACGTCATCTGTCGGGTTCGGGAGGACGGGCCGGAAATCATCGAGCTCTTCAAGGTGCTGCATCGCGACTTCAATCATCTCGAACGCGCAAAGATTCAACTGGCGCCGGCGAATATTCACTGGTACTCCGACGAGGCCCCGGAGCAGCTGCAAGCCACCGCCAGCGAATTTGGCGTTCCGCTCCACATGCACCTGCTGGAAACGCACCGTCAGCGGGAGTACGTCAAAAGGCGCGGGGGCGGATCGGCCATAGATTTTCTTGCGTCGAAAAAGCTTCTCGGGCCGCAAATGACCCTGGGCCACGGCACCTGGGTGAGTCGAGACGACATGGAGCAACTCGCGGCCAGCGGGACGCATATCTGCCACAACTGCAGTTCGAACCTGTGCATGGGCAACGGCGTCATGCCGCTGAACAGCTACCGGCGGCACGGCGTTCGCCTGGCGATCGGCATCGATGGCGCCGGCATCAACGATGATCGCGACATGCTCCAGGAGCTGCGCCTGGTACACAACATCCACAAGATGCCGGGGGCGGAGCCCGGCGACATCGCGCAGCCGCATCATGTGTTTCAGATGGCCACGGAGAATGGCGCCAACACCACGCCCTATGCCGGGCACCTGGGAAAGCTGGAAGTCAGCATGCTTGCCGACCTGGTGATCATCGACGGGCCGGCCCTGCGCTTCCCCTATCTCGACCGCGAAATGCCGATCCTGGATGCGATTGTCCATAGAGGGCGGACCGCTCAGGTCAAGTCGGTGATGGTCGGCGGCCGCCTGGTCCTGCACCAGGGCCAGTACGCGCGCATCAACAAGCAAGCGGCCCTGACCGCCTTTTCCGAGAGCCTGAAGGCCCGGCCGACGCCGGATGATCTGGCGCTGCGTCAATGCTTCCAGCAGGCGGTTCCCTATGTGCGCGAATACTTTCGCGACTACGGGCGCGTGAATCGGGGCGCCAGCAGGGACTGGCTCCTGTAGGCGCGGAATTTGCGTGCGGGATGTAGGCGCGGAATATGTCCGTGGGATGTAGGCGCGGGATGTGTGTTGTGCGGGATGTGTCCGCGGGACGTAAGCGCGGGATGTGATGCGTCCGGCGGCTGATACACTGCACTCTCCGCCCCGTGGCTTCTCGATAAAGGATTGAACATCATGCTCAGGAATCTGCTGGCCGCCCTGATGCTGGTTGCCTTGTACGCGCCCGCATCGGCGGACCTTGCGCAAGACCTTGCCCACACCAGCCGCTCGCCCGAAGACCAGGCCCGGGACCAAGCGCGCCAGCCCGCCGAAGTTCTGGCGTTTCTCGGCATTGAACAAGGCATGACCGTGATCGACCTGCTGGCTTCGGGCGGCTGGTACACCGAAGTGCTTTCGGTGGCCGTGGGCCCGGAGGGAACCGTATATGCGCAAAACACGCCCCAACTCCTGGGCTTCAACGACGGCGCCTACGAAAAAGCCATCAGCGCTCGCCTGGCGGACAACCGACTGCCGAATGTGGTGCGTCTGGACCGCGAAATTACCGACAGCGGCCTCGAGCCAAGCTCCGTGGACCTGGCGCTTACCGCCCTGAACCTGCACGATTTGCACAACTTCGGCAGCGAAGAGGACGTGGCGGAACTGCTGGACGCCGTGCGGCTCCTGCTCAAGCCCGGAGGCGTGCTGGGCGTGATCGACCACTACGGCGATGCGGACAAGGACAACACCCGACTGCATCGCCTGAACGTTTCCGTGGCGCTGCCGATTATCGAAGCCTCCGGATTCGTGATCGAAAGTTCGGAACTGCTACGCAACCCCGACGACGACCGCACCACCATGGTGTTCGGTCCCGCCATCCGCGGCAAAACCGACCGCCTCCTCTACAAACTGACAAAACCCACCGAGTAACCCCGCTGCTTGCCCTCAGCCAGCAACTGACGATTGCCAAAGACGCTCAAGCGGTGCGGCGAGTGATTGCTTCCGCTACGGATTGCGCGCGCGGCTCACCCCGCCGAAACAGGTCATCCTCAGGACGCAAACCTTCCGCCTTCAGCATGCGATCCATCGCATCGGCGTGAGTCTCGAGGGCGCCATCAGCGAGGATGTGCTTGACCAAAACTCCCTGCGCATCCAGCGCCTGCCCTACCAGCAGCGTGCGATGGCAATTGAGCGGGTCCTTTTCCGCGCACATCAGGGCAATGCGGTGCTTGGCCGCGCCCTGGGTCACGCGGGCAAGACCACGACCGAAGCGCTCGGTGCGGGCCACGCGGTCATAGCGAATACGTCCGTTCTCGTAGCAATCCGGGTCGTCGCTGCGGCCCCCGAGTTCGCGGCCCAGATACACATAATGCAGACGTTCCGCACGCAAGGCCGCGGCCAGGGGCTCGCGCGAGAAATGCGGGTTGTAGCGGCTGTAGGGTGCCGAACGCACATCTCCCACCGCCGTAATCCGATGACGCGAAAGCAGGGCGAGAAATGCCTCCAGGGAATGATTCGAGTGCCCAATGGTGAAAACGCAAGGCATCGCGCTCCTCTCATCCTGCGCGATCATCGCGCAGGCAACATGCGAGTCAAAGATTCATTTCCTGTGGAATGAATCCGTCGGCTGCACGCACCACGACATGAGCGAATGCAAAGTCACAGCCTCCCTTTCATCAGCGCAAACGTAACCCGAACGTAACCACCATCCTCGGAGTTCACAAGCTCGGGCTCGGTATCGTTGAAGTCGCGCATCACGCGCCGCATTAACAACCAGCCACGTCCACGCCGTTCCATCAGCTGCCGAACGACCATGGCGTTTGCCATCATCTCGTTGCGGGAGCGGGGGGCACCGCCGCCGCACGCGCGCTCAACCGTCATGTGGTTCGGTAGGAGCCCGGGACTCGTGACATCCACACGGTCATCGAAAACTTCAAGCATCACGCTCGAACCAGTGATCGCGTAGTCGCGATGTATGACGGCGTTGACCAGCGCTTCACGTACCAAATCGTCTGGCAGCCGAGGGATGTCGGTGCGATAGAGCCCGTCGTAGGTCTCGCGGTGACCGAGACTCTTGAACCAGCCCACAGCCCGGTGCACCTGGTCTTCGAGGCGTCCCTTGGCGTCCCCGGCACTCAGGACATCCGCTGCGCGATCGGTGCCAGCGTAGGCCGCACACTGGATGTACAGATTGGTTGTAGCTGAGGTACCCTGAAAATCGCGCCCGAATACCGCAAGCCCGTAGAGGGTGGGGCGGAGCGTCCCGTCGAACAGGTCGCAAACGGAAGCGTTTCGCAGATCTTGTTCGAGGGGAAGTTGCGGCTCACGACTCAGGTCTTTGCCTTGGGCCAGCAAGAACGAGCGGAAGGCATCTATGTCGATGTCGTCGACAGTGGCCCCTGGCATCACCGACTCTTCGGTCATCAGAAACCGAAATGCGTTCATAAGTTCCTTCAGTTCCGTGGGAGATGGGGCGACCGTACTTCGACCACGGCGAATCCAGAAAATGTTTCTGAAAGTGAAGGGTTCATAGCCCCTGAGTTGTCGCCGCACGTTGACCCAATGGATCCATCCGGTGTCGGATTCTTGTCGACCGCAGTCGGCGGCAATCGGCTTGTTGCACCCGGTGTTCAGGAAACTGGTCAGTCTTTCCTGAACTCGCTCCGGTTCTTCCTTGACTCCAACGATTTCACCAGAATCGTCCACTCCGAGAACGAGCAATCCACCATCTCCGTTAGCGAATGCGCATAGCACTTTTCCCGATCCGCCCAGGTCGCCCAAGCCACGCTTGAACTCGGTTGAAGCTCCCTCACCACCCTCGATTCGGCGCAGTACATCGGACCATTCCATAAGGGTCTCCGATCAGAACCCGTACTTTCGACGGCGCAACCGAAACGCCTCATCGCCGCCGTCCACGGTGCGGACAATCGCGTCGCGCACTTCTGGATCTTCGATCGTCCCCGCCACCGCGACGTGTCCGCGGGTCGCAGTGGCTTCGAGTTGAATGACCATGTCGGCATCGCCGTTCACAACGATGTTCGGATTGTGGGTAGCAACGATTACCTGCCGCTTGCCTTTGAGCCGCTTGAGGGCCGGCAATACAGTCTCCCAGAGGAAAGCGTTGTCGAGTTCATCCTCCGGTTGGTCGATAACCAGCGGCCTGTCGTCCGCCGCCTCTAGCAGCAAGGAAAGCAGCACGCTCACCCTTTGCCCCCCAGAAAGTTCGTCCAGAGGACGATACCCGCCGTCCTCCAGCCGGAACTCAAGTATGTATACATCCCGCGCTCGCAGTGCCGCCAGTGCACGTCGTTTGTCCCTGGTGAGGCTTTCGTGAAAAGTCTCTTGCACGGCAGACGACATTTCGACGCCTTCGAGATCATCTTGGATCAGGTGACGCAAGAGCGCCTGCGGAGACGGTTTGTTACTCGGTGCCAACCCATTCCACCACCGACTCACCCCTCTTTGGCCAAGATCACGCAAGAAGGTATCAAGCGGGCGTGGATCACCATCATCGACTCTCCGAGCACGAATCCGGCCACCAAACTGAAGATCAATCTGCTGAAGAACACGGTCGAATGCCTTGCGTTGTCGTTGTTGCTGGTCGGCGCGCTCGCCTTGCAGCCTGTTGAAGGAGCACTCTGCCGCCTTGATCTCGTCTTGCTTCTGTCTTAGCTGCTGCTCATAACTTGCCAGCAAGGTTGCCTGCCTATTCAGCAGCGCAAACTCGTCAAGCTTGCCCGCTGCCAGATCTTGTTGGGCCAGTGTTCTTTCGACTTCGACCCGACTCCTGGCTTCCAATTTCTTTAGCCGGGTTTTTACTCTCTCAAGGGAGCTCTTCCACGTAACCAACTCGTCTCGGGCCGCCTTTAAGTGAGAAACAACCCGAGCCCAGCTGTCGCTGGGACCGTCGTTCAAAGGCTCGGGATCGTCCGCATTTGAAGCAACCGGCGAGTCCTTGACCAACTGATCAAATGACAATGACATAGTGGATGCCAAGACTTTGTCGATCTCGTCCTTGATCCGCGACCCCTCGTCTATCGCATCTGTCCACACTTGGCGCAGCCGCCCTAGTGCTAGAAGCTCATTCACCCCTGCCGCCTTGAACGCCTCAAGCTCGTGCTTGGCCCGCGATGACCGATGCACATCTTGTTCCGCTTCGGCGAGCTTGGCGTACTCCGCAGCCAAAGTCGCCGCTGCGTCGGCTAGCTTGCGATCAAGCGAGTTCAGCGTCTTTCGGCGATCCTCGATTTCCTGTGCCTCGGATACCGCCAACCGACCGAGCAGTTCTTCGGTCGAGCCCGACTCGGCCAAGCGTTGCAATTCGTTTTGCGCGAAGTACTGTGCCGGCCACCGGCTATGGTCGTCGGCGACGGGGTCGGATCCTGGCACGTCAAGGCGTACTTCGGGCGAGCCAAGAAGAAAACGGTTATTGCCGCGAGATTCCACCTGCTCGCGGACAGACTTGTCATCGGGCAGCGGTGCCTTCGAGTACACGCGAAGGCCATCAAGCAGCGTGCTCTTTCCGGTCATGCTGCCACCGATAATGCAGGTCAGGTCAGGACTCAGGTCAAAGCGTGTCGGCGCGTTGCCCTCTCCCGCAGGGCTTCCGAAAAATGCGCTGCCACCGCTGGTGCTGACGCTTTTCAACCATGGACGGGGGCTGAGAGTCACGTCGGGAGAATCATGAAGCTCCTGAAATTCCCCGTCCTCACCTCGGACGTAGGCGATGCGGACGCGGGAGTCGCTTGCGATAAACGCCTGCCGCAGCGACTCTATGCGAGGACTCGCCAGCTTCAACCAAGTGAATCGCTTGCCAACGTCATCAACAGTATACGCGTCGCTACTATGAAAGAATGTCTGGCGAAGCGTCTGCATCGACTCTTGCAACCATGGCCGATTTTTCAAGCAGTCTTCGGGAAGTTTATTGTCGCCCAACTCCAAGGCCGATACGGCGGTATGTTCGAAGTGCTGGAGCACTTGTGCTCTTTGCGTGTTCAAAAGTCCCTTGTCGGAGTCAACGTGTGGCGCCAGCACCAGATGATTCCAGGAAGGCTGCCGGCTCCCTTCCGCTTGCGACTCTTGACGATGGAACGTCCGCAGATCTTCAAACGCCTCTTCGGCGGTCTTGCTTGAGAGCTGCAGATCGCCTTGCCTCCAAGGTGTTACGCCGCCCATCATCATTTGAAAGGCATTCAAATACTTGGCTCGGGTGATTTCCGGGTCGAACAGGAAGAGCATGTGCAATCCATCGCGACCTTGCCTGAAGCTCGGCTCGAACCCTGGAAATACCGCAAAAATCTTGTCTCGGAATGGAACAGCATCGTCATCGGTACCGACATTCCACTCATCGATGATGGACCATGTTGCGCTTATTTCGCCGTTCTGGCCGACGGTCGTCGAATGTGGCGTGAGCCCGAGCACCTGAATGCCGTTCGCAATCGCGGCTTGTAGAAAGCGGCGCGCGTATGCCTGCAAGACGGCAGGATCAGCAGGATCGCCGGTGAGGCCCTCCGGCATCTTTGCTCTGCCTCCCGCGAGATCATCGACTGTGTGAACCTGCAGGTCGGCCTTGAACCACCTGGCGCCAGGCACTTCCTTTCGCCAACCGTCGGCGGACTGTCGCTTGAATGACGCCATGCTCCTCACGCCTGCCACAAGTGGATCATACCCGCAACACCTTCATTACCTCGTCGCCGAACTGGTTGATAACCTTGACGGCGATGCAGGCATCAATGGACTGTTGCCGGGAAATGCGGATCACCGCTGCAACCGAGGCATGCCGAGACTATCCAGCAGATCGTCTTCCAACCCCAACACATCGGCTGGCATTCGTCAGTTGAGTTCCTTGCGGAGACCGTCACGGTATACCTCGTGTGCCGCTATCAAGGCGTCATCAACCGTCGCGACACTCCCTCATCTCGATTGTCGCGCTCATTTCACCCTGCTTGTCGCGCTGCATTGACGATCGAAATGATGTCCTTGGCTACGTTCACGAGTGTCATTCCTTTCCCAAGTAGCTCTTTGCATTTGGCGACATACTGCGGACGGTCTTGATTTATGGCATTGAGGAAATCGTAACCACCATTTGTTATTCGTATCGCCGATTCCGATTTCCAGATAGCTAGACCCGCATCGTTCAAAAGATCGGCTTGGTGACGCCGCGCCAAGCTCTGATTGGACATCGCAAGTGTGCTAACAAGCAATATCTGTCCACCAGGATCTTTGCTCATTTCCTCCAGCAACCTGATCATCATATCGACGTTTCGCACTCGTTATCTCCTTGGCTATACCCTTTTCTCATACCCTGAGGGCCACCCAGGCTGGGTGCACACCCAACAATGGTACGCATCCAGGGAATGATTGGAATACCCAATGGTGAAAACGCAAGGCATCGCACCCCTCCCATCCTGCGCGATCATCGCGCAGGCAACATACATTCGCGGCAGGACATCCCTGCTCCTGCCTCCAATAGCTGCAAGGTTACCTTCTCGGCCCGCAACTGCCGCAACTACCTCTTGACTCTGTAGTTGCCTTATTCAGTTGCTGCATAAAAAAAGACTGGTGATCGTTTCGTTTCGCGTAGTCTGTCGATAAGCGAGACTCTCGGGTGTCATCGTGTTCGCCAAAAGCCCATGGCTGTACAACTCGAGCCGGTCATCGAATAGCCGCATGCGCACTTTGCTGCCTGCCATTGAGTAGTCCCTGTGCGGAACGGCGTTGACCACAGCTTCAAACACTGCCAGCCGGTCGAACTGCGGAAAATCCCGGCGGCCACCGTCGTCTTGTGCTGCCATCGCCAACTTCCCGAGCAAATGCTCTTGAACGTCGGATGACCGGTCCGTCTGGAACCGTCGGCACAACCCATCGTCGAGATCAGTTAGTTCCGCACTTGGAACCAAAGACTCATCGAGGTGAATCAATCGTGACTGCGTCCATTGTTGGAACAACCGCGCCAACTGATCAGGAGGCATGCGTCGCTTTGAAAACCGGACACGATGCAGGTATCCGGCAGGGCTGCTGTGGACAAATAGACTTCGGGGCACTTCGACACGGATCACTCCCCGCTCCACCGCAGCACTGTCAGGCAGCCAAATACGCTCGATGAAAGGCGCAGCCGGGGGATCGATCGAGTCCTCGCAAGCCTGACGCACCAATGACTCGACAGCATCACTCTTCCCCCAAAGAGAGTAGGCTGCGTAATGGAAGCGGATTCGAGGCGAGTCGGGAACTTTTTCCCGATGCTCAAAAATCGCGTCACCGATGTCATCACCTCAGCGCCGTACCTCAATACCACGAATTATCGAGAGGATCAGTGGCTGCGCCTGTGGTTCCTCGGCGGCGATCTGCTGATTTCATATGATCGCGGGGACGATCGGCACAAGAGCAAGGAAATGTACTGGAAGTTCATGCAGTCCTCCTGGCGAGGGCTTGCGCCTCTTCTCGCTGAACGTGTGCGGTTCGTCATTCGTATCGATGGACGCCGCATGAGCAAGGATGAACTGCGAGATGGGCTCCTGAATTCACTCACCGGGGGTCTGAACCGAACCATGCGCCTCGCCGACAGCGGGGTCACCTCGAAGATCAACGGCACGCAGGCGATTGCGTTTCGTGGCGCGAAACCGTCGCAAAACGTGGAGCATGACTTCGTTTTCACGGCATAGGGTATAAGACAGGCGGGCGCTGCCGGGTCAGTACGAGCGTGGCATGCCGAGGACGTGCTGGCCGATGTAGCTGAGGATCATGTTGGTGGACACCGGCGCGACCTGGTAGAGGCGGGTTTCGCGGAACTTGCGCTCCACGTCGTATTCCTCGGCGAAACCGAACCCGCCAAAAGTCTGGACACAGGCGTTCGCGGCTTCCCAGGCGGCCTCTGACGCAAGCAGCTTGGCCATGTTGGCCTCCTTCCCGGTGGACAGGCCCTGATCGAACTTTTCCGCGGCGTCCGCGACCATGAGCGCCGCCGCTTCCACCGAGGCGTAGGCGCGCGCGATCGGAAACTGCACGCCCTGGTTGCGCCCTATGGGCCGCCCGAACACTTCCCGCTCGCCCGCGTAGCCGGACGCCTTGTCGATGAACCAGCGGCCGTCGCCCACGCACTCTCCGGCGATCAGGGTGCGTTCCGCGTTCATGCCGTCGAGGATGTAGCGGAAGCCCTGCCCTTCCTCGCCGATCAGGTTCTCCCGGGGAACACGGACATCATCGAGAAAAACCTGGGTGGTGGCATGATTCATCATGGTGCGTACCGGCGTGATGCTCAAGCCGGGAGCGTCGCGCATGTCCACCATCAGCACCGACAGCCCTTCCGTTCGGCGGGCCACTTGTTCGCGCGCCGTGGTGCGGGCCAGAAGAATCATCAGATCGGAATGCTCGGCGCGGGAAGTCCATATCTTCTGGCCGTTGACGACGTATTCGCCATCTTCGAGCCTGGCGGTTGTGCGCAGGGCCAGCGTGTCGGTCCCGCTGCCGGGTTCGGTAACCCCGAACGCCTGCAGGCGCAATTCGCCCGAAGCGATTCCGGGCAGCCATCTCCGCTTCTGCTCCTCGTTGCCGTGGCGCAGCACGGTGCCCATGGTGTACATCTGCGCATGGCAGGCGCCGGCGTTGCATCCCGAGCGGTGGATTTCCTCGAGAATCGCCGTGGCCACCACCAGCCCCAGTCCGCTGCCTCCGTATTCCTCGGGTATCAGCGCGCCCAGAAAACCGCTTTCGGTCATGGCGCGCGTGAACTCGGTGGGATAGGCCCGCTCGCGGTCCAGGTCCCGCCAGTATTCGCCCGGAAAGCCCGCGCACACTGCGCGCACCGCCTCGCGTATTTCTGCCAGTTGTTCGTTGTTCATCGGTCCATGGCCGTCATTTCCCCATGTCGTTCACAAGATGTGCAAGATGTGCCAAATCTGGCTCACAAGATCGCCCTGGAAGACCCGCTGCCAGCACCGCCCGCCGTTGGCGCCGCCTGCCGTTCTCGCGTGGGAGCCGCACGTGGTTCACAGGATCGCCCGTGAAGCGCCGCCGTCGGCGGTAATGGAGCGTCCGGTCACGTGTGGGGCGGCGTCGCTGGCGAGGAACGTCACCAGCCGGGCAAGCTCATCGGCATCGCCCAATCGCCGCTGGGGAATCGCGTCCAGAAAGCGCTGTTCCTCTTCCTGCGGCGTCTTGCCACTTCGGGCGGCGAACGCCTCCATCATTCCCTCCCAGCGTCCGGTGCGCGTGGGGCCGGGATTGACGGCGTTGATCACCACGCCCGATTCCGCCACTTCGCGCGCCAGACCGGCGGTTACCGCCAACAAGGCGGCATTGGCCGCGGCACTGGGCAAAAGACGCGGGTCGGGCTCGCGCCCGGAGTTGCCTGCCAGCGTCACGATACGGCCATAACGCCGCTCCATCATGCCGGGCAGCACCGCGCGGATCATGCGCACGGTGGCCATGAACTTCAGCGCCAGACTGTCCTGCCAGGCGGAATCCGGCACCTCCCAAAACAGCCCGCCCGCGGAAGCGCCGGCGCTGTTCACCAGAACGTCCACTCTGCCGAAGGCCTTGCGCGCGGCCCCGGAGACATCCTGAGCGGCCTCCGGCGCCGTCAGATCGGCGGCCAGCCAGCGCGCCTCGCTTGCGCCTTTGCCACTCAGATGGCCCGCCAACTCTGCCAGCTTCCCGTCCGTGCGGGAGGTAAGAAAGAGCAGCGCGCCCTCCTCCGCCAGCGCGCGCGCGCAGGCGGCGCCCAGGCCGCCGGTGGCCCCGGTAACGAGCGCTACCCTTCCCTTCAGCCCGAGTTGCAAGCGGGAGTCCTCTGAATGAAGCAGTATTTCTCCATGCGCGGCGCATTATCGTAGAAGCGGCGCCCCGTAACCACCTCGCCTCCCTCATTGCAAGTCGGGGCCCTCTCAATGAAGCGGCATTTCTCCATGGGCGAGGCATTATCGCCGCACTTCGGGAAATTCACGGCCAGTCGCGGGACACGCTTACAAACGAGCCGCGGGATCGGGAGGCCATCATCCAGTAATAGCCGGTCGCAGCGGGGTCGCCGTCGAGTGGATAGAACAGCACGTTGATGGGAATGCGACCCGGCAGGTCGCGCAGCGCTCGCTCAAAATGCCTTATCCGGGCCCGCTGGTCCACCCAGCCCACCCGCGAGGGAGGGCTGGCGCCCTGAGTGGGGAGTCCGTCGGTAAGCAGGTAAACATTGTCCGGCCACGGCTGCAGGTCGCGAATCGCCCGTACGGCGGCATGCATGCTGGTGCCGCCCTTCGGCGCGTAGTCACGCAGCGCCTCAATCGCTTCGGTTACCCGGGCGCCGTCGGCCACAGTCAGCCACTCGCCCGTGAAATCCTCCAAAACGCTGCGATGGTCCTCGCCGTAGATGTACACCTGAAACCGCTGCTCCGGGGTAAGCCGCGTGGTGATCCAGTCCACCGAGTCGACCACCTGGCGCCACTTGGGAGCGCGCGGCTTCAGCTCCTCGTCCATCAGCCGGAAGCGCAGCACGTCGATGTAAGTGCGTCCCAACATGCTCGCGGAACCGTCCACCAGGATCAGCACTCGGTCGCCGCCCATCTGCATGCCCGTGAGATATTGGCGCGAACCGGTTCCCTGGAAACTCCGAATTTGCCGCCCCGTCCCCTCTTCCGACTCGGCGATGCGCGCCTCCAGTTGCTGCTGCATGTCGCGCAGCCGGTCCACATCCGCGCGAAGCTTCTCCACCGACTCCTCGCTCTGCGTTCCCAAGCGCTCGTATTGCGCCAACTCCGCCAGCAGGGCGGCAAGCTGCTCCCTCAGCCTGCGCAGTTCCTCGATGGCGCGCGCGCGGCGGTCTTCGAGGCGGTCGCGTTCGCCACGGAACTGCAACAGGTCCTTGCGGCCGTCCAGCACCTCTTCCTCCAGCATCGTGGTCTCGCTCAGGAGATCGATGCGCTCGGCGTCGGCACGCAAGCGCACCTGGGCGTTGATGATCACGAAGAACAGCACCACGGACCCGAAGCCGCAGGAAATGATGTCGAGAAACGACATGCTGAAGATGTGAAACGGCCTACGCGCCATCGCCGTCCACCTCGCGGGCCACGAGAAACTCCGCCGGGCCTACGCCCACGGTGTCGCCCCCCCGCAGCGGCGCCGAATCCGCCACCGGGGCGCCGTTGAGTCGAGTGCCGTAGCGGCTGTGGTCATAAAGCAGCGCCTGGCCATTCTCCAGCACCACAGTGCAATGGTTCCGCGAAACTCCGGCCTCGGGCGGCAGCACAATCGCCAGTCCTCCCGGTTCCGGCGCAGAACCGAGCCGCAATCCTGGTTCGCCGATGCGCCAGGCGCGTCCATCGCGTATCAGATGCGTGGGCGGCAGCGGTCCCGCCTCCCCGTCCATCCTTCCCGATGTCTCCGGGCGGCCGGCTTCCTTGCAAGCAACGGCGCGTCCCACGAACGATTCGTCCGACGAATCGCTGGCCGGAAGCGAGCGCAACAACACGTAGCGGTCCGCACCGGCCGCCGAGGCCGGAACATGCGCCAGACGCGCCAGGGCGCCAAGCGCCGCGGCGCCCGGCTTGAGCGCCTGAACCTCCGTGGAGAGCAGCCTGTCGAACACTTCGGAGCAGCCAGGAGTGGCCGCCAGCGTGGCCGATAACCGCACCGCCGCAGCTTGCGGGCCGGTGCATGACGAGCGCAGAAGGTTGGCCAACGCCGCCAACTGGCGCTCCATGGCCGTCATGAAGTCGCCGCGGCGCAAGTTCGCCCACGCCGGAATGGACGCCCCGCTCACTTCCACCTTCAACTCGCCGCGCGTTACCAGCAACTCCAGCCACGAATCCAGGTTCTCGGAAAGCTGTTGCTCGGTGGCCGGAAGATCCAGCGGATCGAAACGGGAAGCGGCGACGAAACGAGCGGCCACATAAGCGGTCATCGCTGCGCCCAAGTGCCGCAGTCCGGGCCGGCCGTTGAACGGCACTTCGACGGAATGGACACGCCCGTCGCGCTGTTCCAGCCGGGAAACCACAATGCGCTCAGCGCCGGCATCGATATGAATGCAGGACCGACCGGCGGAGATTCCGCGCACCGCAGCCACTCCGCTCTCCACCAGGCCCGCCACCGGCATGCCGGCCTCTTCGGCAATTCCAAGGAGAAGCGCCAGACGGTCGTTGTCCGAGTCGGCGGGAACCACCAGAATCACCCCGTCGATTCCATCCACCGACTCCCGGAAGCGGCGCCACAGCTCCCTCAAATGACCATGCGCCAGGTCCGCGTAGGTGCGAAAGTCCCGCACCGGCTTGGCCAGCGGATCGTCCGAGAGCAAGTCCCAGTAATTCCGGTAAATCTGCGAGGAAACTTGCGACGAACCCCGCGACATGCCTCGCGACAAGCCCCGCGACGAACCCCGCGACATGCCTCGCGACAAGCCCCGCGACGAACCCCGCGACGAACCCCGCGACGAACTCTGCGACGGACTCCGCGCCGCGTCGGCCGCAGCGCGGCCAAATCGCACCCGGCGCTTCTCCACCCGCGCCACGCCCGGTTCGTTGAACAGCACCCCCTGCGCGCCAGCGCCCACCAACGCCGCGCCGTTTACCTCAAGGGCGACTCGCGCCATAACCAGGTGCCCCCCGTGGCCGGCGAAGGCTCAATCGCCCTGCAAGCGCCGGATCAACCGTTCGTCGCAGTAATCTGCCGTCTCGAACACCAGGCGCTCCTGCAGCAGTTGAAGCTGATGGACCAGAAACATGATGAAAATGCTGACCAGCAAGGCGAAGAAGGTGGAGTTGAAGGCCACCCCCAGACTCTCGGTAACGCCGCTGATGTCGCCTTCCACCGCCCGATAGGCCAGCGTCAGCGCCTGTCCAATACCGCGCACCGTTCCAATAAAGCCGATGGAAGGAATCGCCCAGGCGATGTAGCGGATCATCGACAACTCGGATTCGAGGCGCTCCGCCTCCGCGGCAACCAGCGATTGGGTGGCGGAAGATACGTCCTGCACGTTGCCCGTGGCCCCGAAGCGCTGCAAGGCGCTCAGCAGGACGCGCGGAAGCAGCAAACGCTGCTGCGTAGGCGACAGGGCCCGGAGTTGCCGGGCGTGCTCGCGGGTGTCCTCGGGCAGGATTCGCACCCCTTCGGCCAGTGGCAGCAGGTTGCGCTGCAGCAGCGAGCGCTCGCGCAGCGCCTGACGCGCCTTGTAGCCCATGATCGCCAGGGCCCAGAGCGCCAGGATCAGGCAGGCCTCCTGCTCAAAGTCGCGCACGATCACATACAGGGACCGCTCCGGCACGTATTCCGCGTCCTGCTCAAGGCGAATCTGCTGTTCCTCCAAAACGGCATTGGCCTGCGGCCGAATCCAGGCCACATACATCGCATGCACCAGGATCACCGAAAGAAACAGCGAGAACAACTGGTAAACGAACTCGACCGGCAACTGCTTTCTCATGACTTTCTCCCTGATGCCGCGACCCGCTCATATTGTCGCATCAGCGCGTCTCCCGTTGTTCGTGGAAGGAAAGGGGGCCGGCGCCAGTGTGCTGTCGGCGCGCTGTCAGCGCGGTGCGGAATCCGCGCCGACCGGCGCGCCATGCAAGTTCCGCGCCGACCTCGGCGCCCGCGGCGTAAGTACCCGGCGCAGGTGGGCGCTGCCTTCGGCCCAGTCGCCAGCGTATGGCGATGCCTGAAACTCCAGTTCCGCCACCGCGCAAGTCGGAAATTTCCCGTGCAGGACCTCGAAAGCCTCCGGCTCGCCCGAACCGGCGAAGTACAGCGCCAAATCCTGCAACGCGGGATTGTGACCCACCACCATCAGGTCTCCCGTGTCCTGCGGCAGCTCGCGAAGGCATTGCAACACCGCCGCAGCACTGAAGGTGTAGAGCCTGGGCAGGATGTCCACAGTCAAGTCCGCTGGCAACGCAGGCAACACGCCGCACATCGTTTCCACCGCCCGCCGTCCGGCGGAACACAAGATCCGCTTCGGCGCGCATCCCACCTCCGCCAGCTTCCGCCCCATTTCAGGCGCATTGCGCCTTCCGCGCCCGGCCAGCGGGCGAGCAAAATCGTCCGCCGACCAGGGCCCGGCCTTGGCATGCCGGAGCAGCCACAAGCGAGTCATCGCCTCGCCCCCGCCCGTCCGGCACATTGCCCGAAACACTTCAGCATTCTCATAGGTCCTGTATGCTACCGCGATCATGAAACACACGCCACGACCGTTGAACGAGCGTGCGAGCATTTCGCCAGGCGCTGTGATCACCGCCCCGGATTTGCCCCTGCGCCCTGGTTTGTGCGCAATCGGGTTGATCGCTCTGCACCTCGCCCCCCGCCTTGCGGGAGTGTTGAAGGCAGGATGCCGGAACCAAGCTCCATGGACGGATTCATGCGTCTCCCGCAAGGCGGGGGGCGAGGTGCAGAGCGATCAACCCGATTGCGCACCGGCGAACGCCTAGTGAACAAGCATGAACACGCATAGCGCCAAACGACCAACGACCACGCACCCCCCGGCGAAATTCACCGGCCACCCCCGCAGCCGACTCATCAACCGCGAACTGTCATGGCTGCAATTCAATACCCGGGTTCTCGAGGAGGCGAGCAACGAAAACCACCCGCTTCTGGAGCGCGTGCGTTTCCTGTCCATTTCCGCCAGCAACCTGGACGAGTTCTACATGGTGCGCGCTGCCGGCCTCATGGCCCAGGTGGCGGCCGGCGTCACCAGCCCCAGCCACGACGGCCTGCAGCCCGCCCAGCAACTTCAGGCCATTCGCCAGCGGGTCAAGAAACTGCTAAAGGCCCAGTCGAAGCGCTGCGAGGCGCTGCTGGCCGAATGCCGCGACGCCGGCGTGTGGGTTGTCAAGCCCGAAGGATTGGGAGACAAGGCCCGCCAGTGGCTGGCGCGCTGGTTCGAGAACCAACTGTTCCCCGTGCTGACTCCGCAGGCGGTCGATCCCGCCCACCCCTTTCCGTTCATCCAGAGCGGCTGCCTGGTCCATGTGCTGAGGCTCAAGAGACCCAAGGACAAGCGGGAATTCAACGGTCTGGTTCTGGTACCGCCGCAGATCGAACGCTTCGTCCGGGTGCCGGGCAAGACTCTGCGGTTTGTGGCCGTGGAGGACATCGTTGCCCGCCACTTCAAGCGCCTGTTTCCCGGCATGGAGCTTCTCGGCCACGGCATATTCCGCATCAGCCGCGACAGCGACCTGGAGATCGACGAAGAAGCCGAGGATCTGGTCCGAACCTTCGAGACCGCCCTGCTGCAGCGCCGCAGGGGTAATGTGATCCGCGTGGACGTGGCGGCCGGCATGCCCAGGAACTTCCGCCGGTTCGTGCTCAAGGCATTCGACGCCTCGCATGCGCATGTGTTCGATATCGAAGGCCTGCTCGGCCTGGCGGACATCAAGCAGATCATCACCGAGCAGCGCCCCGATCTGCAGCACGACCCGCTGGATGTGCGCTACCCCGAGCGGGTGCGCGAGTACGGCGGCGACATCCTGGCGGCTATCCGCGCCAAGGATTTCGTGGTGCACCACCCCTACGAGAGCTTTGACGTGGTGGTGCAATTTCTGCGCCGCGCAACCGCCGACCCGGCGGTGGTCGCGATCAAGCAGGCCCTCTACCGCACCTCCGAAGACTCGCCAATCGTGGAGGCGCTGATCGCCGCCGCCGAGGCCGGCAAGCTGGTTACCGCGATGGTGGAGCTGCGAGCGCGTTTCGACGAGGCCGCGAATATTCGCTGGGCCCGCGAGATGGAGCGAGCCGGCGTTCAGGTGGTGTACGGCTTCGTGGAACTGAAGACCCACGCCAAGGTGTCGCTGGTGGTGCGGCGCGAGGGCGGCGAGTTGAGAACCTATACGCACTTTGGCACGGGCAACTACCACCCGATCACCGCCCGCGTATACGCGGACCTGAGTTTCTTCACCTGCGACGCGGCGCTGGGCCGCGACACGGCGCGCCTGTTCAACTACATGACGGGCTACGCCACACCGGAGGACATGGAGAAGCTGGTCTACGCTCCCATGCAGCTCAAGGACACGCTGGTGAAACTGATCGACGACGAAATCGCCCACGCCAGCGCCGGCCGGCCCGCCGCGATCTGGGCCAAGATGAATTCGCTGGTGCATCCCGAGATCATCGACTGCCTCTACCGCGCCAGTCAGGCGGGCGTAACCATCGAGTTGTATGTGCGCGGCATCTGCTGTCTGCGTCCCGGAGTGAAGGGCCTTTCCGAAAACATCCGGGTGCGGAGCATGGTCGGACGATTCCTGGAGCATGCGCGCATCCTGTGCGTAGGGGCGGGACACAAGCTCCCCTCAACCGAAAGCAAGGTGTTTCTGTCGTCGGCGGACTGGATGCCCCGCAACCTGCACCATCGGGTGGAAACCCTGGTGCCGATCGAGAACGAAACGGTCAAGCGGCAACTGGTCGAACAGGTCCTCATGGCCAACCGCCTGGATGCAATGCAGAGTTGGGAAATGCAGCCGGATGGCTCCTACCGGCGCCTTATGGACGATTCGCCGGGGTTCAGCGCTCACACCTGGTTCATGACCAATCCCAGCCTGTCCGGCCGCGGCAGCGCCCTGCGCGATTCACGCCCCGCGATGCCCGGCAAAGCCTTCCCCGAAATTCCCCAGGCCGACGCGGCGGAAGAAGCACTCGCACCGCCTCTTGTGAAAACCGCCTAGCGCCTGCCCCGCTGTGCCCGGCTTACTGCGAACCAGCCCCGCCATCCTGAGTGAAGCGCCGGTGGCGGTGGTGGACATCGGCTCCAACTCGGTGCGCCTGGTGGTCTACGAGAACAACGGTCGCGCCCCGCTTCCGATCTTCAATGAGAAAGTTCTGTGCGGCCTGGGACGCGACCTGGACCGCACCGGCCTCATGCCGGACAGCGGCATCAAGCTGGCCCTGGAAAGCTTGCAACGTTTCGCCCGGCTCTGTCCGGAAATGGGCGTGGACGAAATCCAGGCCGTCGCCACCGCCGCGGTGCGCGAGGCCCGAAATGGTCAGGCTTTCCTGCGCAGGGTTCGCCGGGAATGCGGACTGCAAGTCCGTTTGCTCTCCGGCGACCGGGAGGCGGAGGTATCCGCGCGGGGCGTGCTGAGCGCGATTCCGAACGCCAGCGGGGTGGCCGCGGACCTGGGCGGCGCAAGCCTGGAACTTACGCGGTTGGACGGCGGAAACATCATCGAGCGTGTTTCGCTGCCCTTCGGCACGGTGCGCGGAAACGGCGAAGGCACGATGCGCGGAAACGGCGAGCACACGCCGGAACTCAACCCGGCGCTGGCGCGCGAACGCCTGGCCGGCCTGGACTGGCTGCGCGAGGCGCAAGGCCAGGCGCTTTATCTGGTCGGCGGCGCCTGGCGGGCGCTGGCGGGCATCCACATGGACGAGACCTCGTACCCGCTGCATGTCATACACCACTACACTGTCGCCGCGCGGGAAGCCGCGGACTTCTGCGCGACGCTGATCGGATGGCCTGAAGAACGCCTGATGTCGTCGAAAGATCTGCGCGCCGAACGCCTTAGAACCTTGCCGTTGGCCGCCGCCGTGCTGGACTGCCTTATTGAGGAAAGCGGCGCGACCGACGTGGTGTTTTCCGCCAACGGCTTGCGCGAAGGCTGCCTGTATGAAGCGCTGCCACCCGGCGAGCGAGCTCACGATCCTTTGCTCTACGCCTGCGAAAGCGTAGCGCGGCGCATGGGCCGCGGCGTGGCGGACGGCGAGTTCCTGGCGGGCTGGACCGCCCCGGCACTGGAGGGCCTGGTCCCGGACCGGCTGCGTCTTGCCGCCTGCCACCTTTCCGACATCGGCTGGTCCGAGCACCCCGATTACCGTGCTGAGCAGGTGTTTCTCCGCATACTGCGCATGCCGTTCACAGGCGCCAACCATCGCGAGCGGGTCATGCTGAGTCTGGCGGTCGCCTCGCGCCATGCGGCCATGCGGCATACACTCAAGCGTCTGAACCTGGGCAAACTGATCCGCAAGGGCGACAAGCGCCGCGCATCCAGCGTCGGTCTGGCCATGCGGCTGGCCTACACCATTTCCGGCGGCGCCGCCCAAGTGCTAGAGCAGTTCCGCCTCAAACGCGCGCCTACGCAATTGCTGCTGACCGGCCCCAAGGATGCGCACCTGCTGGTAGGCAATGCGGTGCAGCGCCGGCTGCGAGCCCTGGCGCAAAACCTCGAACTCGACTACGGCCTCAGCCTGACCCCCTGAAACACCTTCCTCGCGGCCGGCATCAAGAGGCGCCGTCAGCTTTCTTCCTCGGCGAGCAGCGGGTCGTCCGGGTCCAGCAGCGGACGGATGCGCTCCATGCCGGCGCGGGCGCTTTCCTGCATGTCGGGCGGTGTCTGCACCATGGGCGAGAGGGCGCGCTGATAGCTGGAATAGGCGCGGCGGTGCCTTCCCAAAGCCTCGTAGGCGCGCCCCAGCTCGTGGCGGACCACGCCGTCCAGTCGCGGGTCGCCGTTGAAGCCGGCGGCAAGGAAGTGCTTCCATGCCGCCTCGGCGTCGCCGGCATGCAGGTGCCGGTCGCCCAGCATCAGCTGCAGCTGCTGGCGCATGCCCGGATTGTCGGAGCGGCCGATGAACTCCATGGCTTTCTCCGCAACCGCCACGATCAACGCCGAGCGCGCGTCGCGTTCCTCGGACAAATGAAGTCCCACCGCAGTGCCGCCCAGTCAGTCCGCCTTCATCCGCTCCAGCGTGGCCGACAAACGGTAGTCCACCGCTTCCATCTGCTCCTCTACCGAGGCGTTCTCCTTCAGCCCCAGCGCGAACGTCAACTCGGCGGCTTCGGCCACGTTGCGATCCTCCGGGTTCGCCTGAAGATAGGCGCGCAGGGCCGCGCGGTCCCGCGCCACCGCCGCGGAGTAGAACGCGAAATCCGCTTCGGAGTAGTTGCTGTTGCGCACCGGCTCCAGCGCCAGGTAGCCCTGCGCCGGGTTGATCTCCAGCCGGTACGCCGTCCACAGGCTCAGGCCCGGAACCAGAAGCCAGTCGGGGGAAAACCGCGGATTGTCGTCGAAGTCCACCGGGAACAGCGCCGCCATCCCCGACACGCCGACGCGCTGATCGCCCGCGCCGAAGTGAATGTCCGGGACATCGCCGGACGGATGTCCCAGCGCCGCGGCCGTTTCCGCGTTGATGTAGCTGTGGTAGCCCGCCGTGTTGAAAGCCATCAGCGAACGGCGCCCGCCGCCGTAGCTGACCGGCGCCAGCACTCGGCCCTCCCCCGTGGTCTGAAGCCCCGTGATGACCGACTGCGCCCATAGCTGCGCGTCCATGGCGCTGGCGTCGTCCGCGGGCCTGAAGGACACGCTTCCCTCGTCGAGGTTCATGCCCAGGGCGAAGCGCCGCAGCACCGGGCCACCCAGGATCGCCGCCACGTCGATTTCCTTGAGTTCGGCCGAAAAGCGGTTGGTCAGACCCAGCATCAGGATCATTTCCGGCGATCCCGGGGGCGTCGGAATGACGCCCTCCCTCGGCACCTCCACACGCAAGCCACCCTCGGCCAGGATTTTCATCGTGTCCTCGCCCTCGCCGTAACGAACCGCCCCGAAAATATCCCGGAAAATGTGCAGCGGCGTGACTGCGGCGTAGTCCAGCAGCAGATGCGTCTCCTTGCGGAAGGCCTCGGTGCTCAGGACCACCGGCACCAGCACGTGATCGCCCAGCACCCTCGCTTCCGCGCTGCCGCCAGGCCCCGCCTCCGGCACCGCAGCCACCTCCTGCGCCGCAGCAACCGTCGGCAGCCACACGCATGCAAACACGGCAAACGCCAGCCGCCGAGCAGTATGGGGATTCAAGCGCATATCAATAGACCGGTTCAGTCCTTCGAAGGACGATATTGTCCTTGTCCGGCGTTGATGCGGCGCCGGCCAAAGCCCTCACTCCACGCTGGCAGAGAGGTTCCCGGAATCTTCCTCGGTAGCTTCTTCAGCGGCTTCCTGCTTGAGAAGTTCCTCAAGGCGGTACTCGAGGTTCTTGCCGCGCAGGTTGCGGCCCACCGTCACGCCATCGGTCCGAACCAGGAAGCTGGCCGGGATGGCGTTGACCCGGTACATTTCCGCTACCGGGCTGTCGAACGCGAGCTCGTCGGACACATTGAGCCACTCGATGTTGTAGTCGTCCTCGGAAGCTTGGCGCCAGGCTTCGCGATCGTCGTCCAGATTGAAGGCAAGGATCTCGAAGCCCTGTTCCCTGAAGCGCTCGTACGCTGCCTTGAGGTGCGGAATCTCGGCAATGCACGGCCCGCACCAGGAAGCCCAGAACTCAACCAGCGTGTACTTGTTGTTGGACATGACATCGAACAGGCGGATTTCCTCGCCTTGAAGATCAAGCGCCGTGAAGTCGCGGATAGCCTGGGCGAGTTCCTCCACCCGCTTGGCCGTGAACACCTTGAGGAGCGTCAAGGTGAGGCTCTCGCCGAACTGGGTTTCCAGCTCTTCCATCACCTCCACCTGTTCCTCGTCCTCGCCATCCTGCCAGGCGGCCCTCAGCGCCAGCAGCCGGGCAACCGGATCGTCGTACTCCGTGTAGATGGAGCGCAGCGACAGCGCCGCCGCCTCGCCCGGTTCGTCCAGCGCGGAGCGGATCAGGCTGTCGTAGTCCCTGCCCTTGAACGCCAGGGAGTCGTCCGAGGAATCCCATAGCAACTTGTGCTCGCCGCCGGGCTCCACGATCCCGCTCACCTTGAATCCGTCCCTGGCTTCGCCGGCCAGCAGGTTAAGTTCGATCAGCAGGGGCTCGGAAAGCGGAATCTCCATGGCGGCCTCGCCATCCTGGATGACCGCAATGCCCAGCACTTCGAAGCCCGCGTCGGTGCGCGGGTCGGAGTAGCCGATTTCGATAAGTTCGCCGTCGAACTGGCCCAGGCCGTTCGCGGTTACGGTGGTGTTGCTTTCCGCGGCCAGCGCGGAGGAGGAGGCGAAAAGCAGGGCGAGCAGAAGTGATTTGTGCATGGTCGTTCTCCTTGGGGGATAGTTTACCGGACGCTTTTCCATCCCGCGTATTGCACGACGGAGCCGGGTAAGACGGCGCCAGAGGGGGCGGCGCGGCTGAAGATGCGGGCCGACGGTCTTTCCCGTGGGTGAATCATGGGCGGAGCTGTCGTGGAGCAAGCTGTCGTGGAGCAAGCTTTCATGGAGCGAGTTGTCATGCAGCGAGCTGTCATGGGGTGAGCATTGCCGTGGCCTGCGCCGGTTCCTCTTCGTCGGGCGCCAGCGCTTCCTCGGCGGTTTCCTCGCGCTCGATGCGCTGCTTGAGATCGGCGGCGTATTCGGAGTCTTGGACACGCCCGGCGATCGTGTGCAAAACGCGCAGGACGCCGAGGCCCCGGTCCAGTCCGTTTTCGCGCACCATCTCGAGCATCCGCTCTCCTTCGTCCGAATCCTGATAGAGGCTGAGCAGCGTCAACTGCTCCTGCCACGGCAGACGGCCTTCCTCAAGCAGGCCGGCCACCAGGTCGAAAGGCAGGGAACCTTCCACGGCCTGCGCCATGGATGCCAGCGCCACCAGGCTCTCGGCGCTCAGCGGCCTGCCCCCGGCTTCGACGCTGGCCAGGATGCGGGCAAGCAATTCGGCGCCCTCGCCTGTATCGCCCTCGGACTCGCCCCGGAGCGTCTCGCCCCCGGCCATCCCGCCTTCAGGCTCGCCCTGGGCCAATGCGTCTTCAAGCCCGCGACCCTGGTCCGATTCGCCGTCTCGCGCGCCGCGCATTCCCAGGAACGTCAGCAGCCGGATGGTGCCGTCCTGATCCACTTGACCATCTGCCAGAATGTCCAGGAAGGTATCGGCCGCGGCGGCGGCCCATTCCCCAACGCCCGGCCAGTCTTCCTCGCTGGCAGGGAAAAGCCGGTTGATGCGCATCTGGATTTCCCGTCCGGATGCATGGGTCGCATCTGGGCCTGCATAGGGGTCCCCGATTGCGGGAATACCGTACAGCGCGCTCAACTGGCGCACCAGCACTTGAGTCTCGTATCGCTGACGGTCCTCCAGGAAGTCCGGAGACGGCGCTTCGGGTCCCGCATCCATCAGCATGGCCCTGAGAATGGCCGTGGCGCTGTCGAGATCGCCGGCTTTGGCCTGCGCCCTTGCGAGTTCGGCTGCCTTGGCGCCGCCCGTAGCAAACGGCTCATCGGGCATTTCCAGGGAAGCGGGCCTCCGTGCCCTGGCCTGCTCAAGAACCTCCTGCGAGCCGTACACGATGTCCAGCGACGCAAGCAGGAACGCGTCGAACAGTTCCTCGGCGCCCGCAAGCTCCTGCGCCCGCTGGGCAAGCAGCAAAACCGCCTCGAGGACCTCCTGCGCGGCCTCACGGGGCAACCGGTCGGAAACTTCCGAGAGCAAATCCAGAAGATTGGCAACGACCGGAACTTGCCGGCCACCGAAGCCGTAAAAGGCGCGCCTTTGCTCGTCATACTCGTTGTGCTGGATTCTGCGGGCGGCGAGCAGCTTGTAATGCGCCGCCGCCTTCTCCGGGGCGCCGGCGCTGGCATAGACGCGGGCGGCGAGCAGCAGTTGGTAAATCGACGGATCGGCAAGCGCGCTCAGGCGTTGCTCGAACGCCTCCAGCCCGCCAGGTCCGAATTCCACCCTCTGCCGGCTGCGAAGCAGCATCCACAGCGTGAACTCATGATCGTCGATTTCCCCGGCGCTCAACCGCTTCCATAGCTCCTGGAGCCGTTCCCCGTTCCCGGCCGCATCGGCAAGATACTCGTAGAGCTGATGAAGGCTTGCGCGCTGACTGTCCGGCGCCGCGCGCAGCAACGCGTTGATTTCGGCTTCTCCGAAAGGCGCCTCCGCCACCGCGTCGAACAGCATGCGCGGTTCGGGCGCGTCTTCGTCCAGGCCACCGGCAGTCATTGGCGCAGGCGCCATTAGGGAGATCGCGGGGCCGAGAGCTATCCCGGAGGCTGCTGTCGGCATGGTCTGTCCAGGCTGCGGCATGCGCGTGTTCAGCAGACCCGCGGCAAGAGCGGACAACGGCATGCTGCCAGGGGGCGGCCCCCAGGGAGAATTCACCGGCGCCAGCAGGTTGCGCCACGCTTCGCGCAAGGCTTGCCGGGCCTCTTCATGCTTGCCTTCGTTGAGCCCCTCCGCCAGGCGTTCCACGGGCCCTTTCGGCGCTCCTCGCGAGCCTCCAGGGGAGGCGAGCGCCATGATGCCGAACGGCGATGCCCCGGCCCGGCTGCCAGAGCCTGCGCCGGACGACTGAAGCCGCTGAAGCTGGGCAATGATCGAGTACATGCTCCCGCGCGCGCGCGCCTGCCGGCCCATGGCCTGCTGCAGCACAGCGGGGTCGCCGAGATCAAGCCCCCCGTCCCCCGCCACCGCAAGCGCCTCGTCGAAACGCTGCTGCGCCTTGAGCAGCAGGAAATGCGCCAGCCGCCAGGAATCCTCTTCCGGCGCGGCCTTGTACTCATCGGCGATCGCAGAGCCCGCGCGGTCCATGTATCCCAGCTCCAGCCACGCATTGATCTGGTCCTGCCGGTAGCGGGCGGGCTCCGGATCGAGAACCTGCAGCTGTTCGAGAATCCCTACTTGCCGCCGCGTCCGTTCACGGGACGGCGTACGGTAGAAGTAAACAGACGAATACTCCCGCTCATAGGCGGCGCGGGCCAACTCGATATCGACCGGCTCGCCAGCAGCCACGCGGTCCAGCAATTTCTCACGCGCCTCGCCAAGCGCCTCGTCAAGTCCCGGAGCATAAAGGCGAACAGGCAGGCCCGTCTGCCGAGGCATGTTCTCCTCCATCTCGACAACAAGACCGAAGGCGGTCTCGGCGTCCCCGCCATAGATGGCTTCAAGAAACGGTCGCGCGTCCGCCAGGTTCGGCCAGCGATTCCGCACGTAGTCGGATATGCGGTAAAGTACCGGAGCGTTTTCCTCCCGGCCGTCCACAATCAACAGCGACTGCGACAACTGGTAGATCACGCCATCGTCATTGGTTTCCAGGCCCGAGAGGTATTCGATGACCGCATCGGAAATGGCCTCACGCTGCCGGCTGGTCAACTCTTCCTTAAGCAGCGGGCGAAGCGATTGGAGATTGCCCAAGCCCCGCATGATGCCGCTGCCCGACCCCGTTTGCCCCACCTGCGCCTTGAAGTAGGCGATCCGGTCATCCGCATCGCCGCGCTCGCTCAAGTATGTCCAGTGGCCCCGGCTATCGGACCCGAACGGCTCGGACGGTTGTTCACTGGCATCCGGATCCAGCAGCAGGCCGATCACTTCCCTCGGCGGAACCAGCGGCCCGCCCGCCACCTCCTCCGCTCGCAGAAACATGTCTGCCTCGGAACCGAGCAGGGCCGCCAGGGCCTCGCGCTCTTCCAGCAACTTCGACGACGTGGCCAACGCCAGCCGCCGGAACTCGGCCTCTCCCAGCAGCCCCAGCGCGTAACCCAGCCCCTCGCGGAATTTTCCGTCCAGGATGCGCTCGCCGAGCAGCGTCTCCAGCTCGTCGTAGGCTCCGTCCAGCCGGAGCAGTTGCAGCTGCGTCTCGAAGTCTTCGCGCTCGCCAGCCAGCGCCAACTGCCTTCGCAAGGGGGACAACGCCGCCAGGGCGCTGTCGTCCGCATCCGCGGCGATGCCGTCCGGCAGCGTGCGGCCCGCCGCCTGATAGGCCGTAATGAGGTGCTGGGCAAAGTCGGCGTCATCGCCGAAGTAATCCAGCAGCCTGCGGTCGGCATACTGCGCCAGCGCCTCGTCTTCGAGGAAGAAACCCACCTGACGGATCAACCTTGCGCTGCGGTCCAGACGCGCATAGCGCGCCAGCGGCAGAAGCGTCTCCTCGCCGCTGCGGCCCAGCACGTTGCGCAGTTCCGTCTCGAACAGGGCCTTCAGTTCCGCGGCAGCCGCTTCGGACGCTTCGGCATCCTCCGGCCAACTCAGCAGTAGACCCTGCTGAAGCGAGGCGTAATGCTCGCGGTACTCGCGCGACACGGTGGTGTCGGTGCGCTGGTTCATGAGCGCCTGCAAGGAGTTCGGATCCACCGGCCGGGCGCCCGCCGCCAGCACCGTGGACTGGCGCCGCAACACGTCGCTGATGGCCTGCATGTAGCGCCGGAAGGCCACGTCCTCGCGGCCGATCACTTCATACAGAACCCCGGTCTTGTGCAAAAGCTCCAGGCTGTCGCGGTTGACGTTCAGCGCGCGGTTGTAGAACTCCCTGGACTGCTCGTGATAGCCCGACTCCTCGAAAATCTCGGCCTTGGTGCGGTCGATGTCGATCATCCCGGTGATGTCGTCGATCATCTCGAAGGCGCGCTCGGCGCCCGACAGGTCCTCGCGAGCCAGCAGCGACTTGCCCACGTCGATATACACTTCCGGCGGCAACTGCTGGCGCAGGCCCACCAGGCGGCGCCCGAACTTCAGTTGCCGGTCGATATCGCCGCCGCCGGTGCTGAATCCCCCGAAGCCCGCGTTCGGCGTGGCCATGGTCAACAACTCGCGCAGCACCGCCGAGCGCCTCAAGCCGGCCTCGGCCAGCGAGTTCTCCAGCGCCACGAACGACGCCTCGGTATCGCCCTGCTCACGGGCGATGTCGGCCAGAAGCTCGTACAGGTAGAAGCGGTTGGCGCGGCTGGCGATCCGCTCCAGGATCACCCGGCGCGTCCAGCGCAGCTTGTCCTGCACCTCCGGATCCGGCTGCTGGAAGAAGGTGGTGGTGCCGATCAGGTTGAGGATGCCGTCCACCGCCACCACGAAGTCGTTGTCTTCGGCCGCGTTCTCGGCGAAGAACTGCAGAATCGCCACCGCTTCGTCTCTCCGCCCGCTGTTGTCCATCACGTCGGCCAGAAGAAGCAGGTTGTCGCTGTTCTCCGGCTGCTCCACCAGCGCTCGCCGATACGCTTCCACCGCCTCGCCGGCAAAGCCCGCCATCGAAAAAATGCTGGCCTCGAACTCGCCGGTCACCGACTCCTCGTCCACGGCGCGCAACTCGCCAATCCAGCGCTGGATTTCCTCGAAGCGCTCGTCGGTCTGGGTGGCCAGATCGAAGGTCAGCAGGTTGATGATGATGTTCTTGATGTGATCGACCCGGTTGAGTGGATCGATCTCATACAGGCGGCGCAGGGCCTTGTCGTGCGCCGGATAGTCTTCCAGCAGCATGTACACCTGCGCCAGCAGTTCCTGGCGGCCCACTTCGTCTTCGCCCAGGCTCTCGGCGAACTCGTCGATGATCTCGGTGGCCGAAAGCTTGTCGCCGGACTCGGTGTAAATCCGCACCAGCAGGTTCATGTGGTTGCGGTTGGCGGTGCCTGTCAGCAGCATGCCTTCGAGCTCCACCGCAAGCTCGCCCAGCGCGCCCAGCTCGGCGGCCAGCAGCAGCAACTGGCTCTCGGCGAAGCTGCGCCGGGCCGGACTCTCCACCTCCACCCAGAGGTCGCGCCACAGATTCAGCGCCTCGGACTTGCGGTCCACGATGGTGTAGAGCCAGGCCAAACGCATCTGATCGTCATATCCCAGCTCGCCTCGGGTGTCCCGAATGGCCTCGAACACGCGCAGCGCTTCCTCCGGACGGCTGAGGCGCTCATAGGAGTCCGCCAGCTGCACCCGCTCGGCGGCGTCCGGCGGCAGAAAGGCATCCAGCCTTTGCAGCGCGTCAAGGGCCCGCGCGTCCTCGCCTCGGTCCAGCCAGGTCTCGAACAGGAACAGCAGCGCGCCAATATGCCCGCCTCGGGCGGAGAGGCAGCGCTCCACCATCGCCACGCTCTCGGTCACGAAACCCATCTGAAGCATCAACTGCGCGCCTTCCACGAGCACGTCCGCCTGTTCGGCATTGCGCTCCTCGAACGACTTCCACACGGCCAGCGCCGCGTCGTTTTCCGCCCGGTTGAGATAATGCGCCGCCAGCCCGTCGTACCACTGCGGCTGGTCCGGCTCGGCTTCCATCATCCGGCGATACTCCCGGACCATGGCTTCGGTATCGTCGGCAGCCTCGTACAAGGCCACCAGCCGGCGGCGCTCGGCGATGTCGGCTTCCGCGCCCTCCAGTTGCTCATACAGCTCGATCGCTTCGTGATAGGCCTCGGTCTCGATCAGGGTCTCCACGCGGAGGCGCAGAATGTCCTGGTCGGCCGGATCGCGGGTAGCCAGATCCGCCAGCAGCCGTTCCAGTTCGCCCGCCGCGCGGTACGACTCCGCCAGCAGGCTCAGGGCATACAGCCGGTCAACGCGAACCGGCGCGGCCGCGTAACCCAGCCAGGCCTGCTCGCGAGCCAGATCGTGCGATTCGGCCTGAAGCGCCCACTCCGACAGGCGCATATGCTGCTGATACAGCTTGCCCGCCTCCGGCAGGGGCCGATACATCTCGATGGACCGTTCCGGGCGGCCCAGCAGCGCCAGGACCACGGCGGCCTGATTGCGGAAGTCCCCTTCGCGCTGCATGGCCAGCGCCTCCAGCCCCTCGACGTTGCGCGCGCTCACGTCCATCATCGCCAGGCGCACGCGGATCAGCCATTTCTCGTCGCCCTCGACGTACTCGTCGGCCGCGCGCTCATACCACTCCCGAGCCTGATCCTCGTCGCCGCCGGCATCCAGAAGGCGCGCCTTCAGCAGCAGCGCTTCGGCGGTGTGCGAACTCTCCAGCGCCTTGTCCGATGAGGCCACTGCCTCGTTGAGAGCGCCATCGCGCCATTGCAGGTGCGCGATCGCCAAGTGGCAGGCGGCGCGGCCTTCGGGACTCAGCGAGGCGGCGCGCGCATAGGCGCTCAGGCGGGCCACCGCGCGGTCGATGCCGTCACCACTCAGCACCGTTTCGCGATACACCGCCGCGACCTTTTCCAGGTCGTAGCGATCCGAGGTCTCCAGCGCCGCGATGAGTTCCGCCAGCGCCGTAGCGGAATGCGCCGGCGGCGCGGCGAAGAGGCAGGCGGCCAGAAGAACAGCAGCCACCCCGAAGAAACTCGCTTTCATGTTCACTCCTCAGCGCGGCCAGCGGCGGTAGACGATGTCCGTGAGGTAGGCTAGCAGCGCGGCCAGCAGCAGCCAGGGCCACAGGCGCATCGCGCCGCCAGCCCGCAGCGCGCCGCCGGCGCGAATCTGCGCCGCGTCGCCGCCCGACAGCACAGCGCCCCCGGTCAGCGCCGCCAGTCCTTCCAGGTCCAGCGCCGCGGCCGGGTCCACCTGCGTCTCGCCAAAGCGGTCGGAGAACGGCACCAGGGCGACGCGTTGCGTTCCGGTTCCGCGGTTAGGCTGCACCACCACCCGAATCGCATCCGCCGGAACGGCAGAGAATTCCGCCTCGAACAAACCCGGCGCCGTTTCGATCAGCGCCGGCGAACCGTCCGCCACCTCGTTGCCCTCCGCATCCACCAGCGCCGCCACCGGCGCCAGCAGCGGATCGTTGTCGTAGCGCCTCACGCTGAGATGCGCGCGCTCTCCGCGGCGCTTGAGTTCAAGCCGGAAGGGCTCCTGGTCGGAAGCGGTCCGCGCCACGACCCGTCCCAGGAACTCGGCGTAATCCGGCCAGTCGCGCCAGCTTTCGGTGCCCTGCCCCGCCGGCTCGGTCATCAGCGCGGTCACCCGGCCGAGGCCGTAACGCCAGCTTGAAAGCACTGGATAGCGCGCTCCGGCCACCCGAATCAGCATCTCCGCCCCGTCGCGCGGCTCCACCTGGGCGTAGCCGTCCAGCGGCGGCAGCGCGGCGGGATCGACCGGCCCCCACCAGCCCGGCCCGCTCAGGCTGTCCAGCGAGAAGCTGCCGCGCTTGTAGCGGACCGCCTTGCGCACGGTGGGCCGCTTGAGGATCAACTCCACCAGGCTGAACTGGTTGCCCACGCCGTAGAAACGGCCCTGGCCCCAGTTGGCGATATCGGACATGGCCAGGTTGTGGCCGCCCTGGCCCACCAGGATGGTGGAAACATTGATGTTGTCGCGCGAGATGCTGCGCACCATGCCTTCGTAGTTGGCATCCTCGACGCCCGCGTCGGTTACCAGGATGATGTGCTTGAAGCGCGTGTTGATGTTCTTGAGCCCGTAGTAGGCCTCCTGTATGGCCGGGTACAGCACCGTGCCGCCAATCGCCTTCATGCGGCCGATGGCGCGGTCGATCTCGATCTTGTTGGAGGCCGGCTGCATCGGCACCGCCCAGTGCTTGGCGCCATAGAACTCCACGATCCCGATACGGTCATGCGGCTGCAGCCGGCGCACGGCGATGCGGGCGATCTGCTTGGCCAACTCGATGCGGGTGCCGCCCATGGAGCCCGAAGTATCCAGAATCAGCGCCAGCCCCACGCTGGGATCGCTGATGTCGTCCTCGCCGATAATGTCCACCGGCAGGAGATCGGCCACCGGCGTCCCGAAATATCCCCCGTCGGCGAAAGAAGCCTCTCCGCCGCTCATCATCAGCCCCAGCCCGCGATCCACCACCGCCCCGCCCAGGTTGGCCTGGAAGCCCTCGGACAGCAGCCGGGCGGGCACGTCGTCAATCATGACCAACTGGTAGGGCTCCAGATCGCTGTCGGCGCTCAGTTCGGCCGGATTCGCCGTGTCGATCCCGTATCCCTGCCCCAGAATCTCGCCCAGGCGTTGCGCCGCTTGCTGCTGGCGCTGTCCCACGTAGAGAATGCTCAGCGGCGTCCGCACCACGGCCACGGCGTCCAGGGTGCTGCCGCCGGCCTCGCCGCTCCCGCCGGAACCCGTCACCAGCTCGGCGCGGATGTCCAGAAAACCCGGATCGCCGGCCTCGAAATCCACCTCGATGAAATGCCGGCCGGCTCCCTGAAACGGCTCGGACCGGGCCAGTTCCTGTTCGCCCGCCTTCAGCACCACCTGCATCTCGGCCTCCGCGCCGATCACTTCAGCCGTCACCCGCAGCGCCTCGCCCGGGCGCGCCTCGGCAAGGCTCAGCCGGGCGAGGAAGGGGCCGGGCAAAGCCTCGCCGGGGTTGTAGACATGCACGGGAATGCCGCGCTCGGCAAATTGCGCCGCCGCATCGGCCCAATCACGGCTGGTGGCCAGCCCGTCGGAGATCAGCACTACCGAGCCGGGCTGGGAGCGGGGGATGGACTGCACGGCAAGTTGAAGGGCCTGGGACAGAGGCGAGGCGTCGGCGCCGCCCGGCACAAGCTGGATCCCGCCCGACTCGGAGGGATCGGCATCGGCGCCCTCCTCGCCCAGGCGAATCAGGGTGGTCTCGCCTCGGTCGGCCAGTTGCGAAATCAGCGCGGCGGCCGCCTGGGCACCCCGGCCGCGGGCGATGGCCGGCAGGCTGGCGGTCTCGTCCAGGACCACCACGTGCCGCTCGTCGTCCACCTCAAGCACCGCTACCGGCTGCATCAGGGCCACTATCAGCAACGCGAACAGCAGCGAGCGGATCAGGCCATGCGCCATGGTGCGCGGGCGCGACGGCCAGAACCACAGCGCCGGCACCGCAAGCAGCAGCAGCGCAGCCAGGGGATAGGTGAAGGACAGGCTCATTGCAAACCGGGAGCGCGGTCGCCCTCGCCCTGGGCAATAGCCGGGAGGCCTTCGCTCCCGGGCAGGCGCGGGACAGCGTGCGCAGCCATTACGGCATCATCCCGCGCTGGTAGGCGTACCACTCGAAAGCGAGCAGCGCGAGCGCGGTCAGGATCAGGAACAGCGCGAGCAGCGACGGCCCGGCCAGTCCCGCCGCCGCGGGCGCGAAAGCGGGCAGGTCCACGCCGGCCTGCCCCGTGGTGACCGCCGAACTCAACAGGGAAACCGGAAACGACGATTCACCCTCCGCAGAAGCCAGCGTCCCGGCGCGCGGCGGCGCCAGGTTGGCGCCCAGCAGCCGGGTGGCGATGCTTTCCGGTCCGGCCAGGGCGAATTCGGACGACTCTTCGGCGGCGAAGCGGCCGGCGGCCAGGTAGGCATACACCGGCTCTTCCTCAACCAGCCAGCGCGCGGCCCGGGATATGAACAGCGGGAAGGCGCGCGACGCGGTGAAGTTGTAGCGCTCGTCCAGCAGTTCCTGCCACAAGGATATGCGCCTGACTTCTCCGGCAGAGGCCTGCACGCCGACTGGCCGGCCGGCCTCTGCCGCCAGACCGGCGCCATCGATCAGCGACAGGCCCAGGCCGCGCAGGCTGTCGCGCAAGGCCAGTTCCGCGTCCAGATTGCCGGTGTATTCGATCTCGAAGGCCGTCTCCTGCTGATCCATGGGCGCGAACTCCAGCGCCGACAAGTCGCCGCCGAAGGATGTGCCCGCCTGCCGGAACACCAGCTCCGCATCGCCTTCGGCCAGATCCAGGGCGGCGTCGGCGATCACCGCGTCGGCAAGAACCGGAGGCAGCGCTTCCGAAACCGCCACCTTCAGCACCGCTCTCGCCGGCAGGCGCAGTTGCGCCGTATCGTCGGCCGGCAGCGAATCGTTCTCCGCAATCCTCGCTTCCAGCAGTCCGCCCGCGGCCGGAAGATCTCGGATCACGAGACCGTCCGGGGGCAGCGCCTCGATGACGGCGCCGGCCAGAGGCGCGCCGTCGAGACTCAGCAGCACGTCGCCGGGCGCGGTGCTGCCGCCGCCCATGGACGCAAGGCGCAGCAGCACGTCCACCCGGTCCCAGCGCCCGGACGCTGCATGGCCCAGGCCCATGGCCACGATGCCGCGATTCGGGCGCGGCTCGTCGAACGTTTCGGCGCGCAGAACTTCGATGCCCTCGGGGAGCTCCTGCAGCGCTTCGGCGCTCACGGGAGCGCGGCCGTACACCACCAGGCGCACCGCGGCGGGGTAAGCGCCCTGCAAGGCCAGCAAGCGAATCTGCTCTTCGAGGGGGGATGGCGCCGGCTCGGCTTGCAGGCCTTGCACGCGCCGCTCGAACAGCAGGTCCTCCTCGCCCGCGTTCAAAAGCTTGAGGTTCCAGGCGCCCCCCCATATCACTTCCCTGCGATCCTCGGGCAGGTCCTTGAGGTCGTCGCGCAGGCGCTCCACGGCCCGCTCAAGCTCGCCAGGTGCCGACATATGCGCCGATCCGTCCAGGTACAGCACGTGGTACTGGCCGCCCTCCGGATCGTCCAAGCCGGGCTCGGCCAGACCCAGCCACAGCAGCCAGCAGATCAGCAGGCTCAACAGGTAGGCGAGCCAGTGCCGGAACCGCTGGCGGAACACCCGCACCGGCGCATCGCGGGCCGCTGCGCGCCAGAACATGGCAGTGGGCACCACGATTTCGGTGTAGCGGATACGCAACTGCTGAAGCACGTACAGCAGTCCGGCAAGGGCCGCCGCGCCGCCCAGCAGCAAGGGCCAGGAGAGGTTGGCGAAGTTCATATCTCGATGCTGCCCGCCTCGAAGGCCGAGGCGAGCTGCGGCAGCACTTCCTCGTCCGTATTCAGCCGCAAGAACCCCGCCCCTCTCTCGGCGGCGAAGCGCGTCAGCCGCTCATTGAAGTCGCTCACGATGGCGCGATAACTGGCGAGGATGGCGGGGTTGAGCGACACGTCGACGGCGTCGCCGGATTCGCAGTCGCGCAGGCGCACGTCGCCGCGCATCTCGCGGCGCCCCGCGGGATCCAGGTCATGGTTGCCGATCAACTGCACCAGCAGCAGGCGATGGCGGGATTGGCGCAGCGAGTCCAGCACCGCGTCCAGCCCCGCCGGATCGAAAAAGTCCGAAATCACCACCAGCAGTCCGCGGCGCAAGCCGAGGCTGCCGAGGCCGTTTATCGCCTGCGCCAGTTCCGTGCCGTCCTGCTCGTGCAGTTCCGCCAGACGCCCGGCCATCCGCATCAGCCGGCTGTGGCCGGAGGAGTTCCTCAACTTCATTTCCAGGTTGCCCGAAAACGAGTACAGCCCCACGCTGTCATGCTGGGAAAGGCTGATGGACGTGAGGGCCAGAGCCACCTTCAACGCCACGCCGATCTTCGGCGCCGACTCGAAATACATGCTGCTGGAGCGGTCCACCAGGAGATACACGGGCAGTTCCTGGCGCTCCTCGAACACCTTGATCACCACCCGGCCGAGGCGCCGGTAGATATTCCAGTCTATGGCGCGGGTATCGTCGCCGGGCACGTAGGCCTTGTAGTCGGCGAACTCCAGCCCGGCGCCCTGGTCCTTGGACAACTGCTCGGCATGCCGCCCGCCGCTGATGAGCCGCCGCGCCCACAGGCTGAATCCCGAGAGCGCGGTCAGGAATTCGGGATCAAAGAACTCCTCCACGGTGGGCGCCGCCGCCATCACGCACCCTCCTGCCGCTTAGCGGGAACAGCCGGCATGCTGCGCCAGCGGACGTGATAACCCCGCGGGATTTTCCCCCTCACGCCCTGGTTTGCGCGCTATCGCGTTCCCTCTCTGTGGAAACCTTGCGAGGGCAGGATGTCCGAGCAGAGCACACAGGGACATGCTCGCAGCGTGTCCCCACAGGGAGGGAACGCAGTCGCGCACCGGCGAACGCATAGCCGCGCTGCGAGAGCCATGCTGCGAGAGTCGCGCCGTGAGAGACATGCTCTCACTCAGCGGTGTGCGGGGGCTGGACGGCCTGCAGTACGTCTTCCACGAGCTGGTCCGGGCTCACCCGGCTGGCCTGCCCATGGAAGTTCACCAGGATGCGGTGGCGCAGCACCGGCAGCGCCACGGCGCGAATATCGTCGGTGCTCACCGAGAATCGGCCAGCCAGCAGGGCGCGGACCTTGCCCGCCAGGATCAGACCCTGGGCGCCGCGCGGGCTGGAGCCCAGCGACACATAGGCGCCAACGCTGTCGGGCGCATAGTCGCTGCCCGGCTGCGTGCCCATGATGAGCCGGATCGCATAGCGCTGGGCCACGTCCGGAACCGCCACGGCGCGCGCCACCGCGCGCAGCCGAACGATGGTTTCGGCATCCGCGACCGGCTCGATCACCACATCGTGCTGGCCGGTGGTGCGCTCCAGGATGGGCGCGTACTCCTCCTCGGCCGGATAGGTCACGATCTCCTTGAACAGGAAACGGTCCAGTTGCGCTTCAGGGAGCGGATAGGTGCCTTCCTGCTCCACCGGGTTCTGGGTGGCCATCACGCTGTAGGGCTCGTCCAGACGGATGGTGCGGCGGCCCACGGTTACCTGGCGCTCCTGCATGGCTTCCAGAAGCGCCGACTGCGTCTTGGGCGTGGCCCGGTTGATTTCGTCGGCCAGCACCAGGTTGGCGATCAGCGGCCCCTGCTGGAAGGTCAACTCATGGGCGCCGCCGACCGTTTCCGTCAGCACCATGGTGCCCTGGATGTCGGCCGGCATCATGTCGGGCGTGAACTGGATGCGCGAAAACTTGAGGTTCAGCGCCTCGCCCAGGGACTTCACCAGCATGGTCTTGCCCAACCCGGGCACGCCCTCCAGCAATACGTGCCCGCCGCACATCAGGGCGGTGAGAACGCCGTTGATGACCGACTCCTGGCCCACGATCAGCCGGCCGACCTGGGCCTTGACCCGCTTGAATACCTCGGTGAACTCCGCGGCGCCGTCCCGGGCGCGGTCCGCCGCCGCTGCGTTGCTTTCCGTCATTGTGCTTCCTCCGGCGAATCGCCGTTATTGGTCCTTTGCGCAACAAAGTAGTTCCGCACCAGCTCCCGGCCCGCGGGCGGGATTTCACGGTGCAGGGCGTGGCCAACCGTGGCGTCGCGGGCCGGGCGTTCGCGGGCCTGCGCCAGGTCTGCCTGGTGCTCCTCGGCCCGGCCCTGCTCGCTTTGAATCTTCATGCGGCCCGGATTCACCTTGCCCTGAAGGTAGTCCGGCAATGGCACGCCCAGCAGCATGGCAGCCACGCCCCGGGTCTTCTTCAACCCGCCCGGACCGCCGCGGCCGTTGAGATCGTCACGCTCGTCGCCGCCGTCCGCGGAGGGCGTGAGCGAGCGGTTCACGGGCGCCTTGCGCTGGTTGATCAGCGGCTTGCTGGCGGAACCGGCCTTCTGCTCCTCGTCCTCTTCCTCGTCGCCGTCATCGGAATCGCCCTCCGGCTCGGGCTGCCGGGTCTTGTCCTGCGCCGAGGCATGATCCGAAGCCGCCATGCGGCCGCCGGACATGTCGCCCTTGCCGCTCTTGAGGCCGGCCGCTTCCTTCGGCTGGTCGGGACGCTGCTGGCCGGATTCCCTGGGCTTCTTCCTCGACGCGCGCTTCTTCGATTCGCTGTCGTCCTGCTCCTGCTTCTCGGCCTGCTGACCCGAAGCGCCGGACTGGGCCTGGCGGGACTGGTTGCTGCGCTTCGCGTCCGAGCCGGCCGCGCCGCGGTCGCTGGACTGGCGCTGGCTGGAATATTCCTGCGGCTCCAGCTCGCCCTCGCGTTCGCTGTCCTCGGACCGGGGCGCCTCCGCCTGCGTATTGCGCTTGGCCGCCAGCGATGCGGGACGCGGCTCCAGGGGCTCGGGGATGATCTGCCTGAGCTCGGAATTGTCCCTGAGCTCGCCGGGAATGGACGCAGCCAGGGCCGTCTCGCCTATGGCGGCCTGAGAAGCGGAATACTGGCCGATCCACAGAGCCGCCGCCAGAAGAACAACCGCCAGAGCGCCCAGCCTGCGGTGCGCCGGAACCCAGTCCGGCGGGCGAATCACGATGGGCGGCAGTTCCCGCGCCAGCGCCTCGTCCGCATAAGCCCGGGCATCCTCAACGGCTGCCTCCTCGAAATCGCTGCGGTTCGCCTTGCCCAGGTACTGATCCGCCGCCTGCAGGCGGTCCTTCAGTCCCAGTTCCCGGTCGTAAAGCGCCAGACACATCCGCCGGTCCGCACGGTGGCGCGCAAATTCCGCGAGCACGCAGCCGGCCACCACGAGGATGGGCAGCGCCAGCGCAATCACGATCGTTGCGAACATGCCGAAGGGCCATAGCTTCAGCCCGGCGCCCGCATCCAGCAGCACGGCGATCAGGATGGCGCCGCTCACGCACGCAGCGGCAGGAAACAGCCACTTGAAGTAGCGGTCGCAAGCGCAACGCAACACCCACCGCTTCAGTCGCCGGGCGCCCGAAGCGTTCAGGCGGTTCAGTTGTTCCTGAAGACGCACGGAAGCGCGGTCGGATGGCATCGCGGTTCGCCTGCCCTATGCGACCCGGGCGTTCGGAATGCGTCCGTTCGGATTATCTGCCCGCTTCCACCACCAGCGGATCGTCGTCTCGCAGGGAAGTCCGCAGCCGCTCCATGCCGGCCCGGGCGCTCTCCTTGATTTCCACCGGTCCCTCCAGCATCGGCGAGGCCGCGCGTTGGTAATTGGAATAGGCGCGGCGATGGCGGCCCAGGGCTTCGTAGACCCGCCCGAGTTCATGGCGGACCAGGCTCTCCTTGTCGGGATCACCGCTGAAGCCGGCAGCCAGGAAATACTTCCAGGCCTGCTCCGCGTCCCCCGCCTGCAGGTATCGATCGCCCAGGATCAACTGAAGGTCCTGGCGCAGCTTCGGGTTGTCGGAGCGGGAAATGTATTCCAGGGCCTCTTCGGCCAGCGCCACGATCAAGTCGGAGCGCTGGTCGCGATCCTCAGCCAGGAACAAGGGCTCCAGCGTCTGCTTGAGCCAATCCGACCTCATGCGGTCCAGCGTCGCGGAAAGGCGGTAGTTCACCGCCTCCATCTGCTCTTCCACCGGAGCGTTTTCCTCAAGCCCCAGCGCGAACATCAACTCGGCGGCCTCGGCCACGTTGCGGTCCTCGGGATTGCTGTGGTGATACGAACGCAGGGCCTCGCGATCCCGGGACACGGCCGCGGTGTAGAACTCGAAGTCGGCCTCGGAGTAATTGCTGTCCACCACCGGCTCAAGAGCCAGATAGCCTTGCAGCGGGTTGATCTCCAGCCGGAACGCCGTCCACAGGCTCAGTCCGGGAACCACCAGCCAGTCCGAGGCAAGTTCCTCATCGCGGGAGAAATCGGCCGGAAACAGCGCCGCCATGCCGGACAGCGGCACGCGCTGGTCGCCGGTGCCGAAGTGGATGTCCGGCACGTCGCCAAAGGGATAGCCCAGCCCGCCGGCCAGCGACGCGTTGATGTAACTGTGGTAGCCCGTGGTATCGAAGGCCATCAGCGAGCGATCCTTTTCGCCGACGCTCAGCGGCGCCAGCACCCGGCCTTCATCGGTGGTGTGCAAGCCGGTAATGATCGACTCCGCCCAGAGCATGGCGTCTTCCACCCTGGCTTCGGCAGCAGGGGTGAAGCTGACCTGGCCCTCGGCCAGGTTCATGCCCAGCGCGTACTGGCGCAACACCGGTCCGCCCAGGATGGCCGACACGTCCACGTCCTTCAGCTCCACCGAGTACTGCCCGCTCAGGTTCTCGAGGAACAGCGTGCATTCCGAGGAGGCCTGCACGCCCTCCCTGGGCACCTCGATGCGCAGGCCGTCGGCCAGGATCTTGATGGTTTCCTCGCCCTCTCCGTATTCCACGCGGCCGAGAATACAGTTGTAGATCCTCAGCGGCTGCTCGTCGTTGTAGTCGAGCACCAGATGGGTTTCCTTGTGAAACTTCTCCGTGCTCAGCACCACGCGCACGAGGACGTGATCACCGAGCACCCTAGCCTCGGCCATGCCTCCGGGCGAGTCCTCAAGCGAAGCGGCGGCAGGCTGCGCCACCCAGCCGCAACTCAGCAGCAAGACAGCGATGGCGGAATGCAATGGATTCAATTTCATTTTTTCTCTCCTGGCCGAATTCTCTCCCGGCCGAATTCTCTCCCGTTTGAGGATTGCTCCCGGCCGAGGATTGCCGCCGGCCGAGGATTGCTCCCGGCCGAGGATTGCCGCCGGCCGAAGATTGCTCCCGGCCGAGGATTGCCGCCGGCCGAAGATTGCTCCCGACTGAAGCATTGTATATTCCAGCGCCACCAATGTGCCGGTGTCCCATAGATGGCTGGATGCGCCGATTGCGTACCTGGTTGCAATGGCAACTCCCGGACCGAGGCGCGCGCAACTGCGCGCGCCCTGATCCCGCGCCCGGGGAGATCCCATCCACCGTGCCGGAACCCTGCATCACAACCCGAACTCCTTGTGGAGGTTGAGGTACAGCACACGGCCGGCGGCGAATACGCGATTGGCCGCGAAGCCGCTGCGGTTGTCTACGAACGGGGGTCCGGTTCAAACACGTTCTGTGCGCCCACAGCCACCCGCAGGCCTTGAAGCCAGCCGGAGTTGGCCGATGCCGTCCAGCCGACCTGCAAGTCGGTGCGCGTGTACGAAGCGGCATGGGTTTGCGGGTTCTGGTTAATCGGCAAACCGTCAGTTGCCGCGCGGTCTCCAGCGTGCGCACCGCGTTGAGGTGGACGCCCCAATCGCCGTATCCCGTGGACAAGCGGTAGTCCACGCGGAAATCGATGGTCTTCGAGACGTTGCTCGACAGGTTCAGTTCGCGGTTATCTATAGATGATCGTGTCGGTGTCGCCGAGAATGAATATCTGGGGCAGGCGCTCGAAGTTCGCCACGAGGTCTTCGTCAGGGATCGCGGACGGAGTGGCAATGAAGTTGTCGTAAGCGAAGTCCGACCAGGTGACCGCGATGTCCAGTCCCTGAATCCCTGCGGGCGAGTACTCCAGCGTCACGGTCGTGGTGGATGCCGTCTGCGGCTGCAGTGATGGGTTCGACCCCCACAGCGCGACGAACCTGCTGTACGGCGGCACGGGGCTGAAGAAGAACGGGTTGGCATACGGATTATTGGTAGCGTCGAGTATCGTAACGGTGCCGTACAACTGCGAACTCAGTGGGGTCAGGAACGACTCGCCGTTGGTAGCCTTGAGCGCAAAATTGTCCGTCAGCAGGTCCTGAACATCCAGCGACGAGCGCGCCTTGCGGTGGTTGTTGATCAGCACCAGCGACGAGCGGGTGCCAAGGCCCCGAAGATTGATGCCGCTGGTGCCCAGCGTCTCGCCGAACGGCGTGCGGGTGGAGCCGTATTCGCCCTTCAGGCCCTCCACTTCGGCATCTGCGCCGGCCCCATCGGCCAGAATGATCTGTACGCCCGAGGATTTTGCGAGCGTGACCAGCGCCGAATCAGCGTTCTGCGGTTTGATGTCCAGGCTCAGACGCTCGTCGTCCTGCGCGGACGCTCCGCTCGCCAGAACTGCCAGGCTCGCCACTGCCGCCACCGGCAGAAACATCGGCTTGTGGATACGCAATATGTTCATGGTTCCTCCTGTCGAGATGTGTCTCCGCTTCATTTCTCCGTCGAAGCGTCAATAACGATCCGGTCGTAGTGCCTGCTGACCTTGATGGGCAGCACCACCTCCAGACCCTTGAGTGCGGATTCGATTCCGTTGGTTTGCGTTCGCCGGTGCGCTCTCGCGTTGCTCGCTGCGCTCCTCGCCCCCCGCCTTTCGGGAGTGTTGGAGGCAGGGATGCCGGAACCAAGCTACAGGGATGTATTCATGCGTCTCCCGCAAGGCGGGGGGCAAGGAGCGCAGCGAGCAACGCGAGAGCGCACAAACCAGGGCGTAGGGAAAGCAACAACGGGAGCCTATTTCCTCGATCCCCCCTTGCATGGAGCGTCGGCGACAGGATAGTCGCCGCCGAGCCCCAGGGATGGGTTCATGCGTCTCCATGCAAGGGGGGATCGAGGAAATAGGCGGGCATGCGCACCCGCACAGCCAAATTGGAGTGAGAGGAGGGCCAAGGACATTGATGATAGTATTGCGCGTCTGCAATATGGCTCTGAGGCTGTTGGGGCGCTCCGACCGGTCCGCCCGGCGTTCGCCCAGCATTGATGGGCCACACAACTTGAGGGGACTTTCAATGAGGAACTATCTCGTTAAACGCGGATGTGCGGCGCTTGTCCTTGCGCTTTCGGCGCCTGTACTGGCACAGGATGCCGAAAATGAAGGAGGGGGGGGGGCGCAGGAAGCAGCCGTTGAGGAAGAGGCCGCCGAGCTTGGGACGCGGGTCGTTACCGGCACCCAGTTGATCGGCGGCGATCCGTCCGCCAAGGTGTTCTCATTTTCGGCCGAGGAAATCTCGCGCCGAGGGATCTCCAGCCTAGAGGACCTGTTTCGCACGCTGCCCTATGCGTTCTCATCCATCAACACCCAATCCAACATGCTTTTCGGAGCGGGGGCGGCGGACACCGACACCAACCTCGGCGCGCTCGGCCTGGGTACTTCCACGGTGAATCTGCGCGCGCTGGGGTCCGCCAACACCCTGGTGCTGCTGGACGGACGGCGGATTGCCGGAAACGCCGGCAATCAGGACAACTTCGTGAATCTGCTCAATGTGCCTCTCGCCGCCATTGAACGGGTAGAAATTCAACTGGATGGCGCTTCCGCCGTGTATGGCGCCGACGCCATCGGCGGCGTGGTGAACTTCGTTCTGAGGAAGAATTTCCAGGGCCTGAGCGTTACCGGCCGCAACGAGTGGAGCGGTACCGATGCCGACAGCAACAAGTTCACTATCGTGGGCGGTTTTTCCTGGGACAGCGGCAATGTGAGCGCAACCCTTTCCCGCAGCAGTTCAAATCCCATAAACAACTACAAGATCTGGACCAGCAACGACTTTCGAGACGATTTCGGACCCGAGTTCGACAAGCGCCAATCGACGGGTTCCAACCAGCCTGGCGTCGTGTGTGAATTCAACGGTTCCCTGACTTTCCCGGGCTGCAGGAGCACGTTCGACTTTGCGACGTTCACGGTTGTCACGCCACGGTGGCAGTTGCCCGCCGGACACAGCGGAGTGGGGGCGACGCCGGATGACTTCTCTACCGAGCTCCAGCCTTTTGATTTCGTGGCCCCGCAAAACGGCGAAGATTCCACCAATGACAGCCTTCAGTTCAATGTCGAGCAGTACATAAACGACGACTTTCGGGTATACGCCAGCGCGCTCATTTCGAATCACGACGCCTACCAGCAATTTCAAAGCGGCATGTACAACTACGTGATTCCCGCAAGCAACGCCTACAATCCCTTCGGCAGGGATATGGTGGTGAGCTACTACCCGCTGCGGGAATTGCAGGACGGGCGGATACCCTTTTCCTATACGGAATCCGAAAACAAGACCCGCAACTACGCGGCCGGTTTCTATTGGGAACTCGGGGACAAGCACCAGTTGCAGTTGGACCTTTCGCGGTCGGAATCGAGGAAAACCGGCCGGCAGATTCGCACCGACTGGCGGCGCAGCCGCTGGGACCCCAGCGCAGAGACCTTCTACCGGGCGCTGGAGAGCTCGGATCCTGATGTGGCGCTCAATCTGTTCGGAGACGGCACGGTGCAGGGCTCGGCATTCGAGGATTTGTTCACCAACGCCCTGGGGACCGGCCTGGGCTTTACCGACACTACAATCCTGAAGCCTCTGGTGCGCGGCGAGCTGTTCGATATCTGGGGCGGCCCCATGCGCTATGTCGTTGGAGCGGAGCGAGAGCGGCGCGACGTGTACAGCCACAGCACCCGTTGGAGCGAGCAGGGAGAGATGCGCGCCTATGGCAGGGAGACGTACGAAGGAGTGGAAGAACCCCGTCAGGAAAACACTGCCTGGTTTGCCGAGTTGGCGTTTCCACTGATCGGCCCGGAGAACGCCCGCCCCGGGTTGCGCGACCTGCAACTCAGCGTGCAAGTTCGACGGGACAGCTACGAATATGAAGGCGCCAGCGGCGGCGTCAGCGATGTCCGGGATTTTTCGACGCCCTGGACGAGCACGGTATGGGTGCCCGGTGAGGGTTGGACCGAGATTGTTCGCGTTCCGTGGTCGTGGACGGAAGAGGGATCACCCAACATTACCCAGGAAACCAAGACGGACACCACCTGGCGAGCTGGTTTGCACTTCAAGCCCGCGGAAGATTTGACGCTGCGATTTTCCTGGCAGCAGGCGTTCAAGCCGCCTGTGTACAGCGACCTGTTCAGCGTGAACAATCCCAGAACATTTCCCGGTTACTTCATTGATCCCTATCACCCGGATGGGGTTACGGGTTATATCCGCCCGCCGAACAACTATGCCTCCTTCAACCCGGCCATAAGGCCCGAGACCTCGGAGACTCGACGGGTTGTGGTGGACTGGACCCCGCAGGCGGCGCCGGGGCTTACGCTGTCGGCGGACTGGTCGAAGGTGGATTTCAAGGACAAGATTCATTACTCCGGCAGCATCCTCTACGACGAACCGGAAATTGGCTTCGCTCTGCCGGACATCGTGGAGCGGGACGCCGACGGCTACATTACGCAGGTGAATTCCTACAGCATCAATCTGGCCGAGAAAGTGGACGAGATGCTGATCCTGTACGGGGAGTACTCCTTCCAGACATCCGTTGGCGCATTCACCCCCAGGCTCACCTACACCCGGGTGCTAGACCAGCATTTCACGGTTGTGGAAGGCAGTCCGCAGATTGGGCGCGTAGGCACCGCCAATGGCAGCGATAAGTACAACTGGCAGGGGTCGTTGACCTGGGTCTATGGCGACTTCGCTGCGGACTTGTTCGTGTATTACAAGCCCAGCTACGAAAGTGACCGGGCAGGACCTTGCCTGCAGATAGTGGGTCGCTGCGAACGGCTTTATCAGGACTTGCCCACCCTTGAGGCGGACGCTCTGACCACGGTTGATCTCACGGTCACCTACCAGATGCGAAACGGCTTGCGGCTGCGCGGCGGCGGAAGAAACATCTTCGATGCCGATCACTACACGCCGTTTGAGAACCTTCCGTACAATCCCACCCGCTGGAACGCGCGCGGCCGGGTGCTGTTCATTGAACTGCAGTACGACCTGTGGGGCGACCAATAGACGCAACGCGGACGAATAGTCGAAACGCGGACGAAACACCGTAAATAGATTAAATCGCTGGGCGGTGGGCTCGTTGCGCGGGCCCGCCGCCAGTCATGCCGGGCGCCGCGGCGCCCACCCTTGCCGCCATTGGCACCGGCGGAGGTCAGATGTCGGTGGGCATCGGGATGGGGTTGTCCGCGGAGAGCGGGACGGATGGAGTGAATTCTTCCAGGATATCTTCGCTTTGAAGGGCCTTTTCGATACGCGCCAGGTCTTCTTCGATGGAGGCGGCTTCGGCGGAGAGTTCCGGTTCCGCTTGCGGGGCGACCGGTTCTTCGCTCGCGCTCGCGGCTTGCCCGGACTGCTCGACCTGCTCGGACTGCACGCCGGCCGGCGCCTCGCCTGAGGACGGACCGCCCTCGCCTTCTCGCGAGACGGTCGCGCCGGCGGAAGATTCAGGTTCCGCGTGAACGGGCTCCTGTTGCGACAAGCTCAGCCAACGGCCCACCTGATCGGCAGCCCAGGTCATGCCGATGCCCAGTCCGACGATAGCGACCACGCCCGTTACTTTCTTCATTCCTGTTCCTGCTCCTGCAGTTCCGCGTAGCGTGCCAGTCGAAATCCTACATCAAGGCGTTCATCGCTCCCAAAATCACGGAAGGCCCAGCGCAATTCGCGCACCGAGCCGTGTAGCCAACCGGAACCTCGGATCACGTGAAAGCGGCCTTCCTGCGGCCCGCGCGGATCCGTTTCCAGGTTGGGGTAGAGCGTGTCGGTGCTGTAGAAATCCCCCATCCACTCGGCCGCATTGCCGCCCAGGTCGTAGAACCCCAGCGGACTGGCGGGGAAAGTGCCTACCGGCGCTGTAAACGGGAAATTGTCGTTGTAGGCGGTGAGCACGTTGGTCACTAGGCCGCTTGCCGACTGGTCGGCGTAGTTGCCCGAACGCGGCGCCGGGGGCATTCGGTCACCCCAGGGATACCGCAAGTCGCCGGCGCCGCCGACATAGCGCGCCGCCCAGACCCATTCCGCCTCGGTGGGCAGCCGGTACCCGGCGCCCGGCTCGGCCACCGGAATCAGCCGGCCGGCGCGGCTCTGGTACTGAAGCGGCAAGCCCTCCTGGGAACTCAGCCAGTTGCAGAAGGCCGCCGCCGCCTGCCAGTCCAGGTTCACCGCAGGGCTGGAGTCGTTGGCCAACGAACGATACCGCTCCGCGCCGGAGGTGTGGGTGGGAACGAAGGACTTGAATTCGCGGTTTGTCACTTCCTTCACGCCCAGGTAGTAGCGCTTGGTAATCCGCACCTTGCGGCGCACTTCATTGCTTCGCCATCCCTGTGAACCGCGCTGCGCGCCCATCTCGAACTCGCCGGGAAACAGCATGACCATTGCGGCGCCTTGCGAGGTCTCGATTTCCCTGGGCTGCTGCGCCAGCATGTGCTCCTGTGCAGTAAGCATTGCCACCGCGACTTCCTGCGGATAGGCGGGCTGAGGCACCACCTCGAGCTTTTGTGGCACATAGCCCTCCAGGCGGAATTCGAGGTCGTGCTCAGTGGCCGGCAATTGCAGATCGAGCGGCGCCTGTCCCGCCGCCTCGCCATTCACGAACACGGTGGTCCCGACCGGCTGGCTCAACACCCGAATCGTTCCCAGCCGAGGCTCAAGACGAATGTTCAGCGTTCGCTCGGCGCCACGCCTCAGCGTAACGGCGCGCTCCTGCGATTCGTAGCCTGCGCGCGCCACGACCACCCGGTGGGAGCGGTCCGGGCTCACTTCCACCGTCGCGGGGGTGCCGCCCCGGAAATCGCCATCCACGGTAATGCTGGCGCCGGGGGGATCGCTCCGCACGTGAAGGACTCCAGCCGCGGGTTCCAGGCGGATGGTGGGCAACTCCTGCGGAGAACCCGCAACCACAGTCAACTCCTCGCGATGCACTGCAAAACCGGGCCGGGAAAACGAAAGCACCCGCTCGCCGGATAGCAACTGCACGGTGGCCGGCGTGGTTCCCAGCACTTCGCCTTCGGCGCGAAGTTCCGCCCCGGAAGGGTCGCTGCTTGCCGTAATCTCCGCCCAATCCGGCTCCAGTTCCGCCTGAAAAAGCTCCCGGCCGCCGCCGCCCTTGACGGTTAGCGGCACGTTGAGGTCCTTGTAGCGCGGCGCGCTGACGGTCAGCGCGTAGGTTCCGGGCTCCAGAGGAAATTCCTCGCCGGCTGCGAAAACGCCTTCCACGCCCTCAACCCGGACTTCCGCGCCTTCCATGCTTTCCACCACAACACGCCCGGGCAGCCGCTTGAGAACAAAGCGAAACGCCTCGTCTCCGGTTCCCAGCACTTCGATTGGCTCGTTCAGGGGGTGATGCTGCGCGAGTTCAGCCCGCACCCGGTATTCACCCTTCCACAGCAGGTAACGCGGGCCGACATGCGGAGTGGGCAGCACCGCCTCAACGTCCACCACGGCTTCCGCAGGCTGCACTTCGATCAGCACGCCTTCGGCGGTAAACACGAAAACGGCGCTGGCCCCGAGGACCGTCAGCACAAGGCCCGCCACCGCGCGCAGCCAGACGCGCGCCTTGTGAGGCCGGTCCAGCCGCCCGAGCCGGGCTTTCGCTGCAGGCCGGCGGGCGTGGATGGCCGCGCTCTCCTCGGCATCCTCGGCAAGCTCCGGGGGCCGTGTGTCCCAGGCCCGGGCCTGGTATTGCACGGCCAGCCGCATCGTGTCCGGGGAACCGGCGGCCAGCGTTACTTCCACCCCGGCGATGGACAAGCGGTCACCGTTCTCCAGCCACCGGGCGCCCCTGACAGGCTGTCCGTTCAGCTGCAAACCCGAAACGCCCGCGTAGCACTGCACCAGAGCCCGGCCGTCGAGAATGCTGATGCTGGCGGCGGGCGGTGCCGAGGGCGGCCCGGGCAGCCTGATTTGCGCGCCCGCGCCGCTGCCGAGCAGCACCGGCAGTTCATCCGCCTTGAGAGCGCGCTCGCCCTCGGGAAGCCCGAGGATTACCTCAGCCGCCATACTGCCTCAAACGCAATGGCTGGCATCAGATGGGGTCGGTGCAGACGAGGACCAGAGGGTCGGAGAGTCCTTCGGGGGCAACGACAAACTCGCGGCGAACGTCGCGATAACCGTCGCGCGTGCCCACGGCCGTATAGGCGCCCGGGCGGAGTTGCAGCACGCGGTTGTCAAAGCTCCCCAAACGGCCCACGTGATAGATGGTGACCTCGGTAAGGCCATCGGAGCGCAGTTGCACGGGCGCCGGCGTCGCGGCCACCCGCAGGGCCTGCTCCAGGCGGTCGATCTGACCGCGCAGCCGCGGACCGGGGCTGGCAACGCCGCCGGCATCCTCCAGCAGGCGTTTGCCACGCTGCCAGGCGTCGTCGCGATTCAGCCCCTGGGCATTGGCAATGGTGTTTTCCAGATTATCGTCGAGGCGCACCCGCTGCTGCGCTTCCGCCAGACCCTGTTGCGCGGCGACGATATTGGAATCGATATCCAGCATGGCACGGTAGCTTTCCGCGGCCTTGCGCCAGTTTTCCGCAAACTGGCCGGCCATCGCGGACGCCTGCAGCTGCGCCAGACTCTGGCCGCGCTCCTCCAACTCCAGCGCCGCCAGCGCTTCAACCGGCGCCGAAGCGTTCGGGCGCTGCTTCTTCGCAGCCTCGAAGGCGGCGCGGGCAGCTTCGACGTTTCCCTCCGCCAGAGCCGCGTGTCCGCGCGACATGCGCGAGGTGAACAACTGCCGTTCGATTCCGGCGTTGACCGCGGCCAGAGCGGACCGCGCCGAGTCGCGGTCCGGGTCCATGGCCAGCACGGCCCGCCAGGCGGCACGCTGTTCCTCCAGGCTGCCGTTGCGCTCGGCAGCGCGGGCCTCGGCCACCGCCTCCATGATCTGCGGGAGCTTCTCCGCCCGGCGCCGGGCCAACTGGACCTCGGGCTCGGCTTCTCCCAACAGGATTCCGGCCTTTTCCAGTTCCGCCATTGCGTCGGCCTGGTCGCCCAGCTCGATCGCCTGCTGCGCCGCTTGCAAGGCGTTGCGGCCAATCTCCGGCGCCTGTTCTCGCAACTCGCGCATCTTCCCGCCTGCGCTGCCGTATGCGCTCTGCGCCTGGGTATACTCGCGGCCGCGGTAGAAATCATCGCCTTTCCGCTCCTCGTCCAGCGCCTGCTCCCAGAGGCCGCCCGACCACAACGACGGCTGCAAGTTCGCCAGGTAGTTTCGGTCCTGGAGCATCTCGCCCATCGCCTCATCCGCCGCGTCCCGCTGCATCCGCATCAGGCGCAGGTCCTGGCGCGGCGCCTCCTCGGATTGGGGGACGATGCGCTGCGCGGCCGGCGGCCGGCTCTGGGCGCGCTCTTCGGCGATGCGCGGGAGAACAACAAACAGCACCGAGGCGACAACCAGCAGTAGCCCCCCCAGCGCGTAGGCCAGCCAAACGGGCACCCCCGAGCGCCTTGGCAGCACCGGCGCGGGTATGCCGTCGGCAGCGCGCGCGCGCGCGACAATCGCAGCGGGCGCTGCGTCAGCCGCGGGATCCGCCGTTTCCGCTGGTTCGCGTTCCGCTGCGGATTCCTGGAGGATCTCCTCAAGGCCGGCCCGGATCGCCTGAACGGTGGCGGGCCTGCGGACGCTGTCGCGCGCGAGCATCGCCATCACCAGCTTGACCAGCGCTTCGGGAAGCCTTGGCAGTCCCTCCGGAGCGGCGGGAGCGGCGGGAGAAGCGGCTTGCCCGGCCTGAATACGTTCCTCGCTGATGTCCGGCGCATACGGCGGAAATCCGCACAGCAACTCGTAGGCAACGCAACCCAGCGCATAAATGTCGTCGCTGATTTGCGCAGGATGACCCTCGCGCTGCTGAGGGCTCATGCAGGCCAGCGAGCCTCCCGCTTTGGCAATGCGCGGGTCCGGGTCGGCATCCGGCAGCCGGGCGGCGCCGAAATCGGTAAGCCGCGCCGTGCCGGACTCGTCCAGCAGGATGTTGTGCGGCTTGATGTCGCCGTGGACCACGCCCTTGCGGTGGGCGTACGCGAGGGCATCGCAAACCGGCAGAAGCCGCCGCATGGCTTCGCTCCAGGACTCCTCGCGGCGTTCGCCGATATGGCCTCCCGGCAAGGCCGGCATGGTGAAGAAATGGCGCCCTTCCCCGGAGTGGAAATCCAGCGGACGCACAATGCCCGGGTGAACCAGGGACTGCGCAACGGCGAACTCGCGCCGAAAGTGATCGACCAGGGCCGGCCGCCGCGCGTGGGCGTCGGCGAGGATCTTCACGGCCAATCGCTCTCGGGCGCCAACGTCCTCGGAGCCAACCTCTTCGGCAAGCCAGACCTCGCTTAACCCGCCCGCGCCCAACCGGCGAATCAGGCGGAATCGGGACGCCAGCAGTTCTCCTTGCTCTCGATCCGTTACTGATTCGTTCATCGCAGGCATGGACATGCTCCCATTGCACGAAATGATACGGTGCGCACAACTGCGCGCAACACGGTGCGCAAAAAGAAAGCCCGCTTCTTAAAACCGCCAAACACCTGTCGGGCGAACGCTCACCTTGCGGTTACCGCAGCCATGCGAGACAAAAGCCGCTCCTGGTTGCCGGACGATTTACGAGAGGTCTCAGGGGCGTGGCAGCAACGTTTCTCCGGGGCTTTCCGTGACTGGATTGTCGAGGGCTCCGGTCTCGCGGCTGTAGATTTCCCGCAACAAGCGGCGCCATTCGAGAAAGCGTTCCTCGGCAGAGCCGGTCAGCCGCCGGGTCTGCCCTTCCAGTTCCACTACCACCGGCTCGGCCTCCAATTCAAAGGACTCGCCCGCTTCGCGCAGTGATTCGGCGTGCATCTTGGCCTCCTCACGGCGGCCCAGGCCTCCCTGAATGCCCATGAAACCGCCCTGGATCATCGTGCCGGTCACGCCCATGTTGTCACCGCCGCTACTCTCGTAGGCCACGGCGCCCAGTATGCTGAGCACTCCCAGCAGCATGCGCGTATTGGCCGACCTGCGCATTTCCTCATAGCTCAGGCGACCGTCGCGGGCGGTCCGCCGCCAGTCCTTGTAGGGCTCATCCAGCCCGTAGTAAAGATTGGCATAGTGTTCATTTACGGCATCGATCAGCAAGTATTCCCGTTCCCTGACCTCGCGCATGCGAGCGACCATGGGCTCATCGGACGCGGGCAGGCGCCGGAGTTGATAGCGCCCGTCTTCGTCCCGCCCAAGATAACCCTCGAACGCCTGCGGCACCAGGCTGAGGCCATAGCGCAAGTCGCTGATCTGGCGAATTCTCTGCAACTCGCCCTCGTTGAGCTGGGCGCGCGCGTCAAGCAGATCATTGGAAATCTCGTTGTAGATCTGCTGATACGGATCCTGGCCAGGTCCCTGGTTGCGAATATAGGCCTGCTCCGCAACGTCCATTTCATATTTCTTTTCAAACCACTCGCGGCCGGATGCGTCCCAGGCGCCGACGCGCAGCTTTACGCTGTAACCGTCGGATTGGTCAATTCGCGCCACGATATGGACATCGGAAACGGGACTTGAGTCCGGCAGCACGCTTACGGCGCCCCAGAATCCGGTAGATTCCAGGGTGTTCTTGAGGTGATACGGCATGTAGCGCGCTTCCGCGCGGCGGATTTCGGGAAAGATAAACTGGCTGTTCAGTTCCTCGTCGCTGGCGCCCTCGGGCAAACCCGGCGAGAAAACCTGAATGCCTACGCTCAGCAGCGCCTCCTGCGCGATTTCGGTTTCCGCGCGCGCCAGAGGCACTTCGATGTACTGGACCTCGCGCGCCGAGGTGCAGGCCGCCAGCAGCGCTGCGCTGGCTACCATGCCGAAAAATGCGTTGATTTTGTTCACTTCGATTTCAGTCCCATGTGCTTGCGATACTCGTCCCACAATGCTTCGCGGATGCGCCGGTCCTTTTCCTGTTCCGCCGCCTCGCGTATCTGCCGCGCCACCTGGTCTTCGCTGCCTGCCGCCTCGGCGATGTCTTCGGGAATCTCGACCTTCGGCGCCGGCGTGGCGCCTTGATCACCGCCTTGGCCGTCAGCACGCTCGCCACCTGATCCTTCGCCGCCGGCGCCGCCACCGCTGCCGGCCTCGTTACCGCCTGCCGGGTCACTTCCTGAACCCTGGCCGGCGCCGCCGATTCCGCCGCCGACCGCGTTCGGGATGGTTACCATCGGCCCGCCCTGGCCACCCGGTCCGCCCTGGCCACCCATCATGCCGCCGGCGCCGCCGGGACGGCCGGTGCTTCCCTGGCCGGAAGACGCCATAGCGTCGCGTTCACTGGCAATTTCGCGGTCGTAGCCTTCCATGGATTCACGCAAGACGCCTTCGAGGTCCCCGACACTACCCGTGCCGCCCGCTGTGCTCGAACCGCCTCTGCCGCCCGGTTGACCTCCCTGGCCACTGCCGCCCATGGACCCGTTCTGCTGCCCGCCAACGCCAGCTTGCTGACCCGGAAAACCGCCCACAGAGCCCATTGAGCCGCCGGAGGAGCCCATGGAACCGCCCGAAGAACCGACCGAACCGCCCATGGAGCCCATCGAACCGCCGGACGAGCCCATCGAACCGCCGGACGAACCCATCGAACCGCCGGACGAGCCCATCGAACCGCCGGACGAGCCCATCGAACCGCCGGACGAACCCATCGAACCGCCGGACGAACCCATCGAACCGCCCGAAGAACCGACCGAACCGCCCATGGAGCCCATGGAACCGCCGGACGAGCCCATCGAACCGCCGGACGAACCCATCGAACCGCCGGACGAGCCCATCGAACCGCCGGACGAGCCCATCGAACCGCCGGACGAACCCATCGAACCGCCCGAAGAACTCCCTGACGGTGAAGAAACGCTACCCGTGGTTTGGCAGGCTGCCACAAGTATCGCCCCGAAAAGCGCCAACAAACAAAACACTGGAATACGCATTGATGCTCTCATATCGATGTGCCTACCCGCCCGCATGGTTGAAAGTAGCATACCACCGCCCCGCGCCGACATGCGCCCACATTATTGGATGCGCCACCTAGTGTTCGCGTCGCTTTTGATACTCCTCGTAACTGAGGCGCCCGCCCCGCACCGCCGGCGGATAATGGCCGTATCGTTCCCGCTCCCGATTCTGCCGATAACGCTTCCACAGCCAGGCCGCTAGATTGAACAGCACAAAGGCCACCGCAAACAGGACGCCCACGTTTTCCATGACAAACCTGAACAGATCCAAAACTGATTCGCCTCGCACTCGCGGCGCAACATATGCTCGGGGCTTTATTCTACGCGGATCGCAGTAGTACTATCGAGCCATGCTCCCCGCTGCGCCCTCTATCACCGCCATGCTCCCCGCTGCGCCGCCCTGCTGTTGATGAGCGCTCGATACCGGAATCTGATTGTCGTCATTTTCCTGGTGGGCGTTCTGGCTGCCGTTTGGTGGCTTCAGGACAGCGAAGCAACCACCACGGTGCTTCTGTTGACGGCCGCCGAGCGCCAGGAAGGGGACTCCGCCTCCCTCAACGCTTCCGGCTCGGCCAGTTCCCAAGCACTGGGCCGTCTTGCCGGCGAATTGGCCGTGCCGGAAGTGCTGGCCGGGATTTTCAGCGCCGGAGGAGAACCGGAACGGGAGACCGTTCGGATATTGTCCGAACAACTCCGGCAACCGATAACGGACGTTCTGATCGAGGATCCCCATGCCTTCGCGCAAGGCCTCGCCCGGCAACATCGCGGCAAGGTTGTAATCGTGGTGGCCGGCGCCAACCTCGCTTCCGCCCTGCTGGCGGAGTGGGACGCCGCCGCCTTGAGTCTGGCGGACCCGGGACCCGGGCGATTGCATCTGGTCAGCCTGCCCACATTCGGCCAGCCGCGCACCCTGCTGCTCAGGTATTGAGCCGTCAGCGCGGAACCCTGCAGGTCACCTCGCCAGATCCCGCGGTTCGCCTCGCCAGAACCCCAGCGGCTCACCCCAGCAGGCGGCTGAACGTGGCGAGGTCGATGTTGGAACCGCACAACAGAACGCCCACGCGCTGGTTCTTCAGCTGCTCGCGCAAGGGGCCCAATGCGGCCGCCGTGGCGGTGGCGCAGGCGGGCTCCACCATCATCTTCAGTTCGCGCAGAATCAGCTTCATCGCTGCGCGAATCTCGTCGTCGCTCACCCGCCCCAGATCGTCCATATAGCGTCGAACCAGCGCAAAGCTGTAGTCGCGCGCGTTGGGCGCGCTCAAGCTGTCGGCAATCGAATCGCTCCGCCGGGCATTGGTGGGTTCATTGCGCGCGAGGCTCTGGAACATCGAATCCGCTGCAATCGGTTCCGCGCCGTAAACACGTACGTCGGGGCGGATACGCTTTACGGCCGCGGCAACTCCGGCAATCAGTCCCCCGCCTCCTACCGGGATCACCAACGCATCCAGGTCCGGTGCCTGCTCCAGCCATTCCATGCCGAGCGAGCCGGTTCCGATGGCGATCGAGCGGCCCTCGAACGGATGCACCAGAACCTTGCCTTCCTCCCGCTCGATGTTCATAACCCGCTGAAAGGCAGCCTCGGAATTGTCACTCAACTCCACCTTCGCGCCCCAGGCGCGCGCCTGCTCGACCCGCGCCGGGTTGGCCGGCGAAATAATGACGACATGGGCCGGAGCGCCGATCGCATGCGCTGCCCACGACACCGCCACGGCGTGGTTGCCCGCGCTCACCGCGGTAACGCCTTTCTCGATCTGTTCCGCCGGCAGCGAAAGCATCCAGGCCAGCGCTCCCCGGGCCTTGAAGGTGCCGGTAATCTGCAGTACCTCGAACTTGATGGACACGCGCAGGTCCGGCGCGCGCTTTTTGATCTCCGTGCCACGCCATTCATGCACCGGCGTGCGCACGATGCGATCCTTCACCTTTTCCCTGTAGGCGCGAATTTCGTCGAGTGAAGGGGGTTCATGCCTACCCATTTCGTTGCTCATTTCGTCGCTGCTGTTGTGGCTCCTCTGCGTTTGTGTCGTACCTCCCGCACATACCTTTCGTCCAGACCGCGGGCGCGAACGCAGCCCAGCAAGGCCAGGTCGCGCTCCACCTCGTCCCTCAAAAGCGTAAGAGCCCTGGCCACGCCAGCCTCGCCGGCGGCACCCAGCCCATACAAGTACCCCCGCCCGGTGGAACAAGCCGTAGCCCCCAGCGCCAGCGCCTTGAGCACATGCGTGCCGCGCCGCACGCCTCCGTCCACGATCACTTCGGCCGCGTCGCCGATGGCGTCGCGCACGTCCCGAACCAGATCGACCGGAGCGGGCACGCCGTCCAGTTGACGCCCGCCGTGGTTGGAAAGCATCACCGCGCTGGCGCCCACCTCCACGGCTCGGCAGGCGTCTTCGGCGCACATGACCCCCTTGATCGCGAATGGCCCTCCCCACTGCTCGATCATGCGCGCGGCGTCGTCCCAGTCCACCGTGTTGTCGAATTGGCGCCCCACATAACCCATCAGGTTGGTGTCCTCCTGATCGCGGACCCGGTGCGCGAAGTTGGCCATCACGGCGGAGCCGGAGGTCAGGTAGCGCCAGGTCCAGGTCAGGTGGCGGGCCACGTCCAGCTTGCTCATGAAAGTCAGCCTGGGTGGAACCGTCATGCCCGTGTGGAAATCGCTCTCGCGGTTTCCGCCTACCGGCACGTCAACCGTCAGGCACAGCGCCGAATAGCGGGCCGCCTTGCATCGCTCGATGAATTCCCGGTTCAGTCCCGGGTCCCTGAGAACGTAGATCTGGAACATGCGCGGACCGCTGCTGGCGGCGGCCACGTCCTCGATGCTGGTGGACCCCAGCGTGGATAGCGAATACATGGTGCCCGAACGGTGCGCCGCGCGCGCCGCGCCAATCTCCCCCTCATGGTGAAAGATCCGCGACATTCCGGTAGGCGAGAGGAACAGCGGCCATTCCAGTTCCTGGCCCAGCACGGTGACGCCGGCGTCCACCTTCTCCACATTCACCAGGTAGCGGGGCAGCAGTTCGTAGTTCTCGAAGGCCGCGGTGTTGCGCCGCAGCGACCATTCGTCATCGGCCCCGCCGCGCATGTAGTGGTACATGGGCGAAGGCAGACGCTTGCGGGCCAGCTTCCGCAGGTCTTCCAGGTTGTAGCAACGGCTGAGTCTGCGGCCTTCGAACATCATTCAAACCTTGCCAGAGTGTACTGCTCCAGCGGGAAATCCGGCCGCGCGCCGGTCAAGCGCTGCGCGAGTGCCTTGGCGGTGCCCGCCGCCATGGACCAGCCGAGATGGCCATGTCCGGTGGCCAGGTGCAAACCTTCGACCGAAGTGGGACCGATAATGGGCACGCCGTCGGCGGACGCGGGCCGCAAACCGCACCAGGAACGCATGTCCTCGGGGGCAATGCGCTCTGCGTGGCGCGGAAGAACCTCCGCGAAAAGATTGCGCACGTTGGCGACCCGTTCCGGCGACAGGTCGTGATTGAAACCGGTGAACTCCACAGTTCCCCCCACTCGGATGCGACGACTGCCAAGCGGCACCACGCCGCCCTTGAAGCGCTCATCCAGCACCGCGTGCCGGGGGCGCCGCAGACCCTCCGGCATCGGCATGGTCAGAGAATAGCCCTTGGCCGGGCAAACCGGAACCCGGATTCCCAGCGGGCGAACCAGCCCGGGGGTATAGCTGCCCGCGGACACCACCACGCGATCGGCTTCGATCTCCTCCCCGCAATCCAGGCGCACACCGCATATCCGGCCCTGCCTCACCAGCACCCGCTCGACGCTATCACCGAAGCGAAGCTCGGCGCCCCCCTCCGCCGCCAGCCGCGCCAGACCGGAACTGAACTTGTGCGCGTCCCCCACGAAATCCGCCGGGAAGTAGAAGCCTCCCTTCAGCTCCCGGGCGATGGGCTCAAGCGCCGGTTCGCGCTCCACCACCCCGGCCGTGTCCAGTTCCTGTGCCGGCACCTCGTCGGCGCCGAGAAATCGGCAGTGCTCCCGTCCCCGGCTCATCGCCGCTTCGTCCCGGCACACTTCGATGATCCCGGAGTGGTCCGCGTCGTAGTCCAAGGAAGTATCTCTTGTAATTTCATCCATTATTTCAATAGAATAATTACATAACCTCAAGTTATTCCTCATATTCAATTCGTGGCGGGTGGAGCGACTGTATTGCAGAAAGCGGCAGCCCCAGGCGAAAAAGCCGGGAAAGGCGGCCGGCCTGACCAGCAGCGCTGCCTCCTTGCGGCCGAGATACTTCAGCACGGTCCGCCAAACGCCGGGCGCGTTCCAGGGCGCCGACAGGCTGGGCGTGAGCATGCTGGCGTTGGCGAAGCTGGTCTCCAACGCCGGACCCTCGCGGCGCTCCACCACGGTTACGTCCACGCCGGCGCGAACCAGGAACCAGGCCGTAGTGGCGCCAATGACGCCGCAACCCACAATCACTACGTGCATGGCGCGGCCCGCGGGCGGATTCAGGTGGCCATCAAGCGCGCAAAGCGGGTGAAAACTCGCCGGCCAATTTCCATGGAGCGATCCATGTAAGCGCGGGTGTCGCCCAGAATCCTGTCTGCGCTGATGCGCCCTTTCCTGCCCAGCCATCCACGGGCGGCATCGCGCCGGACCCATTCCTCGATCATGGGGCGCAGGATCTCCAGGTGAAACTGGATTGCGTAGGCCGCATCGCCGTATCGAAACGCCTGATTGACGCAATCGGGGGAAGACGCCAGCAGCACGGCGCCTTCCGGCAAGTCGAAGGTGTCCCCGTGCCATTGCAGCACCACTTCGTCCGCCTCAAGGCGGGAAAACAGCGGGTCCGTGCTGCCTGCTTCGGTAATGGCAAGGTCGTACCAGCCCACCTCGCGAACCGGATTCGGAAATACCTCCGCGCCCAGGGCCCTGGCCATGACCTGCGCCCCAAGGCACACCCCCACCATGGGAACCCCGCCCTCCATCGCCTGCGCGCAAAGCTGCTCGACCCGCGCCAGGTGCGGATAACGCTCAATATCGTTGGCGCCCATGGGGCCGCCCATCACCACCAGCCCGGCATGCCCCTCAAGGCGCGGAGCGGCCGAGGGGTCCTTTTGGAAATCGACGATTTCGAGGTCGAGGCCCTGCTCTCGAAGCAGCGGCTCAAGCATGCCCTCGGTTTCGTAGCTGACGTTGCGGATTACGAGTACGGGCTTCATCACTGCCGGTATTTTGGGGACTGCCGATTATTTTCTCGGAAGTGCATTGTACTGCCGTGACCCGCTCATATTGCCGCATCAGTTGCCGCATCAGAACGAGCGCAGCGCGTTCACGGCGGGTGCAACCGCTACCGGTTTCGGCGCATCTACAGGATTGCCCGAAATCCATTCACGTCATTGGATGGCTGCCGTGGCGGATCGGATGGCTACGGCCGTGGATGACATCTTGCGGAAAACTTACATGAGAAAGAGAAAATGGTTTGCGATGATCGCGCTGGCAGCCGCGACAGTATGCGGAACGTCGGCTGCCGCAGCCCTGTCGCTCATTGATGCCGCAGCCCTGGAGTCGCGCATTGATGCGGTCACTGTTTTTCCCCGCGGCGCTGAAGTGACGCGCGTGGCCAGGGTGGCGCTGCAGCCCGGTTCCAACCATGTCGTGCTGGACGGATTTCCGGGAGACATCGACCTGGCGCGCGTTCGGGCGGAAGCCGCAGGCGGCGACGCCGAGGTGGGTTCGATCCGGTTGGAAGTGCGCCAGCGACGCGACGCCTTCGACAACGAGGTGCGGCGTTTGCAGCAGGCCATTACCGCGGTCGGCGACGAAATCGCCGCCATCAACGACGAGATCGCGGCAGCGGAACTGCAGCTCAAATTCCTTGAAGGACTGGCCCAGGACTACTCGGCCGGCGAACGCAGGCAAACACTGTCCGGACAGGCGGACATTCCCTCCTGGAGTGAGGCCCTGGAATCTCTGGGCAAAGGCGCCAGCGACACCATGCGGCGCATTCGCGAATCGAAAACGAAGCTCAGGGAAGCTGAAAACGAGCGTTCCGCCCTGGAACGGGAATTGGCAGGCAAACGTAAAAGGCGCGAGGATTCCGCCCGGCTGATGGTCTCGCTCACGTCGAGAGCCGAGTCCGCGCAGGAAACCGAACTCCGCGTAACCTACTTTCGGCGCGCGGCGCAGTGGCGTTCCGGCTACGCCGCGTTCATTGACACCGGGAACTCCGAGGTGCGGCTCGTCCACGAAGGCCGGATCACCCAGACGACCGGCGAAAGTTGGACGAATGTGGCCCTGACGCTTTCCACCAGCGACCCCGGCGGCAGGATGGCGGCCCCCGACCAGGGCAGCCGATTTCTCGACATTTACGATTCCCGGGAAAGGGCGCTGATGGCTGGCCAGGGATTTGCCGCAAGCGCCGAGTCGGCGACATTTGAAATGGCCGAGCGCAAGGGCGTTGGCGATGCGAGAAACAGGAAACAGCCTCGCGGGGACTCGAACCGGTTCGCCGTGCTTTATCGTTCGCCCGAACGCGTGGACATCGCCAACGATGCCGAAGATGAGCAGGAACTGCCCCTGGCGGAATATCGCTACGACGCTGCGCTGGTAAGCCGCGTAACGCCACGGCAGGACCCGGCCGCATTCGTTGTGGCGCGAATCACTCACAACAGCGACACGCCGCTGTTCGGCGGACAAATGCGGCTTTTTCGGAATGGGTCCTTCGCCGGCGTTACCCGGCTTCCCACGCTCTTGCCGGGCGCCGAGGTGACATTGCCCATGGGCACCGACCGGCAGTTGGACGTGATGGCGGTCGATCAGGGTGGAGAAAAGGGCAGCGAGGGGCTGATCTCAGCGCGCAACACCGAACTGGTCGATTTTCTGTTCGAGATCGTAAACCGCCATTCGCTGCCTGTCGAAGTGGAAGCGGTGGACTATTACCCGGTGCCGCGTGACGAGCGAATCGAGGTTTCCGTGCCGCGAGGCGCGTCGGCGCCGGACGAAGAGGATTTCATGGATCGCCCCGGCGTGATTGTCTGGCGAAAGGAATTGGCCCCCGGCGAACGATGGCGGATTGTCCACCAGTACGAAGTGAGCTATCCGCGCGACACCGTCCTCGCGTCCGCAGACTGAAGCGCCCACCTGGCGCCACCCGCTCGGAACCGCACGCCCGAAGCCACCCGCTCGGAACCGCACGCTCGGAACTGCCCGCTCGGAGCCGCACGCCCGGAGCCGCCCGCTCGGAGCCGCACACACCGTAGCGCCCGCTCGAAGCCGCTACGCGCTCAACCTCACCTGGTAGGCGGTCTCGGCGAGACCGCCCCGGCCCCGCCCTTCCAGGATCGTGCCTTCGAGGTTGACGTCGCGACCCCTCAAGCGCCGCACTCCGCATGGGGGCACAAGCAATTCTTGCAATCGTGTCTCGCTGATCGAGAACGGCGGCCCGTCCATCATTTCCGGCGGATATTCCAGGGTGTTGATCAGGCCCACCACGCGATGTCCCTGCCCCGCCAGCCAGCACATGTCCAGCGACTTGCCACACAAGGGCACCAGCACGGACCCGCCGGCCGGCGCCCCGACTTCCGGCCAGCAGGCCTTGAGCATCTCGTTGACCGTTTCCTGGTGAAAACCGATTTCGTTCGATTCCCACTTCTTCAGCCAGAAATCTGCCTCCATACCTGAATCTCTCCGCCCAATCAGCCGAACCCCAAAGCCTGCTTATGTATTTTCCAGTCCTATCAACCGCTCAAGTTCGCGAACTATCACAATTGCAGATTGCGCAGTAGCGGACGGAACCTGCTGCTTGCTTTTCAGACGTTTCCCAAGCCTCTCCAGAGCTTGCCGAGCCCTGGCCTCATCCGTGCCTTCTTGAAACGTCTTCAGGAAGTCTCGCCAATACACTGTGCTAATGCCGCATAGCGGTATGTCATCAAGCTTCTTCTTGTATACTTGTACTCATCCATGAGACCGGTTCGGGCAATCCGTCCGAAATTTCCACCGCCGTCCTGTGCAGGCTTGTCCAGAATCTGATCTGATTTGCCAGGGTACGGCGTAACGCCCTCCGCAACAGTTATCGTGGCGTCTTGCCGGGTTTTTCGAACTTCTTGCCAGAAGTAGTTGCGATAATCCGCTGCGAACCTCGCAGATTCGACAAACGGTTCGAACAGCACCGGAGAACCGCTAATGACGTTGCCCAAGACCTACGGGACAACAACAACCAGGTCCTGTTCAGCGCAGGCCGCAGCACTCGTCTGAAACCGCAGGCTCGGCTCCGCTTCCTTGGCAAGCAAGTACCAGCCCTTTAGCTCAACGCCAAGCAAAATTTCTCCACTTGCTGCGCTGCGCAAGAGGACATCCGGGAAAGTCTGGGCCTGCCTGACGAAATTGAATAGCGCGTACCGATCCTGTGGATCCCAAGTATTGCGCAACAGATTCAAGGTGCGAACAACTTGCTCCTCAATTGTGGCGCCGAGAACTGTATTCAGAGTATGCAGGCCGGTAGCCATCACACCCGAGATATTTGTTTCCGTTCGGAAATATATCGGAAGACTGCTGATTGCTTCCCGAACGCCTTGATAGAGTGGAAAATGTTCCCAATCCCTGTCTGGAAGCTTCCGTTTGGGTTCCATGATGCTCTTCCCGTTCAGAGAGATCGCAATCTATTCACTGCGGCTGTGAAGAACTCGGGATTCATTTCTGCGCCAAAATATCTGCGGTCCAGATGGTAGGAAACGACGGCGCCGGGACATAAGCCCCCAAAAGGCTCCCATACCACGTCGCCACGTTCTGTAGATGCCTTGACAATCATCTCGATAAACCGCAATGGCTTCTGGCTGCCGTGCAGACTGCGAAATTTGTAGCGCATCCCACTTCGATTTCCACGGATACGCTCGGAACCGCCCACTTGAGGCTCACGCCAGACATTCGTGATTCCAACATCGCACGAAAACTTGGCTCGCATTCTGGCCCATTCATCTGCCGTGATTGGCCGGCGTCCATTCATGCTGAAATAGGGCCGCCCCTGGGGGTCGCCGCGTTTATTGGCGAACGATACCAGTCTTGCAAATGAGTCCACGGGCGGGTAATACCAATGATGATCCGCCGTCAGGTATTTGCGTGTTGCTGCATTCGCCACGCCGCAAGCTTCATTTGCCAGCCTGAGAGGGAGACCGCTGCGCTTCCACTCACTGCGAAGCCACTCCTGCATAGTGAGCGACGCCCCTTCGGACTCAAAGCGAGGTGACTTCACATAGTGTGCGCAAACCTCGGTGACGACTGGAAATTTCCGAAGTGTTTGAGTATTGGCATTACCCGCAACGTGGCCTAAACCCTTGTCCCAGATATTGCAGCACCGGTATTCCCAGCCGAATTCCACAAGCAGAGGGTGAACATTGGCCCAACCTACTTCTGTGCCCCAGAACCACAGTGTTGTTTCGGCGGTAGAACGGCTGCTCCATGCTCTGATGTGCGGCAAGTACCAATCAGCCAGGGAACTGGCCGTAGGCATGTCGCCCGGAAATCCGTTAACGCCGTAGGGACCATCCACAACGATGCATGTTGGCGCAGGCCATGCGGCGTAGCACCGCTCCGCCAAATCAAAGTGAATGGTTGATTGCCGCCGAACGTACTTCTGACCTTGGGTCATTTCGGACGGCGCCGACGCTCTGCCGGAAATCAGTTGAGGCTGTAACAATTTCGCATCCTTGCTCGCACGGCGATCAGTAGTTGCAATGATACCCCTATTCTTCGGTCAGTCCGGCAGGCTGTAGGCGCCCACCGTATCGCCTTTCTTCCAGGGATACACCCAGTTGTGACCCCCGGTGGCCACCACCACGTATTGCTTGCCGCCGACCATATAGGTCATGGGCGTGGCGTTGGCCGAGGTGGGACCCTCGAATTCCCATAGCAACTCGCCGGTGTGCGTGTCGTAGGCGCGGAATCGCTCGTCGGCCGTGGCGCCGATAAAGACCAGGCCTCCGCCGGTTGCGATGGGACCGCCTGCGTAGGGCGTTCCCCAGCGGAACGGAATCGGAACCGGCGCAAGCTTGTCGATCAGGCCCAGCGGCATCTCCCACTTGACCGTTCCCTGCGCCATGTCCACCGCCACCAGCCTGGCCCAGGGTGGCGCGGTGCATGGCATCATGAACGGCGACAGCAGGGGGCCCTGCTCCAGGCCATAGCCGGTTCCCTCAATGTACCCCGGCGGACCGGCCGCAACCGAAGCCATAGCGGAAATGCAAGCAATACCCGGGTGTCTGGCAAGCGCGGCGCCGGCTTCGGGCCCGGTCCCCGGCATGTTGGCCAGTACGCCGGCGGACACGCCGGCCTCCACAAAACGACCCAGAACCGCCGCCCGCGCACAACGCCCCACCCGGCTGCCGTCCGCCGGGTCCCTCACGTCGTGCCATGCATCCGATGCCGGGGCGTGAGAAGCCCCGCCATAAAAGAGCGTGTCCTCAAGCATGGTGGTAAAGGGTACCGGTTAGACAGGCGGCGCCACAACGCGATCCGGTTGGGGGGACTGGCTGTTCTGGCGCTGAACGCGAGCCCGATGGTTTCCGGTGATACGCCGGCAGCGTGGCAGCGAAATTACAACGTTGAAATCGGCGCGCTGAGCGTTATCGTGAATGCGGTCAAGGCGGCCCTTACCCATGTTGCCAAGGGCCTGTCGCACGAACTCGCGCCTGGCGGTGTTCGGGTCAATATTGTCTCGCCCGGTCCCACCTACTCCAAGGACGGCATCTGGGCGAAGATCAATATCGAGGATCCGGATCGGGTCCGCAAGGCCATCCACGCCATTCCCTTGCGTCGCATGGCTACGCCGGAGGAAATCGCAAACATGGCCGTGTTCCTCTGTTCACGCCGTGCCCCGTTCGTGATAGGCGCCAATATCATCGTGGACGGCGGGCGCTCCACCCGAAAATTCAAGAAACATCTTTCTGATCGTTCGTAAAGATGTCTCACAGCGCGGCGGACAGTTGCCGGTAGGCTCTGCGGCCTTCGTCCGCGGCCGGGCCGTAGTGCTGCGTGCCGTCCAGTTCGGAATGGGCAAACGCAATGCGCCCGTAGTTCTTTCTCAGCGTATCGCGGGGCGACGAACCGTGCGCGCCGCCGTAGAACCCGGGGTACGGGACCGAGTAGGCGTGACCCCAGCGATTGAGTATCAGTCCCGCCACATCGGCTGCCGGATCAAACCCGAGCGTGACCTGCGCCACGGGGTCCAGCGGCGGGCGGTAGTCGCCCACGTGCATGGGATCGCGGATGTTGCAGGTAAAGCCGAAACCGCCCTCCTCCCGGTCCCAGATTGCGGCGGTAATGCCGAGCTCGTAGAGAAAGCGCCAGTTGGTGAGCGCAACGTTGGCCACCAGAAACGGTGCGTGCAGGAACTTTACGCAAGCCTCGCGATATGATGGCGGCAAATCATCCACCACGTACGCGTTCATCCAGCTCCCCGTAGCCATCACTACGGCCTTGGCCCGGATCCCGTGGTATGCGCCGTTATGCGAATAAATCACGCGCACGGACCCCGCTCTTTCCGCGGGTCCTTCGTGCAAAACATGCATGACCGTCGAACGGGTGCGCATGCGCACTGGCTGGCCGGCCCGGTCCAGGGCCTGGGGTCGTAAGGGCCGGGTGATGATGTCCTCGAAATTCGTTCCTCCCTCGATCGCATCCGGGATCAGGCGCTTGAGGAAATGCCGCACGAAACCGGAATTTCCGCCAGGAAAAGAGACGCGCCGGGCGTCAGGTGGCATGGGGCCGAACAGGCCGGGCATCGGCATCTGGTAGGCCGCATAAGCCGACACGCAGTCGCTTCCCAGTCCGCAGGCGGATGCGAGAAACAGGACCGCGTAGCGGCTTGCTTCTTCGCCGAGACCCAGTTCATTGCTCAGAAATTCCTCGTAGGACATGGTGTCCAGCGCCCGCCGCGCCTGCTCCGGAGAATCGAAGCGGCGCGTGGCGCCGGTGTTGAACCAGGACAGAAGAGTCTTGCGCGAGGTCTCGGAAAGCGGCGTGCCCGCAAGCTGCCGCTCGAACATGTCCACGGACCAGGCGCCCTCCCCGTCCCCGGCGGCAGCGGCGGCGCCGAAGAAGTGCCCAACGCTGGTGTGGCGCTGCAAGCCGGCCACCAGGTATTCGTAGTTGTCGCGGCAAAACTTGAGCCGGCAGCGGGTCGGCACCACGGGCGGAAAACGTGCCGGCCGCCAAAGCGGCGCCGGCGCCCGACGCCACGCCGTTAACGAAGTCGCGCCGCGTGATGTTGGCGCCGAAGCGGGTTTTTCGATTCCTGTTCATGGAGGCGGTCCATCGGATGTTCACAGTTGCGGTAGTCTATTGCGGTTACCGTGCCCTGATAAGGTGCTCGGCGATATTGGGTTTCCTCAGCCGCGCGCGCCGCGCCCGGCGGCGCGCCCGGTTGATTAATGGCTGACCTCAAGGAGAAAACGCCGTGAGCAAAACAAGACCCTCGCGCTCAAGCGAGCTTCGCAAACGTCTGAAACACCCGGTTATCGACACCGACGGACACATGGTTGAACTGTTTCCGGTGATATTCGATTACCTCAAGCAGGTGGGCGGACCCGAAATGACTGAAAAGACCTTCGGCAACTTCCGCACCCGCGACAGCCTGGACTGGTACAAGCTGAACCCCGAGCAGCGCCGGCACCACAACCTCATTCGGCCCGCCTTCTGGGCTGCGCCCGCGGAGAACACGCGCGACCTGGCCACCGCAATGCTGCCCAGGCTGATGTACGAACGGCTCCCGGAAATGGGCATTGACTACGCGGTCGTCTATCCGACCATTGGTTTCCTGCTGCCGGATATTCGCGATAACGACGCTCGCCGCGCCGCCTGCCGGGCCCACAACCTGATGATGGCGGACATGTTCCGGGGCCTGGAGGATCGCATCACGCCTGCGGCGGTGATTCCCTGCCAGACACCCCGGGAAGCGATTGAGGAACTCGATTACACCATGGGGGAACTGAACTTCAAGGTGCCGATGTTCATCAACCTGGTCAGGCGGCCGATCGGCGCGGTTGATGAGCAAAATCCGGAACTCAGGCCGTACGCATTCTGGATCGACACGCTGGCCATCGACAGCATGTACGACTACGACCCGCTCTGGCAGCGCTGCATGGACCTGAAGATCCCGGTTACGGCCCACGCGGTGGGTCAGGGCGTGCACATGCGCCGCTCCCCCAGCAACTACATGTATAACCAGACCGGGCACTTCGCCGACGCGGGCCACGCGTTTGCCAAGGCGCTGTTTTTCGGCGGCGTAACGAACCGCTTCCCGAACCTGAATTTCGCCTTCCTGGAGTGCGGCGTTGCCTGGGGCGCCAGCCTGGTCTGCGACCTCAAGGAACGCTGGGAAAAACGCAGCGCCGAAGCCGTCCAGCAGTTCAACCCGGAGAAGGTGGACCGCGAGCTGCTCCGTTCGCTGTTCGAGCAGTACGGAGGCGAAGTCCTGTCGGGTCGCGCGCAGCAAGCTTCGTTCGGCAGAAACCTGACCGAGAGCGACGGCATCGACGACTTTGCATCTGCCAACATCAACAGCATCGACGACCTGCTCGACCGGCTGGTGCCCAACTTCTACTACGGCTGCGAAGCCGACGACCGCATGAACGCCACCGCGTTCGACACGCGGCTGTTGCCGGGCGGGCGCAAGCTCAACGCAATTTTCTCCTCGGATTTCGGACATTGGGACGTTCCGGACATGCGTGGCATCTTGTGCGAAGCCTATGAACTGGTCGAAGACGGTCTGATCAGCGACGAGGATTTCACTGATTTCGTGTTCCGCAATCCGGCGCGGCTATTTACCAACATGGACCCGGAGTTCTTTGTCGGCACCGCCGTGGAGGACGAAGTGGCGGATTTCCTGGCAGGCAACGGGCAAGCTGCCGCCGCCTGAACATCCCGATGTTCAACTTGAAGTCGGCGCAGGTCGCGGCCGCGGCCTGTCTGCTGATCGCTCCGGGCGCCGCAGCGGATACGCTGCGCCGTGGCGCCGTGGCCGAACCGAACAGTCTCGATCCGCAAATCGTATCCGGCGCCTCGTCCACAATCATGCGCGATCTCTTCACCGGGCTGACCTCGTACGATTCGGCCGGCCGGCTGATCCCCGGCGCCGCTGAAGCCTGGGACATCAGTGCGGACGGGCTGACCTACCGTTTCCGCCTTCGCGAGAACCTCAAGTGGTCCGACGGTTCGCCGACTGCCGCGAAGGACTTCGTCTACACCCTGCGCCGGCTTCTGACGCCGGGGAACCGCACGCGGTTCGGGTCCTTCTTCTACTCGATCCGAAACGCCAGAAAAATCATGGGCGGCGAACTCGATCCAGCCGAACTTGGCGTTCGCGCCGAGAACGAGCGGACCTTCGTTATCGAGTTGGAGCGGCCCGACGCCACCCTGCTGCAAAAGCTCAGCAACTATGCAGCGGCAGCGATGCCGCAAGCCCTCATCGAAGAGTACGGCCGCCGCTGGTCGCGCCCCGGCCGGCTGGTCACCACCGGACCGTACCGCCTCGCCGAATGGGTGCCGCAGTCGCACCTGACCCTGGAGAAGAACCCGCACTTCTACGCCGCTGACGAAGTGCGGATCGAGACCGTGCAGTATTTCCCGACCAACAACGCAGAGACAGCCATGCGCCGGTTCCTGGCCGGCGATCTCGACTTTCTGCTCACGTTCCCAGCCGACCGAATGCAGTGGATCGAGGAAAACCTGCCCGGGCAACTCAAGGTCTGGCCCGCGCTCGGCATCAGCTACATCACCTTCAATAACCGCAAACCACCGTTCGAAGATGTTCGGGTACGCCGGGCGCTGACGATCAGCGTGGACCGGCAGCAGATCGCCGACCGGATCATGGTGGGCGGCATGACCGCCACCCGCTACCTCTACCGCGAGTGAATAAAGCCAGCGCGCGCATATTTCCCCAGCGACCGCGATGACCGCGCCGGATGTTTGCCCCGGTGCGCGGGGTTGCGTTCTTTCGCGTTGATCCGTCCGCTCCTCGCCCCCGCCCTTTCGGGAGACGCATGAATACATCCCTGTAGCTTGGTTCCGGCATCCTGCCTCCAACACTCCCGAAAGGGCGGGGGCGAGGAGCGGACGGATCAACGCGAAAGAACACCGGCGAACGCATAGCCCCCGGCTGCTATGCTCCGGCGAATGCTCGCATTCACCCTCAGGCGCCTCGCCGTTGCAGTGCCGACACTTCTCGCGATCGCGACCGCTTCGTTCTTCCTGATGCGCGCGGCGCCCGGCGGGCCCTTCGACGCCGAAGCGAACCTCGATCCCGAAGTGCTCGAAAACCTTTACCGCACCTACGGGCTCGACCAGCCTCTGCTGGAGCAATACCGGATCTATCTCGCCAACGTCCTCAAGGGAGATTTCGGGCCCTCGCTGGTCTACGAGGACTTCAACGTAACGGAGCTCATCGCGATCGGGCTGCGCGATGCACTGGACCCCGGCACCAGGCAATGACTCCGCTGCTTGAGATTCGCGACCTCAGCGTGCGCTTCGATGTGGAAGACGCCGAGCTGACCGCCGTCCGCAACCTGTCCTTCGCAGTGTCCGAAGGCGAATGCCTGGGCGTGGTTGGCGAGTCCGGAGCAGGAAAGAGTCAGACCTTTCTGGCTGCCCTGGGGCTGCTCGCCGGCACCTCGGCATGAGTGCTCGTCAGGCCCGAGAGAAAACGTTGGAAATCCTCGCGGCCGGCCGTCCGCCTGATCCCAGGCACTGTCTGGACCTCTACCCTTTCGAACTCTCGGGAGGCATGCGCCAGCGCGTGATGATAGCGCTGGCAATGATCTGCCGCCCCGATCTCTTGATCGCCGACGAACCAACCACCGCGCTCGACGTGACTACCCAGGCGCAGATCTGCAACCTGCTTCGCCGGCTGCAACGCGAAACCGGCGTCGCGATGCTGTTCATCAGCCACGACCTCTCGGTTGTGCGCTACATGTCGCATCGCGTGATGGTGCTGGATCCCCCCTCAGGTTGCGTCTTTCGCACCCGCTGCCCGATCGCTACACCCGACTGCGCCCATGCACGGCCGCAAACCGAGCACATCTCCACCTCACACCGCATCGCCTGCCACCGCTGGCAGCAGGCCCGCTGAGAGGGGGGCGCGACCGGTGGGCAAACATGCGGGTTAGAAGGACCACTTCACGCGCACGCCGAACTCGCGCTTGGGATAGGCCGCCGTGAAGACCTTGCGGGCGCCGCCGGGACCGGTGGTGGTGCCGTTGGTGTTGGGGAGAACCTTGTTTTCGGTGAGATTGGTTCCAAACAATTCCACGGTGCTGTTTTCGTTCAGATCGGTTCCCACGCGCAGATTGATGCGGAACAGAGACTTCGTGCGGTTCCATTCCGAGTAGTCTGCCCACTTGGGGCTCTCATAGAACAAATCGGCACGGAAGAACCATTCCCGTCCGGCAAATTCACTGAGGATCGTGGGGCTCAGGGAAGCCGTCCATTTCGGCGTATTGCGCGCCTCATTGCCATCGTTGACCACGGACAGCGCGCCCGATCCGAGCAGCGCAAACTCGTTCGACCCGCGTGACGAGAACGATTCCATGATCGCGTCCACATAAGTGAGCGTTCCGCGAATGCTGAACCAGCCGGTCAGATTGGCCTGCCCTTCCAGATCGAAGCCCTTGTACTTGGAATGCCCCGGCCCCCGGTAGGACGTTGTGCCGCCCGTGGGAAGCAGGATGACGGATGCGAAAGGCTGGTTCTTCCAGTCGATGTAAAAGGCAGCGGCGGTCAAGGCCCAGGTGTCCGTCTGCTGCTTCCAGCCGATTTCGTATTGCGTGTTCTCCTGGGGCGCCGTGTACAGGCCCAGCACCGCCAGTTGATCGTCAGGGATGACATCCGGCGCCACGCTGTTCACAAACCCGGCCTGAGTGGCAACGCCAAGCAGGGAGCTGTAGGAATAGCTGAAGTAGGTGGTTGCGCCTTCAAACGGCGTGTAGCTGAAGATTACCCTGGGAATGAAATCGGTGTAGTCGTTGCGAGCGCCGCAAACGGGCGAGAAACCGCCACACTCGCCACTGGGGTTCCCCTGCAGAACCGCCACCGACTCCTCATCGGTGTAGCGGGCTTCCACCGACACGGTCAGATCTTCGGTGAGGTCGTAATCCACCGATGCGAACAATGCCGTAGTGCCATTGTCCTGGAAGTCCACTGTTGCGGCAGTGGTAGCCGGATCCAACTGCGTAAGAGTCGGGACATTGCCGAGCCGATAGCGCTGGTCGTAGTCGCTGACGCCAATGAGATACCGCAGCTTTTGATCCTGCGGCGAGGCGAGGCGGGCCTCGTAGTAGGTTTCCTGGGTGGCAATGTTGTTGCCAAGAACAAAGACCGTGCCGGGGATGCTTGGAACGCCATACCAGAAGTCCACGAGGTTGACGGTTCCCGTATCCGCTCTCGAGACCTGGAAGGACAGGGTGTGTTCGGCAACGTCATATTCGCCGCTCAGTTGGACGCGGTAGGTTCGATTAAAGCCGCCCAGCTTGTCGCCTGGCGGTGTTTTGAGAATGTTGTATTCCTCCAGCAGAGGGTGAAGATCACTCGTGGAACGGGGGGGGCCAAATAGCTGTAATAACTGTCCGGGCGAGGGGCTCCCGGTTATGCCGAACACGAGGTGCTCGCCGTCGGGATACTCGCCGCACCAGGAAGCGAACGGCAGCATGCTCATATCCCGGGTAAAGGGCGTGGTTTCGCGCGTGACCGGATTCAGATACTCGCCGGTATAGGTGATATTGCATTGGCCGGCCGCAGTACCGTGCAGCCTCGAATCAATGCCGCCATTGACGCCGCCATCCTCTGCATCCACGTAGTACCCCGTGAGCTTCAGGCTGAAATCTTCCGTAAGCTCCATGGTCAGCGTGCCGTTGAAGGTAAGGTCCTGCTGGACGCCGAAGGGCGAGCCGTCCTGAAAATTGAAATCTCCGGCGTTCTGCTCGTAACCAGCATAGAGGCGCAAGCCTACCCGGTCCGAAATCGGACCTCCCATCCCGATGCCAAGGATGTATTCGTCGTGCTGGGAGGGCGAGTACTGAAGCGTAAGGTCCGCTTCCCACTCATCGCCGGGGAGCCTGGGAATATAGTTGATGGCGCCGGAAAACGTATTGCGCCCGAAGTAGGCGGTTTGCGGGCCCTTGATGACTTCAACCCGCTCGACATCCGTGATCGGCAGGAATCCCCCCCCCCCTGCGATGTACGACCCGTCCCAAAACAGGGCGCCCACCTGGGTGGAGGGAGTGATGATTTGCTGGTTCATTCCGCGGATGCGTATTTGCGGATTGACGCGACCTGCGGTGGCCGTCACGCCATGAAAGTCCAACCCCGGAATGAATTTCGACAGCTCATAGAAATCGCCGATGCCAGCCTGGTCAATTTGTTCCTGTGAAAATGACGACACCGAAATCGGAATCTCGTAAATATTCTCTTCGCGCTTTCGCGCGGTAACGACGATTTCCTCAAGACTCTGCGCCAAAGCACCCCCAAAGGGCAAAGCCACCGTAGCCATAAGCAACGCCACAAACAGATTTCGTATTTTCATAAGTGTCCCCTCAAACAAATCAAAAGAACCGAAAGACTTCTTTTGATGCTGGTTTTCCTCAGCCGCATCCCGCCTGATCTTATCAACCAGATCCCGCTTTGCTGAAGCACGGGAAGTACATTGTCAGATCAACCGGGGCGGAGAATAGCGGCTCATAATACACGGAAGAATCGCATCTGCTATAGCTTGGCGGAGAACATGCCTGACGGAGAACAGGACGACAAGGCTTCCCGGTACGGTGCCAATCACTACAAGATGAAAGCTCGAATTCGTCACGAACGCCGGATGCGCAAGATGCGGCCGAAGCCCTTCGGCGGCTCGGCTTCACTGGCAAACAGCGCCAGTTTCCCGGCAACGTCATCGGGGAACGGAGCGGATTTCCTGGCAGTCAGGTCGACGTTCATGCACAGGCATTCGTTGGTCGCCACGAGCTTGTCCTTGCCCGTATCGATCATGCGATGAAAATAGTGGATGCGCTTGGCGTCATGCTCGACCAGCGTCGTCTCCACACGGATCGCATCGCCCTCGAACAACTCGCCGAGGTAGTCGACGTTGATGCCCAGAGTGAACACCGAGCATCCGCTGGCGTCCGGGTAATCCATGCCGATGCCCCAATGCTCGTAGGCGGCGTCCGTCGCTTCATCAAATGCCAGCACGAAGAATGCGACATTCATGTGGCCGTTGTGGTCAATCCACTCCGGCTTTACGCGCGTCTCGTAGACGAGAACTCTTGCCTCGCGCGCACCGCTCGCCCCGCTCATCTCGCTTGCCTCGCTCATCCGTCAGTACCGCGCTGTTCGCGCCGATGCCTCATTCGTGCAGATGGCTCAATAGAATACACATCACTGGTGATGTTTGCAGACGCTAACGACCGAGCATTTGCGAAGCACTCTCCTTTCGCCACTGGTAACATGCCCGTCCTGGCCAATACGTTGGGTAATACATGCGAATTCGCCCTTCTGCCGGCGCGGTGCTTGGTCTAGAATGAGACATATGCTTCGACGCGTGTCCAGCATCCCAGCCGGTCCTTAAAGGATGCGCGCTAACCAGCAGGAGCTCTTCAAAGGGCAGCGGATGCCCCGGCAGCCCGTCACTTCGCGTCCGGCGCGGCGAAACGGCGCAATCAACAATCTCTTGCCCCTGGACCGGCCGGCGCATGACTGGTACCGGTTTGTTCTGTCTTTCCCGCCGCATCTGGTTCGCGACTACGCAGACCAATTTGAACTGAACTCCGATTCGCTTCTCCTAGATCCGTTTTGCGGCACGGGTACCACCATTGTGGAAGGCAAGAAACTCGGGATACCGGCAGTGGGCGTCGAGGCCGTTCCACTACCCTTGTTCGCATCACAGACCAAAGTGGATTGGAGCCCGAATCCGGAGCGTCTAAAGGCCCATGCGCAAAATGTGGCGGAGCGCGTCCTGGCCGCCCTGGAACGCGAAGGCGTCAGTGATGACCCTGAAGAAAACCCGGATGCCGGGAGTGCAGCGAACCTTCGTTCGTTGCCGGAGAAGACCGCGAAACTGCTATTGAAAGGATCGATCAGCCCGCTTCCGCTTCACAAGGTTCTCGCGCTGATTGAAGTCCTGCAGGAAGAAAAGGGCTCCCCCTGCTATCGCCATGAGTTGCTTGCGCTGGCCAAGCTCTTGCCTTCGGAAATTGGAAATCTGCGGTTCGGGCCGGAGGTGGGCGTTGGAGTCATCAAGCAGGACGCTCCGGTAGTCCGTTTGTGGCTAAACCAGGTTTGGCGAGTGGCGAACGATTTAAGCGCCTTGCGCGCAATGAGAGAAACTCCGGCGAAGGCGCTTGCCGGAGACGCGCGCGACATTGGCAGGGTATTGGCCCCACAGAGCGTTGATGCAGTGATTTGTTCTCCTCCCTACCCGAACGAGAAGGACTATTTGCGCATTGTTCGCCTTGAATCCGTCCTGCTGGGCCTCATCGACGACAAGACTCATCTTCGCACGCTGAAGCAGTGTTTGGTGCGCTCCAATAGCCGGGGAGTCTACAAGGCAGACGAGGACGACAAGTGGATCCGCTCAAACCGGAACATCGCCAAGATCGCCCAGGAAATCGAGGCCCGAAGAATTGCCCTCGGCAAGGGTTCCGGGTTCGAGCGGGCCTATCACCGGGTCACAAAGCTCTATTTCGGCGGCATGGCGCGGCACTTTCAAACCCTTTCCAAAGTCCTCAAGCCAGACGCGCGCCTCGCCTACGTGGTGGGCGATCAGGCGTCCTATTTGCGCGTGATGATCCGCACGGCAAAGTTGCTGGCGGAGGTCGCCGTGGCGCAAGGGTATGAATTAGAGGGGATCGACCTGTTCCGCACCCGTCATGCAACGGCTACCCGCGAGCAGTTGCGTGAAGAAGTTCTGCTTTTGCGCTGGCCAGGATAAACACAATGCCCGGGAGGCGCGACACTTCGCAAAACCGCTACGTCAACATCGTTTATTCCATCCGATACCGCACCGAGATGCCGCAGGAGATCATCAAGCTGGCGCCGGCAGGAATGACTTGGGCGCTATTCCCCGCCGGAAGAAGCCATTACGCTTTTCACCCTGTTGCGTTCAACCAGTTCGAGCCCCGAACGGGACTGGCTAAAATCAAGGTGCCGGACTCGACCCCGGGGTTGATTGCCATGTACGCCATGTCGGATGAACAGGCACTGCTGGCCAAGATCCGGTACAACCGGCTGCTGGATGTTTTCACGGGCATGGCTTGCTATTCGCTTCAGAACCATTTTCGAACGAGCGTGGAAGTTGAAGGATCAAGCGCAGCCCAATCATCCAAGGTTCAGGTAGAAACGGATGAACTCTACGTAGGCATCGACAGGCACGGCCGCCATCACATTCTTCCCGTTCAGGCAAAAGGCGGCACGGACCGCATAAGCATCGTTCAGATTTGGCAGGATTTTCTTGTCGCCAAGCAGAAATTCGGCAATCTGGCCGCCCGACCGATTGCAACTCAATTCGTGGGTGACAAATCGATTGCTCTATTCGAATTCTCGGAATCCGGAGATCAGATTTCAATCGCCAGAGAGCGTCACTACTCTCTCGTGCCACCCGAAAAACTCACAGATCAGGACCCGGAGGAATATCAGGCCGCCGCGTTACGCGCGCCTCGAATGGATTAGCTGCGATCAAGCATCCTTCCCTCGATCCTTGATGCAAGATTGTGCGCACATTCCAGCAATCGAGCGGCTCCGCACCCCGCCCGAATTGCGAGATCAATAGCAAGCAGGAGGGGCGGTGGAACGAGCGGAATCATCCCTGGCCTGGCTGCTGGCGGCCGATGCGGTTTTGTTGCTGCATGCGCTTTTCGTCGCCTTCGTTATCGGTGGCCTCGCGTTCATCCTCGCCGGCAAGGCGCGGCGCTGGTCGTGGGTGCGAAATCCCTGGTTTCGATCGGCGCACCTTCTTGCCATAGGCGTGGTGGTGGTTCAGTCCTGGTTCGGGGCGATCTGCCCGCTCACAACCATTGAAATGACGCTCCGCGCCCGTGCCGGCGATTCGACCTATGCGGGATCGTTCGTGGCGCACTGGCTGGAATCGCTGCTTTACTACCGGGCGCCGGCATGGGCTTTCGCCCTCTGCTACACGCTCTTCGGAGCTGCGGTCGCCGCCAGCTGGGTGTGGGTCCGCCCCCGCCGCTTCAGGCGCAAGAAGTAGCGCTCGCACACTTCACCAATCTGCCGTGGTGATCACGCCAGCTTTTGCCCCCGGGAAGGCGACAGCGCACCGGTGCACCTGCACACGCCCCGTCTCGTTTTGGCGGAGAGGGTGGGATTCGAACCCACGATACGGTATGACCGTATACCTGATCTCCAATCAGGCGCCTTCGTCCACTCGGCCACCTCTCCGCAACACTGCCTCCGCTATGCCGCCGGCCTCTCGATCGCCGGGGGTTCCTCGAGACAGGAACCGTCGCTTCGCCTGGGCAGTCCCTCAAGCACTTCCCCCTCGGGAACTTCAAGATTACCGAAAGATCGCGGAGTCTCCAATCCTTCCGGCGCGACCAGGGGTTCGGACGCCTCGGCATTCTGGTACATCTGCGGATTCTCGCAAGGCGGCGTTCCGCCACCGAACAGGCCGCCGATCAGCGGAGCATCGCCGAAGGTGCCGCAGCCTTGCAGCAGCAGCGCCACGACCGTGCAGGCGGCAAGCTCGGGTCCGCGCATCCCGCGCATCATGACGGCACACCCGCCTGGCTCATGGCCGCCGCCACCCGGTCCCGATGCGGCTCGGACAGCCAGGTCAACGGCAAGCGAATGCCGTTTTCAATTCGGTTCATGCGATGCAGCGCCCATTTGACCGGTATCGGATTGGATTCAACGAACAATGCCTCGTGCAGGCCGGCCAGGGCCGCATCCAGCCGGGCGGCTTTCTCGCCATCGCCGTCCAGCGCCGCGGCGCACATGGCCGCCATTTCCGCGGGAGCGACGTTGGCTGTGACCGAGATCACGCCGTCGCCCCCGGCAAGCATGAACTCCCTGGCCGTCGCATCGTCACCGCTATACAAGAGGAACTCCTCGCCGCAAAGCGCCCGCAGGCGCGCCACCCGCCCCACTTCGCCGGTCGCCTCCTTGCACCCGGCGATACCCGCATGGGCACCCAGCCGGCCTATGGTGTCCGGCGCCAGGTCCACCGCTGTGCGAGCCGGGACATTGTAGAGGATAAGAGGCGCTTCCACCGCCTCGGCGATCGCCGTAAAGTGCCTGAACATGCCCTCCTGGGTAGGCTTGTTGTAGTACGGAGCCACCACCAGGTAAGCGACGATGGCGGCGTCTGCCACCGCGCGGGACAGCGCGATCGTTTGCGCCGTGGAATTGGAGCCCGTGCCGGCCACAACCGGAATCCGCCCGGAAGCTTGCCGGGCCGCGTGGCGGATCAACCGGGCGTGCTCTTCGTGTCCCAGGGTGGCCGATTCGCCCGTGGTCCCGGCCACCACCAGGGCGGCCGTGCCCGATTCCACGTGCCACTCGATCAGGCGGTCCACGGCGCCATAGTCCACGGCGCCGCCGGCGCTCATCGGCGTAACCAGGGCTACCAGGCTTCCCTTCATAACGGCCCGGCATTTTATCCCGGGGGCCGCGGGGGTAAGCTAGTGCCGCATGGAAAAATTGCTGGCGATTTCGACCCTGGCCCCGAAGGAAGATCTTTCGGCGCGCGAACTGTGCGAGGTCGTAAGCGAAGCCGGAGGAGAAATTCGCGATACGCGGATGACGGTTCTGGGGAGCAGTTTCGGCGCCCTGCTGCTGGTGGAGGGCAACTGGCACACCACCAACAAGGTGCGCGCCGCGGTGGAGCGCATGAGCAAGCGCACCGGTTGCCGGATTTTGATCAGCGAGACGGCGCCGCGCGCGGATCAGGCGCCGGCCGCTCCCTATCACGTGGAGGCCGTGGCGCTGGAGCGCCAGAACCTGGTGCTGGCTCTGGTAAGCTTTTTCGCCAGGCGCGAACTTCCCATCGCGGAAGTTCACTCGCGGCGCTACAATGCCCCGGGCACGGGCGCGGCGATGCTGGCGGTGCGCATAGAGGTGCACGTGCCGGGCGACGTGGGTATCGCAATGCTGCGCGAAGAGTTTCATGATTTCTGCGACAAGAACAACCTGGACGCCGTTATCGAGCCGATCCACGGCTAGCAGCCCAGGGGCAAGCAGGTCAGGACGAATCAGGCCAGGAGGAGAAGCCAATGAGCAAAACTGAAATCGGCAAGCCGGCGCCGGACTTCGATACCGCCAGCACCGGCGGAGAGCCGCAAACCCTCGGCGGGCTCAAGGGACGCAAGCTGGTCCTGTACTTCTACCCCAAGGACAGCACTCCCGGATGCACGCTGGAGGGGCAGAACTTTCGCGACCTGCATGAGCAGTTCGAGGCCGCCAACGCGATCATACTCGGCGTTTCGCGCGAGTCCATCCGCTCGCATAACAACTTTCGGGCCAAGCAGAACTTTCCATTTCACCTGCTCTCGGATCCCGAGGAGACGCTCTGCAACGCCTACGGCGTGATCGTGGAAAAGAGCATGTACGGCCGAAAATACATGGGCATCGACCGCAGCACCTTCCTGATTGACGAGCAGGGCGTGCTGCGCAAGGAATGGCGCAAGGTGAAAGTGAAGGGACACGTCGAAGAAGTGCTGGAGGCTGTTCGAGCCTTGTGAGCATCCGTCCGCACCCGGGAGCGCAACGTGCCGCCTGCGCGGCGCTGGCCTTGCTTTTGGGTGCGCAGAGCCTGACGGCCGGCGCCCAGATCGGCCAGGACCAGAACCTGCCGGACATGGGCAGCCTTGCAGATTCGGTGCTGACCAGCGCGGAAGAGCGTGAAATTGCGCTCAGCCTTATTGAACAGATTCGGCGCGCGGGCAAGCTGGTTACCGATCCGGAAATCAACGAATACGTTTCCGACGTAGGCAAGCGGTTGGCCTACCGGGCGCAGAACGGAGACCACCGGTTTCACTTTTTCGTGGTCCAGGACTCTTCCATCAATGCGTTCGCGCTTCCGGGAGGGTATATCGGCGTGCACACCGGTCTGATCGAAGCAACCGCCAACGAAAGCGAGCTGGCCGGCGTGCTGGCTCACGAGATCGCCCACGTTACCCAGCAGCACATTTCCCGCCAGATTCAGGCCATGCGGGGGACCGGCATGATGTCGATGGCCATGCTGGTGGGCGCGCTGCTGGTGGGCGGCCTGCTGGGAGGAGGAAGCGACCTGATACAGGGCGCGCTGATGGCCAGCCAGGGAATGGGCATGCAGCAGCGCATCAACTTCACCCGGGCGCACGAACATGAGGCCGACCGCATTGGAATCGGGACGCTATCGGCAGCCGGCTTCGACCCGCGCGGCTTGCCCTCGTTCTTCGAGACCATGTCGCGCAAGGAGTCGCTGGCTGCCGCGGCCATACCGGAAATACTGCGCACCCATCCGGTCAGCGTGAACCGCATTGCCGAAGCCCGCGGCCGCATTACGCCGCAAATGATGCGGGAAGTGGAGAGCGGCCTGAACTACTATCTGGCGCGGGCCCAGGCACGCTTGCTGGGCAGCGAGAATCCCGAACTGGCCCTGCGGCATTTCCGCTCGCAGCCGCTGACCGAAACGCCCGGCGACGTGGGGAAGTTCTACGGCGAAGGTCTGGCGTTGCTTGCGTCCGGTCAGCCGGCAAAAGCGCAGAATGTGCTGCGAACCTTGCTGAAGGAGCATCCGGACTCCATTCCGCTGCGCATCGCCGAGGCGCGTGCGGCCGCGGCGGCAGGGAACGTGGCCGAGGCGCGGCGCTCCTTCGAGGACGCGCTGAGGCTGTTCCCGGGCAACAGCAGTATCACCCACCGCTATGCCGAGATGCTGATCGCCGAGGGTCAGGCCCCCGGTGCCCGCGAACTTCTGCTGGAACAACTGATCAACGACAAGCTCAACCTGGAAACCACGAGACTGCTGGCCCAGGCCAGCGGCGAATCTGGCCAGGTGGCCGACGCCCACTATTTCATGGCCGAATACGAACTGATGCGGCGCAACCTCAACGGCGCGCATACCCAGCTTCAACTGGCGCTGAAAGCCTCCGGACAGTCCGACGAGGTGCGCCGCAGCCGCATCCAGGCGCGCCTCGATCAGGTGGAGCTTATGGGGGAGAAGGACGGCAGGCGCAAGGATGAACGCAAGGAGGAAGAGAACGGGGATGAACAGGAATCACCCAGTTGACCAGGGCCGTGACCGGCTCAACTTGTCGCATCAGGTTTGAGGGGGAGAAACAACGATGATGAATCGCTTGAAGGAATGGTGGACCTTACGGCCCGAGGAGGAAGCGCGCAGCGCGGACAATCCGCTGACTCCGCTGAGCGAGAGCCAGCGCCGCAACACCCTGCCGCTGTTGACGCTGGCTTTCGGCTGGGGCTTTCTGGTAACGGGCCTGCTCACCGGCGGCGCCCTGGGCAAAGGCATGAGCTTTTGGCCCGACGCGGTGCAAGCCTCTTTTTACGGCAATCTGGCCAACTTCGCGATCGGGGCCGTGGTGGGCTACATGGGATATAAGACCGCCTGCAACAGCGGCCTACTCTACCGGCTGGTCTACGGTCGGATCGGGGCCTATCTGCCGGTGCTGTTCATCGCGCTGCTCACCATTGGCTGGCAGGGAATCGTGGTGGGCGCGTTCGGATTCGCCTGGGCGCAGAACTACGATTCCCCGGCGTTCTATACGATTGCGCTGCTGGCCGGTATCCTCTTCACCGTCACCACCTACTATGGCGTCAAGGCGCTGGAATGGGTCAGCGTGCCCTCCGTGGTGGTTCTGGTAGCCGTGGGGCTGTATTCCATTGATCTGAACGTGGGTCAGGCCGGCGGATGGGACGCCTTTCTGCTGCTTTCCTCCAGCAAGGCGGCCAGTGCGGAGAATCCGATGAGCGTTCTGGGCGGCGTCAATGCCGTTATCGGCTCCTGGATCGTGGGCGCGGTGGTCATGGCCGAATACACGCGCTTCGCCAAGCGCGCCTGGGTGGCGATCGCCATACCCTTCATCGTGCTGATCATCGCCCAATGGTTCCTGCAGATCGTCGGCGCCCTGGGCAGCGTGGTGTACGACGGAAACGACGGCGATTTCACCTCCTATCTGCGTGAACAGGCCGGATGGATCGCGCTGCTGGGCGTTGTGGGAATGAGCGTGGCGCTTTGGACCACGGGCGACGCCAACCTGTATTTGCCGGTCATCCAGACTTCCAGCATCATGCGCCGCCCGCGGCGGGTCATGACGGTGATTTGCGGGTTGCTGGGCACTCTGTTGGGATTGGTCATCTACCAGCACTTCCTCGCCTGGATCGGCTCGCTGGCCGTCATCGTTCCGCCCCTGATCGGACCGGTCATCGCGCACTACTACATCGTGGAGCGAGGGCGCATGGACGCGGCGGACGACTCCCGCCTGCCGGGAGCCAATTGGGCCGCGCTGCTAGCCTATCCACTGGGATTGGCGAGTTACTTCTTCGCGCCGGAATGGCTGGTTCCGGCCCTGTCCGGCCTGGCCGGTTCGATGGTCGCCTACCTAATCCTGCACTACGCTTTCCGGGCAGCGCGCGCATAACGGAAGCAGAATCGCCTCGATTCAGCCTTCTCTCCGCCCCCTTCTTCCGGGAGCGTTGAAGCCAGGATGGCGGAACCAAACTACAGGGATGTATTCATGCGTCTCCCGGAAGAAGGGGGCGGAGAGAAGGCTAATCGGAATTTCCCGAGCCGTGCAAACATAACCTACTGATTCTATTGGTCATCTCAATAAACCAGTGTTTCGCTACTGGGTATATCAGGGGCGCACGCCCAGCACCTTGAAGGCTTTGCACTGCAATGGCGTAGGCCGGGCCAGTCCAACCCTTCCTGGACCGCCGCAGCGCTGAGTCAGACCCGGACGGATCTCGATTTCCGAACAATCAACGCTTCGCAACACCAACCGATGACCGAAAAACGCCACAGCGCAAGTGCCTCGCTATTGATGACAGCTACCCGCGCTGTGGTTATATTCGCGCTTGCAGAGTTGCAAGTCTTGTACGTAGGATCATCCCTTGTCCGCGTTTGCGCCGCTGCGAGAGCTGACGGCAAGTGCGGCTATTGCCGTGGGCATGGCTTGCGCTTACATGCTTATCGAGACCAACAAAACAAAGGCCCATTCCTGGGCAGAACTTCCCTACCTGATAGAGTCGACAGGGGGGCCAGTAACCTGGGAAAATATGAAAGGGCATCTAAAGTACATGCCACCCTTGGAGTCAGGCGCACAGGGGGTGAAGCTGGAGGATGGCACTTTCATTCCACGAATATATTTCGACATGCCGCCGCCGATGCGCTTTGCTGTGCCGGTTCAACGCCAGTAGCGAGGCAGCTACCGCCGTATCTGGCGCTTCAGCCGTCTTTCCAGAATTCCTGCTACGCCGCTTCCAGTTCGGGGCGGTAATCGCCGGTGCGGGCCAATCCGTTGAGTCGGGCGCGTTCGCCGAAAGCGTGTTGCGCGTCAACAAGCTGATCGGCCTTGCCTCCCCAAGCGGTCAATGCCGGCGCCTGCAGGGCGCGCCCGTAGGAGAAGGAAACCTGCCAGGGATGCGGGCCCTGAGCGTTCATCGCGCTCAGATGAGCGGTGGCGTCCTCAGCCGACTGCCCCCCGGATAGAAACGCAATGCCCGGCACCGCGGAGGGCACATGGGCCAGCAGGGTGCGCAACGTGGCAGCCGCTACTTCATTCACGCCCGCCTGGGCCGGACATTCGCTGCCGGACACGACCATATTGGGCTTGAGCACGATGCCTTCGAGTTCCACCCGATGGCGCTCCAACTCGTCGAAGACCTGATCCAGCACCTCGCCGGTAACCTGCTCGCATCGCGACAGGGGATGCGGACCGTCCATCAGCACTTCCGGCTCCACAATCGGCACCAGGCCGGCCTCTTGGCACAAGGCGGCGTAACGCGCAAGCGCATGGGCATTGGCGTGGACGCAGTAGTCGCTGGGCGCGCCCTCGCCGATCGCAATAACGGCCCGCCACTTGGCAAACCCGGCGCCCAGCGAGCGGTACTCGGCCAGGCGCTCGCGCAGCCCGTCCAGCCCCTCGGTAACCTTCTCGCCAGGAAAACCCGCTAGCAGCTTGGCGCCCTTGTCCACCTTGATCCCCGGAATCATTCCACGCCCCTTGAGATATTGCGGAATCGGTTCGCCGTCCGGCATGGACTGCCGCAGCGTTTCGTCGAACAGGATCACGCCGCTGATGTACTGGTCCGCCGAAGGGGCGGAAAACAGAATCGATCGGTAATCCCGGCGCAGCGGCTCGGTGGATTCCACGCCGATGCTCGCAAAGCGTTTGCCGATGGTGGGCGTGCTCTCGTCAGCCGCCAGAATGCCCTTCCCCGGCGCCACCATGGCCTGTGCGGTATCGGCAAGATTGACGTCTCTCATCTTCTCTTCTCCAAGGGGTCTTGACCCTGTCGGCGGTAGTGTATTCCTTCCGCTATTGGCCCGCCACTTTCACGCCTACGGAGTGAGTTTCAGCTTCTACGAACTCGACCGCATGCCGCGCGAACTGCTGGCCCAGCATGGCGCCAAGACGATGCGCGACGCCTTGCACCGCGGCTTCACCACGGTCCGCGACGCCGCCGGCGGGGACATCGGCCTGTGGATGGCGCTGGAGCAGGGACTGATCGAAGGGCCGCGGCTGTTCTACCCGGGCCGCGCGCTTTCCCAGACCGGCGGCCACGGCGACATGCGCCCCGGCGACAAGATCGAGGCCACGGCCTGCGCTTGCGGCTACATGGGAAGCCTGACCGTTACCGCCGACGGCCCGGACGAGGTCCGCAAAGCGGTTCGCGAGGAACTGTGCAAGGGCGCGCACCAGATCAAGATATTCATCTCCGGCGGCGTGGTCTCGCCCACCGATCCGCTATGGATGCCGCAGTACTCCGATGAGGAAGTGCGCGCGGCGGTCGAGGAAGCCGCCAGCCGGCGCACCTACGTGATGGCCCACTGCCATACGGACGACGGCGCGAAACGCTGCGTGGAACTGGGCGTGCGCACGATCGAGCACGGCTCGGAAATCCTCGACGACACCGCCGCCGCCATCGTTCAAGCGGACGCCTACGTGGTCCCCACTCTGTCCGTCATGCACGTGATCAAGGACTACGCCGGCGAACTCGGCCTGCCGCCCAGCAGCCACGGCAAGATTCTGCGCGTGCACGAAACCATGCTCACCGCCATGGAGACCTGCGCCCGCCGCGGCGTGAAACTGGGCCTGGGGTCCGACCTGCTGGGCCACGAGTACATGAAGCTGCAAGGCGCGGAACTGGAATACCGAGGCGAAGTCCACTCGCCGCTACAGGTGCTGCGCTCCGCCACGTCCATCAACGCCGAGATCCTCCGCCAGGAAGGCCAACTGGGCTGCATCGCCCCCGAGGCCCACGCCGATCTGCTGGTGCTCGACGGCGATCCCATGAAAAACCTCGGCCTGTTCCGCAACGTGGCCAACATCCCCATCATCATGAAAGCCGGCGAATTCATCCGCCACACCCTCACCTGACCAACGCAAAAGCGCACAGGATTTCATTCTGGACTAAAATAGTCCTGTTTTAACGGGAGCGCGAAGATGCTGAGAGTCAGCCGGCTTACCGACTACGGAACCATGATCCTGGGCTGCCTGGCGCAGGCGGATGGAGAATGCCTTTCCGCCAAGCGCATCGCCCAGGCCACGCGGCTCAAGCTGCCCACCGCGCAGAAGCTGCTCAAGCAGCTTGCGGGCCGTGGCCTGGTGCAGTCGGAACGCGGCGCCCTGGGCGGCTACCGGCTGGCGCGGCCCGCCGGCGATATCAATGCGGTGGAGATTCTCGAGGCGCTGGAGGGACCGATGGCGCTTACCGAATGCTGTCACGCTGAAGGCCAGTGCGAACTGGAGTCCTTCTGCAGCGTGAGCGGGGCTTGGCGGCAGATCAGTCGCGCGATTCGCGGGGCGCTTACCGACGTTTCGCTCGCCGACCTGCGCAGTTCGGCCCCCGGTTTTCGGACCCCGAAACTGGCAGCCGACCTCAACGCGAGGATGGGACGATGAATCCGGCGGCCCACCGCAACCCGGAAGTCCAGGAAGTCCTTCAGCGCCAGTACCGGCACGGCTTCGTCACCGACATCGAGTCCGACACCCTGCCCCCGGGGCTGGACGAGGACGTGATTCGGGTGATTTCGGCGCGCAAGGAGGAGCCGGAGTTTCTGCTCGACTGGCGTTTGCGCGCCTTCCGCTACTGGCGACAGGCCAGGGAACCGTCCTGGGCGAAGCTGAACATTCCGCCCATCGACTACCAGGCGATTTCCTACTACTCCGCGCCCGGACCGGCCAAGGACGCTCCCAGGAGCCTGGACGAAGTGGACCCCCGCCTTCTGGAAACCTACGACAAGCTGGGCATCCCGCTGCACGAACGGGCCCGCCTCGCAGGCGTTGCGGTGGACGCGGTGTTCGACAGCGTGTCGGTGGCCACCACCTTCAAGAGTCGCCTGGCGGAAGCGGGCGTGATCTTCTGCTCGTTCTCCGAAGCGGTGCGCGAACACCCCGATCTGGTGCGCAAGTACCTGGGCAGCGTCGTTCCCTACCGGGACAACTACTTCGCGGCGCTGAACTGCGCCGCATTCACCGACGGCTCGTTCGTCTACGTGCCCCGGAACACGCGCTGTCCGATGGAGTTGTCCACGTATTTCCGCATCAACGAGCGCAATACCGGGCAGTTCGAGCGCACCCTGATCGTTGCTGACGAAGGCAGCGAAGTGAGCTACCTGGAAGGCTGCACCGCGCCGATGCGCGACGAGAACCAGCTCCATGCCGCGGTGGTGGAGCTGGTGGCGCTCAAGGACGCAAGGATCAAGTACTCCACGGTGCAGAACTGGTATCCGGGCGATGAAAAGGGGCGCGGGGGCATCTACAACTTCGTGACCAAGCGCGGCGACTGCCGCGGCGACAACTCGTCGATCTCCTGGACCCAGGTGGAGGCCGGTTCGGCGATCACCTGGAAATACCCCAGCTGCATCCTGCGCGGCGACAACTCCACCGGCGAGTTCTACTCGGTAGCGGTAACCAACAACTTCCAGCAGGCCGACACCGGCACCAAGATGATTCACATCGGGCGAAACACCAGCAGCAACATCCTGAGCAAGGGCATTTCCGCCGGCCGCGCGCAGAACACTTACCGCGGCCTGGTAAAGGTATTCCCGCGCGCCGAAGGCGCCCGCAACCGCACCCAGTGCGACTCGCTTCTGATCGGACACGACTGCGGCGCCCACACCTTCCCGCATATGGACATCGGTCACCCGCAGGCCGTGGTGGAGCACGAAGCCACCACTTCGCGAATATCCGAAGACCAGTTGTTCTACTGCCGGCAGCGCGGCCTGGGCGAGGAGGACGCCGTAAACCTGATCGTGAACGGCTTCTGCAAGCAGGTGTTCAACATGCTGCCGATGGAATTCGCGGTGGAAGCGCAGGCCCTGATGAACGTGAGTCTCGAAGGAGCGATCGGATGAGCGCTCCGCTTCTCGATATTCGCGACCTCACGGTGCGCGTTGAGCGCAACGAAATCCTCAGCGGGCTGTCGCTTGAAGTGGGTCCTGGCGAGGTGCACGCCATCATGGGGCCGAACGGCGCCGGCAAGAGCACGCTGGCGCAAACTCTGGCCGGGCGCGACGGATACGAGGTTGGCGGCGGCAGCGTGCGTTTCGACGGCGAGGACCTGCTCGGCATGAGTCCGGAGGAACGCGCCTGCAAGGGCCTTTTTCTCGGATTTCAGTACCCGGTGGAAATCCCCGGAGTGAGCAACATGTATCTGCTGCGATCGGCGCTGAACGCGCAGCGCAAGGCGGCGGGCCGTGCGGAGATCAATGCCGCCGAATTTCTGCGCCAGGCGCGCCAGGAAGCCGCCCGGCTGAAGCTCAAGCCCGAACTTCTCAAGCGCGGAGTCAACGAGGGCTTCTCCGGCGGCGAGAAGAAACGCAACGAGATTCTGCAGTTGGCGATCCTCAAGCCGCGTCTGGCGGTGCTGGACGAAACCGATTCCGGCCTGGACATTGACGCGCTGAAGGTGGTGGCGTCGGGCATACGCGCGCTGCGCGACGGCGAACGCGCCTTTGTGCTGATTACGCACTACGAACGGATCCTGAATCTGGTGTCGCCGGACAAGGTGCATGTGCTGGCCGGCGGCGGCATCGCCCGCTCGGGCGGCGCCGAACTGGTGCAACAACTGGAAGCGGGCGGATACGACGCCTTTCTGCGCGAGGCGGCATGAAGGGCCAGGTTTCCGAGATCGTCGTGGAGGCCGGCGCGCGGCGCTCGGAAGCGCTGCGTTTCGAGCGCCGGCCAGGGGACAGCCGGGAGCATTGCCTGCGCATCGTGCTGGAGCCCGGAGCCGAACTCGAACTCGAGGAGCTCCATTTCGGTGGGAGCGCGGGAGAGGTTGCGTTTCGGATCGATATCGAGCTGGCGCAGGGCGCCCGGATGCGCCACGTGGCCGTGCTCGACGATCCCGGCGATGGCCGCTTCACTGCCGAACGGACGATCCTCCTGGCAGAGGGAACGCAGCTTGACTACACCCGCGTGGGTTCCGGCGCCGCAAGCGATTGCGAAATTCTGCGCGCGAACATGGACGGCCGCCATGCCCGGTTCCGCCACGGGGCCCTGCTTGTGGTGGAGCCTGATCGGCAGGCCCGGCTGGATCTGGAGATCGCGCATCGGCAACGTCATGCCGTGAGTGAAAGCCTGTGCCGCTGCATTGTGAGCGCAAACGGCAGCGGCGACTTTGCGGGCAGGATCCTGATCGCTCCGGAAGGACAAGGCGCCGACGCGCGCCTGCGCAATGACAACCTGTTGCTCGACGAAACCGCCCGCATGGAAACGCGGCCCGAACTGGAAGTGTACGCGGATGAAGTGCAATGCGCGCATGGCGCCGCCACCGGCGCGCTGGACGAGGCGGCGCTGTTCTACCTCAAGACCCGCGGGCTGTCGCCGCAGCAGGCCCGCGCAATGCTGGTGCGGGCCTTTGCCTCGCGCATCAGCGACGCCATCGACCTTGCCGATGCGCAAACGATGGCCGGCGCAATCCTCAGCCGGGCGCTCAACGATGCCGAGCCGCACAGGCTGGCCGCCTGAACGCAAGGCAATGAGTGCCGCCACCGCCGCCTCCGCCGCCACTCGGGCCGAATCGGAGCCAGCCATCGGGATTGCCGATCTGCGGGCCGATTTCCCGGCGCTGGCCACGCGGGTGAACGGCAAGCCGCTGGCCTACCTAGACAACGCCGCCTCCACGCAGCGCCCGCAAGCGGTGATGGACGCGCTGAACCGCTACGAAGTGGAAATGCACGCCAACGTGCACCGCGGCGTGCATGCACGTTCGGATCAGGCTACCGCAGCCTTCGAGGGCGCGCGGGAACGGACCCGGATCTGGCTGAACGCTGCCTCGAAGGAAGAAATCGTGTTCACCCGCGGAGCCACGGAGTCGATCAACCTGGTAGCCCGCTGCCTGGACGGGCGCATGGATGCGGATTCCGAAATCCTGCTGACTCACATGGAGCACCATTCCAACATCGTGCCCTGGCAGCAGCTATGCGAGAGGACCGGCGCGCGCATCCGGGTAGCGCCGGTGCTGGATTCGGGAGAACTGGACCTCAAGGCGTTTCAGGGGCTGATCGGCTCCAGGCTCGGGCTGATCGCGGTCACCCACGTTTCCAACGCCCTGGGCGTAATCAACCCGGTGGCGGAAATCTGCCGGATGGCGCGGCAGGCGGGAGTGCCGATCCTGATTGACGGCGCCCAGGCCGCAGGACATATTCCGCTGGACGTGCAGGAACTGGACTGCGACTTCTATGCCCTGTCCGGGCACAAGATGTACGCGCCCACCGGCATAGGGGCACTCTACGCGCGGCGTCCCTGGCTTGAGGAGCTTCCGCCTTTTCTGGGCGGCGGCGAGATGATCCTGGAAGTGCGCTTCGAAGGCACAAGCTATAACGCGGCGCCGCACAAGTTCGAGGCCGGAACGCCCAATATATCCGGCGCCATCGCGCTGGGCGCGGCCATGGATTACCTCGCGGGACACGGACTTGCGCGTCTGGCGGCGATGGAGCACGGGTTGCTGGACTACGCCACCGAGCGGCTGGGCGGAATTGCCGGATTGCGGATTATCGGCGCCGCCAAACCCAAGTCGGCCGTGGTGTCGTTCGTGATGGAGGAAATTCATCCGCACGATCTCGGCACCATCCTGGATCACGAAGGCGTGGCGATACGGGCGGGACATCACTGCGCCATGCCGCTCATGGACCGGTTCGGCCTGCCCGGAACGGCGCGCGCCTCGTTTTCCTTCTACAACACGCGCGATGAGATCGACCGCCTGGTGAGCGGAATCGAAACCGCGCGCAGGCTCTTTCGATGAAGTCATGGACAGCGAACTGAAAAGTCTCTACCAGCGCACCGTCCTGGAGCACTGCCGCGCGCCGAGGAATTTCGGCGCGCTCGACGCGGCCGACCATGTGGCCCGGGGCTTCAATCCGCTGTGCGGCGACAAGGTGACCGTGTACCTGCGCAAAGAAGGAAAGGAGGAACCGGCGGCGCCAGCAGTCCTTGTTGCGGATGTCGGCTTCGAGGCTGCCGCTTGCGCCATCTGCCTAGCGTCGGCCTCGATGATGACGGAATTGCTCAAGGGCGTCGCGGCGAGCGAGGCGCGGCAACGCAGCGAGCAGGTGCTTGCGGCCTTCACTCCCGAAACGGAAGACGGCCTCGACGGCCTGGGCGACCTCGTGGCCCTGGGAAGCGTTCGCGCCTACCCTTCCCGGATTCGCTGCGTAACGCTGCCGTGGCGCACCTTTACCGCTGCGCTTGACGGCGAGACCGGCGCGGTCAGCACCGAGTAACCGGCCATGTTCGGTAACCAGAGCGAACCCGTCACGCTCACTCGCGACTGCAAGGCGGTGATTATCCCGGCGGGCGAGGAAGCCCGGTTGCGCGCCGGACAACTTGTATTCATTACGCAGTCGCTGGGCGGCAGCTTCACGGTGTACGTGGACGGCTGGTTGTACCGCATTGCCGGCGCGGACGCGGACACTTTGGGAAAGACGCCCGCCGAGCCTCCCGAATTGCCGGCGAACGCAGGCGATTCCGACGTGGAGGCGCTGGTCTGGGAGCAGATGAAGACCTGCTACGACCCCGAAATCCCGGTCAACATCGTGGACCTGGGGCTGGTGTATCTATGCGAGGTCAACAGCCGCGATGACGGGCAGCGCGACGTGGCCGTGGAAATGACGCTCACCGCGCCGGGCTGCGGCATGGGCGAAATCCTAGTGGAGGATGTGCGCGAGAAGATCGGTCTGATTCCCACCATCAACCAGGTGGCGGTGGAACTGATATTCGACCCGCCCTGGAACCAGAGCATGATGTCGGAAGCCGCGCAGCTCGAAGCGGGGCTGATCTGACCCGTCTCTTGCGGGAGGGCGAGTATCTTCTCCCTCCCGCAAGAGACGGGCTGCGCGGTTGAACGGGGGTTACGCGGACCGCGCCGCAGCCAGGAAAAGATCGGCGCAGGCCCTGGGCTCCGTCACCATGGCGTCGTGGCCCGTTTCCAGTTCCTCGTAGCGCCATTCCGGATGACTTTTCGCATAGCGGGCATGGTCCCGTATCCCGCTGTAAGGCATTTCCGGGCTGGTGCAGCGAATGAACGTTCTTGGCAGGCCCTCTTCCGCGCCGTTTTCCAATCGCACCGGGTCCAGCCAACTCTTCAGGGGATGCGGAGTAAGCCGCCGGTCAACCCAGGCCAGGATTTCCGGCGGATCGGGCGGAATCCCGTAGAGAGCTCCGCTGCGGGCCACGACGTACTGGCCGTCCGGCGCCATGCTTCGCCGACGTTGCCTATCCGCATCCCTTTCCTGAACGCTGTTCTGGCGGCGTGAAGAAACCAGGCTTTCGCCGTCGCGTAGCACCACCGTATCCAGATACACCAGATGCCTCAGCCGCTGCTTGCAACGATCCGCAACCCCGGAAATCACGCATCCGCCGTAGGAGTGGCCCACCAGCACCACGTCCTCCAGTCCTTCCCACTTCAGCACGTTGACGACATCTGTAATGTGGGTTTCCAGCCCGATGCCGGGGTGCAGCAAATGCGAGCGTTCGCCACAGCCCGTAAGCGTAGGCGTGTACACGCGATGGCCCTGCCCCTCCAGAATTTCGCGCACGAACTTCCAGCACCACCCGCCGTGGCCCGTTCCATGCACCAACACAAACGTCACGGCCTCGGTCTCGCCAGACACTGACGACATCGCTCTAACCCTTACGCCGACGCACCGACTTGCGCGCATTTGCGTGGATCGCTCGTAGTCTCTCCCCCGCCGACCGGGAGTGTTGGAGGCAGGATGCCGGAACCAAGCTCCATGGATGGATTCATGCGTTTCCCGGACGGCGGGGGAGAGACTACGAGCGATCCACGCAAATGCGCGCGGGCGAACGCACAGCCGGACTTAAAGACCAGCGAGGGTTCAGCACCTGGTGAAATACGTGGCTCTGACTCAGGAAGAACGAGCCGCTTCCAGGAAAAGCTCGGCGCAAGCTTGCGGCTCGGTCACCATGGCGTCGTGGCCGGTCTTGAGTTCCACATAGCGCCAATCCGGATGCTCCTGCGCGTATTTGGCGTGATTTTTCAGCCCGCTGCCCGGCATGGCCGGTTCCGTGCATTCGATGAAGGTGCAGGGCACGCCCTCTTCCCCGCCATTCTCGAACTTTACCGGGTCCAGCCAGCTCTTCAGCGGATGCGGGGTAAGCCTGCGTTCCACCCAGTCCACCACCTCGGCCGGCTCCGGCGGAATTCCGAAGCGCGCCGCGGAGAAACCCGCGATGTAGTTCCCGTCCGGCGCAATACGGCGCAACTGCTGCTCGTTGGCAGCCATTTCCTCGGCGCTGATGTCGCGCCGCGCCGTCAGCAGGCTGTCGCCGTTGCGAGGAACGATCGCATCCAGATAAACCAGGTGGCGCAAACGCTGCTTGGCCCGGTCCGCCACCCCCGAAATCACCAGTCCGGCGTAGGAATGTCCTACCAGCACCACATCCTCGAGCTCCTCCCATTCCAGCACATTGACGATGTCGCTGACATGCATGTCCAGCCCGATATCCGGCTCGAGCAAATGGGACCGCTCGCCGCAACCGGTAAGCGTGGGCGTGAACACCCTGTGCCCCTGCTCGCGCAGGATGTCGCGCACGAACTTCCAGCACCAGCCGCCGTGACCGGTGCCGTGCACCAGCACGAACAGCACCCTGTCCTCCGGCGGCTCATGCGCCCGCACGCCCTGCATGCCCGCGGCCGCCGCAGCAGCAGCGCCAATAAACGCTCTACGTGTTGCCGATGTCATCGTTCTTCCTCCCGTCTGACCGGCCTCGCTTAACCAGCCACATTACCACCAGCCCTGCCTGAAGCCACGCCGAAACCAGGGCGACAATCAGGTTCGCCGCCGTCCACTGCTCGACGATCGGGGCAAACAGCCGATACAGTTCCAATCCCCCCACGGATGCGTCGACTCCGCTGAGAGCGCCCGGCACGAACAAGCCAAGCACCAGCCACGACGCCAACGCGGCCAGTTCCGGCCAGCGCTTGACCTTTCCGGTCAGCACCAGGAAAAGGATGCCCAGGTCGCGCACGACGAAACCGAGCAGGCTGACAACCCAGAAATTGACCTGAAAGAAGACCTGTTCGCCGCGGTCGGCGAACAGCCCGAAAATCAGGTGCAGCACGGCGGCAGCGGCGGCGAGCAGCGCAATCACCAACCATGCGGGAGCGCGCCGCAGGCTGGGAGCGGCGAGAAATTCGCGCGCTCTTCGCCGGTCCACGCGCTCAGCGACCCCCCACAGGTAGGCGACAGCCACCAGCGCCAGCAACAGGGTGGCGGTGGCCATCTGCCCGGAGCCATAGCCGACTACCCCTACGGCGTTACCGCGACCGTCGGCATCACTGAGGCGGGCATCACTGAGACCGTAGAACGTACCGACCCACCACAACCCCACGCCAAGGCCGACAATGATCGCCTCGAATGGGAAACGGCCGCCGCTCAGGGTCTCGCGAGCCGCACACCAGCCCCAGCAGGCCGTAAACGTCACCAACGCCAACCCGCTAATCGCCCAAAAACTGTCGCTATCCATCGACGCAAAGCCAAGCCACAAGACCCCCACGGATTCACTGTCCATAATGCTCCGGATAATCTCCAGCGGCCCGATCAACAGGGCAGTCAGCAGAATGGCGACAACGAAGGACCGGCCGCGCGCCGCTTTGGAGCGGTCGCAGTTTCGGATCGCCAACGCCAGCGCGAGGAAGCGGGCAAGCAGATTGGCGCACACCATCAGCCAGGCCTCCAGCGGGAACGAGGCGCGGTTCCGCTCCATATCGGCCGCGACTTGAGCCAGCGCGCTTTCGCCGATCCCTTCCGCTACCGCCAGGTGTACGCCCAGGGCCCAGCAGGCCAGGGCGCACAGCGCCGCCAGGTCGGTGAGAGCCGTGGCGCCGAAGGCCTTGCCGAGCATCATCTGCGTGGGACTCAGCGCGCTCATGCGCTGCCGCTGCCAGGTGTGCCGGTTGTGCTCATCAGCTATGGCGCCCACCACGCGCACGGGCGTGACCACATAGCTGAGCACGCCCACGGCAATCAGGCCCACCCTCCCCAGCGCGCGCCAATCCCAGCCCAGTTGCACGCACCACGCCACTCCTGCGCAAAGGAGGACCGTGACGGCCAGCCGCAACAGGGTGCATTCCGCGCGCCATCCGCGCAGAAGTTCCGGATTCAGGCGAGCGAGCAGTTCAATCATGGTGGCTCGCGCGCGCCTGTTCCCGCGTCTGGCGGTAGATGTCCCGGAGGCTTCCGGGAGCCAGTTCCCTCTGCTGCGGCAGGGTGACGCCTTCCTGCATCACCACCAGGTCGGTCGCATATTCCTCCAGTTCCGCGAGGATGTGGGAGGACACGAGCACCGACCGTCCCGCCGCGCCCAGTTTTCCCAGCCTTGAGGCCAGCCGTTCCCGGTGGTCGGGGTCCAGTCCCGAGGCCGGCTCGTCTAGCAGCAGCAGCGGAGGACGTGACACCTCGACCTCGGCGAAGGCGAGCAGTTGCCGCTGCCCGCGCGAGAGCGAGTCCAGGTCCTTGTCCAGAATGTCCGCCACCAGGCAGTCCTCGGCCACCTGTTCGATCGTTTCCGCGCGCGCCGCCGGCGACATCAGGGCGGGAAACGTCCGGCCCCGGGACTGGGCGGCGTACTCCATGCTCTGGCGCGCGGTAAGCCCGGAATAGAGCCCGTAATGTTCCGACAGGAACCCGGTCCGCGCCCGATGGCCCCGAAGGTCCTGCCGGATATCGAGGCCGTCGCGGCTTACGCGGCCCTTGTGAGGCTCGAACAGGCCGGCAAGGCAGTGAATGAGCGTGGTCTTTCCGGCCCCGTTCGGTCCCACCAGCGCCACGATGCTGCCGGGCGAAATTTCGATGCTGGCGTCCCGGACCGCCGGCTGCTCCTGACCCCAGTAGCCATAGGTGACGCGCTTGGCAACAAGCATGCGGAGTGTTTCCCTATTGCGTGCTCAAGGCTCCCGGACCGGAAGAGCAGGCATCGAGTGGCTCAGTACCCCGAACAGATTCCGCACAGGTAGTAGTAGCCGCGCGGATCGTTGAATTGCGCCAGCCGGTCCAGTTCCGTGTTGATGATCCGGCGCGCCTGCTGCACGGTGTCCATGAACCGGTCCGGCTCGGAACGGAAGCCCAGCCGGTGCGCGAGCCGCGCCCAGCGAAGCTGCACGAATGCGCCGAAGCCGCTAAAGAAGGGCCGCTTGCGTTTCAGCCGCACGATGCCGTACTGGTCTTCCTCCAGGCCAGCCAGAGCGGCGGCGCTGGAGATTGCATCCTCCACGGTGCCGATCTGGTCCACCAGGCTCCGCGACGCGGCGTCCGAGCCGATCCAGACCCGTCCGCGGCCGATCGCGTCCACTTCATCGAAGTTCAGCGCCCGGCCCTTGGATACATGGCCTACGAATCGATCGTAGATCCGGTCAACCATCGACTCCATCTGCCTGCGCGCGCCGTCCGGCAGGTTCCGGTCCACCAGCGAGTATTCCGACAGCGGGGTAGTGCCCAGGCCGTCTTCGCTCAGGCCCAGTCTTTCCAGCAGCCGCGGAGCGGTGAATGTGATGGCGCCGACGCCGATGGAACCCGTTATGGTTCCCGAATAAGCCCAGATTTCGTCCGCTTCGGCGGAAACGTAATAGCCGCCGGAAGCAGCCACGGAACTCATGGAGACGACCACCGGCTTGCCGGCGTCGCTGACCGTGGATACCGCGGCCGAGATCACTTCCGATGCAAACGCGCTTCCTCCGGGGCTGTCCACTTGCAGCACCAGGGCCTTGATGTCGTCCTTCTCGGCAGCGCTGCGAACCAGCTTGGCGACGCTGTCGCCGGCCGCCGTGCCGGGCGGGGCGCTTCCGTCGATGATCGTGCCCGCTACGGTAACGACCGCAACGTTGTTCTCCCCATCCTTGTAGGGCGGGTTCTCCCGGTCGGCCGTAACCAGGTAATCAGCGAACGGCACGCGGGCGTAGTCTCCGTCCTCATCGCCGAAGCGCTCTTCCATGTAGTCGGAGAATGTCTCGTCGTTGTGGATGCCGTCCACCAGCCCGGCATCGAGATTGGCCTTCGCCAGATCGCCGTCCGCCGCCTCCAGGGCGTCGGTAAGGCTCTCGGCGTAGCGGTCCAGGGAATCCGGCTCAATCCCGCGCGCTTCGGTCACCTCGCGCTGGTATTCGTCCCACAGGGCGGATAGCCACTGCTCCGCGCTCTCACGGTCCTTATCGGACATGCTGTTGCGGAAATAGGGCTCGACAAACGACTTGTATTCGCCCACCCGGAACACATGCGCGTCAATATCGAGCTTTCTCAAGGCGTCCCCGAAATACAGTTGCCAGCGGCCCAGGCCGCGAATGTCCACGCCACCCAGGTCATGCACGTAGACTTCGTCGGACTGCGCGGCGAGAAAGTAATCCGCCTGGCTGAACAAGCGCGAGTAGCTGATCACGGGCTTGCCGGACTCGCGGAACTCGCGCAGCGCCGCGGCGATGTCCTGCAGCTTGGTAAGGCCGCCGCCGGCAAGGCTGCCGGTGTTCAGCCGCACTGCCACAATACGCTCGTCTTCGGCGGCATGGCGAAGCGCCCGGACCACGTCTCTCACCAGGGTCTCGGGCGGCGCCTCGCCGCTCATGCGCTGCAACTCGATGTCCAGTTCGCTGCCCTGAAGCTCATGCACCAGCACACCCGAAGGATTCAAGATCAGAACCGATCCGGGCTTGACGCTCACCGGCGAACTGCCCGAACCCAGCGCCGCCAGCATCAGCGCGAACACCGTGATCATCAAAAACAGGTGGATGACCTTCCGAAAGCCGTCAACACCCGCCCACAAGTAGCGAAAAATCTTACCCAGCATCAACTGCACACTCCGATTTGCCTGACAGCGCCCTTTGCCGCGCCTTTGCGGCGCAGCGCCTGGAGAGCGCCTGGAAAGCGCCTAGTGTACAGGGAACGAGGGCATCCCGTAGCCTTCTCTTCGCTCCCTTGTTCTCGCTCTCCCTTCTTTCGGGAGACGCATGAATACGTCCCTGTAGCTTGGTTCCGGCATCCTGCCTCCAACACTCCCGGAAGAAGGGAGAGCGAGAACAAGGGAGCGAAGAGAAGGGAGCGAAGAGAAGGCGGGACCGAAGCGTCTCACCCACTTCACCCGGCGTAGCGAACCCGATACACCACGCCCCGGTGGTCGTCGCTGATCAGCAAGCTGCCGTCCGGCGCCTGCAGCACATATGCGGGACGCCCCAAAGTTTCCTCCCCGCGCAACCATCCTTGGGCAAACGGCTCGTAGCTCACCACCTCGTTGCCCTCAAGCTCCAGCATCATCACCCGGTAGCCGATCTTCTTGCTGCGGTTCCAGCTCCCGTGCTCGGCAATGAACAGGCGGCCTTTGTATTCGGGAGGAAAGGCCGAGCCCGTGTAGAACTCCAGCCCCACCGGCGCAACATGCGGTCCCAGCTCCTGGGCGGGAGGCGTGGCCGAAGCGCAATTGCCCAGGCCGGCCCATTTTGGATCGGGATCGGCGATGTCCGTTCCATGACAGAAAGGGAAACCGAAATGCATGCCCGCCCGCGGCGCATGATTCAGTTCGCAGGGCGGGATATCGTCGCCCATCAGGTCGCGGCCGTTTTCGGTAAACCACAACTCGCCGGTTTCCGGATGCCAGGCCAGGCCCACGCTGTTGCGCACGCCGCGGGCGAATACTTCCCGGGCGCCTCCCCCCTGCGGCGGAATCCGGTCGATCGTGGCGTAGCTGTCGCAAACGTTGCAGGGCGCGCCCTGGGCCACGTAGAGCCAACCGTCCGGTGCAAAACCGATGGCGCGCCAGCCGTGGTGACGGGCGGTGGGCATACCGTCGTGGAACACCTTGGGGGGATTGGGCTGTTCCAGGCGCGCCTCGACGTTCTCGTATTCCAGGATCCGATGTATTTCGGCCACGAACAGCGAAGAACCGTGCACCGCCACGCCATTCGGATCGATCAGGCCCGTAGCGAACTCGAGGACTTCCTGGCGTGGACCGCCCGGGTCGCGCACCGCATAGACTTTGCCCAAACGCCGGGTTCCGATGAACAGGGTGCCGTTCTCTCCAATCGCCATGCCTCGGGCGTTGCGGACCCCGGTCACGTATTCCTCGATCACGAATCCGTCCGGCAATTCAATCTCGCCGATATCGAAATCCGCCCGAAGGGGCCCGGCGCCCGCGAACAGCAATACCACCAGGAAAAAAGCAAAGGTGTCTTTCAGTTTCATGTTTCAATCATCCATAGAGAGAGCGTGGGCCAGAAGGCAATGAGCAGTACCGCGGCAAGCAGCACGAGCAAAAACGGCAGGCTGGCCAAATAGACCCGCACGATCGGCTGCTCGAAACGGTAGCTGGCGATAAACAGGTTAAGCCCGACCGGCGGCGTGAGATAGCCCAATTGCATCGTGGCCAGGAAAATGATGCCCAGATGCACCGGATGCACGCCGAACTGATCAGCGATCGGAAGGATCAGCGGCACCACCAGCACAATGGCCGAGAAGATGTCCAGGAATGCGCCCAGGATCAGCAGAAACAGCAGCAGCGCCAGCAGGAACGACAGTTGTCCACCTACCACTTCGCCGATCACCGACAGCATCCGCTGAGGAATTTCCGCGTCGATCATCAGGTTGGTGGAGGCCAGCGATACGGCCAGAATGAGCATGATCCCGCCCACCAGTGTCATCGAATCGCGAATGATGACCGGCAGCCGCGAAAGCGGTATGGCCCGGCGAATGAAGACTTCGGCTACAAGCACGTAAAGAGCCGTTACCGCCGCGGCTTCCGAAATCGCGAAATAGCCCGAATAGATTCCGCCCAGCACGATGAACGGCAGCGGCAGTTCCCAGCCGGCCGCCTTGACCGCGCCGGCCACTTCGCGCCAGTTGAAACTCGCCAGCGGCTGCCGTTCGCTGCGGTTGGCCCACAGGCAGTAGGCCGAAAGCAGCGTGATCATCAGCAAACCGGGCAGGACGCCGGCCCGAAACAGCGAGTCGATGCGGGTTTCCGATACCACGCCGTAGAGGATCAGCGGCAACGAGGGCGCGAACAGCAGCCCCAGGCTCCCTCCTGTGGTTACCAGACCCAGCGAGAAGCTGTCCGAATAGCGCGCCTGCTTCAACGCCGGGTAGAGCAAGGCGCCCATGGCGATGATGGTGATCCCGGATGCGCCGGTGAAGGCGGTAAACAGCGCGCATACGGCCAGCGCGAATACCGCCAGCCCGCCGGGCATCCACCCCAGCAGCGCCTCGCTGAGGCGCACCAGCAGCTTGGGCGCCGGGCTCTCGGCCAGCACATAGCCGACGAAACAGAACAGCGGAATGGCGATCAGCGTGGGCAAAGTGGCCACGCCCAGAATCTCTATGGCGATGGACCCCAGCGGCACATCCGCCTGAAGGTAGCCGAGGATGGCGCCGCATGCGATCACGGCAAACAAGGGAGCGCCAATAACCGCCAGCAGTACGAGAAGAATCCAGTGCATGGCGGCAACAGGCCCTAATGGTCCCTGGTGGGCAGGCCCGAGTGTTCGGACAACTGTGCGCCCGTGGCCGACTGTGCGCCCGCAACCAACTGGCCATGGCGAATCAGGGAAATCGCGTGCCAGCCGTGGGCGGCGGCCATGACCGCGAAGGCGGCTGGAACGATCGACTCGAATATCCAGCGCGGCGCGAACCCCAGGGTCGTTTCGCCGTAGTCCATGCTCTCCAGCCAGAACGCCCCCGTTATAAGCCACAATGCCGCGCATACGGCCATGGCAAAGGACTGGGCGGCAACAGCGGCCCACCGGCGGGCGGCATCGCCAAGCAGATGCGACAGCGCGTCTATGGTGATGTGACGGCTTCTCAGGCTGGCAGCCACGGCGCCCAGCATGGCGGTCCAGAGCACCAGCCATTCGAGCAGCTCTTCGGTGTGCGGAATGGATGCGCGCAAGGCGTTGCGCGAGAGAATCTGCGCAGCCACCAGCAGCAGCATGGATGTCAGGCAAAAGACCAGCAGGCCGGTCAGCGCCCTCCCCGCCAATGCCGCCGCCCGGCCGAGCATCGAAAACGGGCCGCCGTCCCGGCTCGGGGCCTGTTAAGGCGATACGGCGCGGAACTGCGCCAGCAATTCCGCGATCCGCTGATGCAATTCCATCGACATGTTCGAGTCGCGCACCAGTTCCGGATAGATGCTGGAAAACGCCAGCCGCCAGCGCTCAACCTCGTCTGGCGAGGGCTGGAGGTATTCGAGACCGGAATTCCTGAGCGCCTGGCTTGCCGCGGCGTTTTCCTCCGCGTCCCGGAGGTCGAGATTGGCCGCCAGCCGGGAGAAGGTGGCCCGCACGGTGGACTGGTTTTCCGCCGACAGCCTGCCGAATGCCCGCCGGTCCATGGCCAGAAGACCGTAGGCGAAGACCACAGGGAAATCCGTGACGTAGCGCAAACGGGTATGCCACTGCAGCAGGATGGCGCCGGAGGGCGGACCCACGACCACGTCCACGATACCGGTCTGCAAACTCACCAGAACATCGGAAATCGGCAATTCCAGCGGCGCCAGTCCCACCGAGCGCATGGACCGGAAGCCGATGTCATCGCCTTTCGGCACCCAGATCTTGAGGCCCCTGGCGTCTTCCAGGCGAACCACGGGTTTTTCCGCCGACATGATCCGGGCGAAGCCCAGGCTCCCGAAACCGAAGGAATCGAAACCCTTCTCGCGCAGGCCCTCGGCGATGATCGGATCGATTTGCCCGCGCACAAAGAGCATCTCGTCCCTGGAGCGGAACAGCAGCGGGAGTCCGTATTGCAGCATGTCCGGGTAGAGGTCGGCCAGCGCGCTGGAAGTGAGCACCGCGCCTTGCAGTTGCCGCCCGCGGATCTTGCGCAGAACCCGGATGTCGTCGCCCTGCGTACCTCCGCCGTAGAACTTGACCTCCACCTGTCCGCCCGTCCCCTCCTTGATTTCCGCCGCCGCCGCGCGCATTTCGCGCATCCACGCGGACCCTTCCGGCGTGACGGTGGCGATCTTCAGAGTCTGCGCGCTGACGGACCCCGCCCCGAGCAGAGCGGCCAGCAGCCATACGCTGCGGCTCTTCAGGAACAACTCAGAAATAGTCATCGGCGGAACTCAATAATTCTTTCGCGTCGTTCTTGGCCAGGTTGTTGAAGAGCGTGAGTCCCGGCTGCTCGGCTTCGGCGCTCATGACCTCTTCCAGCAAGCGGTCATGCAACTGGCGATCATAGAGCAATCGCGCACAGTTTCGGGCGTATTCCACCTGCACGCTCAGGTCCCTTCGTCCGGTAATGCGCAAAGCCTGCTCGAAGTTGCGCATCCCCTCTTCCGGAGCGCCGCCCAGGGCTGCCGGCCGCAGGCATTGCAGGGTGCCCATGTACATATGGGCGCGGCCTCTTATGGGCGCCGGGGCCACCTCCAGCAGACGTTCCAGCGCCACCTGCAGCCGCGGAAGCTGGGCCAGCGCCTCGTAGTCGGCGCGGGCCTGAACCCAGGCGAGGTAGCCGATGACGTAGTCGTAGAGGGCCTGCGCCTTGTTGGCGGGAAATGCGCCGATGCGCGCTTCATAGTCCTGGAAGGACAGCTTGTCCACGCCGCAGCCGGCGCTTTCGACCGCGCACAGGGCCCTTCTGCCATAGTTGTTGGCGCGTTCGGTGAGCTTGCGGGCCCGTTCCGGGTCATTCACGAACACCACGCCGTATGCCGCATAAAGCTGCGCTGCGGAGCCCAGGACCGCGGGGCTGGCGTCCCCGGCGGCCAGACTGTCGATCACGATCAGCAGCGTGGGCGTGGCTTCGCGGACCAGTTCCGGGTCGTCGTGCCCCAGCACGGCATTACCCAGTTGTTCGGTCAAGCCGCCGGTGGCGGACCGGATCAGCGAACCGCAACCCGTCAGGCTGATGGCCGCGAGGGCAAGTGCGAGCAGGCCGGCGGACCTCACAGCTTTTCGCGAATCCTTGCGCTCCGTCCGCGCCGCTCGCGCAGGTAGTAGAGCTTGGCGCGCCGAACGGCGCCGCGCCGCTTTACCGTCACTCCTGCGATCATCGGGCTGTGGGTTTGAAACACCCGTTCAACGCCTTCGCCGTGGGAAATCTTGCGTACCGTGAAGGACGAATTCAGGCCCCGGTTCCGCTTGGCGATCACCACGCCCTCGAAAGCCTGCAAGCGCTCACGCTGCCCTTCGCGCACGCGAACCTGTACCACTACCGTATCCCCCGGCGAGAATGCCGGAAGATCCGTGCGGATTTGCTCGGCTTCCAGTTCCTGAATCAGATTGCTCATGGTTTGTTGCCCGTTTTGTTGCCCGTATTCTAATGTTTCTCGGCGGGCCCTGCCGCACTTGAGGCGCATCCGTCCGCGCGGGAGTCGGCGCATTCGGCCGCGCGGGAGTCCGCGCGTCCGTCGGCAACCCGCGTGTCGGCCTGAAATTCCCTCAGCAGGCGGTGTTCCTGTTCGTTCAAGCGCCGCTGCGCCAGCAATTCGGGGCGCCGCATCCAGGTGCGGCCCAGCGCCTGCTTGAGCCGCCAGACGCGAACCCTGTCATGGTGCCCGCCCAGCAGAACCTCGGGCGCCGCCCGCCCTTCCACCACAGAGGGCCGAGTGTACTGCGGAAAATCCAGAAGACCCGAGGAAAACGAGTCTTCCTCGGCGGAACGCTCGTCGCCCAGGGCGCCTGGCAGCAGCCGCACGACCGCATCGATGACCACGCAGGCGGCCAGTTCCCCGCCGCTCAACACGAAGTCTCCCAGCGATAATTCTTCATCAGCCTCCAGTTCCACCACCCTTTCGTCGAACCCCTCGTAGCGGCCCGCCACCAGAATGATCCCGGCGCCGGCGGCCAGTTCGCGCGCACGCTGTTGGGTGAATTGCTTTCCCTGAGGCGTGAGAAAAATCACCGGCACGCCTGGCGGCGCCTCGGCGCGGGCGGCGCGCACCGCCGCCAGCAGAGGCTCCGCCCGCAAAACCATGCCCGGGCCGCCGCCATAGGGGCGGTCGTCCACGCTGCGATGCGGGTCCCCGGCAAAGTCGCGCGGATTGACGCAACGCAGCGCCGCCATGCCGGACTCGAAAGCGCGCCCGCAAACCCCGCCCTTGAAGGCCGCGAACACCATATCGGGATGCAGACAAACGGTGGTGATGTGCATGATGCGGCCTGACGTGCCTAAAACGAAGCGTCCCTAAAACGAGTTGTCCCTAAAACGAAGCGTCCCTAAAACGAAGCGTCCCAATCCACGATCAGGCGGCCTTCCTGAAGGTTCACCTCGCGCACGCGGCTGCCGGGCAGAAACGGGATGAGCCGCCGCCGCTCTCCCTGCACGATGAGCACATCGTTGGCACCGGTAGGCATCAGTCCGGTCACGTCGCCCAGGCGCTGGCCATCCAGATTGCGCACTTCCAGGCCTTCCAGGTCGGCCCAATACCACTGATTCGCTTCGGTGGGCGGCAAAGCGGCGCGGTCAACGAGGATTTCCGCGCCGGCAAGCGCTTCCGCGGCCTCGCGGGTATCGACGTTCTCAAGCAGACAGGCCAGGCCATTACCAGTGGAGCGAAGGCTGCGCAGAGTCGCTTTCTTGCGCTGCTCATTCACAACGAGAACCCAGTTGCGGTAATTGCGAAGCTGTTCCGGGGGGTCGGCGTAAGAAACCACCCGCAACCAGCCCGAAAGTCCATGAGCCGCGCCCAGGCGGCCCATCGGAATCGTTATCGCTTCGCCTGAAGCGTCCGCCGGCGGTTTCGTCTCAGCTTGAGTCCTGTTGCGTCTGACCGGCGTCTTCGCCATCTTTCTGTCCGCCACCAACCGGCGCGGTCTCTTCGCTTGCGGCCGCTTTGCTTGCGGCGTTTTCGCTCACGGTCTCCTGGCTCGCGGTCTGTTGCATGCGTCGGTGGCGGATCAGTTGCCTCACCCGCTCGGAGGGCTGCGCACCCTGCCCCAGCCAATAGTCCACGCGGTCCAGCGCGAGCTTGAGAGGCTGCTCGCCGCCGGTGGCGATCGGATTGTAGAAACCGAGCCGCTCGATAAACTGCCCGTTACGCTTGTTGCGCCGATCGGTCACAACGATGTGATAGAAGGGTCGCTTCTTGGCCCCATGCCGGGATAGCCGAATGCCTACCATGAAAAGTAATCCCGCGGCCGCGCCGCTCGCTCGTCAACTCAAGGCATTGTACCAAAGTTGGCAGCGCAAGCTCCAAGCGCAAGCTGCCATTCAGGCGCTGCCCAGGCGCCGGCTGAAGCGGGCGGTGTGCGGCGCGGCCACTTGCGCGGGCGCCAGGGCTCCCAGCAGGTCCGAGAGGTTCTCCATGCGCCGCGCCACCAGGTGGACAACGTCGTTTTCCCTCTGCACTTCTCCGCGCACACCCAGCAGGACGGATGACATCAGGGTATCCCGGTTTCGCTCAAATACGCCGGGCCAAGTCACCACGTTCACCACGCCGGTCTCGTCTTCCAGAGTGAGAAACACCACGCCCTCGGCGCTTTGGGGCGTCTGCCGGACCAGCACCAGGCCGGCGGCGGCGAACAGCGGCACGCCCAGCGTGTTGGCCAGAACCTTGCGCAGTTCCTCCGACGGGTAGTGGACCGCCTCCTTGCCGTGCCTGCGGCGCAGATACGGGTGGACCATATCACCCTGTATGGGGCCCGGACGAACGATGGCACCTCGATTACCAGGTCATAGAAGCAGCGTGGGCGCATGCGGGGAAGAAAGCTCATCTGCGCCCGGCTCTCCACCTGAAACACACCCACGCAGTCGGCCCGGCAGAGCATGTCGTACACCTCGGGATCCTCCGCCGGAATGGACGCCAGCGTCAACGGCCGGCCATGGTGCCGCGCGAGCAGGTCCAGGCACTTCCGGAGACAGGTGAGCATTCCCAGGGCCAGCACATCCACCTTGAGCATTCCCAGGTCTTCGAGATCGTTCTTGTCCCACTCGATCATGGTTCGATCAGCCATCGCGGCGTTGGCTATGGGCACTGTTTCATCCAGCCGCCCGCTGCTGATGACCATTCCTCCCGGGTGCTGGGACATATGCCGCGGGAACCCCACCAGTTCCGCCGCCAGGGCCACGGCCGCCTTCAGCCGCGGATGTTCCGGGTCCAGTCCCAGAGCCCTGAGGCGCGCTTCGTCCGGCCAGCCGCCCCTGCCGCCGCCCCTGCTGCCGCCGCCCCAGATCCGTCCGGCCAGAGAGTCCAGCGTGGCGTGCGGCAATCCCAGCGCCTTGCCGGCCTCGCGCAGCGCGCTGCGCGGCCGATAGTGGATGACCGTGGCGGTCATCCCTGCGCGCTCGCGGCCGTAGCGCCGATACACGTATTGAATGACCTCCTCGCGCCGCTGGTGCTCGAAATCCACGTCGATGTCCGGTGGCTCGCCACGCTCGCTGGAAATGAAACGCTCGAAAAGAAGATCGATATTCTCGGGGTCCACCGCGGTAATGCCCAGGCAGAAGCACACGGCGGAATTGGCCGCGCTGCCGCGGCCCTGGCACAGAATCCCCTCCTTTCCGGCATACCGCACCAGGTCGTAAATGGTCAGGAAATACGGGGCGTAATCCAGCTCGTCGATCAGCCTGAGTTCGCGCGAAACCATCTCCCGGACCCGCTGGGGAATTCCGTGGGGATAGCGTTCGGCCGCCGCATCCCAGGTCAAGCACTGCAGCCCCTGCTGGGGCGAGTGGCCGTGGGGGACCTGCTCTTCGGGGTACTCGTAACGCAGTTCGTCCAGGCTGAAGCGCAAACCTTGCGCGATTTCCAGGCTGCGCGCCACCTCATGGCCGGGTGGGCGGCTGCGGTAGAGACACAGGGACCGGCCCTGCTCGTCCTCCACCAGCCAGTATTCCCGACTGCTGCGCTCCTCGCTGCGCCACCATTCCGGCAGCACGCGCCTGGGCCCCTGGGCGCGGCGCAACGAGAGCCGCTGTCGGCGCCAGCGTATCCAAACCGGCGGCCCTCCGGCTGGCGTGGCGGAGGCCTCCACCCGCTCGGCCTCCTCCAGCAACAGAAGCGCGGAACGCATGGTCTTCCCGGGAGTCTCGATGTGATTCTCCGTTTCACGGCAATCCAGCGCCGGAACAAACCGCCACCGCCGCTCGGGAAGATAGCTGGCTTGCGACATTGGAATGCGCACGGCATCGGCCTCCAGGCGGCTGCAAAGCCGATCCACCAGGCGCGCGAAATCGCCCCTGAGGTTGCCCGAACAAGCGCCAGAAAGCCAATCCGCCTGTTCGGCGGTCGCGGCTTCGGTGTCGCAGGCAATCAGGCTGACCGCATCGTAGCCCACGCCGCGGTCGCGGCTTCGGTGTCGCAGGCAATCAGGCTGACCGCATCGTAGCCCACGCCGCGTTCCCCGCCCGGCGCGGTCCCCTGCAACTTTTCGTCCAGAAGCTCGGTCAGTTGCGGCGCCGGCTGAATGAGCCGGGCCGTGCGCAGACCGTACTCCGTGCATTGGCCGTCCGAGCGGTGCAGACGCAATTCGAACCGCCGCGAACCCAGGCCCGCTGCGGCCAACCGAGCGCAAAGCCGGGAGGCCAACTCGGCAAGCGCCGCGGCAATGGCCTGACGATGCGCCACCGGGCTTTCAAACTCCATCCGCACCTTGAATTCCCGCGGCGGCGGCAGGTAATCCAGAGGCTCGGGAGCATGGCCCGCAGCCTGCTTCAGGCGCAAAGCCGTCACGGCGCCGAACCGGGCCTGAAGGGCCTCGGGGCCAATGCCGCCGAGAGTTCCGATCGTGTCCAGCCCCAGTTCCCGCAACAAGCCACAATCCTCGGCGTCCAGCCGCAGCGCCTCGACCGGCCAGTCGCTCATCGCCTCCAGACCGCTGCCCGGCGGAAGAATGCTCAGGGGCGCCGAAGCCGGCCGAAGCCGCCCGGGTCCCGGCCCAGGCGCCCCCGGGCGTGTCCGCCAGACAGGCCCGCGACGCTTCACCCCGCTCCTCGAGATCGGCCAGAACCTCGCGAAGCAGTTGGAGTTCGCCACCGAACAGGCCGATGGAACCGGAAACATCCAGAAACAGGCTGTCCCCGGGCGCCAGGGCGATTCTCGGAGTGAAACGCCAGCAGGCCGGCGCCAGACGCGCCAGACGCTCCGCGAGCAACCGCTGCGCGGATTCAGCCGGCGGCCCGGACGGGGTTCGCTGGCGCAGGCGATGCAGCCAGACGCAGGCGATTCTCATGCTCGCTCCATTCGATGTGCCAGACGCCAGGCGTCCAGCCGGGGGCCCGCTCCAGTCTCAGGCGCCAGCTTCGAGCGCCGGGCAGTTCAAATCCACGCCAGACGAGCCCGGAAGGCGCGCTGGGGCAGGGATCGACCCGCCAGCGGGTCTGTGCCGAGGTGGCCTCGCGAATCCGGTCGCCGCGCGCGAGAAAAATCCTCGACCCGCTGCGCCGGGCCCGCAGCGACAAGCGCCGCGAGGCGGTAAAGTTGTAATGCCGCTCCGCCGAGGGCAGGCAGCCCACTACCGCCAGCAGCCCGGGGCAATCCAGCGCCTGCTCCAGGGCCCAGAGCAACTCTCGCTCGTTGCCGGACTCGACCAGCAGCAGGTTCCGGGGGTTCAAGCCGACCTCCTCCAACCCTTCGCCACCGGGCAGTCCCCAGCGGCGCGAGGCGGCGCGCGTCTGCATCCACACCAGGCGCATCACCGAGGCACCCGGCAATTCCGCAGCGCAACAGGCCATCAGCGCCAGCGCAGCCGCCCGGCCGGCGCCGCGGCTCCCCAGAAACTCGTGAATCCCGGGACGCGCCAGCCCCGCAAGCGGCCAGCCCCGGTTTGCTGGCGCCGTGACCGGCTCATGTTGCCGCGTCAGCGTGGCTGGAGGTTGGGGCCGCGCTGTCATCATCGGGCCTAAAGCACGCTGAGGCGCAGTTCCCTGGCTGTGGACAGCAGGTAATTTCGCGCCTGGGGGTTATCCACCTGTTCCGCCATGCCCTCCAGCGCCTGGGCCTTGCGCTCGGCATGGCGCGCCTCCGCAGGCTCGATCTGCATCAGATGATCGGCCAGCCAGACCGCCCACCGATAGTCCCCAAGCAGCAGCGCGCCGTCCAGCGTCGCGTCCAGCGACAGATTGTTCTCGGCCAGTTCGCGCATACGCCAGGCCAGGGTTCGGGGAGACAGCGGAACCAGACCGGCAGGACTGCCATCGAACCAGCCCATACGCCGCGCATAGAAAGAGCGCACAGCCCATTCCAGGGTGCCGTGGGTTTCCGCCAGCACCGGGCTGGAGGCAAGTTCCGCGGGCAGCCGGACCGTGGCGGCGAGTGCATCCGGACCCAGGCCCGCGTCAATGCCCCGCAGGGTGGCGTCGTGCACGAAGCGCAGCGCGGCCGCGTAGTGGGCAAGCGCCTGGTCGACCGCGGCCGCGCCGAACACCGGCCGGGTATGCCCCGGGATCAGGACTTCGGCGCGCTCCGCCCGCATGAGGTCCAGGCTGCGGGCCCACTCCTCAAGGTCCGTGTCCTGGTTGCCGATGCCGTCGAGGTCGCCGGGAAATGCCTGATGGAAGTTCGCCCCGGTTATCAGGACCTTGCGTTCGGGCAGCCACACGTAGAGATGGTCCTGCGACTCCCCCGGGGCGGCGATCAATTCCAGACTGACCCCGGCCAGACTGAGCCGATAGCGGTCGCTGTAGATCAGCTTGTCCGGAGCCAGATAACGGTTCCCGGAATCCTCTTCCTGCGGCAGGGGGTCGATCAGCGTTGGGGAGCGCTGCTCGTCATCGAGAAGCAGTCCCTTCTGCCGCTGCCGCCGCTTGAACGCTTCCACGCCGATCGCCGGGCGGCGCAGCGAGAAATTACTGCGGGCATAGATATCGGGCCGCAACAAAGAACCGGTGAACGCCTCGGCGGCGGCCACGTGACTGCGATCCCCGTGGGTGTAGACCACGGCCACAAAAGGCAGCTTGACCACTTCGCGGTAGGCGGCAGCGGCGCGCTCGGCGGCGGCGGCCGAGTGGTGCGCGTCGATGAGGACCGCCGCCTCCTCGCCTGCTACCACAACCGAATTCGACGGGCCGAAGCCGATGGCCGCATAGACCCCTTCGGCGGCCTTCACGATCTCGCCGGCGAAGCCGCAGGTAGCGTGGAGGAACGCCAGCGCGGCGACAAGGGCGCCGACCGACAGGCAGCGGGCGGTCATTCGGGGCGTGCGGGGCGCGCGGGGCTCGCGAGGACCAGCGATACCGAAAGCCAGGAACCCACCGGGACGATCATGGACTTCAGCCGCTTGTCGGTCGCTATGCGGCGGTTGAAAACCTGTATGCCGTACGCCGGATGGTCCGGCTCCAGGTCTTCGTGGCCCTGGCCGAAGCAATTGGTGTTGTCGCCCAGGATCAGGCCTCCCTGGCGGGTATGCTCCAGGGCGAAATCGAGCGCCTGGGCATAAATCTCCTTGCCCGTATCGATGAATGTCAGGTCGTACGGCGCATCAGCGGCAAGTTCGGGCAGCACGTCCAAAGCACTGCCCATAACGATACGGACCCGGTCCTCCACCCCGGCGCGGCGAAAGTTCTCCGCTGCGGCTTCGGCGTGCAGCGGTTCGAACTCGTTGGTTACCAGCAGGCCGTCCGCGGGCAGCGCGCGCGCCAGCCAGATTCCCGAATAGCCGGCCAGGGTGCCGAATTCCAGGATCCTGCGCGCGCCGATCATTCGCGCGAGGAGATTCAGCGCCTGCCCTGTTTCGGCGTTCACGGAAATATCGGGCATGCCGCGCGCGACGGCCGCGGGCATGATCCCGGCAAGCAACTCGTCCTCGTAGTCGAAAAGGCTGCGGCGGTAGGTGTCGAGGTCGGGGTAGGCAGTCATTGTTTCAGCAATTCCCGGGCCACAGCGTAGTATATCGGCCAGTGAAAAAAGGAGGGTCGAATGGCCACAGCCAACGAGAAAAAGCGCATCGTTGAGGATTTTCTCAAGCGTTGCATCGACTATTCCCACAACAAGCTTCGAGGGTACCGCGCTGCACTGGACGGCGCGGACTCGGAACAGGAACTTGCCATCCAGGACAAGATCAACCATTGGGTGGCGTATCGCTTCTTCAACGAATACGCAATCGAGGAGTTGAAGGGTGCCGAGCTTGATGACTGGTTCGATGACGACTGATTGCCTGGATACGGCCGCCTTCCGGCGCCACGCCCATGAAGTGGCGGACTGGATTGCGGACTATTTCGAGCAAGTGGAAGGCTTCCCGGTGCGCTCGCAGGTGCAACCCGGCGACCTCCTTGCCGCTCTTCCGGAAAGCGCGCCGGAACAGCCGGAACCGATGGAGCGCATCCTGGCGGACTTTCGGCAGTTGATCCCGCCGGGCATGACACACTGGCAGCATCCGTCCTTCTTCGCCTTTTTTCCCGCCAACTCCAGCCCGCCCTCGGTGCTGGCGGAAATGCTCACCGCGGGGATGGCAGCGCAATGCATGTTGTGGGAGACCTCGCCTGCCGCCAACGAACTGGAAGCCCGCATGATGGAGTGGCTGCAGGGCCTTCTCGGCCTCCCCGCCGGTTGGCGGGGAACGATCCAGGACTCCGCTTCCGGGGCGACGCTGTGCGCAATGCTGGCCGCCCGCGAGCAGGCGAGAGAAAAAACGGTGGTCGACAAGCTTGCGTTCTATACCTCTTCGAAAGCCAATTCCTCGGTCCACAAGGGCGCCCGCATCGCGGGTTTCCCGCTGGATTGCATCCGCAGCATCGCCACCGACGAGCGCCAGGCGATGAAGCCGAGGGCGCTGGCGCAGGCGATCGCGGCCGACCAGGCGGCGGGGCTGACCCCGACCTGCGTGGTCATCACGCTGGGCACGACCGGCACTGGCGCCATGGACCCCCTGGCGGAGATCGGCGAGATATGCCAGCGCGAGAACGTCTATCTGCACGTGGACGCCGCCTGGGCCGGCAGCGCCCTGATTCTGCCCGAGTACCGCCATCTGCTGAACGGCATCGAGCAGGCCGATTCCTTCGTGTTCAACCCGCACAAGTGGATGTTCACCAACTTCGACTGCTCGGCGCACTTTCTCAAGGACCCGGAATCGCTGCAGCGGTCGCTATCGATCAATCCGGTTTACCTGCAGAACAGCAGCGACGAGCAGATCACCGAGTACCGCGATTTCGGCATCTCGCTTGGCCGCCGGTTCCGCGCCCTCAAGTTGTGGTTCGTGATTCGCTCCTTCGGCGCCGAGGGCCTGCGAGAAAAGATCCGCTCGCACATCGAGTGGACCGCAGAGCTCGCCGGGAAGATCGAAGCCGCCGAAGACTTCGAGTTGGTTACCGGCCCCAACCTGGCGCTGATCACCTGGCGCCATGCGCCGCGCGGCGCGGCCCCCGAAACGCTGGATGAACTCAACGAACGCCTGCTCAAGGCCATCAACGATGACGGGCGCCTGTATCTGACCCGAGGCTCCGTGGACGGGCGCATGGTCATACGCTTCTCCGTCGGCCAGACAAGAACCGAAGCGCGACACCTGAAGTCCGCCTGGAAAACGATTCAGGAAATCGCTTCGGGACTCCGTAGCTAGCAGCCCGTGGCAAAAGTCCGGGTCGCCCGGCTATTGCCTGAGGGCGGGCCCGGGCGGGCCGCGGGCAGAAGAATCAGTGCTGTTCGGCAGGCTTGCCGATGTCGGCGCCGGCCGCAGGCTTGCGCTTCCGGCGCTCGGGCTTTTTCTCGCTGTCCTGCTGGCTCCAGCCTGCCGGCGGGCTGGGCTCCTGCCCGTCCATAATCTCCTTGATCTGCACCTGATCGATGGTTTCGTACTTGAGCAGCGCCTCGGCCATGGCGTGCAGACGGTCCATGTGCTTGGAGAGTATGTCCCTGGCCCGTTTGTAGGCCGCGTCGATGAGTTCGCGGACTTCCTTGTCGATAGCGTGAACCGTGGCGTCGGACACCTGCTTGTGCTGGGTCACCGTGCGCCCCAGGAAAACCTCGCCGTCTTCCTCGCTGTAGGTCAGCGGGCCCAGGCGCGTGGAAAGCCCCCACTTGGTGACCATGTTGCGCGCAATCGCAGTGGCCCGTTCGATGTCATTGGCCGCCCCGGTCGTTACCGCTTCCTTTCCGAACACCAGTTCCTCGGCCACCCGCCCGCCGAACAGGCTGGCAATCTGGCTGATCAGGCGCTGTCTGGAATGGCTGTGGCGATCCACTTCCGGCAGGAACATGGTCACGCCCAGCGCGCGCCCGCGCGGAATGATGGTGACCTTGTGCACCGGGTCGTGTTCGGGGACGTTCAGGCCCACGATGGCGTGCCCGGATTCGTGATAGGCCGTCAGTTTGCGTTCCTCGGGGCTCATCACCATGGACTTGCGTTCGGTGCCCATCAGGATCTTGTCCTTGGCGCGCTCGAATTGTTCCATGGTTACCTTGCGGTCGCCCGCTCTTCCGGCAAGCAGGGCAGCCTCGTTGACGAGGTTGGCGAGATCGGCGCCGGAAAAGCCCGGCGTCCCGCGCGCCAGGGTGCTGGCGGAAACGCTTTCACGGACCGGGACCTTGCGCATGTGGACCTTCAGGATCAGCTCGCGGCCACGAATGTCCGGCAGCGGCACCACCACCTGGCGGTCGAAGCGTCCCGGACGAAGCAGCGCGGGGTCCAGCACGTCCGGGCGGTTAGTGGCGGCAATCACGATGATGCCCTCGCTGCCGGCAAAGCCGTCCATTTCCACCAGCAACTGGTTGAGCGTCTGCTCGCGCTCGTCATGGCCTCCGCCCAGGCCCGCGCCGCGGTGACGGCCCACCGCATCGATCTCGTCGATGAAGATGATGCAGGGCGCCTGCTTCTTGGCCTGGTCGAACATGTCGCGCACTCTGGATGCGCCCACGCCCACGAACATCTCCACAAAATCCGAGCCGGAAATCGTGAAGAAAGGCGCCTCGGCCTCGCCTGCGATCGCGCGAGCCAGCAGCGTCTTGCCGGTGCCGGGCGGGCCCACCATCAGCACCCCCTTGGGGATCTTGCCGCCCAGGCGCTGAAACTTCGACGGGTCCTTGAGGAACTCCACCACTTCGGCCACTTCCTCCTTGGCCTCCTCCACGCCCGCCACATCCTCGAAGGTGACCGGCGTCTGGTCCGGATTAAGCAGGCGCGCGCGACTGCGGCCGAAGGACATGGCGCCGCCGCGGCCGCCCATGCCACCTTGCATCTGCCGCATGAAGTACAGCCAGATGCCGATCAGCAGCAGAAACGGCAGCAGGTTGAGAAGGAAAGACAGCCAGGCGTTCTCCGTCTTCGGCTTGGGGGAACGCACCACCGCGCCGTTATTGGTCAGTTCGCGCACCAGTTCCGAGTTGTCGGTGGATGGTGGACTGTAGGTAACGAATTTCTCCCCGCCGGTCTGCTCGCCCTGAATGGTGCGGTCCTCGAGGATTTCGACTTCCCGTATCCCGCTGTTGCGGACCAGCTCCACAAACTGCGAGAAATTGATCTCTTCCGCTTGCACGCCACGCTCGTTGAGAGGCCTGAGCAGCATCATCAGGGCCAGTGCGATGACCAGCCACAGAAAGAGATTCTTGGTGAGTTTGTTCATTGCGTTGCCGCTGCCAGCGTTGCCTGCCGTTATCCGATGATAGTTATCCGATGCGCGTAGCCGTCAATTCGATGCGCCTGGTTTCAAGCATTCCGACTCATTCCGAGTAAGCATTCCGAGTCATTCCGGTTGAGGAACGATGCGCAAATAGGGTTTGGGCGCGCTCCAGCCGTCGGGATACTTCTTGTTGGCCTCCTCGTTCGAGACCGCGGGAACGATAATAACGTCCTCGCCCCATTTCCAGTTCACCGGCGTCGCCACCTGGTGTTTCGCGGTGAGTTGGCAGGAATCCAGCAAGCGCAGCACTTCGTCGAAATTTCGCCCCGTGCTCATGGGATAGGTCAGCATGGCCTTGATCCGCTTGTCCGGGCCGATCACGAACACCGAGCGCACCGTGGCGTTGTCAGCCGGCGTGCGGCCCTCGGACTGATCGCCGGCGGAAGCCGGCAGCATGTCGAAGAGCTTCGCCACCTCCAGCGCAGGATCGCCGATCAGGGGGTAACTTACCGCATGCCCCTGGGTCTCCTCGATATCCCTGGACCAGGCGTGGTGATCGCCGACCGGATCGACGCTCAGCCCGATAACCTTGGCGTTGCGTTTTTCGAATTCGGGCGCCAGACCTGCCATGTAGCCCAGTTCCGTGGTGCAGACCGGCGTGAAGTCCTTGGGATGGGAAAAAAGAATCGCCCAGCCGTCGCCGATCCAGTCGTGGAAGCTGATTTCGCCCTGGGTGGTTTCAGCGGTGAAGTTCGGGGCCTCGTCGTTAATTCTCAAGCTCATGATGTTCTCCTGAAGGGGCGGCCGCAGTTACCGCGCATTCCCAATCCCGGCCGATTGTACTAAAGGCGCCCCCGTTAGCGGGTCTGTTGCGCCCGCGGCGGCGTTTGCGGTGGCGTTTGCGACGGCGTTTCGGCGGCGCTTCGGTAGCGCTTCGGCGGTGTTTACGGCGGCGTCCATATTCCTGATTTGAGGACATTCGGCGGCATCTTCAAGGACAGTTTCAGGCCAGGGGATCATGCGCGGCCCACCAGATAGGTTTCACGGCTGGCCCGCCTGGAAGCGGCCGGCGTGCGCAGGCGGACTTTCGCCAGACGCCCGCGGGCTTCGGCCACAAATTCCTCGAACCCGGCGCCCTGGAAAAGCTTGGTCACGAACGCTCCCTCCGGCCGCAGCAGGTCCAGCGCCGCCTCCAGCGCCATGGAGGCCAGTTCCATCGAGCGGGCCTGGTCGGAATCCCGGTTCCCGCTGAGGCGCGGCGCCAAGTCCGAAATCACCGCGTCGGCCGGTCCGCCCAGCGCGTCACGCAGCTGGTCCACAACGGCCTCGCGGGTCACGTCGCCCTGAAAAACCTGCACTCCGGCAATCGGCATGACCGGTTCGATATCAACGGCAACCACCCTGCCCTTCGGCCCCACCTTGCGGGCTACATACTGGCTCCAGCCCCCGGGGGCCGCACCCAGATCCACCACGCGCGCGCCCCGTCCGAAAAGCCGGTCGCGCCGGTCCAGCTCCGCCAGCTTGAAGACTGCGCGGGACCGCCACCCCTCGGCCCTGGCGCGCCGCGTCCAATGATCCGCCCAAGTGCCCGCTTTCATGCCATTCAACTCAGCGTATCAGTTCGCCGCCCCACAGGCGTTTCAGGAAATCCAGCACCGGCAGCACAAGAACGTCACCCCAGCGGGCCGGCCGATCTGCGGCGCATACGCCCAGGCAGCGGGTTTTCCGGGGGCCCAGCGCCTCCCTGAGCCTCAGCAGCCCTCGGTTGTAGCGTTTCGCCCACCTGGCCGCCGCTTTGATGTCCAGCGCCAGAAAGCCGTGTGCGGTTTCCAGCAGCGCGGCCACTTCCGCGCCGTCGTAGGTGCGCCAATAGTGCAGCCGGTAATCCAACTTCGAGTACGAAAGGTAGGCCCGAATTTCACTCAGAATAAACGTCTCCATCTGGGCGCCCAACTCTTCCTGCGTGGGAGGGTAAGCCAGTCTGCCGGTCAGCGCCCGAACCACGCCGCAATCGAAGAAATAGAATTTGCTCCGCAATACCTGCCGTGTTGCGGGCTTCAGTTTCCACGCCGGCAGCCAGTATCCGAGAAGCGTGTCGTCAAGAACCTGGAAGTGACTCTCCACAGTGCGGCGATGCACGCCTGCCTCGCGGGCGATATTCGTGGCGTTGGCCGGCTGTCCATTCCTGAGTGCGGCGATTTCCAGGAAACGCGCGAAGGCGCCAACATTTCGCGTAAGCGCTTCCGCACGCACCTCCTGCGCCAGATACGTATCCGCATAGCTGCGCAAGTATTCGCCCGGGTCGCCGCCATCCACGGCCATGGGCAACATGCCGAACTCAAGCGCCCTTCCGATCTCCAGATTGAACGACACTTCCGCGGACGTCAGCGGAAACATGGATGTCGTAACCGCCCTGCCCGCCAACAGGTTCACGCTGCCCCGGCGCAACTTGCGCGCGCTGGAGCCGGACAACACAAAACACAAACCGTGCCGTTCAATCAGGCGATGCACCTCGTCCAGTAACTCCGGGGCCTTCTGCACTTCGTCGATAACAGCCCAACTGCACCTCGGCAGCAGTGAAATTTCGCGATAGAGCGCTCCCGGATCCTTGGCCAGACGCAAGGCCTCGCCGGTATCCAGCAAGTCGTAATATGCAGCACGAGGAAACCGCTGGCGCAGCCAGGTGGACTTTCCGGTTCCCCTCGGACCAAACAGAAAAGCGGACTGTGCAGGCGTTGGGAGTAATCTGGCATACATAACTGCCAATAATACGTGAAAAAAGTCACATATAGTGGCCAAATTTCCACTACTGAGCCAGCGCCCATTTTCTTAACGAAATAGCTGTCTTGCCGAAATCCCGCTGGGCGCGCCGCGCCAAGAATCAGCGAGCAACGCCAATCTTCTTTCTTGAATACCGCTCTCTGAAAACTGGAACCAAACCTCCGAGCCGTGTGAGTCGCTTGGCTGACCCATCATGGCCAAGCACGCGGGGAAGCACCCTCCAAGACTCCCATGGAACAGAAGACTGAATGGCAGCAACCGGCGGCAACCGGCGCTTGACTACCCCTATGGTCGCAAGAGGAAACGGTTACGCCTGTTGCGAAGCCTGAATTCGCCATGAACAGTGCGCTGAAATATGCCCCGAAATATCACATAATATCTTGATTCCATTGATTATTCATGCTATATTTCGAACTCTGTCAAGGGACTGAAAGGAGCCCCGATATGGACCTTCATTGCACCGCTTCCAACGCCTCCGTTTGCGATGCCCGGCGTCCGGCGCCTGGGCCGGATTCGGGCGAGTTTTCTTCAACTGTAGCTGGGGCTGTGGAGCCTTCTTCACTCCCTGTCGAGCCTGTCTCACTCCCTGTCGCTCTTCCCTCACCTCCCAAAGCGCGGCAGGCCCGCCCGGGCAGCGAGGAGTGGATGGCCGAACGGACTCGCGAAAAGGACGAACTCGACAAGCTGGAAGCGCGGATCACCGAGTTGTGGGGGCGCATCAACGCCGCCACCGCACGTTGCGGCTGGGGCGGGGAGCGTATGGAATACGACATCGCGATTGATGGGCTGTGCTGGGAGGCGGGGTACCGATGAGCAGTGAGTTCGTCTCAGTGAAAGTCACCACCCGTTCGGAGCGGGACGGAGCGCTGCAACCGAGGGAAAGAATTGGAACACGGCGCAATAGACATTGAGGTAACGGACCATCACTGAGGAAAAACTAATGGTCGGCTTGGACACGATTCACCCGGGCGAACATTTGTCCGAAATTCTTGGCGAACCGAAGCCAAGGCACAACAACCTGAGGCCACGCAGGCCGGGCTCCAGCTCCAGCGTGCTCGTCAGTCGCCGTCGTCCCCGTCCCAAGATCCCACGTCCACAGAAACCGGCACAACTCCATCAGTCATCGGATGCGACCATCCCTACGGCCGCATGCTCCTTCGGCGCTTCTTCTGGAAGCACGACGATCAAGTCGGCCAGCTGAGGCTGGCCGTCCCGGGTGTTGTCCTTAAGCCACTGCGCCACCTTCGACTCCGTGAGCGTCTCGCGATCGACCGGTTTGTAGACCTCGTGATACGGAATACGATCATCGTCCGAGAAAGTCCATCCGCCATCGGAGTACTCCAACGTAGTCTTGCCTCGCGGTAGCGCGTGCTACTGGCTCCCGACATAGAGATACGGGGTCCATGCTGATGTCCGATCGATCTGCACGATCGCGCCCTCCGACACATCCGAGGACGGCAGATGCACGTGGGCGAAGGCGTAGTCGGCAACGTTGATCTTCATCGCGCGCGTCGTGGGGCAGCCGACGCTCGCGCTGACGGGCTCTGAATCAGCGGGCACATTGATGTGGACCTTGTTCATTCGCCCATCAACGAAGCGCCCGGACGCCAGTCGAAAGGCGTCGGTCTGACCGTCACCGTACGTGACTCTCGCGAAGCACTCCCGCGTCGGCTTGACGTCGTCGTCCGACGCGTAGACATGCCCATAGCTGCCCCTGAACGCAGGGTACAGATGGCTCGACAAATCGCCTTCAGGATCGTAGAACCCGAGCAGCGTGACGACATCCACGCCGTGATGCGTCCGCGACTGGTCCGGTTCGCCGTCGGCGTCCACCATGGTCCGCGACTCCTCATCCCAGAGCGCATACCCGCTTGACGAATCCGCGAAGACCTTCTGGCCTTCCAGAAAGCTCTGAATGCGCTTCTGCGTGTAGCCGCTGTAGTGGATAAATCGAGAACCCGGTGTCCAGGACGGCACGCCTGCCACATTCGGCACGGTCATTGCGTCAATGTTCCACTGATATACGTCCGCGAACGCGGGGGCATCCGCATCCGGCCGGCCCGCCCAGATGAAGTTGGCGATAAATCTGTCGTGCCGCGCGTCCCAGCCCCAGCCGGACCGCTGGCTATGCACATAGTGATCTGGACCTCCGGGGTTATGCCCCATATTGAAAATGTGGCCCAGTTCGTGCGTGAACTCCGGACCATTCAGCGAATACGCTGTGATCATCCCGTTCCCGCCGCTGAACCCATGCGTCCGGTGTCCATTGAGGTAGATTCCGGCCGCGCGATGGACGGTTGCCAGTGACACGTGATGGGGGCTGTGGTGATGCGGCGTACTCGAGTGAATACCGTAGTTGGCGTTGTTGATGCCCATCGAGACGAGGCTCTTGGCGATATCCTCCCGCATGTCGCCGTAGTGCCAACCGCCGTTGACGTTGCTATGATTCGTGTAGATCGTCCCGTCCGACATCACTACGGTGCTCAACGTCATGAGCGCGTAGTGTCCGACGATCAGGCGCGCCACGGGCAACTTCTGAAACAGATCTTCCACGAGCGCTCCGTTCGCCTCCAGATCCCTGAAGTGCTGGCCGATCGCACGATGAGGCGTGAGCATGCCCAGACGGATGTTCGGAGGCTTCCTCTTGAGAGACCAGATGCAACGTGAATTCGCTCGATGCGGATTCGCCCGAGCTGGCGGTCGCATCCACCCGCACCTGCAGGTTCTGGTATGCCGCGCGCCCGCCCGTGAGGGTCAGTTCATGGCCGCTGACGGTACAGCTGACCTTGTTGCGGGCGATCGCGTTGCACAAGCCGCTGTTGACGCGGTTCGTGCGCTGGTTGGTTGTCGTGATGCACGCCGTACGCCGTAGCGCCGGTGAAGTAGCTCGTGAGATCTACGGCACGCGACTGGCCATCGTGGATGCGCATGTCGGGAATCGGCCCAAGAACCTCGACGCCGGCTGCCTGGGCGTACGGTGGTACGGCACCAGACAGCAGAACCACGAACGAGGCGGCAGGCCAGATAAGGCGCCAAACACCGGGTGACTCCGGGCTGCCGGTCAGGGCGCGGTCGCTCGTGTCGCCGCTGTCGGCGCGTTCCACGACGCGACGAGTTGCGTGTCGCCCACCTCCAGGGTCGGCTTCGCCGGGGCACCCGGCACTGTCAGTTCGATGACCTCGATGTTGAAGGTGAGCGTGACGAAGCTCTGGTCGTCGTCATCGGCCCGGTAGGTGTATTCCTCCGATGCCGTGACCGCCGTTGGCGTGCCGCTGATCTGGCGGGTGGACGCATCGATCGTGCACGGACTCCGGTCCATTACGGCGGACACAGCCCTATGCATTGGACGGGCGCTGGATATGACGCCCGAATACTGGCTCAACCCGCAGAAGATGTACGACCGCGGCCGTGCAAGCAGCAATCTGGACCAGATCGAACCACTGGCAGCGGCGGAATTCGTGCAGTTCATCAAACGCACAAAACGGCGTTGCGCCGAGCAGACGATCCAGGCCGATTCGCCCGGCAATAGTGCCTGGAGGGCGTTGAAGGATGCGACGTGCTGGCGATCCCGCATAACTCGAACCTGAGTTCGGGGGCCATGTTTCCGTCCTACATCTCCAGGTTCGAGTCCAGCGGCGAACCAGTGGTTGCGCGGTTTTGTGAAGAACGGGAGATCGGCACCCGCGGCTTTGTGCGCTCCGGCTGGAGCTTTGCGGAAAACGCCTGCGAACTGGACGACAAGGCAGCGCATGGCTATGCCCGGGGCGTTCCCATGAGCAGCGACCTCAGCGCGGGCCTGGTCACGAAACCGGCCGGCGCCGCGCCCCAACTCTTCGTGAGCGCCATCCAGGATCCGCACGCGGCTCACTTGCAGAAACTTCAGGTGATCAAGGGGTGGATCGACGATGCCGGCCAGGCCCGCTACAAGGTGTTCGACGTGGCGGACCAGGAAAACAGCGCCGGCGAAACGGACCTGCAAACCGGGGAATGGAGCGGCTCCGGTTCGACCTCCTTGTGCGCCGTGTTCGAGGACCCGGAATTCGATCCGTCCGAAGCCTCGTACTATTACTTGCGCGTGGTGGAAGTGCCCACACTGCGCTGGAGCTGGGCGCAGTGCGTGGCGCTGCCGGCCGACGAACGCCCGGACGCCTGCGACAACAATGCCCCCAAGACCGTCCAGGAAATGGCCTGGACCTCGCCCATTTGGTACCTGCCCCCGGAGTAGCCCGTATCTTGCCTGAGGGCGAGTTTATTCTCCCCCCTCTTGGCATGGGCGCTCCGTTCAGTTGGCGAAGTTGTCGAAGTTCGCGAGAAAGGTCAGGCCGAATGTGCGGCGCTCGCCCAGGTAGGCGTTATATTGCCGGTTCGGAACGCCCACGGTGGCACCGGACACGTATTGCTCGTCAAACAGGTTGCGAGCCCACAAGCGCGCCTCGTACCAACTCCCCACGAGGCCGATGCTGATGTTGGAGATGTTGCGCTCGGGCACCCAGGCCAGGTTCATCGCGTCCGCGTATTGTTTGGACTGATACGCGGAATCGTAGCGGATGAAGTACTCCTCGGCGAAGCCCACCGCCAGCTCGTCACGCCATTCGGCCCCGAATGTGGCCTGCCACTTCGACTGGCGTTGCATCTGGTTGCCGCCCACGTGGCCATCGATCGGGCACACGATGTCGTCGCAAACCGAGGGTACCCCCCCCCACCGCTTGTCCAGAGTCCCTTCCTTGTACTTGGCATCGCCGAAATAGGCGGACCCGCTGACGGTCAGATTCGCAGACAACGCATAGGCGGCCTCCACTTCAAAACCCTTGGAGCTCACATCCCCAAGATTGGCGATCAGCGAAAGCGACAAGTCGTCCAGGTTGCCCGGGTCCTGCGCCCGGATCTGCACGTCCGACCATTCGATCCAGAACAGCGAACCGTTCAAGCGCAGCCGCCCGTCCATGAGGATGTTCTTGGAGCCGATTTCGTAGGTCCAGTTCTGGTCCTCGTCAAAGGTGCGGTCCTCCTCGCGAACGGATGCGGCATTGAAACCGCCCAGCTTGACGCCCTTTGCGATCGATACGAACAGCAGCCGGTCGTCGCTGACGTCGTACTCCAGCGTAATGCGTGGGGTGAACGAGGAGAACTCGTCCTCCAGCACCACCCCTCCGAACTCCAGATTTCCGCCGATACCCGGGGACGGCTGATTTCCCTCGAACTTGTCGGTATTCGAGTAGCGCGCCTCCACGCCAATGCGCGCCCGATCGTCCATGAACGCATAGCTGATTTCGGCGAACGGGGAGGTGGTCTTGTTCCTGTTCTCAAGACGCCTCAACTGCACGTAGAAAATGAAGGCCGACTGGTCCAGTATGTCCACCGGCTCCGTGGGAACCGCAGTCAGGGGCCACAGGCCGGTGAAGTTGGCGGTATAGAAGTCCCGGCTTTTCGTGTAGAAGTATCCGGCGGCAGCGCTCAATGGTCCGCCGGTGTCCCAGGAAACCCGGATTTCGTGGGAATCCACCTCGAAGTCGCCTATCGGGCCGCTTTCAAAAATGCAGCCAGGCAACGGAGGGGTAGCGAAGGGGCAACCGGGCAAGAGGTCCTTGTAGCCCAGCGTCTTCGAATCCGCTTCCAGTTGGCCGTAGATGTACTCCACGGCTACCGAATCGCTGACGGCCCAGTTGACCGAGCCCCGCGTAAACTGCGCGTTCAACTGGCGGGCGTATCCTCTCGGATCGGTAGGGATGTTATCGACCCAAAGCTCCCCGCAATACAGCCGCCACCACCGGCCGCCATAGCCAAAACCGCGCCTACCCGCCGGACGGACATCCGGATTCCACTGGCCGCAGTTCAAAAACTGGCTGTCGGCGCCCAACTCGGCGAAGAAGTTCTGGGCTCGATGTTCCCGGTCGAAGTCGTAATCGTAGTACGCAAGGTCGATGGTGAAGGCATCGTTGGGTGTAACGCGCAAGGCCAGACTGGCCACCGCGCGCTCGTGTCCGCCCAGCTTACCGTTGGTGCCTTGCGAGAAATCGATGTCCGCGTACGGGTGGGTATTCTCCCAGGTGCCGTCAAACTCCGAGTAGTCGTAGCCGGCGAGCACCGAAACCAGACCGGGAACAATCGGCCCGGACACCGTGCCGGCCCAGTCGTAACGCGAATGATTGCCGGCCACGGCCTGTCCCTGAACATCCCACTCATCGCCAGGCCTCCTGGGAATGTAGTTGATCGCTCCCATGAAGGCGTTGCGTCCGTAGCGGGCGCTTTGCGGGCCCTTCACCACTTCGACGCGCTCCATATTGGCGAAGCCGAGGTCGGTCACGTAGCTGCGCGGCAGATATACACCGTCGAAGAAAACCGATACGTTTTGCTCGCCGGACTGCAATATCGAGACTTGCGTGGCGCCGCGCACGACCGGCGTGGTCCCGCCCTGGCCGCCGAAGTCCTCGTAATTGAACCCGGGCGTGAACAGCGCGATGTCGCGCATTTCCTGGATATTGCGCTTTTGCAATTCCTCCGCGGTAAAGGCCGTGATCGACAGTGGAATGTCCTGGATCGCCTCTTCGCGTTTCCGCGCGGTCACCACGATTTCCTCAAGCATGGCCTCCTGCCCGAACGCGACGTTGACCTGTGCAGGTCCAAACAGGATTGCCGCGGCTACGGCCAGACAAATCGGAAGTGCTTTATAGCGGTTGGTCATCAGGTTTTCTCCCCGTTCTGATGGGAACGAATAGTTCATGGTACGCGGCCGCGCGGGCTGTCACGCGTTCCGCGTGGCGTGTATGGACCCGAGAAATCCAAGGCCCTTTTTGGAGTCGCGCACCGCAAACCCGGTGTTGGCGATCTCGGTTGAAAAATCAAGCGCCTGGAACTCGTCCCGCCACACCTCGTTGTTCCAGCGAAGATCCCACCAGCGGCGGAAACGGCGATAGGGGTTCGGCGGGCGCTGCTGGTCGGAGGGAAAGTCAATGGGCTGGAACACGCCGCCCGGGCGGGTAATGCGATGCACTTCCTTGACGATCGCGTGGGTTGCGGACGCTGGCACTTCGTGAAAGAGGATGTAGGCGATCACTGCGTCGAAATGGCCATCGGGAAAACCGGTCTGTTCCGCCAGAGCCTGTACGAAATGCACGTCCCTGCCCATATCAGCCGCGCGCATGTGCGCGTAGCGGACCATCGGGCCGGAAACGTCCACGCCCCACACCTCCGCGTTCGGAAAGCGGTCTTTCAGCGCAACGGTGAGCCGGCCGGGGCCACAGCCGAGGTCGAGGATGCGGAGCAGGCGGCCATCTTCCGGCGGTTCCAATATGGAAGCGACCAGCTTCTGCCGCTGGTCCTGGTCGTTGCCTCCCAGCCGGAAGTGATTGGTGCCATAGTGATAGATGTAGCCGGCGAAGGGATCGCCCACGTAGCCGCCCGGCTGGATGTGGATCTCGTGCGAGGCGTATGCCGGCACCTTGAAGTCGGGGTCCAGCGTTACCGAGCCCGGCCCGGCCTTGTCAGCGGCGGCCAGTTCGGCCATGTAGGCCTCGGCATTGGCGTGAAACTCGTCCTGAAGCATCTTCCAACACTGCTGCTGCCCGGTAATCCAGTAGCGAACGCTGGCGCCCACCACCGGGTCGCCTGCAAGGACTTCCTGGATGCGCTCCAGCGGAACATCCCCATCGGGATCGATCCCCTCGGCCTTGAAGATGGCGTTTGCGCGTTCCTGCGCGGCCCTTCCCAGCGGTCCCTGGGCCCAGGCACGGAAGCCGGTGAGGAACTCATGCCGACTCTCCAGGTCCAGTTTGGGCAAGCGCTCCTGTATGCCTATGGTGCCGCGCGGCTCGACGTCATACGGCAGCGAAGGCGGTCGGTCCCCGGATGCGCGCGCCCGGCGTGAAGTCACCGCGGCCGAAAACGCCGCAGCCATGGAACCCAATATCGTGCGTCGGTTGATGTAGCCGGAACTGCCGCTCATTTAAACCCCTCCTTTTCGCGAGTATACACGCGGGGACGCTTGCGCTTGCCAAATTCGCTGTGCGGGTGTGCGGATGCTGTGCGGGTGTGCGGACCCCGCCCCTCCTCGGCCCCGCCTTCCGGGAGACGCATGAATCCATCCATGGAGCTTGGTTCCGGCATCCTGCCTCCAACACTCCCGGAAGGCGGGGCCGAGGAGGGGCTACAGCAGCCGCTTCGTCCCGGGTAAGTGCGAATTGCAGCGTTCAGGGACGGGCCCTGGCGAATCAGGTTCAGGCGGGTGCGCCAGGCCCTGCGTTCGTTAAGATCGCGAACGCCAGGGTAACAAACCCGCCGATCAGCGTAAGGATCAGCGCGCTCCCGAATCCGATGATGGTCACGTTCATCTGGTTAAGCCGCATCTCAATCTGACCGAAGCGCTCGTTGGTGGACTTCTCGAGTCGATCAAAGCGCTCTCCGGTCGACTTCTCAAGACGTTCGACATCCGCCTTGGTGGCGAGTTGTCTGCCATGTTGATGAATGGCGCGGGATATGGCTTCCGCGGGCTTGCGCTCCAGACCGGCAGATTCGATGTCGTGCGCCATCTGCAAGGTGTCTTGATCCAGTTCCATGGCAACCTCCTTGTGTTGTCACCTGAAGTTCGGCAGCCGCAGGATTGCTGCTGCCATATGCGGCGTAGTATAGCACTCCCCGCGAAGCGCATCGGTGAGCAAGACGTTCCGGGTGTAATCTGACTTCCCCGGGGAAGTGGCGCGCCCGGAGAGATTCGAACTCCCGACCTTCTGGTTCGTAGCCAGATGCTCTATCCAGGCTAAGCTACGGGCGCGTGGCGGGGATTATATTAGGAACGCATAAGGGGGTACCGCGGCAGCAAGCATTTCCGGGGGAAGAGGCTAGATCAGGCTGCGGGCGTCGGTTTCGGCGCCTTTGCGGGAGGTGCCGGGGCGCAGGTAGACGCCTTCGGCGTAGAAGCGGTCCAGCGAAGCCTGCATGGCGGCGAAGTTCGCATACGGGTTCTGCTGAGGATCGCCCGCCCAGAGGTCGCCGGGCAGGCCGTGACCCTTCTCGTACCAATCGACGTAGCTGCGCGGCTCGTCCCAGATCAGCATGTTGGCCGAGGACTTGGCGCGGTAGCGGCGCAACTCGGCCAGGTCGAGGTTGGCCTGGAAGCTGACCTTGCCGGAGGTATCGGCCTCGCCCAGCAGGCGGCCATCGTAGCTGATGATGCGGGTGTAGCCGCGCAGGAATGTGCCCGGATGCACCGCGTGCGGGTCGAAATACTCGCCGCCGGGCCGAGGCGCGAGGATGTAGGCGCCGGCATCGTGGGCACGGGTCATGCGGCACTCCTCCCAGGGGCGGCGGCCGGCGCCGTGCGGGTCGGAGGTGCAGTGGATGATCACTTCCGCGCCGCGTTTGGCCAGCATGTGCGCGGTCTCGGGCACGGTGTGGTCGAAGCACACCATGGCGGCCAGCTTGCCCAGCGGCGTGTCCACCACCGGGAACAGCGCGTCGTAGCCGAGTTCCTCCACGATCCTCGAATAGATGCTGCCGGGCGTGGTGTCGGGCAGTTGCCCCCAGATGTCGGCGCAATGCAGCTTGCGGTAATGAAGGATGAAATCGCCCGAATCGTTGAGGATGAAAGCGGAGTTGAAGACGCGCTCGGGGAAGCGCGGGTCCTTCTCGAAGGTGGAGCCGGCCACATAAACGTGGTTCTTCCGGGCGAATTCGCTCAATACGTCCGTTTCCGGCCCCGGATAGGTGATTGCGATGCGCTCCAGCGTCTTCGGCGTGCGTTTGCCGAAGCCGCCGGAGCCGGTCATGAAGAACTCCGGAAAACAGACCAGCCGAACGTTCGGAATGAACGCGCTGCGCGCTGCCAGACCGATGGCCTCGTCCAGGTTTTTCCGACGAATTTCCTCGGGATTCGGCGTGTCCATGTGGATGACGCGGAATTCGTTTTGCACCAGCAGCGCCGAATACTGGTCTTCGCGGGGGCCGCCAATGCGATTGGCGCCGGCTTGCGCGCCCGCGCGCTGCGCGGCGATGCGCCGTTCGGCCTCCGCACGCCAGCCCGCACGTGTTTCCGGCATGGGCCGCGCGGCCATGGCGGCGGCATCCGCCGCGGCGGCCTGCCGGTAGCCGGGCGCATACAGCATGCTGCGCAGGTACACGGGCTGGTTCATGAACAGCGTGGAGCGCTTGCGGCGCAGGTACTGGATGCTGAAGTCCGGAGCCAGGAAGCTCTCGCCCTGCCCGGCCGCCTCGTAGTTCTGCTCGTCGTGCAGATACAGCGCCGAAGCGCACGGCAACCGCACGTCGACTTCGCCGCCGGAAAGCGAGCGCGGACTGGCCACAGCCACGTAGGCGGAACTCTCGTAAGCGCGCGTGCGCCGCGCCCGCTGGCGGCTCTCGAAGCCCGCGTCGCGGCGCTCGCGGCAGGGGTTCAGAAGCACTTCGGCGCCGTTGTAGACCAGCACGCGCGCATAGTGCGAATACAGCACGTCCTCTCCAGCGAGCAGGCCCAGCCTACCCAGGGGGGTATCGGCAACGGGCAACTCGGCCGGGCGCCCCAATTCGCAGGCGGTATCGGTGAAGCCTTCGAGAAAATCCGGGGTGATCTTGGGGCAGCGCAGCACGGCGTCGCCGTTCGGTCCCACCACAAAGCCCACGGTTTGCGGCTTGTCCGAGTGCGCCGCGATCATCGGCGCGGCGCCGGCGATGTAGAGGCCAAGACGGCTGGCTGCGCCGGCGATGTCGGCCAGCGCTTCCTGCTCGGAACGCAGGCGCTTCGGCCCGGCCTCGCCCAGGGGCAGCAACAGCAAGGCGCCCCCGATCTCTCCGAACTGCAGGCGGGCTGCTTCCGCCAAAGCAGTAAGCCGCTCGCCGGCGGTCTCTACGTGCCAGGGTTCCTGGGTAATGATCAGCATATGCGTATGCGCCTCCTTGGATCGCTCGGGCTTGGGTGCTTCAGGGTTTCAGGGTTTCAGGGTTTCAGTGCTTGGGTGCTTCAGTGCTCGGGTGCCTCAGGGCTCGGGGCTTGGGAGCTTCGGTGTCTCGGCGATCAGCCGACGCCCAGGCGCGGGATTCGGTGCTCGCCTTTGGCCACGCTCACGTTCTTGGTTTCCATATAGAAATCGAAACTGTAGTCGCCGCCGTCGCGTCCGATGCCGCTGGCTTTCATGCCTCCGAAAGGCGTGGGCAGATGGCGGACATTTTGCGAATTCACCCAGATCATACCCACCTCCAGCGCTTCCGACAGCCGCTGCGCGCGTTCGGCATCGCCAGTCCACAGGTACGCCGCCAACCCGTAGCGGCTGTCATTGGCCTGCGCCAGGGCGTCGGCTCCATCGCGGAACGGAATGGCGGTAAGCACCGGTCCGAAAATCTCCTCCTGCGCAATCCGCATGCCGTTTCGTGCGCCGGTAAACAGCGTCGGCTTTACATAGTGCCCCGGCCAGGGAAGTTCTGCCCGCGACCCGCCGGCGGCGATGGTTGCGCCTTCCTCCCGGGCTACGCCGAAGTAGGAAGTCACTTTCTCCAGGTGAGCGGGATGTATCAGCGGCCCCACTTCGGTGTTTGGACCCAGCGGATGACCCACGCGAATATTGTTCGCCCGCTGCGCGACGCGCGCGACGAACCGGTCGTGGATGGATTCCTGCACCAGCAGTCGGCTGGACGATGTGCAGCGCTCGCCGTTGAGGCTGTAGATCATGAACACTACGGCATCCAGGGCGCGCTTCAGGTCGGCGTCCTCGAACACGATCACCGGGTTCTTGCCGCCCAGTTCGAAATGCACGCGCTTGAGCGTGGGCGCGCTCTGGGCCATGATCCGCGCGCCGGTGGCCGACTCGCCCACAAAGGCGATGGCGCGGATGGCTTCGTGCTCGGTGAGCGCCCGCCCCGCCTGCTCTCCGATGCCCTGCACGGTATTCAGAACGCCGGAGGGCAACCCGGCTTGCGCGCAGATTTCCACCAGCAACTGCGCGGTCAGCGGGCTCCATTCGACCGGCTTGTGGACCACCGTGCAGCCGGCGGCCAGCGCCGGCGCGATCTTCCAGGTGGACAGCATGAAGGGCGTGTTCCAGGGCGTGATCACTCCGACCGGGCCGATGGGCTGGCGCGAGACATAGTTGGCATGCTCGCTGGCGGGCAGCGACGGCCCCTTGCGCGCTTCGGGCGCAAGGTCGGCGAAGAAGCGGAAATTGCGAGCGCCCCGCAGGGCCGCCTTGGCGGTAAAGCGCAACGCCTGGCCGGTGTCCATGGACTCGACCAATGCGATCTCCTCGGAACGCGCTTCGATGGCGTCGGCAATGCCGTGCAGCAGGGCAGCGCGGCGCTCGCCGGACAGCGCGGCCCAGCCAGGAAAGGCGTCGCGGGCCGCGTTGCAGGCGGCATCCACGTCCGCCTCGTTGCCGGCGGCCACATGATTGAGAAACGAGCCGGCCGCCGGACTATGGTTGGCGAAGGTTTCGCCCGAAAGCCCATCGCGGGGGCTTCCGCCAATGAAGTGTCCCTGCGTGCCGAGGGCGAATCGTTGCAGGCACGAGCGCGCCCGGCTTGCGTTTTCTTCCAGCGCGCTATCGAGCACGCCGTGGAGTTCGCCGTTCACTTGTGCATTCTCCGCTGCCTCCGCCGCATTGCGGCGATATTACCTGCCCTGCCGCGATCAACCGCCGCGATCAACCGCCGCGATCAGCCGCCAGGATCAACGGCCGCGATCAACCGCCGCGATCAACCGCCGCGATCAGCCGCCAGGATCAACGGCCGCGATCAGCCGCCGCGAAAGGGATCACGCGCCAGCCGGGTCACGTTGTTATGCCATCCGCGCGGCAGCAGGCGCCCGCGCAAGGCGCGCTTGCCGGCGTATTTTTCCAGCGCCTGACCGCGCAAGGTCATTTTGCGTTGGCCGCAGTGCACTACCAGGCGGTCGCGCGCGCCGATCACGATTGCCGCGCGCAGGTTCTCGCCTTCACCGAGTTTCATAAGCAGCACGCCCCGCCCCCCGGCCGCCTCCGGCAGTTCCGCCAGCGGGAACAGGAGCAGGCGCCCGGCGCTGGAAACGGCCGCCACCCGGCTGTCCGGGTCCGGCACGGGCGCCGGCTGCATGGGTTCCGACTCTTCAGCAAGTTTCAGGAAGGCCTTGCCGACGCGCGAACGGGTATACAGCCCGCCCAATGCGGCGACGAAACCATGCCCCCCGGTGGCGCAGATCAGCCAGCGTCGCTCCGGGGGGCCGCCCATAAGGCCGCTCCAGGTGGCCCCGTCGGCCACGTTGAAGCGGCTGGAAAGCGGTTCTCCCAGCGTCCTCGCCGACGGCAGGCTGTGCGCCAGAAGCGTGTAGACGCGCCCATCGTTGCTCAGAAACACCACCTGCTGGTTCGACTTGCAGGGCAGACCGCCGAGCAACTCGTCCCCCGGGCGAAAGCTCAAGGCCGCGCTGTCGAGTTCGTGCCCCTTGCCGGCGCGGGCGAAACCGTGGCGGGACAGCACCACGGTGAGCGCCTGGGCCGGCGTCACGTCCTCCTCCTGAAACGCCTGCGCCGCCGGCGCGTCGTCCACGATCCGGGTACGGCGCTCGTCGCCATGCGTTTTCGCAAGTTCCCGAAACTCGGAAATCATCAGCTCGTCGAACTTCGCGGAATCGGCCAGCATGGTCCGCAACTCGTCGCGTTCGGCCTCGAGTTCTTCCTGTTCGGCCAGCAGCTTCTCTTCCTCGATTCGCGCCAGGTTGCGCAGGCGGATATTGAGGATGCCGTTGGCTTGCTCGGCGCTCAAGTTGAAGGTTTCCATCAGCCGCGCCTTGGGGTCGTCCTCGTAGCGCACGATCCGGATGACCTCGTCCAGGTTGAGATAGGCGATCATCAAGCCTTCGAGCACATGCAGACGCTGCGAGACCTGGTCCTCGCGGTAAGCGAGGCGGCGGCGCAGCGTGGCGCGGCGGAAAGCGAGCCATTCCAGCAGTAGCCCGCGCAGGTCGCGGACCCGCGGGCGCCCGTCCTGGCCGATCACGTTGAGGTTCACGCGCACGAAGCGCTCCAGGTCGGTGGTGGCGAACAGGTGCGCCATCAACGCGTCCATGTCAACGCGCGAGGAACGGGGCGTCAGAACCAGGCGCACCGGGTTCTCGTGATCGCTTTCGTCGCGCAGGCCCTCCAGCATGGGCAGGCGCTTGGCGTTCATCTGCCGGGCGATCTGCTCCAATACCCGGCTGCCGGACACTTGCCAGGGCAGTTCATGAATCACGATCGAAGAATCCTCGCGCGTGAACGAAGCTCTCAGACGCATCACGCCGCGCCCCTTGCGATAGATCTCCTTCAGTTCCTCGCGCGGGGTGATCAGCTCCCCGCCGGTGGGGAAATCGGGTCCCGGAACGAGGCTGCACAGCGTGCGCAGGCTGAGCCTGGGTTGTCTGGCGAGCCGCTCCACCACGGCCGCCAGTTCCCGCAGGTTGTGCGGCGGTATGTCGGTGGACATGCCCACGGCGATGCCGGAAGACCCGTTTACGAGCAGATTCGGCAGCGGCGCGGGCAACAACTCCGGCTCCTTGAGCGTGCCGTCGAAGTTGTCGGCCCACTCGACCGTGCCCTGATCCAGTTCCGCCAGCAGCGTTTGCGCATAGGCCGTCAGACGCGCCTCGGTGTAGCGCATCGCCGCGAACGACTTGGGGTCGTCCACCGCGCCGAAATTGCCGTGACCGTCCACCAGCGGATGGCGATAGGCGAAAGGCTGGGCCAGATGCACCATGGCTTCGTAACAGGCCGCGTCGCCGTGCGGATGGAACTTTCCGATCACGTCGCCAATGGTGCGCGCGCTCTTGCGCGGCTTGGCCGTGGCGGCCAGGCCGAGCTCGCTCATCGCGTAGACAATGCGCCGCTGCACCGGCTTGAGCCCGTCGCTCAGGTGCGGCAGAGCCCGGTCGAGGATCACGTACATGGAGTAATCCAGGTACGCCTGCTCCGCATACTCGGCCAGCGGGCGCGCCTCGGCGCTGTCCCGAGGCACCAGCTTGAGCTGCGGGCCGGCCATCAGTGGGCGGCGAGATCGCCCTTGTCTTCCAGCCAGGCGCGGCGGTCCGCGGCGCGCTTCTTCGACAGCAGCATGTCCAGCACCGGAAAGGCGTCCTCGGCCTGGTCCATTTCCAGGCAGACCAGCCGGCGGGTGTCCGGCGCCATGGCGGTCTCGCGCAACTGCTTCGCGCTCATTTCGCCCAGTCCCTTGAAGCGCGTTACGGAAACCTTGCGTTTGCCGGCGCGGCGCAGGACCGCGTCGCGCTCCTGCTCGGTGAGCGCGTAGTGCGTTTCCTTGCCGATGTCCAGGCGGTACAGCGGCGGCATCACCACATGCACATGGCCCTGCTTCACCAGCTCCGGGAAGTGGCGGGCGAACAGGGCGCATATCAGCGTGGCGATGTGCCGCCCGTCGGAATCGGCGTCCGCCAGGATGCACACCTTGTGATAGCGCAAGGCGCCCAGGTCGGCGTCGCCCGCCGTGACCCCCAGCGCCACGGCGATGTCGTGAACCTCCTGGGAGGAGACCACGTCGGCCGAGTCCACTTCCCAGGTATTGAGGATCTTGCCTCGCAGCGGCAGCACCGCCTGGTACTCGCGGTGCCGGGCCTGACGCGCCGAACCGCCTGCGGAGTCGCCCTCCACGAGGAAGATTTCGCAGTCATCGGGCACGGTGCTGGTGCAATCGGCCAGCTTCCCGGGTAGCGCGGGACCGGCCACCGGAGTGCGCCGCGCCACCTTGCGCGAAGCCTTGATGCGCTGCTGCGCGGCGGCAATGGCTTGGCGGGCGATGCGCTCGCCCACCTCGGAATGCTGGTTCAGCCACAGGGCCATGCCGCTCTTCACGGCTTCGGCGGTGAACGCGGCGCAGTCGCGCGACGCCAGCGATTCCTTCATCTGACCGGCGAACTGCGGCTCGGCCAGCTTCACCGACAACACGAAGTTCACTCCGCCCCACACGTCAGCCGGCGCAATCTTCACATCGCGCGGCAGCAGCTTGTGGAACTCGCAGAATTCCCGCAGTCCCTCGGTGAGGCCGCTGCGCAGGCCGTTCACGTGCGTGCCATGGCGCGGCGTGGGCACCAGGTTCACGTAGCTCTCCTCGATCAGCTTGGCACCCTCGCCCGACCACTGCACCACGCAGTCCAGCGCCCGATCCTCCTCGTCCAGTCGGGAGAAGCGCAGGGGCTCGGCCGGCAGGCGCTCGGCTTCGCCCATCTGCTCTTCGAGATACTGGCCGAGCCCGTCCTGGTAATGCCATTCCTCGTTCCAGTCCTCGGCCTCGACGGTGAGGGACACCTGCAAGCCAGGGCAAAGCAGGGCCTTGGCGCGCAGCAGGCGCTTCAATGACGCAACATGGAAACTGGCCTTGGAGAAATACTCCGGGTCCGGCCAGAACCGCAGCCAGGTTCCGGTGTTGCCCCTGGCGACGTTGCCCACCGCCTCCAGCGCGCGCCGGGTTTCCCCGTGGACGAATTCCATGCGCCATTCGCGGCCCTCGCGCCGCACTTGCACTTCGAGACGACTGGACAGGGCGTTGACTACCGACACGCCCACGCCGTGCAGCCCCCCGGAATAGCGGTACTGTCCGCGCGAAAACTTCGCCCCGGCATGCAAGCGGGTAAGAATCAGCTCCACTCCGCTCAGGCCCGTCTCCTCGTGGATATCCACGGGCATGCCGCGACCGTCGTCCTCCACCGCCAGCGAGCCGTCCTCGTGCAGGGTCACGCTGATGCGGCTGCACTTGCTGGCCAGCGCCTCATCCACGCTGTTGTCGATCACCTCGTGGGCCAGGTGGTTGGGGCGCGCGGTGTCGGTGAACATCCCCGGCCGGCGGCGCACGGGGTCAAGACCGCTGAGAACTTCAATGTCGTCAGCGCGATAGGCGGCTTTCACGGACTCAGGAAATCTTTGAGCAAGGTCAGTCGTACGGAATCAGGAAGCGACTGGATGCGGTGATTGTAACGCGGATGGTCCACGCCCACCGCCAGCGCCGCGCCAGCCCGCAGCGCGGCAATGGCGGGCTCGGAGAACTCGAAGCGCAGGAAGTGCACCGCGGAGGTCTTGTCCGCCTCGGAGCGTTCGAGGTCCTCATCGGCAATCGCCACGGAACGCGGGTGGCCGCGAACCTGCATCCATACGGCGTCCTCGATGCCGACCAGCTTTGCCAGCTCCGAGCGGCGCACGGCCGGATCCTCGTATTCGATCAGCATGGTAGCCTTGAGGTTGCTGCCATCGGGAATGAGCGGGTTGTAGGTTTGCAGCTCCTCCTTGATGCCCGCAGGCTCGAAGATTCGCTCCACGCGCAGCATCTCCTGCAGCTGGTACTGGATGGTCAGGCGGTCCTCGAACAGCAGCGTTACGTGCTCGCCCACCGCGACGCGGCGGTGCTTCTTGTGCTCGAGGACGCGCGCGCGGAAGGCCTCGCGCCGCTCGGCGTATTGCTCCAGGCCCATGAGGTCGGACCGGCGGATTGGCCCGGGCATGGCCGCGTTTCAGCAGCCGTAAGCCTGGCGCAGCAGGCTTACGGGATGGCGGTAATCGGTGGTGCGGGCCAGCCCGTTGAGGATCTGCCGGCCAGCCAGCGGGCAATCGCTGGTGAAATGGTCCCACTCGCCGTCGGTGGCCGCGCGGACCGCCGCCCTGGCGATCTTCTCCGAAGCGTCGCGCGACTCCACGCGCACGCCGTAGACGCCGTTGAAACCGGAGCAGCGCTCGATGGTTTCCACGGTCGTATCGGGCGCAAGTTTCAGCATCTCCGGCGTCTTGAGTCCGAAGTTTTGCACCTGCGTGTGGCAGGGAGCGTGGTACATCACTCTTCCCAGGCTGTTCCTGATCTGCCCTTCCAGTCCCCCGGAGCGGTTGCGCAGCCACAGGTAGTGCATGGGATCGCGCGCGCTCTCGCCAACGATCCTTACGTCTTCGTCTTCCGGGAACATTTCCGGGAGCTCCTGCTGGAGCATCAGCGCGCAGGACGGAATTGGCGCCAGTATGGTTCCGCCGCCGCGGGCGTGCTCGGCCAGGGCCGGAAGGTTCCTGCGCATCAACGCCTCCACGCCTTCAAGGTCGCCCAGTTCCAGCTTCGGCATGCCGCAGCAAGCCTCGGCCTCCATCATCGTGGCGCTGATTCCGTTGTGAGCCAGCACCGCAAACAGGTCATCGATGATTTCCGGGCCGTGATAGTCGCCGTAGCATGTGGCGAACACCAGCACTTCGCCTTTCGCCTTGCTTCGGGCGCGCCTTCCCCTGGGCCTGCGGTAATCGGGCAGCGGCGCGCGGCGGCTGATGCCTACGGTTTTTTCCAGGGCGGCTCGGGCCGCCGGGTTGCGGTTGAAGGCGTTGACGGCTTGCGCCACCACCGGTATCCCGGCCAGACGGCCCACGGTGCGCGGAGCGGCCAGCAGCCGGTCGCGTAGCCGCGCGCCATTCTTGCGCCAGTTCTGGGCCTTGGCGCGCAGCATCAGGCGCGGGAAATCCAGCATGAAGGGATGCGGCGGCACATAGGGGCACTTGACCCGATAGCACATGTCGCAGAGATAGCACTGCTCGGCCACGTCCCAGTACACCGTCCTGGGCGTGGTATCCAGTTCGCCGCTGTCGGACTCGTCAATGGCGTCGAACAGCAGCGGAAAGGCGTTGCACAGGTTGAAGCAGCGGCGGCAGCCGTGGCAGATGTCGAACACCCGCTCCATCTCGTCGAGGAGCGCTGATTCGTCGTAGTAGTCCGGCGAGCGCCAGTCGATACTGCGATCGACAGTGCCGGATGCGGTTTCGGTCATGCCGTATTCAGATAATGCGCAGCATCAAGCCCGCTTCCGTGCGGGCGGAAGCGGGCTTTGGACAGGGAGGCACGGTGGACGGGCGTTCGAGCGGACAGGCGTTCGAGCGGGCGAGCTGCCGGACGGGGGGGCTGCCGGAGGGGCGAGCAGCCAGACAGCCGGTCGTTCGAGTGGCCGAGCGCGGAGTATCCCGCCACTCAGCCGTCCAGGCTGTCGAGCGCCTTCTGGAAGCGGTTGGCGTGGCTGCGCTCGGCCTTGGCCAGCGTCTCGAACCAATCGGCGATCTCTTCGAAGCCCTCGTCACGCGCGGTCCGGGCCATGCCGGGATACATGTCGGTGTATTCATAGGTTTCGCCGGCAATGGCCGCCGCCAGGTTGTCTGCGGTGCCGCCGATGGGCTTGCCGGTGGCCGGATCGCCCGTTGCCTTGAGGTAATCGAGGTGGCCATGGGCATGGCCTGTCTCGCCCTCGGCAGTGGACCGAAATACGGCCGCCACATCGTTGTAACCCTCCACGTCGGCCTTGGCGGCGAAGTAGAGATAGCGGCGATTCGCCTGCGACTCTCCGGCAAAAGCGTCTTTGAGATTCTGTTCCGTTTGGGTGTCTTTCAGGGTCATTTCTGGCTCCGATTCCAGTTGGGAAATAAAACTTTCGGCATTCTAGCACCGGACCGGATTTGCCGGAATGCCACGCAAGCGGCTGCTCCAACAGCGGCGCCTCGGCAACCGTTCCGGCGCTGCCATGCGCCCGCGAAAATCAAAGTATGCCGAACATTCTGGCGGCCATGGCCAACTGCAGCGCCATGATCAGGCCAATCACCCACTGGAGTGCAGAAAACCGCTTCTCCACTGAGTCGAATCGCGTGTCCACCGCATCGAATCGCGTGTCCATGTCTCTTCGCAACGAACCAATTTCGGATTTGGTTTCGGAACGCAGCGAACCAATGTCGGATTTGGTTTCAGAATGCAACGAACCAATATCGGATTTAGTTGCAGAACGCAGCGAACCAATATCGGATTTGGTTTCAGAACGCAGCGAATCAATCCGGGAATTGGTTGCCGCGTGGTTGGTCTCAATCAGGACGAGCAGCGATTCAATTCTGGACTCCACCGCTTGGCCCAACGCTTCGAGATCCGCCTTGGTCGCCAGCCGCAATAACTCGAGGTCCGCCTTGTTCGCACCGCGCAACGCTTCGAGGTCGGCCTTGGTGGCCAGCCGGGAATCGGAGCGGGCAACCAGCCCGACAATCGCCATGGCGGCCTGTTGGTCCAAGCCCGCTTCCTGCAATTCTGCGGCCGCAGCCGCGGTGTCAATCGTGTAACCCATGTCCATTTCGTGCCTCCTTGCGAAGCCATTTCCTTATAACGATGCAGATTGTAGCACCTTCCCCGCTACTCTCCAGAAGGAGCCCCGCCCAGGAGCCCTGCCCAGCGGATGAATCCCGCACCACTCCCCTGTCGCACTGCTGCGGTAGCCCCTCCTCGGCCCTGCCTGTCGGGAGTGTTGAAGGCAGGATGCCGGAACCAAGCTACACGCATGTATTCATGCGTCTCCCGGCAGGCAGGGCCGAGGAGGGGCTAGGTCTCTCTGTCTTCTACTCTGACTGACTGCCGCAATGCGCGCGCACACTTGCCCCGGGCGTGACCTGAGGATAACCTCGCCGCACACCTCAGCCCATAGCGACTGCAAAGGAGCGCCCGATGCCCGCAAGCTACATTCCCGAGGGTTACCACACGGTAACCCCGTACATGGTCGTGCCCGATGTGGACGAACTGCTGGACTTCGTTACCGCCGCATTCGGCGCCATCGAAAAGGAGCGGATGCCCAGCCAGGACGAGAAAACAGGACACGCCGAAGTGCTGATCGGCGATTCCCATGCGATGATGGGCAGGGCGCAGGACGACTACCCGGCGATGCCCTGCGTAATCTATCTCTATGTGGAAGACGCCGACGCCACCTACGCAAAGGCCTTGGCGGCCGGCGCTACCTCCGTGCAGGAACCCGAAGACATGTTCTACGGCGACCGAAGCGCCGCCGTACGCGATGCGTCGGGCAATGTCTGGACCATCGCCACGTACCAGGAAACCCTCAGCCCCGAGGAACTCGACCGCCGGGCCAGGGAGAACATGCGCTAAACTCCACTTGCTGCACCCCGAAATGCCGGCGCCTTCGCGCTATTCCGCTGCTGGCGCCACCCGAGGCTACAATGCGGCCATGGAGGAATTGAGCGAATGAGCGAGGAGAAAGCGGCGCAAGGCGTGCAGGGCCTGGAGCAGTCACTCAAGGACCTGGAGCAGATCGTGATCCGCCTGGAGAAGGGCGATTTGCCGCTGGCCGAGGCGATCAAGCAGTTCGAGCGCGGCGTGGAACTGACACGGCGCTGTCAGGCGGTGCTCAAGGAGGCGGAACAGAGAGTTCAGGTGTTGAGCGAAGGCATGCTCGAGAACGTGGACCCGCAAACCCTCAAGAGAGAAGACAGCGGAGGGTCGCTACCGCTCTGATTGGGCCGCCACGGCTGACTTGGCGTGGGCGGCCACGGACTCGACCGCTTCCATAACCCGCAGCAGGTTGCCTCCCCACAACCTGGCGATCTGATCCTCGGAATAACCCCGGCGCACGAGTTCAATCGTTACGTTGAGGGTTTCGCCGGCGTGGTCCCATCCCTCTATGCCTCCGCCGCCGTTGAAGTCGGATGAAATCCCCACGTGGTCGATCCCGATCAGTTCCACCGCGTAGTCCACATGATCCACCAGATCCTTTACTGAAGCCCGCGGGGGCATGCGGGAAATCTCGCTCAGGCGGGTGTAGAAGGCCGCGCGCTGTTCGGTGGACATGCGGGCGAAATCGGCCGCATTCCTGAGATTCATGTCCCGGTACAGCGCGCCCATGGCGGCGATTTTTTCCGGCGGCGGCTGGCGCAGGTAGGAATCGAAGGCCACGATCTGCGCCACCCCGCCGTTGTCCCGGATCGCCAGCAGCGCTTCATCGCTCAAGTTGCGCTCATGCTCTAAGGCACCCTTGGCGGCCGAATGCGAGGCGATCACCGGCGCCGCCGACGCTTCAATCGCATCCATCGCCGTGGCTTCCGAGGAGTGAGAGATGTCCACCATCATCCCCAATTCGTTGGCGCGCCGGCCGCCTCGCTGCTTCATTGCCTGCGCCCCTCTATCACCCGGGAAACAGGTCAATGGTACTCACGGATCCTTGCAATCTTCGCCCTGGCTTCCTGATCCTCCGCCGCGTTCCCTCCGAACAAGGCCGTCCGCAAAACCGGCCAGATCACTTGTTCTCGGTGCTGCCAATCCGCCCATTCCTAACAAACAATACAGAGAATATTGACAAGTCAATGAATATGTGTATATTTAGCAAATCGAAAATGCCAGAGGGGCAATCATGATTCGCAAAGCAGCCGTTGGGCTGGCCCTGTTCCTGCTTGCCGTCCCACTGCTCGCCGACAAGAAGCTGGACGACCGGATGATGCACGCCGCATCCATCCTCCAGGAAATACGCGGCTCGCTGGACGAGGAAGCGCACAATGTGCTCAATGACGCCTACGCGGTAGCGGTGTTTCCCGAGTTCGTCAAGGTTGGGCTGTTCGGCGGAGTGAAGCATGGGCGCGGCGTCCTGGCCAAGCGGCTTGACTCCGGAGATTGGAGCAAACCGGCATTCGTGCGCATCACCAGCGGCAGCTTCGGACTCCAGTTCGGCGTGTCCCTGTCGCAATTGCTAATCGTGTTCAAGGACCCCAAAGCCGTTGAGGCGATCTCCGGCGGGCAGTTCACCATCGGCGCCGATGCCGCCTACGCCGCGGGCGAACTGGGCGGCATGGCCGCTGCCGGCACCGACAACCGATTCGAGAACCAGATTGTGGCTCTGGCGCGTTCCAAGGGACTTTTCGCCGGGGTCGCTCTGGAAGGCGGCGTTCTGCGCATAGAGAAGGACTCCAACATCAAGTTCTACAACGACGCCATTGGACTGGATGGCCGCACGCTTCTGGAAGACACCGAGGTGGAAACGCCGCCGGTCGCGCAGCACTTCCGGATCGTGGTGGCCCAATCCGTGCCGGCGCTGTCCGAAGGCGTGGAGCCGGCAAGAGCCGGACATTCCGATGTCGGCACTTCGGCCCTGGACAACGGCGAGCGTTCGCTTTCTTCCGGACCGGCCGACTCCCCGGCCGCCCGCTCCGCTGCTGGCCCTGGTGGAGAAACGCTCTCGCAAAGCAGTCTGGTGCCGGCACATCCAGCGGGTTCTCCGGCCGCCGTCCAGGCACCCTACCGGCAGAGTTTTGCGAACGCAGGCGTGGCACCAACAGGCGCTGCGCCTGCTGTCGCCGCGCCGATGCCGGAAGAAACGCCCGAATCGATGTGGTTTACGCCGAACGGACAGGAATTCTCCTCTGGCGGTTCCGGCGCGAATGACACGAATACGCGCTCATCCCTTGGTTCCCGCCTCACCGGCAAGCTGGCGAGCCGCGCCCGCGACGCGCTTTGGGATGGCACCAAGGACCTGGCCGGCAACGCAATCAGGAACAACGCGGAGGCGCAAGGCGCGCGAGTGGCAACGAAAGTCGGCGGCAAAGTGGCAACGACCGTAGGCGGCAAAGTGGCAACGACCGTAGGCGGCAAAGTCGCAACGACCGTAGGCGGCCAACTGGTGGACCGCGCCATCATGAGACCAGGCATTCCCGGCTTGCCGAGTTCAACACCCGCCCAAGCCGCCGCGACGGGACAGACCGCGCGGGGACAGACCGCGCCGGGCCAATGGGTTGAAGTTCCCGATGACGAACTCCAGCTTGCATCCGCTTCTTCCCAGCCCTTCACGGACGCTTCCCAGGCCTTCACGGATGGTTCCCAGCCTTTGATGGACGCTTCCGAGTCTTTCTTGGACGCTTCCGAGCCGCTGGCAAACGTCGAAGCCGTATCCCCCGGTGCGCTTCGCGATGCGGTCAGCGGCACCGCCGGGCCTTCCGGCGCAAGCTTCACCGGCCCTTCAGGCGCAGGCTTTACCGGCCCTCCCTCGCCTTCGGAATGGCCGAAAGAATGGCTGCAGCAGCAGGCGGTTGCCGGGGCCTGCGTGCAGGGCTCCTGATTTCCCCAAGGCCGGCGCGGACGTCCCCTCCCACCGGCCGCATACAAGCGGCGCAACCCAGCCGACCCAGTCCCCGGGCCGGCTGGTGCCGTGACTGGCTCCTGTTGTCGCATCCGCGCGCCTCCCGTTGCTCGGGGCAAGGCGCGTCCGTAAACGAGTCCGCAAACGGGTTGAAGTAAGCGCGGGTTTCGGGTAGAAGCGCGGGTAGAAGCACAAATCGCCAACCGTTCCAGAGGTTGCCTCCATGCAGTTCTCCAATTTTGTCCACACCTTCAACGCCCACAGCGGGGCGAAGGAATTGATGGAAGACATGTCGCGCAAGCCGCCCGGGATAGACACCGTGTATCGCCTGGGCGGCGGCAATCCGGCGATCATTCCGGAAGTGGCCGAGCTGTTCCGCGCCGAACTGGCGAAGATTGCGTCGGACCCCGGGCGTTTCGATCAGATGGCCTCGATCTACTCAGACCCGCTCGGCGATGCGCACTTCCGCGAAACGCTGGCGGATTTGCTGCGCGACGAGTATGGCTGGCCGCTAACGAGGAAGAACATCGCGCTGACGCCGGGCAGCCAACTCGGCTTCTATTTCCTGTTCAACCTTTTCGGCGGCGTAGGCCCCGGCGGCAAGCGGCGGCGCATCATCATCCCGCTGTGCCCGGAGTACATCGGCTACCAGGGGCTGCTGGCGAACGAGGCCGACGTGGCCTCGCGGCGCTCGATCATCCGCAAGCTGCCCAACCGGCAATTCAAGTACGGGTTGCGCACGGATGGCCTGGAAGATGTCGAAGGCATGGGCGCGATCGTCGTGTCGCGTCCTACCAACCCCACCGGGAACGTGATCCGCGAGAACGAGCTGGCGTGGCTGGACGAGGTAGCTCGGGCGCGCAAGGCGCCGCTGATCGTGGACAACGCCTACGGTCTTCCTTTTCCTGGCATGATCTACGTGAATGCATCGCCGCAGTGGAACGAGAACACGATTCTTACCATGAGCCTGTCGAAGATCGGCCTGCCCGCGCTGCGCACGGGCATCGTGGTGGCGAACGAGGAGGTAACGGAGATCCTCGGACGCATCAATGCGCTCACTCAACTCGCGGTGGGAGCGGCCGGGGCGGCGCTGGTCGCGCCCTTGCTGGAAAATCGGGAATTGCTGCGGGTCGCGCGCGAAATGATCCGGCCGTTCTATCAGCGCAAGGTGTCGGAGGCCGTAGGCTTTTGCCATGAGGCGCTCACCGCCTGCGACTACTACATCCACAAGCCGGAGGGCTCGATGTTCCTGTGGCTGTGGTTCCCGGGGCTCAACGACAACCGAGCCCTGTACCGCCGACTCAAGGCCCGCGGCGTGATGATCCTGTCCGGGAGCGAATTCTTTCCTGGACTGCGCACGGGCTGGACCCACTCGCGCGAATGCATAAGAGTCAACGTATGCGGCGACGCCGAGATGGTTTTCGGCGGATTGAGAATCATCGGCGAAGAGGCCGCGCGCTTGCAGGCGCGCGCCGCATGAGCGCCGCATTAGCAAGGAGTCCATGCACATGCAGTCGCTGATGCTGATATTCCCCGGCCAAGGCGCCCAGTACGCCGGGATGGGAAGTGATCTCTACGAGTCCTTCGAGGCCGCGCGCGAAGTCTATGACCAGGCTTGCGAGGCGCTGGGCTACGACATGCGGGAGTTGAGCTTTTCGGACCCCGGGCAGCAGATCGGATTGACGCGCTACACCCAGCCCGCTCTCCTCACCCACTCGATTGCCTGTTTGCGCGTTGCCGAGCCCTTGCTGGAGGAGCCGATCGCGCCGCTGGCGGCCGCCGGCCACAGCCTTGGCGAATACAGCGCGCTGGTAGCCGCGGGCGCCCTGCGCTTCGAGGATGCCTTGCGTCTGGTCAGCGAGCGTGGGCGGTTGATGGGCGAGCATGGCGAGGGCGGAATGCTGGCGCTCGCCATGGGCCCCGAGGACGCGCTTGAACTCGCCAATCGGCACTGCTGCCAGGTTGCGGGCCTGAACCTCCCCGGCCAGACCGTAGTGGGCGGCACCCATGCCGACCTGGAACGGCTGGCGACCGATCTGGCCGAGAATTACCCGCGCAAACACGGCACTGCGCTGGCCACGGAAGGCGCGTTCCATACCTACCTGATGGTGACCGCCGCGCGCGAGTTCCGGGAGGTGCTCAACGCCACGGAGTTCTCCACACCGCGCTATCCGGTGCTATCGAATTACACCGCCCGGCCCCACGACCCGGCGCCCGACTCCATGCGGACCCGGCTGTTCTTTCAGCTCATCAACCCCGTAAACTGGGTGGGATGCATGCAATGGGCCGTGGAGAACGGCGTTGGCTCATTCCTTGAACTGGGCGGAGGCATCGGGCGCGGGGAAACGCCGGCCGAGAAACGCCCCAACCTGCAGGGCATTCTGAAGAAGTACTGCCGCGGCGCGAAACACGAGACCGAAATTCAGGCCGTAATCAACACCCCAACCGCACTCGCACTCGCCGAAGAATAGCCATTTTTGCGGTTGCCCTTTCGGTTACCCCTCCTTTCCGGGAGCGTCGGAGCCAGGGATGGCGGAGTCGAGCCTCATGGATGGGTTCATGCGTCTCCCGGAAAGGAGGGGTAACCGAAAGGGCAACCGCAAAAATGGCTACCACAGCAATCAGGAGCTGAAATCGCGCCAGACGGCTATGGCAGCAACCAACCAGGCCAGCGCCAGACCCATGCCGCCATAAGGCGTGACGGCCGCGAGGTCGGGGCCGCCCAGGGACTTGAGGTAGATGGTGCCCGAAAACAGGGCGATGCCGGCAATCAGAAGCCAGCCCGCCAGCTTGTAGAACAGGCTGTCCGGCTGGCGGCGCAGGAGCATCGCCAGCAGCAGCAGGCCGAGAGAGTGGGCCACGTGCATCTGGTTGGCCCAGTCCCAGCCGCGCACTTCGCTGACCGCCGCTCCCGCCTCGTAGAGGCCGTGCGTTCCGTATGCTCCCAGGAAAACGGACGCCGCCAGCAGCAGCGTTCCCAAAACCGCGAATACCAAAGCCATGAGGATCTCCCTGGCAGCTAGTGTGCTGTCCTATGCGGAGCTTTGCTCCAACTCGATGAGCACCCCGAAGCAATCCTTCGGATGCAGGAATAATACCGGCAAGCCATGCGCACCGGTCCGCGGCTCACCGTCGCCGAGAACGCGCACGCCATGCTCGCGCAGCCGATCGCGGGCGCTGATAATGTCGTCCACCTCGCAACAGATGTGGTGCATGCCACCTTCCGGGCGACGGCCCAGAAACGCTTCTACCGGCGATTTCTCGCCCAAAGGCTCCAGCAGTTCCAGCATGGTGTTGGGCAGGCGCACGAAAACGGTGGTGACGCCATGTTCGGGCAGCGGTTTGGGCGCCGACACTTGCGCTCCCAGCACGTCCCGATAAAAAGCGGCGGCCTTCTCCAGGTCCGGCGTGGCCAGTGCCACGTGGTTCAGGCGCCCTGCCAGGCCTGCGTCGTCCGGCGCGGGTGTCGCGGGCGTCGCGGGCGTCGCGGGCGTCGCTGCCTCAGAATCCGCTTGGGCGCGACCCTCCGCCAGATCCATAATCGCCTGCGCCAGTTCGTCCACGCCCATGCCTTCCAGCGCCGAGCAGCAGAGCACAGCGCCCTCGCGCCGCGCGGACGGAACGGACCGGGCGTAATCGGCCGCCGTGGACCGCGCGAGCCGGAGCAGGTCGCCGTCCGCCTTGTTGACCACGATCAGGTCCGCCAGTTCGCGCACGCCCCGCTTCATTCCCTGCAACTCGTCGCCGCCACCGGGAGCCAGCACCAGCACCAGAACGTCCACCAGATCGGCAACATCGGTATCGCCCTGCCCCGCGCCAGCGGTTTCCAGGAACAGGCAGTCGAAGGGACCTGCGGCAAGCACCTGGAGAGCCTGGCGCGTTCTATGGCCGAGCGCGCCCGGGCCAGCGCCGGTGGGAGAAGGCCGGATGAACACGCCGGCCTTGCGCGACAGTTCCGCCATACGTGTCTTGTCGCCCAGTATCGATCCGCCGGTGCGCGACGACGTGGGGTCCACCGCCATCACGCCAATCCGCTGTCCGGCGTCCAGCAGACGCAGGCCCAGTTGTTCGATCAAGGTGGACTTGCCCACGCCGGGCGGGCCGGTGATGCCGATGCGCGCGGCCGCGCAAGGCGCCTCGCTCAGCCGCGCAAGCAGGGACCGGGCGGCGGCGCGATCGCCTTCGCGCGCCGATTCCACCAGGGTCAGGGCGCGCGCCAGACTGCGGCGGTCGCCGGCCACGACGCCGCGCGCCAGATCTCCGGTGGCCTGGTCCATACCTCTCGGGTTCCTACGCAGTTCATTCATACTGCAGGATGACCTGGTTGGCATCCAGATTGTCGCCCTGTTGGACCTCGAGTCGAAGCACTCGGCCGTCGCGGGGGGACCGCAGGCTGTTTTCCATCTTCATGGCTTCGATCACGCCGACCTCTTCGCCCGCCTTGACCTCCTGCCCCTCCGCGACCCGCAGTTGCGTGAGCACGCCCGGCATCGGCGCGCTCAGCACGGTGATGCCGGATTGCCGGGGCCTGGAGGCCATGCGCTGCTTCAGACGAGCGGAGCGCGGCGGCAACAGCGTATAGCGCTGCTGAACCCCCGCGTGGCTCACCGTCACGCCCAGGCCCTCGCGGCTTACCCCGAAACTCATTTCCTGCGGGTTCTCGCGGTGTTTGCCCGGCATCACCACGCCGCAGCGGGCAACCGGCTCGAACGGGCGCCAGCCGCTGCTCAGGTGGTATGCCCTGCTGCCGAAACGCACGCGCAGGCTGCCGGCATTCCACTTTCTGCTGAGCTTGCGTTCGCCGCGATCGGATATCAGCGCGGCCAGGGTCCATTGGCCGGGACAATTTCGTGCGCAGCGACCCTGAACCAGCACCGCAACCGCGCCCAGCAGTTCGGCCAACTCGCGCGGGCAATCCGCTTCCGGATCGAAGCCATCGGGATATTCCTCGGCGATGAAGGCGGTAGACATGTCGCCCGCGATGAACCGCGGATGCCTGGCAAGGGACGCAAGGAACAGGAGATTGGTGACGGGTCCGGCCACGGCGAACTCGTCCAGCGCCCTGGCCAGACGGGCCGCGGCCTCATCGCGCGTGTCGCCATGGACGATCAGCTTGGCGATCAGCGAATCGTAGTACACCGAGGCTTCGTCGCCTTCCTCAACGCCGGCGTCCAGACGTACTGCGCGCGCACCCGAAAATGCCGAATCGGGATCCATCGCCGCCGGTTGGGCAAAGCTTCCGGCGACGGGAGGCCGCCAGGTGCCAAGCCATCCCGCGGACGGCAGGAAGCCCCGCTGCGGGTCCTCCGCGCAGACCCGCGCTTCCATCGACCATCCGTTCAGGCGCACATCGTCCTGACCGAAGTCCAGCGCCTCGCCCGACGCAATCCGCAGCATCCACTGGACCAGGTCCACGCCGGCAACCCATTCGGTTACCGGATGCTCCACCTGCAAACGGGTATTCATTTCCAGTAAATGAAAGTTTCGATTGGCGTCCGCCACGAATTCCACGGTTCCGGCCGAGCGGTAGTTGATGGCCTTCGCAAGCGAAACCGCGGCCTCTCCCATGGCCGAACGCATTTCCGGCGTCACAAAGGGCGAAGGCGCTTCCTCGATCACTTTCTGATGGCGCCGCTGGATGGAACATTCGCGCTCGCCCAGATACACCACGTTGCCGTGCGCGTCCGCCAGTATCTGCACTTCGATATGGCGCGGCCGCTCCAGGTATTTCTCCACGAACACCCGCCCGTCGCCGAACGCGGCCTGGGCCTCGCGCACGGCCTGCTCGAAACCTTCGCGGCACTCCGCCTCGTCGCGCGCGATGCGCATGCCGCGCCCGCCGCCGCCGGCCTGGGCCTTGAGCAGAACGGGATAGCCGATGCCGGCGGCAGCAGCAGCGGCGGCATCGGCGCTATCCAGAGCCTCGGGACGGCCCGGTATGGTAGGAACCCCGGCGGCGGCGGCGATGCGCTTGGCCTCCAGCTTGTCGCCCATCAGCCGAATGGCTTCGGACGGCGGTCCCACAAAGGCGATACCGGCTTCTTCCACGGCGGCGGCGAAAGCGGCGTTCTCGGACAGGAAGCCGTAACCCGGATGCAGGGCATCCGCGCCGCTGCGCTTGCACGCGGCGATGATTCTGTCCTGGTCCAGATAACTCTCGGCGGCAGTGAGTCCGCCAATGCCCACGGCCTCGTCGGCGACGCGCACGTGCAGCGCATCGGCGTCCGCATCGGAATAGACGGCCACGCTGCGAATGCCCAGCGCCTTGGCGCCGCGCATTATGCGGCAAGCGATCTCTCCGCGGTTGGCGATCAGCAGTTTCCGGATCTTCATGCGGGCGCACTCCAGGAAGCGGCCGCGCAAGCCAATTCGGTGCGAATTCGCCAGTTGCGCTGCACGACGCGAAGTACTACAGGGGGATGTTGCCGTGCTTGCGCCACGGGTTGCGGAGGCGCTTGTTGCGCAGCATGGCGAAAGAACGGCAAAGGTGAGCGCGGGTCAGGCGCGGCTCGATCACGTCGTCGATATAGCCGCGCGCCGCCGCCACGTAGGGGTGGGCGAACTTGCAGCGGTATTCTTCGGTGCGCGCCGCAATCTGCTGTTCATCGCCCAGGTCCTGGCGGAATATGATCTCCACGGCCCCTTGCGGTCCCATTACCGCGATCTCGGCGCTGGGCCAGGCCAGGTTCACGTCGCCGCGCAGATGCTTGGAAGACATTACGTCGTAGGCGCCGCCGTAGGCCTTGCGGGTAATCACCGTAACCTTGGGCACGGTCGCCTCCGCATAGGCGTAGAGAAGCTTGGCGCCATGGCGGATGATGCCGCCGTATTCCTGCTTGGAGCCCGGCATGAACCCGGGAACATCCACCAGCGTCAGCAGCGGAATCGAAAACGCATCGCAGAAGCGCACGAAACGCGCGCCCTTGACCGACGCCTCGATATCCAGGCAGCCCGCCAGGACCGCGGGCTGGTTGGCCACCACGCCTACCGTCTCGCCGCCAAGCCGCACAAAGCCGGTCACGATGTTGCGCGCGTAGTCGGGCTGCATCTCGAAGAACTCGCCCTCGTCCGCGGTCTTGTAGATCAGTTCCTTGATGTCATAGGGCTTGGCCGGATCGGCGGGAACCAGGCTGTTCAGCGAGGGTTCCTCGCGGTTTTCGGGATCCTCGGTGGGACGCGCCGGGGCGCGTTCGCGGTTGCTGGAGGGCAGATAACCCATCAGCAAGCGCGTCATGCGCAGGGCCTCCACGTCGTCGTCGAAGGCGCGGTCGGCCACGCCCGAACGGGAACTGTGGGTGTCGGCGCCGCCCAGTTTCTCCGCGGTGATTTCCTCGGCGGTGACCGTCTTCACGACGCCGGGGCCGGTCACGAACATGTACGAGGTGCCGCGGACCATGAAGATGAAGTCGGTGATCGCCGGCGAATACACCGCGCCGCCGGCGCAGGGCCCCATCACCAGCGAGAGTTGCGGCACCACTCCGGAAGCCAGCACGTTGCGCTGAAAGACTTCCGCGTAGCCTCCCAATGACGCCACGCCTTCCTGGATGCGCGCGCCGCCGGAATCGTTGAGTCCGATGATGGGGGCGCCCACCTTCATGGCCTGGTCCATCACCTTGCAGATCTTGCGGGCGTTGGTTTCCGAAAGCGATCCGCCGAATACGGTGAAATCCTGGCTGAAGACGAACACCAGCCGGCCGTTGATGCGGCCGTGACCGGAAATCACGCCATCGCCCGGCACTTTCTCGCCGTCCATGCCGAAATCGGCGCAGCGGTGCTCCACGAAGGCGTCCCACTCTGTGAAGCTGTCGTCATCCAGCAGCACCTCCACACGCTCCCGCGCCGTGAGCTTGCCCCTTTCGTGCTGCCGCTTTATCCGCGCCTCGCCGCCGCCAGCACGTGAGGCGGCACGCATTTCTTCCAGGCGCGCAAGCCTTTTGCTGCGTTCACTCATTGCTGCGCTCGCTCATTCCTGATCTCCCTCCAGTAAAGACAGCATGTCGCCCGCGGCGGCGCTGATGTTGGAGCCGGGCTCGAAGATCAGCGCCACGCCAGCCTCCTGCAGGTCCTCGCGGTCCTGCCTGGGGATGATTCCGCCGATCACCACGCGCACGTCGCCGGCGCCCTCGGCTCGAAGCGCCTCGATCATCCGCGGCGCCAACTCGCGGTGCCCCGCGGCCAGCGAAGAAATGCCCACCAGATGCACATCGTTCTCCAACGCTTGGCGGGCTACTTCCTCGGGGGTCTGAAACAGCGGCCCGATGTCCACGTCGAAGCCCAGATCGGCGAGCGCGGAAGCCACCACGCGGGCGCCGCGGTCGTGCCCGTCCTGGCCCAGCTTGGCCACCAGGATCCTGGGGCGCCGCCCTTCCCGCTGGCCGAATTCGCGCACGCGGCGCTGAAGGGCGGAGAAATCCGCATCGTCCTCGTAGGCGCTGGAGTAGACGCCGCTCACCATCTGCGACACCGCCCTGTGGCGCCCGAAGACCTGCTCCAGCGCATGCGACATCTCGCCCACCGTGGCCCGGCATCGAGCCGCTTCCAGCGCCGGCTCGACCAGGTTGGCGTCATCCTCCGAGGCCGTCCGGCCGAGCGCCGCCAGCGATGCACGGCAGGCGGCCTCATCGCGCTGCGCGCGAACTTCGGCGATCCGCCGCAACTGGCTTTCCCGCACCTTGCGATTATCGATATCAAGCAACTCCACCTCGGCCTCTTCAACAACCTGGTAGCGGTTCACGCCCACCACCACATCCTGGCCGCGTTCGACGCGCGCCTGACGCCGCGCCGCCGCCTCCTCGATCCGCAGCTTGGGAACACCTGCCTCGATGGCGCGGGTCATGCCGCCCAGGTCCTCCACTTCGCGGATCAGTTCGAGGGCCGCGGCCGCCAGCGAGGCGGTCAGGCTCTCCACATAGTACGAACCTCCCAGCGGGTCGGCAACACGGGTCACGCCAGTCTCCTCGCGCAGCACCAGCTGGGTATTGCGCGCGATATGCGCGGAGTGGTCGGTGGGAAGGGCCAGCGCTTCGTCGAAGCTGTTGGTGTGCAGCGACTGCGTGCCGCCCAGAATGGCCGCCAGGGCCTCAACCGTGGTGCGGATGATGTTGTTGTAGGGGTCCTGGCTGGTGAGGCTCACGCCGGAAGTCTGGCAGTGCGTGCGCAGCATCAGCGAGCGCGGATTGCGCGGCGCAAATCGTTCCGTCAGCAACTCGGACCACAGAAGGCGCGCGGCGCGCAGCTTGGCGGCCTCCATGAAGAAATTCATGCCGATACCGAAGAAGAAACTCAGGCGCGGGGCGAACTCGTCCACGTCCAGGCCGGCGGCGATGGCGGCGCGCACGTATTCCAGCCCGTCGGCCAGGGTGTAGCCTAACTCCTGGACCGCGGTCGCGCCGGCCTCCAGCATGTGATAGCCGGAAATGGAAATGGGATTGAAGCGCGGCATGTTGCGGGCGCTGAAGGCGATGATGTCGCCCACGATCCGCATGGAGGGAGCGGGAGGATAGATATAGGTGTTGCGGACCATGAACTCCTTGAGAATGTCGTTCTGCATGGTCCCGGAGAGCTGCTCCACTTTCGCGCCCTGTTCCTGGGCCGCCACGATGTACATGGCCATAACCGGCAGGACCGCGCCGTTCATGGTCATGGACACCGACATGTCCTTCAGCGATATGCCGTCGAACAGTTGCTTCATGTCCTCCACGGAATCGATCGCCACACCCGCCTTGCCCACATCGCCCAGCGCTCGCGGGTGATCGGAGTCGTAGCCCCGATGGGTGGGCAGATCGAAAGCGACGCTCAAGCCCGTCTGGCCGCCGGCGATATTGCGCTTGTAGAACGCATTGGACTCCTCGGCAGTGGAAAAACCCGCATACTGGCGCACGGTCCAGGGCCGACCCGCATACATGGTGGCGCGCGGTCCACGCACGTAGGGCGGCGCTCCCGGCAGCGCATCGACGTGTTCGAGCGCCTCAAGGTCTTCGGTCGTGTACAGCGGCTTGACCGGAATGCCCTCCGGCGTCTCCCAGACCAGGCTGGCGGCATCGGCGCCCTTGAGCTCTTTCTCCACCCGGGCCGCCCATTCCGGCGGAAAAGTGTGGCGCGATGGGTTCGTTTCGCCCGTTTTCATAGGGAATATGAGCCGGTCACGGCACTCTCTTGTGTTGATTTGGCACAAAAACGGGCAGTATAGCCCGCATGCGCTTTGCAATCATCGGAGTGGGCGGGGTGGGCGGAAGCCTGGGAGCAGCGCTTCTGCGGGCGGGTCACAGCGTGCTGTTCGTGGCCCGGGGCGAGAATGCGCGCGCTCTCGAACGCCGCGGACTGACCGTCCGGCACGTGCTTGGGCCTCCCGGCGCTCCAACAGCCGGTCGAGTTTCAAAGCCCGTCGAAGCGGAGCATGAAGCGGGACAGGAAGCGGAGCACGGAGAAAACGCCTCGGCTTCGTTCCTGGACCGTGAAATCAACGTGATTAAGGACCCCGCCAGCCACCTGCCAGCCGAAGCCACCCTGCTTTGCATGAAGCGCTACGATCTCGTGGACGCCGTGCAAAGACACGTCGAGTGGCTGTCCTCCTGCGGCAGTGTTATCACGCTGCAGAACGGCCTGGACGCGCCGCAGGCAGCCGCGCGGCTGCTTCCTGACGGGAAAGTCGTGGGCGGAACCGTTCAGGTGGTAGCCAAGCTGCTTGAACCCGGCGTAGTAGTGCGCGAGGGCGACACGCTGCATGTCAATCTGGCCGAACCGGGTGGCGGAAGCACCAAACGGTTACGGCAACTGCACGAGGCGCTGGCCGCCACCGAAATAACGGCCGACATTCACCGCAGCATGGAAACCATGCTTTGGCTGAAATTCCTCATGGTGGCCTGCTCCAGCTCCATCAACGTGGCGATGCACAGCGGCTTCGACGCCATGGCCAGCAACCCGGCCATGGCCTGGCTGCTGGAAATCGCCATGCAGGAAGCCCTGGCCGTAGCGCGCGCGCTCAATGTTTCGCTACCCGGCGACATCGAAGCGCAGACCCGCGCCACGCTCAGAAACGTGTTCGCCTACGGCGGCAAGGCCTCCCTGCTTACCGACCTCGAACGCGGCCGCCCCCTGGAACTGGAATGGCTATCCGGCGCCATCCACCGCATGGGCCAGCAAACCGGAGCGCCCACCCCCCTGCACACCGCCATCTTCCGCGAACTGCGCCCCCTCGCCGCCGGCGCACCGCGCCAGCAGTGAGGCGCGGTGGTGATGAGGCCTTCGGAATAGCGCCTCATGTAGTAGAGGAAACGCAGGGCGGTTCCGCCGGCGAACGCTAGGGCCGAGTGCATTGAGACGTAGGAACCGGGCATCAGGCGGTTGGCGATTACGAAGGAACGGCAATGACTTTGCGATACGGCGGCGCCAGGGCGTACAAACCGCGCCGGAACTGATGCAAACGCCCTGCGCGGGTCCGGTTGCCGGCCATTTTGGCGTGGAGTCCGACGGATGCGCGGGGTCTGAAGGATGCGCGCAGCCTGGCCGAAGGAGGAGCTGCTGCGGTTCGCGCCCGCGCGGCGGTTGCCGGTACACTTGAGCGTCCGGGCGAGCGGAGCAGCGTCCGGGCGAGCGGGGCGAAAGCGACTGAAAGCAAGAGGATGACAGCAGGCGAATGAAGAAGTTGTCGTACTGGGGGGAAAACCTGCGGCTGGTGGCGATACTGCTGGCCGTGTGGTTCGCCATTTCCTTCGGCTGCGGCGTGCTGCTGGCGGATTTCCTCAACCGGTTCACGCTGGGCGGTTTCAAGCTCGGCTTCTGGTTCGCCCAGCAGGGCAGCATCTACGGCTTCCTGGTCCTGATCTTCGTCTATGTGGTGATGATGAACCGGATCGACCGCAAGCACGGGGTCCGGGAAGACTGATGAACCTCGAGGCGCTCACCTACCTGGTGGTGGGACTGTCGTTCGCGCTGTATATCGGCATCGCGTTCTGGGCCAAGGCCCGCACCACCGGCGACTTCTACGTGGCCGGCAAGCATGTGCATCCGGTGGCCAACGGCATGGCCACGGCCGCCGACTGGATGTCGGCCGCGTCCTTCATATCCATGGCGGGCCTGATTGCCTTTCTGGGCTACGACGGTTCCGTATACCTGATGGGCTGGACCGGCGGTTACGTGCTGCTGGCATTGCTGCTGGCCCCCTACCTGCGCCGCTTCGGCAAATTCACGGTGCCCGAGTTCATCGGCGAGCGTTACTACTCCGACGCTGCGCGCGTGGTCGCAGTGATCTGCCTGATCGTGATCTCGTTTACCTACGTGGCGGGGCAGATGCGCGGCGTGGGCATCGTGTTTTCGCGCTTTTTGAACGTGGACATCAGCGTCGGGCTGGCCGTCGGCATGGGGATTGTGTTCCTGTATGCCGTTCTGGGCGGGATGAAAGGCATCACCTACACGCAGGTGGCGCAATACTGCGTGCTGATCTTCGCCTATACGGTGCCGGCCGCGTTCATCTCTCTGCAAGTCACCGGTATTGCCCTGCCCCAGGCCGCGTTCGGCAGCGAGGTGCTTGACGGCGGCGGCCGCCTGCTGGAAAACCTGGACCGCATCGTGACGGATCTCGGCTTTACCGCCTTTACCGGGGGGTCGAAGATCACGGTGGACATATTCTTCATCACTCTCGCGCTGATGATCGGCACCGCCGGCCTGCCGCATGTGCTGGTGCGCTTCTTCACCGTGCCCAAGGTGCGCCATGCGCGCGCTTCCGCCGGCTACGCGCTGTTGTTCATCGCCATTCTCTACACCACGGCGCCTGCGGTAGGCGCCCTGGCCCGGCTGAACCTCACCACAACGATACAGACCGGTGCGGTATTCGAGGAAACCGCGAATCTGCGCTATGAGGACCGGCCCGGCTGGTTCCGCACCTGGGAAGAAACCGGGCTGCTGCGCTTCGAGGACAAGAACGGCGACGGACGCATTCAGTATTACAACGACGCCAATCCGCAGTTCGCGGAACGCGCTAAAGCCAGGGGCTGGCGCGGCAACGAGCTGACCGTGGACCGGGACATCATCGTGCTCGCCAACCCGGAGATCGCGCGGCTGCCCGACTGGGTGATCGCCCTGGTGGCGGCCGGTGGGATCGCCGCGGCGCTGTCCACCGCCGCAGGATTGCTGCTGGTGATATCCGCGGCAGTGTCGCACGACCTGATCAAGAGCGTGTTCGCGCGCAATATCTCCGAGCGCGCCGAACTGCGCGCGGGCAGGATCAGCGCTGCCGTGGCCGTGCTGCTGGCCGGCTATCTGGGCTTCAACCCGCCGGGATTCGTAGCCGAGGTGGTGGCTCTGGCCTTCGGACTGGCTGCGGCATCGCTTTTCCCCGCCATCCTGCTGGGCATTCTGTCGCTGCGCGTGAACAAGCAGGGCGCAATCGCCGGCATGCTGTCCGGGCTGACCTTCACCGTGGGCTACATCATCTGTTTCAAGGGCGTGTTTGTGGAGCCGTTCGCCGCCAACGTGCCGCAGAACTGGCTATTCGGCATTTCACCCGAGGGCATCGGCGCGGTGGGCGCGGGAATCAACCTGGCGATTACCCTGATCGTGAGCGCGCTCACCCCGGCGCCGCCTGCGCCGGTACGGGAACTGGTGCGCCGTATCCGCGTGCCGTCAGGCCGCGGCTAGCCTAACCGTCTCTGTCCTGAGGTCGAGTTTCTTCCCCCTCCTCTCGCAGGGGCGTCAACGGCAGGATGCCGTTGCCGAGCCCCACGGATGGGTTCATGCGTCCCCTGCGAGAGGAGGGGGAAGAAACTCGACCTCAGGACAGAGACGGCTACCGGCAGACCGGAAGCCTGCCCGGTCCTACCACTTCCAGTCGAACATCAGCCACGCCTTGGTGGTGTCGGTGGCGTGCTCATCAGCGGAGTAGTTGGCGATCTTGAACAACAGCGAAAGATTGTCGCGCAGCGAGTAGGTAACCGCCAGACCCACTTCCTGACCGTAGTCGGCTCTTCCCGAACTGCTCCCCCCGTGGATATCGTAGAAGCGGGATGGCTCCGCATCTGCACGGAAATCGTGAAATACGCCGGTTACGGTGGCCCCGCCCACATTGCCGGACACGCTAATCCAGGCGTTCCGAACGCCGGTGGCCGGCGCAATCAGGAACTTGTCGGTCCAGCCCTGAAACTTGTGCAGCGTGGCGGCCGGAAAGCGGAACTGTGCCGCGCCATCATCGCTTCCAACCACCTCGTAGGCGGCGGTCACACTGATGCCCTCCAGCTTGAGGTCGCCCTGAATCAGGTAGTGCATGGCGTCATAGGAAACCGGGTTCTGGCCATAGTCGCTCTGGCTGGACACCATGGCGGTAACGGTGAGCGGATCGAAGGAACCCACATATTCCACGCCGTAGGTGGCGTTCGCATTGGCGGGCCCGTTGTCGTTCTCAAGGTCCCACAGATAGGCGTATCCCGCCAGAGTGTGCCCTGCAGCCGCCTCGAAAGACGCGCGGAAGGCATGCGAATTGCCGTACCAGTCGCCCGGCTGCACCGCGTCGCCCGGCCCGAAGATCCGGTTGATGTTGTGGATGTAGGCGTAGTCCAGGTTCAGCGCGCCGGCGGATGTCTGCACCCGCAACCCGTCGTAGGTCTGCTCGTTCTGACGGTAGGCGACACCCCCGATGAAGCGCTGCGTGCCGTGATTGATCCGCTGGCGGCCGAAGGTGAACGTGGTGTTGTCCTGATTGAATTTCACGAACGCCTGGTTGAGGTCGAAGCCATCGGGATCGGCCACGACCGGGTAATCGGTCTTGCTGTTGGTGGTGGAATTGAAGTCCTCGATTCCCAGAATCAGCGCGTAATCGGTTTCAATCCCGAAGGTAACCGAGTCCGACTCCGCGGAATCCCAGGTGAGGCGTGCGCGCGCCGTCGACGCCAGCGCATCCTCGTCGATCCCATCCTGCGAAACTGTCTCAAGGCGATAACGAAAACCCAGCGCGGTCTTGCCTCCGGCAATCGCCTCGCCTACATCGAAGGCCTGGACGGGAGAAACAAACCAGACTGCGAAGATCGCCACCGCCGCCGCCTGTCCAGCGAAACGAAACGGCGACGCAACGCGCGTAACCGATCTCGACTGTTTTACGACTTGTTTGAAGTTTGAAGCCCGCATATCCCACCAAAACTTGCGAACGTTGGTGCCCAAGTGTACAGCCTATTGGCTCCGGTTACATCCCGGCGGCCATCACCTGCCGAAAATCGCCGCGGGAGAGACGCCGGGAAGGCACGGGAGAGCCGCGGCAAAGTCGCAGATAAGGGGCGGAAGAGCCACGGGAAAGGTTGCCGCACCCCCGTCTGGTGCGGATAATGCCGCACATTCCCATCAAGACCAGGACGCGCGGAATGCAGACTCCCGAACAAGGCGAAAAAATCACCAGTAACGGCGCGGGCATCCGCGTGCCGGACCAACCCATCATCCCCTTCATTCGCGGCGACGGCACCGGACCGGACATCTGGCGCGCGACGGTCCGCGTGCTGGACGCGGCGGTGGAGGCGGCCTACGGCGGGAAACGCCGGCTGATGTGGATGGAAATCCATGCCGGCGAAGGCGCGTTCCGGAAATTCAACAACTGGCTGCCCGACGAGACGATCGACGCGATACGCGAATACCGGGTAGCCATCAAGGGGCCGCTCACCACCCCCGTGGGCGGCGGCATACGGTCGCTGAACGTGGCCATCCGCCAGCTTCTCGATCTCTACGTGTGCCTGCGGCCGGTGCGATGGTTCAAGGGCGTGCCTTCGCCGGTGCGCGATCCCGGGTCGGTGGACATGGTCATTTTTCGCGAAAACACCGAGGACATCTACGCGGGCGCGGAATTCGAGGAGGGGCAGGCCGAAACGCAGCGGTTTCTGGACCTGATACAGGAGAACTTCCCGGACCGTTATCAACGCATCCGGTTCCCCGAGACTTCCGGCATCGGCCTGAAGCCGGTTTCCCGGGAAGGATCGCAGCGATTGTTCCGCGCCGCGCTCGAGTACGCCCTGGCGCAGAACCGGCGTAGCGTTACGCTGGTCCACAAGGGCAACATCATGAAATACACCGAGGGCGCTTTCCGCAACTGGGCCTACGACCTGGCCGAGAGCGAATATGGAGACCGCTGCTATACCTGGCGGCAGTGGGAACGCACCAGCCAGGAGCGGGGACAGCAGGCCGCCAACTCCGAGCAGAATGCCGCCCTGGATGGCGGGGCGCTACTGATCAAGGACGTGATCGCCGATATCTGCCTGCAGCAGGTGCTGACCCGGGCGGGCGAATTCGACGTGATCGCCACCACCAACCTGAATGGCGACTATCTGTCCGATGCGCTGGCCGCGCAGGTGGGCGGCATCGGCATCGCTCCCGGCGGCAACATCAACAGCGATACGGGGCATGCGGTTTTCGAGGCCACGCACGGCACCGCGCCCAAGTATGCGAACAAGGACGTGGTCAACCCGGGATCGCTGATCCTTTCCGGCGAAATGATGCTGCGTCACCTGGGATGGAACGAGGCCGCCGACAAGATCATCGAGGCGATGAACCAGGTCATTGCCGCACGAACCGTGACGTACGATTTCCACCGGTTGATGGACGGCGCCACCAAGGTCAAATGCAGCGAGTTCGGCGGCCGGCTGATCGCCAGCATGCAAACCTGAGGGCGCGCGCCCGAATCTCGCCACCGCGCCCGGTGAGCGCGGCCGGCCCCTGCGCCTGACCGCTGCGCCCAGTCACCGCCCAAGGCCACAGTGATATGCTTTGGCTAACGTTCGTCACTTTCGGCTTTTCAAGAGGATTCAGAGCATGAACCCTAACGATATGAATCTCAAGGGCGCGAACCGATGGAATTCGCGCATCCTGGCGCCGTGCCTGTGCGCTCTGGTCGTTTTTGGCGGAGGCCAGATGCAGCAAGGCGTGGCCCAGGCACAGGAAATGGACCATTCCGCGCATCACAACATGACCCAGGAGGAGTACGACCTGCTGCGGGCCAAAGTCCTCCCCTACCGCAATTTCACCAACAAGCAGATCATGGACAACATGATGGACATGCCGCCCACTCACGAGCGCTATATCAGCGACCCGGCGCTCAAGGGCGATCTGGGCATCATCGTTTTGACCCACGGCGCTTTCGAGCCCGGCGATACCTACTTCGCGGATTCGCTCACAGGACTGGCGGCGCAGCACCCGGTGGCCGTGGGCTTCGGGATGGCGATGATGCACGGCGACCACATCCAGTCGGCGATCAACCAGCTGGAGACCGCGGGCGCTCAAAAGATCGTGGTTGTGCCGGCGGCGCTTTCGCCCAACGGATCCGTCTATGAGCAGTGGGCCTATTACCTCGGCGAGCGCGAGGAGGCCGCCTTTCTGCCGGCGGACCGGGTAACCTCGAACGTGCGCATGGCTTTTGCTGCACCGCTGGCCGAGCACCCGATGGCCGCCGCGATGCTGCTTGATCACGCGAAGGAAATCAGCAAGAACCCCGAGAACGAATTCCTGCTCATCCTCGGTCACGGTCCGTCCGAACCGGAGGACAACGTGACCGAGCTTAAGGTGATGCAAAAGCATGCGGAAAACGTAAAGGCCGAAGGGGGTTTTGCCGAGGTCAAGGGATACAACTTCCAGGACGACTCTCCGGATGAAATTCGCTCGGCGAACGTGGCAACCATGCGCGGCTGGATCGAAGAAGCCAGCGCCGCCGGACTCGACGTGATCATGGTGGGCTACCTGCTATCCACCCGCGGCATCCAGCACAAGATCCCGGTGGATTTCGCCGGCCTTGAATTCACTTTCAACGAGAAGGGCTTGTCCGCGCATCCGGACTTTGCCAAATGGGTGGAGGCCAACGCGCTGGAAACCGCTGGCCAACTGTAGGCGCGGCTGGGCGTTCGCCGGCGCGCCATCGCGTTCCCTCTCTGTGGGGACCTTGCGAGGGCAGGACGCCCGAGCAGAGCCCACGTGGTGTTGACATGGCCCGGCACCTATGCCGGAAACATGCACTACATGGGCGAAAAGCCCGGAGGGGGAGAAGGTGAAGAAGTTTGCTTTGGCGGCCATTTCACTGGCGGCGGTGCTGGCTGTTGCGGCCTATGTTTTCCTGACAGACCAACCGGCAGGGACGGAGGCTCCTGTTGAATCACCGGCTGTACCAAAAGAAACGGCTGCCGGCTTGCCGGATACAGAACCGCCGCGCCCAAAGAACCCCGGCCGTGCAACGCCGGCGGATGAGCCCACGCTGGAACGGGAGAGCGAACGTAGGGGGGACCTGACGATTTTCTCCATGACCCACGGAGACATTGGCTATGTGGACGTGAATTCGATTCTGCAAGAGCGCGATCCGTACAGTGTGGTGAACCTGTTGCGAGCCCATCGCGATCTGACCGGAGCAGATGAATCGCTTGAAATCACCATTAACCAAATCAAAGAGAATGAAAAATGGGGACACGGGGTGCTGTTTACTCAACTGATTGAGGAACAGCCCACAAACGAGGTTGGAAAAATCTTCTTTACTTCAAGCGGCGCTGTGACACGGGTATATGGGGACATTCTCGATCCGCAGGCGCTGGCCGACGACCCTGTTTTGATCCTGCCGCCGGAAGCGGAAGCAATCGCATACGAGGCGGCGAGGCGATACGCGGCAAGCCTTGAGCCTGATGTGAGGCCCGAACGGCGGCATCGGCCGTGGGAAATCGCCGTTGGCTCTGCGGAGATACGGCACCGGCTGGACTCCGAGGATAACCTATTCCGCCTCTGGGAGGTTCCGGTCACCCTAACGGGGCCGAAGGGAGACATCGCGATGGCATCCCTGTCGCCGGAAACTGGCGATGTCATCAGCGTTAGAAGCACGGTGGAGTATTCACGAAGTACACAATTCCACTGGAGACTGTGAAAGAGGTTATAGCGGACGTTCAGGAAAAAAGTTACCGGCCCATCAAAAACAAGATCCAAATTGTTGTGGATGCCCCTATAGGCCCTGAAAGGATGTGCTCGTAGCGCGTCCCCACAGAGAGGGGACGCGATGGCGCGCTAAGCAGGGCGTCGGGGCGCTGGGAAAATATGCCGGGCTATTTGCGTGACTCCATCACCTTCTTGAAGTAGGTCCAACTGGTTTCGTTCGGGCGGTTGTCGTCAATGGGAGGGGCGTGCCGATACAGGGGGAAGTGCTCTTCGATGGTCGCGCGAAACGCGGCGGGCACGTTTTCGTAATCGCCGACCTTCTTGCCGCCGGCGTGGAAATACATCTTGCCGGCGCGGGAGCCCATTTCCATCCACGGCAGCCATTGCGCGAGCCGCACCCAGCCCACGAACAGGGTTGCCGAATTGCTGTCCGCAGCCAGCAGGTTATCCAGTTTGCCCTTGAAGTTGAACATCTCCGTGGCGTGATAGGTGCCGCCCACGTATTTCTGGTAATCGCCGCCAAGCGGGTTGGGGTAGAATAGCGGCACCGCCGCCGACCACCACCAGTCGTTGCCCTGCGTCACCAGAGGCAGCGCGTACTCGGAACCGTCGCGCCGCAGCGGATGCTGGGCGGGCTGGTTGACCGGGTCGTTGGCGACGTGAATGACTTCTACCGTCTCGCCGGTGTAGGGATTCTCCCAGTTGTGCAGCATTTCGCCCGTCTCTATGTCCTGGTAGACAAGAATCTCCCTGGAAATCAGGCGAAAGCCGTCGCCGCGCTCATCATTGGGCACGGTGGCGCAACGGCGCACATTGATCCCTTCCACACGAAACAGCCTCAAGTCCGGCTGGCCGGCAACGTGCCCGTAGGCGGTGCCAGTCCACCAGAAAAACGACTCCTCGCCGTCGATCATCGAGCATTGCATCTTGCGATAGGCAGCCAGCCGCCCCTCCGCAGTATCCAGTCCGGCGGCCCCGGCGGCCGCGCCCACTTGCGCAATGCCCGCGAGCAAAATCAGCGCTGCAAGCGGCGCAAAATATCGAATTAGTGACCTCATGTGAACCTCCCGCAAAAAAAGAACAACCGGCCGCCTTCCACCAGCGGCCCACCTATATAAAATAATAACCGTATGAATAACCCCGTAACCGCTCTCCTGCTGGGCAATCTGGCGCTCGTGCTGGGAATCATGCTGGCGCTATGGCTGTTGAGCCTGCGACTTCGCGACACCAGCATCGTCGACCTGTTCTGGGGACTGGGGTTCGCGGTCATTGCCCTGGCCACGCTCTGGCGCACCGGAGGCGTCTCGCCGCGCGCATTCCTGTTGGCGCTGCTCACAACATTGTGGTCGCTGCGCTACAGTTGGCATCTGTGGCGGCGCAACATCGGCGGCGGCGAGGACTACCGCTATGCCGCCATGCGCAAGAGCGCCGAAGACAGCGGCAGGTCGTGGAGCCTGCGCAGCCTCTACGTGGTGTTTCTTCTCCAGGGCTTCATCCTGTGGCTGGTGTCGCTTCCGGTCCAGTTGGGACAGGCTTACCAGGAACCCATCACGCTCGGTTGGGCGGCCATGGCGGGTCTTGCGTTGTGGGTCACGGGCGTGGTCTTCGAGTCGGTCGGCGACATGCAGTTGAAGCGCTTCCGCGCCAACCCCGGCAACCGCGGCAAGGTCCTGGACACGGGACTGTGGCGCTACACCCGCCATCCCAACTACTTCGGCAACGCCTGCCTTTGGTGGGGAATCTGGCTGTGCGCGGCGGAAGTCAACGCGGCGGCCTGGGCATTCTTCAGTCCCGCTCTGATGACCTGGGCGCTGCTTAAATTCTCCGGCGTTCCGATTCTCGAGAAGCACCTGGCAGCCACCCGCCCGGGCTATGAGGACTACATGCGCCGCACCAGCATGTTCTTTCCCCTGCCGCCGAAAAAGGGAAACTGATTTTGCTCGGCAAGCGCGCCAAACGCGAAGAACAGGGTCTGAACCTATCGTTCCTCGATGTGGTCTGCTGCGGCTTCGGCGCCGTCATCCTGCTGCTGGTCATTACCAAGATCCACGAGCCGGTCATCATCGAACGCAGCCGCGAGGAACTGGAAGGCCTGATCCTTCTACTGCAGCAGGAACTGTTCGAAATTCGTGGGGAAACTTCGGTCCTGAAACGCGACCTCGAACCCTTGCGGGCGGACACCGCCGAGCGCGTGCGGCGCGTGGATACCATTCGGCGCGAAGTCGAAGAAGCTGAAGAGCGGCATTTCGCCGCCCGCGATTCGGCCGAACAGGGCAGCGACGAAGCGGGCAAGCTGCTGGCGGCGCGCCAGACGCTCACCGAGGAGATGGAGCGCCTGCTGGCGGACTACCAACCGCCTCCCAACGAGACCACCGTGGGCGGCATACCGGTGGACAGCGAGTACATCATTTTCGTAATCGATACCTCCGGCAGCATGTTGACCAACGCTTGGCCCACCGTCCAGCGCCTGGTGCAGGAGACGCTTCGGGTGTATCCCACGGTGAAGGGCATACAGGTGCTCAACGACGAAGGGCAGTACCTGTTTTCGTCCTTCGCCGGCCGATGGATTCCCGATTCGGCTTCACGTCGGCAGTCGATCGTGCGCGCCATCGCCAATTGGCAGGCGTATTCGGACTCCGACCCGTCCGAGGGTATCGCGCAGGCCATCAGCACCTTCTACGACGAGGACAGGAAGGTGAGCATTTACGTGTTCGGGGACGACTTTTTAGGGGGATCCGCCGAGGCCCTGGTCCGCTACGTGGAACGCATCAATCAGGCCGACCGCTTCGGTAACCGGCTGGTTCGGGTCCACGCGGTGGGTTTTCCCGTGCAGCTCTACGGCGGCGCCTTCGGACAGTTCAGCCGCTTCGCCAACCTGATGCGAGTGCTATGCGAGCGCAACGGCGGCACTTTCGTGGCCCTCGCCACGCTGAACTAGCCCCGCATCCTCGCTAGTCTTCTCCTCTCCCCAGCGCCCCGACGCGATGGCGCGCCGGCGAACGCCCAGCGTCAAAAGACCAGCAAGGACGCGGTCAATTCCCTCAAACAGGAGGACAATCGTCCTCAATGGACACGCGATGCATCAGCCGATGACGGTCGCCAAAGTCGAACACCCCCTTGTGGATGGTGCAACGGTTGTCCCAAAAAGCCACGGAGTGCCTGCGCCAGGCGAACCGGCACTGAAACTCGGGTCGAGTGCTGTGCCGAAACAGAAAATCCAACAGCATGCGGCTCTCTCCCGCCTTCATCCCCTTGATATGCGAAGTCATCAGCTCGCTCACGAACAAGCTCCTGCGTCCGGTCTCGGGATGCCTGCGGATGACGGGATGCTCCGAGGGCGGAAGCATCTTGCGCATCTGTAAAAACTGCTCCGGACCCAGCCGGGCCATCAGGGTTTCGAGGTTCCGGTAGGCATTGTCGTGAACGGCCGTGAGGCCGGAAAGAAACGACTGCATGCTGGAGGAAAGGTCCTCATAAGCCGCGTACATGTTCGCCCATACGGTGTCCCCGGCGCCCTCGGGCACATCGAGCGCGTAGAGCACCGACCCACGCGTGGGAACCGGCAGGAAGGCTGCGTCGCAGTGCCAGGTGATGTCGGTTACGTCACGGCTGTACAAGCCGGGGTACTCCTGCACGAATACGTGCGAGGTCCCTTCCAGCGTCGGCATGAACCCTGCGCGGGTGAGTTCGCCGAAATTTCCGGCAAACGCTTCATGCTGGCGCGGCGTAAGCTCCTGGTCGCGGAAGAACAGCACCTGGTACTCCAGCCAGACCGCGCGAATATCTGCCAGCGTCTGCTCGGGCAAGTCCTGTGACAAGTCCACGCCGCTGACTGTAGCGCCCAAGGCGCCCGTCACCGGACGCGCCGTGATGCCTTGTTCGGCGGAGTTCATATCGGCACGTCCCAGGGCACTTGAGGATCCGCTCCCAGCGGTCCTTCATGCACCCAGCCGTATTGCGTATTGCTGGGCTCGGCGCCCCGCTCGCGATAGGCGGACTTGAGGCGGCTCAAGTCGTCAACCGGCAAATCGCGCATCGCGGCGGGCACGTCGATTCCATACAGCCGCGCGGCGTTAAGCCCCAGGATGAGTTCCTTGTCTCGGCGGCTCAGGGGCGGGTATTCGTGCTTTTCCTGCAGCGCCTGGGGGATCTCGAAGCGGCGGAAGGCCTCGATCTGCCACTGCGGCGATCCCCACCAGATCGAATCAGTGCCCCATATCACGTGCTCGCTGCCGAAAGCCTTGAGTATCTGCCCCATCAGGTGGCCGCAGATTTCCGGATGGGTGATCGCCGTGTGCCCGAACACACTGCCCAGTTCCATGTACACGTTGGTCATTTCCGGTGTCTTGAGCCGGTCCTGCACGATGTCCGTAGTCCAGGTCAGGTAGCCGTTCTCGTCGATTCCGGTTGCGCCCGCCGAGAGTTCGTTGATCAGGTTCTTGAATCCGGAGTGATAGACGATGAAGTTGAGGTCCGGCCAGTCCAGGGCGGCTTTGCGGATGTCCCAGGGACGGCAGTATTCCGGGTCGGTGCCGGTGATCGGCAATCCCTTGTGCACCGAGATATTGGTGATGCCCAGCTTGAGCGCGAGTTCGTAGAAGGGGTACGCGACCTCTTCGTCATCCATGCGCCAGGGATCAATGGGAACGCCGGTATAGCACTTCCAGCCGTCCACCTTCAACTCGGTGGCCTGACGCTCGATTTCCTCCAGGCTGCCCGGCATGTTGGGCGCCGCCAGGCCATGGCTGAGCATGCGTTGCGATCCGGCCAGATCGTTGACCGTCCTGCGCGTTTCCACCATCAGGTCCACCGGCAGGATGTTCTGGTCTTCACGGCCGACGGGGGCCCCGCTGATGATGCCCATGGCCGTATCGCTGTCCAGGAACACTTCCTTGATGAAATTCTCAAGGTGCAGATCGCCGCGTTTGGGACGAACGCCGGCAAGGTCCGGATTGAGATTGAACATGCCGGCGAGCCGGCGGAAGCCCAGCGGGCCTGGAATCTCGTCCTTCACGTGATGCAGTTGCGCGTCGAAGATGAACGCGGGCCATGGCTCGTTCGGGCGATCCAGCTCCGCGGCCTCGGCCCAATCGACGAAAAAATACCTGCCGAACACTTCGTTCATTGCCAGGAAGGCGGCAGCCATTCCGGCGGCGCTACGCAAATACTGCCTGCGGCTGATTCCGCGTTTCCGGGCCAGGCGTTCCGCAAACTCGTAAATTCGCCGTTCCACCCGCCGCTGATCTTCGCTCTGTGGCATTGGAAGATACTCCTCGTTGGACACCACCTGCGTCGGCACCGGCGTGAACCGGTCTTCGCGGCGGTCCTTGTCACTCTTGCGAACCCACATAGGCAATTCCCCTTATCGATGTCTCAACCCCCAGTTTAGTGCGGTTTCGTGCTTGCTTTTCGGTGAGGATGGTTGGGTGTGCGCCGGTGCGCTCTCGTGTTCCCTCTCTGTGCGGACACGCCGCGAGCACATCCCTGTGGGCTCTGCTTGGGCATCCTGCCCTCGCAAGGTCCCTACAGAAAGGGAACGCGAGAGCGCACAGACCAGGGCACCAGGGAGTACAAGCGCCAGGGAGGGCGAGAGGAAGGGGAAGAGACTCGACCTCAGGCAAGAGACGGGATAGAGGGGATGGCCTAAAACCCGCGAGAGGCGGACGGTACAATTTCTGCGGACGCTTGAGAGTTTTACCGTCGCGCATGCGAACGCCCGATTTCCTGATTTTTGCTCGCTGGACCGCCCCCGTGGAACCGCCCGGAGTGGTGCTTGAGGACCATGTGCTGGGCGTGCGCAACGGCTTGATCGCGGGGCTGCTTCCGCGAGCGGAGGCCGAAGGGCCTCATCTGAGCAAGGAATTCGTGCGTGCCGGAACCGAACTGGCGCTGGTGGAGATGGTGCGTTCCGGCACCACGTGCTTTGCCGACATGTACTTCTTCCCGGAAACCGGGCTGGAAACGGCCTTGCAGCGCCGCGTGCGCGTCGCGGCAGGCTTGCCGATGGTGGACTTTCCAACGGCCTGGGCGGCGGACCGGAAGCAATCCTTGCGCAAGAACGAGGAGGTGTATCTTCGTTACCGGGATCAGCCCGGGATCTCCTTCACGATTGCGCCTCATGCGCCCTATACCGTGGATGACGCGGGACTTGAGTTGTGCGCAGACCTGTCCGCGAAGCGCGGCCTTCCAGTGCATATCCACCTGCATGAGACCGCCACCGAAATCACCGATTCGATCCGGCAACACGGCCGCCGACCGCTGGCCCGCCTGGATGAACTGGGCCTGATCAACGAACGGCTGATGGCGGTGCACGCCACCCAGCTTGAGGCCGAGGAAATCGCGCTGCTGGCCGAACGCGGCAGCGCCGTGGCGCACTGCCCGCAGTCCAACCTGAAGCTGGCCAGCGGATTCTGCCCGGTTCAGGCTCTGCTCGAGGCTGGCGTAACCGTGGCGCTGGGCACCGACAGCACCGACAGCAATAACGATCTGGACATGCTGGCGGAGATGCAGACCGCCGCGCTGCTGGCCAAGGGCGTAGCGGGCAATGCCGAAGCCGTTTCCGCAACCCAGGCCCTGGAAATGGCGACGCTTGCCGGGGCCAGGGCGCTGGGTCTGGACGCCGAGATCGGTTCGCTTCGCGTCGGCAAATCCGCGGACATCGTGGCGCTGGACCTGACCGCCGCCAACAACCAGCCGCTTTACGATCCGCTTGCCCAGTTGGTCTACACCTGCAACGCCTCACAGGTCAGCGACGTGTGGGTTCGTGGCCGGGAACTTCTGCAGGACGGGCAGTTGGAATGGGGCGACGAAGACCGTATTCTTGAGCAAGCCCGCGCATGGGGAAGGAAAATCGGCGGCGGCGCGCCGGCCCACGCTCCACAATCCGAGACGCAATGAACGATTCCGAAAAAACACGCAACGCCGACGCAGCCGAACTGGAGCGCTTTGCCGCCATGGCCGCGCAGTGGTGGGACCCCAAGGGCCCCAACCGCGCGCTGATTGCCATGAACCCGGTGCGGGTCGGATACATCGCCGAACAGGTTGGAGGACTGGCCGGCAAGAGCTGTCTGGACGTGGGATGCGGCGGAGGGCTGCTTACCGAATCGCTGGCCAGCGAAGGCGCGGACTCGGTCCTTGGGCTGGACGCCTCCGAGGAAATGCTCGAGGTGGCGCGGCTGCACGCGATGGCCGGCAATCTTGCCAATCTCGAGTACTGGCACGGCACGGTTGAGGAGGCCGAGGAAGCCGAGGAGGCCGAGGGTCAATTCGACGTGGTGTGCTGCCTGGAGGTGCTGGAACACGTTCCCCGCCCCGACGAACTCATCGCCGCCTGCGCACGCCTGATACGCCCCGGCGGACACCTGCTGGTATCGACGCTGAATCGCACCCCCAAAGCGTTCGCCCTGGGTATTGTGGCGGCCGAATTCCTGCTGGGGCTGCTGCCGCGCGGGACGCACCGCTACGAGAAGTTCATCCGGCCTTCGGAGCTTGAAGCCTGGGCAAGAAAGGCGGGACTGAGCGCGGAGGATTTCACCGGTCTTCAATACAATCCCCTGCATGGCAGTTTCCGGCTGGGTGGCGGGCTGGACGTGAACTACATCGCCCACTTCACGAAAGCGGCCAACGCGTGAAGGCGCCGGCAAGTGAAGGCACCGGCAAGTGAAGGCACCGGCAAGTAAAGGCGCCGGCAAGAGTAGCCGGCGGGTGAAGTCGGCCACAAGACCGGTTCGCGCCGTGCTGTTCGACCTGGACGGCACGCTGGCGGATACGGCCCCCGACCTGGTGGGCTGCGTTCAGGACGTGATGCGAGAACGGGGCGCTCGGCCACTGCCGTTCAAGAGCTTGCGCAACTTTGTATCCAAAGGCATGCGGGGCCTGCTGACGGCGGCCTACGGCGCCGATTTCATCGACAGCGAGGAGTATCCTGGCGTGCTGGAGCGCTGCCTGAAGCTCTACTCGGGCCGTCTGGCGGAGCGCTCGCGACTGTTTCCGGGCATGCGCCAGGTGCTCGACAGGCTTGCCCACCGGCAGATTCCCTGGGGCGTGGTCACCAACAAGCCGGAATACCTGACCCGGCCGCTGCTCAAGGCGCTGGACCTCGCGGAAGAATGCGGGGTAACCGTGGGCGGCGGCACGACAACCCACACGAAGCCGCACCCCGAACCCATGATCTTCGCGGCCAACCGGCTTGCCGTGAAGCCGGCCGCCTGCATCATGCTGGGCGACGACCCCCGCGACATTCAGGCCGCGCGCAACGCGGGCATGATCGGGCTGGCCGCCGCCTGGGGCTACTTTCCGCGGGATGAAAACCTGGACGCCTGGGGTGCAGCCGCCATATTGCAATCGCCCCCGGACCTCCTGCGCTGGATCGACCGACAGGCAGTACTGCCGTAACCGGGAGCACTGCTACGCCGTCGCTGCCAAAGGGATGTCCAGTTCGAGTACGGTAGCTTGCGACTGAGGCACGGCTTCACCCTGCTCAAGCAGTGCCTCAATGTGGAAGGGAATCCCCTCACGCATGAGCTGGATGACTTCTTCGCGCGTGTCGGCCGTGGCCGCGCAGCCCGGTAGATCGGGTGCGTAAGCCGCATAGTTGCTGGGAGTCTTTTCAATGACAATGGCGTATTTCATCGTCCAGCCTGCTCCTTGATTCCGGCCTGCTTCATTATATTGTTCCATGTGCCGCGCGGAAGGTCGTGGCTGCGCTTCCCGGCTACGGTGACAACGCCGCTCTTGCTGGGATACCGATATTGGCGGTGGCTGCCGCGAGTGCGAATCTTCCGCCATCCGTTCCTTTCGATCAGGCGAATGGCATCTTTAACGGTAGGCATTGTTGGGACGCTCAGTTCTGGCCGGCCTGCGGCGCCTCCGAGGAAGATGGCTGCGCCCACTCGCACCAGCGGCGTACGCATTCCGCGGCGACGGCGGCCGAAAGGTGGTTGGCAGCGGGAGAAGCCATGCATCGAAGCCGCAGTTCGCTTTCGCTGAGCACCGGGCGGTCATCAAGGTATTCCTGCTCGGCCAGGTAGTTTTGCAGATCGTCAACGTTGCTGCTGCGAAATCCCTTCAGACGTGGATCTTTGCGGCTGGCCAGCGCCTCAAGAAGCCGCTCCGCGTCTCCATCGAGTTCCCTTGCGACCTCGACTACATCATCAAGGTAACGTCCGCTCAGAGCGCCGCTGTCTACCAGCGCGTCCCGCTCGACCGGCTTCCCCCGCCCCTGCTTCCACAACTCGCAAAACACCTCCAGCAGGTTCAGCCGATCGCCCATCTCAGTGACGGCAGCCGATCGGGAAGCCAGTCGCTCCTCCAGCGACGTGCCTGCCACGGTTCTCCACTGACCGGCCCACTCCACCGCGCAGGTCAGCAAGTCGCGCACCAGGGCCAGGTGGTCCCACAGCAGGTAGAACACGTGCTGCTCGGCGAAGCCCAGCGCCGGGTGCAACGCAGGCACCCGCAGCAAGGCGCCGTACTCTTCGGGCGTCAATCCGTCCGGTGCGGGCAGATCCGGCGCAAGCGAAACGCGAAGCGCCTCCGGGCCGCCAACGCTTTCAGCGCGGGTTCGGATCCGTGCCAGGTCGACAGGCCTGGCCGGTTCGTGGCCATCCCGGCTGAGCGCATGCCGAATCCGATCCACGTCGAGCGGATCGCTGGTGAAATAGAAGATCTGGCGCCCCTGTTCATGCGCAATCCGCCCAAGGCTGCGCGCAACAGCGTCAAATCTTTGCGGATCGCTCTGGTCGAGCGCCTCGTCCAGAAACAGCGGCAGCACCTTGCCCTGCTCCACCTCTTCGGCAAACGCCATGCGCGCCGCCAGCAGCAACTGTGCCCGCGTTCCGTCGGAAAGTTCATCAATCTCGCGTCTCTGTTTGCTGCGCGATTCGACGGCGAACAATCGCGGACTTTCCTTGCCCTTCTCCAGCCGCAATTCGTAGTTGTGGAGGGTGAAGCCGGAGAAATGCTCCTGCGCCCGCTCGAACAGGCGCGGAGTGCTGGTCTGCGCATACTCCTGTTCGATTTCCTGGATCAGAAACTCCCCGGCCTCGGCGAACAGCGCCGCGTCGCGAATCTGTTGCAAGTCCGCACGGCTTTCTTCGCGGACAGCGATGAGGTTTTGCATGTCGGCGCCTGCTTTGATCTGTTCTACCCGAGCGTTGATGCCGGCAATTTCTTCTCGCAACCGGCTGGCTTGCGAACCGGCTTTCGACAACTCGATCTTTAGTTGTTCCAGCGACTGGCTGTTCTGCCGGGAGAGTTCGGACTCGCCGCCTTTCTCCAGTTCGGAGCGGTCGAGTTCAACCTGGCTGCCGAGCTTGCTTTCCGAGCGTATCAGTTCGCGGTAGTACGGCAACTGCTCGACCAGCGAGGCAAGACCGGTCGCATTGCCGCTGTCCAGCCCCGCGGCGGCGTAGATGCGGTTGATTGACGCGCGAGTCGATTCGCGATCCGAGGCGTTGCGTTTCAGGTCACCCTCTATCCTCTGCTCGGTGGAGAGCGCCTTTTTCAGCCGCGAATTTCGATCCGCAAGATTGTGGATCCGGGCCTTGGCCTCGGCAGCATCGGCAGGTGGCGCTTCGCCGTACTGCTCGAGAATTTCGGTCAATTGCGCCAGAAGCGAGCTGTGCCGGCTTTCCTCGCGCTGCACCTTGCCCGCCATAGCTTCGTAGTCGCCGCGAGCCACCCGGAGATGGTCAAGCGCCCGTGCAAAGTCAACCAGTTCTGCGTCAGGGGGCAGCGATTCCAGACGCAGCACAGCTTTCAGGTCCTGTCTGCGGACTTCCAGAGCTTTCTCTTCTTCCGCTAATCTCTCCAGTTTTTTCTCCAGCGGCTTTCTCTCCACATCGCGGTCGCGGGCGCGAGTGCGGGATGCTTCCCGCTCCGCTCTTGCGCTTTCCAGGCGGCGTAACGTGGAGCTTACCGACGCCAGGTCCCACTGGGCAGGTTCTTCTGCGCCCAAATCCTGGTACCGAGCCTGCAGGTCCTGCCTGCGAAGGTCGGCGCCACGTTCACCGCCCGGGAACCATGCCGCCAACCCGATACCGGGGCCCACGATTGCAATGAGAGCCAGTAGCGGATCCATGAGGAAGGCGAGCGCGCCACCCGCCACGATTACCGCAAATGCCAACAGAAGCCAAGGCCAGCGACTCCGAAACCGGATGGATAGAGACTTGGATTGCGGCACGCGCAGCCAGGAACGCAGAACATCGGCGGCGCTCCCGATCCTCTCGGTGTCGTGCTCATCCACTCTGGGTGCGCCGTGCCTGGGCTCGCCGTGCCTGGGCGCGTCAGCGCTCTCGAGCACAGCCAGCCGCTCCCTGATTTCGCCCACCCGAGTGGCGTGCGCATGGCTGGCGCGGAGGAACTCGAACAGTTGGCTTTGGTTGGGCAAACTCAGCTGCGCGTGATCCGTTTTCTCGGCGCCGACCGCGTCCGATGCCGAGGCGAGCTTTCGTTTCGCTGTCTCGCGCTCCGTTCTTGCGGCCTCCAGCGTCTGTTCGGTTCTTCCCAATTCATCCGCCTTGTCGCGCCACGTTGCCAGATCCACTTCCTCAAGCGGGCGGTCAAGTTTCGACTTCTTCCTGTCTTCACGCGCGCCCTGCAACTCGCTCTCAAGATCGCGCGCCAGCTTCACCAACCGGGCCAATTGCTGCTGTTCCTTGTCGACAGCGTCGCGCTCCTGGCCCGTGAGGCTCGCCAGGGCGCTCGGCAATTTGGCGATTTCGGCCCTGATCCTCACAAGTTGCTCCCGGCGCCCTGCAAGGCCGATCGCGCGTTCGACGTGTGCGAGGCGGCTGGCGGCGGCGTCCGCCTCCTTCAGTTGCGATTTCCGCTGCTCAAGCTGATCGACGCGTTGCTGAAGGCCCGCTTGCCGGAGCGCCTCCCTGTCGACCTGGTCCGATGCCTCGTTATACGCTTTTCGCCCCTGGCGTTTTCGGGGCGGGCTGACGGGAGAGAAGAGGCTGGAGGCAATCCGGTCGAGATCGAACCCGCCCGACATCTGCCGACGGATTTCCGAAGCCATGTCGGCAGTGCTCTCCAACGACGGATCGACCAGATCGCGGAGGCTCAGAAAGAAGCATCGGTAGGTATGCGATGGGGGAAGATTGGGCGACAGGTTGACTTCATCGCCGCGGCTCCATCGAAGGTTCGGTCCTTCGCGCTCTGCCCGCCAAGTCTGTCCATTCCATTCGAATACGCCGCTTAAGGAAGTTTTCCGCCCCGAGCCGCGATTGTCCCAATACAAGCGTTGCACCGCGCGCCCAATGCTCGATTTGCCCACGCCGTTCGGCCCGAAAACAACGTGGACCCCCGGGCCTTCCACCTCGATTTCAAACGGTTGACGGATACCGGGCAGCCGGTTCACGGCGAGTCGTTTGAGAATCATGGTTGCTCGCTCGGCTCCCGGGTGGAATGCATTGCGTTCATGGCTGCTCGGTCGACTCCTTGCCGGAAAGCATTGCGCTCAAGGCGGCCTTGCCGGAGCGCAGGAGAAAGCCGCGCAGGTCCTCATCGGACAGTCGCTCGGCCGCGCTGCGATGGTCCCGGACCGGTTGCCAAATGTCCTCCCGCTCGATTTCGCTCAAACGTTCCCGGGCCCTTTCCAGAAACGCCCTGGATTGTTCGTTGTCCTGCCCCAAAAGCAGCAGGCGCTGGGCCAACAGCGCTGCCGGGTCGTGTCCCGACGCAAGCTGGTCGAGGTCCAGATTCAGATCCATCGAATCGATGATCTTGTTGAAAAATACGACCGTTTCGCCCGCGCTGCGCAGCATGGATTTCCATTTGCCATCGGCAATCCACTGCCGGATTTCGTCGTAGGCAGGGCTAGCGCCGGTCAACTGCACGCGGAGACCGAGGGCGCGCGGCGGCGGGAGGTCCTGTGCTTCAGCCGCTTTAACCACTTCAGCAAACAGCCGGTCGGCCAGGTCGTCCACATGGTCGATCCCGTCCACCGATACCTCGATGTGCTCCCAACGCAGAGGCGCGAGCGGGATGTGCTCCAGTTCGATACCGCCATCGGCGCGGACCTTCACTAGCCACGGGCCATGCGGGCCGGTTTCCGAAGGATCCAGGCCCACCAGCGAACCCAGATAGCCGCTGGGCCGGCCACCGCCTGCGGCCGACAGGCCTTCCAGCGACGGCTTGTGAATATGGCCAAGCAGCCAGGCATCGCAACCGGCATCGTCGAGTTCGGATTGCCTGATGGGAGCGTAGTGCCCACCGGACGCGCCCAGATCCCCATGCAGCAGACCGATTCTTGGAACGGGCGGCGAAGGGGCCGGCAGCGGTTCGGCGAGCAACTGCGCCACCGGACTCTCCCGCACATGCTTCTGGGGGAAGGACCAGCCGACCACCTGGGCGAAAGGGGTTTCGGCCCTGGACAGGGTGACCGCTTCCCAGCGGCCGCCGACACCCAGAAGCCGGAAGCCGTCGATCAGTTCAGCCAGTCGTGGTAGTGCCTCGACATCGTGGTTGCCTGCAACAGCGATCACTTCGATTCCGGCGTCCACAAGACGCTGAACGCTGCTCTCCAGAGGCGCCATGGCCTCGAACCGGGCGTTGGAGCTTTCGACCACGTCGCCTGCGAACAGCACGCCATTCACCCTCCGTTCGATGGCGTAATCGACGGCCACGCGCAACGCGGCAGCGGGGGCGAGGCCTGCCGAATCAACGCCCAGATCCTCCAGGCCATCGGACAGCCCGGAGCACGACGTTCCGAGGTGAACGTCGCCAATGGCAAGAATCAGAGCGTGTTCGGCCATCAGGGCATGTTCGGCCATTCGATCAGTGAATCATGCCAGCGCCTCCGCCGGCGCCAGATCGGCAAGACGCTTCGGGGGGATTTCGCGCCAGTGGCCGCGGCGAAGGTCGCGCGGCAGGCGCACCGGGCCGTAGCGAACACGGATGAGGCGGCTTACGGCGTGGCCCTGAGAACTCCACAGGCGGCGCACGATGCGATGGCGGCCTTCACCCAGCACCACGCGGTACCAGCGGTTGGCGCCGCTGCCGCCCTGCTCGGCCAGAGCATCGAACCGCGCCAGACCGTCGTCCAGCAGCACGCCCTCGGTGAGGCGCCGCAGGGCGCGGGCGCTGGGCTGGCCCAGCACGCGCACCAGATACTCGCGCTCCATGCCGAAGGAGGGATGCATCAGGCGGTGCGCCAACTCGCCGTGGGTGGTCAGTAACAGCAGGCCGCTGGAATTCAAGTCCAGACGGCCCACAGCGACCCAGCGCTGCCCCTTGAGCCTTGGCAAGGCGGCGAATACTGTGGGATGCCGGGCGCGGCGGTCGCGCGTGACCAGTTCGCCTTCCGGCTTGTTGTAGGCGATGACTCGCGCGGCGGTTGCGGCTGCCGGGCGAACCGGCAGCAGGCGTCCATCCAGCCGGTACTGTTCGCTGCCGGTCACGCGCAGGCCGGGAACCGCCGGCGCGCCGTTTACGGTCAGGCGTCCCGCGGCGATCCAGCGTTCCACCTTGCGCCGCGAGGCCACTCCGGCATCGGCCAAATACTTCTGGACGCGGATCAATCGGAAGCAGAGTTGGGCGCGGCCGGTCCTGGCACGTCGTCGAACAGGCCGGCGCCCTGCTCCGAGGCCATCCCTGAAGGGAGCCCGCGACCGTCGCCCGGCGCTTCGGTGGCCGGCGCGTCCTCCAGCGAAGCGAATTCTCCCGAGGACGGCAAATCGTCGAGCCCTTTGAGGCCGAAATAGTCCATGAAATCCCGGGTCGTTCCATACAGCGCAGGCCGGCCCGGCGCTTCCCGGCGACCCACCACTTCGATCCAGTTGCGCTCCATGAGGGTGCGCACGATGTGGCCACTCAGGCGCACACCGCGCAGTTCCTCGATTTCGGCCCGCGTAATCGGCTGCCGATAGGCGATTGCGGCGAGGGTCTCAAGAAGCGCGCGGGAAAATTTCGGCGGGCGGAATTTCTCCAGGCGCGCCAGACGTTTCGCTGCGGCGCGGCCGGTTTGCACTCGCCAACCGCCAGCCACTTCCGCCAGGCGGATTTCCCTGCCGGCGTAGTCGCGCTCCAGCTCCCCCAGAGCCTGGCGCACCTGGTCCTCGCCGACTTCTTCCAGAGGATCGAACAGGGCCAGCAACTGGGTCATGCTCAACGGGCGTCCAGCTCCCAGCAGAGCCGCCTCCACCAACGCCGTGACCGGCTCATGTTGTTGCATCAGCGCACCGCCTCGCCTTGGTCGGGACCCGGTGCGTCCCGCATGTAGATCGCGGTCACCTCCGGGTATCCTCCGGCCGGCCCAGGGAGCTTACGTAGATGGGCGCATAAGGTCCGTTCTGCACCGCCTGCACATCCTTGTCACGAACCAGTTCCAGCAATGCCGAGAAGGTCACGGCGGCGCCCATGCGCCCCTCGCCGACAGGGAACAGGTCCGTAAACTCGGTAAATTCCCGCCCGGACACCTGCTTGAGAATGTCCCCCATCCGTTCGCGCGTGGACAACTGTTCCGTCTGAACGGCCCAGCCCACCTGGAAGCGAACGCGCTCGACAATCCGCGCGTAGGCCAGCACCAGCTCATTGAGCGTAGCCTGCGGCAATTCCCTCGGCGGCCGCTCCTCCAGCGCATCGGCCGAGGCCTGCAGCGCATCCCGCTCAAGGCGGGGCATTTCATCCAGCCGGGCCGCCAACTGCTTGAGGCGTTCGTATTCCAGCAGCCGCTGGAACAACTGCGCGCGTGGGTCCGCTTCGTCGTCCTCCTCGAGCGGCAACTGAGGAACCAGCATTCGCGACTTGATTTCGGCCAGGGTCGCGGCCATGACCAGGTACTCGCCGGCCAGTTCCAGCTGCATTTCCTGCATCAACTCGATGTACTTTGCGTACTGCTCGCAAATGTCGGTGATCGGCACTTCCATGATGTCCAGGTCATGGCGGCGGATGAGGTAGAGCAACAGGTCGAGCGGCCCTTCGAAGGATTGCAGAAATACCCGCAAGGCCTCGGGCGGGATGAACAGGTCGGCCGGCGCCTTCACGTACGGTTCGCCGGACACGATGGCGAGCCCCGCCTCGCGGCCGTTGTTCTCGAACAGTTCCTGCTTCTCCGCCATGGTGGTTCAGCCAGACTCTACTACGATTCTGGGGAAAGCGGCGCGGGCGCCGCGGGCGCGGCCGGCCAGACGCGCGGCCATGGCGCGGGAAAGCGCCCGGTAATCGCCGCCGGAGTCCGGTTCATCGGCCGCCACCAGCCGTCCGTCGTCAGTGGCGGCGCGAACCCCCGCCGACAGCGGCAGCCGCGCCAGCAGCGGCAGGTCGAATTCCGCGGCCAGACGCTCGCCGCCGCCTTCGCCGAACAGCGTCTCCGCATGACCGCAGTGAGGGCACAGATAGGCGCTCATGTTCTCCACCACGCCCAGCACCGGCACATTGACCTTGCCGAACATGGCGATCCCCTTGCGCGCGTCGGCCACGGCCAGTTCCTGCGGCGTGGTCACCACCACCGCCCCGGCCAGCGGCACGCGTTGCGACAGCGTCAGTTGAATGTCGCCGGTTCCCGGAGGCATGTCCACAATCAGGTAATCGAGATCCTTCCAGCGCGTCTGGCCGAGCAATTGCATCAGCGCCTGGGTGACCATGGGGCCGCGCCACACCACCGGGCTGCGCGTATCGACCAGAAAGCCGATGGAACTGGCCTGCAGGCCGTGGGCGCGCAAGGGCTCGAAACTCTTGCCGTCGGTGCTGCGCGGCCGTTCGCCCTCCAGGCCCAGCATGCGCGGAACGCTGGGGCCGTAAATGTCGGCGTCGAGGATTCCGGTAGCGGCGCCGTCCATCGCCAGCCCCGCGGCCAGGTTCGCGGCCACGGTGGACTTACCGACGCCGCCCTTGGCCGAAGCCACCGCAATGATGTTGCGGACCTGCTCCAGCCTTTGAACCTGAGGCGGCACCGCGTGGGGCGCGATCTCGCTGCGAACCACCACCTCTTCGGCAGACGTGGCTTCGCCAACCCGCGCCTTCAACTCTTCCACAAAGCCGCCGCAGGGAAAACCCACGGTCAACTCGACGGCGCGGCCTTCATTTCCGGATCGAACGCGGACACCGGCCTCGCCCAGCGTCAAGCCGCCGAACGGAGCCTCAACTCCCAAAACCGCCGTTTCCAGGCTGCGAGACACGCATCCTCCCCAAGAAATGGCCTAGATTGTAAGTGCCAAAGGGCAAGCCAGCGGCTAAACTGCCCTGAACTCGCCCTGAACTGGCCCTGATTTTGGCGAAAATGCCCAACAGCGAAACAAGAACCAGGAATTCACAGCCGCGCGATTCCGCGCCTGTAGGCGGCTCCCTGCCGCAGAGCCTGCGTATCAACTTCGGCGCCGGCGCAATGGGCATGGCGGTCATCCTGAATACCATGGGTATTTTCGCTCCGTTCATGACCAACTTTCTGGGGATAGGCGCGAAAACGGCGGCCACGCTGCTGCTGGTTTCAAAGCTCTACGATATGGTGACCGATCCCCTGATGGGCGTAATCAGCGACCGGACGACGACGCGATGGGGCCGGCGGCGACCGTTCCTGCTGCTGGGAGGCGCCATCAGCGCTATCGGATTTGCGCTTGTTTTCAATCCTCCGGCCATCGACAGCCAGGCATTGCTGGTCGCTTACTTGCTGGGAGCGTTGCTGGTCACCTATACCGGCTACACGATTTTCAATATTCCTTACCTGGCCATGCCCGCGGAGATGGCCAGCAGCTACCATGAACGCACGACGCTGATGTCGCATCGGGTTCTGTTCATCAATATCGGCGCGCTGATCGCAGTATCGTCGTTTGCGATCGTCGAGTGGCTGGGAAACGATAGAGGCGCTCACGGCACCATGGGCTGGGCGTTCGCCATCCTCATTTTTCTGGGGTCGGCCTATTGCTTCTTCGGCACCGCGGCCGCGAGACAGACATCCCGGAAGGAGCATGCCTATTCGATCGGCAGGCAAATCCGCACCTCTTTCGAGAACAAGCCGCTGGTGCTGCTGCTGGGCGCCAAGTTTTCTCAGTTGCTGGGCCTGGCGGTTTCAAGCACGACAGGGGTCTACTTCAAGGTCGCAATCCTGGGGCTCAGCTACGGCCTCACGACCGTGTATCTGGTTGTGAACATACTGATCATCATTGTGTGCATTCCCGCCTGGAACATGGCTTCCCGCAGGTACGGGAAGCGGCTCATCTATATGGCTTCCAGCGCCGGTTACGCTCTCGTGACGCTAAGCTGGTTGTTGGCCACGGCGGATGATCCCCTGTCGTACATCTTCATACGGGCGGTCTTTCTCGGCATTTTCGCCAGCGGCATTCTGGTCATGGGACCGGCCCTGCTGCCGGACGCCGTCGAGTACGACTACCTCAAGACGGGACTGCGCCGGGAGGGCACCTTGTCCTCGTTTTATGCGACCGTCGAGAAGCTGGCGTTCGCGGTGGGCCCGGGGCTGACGCTCCTTTTCCTGAGCTTGTTCGGCTACCAGTCCGGCACGCAAGGCATGCAGATCGAGCAGCCGCAAAGCGCCATCACCGCGATCTATATCGGCGCCGGCATGATGCCGGCCGCGCTCTACGGACTGAGCCTGGTCTTCCTGTTCAAGCACGACCTTTCCGAAGACACGCTGAAGGCGCTGCGGGCACGAGCCAAGGCGGCGGGATAAAAGGAAATGCGCGAAGACGGTTTACGTGGATTCGTCGGGAGTGAGTGCGGTGATGGCCAGGGCGTGAATGGGACCGTTCATCATCTCGTCCAGGGCGGCGTAGACCCGGCGATGGCGTGCGAGTGGGGTGAGGCCGCGAAACTGTTCTGCGACAATGCGGACCGAAAAGTGGCCTCCGCCATCGCGCGCGCCCACATGGCCGGCGTGCAGGTGCGAATCGTCGCGCACTTCGACTTCGCAGGGCGCCAGGGCCTTGAGAAGCCTTGCACGAATGAGCGAGGGGCGGTCGACGGTCATTCGCCTTCGACGGTCTTGAGCGACCGCACTATCCACAAGCCCTGAAGTAGTCCGAATACCAGGGTCAGGCTGGTGAGGCCGAACAGCTTGAAGTAAACCCAGGTGGCTTCGCTGAAGGCGTACGCCACCCAGAGGTTGAGCGCGCCCATCAGGGCGAGGAACATCAGCCATGCCCAGTCCAGCGCCGACGCCGTGCGGGCCGACAAGGTGGAAAATCCTTCCGCCTGCGATGCCAGGATCGCATGGATCACGCCCTTGCGCTTCCACAGGCGCGCACCGAAGAGCGCCACGCTCATTGCCCAGTACAACACCGTCGGCTTCCACTTGATGAACACCGGATCCTTCAGCACCACGGTCAGCGTGCCGAAAACCAGCACCAGCCCCGCCGAAGCCAGCGTGATCGGCTTCGGCTTGTAGCGGCCGCCGATCAGCCACTGCGCAGCAACCTGCAAGATAACCGCGCCCATCAGCACCCAAACGGCAGGGATCAGCCCCCACAGCAGATAAGCGACCAGAAACGGCGCGAGAAAAAAGAAATCCAGAAACACTTGCACAGCGGCCGCAATGATAGCGGGGTTTGCCGGCGCAAAACCGTTTGCCGGTACCCGCAGCGGCGTCATCACAAATGATGCGTAAAGTCAGAGACTATGGCTGCATGCGCAAATCTGTCGATACACGCCCAATAAGTTGCAGAAATTCCCGCTCTCTACGTGCTACTATGCGCCGCGTCTCAGGAAGATTGCGAGCAAGGAGCAAACCATGAGCAACAGCAGCACACTAAACGGAAGCGTGGAACTGCTGGCGAAAGCCATGCGCCAAGTGTTCATGGAAGCGGTTCAGGAGGGACTGGCGCCGATCCATAAAGATATGGCATCGATCCGTAGCGATATGGAAGCGATGGAGTGCCGGTTAAATGCGAAGATTGATGATGGCCTGAATACGACAAACCAGAACGTTCAGGCGCAACTGGCGCAGCACCGCAAGGACGTAGCCTCGGATGTCCGCCGTATCGTGAAGCAGCAGTTGGCAGGCTGAGCAATCATACCCGCGCGCGGGGAAATACCACGTTGATCCGCCGCTACGTTGAACAACACGAACCGTACGCACTCGTTGTGAGTGGCAAGGACATCGCGCCGCCGCACACGCATGCCTGCGCGGGCGGCTGAATATAATGCGCCGATGCTGAATTTTTTCCAACATCCGCGGGGCCTCGTCACCCTGTTCTTCACCGAGATGTGGGAGCGCATGAGTTACTACGGCATGCGCGCCCTGCTCGTGCTCTTCATGGTCGACCAGGTGCAAAGAGGCGGCATGGGCCTGACCGACGAGATCGCCACCGCCATTTACGGGGTCTACACGGCCGCCGTCTACCTCGTGGCCCTGCCCGGAGGATGGATGGCCGACCGGCTGCTGGGCGGCCAGCGGGCAGTGTGGGTGGGCGGCATCATCATCATGCTGGGCCATTTCGTGCTTGCCGTTCCCACCGTCTCCGCCTTCTACCTGGGCCTGATTCTCGTGGTGCTGGGCACCGGCCTGTTGAAACCCAACATCAGCGCGCTGGTGGGCCAACTGTATGCGCCTGACGACCCGCGACGCGACGGCGGTTTCACACTCTATTACCTGGGCATCAACGTCGGCGCCTTCATCGGCCCGCTGGTGTGCGGCTGGCTGGCCGATTACAACTGGCACTACGGATTCGCCGCGGCCGGCGTGGGAATGCTCTTCGGCCTGGTGCAGTACCGCTTGACCCGCGAGTACCTGGGCGAGGCCGGCGCGCGTCCCGAAGCCGCCGCCTCCGCGTCCTATCGCAGGAAGGTCTGGCTGGGTGTAGCGGCGGCCCTTGCGGCGGTGGCCGCCGTATATGCCGGCGCTCTGGGCGGCGCGATCGAACTCGATGCTCGAGCGATCGCCGAAGCGAGCGCCTTGGTGATTGTGGCCGTCGCGGCGATCTACTTCCTTTTCCTGCTGTTCTTCGGGGGCCTTACCCGCCACGAACGCCTGCGCGTGATCGGCATCATCGTGCTGTTTTTCGGCGCCGCCATGTTCTGGGCGGGATTCGAGCAGTCCGGCTCGTCGCTGAACCTGTTCGCGGAACGCTACACGATACGCGAGTTCGGCTCCTTCAGCTTCCCGGCCGAGTGGTTCCAGTCGCTGAATCCATTCTTCATCATCGTCCTGGGCCCATTGTTCGCGATGCTCTGGACCGCCCTCGCACAGCGCAATCTGGACCCCTCCACGCCGCTGAAGTTCGCCTTCGGGCTGATCCAGCTGGGGCTGGGCTTCGTGGTGATGATCGGCGCCGCCACCCTGGTGGCCGAAGGCAACCCGGTGCTGCCCACCTGGCTGTTCTTCACCTACCTGCTGCACACCACCGGCGAGCTGTGCTTGAGCCCGGTGGGCCTTTCCGCCGTCACGCGGCTGGCGCCTAAGAAGTACGTGGGCCAGATGATGGGCATCTGGTTTCTGGGCGCATCGCTGGGCAGCCTGATCGCGGGTCTGATCGCGGGCGAGTTCGATCCCGAAGCGCTCAGCGACATGCCGGGACTGTACTGGCAGATTGTGCTGACAACGGTTGGCAGCGGCCTGATCCTGGCGGTTTTCCTGAAACCGCTGAAGAAATGCATGACTCCTGCGGAGGAAGAAGAAAAGTGAAGACTCGAATCACCGTCATGGCTTTGGCGATGACCGTTTCCGTCAGCGCGTCCACGCAGGACACGCCGCTGATGAGTGCCGAGGATTTTGTCCGCCAGACCAGCGAGCAATACGAAGAACTCCGCCTGGAGGGCGCGGCGGCCGGCTGGGCCTACCAGACCTACATTACCCCGGACACCGCATTGCTGGCCGCCCGCGCGCAGGAGCGCGGCCTGAAGTTCCAGAGTTCCGCGGTGGAGGGCGCCAAGCAATACGACGGCATGGAACTGGAGCCGGTCACGCGCCGCGCCATCAATTCCATCAAGTGGGGGACGACGTTGCCGGCTCCCAACGACGACGCCAAGCGCCGCGAGCTGTCGGAAATCATGACGCGCATGGAAGGCGCCTACGGCAGCGGCAAGCACTGTCCCGATGGCCCGGACAGTTGCCGGGACCTGGAAGAGTTGAGCCTGGTGATGGCCCGCAGCCGGGATTATGGCGAACTGCTGGAAGCGTGGCGAGGCTGGCGGACCATTTCGCCGCCCATTCGGGCCGACTACCAACGCTTCGTGGAACTGGGCAACGAGGGTGCCCGGGAGCTGGGATTCAACGACATGGGCGAGCTCTGGCGCTCCGGCTACGACATGCCGGTGGCCGATTTTCGCGCCGAAGTCGAGCGGCTCTGGAGCCAGGTCTCGCCACTTTACGAGGAGCTCCATTGCTACACCGCCGACAAGCTCAGGCGGGCCTACGGCGAGCAGACCGTGCCCAGGGGCGAGCCGATTCCCGCGCACTTGCTGGGCAACATGTGGTCGCAGACCTGGGGAGAAATCTACGATCTGGCGGAGCCCTATGCGGGAGTGGCGGAACTGGACGTGACCGAAGCCATGCAGGATAAGAACTACAGCGCCGTCTACATGACCGAACTGGCGGAAGACTTCTTCGTGTCCCTGGGGATGCCCAAGCTGCCCGACAGCTTCTGGCAGCGCTCGCTGCTGGAGAAGCCGCAGGACCGCGAGGTGGTGTGCCACGCCAGCGCCTGGAGCATGGACGGCAAGGACGACGTGCGGATCAAGATGTGCATCGAGCCCACCCAGGAAAACCTGTTCACGATCTATCACGAACTGGGCCACATCTACTACTTTCTCGCCTACCGCGATCAGCCGATCATCTTCCAGTCCGGAGCGCACGACGGCTTCCATGAGGCGGTCGGCGATACGGTCACACTTTCCATGACCGACAAATTCCTCCAGAACCTGGGGCTGGTGGAGCAGGTCAAGGAGAGCCCGGAGGCGTTGATCAACTCGCAGATGAAGCTGGCCCTGGACAAGATCGCCTTTTTGCCTTTCGGCAAGCTGATGGACCAGTGGCGCTGGGGCGTGTTTTCCGGAGAAATTGCGCCGGAGGACTACAACGCGGCCTGGTGGGACTTGAGAACCCGCTACCAGGGGATCAAGCCGCCGGTGGAGCGCAGCGAGGACGATTTCGATCCAGGCGCCAAGTACCACATACCGGGCAACACCCCCTACACGCGCTACTTCCTGGCTTTCGTGCTGCAATTCCAGTTCCAGAGGGCGCTGTGCGATGCCGCGGGCTTCGACGGGCCGCTGCATGAGTGCTCCATTTACGGCAACAAGGAGGCCGGTGCGCTGCTTTGGAAGATGCTCCAGCAGGGATCGAAACAGCCGTGGCAGGATTCGCTGGAAGCAGTGACGGGGCAGCGCGAGATGGACGCATCGGCCATCATCGCCTATTTCCAGCCGCTGATGGACTGGCTGGAGACCGAGAACCAGGGGCTGGCCTGCGGCTGGTAATCCCCGGACCTGCGGGACAGACCTGAAAGACGGACTGGCAAAGCGGGCTGCGGGCGGACTGGCGGGGCAAATTGCGGGGCGGGTAGCAGGAAAATTGGCACAATGACGCGCAAACTTCTCGTTACTGCCGCGCTGCCTTATGTCAGCGGGCAAATTCATCTCGGCAATCTGCTGGAGATGGTGCAAACCGACATCTGGGTGCGCTACCAGCGCCTGTCAGGCGCCGATTGCGCTTTTGTTTGCGCCACCGACGCGCATGGCACGCCCACCATGCTTCGGGCCCGCGAAGAGGGAGTAAGCCCGGAGGAACTGGCCGAATCCTGCCGCAAGTCCCACAGGCGCGATTTCGAGGCTTTCGGAATCCGCTTCGACAACTACTACACCACCCATTCGCCGGAGAACCGCGAACTGGTGGAGCACATCTACGAGCGACTGGTGGAGCGCGGATATATCCGCACCCGCACCATACAGCAGGCCTACGATGAACAGGCCGGCATGTTCCTTCCCGACCGCTATGTGCGCGGCGAATGTCCTTCCTGCGGCGCGGCCGACCAGTACGGGGACAGTTGTTCGGTCTGCGGCGCCACCTACGCGCCGTCGGAACTGGTCAATCCGCGCTCGATAGTCAGCGGGCTGCCGCCGGTCACGCGCGAATCCGAGCACAAGTTCTTCAAGCTGGATCAATTCGAGTCTGAACTCAAGACCTGGATGCAGGCCAGCAACCTCGATCGCGGCGCGCGAAACAAACTGGCCGAATGGTTCAAGGAAGGGCTGAAGGACTGGGACATTACCCGCGACGAGCCGTATTTCGGCTTCGAGGTGCCCGGCGAGAAAGGCAAGTACTTCTACGTATGGCTGGACGCGCCGGTGGGCTATATGGCCAGCTTCAGGAACCTGTGCGGGTCCGGCAAGGACGGCGAAGAACGCTTCGAGCGGTATTTCGGTGCGGACAGCGCCACCGAGCTCTACCACTTCATCGGCAAGGACATCCTCTACTTCCATGCCCTGTTCTGGCCGGCCGTGCTGCTAGGCGCGGACATGCGCACGCCAAGCGGCGTGTTCGTGCATGGCTTCCTCACCGTTGACGGCCAGAAGATGTCGAAATCGCGCGGGACCTTCATCACCGCCGCGGACTATCTGGGCGCCGGCCTGGACCCCGAACACCTGCGTTACTACTACGCCGCCAAGCTGGGGCCCGGCCTGGACGATATCGACCTCAAGCTCGAGGATTTCGCCGCCCGGATCAACTCCGACCTGGTGGGCAAGCTGGTGAATATCGCCAGCCGCTGCGCCAGCTTCGTTGAGCGCGGCTTCAAGGGGCAGCTCGGGCCTGCGCTGCACGATCCGGCGCTGTACGAGGAATTCGCCTCCCAGCGGGAGCGGGTCGGCGAACTTTACGAGTCGCGTCAGTATTCCAAGGCGATGCGGGCGATCATGGCACTGGCGGACCGCGCCAACGTGTGGATCAACGAACGCAAGCCATGGGACCTGGTCAAGGATCCGGAAAAACAGGATGAACTCCAGGCGGTTGTGACGCAGGGCGTGAACCTGTTTCGCGTGTTGATGACCTATATCGCGCCGGTCCTGCCGCGCATCTCATCCGATGCCGAAAAATTCCTGCGCTGCCGTTTGAGCTGGCAGAACATCGGCAAGCCTCTGCTCGCCGAGCGGATCGAGAAATTCAAGCCGCTGGCGGGGCGTATGGCGGTGAAGAAGCTCAAGGTCCTGGTAGAAGCCGATCGCGGCGATACCGGCGCGGCAGTCCGCGCCGAACCCATCGACATCGACGAATTCCTGCGCACCGAACTGCGGGTTGCTCAAATCACCAAAGCTGAGCGGGTCGCCGGCGCCGATCGCCTGTTGCGGCTGACGCTGGACGACGGCGGCAAGGGCCGCACGGTGTTCGCCGGCATCGCAGGCGCCTATGCTCCGTCCATGCTGGTGGGCCGCAAGGTGGTGCTGGTAGCGAACCTCAAGCCACGCAAGATGCGCTTCGGCGTGTCCGAAGGCATGGTTCTGGGTGCCGGAGAAGGCGATTCGCGCGTTTTTCTGCTGTCGCCCGACGAAGGCGCCGAGCCGGGCATGAGGGTGCGCTGAGCCGAAGTGGTTGCTTCTCGCGAAGCCTGCTGCCAGCCCGAGGCGGGAACCGAAACCTTCGCAAGCTAGATTCCATGCGCCCCCGGATCGCCCAAATCGACGAGGCTTTGTGCGTAGGCTGCGCGCGCTGCCTCCCCGCCTGCCCCGTGGACGCCATCATCGGCGCCCGCAATTTCACCCACACGATCATCCACGACGAGTGCGTGGGCTGCGGCCTGTGCCTGCCCCCCTGCCCCGTGGACTGCATCTCCCTGGCGCCGCGCTTCGTGGGAGCGGCAGCCGATGAAGAAGAGCAAGCAATGCGCCGCGACAAACTGCGCCGCCTCGGAAAAACCGCCCGGAAACGCTTCCGGGCCCGCAAGCAGCGCCTCTCCGACCTCGGCGCCCGCGCCGAAGCACGCGTATCCGGCGCCCCGCCCGCTACGGCGGACACGCCCTCCAACAACGAAATCGAAGCCCTGATCCGCAGCCTCTCCTGACCAGCCAGCCCGCCACCTGAAACCGCGATGGCGATAAGATAAAGCCATGGTCAGGCAGGTTCCGATTGATTTGTTCACCCCCGGTCCGGGGAGCGCGCCGCCTTACCTGGCGGGACGCGAGAACGAGCAAAACATGCTGGCCCCGCTGGCCGCTTCGCTCAAACGCGGCGCGGCGCCCTCCAGCGGCGCAGTGATTTACGGCCCCCGCGGCAACGGCAAGACCGTGCTGATGAATGCCTTTCTGGGTGATCTCAAAGCCTCGCAAAAACTGGAAGTCGTCAAACTGACACCCGATAAGGTTCCGACATTGACCGACCTTTGCCAGGTTCTGGCCGTCCCCGGCGCCGTCCGGCAGCTTGGCCACCGCGTCAGCAATGTCGGCGGGGCCGTTCAGGCGGGGGCGGCAGGGTTGAGCGGGCGGATGGAGGGCCAGTTGGACCTGCGCCCCGCGGAAGCAGCTGCCTTGCTGACCGATACGCTGCGCGGCCGGGTCAAACGCAAACCGCTGGTCCTGGCTATTGACGAGGCGCACACGCTGGATATCGAAGCGGGCCGGGCGCTGCTGAACGCCGCCCAGGACATGACCGGCGAGTCGCGCCCCATGCTCCTCCTTCTGGTCGGCACGCCGGGCCTTACGCCGCATCTGAACCGGATGGAATCGACGTTCTGGGAAAGAAACGAGATCATCCCGGTAGGGCGGCTTTCGCAGGATGAAATCGCGCAAGCCCTAGCCGAGCCGCTCAAGCCCTATGGCGTGACGTTCGATCCGCAAGCGTTGGAGGCGGTGGCGGCGGATTGCGACGGCTATCCGCACTTTGCCCAGCTATGGGGCCGGGCGCTGACCCGGGAACGGGACCCGGAAACCCGGATCGGCCTTGAGGCCATCGAACAAGCCTTCGCGCAAATCGAAGCAAAAAAGCTGGAGTTCTACGACCGCAGGCGCGAGGAGCTGCGCCGAAGCGGCCTGCTCGCCGCCGCGCAAACCGGCGCCGCGCTTTTCGGGAACCAGAAAAACATGAATATTGACAGATTCCTTGAGGCGGTAAACCTGGAAGACGCGGATGGGCTCGAACGCTTGGGATACATCTGGAAAAACCGCCCCGGCCGCTACGCGGCAGGCATTCCAAGCCTGATGAATTATGTGCTCAAACAGCAAGCCGCTCCGGGGCCAGCCTTGTTCGGCGCCTTTCAATCTGGACCGGAGCGGGGGTCACTGCCGGACGATGTTGACGAGGAAGCGCCGGGTCCGTGAAACACGCGGGTCCGTGTTGATTGATGAACGCCGTTGAGATCGAGGAAGCGATTTCCGCGCTGGGCGAACGAACCTTCAAGGCGGACGAGTTTCCCTTCGCGTTTCTCGAGGCCTTCGGCAACAAGGCCACCACAATCAAACGCCTGCGTTCCGGCGCATCGAACGCATCCGATGTTGGCGGAGTGCTTCAGCGCAACAACATTCACATCAAGGTTTGCGAAACAGGAGAAGCGGGCGCGACGTTGACGGCGCTCAAGGAAAGCCCGGCCACCTCCAAGGCCAGAGCAAAGTTCGTTCTCGCCACCGATGGGCAGGAACTCCATGCCGAGGATATGAACAGCGGCGATGTCATTGTCTGCGACTACCCCGACTTCCCTGATCATTTCGGTTTCTTCCTTCCGCTCGCAGGCATCGCTACAGTCAGGCAGATACGCGAGAGCGCCTTCGACATCAAGGCGACCGGACGCCTGAACCGGCTCTATGTGGAGGTGCTGAAAGAAAACCCCGACTGGGGCGCCGCCGACCGGCGGCACGAAATGAATCATTTCATGGCGCGGCTGATCTTCTGCTTCTTCGCGGAGGACACGGATATCTTCAACGACCAGGACCTCTTTACCGGCACCATCGACCGGATGAGCGCCCGGGATAGCTCCAACACCCATCAGGTGATTGGCGAAATCTTCCGCGCAATGAACACGGAAGTCGCTGACCGGAAGTCCGCCGGCGTCCCCCGTTGGGCCGATGCATTCCCGTATGTCAATGGAGGACTCTTCTCCGAATCCACGGACGTGCCGCGCTTCAGCCGCATCGCCCGGTCCTATCTTCTTCATATCGGAAACCTCGACTGGAAGAAGATCAACCCGGATATCTTCGGCTCGATGATCCAGGCGGTTGCCGACGACGAGGAGCGGGGCGCGCTCGGCCTGCACTACACCAGCGTGCCCAACATCCTGAAGGTGCTCAATCCGCTGTTTCTCGACGATCTTCGCGAGAAACTTGACGACGCTGGAACCAATTCCCGCAAACTGCTGAACCTGCGCAACCGCATGGCTCGCATCCGGGTTTTCGACCCGGCCTGCGGGTCGGGCAACTTTCTGGTCATCGCCTACAAGGAGATGCGCCGGATTGAGGCGGAGATCAACAAGAGGAGAGGCGAAGAAGACCGGCGGACCGACATTCATCTGACCAACTTTCGAGGCATCGAGCTTCGCGATTTTCCCGCCGAGATCGCCCGGCTCGCCCTCATCATCGCCGAATATCAGTGCGACACGCTCTATCGGGGACAGAAGGAGGCGCTGGCCGCATTCCTGCCGCTGGACGCCGAGAACTGGATTACCTGCGGGAACGCTCTCAGGCTGGACTGGCTGGCGCTTTGTCCGCCCACCGGAACCGGCGTCGAACTGAGTGCCGACGACCTGCTTGAGTCCCCGCTCGATCAGCCCGAGGTCGAATTCCAGAATGCGGGAGGAGAAACGTACATCTGCAGTAATCCCCCGTATCGTGGAAGCCAAAAGCAAACGTGTGAACAGAAAGCGGATTTGGAGGAAGTATTTGCGGGCCGGACGAAACATTGGAAATCCCTGGATTACGTTTCCGGCTGGCTCATGAAGTCTGCCGACTATGGGACCAAGACCGATGCCATTTCTGCCTTTGTCTCTACGAACTCGATTTGTCAGGGCCGCCAAGTCAGCACGCTGTGGCCTTTGATTTTCGATATCGGTCATTCAATCAACTTTGCCCATACATCCTTCAAGTGGGCGAATCTTGCCACCCACAACGCGGGAGTCACAGTGGTCATCATTGGAATATCCAACCGAGCGGCCACGAAACGGCGCTTGTACTCGATGTCCGAAGATGGGAAGGACATCGTCAGGAAAACAGACAATATCAATCCCTACCTTGTCCCCGCGCCCAATTTCATCGTGCGACAGGATCCCGAACCATCGAACGGTGTCGCTCAAATGCAGTTTGGCAATCATCCCTACTATGGCACTCCATTGATTTTTTCTGCTGAAGAAGGCCGCAAGCTTGTTGATTCCACGCCGGACGCTGCCCGCTTTATTAAGCCGTTATACGGCTCGAAGGAGCTAATATCGGGTGTGCCGCGCGCCTGTTTATGGATTGAGCAAGATGAAGCTCCCAATGCGGTTGCGCTACCAAGCATCGCCGAAAAGGTGCAAGCCACGGCTTCCCGGCGGGCAGCCCAAAAAGACAAGACTGCACAAAAGCTTGCCGATTCACCGTATCGTTTTCGCGATCAGGTAAAGGCGCAAAATCATGCGTTGGTCGTTCCTCGCGTTAGCTCTGAAGATCGCCCATATCTTCCCGTCGGCTTACTATCTGCCGAGTGCATTGTTCAAGATAGAGCGTTCGCCCTGTATGATGCGCCGCTGTGGAACATGGCGCTGATTGCCTCGCGGCTGCATTGGGTCTGGATCGGAACTGTTTGCGGGCGCCTCGAAATGCGATTCAGTTACTCCAACACTCTCGGTTGGAACACCTTTCCGGTGCCGTTGCTCACGACAAAGAACAAGGCGGACCTGACGGCTTGCGCGGAGAACATCCTGCTGGCGCGCGAGGCGCACTTCCCGGCGACCATCGCCGATCTCTACAGCCCCGGGAAGATGCCCGACAATCTGCGCGCCGCCCATGAACGCAATGACGAAGTGCTGGAGCGTATCTACATCGGCCGTCTTTTCCGAAACAACACCGAGCGCCTGGAGAAACTCTTCAAGATGTACAGCGACTTGATCGCGGCCAGGAACGAGTCCGGCAGAAAGGCGGCAAGGCGATGACAGGCGCCGACCGAATCCCGGCCGTCTCGGCAACCTATGCCTGTAATGGCAGCTCCATCAGGTCCAACGAACTCGGCATGCGCCCGATGCAGGAACGGGCCTGGGAGAGGCGGGGCGAGCAGTACCTGCTGATCAAGTCGCCGCCAGCCTCGGGCAAGAGCCGCGCATTGATGTTCATCGCGCTCGACAAGCTGCGTAACCAAGGCGTCAGGCAGGCAGTGGTGGTCGTGCCGGAGCGGACCATCGGCGCGAGCTTCGCGAACACACGCTTGAGCCAAAACGGCTTCTGGGCGGACTGGGCGGTTCGGCCCAAATGGAACCTGTGCAACGCGCCCGGCCGACGCAGCGACGGCAAAATCAACTCCGTCAGGACATTCCTGGACAGCGAGGACGAGGCGTTGGTCTGCACCCACGCCACCTTCCGCTTCGCCATGGATCGGTTCGGGGCGGATGCCTTTGATGGGCGGCTCATCGCCATCGACGAGTTCCATCATGTCTCGGCCAACCCCGACAATCGGCTGGGCGAGCATGTCGGCCAACTCATGGCGCGCGACCGGGCGCACATCGTGGCCATGACAGGGTCGTATTTCCGGGGCGATGCCGAGCCGGTGCTCATACCGCAGGACGAGGCGCGGTTCGAGACCGTAACCTACACCTACTACGAGCAGCTTAACGGCTACGAACATCTGGTGCAGCTCGATATCGGCTATTTCTTCTATACGGGAAACTATGCCGACAGCATCTTGCGGGTGTTCAACCCGGAAGAGAAAACCATCGTTCACATCCCCAACGTCAATTCTCGCGAGAGCACGAAGGACAAGATACGGGAGGTCGAGCACATCATCGAGGAGTTGGGCGACTGGCAGGGCGTCGATCCAACGACCGGATTCCAGTTGGTCAGGAGGACGGACGGGCGCGTTCTGCGCATCGCCGATCTGGTCAATGACGATCCAGCGCGGCGCGAACGAGTGGCCGCCGCGCTCAGGGACGCGGACCGTATGCGCGACCGCAACCATGTGGACATCATCATCGCTCTCGGCATGGCCAAGGAAGGCTTCGACTGGATCTGGTGCGATCATGCGCTGACGGTGGGCTACCGGTCGAGCCTGACCGAGATCGTGCAGATCATCGGGCGGGCGACGCGCGATGCGCCCGGCAAGGTTCGCACCCGCTTCACCAACCTGATCGCCGAACCGGACGCCTCGGAAGAATCCGTCGCCGAAGCCGTGAATGACACGCTGAAAGCTATCGCGGCCAGCCTGCTGATGGAACAGGTTCTGGCGCCGCGCTTCGACTTCGCGCCGAAGACGCCGGAAAGCCGTGCGGTGGAAGGCGTAGATTACGGCAAGGGCGGTTACGATCCGGACAAGTGCAACGTCGGCGTCAACGAGAAAACGGGCCAGTACTACGTCGAGATCAAGGGGCTGGTCGCGCCAACGACCGAAGAGGCGGAGCGCGTCTGCCGCGAAGACCTGAACGAAGTGATCGCCGCGTTCGCGCAGGACAGAACGACCATCGAGCGCGGTGTCTTCGACGAGGAACTGGTGCCCGAGGAACTGACCCAGGTGCGGATGGGGAGGATCGTCAAGGAGAAGTACCCTGGACTCAGCGAGGAAGATATCGAGGCTGTTCGCCAACATGCCGTCGCTGCCCTGCACTTGACCTGTAAAACGAAGGAAGCGGCATCCGGCGGGACCGATGATGGGGACAGAAGCGGCAACACGGCGCTGCTCAAAGGCATTCGCAAGTTCGCCATGGACGTGCGCGATCTCGACATCGACCTGATCGACAGGATCAACCCCTTCCAGGAGGCCTACGCCATCCTGGCCAAGGCGATGAGCGAAGCAAGCCTGAAACAGATCGCCAACGTTATTGGCGCGAAAAAGGTCCAGCTCACGCCCGAGGAAGCGCGCGAACTCGCGCGGCGGGCACTGAGATTCAAGGAGGAGCGCGGGCGTCTGCCGTCCATGACATCGCCGGACCCGTGGGAGAAGCGCATGGCGGAAGGAGTGGCCTTTCTCGCCCGCATGAAGACGGAGGCTGCCGATGAATAGGAAGTTCACCAAAGAGGATGACGCGCTGCTTGCCAAACTCGGCGTCGAGGTCGAGTCAAAGAAGGCAGCTGGCCGAACGCCGCGCGAGGAGCGGATCGTCGCGGGCTTCGAGGAAATCCAGCGCTTCGTCGAAACGCATGGCCGCGTTCCGCAACAGAGCGAGGGACGCGACATCTTCGAGCGGCTCTATGCTGCGCGGCTTGATCGCATTAGCGGGCAGGAAGAGTGCCGCGCGCTGGTGGCTCCTCTGGACCGCCAGGGTCTTCTTGCCGACGGACCGGGAATCGTTTCGCCGACGTTGAACAGCATGGACGACGACGCGCTGCTGACTGCCCTCGGCACCGAAACGGACACGCTTGATATTACCGAACTTCGGCATGTTCGGTCGAGCGCCGAAAAGAGCGCCGCGGAAGAAGTCGCCGACCGCCGCCAATGCAAGGATTTCGCGACTTTTCGCCCGCTCTTCGAGCAGATTCAAAGAGACATCAACGCCGGCGTCAGGGAAACCAGACCGTTCCGTGACAAAGCCGTCATTGAGCCGGGGCACTGGTTCATCCTCGGCGGCCAGAAGGCCTACGTATCAGAGAAGCGCAGGGAATTCAGGAATGCGCAGGGACGACCTGATGCGAGGCTGCGCGTGATTTTCGACAACAGCACAGAGAGCAATATGCTGATGCGCTCGCTCGAACGCGCACTGCAAAAAGATGAGGCAGGAAGACGAATTATCGAGACTTCCGCGGGACCTCTCTTCACAGACCAGAACGTCGATGGCGACGAAGCGAGCGGCACGATCTATGTGCTGCGAAGCTGCGCGAGCATCCCGTGTATTGCCGAGAACCGGAATCTGGTTCACAAGATCGGCGTGACCAGCGGGAAGGTGGAAGCGCGCATTGCTGGCGCCCGGCTCAAACCGACATACCTGATGGCAGATGTCGAGGTTGTCGGAACCTACAAGCTATACAACATCAATCGAGGCAAGCTCGAAAAGCTGATCCATCGTATCTTCGCCCCGGCGCGCCTGGACATCGAGATTGAGGACCGCTTTGGCAATCCCGTCGTGCCACGCGAGTGGTTTCTGGTGCCCTTGGCTGCCATTGACGAGGCAGTGAACAGGATCCGGGACGGAACCATCACCCGCTACGTGTATAACAAGGAAACCGCTTCGCTTGTAGAAAGTCCGTGAGGCGGAGCGGTCAGATGGCGGCTTCGAGTTCCTTTTCGCTGGCGTAGTGGCGAATCTGCCATTCGGAGATCATCGGCAGGCTGCGGTACATCACGAGGATCAGGAACAGCCAGGCCGAGAGGGCGGTGATGGCGATCAGCCATTCGGAAACTGCCATGAACGGCACGTGGCTGTCGTGCAATACCGGCATGACCAGCAGGTAGCGGTTGATCCAGAAACCGGCCACCAGCACGCCGGACAACAGCAGCATAGCCGACCAGGAGCGCTTGACCCAGGCGAATATTCCGCACAATAACGGAATGAAGAACAGGCAGCTCAACATGGTCCAGAAATACGGCTGGTAGTGCCCGTACATCTGTTTGGAAACCACGCCGTATTCGTGCGGGAGGTTGGCGAACCAGGACACGAAGAACTGCGCCCAGAACATGTACAGCCACAGCAGGCTGAAGGAAGTGATAAGGATGCCCATCTGCTTCAGCCGCTCGCTGTCGAACCAGTCTCTCAAGCCTTCGCAGCGCCACAGCACTGCGGTCAGCAGCAGCAGCGCTCCGCAGCCAGCCAGGTTGATGCCCTGGATGAAATACATGGGATACACGGAGCTGTGGTAGTGCTCCACCAGCATCATGCCGAAATCCCAGGCGATGAAGGAGTTGTTGATCACATAAAAGAGCAATATGAAGAACGACGAGTGGAACAGCCGCCGCTGCAGCGAGAACGTCTCGACGCCGCGGCGCCAGGCGGCCAGTCTGCCCCAGAAGGCGCGGCACAGGGGATTGCCGCTTTCCGCCCGCTCATCGCCGCAGTCGGGCAGCAGACCCCAGAGGAAATAGAGCACGGACAGGCCGTAGAAGGCCGCCATCGCAAGCAGGTTGCGCCACAGGAGAAAATCCTCGTTCAGCCAGGGACTCAAGTGCCCGTGCCCGCCGCCGGTTTCATGAAGCCAGTAGAACAGCGATTCCCGCCCGCAGGCGAAGATCAGGCCGAAGCCGATAAAGGCGAACGGCAAAAAAGCCAGGGTCATCACCTCGCCCACGCGGTAGAAGGCCCTGGCGAACTCCGCCTTGCACAGGCGCATCACCGCGGTGAAGCAGATGCCCGCCTGACTCAGCCCGGTCACGAACATCCACATGACCAGCGCGAACGCCCAGGGGAAATCGCCTTCGCCGCCCATGCCCGGCAGCAGCGCAAAGGACACCGCCGCCAGACCTGCCAGGGCACCGATGGCGGCGAGGAAGGCCGTGCGACCCATCGCGGCACTGTCGCCCGTTGTGGCTGTGCCCCCCATCGCGGCGCTGTCCGAAGACTCGTTCATTCCGCCGCCTGCCCTTCCGCCTCGCCGTTCGCGGCTTCCGCTTCGCCTTGCGCGGCTTCCGCGGCCTCCATCGCGTCAGCGGCTTCCGCAATCCGGGCCGCTTCCTCCAGCAAGCCCGTGCGCAGATAGCGGACGATCCGCCAGCGGTCCTCCTGAGACAGCGCAAAGCGATAGCTGGGCATGACCACGCCGCCATGGGTGATGGTGTAGAACAATTGCCCGTCCGGCTGGTTCTGCACATACGGAAGCGTCAAGTCCATGGGCTGCGGGTTGTATTTCAGCCCCACGGCCCCGTCGCCGGTTCCGCCCGCGCCGTGGCAGGTCTGGCAGTAGTGTTCGTACTTGAGCGCGGCGTCGCCGGCGTTGGCTTGTTCCTCCGACAGCGGATCGCTGAGCGATTCGCCCACCAGCAAGCGCGCCCGCACCAGTTCCTGCAGGTCGTTCGGACCGTCCAGTTCACCGCCATCGCCGGGCACCGACTCGGACGGCAGTTCCACCTCGGACTCCTGGGTCTTGACGCTGGGCTGGTCTTTCATGTCGTCGTTCCAGGGCAGGGCCTGAAGTGCGCCCGGAGCGGCCAGCGCCGCGAACAGCATCAGAACGGCAATCCTGTTCATGCGCCGCCGTCCCTTTCGATCGACTCGGCGCCCGAGGAGCGCAGAATTGCTTCGGCCCGGCCCGCGCCCGATTCCGCAACCGAAATGACGAAGCGGTCCACGTTGCTGGAGCGGCGATAGACCCGGTCGCGCCAGGCGGGAAAGCGGCCCACAACGAAGAATCCCAGCAGCGTGGCCAGCACCCCCAGCAGAATCGCCGACTCGTAGGTAATGAGCAGGTACGGCGGCAAAGCGATCACGGGCCGGCCGGCGGTGGGCAGTATGAACCGGGTGGCCGTCCATACGCACAGCGTGAAACCGCCGATAGCCCCCGTGATGGCACCCAGCAGTGAAAACACCCGCACCATGGACTTGCCCAGGCCCAGCGCCTCTTCCGCGCCATGCAGCGGAATGGGCGAGAACAGTTCGATGTCGGTTACGCCCTGCTCCCGGAGCGAGCGGGCAGCCTCCACGGCGGTGTCCTCGTGCGCGAAGGTGGCCAGCAGCGTCATGTGTGAACCTCCCGCTTGCGCAGGGGATTGAGCGTTTCCTTGACTTCGTAGATCGACACCGCCGGGAAGATCTTCACGAACAGCAGGAACAGCGTGGTGAAGATGGCGAAGGAGCCCACGGTAATGGAAATCTCCACCAGGCTGGGGAAATACACGCCGAACACGTCCGGCAGGAACTTGCGCGGCAGGGAACTGGCCACGATCACGAAGCGTTCCGTGAGCATGCCGATGTTGATCAGGATGGAAATGACCAGCATCACGTTCCAGTTCTGGCGGATTCGGCGCGAGAAGAGCAGCAGCGGAACCAGCGCGCAGAACACGATCATTTCCCAATACAGCCAGGCGAATGGGCCATCCTTGATCTTGTAGAGGATGGCTTCGTTCTCGAAGGATGTGTTGGCGTACCAGCCGGTGAACATCTCGCAAATGTTGATGTAGGTCCAGATCAGCGACAGAACCAGCAGCAGCTTGGACAGATTGTCGATATGCAGCTTGCCGATATAACGGCCGAAGCCCATGAACCGCCGCAGCATCCACATCACGGTCACGATGCCCGCGGTGCCCGAATAGATGGCCCCGCAAACGAAATACGGAGCGAATATGGTCTGATGCAGCCCCGGCACCGTGGACAGGGCGAAGTCCCAGGACACGATGGAATGCACCGAAACCGCCAGCGGGATTACCAATACGGCGAAGAATGTGTAGGCCCAGCTCAGCGTGTGCCATTCATGCCCGCTGCCGCGCCAGCCGAAGCACATGATCGCGTAGATGCGGCGGCGCAGCCCGGTGGAACGATCCCGGACCGCGGCGAAATCCGGCAGCGAACCCATGTAGATGAACACGCTGCTGGCGGTCAGGTAGGTCATGATGGCCATCACGTCGAACATCAGCGGCGAGCGGAAGTTCGGCCACAACTCCATCGGGTTGGGGAGCGGGAAGGTCCAGTGCACGAACCACACTCTTCCTACGTGCACCATCACGAACATGGCGGCCGTCATCAGCGAGAACAGCGTCATCGCCTCGGCGCTGCGATAGATGGACTTGCGCCAGTCCGACTGGGTGATGTGCAGCACCGCCGACAGCAGCGTCCCGGAGTGGCTGAGGCCGATCCAGAAAATGAAGTTCGACAAGTAGGTGCCCCACATCGCGTTGCGGTTCATGCCCGCAGCGCCCACGCCCACGATGATCTGGTAAATCCAGGGCGTGATGAAGAACAGCAGGGCCACGGCCACCGATATGCCCAGCGTGACCCAATAGCGCCAGGTGGTGGTGGTCAGCGCATTGATGACATCGCGGTTGACCTCGGCGTAGCTGGGCTCGCCGTGATCGAACATCTCTTGACGTTCCGCAGAGGACATGATCAGGCTACCGCTTTGCCGGCATCGGCCCACCGGGGTTCGGCGGCCGCCGCATGAGCCCGGGAGGCATCCTGACGCTGGCCCCCAGCCTGGTGCTGGCCTTCATCCTCATGGCGGCCTTCATCCTCATGGCGGCCCTCATCCTCGTGGCCGCCTTCATCCTCGTGGTGGCCCTCATCCTTCCCCAGGTGCAGCGGCTCCCGCGCGTTCTTGAGATAAACGACGCTGGGCGCGGTGCCGAGTTCCTTGAGCACCGTGTAATTCCGGGAGTCCTGCTCCTTCCTGGAAACCGCGCTCTCGGGGTCGTTGCGGTCGCCGAAAACGATCGCATCGGTGGGGCAGGCCTGGGCGCAGGCCGGCTGCACCTCGCCGTCGTCCACCCGGCGATCCTCATCGCGCGCCAGGTCCTTGGCACGGTTGATGCGCTGGATGCAGAAGGTGCATTTCTCCATCACGCCCTTTTCGCGCACGGTCACGTCCGGGTTGAGCTGCTGCTCCAGCGGCTCGTCCCAGGTGTAGGTAAACCAGTTGAAAAAGCGCACCTCGTACGGGCAATACACCGCGCAGGTGCGGGTGCCGATGCAGCGGTTGTAAACCTGGGCGTTAAGCCCGTCCTGATTGTGGTAGGTGGCGAACACCGGGCAGGCGATCTCGCAGGGCGCCTTGTCGCATTGCTGGCAGAGCATGGGAATGAAGTTCAGCCGCGCGTTGGGGTAATCGCCTTCCCAGTAGCGCTCCACGCGGATCCACTTCATCTCGCGCCCCTGGCGCATGCCCTTCTCGCCTACGATGGGCAGGTTGTTCTCTGCCTGACAGGCCACCACGCAGGCCTCGCAGCCGGTGCAGCGGTCCAGGTCCACGACCATCGTCCAGTGATAGTCGAATTCCGTGTAGTAGCCGTCAGTGCGGTATTCGCGCAGCTTGTCCGTGATCTTGCTCATCGTGTCCTGGCTCATCGTCCTAATGGTCGTCCGGTCCGAGGATTTGTCTGCCCAGCGTGCGGCTCACTCCGCTGGTGCGTGTCAGGCGGGCGCGCTTGCCCGCAGCGCGCATAGCCACGCGGGTGGCCGCCCAGGCCAGCGCGCCGGTGGCCGAATCGCCCTGCGCCGCCAACAGCGAGGCGGCGTTCGCGCCGCGTCCCTGAGCGTAGCGGCCATTGGCGCGGTGGCCGTGACCCAGCGGCATGGCGATCACGTCCGGTCTCACGCCGGGATACTCCACCACGGGAACGCTCACCCGGCCGACCGGAGATTCCAGTTCCACCAGGTCGCCCGTGCGCAGGCCCAGGTCGCGGGCCGTGGCGGGATTCACTTCCGCCCAACTGCCGTACACGACGCTGGTTAGCGGATCCGGCAGTTCCTGTATCCAGGGAAGGTTGGCGCCCACACCTTCGCGAAACCCTTGCGTTACATAGGGGTGAAGGACGAACGGATACTCGGACTCGCCGCCGACGAACTCGGCGTCGGGCACCGATTGCGGCGCGGCTGCCTCGGGCGAAACCTCATCCGCCATTCCTTCCGCCAGCGGCGCGGCCCAAAAGCCGTCCTGCTGGGCGCGGCGGAAGCGGGCGTCGAAATCGCCGGCCACCCCCAGAGATTCCCAGGCGCCCGCCCATTCCGAGCGGGTTAATGCCTGCGCGTCCTCATAGGGAAGCGCCTCGGCGGCGGCCCCGCCCATGCGGCCCGCCAACTGAAGAACAATGTCGGTGATCGAAAGGGTGTCATAGAGCCGCTTCTGCACCGGCTGCTGCAGAGTCACCGTGAGCAGGCCCGCGCCCGGGGACGAAATATCGTCTCCCCAGGTCTCCAGGAAATTGTCCGTAGCCAGGACCCAGTCGGCGGCCGAGGCCGAGTCGCCAAGAAAGCTGTCGAGGCTCACCACCAACTCGGCGTCTTCGAGGGCCGCGCGGATGCCCAGAGATTCCGGCAGATCGTGCACAGGGTCCACCCCGGCAAGAATCACCATGGACACATTGCCCTTGGCGGCTTCCGATGCGAAAGCCTGAATATCCGGCACGGTCGAGTACGTGGTTGCATGCGACAGATTCGGTCGAACGGTACTGCCCACCGCGCCCAGCACCCGGTTCAAGCTGGCCACCGCAGTGAGCGTTTGCGTGGCGTTGCTGCCCGCGCCGGCCGCGCCGCCACCCAGGGCGAGCGGCGCCTTGGCGGCAGCCAGACGATCGGCCAATGCCTCGACATGCGCAAGCGGCAAATCCGCGTAATGCGCGGCTTCCTCGAGACTCATCGCGGCTTCCAGGCCGTTCCAGGCCGCGACATCGCCGCCGCCGCGGCCGCGCCGCAACAATTCGGCGGCCAGAGCCAGGGCCAGCGCGCCTTCCGTTCCCGGTCGGACCGGAAGCCATTGGTCGGCGCTGGCGCCGGTAAGCGACATGCGCGGCTCGACCTGCGTCAGGTGGCCGCGGCCGCCGTGGCCGCCCTGGCGAAAATCGCCGTAGGCCTTCGCATAGGCGGTCGGCGAACGCCAGGAACCCAGAAAGTCGGCGCCGAAGGAAACCACAACGTCGGCGTTGGCAATGTCGTAATGCGGCAGTCCTCCGAAACCGTACATCGCCTTGGCCGCCGCCTGTTCCGTGGAGGTTGTGTCCAGGGCCAGACGCAGCACCCTGGCGTTCAGCGCGTTGGCGAACCGACTCAACGCCTCCTCGCCGGAACTGAGAGCGCCGCCGGTAAGCACCCACACCCGGCCGCCCATTCCCGCAGCCTCCAGAGCGGTCAACCGCGAAGTCAGTTCCTCGAAAGCCTCGTCCCAGGTAGCGGGAACAAATCCGCCTTCGCCGTCGGCGCGCATGGGGGAACGCAGGCGGTCGGGGTTGTAGAGGGCGTTCAGCGAGGCCTGGCCCAGGGCGCAGGTCCCGCCGCGGTTTACCGGGTGCGCCGCGTTTCCTTCGATCTTCTTGGCACGGCCTTCGCGCACCTTCACGGAGATGCCGCAGCCCGCCGGACACATGCGGCACAGCGTGTTGTACCAGGTGTCCATGCCCGGAGAGAAGTCTTCCGGCGGAACGTGCGAGGACAGCAGCGTCTCCAGCGGCCTCTGGTTGACTTCTCCCAGCAGCAGGCCCACGCCAACGCCAACGCCTCCGGCGCCAGCGAACTTGAATACGTCTCTGCGGCTTACCATGGCGTCAGTAGTGGCAGGTCAGGCAGTCCCGGCCATTGGCCACCTGTTCCTCGGTATGGCAATCGACGCACCAGGGCATCCGGAGGTCCTCATTGAGGTCCACGCGCCGCGTGACCCGCTCCATTTCCTCCACCGGCCCGTGGCAGGTCTGGCATTCCACGCCCGCGCGAATATGCGGCTTGTGGCGGAAATGCACGAAGTCGGGCGTGTCATGCACCTTGACCCAGGGAATTCCCTCACCCCGCTCCCAGTAGCCGAACAGCTTCTCGACTTCGGGTTTTTCGCGGACTTCGCTCAGGCCCTTGTGACAGCCCACGCAAGTCTCCACGCTGGGCACCCCGGCGGTGGCCGAACGGTCCGCCCAAGCATGGCAATACTGGCAGGGGATCTCGTTTTCGCCGGCGTGGACTTCGTGGCTGAATTCGATGGGTTGGACGGGGGTGTGGTCGTTCAACCAGGCGCCGTGCGCCCAATGCCCGACAAACGCGCCGACAGTAACCATCACCGCAATCAGCAAGCCCGTAAAGACGGGGCGCGCGGCTTCGAACACCGAAATCGACAAGATCAACTCCAACCCTTGACGGCGCGGCATTATAGACGTTTACAGCCCCTCTGCCCACCCGTCCTGCACGGCTCTCGCCTTCTTTCTCGGGGAGGTTTCTTACCTCTCCTCTCGCAGGGGACGCATGAACCCGTCCCTGGGGCTCGGCAACGGCATCCTGACCGTTGACGCCCCTGCGAGAGGAGGGGTAAGAAACCTCCCCGAGAAAGAAGGAAACCCGCACATTTGCGCTATGTGCGCCGGCGCAATGATCACGGCGCCACGCCCGTCATTTTGCGCGTTGTTGCGCGCTGTCGCCTTCCCTCTGTGTGGGGACACGCTACGGGCACATCCTTGTGGGCTCTGCTCGGGCATCCTGCCCTCGCAAGGTCCCCACACAGAGGGAAGGCGACAGCGCGCAACAACGCGCAAAATGACGGGTCAGAGCACCACCAGCGGATCGTCCATGGTGGCCAGCGGCTCGAACCCGTCTTTGGTAACCACGATCAGGTCTTCGAGATGAGCGCCACCCCAACCGATCTCCATGGAAGGCATATCGACGGTGAGCGTCATGTTCTCCCGGAAGGTGAGATCGTCGGAAACCATGAACGGCAAACCGTCCCGATACGGCTGATCGGTGTGCTGCAGCCCTACCGAATGCGGGGAGGCTCCGAAAATCGCCCGCGTCAGCGGCCCGCTGGCCTTGACCATGGCCTCATTCGCGCGCGATCGGATTTCGGAATACTTCACGCCGGGCCGCAGCGCGCCCAGCGCGGCTTCGTAACCGGTCCGAAGGATGCCTACCCGGTCCAGCACATCCTTGCGCGGCTCGCCCAGGCACCAGGTGCGGCCGAAATCTCCGTGGTAGTAGTTGATCTGACACACGGCGTCCACCATCATCGGACGTCCCGGCACAACTTCGCCGTCCGCGAACCCGCCGATGGTGCCCATGGCGACCCAGATCGCCTTGGCGCCGCGTTTGGCGGACTCCTCCAGGAAAAGCTGGTCGGTGTCGGCTTTCGTCATTCCTGCCTCGACGCGCCGGAGCATGGCCATGCAGGCGTCCTGGTTGGCTCGCGCCGCCGCGCGCATGTGCGACAACTCCACCTCGGACTTGATCATGCGGATCTTGCGGAAGGTGTTGTCCCCCGGAAGACAGGTGGCCGCGTCCTGCCCAAGGCTGCCGAGAATATGGGCTATGCGCATGTCGTCCACCGCAATGCGGCCTTTCGCCAGCCCCGCTTCCTCAAGCGCGCGCACCAGCGCCCATTCCGGGGTGGCCGCCTTGCGGTTCTCGAAACGGCGCTCCATCTCCACCCAGCCGCGCTCGATGTCCGTGAGGCTGTCTTCGCGGATTGGTCGGCGGGTCCCGCCGACGGCCTCCGGCGGCCGATTCCAGGTATCGGGATCGCGGTACTGCTCCCAGGCCACCGGCGCGCTGTAGGGAATGATGTCCGGATGCTCGCGCTGCGCGTTGGCGATAAACCACAAGTCGGTAGAGGCCACGATCAGGAAAGTGGGCTTGCCGGGATCCCGCGGCATGACCGCGAAACTCGGAATGGCGCGCAGCTTCTGCACCTCGTAGGAAAAGTAGTTGCCCAAGTAGAAGACGTTGACCGGGTTGAGCGCGACGATGCCGTCGACGCCTTCCTGTTCCATCACTTCGTAGGCGCGCGGCTTGTTGACCAGACTGCGGCCGTCAAAGGTGGCCGAAGGCGACGGGCCCGGAGCGATCAGGCCCCAATTGGCGCGCGCCTCGCGCGCTCCCAGCGTTGCGCCAGCCAGCGCGAAGGCGGCTCCTCCGGCAATTCCGGCAAAAAAATCGCGTCTTTCGATGCCCTGGTCGGTTGCCTTGCTCATGTCGGATTCCTCATGCCAGTCCCCGACTGACAATATCGCGCAGGCCCTCGGCCAGCCGGTCCACCTGCGCCTCGGTGTTGTAGTAATGGGTCGACGCCCGCACCGTGTTCAGGCCCATATCGGTTTCGCGCACCCACACCTTGTGTCGTTCCCAAAGAGCATCCACAACTTTCTCACGGTCGAATCCGTCCAGCGTAAATCCGGTCAGCCCGCAATGGAGTTGCGGGTGGCCGGAGGTGTATATCTTTGCTGCGGGTATCTCCTCAAGCCTTTCTCGCAACCGCGCAGCCAGTGCGCGAACGCGCTGTTCGATCCGCTGCCTGCCGATGGCGCGCTGAAGCTCGATCGCCTTGATCGTCGCCTGGATCAGTGGCCCGGCCCGCTGACTGAGACGGTCATAGCGCCGGGCGCCGCCTTCCGGGTCGTCCCAGTCCAGCGTGGCCACGGTTGGCCAGAGCCGCTGCTGCGATTCCTCTCTGAGGTACAGGAAACCGGTGCCCACCGGAGCGCCCAGCCATTTGTACGGGCTGGAAGCGTAGAAATCGGCGCCCAGTTCGTTCAGGTCAAGCGCCAGCATCCCCAGCGCATGGGCGCCATCCACCACCGTGAGGATTCCGCGCGGCCTGGCCAGGGCCGCCAACGCCTTCACCGGCAGCATGCAGCCGGTAGGCCAGGTAATGTGGCTTACGCTGATTACCCGGGTCCGGAGGGTGATGGCGTCCTCGAAGCGGTTGAGGATGTCGGCCGGCTCGGCAGTGGGGATGGGAAACTCCAGTTCCCTTACCACCACGCCGTGCCGTTTCGCCCTGAGCCTCCAGGGTTCCAGTCCGCCGGGGTGTTCATGAAAGGAGCACAGGACCTCGTCGCCCGCCTTCAGATCGAGGCCATTGGCAACGAAACTCATTCCCTCGGTGGTGTTGCGGGTCAGCGCAACCTCGCCCGGCCGGGCATTGACGAACCCCGCCAGCATCTCGCGGAGTTTTTCCTGAGCGGCCTCCTGCCTGCGGTTTTCAAGGCCCGGCTCGGCCGCCAGTTGCCCGTAACCATGCACCAAGGCGTCATACACCGACTTGGGAGTAGGTCCGAGCGTTCCGCTGTTCATATAGGCGGGGTCGTCGGAGATCAGAAACTGACGGCGCGCCCAGACCCAGTAATCGGACTCGGACACGCCTTCGTACTCCGGCAAGCCGGAGGACTGCGCCAAGTCCGCGGACTCGGGCAAGCCGGCGGACTGCAGCTCGTTGATGGCGTTAGCAGACGAGCGCACGTCCGGAAAGGCTACGGCGGACGACCCCGCGGACGAGAAAACCGCCCCCGCCGCGGCCGCGCGCAAAAACAGGCGGCGTGAAACTCCGGTGGCGGTTCCGGGTTTCTGCATGGTACGGTCGGTATTGTCCGGCATGGGCAAACCTGCGCCTCCGCTTGTTCTGATTAGCCGTGACCGGATCATAATAGACTAGTGCCGCGACCGGCACTAACTACTGCCTGCGCGGGAATGGCCTGCGCGGAGGAGTGCCTGCGTGGAAAGCGATGCCTGCCAACACCTTGCCTGCCGAATCATGAACCAGTTCCGAACATGCAGCGGCCGGGTCCAGCCGATGATCCCTTGCCCCAAGCGAAACGCGGCGATTACGGGCAGAGGCCTGGCGCGGGCTAGCGTGGTTGCCGGGGCCGCCATGGCCGCCGTGGCGGTGCTCGCAGTGGCTTGCGACAGCCCGGCGACTGGCCCGTCGGCGGAGGAGGAAGAGCCGCTGCGCGTGGCGGTGACGCTGATGCCGGCCAGCTTCGGCGATCCGTTTCGGACCCTGGGCGTGCCCGGCGACTGGATCTGGCGCCAGATATTCGACCCGCTCACCGAGAGCGACGACGAAGGGCGCATCGTTCCGCTGCTGGCCGAGAGTTTCGAGAACACGGCCCCCAACACCTGGCGCTTCGTGCTGCGCGAAGGCGTGCGCTATGCCAGCGGGCGGCCCTTTACCGCCTTCTCGGCAAAAGAGGTCTTCGACTGGCTGATAAGCAACGAGGGCCAGGCGACGGTGGTCGGCTGGGAGCTGCGCCGGGTCAGCGAGGTCGCAGCGCCCGACGCCCGCACGCTCATCTTCACCACCTGGGAACCGGACCCGGTCCTTCCCAACCGGCTGACCTCGGCGATGATGATCGACCCGCAGGCATGGCGCGAACTGGGCCGGCAGGGCTTTTCGCGAACCCCGGTGGGAACGGGGTCGTACCAGTTGCGGGACTGGCAGAACCGCAACGGCGCGGTGGTGCTCACGGCCAATCCCCATGCCTGGCGGCCACCCGGCATTTCCCGGGTGGAGGTCTATCCGCTGCGCGACCACGCGTCGCGGTTGCAGGCGGCCCTGTCCGGCCAACTGGACATCACCATGTCCTTGCGGCCCGAACAACTGGATGCCTTTCGCAGCCGTGGCTTTACGGTTTACGCCGACAACCTGCGGCAGATCCTGGCCTTCGCCTTCGACGTGGCCGGGCATCCCGACTCGCCCATCGCAGATGTGCGCGTCCGCCAGGCGTTCAACCATGCCGTGGACCGAAGGGCGCTCTCCGAGGACATTCTTCAGGGCTTTGCGCCACCCGCCAGCCAGGGAGCGGCGCCCAACGTATTCGGCCACAATCCGCGGATCAAGCCCTATCCCTACGATCCGGGCAGGGCCCGGGCGCTGCTCGCCGAGGCTGGCTACCCGCAGGGTTTTTCCATTGAGGTGCAGGTCATCACCGGCACCTATCCCAACGACCTGGAAATCTTCGCCAAGATGCAGCAGGACCTGGCGGAGGTAGGCGTGGACCTGGCGTTCCGGTCGATCCTGTTCTCCGACTGGATCCGCCAGTATTTCCAGGGCGTATGGCGCACCGAGCTGTTTACCCTGGCCTGGAACACCGCGCCGCACAACGACGCCTTGCGTCCCATGGAGCAATATTCCTGCCTCAAGGCCCGCCCGTTCTTTTGCGACGAAACGCTCAGGGCAAGCCTGTTGGCGGCGGGCCGCGAAATGGACCCTCAGCGCCGTGAGGCCCTGCTGCAGGAACTGGCGGTGCAGTACCGGCAGCGTGCCCCCAGCCTGCTGCTGCTGGAATACGGTCACATGTGGGTTGTGGGGCCGGGCCTGCGCGGCTTTCGCGTGCGCACCCGCGCCCCGCAGCTTTACCGCGTAGAACGGACGGGATGATGCTTGCGGGTCTGGCGCAGCGCGCGGCGCGGCTGCTGATCCTGTTGCTGGGCGTGAACGCGCTGCTGTTCGTTGCGCTGGGCCTGTCGGGCGATCCGGCCCTGATGCTGGCCGGCGAGAATCCAACGCCGGAGCTGCTCGAAAGCATCCGCGCGGAATACGGCCTTGATCTGCCCGCCTGGCAGCGCTACCTGGTGCAGCTCGGGCGCATGGCGCAACTGGACTTCGGCGTTTCGCTGCATACCGGCCAGCCGGCCCTGTTCATGGTGCTGGAAGAGCTGCCGGGCACGCTGCTCATGGCCGTGCTGAGCATGGCCTTGACCCTGGTTACCGCGGTGCCGGCGGGAGCCTGGATCGGCCTCTACCCGGAAGCGGCGGCCCGCCGATTCGGCGCCGCGCTGACGGCCGTGGCCCAGGGCATTCCGGGATTCGTGATGGCGCTGGTGCTGATCCAGGTATTCGTGGTGCGGCTGGGCTGGCTTCCCTCGCTGGGTTACGCCCAGCCGGCCGCGTGGGTCCTCCCGAGTATTTCGCTGGGCTTCTTCCTTGCGCCGAAACTGTGCCGCGTGGTGAGCGCCGGCGTTGCCGAAGCCATGCAGCAGGACTACATACGCACCGCCCGCGCCAACGGCGCCTCGATGCGCTTCATTCTCTGGCGGGAGGCCTTGCCCGCCGCGCTGCCGGCGGCCGTCGCGCTGGTGGGGACGCAGTTCGCCTTCCTGATATCCGGCGTGGTGCTGATCGAGACCCTGTTCCTGTGGCCAGGCATCGGCCTGCTGCTGCTGCGCTCGGCCCAATCCCTGGATTTTCCGGTGCTGCAAGCGCTCTGCTTCGTGGTGGCGGTGCTGGTGTTCGCGGTAAACGGCCTGGTGGACGCTTTGCTGCGCCTGTTGGACCCAAGGCTGAGGCCGGCAACCCAATGACCCCGGCGCCCGCTGTAAACCGGCTGCTTGCGGCGCTCAAGGCATCGCCCCAACTGGCCCTGGGCGTGGCGGCTTTGCTGGGATGGTTGCTGCTGCTGGCGCTCGGCGGACTGCTGCAGACCCACGACCCGCAGTTGGGCGACCTGAGCCAGCGCTTCGCACCGGCGGGCACAGCGGATCACTGGCTGGGAACCGACAATCTCGGCCGGGACCTCTGGTCGCGAGTCCTCTCGGGCCTTCCCTGGTCCGTGGGCGTCGCCAGCGTTTCCTGCATTCTGGCGCTGCTGCTGGGCGGAACCTTGGGGATGTGCGCGGCCCAGTACCAAGGCTATCCCCGCGCGATCATCAATCAGCTGGTGGACGCCACGCTGTCCTTTCCGGGCCTGGTCGCGGCGATCATCATCGTGGCAGTGGCGGGACGGGGATTCTGGCCGCTCAGCATCACGCTGGGCTTGCTGAGCTGGCCCGTTTTCGCCCGCGTGGTCTACGCCGAGAGTCTGCGTCTGCTGGCTCAGGACTACGTAACGGCGGCCCGGGTGATGGCGGTAAGCACGCCGCGCATCCTGCTGGGCCACCTGCTGCCGGGGTTGCGTCCGGTGCTGGCCGTAGTCCTCACCTTTCATTTCGCCGACATGCTGGTAGCGGAAAGCGCCCTCTCCTTCCTGGGGTTGGGAGCGCCGCTGGGCGTTCCCACCTGGGGGGCGCTACTGCAGGAATCGCGCGACTTCATCATCGTGGCGCCCTGGCTGATGGTAGCCCCCGCTACGGCCATCGCCCTGCTGGTGGTGTCGATACATCTTCTGGGCGACGGCTTGAGCGCGCTGGACCGCGCCCGGGAATGAGCGCTTCCGCTTCCTTGCTGCGAATACGCGGGCTGTGCGTGGATTTCCCTCGCGGCGGCAGGATCCTGCACAACGTATCGCTGGATGCGAGCGAGGGGGAAATCGTGGGCCTGGTGGGAGAATCCGGCGCCGGCAAGACGCTGGCCACACTTTCCATTCTCGGCTTGGTGCCCGCGCCCGGGCGGATCGCCGCCGGCGAGATTTTCGTGCGGGACCAGGAGCTGACGAAACTCGGCGAGGAAGCCTTGCAGGCCTTGCGTGGCCGGATCGCCGGGTTCGTGTTTCAGGACCCCCTGACTTCGCTCAACCCGGTCCGCCGAATCGGTTCGGCGTTGGTGGAAAGCGCGATGCGCCATTGTGGACTGACTCGCAAGCAGGCGCGCAATAGAGCCATCGAAGCCTTGCGCTCGGCCGAGCTGCCCCAGGCGGCGGCGGCCATGCGCGCCTACCCGCACCAGTTCTCCGGCGGCCAGCGCCAGCGCATCATGATCGCCCTGGCGCTGATCAACCGGCCACCGCTGCTGATCGCCGACGAACCCACCACGGCGCTGGACGCCGCGGTGCAGTCGCGCGTTCTGGAGCTGCTCAAACGCCGCGCAAGGCGCCAAACGCTGCTGATGATCACCCACGACCTGGCGCTGGCCGCCCGTTTTTGCGACCGCCTGTATGTGATGCACAGGGGACGGGTGGTGGAACACGGTCCGGCCCGCGAGCTGTTTTCCAAACCCCGCCACGAGTACACCCGCTCGCTGCTGGATGCGCTTCCGGGAAGGCGAGCTTCCAGCCCGGGCAGCAGCCGTTCGGTTCCGGACAGCAGCCGGTGGCGGGAACCCCGCGAGGTGCTGGCCGCGCTGCATGGCCTTACGGTGCGCTACCAGGGGGCCGCGCAAGCGGCGGTGGAGAACGTGGATTTTTCCGTTCACGCCAACGAGACAGTGTGCCTGGTGGGGGAGTCAGGATCAGGAAAGACCACGATCGCCCGCGTGCTTGCGGGGGTCATCAAGGCTGCGCCCGATCAACTGAGTTTTCCGGTTCTCAAGGACAACTCGCCAAGCGCCGCGGTCCGCGCGCGCCATCTGCAGCTGGTGTTCCAGGATCCCTACTCCAGCCTCAATCCCCGCTGGCCGGTGCAACGCATCGTGGCCGAACCCATGCGGACCCACCAGCTCTGCAGCCGTGAGCAACAGAAGACCCGGGTGGCGGCGCTGCTGAGCCGCGTGGGTCTGGATCCGCGGCAAATGGATCGGCGTCCAGCAGCATTCTCCGGAGGCCAGCGCCAGCGGATCGCGCTGGCCCGCGCGCTGGCCATGAATCCGCGCCTGCTGCTCGCCGACGAGGCGCTGTCGGCGCTGGATATCCGCACCCAGGCTCGCATCCTGGCGCTGCTCAGGGATATCCGCAAGGAGCGCAAGTTGGCGCTGCTTCTGATCACGCACGACCTGCGTCTGGCCGCGGAGGCGGGCGACCGCGTGATCGTGCTGCGGCACGGACGGATTGTCGAACAGGGACCGGCATCCAGGGTCATGACAGCGCCCCGGCACGAATACACCCGCGAGCTGCTCGCCGCGCAGGCGCGCTGGGGCGCCGATGCGCATTCGATCGGCGGCGAGGCCGGAAGCGGGGTCAGAACGGGCGGGGCCGCAACGGGCGGGGCCACAACTTCGCACTAGCGCGGTTCGGCATGTACACTGCGCAGCTGTGAAACGACGGGATCTGTTGAAGGGCGCGGGCGCCACCTTGACGCTTATGACACCGGGCTTGCGGGCCGCCGCGCGGCCGGCCGAGCGGTGGGACTTCATTATTGTGGGCGCCGGCACCGCCGGCCTGCCAGCCGCCATCCACGCTTCCAGGCGCGGCGCGAAAGTGTTGATGCTGGAAGCGGCCGACACGTTGGGCGGCACGCTGAGCATGGCCTCCGGACAGGTCAGCGCGGCCGGCACCCGTTTGCAGGAAGCCAGGGGCATCTCCGATTCGCCGGACCGCCAATACGAGGACATCATGGAGATCACCTTCGGCGAAGCGGATCCGGATGTTGTCCGGCGCACCGTGGACCTCGCGCCGGATACGCTGAACTGGCTGCTGGACAAGGGCCTGGTTCCGCTGCCCGATCATCCCGTTACGGGCGCAGCGCCGGGGCGCGCCGGGTACAGCGTTCCGCGGTATTTCTGGGCCGAGGAGGCCGGCAAGGCGATCCTCAAGGTGGTGCTGCAAGAACTCGACCGCGAACTGCCGCAAGGGAATATCGCGATTTCCCTGAACACCCGGGTAACCGGTCTGCTAATGTCCGATTCGGGCGCGGTGGAGGGCGTTCGGGCCGAGAGCGCGGATGAGGAATGGACCTTCCGCGGGCGCCACATCCTGCTCACCAGCGGCGGTTACGCCATGAACCCGGACATGTTCGAGCTGCTGACCGGCCATCCGGCCTACGCCGCCGGCTCCTGGCCGCATTCCCTGGGCGACGGCTTGGAACTGGCGGTGTCGGCAGGCGGCTGGCTGCGCGGACAACAGCTTCATCGTGCCGGCACCGGCTCCATCCTTACCGGGGCGGAATTCCCCGCCAAGGTTTATGCGCGCTTCGCCACCGTTCCGCAGCAGCGGCTGCCCTGGGAAATCTGGGTCAATGATTCCGGGGAACGGTTCATTCGCGAGGACGAGCCTCGGGTGCGCCCGCGCGCCCAGGCGGTCCTGCGGCTGCCCCGCCTGCGTTATGTAATCGTGTTCGGCGAGAACATCCTGAATACGGCGCCCCCGGGATTACCGGATTTCAGCCGCGCGCAACTGCTGGAACACTGCCAGAACCACCCCATGTTCGCGCGCGCCGACAATCTGGCGGAATTGGCGGCGAAGGCGGATGTGGACGCGGCGGGACTGATGCAAACGGTCCGCAGTTACAACGCGGCGGTAGCGAGCGGCAGCGACGCCTTCGGCAGGGAACACTTGCCGGCGCCGATCTCCCGGCCGCCGTTTTACGCCATTACGCACCTGGGCAGTTCGGCTACGTCCTCCGCGGGGGTAGTGGTGAACAAGGAGATGAGGGTCCTTCGGGGCAACCAGGAGCCGATTCCCGGCTTGTACGCAGCTGGCGAAGTGCTGGGCTCCGGCAGCACACTGGGATCCACCTTCGCGCCGGGCATGATGCTCACGCCAGCCCTGTCGCTGGGCCGCTGGCTGGGAATGACGCTACCCCTCTGAGTCCGGAGGGAGGGCATCCTGCACTCGTCCCGCGGATGAACCGCGGGTTGATCAGAATATGTAGGTTGCGGTCACTCCGATCTGCCTCGGGTCCGCCAGCGGGTACTGGAAGGCGCGCACGAAGCCGGAGGTGCGGGCGCTGGTTCCGCGCGGCAGGATGTTCTTGAAGTCCACGAAGCGGATTACGGTGGAAGGCGTGCGGTCGTCCGTGAGGTTGCGCACGAACAGTCCCAGTTGCCATTGGCCCACATCCAGCCCCAGCTTCAGGTTGATCAGGTTCTGATCGCCGCTGTGGGCGTGATTGAAGATCTGCGCGTACTTGCGGCTGGCATAGGCGTAGTCGGCGCGAATGTAGGCGGTATTGGCGCCCAGCAGCCATTCATAGCGGGCGAAGGCATTGGCCTGGTGCCTGGAGGCATTGGGCGTCTGGTTGCCGGCCACGGAAGGATCGCCGCCCGTAAAAACGGCTTGTTCCCGAAACTCGTCAAACTCCACGAATGTGGCGTCGTTCAGCGCGTAGCCGAAGCCGCCGGTGAACTGTTCGCTGAATACATGCGCCACTTCCAGCTCCAGGCCCTTGGCCTCGGTCTCGCCGGCGTTGGTGACGTACGACACCGGACGGCCGTCGCTGAGCAAGCCGGTAGTGGTGAGTTGCTGCTTGGTCCAGTCGATGAAGTACACCGCCACGTTCAAGGTCGTGCGGCCGTCATTCAGCGTGTTCTTGGTGCCGAACTCCAGGTTCCAGGAATCTTCCTCCTCGGCAAACAGCAGCGAAGGGTCCAGCAACGGGTTGGCGTTGATGAACCCGGGCTTGTTGCCCGCGGCGACCGTCGCGTAAATCATCCGGCCGTCGGCATACTTCCAGTCCAGCGTGGCGCGCGGCGACCAGCTCTTGAAGGTGTTCTCGATCAGCGGCAGCGTGGGGCGCGCCGGCGGGTTGTCGTTGCCGATCTTGTCCGAGGCATAGCGCAGTTCCAGCGTGCCGGTAACCGTGTCGCTAAAGTCCTGCGCCACCGATCCGAACACGGCCCAGTTGTCGGTGCGGGCCTCACCCTGATCGACAGTGCGCCCGTTCAGCCGGTCCTCGCGAAAATCGCGGCGGCTCTGATACAGATACACGCCGCCCAGCAGCCGGGTGGACGACTGCAGGTCAGTGCTAGCCAGCAATTCGGTGGACCACTCGCGGCGGTCGCTCACCGCGATCCGATTGAAGGTCCCACCCAATGCCGTGGAATTGGAGGTGATGTCCACGTCGTAGCCGTACATGGAATCGGCGCCGAAATAGCCGGTGTTGGAACGCAGCGTGAAGCCGCCCAGGTCCCATTCAAGCTGCGCCGACGCGCGCCAGGCTTTCTTGTCGAGACCGATATCGTCGCCAAACAGTTCCAGGTTCTGCTCGGTGCTGTCCAGCTCGGCCACTTCACCGCAGCCGCGCGATTTCCAGGAAGCAGTTGTTGTAGGTGCGATCCTGCAAAGTTACAGCAGCCGCTCCGTCATCGTCCTTGCCGTAGCCCAGATTGAAGCGCGCGGTAAAGCTGTCGGAGGGACGCAGTTCCAGAGAAAGGTTCAGATTGACGGACTCCTCATCCCCCACCAGCTGGTCATCCAGCGTATTGCGATAGTAGCCGCCGTAGGTGTAGTAGCGCACATGGGCCATGTAGAAGGCGGTGTCGTCGGCCAGAGGCCCGCGCGACAGGAAACTGATCTCGCCCTCGTCATGGTCCGCCACGCGCAAGGAGACCTTGTTCTCGGGTTCGTTGGTGCCGGTCTTGGTGATCAGGTTGATGGCGCCGGCGAAGGTCGCCCGGCCGAACAGCGCCGCCTGCGGACCCTTGATCACTTCCACCCGATCGACAATATCGAATGGGAACGACAGGATGGAGTCGTTGTAGAGCACGCCGTCTACGAAGATCGAAGCGTTGGCGCCGCCGAGAATCTGCGACTGACCGCGAATCACGGGCCGGCTGCCGCCACCCTGCACACCGTAACGATTCAGCTTCTCGAACGAGAAGCCGGGCGTGAACTGGCTGATGTCCATGACATCGCTTAAACCCCGCTCGCTCAACTCGAGCGCGGTGAACGCGCTGATGGTGAGCGGCACATCCTGGATTCGCTCTTCCTGCTTGCGCGCCGTTACTACGACTTCCTCAATCTCCACGGCACCTTGTTGCGCCATCGCCGCGGGAGCGGCCAGCGCGAGCGCACACACAAGTGTGCCGACTCCGAATGAGCCAATTCCGATTCTCATGGTTAGTCCCCTAAAAGAAAGATGCTCAGGCAATATACCAAAATAGCGCCCGCGAGTAACTACCCGACCCCTAACTGGCCCCTGCCCGTGCCATGCCCGGGCCCTGCTGCCGGGCACTACCTGACTCCCATCCCACCGCTACCCGGTCAGGCACGGCGGCTCGGGGGCTAGTTTCCGCCCTCGCGCAGCACGAAGTAGATCCGTTCGATAAACTCGCGGCGCTCGCGGTCCAGGGCGGCCCGTTCCTCCTCGCTGAATTCGTAGGCTTCGACCGCGGCGGCGCTGATACCCCCCTTGCCGAGCGCCTCCATCGCCGCCAGCCGTTCTCTGACCGCCCATAACTCCTGGGCCAGCCCCATGGTGATGGACACCAGTTCGTCCACTCCCTGGATATCGAAGAAACGCGACATCTTGCCGCGGGTAATGTCCCTCATGCGCGGTTTCGGAGAATCCATTGGCAATGCTCCCGTGCCGTGATCAACTCATATTGCTGCATCGGATCCCATGTTGTCGGAGCCCATGTTGTCGGAGCCCACATTGTCGCATCGGACCTGGCGCAGCCTGTCGCGGCAAAAGGCCCTATTTCCAGGCGCCGAAGCAATACCAGCGAATGGACCGCGCCAGCCGCCCGGTGTTCTCGTCCACCGTAAGCCCCTTGCCGGCAACGTAGTTGCGAAATTCGCGCTCGCCGTTTCGCATGAGGCTGGGGATGGTGAACTCCACGAAATCCGACTCGTCGAAGCCGGCTTCAGCGCAGATGTCCGCGGGCCGCATGTCGCGAAACGCCTTGTAGTACGGCTCCTGGTTGTAGTAGCTGTCCCAGTCCAGGAAAAAGCTGTCGTAGGGTTGCGTATGGCAGTTGGGCGGCAGCTCCATATGCACCATCAATCCGCCCTTGCGCAAGAGCCGATGGGCTTCGCGGAACACGGCCTGCACGCTCTTGGGCGGCAGTTCGTGCAGGAACATGGACGACCAGACCACATCGAAGCCGCCCTCGCCGTCAAAATCGCAGGCCGTGGCGTCCATCTGCCGGAAATGGACCTTCACGCCCAGCGATTCGGCTCGCGCGTGCGCATAACGCAAAAGAGGCGCGGCCACGTCCACGGCATAGGTTTCCGCCTCGGGAAAGGTGCGCGCCCAGGGCAACGTGTTCGAGCCGATGGAACAGCCCATGTCGAGGATGCGGCGCGGACGGAAATCGGGATACTTCACGGCAATGAACTTGGCGATGGTGCTTCCAATGTCGTCGCGGCTGCTGCCAAACAGGCCCATGCTGTGGATGCCCGCGCCGTTGTCGTAGAGTGCGCCCGCGGCGGCGTCATCGTCGCCGTGCTCGGTGTGGTAGCAGCCGGGCATCAAGTGCACGTCATGGTTGGCCACGTACGGTGGCGTGTCCAGGTCCGGCTTGAGTTCGAGCGTGCCGCCGCAGCCGTTGCCGTTCGCGTTGCCATTGGCGTTCGCATCGGCGTTGGCGGCAGCCGCCGCCACCTTCCGATTCACTTCGTCGAGATTGCGCTCTATGGTGGGGATCACGGACCGCCAGACCAGTTTCTGGCAATTCACCCGCATGGCCGAATAAAAGCGGTAGGAACGCTCGCCGCGCATGGCCCGGTGGACCTCCACGCCGTCTTCGGGCCCCTGGCCCTTTTCCCGCATAAGCGCCGGCTCCACGCGACTGTCGTAGGCCCAGCGCATTTCCCGCGCCAGGTCTCCCAGGATGTGGCGGCGCATCTCGCAAACGAAACGCTGGCGCGAAAGTTCGTCCCGGGCAGGCTCGATCCGAAGGCCATGGCGTACAAATTCGGTCATTACAGCAATCCTCCGCTCCCTTGCATCATCATACGCCCGCTGCGATACGTTGCAACGCCGCGGGTCCCGCGCGAGGAAGGATGCGGGTTAGACTAGCAACGGGCAAACACGGGGCACGAACGCACAGGGGTAGCTTGTGGCCGAAGAAATCATTGCGCCGGACGGTTCGCCGATGCGGGCGGCCGTTATCGGCTGCCGAAAAATCGAACAGTCGCTGGCCTTTTACAGGGACCGCATCGGCTTGTCGGTTCTCGCCGACGAAGTCCTGAGTGGCCCGGCCTTCTGCGACTTCTGGAAGCTGAAAGGCGGAACTTCCGCCCGCGCCATTTTGCTGGGGCAAGGCGACGAGGGCGTGGGCCAGGTGCTTCTTCTCGAGTTTCGCCTGCCCGAAGGCAGCGCCAAGCCGGTCGAAATTCGCGACCGCAGCATTTCCAGGGCCTACGGTTGCTTCAATCTCAATTTCTACACGGCCGACATTCGCCGCGACTTTGAAGCGTTGAAGAAGGACGGCTACGTGCTCTGGTCCGATCCGGTCCAGCACTTTTTCGGGGACGACGTGGGCAATCCCATAGAAGGCATCTTCGAAGGCCCCGACCGCGTACCCATCAACCTGGTGGAGCTGGCTACGCGCGACCCGGCGACGCGCGTAGGCCAGATGCGCGCATACGTGGAGAAGCGCGGTTATACGGCGGCCGGATTCACGCCCATCGTGACCAGCTCGCATGGCGTGGATTCCAGCGAAGCCGCCATAGCCTGGTACGAGCAGGTGCTGAAGATGAAGCCCCTGATCGACGAGGTCCTGGGCGCGCCCGAGTCCAACCGCCTGCTGAACCTGCCCGAGGAAGCAAGGACCCGCGTTGTATTCATGCAGGGCAACCACATGTTCGGCAAGGTGGTGCTGAGCCAGCCACTCAATTACGAGTGCGAATCCCTTATCGCCCAGGCCAGACCGCCGAACATAGGCTATCTGGCCCAGGCCTTTGCCGTTGGCGACCTGCATGAGGCTGCGGGCCAGTGCAGCGCGCTGAAGGCAGAGGTGTTAAGCGGCCCGCAGCGCACTCCATGGCCGGGTTCAGGCGGTGTTTCGGCGATGCTGGCGCGCAACCCCGGCAGCGGGGCGCTGCAAGTATTGATGGAGGACGGGGGATGAGCGTTTACGGCATGACATCGGTAACCGTGGGCGTCAGCGACATGAATGAGGCGCTGGGCCTGTTCCGCGATGCGATGGGATTGCAGGTTATCAGCGACAGTCAGGCGCCGCGCGCGCTTCTGGATGCCTGGGGGCTGCCGGAGAACACGACGGCGCGCCTGGTCGAACTGACCTGCCAGGACTACCCCGCCGGGCATTTGCGTCTGGCGCAATACTCGCCTGCTCCAACCGAGGCGGTGCGCCTGGACCACGGCGCGGGCGCGGGCGATTCATCTACCGACATCGGCCCCAAGGCGATCGATTTTTACGTGCCGCCGCCGATGAGCGCGGCCGTTGAAGCCATCACGGGAGCCGGATATGCGTTCCGCTCGGAACCGATCCGCTACGAAGTGGGAGACGTGGAGAGCGAGGAATGCTTATTCTCCGGTCCCGACGGCGTGCCCGCGCTGCTGATGATCGGCCACCGCCATCCGCCCGAGTCGATGCGCGAGTTGCCTTCGGGAGTGCGCTTTTCGGAAATCGCCACAACGTCGGTAGTGTGCGGCGACCCGGACGCCGCGCGCCGCTTGTACTGCGACGCTCTCGGCATGGAAACGGGAACCGACGCCTGGGTGCCCGAAGAAAACCTTGACCTGGCGCGCCGGCTTACGGGCGTGACCAGCGCCAGCGGCATGCATTTCCTGCTTGTTGCCGCCCCCGGCGAACCCAGCGGCAAGCTCCTGTTCGTACACTTCGCCGGCGTTGGAGGCAAGCGGCTGACCGGCAGGATGCGCCCGGGCAAGTTGGGCGTGAGCCTGTTCAGTTACACGACCAGCGATCTGGACGGCACGCTGAAGAAAGCCTGCGAGGCCGGCGCCACGCTATTGCGCGGCCCCAGCGAAGTGGGCAGCCGCCGCGTCGCGCTGTTACTGGGCGCCAACGAAGAGCTTCTGGAGCTTACCGGCTGAACGCTGCCTGAGCACTGGCGGAGCGCTGCGAACTGCTGCGCACCGGCTGAACGCGGCGAGTTGCCGCACGCTGCGAACTGCTGAGCGCTGCGAACTGCCGCGCGCTGGCGTGGCGCTGCGCAGCGCGGTTTCGTCAGAAGCGCTTTCGCAGGCGCAGCATGAGGTGCGGCTGCTGTTTGGTCTTGCGGCGCTCCACCGCCGAAAGCGCGCCGCTGGACCGGTCGCCTTCATAGAGTTCCCGCCGCCGGATTCGGCCCGGTTGCCTGACGTTCTCGATCCCTACGCGGAGCGTAAAGTCGTTGGGCAGCGTGCGGTCCCACCATATGCTCATCGGCAAAGGCAGTTCACGCTCGATGCGCACCTCGGAAATCCGGTATTGGCGGTCTTCGTAACCCCAGAATCCGTCCATCCCGAAAACCGAATTCCACCTGGGCAGTTCCCAGGTCAGGCCGAAAAAGCCCACCAGTGAATGACGGCCGGTCATGACCCGGTTGGCGCCGGTGAACGGATCTTCGATCTCGGAATCGAAATGAACGGCCCGCATTCGGTAGGTTGCGCCGGCCCAGCCCAGACGATCCAGGGGCATATTGAGATTCACCACCCACCGGTGGCGCGCCGCCTTGCCCGCGTTGCCCAGCGCATCGAAGCCTGATCCGACGCGAATGTAGTCGAGCGAATTCTCGCGCCGGTACTGGATGTAGCTCAGAATGACCGAGGCCTCGTCCCAAAACCGACGTTCCAGTTGAAATTCGTATTCGATGGATTCCTCCGGTTCCAGACTGGCGTTCCCGGCGGAGAAAATGCCGGATTCCAGCGAAGGCGAGGCCGCGAAGGCATTGAAATCGAGTTGCCCCACCACCTTCTCCACGCGCAGCCGCAAATCGGTGACGGGATTCACCGACCAGGCCGCGGCGAAACGCGGCTTGGCGAAATCGAAACGCTTGGTGAGATTGGCGTCGCCGCTCTGCTTCAAGGTTGACTTCTCGAATGCCAGGCCGCTCTCGAAGGACAGCCTGGAGCCGGCCCGGACGATGGCCTTGGCGAACCCCTCATAGCGATTCTCCTTTACCTGGATACTGTCATTGGGCAGCTCCAGCCGTACGCCGCCCACATCCAGTTCGACGAAGCTGTCGAGCTCATTGAAGGCCGCCTCGCCGCCGAGTTCCAGGCTCAGCGGCGCGGACAAGTCCCAGCGGAAAATCGTGCGCGCGGTAGTCTCCGAGCCGTCGAAGTCACTCTCCGCCAGGGTCTCTCTTCCCGGCACCCGGAGAGATGAATCGCTGCCCTGCGACTGGGTCCGGTTGAGCAATTTCACATTCAGGCGGCGATTGGGACCAAGCATGAAAGTAATGTCCGAGGCGAATTCGAATTCATCGGTTTTTCGGACGATGTCGACGATTTCCTGGTGCGGCGCGCCTTCCGGCGTCTTGTAATCGCCGAACTGATCAAGAATCAAGGATGTGCTCTTGGCGATCAGATTCACGCCGATATCGATGCCGCCGGTCACATAGCCGCCGTTCAGGGTGGCCTGAACGCTGCGCTGCCAGTCGTCGCGGTCGAACCAGCCGCTGCGCAAAGTCTCGGATTCCGCCGACTTGAGCGTGTAGACGCCTTCGCCGGTGCCGAACATGAACTGCCGGGAATCGTAGAACAGCCCGCCGTCCAGGTCGACGCCGCCCAGCTTTCTGGCGTACTCGACACGGGCCGAACCGCCGAGGTCGCGGTCATTGTCGGTGTACTTCCTCACAGCGGCCTCGCCGATCAGGGTTGCGGCTCCGCCCTTCCTGCGAACGATATTGAGGACCACCTGACGGCCCATCATGTCGAAATCCGCGGCTTCCGCGCGAATCAGTTCAACGCGATCGATGACCGCAAAGGGAATGCTCTCCAGCACCTCGGAGAGCGTATTGGCCTTGATGGTAGGCCAGCGGCCATCGACCAGCACGTTGCCGGCGGCGCGCTCCAGTCCGCGCATGCGCTGGTTGCCGCGGTCATAGGCGAATCCGGGCGTGCGGTTTACCAGGTCCATGGCGCTGACGGGTTCGCCGGCCGCAAAGAAGGCCGCCGGGAACACCGTAATTCCGGCATTCTCGGACGGGGCTGCATGGTCCTGGGCCAAACAGGTGGCGGCGAAGGCCAACTGGGCCACCAGCACGGCAAGTCTCCTGCTTCGTCGATTCATGTCCTGTCACGCCCGTCCGGTACTCAGGGTAGCAAACATTGACTCCCGCCGGGATACGGATCCAGTTGAACTTCGAGTTCGGCCGGCTGATAAGATAAGAAGCTCGTGATCCGTTGACGCCGACCGCGGGGGGCGCCGCCAATATGCCAAAACAGAACAGCGGAGGGCTTGATCGCCGGAAACTGGTGCAGGGGCTGCTTTCGGCGCCGCTGCTTTTGTCCTGGACGCAGGCGCCTGCCGAAACCGTCAAGCCTGCGCCGGAGCGTGGGCGGATTCGCCGGCGCTACGTGGACTACCGGTTCGGGCAGGCGCATGTTTATCTGGCCGAGGCCCTGGATGCGTCGGCAGGAAACACGCCGCTGATGTGCTTTCATCCCACCGCCGTGTCGGGGGACTTCTATCGCGACTTCATGCTGGACATGAGCGCGGACCGGCGAGTGATGGCCATGGACACGCCGGGCTACGGGCGGTCCGACCCGCCGCCCGAGCCGCAGCCGATGAGCGAACTGGCCGGCGCTGCCGCCGATGTGCTGGACGCCCTGGGCTACGGAGCGAACGGCCAGGGCGCGGTGGACGTGATCGGCTACCACACCGGCTGCTTTATCGGCTCGGAGTTGGCGATCATTCGCCCGGACCTGGTGCGGCGGCTGGTGCTGCCGGGCATCCCCTACAACGTCGGCGAGAAGCGCAAGGAAATGTACGACCAGTACGCCAGGCGCAAGGAGCTTGCGGAGGACGGCTCAAACGCCATGGAGATCTGGCGCTTCTGGGTCACCAATCGACATCCGGACGTGTCCCTGCAACGCGGCGCCTCGCACTTTGTCGATCATCTGCAATCCGGCCCGTATTCCTGGTGGGCCTACCACAGCGTGTTCAGCTACCCGGCCGAAGAGCGCCTGCCCCTGGTGCGGCAGCCGGTGCTGGTACCCAACACGCACGGCAACCTTCAGGAAAACTCGCGCGAAGCCGCCAAATTGCTCTCGGATGTGCGGGTGGTGGAAATGCCGGACCTCACTCATGGCGTGTTCGATGTGGGCGCGGGCCGTCTGGCCGATGTCTCGCGCGAATTCCTGACGCCTTAATCAGACCTTGGCTCATAGACGGTTCAAAGATCATGAAATTCGAAAAAGTGGCTGCGCTCGGCGCCGAGGTATCGGGGGTCGATCTCTCCCCGGACCTTCCGCAGGCCGTAATTGACGAGGTCGAACAGGGCCTGCTTGAACACCGGGTGCTGTTTTTCCGCAACCAGGACCTCAACGGAGAGGAGCTGGTTGATTTTTCCCGGCGATTCGGGGACAGCTTCATTCAGCCGGCGCTGGCGCACAAGTACCAGGAGCTGCTGTTTCTGGAGAATGACAAGAGCAAGCCGCCCACGCTCAATACCTTTCACCAGGACATGACCGGGCTGGCCCAACCCCCGGCGCTGCACATGCTGCATGCGCTGGTGGTGCCCGACGGCGGCGGCGACACCATGTGGGCCTGCAACTACCGCGCTTACGAGACTCTCTCGGACCGCATGAAGGAGATTCTCGGCGCGCTGAACTGCACTCACACCATTCTCCGTTACTACGATCCGATCGTCAGGAACTGGGAGAACAGCGAGGAAATGCTCAAGGAGTTCAAGAAGATATTTCCTCCGGTGTCGCACCCGCTGGTGAGAACCCACCCGCGAACCGGCCGCAAGTCGCTGTTCGTCAACCGCTTCTTCACCGATCACATCGAGGGCTTCACGGCCAAGGAAAGCGAGAACCTCCTGGAATTCCTCTACCAGCACATCGAGACGCCGGAATTCTGCGTGCGGTTGCGCTGGCGGCCGGGCACCCTGGCGATCTGGGACAACCGTTGCACGTCGCATTACGCGGTGGCCGACTATTACCCGCAGCACCGCAAGATGCAGCGCGCGTCGGTGGCCGGCGACACCCCTCGCTAACCGGAATGTTGCCTGGGGGCGAGTTTCTTCTCCCCTCCGCTCGCAGGGGACGCATGAACCCATCCATGGGGCTCGGCAACGGCTGTCCTGCCGTTGACGCCCCTGCGAGCGGAGGGGAGAAGAAACTCGCCCCCAGGCAACATTCCGGTTAGCGAAGAAAGGCGAGGGCTTCCTCGGCGATCGCGGCGGCGCCTTCTTCCATCACGGCGCGAGTTACGTCCTTGCGCTCCACGAAGGTGGCGCCGGGAATGTGGGCGGCGGCCTTGCGGGTGTGTTCCTTGAGCATGTACTGGGTAGCCACCACCAGGGTGTCGTGCTGCACCTCTCGAAATCGGGGCGCGCAGGGGTAGGTGAGTGTGGCGTGATAGCCCCAGTTGGCGCGCTCGCCGGCGCGCAGGATTTCGACAAAGTTGCTGAATGCCCGCCTGAACGGCATTGACCCGACTCGTTTTCTCACGCTGAATTCCCAGGTATCCGCGAGGCTGGACAGCTGCTCGGTGTAGCGGGTCTCGGCGGTGGATCGGGGATACCGCTTGGCCTGCTGCTCCGGGGTGAAGTACGGCACGTCGACGAGCGCCATCTTCCGGACACGATTCGGTTGCAGTCGGGCCATTTCCACGGCCAGCAAACAACCGCTGTGAAAACCGAGCAGGTCGAAGGGAACCGTGAGTCGGTCGCGGCAAGCGGCCAGCGCCTGGTGCATGGTGGTTGCGATTTCCTCCATGGAGAGCATCCGCGGCGGTGGATCGGACCCGCCGAAGCTGGGACAATCCGGGGCGCAGATCAGTCGTTGGGCGCCTAACAGCGGCGCGATCGTCTCGAAGAAACCGCCGCTGTAGGGAAAGGGGTGCAGGCACACCAGCGCCGGCGCAACCACGGCCCCCTCGGGCGGAAACATGCGGAGATGGATCTGGCCGCAGTCCGTGTCCGAGTACGTTCTAATCCCCATATTGCCTGAATAACGGGGGCTTGGTGGCTATATGCACCCGGTGTGCGATCGCCATGCACCCGGTGCGCGGTCGCCGGCGTGCTTTCGCGATGCCGATGTCCTTCACGACTCCAGCGCGGGCCGGTAGACCAGGTTGGGCTTGCGCGCCGCGAGCACCTCGTCCGGGCGGCGGATGGGCATGCGGTGCGGCGCCGAAATCACCGCCTCGGGATCACTGAGCGCCTGGTCGCGAATCTGCACCATCGCATCAATCAAGGCATCCAGCGCCTCGGGCGATTCCGTTTCCGTGGGCTCGATGAGCAGGCATTCCGGAACCAGCAGCGGGAAATACACAGTGGGCGCGTGAAAACCCTCGTCGAGCATGGCCTTGGCGAAATCGGCTGCGCTGACCCCGGTCTCGTCGCGCAACCGCTTGAGGCTGATGACAAACTCATGGCCGGCGCGCCGGGAAGGGTACGCCAGATCGAATCCTGCCTCGCCCAAGCGGAACGCCAGGTAATTGGCATTCAGGACCGCGTGGTTGGAAACCCGCTGCAGTCCCTCCCGCCCAAGCATTCGCAAATACGCCCAGGCGCGCAGCAGAACGCCGATGTTGCCGCCGTTGGCCGCCAGCCTTCCGATGCTTTGAGGGCTGTCGGTCCTCCAGCGGTAGGTGCCGTCCGCCTTCTCCACCACCGGAACGGGAAGAAAGGGCTTCAGCGACTTCGCCACGCCCACTGCGCCGGCGCCAGGACCGCCGCCGCCATGAGGCGTCGAGAACGTCTTGTGGAGGTTCAGATGCACGGCGTCGAAGCCCATGTCGCCGGGCAGCACCCTTCCGAGCAGCGCGTTGAGGTTGGCGCCGTCGTAATACAACAGCCCTCCGGCGGCGTGAACGCGCCGGGAGATCTCGACAATGCGCCTCTCGAACACTCCCAGCGTGGAAGGGTTGGTGAGCATGATGCCGGCGGTATGCGGGCCAAGCGCGGCGTCCAGCACCTCCAGTTCGATATCGCCGTCCTCGCCGGTGGCGATCTCGCGCACTTTCAGGCCGCACATGGCCGCGGTGGCGGGATTGGTGCCGTGGGCGGCGTCGGGCACGATGATTTCGTTGCGCTCATAGTCCTCGCGGGCCCGGTGATAGGCATTGAACATGGCCACGCCAGCGAACTCTCCCTGGGCGCCGGCCATCGGCGCCAGAGTGATGGCTGCCATGCCCGTCACCTGGGCCAGCATCTCCTGAAGTTCGTAGAGACACTCCAGAAGGCCCTGGGCGGAGGAATCGGGCACGGACGGATGCACATCCAGAAAACCCGGCAGCGAGGCCAGCCGGTGACAGGCCCTCGGGTTGTACTTCATGGTGCAGGAGCCCAGCGGATAGCTGTTGGTATCGATGGAAAAGTTCAGTTGCGACAAGCGCGTGTAGTGCCGCACCACGTCCAGCTCGGAGACTTCCGGCAGACGCGCATCCCGCTTCCTGATCTGTTCCGCGGGCAGGTCGTTCGGGGCGGCGGTCTCGTCCGTGGGCGCCTGGGCGCGGGCGCGCCGCCCCGGGAAGGCCTTCTCGAAAATCAGCTTACGCGGCATGCCGAACCGTCCCGGAAGGCGCTTCTTCCTGCATGATTTCGGTCAGAGCCGATGCATAGGTCCGAATGTCCTCGCTGGCGCGCATCTCGGTAGCGCACACCAGCAGCGCATTGCCCAGCTCAGGGTATTGGGCGGAGATATCGATTCCGCCCAGGATGCCCTTCTCGGCCAGGGCGGCCAGAACCAGCGCTACCGGGCGGTCCAGGCACAGTACATCTTCGTGGAAGAAAGGCGCGTCGAAGGCGCGGCGAACGCCCTTGATGGCGGTCAGGGCCTCCACGAGTTCGAGCGTTCTGGCATGACAGGCCTCCGCCACCCGGCGCAGCCCTTCTCCGCCCAACAGCGCCATATGCAGGGTAGCCGCAGTCACCATCAGCCCCTGGTTGGTGCAGATATTGGACGTGGCCCGGCTGCGGCGAATGTGCTGCTCGCGCGCCTGCAGAGTCAGGACATAGGCGGAATTGCCTGCCGAATCGACGGTGCGGCCGACCACACGGCCCGGCATCTGGCGAACGTAGCGGTCCTTGCATGCCAGCAGTCCCAGGTAGGGGCCGCCGCCTGACATCGGTATTCCCAAGGGCTGGCCTTCGCCGCAAACGATATCGGCGCCCCATTCGCCCGGGGGACGCAACATTCCCAGCGCTACGGGATTGACGCCCACCACCAGCAATGCCCCTTGCCGGTCCGCAAAGGCGCGCCAGTCCGCGATGTTCGGAAGACGGCCCAGGTAGTTGGGGGCCGCCACCGCAATCACCGCAAAGCCGCCGGCGGAATCCTGATCCAGCGAGCCGAAATCGGCCTGGCCGCACGCATCCAGCGGAGCTTCCACGAGCTCCAGCCCCTGCCCTCGGAGCAGCGTTGCGGCCACTGCGCGCCAACCGGGGGGCAGCGACCGGGCCACCGCGATGCGGCGCGAGCTCGATCGGCGGTTGCAGCGCACCGCCATCAGGCAGGCTTCGGTGAAGGCGGTAGCCCCATCGTAGAGCGAAGCGTTGGCCACATCCATGCCGGTTAGCGCAGCGATCATCGTTTGGTATTCGTAGGTCAACTGCAAGGAACCCTGGGCCGCCTCCGCCTGATACGGCGTGTAATTGCTATAGAACTCGCCGCGCGACGCAATATCCCAGACCGCCGCCGGAATGTGGTGCTCGTAGGCGCCGCCCCCGGCGAAACACAACAAGGAGTGGTTGCGGCCGGCACGCGATTTCGCAATCCGGCTTACGCCGGCTTCGCCCAGGCCGGCGGGGATTTCCGGTGGCGCGGCGCGCTGAAGCGACGCTGGAATTTCGTCGAAAAGGTCGTCGATCGTTGCGGCGCCCACACGCCGCAACATGTCCTGAACCTGCGCTGAGGTGTGCGGAATGAACGGCATTTCAGCTCAGGACTGCACCGGTGTGGGTCACGTCACCAACTCCTCGTACTGGTCCGAATCCATCAGGTCCTCCCACTCCGCGGGGTCTTCAGGCTGGATCCGGAACAGCCAACCGGCGCCGTAGGGATCGTCCGAAATCAATTCCGGCGATTCCTGGAGGTCTTCGTTTACAGAAAGCACCTCGCCCCCCACCGGCATGTATACGTCGCTGGCCGCCTTGACCGATTCGACCACGGCGCACACATCGCTGGCCGCAAACGACACGCCTGCCTCGGGAGTTTCCACGAACACCAGGTCGCCCAACTGCTCCTGCGCATAGTCGGTCAGGCCCACCACCAGCGTACCCTCGTCTTCCATGCGCACCCACTCGTGCTCGCTGGTGAATTTGAGTTCAGTCGGAATTTCTGACACGGTCTTTTCCTCATCCTTTCATCGGTGGTTCGATATCAACGAGTGCGGTGACCCGCTCCTATTGTCGCATCAGCGAGGGCGCAATATGAGCGCTTCACGGCGCCAGTATTTGGCCGCGGCGAACGAACGGCGGTTTGACGACGGCGCAGGACACTGCCGCGCCGCGAATTTCCACTTCGCACTCCGCATAATCGCCATTCGGCACACGAGCGAAGCCAATGGATGCGCTCATGGTAGGAGAATAACCGCCGCTGGTCACTACGCCTTCGCCGGCCGGCGTCAACACCTTCTGGCCGGAGCGAAGAACGCCCCTTTGCTTGAGCACAAGACCCCTGAACAACGGCAGCTCCGGGGCCTCCCACAACGCCTCCAGAGCCCGGCGGCCCACAAAGTTCCGCTGCGGCGGGTCCATGGCCACGGTCCACTTCAGTCCGCAGTGCAGCGGCGTTACGCTTGCGTCCATATCCTGGCCGTACAGGCAAAGGCCGGCTTCCAGACGCAGCGTGTCGCGAGCGCCCAGTCCGCAGGGCGTTGCGCCGGCATCCATGAGCGCCTGCCAGAAAGCGCGGCCCATGTCGGCATCCAGATAAATCTCGAATCCGTCTTCGCCCGTATAGCCGGTCCTGGCGGCCAGGATTCCCTCGTCTTCCATGGCGTTGAAAGACTTGAGCACGGACAAGGCGGCCGCATAACGCGGGCCAATCACTGAACCGCACACAGCGGCGCCCAGTTCCATGGCTTGCGGCCCCTGAACCGCCAGCGCGACCCGATCCTCCTCGGGCTCCAGTTGAACCGGGAAAGCCCGCGCCACCCTGCGCATCTGCGTCCGCACCGCATCCACGGTGGCGGCGTTGCTGACCACGCGGTAGCGGTCGTCAGCCAGACGGTAGGCGATCAGGTCGTCCACAACGCATCCGGATTCTTCAAGCAGGCAGGCGTACAGGCCCGCCACACGCTCGCCCAGGCGCTCGATGTCGTTGGCCAGCAAGCGGCGCAGATACTGCCTGGCGGCCCGTCCGCGCACTTGGGTGAGCGCCAGATGGGAAACATCGAACACGCCTGCGGCTGCGCGCACCGCATGATGCTCGGACACCTGCGAGCCGTAATGCAGGGGAAGGTCCCAGCCGGCAAAATCCACCATCCTGCCACCCAGCGCGCGATGCGCGTCGTTCAGCGGCGTTGATTTACCTGCCTTGGCCGCCATCCGCAGAACCCGCGATAAACGCCTCTACTTCGCGCTCCAGCAAAGGCAGCGGCAAGGCGCCGTTGGCCAGCACGGCGTCATGAAAGGCCCGCAGGTCGAAGCGTTCGCCCAACGCCTCTTCGCTGCGCTGCCGCAACTCCCTGATCTTCAGCTCCCCCAGCTTGTAGCCCAGGGCCTGTCCCGGCCAGGCAATGTAGCGGTTGATCTCGTTCTCGACATTGGTGAGACTCAGCGAGGTGTTGCCAGCAAGGTAGGCCACCGCCTCATCGCGCGTCCAGCCCAGGGCGTGTATGCCGGTGTCAATCACCAGCCGGCAGGCGCGCCACATCTCATAGCTCAGCCGGCCGAAATGTTCGTACGGGGTGGTGTAGATTCCCATTTCCACGCCCAGCCATTCCGCATACAGCGCCCATCCCTCCACGAAAGCGGTAAATCCCAGCGCGCGGCGAAATTCCGGGACGCCTTCCAGTTCCCGGGCCAAGGCCACCTGCAGGTGATGCCCGGGCACCGCTTCGTGCACGGTCAGCGCCGGAAGTTCGTACAGAGGCCGCTGGTCCAGCGCGTAGGTGTTCAGCCAGTAGTAACCGCCGCGATTGCCGCCGCGAGGCGCCGGCCAGTAGCGGGCGGTGGTGCCGGTTGGGGCCATTTCCGACGGCATGGGCATGATTCCATACGGCATTCGGGGAAGCAGTCCGAACCAGCCTGGCAGCAGGCCGTCCACCTTCTTGGCGATCCTCGAAGCGCTGCTCAGCAACTGTTCCTCGGTGTTGGCGTAAAAACGCGGGTCGGTGCGCAGAAACGTGACAAACGCTTCGATGCCACCCTCGAAATCCAGTTCCTCCACGATCGCCAGCATTTCTGCCCGGATTCGTGCCACTTCCGCCAGCCCGATGGCATGGATTTCCTGCGGCGCAAGGTCCAGGGTGGTCATGGCCCGGATTCGCTGGCGGTAATAGTCCGAACCCGCGGGGAGTTCCGAAGCGCCAATGCTGTCGCGCGCGTGAAGGCGGTATTCCTCGTTCAGGAAGCCGGCCAGCTTTTGAAACGCGCCCAGCACCTGAACCCCGATGATTTCCCGGGCGTCCGCTTCCAGCCGTGCGCGGTCCTGCGCGTCGATGGACTCCGGCATGCGCAGGAAGGGCTGGAAGAAAGCGCTGTTTTCCACCGAGGCGGAGGCCGGGGCGACCACCGTGGGCAGCACGCTGTCGAGCGCTACAAGCGGCGCCGTGAAACCGTCGTTGATGCCGGCGCGCATGTTCTGGATATGCTGCTCCACATGTTCCGGAATGGCCTGCAAACGCTGGAGGTAATCCTCATAAGCCCGAAGGTCGCGGAAAGCGACGCCGTCGGCCGAGCGCAGCAGTTGCGAGTGGAAGCCGCTGTCGGCGATGAAGGGGATGCGCTCGGGATTGTGCGCGGCCGATTCGATCCGGTTGCGCAGCATCCATTCGAACAGTTCGTAGTCCAGCCGGCTCCCCGCGGGAAGCGCGTCGATGTCGATGCGCTCAAGCCGGTCCATGAACGCATCGGTCTGGCGCCTGCGGCGTTCGATGTCGTCGAAGGACACCCCGGGCAGCCTCGCGTTGTAGCCGTCCATGCCCATGAAGGTGGCCAGCAAGGGGTTTTCCTCAAGCCGATTGGCCCACTCGTCGGCAAACAACTGGTCGAGCCGCTGCTCGGGGGCCGGCTGTTGCGCGGCGGCCGGAAAGCAGGCCCAGGCAAGCACCAGTCCGAGCAAATATACGCGCCCGTTTACGCTTCGCATGTTTACTTTTCGCATGCGTTCACTCTTGCAGTTTTCTCGGCATACAGCAGCCCGCGCAGTAAGCCGGCGGTCGGGAACGGCGCCTATCTCTCCCGATAGACGATGCGCCCTTTACTCAAATCGTAGGGGGTCAATTCCACGGTAACCCGGTCGCCGGTCAGGATGCGTATGTAGTGTTTGCGCATCTTACCGGAAATGTGCGCCATCACAACGTGTCCGTTGTCCAAGGTGACGCGAAAGGTCGTGTTGGGCAAAGTCTCGGTGACTATCCCCTGAAATTGAATCGGTTCCTGTTTCGCCACCCGGTTCCTACCTTGCCCTTGCCGGACTGCCATGTGCGCCGGCGCGGATCATTGATCTTCCTCGGCCATCCGGCTCTCTTCCACCTCAAGCCCCAGCCCCTCGCCGGATTCGTCGAGCGTCACCCGCAGTCGCCCGCCGGCGCGCAGGTCGCCGAACAGCATCTGCTCGGCCAGAGGCTTCTTGACATGTTCTTGAATTACGCGAGCCATCGGTCTGGCGCCCATTTTACGGTCATATCCGCGCCGGGCAATCCATTCCCGGGCGGCATCTTCCAGCACCAGGGTCACATTGCGTCCCTGCAGCTGCGCCTCCAGCTCCAGCACCAGCTTCTCCACCACCCGCAATACGGAGTCATGCTCCAGCGGCGCGAACTGTATGACGGCATCCAGCCGGTTGCGAAACTCCGGCGAAAAGGCCTTCTCGATCGCAGTCATGGAGTCGCTGGAATGATCCTGCGGAGTAAAGCCCATGGAACCGCGCGCTGCTTCCCGGGCCCCGGCGTTGGTGGTCATGACCACGATGACGTGGCTGAAATCGGCCTTGCGGCCGTTGTTGTCTGTCAGCGTGCCGTGATCCATGACCTGCAGCAGCAGGTTGAACACGTCCGGATGGGCTTTCTCGATTTCGTCTAGCAGCAGAACGGAATGCGGGCGGCGGGTGACGGCCTCGGTCAGTTGTCCGCCCTGATCGAAGCCCACGTAGCCGGGCGGCGCGCCGATCAACCGGGACGCCGTGTGCCGCTCCATGTATTCCGACATGTCGAATCGCAGCAGTTCCAGACCCAGGCAGTACGCCAATTGCCGGGTCACCTCGGTCTTGCCCACGCCCGTGGGGCCGGAAAACAGGAAACTGCCCACCGGTTTTTCCGGTTCGCGCAAACCCGAGCGGGCCATGCGAATGGCGGATGACAGGGCTTCAACGGCCGGGTCCTGGCCGAAAATGACCCGCTTGAGGTTGCTCTCCAACTGCTCCAGCAGTTCGCGGTCAGAAGCGGAAACGCTACGCGGCGGGATGCCGGCGATCTGGGCGACCACCGCTTCCACATGGGACACCTCCACATCCTGCGGCGCATCGGCGGCGGCGCTCAGTTTCAGCCGCGCTCCCGCCTCGTCCACCACGTCAATGGCCTTGTCCGGCAGGCAGCGGTCGCCGATGTGGCGGGCGGAAAGCTCGGCCGCCGCCCGCAAGGCTTCGCCGCTGTAGCTGGTCTTGTGGTGCTCCTCGAAACGGCTCTTCAAACCGCAGAGGATTTCGTAGGTTTCCTCGACACTGGGTTCGGGCACGTCGATCTTCTGAAAGCGCCGCACCAGCGCGCGGTCGCGCTCGAAGACGCCGCGATATTCCTTGTAGGTGGTCGAACCGATGCAGCGCAGACCGCCGTTGGCCAGCACCGGCTTGATGATATTGGAGGCATCCAGCATGCCGCCGGACGCGGCGCCCGCCCCGATCACGGTATGGATTTCATCGATAAACAGAATGGCGCCCTCTTCCTCCGTCAGCTCGTTGATCAGCAGCTTCAGGCGCTTCTCGAAATCGCCCCGGTAACGGGTGCCGGCCAGCAGCGCCCCCATGTCCAGGGCGTAGAGCGTGCATCCTTCCAGAACGGCGGGCGTGTCGTCGCCCGCGATCAGCAGCGCCAGGCCTTCGGCCAGGGCGGTCTTGCCTACCCCCGCGTCTCCCACGAATAGCGGATTGTTCTTTCGCCTGCGGCTCAAGATCTGCAGGGCGCGCTCGATTTCCATGGAGCGGCCCACCAGAGGGTCGATTCGCCCCGCGCGGGCGCGCTCGTTGAGGTTCGCCGCATAGGCTTCCAGCGCCCGCGGCGAGGGCTGCTCCGCACCATTCCCGTGCTGTATGTCGCCGGCAGGCGCGGGTTTGGAGCGGGAAGCGCCGTGCGAGATGTAGTTGACCACATCCAGGCGGCTGACTCCCTGCCGGTTGAGCTCGCTCACCGCAAAGGTCTGGTTTTCCGCAAACAGCGCAACCAGCACATTCGCGGAACTGACTTCCTTGACTCCGCTGTTCTGCACATGCGCCATGGCGCGTTTGAGGATCCGGTCGAAGGCGCGCGTAGGCCGCGTCTGACGGTCGTCTTCCACGCCCAGGGTCGGCATCGTCTCCGCGAGATGCTCCTCCAGCGTCGCGGCCAGGTCATCCACGTCGGCGTGGCAGGAGGCAAGAATGTCGGCCACCACCGGGCTGCTGGTGAGCGCCAACAGCAAATGCTCGGCGGTGAGAAACTCATGGCGGTGCTCGCGGGCGCGCACCAGTGCGTTCGACAGGCAGACTTCCAGTTCGCGGCTAAGCATGGGCTTTCAGGCCTTCTCCACCACGCAGGCAAGCGGATGTTCGTAACGGCGGGCATACTCGAGCACCTGGGCGGCGCGGGTCTCCGCAATTTCAAAGGAAAAGACGCCGCACACTCCCCGCCCCTTCATATGCACTTCCAGCATGATGCGGGTGGCCTTTTCGCGCCCGTAGCCGAAAAGTCTCTGTAACATCTGCACGACAAACTCCATAGGTGTGTAGTCATCGTTGATGAGCACCACACGGTACAGAGGGGGTCGGTCAACTTCCGGCGGAGCGGTTTCAGTGTCCGTGGACCCGCCCAGGCGACGCAGGTAATCGTTATCCGTTGGCTTGTTCATTTCGGGAATACGCGATGATGCCTTAAATTATCACACCGTGCCGGCATCTTTGCGGCGCAATCGTGGACATTTCGCATGAATCTGGTGAACTGGAAAAGCCTGCTGAGGCGCGTTCCCGCGTTCGCGCTGCTGGCCGTGGCCATCTGGCTGCTGGGCCGTATCGGCGCGTCGGCGTGGGAATGGGCGCAGCTTGAGCCCGTGGCCCCGCCGCCCTCCCTGCCGGCTGGGCCTGCAGAGAATCCCGCGGCCAAGGCGCCCGGAAGCGGACTTTTCGGCACGCCGGGGCCGAGCGCGGCAGCCGCCAGCGCGCCCGTGGTCATGAGCGGCGGCGAATTTCGGCTGCGCGGCGTGGTTGCTTCCCGCCGCCCGGGCATGGCGCACGCCATCATCGAGTCCCGCGGCGAATCCCGGGCGTACTTCCCGGGCGATGCCCTGGCGCCGGGGCTGACCTTGCAGGAAGTGTGGCCGACCGAAGTGCGGCTGCGCCAGGGCGCGGAAATTCTTCGACTGCCGCTCAGCGGCCTTACTCAAGGGGCGGCGCGTGCGCCCGACCCGCGAGTAGTCCCGCGAGTAGCCTCTGCGTTCCGCAATGACCAGGCCGCGAACATTCTCGATGCGCCTGGCCGCATGTCGCTGTCGCAAATCCTGCGCATGGAATCGGTCATGAACAGCGACGGCAAAATGAGGGGCTACCACGTTTTTCCTCGTGGCCGGCAAGGCCGGCTGAACTTGTTCGATTCGATAGGCCTGGTGCCCGGCGATCTGGTGGTAGCAATCAATGGAATACCCATCAACAGCGACAATCTGCCGCAGGCCACGGAGCAGATGAACTCCGGGGGAGATATGATGCTCACTGTGGAGCGTGAAGGCGACCAACTCGAAATTTCGGTAGGCTTGGGCCTGCTGGCGATGTAGTGCGATCGGCAATGCGCCAGGACTTGAGAATTCGGTAATGCGCCAGAGCCTGAGAATATGGACCGCGTCATGGGCTCTGCCGGCCCTGCTGATGCTGGCTGGCGCGGCTTTTGCCCAGGAGGACCGGGTAACGCCGAACTACCGCGGCGCGAGCCTTGAGGAGGTCGTGGAAGCCGTTGGCCAGGCCATCGGAAAGACCTTCGTGATCGACCCGGCGGTCGGGCTGGACCAGCGCTTTACGCTGATCGGATCGCAGCCGATGACTACCGAGGCTTTCTATCAGGCCTTCCTGGCGATGCTGAGCGCGCACGGAATTGTGGCCGTGCCCTCCGGTCCGGTCATCCGCCTCGCTCCCGATCGAACGCTGCGGATCTTCCCCGAAGTTCCGCAGGGCCAGAGCTCTCTGGACGAACTTCAGACGCGCGTGCTGAACGTGGCCAATGTGGACGCGCAAACCCTGGTGCCGATACTGCGGCCGATGATGTCGCCCGGCGCCCACCTGGCTGCCCATGCGCCGACCAACGTGCTGATCCTGTCGGATCGAGGCTCCAGCGTGAATCGGGTCGTACGGGTGGTTCAGCGTATCGATATCGTGAACGAGCAGCCGATCGAGGTGGTTCCGCTCGCGCACGCGAGCGCGAGAGAGCTCGTTCGCGTTCTTGGCGAGATCACCCAAGGTTCGGAGGCCGTCGGCAACATTGCGGTAGCCGACGACCGCACAAACAGCATCCTGCTCGGGGGCGAGCAGGGCCGGCGCCTGCACTTGCGGGCGCTGATCGCGCACCTGGATACGCCGCTGGCCGAAGATGGAAACACGCGAGTGCGCTATCTCCGCTATGCCAATGCTGCGAACCTGGCGGAGAAACTCAGGGATCAGTTCCCCGACGGCAGCGACGCCAACGACAGAGTCCGGGTATCCGCCGATGAAGACACTAACGCCCTCATCATAGACGCGCCCCTGGAAACATTGCGCAGCATGCTGGCGGTGGTGGACCAGTTGGACATTCGCCGCGCCCAGGTGCTGGTGGAGGCGCTGATCGCGGAAGTCAGCGCCGATCAGGCCAACCAACTGGGCGTGAACTGGGCCGCCTACGATCCCCAGCGGGTGCTGGCCAGCACCGAATTCCCCGCTCCGGGCGCCAGCCTCAGGGATCTGGTTGCCGGTTCCCTGTCGAATACGGACCAGGGTCGGACGGCAGCCGCGCAAGCGCTGGGCCCGGGCGCCGGGCTCGCCGTGGGCAGGGTTCGCGACGACGGGCTCAGCTTTGCGGCACTGATCAGCGCGGTTGAAAACACCGCGGGCGCAAACATTCTGGGCACGCCCATGCTGGTTACGCTCGACAATGAGGAAGCCACGATCAACGTGGGTCAGGAAGTGCCCTTCGTGACCGGCAGCTATGCCAGTTCGGGCATAAACCCGAGTACCAACGACGGGCAGATCCGCCCGTTCACCACCGTGAATCGTTCGGATGTGGGCCTCGAACTCACGATCACACCGCGCATCAATCAGGGCGATGCGGTGCGCCTGGAGATCACGCAGAAACTCTCGGAACTCGCGCCCTCCGTGGCCGGCGCCGTGGACCTGATTACCAACACGCGCGAGTTGGAAACGGCGGTGATCGTGGAGGACGGCGGCACCCTGGTTTTGGGCGGGCTGATACAGGACAAGGTCCGCGAAAGCCGCCAGGCGGTCCCCCTTCTGGGCCGCATTCCCCTGATCGGCGGGTTGTTCCGCGCCGGCGGCGTGACCCGCGAGAAAACCAACCTGATGCTCTTCATTCGTCCCACCATCCTGCGCGATTCCTCCCAGGCCGACGCCGCCACCAACGTCAAGTACGACTATTTCCGCCGCCAGCAGCTCATACAGTCCTTCTCGGAAAACGATCCTCTTCTTCCCGAGAAAATGGAAGACGCGTTCGATCTGGGAGACGGACCGGTCAGTCCGACCGAGAGCGACGAGGAGGAGGAGCGCGAGGCAGGCGAAGGCAGGGACTCGGATTGAATGCCCTGCCCTTCAGTTTTGCCCAGCAGCACGGGGTGCTGTTGGCGCCAGACTCGAACGGCGAGTTGATCGCGCTGGTGCGCGCGGGCGCCGGCCTGTTGGGGCTTGCGGAAGCCAGCCGGGTCGCGGGCCGCCGCCTGCAGCCGGTCCTGATCGACGCGGAGGAATTCGAGCGGCGCCTGCGCGCCCGGTACGAGGCGGGCGCCGACAGTGCCCTTTCCATTGCGGAGGACCTCGGAGAGGATCAGGAGCTGGGCGCGCTGGCGCGGGAACTCCCCGCGCCTTCGGACTTGCTCGACAGCGACAATGACGCGCCGATCATCCGGCTGCTCAACGCGGTCCTGGCCTCGGCCATTCGAACCGGCGCCTCGGACGTTCACCTGGAGCCTGGGGAATTCAACCTCAACGTGCGGTTTCGCGTCGACGGCTTGTTGCGCGAGACCCTGAAGCTGAGGCGGGGCCTGAGTCCGCTGGTGATCTCGCGGGCCAAGGTGATGGCAGACCTGGACATCGCGGAAAAACGGCTGCCGCAGGACGGACGCATATCGCTGCGGATCGCCGGGCGAGCCGTGGACGTGCGTATTTCCACCCTGCCGGGGATTCATGGCGAACGTGTCGTGATGCGGCTTCTGGACAAGCATTCCGGCCGCCTGGACCTGGAATCGCTGGGCATGGATCCGGACAGCCGGGGGCGGATGGAGCAGCTGATTCAGCGGCCTCACGGCATCATTCTGGTTACCGGGCCCACCGGTTCCGGCAAGACCACCACCCTGTATGCGGCGCTGGACCGGATCAACGACAGCAGCCGAAACATCATGACGGTGGAAGACCCGGTGGAGTACTACCTGGATGGGGTGGGACAAACGCAGGTCAACAACCGCGTCGGCCTGAGTTTCGCCCGCGGCCTTCGCGCGATTCTGCGGCAGGACCCGGACGTGGTCATGGTGGGCGAGATCCGCGACATCGAAACCGCGGAAATTGCCGTGCGAGCCAGCCTTACCGGCCACCTGGTGTTCAGCACCATGCACACGAATACCGCGGTGGGGGCCGTGACCCGTCTTCGCGACATGGGCCTGGAGCCGTTTCTGATCTCTTCCAGCCTCCAGGGCATATTGTCGCAACGCCTGGTGCGTCTGCTGGACCCGGCCACGCGCGAGGCGTATGCGCCCGGAGAATACGAACAATCGTTGTTGGGACCCTGCGCGGGTGAGGCGCCCACTCTCTATCGGCCGGGCCCGGTGAATGCCGCGGACGGCGGAGGCTATCGGGGACGCACGGGAATCTACGAACTGATCGCCGTAAGCGAGCGTCTGCGAAACCTGATCCACGAAGGCGCGCCCGAGCAGCAACTCGAGGAGGAAGCGCGGCGCAGCACTCCGCCGTTGCGGGCTAACGGCCTGGACAAGGCGCGCGCAGGCCTTACTTCCCTGGAAGAAGTGCTGCGCGTGACCAGCAGGGACTAGGGACTTAGGGCGAAACTTGCCTCAATGGACTTACTCCGCGCTGGACCGGAAAGGGCGGCGCAGGCGGGGCACGCTGCAAGGGGACAACCCGCGCCATGTGCGCGCCCTGATGCGAGAACAGGGCCTGCAACCCTTGAACCTTCGTCCGGCACCGGTTCGGGGAAGCGGTAAACGACTCTGGCCGGGAAAACGCCGTGCGCTGGGAAGCCAGCCGCTTGCGCAAATCTGCCGCCAACTGGCCACGCTGCTGCGCGGCGGACTGCCTCTGGATACGGCGCTGAAGGCCCTGGTCGAGCAGCGGTCGCGCTACAGCGCAGTGCTGATGGAGGTTCGCGCCAGAGTCCAGGAAGGCTATGGTTTTTCCGATGCCCTGGATGCTTGCGGGCGGGTTTTTCCGGAATTGCTGGTAGCGACCGTGGGCGCCGGCGAGCGGATCGGCCGTCTGCCGGAAGTGCTCCAACGGCTGGCAGAGCACTTCGAGAAGCGCGAAGCCTTGACGCAGCAGGTGCGGGCGGCCCTCGCCTATCCGATGGTGCTCACCGCCCTGAGCCTCGGGATCGTGAGCCTGATGCTGGTTTACGTCGTGCCCCAGGTCACGCCGGTATTCGTGGATAGCGGCGTGGAATTGCCCCTGCTTACACGCATCCTTCTTGCGCTCAGCGAGTTCCTGCGCTCGTACGGATTGCTGGCGCTGCCGGCCGCAGTCCTGGGCGCCGTGTTGATGGCCCGCGCAATGCGCCTGCCAGCGGCGCGCATGCAGCTGCACTGCGCGCTTCTGCGAACGCCCTTGTTCGGCCCGCTGTCACGGGACCTGAATTCGGCCCGGCTGATGCAATCTCTGGCCACGCTGACCGACGCGGGGGTATCGGTGTGGGAGTCGCTGCGGGTGGCGGCGCGCCTGCTCACCAACCTTCCCATGCGCGAGGCCGCGATGGCGGCTGCGACGGAGGTCAGCGAAGGCGCAACTTCAGCCGATGCGCTGGACCGCAGCGGCCTGTTTCCGCCGCTTTGCATACAGTTGATTGCCGCCGGCGAGGCTGCCGGCGAACTGCACCAGCTCCTGGGGCCGGCTGCGGAAACCCAGGAACGGGAACTTTCGTCCCGCATCGACACCATGACTTCCTTGCTGCAGCCCGTGCTGATCATGGTTGTGGGGGGATTGGTGCTGGTGATCGTGCTGGCCGTGCTGATGCCGATTTTCGAGATGAACCAGCTGATCGGCCAATAGGGGCGCAAATCACATGCTTCCCTGAGAGGAGGCGGCAGCGCTGGTCTTTTGACATGGATGAGCGGCCATGCTTGCTTCAACGTGGTGCGGCTTGGTGTTCGCCGGTAGCTCTCGCGTTCCCTCTCTGTGGGGACCTTGCGAGGGCAGGATGCCCGAGCAGAGCACACAAGGATGTGCTCGTAGCGTGTCCGCACAGAGAGGGAACGCGAGAGCGCGCAAAGCAGGGTGCCGGGCTAAGGGGCGCTGGGGTAAGTCCGGGGGGAGTATCAGCGACCGTTATGGGGAGTGGAACGGGGTTTCCGCGAATCGAGAGTATAGGAACACGGGGCCGGTGCTGCCGGCTGTGTCCCTACATGGAGTAAAGCGGCCGCGATGTATCAATCTCGCGGCCGCTTTGCATGGGGAGACTATTTCTGCTGCATTTCCTCGAACATGCGGTCCATGCGCTCGCTGGCGGCGTCCGCAGTGGCTTTCGCATCTTCAGCCGCCTCCGCCGCACGGTCCGCCGTCCGGCCTGCGGCCTCGACTTGCGCAGCAGTTTCACGCTGAGCGGCTTCCAGTTCGCCGATCCTTCCCTCCAGCGAGGAAATACGCCCGCCAATCGCGGCTGCGTTGGCATCAATCTTGGCGGCCATATCCTCCATGCCCGCAGTGCAGCAGCCGGAAAGAGCCACGGCGACAGCCGACGCTCCAAGCAGCGTAATAACAAGTCTGGTCTTTTTCATCAGGTTCCTCGGGTATTGGGCCATTCACCGCGCCTGTTCCCGGCGCGCCGCCCGTATCTTACGCAAACCGGCGAAAGAAAAGCAAGCGAAAGGGGCCCGATTCGCGCCTTGTTTCATCGCCGAATCGCGATTTCCTCGCGCAAGGACGGGAGGGCTATCGGGCGGCGGTTCGAGTTTGTTGAATTTCCGGAGAAATCGGAACCGGAACGCCCTTGCGTTCGATCATCGCGCGACGCATGGCCTGCACGTCCAGTTCGACGCGCGCCGCCTCCGCCGAGGCCTGCAGCCGGTCGATGAGGGCATTCACGGCTTCGGGCGAATGTTCCTCAAGCGGCCTGTGGACCTCCACGTGCAGACGCCCGTCGCGCCAGCCTACCTTGACTGGCTGATTCACGATCGTCACAGGCAGGCCTACCGGCAGCTTCCCGAAGAGCCACTCGATGTCCTCCGGCAGCATGCGCAAGCAACCGTGGGTAACCTGCATCCCTACTCCGCGCGGCCTGTTGGTGCCGTGAATCAGGTATCCGGGGGCGGACAGATTGATGGCGTAGTCGCCCAGCGGGTTGTCGGGGCCGGGGGGGACGACCCGCGGCAGCACTTCCCCATCGGCGGCGTACTCGTCGATGATGGACTGCGGCGGGCGCCAGGTGGGACGGGTGCGCTTGCGGGTGACTTTCCAGTCTCCCAGCGGCGTCTGCCAGTCCATGCGGCCAATGCTGATGGGGAAGGTCGCAACGAGATCCTGGCTGGCCTCCCGGTAGTAGAAATACAGCCGGTACTCCGCGATATTCACCACCACGCCCTTGCGCGGCGCGTTGGGCAGCACGAATGCAGTCGGCAAGAGAACCGGAGCGCCTTCTTTGGGCACCCACATGTCCACGTCCGGGTTCGCCTGCTGCATGTCGGTGAAACCGAGGCCGTGGCGGCGCGCCACTTCCAGTAGAGATTCGCGGCGATCCGCGGAAACCCAGTTTTGCTCGCCAACGATGGTAACGGTGGAACCGGGAAGCAGGAAGTTCTCCGCCTGCAGCGGGGCACCAACGGCAATCCCGGCAAGCAGGAGAAGCGGCGCGCGCCACCGTAGTCTGCGCTTACTCATCAACATCAATACTGCATCAATCCAGCCGCCCATGTCAGTCCTCCTCCGAAAGACACCATCATTATGCGTTGTCCGCGCTGTATGCGTCCATCCCTCACGGCCACGTCCAGCGCCAGAGGAATCGACGCGGCTCCGGTGTTGCCGTGATCCTGCACGGTCAGGATCAAGCGCTCCTCGGTCAGGCTGAGCCGCTTGCCGATCGCCCGGATGATGCGGATGTTCGCCTGGTGGGGAATCAGCCAGTCGATGCCGTCGCGGTCCAGGCCGTGCTGCTCCAGCAGCCTGTCGACCGTGCCACCCATGGTGCGCACCGCGATCTTGAACACTTCGCTGCCTTTCATGCGCACGGCCGAGCCGCCGTCGCTGAATTGTTCGGGATTGCGCGACACGCCCGCGCGGCTGCGCAGGATATCCACGTGGGAGCCGTCCGCGCCCAGAATAAAGCCCATCATTCCCGGTTCGCGGGCGGGCTCCAGCACCACGGCGCCGGCGCCGTCGCCAAACAGCACGCAGGTGCCCCGGTCGCTCCAGTCGGTAATACGCGACAGCACCTCCACGCCCACCACCAGGGCCTTGTTCACGCGCCCCAGGCGTATCATCCCGTCGGCGATGCTCAAGGCATACAGCCAGCCGGTGCAGGCCGCCTCGCAACTGAAAGCAGCGCAGGGCGGTATTCCCAATGCGTCCTGCACCATGCAGCCCACATTGGGAAACACCAAATCGGGCGTGGTGGTTCCAACCACTACCAGGTCGATTTCCCCGGGGTCGCAGTTGGCGGCTTCCAGCGCCGCCCGTGCCGCCGGAATAGCCAGATCGGAACTGGCCTGCTCGTGCGCCGCAATATGCCGGCGCTCCATGCCGGTGCGCGTGCGGATCCACTCGTCGGTGGTGTCCACCATCCGCTCCAGATCCTGATTGGTGAGAATCCGTTCCGGCAGATGGCGGCCGGTGCCGGCGACCCGCGAGTGCCGCAGGCTGCCGATCGCGTCCGTCACGCGGCCATGTTGCTCCATAGTCCCTGAATCCGCTCGTTCAAACCTTTCTCGACCTCGCGCATCGCCAAGTGAATGGCCTGCTGCCAGCCGATGTCGTTGCTGGAGCCGTGGCTCTTTATGACGATTCCATTCAGCCCCACCAGCGTCGCGCCGTTGTGGCGATTGGGATCGAGCCGCTTGCTGATCGCATACAAAAACGGCAAGCACGCCACACGGTACGCCTGGGTTACCCAACCGCTTCGGAAATAGGACAGCATCTGCCGATAGACAAATTGCGCCGAGCCCTCCATGGTCTTCAACGTGATGTTGCCGGTGAATCCATCGCAAACCACAACGTCGGCACGGTGCTTGAACACATCGTTGGGCTCCACAAATCCGTGGTAATTCAAGTGGCTGTCGCTGAGCAGGGCATCTGCCGCGCGGACCGTTTCGATCCCCTTGATGGCCTCTTCGCCGTTGTTGAGCAATCGAATGGCAGGACTCTCGACCCCGTTGATCGACGCAATCACGGAACCCATCACGGCGAACTGCAGAAGATGCGTTGGCGTGCAAACGGGATTGGCGCCCAGGTCCAGCATGTAGCAGAAACCCTGCATCGTAGGCAGAGGCACCAGGATTGCGGGGCGGTCGATTCCTGGAAGCATCTTCAGCAGCAGTCGGCCGGTGGCCATGAGGGCGCCGGTATTGCCGGCGCTCACGCAAGCCTGCGCTTCTCCCGAGCGCACCAGTTCCAGGGCGACGCGCATCGACGAGCGTTTCTTGCGGCGCAAGGCTTCAGAGGGCGTGTCCTCCATCGACACCACCTGGTCGGCGTGGTGAATTTCCACCCGGCTCGACTCCTTCCCCAGCCGCCCGCAATGCCGACGCACGGTATCCGCGTCGCCTACCAGTATCAGCCGCAATTCGTCGCGGCTGCGCAGCATTTCCAGGGATGCCCGTACCGCCACGCCGGGACCCAGGTCGCCGCTCATGGCGTCTACCGCGATCGTGACGAACTTGCTCATGGGGTGGGGAACGCCGCCTCAGGCATGCGCGATCGGAGGCCTGCGGCCCGGCTTCATGCGTAACGAGGCGATCCCGGCGCTGCCACGCAGGAATCAGATTTGCGCGTCGTCCTCGTCCACTTCAGGGGGCGGCGGAATGATCTCGCGGCCGCGGTAGTAGCCGTCGGGCGCGACGTGATGCCGGCGGTGAAGCTCCCCGGTTTCCTGATCCATCGAGAGCGTGGGACGCCCCAGGGCATGATGCGAACGGCGCATGTTCCGGCGCGACCGCGATTTTCGATTCTGTTGAACTGCCATGATTGTCCCCCTCGGAACGGGCCACCAGCACTCAATCCCGACCCTGCCGCATCAAAGCGCCCAGACCAGCCAGAGGACGGGAGGCGGCCGGCGCGATCTCGGGCCGGGCCTCCCGCGCCACGGCGCAATACGAATGCGCCGGCGCCATGGGCAAGCTGGTCAGGATTTCATCTTCGAGCATTGTACTCAGCATCAGGCCGTTCGGGCCGGCCACTACGGCATCGTAGGGGGAAGAAACCTCCCTGATCTCATTTTCGCTACCCACTACGGTGAGCCGGCAGTCCACTTCGATCGGCCAGGCGACCGGCGACAGACACCGCTGGCATTCGAGTTGCAGCGCGCCGCAGGCCCGCAGGCGAATCAGCGGAAAGCCCTCCAGGCCCTGCCGGAAGGACCAGCTTGTCTCAATGGTTTCCGCGAGACCGGCGCCCGCGCAAACCTCTGCAAGGCGCTCGGACGCGCCTACCTTGAAAGATGCTTCCATCCGGTAGCCGCGGCCGGCCCACTCACGCAACTTGCGCATTGCTATGGCGCCAACGCGCATGAACCATGCTCCCTCCTGCAGGAGCCCGGATGTTACCGCAAATTCAGGCTACTCAAACGGCACCCACAACTGCTGATCGTTCTCGTCCTCCGAGCAGCCGCGTACCTCGGCGGCATCGCCATCGACAACGCTGCCAGAGTCGCAGTTGATGCCGAGACAGTAGCTCATGTCCACCTTTGACCTGATCTGAATGAGGGGGTGTTGGTGTTCCACAGGGGCTGCCTCCGACCGCAGTACCGAACACGTCCAGCTCAGCCAGACTGGCGTAGTTGCTGTTTTTATCGTTTGACGACAATCCCGTGAAACGCAGATAGCGGGCGGTCTGCTTCGGGAATTCGATGGTCCGCGCGTTGCGATGCGTTTGAATGTGGGGGAACTCACCGTTTTCGATCACAGGTATCCAATTGATTCCGTCGTCACTCACCGAAAAGCTGTAGGATTCGACCAACGGGCTGACGGTTTGATAGCAGGGGTCGTAGTGTCGCTGAGGCTGGAAGCGCGCGCCGTAAAGGTCATAGGTGGCCCCCAAGCCGATCTCCAAAGAATGGGGATAGTCGTCGTCGCCGCTCGATCAGCGCGATTGCCAGGCGGTGTCGCCCCGGCCGTCGATGGCGTTGCCGGCTCCGCAGTCCCCCGCGACCGTCTCCTGGCTGGGGGCGTTGTGTATGGTCCAGGCGCCTTTCGGCAGTGCCGCCGGCTCTCCGGCGAACAGCGGCGCCGACCCAAGGGACTCCGCTCTACCTATGAACTCCGTGAGCGACGAGTCGTTCGCATGCGCTCCATGCCAGTTGCGTTCGGCGGCCAGCGCTCGCGAAGTGAACATCAGGTTCTCGTACTGATAGTCCGGCCACATAAGACTGTGATCGGTCCACACGCTTAGCTTTACCCCTTTGAGGCGCGGGGAAGTGACTTTGTTCCACGTGTAGAGGAGGGAGTAGTCGGGAAATGACCGTTTCGCGGACACCCCGGGGACCAGGTAGAATCCCCAGCCAGTCTTTATGACATCGTAACCATTGTTGGCGAGCCCCTGCTCCTCGTTTCCCCAAGCATCCATCAGCATGTCCGACGCGGGATCGATGGTTGTCGCCACCCGTGCATACCAGGTCCAGATCTGCGTCCTCTTGCCGTGAGTCTTCAGACGCCCGTTCATCCAGTTGATGAAATCCACCAGCACATCACCGTTTTTTGACAGGCCCGGCGAGTCCGAGACATAGCCGGTGATTTCGGGGCAATTGTCTTGGTGATTGGCCCCGCCAAGGTCATCAGGAACCTCGTCCGTACCGATATGAAAATAGGGACCGCTGAACCAGGACGCGAACTCGTCGATCAATCCGTACATGAAGTTCCGGCCCGAGGCGGGACTGTTCGCTGACACGCCGGTGTAGTTCAGGGTCCAGCGCGGCCCGCCGGCACCTTCCCAGGAGTGATCCGGCTCGCTCATGGAGGCGCAGCCGAATGCGTTGTCCTTGCTGAAGTCGCCCATCGTCTTGGCGTGTCCGGGAATGTCGATTTCCGGAACAATCACCACGTGATGCCGCTTGGCAACGGCCTCCAACGCCTCGATGGTGCTTCGGTCGTAGGAGCCGAGCGCCGCCAACCCTTCCAGACTGGCGTCGTCGCTGTCCAGTCGGAACGCCTTCCAATCGGTGAGGTGCAGATGCAGCCGGTTCAGCTTCAGCCAGCCCATCTGACGAATCAGGTCTTTCACGTATTCGGGCTGCCAATACTTCCTGCCCGCATCGATCAGGACACTGCGCTCGGTAAGGCTGGGGCTGTCCTTGACCGCGCCCCTGGGAAGGGTGGCCGGTCGTTGGCGTCTTTCAGAAGCTGCAGGACAGTCCGGGTTCCGTAGTACAGGCCGGTGTTGGTGTTGGCCTCGATCTGGACGCGGTCGCCAATTTCGAGAAGATATCCTTCGTCGCCAATGGAGTTATCCCGGCTGCCCAGCAGGGTGAGCAGGATGTCGCCGTCGTAAGGCGTCGCCGATGAGGCCACAGTCAAGTCCAGCCCCGACACCGCAGCAACTTCGGATTTGAAGGTGGCGGCAGTGTCGGAGACGGATGTGGTAATCCCGGCAAGGGTGGTGGTAGCCGAGGCGCTGCCGGTGATGAGTATGCGGGAGTCGCCGGTCAGAACATACTGGCCCGCTGCGCCACTCCAGGACCCGACGGTAGGGACGGTGGAAATCGCCTCGGCCGGCGCGATGTCGTTGTCGCGGATGACGATTTCGAGCTTGCCGTAACCACTGCGGTTGTCCATGCCAGCCCAGCCGTCGGTCCAGACATCCTCCGTGCCGCCGCCAGGACAATTCGCTCCACGGTCGAAAGTCGCTGCGTTGAAGCCGGCGGCCTGGTGCTGGCTCACGCCGCCCAGGATGCCGAAGTTGGCCCAGCCACCCTGCCAGCCCGTGCATACGATGTCCTCGCCTTCCATGACCGAGGCCGGACAGGCGATCGACGCCTGATGCGAACCTTCAACGTGCGTTAGCGTTCGTTCGCCTTCATCCGGCTGGTCCGGCGCGCTGCCGGGGGAACCGAAGACAAAAAGCGTAGTTGCGAAGCACAGTTTACTTTAACAGGAACAGGAGCCGCCGGAGCCATTCACAGCGAATTGGAGGCCGGGGAACGCTATCATAGGAGGCCTCGCGTCAAACCTTCCATTCAGCGCACAAGTGTCTGATTCCATGTCCATAAAAATCGTTCTGGCCACGCAATCGCCGTACAAGCGCCAGTTGCTTGCGCGGTTGACCCGCAGTTTCGTGACCGACCCCTCGGGCATCGACGAAAGCGCTCTTGAGAATGAAACGCCGCGGGACCAAGCCGCGCGGCTGGCCGAATCCAAGGCCCGCGAAGTGGCGCCGCGCCACGCCGGAGCCTGGATCATCGGCGCGGACCAGCTCGCGGAGTTCGACGGCCGACCGGTGGGCAAGCAGCCCTCCGCCCAAAAGGCGCGAGCAACGCTGCTGTCCTTTTCCAAACGCCGGCTCGATTTCCACACCGCCGTGTGCGTGCTGACACCGGAAGGCGAGGCGTTCACGCATGTGGACCTGACGGTGGCGCGATTCCGGGAACTGGATAGCGAACGGGTTGAACGCTACCTCGAACTGGACCAGCCGTACGACTGCACCGCGGCCTTTCGCGCCGAGGGCGCTGCCCCGCTGCTGCTGGAGGCTCTGGAGACCACCGATCCTACCGCCATCATCGGGCTCCCGCTGCTGTGGCTGGCCTCAGTGCTCCCTCTCGATTCGGGATAGCGCGCTCGGATATTCCTCCGATCTGGAGTGGGCGTTGGCTCTCCTGCTTCCCCTGCCTTCCGGGAGACGCATGAATCCGTCCATGGAGCTCGGCTCCGGCATCCCTGCCTCCGACGCTCCCGGAAGGCAGGGGAAGCAGGAGAGCCGCACAGTGAGCGTGCAATTGCCGCTTCGGGGCCGTTGCACCGCAGCTGAGAACAACGTGCCGAGGTTCCCGCGTGGTGTGTATGCGCCCCTCCTTCGCGGGAGTTCCGAAGGCAAGGATGCCGAAGAAAGCTCCATGGACGGATTCATGCGTCTCCCGCGAAGGAGGGGCGCATACACACCACGCGGGAACAGCACCCACCTCACCCAGAACAAACGTCAAGTTCACTCAGATGAGCGATAGCCGGAAACAATGGGATAGCGCCAGTCACGCCCGAAAGCGCGCTGAGTCACACGCACGCCCGGCGGCGCCTGACGCCGCTTGTATTCGCTCAGACGAACCCGGTCCAGAACCTGCCGAACAACGCCCGCATCGAAACCCCGCTCCGCAATCCGCTCCACCGACAGGTCCTCCATCATCAGCGCGTCCAGCACTTCATCCAGCACCTCATACGGCGGCAGCGAGTCGCTGTCGAGCTGCCCCGGCCTGAGTTCCGCGGTGGGAGAGCGTTCGATCACCCGTTCGGGAATCGCCGGCGACAGCGTGTTGCGGTAGCGGGCCAGGCGATAGACGCGGGTCTTGGTGCAGTCCTTCAAGGGAGCGAAGCCGCCTGCCATATCGCCATACAGCGTGGCGTAGCCCACCGCATACTCGCTCTTGTTGCCGGTCGCCAGAACCAGCCTCCCCTGCTTGTTCGAAATCGCCATCAACAGAATTCCGCGGCAGCGGGACTGGATGTTCTCCTCGGTAACGTCTTCCGACAGGCCCGCAAACAGCTCGGACAAGGTCTCCCGCATCGCTTCCACCATTCCGGTAATCGGCAACACCTCGTATTGCGCGCCCAAGATGTTCGCCTGCCGCTCGGCCTCTTCGAGGCTCATCGGCGAGGTATAGCGGTACGGCATCATCACGGCGAGAACCCGGTCAGGTCCCAGAGCGTCCACGGCCAGCGCCAGCGTCAGCGCGGAATCGATGCCCCCGGACAGGCCGAGCACAACGCGGGAAAAACCGCTCTTTCGCACGTAATCGCGAACGCCGGTCACCAGCGCCGCATAAACCTCGGCTTCTTCGCGCATCAAGGGTGCGACGCTCCCTGCAAGAGGCCGCGCTGGCTCGCCGTCGCCGTTCGTTTCAAGATCGCAGAAATACAGGCCCTCCTCGAAGGCATCGGCACGCAAGCAAACCTGGCCCGAAGCATCCATCACGCAAGAACCCCCGTCGAAGACCAGCTCGTCCTGACCACCCACCAGATTGACGTAAGCCAGGGGCAGGCCGGTCTCGCTAGCGCGCTGCGCGAGCATCCCCTCGCGTTGCGCCTGCTTGGCCAACTCGTACGGAGAGCCGTTGATTACCACGATCAGTTGCGCGCCGGCGGCGGCGAAGCGCCCGGGAACCTCGGGCTCCCATACGTCTTCGCATACCGCCAAGCCCAGGCGGATTTTCCCGAGTTGCACACAGCGAGCTTCCACGCCCGGCGCAAAGTAGCGGCGTTCGTCGAAAACACGATAGTTGGGCAGCACGTTCTTGCGGTGCAGAAGCCGCAGACGGCCGCCATGGAAAAGTGCCGCCGCGTTATAGCAGCGGCCCTCTTCCCAGTGCGGATAGCCGAGGGCAACCGCAATGCTGCCGGAGGCCTTCCGGACCCGCTCCAATCCGGCGGCCAGGTCCTCGCGCAGCCCCGCGTGAAACAGCATATCCTCGGGCGGATATCCGCACAGAGCCAGTTCCGGAAACGCGACCAGTTCGGCATTGCCGGCCCGAGCCTCGTCGATCGCTTCCAGGATACGGGCGGCGTTGCCCGCAACGTCGCCAACCAGCAGATTGAGCTGCGCCAGCGCGATCTTCATGGCGCAACTCGGGGTAGTCAGGCTAGCGCCCGCGCCATCGTTTCCCCGATATCGGCCGGCGAACGGGTCACGGCGACTCCGGCAGCCTGAAGGGCTTCGTATTTGGCCTCGGCGGTGCCCTGCCCTCCGGCCACGATGGCTCCGGCATGGCCCATGCGCTTCCCCGGCGGCGCCGTTACGCCGGCGATGTACGCCACCACCGGCTTGGACACTTCGCGGCGAATGTAATCCCCGGCTTTCTCCTCGTCGTCGCCGCCGATTTCGCCCACCATGACGATTCCCTCCGTTGCAGCGTCGCGTTCGAACATTTCCAGGCAGTCGATAAAATTGAGGCCGCGCACCGGGTCGCCGCCAATTCCCACGCAGCTGGTCTGTCCGAGGCCACAGGCGGTGGTCTGATGCACCACCTCGTAGGTGAGCGTTCCGGAACGCGAAATGATGCCAATGCGGCCCGGCTTGTGGATAAAACCGGGCATGATTCCCAGCTTGCATTCGCCCGGCGTAATGACGCCCGGGCAATTCGGGCCGATCAGGCGGCAATCGTAGGACTTCAGCGCGGCCTTGACGCGAACCATGTCGAGGACCGGCACGCCCTCGGTGATGCACACCACAAGACGCACGCCGGAGTCGGCTGCGGCCAGGATGGCGTCGGCCGCGGCGGGCGCCGGCACGAACATCAGGCTGGTGTCCGCGCCGGTGGTCCGTACCGCTTCCTCGACGGTATCGTAAACCGGCAAGCCGCGGCACTCCTGACCTCCGCGCCCCGGGGTAACTCCCGCCAGAATCCGAGTGCCGTATTGGAGGCATTGCTCGGCATGAAACCGCCCCTGCCGGCCGGTCAGCCCCTGGCAGATGGCGCGCGTTGATCGGTCCACGAGAATGCTCATGTCGCCAGTTCCACCACTTTACGGGCCGCCTCGTCCAAGTCCGAGGCGGCGGTTATCTTCAGTCCACTTTCGTCCAGCATGGCGCGAGCCTTTTCGGCGTTGGTGCCTTCCAGGCGTGCAACTACCGGCACGCCCACGCTGGCTTCCCGCACCGCCTGCAAAATGCCCTCGGCGATCACGTCGCAGCGAACGATTCCGCCGAATATGTTCACCAGGATGGCGCGCACCTTCGGGTTGGAAAGGATCAGGTGGAAGCCCGCCGCCACGCGAGCGGCGTCGGCGGCCCCTCCCACGTCGAGAAAGTTCGCCGGCTCTCCGCCCTCCAGCTTGATGAGGTCCATGGTGGCCATGGCCAATCCGGCGCCGTTCACCATGCAGGCGATCGAGCCGTCCAGCGACACGTAACTAAGGCCCACCTCGGACGCGCGCCGTTCCAGTTCGTCCTCCTGGCCCGGGTCGCGCTGGCCGACCAGTTCGGGCTGGCGAAACAAGGCATTGGAATCCAAGGCAAACTTGGCGTCCAGGGCCAGCAAATCGCCATCCGGAGTCACCACCAGCGGATTGATCTCCACCAGGCTCGCGTCGCACTCGACGAAAGCGCGGTACAAGGCGGCCGCAAGCCCCTGCATCTGGCCGGCCGCCCCGCCCTTGAGACCGAAAACGGCGCACAACCTGCGGCCCACGTACGGCAGAACCCCCGCAGCCGGATGCACCCTCACTCTGGCAACCTTTTCCGGCGTGACTCGGGCCACCTCCTCGATATCCATTCCGCCCGCCGCGGAGCCGACGAAGCATACGGATTCGGCGGCACGGTCCATCAGCACCGCCAGGTACAACTCGCGGTCGATGTCGCTCGCCTGCTCAACGTAAACCTGCTCTACCGGCAGGCCTTCGGGACCTGTTTGCGGCGTCGTCAAGCGCCTGCCCAGCAAGCCTGCGGCAGCCTCTCGCACTGCGCCGGGGGAATCGCAGAGCACTACCCCGCCGCCCTTGCCACGGCCGCCCGCATGCACCTGCGCCTTGACCACCCAGCGGTCCCCGCCCAACTCGCGCGCGCACTGTTGCGCTCGCTGGGGAGAGTCCGCGACCGAACCCGCCGCGGTGGGCACCTGGTAGCGGCTCAGCAGAGCCTTGGCCTGATATTCGTGGAGGTTCATGCCGCCGCACGGCCTTCCGCTTGACCCTCGGCCTTGTGCTTCTCGATAACCGGGATGACGTACCGGTTTACCATCGCTTGATACACTGACATCGCAACGTCTCCCATAACGTTCATCGGGCACAGCAGCAGCATCGCCACCATAACGATGCCCGCGCCCACATCGCTGAACTGGCCCAGCACCGCCAGCACAAAGTCGGCAGCGGTCCACCAGCGCTACGGCGTGAACGCCCACTGGCTGTGGATGTTATAGCCAATGCGTGCCACCGCCGCAAGCCATAACCCCCCGACCATCCGGAAGAACGTGGGGCGCCCGGAAGTATTTGTCGGCGAACGCGCACGATTTCTGCTTGCGCTTTGCCGAGGGCGTCACTTATTCTGGCCGCGTTTCGCGCAAGAAGGCTGGATGCCATGCACAAGATCACACAAGGATTTACCCTGGTGGAGTTGATGATCGTGATCGCAATCATCGGCATCCTGGCGGCGCTGGCCATACCCGCGTACCAGGACTACACCATACGAGCTCAGGTTCAGGAAGGCGTCACGCTGTCCGTGCAGACACGCAACGCGGTAACGGAAATCTACATGAGCACCGGCGGCGGGCCGCTGAACCGCACCGAAGCGGGGCTCAGCGCGGATGGCGCCGACACGCAGGGGCGCTACGTCACGTCGGTGGACATCGTCGACAGCGAGGTCGTGATCACGTTCGGAAACGAGGCCAATCGCCTGATCACGGACAGGATGTTGTACATGACTCCATACATAGCGGAGGACGGATCCACCCTGACGTGGCGCTGCGGAAACGCTGCCGCCCCCGACGGCGAAGCGCTAGGGGCGGAAGTAGCCGCAACCGACCTGGAAAACGCCTACCTTCCCCAAACCTGCCGCTAGCAAGGGCGCGACGCGGGGCTTCTGCCGCGGGCTGCTGGCGATGGACTCCGGCAAACCGGAAAACCCGCTGATCCGAAGGCTGCTGGCGGATCGCGTGGTTAGCGAAGCGACGCTGAAGGCGGCTGAACGGGACCTGGGACACTCCGACGGCAGCCTTATCGCCTGGCTGGCGGAACGCAAGGGAATCGATCTTGCGCGTCTGGCGGGAGCGGTGGCCAGCGAATTCGGCCTGCCCCTGCTGGACCTCGACCGGCTCGCCGAAATGCCCGCCGCGGTCGCCGGGCTGGACCCTGAATTCTTCGCTTCCCGCCGACTCGTCCCGCTGGCGGCGGATGGACGGCGGCTTACCCTGGGTCTGGCAGACCCCGCGCAGATCATGATTCTGGACGAGGCACGCCAGCGCACCGGACTGGAGCCGCACGCCGTGGTGGTGGAATACCACAAGCTGGCGGCACGACTCAAATCAGCGGGCGCGGGACTGGCGGAGTTCGCGTTGCGGGATGATGAACTGCCTCCGCTGGAATTCGAGGGAGAAGCGCCCCAGGAAGAGGACACGGCCATCGTTTCCTCGGTGCAGGAGGCGCCGGTCGTGCGTTTCGTCAGCAGCATTCTGCTGAGCGCCATTCGACAGGGCGCTTCGGACATTCATTTCGAGCCGTATGAGAGCAGTTATCGGGTGCGGCTGCGCATCGACGGGCTGTTGCGGGTAGCGGCGCAACCACCCGCCGGACTGGCGGCCAAAGTTTGCGCCCGACTCAAGGTTCTGGCCCGACTGGACATCGCCGAACGACGGGCGCCCCAGGACGGTAGGATGCGATTGCGCCTTTCGGACCGCCGCAGGGTCGATTTGCGCATGAGCACACTGCCCACGCTGCATGGGGAAAAGGTAGTGGTGCGCATCCTCGACTCCGGCGCCGCGCTGCCGGGCCTCGATGAACTGGGCATGGACAGGCGCCAACAGCGCGATTTCGCTTCGGCCCTGTCCCAGCCACAGGGAATGATCCTGGTGACCGGACCTACCGGCAGCGGCAAAACCGTCACGCTGTACGCGGCGCTATCGCGCCTGAATGTGCTGGAACGCAACATCAGCGCCGTGGAAGACCCCTGTGAAATTCAACTCTCGGGCATCAACCAGGTGAACGTGAATCGCGCTGCCGGGCTAACCTTCGCCAACACGCTGCGGGCCTTTCTGCGCCAGGACCCCGACGTGATCATGGTGGGAGAGATTCGCGACGCCGAAACAGCCGCCATTGCCACGCGCGCCGCTCAGACGGGGCACCTGGTGCTGTCAACGCTGCATACCGAAGATGCGCCCGCCACGCTGGTGCGCCTTGGCGACCTGGGCGTGCCGCGCTATGCCGCCGCTTCGGTGCGCCTCATCGTGGCGCAGCGGCTGGCTCGACGCCTGTGCCCGAAGTGCCGTCAGGCCTACACGCCCCGTCCGGCGGATGTTCGCGAACAAGGCCTAGACCCGGATGCGATTCCGCCCGGGACCCGGTTGTACCGCCCCGGGTTCTCGGGGGCGTGCGGCCACTGCGTTGATGGCTACCGCGGGCGGGTGGGCCTGTTCCAGGTCATGCCCGTGTCCGCTGCGCAACGTGGATTGATCCTCCAGGGCGCGCCGGTTGGGGAAGTCGAGGCGCAAGCGGACCTTGAGCAAGTCGCAGGGTTGCGGTCCTCGGGCTGGGAAAAGGCGCGCCAGGGCGTCACCAGCGTGGAAGAAGTCAATCGAGTTACGGCCTCCAGCCTGTCCGCGCCGATGGCGGCGACTGGCTGAAATGGACCTGAAAGGCTACCAGTGGGAGGGACGTTCACGAGACGGACGCCTGCTGAAAGGAATGCGGCGCGAGAGCAGCGCCGCGAAGCTGCGCGCCGAACTCCAACGAGACGGCATCACGCCGCTTCGCGTTCGGGTCCGGCGCCTGCCGCGCAGCCAGCGCCGCGGCATCAAGCCGGCGGACGTGGCGTTCATGGTGCGGGAACTGGCCACCGTGCTGGAGGCGGGTCTGCCGGTGGTGCAAGCGCTGGACATCACCGCCGAGAGCCAGCATCTGGCCCGGATGCAGGAACTCCTTGAAGCGCTGTCCCGGGAAGTGGCCGCCGGCGCCGCGCTGAGCGAGGCGATGAAGCGCCATGGCAAGCATTTCGGAAGCCTGCACGTCAGTCTTGTTGCGGCGGGCGAAGGATCGGGACGCCTGCCGGAACTGCTGGCCAGCCTGGCCACCTGGCTGGAGCGGCGCGAAAGGATACGCAAGAAAATCGCGTCCGCGCTGAGCTATCCTCTTGCGGTGCTGGGAATCGCCGTGGTCGTGGTGAGCCTCATGCTGGTGTACGTAGTGCCGGAATTCGAGCGCATGTTTGCCGGCTACGGCGCCGAACTGCCGCCGGTAACGCGCTTCGTCGTAGGGCTGTCGGACAATCTTCGCGACAGCGGTCCCGCCTGGGCGGGCGCGGCCACCGCGGCAATGGGCGCGCTGTCCTGGGCGCGAAGACGGATAACGGGAGCGCGTTACCTGGAAGACCACCTCAAGCTGCGCCTGCCTTTCATCGGCGCTCTTTTTGCTCGCGCCGCCATGGCCCGTTTCACGCGCACGCTTGCCACGCTGCTCAAGGCAGGCCTGCCCGCCGTCGAGGCCCTGGATGCTGCCGCTGGCGCCTGCGGGAACCGCGTTTACGAAGCCGTCATAAGGCGCACTGGCGAAGAAGTGGCCGCTGGCCATGGCTTGCGGCGCGCCATGGCCTATCTCACGATCCTTCCGCCCGCGCTGGTCCGAATGATGGGCGTAGGCGAGGAGACCGGGCGTCTCGGCGAGATGTGCGCGCACCTGGCCGAACGGTATGACGAGGAGCTGCAAACCGCCGCCGATCGCGTGGGCGCCCTGCTGGAACCCCTGCTGATGACGATTCTGGGCCTGCTGATCGGCGGTCTGGTGCTGGCCATGTACCTGCCGATCTTCGGCATGGGTTCGGTAATCTGAACAGTCTTCGCTTGCCTGTAAAGTTACTGTTGGGATATGGGACCAGGGCCGATTGAAACGGACAGCGCATGGACTTGTTCATGGACTTGTTGTGGAATCCGAACATGAGGGAGTCGCTGCCCGCGTGGAGCGGCGCGTTCGCCGTGCTGACCGGGCTGGCCCTGGGCAGCTTCGCGGGCATGACGGCTTATCGCCTTCCGCGCGGTCTGGCGCTGGACAGGCCGGGCTCGTACTGCCCGTCCTGCCGAACGCCCATCAGTTTCAGGCGCAACATCCCTCTTCTAAGCTTCGTGCTCCTCAGGGGCCGCTGCGCCGAGTGCAGCGGCCCCATTCACTGGCGCTACCCGGCGAGCGAAGCCCTCTGCGGACTGCTGGCGCTGGCCTGCTGGCACGTTTTCGGCGCCGGGCTGTACGGCTGGGCCGCACTGCTGTTTTGCGTAACGCTGGTCACCCTGGCTCTGATCGACCTGGAGCACGGCCTGTTGCCGGACCGACTGACGCTCGGCCTGCTGTGGTCGGGGCTGGCCTTGAGCCTGGTCCCGAAATCAGCCGTTGCGGCCAACCTGGTCGAACTTCCCTTCCCCGGCCCCCGGCAGGCCGTGGCCGGGGCCATTACAGGCTACGCCACGCTGTGGATTATCAATCTGGTCTGGCGGGTACTGCGCAAGCGAGACGGACTCGGCGAGGGCGACATGAAACTGGTGGCGGCCCTGGGCGCCTGGGTCGGCATCAGCGGGCTGCCGCTGATCATCGGCCTGTCGGCCATCGCCGGTCTGGCCGTGGGGCTGCCCCTGGTTCTGAGTCGCCGGGCAACATTCAGCGACCCGCTTCCCTTCGGTCCGTTTCTGGCGGCAGGAGGCTTGTTCATGCTCTTCCTGGGACCGCAGGCCAGCTACCTGTTCCTTCCCGGCGCGCCTGGATGGTAGCTGCCGTATGGTAGGCATCAATACCCAAAGGCGATTTACCGTGGGCCTTACGGGAGGCATCGCCAGCGGCAAGAGCATCGTGTCCGACCGCCTGCTGGAACTCGGAGCGGCGGTGGTGGATACCGATGTGATTGCGCGCGAGCAGACCGCCCCCGGCATGCCGGCCCTCGAAGAAATCGTCCAGGCGTTCGGAGCCAACCTGGTGGCGCGTAACGGCGAGCTGAACCGGGCGAAGCTGCGCGAGGCCGTATTTGCCGACCCCGGCGCGCGCAAGCGGCTCGAAGGCATCCTGCACCCGCGCATTCGTCAAACGGCCTGGGAATGCGCCCGGACCGCTCCGGGAAGTTATCTGGTAATGGTGATTCCCCTGCTGGCGGAGACCGGGTTCACGGCCGGCCTCGACCGCGTGCTGGTTATCGACGCGCCGCGGGAGTTACAGATGAAGAGACTCAGGGCGCGTGACGGCGCCACCTACCGACAAGCCCGAGCGATCCTTGCGGCCCAGGCCAACCGCAGGCAACGCCGCGCCCTGGCTGACGATGTAATTCTCAATGACGGATCCGTGGAGGCATTGCGCGCGCAGACCGACCGGCTCCATCTCCGCTATCTTGCAGAGGAGAAAGAACGTTGCGGGCAAGACGCGAACCAGTGCGAACAGTGAAAGCTGTTGCGAGCAGCGAAAGCTGTTGCGAGAGAGAGGCGAACCGTTGCGAGCAGTGAAAGCTCGGCAGGACCGCCGTTTGCGCGGTAAGATACACGCTGGATTAACCCACAGCCCCTGAATGGAAGATTTACCGGTCTACCAGCACGACGCTGCAGACACTGTGTACGATTTCCCCCTGCGGGACAGTACTCGCCTGTTTCTGCGCCTTGAGGTTCTTCACCGGCAGCTTGCGGCCGCTGCCGACCACCGCAGCGCCGAACTGAATCGCACCGCGGTGCACGTGGTGCTCAGTCTGCTGGAACTGGTAGACCAGGAAGACTTGCGCGCCCACCTGCTCCACCAGATCTATTACCTGCAGCGCAACTATGAAGTCCTGCGCACGCGCGAGGATATCCGGCAGGAGAATCTGAAAGCCGTGCTTGACGAGCTTGAGCGGTTTCGCGAGGAACTTGTGCAACTGAAAGCCAATACAGGCAGAACTCTTCGCTTCGACCCGCTGATCAGCGCGTTGCGTCAGCGCGATTCGGCCACAAGCGCGGCGATGGCGGCGGACCTGCCGATGTACCAGTGGTGGCTGCAGTCCGGAGCAGAACGTTGCAGCGAAGACTTCCTCACATGGGTTGAGGCTTTCGGCCCGCTTCTGAATGCCAACCGGAAGTTTCTGGCGCTGCTGCGCCAGCGGGGCGAATACCGCAATTGCGAGGCCGATCAGGGCAGCTTCGTGGCCTCCATTGCCCAGGACCAGGAGCTGTGGATGGTCCGAATCGGGATCCCGGACGGCGTTCCCTGCTTTCCGGAAGTGAGCGGCGCTTCCGACAGCGGCAAGATTCACGTGCGTTTCGTGCAGACGCCTGTCAGCGACGCGGCCGGGGAACTCTACCGGCCTCACTTTGCTTTCGTGCTGGCGGTCTGCTGAATCAGCCAATCCACCAGCGGACGGTCGGCAGGCAAAAAGCCCAGTTCGCCGAGGCGCTCCGGCAATTCCCAGGCCAGTTCCTGTCGCTCGCGCCCGCGCGGGGTTCCCGAGTATTCCGTAACCCGATAGAAATGCAACTCGATCAGTCGATCCGGGTACTCCTGTTCGTAGCTCATGATCCTGAGCGCCCGCCTCACTGAAACGCCAAGTTCCTCGCGCAACTCCCGGTCGAGCGTCTCACGGGGCGCTTCGGAAGGCCGGACCTTGCCCCCGGGGAACTCCCAAGCGCCGGCCATATGCTTGCCCGGCAGCCGCCTCGATACCAGCACGCATCCGTCGTCTCGCCGAATCACGCCGGCCGCCACGCGCACTGTTCTCATTCCATGAGCCGCTGCTATCGTGTCCGGGACATCACGCTAGCAGTCCGTGGTGAAAGATCCCCCGTCGCACCGAGACCGGCGTGTCGCCCGGCAGACAAGGCGCGAGGAGGGAGAATATCGGGAATACTTGACCGACGAGCAACGCCGGATGCCGGGATGACACGTCGGTCGAATGCAGGGGGACTTTTACCACGGGCGGCTAGAGCAGGAGCATGCTCGCCAGGCCAAGAAAGGCCGCGAAGCCGATCACATCGGTAATGGTGGTCAGCACGACGCCGCCCGCCAGCGCCGGGTCGATTTTTATGCGCCGCAGGATCAATGGCACCAATACCCCGGAAGCGGCGGCGGCCAGCAGGTTGATCGCGATGGCCGCGCCGGCTATCAGGGCCACCTGCAGATTGCGGAACACGCCGAAGGTGACCAGCGCCACGACCAGCGCCCAACCCATGCCGTTGAGCAGCCCGACCGACAATTCCTTGGACAGCAACCAGCGCACGTTGGAGTTCTGAACACGGCCTTGCGAGAGGCCGCGCACCATCAGGGTAAGCGTCTGGCTTCCGGCGATCCCGCCCATGCTCGCCACTACCGGCAGCAACACGGCCAGCAGCGCCACCCTTTCGACCGCCGGCTTGAACCAGGCCACCACGCCGGCTGCGACCAGCGCGGTAACCAGATTCAACCCCAGCCAGAGAGTGCGCCGACCGGTACTGACCGCTACCGGCGCGAACATGTCGTCCTCTTCATCCAACCCTACCGAGCCCAGAATCTCGCGATCGGTCTGCTCGCGCAAGGCGTCCACGACATCATCGGCGGTGATCTGCCCGATCAGCCGGTCCTTGTCGTCAACGACCGCCGCCACTGAGCTGTCGATGTTCTGAAACTGAAGAATCACATCGGATGCGGCAGTGTCGCAATGAATGGGACGCGGCTCGGTATCCATCAGATCACCCACGATTGCGTCGGGCGAGCTGCCCAACAGGCTGCGAACCTCCAGAATGCCAAGATAGCGCTGATCCCGGTCTACCACGTAGACGCAGTAGAGATCTTCGGGCAGTTCGGGGTACGAACGCAGGCTGCCAAGCACGGCCTCAAGCGTCATTTCCGGATGCGCCGAAACGGTTTCCGGCGCCATGAGTCCGCCGGCCGAATCCGGTGGAAAGGTGAGTACGGAACGCAGGAGCCGCCGGTCCTGCTGGTCGAGCGAACGAAAGATCCGTTCGGTAATGTCGTGCGGCAGATCGGCAACCAGATCCGCAAGATCATCCAGGGCCAGTCCGTCGGCCGCGTCCACAAGTGCCGCGGACTCCATGCCCGCCATGATCTGGGCGCGAACCTCATCGTTGAGTTCAACGAGGATTTCGCCCTCATCCTCTTCGTCAACGAGTTCCCAAGCCAGGGCGCGCCGCGGAGGCGGCAGGGACTCGAGCAGAAGCGCGGCTTCGCGAGGATTCAGCGAATGTACAAGACGGCGCAGGCGCGGCTCGGTGTCCGCCGCCAGCAGGGCACGCAGCGCTTCCCGCCGGGAAGAATCGTGTGCGCGCTCAGGCATCTTCGGTCGCTCGTCTCATTCATGGCAAACTCCATTCTACCGAACCCGGACCTTTCAGCACGATGCGACGCTGCTCTGTCAGAACTCCAGGGGCATCACGGTCATCGAATCGGTGTGCCCGGAGACCCCCATAATGGCCCCCTTGGTGATGATTACCAGATCGCCCGCCTCAAGGCCGGCCGTATCCCTGAGACACGCGAAAACCGCTCGAAAAAGCTCGTCGGGCTGCGTATCCGTTACGTCGAAAGCGATCGGCACCACACCTCGGTAAAGCGTGACCCGGCGCTGGGTGCCGGCATGCCGCGTGAGAGCGAATATGGGAATATCGGCACGGATACGGGACATCCACAAGGCGGTGGCTCCCGACTCCGTCAACGCGGCGATAGCCCGCACATCCATGTGGTTGGCGGCATACATGGCGGCCTTGGCAATCCCCTCGTCCACGCGCTGGAAATCCCCCTGGGTAACCGGACTGGCCTCCTTGCCAGCCGGCATCCAGTCCTCGGCGCCCTCGCATATGGACGCCATGGCGGCAACCGCCGCCGCGGCGTACTCGCCCACGGCACTTTCCGCCGAAAGCATGACCGCGTCGCTGCCGTCCATCACCGCATTGGACACATCGGATACCTCGGCGCGCGTGGGCACGGGGCGGTCGATCATCGATTCCATCATCTGCGTTGCGGTAATCACCACCCGATGACGGTTTCGCGCACGCCGAATAATGGACTTCTGCAAGCCGATCAGTCCCTCGTAACCGGTCTCTATCCCCAGATCCCCGCGTGCTACCATGACGGCATCCGAAGCATCAAGAATCTCGTCGAGATTGTCGAGAGCCTCGGCGCGCTCGATCTTGGCAATGATGTGAGCCGAACCCCCGGCGTCCCGGATCAGTGCGCGCACCGCTTCGATGTCGGCGCCATCGCGCACAAAGGACACGGCCATCCAGTCCAGGCCCGCTTCCGCGGCCCGCTTGAGGTCAGCGCAGTCCTCGCTGGTTAGCGCGGGCACCGACAACAAGCCCCCTCCGCGCTTGTTCACGCCCTTGTGGTCCGACACCACACCCCCATGCACGACCCGGCAATGCACTCGCGAGCCGCGCACCTTGAAAACGCGCAGTTCCACGTTGCCGTCGTCCAGCAGCAGGGTGTCCCCCTCAGCGACATCCTCACCGAGCGTAGTAATGTTCAGCCCGGCGCCGCGCACATCGCCCGCGTTGCGGGCCAGGTCGGGATCGAGAAAGAACTCCGCGCCGTCTTCAAGCCGCACGGGGCCGTTGCGAAAGCGCGCCACGCGGATCTTCGGGCCCTGCAAGTCTCCCAGCAGCGCCACGCAGCGGCCCAGCTCCCCGGCTGTGCTGCGGATTTCCTCGATCCGGCGGTAGTGAACATCCCAGTTGTCGTGCGAGAAGTTCAGGCGCAGCACATCCGCGCCATTCGCTATGACGCCACGCAATACCTCAGGCCGATCCGTGGCAGGACCGAGTGTCGCGATGATCTTGGTGCGGCGCATAAGCGCAGCATCATACACGGCGAACCGATCAGGACCCGGGTTCAGCGCGGCTTTCAAGAGCGGCTATGGCTGGCAGACCGCTGCCTTCCAGCCAGGCCAGCATGGCCCCTCCGCCCGTGCACAGGTGGTCCAGCGCCGAAGTCAAACCGAAATCGTCCAGGGCCCGCAAAGTGTCTCCGCCCCCGGCCAGCCGGTAGGCGGGGCTGGCCGCGACGGCTTCCGCAACCCTGCGGGTGCCGCCGGCGAATGGCTCAATCTCGAACAAACCGAGTGGACCGTTCCAGATAACCGTGCCGGCGCCGACAAGCGCTTCGGCGTATCGTTCCGCCGTCTCGGGGCCGATGTCCAGAATCATCTCCCGCGGCCCCGCCTGATCGATCGCGGCGATGCGGGCCACCCCGGCCTCATCCGGAGAAGGCGCTAAAACGGCGTCCGTGGGCAACATCAACTCCGCCTTGCCCTTGAGCACCTCCAGCGCCTGCGGATACAGCTCAGGTTCCGCCAGGGACACTCCCAGCGGCGTTCCGGTCGCGCCCAGCAGCGTGTTGGCGATCCCGCCGCCGGGGATCAGCATGTCGGCCTTGGCGGCCAGCGAACGGAGCAGGCCGAGCTTTCCGGACACCTTGGCCCCGCCCACAATCGCTACCAGCGGCCGAACCGGACACACCAAGGCCGCCTCAAGCGCCGCAAGCTCGGACAACAGCAGCGGCCCGGCGCAGGCCTCGCGCGCCGCCAGCACCACCGCATGGACGCTGGCCTGGGCCCGGTGGGCGCTGGCAAACGCATCCATGACGTAGACATCGCACAAGGCCGCCATCCGCCGGCCGAGCTCGGCGGAGTCCTCGCTTTCCCCCGGGTTGAAGCGCACGTTCTCGCAAAGCGCCACTTCTCCCGGCAACACATCCATCCCGTTCAGCCAGTTCCGGTGGAGCGGCACGGGCATCCGCAAGGCGCGGCCGAGTTCGGCGGCAACCGGCGCCAGAGAGAAACGCGCGTCGAACGATCCAGACCGGGGACGACCCAGGTGCGAAAGAACCATCACCGCGGCTCCTTCGTCCAGGCAATGGCGAATGGCCGGCAGGGCTGCGCGAATGCGCCGATCGTTCGCGACCCGGCCGTTTTCCACCGGCACGTTCAGGTCCGCGCGAATCATCACCCGCCGACCGGCCAGCTCGGCGGCGGTCAGCGCGGGAACGGGCATCAGGGCGCGTTGAGCAGCGCCAGGGTTGTGTCGAGCATGCGGTTGGCGAAACCCCACTCGTTGTCGTACCAGGAGCAAACCTTCACCAGATCGCCACCCAGGGCCTTGGTCATGCCGCTGTCGTAGACCGAAGAGTAGGAGCAGTGATTGAAGTCGATCGACACCAAAGGCTCGTCATTGACCGCCAGCACGCCTTGCAACTCGCCGTTGGCCGCCGCCTGCATGGCCGCGTCGATCTCTTCTGGCGTTGTGGCGCGCGAGGCGCGGAAAGTGAGGTCCACCAGGGACACGTTGATGGTGGGAACGCGCACCGAGAAGCCATCCAGCCGGCCATCGAGCTCCGGCAGCACCAGGCCCACGGCCGCGGCCGCGCCGGTCTTGGTGGGAATCATGGACTGGGTGGCGGAGCGTGCGCGGCGCAGATCCTTGTGATAAACGTCCGTAAGCACCTGGTCATTGGTGTAACTGTGCACCGTGTTCATGATTCCCTGTTCGATGCCGACGGCCGCGTGCAGCACCTTGGCCAGCGGCGCAAGGCAATTGGTGGTGCAGGAAGCGTTGGAGACCAGCCTGTGATGGGCGCGCAGCACATCGTGGTTAACCCCGTACACCACGGTGGCGTCCACATCCTTGCCGGCGGGCGCGGAAATGACCACCCGCTTTGCCCCGGCCTCAAGGTGGGCCGTGGCCTTGTCCCGGGTGCGAAACAGCCCCGTGCACTCCAGCACGGCGTCCACGCCCAGTTCCGCCCAGGGCAATTGCCGGGGGCTGCGTTCGACCAGCACGCGGATGCGGTCACCGTCCACCGTCAGCGTGTCGCCGTCCACCGCAACATCCGGGCCGAAACGCCCGTGCGCCGTGTCGTGGCGCGTAAGGTGCGCGTTGGTGGCCGTGTCCGCCAGATCATTGATCGCGACGATCTGCATTGCGCCGCGATGCGATCCCTCGTAGAGCGCGCGCAGGACGCAGCGCCCGATTCGTCCGTATCCGTTTATTGCGATTCTTGCGCTCACTTGTTTTCCTCTGATGCCGTGTCAAGCCGATTCAAGGGTTTCGTGCTTCGGCGATGGATTCGCGCGCCAGCGCCGCCATCCCCTCCGCGGTAAATCCGAAGTGTTCGAACAGTTGGGCGCCGGGCGCCGATTCGCCGTAGCGCGCGATCCCGAGGATGCGTCCGCAGGGACCGGCGATGCCCGGCCAGCCTCTGGGCACGCCGGCTTCCGCCACCACCCGGGCAACCACCTTTTCCGGCAGCACGGACTCGCGGTAGTCGGCATCCTGCTGCATGAAGACATATACGCAAGGCATGGACACCACCCGGGCGGCGATGCCCTCGCCCTCCAGCAAGCCGGCCGCGCCCATGGCCAAGGGCACCTCCGAACCAGTCGCGATCAGCAGCACATCGGGCTGATCGGCGGCTTCCCGCTTCAACACGTAGCCACCGCGCTCGACCTGCGCCAACTGCTCGGCGCTGCGCGTTTGGGCCGGCAAGCCCTGGCGTGAAAGCGCCAGACTGCCAGGACCATCCTGCCGCTCGATCACCGCGCGCCACGCCACGGCCGTCTCCACGGCGTCGCAAGGCCTCCACACGCGCATATTGGGAATGATGCGCAACGACTCCAGGTGCTCTATGGGCTGGTGGGTCGGCCCGTCTTCGCCGAGTCCGATGGAGTCGTGGGTGAAGACGAATATGCAACGCTGGCGCATCAGCGCCGCCATTCGCAGGGCGTTGCGCTGGTAGTCCGAGAAGGTCAGAAACGTGCCTCCGTAGGGAATGAAACCGCCATGCAGGGCCATCCCGTTGAGCATGGCGCCCATGGCAAACTCCCGCACGCCGAAATACACGTAGTTGCCGCCACCCTGCGCTGTGATGTCCACCGACCCCGAGTGCCGGGTGCAATTCGAACCGGTCAGGTCGGCCGAACCGCCGACCAGTTCCGGCAGCATGGGCGCAAACGCCTCCAGCGCGCCCAGCGAGGACTTGCGAGTGGCCTCGGTCCCGTTCTCCTTCTCCTCGGCAATTGTCTCGATCGCTGCCAGCGAGCGTGCCGTCCAGTCGTGCGGCAGCCTGCCCTGCATGCGGCGCTCGAACTCGGCGGCCAGATCGGGATGGTCGCCGCGATAGGCGGCAAACCGCTGGTTCCAGTTCTCGACCTGCCTCTCGCCGCGCTCGCGGATGTCCCATCCCTGGCGAATGGCCTCGGGAATCTCGAAGGGGGGATGGCGCCAGCCCAGCGCCTCGCGCGCGGCAGCGATTTCAGCCTCGCCCAGGGGCGCTCCGTGGGCTGCGGCCTTGCCCTGCTTCCCGGGGGCGCCGAAGCCGATGATGGTGCGGGCGCAGATCAGGCTCGGCCGGTTGGGCTCGGCCACGGCCTGGTCCAGCGCCTCGGCAAGGGCTGGCGCATCGTGCCCGTCCACGTCGCGAACGACATGCCAGCCATAGGCTTCGAAGCGCCCCGGCGTGTCGTCGCGGAACCAGCCCCCAACCTCGCCGTCAATGGAGATTCCGTTGTCGTCGTAAATGCAGATGAGCTTTCCCAGCTGCAGCACGCCCGCGAGCGAACAGGCTTCGTGGGAAATGCCCTCCATAAGGCAGCCGTCGCCCAGCAACACCCAGGTTCTGTGGTTGACGATCTCGTGCCCGGGACGGTTGAACTCGGCCGCAAGAAGGCGCTCCGCCAGCGCCATTCCCACGGCGTTGGCCAGACCTTGCCCCAGGGGGCCGGTGGTGGTTTCCACGCCGATCCGTACATTCAACTCCGGGTGCCCGGCGGTGTGCGAGCCCAGTGTGCGGAAGGCTTTGATCTGCTCCAGGTCCAGGGGATAGCCGGCCAGGTGGGCCGCCGCGTACAACAACATGGAGCCATGACCGTTGGACAGCACCAGCCGATCGCGGTCCGCCCATTCCGGCTGCCCAGGGGCGACATCCAGGTAGTCGGAATAGAGCAACTCCGCGATGTCCGCCATGCCCATGGGCATGCCGGGGTGGCCGGAGTTGGCGCGCTGCACGGCATCCATCGCCAGCGCGCGCAACGCGTTTGCCCGCTCCCGACGGACGGTTGGCCCGATCATCGCGGCCCCTGGTGAAATATGCGGGCTAGCCCCGCCACTTCGCAGCTAACCCCGCCACTTTATGGAGCAGCCCTGGCTGGAGTTCTGATCGAGAGGCCCGCGTCCGCTGCGGGCGATCCGGACCATCGCGTCGAAAAGTTCGCGCGGTGCGCCGGACGGTGCCGGACGGGACATGCTGGAGTCCAGCCGACCCCGGTACTGCAACTCCAGGTCGGCGTTGTAGCCGAAAAAATCCGGCGTGCAAACCGCCCCGTAGCGCTGAGCCACATCCTGGGATTCGTCATACAGGTACGGGAAGTCGAAGCCGGCCTGCTCGGCCAGCGCCGCCATCCGCGGGGGAGAGTCGGCCGGATAGCGCACCACGTCATTCGGCATGATCGCCACACTACCCACTCCATATTCCCGCAGTTCCGCGGCATCCCGGGCAATACGGCCCAAAATGGCCTGCACGTAGGGGCAATGGTTGCAGATAAACATCACCAGCGTGCCGTTTTCTCCGGCGCAATCTTCCAGGCTGAACTCGTGCCCGGATGGATCCGGAAGCGTGAAATCGGGCGCCTGGGCGCCGAAATTGCAGGGAGGCGGACCCATCAACATGGCGCGCTCCCGGTGTGCTGTCCCAAACTGGCGCCGGACTCCGAATGCGCGAAACGAACGGCGCAAACCAGCGGGAAAGGGGGGTTCCGGGTCATTTCAAGCCAACTTGAAGACGCTGCGCAACGGCGCCGCGGAAGCGCAGGATTCTAGCACGCACCCCGATTGCAATAAACCGCCGCAAACCGCTGCTGCAAACCGCTGCGCTCGGCTTATCATTTGCGGATGCGGACCGGAACCCCCCTGTTTCCCTTGCCCACCGTGCTGTTCCCGGAGGGGCCGCTGCCGCTGCGCGTATTCGAGCCGCGCTACGTCGATATGGTGGGCCGGTGCATGCGCGAAGATGAGCCCTTCGGCGTCATTTGCATCCAGGAGAACAGCGAATCTTCTTCGGACCCTCGATTGTGCAGGATAGGGACGCTGGCCATCATCGCCGACTGGTTTCAGAGCGACGGCGGCCTGCTGCGGATACTGGCGATCGGCTCGCTGCGCTTCCAGTTGCACGCAACCGCCGTGCAGGCGGATGGATTGCGCACCGGAGACATCGAGGAGTTGCCGCCGGAGCGCCAGGTTCCGCTGCCGTCCGAGTTCATATCCATGAGCACCGTCCTGCAGCATCTGATCCAGAAGCTGGATCGCCTCTACTGGGGCATAGAAACGCGCTTCGACGACGCCAGTTGGGTCAGTTTGCGGTTGGCGGAAATACTGCCGATAGGGCTGGAGCACAAGCAGCATTGCCTGGAACTGGAGGACCCCCTGGAACGCCTGCGCTATCTTCGCCCGCTGGTTCGGCTGAGCCGCTAGCGTTTATGCGGCAATGTGAGTCGGTTGCGGCGCTGGTTGCGGCATGAGCGCGCAATTGCTTTCCGTGGAGGAAGCCAGCGGCGGCCTGCTGCAACTGCGCCTCAACCGGCCGCGGCAGCACAACGCCTTGAGCTTCGCCTTGCTGGAGGAATTGCGAGGCTGCCTTGAGGACTATGCCTCAAACGACTCGGTCAAGTGCGTCATCCTTACCGGCGCCGGCGATAAGTCCTTCTGCGCGGGCGGCGATCTGCGCGAACTGGACGGCATGCGCTCGCCGGAGCAAGCGCGCCAGATCTCGCGGATCGGCCGGCGGGCGCTGGACGCCGTGCGCTATTTCCCGGCGCCGGTGGCAGCGGCGCTGAACGGCTCCGCATGGGGCGGCGGGGCCGAACTGGCTCTGGCCTGCGACGTGGTCCTCGCCGCCGCGCATGCTCGCATCGGCTTCTTGCAGGCCAACCTGAATCTGATGACCGCCTGGGGAGGCGCCGCCGACGTGATTGCCCGCTGCGGCATCGCAAGAGGCATGAAGCACTTGCTGGAGGCGCGGCGCATGACCGCGCAGCAGGCCTTGAGCGCCGGTCTCATTGACGAAGTGTGCGGCGATGGCGAAACCGTGCAGCAGCTTGCCCTGGCCTGGGCGAACAGGATGACGGCGCGCAGTCTGGCTGTGCTTCGCGGGCAGAAGGCGCTGGCGGTGACCGAGCGGCGACGCCTGCAGGAATCGCTGGCGGAAACGGAAGAGCGGCACATGGTGCAGGCCTGGACCGACCCCGAGCATTGGGAGGCCGTGCGGCGCAACTTCAGCGCATGAGAAACATGCGACTGGGCAACAGGCGGATGAGAACCACGCGACTTAGCAACGTGCGACTGAGAAACCGATGACTGAGACACCGATGACGAGTACCGCAGACAATTTCCGATGGCCAGGAGGCGCAGGGCTCGCGCTGTCCATCGTGCTCAACGTGGAAGAAGGGGCGGAAGCCAGTCCCGCGGATGGCGATCCTCGCCCCGACCCGGTTGACGAGTTGGGCGTGGCCCTGCGAGGTTCGCGCCGCAACCTCCCCAACGAGAGCAACTACCGCTACGGGATCAAGGCGGGCGCCCCCCGCCTGCTCGACCTGCTCGACCGTTACGGGACCCGTTGCACCATCGCCGCCGCCGCGCTGGCACTGGAGCGCGCGCCGGAGTTGGCCGGGCGCATCGCCCAAAGCCATCACGAAGTGTGCGCGCACGGGCATCGCTGGTCCTTTCAGCATCGGATGGAGGAAGACGAGGAACGCGAATTCATCCGCAAGGCGGCCAACAGCATCCAAACCAGCACCGGACGCCGCCCTGAGGGCTGGCTGTCCCGCTACCTGTTCACCGAAAACACCCGGCGCCTGCTGGCGGAAGAGGGATTTCGCTATCACATGGACGATTTCAGCGCCGATTTGCCCTGGTGGGACCTGAGCCACCAGCGCCCCATCCTGGTAGTGCCGTATGCACTGGACACCAACGACATGAAGATGTGGAACGCGCCGTCGTACACGCCGCGCAGTTGGCTGGAATACCTCAACGACAGCCTGGACTGGCTGCTGAAGGAAAGCCGTGACCAGGCGCGGATGATGTCGGTAGGCATTCACGCCCGCATTGCCGGCCGGCCGGGGCGGGCGGCGGCCCTGGATGCCTTCCTGGGCCGGGCCCTTACTCGGCCCGGCGTATGGGCCGCAACGCGCTTGCAGATCGCCCGCGCCTGGGAGCGCGCACACCCCCCGTCTTAAGAAAACCTAACCCGGCTATTGCCTGAGGTCGAGTTTCGTCCCCCTCCTCTTGCAGGGGCGTCAACGGCGAGGATGCCGTTGCCGAGCCCCAGGGATGGGTTCATGCGTCCCCTGCGAGAGGAGGGGGACGAAACTCGACCTCAGGCAATAGCCGGGTTAGGGAATAAGCACGGCCGCGCCGTTGATATTGCCGGCGCGCAGATCGTCCAGCGCCTCGTTGGCCTGCTCCAGCGGGTAGGTGCTCACGTGCGTGCGTATCGGGGTGACCGTGGCCAGCGCCATGAATTCGCGCGCGTCCGCGCGGGTCAGATTGGCCACCGAGCGAAGCACGCGCTCGCCCCACAACAACTCGTAGGGAAAAGCGGGAATATCGCTCATGTGGATGCCCCCGCAGACGACGGTTCCGCCCTTGCGGACCGCCTCAAGCGCGGCGGGAATCAGCGCGCCTACTGGAGCGAAGATCAGCGCGGCATCCAACTCGCGCGGCGGCGGCGTATCGGAGGAACCGGCCCACACGGCCCCGAGTTCGCGAGCGAAGGCCTCGCCCGCAGAGTCGCCAGGGCGAACGAAGGCATACACCTCGCGGCCCTGCGAAACCGCGACCTGGGCGACGATGTGAGCCGCGGCGCCGAAGCCGTAAAGACCCAGGCGCTCAGCCGGACCGGCCAGATTCAGCGTGTGGCCTAAGCACGCGGCGCCGCGCAAGAGCGTGGCTCGAAAGGATCGGATCCTGCCGGACACCTCAAGCGGGGGACATGAGGCGCCGGCAGGGTTTGGGGGAAGCGTCTAATGCGTCTTTACTTTGATCTGATGCGTGGCGGGGGCTACTTGCTTCGACTTCGGAAGCTTCACCCGCAGCACGCCGTGGCTGAGGCTGGCCTCTATGGCCGTGTGATCGACATCATCAGGCAGCATCAGCGACCGCTGGAAAGACCCGTAACCGCGTTCGCTCAAGTGAACGCTGCGGCTCTCGCGCTGCTCGTCGAAGGTCCGTTCGCCCTTGATGGTCAGCGCCTGGTCAACCACGGAAACATCCACGTGCTTTTCATCCAGCCCCGGCAGATCCGCCGTGAGCTCATAGCCGTCTTCGGCTTCGACGAAATCAATTCGCGGAGACAGCGCCAGGCGCGGCTCCAGGAATTCGCCGGCCGGACCGCCGAAAGCGCGATCCATCCAGTTCTCCAGTTGACGATGCATGGAACCCAGGGTCCAGGGGGAAACAAACGCTCCGGGACGTGTCCGCACAACAAGACTTCTCATTACTTTTCTCCTTTGCTTTCTTGTTTGTTCATCGGCTCCCGCAAGGGAGCTTTTCGTGGTTCTGTAATGGGGTTGAAAACCGGCAATTTCAAGCCCTTGCAAGGCGCCGCGCAGCCGCTTCTTCCATGCCGCGCAGTTGCGTCGCCCAGCAGCGCCGCGCAGATCAGGCAGCCTGGGCGCGCTACCTTCGATCGGCGCACGACCGGCACACGATCGGCGCGGAAAACGATCGGCGCACAAAATCACCGGAATCGCGGCCGTCCTGTAGAATCGCCTCATCATGTCTCAACGCCTCGCAGACAAGGTCCTGCTGGTGAGCGGAACAGGGCCTGTGATTTCAGCCGCCATTGCGCGCCGCGCTCTGGACTACGGAGCGGAAGCCGTATATGTGGCCCACGATCCTGACGCCCGGTCAAGGGCCGAGAAGGCTCTCGCCGGAATCGGGGCGCGCCTTGTTTCGCACCGCCGGTCCGACCCGCGCGCCTGGCCGGCACTATACGAACGCCTGGCCGAGGAATCCGCCCTGCCCGACGTGCTGGTAAACGGCTGCTACGCCCATCACGCCGGCACACTGGCGGAAACTTCGGGGCGGCAATTCAGCCAGACGCTGGCGAACAACCTTACGGCGGCCTTCTTCGGCACGCAGGCCCAGGTGGTGAGGCTGCGCGCCGCCGGACGCAAGGGAGCCATCATCAACATGAGTTCGGTGTTCGCCGATCGCGCCCTGCCCGGCACGGCCGCCTACGCCGCCAGCGCCGGCGGCATTCGCTCACTGAGCAAATCCGCGGCGCTGGCCTGCGCCGAAGCGGGCGACGGCATCCATGTTCACGCGGTGCTCACCGGCCACTACGAAGGCGCCCCGACGCTGCCCGATGGCGGCAAAAGCCTCATTGGAGGGCGCATCAGCGCTGAGGAAGTAGCGGCCCTGGTGGTGCAGCTCGCCGACGACGCGGCCACCTACACGCACGGTTCCACCGTCGCTCTGGACGGAGGATTATGGATTTCCTGAACGACACGGCCAGACACGGCGAGCCCGGGCGCCTGGCGGGCAAGCGGGTGGTGATTACCGGTGCCACGTCGGGCATCGGCCGCGGCTGCGCCATGCACATGGCGGAGGAAGGCGCGCGAATCATCTTCACGGGCCGCAACGAGGAAGGCGCGGCCGAAACCTTGCGCATGGTGGACGAGGCTGTTCCGGGGGCTGAAATCGAGTTCCTGCGCCAGGACGTGACCATCGAGGCGGACTGGACCCGGCTCTACGACCGCGTGCGGAGCGCCTGGGGCACCATGGACGTATTGCTGAGCAACGCCGGCGACGCCAAACTGGGCCCGCTGGAACACGTAAAGCCCGAAGACCTGGACTTCCTGTTCAAGGTCAACGTGGAGGGCCAGTTTCTGGGGTTGCGCGATGGGCTTCCGCTGATGGCTCCCGGAGGCAGCATCATCGTGATGTCGTCACGGGCCGGTTTGCGCGGTTTTCCGCACGGAACGGCGTACACCTCGGCCAAGGGCGCGCTGACCGCGTTGACCAAGGTGGTTGCGGCCGAAGCCGCCGCACTGGGCACGGGGATACGGGTAAACTCGGTGCATCCGGGTCTGGTGTGGACGGAAAGCGTCGAGCGGGTCCTCAAGGGGCGGGCGGAGGAGCTGAGAGCGAAAATGGAAGCCAACGTGCCGATGCGCAAGATCGGGCACCCGCGTGACGTGGGCGAGTTGGTTTGCTACCTTTCCAGCGACGATTCCCGCCACATCACCGGAGCGGAATTGTCCATTGACGGAGGCATGGCGGCTCAATAGCGCCGCCGGGAGCAGAATTATGCCTTTGATGGAAGTTGACACCAGCCAGACGCTTAAGCGCAATAGCGCGACGACCCTGCCGGAACTGGCCTCTCGCGAGGACGAGAGCTATCTCGATTTCGTGGAAAGCCTGCGCTCGTTCGTGCTGGACGGCATGCAATTCGACCGGCAACTCGCAACCCGCACCGGGCACCTCGAGGACACCTCAAAACCGTCGGCGCAGCGTCTTGAGAAAGTGCGCGAGATCGCCAGGGACCTGCCGATTGCCCGGGTGCGCGACCGCCTCATGCGCTCGCAGCAGGAAATGAAGTGGCGGCGCATCTGCAGCTCGCTGGATGCGCGCCGCGACATTCACCTCAAGCGGCTCGAGTACGCCGAGATCCGCGGCCCGGCCCGGCTGGAACTCGATCCCGATTTCGAGCAGCCGGAATACGCCAACGTGCACTTCCACCTGCAGCCCGACGGATACTACAAGGACCCGCTGGCGGGATTCCGCTACCACTACGGGACCAAAGTCTTCTTCGTGGGCGACAACGACAAGGACCAGCTGCACGCCTCGTTGGTCGAGAACCACCTGCCGCTGCCGGTGGACGGCCGCGTCGCGCGGATTCTCGACCTAGCCTGCTCCGTAGGGCAAAGCACAACCGCCTTGAAGCAGAGGTTTCCGCAGGCGGAAGTGATCGGCATCGACCACTCCGAGCCGATGCTGCGCTGCGCCCACCACCGCGCGGTGGAGTTGGGCGTTGACGTGCGCTTTTCCCAGCGGCTGGTCGAGAATACGGGATTCGAGGACAACCGCTTCGATATTGTGTTCTCGTTCATCCTGTTTCACGAGATTCCCATGCGAATCATCCGCGAGACCCTGGCCGAAGTGCGCCGGGTGCTGCGTCCGGGCGGCATGTTCGCGGTTTACGACTTCATGATGGCCAGCGGCATGACGCCGGCCCAGCTCTACCACCGCCATTTCGATTCGCGCAACAACGGCGAAGCGTACGGCGACGACTTCTGCTACACGGATTTCGACGGGCTGCTCGACGAGTTCGGGTTTCAACAGGCGGCGCCCGGCAAGCGTCTGGGAACAACCCAGGTCTGGTACGCGACGCTCCCGGCATCCTGATCTCGCGGGACCCGAGTGGACAGGCGAGTGGGGATTCGCGCCAGGTGTCGAAGAGCGTGAACAAACGCCGTTCCGCCGGGCCTTCCGGGCAAACGCCGGAAGGCGGCGCGCCCCTTGCGGGGGACTACCCGGTCTATTTCAAGGACCCCGTGCAGGATGCCATGATGAACATGATTCTGGAGCTGAGCGCGCAGCTCTGGATGAGCATGGACCGCCTGTATGCCCTGGAAGACCTGCTTTCGCGCCAGGGCATCGTCACTGCCGCCGCTCTGGATGGATACCAGCCGGACGCCGAGCGGGCCGCGGCGCTCAAGGCTCGCCGCGAGCGCTTCACGCACGATATTCTGCGCGACCTGAAATCGCTGACCGAAGGAGCGGCCGCGGCCGGAGCCGGACGGCGGCTCTGACGCGACAATGTGAGCCGATCACGACACCAGGAGTTTGCAATGGCGCGCTTCCCTTCCCTGCCCGAAAAGCCGGACCTCACTGACGTGTTCCAGCGCTTTCCGATCGGCGTAAAGGCCCTGTGCGAATACACCGACGACCTGCTGCGCGGGCCTTCCCCGTTCACCGCAGGCGAACGCGAGTTCATCGCCGCCTACGTTTCGGGAATAAATGCCTGCCGCTACTGCCAGGGCGCGCACAGCATCATCGCGGAGTTGCACGGGATTGACGCGGAGCTGCTTGAGAACGTGCTGCAAGACCCCGCAGCGGCCGGCGTTGATGCCCGCATGCTGCCGGTGCTGGACTACGTGCGCAAACTGACGGAAACCCCGGCGCGGCTCACGGACGCCGACGCACGGCGGGTCTTCGAGGCAGGCTGGAGCGAAGAGGCGCTATACCACGCAATATCGGTATGCGCGATCTTCAATTTCATGAACCGCATCGTGGAAGGCTGCGGCGTCGAGTCGAACCCCGCCATTCGCGACGCGCAGCGGGAACGCCACGCAGCCATGCGCGACCAGCCCCGCCCCTACACCCTCTTCGCCCAAAACATCCTCGGCGCCTTCGATTAACCCAACAGCGGAAACGTAATTCACAGGAACACGAGAGCGCACCGGCGAACGCAGCCCCTGCGCAAACAGGCGGGCAAGACCCTATTCGTTGGCGGGCAGGTCGAAGAAATAGGTTGCAATCGCCGCCAGGTCGTCGTTCGTCCAGAAACGAGTGCCATGTTGAACCACCAGCGCCATCCTGTCTCCGTAAGCGTCGCCGTTCGGCATTAGGCCACTGCGCAGCGACCAGGACAGATCCCCTTCGGTCCAGCCGTTGGCCTTGAGCGTTTCGGTCCGGATATTCGGCCCATTTCCGCCGATTTTCTCCACCCCTCCCTCATAGCGCCGGCTCAGGTCCCGTCCGCCCATGGCACCCCGCGGCGTATGGCAGGCGCCGCAGTGCGCGGGTCCGTCCGCCAGGTAGCGGCCGCGGTTCCACTGTTCGGACCTGGACGGGTCCGGCTGATACTCGCCGGGATCAAAATACTGTCTTTTCCAGCCCCCGATCGGGCCGCGCAGTCGATAAAACAGCTTGAGTTTGTACTTTTGAGGACGTCCCGCCACCGCCGGCACCGACTGCAGGGCAGCCCACAAATCGACGATGTCCTGGCTGGTGAACCGGGTGTAGAACGTGTACGGATACGCCGGATAGTAATGCTTCCCTTCGGGATTCAGCCCTTCGGTCAGGGAGCGGGCGAAATCCTCGAGGCTCCACCCGCCGATCCCGTCTTCAGGATGTGGCGTGATGTTGGGAATGTAATAGGTCCCAACCCGCGTTTCCAGTTCCAGGCCGCCGGAGAAGAGCGAACCGCTGTCATCCGCCGCCCGGTGACAAGTAATGCAATTGGCCAGCCGCGCGACATAGAAGCCTCGGTTGACATCTCCGGTGAGCCCGGAATAGTCGCGCTGTTGCTGCTGTGAATCACCGGCTGCCTGGGATGCAGCCAGCCAGCCAGCCAGCAGCGCGGCAAGCGCGAGAGCAAGCCGTCGGAAGGCGGAAATTCGCGACAGCGCGGTCAGATCAGTCATCCTCCTTGCGGAAGTCGTCGTGGCAGGCCTTGCAGCTCATGCCCACGCCAAAAAGAGCGGTCCCGGCGTCCATGGCGGGCGCCTCGCCCCCACCGGCGGCAGGATCGGGAGGCACCGCACTGGGAGGCGCGGGAGGCGTATCGGCGGCCTCCGCCAGCTTGTTGGCAGCTTCCACCAGGTTGTCGGCCAGGGTGGAGAACCGCTCGAAATCTTCCCAAATCGCCGGAAGGGACTCACCGGCGGGGTCATAGCTGCCCTCGGGGAACAGCGAAGTGAGGTTCTCGCCGCCCGCTGCGGCGATCTGGCCGGCCAGTTCGCGCATCTTCTCGCCATCATATTCCGCAATGCCGCGAACCATGTTGCCCATCGACTGCATGGCGTCGGCCATCGATTCCATCAGGTCATGGCGCTCTCCGGCAACGCCCGGCCCACCTTCGTCGGCATACGCCGCAGTGCCGGCAACACCCAACACGGACAGCAACAACACGCCCTGCAACATTCGATTCATATTTTTCTCCCAATCGGAAGTGGCAGCTTGAGCAAAGCATTGTAGGCGATAATTTGTTCCGAACATTCGAGAAGGCAGGAGAAGGCACGTGAAGACTGCGGAGAAGGCTGCGGAGAAGGCTGCGGCCGACGAGGGCTGAGGATCGCCGTCTGGCTGTCACCTTGGATGGGACTGCCGAAACCTGCCGGGTTGCGCAGGTTTCCGCGCACCCCTGAAGAAGGGACCGGAACCAGCGCGAATCAGAAAGTGCGAAAGATTCTTGCCACAATCGGGAGTTCCGTTTTCCCCGGCCTGTCACGCGCCGATGACCGCATCGCCCTGGCGGAGGGCGGCGCGGCGCATACCTATCGCGACCTGAGTACCGGCATCGTGCAGTGCGCCGGGGGGCTGCTCGGCGCCGGAGCTGCAGGTGGAGCCGCAGGTACCGGAGGAGCTGCAGGTGCGCGAGGCGCAGTAAAGGACCTCGCCGAAGAACGGATCGGCGTTGCGCTGCCGGCCGGCCTCGACTACGTCATCGCGCTCCACGGCATCTGGCGCAGCGGCGGCATTGCCGTTCCGCTCAACCCCGCTTCTGCCGAGCCCGAACTGGAGCACTGTCTTACCAATGCCGGAGTCCATCGCGTTATTGCGAACCGCGAGCACCCGGGGCCGCTGGCCGCCGTTTCCCGGCGCATCGGCATCGACTTGCGGTCCGTTGAAGACCTTCGGGCCGCCGGGGTCCTTCGCATGGGCGAGGTCCTTCGCGCGGGCGGGAACGCGCAACTTCCCCATATCGACGGCGCCCGGCGCGCCATGATTCTGTTTACCAGCGGAACCACCGGGAAACCCAAGGGCGCGGTTTTTGCGCACGATGCGCTGCACGGCCAGATCCGGACCCTGATAGAGGCGTGGCGGTGGAGCCCGAACGACTCCATCCCGCTGTTCTTGCCCCTGCACCACTTTCACGGCATCGTCAATGTCCTGAATTGCGCGCTGTGGTGCGGGGCCAGCGTGCAGGCGATGCCGAAGCTGGACGTCAAGAGCCTGTGCGCGCAGGTAGCCCGCGGGAGCTATACCGTATTCATGGCCGTGCCAACCATCTACCGGAAGCTTATAGAGCACATCGTCGAGCTTGGAACCTCGAACCGTAAGGCCGTATGCACCGGTTTTCGGCGTATGCGGCTGAACGTTTCCGGCTCGTCGGCATGCCCCACCGGGCTGTTCGAGCGCTGGAAGGAGCTGACCGGCCATAAGTTGCTGGAACGCTACGGGACAACGGAAATCGGCATGGCGATCTCCAATCCCTACGAGGGAAAACGGCGCGCCGGGTCGATCGGCAACGCCTTGCCGGGCGTAACGGCGCAGCTTTTCGGCGACAACGACAAACCTGTTCGCTCCGAAGGAGTGCCCGGCGAAATCCGCGTGCGGGGCGAGAACATCTTTCAGGGCTACTGGAACGATACGCAAGCCACCCGCGACAGCTTCCGGCAGGGCTGGTTCCGCACCGGCGATATCGCCGTGATCGACAACGGCCGTTACCGCATCCTCGGTCGCTCGTCGATCGATATCATCAAATCCGGCGGCTACAAGATCTCGGCGCTGGAAATCGAAAGCGTTCTGCTGGACCATGACGACATCCGGGAAGCCGCGGTCATTGGCGTGCCCGACGCCACCTGGGGCGAGCAGGTGGCCGCCGCCGTTACGCTGCGCGATGGCGCAAGTCTCGAATACGCGGAGCTGAAGCAATGGTGCGCGAGCCGGATGTCCGCCTACAAGATTCCGCGGCGCTTGCGCATCTTGGAAGCCTTGCCGCGCAATGCCATGGGCAAGGTGATCAAAACTGTCCTGCGGGAACCGGAAACCTGAGGCGAAGGCTCCCGGCAAGAAAAGGGCTATTCGTCCTTGCGCTTGCGGGCGCGGCGGTCGGGGCCGTAGTGCTTTTCCAGGTAATCGAGGACCTTAGCGCGAATCTCCGGCCGAAGCGGGACCATCTGGTGCTCATCGACCATGTCCTCCAGCACTTCCTCCCAAACCGTGCGTGACAGGCCCTGCTGCAACACCAGGTCGATCGAGTGGCAGGATGCGCAGAAGCCGAAAACCTCCAGCCGCCCCTCGTCGGCAGGCATGCCGCGGAACAGCGCCTGCTCCGGTTCGTCTTCCTGTTTGCTCTCGCTTTGGGAATCGGGATTTTCTTGCGCCAATGGGGGCAGCCCGAAGGCCCAGAGACCGAACGCAGCCGTTATTGCAGCGATTGCGGCGGGCGGCCCGCGGCGAACCATGGTTGTCAGGTTACGCGCACCGCAACGTGGTGCAGGGCATTGTTCAGATAGCCCCTGGGGTTCCAGCCCGCCTCGAAAGGCTGGCTTACGCCCTCGCGGTCCGTCGCCCGCGCCCACACCTGGTAGTAGCCCGCCTTCGGAAAACGGACCCGCGCAGTGAAACGCTGCCAGGCGTGCGGATTGTGCGGCCGGGCCAACCGCGCTTCCTGCCAACTGGCCCCGTAGTCAGTGGACAGGTCCACGCGCGCCACTTCGGTATCGCCGGCCCAGGCGTGTCCTGCCACTCTCAGTTCCCGGCCAGCCAACGTGAGTCCGGTTTCAGGAAGCGTGATCAGCGACTTCACCGGCATGGCATGAATGATCTCCATGTCCTCGTCGGGGACCGAATCGCCCGGCGCGACCGGATACCTCGGCACGCGATACGAAGCGCCGGTCATCTTGGCACCATCGTGTATCACGTCCCGCAACCAGATGCGCGTCAGCCACTTATGCGAGCAGGAGCCAGGCCAGCCCGGCACTACCAGCCTCAAGGGCGCGCCGTTCATTGGATGCAGCGGCCCGCCGTTCATCTCGAACGCGATCAGGTTATACGGATCCATGGCCTTTTCGATGGGCAGGCCGCGTGAGATCGGGAGCAGGCGGGGCGTATTGGATGGGAGGCCGTCGGCGCCTTCTTGCTTGGTGTGAATTGCCCTGTCCACCACTCCAGCCTCATCGAGAACGTCGGACAGGCGAGTCGCGCCGGACAGGTGGATGTCGGCGCCCTCATGGGCGGTATAGATCGCCGTGTCCATGACGCCGGCCGCATCGAGAACGTCGGACAGGCGAACGCCCGTCCATTCGGCGCACGCTACCGCGCCGTAGGTCCACTGGTTGCCCCGGGCCGGCGGATCGAATCGCGCCCGGCCGTTGCCTCCGCACTCGAGCAGCAGCCGATACGTTACCACCTCGAAACGATCGCGGAGGTCCCGGATACTCAGCGTCATGGGGCGCTCCACCAGCCCGTCAATCCTCAAAGTCCACCCCTCCGGGTCCACCTGCGTGGGCACGATGCCGTTGTTGCGGATGAAGTGGCGCTCGGTGGGCGTGACCTCGTCGTCGAGCAGGTGGGCCGGCGTCTCGGCGCTCAATGGGCGGTCGTTCAGCACGACCAGTCCGTACTTTCCCTCAACCGGCATGGCGCTCGCAGCGTTGGCGCTGGAGACAAAGCCGTAAGGCGTCCAGCGCCCGAGGGGGGCCGTGGCGCTCACAAGAGCCCCCGCGGTGGCCATGCCCGCCTGCCTCAGAAATGCACGGCGCTTAAGGATATCCATTAACCTCCGTATTCTACAATGCAGACGGTGACTTGCATTGCCTGGCAACTGCTTGGCATTACTTGACCCTTGCTCGGCATTTGCTCGACGCTTGCTTGGCACTTGCTCGGCGCTGCAACGGCTCCATCAACAACCCGAAGTCTCCATCATGCTCAATCCACAACAGACTCTACCGCTCAAGGACCCGGCGCTTCTGAAAACCCGGTGCTATATCGATGGCGCCTGGCGCCCCGGAAGCGAGGGCCGGTCCCTGCCGGTCCTGAACCCGGCCACCGGCGCGCTGATCGCCGAAGCGAACAAGGCCAATGCGGCCGATGCCAGGCTCGCCATCGAAGCGGCGCACCGCGCTTTCAGCGAATGGAGCCGCACCACCGCAAAGGAACGCTCGCAACTGCTGCGGCGCTGGTACGAACTGACGCTGGACGCGGCTGAAGACCTGGCCGCGCTGATGACCGCGGAGCAGGGAAAAACGCTGGCCGAGAGCCGCGTGTCCAGCGAAATGGCGCCTTTCGGCGGCGTGAAAGCCAGCGGATGGGGCCGCGAAGGCTCACGCTACGGCATGGACGACTATCTGGACATCAAATACCTCTGCGTCGGCGGCCTCGACCACTGACCGCATCCCGCCCTTGCTCCTGTCCCGGTTACTTTGTCAAGGGGGTGTGCGGATTCACTCTTGGATCGCATGGCAGGTATTTCAAGGATCGCAAAGGGTGCTCGGCACGCTCAGCGGGACCGTTTCAGCGGTACGCGCCGTAGCCGGTCATTTTCGACACGTCGGGATAGAAGATTCCCAGCGCCGCCTGGTTGCTTGAACGCGTCGAGAAAATGATCGCGCCTTCCCGGGTCACGTCCAGGTTGGGATTGTCGGCCTGGCGAGGTTCCGGGTAGTAGGTGAATTCTTCCGTGTCCGGGTCGAACCGGACCAGCGCGCCGCCGAGACCACCGTCGCCGAACCAAATCTTGCCCTCATGGTCGGCCACGATACCGTAGGGCATGGATGCCTTGACCTTCGAAAACGGCAGGATATCGTATTCCCTCTGCGCACCGGTTGACGGATCCAGCCGGCCCAGTCTTCCGGAACTGAAGACCGAATACCAGATAACGCCTCTGGAGTCGGCTACCAGACGGTTGATTGCACAAGGCTTTGTCAGTGCAGGGTATTCCGCGAACTCCTCGGTTTCGGGATCGAATCTTCCGACGGCGCAACCGAACAATTCAGCGAACCAGACGATGCCCTGCTGATCGACTTCAATGCCGTACGGAAAGGAGTGCGGCGTGGGAATTTCCCACAAGGTAATGTTCTCGGTCTCGCGGTCCCACTTGCCGATCTTGTTGCCGCGGATCGCGGTGAACCACACGTCGCCGTTTTCCGCCATGTGCGGGGTGTGGCCGCGAATGTTACCGGCAACGCCCCTTTCGTCGACAACCAGGCCTTCAGGGTCCATCGGGAACCGATCGATTTTTCCTGTCCTCGGATCCAGCCGGCCCAGGTGCTGACCCTGGAATTCGGCCCAGAAAACCAGGCCATCCTTGTCGATTGTCATGTCATGGGGAAAGATGAACGACCAGACCGAATCCGGATCGCCTCTCTTCCTGCCATAAATGTCGGTTTCCGGGTTATTTTCGTCGTAGCCGATGGGAAAGTGGCTCCACTGCGCGGTTCGGGGATCGACGCGGCTCAGGCCGATCAGGCTGTTGGTCCCCCAGAGATTGCCGTCGTTGTCCAGCATCGGCCGATGTATACGGTGCTTGAAAGGCTCGTTGACCGATCGCAGCGACAAGTCGGCCGCAGGGTGCAAGGGAGTCAGATACTCGATGAACATCGCCTTAGCCAGCGTCTCTTCGTCCAGCGGGTATTCGACATCAAGACGCAAGACCTTGGGTGGGCTGTCCGGGCCGAAGTTCTCCGCCAGATAGTCCGCCAGTATTTCATGCTCCTCGTCGGTAATGCTGCGCACCGAGGTCGGGTCGGCGAACGCACCGTTGGGGTCGAGCATGATGCCTATCATGGCGTGCCACTGCGCGCGACCCATGCGATTGGCCGGCAGGAAGGAATGGCCGTGACAGGTCAGACAGGAAGGCTCAGCCAGGTCCCTGCCTCGTCCGGGCGGATACATCTCATCGTAGGAGACCAGTTGCGCATTCCCGCCCACTCCGCCGAATTGCGGTCCTGGCTTGGAGCTGTCCTTCAAGGTCAGAGGGTTGTCCGGGCCAGGACGTATCTTGAGATCCAACTCTATTTCGCCCTCGCCGTGAATTCGCAGCATTTCATGCCGGGAGGTGAGGCCGTCCTTTTCGGCCCAGATCCGGTAGCCGCCGGGCAACAGGTTGGGCGCGCGATACTTGCCGTTGTGCGTATACACGGTATACAGCATGTTCTTGTCAAGGTTCTTCGCATACACCTGCGCGGCGGTGAACGGCGCTTCCGCCATTATCTGGCCAGTAAGCGTAGCCGTGCCTGGAATGGCCGGCGCACCCAGCGCCGCTGTGGCGCCGCAGACTACGGCACATGCCGCGAAAGCAACACGTAAGGGCGTGCGGCGCGGCGCGCGGCGGAAAGGCTCCCAAACGGATAGTATTTTCATTTCGTGCTCCCGAAGCACGTGCCTCTGTTTCCCCTCACCACTGATACTGCACGCGCACGGCGTAGTGGCGCGGCAATTCGGGCAGGACCACAACGCCGCCGAACAGGTTGGGGAAGTTGGCTCGAAAATAGCGTTCGTTGGTGAGGTTCTTGGCCGCCGCGCTGATCAGCCAGTTGCCCCGCTCGAAGACCACGCCTGTGTTGACCAGCGTGTAGGCAGGCAGGGCCACCGCCTTGGTGAATCCCGAATAGGTGGAATCCACGTCCACCACGCTCGCGCTTGCCGCGAATCCGGCGCCGAAGTCGTAGGTGGCGGCCAGCGACCAGACCCGTTCGGGAATGCCGGCGCGACGCGCATCCAGCGTTTCGGGAACAAGCACGCCCGCCAGCGCCGCGCCGTAAAGCGCGCTCGGCTCGATGCCGGGCACGTCTTCCGCGCCGATAAAGCTGAAACGCCCGCCTCGATCCAGGGTGTTGAGATTCACCACTTCGATGTCCGAGTAGCCGAAACTGGCCAGCAGCCGATCGCTGATCAGCCAGCGCAGTTCAAACTCGACGCCCTCGGTGCGGCTGGCCTGATTGGTGACGATCTGCTGGGACGAGAAATCGATGCGCTCCTGCTCGTAAACCGCCAGCGCGAAGTACAGGACATCGTCCAGCAGGCTGCCCTTGAGGCCGAATTCGAGCAGGCGCGATTCGTCGAATGCGCCCCCGGAGGCTACGTTGTAGGTGGTCAGATCCGCGCCCTGCCCTGTAATCACCGTGGCTTGCTGCGAAGCGGTAAGGTAGGCACGCAACCCCGCGCTGATAGCGTAACTCAGGCTCAGCGTCCAGGAAAATCCCTCCACCTGATCCTCGGCTTGGGGCACCACGCAGGAAGCGTCCAGACAGAAATTCCGTGCGCTGGGCAACAGCAGTTTTTCCAGCGGTTGGCGGCTTTTCAGGTCCACCAGATCGTAGCGCGCCCCCGCCACGACGTTGAACGAACCCCAGTCGATGTCCGCCATTGCCGCCAGGCCCCAATCGAGATAGTCGCCGATGAAGTAATCGGTGTAGTCGTCGTCGATGCGGGTGGACAGAAGCCTCCGGTCCAGCGAACTGGTCGCCTGCGTGAGATCGCGGCGGTCGAAATACTCGTTGCTCCAGTCGTCGGCGTGCCGAAAGTTGGTCAGGCGCACCGACGGAGAAATCTGCACCGAGGCGCCGCCATCGTCCCACTCGTAGCGGTTGGCCAGGATCAGCTTGTCCTCGAATACCCAGGTGTCGTGGAACTGGGAGAAGCCGTAAGCCACCTCGGCAAGGAAGTCGTAGGCCTCGAAGAACATCTGGTTGCGCCATCCCCAGCCGGACTCCCGGTCCGCAATGACATCGAAATAGAGCGTCGTGACCTTGGACGAGTGCACATCGTCCGGATCGATCAGCACCTGATCCCCGTCGAGCCTTCCGAGCCCCGGGTTTTGCAGAACCCACAACTGCGGCTGACAACCGAACACCAGCGTGGGGCCGATTCGACAGGAGCCCGGAAATGGGCCTTGCGGATTCAGCGGGTCGAGGGTCCCGGGCGCCAACCCGGCGGCGAACGGGCTCAGATCGGTAAAGCCGTCGCCATCCACGTCGAACTCCTGGTGCGAGATGTAGCCGTCGCCGTTGGCGTCCAGCGGCAGCGGCGAGCCGGTCACATACACGCCGTCGTCGATCAGGGCCTGGGTGATTCGGTTCCAGCCGCCGTTCTCCATGCTGTCGTAGTCTTGATACATGCCTCCGAACTGCAATTCGACGGCGTTGACGCGCATGGTGAAGCCAGCTTGAAAAATGGCCTGATCGGTGGTGAGGTCGCGATAATAGCCGTCGGAATTCTCGGCTTCCGCATACAGATGGTAGCCAAGCTCCCGGCTGGCAATCTGCCCGGAACCGCCCGCTTCAATGGCCGCGATGCGTTGCTCCCAGGAGCCGAGCTCCAGCCGCGCGCTGCCCGTTGCAGCGCCATCGGAACGCGGGGCCCTGGGCTCGAAATTGATGTAGCCGCCAATCCGCGACGGCCCATGAATGGGAGACGCCGGCCCCCGCACCACCTCGACATGGCTGGAGGCGGCCAGCGGCGTGGGGTAGTTGCCCGGGTTGTCCAGGCGCCGCATGCCGCGGAAGTAGGTCTCGCCCGGCGTGCCGCGAATATCCAGGGTTCCGGCAACGCCGAAGAACGACTGGGTGAAGCTGCCCGGCGCCAGCGCAATCAATTCGTCAATGTCCCCAATGATGAAACGACTCATCATCTCCTCGCTGATCGTTGATGCGGAACGCGGGGTCTCGAAAATCGACTTCGCGAAGCCGAAGATGGAGCGCATGTCCTGGCCGGGCATGCTGCCCAGGTCGGTGGTGATGACGATCTCCTCGATTTCTTCGTCCTGAATGTCGCCGTCCCGGATCTCGCCATTCTGAATGTTATCGCCCTGCGTCTGGGCATTCGCATCGGAAGCCGAGGCCATGTGGCATGGCGCAACGAGCAGCGCCGCCGCGAGGAAACAGGCCGCGCGCGAGAGCTTCGCGGCCTCTGGTGAAATATGCGGGCCAGACATCAGCGACCCCCTACCCTGTTGCGTGCTTTGATACATGTTGTGCCAATTCATAACCGTGAGAACGCCCGTAAAGTTATTCGAGCAGCGCCGTGCCATTTTCCCAGATCATCCACCATCTTGCCACGAATTTCATCCACGAATTTCAGTTGCAAGCGGCCTGTGCTCGTCTTCAACCACATCCGTGAGCACTTCCTTCCCTGCCGTGCGACTCAAACGCTGCTGGAGCAGTGCGCCAACCCGCATCTTTCGCCAGAGGCGGTTTCCTTCCTCCTTTCTCCCTACCCTCTTCTTCAACGGCAGTGTGCGCCAATTGCTTGGCGCACACGCCGTTGCTGAGCCCCAGGGATGGGTTCATGCGTCCCCTGCGAGAAGAGGGTAGGGAGAAAGGAGGAAGGAAACCGCCTCACAATAGGCTATGGGCCCAAACACACCCCTACAGGCTGTCTCATTGGAAAAGGCACTTGCTGGACTTTCTGGCGAAACGCATAAAATTGCCAAGTGCGCGGCACGATCGGCGGCGCATGTGTGGGGCCGTAGCTCAGTTGGGAGAGCGTCGCGTTCGCAATGCGAAGGTCGTGGGTTCGAATCCCATCGGCTCCACCAATTCGCCGATCATCGCAGCCATTCCGCAACGGGCGTGAGCAGGAAGGTTTCCAGGTCGATGCCGTCTCCGCCTACCAGCAGCTTGCAGGTTGGGCTTGAATGCTTTGGAAAGGGTCCAGCATAGACGATATTCGCAGGTTCAAGGCGGTGATGGGTTGCTGATGGGCGGGGCATCGGGCGCGTCCAGCTTTTCCAGGAATTGGTTCTCTTCCAGCACCTCGACTCCGAGGTTTCTTGCCTTGGCCAGTTTGCTGCCGGGATTGGCGCCGGCGACCAGATAGTCGGTTTTGCCGGAAACGCTGGCGACAAGGCGGCCGCCGGCGGCGCGAATCTTTTCCCTTGCTTCGCTCCTCGTCATGCTCGCCAGCGTGCCCGTCAGCACAAGTTTCTTTCCTTGAAGCGCGCCCTGTAAATCTGGAAGCGTCGCTTGTGAACCTTGAGGCTCTCCTTGTGAATCTGCCGGCTGCCGCTCACTCTCTTCCCAGACCACGCGATTCGACTTCAGCGCCTGGATTACGCGCAGATTTTCTTCCTGGCTGAAAAACTGGAGCAGGCGTCCTGCAACGATCTCGCCTACATCCGGCACGTCCAGGAGTTGTTCCTCGCTTGCCGAGCGTAATGCTTCCAGATTTCCGAAATGCTGCGCCAGAGTCTCCGCGGTCACACGCCCCACGTCGCGAATTCCCAGCGCATAGAGCAAGCGCGCCAGCGTGGTGCGCCTCTTGCGTTCCAGTTCATCGTCCAGGTCGCTGGCGCGTTTTTCGCCAAATGCAATCCGAACCGGTATTGCCGCAATGGTCTCCGCGTGGTCATCGAGCTGGAACAGATCCTTGATCTCGCTAACCAGGCCTGCATCCATGAGATGGCCCGCCCACTCCTTGCCCAGCCCTTTAATGGCCAGGCCGTCGGCTGACGCCAATCTTTCAATCGCGTCGGCCAGACTGTGCGCAGAGGCTTTGGCTCGCGGCTCGGCGTGAGGCTCGGCTCGCGGCTCCGTTTGAGGCTCGTCCGGCATCTCCGGTTGCGGCTTGCCGTGCGCCAAGTCCGTATCAGCGAACACTTCCGGCTGTTGCGATTCCATTTCATCGCATTGCACTCCGGCAGCCAGCAGATCGGAAACCATTTTCCTGTTGCTGGTGTCGCTGAAGAAAGACACCACGGCATCCGCGGTGACCTTCCTCACCTTTGCCGCCCGCTGCAATTCCTCCGGGGTGGCCCGAACCAGGGCGCTCAGGGACCTGTAGTGATTTGCCAGGCTCTCGGCGGACTTTTTCCCCAGCCCGGGAATTCCCAAGGCAACAAGGAATCTTGACAGCGTGGTGCGCTTGGCCCTGGAGACCGCCGCAAGCAGTTTCTCCGCGAACGGCCTGCCCGCTGGCCTTTCAATAGATAGCGAGGCGAACTGGCTTTTGCTGAGTTGAAACAGGTCGGGAATGCCCTGGACCCAGCCTTCGGTAACCAGCCGGTCCACCCATTCCTCGCCCAAGCCTTCAATATCGAAAGCGTGTCGCGACAGGAAATGCAGAATCGCGGCTTTGCGCTGGGCGGGGCAGATCAGACCGCCGGTGCATCGGGCGACGGCTTCGTCGTCCGGCCGGACCACTTCCGATGAGCATTCGGGGCAGCGTTCGGGAAGCGGCGGCACGGGAGGGTCGCCTTTCCGGCGTTCCGGCAGCGAGCGCACCACCTCGGGGATCACGTCGCCGGCGCGGCGCACCACCACCGTGTCGCCTTCGCGCACATCCTTGCGCAACAGTTCGCCGTAGTTGTGCAAGGTGGCGTTGCTGACCGTGGCGCCGCCAACGAACACAGGCTCAAGCCGCGCTACGGGCGTTAGCGCGCCGGTGCGTCCCACCTGGTAGTCGATGGCGCGCACGGTGGTGAGTCTTTCCTCGGCCGGAAACTTTCGCGCCACCGCCCAGCGGGGCGCGTGCGAGGAGGCGCCGGCTTGATCGCGCAAATCGAACCGGTCCAACTTGTAAACCACGCCATCCAGTGCGTAATCGAAGTCCTCGCGGCGCTCGAAAATCCGCTCGTAGTAGCGGTCGCAGCCGGAAACACCGGTAACGCTTTCGGTCTGGGGGCAAACCTTCAGCCCCCAGGACTCCATCGCCCGAAGCAACTCCGATTGACGAGAAATCGTGAACTCCTCATCGACGCGGCCCACCCCATGCGCGAAGAAGTCCAGCGAGCGTTTCGCCGCCAAAGTCGGGTCCTTCTGGCGCAGCGCGCCGGCGGCCGCATTGCGCGGGTTCACCAGCGCCTTGCTACCCTCCTCCCCGGCCCGCCTGTTGTAGGCGTCGAACGCATGCAGTGGCATGAACACTTCGCCCCGCACTTCCACCTGCTCCGGAACATTGCGACCGGATAGCCGGACCGGCAGCGACCGGATGGTCAAGGCGGTATGGGTCACGTCTTCTCCGGTACGCCCATCCCCGCGCGTAGCGGCCCGCACCAGTATTCCGCGCTCGTACAACAGGCTCAAGGCTACCCCGTCCAGTTTGGGTTCGGCGAAATACTCGAGTTCGCTCTCGCTCTCGTCCGCGTCAGCATCAGAGCGATTGTCCGCGTCAGCGTCGGCATCAGCACCCGCGTCAGCCTCGGTATCAGCGCTCTCGCCAGCATCAGAGCCCGCGTCAGCGCCAGTGCCCTCGTTAGCGTTAGCGAGGAGCCGGGCGAGCCGGCGATCGAATGCCTCCATCTCGGCAACATCGAAAACGTTTTCCAGCGACAGCATGGGCGCGCCGTGCTCCACCGGATCGAACGCTCGGCTGGGACCCGACCCTACCGACTGCGTTGGTGAATCGGAACTCAGGAGTTCGGGATGCGCCTGCTCAAGCTGGCGGAGTTCCCGGTAGAGCGCGTCGTATTCCGAATCCGGGATTTCCGGGGCGTCCTGCTCGTGGTACAGCCGGTTGTGGCGGTGAATCTCGGCCCGCAGCCACCGGATCCGTTGTTCGATTTCGGCCCGGGACAGTGACGCAGGCGAATCAGGCGGCGGCAAGGCGCACGGCCTCTTCGAGGTCCACGGTAACGATGCGGGATATCCCCGGCTCTTCCATGGTCACGCCCAGCAGGTAATCCACGGACTGCATGGTGCTCTTGTTGTGCGTGACCACCAGGCACTGAAGAGTGGATGACAGTTCGGTCAGCAACTCGCAGAACTTGGCCACATTCACGTCATCCAGAGCGGCGTCCACTTCGTCCAGCATGCAGAAGGGCGCCGGGTTCAATTGCACCACCGCAACCAGAAAAGCCAGGGCAGCCAGGGACTTCTCGCCGCCGGAAAGCTGGCTGACGCGCACATTGCGCTTGCCCGGCGGCTGCACCATGAAGCGAATGCCGGCGGTCAGCAAGTCGTCCCCCTCGAACACCAGGCCCGCGCGGCCCCCGCCGAACAGCCGCGCAAAGTTCAGATCAAAGCCCTTGCTCGCGGCTTCGCCGGTTTCCCTGATTCGGGAGCGGGTTTCGCGGTCAAGCCGCTGCATGGTGTTTTCCAGAGTCTCAAGAGCGCGCGTCAGGTCCTGGTGCTGCGAGTCCAGATATTCCTTGCGTTCCTGCAGCTCGCCGAGCTCCTGCTCGGCCGCCAGATTCACCGGGCCGATGCGCTCTATTCGCCGCTCCACCTTTTCGAGCTGGCCTTCCAGTTCCTCGGCGCTCGCGCCCTCGGGAAGCTCCTCAAGGATTTCCTCCAGCTTGTGGCCCGTGCGGGACAACTGCTCGCCCAGGCCGTCGCGACGCACCTTCAGTTCCCGTCTCTCGACTCGCGTTTCATTGAGTTTTTCGCGCTCCTGGTTGAGCCGCATCTGAATCCCGGCGCGGCGCGAGTCCGCCGCCGCGAGGGTAGCGTCCGCCTCTTCCCGCTCCCGTCGGGCCTCGTTCAAGGCCCGATCAACCTCCGGCTTGCGCTTCAGCAAGGCTCGGAGCCTGGCGCGCGCCGACTCCAGGGCGTCGCTGGATTGCCGGCTCAAGGCGCTCAGGCGCTCCATTCGTTCCTGCGCGCTGGCAATGTCGGCATGAATCCTTTCGCAGGCCCGCGCCGCGGCCTGAACCTGGGGCTCCAGCTCTGCATGGCGCCGTTCCAGGCCTCGCGTAACCTCCCGGGCCGCGGCAGTGCGGGAGCGAAGGGCCTGAATGTCCTGGGCGGTGTCGGGCTTGCGCTCGGCAACCACCTGCCGCCGGGAGGCAGCGCGCTCAAGTTTGTCCTGAAGCTGTTCGAGGCGCGCCTGAAACCGGGACCGGTCCGAACGGTCCGACAAATCCTGCAGCGCCGGCGCCGCATAGCTTTCAGGGTCGGCCAGAGCGTCCTTGAGCGCCGCGATTTCCGCCTCGCGGTCCAGGGCGCCTTCTCCGCCTTGGCCGCCAACGCGCAGCCAGCCGCGGCCCATCCAGACGCCTTGCGGAGTGATCACCGACTCGCCGCTGCGCAACTCGCCCAGCATGGCGAGTGCCTGGGGCACGTCCGCCGCCGTGCGCACCCTTGCGAGCCGCTTGGCCACCGCGCCGGCGCCGCGTACTTCCGCCAGAAGCGTTCCTGGAACCCGTTCGGCGCTGCCCGCTTCCACCAGCAGGAGCCCGGGCGCCCATTCTCCCTCGTCGGACAACACTTCAAGTTGCTCCACCTGCGTCGCCTCGATGAAGGCGCCCAGAACCAGCTCCACCGCAGCGCGCCACCGGCGCGAAACCTTCAGGTGCTGCGACAAACGCGGCTGTTGGGCCAATCCACGGCGCTTGATCCAATCCAGAGCCCTCTCTCCGCTGCGCCGGCGGGCCGCATCCTGAAGCGATTCCAGTCCTGCCAGGCGCTCGCGGAGCAACAACTCGCGCTGCTGAGTCAGCGATTGAAGCTGCATCTCCGATGTGTGCCGGTCCGCCTGCCACCGGGAGCGACGATCCACCGCGTCTTCGGACTGCGCCCGCAGGGCCCGCTCCTTCTCGCGCGCGGCGGCAAGTTCCGGCCCCAGTTCGCCGAGCAATTGCTCATGTTTCTGCCGCGCCGCCGTTTCAAGCTCCAGTTCCTCGCGCAAATCCTTGAGCCGCGGCTCAAGCCGCGTAAGTTCGGCGTCCCGTTCCCGGCCCAGCTCCTGCTGCGTTTGCAGAGTCTCCTCCAGACGCGCGATTTCCGCCTGAAGGGCATAAAAGGTCCGATTGGCCTGGTCGAAAGCCACCTGGGCCGAGCCTTGCCGTTCCCGCGCCTGCGCAATCCGGGTTTCCAGCGACCGGTACTCCGCTTCCACGCGCGCAAGCTCGGTTTCCCGGGCTCTGGTGCCGGCCTGCCCTTCATCCAGCAGGCGATTCAGCGCGCGGATGTCCAGCGCCAGACGCTGCGCCGCAAGCTGCCTTTTCTCGCCCATGTTCTTCCGGTAGCGGCGGGCCGCCGAAGCCTGGCGGCGCAGGCGGCGCAAACTGCTGTCGAGTTCGGCGCGACGTTCGGCCAGCTTTTCCAGATTGCCGCGCGTGCGCGCGATGCGCAGCGTGGTCTCCCGCCGACGCTGCCGATAACCGGACACTCCGGCGGCTTCTTCCAGGTAAGCTCGCAATTCGTCCGCACTGCCCTCCACCAGCAGGTTGATCGTGCTCTGCTCGATGATCGCGTAGCCGCCGATCCCCAAACCGGTGCCGGCAAAATGCTGGGTGATGTCCTTGCGGCGGCAGCGGGAGTTGTTCAGGAAATACTCCGATATGCCGTCGCGCCGCACGGTGCGCCGCACGGTGAGTTCGCTATATTGGGTGAATTTCGAGTGGGCGCTGGGCTCGGTATTGTCGAACAGCAGCTCGACGGTTGCGGCGCCCAGCGCGGTGCGCCGCGAGGAGCCGTTGAATATGACCTCGGCCATCGCGCCGCTGCGCAGTTGGCGCGCTGATATTTCGCCCAGCACCCACCGCACCGCGTCGATGATGTTGGACTTGCCGCAACCGTTGGGGCCGACGATGGCCAGCGCGCTCTCGGGAATTTCGATATTGACCGGGTCCGGAAAGGACTTGAAGCCGGCGAGGCGGATTCGCTTAAGCCGCATTGCCTGACGTTCTCAAAGACCGGGGAACTGTTGCAATATGCGGACTAGTGCCGTAGTCGGCACTAGTGTAAATTCCCCGCTCATGAACCCCATCCTGGAGACTTTTCCCAACCCGCGCACGGGCCGCAATTATACCATCCGCGTGCGCGCGCCGGAATTCACCTGCCTGTGCCCGAAGACCGGCCAACCCGACTTTGCGGAGCTTGCGATCGAGTATGTGCCGGGAGCGCTGTGCGTGGAGCTGAAGTCGCTGAAGCTGTATCTCAACTCGTTTCGCGACCGGGGCGCCTTTCACGAGGCGGTGACCAACGAGATACTCGACCAAATCGTGGCTGCGGTTGCGCCGCGTTTCATGCGCCTGGAGGCCCGGTTCAACGTTCGCGGGGGCCTGTATACCACGGTAAGCGCCGAGCATTGCGCGCCCGGCTGGACGCCGGATTCGCCGCTGGACAAGGCACGCGCCGAGGAGGCGGTATAGGGCTATAATTCCGCGCGCTCGCAAAACCATGAAAGAACAACTCATACACGGCATTCCACCTTATCGCCCCAGAAAGGGTGAGAAGTACATGAATGAAGCCCAGTTGGAGCACTTCCGCAAGATCCTGCTGGCATGGAAGGCCGAACTGATGGGAGAGGTTGAGCGCACCGTGCATCACATGCGCGACGACGCCAGCAATTTCCCGGACCCCAGCGACCGCGCCACGCAGGAATCGGAGTTCGGCCTGGAGTTACGCACCCGCGACCGCGAGCGCAAGCTGCTGAAGAAAATCAACGCCGCGCTGGAACGGATCACGGACGGGAGCTACGGCTACTGCGAGGAAACCGGCGAGGAGATCGGCCTGCAACGCTTGCAGGCCCGCCCCGTGGCCACTCTGTCGGTAGAGGCGCAGCAGCATCGCGAACTGGCCGAACGCCAATTCCGCGACCGCACCACCCGCTAACCCGCATATCCCCCCACAGGCCGCGCCCTCGCCCGGCGCCTCGCCCGACACCTTGACCGGCGCACTGCCCGGCGCCTTGATTTGTGCGCTATCGCGTTGCCCCCTCGCATCCTCGTCTCCCGCCTTTCGGGAGACGCATGAATCCGTCCATGGAGCTTGGTTCCGGCATCCTGCCTTCAACACTCCCGAAAGGCGGGAGACGAGGATGCGAGGGGGCAACGCGATAGCGCACCGGCGAACGCCACCCACCCACGGAGCAGCGAGCAAGGACACCCAACCAGACAGAAAGCCAGAGAGGACGCAGCCTCCGGCGGAGTGTCAGTCAGGCCTTGGCGCGGCGGCGGCGGCGCGGGCGCCTGGTCTCGGCTCCGCCAGCCGCTCCCCCATCCTGGGGGAGGCCGCGCATGGTCAAGCGGATACGCCCGCGCCCATCGACTTCCATCACCTTCACCTTCACGGAGTTGCCCGACTGCAGGACGTCGCTGGTCCGCTCGATGCGGCGGTCGGAAATCTGCGAAATATGCACCAGGCCATCGGTGCCCGGAAGCAGGGTAACAAAGGCGCCATAGTCCATGACACTGGAAACGGTGCCGTCATACACCTCGCCCGCCTTGATCTCGTCGACCCGGCTGCGGCTGGCGCCACGGGGTTGCGGGGACTCCTCATTGCCGTCGAGATTGCGCATGCTCAATCGGATCCGTCCCTGGCGGTCCACTTCCAGCACCTTCACGCGCACGGCATCGCCTTCCGCCAGGCGGTCGCTGACGCGATCCACCCGTTCGTCGGAAATCTGCGAAATGTGCACCAGGCCGTCCTTGCCCGGAACGATGGTAACGAAGGCGCCGAAGTCCATGAGCCGGGCCACCTTGCCGTCGTAAATCTTGCCCACCTCAACGTCGGCCACGATCGACTCGATTCGCTTGCGCGCCTCCCTGCCCGATTCGCCGTCGACGGACGCGATCTTCACCGTCCCGTCATCCTCGATGTTGATTTCCGCTCCGGTCTCCTCGGTGATTGCCCGAATGACCGCGCCGCCCTTGCCGATCACATCGCCGATCTTCTCGCGGTCGATCTGCATGGTGAATATGGAAGGCGCCCAATCCGAGACCTTCTCGCGGGATACGGAAATGACCTCGTTCATGGCCGCAAGAATGTGCAGCCGCGCCGCCCGGGCCTGCTCCAGCGCCTCGGCCATGATTTCGCGGGTGATTCCGTCGATCTTGATGTCCATTTGCAGGGCGGTGATTCCATCCTCGGCGCCCGCCACCTTGAAGTCCATGTCGCCCAGGTGGTCCTCGTCTCCCAGAATGTCGGTCAGCACCGCATGGCGATCGCCGTCCTTGACCAGGCCCATGGCGATACCCGCAACCGGCGCCTTGAGCTTAACTCCGGCATCCATCAGCGCCAGACTCGAGCCGCAGACGCTGGCCATGGAACTGGAGCCATTCGATTCGGTAATTTCCGAAACCACGCGAATGACGTAGGGGAATTCCTCCATATTGGGCAATACCGCGGCGATACCACGGCGGGCCAGCCTGCCGTGTCCGATCTCGCGCCGCTTGGGGCCGGTCATGAATCCGGTCTCGCCCACCGAATAGGGAGGGAAGTTGTAATGCAGCATGAAGCGATCACGGCCGGTGCCATCCAGGCCCTCGATAATCTGCGCGTCACGGTCGGTTCCCAGCGTGGCGGTAACCAGGGCCTGCGTCTCGCCGCGCGTGAACAGCGCCGAACCATGGGTGCGGGGCAGCAGGCCCACCTCGATGTTCAGATCGCGAACCGTGGAATTGTCGCGTCCGTCGATGCGCGGGTTGCCGGACAGCACGCGCTCGCGCACGACGCGCTTCTCCAGACCCTTGAGCGCGCCGGCAACCTCCCGCGCGCGGGAAGGTTCCGCCTCGTCCGGCGCCAGTGCCTCCGCCACCTGGGCGTGGATTTCACGCAGCCGTTCGTTGCGCTGCACCTTCTCCGTTACCGTGTAGGCCTCCGACAGGTCCTTTTCGGCAATCTTCGCCACCTCGGCGGCCAGTTCCTCGTTCTCCGGCGGGCCCTGCCAATCCCACGCGGGCTTGCCGGCTTCGGCAGCAAACTCGCGGATTGCCTCGATGGCCGTTTGCATCTGTTCGTGGCCGAACAACACCGCGTTGAGCATGATTTCTTCGGAAAGCAGGTCCGCTTCGGACTCCACCATGAGGACCGCGCCCTCGGTGCCGGCAACCACAAGGTTAAGCCCGGAAGATTCCAGTTCCGTGGCGGTGGGATTGAGCACGCATTCTCCATCGATCCATCCCACCCGGGCCGCTCCTATGGGTCCGGCGCAAGGCAGGCCCGAAAGGGCGACAGCAGCGAAGGCGCCGAGCATGGACGGGATGTCCGGGTCCACCTCCTGAGCGGTGGAAAGCACCGTGGCAATCACTTGCACATCGTGGAAAAAGCCCTTGGGAAACATCGGCCGCAGCGGCCGGTCAATCAGCCGGCAGGTCAGCGTTTCCTTTTCCGTGGGGCGCCCTTCGCGCCGGAAGAAACTCCCCGGTATACGCCCCGCGGAGTAGATCTTTTCCTGGTAGTTGACGGTGAGCGGAAGGAAGTCGCGTGCCGGGTCGGCCTTCCTGGCGCCCACGACGGTCACCAGAACAACCGTCTCCGACATACTCACGACGACCGCGCCATCGGCCTGACGCGCCATCCTGCCTGTTTCCAGCGTTACCGCATGGCTGCCGTACTGGAATTCTTTCTTTACGATAGACACTGCTACCTCGCTTGCTTTGATTTTGACGCGCCTTTTACGCGCGCATCCTTACTTCTCCACGAATGGAGTCCCTGGGCTGTCCTTCCATGTTCGATTGGAAATCTCGGGACAAAAAAGCCTGTGCTTCAAGAGCCTGTGCTTCAAGAGCTTGTGTTTACGAACCGGGCCTGATTAACGCTATGCGACGCCGCTGTGTCGAGCCCGTCACCCGGCCGCTCAGCGGCGCAGGCCGAGCCGGGAAATCAGCTTGGCGTAGCGCTCATGATCCGTGTTCCGCAGATATTTGAGCAGGCGGCGGCGGCGGTTCACCATGCGCAGCAATCCTCTGCGCGAATGGTGATCCTGCTTGTGTTCCCGAAAATGGCCGGACAGCGCATTGATGCGCGCCGACAACAGTGCTACCTGAACCTCGGCGGACCCCGTGTCCGCCGGGTCGTGCTGGTATTCCTGCACGGTTGCGCTGATCTGGCTTGAGTCTAGTGCCATGCGATAAGTCTTCGGTCCGTGTTCAGGCCGGGTATTGTACCTTTCTTTGGTGCACAACGGACCCCCACCGAAGCCATTCATCGAAACTTTGCGCGCAGTTGCTCGGCGCGGGTGCGGCCGACGGACCGGACAATTACTCCGCAACGGCGGGCGGCGGGAGCCGCAGCAAGCGCCGCGGTGCCACCTGGCCGTCCAGGGTGACCTCTCCGATGCCGATGAACTGTTGCCTGCCGATGTACAGCCGGACGACGCCGGGCCGCGCACCGCGGGCCGCGGCCACAGGGTTGCCGTGCTGCACATAGAAGCTCTCGCTGGCTGACAGATGCACGGCAGGCAGCTCTCCCACTGCCGCGTCGGCCGGAAGCAGCATCGCGTCCAGCGCCGGGTAGCCCTTGGCGGCCGCGGCCTCCAGCCCTTCCATGGTCACCATGGCAGCCTCTCCAAAAGGCGCTACGCCAAGCCGCCTGAGAGCGCTGACACAGGCCAACGCGCCCAGCGACTCGGCCAGGTCTTCGATCAGCGTTCGCACATAGACCCCGCTGCCACAGGACACGGAGAACACCGGCGCGGACGGAGAGTACTCCTCGATTTCAAGGCTGCGAATCCACACGCGCCGCGGGGCCCGCTCCACCGTGCGTCCCTCGCGGGCCAATTTGTAGAGCCGCTGACCCTTGTGCTTGAGCGCCGAATACATCGGCGGCACCTGTTCGACTTCGCCGGTAAAGCGCTCCAGGACCGCTTCCAGTTCAGTCCGGTCCAAACGCCAGGGAGGCCGCTCGAGAACCGTGGCGCCGGTTGCGTCGCCGGTGTCGGTCTTGCACCCGATTCGGGCGGTTACGCGGTAGCGCTTGTCGGCCTTGAGCAAATAGGCGGACAGTTTTGTCGCTTCGCCCAGACACAGGGGCAACATCCCGGTTGCGATGGGATCCAGGCTCCCCGTGTGCCCGGCCTTGCGGGCGGCAAACAGGCGTTTTACCCGCTGCACGGCCTGGTTGGACGTGAGACCTTGCGGCTTGTCCAGCAACAGCACGCCGCTAACGTCCCGTTTGCTTCGGGAGGCGCCTGACGGGTTCATCGGAGCCCCGCTCAGTCCGCCGGTGGTTCCGCTTCGCGCGGTCCCTCCGGGCGCTGCCCGCGCGCGCGCGCATCCTTGGCCAGATTCCGGCCTTTTCGCTGGAGTCGGGGCGCGCTGCCCGCGCGCGCGCGCATCCTTGCGCACGCTGTCTTCGATCAGTTCGGTCAATGCGTCGCCGCGCGTCTGGCTGTCGTCCAGCACAAACCGCAGTTCAGGCTGCCGCCGCAAGCCAAAACTCTCTCCCAGACGCCGGCGAATATATCCCGAGGCGGACCGCAGCGAAGCCGCGGTGGCGCCCGGGCCCGACGGACCGGGCACGTACCACACGCGGCAAACACTCAAGTCCCTGGAAAACCGAACGTGCGTGAACTGCACGCCGGCCAGCCGCGGGTCGCGCAACCCGGAGTGGGTCATGGACGCCAGGATACGCATGGCCCTGGGGGCAAGCCGTTGCGCACGGGTGAACTCGCGAGGCACGCGCGCCAAAGGCCGTCAAGCGGGCGGCGGAGCCGTTTCCGGCCACACTCCGGCGCCCCCCGTTGTGCCGACGCTCCCCTTTTCGGCGCTCAGTCGCGGCTCTCCTCAACGTTCTCGTAGCACTCGATAACGTCGCCGACACGAACGTGCTTGTAATTGCGCACCCCGATTCCGCATTCGGTGCCGCTCCTGACCTGCTCCACATCGTCCTTGAACCGGCGCAGGGACTCGAGTTCGCCTTCGTAGATCACCACGCTGTCGCGCAGCACGCGTATCGGATTTTGACGCTTGACCACGCCCTCGGTCACCAGGCACCCGGCAATATCGCCGAATTTGGGCGAGTGGAACACCTCGCGAACCTCGGCGTTGCCAATGATCTGTTCCCGAATGACGGGCGCCACATGGCCCTTGATCACTTCCTGCACATCGTCCAGCACTTCGTAGATCACGCTGTAGTACCGCACTTCTACGCCGCTGACCTTGCGGGCCTGCTGCGCCGCCGGATCCATCCGCACGTTGAAGCCGATAATCGAGGCGTCGGAGGCCGCGGCCAGGTTGATATCCGACTCCGTGATCCCACCCAGGCCGGAGGAGATCACTTCCACTTCCACTTCGTCGCGGGCGAGCCGCATGAGGGCATCGCGCAAGGCCTCCACGCTGCCGCGCACATCGGCCTTGACGAGCATCCGCACCGTGGGGGTGTCTTCGTCGGGCGGAAATGCGCCGCTGAATACCGGCTGTCCCCGTTTCTGAGCCAGTTGCTTTTCACGGTCGGCGCGGGCGCGAAATTCCGCCAGTTCCCTTGCCGAGCGCTCGTTGGGGAACACCACGGCGTCCTGACCCGCATCGGGAGCGCCGGAAAGCCCTTGAACCACGATGGGGAAGGACGGCAGCGCCTGGTTCACCTGTTTGCCGTGCTCGTTCCTCAAGGACTGCACGCGGCCGTATTCCGATCCGGCCACGAGGATGTTGCCCTTGCGCAAACATCCTTCCGTGACCAGCAGCGTGGTGACCGGCCCCCGGCCTGTCTCGATGGTGGACTCGATGACCGCGCCCCGGGCTCCGCCCTTGTTCCGCGCGGACAACTCAAGCAATTCCGCCTGCAGCAGGACCTTTTCGAGCAGCTCGTCAATACCCTGGCCGGTGCGAGCGGACACTTCGGCGACCTGCGTGTCGCCGCCGTAGTCCTCCGGCGCCAATCCCAGCACGTTCAGCTGGTTGCGCACCTGGGTGGCGTCGGCGTCGGCAAGATCGATCTTGTTGATGGCCACCACGATCGGCACCTCCGCGGCCTGGGCGTGCTTGATCGCCTCCTCGGTTTGCGGCTTGACGCCATCGTCGGCGGCAATGACCAGGATCACGATGTCCGTCAGCCGGGCCCCGCGGGCGCGCATGGCGGTGAACGCCGCATGGCCGGGCGTATCCAGAAAGGTGATCGAACCGCCCTTGCCCTGCACCCGGTATGCGCCGATATGCTGGGTTATTCCTCCGGCTTCGCCGGCCGCCACGCTGCTCTCGCGCAGATAGTCCAGAAGCGAAGTCTTGCCGTGATCGACATGCCCCATGATGGTAACCACCGGGTCGCGCGGCTCGAGCTCGCCCGTGGTGGCCACCCCGCGCTTGATCAGCGCCATTTCCTCGTCCTGCTCATCCTGCGCCACAACCTGGTGCCCCAGGGCTTCGACGATGATCATGGCCGTGGTCTGGTCCAGCGTATCGTTGATGCCGGCCATCACGCCTTCCTGCATCAGCTTTGCGATCACCTTCTCCGCGCCTACCGCCGTCTGGCGGGCCAGTTCCGATACGGTTATGGACTCCGGCACTTCCACGGTGCGCACCACCGGAGAAGCGGGCCGGACAAAAGCGTTGACGTTTGCCACCTTGGCGGTGGCATGCCGGCCGGCCTTGCGCCTGCGGCTGCGCCGGGGCCGGATATGCGAGGCTACATGCAGCTCTTCTCTGGGAGGCGCCTTTCTTTGACGGGAGGCCTTCGATGCCCGAGACTGTTTGCGGGCGGCTTCTTCGCGAGCGCGCGCGGCCTGCGCCACCTCCGCGCGCTTCTTTTCCTCCGCCTGCCGTTCGGCCTCCGCGCGCTGCAAACGAGCCTGTTCCTCGGCCTTTTCCTGCTCGGCCTGCTCCCGAGCCTTGCGTTCCGCCTCGCGTTCGGCCTGTTCCTGTTCCTCGCGCGCTTTCTCCTCGGCGAGCTTGCGCTCCTGCTGCTTTTCCTTTTCTTCGGCTTCTTTCGCCGCCGCTGCCAGACCTTCCTGTTCCTTGCGGCGCGCTTCTTCCTGCTCCTGGCGGCGCGCCTCCTGTTCCTGGCGGCGCGCCAGGGCCTCCCGCTCCAGGGTAGCGCGATTGACGAACTTGCGCTTGCGGCGAAAGTCCACCTGAACCGCCCTGCGGCGCCCCTGGTCCACCTGGACGACTTCCACGGACTCGCGGCGGGTAATGCTGATCTCGCGGGGCACCGCCGAAGAATGACCGTGCCGATTTCGCAGGAAGGCCAGCAATTCCTCGCGCGCCACCTCCGGCACGAGCTGGCTGGCATCGTCAAAGCTGTGGCCGGCGCGCTCCAACTGGTCCATCAGGTGCTCCACGGGCACCCTCAGGTTCTCCGCAAGTTTGGCTATGGTCAGTTCACTCATATTCGCCCTTCGCGGCTGCCTGCTCTTCGGACGCCTGCTCGTCGAACCACGGCGCCCGGGCCGCCATGATCAGTTCGCCGGCCGCCTCCTCGGTCAGCCCGTCGATGTGTTCGGCCAGATAATCGGCTTCCTCCCAGGCCAGATCCTCGCGGGTGGACACGCCCTTTGTCGCCAGCGAGTAGGCCAGCGTGCGGGTCATGCCCTCCACCTCGAAGAGATCCTCCGCCGGCGTGGCCTGCTCCATTTCCTCCTCGCGGCTCAAGGCATTCATCAGCAGCACGTCGCGGGCGCGGACGCGCAACTGGTCCACCAGGGGCTCGTCGAACTCCTCGATCGCGTAGAGTTCACCGACCGGAGAATAGGCGATGCCTTCCAGGTCGGTAATCCCCTCGTCAACCAGAACCTGCGCCACATCCTCGCCCACCGACAACTGCTCGCGAAACATCTCGGTGAGCTGGCGGTTCTCGCTTTCGATCTTCGACTCGATCTCCGCCGGAGTCATCGCATTCAGCTCCCATCCGGTGAGTCGGCTGGCCAGTCGGATGTTCTGCCCACCGCGCCCGATGGCCTGAGACACCATGGACTCGGAAACGGCGATATCCATGCGCCGATTGTCCTCGTCCACCATGATCTGCACCACGTCGGCCGGGGACATGGCGTTGACCACGAATTGCGCGGGATTCTCGTCCCACAGGATGATGTCTACGCGCTCGCCCACGATCTCGTTGGTAACCGCCTGCACGCGCGAACCGCGCATTCCCACGCAGGCGCCCACCGGGTCGATTCTCGGCTCTTTCGAACGCACCGCGATCTTCGCCCTGGCGCCCGGGTCGCGCGCCGCTCCCAGGATCTCGATCAGGCCCTGGCCCACCTCGGGCACCTCCACATTGAACAGGGCCACCAGAAATTCCGAGCTGGTGCGCGTCAGCCGGAGCTGCGGACCGCGGGTTTCGGTGGCCACCTCGTAGAGCAGACCCTTGACCCGGTCCTGGGGCCGTATCGGTTCTCGCGGGATCATCTGCTCCCGCGGCACGAAGCCTTCCACTCCGCCGCCGAGATCCACGTACACGCCGTTGCGGTCCACTCTCTTGACCACGCCACTCAGCAATTCGCCGATACGGTCCTGGTAACGCTCCCGGATCAGCGCGCGCTCCGCCTCGCGGACCTTCTGGTTGATCACGTGCTTGGCGGTGTATGCGCCGATATGGCCCAGGTCCATCCCTTCCATGGCTCGCTCCACCACGCCGCCGACCTCCGCCTCGGAATCCATGCGGCGGGCCTCCGCAAGGCGCAGTTGGCGCGTGGGGGCCTCTATTTCCTCGGCGTCGTCCTCCAGGACCTCCCATTGCCGGAAGTACTCCTGCTCACCCGTGTGGCGATCAATGGCGACGCGAACCTCCACGTCTTCCGCCAGCAGCCGGCGCCGGGCCGCCGCCAAGCCGGCTTCCACGGCGGAAAAGACGTCTTCCTTGCCGATCGCCTTTTCGTTGGACAAGAGCTCTACGGCCTCAAGAATCTCTTTGCTGCCAAACACGAATCAGTCCTCAGTTGCGGAATTCCGGCATCAGGCGGGCTACCTTGATGTCGTCCAGCCGCAGTTCGATTTCACCGCAGCCGTCCTTCTGGTCCACAAACACGCTTGCGCCACGGCGCCCGCGCAGCGTGCCGCTGAAATTTCTGCTGCCATTCTGCCCGCTGTGCATCCTGATCCGCACCCGGCGGCCGGCAAAACGGTCGAAATGCTCCGGCTTTGCGAGCTTGCGGTCCAGGCCCGGCGAGGACACCTCCAGGCTGTAGTGTCCCTGGATCGGGTCTTCCACATCCAGCAGCGCGCTCACCTGCCCGCTGACGCGCTCGCAATCGTCGAGCGCAATACCCGATTCCTGGTCGATGAAAAGCCGCAAGACCTGTCCCCGATTCTCGCGCTTCAGTTCCAGGTCGGCCAGTTCGTACCCCATTGCTTCGACGCAAGGCGCGAGGAGTCCGTTCAGCCTGTCCAGAATCGCATTCATAAGCCACAAAAAAGCCCCTCGCTGGGGCCGTTGAAAAACCAATTTGGTAGCGGGGACAGGATTTGAACCTGTGACCTTCGGGTTATGAGCCCGACGAGCTGCCTGACTGCTCCACCCCGCAACCGCGAGGCCGATAATTATACAGGAAAATGCCCCCCGGATTCCGAGCCGGGCGGGGCCCAAGCGTGGCCCGGATGTGGCCCGCGAGTAGTGGCCGCAGGGCCGCCGCACAGCGCCGCAACGGCCAGCATACGGGACTACAGGCGGGATCCCAAGGACGCTGGAACCGCACACTCGAACCGGAATTGAGTGCTAACATTCATGCCATGCCGGCGCCGGGACACGGTGCCGTGCACGAGCGCAGGCCAGGGGGAAATCATCATGACGCAAGCTGCCGACAAAAACTACGCCGGAGTATGGGACAACCGCCTGGGCTTCGGACAGAACCCGGTCGTGATCGTAATCGACCTGCTCAAAGGCTACACGACGGAAGGTTCGCCTCTCTACGCGCCGGGCGTGGTGGCGTGCCTGAAGGAAGTTCCCGAGGTGCTGGACGCCTCCCGCGCCAAGGGCATACCGGTGATTCACACGCGGGTGCTTTACAACCCCGCGAATTACGAGGACGGCGGCATCTGGACGCTGAAGGCCCCGGTGCTCAAGGATCTGGTGCCCGGCAACCTGTATGCCGAATTCTGCGACGAGGTGGCGCCGCCGGCCGGAGAAACGGTTCTGGCCAAGAATTACGCCAGTTGCTTCTTCGGCACCAGCCTGTCCTCCATCCTGGCAGCCAGGGGCGCCGACACGCTGATCATTCTGGGCTGCACTACCTCCGGCTGCATCCGCGCCTCAGCCGTGGACGCGGTGCAGCACGGATATCGGCCGATCGTGGTTCGCGAATGCGTTGGCGACCGCCATGACGAACCGCACGAAGCCAACCTGTTCGATATCCATGCGAAGTACGGCGACGTAGTCAGCAAGGCCGAAGCGCTCGAATACATCAACGGCCTGTAGCTGTGCAGCAGCGCAGCGCCTGCCCGCTCGCTTCAGACCGTCAATCCAGACCAAGGAGACGAACATGTCCAACCTGACCCAAACCCGCCACTACGACTACGTGCCCCTGATCGACCGCGAGCCGCTGAAGCTGCCCGACGGCGCGCGTGTAGCCGTGATGCCTTATCTGAACATCGAGCATTTTCCGGCCGACATTCCGGGGACCGCCCTGGTTCCCGGAACCCAGCAATTCAACCCCGACCCGCTCAACTACGGCTGGCGCGACTACGGCAACCGCGTAGGCCTGTGGCGAATGATGGATCTCATGGACGAGTGCGGCGCGCGCGGCACGGTATGCCTCAACTCGGAGATCATCCGCGAATACCCGCGCATCATCGAAGAGGGCATGGCGCGCAACTGGGCGTGGATAGGGCACGGCGTCAACAACGCCCCGGCCAACTTCATCAGCAATATCGACGAGGACCGCGAGCGCGAAATCCTGTCCTCGGTGCTCACCTCGATGGAAGAAACCATCGGGCGGCCCACCAAGGGCTGGTTGAGCCCGTTCCTGACTCACACGGATAACACGCCGCGCCTGCTCGAGGAGTTCGGCGTGGAGTACTTGTGCGACTACACCGCGGATGACCACCCCTTCCGCTTCAACACGCCGAAGAAAAACCTCATAGCGGTGCCGTACACGGTGGAACTGAACGACATTCCGGCATTCGGCAACGTGGGCGTGTCATCCGAGGCCTTCGGCGACATGATCATCGATCAGTTCGACGTGCTCTACGAGGAAGGCGCCACCAACGCCCGCTGCATGCCGATCTGCCTGCACACCTTCTGGGTGGGGCAGCCCAACAAGTTCAAGCACTTGGCGCGGGCATTCCGCTACATGGCGAAGCACGAAGGCGTGTGGTTCACCACCGGCGACGACGTCAACGACTGGTACCGCCAGAACTACATGTAGCCGCCAGGCAGCCGCGCTCAGGCTTTCTCGATGGCGTCGATCACCATATCCGGAGTCAGCAGTTGCGGCAAGATTACCGGCTCGGCGGCGCCGGGCTTGAAGAACAGGTACAGCGGAACGCCGGCGCGGCCATAGCGCTGAAGCACCTGGGTGATCGCAGGATCCTCGTAGGTCCAGTCGCCAACCATCACCTGGATGTCCTCGCGCGTGAAGAAGCCCTGCACGGCGTCGCTTTTCAGCGCCACTCCTTCATTCACCTTGCAGGTTATGCACCAGTCCGCGGTGAAATAAACGAACACCGGCTCCTGTTCCGCGCGCAGTTCGTCCAGTGCCAGCGCCGAGTACGCGATCTCTCCCTCCGCAGGCGACCCGGTCCCGGGCGCCACGGCCATTCTCGGTAACGCCCAGAGGCTGAGCAGCACCACAACAAGCCCGGCAAGGCTGGCGGTGCGCCAGGCGCGCGAAATCTTGTCGCCGGCCATCCGCTTCAAACCGAAGCTCCACAGCCCCAGCGCCAGAGCGGAGATCAGCGCCAGGGTAAGGGCGTTGACGCCCGCCTGGTTGCCAAGCACCCAGTAGAGCCAGATCGCCGTGGCCAGCATGGGAAACGCCAGCGCCTGACGGAAGCTCACCATCCAGGCGCCCGGGCGCGGCAGCAGCCGCCGAGCGCCTGGCAGGAACGCCACAACGCAATACGGAAGCGCAAAACCCAATCCCAGCGCGAGAAAGACGCCCGCCGTGACGGCCGGTGGCTGCACGATGGCGTAACCCAGCGCCGGCGCCATGAAGGGAGCGGTGCATGGCGTGGCCACCAGTACCGCCAGCACACCGGTGAAGAATTCACCGGCCTTGCCCCCGGAAGCCTTGCCACCCAGGGATCCGGCGCCGAGATTGATTTCAAAGACCCCGAGCAGATTCAGGCCCACGGCCACCATCACCAGGGCCAGGATCGCCACAATCAGCGGGTTTTGCATATGCAAGGCCCAGCCAACGGCTTCGCCGGCCTGACGCAGCGCAACGATCAGCACCGCGAAAACCAGAAAACTCGCCAACACTCCGGCCAGGTACTGCAAGCCGGAGTTGCGCGCCGCCTGTGGCTTCTCGCCGGCCATTTGCGCGATGCCCAGCGCCTTGAGGCTGAGAATCGGCAGAACGCAAGGCATGAGGTTGAGAATCAGTCCGCCGAGAATCGCAAAAGCCACCGCCTGCCAGAACGCCACGCCGGAAAAGCCCTCGCTCGACCCCGCTGCGGCGGACGGACCGCTGCCTCCGCCCGAGGCCTGTCCGCCTCCGCTCGCCGCGACTCCCCCACCCGGGGCAACGAGCAGGCTCATCAGCGCATCGGCGGGACTCTCCGCCGGGTCTTCGGAGCGTAGCGCGGAAAGGCTGAACGCCTGACGGGGCGCGCCGTCCATCGCCATGGCCAGAACGAGGCCCGTGTCCTCGTATCGGGCCACTCTGGGGCCGATGGGAACCGCCACGCGGATTCGATCGGACCATATGTCAACCTGCTGGGAGGCCGTATGGTCGATCATGCCCGCCGCTTCGGGAAACAGATACAGGCTGGCGGCGCCCTCCAGCGACAGGGGCGTGGTCAACTCGAAAATGACCTCGCCATCGCTTTGGCGGAACGCCGCCGGCCACTCGACACGCTGCGGAACAAGCGCCCGCGCTTCGGCAAAGGCCGCAGCCCGCCAGTCTTCGCTACCGGCGGCTGGCGATCCTCCGCCTGCTACCGGGATTTCAAGCGCCAGATTCGCCCGCTCCGGGACGCAGAGCTGGTCATCGCAGACCAGCCAGGAGGCGCGAGCGTTGATGACCAACATTTCGCCGGCAAGCAATGCGGTTGACACGGTTTGGGTAACGTCCACCAGCAAGAGCGTGGGTTCGTTGTAGCCGTAGCTCATCATCCCCATGAACGGCACGAAACCCGGCGCCGGAAACTCGGGATCACCGAACTCCAGCCCCTCCGGCGCGTCCCAGCGGAGTTCGGCCGCTTTGCCCGCGTCGCCCGGATTGATCCAGTAGGTGTGCCAACCCGGGTCGGGAGTCAGGTTCAAACCGATCGTGAACGGCTGACCAGGCTGCACGCTGGAAACCTCGGCCAGCAATTCCGCTTGCGTGTGCCCGGTCCTTACCGGAGCCGCGTGCGCGGCCTGCAGCGCCGCTAGCGCCAGAACCGCCAGGACCCCCCAAAGACTGGCGCGGGCCATCGTTGGCAGGCCCCGCGCCGACCCTGCGAAACTCATCAAGGCATCGCGGCTTTGCGATCGTTCCATGTGACTTCTCTTTGTTGATTCCTTGCCGAAAGCATAACGCAATGCAGCCCCGCCCAGCCTGCGATTTCTGCCCGTTCGCATGCGGGCAGCCTCACGCTTGCGCGCGCCTACCCGGCAGGCAAGTCTTGCTCGGGCCCGGAGGCTGCCGCGATCACGCCAAGAAATGCGCTGCCATAGCGTTCAAGCTTGGCCTGACCGACGCCGTGCACATGCAGCATGTCATCCAGCGTCTGTGGCCGGATTCGTGCGAATTCCTTCAATGTGGCGTCGTGGAATATCACGTAGGGAGGCACGCCGGCTTCAGCAGCCAATTCCGTCCGGCGTTGCCGCAAGGCCTTCCACAAGGGCTCTTCTTCAGCGCTGATCTCCCGCGCCGGCGGCCGCGGCTTGCGCTGGCGCGCAGGCTTGACGGCGCGCACCTCTTCTCGCAACTCGATCGATTGCTCGCCGCGCATCACAGGCCGGGCCCGGGAAGTCAGCACCAGGGCGCCGTGGCGCGCGGCGTCTACGCGGATGAATCCCGAAGCGACCAACTGGCGCGCTACGGCATGCCACTGGCGGACCGACAGCTCCATCCCTATCCCCCAGGTGGAAAGCACCTTGTGGCCATGCCGCCGCACCTTTTCCGTGTCCTTGCCGCGCAGCACGTCAATCAGGTGCGCTGCGCCAAACCGCTGCCTGCAACGCACCGCGCAGGAGAGAAGCTTCTGCGCCGGAACGGTGCCGTCGAAGGTCTTGGGGGGATTCAGGCAAATGTCGCAATTGCCGCAGGCCCCCCCGTAGTCCTCGCCGAAGTAGGCCAGCAAGGCCGCCCGACGGCACCGGGTAATTTCGCACCAGGCCACCAGAGCGTTCAGGCGCGTGCGCTGAATGCGCTTGTGCTCTTCATCGGCCTCCGAGTCATCCACCATCTGCCGCAACCTCACCACATCCTGCATTCCGTAGCTCATCCAGGCTTCGGCAGGGTCCCCGTCGCGTCCGGCCCGGCCGGTTTCCTGGTAGTAGGCCTCCACGCTCTTCGGCAGGTCGCAGTGCGCCACGAAGCGCACATCCGGCTTGTCGATCCCCATTCCGAAGGCGATGGTGGCCACCACGATCACTCCATCCTCCCTCTGAAAGCGCGTTTGGCAGCGACGGCGCGCCGCGCTGCTCAAACCGGCATGGTAGGGATGGGCGTCGAACCCCGCCTGGGCGAGCTTTTCCGCGGTGGCTTCAACCTTGCGGCGCGACAGGCAGTAAACGATGCCCGCCTGGCCCTTGCGCTGGCGAAGAAACGCCATGAGATCCGCTCCCGGACCGCCTTTCATACGCACCGTGTAGCGTATGTTGGGACGATCGAAACCGCTGATGAACTGCTCCGCGCCGGTCAGCCTCAAGCGGGCGACGATCTCCTTGCGCGTGGCCTCGTCGGCGGTGGCCGTGAGCGCAACGCGCGGCGTGTCCGGGAAATGGTCCTTGAGCACATCCAGGCCCAGGTACTCCGGTCGAAAGTCGTGTCCCCACTGGGACACGCAATGCGCCTCGTCAATGGCGATGAGGGCGATTTCCGTTTCCTTGAGCAGCGCCAGGGTCCCCGTTTCCTCGCGGAGCAGCCTTTCCGGGGCCAGGTAGAGAAGGTCCAGTTCTCCTCGCCGGAGCGCTGCGATGACCTGCCACTGCTCGTCGGGAGACAGCGATGAATTCAGGAATGCCGCGGCCACACCGTGCTCGCGCAAGGCCGCAACCTGGTCCTGCATGAGCGCGATCAACGGCGAGACCACCAGGCCGACGCCGGAGCGAAGCATCGACGGAATCTGGTAGCAAAGCGACTTTCCGCCTCCGGTGGGCATCAGGACCAGCGCGTCGCCGCCGCCCAGCAGCGAGCGAATCACGTCCTCCTGGGTGCCGCGGAAGGCGGCATACCCGAACACGGAGCGGAGCAGCCCTCGGGCGGACGCAAGCTCCCCAGCGTTCACGGCGACGGACGCAGCTGGCCACCCACGGCCTGGCCGTGTTCAGCGCAACCGGCCATCCTTCGGTCGGCGCTGGCCGCTGCGATCAGCCGATCGCGATCGGCCGCACCGGCGAGCCCGACGCGCCCACCGAACGCAAAGGCAGAATGATCGTGCACGACTCCCAAACCTGGTCCGCAGCCAGTTCGGCAAGGTTGGCGTTCTGGATATTGTGAACGCCGGACTGGGTGAGGTTGTGGTGGTGAATCACGAACGGCAGACCTTCCGGCGTGCCTTCGGGAGGGTCGGCCTCTCCCATGAGTTGGCCGTCGTTGGCGGGGTCGGTAAAGGGGTTGTCCAGCGCCACAAGAACGACGCCCTTGTCGCCCAGCATCTGCGCCGCGTCGTAGCCCAGCCCCGGGCCCATGGTGTAGTACGAGGGCTCGTTCCAGTTGTCGCTCCAGCCGGTGTAGATATACACCACGTCGCCCGCAAGGATTCCGCGCTCGGCGAGTCCCTGCGCCGCCAGCATGGCGTCGATATCGGCCGCCGTGATCGTCTGGCCCGCCGGCAGCGCTTCGCCGCCGCCCATGTGGGCGCGCGCGTCCAGCAGCAGCGCGCTGGTGACCAGCGGTGGCGCCTGCTCCATGCCCAGCTTCAGCAGCGGCGAATCCGGCGTGGGCTTCACGTCCGATTGACTGTAGCCGCCGTAGTATGTGGCCGCATCCGCCGGAAGTTCGCCCTCGCCCAGCCACGGCTCGGGCAGCCAGGCGAAATGTCCCAGCGCATCCATTTGCGTGCCCTGCGCGCCCGGCTCGCCGCCGGTGAGGTGCTCGCCGTTGAAGGCATGCGCGGTATAGAGAATGCCGACGGTGGGACGATAAACGTATTCAAGCGCGGGCGAGAACGGAGATTGCGGCATCGACATGGACCGCTCGTGCGACAGTTCGTAGACCTTGGCGTCCGGCTTGCCCATGTGAAACGCGCACCGCATCCACGTTCCCGGACCCTGGGTATTGGCATTGCCCCTCTGATCGCCTTCCGGCCAGGGGCCGGTGGGCGTGATCTCCGCCGACGCGGCCCACATCCGGGCCTGCGGATCGACCTGCTCTTCCTGGGTCTCTTGAGGAGCTTCGCAGCCCCAGGCCAGCGCCAGCAGCGCCACGCAGGCGCCGGCGGCCACACGGGCGGCCGTGCCTTTTCGGATCGGATGCGCTGGGCGGGCGATTCCCGGCCGCGCGGTTGCTTCACGCAAGGACTTCATCTTACTCATCTCCCCTGGCACGTTTCCCGCGCCAGTATCCGGCCACAAACATTACCGCGATCACGATCGCCGGCAGCACCAACTGCACCACGAAACTCTCGACCGGCAGCCCCAGAATCATAACGCGCCTCCTTTCGGATCGGCCCAGTCGGCGAGCTCGGCCCTGGCCACGCCCCCAACGGCCACGGCCGGAGGCGTAAAGAGGCTCACCACCCCGATCAGCACGCCCGACACCACCAAGCCGGGAATGCCGGGATGCAGCGATTGCGCCCACGCCTGGCCGGACAGCGCGCCCGCGATCCACACCAGGGTGACAAGCACGCCGCCAACCGAAGAAGCCAGGGCGGCCTGGGAGCTGACCCGCCTTCCGACCATGCCCACGATAAGCGGAAAAAAGAACGCCGCGCCGATGATGGCCACGGCGAAGGAAACGATTCGAAGAATCAGGGCCACATCCGGTATCGCCAGCACGAAAGCCAGCGCTCCCACGGCCACGATGGCAGCGCGCGAAATCCACACGTATCGGCGCTCATCGCGCTTGACGCCGCGAGGTTCGTCAACGCACTTGCGGACCAGGTCATGGGCCAGCGCCGAGCCGGCCAGCAGCAACAGCGAGTCGGTGGTGGACATGGCAGCGGCCGCGATGCCGGTCAGCGCGAAGGCGGCCAGCGCCGGCGTAAGGTAGGCGGACACCAGCGCCACATAGGCCTGATCGGGCGACGCCAGGCCGTCCCACACGGTGATCCTGGCGACCGCGCCCAGGTACATGTTCCCGTACAGAAGGAACAGCAGCACGATCAGGATCGACCAGGGAAGCGACAGACGCGCCACCCGCGAATCGCGCGCCGCGTACATCTTGGTGACCAGTTCCAGGCGCGTGCAGTAGGCCAGCATCCAGATGATCTGCCAGGAAATGAGGTAGCCCCAACTCCAGGAGACGCCGCGAAGGCCGGTCCAGCCCGGCGCGACCTGCTCCACCTGTTGCATTACGGCGGTCCACCCGCCCACTTCCTGCACCAGGACCGGAGCGATCAGCAGCAAGCCGCACCACATGAAGAAGAACTGGGCGATGTTGGTCCATACCACCGCCAGCAGGCCGCCCAGGGCCACATAGCCCACGAAGATGACGGTGCCCAGGGCGAGGCCCCAAAGGAACGGGATGTCGAGCAGGCCCTCGAGAATGAAGGCCATGCCGCGCAGTTGCGCTACCAGATACACCACGCTGGACACCGCCACCACGATCGCGCTCCAGGCCCTGAGCGTCCGGCTGTCATAGCGGTCGCCCAGGTAGTCGGGCAGCGTAAATCCGCCCGACTGGCGCAACTTTTTGGCGAAAAAGAAGAACAGCACCGCGATGCCCAGGGCGAAGGCCAGAAATGGCAGGGCGGCCACGCCGCCGAAGCGGCCGATGGCGGCCACGCCGCTGAGGATGGACCCGCCGTGCATGATCGCGGCCACATTGGCCAGCACCAGCACCGGCACGCCAAAGCGCCTCCCCGCCACCCAGAAGTCCTCGCTGCCCTGCTGTCCGCGCGAGGCGAGCAGGCCGAGCGCCACGACCAGCGCCAAATAACCAATAAAGATCGACAAGGCCATAACTTCAACGAGGGCGCTTGCTGCCCGCGAGCCGGGAAATGATACTCCTGAGCATACGCTTGAAGTCCTGCTGCTCCAACTCCGGCAGGTCGGCCAGCACATCCGCCTCCCGCGCCTTGGCCACAGCCAGCAATTCGATAACGCAGCGGCTGCCCGTGGGCGTGCATACCAGGCGCGGGTCGCCGCCATCGTCGCGCGGCGGGGTATCCGCAATCATTCCGTTGTTGCGCAGCGATGCAATGGTGGAATCCATAATGTCGCCGGGCATTCGGATAATCCAGCCCAGCTCGTCGCGCGTGCAACTCTGGTCGCTGAGCGTGGCGAGCACCCGCCACTCGTCGCGCGGGATGCCCCGCTCGCTCAGATGTTCGTAAAACGGCAGCCCGAACAGCCGGTAGGCCCGCGCCAGCAGGGGCAAGAGAAAATCATCGACATAACCGCCAGCGATTTCCCTCTCCCCGGCGTCGGAGGCCGGGCGCGGCAGAGTGACCGTGTAGTCGCCGCGGTGAAATACCAGGGGAACGCGCTCGTTGACCTCGAAATCCAGCACCTCGCCCACGAAAATCGCGTGGTCGCCCCCGCTGTATCGATGCACGTTGCGGCACTGAAAGGTCGCCGCGCAGCCGGCGATAAGCGGCAGGCCGGCAATGCCCTCGCTGCATTCGAGTCCGGAGAAACGGTCCTCCACTTCGCGCGAGAAACGCTGTGACACGTCCACCTGGTCGGCGGCCAGAACGTTCACCGCAAAGTGGCCGGCCTCGGCAAACACATGGAAATTCTGTGAATCGTTCCTCAAGCTCCACAGCACCATCGGCGGGTCGAGAGAGGCCGAATTGAAACTGTTGGCGGTCAGCCCGATCCGATCGCCGTTTTTCGCCCGCGTCGTCACCACCGTCACTCCGGTGGCGAACTGGCCCAGGGCGACGCGAAAACCCCTGGATTGAACTTCAGCCATCGGCTCTGCCGCTCACACGGCGTGGGCTGTTAAGACGCGCGGGCTAATAACTGGCCTCGACGGAGGACCGAAGGAATTCACGCACGCGCGCCGCCAGGAAAGGATCGGCCTGCTTGGCGGCGCTGACGGCGCGGTTGATCTGCGGATTGATCAGCGTATGGGTGAGCGCCAGGTCGCGCTCGCGCATTCCCCGATGATAAGCGCAGGCGTTGGCGCCGCCGACGGAAACAGCAGACGTTCCGGCTCGCTGTGTTGCAGATCGTAACGCGCAGCAAGGCTCCGAACCCCTCCGGCCAACCCTTCTTCGCAGGTAATGTCGGGAACCTTGCGTCCCCGATGCCACAGTTCCATCGGCGCTTCCTGAAGCGCCTGCATCAATTCAGCCCCTGTTCTCGCCGGCACGACAAACACCTCTTGATCTATCTGAAACCCTGCCCGCCATTCTAGCCCGGATATCGCATGAGTAAAGGGGGAAAAGCGTTATTTTTCCAATAAAATTCAGATTGTTAAAGGCCTGACCGGAGGATGTCCTGCCCATGACGAATTGTATCCAGCAGCGGTTCCCGTTTCCAACCTGTAAAGACCGCCGGATGGAAGCCCGATTTTCCGGTTCATGCCTCCGACAGCGCTTCTGCCTGTTCGAGCACCGTTCTCGTGGCCTTTTCTTGCTTGTCGGGTGGATAGCCGTGCTTGCGGAGGACGCGCTTGACCAGCCGGCGCAGGTGGGCGCGGACATTCTCCCGCAGGGTCCAGTCGATGGTTACGTTGTTATGAACCGTTTCGACCAGTTCGCGGGCAATATCACGCAAGGTTGCGTCGCCCAGCACCTGAACGGCGCTGTCGTTGGTCTCCAGCGCGTCGTAGAAGGCCAGTTCGTCATCGGATAACCCCAGCTTCTCGCCGCGCACATCCGCCGCGCGGATCTCGCGGGCCAGGTCGATCAGTTCCTCAATGATGCGGGCCGCTTCAATGGCGCGATTCTGGTAGCGCCTGAGCGTGCGTTCCAGCATTTCGGCAAAGGATCGGGCCTGCACGATATTCTTGCGCCGCCGCTTGGCAAGCTCGCCCTTCAACAGCTTCTGCAAAAGCTCCACCGCAAGGTTGCGCTGCGGCATGCCCCGCACCTCGGCGAGAAACTCGTCGGACAGTATCGAGATGTCAGGTTTCTCAAGCCCTGCGGCGGCGAAGATGTCCGTGACCTCTTCGGAAGCGACTGCCCGCGAAATGATCTGGCGGATGGCGCCGTCGAGGTCTTCCGCGCGGCGCGGCTCGCTGCCTGCGCGCTTGCTGAGCGCCGCGCGCACCCCCTGAAAGAACGCCACATCGTCGCGGATGCGGATCGCCTCGTCGCTTGGAACAGCCAGCGTGAACGCCTGGGAAAGCGCGCGCACGGCATCGAGGCAGCGCTCCTTGCCTTTCTCCTGGGCCAGAATGTGCTCTTGCGCGGCGGGCAGCAATGCCAGCCGTTCCGCTGGCGGTCCGTCGGTCCAGCGGGCGTAGTCGAAGCCGTGGAACAGGCCGCGGCAGATTTCGTATTTCTCCTGCATCAGCGCCACGGCATCCGCTTGATCCAGCGCGGTCTTCCCCGCGCCGCCGCTCTCGATATACGTTGCGAGCGCGCGCCTCAGTTCGTGCGCCAACCCCAGATAGTCAACGACCAGGCCGCCCGGCTTGTCGCGGAACACGCGGTTGACCCGCGCGATTGCCTGCATCAGCCCGTGGCCGCGCATCGGCTTGTCCACGTACATCGTGTGCAGGCTCGGAGCATCGAAGCCGGTGAGCCACATGTCGCGCACCAGCACGACGCGGAACGGGTCTTCGGCGGCGCGGAATCGCTTCGCCAGCGCCTCACGCCGTTTCTTGTTTCGGATGTGGGGTTGCCAGTCCGGCGGGTCGGCGGCGGCGCCCGTGATCATCACCTTGATTTGCCCCTTGTCGTCGTCCTCATGTTCCCACTCCGGGCGCAGGCGAATCAGCTCGCGATACAGATCAATGCAGATGCGCCGGCTCATGCACACGATCATCGCCTTGCCGTCCATAGCCTCCAGGCGACGTTCGAAATGCTCCACGATGTCGCGCGCAACCAGGGCCACGCGCTTCTCCGCGCCAACAACTGCCTCAAGCTGCGCCCACCTGGTCTTGAGTTCCTCCTTGCGGTGAAGCTCCTCTCCCTCGGTGGCCTCCTCGAAGCCCGGGTCGATGCGCGGCCTTTCGCCTTCGTCTAGTTCCAGTCTGGCCAGCCGTCCCTCGTAGTAGATCGGCACCGTCGCGGCGTCCTCGACCGCCCGCTGGATGTCGTAAACGCTGATGTAGTCGCCGAACACCGCGCGGGTGTTGGCATCCTGAAGCTCGATCGGCGTGCCGGTGAAGCCGACGAAGGAGGCATTGGGCAGGGCATCGCGCATGTGGCGGGCAAAGCCGTCAATGAAGTCATACTGGCTGCGGTGCGCCTCGTCGGCGATGACCACGATGTTGCGCCGCTCCGACAACAGCGGATGCTGGCCGGCCTGACGCGCTCCGCCCGGCGCAGGCAGGCCGCCCTTCGCCTCGGGAAAGAATTTCTGGATGGTGGTGAACACCACGCCGCCCGACTCCACCGCGAGCCTGGCTCGCAGGTCGGCGCGGCTTTCCGCCTGGACCGGCGGTTGCCGCAACAGATCGCTACAGCGCGAGAAAGAGCCGAAAAGCTGATCGTCGAGGTCGTTGCGATCGGTCAGCACGACGATGGTGGGGTTCTCCATCGCCGGCTCGCGAATGATCCGCCCAGCATAGAAGGCCATGGTCAGGCTCTTGCCCGACCCTTGCGTATGCCAGACCACGCCGATGCGCCGGTCGCCCGGACCGCCGCCCGGCTTGCGGCCCGATTCGTAGCGCCCGGCGGTCGGCCGATCTTCGCGCACGGGCGCCGCCTGTTGCAGTTCGGCGGCCCGCAGCGTCTCGGCGACAGCCGTTTCGACCGCATGAAACTGGTGGTATCCGGCCATTTTCTTGGCCAACTCTCCGCTGCCGTCGTCGTCGAACACGATGAAGTCGCGGATCAGCGCGAGGAAGCGGCGCGGCTGACACACCCCTTGAATCAATACCTGCAACGGAGGCAGGAGCTTTGGCGCGAGTTGCTGCCCGTCTATGGTGCGCCAGGGCTTGAACCACTCCTTGCCTGCGGTAAGGGCGCCGATGCGGGCGTCAACGCCGTCCGAAACAATGAGCGCGGCATTGTACGTGAGCAGGCTCGGCAGCTCGGCCTTATAGGTCTGAAGTTGGCCCCAGGCCGCCCAGACATCTGCTGCTCATCCGCCGGATTCTTGAGCTCGATCAGCCCGAGCGGCAAACCGTTCACGAACAGCACGATGTCCGCACGGCACCGGTGATTGTTCTCGGCCACGGTGAACTGCTTGACCGCCAGCCAGTCGTTGGCATCGGGCTTGTCCAAGTCGATCACGCGAGCCTGCGCGCCCCGTATTACGCCGCTGTCGTCCCGGTACTCGACCGTTATTCCGTCAACGATCATGCGGTGGAAATCGCGATTGCGGGACTCCAGCGTTGTGCCTTGAGGGCGGGTCAGCTTGCGGAATGCGTCGTCCAGCGCGTCAGCGGGCAAGCCCGGGTTCAGCAAGCTGAGCGCGCGCCGCACAGTCGATAGCAGCAATACATCGTTGTAGCTTGTCCGCAGCTCATGCGGACCGGGGGCCAGGTCGCCTCCCGAAACCACCTCGTAGCCGAGTTTCCGAAACCAATCGAGCGCCGCGTCCTCGACCATGGACTCCGACAAATACACCAAGCAGCGCGCCCTTCTCAGTGCCCCGTCCGCACTATTGCGAGCCGCTCAACCCGGCCAACCGCTCTACCCGTCTGAACCACTGTCCGAAATGCACGCAGATCTTCCGGCGCGCCCAACGCAGAAGCTCGATATTGACAGGGACGCGGATCATCGGTTGAACGACCGATACTCCAGCAACGACGACCGACCGACGATGTCAATAATGGTTACCGACAACTCGGCGCCACTCGCGTCCGTCAGCCTCATGGGTTTGCCCAAGCGAAAAGGCACCGGCTGCTGCCGCCCTTCCTCTATCGCAATGTTGTCCGCGTAGAGATAGGTTCGGTCGGACGTATCGCGTATCGGATTCAGCCGTCCCCGCAAGCCAGGAAGGTGTCCTGTGTCTTCGGCGAAAATGGCAGCGCCGCCGAAATCAAGCGGCTCAAGTTCGAGCAGAAGGCCACCCCGGCTGGGAATCCACGCTCGTTGAAGTCCAGCCCCATACCCGGGAACGGCGGCATAGACCGTCATCGGCAGATGCGTCGTGTAGAGGTTCAGAACCGCCTCGCCGGCATGATCGGTGATCGTGCGCACCCAGGTCTTGTTTGGGAAAAGCGCCAGAACCTCGATGCCGGCGAGAGGCTCCCCCGCGCAATGCACCGTGACCGTCGCGTCGGCGGGGACTAGCTCCAGCTTCGCAGCAGGAATGCGGAGCAGCAAGCTCGATCCGTCGACCAGCTCGTACTCCGGCGGCACGCCGGTAGCTTCTTCGGTTTTCGTGCGGATGATCGACACGCCGTCCCCCCGGCGTTCCATCAGGTACCTGCGATCACTCGACCCCGGCACGTCGGCGACGGGCATGCGGCCGAACACGGAAGCGATCACCTCGTTGCGGGCGGCTTGGCTGGCCTCCATGCCCTCAATGGTCATGCCATTGGGAAGCTGGCCGGGCGATTCGATTTCCAGACGGTCCTTGAACATCGATAGCCGGATCCTCCGCGAAGACATGGAGTAGTCGCGGTGCGCGACCGCGTTGACGACCGCCTCGAACACCGCGGCTTTGCTGTATTGCGGGATGTCCTCCCGTTCCGGGATCTTGCGCGCTGAAACGCGCATATTGCGGAGGACGAACTTGACCGCGTCAGCAATTTGCGCAGGAAGCGGACCTGCAATCTCTTGCGCGTCCAACTGGCCGGAAGCACGGTCCAGGCCGCGATAGTGCGTCGCCAGGATGATTGCTTGCGGCAACCACTGCTGCGGCGAGGGAGCGCATAGCAAAACGCCGGTGTTGGTAGCCCGGTCCACGCCGGCTTCATCCCGCGCCAATAGACGAAGATTCAGCAATGCCCGCCGGGGGTCCGCCGCGCCCGCGGCGCTGATGAGCGGCTCCCACATGCGCTCAACAAGCGTTTCGAAACCAGTCTCGGGCACGGTCTGCATGTCGAACCAGCGATACCGGTTCTGAGTGCGATCTTGCGCCAGCCTCAGGCGCTCAGCGCTCTGGAGAGGCCGCTTGGTCGCGCCAACCCGAATGAATGCCTTGCCACTCCGTTCATGCAGCGCTTCGCCTCGCGGCACGACCACCTGCACAAACGCCTTGCCATCCAGCTCCCTGTTATGGATAGCAACCCGCAAAGGTGGCTCAAGGGTGTCGGTGCTGAGTTCTGCCAGCAGTTGACCGAGAGCTTTCATCCGTTCTGGCGACATGTCCTGGAGTGTTCCGTCATCAGCCACCCCGCAAAGCACAATGCCGCCGGCCGCATTGGCGAACGCGCCAAATTCGTCCGCGAGGTCTTCTCTGCCCGGGCTCTTCGGCTTGGCGCCCTTGAACTCGATCTGCTTGAATTCCCACCGGCTGTCCTCGCCCAAGCGAAGTTGACGGCGGATTTCTTCGTCCTGGAATCTGGCAACCACCTTCGTAATCATACTGTCCTGTTTTGGCGACTTTCGCGCAGCGGTTTGATGCACTTGAACCGCGGAAGAAGCAATGTGAAAATATCCCGCTTATTTTCATGTGATACATGAAAATATCCTTTTTTCCTTTAGACTCGTGTCATCCGCAGCCTTGATGCGAGCCGAACCGCCATGTTTGAGCGCACCTTCAAAGCACCGCTGGCCACCGGCAGGAGCTTTTTTCTGTTCGGGCCACGCGGCACGGGCAAGACAACCTGGCTCAAACGAAACTTGCCGCAAGCGCCTTTCATCAATCTGCTGCAATCGGAGTTCTACATCCCGCTGTCGGCTGATCCGGGCAAGCTGAGAGCGCTAATCCCGCCTGATTATTCGGATTGGGTTGTGATTGACGAGGTGCAGCGCATACCCGAACTCTTGAACGAGGCGCACGATTTGATCGAATCGCGCGGGCTGCGCTTCGCGTTGACCGGGTCGAGCGCCAGATCGCTCAGGCGCAAAGGCGTGAATCTGCTTGGAGGCCGGGCGCGCACGCACTATATGCATCCGCTCACAGTCATTGAGCAGGGAGAAGCCTTCGACCTCGGCAAGTCGCTGCGCTGCGGACACTTGCCCGCCCGATTCAGCGATTCGGACCCGCGAGCTTACCTGCGATCTTACGTGGCGACTTATCTTCAGGAAGAGGTTGCGCAGGAGGGGCTGACCCGCAACATCGGCCACTTCACGCGCTTTCTTGAGACAGCCGCCTTTTCGCAGGGCCAGACGCTCAATGTCAGCAATGTCTCCCGGGAGGCGAGCATCTCGCGAGCGGCCGCGGAAAACTACTTCTCGATTCTGGAAGACTTGCTGACCGCGGTAACCTTGCCGGTTTTCTCGCGGCACGCGAAACGCAAGCTCATCACGCAGCGCAAATTCTATTTCTTCGATGCCGGAGTGTTTCGCGCCATACGGCCGGTCGGGCCGCTCGACGATGAGGCGGAGCTTGCCGGCCCGGCATTGGAAACACTGGTCCTGCAGGAACTTCGCGCGATCAATGACTACCACCGCCTGGAGTACGGGATTCACTACTGGCGCACGCGCGGCGGGCTGGAAGTCGATTTCGTGCTCTACGGCCCTCGCGGGCTGCTCGCCATCGAGGCGAAACGCACACGCAATCCGGCGAACAAGGGTCTGCGCGCCTTGCGCGAGTTCAAAAAGGACTATCCGTCAGCGCGTTGCTTTCTCTTCCATGGCGGCGCGACGACATTGCATCTCGACGGAGACATCGCCGCGCTGCCGGTTGGCGAGGCACTGAGAAAACTCGACAAGATTCTGAACGGATGAACCCGCAATCCTTATTTGCGCGGGAAGCGGACCGGCGATTTCACAACAGCGAGGCTTGACACTGCGCCGCAAGATCGCGTTGGGTGCATCTACCCGCTTCGGGGGGTCAGGCGGTTGACCCAGAACGCCCTTGGTCGATCACCGGCTTCGCGTGCCCGCATCAGGCGGCCTTCATCGCAATGGTCGCGTTCGTTTATGTGAGGAGGATAAATGAGCGTATCGACAACTTGGCAGGGTAAGTGGATGACTTGTGGAACCTGGTGGGCAAGGATCGGCAGGCGGAGTAAACGTCGTGCAATACTCCGCCTCCGCACGGATCATCACCCCACTCGCAGCAGGCCGGAAACGCGCAGAGCCGCTTGGGAGACCAAGGTTACCGCTTCCCCCAACGCGTCGATTGTTTCGACTCGAAGCGTCAGTTTTCCGCGTTCAAGACTCACGCCCAGCGTTTGGCACACATCGTCGATCAGGCGGTTCTGTTTTGGCGATCTTTGTGGGTTGGCGGTCTGCAAGTAAAGCCACCCCAAGGCTTCGCCAAAGTCCGTAACGACGTAGTGCGTCCCGCAGTCAACCACATGGACCTTGATGTATCCCGCCATCGGGATACATCAAGGGTGTCGTCACCCTGATACCCTCGCGCTGTGCCTTGGCGCACTCGAACACCGAAGCAAGCGACGCTTCCACTGCGGAGCACAGATTTTCAACGTTCACAACGGCAATTCATTCCACAGATGAATTACTCCCGATTCGAGCCGCTCGTTGTGGGAAATCCGTCGTCGCAGGAGGGCCCCTGACCTTCATCATGACCACAAGGGTGCCCCGACGTGGCTCGGGTCATGAACCACCTCCTTCCGATGTTGCTTCATTCATCAAGCCATCCGAAAAAAGTTCGATTCGTCTAACGGACTCAACGAAGCCACGCCCACCTAAAGGCTTCGCGCAAAACAAACTAACCGTTCGACAAACTCTTTTGGCGTACTTTATGTCTCGATTATTTGCTCCATTTGTCCCCGTAGCCTGCTCTGATATTTCCTTGTAAAACAAGAAAAGTGGGGAGTCGATTTCTCCATACGAAACGCCATCTGGATGAGCCATTTCACACCATCCCATAATGACAATAGCCTCGAACATTGATGTTCTCCCTTCAGTGGTAGGAGCTGCTCCCCACAATTTTCCAAACAAGCTTTCGATGGCTTCACGGTCGTCTATCTCACGCTTGCAAAATCGATGATACAAGTCGCCGTCAATTGTTCGGAAGATCAGCGCTACAGATGCGAAATATGTTAACGAGCGCTGATCGCTTCGCAATGATGCAAACACCAATCCGAGCCGTTGGATAGCTTGACCAATTTGCCGAAGACTGAGATTGGAGGTCTGAAAAAATATTTGCACCATCGCCAAAATAAGTTGCCCGTCTATCTCTTTATTAGGATCTTGAGTCCGAGCAAAATACTTACCGAGTTCTATTCGCTCAAAAGCAGATTCGATAAAGCTGCTGCGGTCAGGGTCCGGTAAGCGGAAATCAATATCCACGAACCGGCGCAGGTATCCGAGCGCGTCGAAGTCCCTGCCATAGAGTGCCTTGATCGAATGTGCCAACTCTGATCGGTTTATGGCCAGAACGAAAACAATATGATTAACCGAGAAGAAGTGTTTGGCTATTTCAAGGAGTTCAACAGCGTAAGAAGGACGACATCGGTCCAATTCGTCGATCATCACTATCAAGGGTTTGCCGCTGCTGGACTGCGATACAGCCTCGGCTATGTCCTCTTGGTTGCTTTTGGGTTTCGATACAGTCTCGGCTATGTCCTCAAGGGTGCTCCGAAATTCCTCTATTGATTTCTTTGCAGATTCGTACTCCGTGAAACTGTCTTCTGCAATGGATGTCAAAGCGTTGCCCAGTTCTTTTCCCAACAGAGGATCGATATTCAATGCTCCTGCCGTCATCATGCGGATGAATCCGGGAAGGACTGCTTTCATAACTTTCTTTGCCTTCTCCTTGATTTTAGAGAGTGTATTCTCATCCAAGCATTTGTTTTTCTTTAATTCCTCCGTCAATTCCGTGGATAGAGCAAGAAATGGACTGCCAGCAAAGTCGGTCTCCCATGCATTGAAGTCAATCACCGGAAAATGGAGATTACGCAAGTACTGTTGCCACATTTTGAGAAATGTTGTTTTGCCGTTGCCCCAAGCCGCATCTACAGCTAGGACGCACGGGCCGTCGAACGAGCGGACCAGCTGAGTTAAAACTTCAACAGATTTCTTTCGATCAAGCAGATCGTGCTTGAATGGGTCGTCTTCCGGTACTGTAATGTCATGTGGCTGAATGCGTATTGCCATTTTTGCAAACTCCAGGAGTATTGATTACGCGGTTTCTTCAACCGCATTCCAATCACCCCCTCGCAATTCGCCGGAGATTAGTTTGGGGAGGAGGATGTCGCGGGTTTGGGCAAGAGCGGATGTTTCTCGAATATTGGCAGCGAGTCGGTTAAGAAGCGGATTTGCGATATCTTGATATGCACAAGCAACGCGCTCCGGTGGCAAGCATAGCTTGTATTGCGCCATCGTCTTCCAGCTTGTGCGAGGCATTCTGGTGCCGGTCGATGTCTGGTCCGTGTAATCCACGAACTCATCCGAAGACAGGCACGAAAGCGTGTACGTTCCCCAGTGCTTTACTTGTGGGACCGCGACGATAATGTCGGTAGAGCAAATGCCTTCCACAGGGGCAATTCCGACCTTGTGGAAGTAGGGCCGAAGTTTCCCGAAAAGGATGTCCCCTTTATTGAATCGCGTCTTGTTGCTCTTGACCTTCCCTGCGCCTTCCCACTCTGAAAGCGCAATCGATCGACGTGGCATATGTTCCAAGCCGATGTAGGGAGTGTCCGGGGAAACGTCAGCAGGACTGACACCACGCCGCGGAGATTCTGCGATATCCGCAAGGGAGCCATGCTGCCATCCCAACGGTTTGTCTTCTTCGTCAAGGGCTTCGGGGAACAGGTTCCATAGGTCGGGGGGAAGGTAGGGGCTGCGGCCTTCCATCTTGGCGCGGGTGGGGCCGAAATCGACGAACCAGTCCTTGAAGATAGCCCGGGCCATCGCCTCCAGTGTCGCGTTCATCCGCCGGTTCGATTCGATCTTGTCGTCCAGCGTGCCGAGGATGTGGGCGATGGTGCGCTGTTCTCCGATGGGGGGCAGCCCTACAGGCATCTCGGTAAAAGACTGAAGTCTGAGTGACTTTACGGTTGAGCCTACGGCTATCTGTTCCCAGTACCTCCTACTATCAAGGAGAAGGTAGTAGAGGAATCGCGTGCTAACGGAAAGTTCATCAGTCGAAGTGACTCGATAGACCCGCTGATGTAGGTCGAACTTTCCGCTGAAGTATTTAGGCACGAACTCCCGACCCTCGCCCGGGACAATAACTGCTTGACAATCAAAGAGATACTTCGAGCTTCGCTTCACGGTTGAAGACCTGTCAAAGAGGGGGAACTCACCGCCATCGACTGCGTCTTGCCGATTGCTCTTGCCCGTCCCAATCATGGCAACTTGACCGAGATTGGTGCGTCTCCATCTTGAAAGGGGAACGTTCGGTCGGCGAACGACCACATACCGCCGCTCGGTCTCCCGCTGAAGCCGCTCCGGCAGGAGCGCCCAGTCTTTCGCTTCGACCAGAAAAGGAATCGTGGACTCGCGCACCGCATGCTCGAAGCCGGCCAATCGGCTTGCGGGGATTTCCTTCAAGCCCGGACCGCGCAGCGCGAGGTCGATGCCGTCGTGGTCGTGGCCACGGCCGTTGACGCGGCCGCCATAGGCCAAGACTTCGACATCGGGCAGGTGTTCGCGCAGCAGGGCCTCCAGCGTCCGGCGATGCTCCAGGCGCAAATGCAGCCGCGAGTCCGCCTTGTTATCCGGTTTGCGGTACCACTCGACGCCGTGGGTTTGGATGTGGTCAATCAGCGGCTGATGGTCGATGGTGCGGTGCAGCACCAAGTCCACCGATTGCGCCATCGGGATTTCGTCGATGGCCGCCGCGAGACGAGCCTGATCGGTCAAGCTGAGCTTGTCCCCGAACAGCGCGATGGCGACATCGGACGTGTTGGTGCCGGTTTGCATGGCGCGGGAACCGAACAGGACCGCCTTCTCAACCCGGTCATTCGCCGCCAGAAGGGCAATGATGGCGTCGCGATGCCTGTCTTTGAGGCCGTCGGTCATGGTCCGGCCTTGTCGCACAGCGCCAAATGCAATCGAGACAGGGCGGGATGATGCCGTTCCTTGATCATCGCCTCTGCCTCCAGCGAATTTCATCGGCATTGTTCATGCTTCACAGCTCCAAAACCTGATCCAGGCAAACTCTGGGAGATTGTCGCATCCCATTTCCCGCCGTTCGCGCCGCCGCGATGGGGGCTGATCCCTTCCGAGATGCGGCACGGCGCGTTGGCGCGGCACGACGGGGCGCTTGCTCCGCTCTTCGCGAAGTCCGTCCCACCGCCGCCAACAGCCCATTTTGTTGGCCACGTATGACACACAACGGGATTTGTGTGCCATTTATCCGGAAAAGTGACACACAAACGCTTTTGTGTGTCACAGGCGACCTACAAAGGGACAGCAATATGCGATGCGCCTCGTTAACCACGCGCAGGCACAGGGGCAATTCGCCGAGCATCTGCTCCCCGGCCTCGATTGCTTCGCGATAATTGATGATCTCGACGATGTCGGCTTGGCGCTCGGCGGACGCCGGCGCTTGGCCCGCTTGGTATTCGAGCACCTCGCCCAAAGTGGCTTGGGTCCCCTCGATGCGCGAGGAAAGCACCGCTTCCCGCATTAGCAACGGCACCGTGAGAATGCCGGGATTCGGGATCGTTGCCAGTGTGCCATCGTAACGTGCCAGAGCCGTGCTTGCCTGGCCGATCAGTGGCGCCAGCAAGCGCCAGTCGAGGCGCTCTTCCGGCGGGAATGCTCCTTCCTGGTAGTGCGCGGCCGTCATGATCGGTTCCAGAAACCAAGCCGCTCCAGGTTCTCCGCAATGGCGGCGTCCAGCCGCGCACCTTCCGCCTGCTGTTCCCGCAGTTCGGCCGCGAGACGTTGCATCTTTTCGGCAAACGGTTCGCCGTCGTCTTCCGCGGGCGGCGCGCCGACGTAGCGGCCCGGAGTGAGCACATGGCCGTGCCCGCGCACTTCGGCGAGCGTGGCGCTTTTGCAGAAGCCGGGAATGTCTTCGTAGCCTGCCTGATCGTCCGGCCCTTTTTGCCATGCGTGATAGGTGGCGGCGATGCGGGCGATGTCCTCGTCCGTCAATTCCCGATGGGTGCGGTCCACCATGCGGCCAAGCTGGCGGGCATCCACGAACAGGATTTCGCCGGCGCGCTGGCGGTTCCGCGCAAGAAACCACAGGCACGCGGGAATCGGGGTGGAGTAGAAGAGTTGTCCCGGCAGGGCCACCATGCAGGCCACGAGGCCCGCCTCGATCAGGTTCTTGCGGATTTCTCCCTCGCCCGACTGGGCCGTTGACATGGAGCCGTTGGCGAGCACGAATCCGGCCACGCCCCGGGGCGCCAGATGATGGACCATGTGCTGCACCCAGGCGAAGTTGGCGTTGCTCTTCGGCGGCGCGCCATATCGCCAGCGCTTGTCCTCCGTCAGGCGCTCGCCGCCCCAATCTTTCACATTAAAAGGCGGATTGGCCAGGATGCAATCGGCCTTGAGGTCGGGGTGCCGGTCGTTGTGAAAGGTATCGCCATGGGCAATCTGGCCTTCAATGCCGCGGATGGCAAGGTTCATCTTTGCCAGCCGCCAGGTTGTGTAGTTCGATTCCTGCCCATAGATGCTGATGTCGCCGCGCGCCTTGCCGCCGTTGCCGGTGCCGGTGGCGTGCGCCCGGATGAACCCCACGGACTGCACGAACATGCCGGAAGAACCGCAGCACGGGTCGTAAACCCTGCCCTGGTAGGGCTGAAGCATCTCCACCAGCAGGCGAACCACGCAGCGCGGCGTGTAGAACTCGCCGCCCTTTTTCCCTTCCGCGCTCGCAAACTGCGACAGGAAGTACTCGTAAACGCGCCCGATCACGTCGCGGGAACGGGCCTGGGCATCGCCCACCCGGATATTGCCGATCATGTCGATGAGTTGGCCGAGACGCTGCTTGTCAAGCGACTGCCGAGCGTAATCCTTCGGCAGCACACCCTTCAGCGCCGGGTTGTCGCGCTCAATGGCGGCCATGGCGTCATCGACAATCTGGCCGATGGTGGGCTGTCGCGCCGCCGCCTGCAGTCGCTTCCAGCGCGCCTCCTGCGGAACCCAGAAGATGCTTTCGGCAATGTACTCGTCCCGGTCCTCAGCGAGTTCAGCGTCAAATTCCGCCACAAGCGTGGCATGCCGTTCCTCAAAGGCGTCGGAGATGTACTTGAGGAAGATCAGTCCGAGAACAACATGCTTGTATTCCGCAGCGTCCATTGAGCCGCGCAGGGCATTGGCCATGTCCCACAACTCGGCCTCATAGCCGGTGGTGGCGCCGCCATCCGGCAGCGCCTTGCCGCCCCGCTTTTTCCCGCGCTTCGCTTCAGCCATTGATCCCCCTGATGTTGCGCGCATGGTGAATTTCCCGCGCAGCAAGCAGCTTATTATGTTCCGCTAACCCCGTAAATTGCTATCTGCGCGGGCGCAAGCGCGTCAAGGTCGAGATTCGCAAGAAGGTTGGCTGTGATCGGTCGCTTCGCGCCCCAGAAAACAAAAGCGTTGAAGAAGCCCCTTGTTCGGCAAGGGCATAATGGGGTTATGGGCGATCGGGGAAGACTTCAGGAGGACATCGGCGCGGTTCTCAAGCAACTGCGGCGCAACTGGAACCGCATGGACCTCAAGGCCATGGCCGACTTGTGGGACACCTCCGATCCCGATCCTTTCTATCTGCCCGAGGAAATCGAAGAGCCATTGCGGGACTGGGATGCCATCCACGCATACTGGGCCAGGACCATGGAGGCGATTCCGAGGCTGAGGATGCGCATCTGGGATCTTCAGGCGGCGCCGGTGAGCGAAGATCTGGCATGGGTTTCCTACCAGTTTCACTGGGATGCCGTGGCGGAGGGCTACGCCAGACCCGTGGGCGCCGACAATCGCGCGGTTGCGCTTTTCCGCAGGCTTCCCGAGGGCTGGCGCTTTTGCCGCTACGCCGAGGCGCCTCTGGCGCCGATCCTCTACATGCGCAAACTCTACGAAAACTCGGTGGACGAAGACTTTCGCTGACCCGGAAGCTTGCAGCAATCGCCTTCCCCGAAGGCCCCGAAAGGCCGCCGCCCCGCATCCGCCGAGCAGGCCTGTCAGCCAAGCAGCCAGTAGGCGATTGTGGAAATAAGCAGAGCGCCGAGCAGGTTGAGGATCAAACCTTCCCGGGCCATTTGAGGCACGCTGAAGAGCCCGGAGCTGAAGACCACGGCGTTGGGGCCAGTGGCCACCGGCAGCATGAAGGCGCAACTGGCGCTCAAGGCCGCCGGAACCATGATGAGGAGGGGGTCTATTCCGGCGGCGGCCGCGGCGGCCGCCAGAATCGGCATCAGCAGGGCCGTGGTGGCGGTGTTGCTGGTAATTTCGGTCAGGAAGGTAACCACCAGGCAAATTGTCAGCAACAGCAGCCAGGGCGCCAGGGCGGCCTGAGAGGCCAGGGCCGCGCCCAGGCTCTCGCTGAGCCCGGTGCTGGCGAAGGCGCCGGCAATGCAGATGCCGCCGGCGAACAGCAGCAGAACGCCCCAGGGAATGCTGGACGCCGCCTTCCAGTCCAGCAGGCGGGCGCCGCCGCCATTGGGAATGATGAACATCGCTACCACCGCCAGCAGCGCCACACTGCCGTTGTGGGCCTGCGGGAGATCCAGCAGACCGGACCAGCCGCCGAAGGGCTCGCGCCGCGTTACCCACAGCAAGGCGGTTATGGCGAACACCGCCAGCGTGCGGATTTCCTCCTGTCGCCAGCGTCCCACGGGCGGCAACTCGACCGGCGAACGGAGCTTCAACCCGCGGGTCAGCCAGAAACCCACCATCGGAAGCATCGCCAGAGCCACAGGCAAGGCCCAGGCCATCCATTGGAAAAAACCGATTTCGACACCGGCGCTGTCCTCATACACCCGCATCAGAATCAGGTTGGGCGGCGTGCCAATGGGCGTTCCCATGCCGCCGATACTGGCCGCGTAGCTCATGCCCAACAACAGCGGCAGCGCCAAGCGCTTGTCCTCGCAGCCCTGAATGACCGCCAGCGCGATAGGCAAAAGCATCAGGGTGGTGGCAGTGTTGGAAATCCACATGCTGAGCAGCGCCGCGGCGCACATGAAACCGAACACCAGCCGGCGGCCGTTCTGCCCGCCAAAAAGATTGATCATGCCCAATGCGACCCGCTTGTGCGCACCGCTTTTTTCCATTGCCCTGGAGAGCATGAATCCGCCCATCAGCAACAGGATCAGCGGGTCGCCCACCGCGCGCGCCGCCTGTTCGGCGGGAATCGCTCCCACCAACGGGAGCGCCGCCAACGGAATCAATGCCGTTACCGGAATCGGCACGGCCTGGAATATCCACCAGGCGGCGCACAAAGTTGTTACGGCCAGCGTCCAGGCCACGTCCGGACCGGAATCGCGCATGAGCAGGCCGGCAACCAGGGCCGCCACGGGCCCCAGGAACAGCATGAGGCGCTTCATAATGGCGTTCTCGCTACGAACCGAAAGCGCCGCGGCACAAATCCAGAAGGCCGTTGGGCCAGATGCCGAAGGCGATCAGCGCCAAGCCGTTTGCCGTCAACATCAGGCGCGTTCCCCAAGCGGGGCGCAAGACCGATTGGTCCTCGGGCGGCTCCATGAACATCAGCCGCACTATGCGCAAATAGTAGTAGGCCGCAACCACTGCGAACAGCGCCGCAACCACGGCCAGCGCGGTCATCCCCTGCTCGATCAGCGCCATCAGGATCTGCCACTTGGCCAGAAAACCGGCGAGCGGCGGTATGCCGATCATGCTCAGCATGATCACCAGCATGATCAGCGCAATGCCGGGATTCCGGCGGTAGAGGCCGCGCAGGCTGTCCAGCGGCGCGTTCTGCTTCTCCAGCGCCATGACCACGCCGAACGCCCCGGCCGCCATCAGGATATAGACGAGCGTGTAGAACAGCGCGGCACTCAATCCCTGGCCGCCGCCCGCCGCCACCCCCAGAAGCAGGAAACCTACGTGCCCGACCGCCGCCCAGGCAAACAGCCGGGCGGCATGGGTCTGGGCCATGGCGACGATGGTGCCCATGGCCAGAGACGCCACCGCCATCACGATCAGCAACAGGTTCCATTGCTCCTGCGCAGCCGGAAGCCCGTTCACCAGCAGCCGCGCGATCAACGCGAAATAGGCCAGCTTGGGCACCGTCGCGAGAACCACCGCCACGCCCAGAGGCGGACCGTGATAGGCGTCGGGCACCCATTGATGAAACGGCACGGCGCCCAGCTTGAAGGCCACTCCGGCGAGAACCAGCGCAGCGGCCACGTACGAACCGGCGCCGACACTGCCTTGCGTGGCGACCTCGGCCAGCAGTAGCGATCCCGAAAGGCCGTAGAGCAGCGAGATGCCGTACAGCATCGCTCCCGAACCGATCGCCCCCAGCACGAAATACTTCATCGCCGCTTCCGCCGCGCGCGCGGAGTGGCGTTGCAGCGCCACCAGCGTATACAGCGCCAGCGCCAGCAATTCCAGCCCCAGATACAGCGTCAGCAGGCTGCCTGCCGAGGCGGTCACAAACACGCCCAGCAGCGCGAATATTCCAAGAACGTAGTACTCGCCGCGCAAGGCGCCCGCGCCTTTAAGGTCCCGAGGCGCGTAGACGAAGGCCAGACCGGTCAGGAGCACTCCGGCGAGCTTCAAGATGCGGGCCAGGTCATCCATTACGAAGGAGCCCCCGAACATCTCGCCGTCGGTTGCCTCCAGGCTCGCCCAGGCCACAAGCGCCAGACCGGCCAAACTGACGGCGCGCGTCAGCGTTTGGCTGCGGCCGCCCGCCGCCAGGTCGACCAGCAGCACCACAGGCAGCAACACCGCAAGCGAAAGCTCGGCGTACATCGGCGCCCAGTGCGCAAGGTCGATCACAATGCGCCCACCTTGCCGGCCATGACCTGCCTCGCCAGGGCGTCCAGAGACGGCTCCATCAGTTCAACCAGCGGACCCGGATACAGGCCCAGCAGCACCACGAACAGCGCAAGTCCTCCCAGCGCGATCGACTCGCGAATGTCCAGATCGACAAGCGCGGCCACCTTCTCGTTGGCCACGTCACCGAACAACACGCGCTTGATCATGTAAAGGCTGTAGGCAGCGCCGAGTATCAGAATCGTCCCCGCGCCCAGGGCCACCAGGGGCTCGACGCGGAAGGAGGCCAGGATGACCAGGAATTCGCCCACGAACCCGGAGGTACCGGGCAGTCCGGCGTTGGCCAGCGCAAACAGCACCAGCAGCGCGGCGAATACCGGCATGGTGTTGGCTACCCCGCCGAAATCGCTGATGCGGCGCGTATGCACGCGGTCGTAGAGCACGCCCACGCACATGAACAGTGCCGCCGAAATAAAGCCGTGCGAGATCATTTGCACCATGCCGCCGCCCATCCCCAGGCTCAGCAGCGCGTCGCCACCGGCGCTGGCGCTGGCGCAGGCCAGGGGAATGAACATGCCGAGAGTCACGAAACCCATGTGGGCCACCGAGGAATACGCAATCAGCTTCTTGAGGTCGCGCTGGGCCAGCGCGACAACGGCGATATACACGATCGCCACCAGCGACAGGCCTACCACCAGCGGCGCGAACTGCGCGGCGGCGTCCGGAGTGACCGGCAGACCGAAGCGCAGCAGGCCGAAGCCGCCCATTTTCAGCAAGATGGCCGCCAGAATCACCGACCCGCCGGTGGGCGCCTCAACGTGCGCATCGGGCAGCCAGGTGTGCACCGGCCACATCGGCACCTTGACCGCAAACGCAACCAGGAAAGCGAAGAACAGCCAGCGCTGCTCGGGCAGCGAAAGCAGCTGGGCATGCAGGTCGGGAATCGCGTAGCTGCCCGATTGCAGGTACAGGTAAATCAGCGCAACCAGCATGAACACCGAGCCCAGGAAGGTGAACAGGAAGAACTTCACCGTGGCGTAGATGCGCCGCTCGCCGCCCCACACGCCGATGATCAGGAACATGGGCGCCAGCATGAATTCCCAGAACACGTAAAACAGCAGGCTGTCCAGCGAGCAGAACACGCCGAGCATCAGGCCCTGCTGGACCAGCATCGCGCCGTAATACATACCGCCGCGCCGCTGGACCGCCCGCCAGCCGGCCACGATGGCCGCCGGCGTAATCAGCAGGGTCAGCAGAATCAGCGTCAGAGCGATGCCGTCCAGGCCGAGGTAGTACTCGACATTGAAGCGCTGGATCCAATCGTGCCGCTCCACGAACTGGTAGCCCGAACCCGGCGCGAACGCACGCCACAGCATTACGCCGGGAATCCACTGAAGCAGGGACACCGCCAGAGCGGCCCATCGTGCCTCCACGGCGCTTCGGGCAAACCCCGCGATCAGCACGCCGGCCAGCACCGGCAGCCAGATGATGAGACTCAACAGGCCCAAATCAGACATCTAACCGACCATCAGGATGACCCAGGCGATCAGCAGGCAGATCGCGGTCACCATCGCAAATGCGTAGTGATACAGAAGGCCCGTCTGCGCGCGCCGCAGCGCTGTGGAGCCCCAGCGGACGGACCGCGCCAGGCCGTTCACCAGCAGCCCGTCAATGAACCGCGCATCCGCCTGATCCGCGGCGCCCCGCGCCAACCCGCGGGTCCCGGGGATCAGCGTTCGCTCAACGAGCAGGTCGAAGCCGTAACCCAACTTGAGAGCGCGCGCGGGCAACCGCAGGACGGCACCGGCAAGCTCGCGCCATCGCGGACGCCATTCGTACAGCACCCACGCGAACGCGCCGCCCAGCAGAGCAAGCAGGAACACCGGCGAAGACAGGCCATGAAGGAAGAAGTCCAGGGTTCCCTCGCTCAGGTTGGCGCCGCCGGGACCGCCGCTGGGCAAATTGACGATGGAGCCGGCGAAGTAATCCCCCAGCACCACCGGAGAAAAAGTGAACCAGCCGATCAGCAGCGAGGGAACGGCGAGAAACAGCAGGGGAACCAGCATCCACGGGCCCACCTGCTCCAGCGAACTCTGCGCTTTGGCGCGCGGCTCGCCATGAAACACCACCAGCAACAAGCGGGCCGTGTAAAAGGCGGTTACCGCCACGCCCAGCAGCAGGCACCAGCCGGCGTATGCGCCCAGGGGGTCGCCGGCCCGGCTCACGGCGGTGATCAGCGCGTCCTTGGAAAAAAAGCCCGCGGTGCCGGGAATGCCGGCCAACGCCAGTCCGCCGATCAGCGCCGTAGCGTAGGTGATCGGCATTCGCCGGTACAAGCCCCCCATTCGCCGGATGTCCTGCTGGTGATGCAGGGCCACAATCACCGCGCCGGCCGCCAGGAACAGCAGGGCCTTGAAGAAGGCGTGCGTGAACAGGTGATAGATGGCCACCGAGTACGCCGATACGCCAATGCCGGCCATCATGTAGCCCAGTTGCGACAGCGTGGACCAGGCCACAATGCGCTTGATGTCCTGCTGAACGATGGCTACCAGCCCGGTCGCCAGCGCGGTGGTGGCGCCCACGGCCAGCACCAGGGAAAGAGCCAGCGGGCTGTGCTCGAACAGCGGCGACATGCGCGCCACCATGAAGACGCCCGCGGTGACCATGGTGGCCGCATGGATCAGCGCCGAAATCGGCGTGGGGCCTTCCATGGAGTCCGGCAGCCAGATATGCAGAGGCATCTGTGCCGACTTGCCCATGGCGCCCACGAACAACAGCACGCAGCCCAGGTCCAGCGCAGGCCAATGGATCCCCGGCCAAACCGTGACTTCCGCAGCGGCCAGAGTGCCGGCGCCGGCGAATACCTCGGCGTAGTCCAGCGTGCCCGCCGCGCCGGCGATCAGCCCGATGCCCAGCAGCAGGCCCAAATCGCCGATCCGGTTGACCAGAAAGGCCTTGAGGCTGGCGAAATTCGCCGAGGGGCGCTTGAACCAGAAGCCGATCAGCAGATAGGAAGCCACGCCCACCGCTTCCCAACCCACGAACAACTGCATGAAGTTGTCGGCCATCACCAGCAACAGCATGGCGAAGGTAAAGAAGGCGATGCAGGCGAAGAACCTCGCGTAGCCCGGGTCGTCGCGCATGTAGCGCACCGTGTAGACATGCACGGCCAGCGACACCCAGGTGACCACAGTCATCATCAGGGCGGAAAGCCGGTCGATCAGCAGCCCGAAACTCAAATGCAGCCCGCCGAGGCTGAGCCAGTCGAACAGCTTCACCGCTACCGGCTGGCCGCCCAGTTGGTCCGCCAGCGCCCAGAGCGAAAGGACCGCCGAGGCGCCCACGGCGGCGATGGGCAGGCCATGCACCAGCAAGCGCGGAAGCACGCGACAGCCCAGGGCCACCAGCAGCGCCGCGCAAAGCGGCGCCAGCAGGATTGCTTCGTACCTCATCCCTTGAGCAACTGGAACTCGTCCACGTTGACGCTGATCCGGTTGCGGAACAGCACCACCAGGATCGCCAGACCTATAGCCGCCTCTGCCGCGGCCACGGTGAGGATGAAGAACACGAACACCTGTCCGGCCAGATCGCCCAGGAAATACGCGAAGGCCACGAAGTTGAAATTCACCGCCAGCAGCAGCAGCTCCACGCACATCAGAAGCAGAATCACGCTGCGCCGGTTGATGAAAATTCCGCAAACCGCGATCGCGAACAGCACCGCGCTCAGCGTCAGCAGGTGCGGCAGGCCGATCATTCGTCCCGCTCCGCTTTCATTTTCACCACCCGGATACGATCCTTGGGAAGCACCGCAACCTGTTCGGAAACCTGCTGGATCCGCAAACCCCGGCGGCGGCGCAGCGTGAGCGTGATTGCGCCGACAATCGCCAGCAGCAGGATGTAGCCGGCGACTTCAAAGGCGTACAGGTGCTCGGTATACAGCAACTCCCCCAGGGCCCGCGTGTTGCCCTCCGAAAAATACGGCGCTTGGGGCTGCGCCAGCAGTTCCACTTCCGAGCCGCGCAGCCACCATACCGACGACAGTTGCGCCGCCAGCAACAGGCCCACGAGCACGCCGAAGGGCGCGTAGCGCGTCAACCCCTCGCGCATCCGCTCCACGTTGATGTCGAGCATCATCACCACGAACAGCAGCAGCACCATGACCGCGCCCACGTACACCAGCACCAGCGCCACAGCCAGGAATTCCGCGTGAAGCAGCAGCCATATAGCTGCCGAAATCACGAAGCAGAGCACCAGAAACAGCACCGAATGAACCGGATTGCGCGCCAGGATGACGCCCACCGCCGAGGCGATCAGCATGCCCGACCAGCCGGAAAACAGAATGAATGGAAACAGATCGACAAGCGGCTGCATGGATTGCTACTCAGCGGTAGGAAGCGTCCGCGCTGCGGTCGGCGGCGATCTGAGCCTCGTAGCGGTCGCCAATTTCCAGCAGACGTTCCCGGGTCAGAATATTCTCGCCCCTGCGCTCCATGTGGTATTCGTGAATGCGGGTTTCCACAATGGCGTCCACCGGACAGGCTTCCTCGCAAAATCCGCAATACACGCACTTGAAGAGATCGATGTCGTAGCGGCTGGCCCGGCGCGTGCCGTCTTCGCGCACCTCCGATTCAATGGTGATCGCCAAGGCCGGACAAACCGCCTCGCAGAGCTTGCAGGCAATGCAGCGTTCCTCGCCGTTGCTGTAGCGGCGCAGGGCGTGCAGTCCGCGAAAACGGGGCGACTGCGGAGCCTTTTCAGCCGGATAGTTGAGGGTGATCTTGCGCCGGAAGAAATTGCCAAGCGTGACCCGCAGCCCCTTGAGCAGCTCTCCGAGCAGAAAAGTCCGGAACACGGCCCGCACACGGTTAACGCCGCCCGGGCGGGCCCACACAGCGCGTTTGGAGGAATCATTCATGCCACGGCCCGATTTGCAACACGGAAAATACCGCCTCCACCGAAATCCAGACCAGCGTTACGGGGATGAAGACCTTCCAGCCCAGGCGCATGATCTGGTCGTAGCGATAGCGCGGAAAAGTGGCGCGCAGCCACAGGAACACAAACAGGAAGAAAAACGTCTTGGCGGCAAGCCAGAAGAGACCGGGCGCCGCCAGGATTCCCACCACCGGCCAGTTCGGATCCACCAGCCCGTAAAACGGCGAAGCCCAGCCGCCCAGGAATAGCACTGCCGTCAGCGTGGCGATGAGAATCATGTTGGCGTACTCCGCCAGAAAGAACATGGCGAAGGTAGCGCCGCCGTATTCCACGTGAAAACCCGCCACGATTTCGGACTCGCCTTCCGCCACGTCGAATGGGGCGCGATTGGTTTCCGCCACGCCCGAAATGAAATACACCAAAAACAGGGGCGCAAGGGGAAAGATGAACCAGTGGGTCAAGCCGCCTGACTGGCGGGCGACGATTTCGCCGAGGTTCAGGCTACCGGACGCCATCAGAACGCCTACCAGGGCGAATCCCATGGCGATCTCGTAGGCTACCATCTGCGCCGCGGAGCGCATTGCGCCCAGCAGCGCGTACTTCGAATTGCTAGCCCAGCCGGCAAGAATGATTCCGTATATGCCCAGCGAAGTCATCGACAGCAGGTACAGCAAACCGGCGTCCAGATTGGCAATCGCAAAACCAGGGATCACGGGAACCACGGCCCAGGCCGCCAGCGCCGGAACCAGCGCCAGCACCGGCGCGGTCAGGAAAAGCCAGCGGTTGGCCCGCCCGGGGATCACGATTTCCTTGACCAGCAGCTTGATGACGTCGGCGAAGGGCTGAAGCAGCCCCCGGATACCCACGCGGTTCGGACCCTGCCTGAGCTGCATGAAACCGATCACCTTGCGTTCCAGCCAGGTAGTGTAGGCCACACACAGAATCACCCCCACGGCCAGCGCGAGAATCGCCACGAGGCTGGCCACCGCGCCCACCACCTCGACGGGCAGAAAACCCAGCCAGTCACCGAGAATCTGCGTCATGTCCAAAGACTAGCCGTGCGTGGCAAAGTCCCCCGTCGCACCGAGACCGGCGTGTCGCCAGGCAGACAAGGCGCGAGGAGGGAGAATATCGGGAATATTTGACCGACGAGCAACATAGTATGCCGGGATGACACGTCGGTCGAATGCAGGGGGACGTTTGCCACGGACTGCTAGGCGTCGCGGCGGCTTGCCGCGACCTGCTGCAGGGGCGAGGACCGGCGTACCAGGCCGTCCACCGAGTACATCGGCACCTGGAGTCCGGAGAAATCCTCCTCTCCCGGCGTACCGGAATCAACCCGCGCACCGGAATCGCTCGACGCACCGGAATTGGCCTTCACCCCGGAATCGACGACCGGGCCGCCGGTGGGCGCCAGTCTTGCATCCGCCCGCGCGTGCGCCTCAAGCCGCAGATCGGCCAGCGCCTCATCCGATTTCGCATAGCCGAATCCATCCAGATCCAGCCGTTCGGCCAGGGCCCTGAGGATCATCCAGGAGGGCTGGGCCAGACCCGGCGGAGGCGCGGCGGCGGCGAAACTCTGCCAATCCAGTTGCCCGTTCACGAAAGTGCCGGACGTTTCCAGGTGGGTCGCCGTGGGCAGCATCACGTGCGCGTGACGCTGCATCCAGGGCGAGATCCAGGGATTCAGCGCAAGAATGAATTCGGCCCCGGCGAGCGCGGCATCGGCCCCGGCGGCACAGTCGAATTCCGGTTCCGCGCCCATCAGTACCAGCCCGCGCGGAGCCTGCTGCTGCATCAGCCCCGCGTCCACTGGGGCGTAGCGGCCCGCGGCCGCGTCGAGTGCGGCATCGGCAAGGGGCAGCACTCCCGCAAGGCCCAGGCCGGCGGCGTTCCCGCCCTCGCTAACCCGGCCCTTCACCACCTCCGCGGGCAGGCCGGCGGCAATTTCGAGCAACTCCGACCAGGCCGGATGGCGTAGCGCGATTCCGCCGAACCACAGGGCGCAACGCTGCCCGCGCAGAGTATCGGCGGCAGCGCGAGCCAGGGCGGCTGCCCAGTCGCCCGGCGGCGCCACAATCGCCTTTTCGATCGGATGCAGATAATCGCGTTCCGCAAAATCCAGATAGCTGACCCGCGCGCCGGACAGCGCCGCCTTGCGCACGCGATGCGCCAGAATCGGCGCTTCGCTGCGCAAATCGCAGCCCACCAACAGCAGGGAATCCAGGGATTCCACTTCGGCGAAACGCATTCCCAGCCAGGAAACCGGCGACTCGTTCTGCTGGCCGCGAAAATCGCGCCGCCTCAGCCGGTGATCGAGGTTGGCGGATCCCAGCGCATGCATCAGCTTCTTGAGCAAATAGCCTTCCTCGCAGGTGGCAGAAGGCGAAACCAGCGCTCCCAGCGCCTGCCCACCCTGCTCCTCGGCAAGCTTGGCCAATCCTGCCGCGGCGGTCTCCAGCGCCTCCTCCCAGCCGACTTCCATCAGCCCACCGTTACGCCGCGCCAGCGGCTTCTCAAGCCGGTCTTCCACATACAGTCCTTCGCAACTGAAGCGGTCCCGGTCCGATATCCAGGTCTCGTTCACCGCCTCGTTCTCGCGTGGCACGATCCGCCTTACCCGGCCCCGCAACACGTGCGCATACAGCGCCGAGCCCACGCAGTCATGCGGCGCCACCGCGGGATGGGCGGTCATTTCCCAGGCGCGGGCCGTAAAGCGGTAGGGCTTGTTGTTCAGCGCCCCCACGGGGCATACGTCGATCACGTTGCCCGACAGTTCGTGCTTCAGCGACCTCTTCACCCAGGTGGTGATTTCCATATGCTCGCTGCGGCCCGTGGCGCCCAGCTCTTGGACGCCCGCGATTTCCTCGCCGAAGCGAATGCAGCGCGTGCAGTGAATGCAACGGGTCATGTCGGTGGAAACCAGTGGCCCCAGGTCGGGGTCCGGAACCGCGCGCTTGCCTTCGGAGAATCGCGAGATGTCGCGCCCGAAGCCCATGGCCAGGTCCTGCAATTCGCACTCTCCGCCCTGGTCGCACACGGGGCAATCCAGAGGATGATTGATCAGCAGAAACTCCATGGTGGCGCGCTGCGCGGAAATCGCCCGCTGCGAATGGGTGCGCACTTTCATGCCTTCGGCAACGGGCGTGGCGCAGGCCGGGAGGGTCTTGGGCGCGCCGTCCACGTCCACCAGACACATTCGGCAATTGGCCGCCACGCTGAGCTTGGGGTGATAGCAGAAGCGCGGAACGTAGATTCCCTCGCGGTCGGTGGCCGCAATCAGCATTTCGCCGGCCGCGCCTTCCAGTTCGCGGCCATCCACGGTAAAGCGCACGGTTTTCTCAGGCATAGGCGGCCTCGCGCTGGTTGGCGGACGAGCGAATCGTGGCTTCGAATTCGGAGCGGAAATGCTTGAGGAAGCTTTGCACCGGCCAGGCCGCGGCGTCGCCCAGCGCGCAGATGGTATGTCCCTCGATGTTGTTCGCCACGCTCAGCAGCAGGTCGAGTTCAGCAACCCGGGCACGGCCTTCCAGCATCCGGGTCAGCATGCGGTAAAGCCATCCCGTGCCTTCCCGGCACGGTGTGCACTGTCCGCAGGACTCCGCGTAATAAAAGCGCGCAATGCGCCGCAGCACGCTCACCATGCAGGTGGTCTCGTCCATCACAATCATGGCCCCGGTGCCCAGGGCGGAGCCGGCCTGACTCAGCGAATCGTAATCCATGGTGCATTCACGGATGATTTCCGCCGGCAGCACCGGGACCGATGAACCTCCGGGAATCACCGCCTTGAGCTGCCGACCCTTCCACACCCCGCCGGCGTGACCCAGCAATTCGTTGAAGGAAACGCCAAGCGGCACCTCGTAGTTTCCGGGCCGCTCTACATGACCCGACACCGAATAGATCATGGTGCCGGCCGAGTTGGGAGGCCCGAGGGCTTTGAACCACTCCGCGCCGTTTTGCAGAATGGCCGGCACGCAGGCCAGCGTCTGCGTGTTGTTCACGGTGGTCGGGCGGCCGTACAAACCGCTCTGGGCCGGGAACGGAGGCTTGAAACGGGGCTTGCCGGGTTTACCTTCCAGCGATTCCAGCAGGCCGGTCTCCTCCCCGCATATATAGGCGCCCGCGCCCACAAAGGGGTGCAACTCGAAGTCCACCTTGGCCGTGCCCAGCCCGCGGCCTGTCAGACCCGCGGCAGATGCTTCCTTCAGCGCCGCCAGAAACCTGGGAACCGGCTCGCCGAGAAACTCCCCGCGAATGTAGTTGTAGCCCACGGTGGCACCCATGGCGTAGGCCGCCAGCGCCATGCCTTCGATCAGCGCATGCGGGTTATAGCGCAGGATGTCCCGGTCGTGGCAGGTACCCGGTTCGCTTTCGTCGGAATTACAGACCAGATAGCTGGGTTGCTCGCAATCGCGCTGCATGAAACTCCATTTCAGACCGGTGGGAAAGCCGGCCCCGCCGCGGCCCCGCAAACCGGAGGCCTTTACCGTGTCCAGTATCTGCGCCGCCGTGAGCTTGCCCGCCAGCACCTGCTCCCACGCGCGGTATCCGCCCCGCTTCCGATACGACTCCAGCAGCCACGGCCGTTGCGCTTCGGGCGGCGGCAGGCACACATTCACCAGCTGCATGCTCATCGCCTCAATTTCCCGATAATGCGATCGGCGTCCTCTGCGCTTACATGCTCGTAGTAGCGGTGACCGACCATCATCATGGGCGCGCCGGTGCAAGCCGCCAGACACTCCTCCTCCTTCTTGAGGTAGATGCGCCCGTCCGCGGTGCTCTCGCCCACGCCGATGCCCAGACGGTTTTCAAGGTGCGCGAGCAGCTCCTCGCCGCCGCGCAACCAGCAGGAAATATTCGTGCATACCGATACGCAGTGGCGGCCGACGGGGCGCACCTCGAACATCGAGTAGAAGGTGGCCACCTCGTAGACCTGAATCGGGGGCAGCTCGAGTTCATCGGCCACCGCGTCCATCAGCGGCACGGAAAGCCAACCGCCGTTTTCGCTCTGGGCCAAACGCAGCGCATCCAGGACCGCCGAACGCTGGCGGCCCTCAGGGAAGCGCGCCGCGGATTGCCGAATGGCGGAACGCGCGTGGTCGGGAAGCGGAGTGTTCTCGCTCATGAGCCGGTCACGGCGCTAGCGGTCGATCTCGCCGAACACGATGTCCATGGTGCCAATGGTCGCCACCACGTCGGCGAGCATGTGGCCGCGCACCATCTCGTCCATGGCCGCCAGATGCGCGAAGCCCGGCGGCCGAATCTTGACCCGGAACGGCTTGTTGGCGCCGTCGGACACGAGATAAACGCCGAACTCGCCCTTGGGATGCTCCACCGCCGCGTAGGCCTCGCCCTCCGGCACGCAGTAGCCCTCGGTAAAGAGTTTGAAATGATGGATCAGCGACTCCATCTTCTCCTTCATTTCGGTGCGCCTGGGCGGCGCCAGCTTGTAGTCGTCGAGCATCACCGGCCCGGGATTGGCCCGCAGCCAGTTCACGCACTGGCGGATGATGCGGGTGGACTGGCGCAACTCCTCCACGCGCACCAGGTAGCGGTCGTAACAATCGCCGTTGACCCCCACCGGAATGTCGAAATCCATGTTCGCGTAGGCCGCGTACGGCTGCTTCTTGCGCAGATCCCACTCCACGCCCGAACCGCGCAGCATGGGACCGGTGAAACCCAGGTTGATGGCGCGCTCGGGGGGTACCACCGCAATGCCCACAGTTCGCTGCTTCCAGATGCGGTTGTCGGTAAGCAACGTCTCGTATTCGTCCACCCGGGCGGGGAAACGGCGGGTGAAATGCTCGATGAAGTCGAGCAGCGAGCCGTCCCGGCCTTCGTCCATGGCGGCGTCTCGATCGCCTTTGCGGTCCGCGCGCGCCAGATGCCGCGGCATGGCCTCCGGCAGGTCCCGGTAGACGCCGCCGGGCCGATAGTAGGTGGCGTGCATGCGGGTTCCGGAAACCGCCTCGTAGCAGTCCATCAGGTTCTCGCGCTCGCGGAAACAGTAGAGGAATATGGTCATCGCGCCCACATCCAGCCCATGACAGCCCAGCCACAGCAGATGGTTGAGGATCCGGGTGATCTCGTCGAACATCACGCGGATGTAACGAGCCCGAACCGGGGGCTGTATGCCGAGCAGCTTTTCGATGGCGGCAACGTAACCGTGCTCGTTGGCCATCATCGACACGTAATCCAGACGATCCATGTAGCCGATGCTCTGGTTGTAAGGCTTCGATTCGGCCAGCTTCTCGGTGGCCCTGTGGAGCAGTCCCACATGCGGGTCGGCGCGCACCACCACCTCGCCGTCCATCTCCAGGACCAGGCGCAATACGCCGTGGGCAGCGGGATGCTGCGGTCCGAAATTCATGGTGTAGCTCTGGAACTCAGCCATCGGCCGCCGCCTCGTCGCCTTCCGCCGCGGCGGAGGGCTCGGCCCGCAGTTCGGGGCGGTACCGGTGATCGCCGCGAATCACGCGCGGCACCAGCGTTCGCGGTTCAATGCTAACCGGCTCGTACACCACCCGGCGCCTGCTCTCGTCGTAACGCACTTCCACCTTGCCACTCAAGGGAAAGTCCTTGCGGAAGGGGTGGCCGATGAACCCGTAGTCGGTGAGGATGCGGCGCAAGTCGCCATGACCCTCGAAGACGATGCCGAACAGGTCGAAGGCTTCGCGCTCGAACCAGTCCGCAGCCTGCCAGACGCTGGTTACGGAGGGCAGAAGCGGCGGGTTTTCGCCTTGCGCAAACACCCGCAGGCGGATGCGCAGGTTATGGCGCAGCGACAGCAGGTGGTAGATGCCGGCAAAGCGCTGCGAAACGGTCGCCGGCGGCTCATGGCCGGACTCCACCGCGCGGCTGAAACCCATGTTGGTAGCCTGCTCGGTGCGCCATTGCGCCTCGCCGTAATCCAGGTAATCGATGCCGCAGATGTCGATCAGCGATTCAAACGAGAACTCCTCTTCGTCCCGCAGCCGGGTAGCGGTAGCCACAAGGTCCGGCGCATCCAGGTCAAAGCTCAACTCCCCGCAGGATGATTCGCGCTGCCGCAGCGCGCCGTCAAAGCGCAGGGCCAGGGCTTTTGCCATGGATTCAAGGCGCAGCGGCATGGACATGGCCGCTCAGGAGCTGGGATCAGGGCGCGCCAGCGCCTTGCTGTGGCGAATCTTGTTGCGCAACTGGAGAATTCCGTAGAACAGCGCCTCCGCCGTGGGCGGACATCCCGGCACGTACACATCAACCGGCACAATGCGGTCGCAACCGCGCACGACCGAATAGGCATAGTGGTAGTAGCCCCCGCCATTGGCGCAGGAGCCCATGGAAATCACCCAGCGCGGCTCCGGCATCTGATCATAGACGCGGCGCAGCGCCGGAGCCATCTTGTTGCAAAGGGTCCCGGCCACGATCATCACGTCCGACTGCCGGGGGCTGGGCCGGAACATGACGCCGAATCGGTCCAGATCATAGCGGGAGGCGCCGGCGTGCATCATTTCCACCGCGCAGCAAGCCAGACCGAAGGTCATCGGCCACATCGAACCGGTCCGCGCCCAGTTGAGCAGCTTGTCAACCGAAGTCAGCACGAAGCCCTGTTCGCGGACCTCGGTCAGCGTGTCCGAAAGCCCCTCTACGCGGGGTCCCGCTGCCATGTCATGCGGCGCTAGTCCCATTCCAGGGCCCCCTTGCGCCACTCATAGACGAAACCCACCACCAGCACCAGCAGGAAGATGCCCATGGCGATGAGCCCCTGAATGCCGATGGCGTCCAGCGCCACCGCCCACGGAAACAGGAAGGCGATTTCCAGGTCGAAGATGATGAACAGGATGGCCACGAGGTAATAGCGCACGTCGAAGCGCGTGCGCGAATCTTCAAAGGCGTCGAAACCGCATTCGTAGGGCTCCAGCTTGCGCTCGTCCGTCTTCCGGCGGCCCAGCAACAGCCCCAGGGCCAGCAGCGCCATCGCAATGGCCAGCGCGACACAGAGAAATATCAGGACGGGAAAATAACTGCTCGGCATTTGAGATCGACGGATCAGCTCAGGCCCCGGTGCCGCGACCCGCTATGGGTGTGCCGATGGCCGGACTCGAACCGGCACGGCTTGCGCCACTGCCCCCTCAAGACAGCGTGTCTACCATTTCCACCACATCGGCAAGGACAGAAAACGGGCTTCATGCGGTTACTCGGACTGCTCCGTCTGGCCGTCCGACGGTAACTGCGGCAAGTCCTGGCCGTCCGGTTCAACCGGAGCGTTCTCCTCCAGGGGAGCCGCTTCCTCCACCGGAGCAGCCTCAGGCAATGCGTCCATGAGGCTCTGTTCCGGTTTCGGCCTGCCAATCCCGGTGAGGATCAGGCTGCTGGCAAAAAACAGAGTGGCCAGGACCGCCGTAACTCGCGACAGGAAATTCGCCGAGCCGCGCGCGCCGAACACGGTACTGGACGCGCCGGAGCCAAAAGCCGCGCCCGTTTCCGCGCCTTTCCCTCGCTGCAGCAGCACAAACACGCAGATCAGAAGGGCGATCAGTACGTGCGCCGCCAGAAACAATTGCTGCAACAGAACCGATACCCCGCTAATTCAAGCCGTAATGATCCGCCAAAAATCCGTCAGGTCCAACGACGCGCCTCCAACCAGACCACCATCAATGTCCGGCTGCGCAAACAATTCCGCGGCGTTGGCGCCTTTTACGCTGCCCCCGTACAGAATACGCAGGCTGGCTGCAAGTTTAGCATCGGAGCGCGCGATTGCGCCGCGCAGCAGCGCGTGCACTTCCTGCGCCTGAACGGGCGTGGCGGTGTGGCCCGTGCCGATGGCCCAAACCGGCTCATAGGCCAGAACCGCATTCTCGAAGCGGCGCGCGCCGCAGCGGTCCAGAACCACCCCGAGCTGCCTCAGAACCACTTCGGCGGTGCGCCCCGCATTGCGTTCGCGCAGCGTCTCGCCAACGCAAAGCACCGGCGTCAGCCCCGCCAGGGACGCGCGCGCAAACTTGTCCGCTACCAACTCGTCCGTTTCGCCCAGGGACAGCCTGCGTTCGGAGTGACCCACCAGCACATGGGTGCATTCGCAATCGGCGAGCATTAGAGCGGACACCTCCCCGGTATGCGCGCCAACGCGATGCGCGGAAACGTCCTGCGCTCCCACGCGCACGGCGATGCCGCCCTCGCCCTTGCGCTCCTCAAAAACCCGGTTGATGTCGGAAAGGTAGGGATAGGGGGGAAAAACCACCACTTCCGGCATGGATTCCGCCTGCGCCGCAGGCAAGGCGGCCAAGCCCGCCGCCAACTCTCCCAGAGCCGCGCGGGCACCGTGCATTTTCCAGTTGCCCGCCACGATGCGGCGGCGATTCACCGTATCCATGAGTCGCTATGCCGCTGCATTGCGGGCGTTGAGCGCCCGTTCCACGCCCGCCGCCGCCTGCATCACCCGGGACCGGTCCGACCCCTCAGCCATGACGCGCACCACCGGCTCGGTGCCCGAACGCCGCACGACAATGCGGCCGTCCTCGCCCAGCAGCTCGCGGGCCTTGCGCACGGCAAGGCTCACCGCCGGGTGCTCCAGCGCGTCCACGCCGTTTGACGGGACGCTGAGATTGGTTTGCTCGATGTGCGGCATATGCACGGCCAGATCCGCCAGCGAACAGCGATTGTGGCGCATGGCGGCCAGCACTTCCAGGGCCACGACCATGCCGTCGCCGGTGGTGGACTTGTCCAGGCAAAGAACATGGCCCGAACTCTCTCCACCCAGCACGCCGCCCTGCTCACGGAGCATGTTGACGACCTGGCGGTCGCCGACCTTCGATCGGCGAAAGGCAATGTTCTCCGTACGCAGAGCGCGCTCCAGCGCCAGACTGCTGATCTCGGTGCCCACCACCGGTCCCTTCAGCCGCCCGGAGTCCCGGCGCGACCGCGCCAGGATCAGAAGCAACGCATCGCCGTTGAGCGTCCTCCCTTCGTTGTCCACCATGATCACGCGATCACCGTCGCCGTCCAGCGCGATGCCGAGGTCGGCTTCCACCGCCTTCACGGTGCGGCGCAGAAGATCAGGCTGGGTGGCGCCGCAGCGGTCATTGATGTTGCGGCCGTTCGGAGAGCAACCCAGCGGCACCAGTTCCGCGCCCAGCGCCGTGAGCGTGGTCGGCGCCACGCGATAGGACGCGCCGTGCGCGCAGTCGACGACGATCTTCAACCCTTCCAGCGACATGCCCTCGGGCACGGTACCGAGACAGTGTTGCTCGTAGCGCTCCCTGGCGTCGTCAACCCGGCGCACCTGTCCCAGGGCGGTAGAGTCCAGAGTCACCGCAGGGTCGCCGACATGGTCTTCGATTCGCGCCTCGTCGTGGGTGGCCAGCTTGAAGCCGTCGTGTTTGAAGAACTTGATGCCGTTGTCGGAATAGGCATTGTGCGAGGCGCTGATCACCACCCCGAGGTCGGCGCCCAGTTCCCGGGTAAGCAGGGCCACGCCGGGGGTGGGCAGCGGCCCGGAGAGCCGCACATCGACTCCCGCGGAAACGAATCCCGCCTCCAGCGCCGACTCGAACATGTATCCCGAAACCCGCGTGTCCTTGCCGATCACCACCTTGCCGCCCCGGGGCAGCAGGGCGCGCGCGGCCGCGGCCGCCAGCCGAAGCGCAAACTCCGCCGTCATGGGATATTGCCCCACGGTGCCGCGCACCCCGTCGGTGCCGAAAAATCTCATGGTGGGCCAGCCCTTCCTCTCCGGGTTCAGTCCCCGAAATACTGCTCCCAGCGCTGGTCAACCAGCGCAAAGGCGTCCGCGGCGCGCTCTTCCATCACCGTGCGATTGTCCTCGGCGAACACGCTGGGTCCGCCTTCGGCGGGAAGTTGCCGCGTCGCGTCGATCAGAATCTTGCTGGAAAGCGCGTTGCGCTGCGTGCTGGGATCAATCATGAAGGAAAACGTCTGCCGGACCGTAAGGCTGGCGGGCCAGGGCTGCCAGCGAGTGGTTACCGCGTGCATTACCCTGGAGAGGTCGGTGGGATCCACGTCCTTGTCCAGGATGATGATCATCTTCTTGCTGAAACCGATCATCCGGTAGCCCATGATCAGCAGGCCCGCTTCGATCCCTTCGCCCGGCAAGCGCTTGTTGATGCAAGCAATCACCATGGAGGGGATGTCGGGCGGCATATGCAGCTTCACCAGGTTGGGCATGATCCGTTTCAGGCGGGCGAAGTGCCCCACCTGCCAGGGCCAGGTCAGATAGGCGCCGCCGATTCCGGGCCAGATGTTGTACACCCAGGGGTTTTCCCGGTGGGTAATCGCCTTGACCGTCATGTAGTGATTGGGCGCGGGTTCGCCGATGTAACCCAGCATTTCGCCGTACGGGCCTTCCATCTCCTTGTCCGTGCTGATTTCGCCTTCGATAACGATTTCGGCGCGCGCCGGCGCCATCAGCGCATTCGTCTCGGCCCTTACCAGCTCCACCGGCTTGCCCCTGAAACCGCCCGACAGCTCGAATTCGTCGTCCCCAAGCTCGCCCACGCGAGTGCTGCTCATCATCCAGGTGATCGGGTCCAGTCCCGTGGCTACTACGCAAGGCACGCTCTTTTTTCCCCGGGCAATGGCCTTGCGCATCATCATCGCGCCGTGATTCTGGCCGGTAAAGCAGATGCCGAGCTTTTGCGGCCCCTTGACCTGCAGGCGATAGGTTCCCACGTTGCGGCCGATCTCGGGGTCTTCCATGATGACCGAGCCGGTGCTTATGAAGCGGCCGCCGTCGGCCGGATTGTTCATGATCCAGGGGAAACGGTTCAGATCCGCATCCTCTCCGAACAGCTTGACCTGCTTGCAGGCCGCTTCGGACTCGCCAACTTCCACGGCGGCCAGCTTCTCGAAGCGGTAGTTCTCGTTCATGTGCTTGAGCAACTCGCGCTCCACCACCTGGTTCATCTCGCGCTCGTCATCGCTGAGCTCTTCCACGCCCAGGCACATGGCGACTGTCTTGAAGCTGTTGAGAACATTACAGATTACCGGCGTTTCGTACCAGCAGCCGTTCATCTTCGTTCGTTCCACCAGGAAGGCCGGCGCGGAGGTCCGCATACGGTCCTCCAGGCGGTACGAAAAAGCCGTCATTTCGTAGCGGTCCTGGTCCATTTCCGGGATGCGCAGCAACTTGCCCTGCCGCTCCATGGCGTCGGCGTATTCGCGCAAGGAATCAAATACCTTCATGATCGGCTCCTTCGTCGGCTGGTCCGCCCCAACGTGGTCCCGCGCCGCACCCGAAACAATGCGCGGACAACACGCGGCAGCACCCTGGTAGCAGCACCCTAGTACCGGTAGCGTTCGGGCTTGAACGGGCCCGCCTCCGGAATACCGAGGTATTCGGCCTGTTCGGGCGTGAGGCGGGTAAGCGATGCGCCCAGCTTGGGCAGGTGCAGCCGCGCCACTTTTTCGTCCAGCCGGCGCGGCAACGTATAGACGCGATTCTCATACTCCTTGCCGGCGAGCAGTTCGATCTGTGCCAGCACCTGGTTGGTAAAGCTGGCCGACATCACGAAGCTGGGATGGCCGGTCGCGCAGCTCAGGTTCACCAGACGGCCCCCGGCCAGCAGAATCAGGCGCTTGCCGTCGGGAAAGATCACATGATCGACCTGAGGCTTGATCTCCTCGAAGCGGCATTCCTTCAGCGACGCCACGTCGATCTCCACGTCGAAATGGCCGATGTTGCACAGGATGGCCTGATCCTTCATGCGCGACATATGGTCGAATGTGATCACGCCCTTGTTTCCGGTTGCGGTCACGAACAGGTCCCCCTGGGCGCAAGCCTCGTCCATGGTAACGACGGGATATCCCTCCATGGCCGCCTGCAGGGCGCAGATCGGATCGATTTCGGTGATCCACACCCGCGCTCCCAGCCCCTTCAGCGATTGCGCGCAACCCTTGCCCACGTCACCGTAGCCGCACACTACGGCGATCTTGCCGGCCACCATCACGTCGGTGGCGCGCTTGATACCGTCCACCAGCGACTCCCGACAACCGTAGAGATTGTCGAACTTGGACTTGGTGACGGAATCGTTGACGTTCATGGCTGGACAACTTAGCGTGCCGGCTTCCTCCATCTGGTAGAGCCGATGCACGCCGGTCGTGGTTTCTTCGCTTACGCCCAGCAGCCGAGCTGCCAGCCCGGGATGTTCCTCGTGAACGATCACGGTCAGATCGCCGCCATCGTCGAGCAGCAGGTTGGGCGCCCAGCCTCCCGGGCCGGCCAGCGTGCGATCTATGCAGCGCAGGTATTCCTCCTCCGTTTCGCCCTTCCAGGCAAAAACCGGCACGCCCCGGCGGGCCATGGCCGCTGCCGCATGATCCTGCGTCGACAGCCGATTGCACGATGACCAGCGCAGTTCCGCGCCCAGCTCCATCAGCGTTTCGATCAGGACGGCGGTCTGCACCGTCATATGCAGGCAACCGGCGATTCGCGCTCCGGCCAGCGGACGGCTGTTTCCATATTCCTCGCGCAGCGCCATCAGGCCGGGCATTTCACTGCGGGCGATGGCGATTTCGCGCTCGCCGAAGTCGGCCAGCGAAATATCCGCTACCTGGTAGTCCTGGTGAAGCTGCTTGACCGCCGTCGAAACCATATCAACCCACCCTCACGATCAGGCCACCCTCACGCCCCGCGCATCGTCGGCGAGTTCGGCTGCGCGATCCGTGGCTTCCCAACTGAAGCCGCAATCCTCGCGGCCGAAATGACCGAACGCGGCCGCCGGACGGTAAATGGGGCGGCGCAGATCCAGCGACCGGAGGATGCCCTCCACGGAAAGGTCGAAATGGGCGCGCATCAGCGTCCGCAAACGCTCGTCGCTTATCGTTGCGGTGCCGAAGGTCTCCACGTCCACGGCCACGGGCTCCGGCCGTCCGATGGCGTAGCAAACCTGCACCTCGCAGCGCTCGGCGAGGCCGGCCGCCACGATATTCTTGGCAACGTGACGGACCGCATAGGCTGCGGACCGGTCCACCTTGGAAGGGTCCTTGCCGGAAAAGGCGCCGCCACCGTGGCGGGCCATGCCGCCGTAGGTATCCACGATGATCTTGCGTCCGGTGAGCCCGCAATCCGCCTGCGGTCCGCCTTCCACAAAGCGGCCCGCAGGATTGACCAGGTAATTGATCGGCCCGCGCAGCCATTCGGGACCGAGGACCGGTTTGATGAGTTCTTCGATCACCGCCTCGCGGAAATCCCGCGGGCACTCGCCCCGCGCAGAACTGTCAGGCCAGACTTCCGGAGCATGCTGCGTAGACAGGACTACGTCGCTAACCGCAACCGGACGGTAGTCCTCGTAGCGCACCGTAACCTGCGCCTTGCCGTCCGGACGCAGCCAGGGCAACTTGCCCGACTCCCGCAACTCGGCGTGCCGGCGCATCAGTCGGTGGGCCAGATCAATGGGCGCCGGCATGAGCGAGGGAGTGTCCTTGCAGGCGAAGCCGAACATCATGCCCTGATCTCCTGCCCCCAGCGGCTTGCCTTCACCCGCATTGACCCCCCTTCGAATGTCCGGCGATTGCTTGCCGATCGCGTTGAGCACCCCGCAGGTGGCGCCGTCGAAGCCCAGGTCCGAACCGTTGTAACCCACGCTAATGATCAACTTCCGCACCAGCGCTTCCAGATCGACCCAGGTGAACGTGGTGATTTCCCCGGCCACCAGAACGAATCCGGTCTTGACCAGCACCTCGGCGGCAACGCGCGCATCTTCGTCCTGAGCAATAATGGCATCGAGAACCCCGTCCGCAACTTGGTCCGCCAGTTTGTCGGGATGGCCGCTGGAAACCGACTCGGAGGTAAAAAGGGATGTCTTTGGCATGGCGGAGAGCGCCCGTCAGATCGGACATCCATTATATGCGTCGCAAGTTTTACCTCGCGCGCCTCAGGGATGTTGCGGACAAACAGAAGCATCCGGTTTTAGAGCACATTAAAGTATCCGGTCGTGAGTGCGCCTTCAAGAGGGTTTCGCGCTTGCGCGCACGGCATTTCGTGGATAATTCGGACGAAGCGAAGCGACGCGCCTGTCCAGATCTCTTCCTTGACGAGCGCGCCGCCGAACACCAGCAATGACAGCAGCCCAGAGCAGCCTTGATCTCGCCGGAAGGCCGAGCGCGCGCGTCATTCTTGAGCGCATCCGCGAGGAGAGCCGCGACGAGGCCGAGAAAGGGCGCTGGTTCGAACAGTTGTTCATGCGGGTGGCGCTTCAGGAACCCGAGTTCGAGATCGAAAGGATCTGGCGCTGGCCCGACTGGCCCGAGCGCGAGGAGTTGACCGGACTGGACGGGCGGGACATCGGGATCGATCTGGTGGCGCGGCTGAACTCGGGCGAGTGGGTCGCCATTCAGTGCAAGTGCTACGACGACCGGCATGTGCTCGGCAAGGGCGCAATCGACAAGTTTCTTGGCGGCTCCCAGCAGGCGGTCTTCCGCCTGCGCTGGGTTGTGGCCACCTGCCGGTGGGGGCCGAACGCGGAGCGCGCCATTCAGAACGCCAACCCGGCAGTCAGGCAGATCGACTTCAGGCAGCGCCTCGACGTTCAGGTGGAAGAGAAGGATGCGAAGCGGCCAGTGCAGGAGCCGTGGCCGCTTCAGGAGGAGGCCATTGAGGACACGGTCACCGGGCTTCTGAACCATGATCGGGGCCGCCTCATGATGGCCTGCGGCACCGGCAAGACCTTCACTTCCCTGCGCATCGCCGAGCGGCTCCTGGATGACGGGCAGCGCATTCTCTTCGCCGACCCGACCATCGCGCTCGTCTCCCAAGCGCGGCGGGAGTGGCTGCGGCAGACCACGCGCCCGCTCGACTGCATCGTGGTGTGCTCCGACTCGACGGCGGGCGGACGCAACGAGAACGAGGACATCCGGGTATCCGAGTTGGAGTGCCCGGTCACGACCGACCCGGTTGAAATCGCCGCCTCGCTCCACGGCAAGGGTACCACCCGCGTGGTCTTCTGCACCTACCATTCCTTGGGGCGGGTGATCGAAGCCCAGGCGCTGCATGACGCGCCGGCGTTCGACCTGGCCATCGCGGACGAGGCGCATCGCACGACCGGCGCCATTCTCGACGGCCGGACGCAGCGGGGCGGCCGCAAGGTCGATTTTCAGGCGTTCCACGACGATGCGGGCCTGCAAGCCCGCAAGCGCCTCTACATGACGGCCACGCCGCGGCTCTACACCGAGCGGTCCAAGGGCAAGCTGGCCGCAAAGGGCATCGAAGTCATCGACATGGGTGATTACCGCGTCTATGGGCCGGAACTCCACCGGCTGCCGTTCGCCAAGGCGGTGGAGCACGCCATGCTCTCCGACTACCGGGTGATCGTCCTCGGCATCAGCCAAGGCAGCGTGACGCCGGGGCTGCGGCGGCGGCTGGAAGGGCTGGACCCCTCGCCAAAAGCCAAGCAGTCCCCCACGACCAACGACATGACGCGGGTGCTTGGGGTCTCCCTTGCCGTTAACGGCGTCACCGAGGGCAAGGCGCTGGAACAGCCCGGCAAGCTGCCGCGCACCTTGGCGTTCGCGAACAGCATCCGGCGCTCGAAGTGGTACGCGGAGGCGCTGAAGGAGAGCGAGGTGCTGCGGGCGACCACGCGGCGGATGCGGGACGGGCGGGCGATGAAGGTCACCGCGCAGCACCTCGACGCTTCCGCGAGCGCCTTGCGGCGCAACCAGGAACTGCGGAAGCTGGCGGCGGCCAACCGGGAAGGCGAATGCCGGGTGGTCTGCAACGTCAAGCTCTTCACGGAGGGGGTGGACGTGCCGTCGCTCGACGCGGTGGCGTTCCTCGACCCCCGGGACAGTCAGGTGGATGTGGTCCAGGCGGTGGGGCGCGTCATGCGCAAGGCGCCGGGCAAGCGCTTCGGCTACATCATCATTCCCGTGGTCGTCGAGCCGGGCAAGGACGTGGCGTCGGCGCTTGAGCGGGGCGCTGCGGGCTACCAGACGGTGGGGCGGTTCCTGCGTGCGCTCCAGGCCCACGACGGGCGCTTGGCGGAGTCGCCCGCCAACTTCGTCAAGGTCTATGAACAGACCGAGGCGAAGGCCCCGGGAGAACCCACCGACGGCGGGGTGCGCGAGACCCCGGACGAATACAACATCCAGCGCGAACTGGACTTGAAGGAGGCGGAGCAGGGAATTTACGCCCATGTCGCGGCGGCCTCGGGGCTCGGCAAACCCGGCCAGCTCGTTGCCGACGAAATCGCCGATGCGGTGCGGCGGGCCAGCGCCGCGCTACAGGAAGAATTCCTGGAGGAGCCGCTGGCGCAAGCCCTCGACCTCGTGCCGGAGGACGACGGCGGCGCCAAGGGGATATGCACGGTCGCCGCGCTCATGCTCTGCAACGCCTGCCTGTTGCAGCGCCGCCTGCGCGACGAGCCGGAGATGCGCACCACCATCATGCGGCTCGACAAGGTGGCGGGAGATAATGACCCCAGAGAAATTCTCGAAGACGCCTGGGAGGCGATTCTCGAGAAAGACTATGCGCCGGTATTCCGTCCGGCGCTCGCTGTGCTTGGCGCGTTGCGCGACGGCGGGGCGATCAACGACGCCATCCGCACGCTCGCCGAGTGCGCCAACCGCGTCGCCGACTCCTTGAGCGAGCTCGGCTACGACCACGCCGGGCCGCTCTACCACCGCATCCTCGGCTCGGCGAAGAGCGACGGGGCTTTCTATACGAACAACCTGTCGGCGGTAATGCTGGCACGGCTCGCGTTCACCCGCGAACTGATCGACTGGTCCGACCCGGAGGCGGTTGCGAAACTCCGCATCATTGATCCGGCTTGCGGAACCGGGACACTGCTGATGGCGGCGCTGCAAACCATCAAGTCCCGCGTGGCGCAGGCGAAGGAGTTGAGCGGCGAGGACCGAAACGCCCTGCACAAGCGGCTCGTGGAGGACGTGCTCTGCGGCCTCGACATCAACCAGCACGGCATCCAGCTTGCCGCCTGCAACATGACGCTCGGCGCTCCGACCGTCGATTACGAACGCATGAACCTGGTCACCATGCCGCACGGCCCGCAGCCGGACGGAACGGCGAAGGCGGGTTCTCTGGAAATCCTGACGGCAGCCGGGGACGCGACGGACTTGCATGCCATGACCGCGGCGCGGCGATCACTCGATGCTCTTGACGGGGCGCAGGTCAACGAAAGCGCGGAGATCCGATTTCCTTTGCGCGACCTCGACGCGGTGATCATGAACGCGCCGTTCACGGACAACCGCAAGCGGGGCCGAAAGTTCGGCACCGAGGCCACGAAGGCCATGCAGCGGCACGAACTCGACATCCGCGACCGGCTCATCGCCCGCGACCCGGCAGCGGGACAGGTCATTACGACCAACAGCATCCGCACGTTCTTTACGCCGCTCGCCGACCAGCTTCTGCGAACCGGCCGCGGCGTGCTGGCCAAGGTGATTCCGGCCACCGCCTGCATAGGGGCTTCGGGTGTTGAAGAACGCCGCTTTCTCGCCGAGCGATTTCACGTCGAACGGATTGTGACCAGCCATGATCCCAAGCGGATCAACTTCTCCGAGAACACCAGCATCCACGAATGCCTGCTGATCTGCCGACGACGCCCGCAAGGCGAGCGAGCGCCCACAGAGTTCGTTTCGCTGCGGCTCATGCCGGATAGTGCCGAAGCTGCCATCAAGGCAGCCGATGCCATCGTTGAGGGCAAGGCAGAGGGGTGGGGCCGTGTCTGCGTCTGGCCGGCTGAACGTGTCCTGGCCGGAGACTGGACGCCTGCGCAGTGGTACAACGGAGAGCTTACCGAAATCGCGCGGCAGTTGGAGCGGCGCCGCGAATTGGTTCCTGCCGGATTGGTGCTGAAGACAGGAGCGTCAGGACAAGCCGCTCAGGATTCCTGGAGGCGTACGGTAGAAGATGAGGCCATCGGGCAGGTTCGTATTTTTGACAGCGTTTCGGCCGAAATCAGACGAACCTTGCGGGATATTCCCGAGCAAAGCGTTGTACCCGGCGGCCGGCGAGCGCACCTGTACGAGAACGTCTTGGCCAGTAAGTCAAACCTGATGTTGGCCACACGCTGCAATACCGTAAGTGGGCGCGTGACAGCGTTGTGGAGCGAGACCGCAACATTCGGTTTCGGCTGGATACCGGCCAAAGGGGCAGACCACTTCTATGAGCAGGCGCTTTGCGCATGGTGGAACAGCACCCCTGGACGCATTCTGCTGCTCAATAGAAGATCAAAGGAGTTGACCTACCCGAAATGGTCGATTAAACACTTGAAGGCTGTGCCTTGCCCGAAGCCGGACAACCCCGCTTTGGTGTCTTTACAGGCCGCCTTCGAGCGGGTCTGTGAAATGGAACTGCTGCCCATGCGGCAAGCAGAGGAGTGCGAAGCCCGGAAGGCAATCGAAGAAGCCGCCGCTGCGGCCCTCGGCATTGCACCCGATGTAATTGCCGATTGGCGAAGGCAGCTATCGATGGAACCCACGATCACCAATGCGCGAGCCAATCAACCTGCCGCCGATGAAACATAGCGGGAAAGATATTCAAGGAATATATCGAATAGTCACAATCCCGCTAGAAAATGCGAGCGATGGCGGCGATAGCAATAACAGCGACAAGTAGTGTGCCAATGATCCACTTGAGTTGCCCGTTGAGCTTTTCCTCAATGTAGTGCTTGGTCGCCAAGCGCCGCATTGCGCCGCATTTCTGTTTCAATTCGCGTCAATCGCTCTTCTATCGCCCGCAGCCGACCACCATTGCCATTTCCGCCCCCCGTGCTGGCCGCTGGCGGAGCAGACCGGATCGGTTGCACGTTGCCGGGCTTATTCATCAGCTTTCCGGAGCCATTCCCACAAGTCTTGATAGGGAGTCATGCTTGAGTCTCCAATCTGTAATGAGTCCTTCGAGTTCTCCATACTCAGCCCACACTAATACATCAAGTGACAGGATGTCGCTTCTTGACCGACGTGCGGACTTGTTAGAGTGACACCAGTGCTCTGGAAGCTTTTCCCACGGCTGAACGGTTCCAGCTGAGGCCGCATGTCCTTGATGACAAGGTTGACATCTTCTGTATCAGGGAGTGGCGCAAAGAAGAGCTTGGTCTGACCGTTTTGGAAAACCAGATAATCGTGACGGTCGCTGTAATCCGGCCCCCACAAGATTTCAATGCAGTCCTTTTCGATGTCCCACCCGGGCGAGTTCATCCGGGCAAACAGCCAGTCTTTGTAGCGAGGTAATCGTTTCCACTGAAGCCGACAGCTATAGGTGGCTTTACTTGCCGAATCGTCTTGTTTGTCGAGAGATTCGACCAACCGGATGCATCCGTAAACAATTTCATGCATTACATTGATGTTGACCAAAGGCATGGCGGCTCCGCTTCCTTCCTCAATTGGGTAATAGCGCCAGTCGAACGACCCGGCGTAGTGACCTCGATCATTCTTGGTGCCATCCAGATTTTCAAGAAATGCATCGAGCGTCTTTAGCGGGAAATATCCAATCCCGGGAAAGCTCTGGCGGAAGTCGTCGAAATAGGCGCGCAGCACGTCCTTGTCTTCCTCTGAAAGTTCTTTGAACAGGCAGAACAGCGCGTGCATCTTCGGTGGATTGGCGCCGCGCATGTGCAAAACTGCTTTGAGGCCCTGCTCGATCAGGGAGTATCCGGCGACGACGTATCCCCACGCTTGGGCTTCCTCGTACTCCGGCACCATATCCGGCTTCACGGGGATCGCAGCCCATTTCTGCCATTCCTTTTTCAACGCCGCGTCCATCCACAAAATGATGGAGCGCGGCTCCTTGTAAGTAATCTCTTTCGTCATTCGTACCCCTCCAGCTTCGGCAAGATGCGGCTTCGCCACGCCCATCCAGAATCCTCCAGATACAGGAAACGCTCGAAGATGCGACCGTACACTTTATGGGCTCTCTACAGTCGAGTGAGTCAGTCGCACGGGATTTTGCGGGGAGTGCTATACTGCGCGGCACATGGCGGTGGCAACCCGGCTGCTGCCGGATGACAGGTGACAACATAAGGAGGTTGCCATGGAATTGGACCACAATACCTTGCAGATGGCGCAGGACATCGAATCGGCCGGTCTGGAGCGGGAGCCCGCGGAAGCCATATCCCGGGCCATTCATCAACACGGCCGGCAGCTTGCCACCAAGGCGGATGTCGAGCAACTCGGCAAAGCTACCAAGGCGGACGTGGAACGACTTCGCCGGGAGACCTGGGAGCGTTTTGATCGGCTTGAGCGGCGGATTTTGTCCCTGCGCGCTGCGATGCGCGCTTTCGCGCTCCCTCCTTTAGGGAAGCGCAGACAGGCGCTATTTTTCCGTGGGGAGCTTTCTCGAACGACTGAGTTCCAGTGCGCGTTGGTAGGCGGCGCGGCGTGGCGCTCCGGTCAACTCGGCGCCAAGGCGCGCCGCCTGCCGTGTCGAGAGCTCGTCCAGCAACAGGTTGAGAACCGAATCCAGTGCTGCGGCATCCTCGTGCCCATCCGGCCTGTCGGCCCCGCCAACCACCAAGGTGAACTCGCCCTTGGAAACAATCGTTCCCGATGCCGCCTTTCGGCACAAGTCATCCAGCGTTTCCCCGTAGACGCTTTCATGCAGCTTGGTCATTTCACGGACGAGGACCGCGCGGCGCCCGGCGCCGAATGCCTCGCGAATGTCCTCAAGCGCAGCGCTCAGCCGATGAACGGCCTCGTAGAAAACCAGCGTCTCCGGAACCGACTCAAGTTGCTCAAGACGCGCCCGCCGGGCCACCTTTCGGGCCGGCAGAAACCCCTCGAAGCGAAACCGGTCGGCCGGAAAGCCGGCAATGGACAAAGCGGCGACGGCGGCGCAGGGGCCGGGCAGCGGAGTAACGCGGACGCCCGAACGCCGGGCCTCGCCCACCAGCCGCATTCCCGGATCGCTGATTCCCGGCGTGCCAGCGTCGCAAAGCAGGAGCAGGTCCTCTCCCTGGCGCACTCCCTCGAGGAGTTGCGCAATCCGCGAGCGCTCGTTGTGGGCGTGCAAGGACACCAGGCGGGCGCGGGCGCCCACGCTCTCAAGCAGTCTGGCAGCGCGGCGCGTGTCTTCCGCCGCTACCTTCGCGGCCTCGCGCAGGGCGGTCTTCAGCCGCGTGCTAACATCGCCGAGGTTGCCAATTGGAGTGGCGGCGACAATCAGGGCCCCCGCTCCTGTTGGCGGCTGAAGTTCCTTCACCCTCTCAACTGCCATAGCCATATGATCACCTACTTGCCTGGAAAGCGGCGTGCCAACAGGCGCTCGGCAGGATGCGCGCCCGCGCCAATGCTGCGCGCCCGTATCGCGGCGCTCGCGAGTCTGGCGATCCTTGCTCTGGCGGGCTGCGCCACCGGCGACCGCATGGCGGCGTCCAGCGAAGAACTGGCCGCCCTCGAAGAACAGGCGCTGGCGCTTTCACGGACCGGAGATTACGAAGCCGCGCGCCAAGTGTACCTTTCGATGGTTCGCCGGGCATCGGATCCGGGCCGCAACCGCTATCGCATCCTGGCGGCCCGCGAAGCGGGACGAGGTGGACAGCACCGCCGGTCGCTGGAAGAGTTGCTGGCCATTGAGCCCCTGCCCCGCTGGCTGGCCCTCTGGTCCCTTGCAACGTCCGCCAGCGAACGCGTTCTGACCGGCCCGCAGGCGGCCTACGATCGGCTGGCTGGCATTGATGCGCAAAGTTTCCCGGATGTTGCCGGCGATCTGATTCGCACCCGCTCGGAACTGTTGTTCGCCCTGCGGAAGCCGGCCGAGGCCCTGGGCGAGCTGACACGGCTGGGCGCTGACTTTTCCGAGGGAGACGACAGCGCCGCGGGCTTTACCTGGTCGCTGCTGCGCGACTACCGGGCGCAACTTTCAACGGCCGGCGTGACCGGCGCGGCGCTCGGCTGGGTCGAGCTCGCCCTGCTGGCGGACCGCCTCGCCAGAGACCCCGTTGACGCGGGCGCGGCTCTGGATGGCTGGCGCGAGAAGTTTTCGGATCATCCGGCCGTTTCGCTGTTGGCGAACACGGTCAGGCCGGAAGTCTGCGAAGGCACGCGGGCGCCCGCTCGCCTGGCGATGCTGCTGCCGGGCTCGCAGCCGTATGGCGTCGCTCGGCAATCGCTGAGGGACGGATTTCTGGCGGCGCGTTATGCCCTGCTGTCATCCTGCGCGACGCCCGAGGTCGCGTTCTACGAGGTTGCTGACAGCGACGATGCCGCAACGCAATGGACCCGTGCGGCAGCCGAAGGGGCGGAATTCATCGTGGGGCCGCTGCTCCCGAATTCGGTGGAGAGCGTCGCGGAGGTTGCTGGCGAATTACCCACCCTGGCCTTGAACCGATTGCGCGGGCGCATGGCGCCGGACCGCTTTGAGGAGTTCGCGCTGGCTCCGGAGCACGAAGCGCGTCAGGCGGCGCGCCATGCAATCCAGCGGGGCTTGCACCGGGCGCTGGCCCTTTATCCGCGAACCGCCTGGGGCCAGCGAATCTACCGCAGCTTCCTGGACGAGTACCAGGCCGCAGGCGGCCGATTGATCGCCCGCGAGCAGTACAGCCCCACCGCCGTCGACTATTCCGAACAGATCGGACGCCTGCTCAAGATCGGCCCCAGCAATCGTCGCGCCCGGGAGCTTGAGGTCAGACTGGGGCGAAATCTCGGTTTTCAGCCTCGCCGGCGCCAGGATGCGGACCTGGTTTTCGTGGTGGCCCGCGCGGCGCAGGGCCAGTTGCTGGTTCCGCAGTTGCGCTACAACTATTCGGGGGACTTGCCGGTGTTCTCTACCCATAGCATTTATGATCCCGGCCACCCCGACAACCGCGACCTCAACGGTCTGGAGATGCCGATCCTGCCGATCCTGACGCATCAACACGTGCAGTTCCTTCACGGACAGTTGAATGACTCAATGCTTGCGGAATCGGATTTCAACGTGTCCCTTTTTGCGATGGGATACGACAGCTTCAAACTGGCTCTGGCCCTGTACAACGGGCCGGAAGCGCTGACAGGGGGTATCCAGGGCCTCACGGGAACCATTTACCGCGCGCCGGGCGGTAGCCTGGAAAGGGAGTTGGCATGGACGCAAATCGTGGACGGACAACCAGGCGGAGCCCGCGGGACAGCGCGCTAGGGCGTGGCGCCGGGCCGGAAGCCGAACGCCAGGCGCGGCGATACCTCGAGGCGAAAGGCCTGACGTTTGTGGCCGCCAACTATCGCAGCCGCTACGGCGAGCTGGACCTGGTCATGCGCGAGGGCGCTTGCCTGGTCTTCGTGGAGGTGCGGTCACGCCGAAGCGCCCGGGCCGGGTCTCCGGAGGCCACGCTTACCGCCCGAAAAATGCGCTGCCTTACCCGAACGGCAAGGTGTTTCATTGGCGAGAATCCCCGGTTCGGCGGTATGATGCTTCGCTTTGATGTCGTGGGCATATTGACCCGCGGGCCCCAGGCGGGAATCCGCTGGATCCGCAACGCCGTGCAGTTTGATGGACGCTGACCAAGTCATATCCGAATTTGCCGAGAGTCTGGAGGCCAACCGGCGAGCGGCAAGCACTCTGGCCGACCCGATCACCGAGGCGGCCCGGCTGATCATCGCCAGCCTCCAAGCCGGATGCAAGGTCTTGAGTTGCGGCAACGGCGGGTCCGCGGCGGATGCCCAGCACTTTGCCTCCGAGTTGCTGAACCGCTTTGAAACCGAGCGCGCAAGCCTTGCAGCCATAGCGCTTACTACCGATGCCTCCACACTCACTTCAATCGCCAATGATCGGGATTACCGCGAAGTCTTTGCGCGGCAGGTGAGCGGACTGGGGAGGCCGGGCGACATCCTGCTGGCGATCAGCACATCGGGTGAATCGGCCAACGTAACGGCGGCCGTTGACGCAGCGCACCGCGCCGGCATGCGGGTGGTGGCGCTCACCGGCCGGGATGGCGGGCGGTTATCGGAGGCGCTTGAGGAAAACGACGTGGAATTGCGGGTTCCGCATTCCCGCACCGCAAGGATTCAGGAAATTCACCTGCTCACCATCCATTGCCTGTGCCGCCTGCTGGACGACGCCCTTACTTGACCACGCGCAACTTCGGCGCGCCGCGCGGACGAGGAGGCGTCGCCGGGCCGTCGGCTGGTTCGAAGGAGGCCCCCAGCTGATCGGTCAGCACTACGCCCTGACCCGTTTCGCGCGAATAGATGCACAGCACCGCGTCCAGCGGCACGGAAACCGACCGCGCCACTCCGCCGAAGCGCGCCTCGAAGCTCAGGATTTCCTGGCCGATTTGCAGGTTGCGCGTCGCCTGATAGCTGATGTTCAGGACCAGGCGGCCGTCCTTGACCCGGTCCCGGGGCACCCGCACGTCCTCGCCGTCGGCCTGCACCACAACCTGCGGGGTATCTCCCCCATCGGTGATCCACTCATGCACCGCGCGCAGCAGGTAGGGACGCAGCGAAAGCTCTTTCGGGCTCATGGGGCTCGTGGGGCTCGTCGAAACCTTGGCCGGGGCTTCAACGCGCAACGGCGCTTCAAGCGGCTTCCGGGCGCATGTCGCGCTCCAGCTCGGACAGGCCCTCAGTGAACGCCGGGCGGCTGAAGATGCGCCTCATGTAGCCGTACAACGCGTCGGCGCGAGGGCCGGGGTCGATGCCGTAGCTGTGCAGTCTCCACAGAAGGGGCGCCAGGCTGCAATCCACCAGCGAAAACTCTTCGCCCAAAAAAAAGCGGCTGGATTCAACCGCTTCGGAGACCTCTATCATGGCCTCGTGGAGCTGCCGTTTCCCAGCCTCGCCGCCGCTGGACTCAAGTTTTGCGGCAAGGTCGTAGAAGTCGTTTTCGATGCGGTGCAGGGCAAGGCGAAAATGCGCCCGGCGCTTGGGATCCACGGGCATCAGCGGCGGCTGCGGGAAGCGTTCGTCCAGGTAATTGATGATTATGCGGGAGTTGTAGACGGCCAGTTCGCGGTCGACCAGCGTCGGCAAGGTGTTATAGGGATTGAGCAGTTGTATGTCGTGCGGCAGGCTGCCGCCGCGCACCTGAACAATCCGGACCCCTATGTTCTTCTCCGCTACAACTACTCGAACCCGGTGACTGTGCAGATTGGACGGACTGGAATACAGGATCATGGGGCGAATTATACGCGCCGGATTTCCGCCCCAAGGGCGCTGAACTTCTCTTCGATTCGCTCGTACCCGCGGTCCACGTGGTAAACCCTGTGAATCACCGTTTCGCCCTCCGCAACCAGCGCCGCCAGCACCAGGCTTGCGGAAGCCCGCAAGTCCGTAGCCATGACCGGGGCGGCCTGCAGCCGCCGAACGCCGCGTATCAGCACCTCGCGTCCCAGCGGCTCGATATCGGCGCCCATGCGCCTGAGTTCGGCAACATGCATGAAGCGCTGTTCGAACACGCTCTCCCGAACCAGCGCTTGTCCGCTTGCGACGGCGTTAAGCGCCGTAAACTGCGCCTGCATGTCGGTAGGAAATCCGGGCCAGGGCGCGGTCGCCACGTTGACGGAACGGGGTCTGCGCCCAGCCATCTCGAGTTCCACGAAACCGTCGCCGAGGCGAAGTTTCGCACCCGTGCCGCGCAGCGCCGCCGTCACTTCGCCCAGGGCAAGCTGGCCATTGAAACGGAGCGTCACCCGACCGCCCGTCATGGCCCCCGCCACCAGGTAGGTGCCCGCCTCGATCCGGTCCGGCGAGATTGCTCGCTCGGCGCCGTGCAATCGCCGGACGCCTCTTATCGTTATTCTTGATCCTCCGGCGCCGGAAATTTTCGCGCCCATTGCGTTGAGGCAACCCGCGAGGTCGCACACCTCGGGCTCGCGCGCGGCGTTCTCTATTACCGTATCGCCGTCGGCCAGGACCGCCGCCATCATGATGTTCTCCGTGCCGGTAACGGTAGGCAGCGGCAGGTCGATTCGCGCGCCGCGCAGGCCGTTGCTGCGCGCGGAGATATACCCCCCGCGGATCTCGACCTCGGCGCCCATGCTGCGCAGCGCGTCAACGTGGATGTCGACGGGACGGGCGCCGATGGCGCAACCGCCGGGCAGGGAAACGTCGGCGCGCCCAAAGCGGCCCAGCAGCGGACCCAGCACGAGGACCGAGGCCCGCATGGCGCGCACCAGATCGTACGGCGCGGACAGGGACTCGGGATCGGCCAGCGAAACGCAGGTTCTCCCCGGAGCCGCGCCGCTTACTTCGGCCCCCAGTATCTTCAACAGGCCAAGCATGGTATGCACGTCGCGCAGATCGGGCAGGTTGCCGAGCCTGAGCGGCTCGGCACTGAGCAGAGAGGCCGCCAGCATCGGCAGGGCGGCGTTCTTTGCGCCGGAAATAGCCACCTCGCCGTCCAGCGTACTGCCGCCGGAAACGACAAATTTATCCACGCGGCAACTCTTCCTCGGCCTGGTTCAGGCGGAGCCATTCTTCGGGCGTATGGGTGCGAATCGACAGGGCATGGATCTCCGTGCCCATGCGCGTTCCCAGGGCCTGGTATACGAGGCGATGACGGCCAAGCCGGGAAAGGCCCGCAAAGGCAGCGCTTACCACGGTGGCCTCGAAGTGCGTGTTATCCTCGCTTTCGACAGTCACCTCGCAGTCGGGCAACTGCGCCGAAATCAGTGCGGAAATTTCCCCCGGTGTCATCAAAAGAATTTTATCTGCAATCCGAGGCCGCGCGCGCCGGGGTCAACGCCGCCACAGGCTGCGCTCAGCTGTGAGCGGTTTCTATCTATGGTTGTCGGTGGGCGCGATCGGTCTGGCACTTCTGGCGTTCGGGGCAAAAACGTTCATTGACGGGGCCGCCGACGGAGCGCGGCGCCTGGATGTGTCGCCGATGCTGGTGGGGCTGTTCCTGGCCGGCTTCGCCACCTCTCTCCCGGAAGCCATCGTCGCCGCGGTAGCGGCCTTGCGGGGCAGCGTCGAACTGGCGCTGGGCAACGCGGTGGGCTCGAACATCGCCAATATCGGCCTGGTGCTGGGCGCCGGGATTCTGCTTATGGGCCTGCGGCCCGACCGGGCGCCGGCGAGGGTGGAGCTATGGACCATGGCGGGGATCACCCTGCTGGCCTGCCTGCTGCTCTTCAACGGCTATCTTTCGCGCCTGGACGCCCTGGTGTTGCTGGCCGCCCTGCCGGCAACAAGCTGGCTGCTGATTCGCAAAAGCGGCTCGAACCCGGGGGCCTCAGGATCCGGCGCGGCGCGGCGTGGCCGCCGCAGCATGGCAAGAAACGTGATCTACGCCGGCGGCGGCCTGGCGCTCTTGCTGCTGGGGGCGGAAGCGCTGGTGCGGGCCGCGCAGGAAGTGGCGCGGATCGCGGGAGTGAGCGAACTGGTGATCGGCGCCACGATCGTCGCCATCGGCACCAGCCTCCCGGAACTGGCGATCACGGTTGCCGGGGCGATCAAGCGCGAATCGGAAATCGCCCTGGGGAACGTGGTCGGGTCCAATATTTTCAATCTTCTCGTAGTCATAGGCATTGCCGGCGCAATCGCTCCTTCGGGCTTCTCGCCCGCGTTGCTGACCCTTCATGTTCCCATGCTGTTGGGATTCACGTTCTGGTTTGTGCTCCTGGCGGTGATCTGCCGCTGGCGCGGCGCGCTCGGACGCGCCTGGAGCGCCAGCCTGTTGCTTCCGTTCGCCAGCTACATGGCCCTCGTGATCGCCCTCGCCGAGTAGTCCGCCTGTTGTCTTGGGGGCGAGTTTCTTCTCCCCCGCGCATCAGGTTGCGCGCAATCGCGTTCCCTCTCTGTGGGGACCTTGCGAGGGCAGGATGCCCGAGCAGAGCTCACAAGGACGTGCCCGTAGCGTGTCCCCACAGAGAGGGAACGCGATTGCGCGCAGGGAAGAAAGGCCACCGAAGGCGCAACTGCTGGCGAAATGTGCGAGTCGAGCTGCGCGAATTTCCGGCCGACCGGATTATCATGGCGGCCCATGCCCGATAACATGTCATTCATCGTGGACGCGCGCCGGGTCCTGAGGATGGAGGCCAGCGCCGTGGCGGACCTCGAGAAGCGCCTGGACAGGGACTTCAGCGAAGCCTGCCGCCTCTGTCTGGCGACCCACGGCCGCGTGGTGGTGACCGGCATGGGGAAATCGGGTCATATCGCCGGCAAGATCGCCGCCACGCTGGCCAGCACCGGCACGCCCGCCTTCTTCATGCATCCCGGCGAGGCCAGCCACGGCGACCTCGGCATGATCACGTCCCATGACGTCGTAGTGGCGCTCTCCAATTCCGGCGAAACCGACGAGATCCTGCGCCTGTTGCCGCTGCTCGAGCGCGCCGGCGTTCCGTTGATTGCGATGACCGGACAGAAGGGCTCGAACCTGGCGCAAAAAGCGGCCGCGGTACTGGATACTCATGTGGAGGAAGAAGCCTGTCCGCTCAACCTCGCGCCCACGTCCAGCACCACCGCTGCGCTGGCTCTGGGAGACGCCCTGGCGGTGGCGCTGCTCAAGGCGCGCGGGTTTACGACCGAGGAGTTCGCGCGCACCCATCCGGGCGGGCGGCTGGGCCGGCGTTTACTGGTAACCGTTTCGGACATCATGCGCACCGGCCTGGAAATCCCCCAGGTCGCCCCCGACGTCACACTGGCCGAGGGGCTTTTGGAGATGAGCCGCAAGGGGCTTGGAATGACCGCGGTAACCGATCAGGCCGGACGCCCGCTGGGCGTATTCACCGACGGCGACCTCAGGCGCGCAATGGACCAGGACGTGGACATCAAGGCGACGCGCATGTCCGACGTGATGACCCGGGGAGGCTGGACGGTGGCGCCCGAGCTGCTGGCTTCCTCCGCGGTGGCGGAAATGAAGCAGCGCAAGATCACCGCGCTGCTGGTCGTGTCCAATGGGCTTCTCGTGGGGGCTTTCAACATCCATGACCTGATGCGGGCCGGCGTAGTGTGATGACCGCGCCGACTGACTTGCGCGCGCGCGCGTCGAAGATACGGCTGCTGGCGCTGGACGCCGACGGAGTGCTGACCGACGGGCGCATCCATATCGCCGATGCAAGCGGCCGCGAATGGGCCATGAGCTTTTCCGTGAAGGACGGCTACGGAATACGGCAGGCGCTGAAGGCGGGACTTGAACTCGGCGTAATTTCCGGGCGCGACAGTTATGGATTGCGGCTGCGGCTGGGCGAGCTGGGTATCCGGCGCACGGCCTTGCGCTGCAGGGACAAGCAGGCGGCGCTGGCGCAAATGCTTCAGGAATTGTTGATCAAGCCGCATGAGGCGGCGTTTGTGGGCGACGATATCCCGGACCTGCCGGCAATGCGGGAGGCCGGCCTGGCGATAGCCGTAGCCGACGCCCACCCCGATGTCCGGGCCGAGGCGCACTGGGTCACTTCTGCCCGCGGCGGCCGGGGCGCGGTGCGGGAAGTGTGCGACTTTCTTCTGGCGGCGCGGGGATGATTCGCAAGCGCCATCTGTTCCCGGCGCTGCTGGTGACCGGTCTGGCCGCCTCCAGCCTGCTGTTGAACTATCGCGGCGGGAACAGCCCTGCACCGGAACGGGTGGAATTGTCCGGCAACTACTTTTTTAGCGGCGCCCGCGTGGCGCTCACCGGCGAGGACGGGCTCCCGGCAATGGAAATCCAGGCCGGCAGCGCAAGGCGAGGACGCGAGGACCCCGCGCTGCAGCTCGAGGACGTTTCGATTCGCCGGGGAGACCCGCCAACCTTTTCGCTTGTGGCTGATTCGGCGCTGCTCCCGCACGAGAGCGCGGACCTCTCGGCGCAAGGCAATCTGCGCCTCGAACTCGGCCCTTCCAGCGCCTGGGTGGCCAGGGCCAGGCATGCCCGGGTGCAAGCAAGGGGAACCACGGTAACGCTTACGGGGGACGTGAGTTTCCGGCGCGCCGGCGGCGATGCGAACGCGCCGTCGATTACCGGCGAACATCTGACACTGGACGTGGAAGGCATGACGGCGCATACCGACCAGCCGGTGCGCATGCGTATCGGCGAACTGGTCTTCGAGGCCGATAACCTCGATGCCGAGGTCGCCGAAGAAACCATTACACTTCGCTCCAATGTCCAGGCGACTGTCAATCCGTAGCGCCTGCGCAATCCTTGCGGTGGCCGCGGTTCTCCCGGCAATGCAGGCAGGCGCGCAGGAAGCGCTTGCCGGGCAACCGTCCGAGGACCTGGACGTGCAGGCCGAGTGGTCGCGCTACGACGGCGCCTTGGGCCGCCTCGTTTTCACCGGCGTAATCATCCGGCAGGGCGATTTCGAGATCAAGGCGGACCGCGCCGAAACCTCATCGCTGGAATTCGGGAACTCCACCTGGTTGTTCTCGGGCAATATCGGCTTTCGCGCCGGCTCCGCCACGCTCCGTTGCGACGAGGCGGAACTCAAATTCGACAACAAGCTCACCAGTGCGGTCATTCGCGGCAATCCGGTCACGATGCTCAACGAGGGAAAGCGGGTGGTGACCGGCAGCGCCCGGCAGGTGGAATACCAGGCGCAGTCGGGATTGGTCCTGTTCACCGGGGGAGCGGCGCTTGAGACCAGCGAGAGCCGGGTCAGCGGGGAATCGATCACCTTCGACCTGAACGCCGAAACCGTGACCGTGGCGCCGGGGGACGGAGAGCCGGTACAGTTCCTGTTCGAGTTCTTCTCGCAGCAGGCAGATGGCTAGCCCGGATGACTAGCCCCGACGGCTCCAGCCTCAAGGCGGAGCGGATCTCGAAGCGCTTCGGTCGGCGCTGGGCCGTCAGGAAGGCATCCTTCGAGGTCGGCGCCGGGGAGGTGGTGGGGCTGCTGGGCCCCAACGGCGCGGGCAAGACCACGGCGTTCTACATGGTGGCCGGCCTGTTGAGTTGCGATGCGGGCGCCATTTCGCTGGACGGCCGCGGCGTCACCACGCTGCCCGTGCACCGCCGCGCAATGCTCGGGCTGGGTTATCTGCCGCAGGAACCCTCGATATTTCGCAAGCTCTCGGTGGAACAGAACATTCTCGCCATTCTCGAATTGCGCAGCGAACTCCGCCGCGGAGCGCGCAGGGAAGAGCTGGACCGGCTGCTGGACGAGTTTCAGTTGCAGAGGGTGCGAAAGTCGCCGGGCGTGAGTCTGTCGGGCGGAGAGCGGCGCAGGGTGGAAATTGCCCGCACTCTGGCCAGGACGCCCCGCTATCTCCTGCTGGACGAGCCGTTCGCCGGGATCGACCCCATTTCGGTCGCGGAAATACAAAGCATCATCGCCGGGCTGGCGCAACGCGGCATCGGCGTGCTGATTACCGACCACAACGTCCGGGAAACGCTCGGCATATGCAACCGCGGCTACATCCTGCATGAGGGCGCGGTGATCGCTTCGGGCGACCCGCAGTCTTTGCTGGCAGACTCCACGGTCCGGTCGGTGTACCTCGGAAAGTCGTTCCGCCTGTAGGGTCCCTCGCCCTCAGGCATTATCCGGGCGGGGGACCAGCGTCGGCGGCGCCGCAGCAACGCTTGTATTTCTTGCCGGAGCCGCAGGGACAGGGCTCGTTGCGGCCGATGCGCGGTTGGGAACGCCGGTAGGTCTGCACCGGTGAAGGGGCCGGCGAGCGCGCCCCCCGGCGGCGGTTGCCAACGGCAGCGGCGGCGCGCGGCGGCCGGGTAGCCGCTCCCGATGCGGGTGCGGACAATGCGGAGGCCTCCTCGTGCTGCAGACGCAGTTGGCGCTGCGGAGCAGGCGACTGCTCAGCCTGCCCCGCCGTTTCCGAGAACTGTGCCCTGCTGAGCATCACGGTGACCTGCCGGGCCACCATGCCCAGCATCTCCGTGAACATTTCAAAGGCTTCGCGCTTGTATTCCTGCTTGGGGTTGCGCTGCGCATAACCCCGCAAGTGGATTCCCTGGCGCAGGTAATCCATTGCGGCCAGATGCTCTTTCCAGTGATGATCCAACTGCTGAAGCAGGACGACGCGTTCGATATGACGCATGGCTTCCGGAGCCACCGCGGCCGTCTTCAGCCGGTAGAGCCGCTCCAGCTCATCTATCGCACGCTCCGCTACGGCTTCGGCGCCCATTTCGCTATTGCCCTGTAGCCACTCCGCCACCGGCGCCTGCGCGCCCAGTTCCAGGCTCAGAGCTTTCTCCAGGGCGGCGGGGTCCCAATCCTGATCAGCGGCGTCTTCGGGCATGTGCTGGGCTACGAGATCCATCACCGTCTCGCTGCGCATGCTCTGCACGATGTCGCTCACGTCGCCGGCGCCCAGCAATTCGTTGCGCCGCTCGTACACCACGCGGCGCTGATCGTTGGCGACGTCGTCGTACTCCAGCAACTGCTTGCGGATGTCGAAGTTGTGCTCCTCCACCTTGCGCTGGGCGCGCTCGATCTGGCGCGTCAGCAGCTTGCTCTCGATGGCCTCCCCTTCGCGCATGCCGACCGACGACAACATGCCCTGAGTGCGCTTGGGATCACCGAAGATCCGCATCAGGCTGTCCTCCAGGGAAATGTAGAAGCGCGAAGCCCCGGGATCGCCCTGCCGCCCCGAGCGTCCACGCAACTGGTTGTCGATGCGCCTGGATTCGTGCCGCTCGGTGCCAACGATACGCAAGCCACCCGCGTCGATCACCTGCCGGTTGCGCTGCTTCCAGTCTTCCCTCAAGGATGCTTCCTCGGCCTGCAAGGGAAACTCGCCAAGAGCTTTCAACTCGGCCTCCAGGTTGCCGCCCAGGACGATATCCGTTCCCCGTCCGGCCATGTTGGTGGCGATGGTCACAACGCCGGGACGGCCGGCTTCGGCAATGATTTGCGCCTCGCGCGCATGCTGCTTGGCGTTCAGCACCTGGTGCCGAATGCCCAGTTCCCCGAGCTTTCCGGACAGCAGTTCCGAGGTCTCGATGGAAGCGGTGCCCACCAGCACGGGCTGCCCGCGCCCACGGCTTTCCTGTATGTCCTCGATGACCGCGTCAAACTTGTCGGCCGAGTTGAGGAAAACCAGGTCGGGTTCGTCGCGGCGAATCATCTTCTCGTGGGTGGGAACCACGACCACTTCGAGCCCGTAGATCTGCTGGAACTCGTAGGCTTCCGTGTCCGCGGTACCGGTCATGCCCGCCAGCTTTTCGTACATGCGGAAGTAGTTCTGAAAGGTGATCGAGGCCACCGTGCGGTTTTCCCGGCGCACGGCGACTTTCTCCTTGGCCTCCACCGCCTGATGCAGTCCGTCCGACCAGCGGCGGCCCGGCATGGTGCGACCGGTGAACTCGTCCACGATGATCACTTCCCCTTCGCGCACGATGTAATCCACATCCCGCTTGAAAAGATAGCGCGCCCGCAAGGCGGCGGTCATGTGGTGCATGAGGCGAACGTTGGAGGCGTCGTAGAGGCTCCCTCCGGCCTGAATCAGCCCGGCCTGGACCAGCAGCTTCTCCACGTGCTCGTGGCCCTCGTCGGTGAGGTACGCCTGTCGGGCCTTTTCGTCCAACGTGAAATCCCCGGGACCGTCTTCCTGTTCCTGCTTGCGCAGGCGCGGCGCCACCCGATTCATCCTGCGGTAGAGCTCGGTGCTTTCCTCGGCCGGTCCGGAAATGATCAGAGGCGTTCTCGCCTCGTCGATCAGAATCGAGTCCACCTCGTCAACGATCGCAAACGCCAGGCCCCGCTGAGCCTGGTCTTCGGCGCGCAAGGCCAGATTGTCGCGCAGATAGTCGAACCCGAACTCGTTGTTGGTCCCGTAACAGACGTCGCTGAGATACGCCTCGCGCTTGTCCTCGACGGACTGCTGGCCCTTTACCACCCCCACCGTGCAGCCGAGAAAACGGTAAACCGGCCCCATCCAGTCGGCGTCGCGCTGCGCCAGATAGTCGTTGACGGTAACGATGTGAACGCTCTCGCCGGCCAGGGAGTTGAGGAAGGCCGGAAGGGTTGCTACCAGCGTCTTGCCTTCGCCGGTGCGCATTTCGGCGATCTTGCCCTGGTAAAGCGCGACGCCGCCCATCAGCTGCACGTCGAAATGCCGCATGCCCAGGGTACGGACGCTCGCTTCGCGAACCAGCGCGAAGGCTTCCGGCAACAAGGCATCCAGCGCTTCCTGCTCGCGGGCGCGGCGGCGCAGCGCCGATGCGCGCTCCTTGAGACCGGCGTCGGACGCCTTGCCGAGCTCAGGCTCCAGGGCGTTGATCCGCCGGGCGATCTTCCCGTAGCCTGCGAGCAGCCGCTGATTGCGGCTGCCTATGATCCTTCGCAGGGGATTCATCGATTACCCCCCAATGACGGCGCGCCTATTCGGGCGCTTTGCGCAGAAATTCAATCGGATTTACGGACACACCATCGCGCAGGACTTCAAAATGCAGGCTGGTGCCGTTCACGCGTCCGGTCCGGCCCACACGCGCGATCTCCTGGCCGCGCTGAACATATTCGCCCAACGCCACAAGGTTCACTGAATTATGCGCGTAGCGGGTCACGTAGCCTCGGGCATGGGTGATTTCCACCAATTCTCCGAACGTGTTTCTGCGGCCGGACCAGGTCACGATGCCCGGCGCCACAGCGTATATGGGATCGCCCATCTCGCCGTCGATATCGACTCCATCATGCCAACGGCGCTTGCCGTTGAAAGGATCCTTGCGGTAGCCGTGAGGCGAGGTGATGTGGCGCGTCCGCACAGGCCAGCCGGAAGGCGCAAACATGGCTTCCGCCCCGTCCTCCGTGAGCGCGTCCGCAACATTCCGCAATTCCTCGAATCGATGATTCATTCGCGCGGCGAGGAAGTTCAACTCGGCGATCAGGTCGATTGCGCCATTGCCCTGGGGCACGCCATAGGCCACAGGAGGTTCGACCGTTTCGGCGCTGGCCGGCGTGAACGATAACTCGCCCCGTATTTCGCTCAGCGAGCCCTGCCAGGTCTCCATTTGCGCCAGGGCCGCTTTCATTTCCTGCGCGCGGGCCGTCACAACGGCGATTCGCCGCTCGGCATTGACCCGCGCCTGTTCAAATTCCGCGTCCTGGGCCACCAGAGCGGCCTCGAGCTTCGCCAGACGCTCGATGGCCGACGGCAGCGCCGGGTCCTGCATAAGGACGCCAGCCACAAAACCCGCCGCCGAGCACGCAAGAAGCGCCAGCGTCCAGATGGCGTTGGGGTTCTTCCGCAGTCTTCGTATGCTCAAGTTCATGGCAAGATCGCTCGACAGGAAGGAATTCATGAGATGCCCTCCATGACAAGAGCACGCCGGAAAGGCCGCCCGGAGCCGGTCGCATCCGCGCTATCCGATTTGACCAAACGGGCGCGGGACCAGATGGCGCTGGCCGAACGGCTTCGCGATGCGCTCCACCCCAGCCTGCGCGAGGGCTTGGCCGGCAGCAACCTGGACCCTGGCGGCATACTCACGATTTTCGCGGCCGCGCCGGAATGGGCGGCCCGATTGCGGTTCGAGGCCGCCGGCCTGGAGCAGGCGGCCTTGAATTCGGGTTGGCCGGTCAGACAGGTACGCATCAGGTTAACGCCGTGACTAGCTCTGTAAAACGGTGGAGCCTTCGGCCCTTCCGGGCCGGGCTGTGGGCGCATGGGTGGGCAGGGAAGCCAGTTCCTCCCATGCCGAAGACCGGTTCATGAGTTCCTGGATCAGGCGCGCATTCAAGGCGTGACCCGATCCGAAGCAGTGGAACCTGCCGATCAGCGGCCGGCCCAGGAGATAAAGGTCGCCCACGGCGTCAAGCAGCTTGTGGCGGATCGGTTCGTTCGAATAGCGCAAGCCGCCTTCGTTCATGGCGCGATAGCGATCGAACACCACAGCGTTCTGCAAGCTTCCCCCTAGTGCCAGGCCGTGTTTCCTCATGGCGGCCACCTCGCTCAGGAAACCGAAGGTGCGGGCGCGGCTGATTTGCTCGATGTAGGCGCTGCTCGAAAACTCGAGGCTGTGCGCCAACCCGCCCCGGGCAAAAGCAGGGTGCGCGAAGTCGCCCTCGTAATGCAGGCTGAAGCCTTCGCCGGGCGCCAGCGCCGCCCAGTGCCGGCCCTGCTCGACGCGAACTTCTTCAAGCACGCGGATATAGCTTCGGAGCGATTCCTGTTGTTCCAGCCCGGCCTCCTCGATCAGCAGCACGAAAGCCGATGCGCTGCCGTCCAGCGCCGGCACTTCGGGTCCATCCAGATCAACCCAAACGTTATCGACGCCCAGTCCGGCCAGCGCCGACAGCAGATGCTCCACCGTGGCGGCTGTCGCCCTGCCGCTTCCCAGCGTAGTGCCCCGCAGCGTATCGACAATGAAATCGTAGCGCGCCGGGACCTCGCTTTCCCCGTCCAGATCCATGCGCCGAAACACCACTCCGGTATTCGGCGCCGCAGGCCGCAAGGTCAGTTGTGCACGGCGACCGCTGTGCAAACCAATGCCGGATACGGATACCGAGCCACGCAAGGTGTGCTGCCGCAGGCCAGAGTGCTGGGAGAAGTTCGTCATAAGCTACCGAATTATCGGCATTTTTGCAAAAAATGCAAGCCGCGGCAACCGCAAGCCCTGTCGAACCATAGCAGGCTAAAACTCGTAGCGCAGGCTGATCCCGTACTCGCGCGGGTTGCCGAGGAAGGCGTTGAAGGTCTGCGTGGAGCCCGGACCGGTGCCGGAACCCTGTAGCGGCGCGTCGTACGCGATAACGAAAAACTCCTCGTCCAACAGATTCCGCGCCCACAGATCAACGGTCCAGCGAGGCGAGCCCGGGCGGGTCAACATCAGTCTGGCGTTGACCACCGTATACGCATCCTGGAGCTTTTCGATGTCCAGATCAGAGCCCGTGTTGTGCTCGCTGACATAGCGGGCATCCACATGCAAGGCGCCCTCGAGCATGCCCAGGGGGAAGCGCAAGGTGGCGCCGCCCACGCTGGTCCACTCCGGCGCGTGCGTCATTCGTTGTCCGGAACGCACACCATATTCCGGCCCTTCGCCATATTTGACGTCGGCGTAGGTAACGCCGCCGAAGACTTCAACGCCTCCAACAATGACGCCGCGCGCCTCCACCTCGACACCCTGGCTGGTCACCTCCGCAATGTTCAGCGCTTCAAAGGCCAGGCCGGTGAACGCCGTCAACTGGAAGTCGTCGAATTTCTCGTAGAAGACGTTAACGTCCATCGTGGCGCGTCGATTCTCGAACTCGAACTTGGCGCCCAGATCGAAGGCGTCAACGGTCTCGGGACGGAAATCCCACTCGTGAACGCCAGGCACGTTGGCGGTCCCGGTGGTCAGCAGGGTCAGGATGGGGCTCAGCAGACCGCTGCGATCCATGTTGAAACCTCCGGCCTTGTAACCCCGGGCGTAGCCGCCGTACAACAGGTAATCGCCCACCTGGCGGGACAGCCGCACCGTGCCGGAGATTTCGCTCTCGTCGCGGGAACCGGAATAGATTCCATCCAGAGTCGGATCAACGAAGGGGATACAGCCGAAAGACGTAATTCTTGCGATGCCTGCGCCCACAGCCGGATCGGTCAACAGCCCCTGACCTCCCTGCGCCAGTGCCGCAGCGCCGGGCAACAACTGCTTGGCGCCGGCCTTGACCTGCGCCGCGCCCTGGGTGATCTGCGCCTGAAGCGCGGGGTTGGGAATCGCCTGGGTGGCCTGCTGAACGAAGCCGTCGAGCTGCTGCACGTACTGGTCTACGCCGCCCGCGTAGGCCTGCAAGCCGCCGAGATAAGCCCGCATGGACTGAAGATATCCGAGCATACGCCCGGAGAAGGGTTGGCAAATCTGGTCGCTGGATCTGAGGTCGGCGTCAATCGACTTGCTCTCCGAGGTGTAGCGCAGGCCCACGGTCAGTTCAAAGTCGTTGGCCATGACAATGTCGTTGTGCGTAAACAGGGCCCAACTCCGGGAATTCTGCTCGAACTGGTCGTGGGAGCCGTTACCGTAAAAGGTGCCCTGCGAGTATTGCTCGAAGCTGGTCCAGGGATGGAACGGAAAGGCCGGGAACGACGGCAGGGTGGCGGTCAACTGCGGCGCCGCAAAGCCCGGCGGTAGGAAGGGCGCAAGGCCTGCGGCGAAGCCAGCCGCACCCGCCGCGACCTGGGCGGCTCCAGCCTCCAGCGCCGGCACTCCCGCGGCCAGTTGCGCGAAACCTCCACCCACGCCGGCAGCGATCTGGCCGGCGATGCCATTGGCGTAGGGCGAAAAGCCAACGCCGTACTCCAGGACATCGGTATAGTCCAGATTCTCGTCGGCAAAAAAGGCGCCCACCAGCCAGTCCACCGGGCCGGCCTCGCCGTTGATGCGAATTTCCTGCGTGAAGGTCTCGAAACCGGTGGTGGATTCGCCGTAGGGCCGCTCGCCAATATCCGCGACGGAGTAATCAATGTCCATTCCGCGGTCCGTCTGCCAGTCCCGCAGGGCGGTGATGCTGGTTACCCGGCCCAGGGCGGTGGTGGCGTTGATCTCCAGCGAAACGCCGGTTTCGTCCATGCCCTGGTAGTACTCGGAACCGGCGCTGACCGTGGCTTTCCGGTCATACGGATCGAACGCGATGCCGACGATGGCGGGATTGCGGGTCTGCCCCACCGCAATGGCCTGGATAACGGCCGCAGTGGGACCCCGCACCAGGCCTACCCCGGCGCAGCACTGCTCCTCGCGGGTGGTGTGATCCGCAATCAATCGAATGGTGGTGTCTGCGCTGGGCTCATACATCAATTGCCCGCGCACGAACAGGCGATTGCGGTCGTTGTAGGACCGGTCGAAATTGGCGTCTTCCAAGAATCCGTCGCGCTTGTGCCACACGCCGTCAAGCCGCGCCGAAATCCCGCTGGCGGCGTCTCCCCCGCTGGCGCCGGCCTCGATCCGGGTCGCATCGTAGGACCCGATGCTGATATCGCCATATACCGAACCTTCCGGATCGGGACCCGCCGTTATGATGCTCACCACGCCGGCCGACGCGTTTCGCCCGAACAAGGTGCCTTGCGGGCCGCGCAGGACCTCAACCCGTTCAATGGCTCCCAGCTCGTTGTATCCGACACCGGCGCGGTTGCGGTAGACGCCGTCCACGTACAGGCCCACAGCGGGCTCGAAGCCGGGATTGTCGCTGCCGGTGCCTATGCCCCGGATTCTCGCCGTCGCGCTCACCGTTTCCCCTTGCCCGGCGGTGAGCATCAGACTGGGAGCGATGCGCATCAGTTGATTGATGTCCGTCACGCCGCTCAACTCGAGTTGCTCGGCGCCATAGGCCGAAACCGCCAGCGAGATATCCTGAACGGAGCGTTCCCGGCGGGTGGCGGTAACGATGATTTCTTCCAGGACCAGTTCCGAGGCGCCTGAACGCTGCGGTTCGTTCTGGGCCGCGAGCGGCGCGGCCAGAACGGCGGACAGAAAACTACAGAAGACCATGCGCATAAGCTACCCCTTTTGCCGTTTTGCGTAACGAATACAAATGCCGATCCCGACGGGCAATCTTACACCGTCCCGGCAACATTACGCCGCCCCGCCAACCTGGCAAGTCCCGGCAGCCAGACCCGGCAACCAGGCGCTCCACTCGCGCTCACCGAAAGCCGCCGGGTCAGTCCACCTGCTTGCGAAGATGGGTGGGCACCGGATTGAACAGGTCGCTGCTGCGCGATCCTCCTCCGCTGCTTCGCACTCGCATGACCGCCGGGCGCTCCAGTCCCTCGTAACTCGGCTGCGGCGCCAGACCCAGGATGCTGCGTCGCGCGTCGCCACTGCCAGAGCCCTCCCGCAAAGCTCCGTAGGTCCCGTCTCTGCGCGCCTCCGCGCGCAGATCCTGCGGGGCCGATTGCACGGTCCCCGAGGGTTGGTCGCCGGAGGCGCTCAAGCCTGTGGCGACCAGGGTTACCCTCACAGCGCCCTTCATGGACTTGTTGACCACTTCGCCAAACTTGACCATGCCTTCCCGCGCCAGCATGTTTTTCAGCGAATCGCCCAGCGAACTGAACTCGCGCATGCCCAGGTCGTTGGCGTGGGTGATGTTGACCAGAAGCCCGCGCGCGTCGCGCACGTCCACGCCCTGCAGCAGCGGGCTCTGCATCGCCTGCTCCAGCGCCTCGCGGGCCCGGTCCTGGCCCTTGGCCTCGCCAGCGCCGATCACTACCCGCCCCGGTTCCTGCATGACCTTGCGCACGTCCGCCAGGTCCACGTTGATGCGCCCCGGACAGGTGAGCAACTCGGCGATCCCGCGCACGGCGTTGCGCAGCACCTTGTTCGACTCGCTGAACGCTTCCTCCATGGTTACGTCGCCTTCCTCCTGATCGCAAAAGTACTCGAACAGTTTCTCGTTGGGCACCGTAATGATGGAGTGCGCATGTTCGCTCAGCGAAGCAATCCCCTCGCTGGCAATCTGGCTTCGCACCGGTCCCTCGAACTCGAAGGGCGTAGTTACCACGCCCACAACCAGCAGGTCGGCTTCGCGCCCGATGCGCGCAACTTCCGGCGCTGCGCCGCTGCCCGTGCCTCCGCCCATTCCGGCGGCCACGAATATCATGTCGGTTTCTTCCATGATCGTGGCAATCCGGCCCTTGTCCTCGAGCGCCGCTTCCCGGCCCTTCACCGGGTCCGAGCCAGCGCCCATGCCCTGAGTCAGATTCCGGCCGATCGCGAGCTTGATCTCCGCGGTCGACTCGGAGAGCGCCTGTTCGTCCGTATTCACGGCAACGAACTGCACGTCGCGGACACTGGATTGCACCATCTCGTTGATGGCGTTTCCGCCGGCCCCGCCCACGCCCAATATCTTGAGCCGCGGGCTGCTGCCGGGTTCCGACTTCACCAGTCTTATGTTCATGTCTTTAGCCTCCATTACATTTCTCCTTCGCGCTCGCGCGCGACAAAAGGGACTCAGAATTGACCCTTGAACCAGTTGACGACCGAGCGCAGGCCGCCCTTTCTGGACCTGCCGCCCACCGCCGCGCCCTCGGACGGCTTGAGCGCGTAAAGCAACAAGCCCACGCCAGTGGCGTGCGCGGGATTTTTCACCACTTCGCTCAGTCCTCGGGCCCGCTGCGCGTGGCCCAGGCGAACCGGAACATTGAGAACCTCCTCGGCGAGTTCCACCATGCCCGGCATCGCCGAGGTGCCTCCCGTGATTACCACTCCCGCGGCGGCGCGCTCCAAGTGGCCACCGCGACGCAGAACGTTATGCACCAACTGGAACAACTCTTCGCAACGTGGCTCCACCACTCGGGCCAGCGCCTGCCGCGAAAGGCTGCGGGTTGGGCGGGAGCCTACGCTCACCACCTCGATCTCCTCTTCCTCTCCCACCATTTGCGCCAGCGCGCAGGCGTGGTCGATCTTGAGTTTTTCGGCCGCCTGCGTGGGGGTGCGCAGAGACTGGGCGATGTCGTAGGTCACCTGGTCCCCCGCGATGGGAATGACGTGGGTAAAACGGATCGAACCCCCCTCGAACACGGCAATATCCGTGGTGCCCGCGCCGATGTCCAGCAGGCAGCAACCCAATTGCATTTCGTCCTCGGTAAGAACGGCGGTCCCCGATGCAAGGTGTTCCAGCACGATGCGGTCGGCGCGCAAATTGCAGCGGCGCACGCATTTCTCGATGTTCTGAACGGCGCTCTCCCCCACGGTAATGATGTGCACATGCGCTTCCAGGCGCACTCCGGACATCATGGTGGGGTCGCGAATTCCGTCCTGATCGTCCACCACGTAATCGCGCGGCAGCACGTGCAACACCCGCTTGTCGGACGGTACGACCACAGCCCGGGCCGCCTCGATCACGCGCGCCATGTCCGTCTCCGAGACCCCGTCGCCGCCTACCGCGACGATTCCATGCGAGGTAAGGCTTTGCACATGATCGCCGGATATGCCCACGATCAGGTCGCCGATCTGCACTCCGGACATCAGCTCGGCCTCGCCCACCGCCTGTTCGATGGAGCGGACCGTTGCTTCGATATTGACCACAGATCCGCGTTTCATTCCGAGCGAGGGGCTGGAAGCGAAGCCAAGGATCTCCAGTTCCTCCGATTCCTCCCCCATTGCCGCCACTAGCGCCGCCACCTTCGAGGTGCCGATGTCCAGCGCCGTCACTATTTTCCAATCGCGCTTGCGTGTCATGGCGAAATTCCTCCCGGATTGCTTTGACCAGTACCAGCGGGTCTCCAGGCGACAGCGAACCCGTTGGGATACCGCAAATCGACATGGGCGACTTCGCGTCCCGCTCCCTGCGGCAGCGCGTCCAGCGCCTGCAGGGCCCGCTCGAACCTGAGATCAACGGATTCGGCGCCCAGCCGAAACTTGAGCCCGTCCTCCAATTGCAGAGTCCAGCCGCCCCGCTCGTTCAGGCTGAGTTCACCGAGCGCCACGGACTTTTCGTCCAGGCGCCGGGAAAACTGTCTGTAGCGGGCCAGCATGCGCTGCTGGGCGCCCTCGGGACCGCGCAGCGTGGGCAGTGCCGGGTCGACCGGGTCGACCGAATCGTCCGGCTCGAATATCTCGGCCGCTTCATCCAGCATGGCGCCTTCTCCCCAGCGCGCGGCCGGCCGGCGTTCGGCAATCTCAACGCTGAGGTTCAGCGGCCACTCCCGTCGGACTTCGGCGGAAGCCACCCATCGCAAGGACTCCAGTTGTTCGCGCAGGCGGCTTACGGGCAGCCGCACCCAGCCCCAGCCAACGTAGGAAATGACCAGAGCCTCGATGTCCTCTTCAGCCACCCGCTCGAATGCGCCGTGAATCCTCACTTCGCGGATCGGCACGCGGGACAGCGCGATCATCGCAGCGGTGGCCGCCCCAAGCAGCACGAACGCAAGCAGAATCGGCCCAGCGATTCTTTTCCGCCTTCTCCGCGCCCGGGTCACTGCGCTGCTCCGCGCCGACCGCCCGCTGCTGCGGGCTGGCCGGGACCGTGATCGAAGCTGGTTTCGAGTATTCGCCAGCACAACTCTTCAAAGGGAATGCCCGCCTCGGCGGCCGCCATGGGCACCAGGCTGTGCGAAGTCATCCCGGGCACCGTATTCAACTCCAGCACCCATAACGATTGCTGGCTGTCGAGCATCAGGTCCACGCGCGCCCATCCGCTAACCCGCAACTCGCGGATCGCAGCTTCGGCCTGACGGTTGATTTCCGCCTCCTGGTCCGGGTCCAGCCCGCAGGGGCAGAGGTAGGCGGTGCTGTCGCTCTCGTACAAGGTGCTGTCACTCTCGTACTTCGCATGGAAGTCATAGAAATCGCCGTTAGGGGGAAAGATCTGAACGACCGGCAGCATCTGGCCCTGCAGCATGGAGGCCGTGTACTCGCCGCCTTCGATCCAGGACTCCACCATCACCTCGCTGCTGTAGCGCGAGGCGCTTCGGTATGCGGCGTCGAGTTCGCCCGCCGAGTCGACTCGCGAAACGCCGAGGCTGGAACCCTGGTTGTTCGGCTTCAGGCTCAGCGGAAAGCCCAGGTCCCGTGCCGACTCGCGGGCCTGTGTCAGGCTGCGAGCCATCCGCCAGCCGGGCGTTGGAATGCCTACCGAGGCGAAAGCCAGCTTGCTGATGTGCTTGTCCATGGACAGGGCCAGCGCCGCGTGGCTGCTACCCGTGCAGGGCAGTCCGAGCACTTGCAGCAGTCCGGAAACGACGCCGTCCTCGCCTCCCGGACCATGCAGCGCGTTGAACGCCCGGTCGTAACCGCCGCCCAAGAGCCTTTCCGCCAGGTCTCTACCGCTGGCGTCCACCGGCTCCACCTCCACGCCCCTGGAAAGCAAGGCGTCGAGGACCGCCTTGCCCGTCAACAGGGAAATCTCGCGCTCGGCGGAATCGCCGCCCATCAGCAGGGCGACCCGTCCGAAGTGGGCGGCATCCGTAATCTCGTGGCGCGCCGGCGCGATCATCGCCACGCCCCCTCAGCTTCGCCCAGGATTCGCACCTCCGGCTCCAGGGTCACGCCGGTGGCCTCGCGCACCGCGGCCCGAACCTTGAAGATTAGCCGTTCGATGTCGGTCGCCGTGGCGCCGCCATGGTTGACGATGAAATTGGCGTGCTTGGGAGACACTTCCGCCGCGCCTTCGCGCATCCCCTTCAGGCCGGCGCGTTCGATCAGTTCTCCGGCAAAACCGTCCGGCGGATTGCGAAACACCGAGCCGCAACTGGGAAGATTGAGCGGCTGGCGGCGACGGCGCTCGGCCATCAGCGAGCGCAGCCGTCCCTGTTGCGGCGCGGATTCGAAGCGGAAGCGCGCAAGCAGGAAGCACTCGCCCGGGAAGCCGTCCAGTTGCCGGTAGCCGGGCCGGTACTGATGGCGTCCGCGGGAATGCTCCACTCCCTGGCGGTCGATCGTTTCCACCCCTTCAACGTTGTCCCAGGTTTCGCCGCCGAAGGCGCCGGCATTCATGGACAAGGCTCCGCCCACGGTGCCGGGTATGCCGGCGAAGAAATCCGCCGGACCCACCCCCCAGGACACGCAGGATTTCGCCAGGGCAGTGCAGGGCGTGGCCGCCCCGGCCTCCACGGTGTTCAAATCGACCTTCCGCACCCCGCGGAAAGCGCGGCCCAGACAGACCACGGCGCCGTCGATGCCCTGGTCCCGAACCAGCAGATTGCTTCCCAGGCCGATGAAATGAACCGGCAGCGCCGGTTCCAGGCGGCGCAAGAAATTGGCAAGATCGGAGCGGTCGGCGGGAACGAAAAACATGCGGGCAGGCCCGCCCACGCGCCAGTGGGTATGCCGGGACATCAGCTCGCCGTGCCTCAAACGCCCGCGTACGGCATGCGGCGGGTGCAGGCTGGCGGTGGCGGAACTCATCCCGGCACCCCCTTTTGCACTCTCTTGCCGGCAATGGTGGGCCCGGTCAGGCGGGCCGGCAGCGTGGCGGCTTCCGCTCCGATATTCCCGGCACCCAGCGTCAGGACGACATCGCCTTCGGTCACGATGTTGCGCAGGGCCGCGGCCATTCCCCGCACATCGGCCAGGAACACCGGCTCGGTGTTGCCGCGGGCGCGCAGTGCGCGGCAGATAGCGCGTCCGTCGGCACCCGAGATCGGGGACTCACCGGCGGGATAGACTTCGGTCACGATCACCCGGTCGGCGGTCGACAGGACGGCGGCGAGATCGTCCAGCAAATCGCGGGTTCGGGTAAAGCGGTGCGGCTGAAAAACCGCCACAATCCGGCGCCCGGGCCACACTTCTCTGGCCGCCTGCAGCGTAGCGGCCACCTCGCTGGGATGGTGAGCGTAATCGTCCACCATCGTGATCTGTCCGCCCGGCGCGCGGATGTCGCCGAGCAATTCAAAGCGGCGGCGCAGGGGGCGGCATTCCGCCAGGGCCTGGCGCACGAACTTCATGTCGATTCCCAACTCGTCGCCAAGCGCCACCACGGCCAGCGCGTTGAGGGCGTTGTGCCGTCCCGGCAGGTTGACGGTCAGCACCATTCGTTCCCCGCCGGGAATATCCACCTCCATGGTGGACCAAAGGCCTTCGGACCGCAGCTTCACGCCCCGGTAGTCGGCCTGCGGGGAAAAGCCGTAGGTGCGGGTCCGGCGTTGCACGCGGGGAAGAATCGCGGCGACGCCGGGATCGTCGGCACAGGCCAGGAACAGGCCGTAGAACGGAAGGTTATGGGCGAACTCTACAAAGGCTTGCTGGAGCTTTTCCAGATTGCCGCCATAGGTGCCAAGGTGATCGTCATCGATGTTCGTAACCACAGCAACGACCGGCTGCAAGTGCAGAAAGGAGGCGTCGCTCTCGTCCGCCTCGGCCACCAGACAACTGCCCGCGCCAAGCTTGCTGCGCATGGCGTTGCGCACCTGCCCCCCAACCACGTAGGTGGGGTCCTCGCCCGCGCAATCCAGCATTTCCACGATCAGGTGGGCGGTCGTGGTTTTGCCATGCGTGCCTGAAACGGCAATTCCGTCGCGCTGACGCATCAACTCGGCCAGAACGTCGGCGCGCGCCACCACCGGAAGACGCGCGACCCTGGCCGCCTTCAGTTCCACATTGTCGGCAGGAATCGCAGAGGATCGCACCACTAAATCCGAACCTGCCACCTGCGAGGCGCGATGGCCGTAAAACACCTTCACGCCGAGACTCTCCAGATGGCGCGTGGCCTGACTCGTAAACCGGTCAGAACCCTGGACGGCATAGCCCAGGTTGGCGATCACCTCGGCCAAACCGCTCATTCCGGCGCCGCCTATGCCTACGAAATGTATGCGGCGCACGCGCCCGGTAAGAAGTTTCCTCATGCCGCCAGACTCTCTTGCAGGCAGGCTTCCACCACGTCGTCCGTGGCCCGGGGCCGGGCCAGCCGGTGCGCCTGAACGGCTCGCGCCAGGGCAGTCGCGCGATTGGCCGCGAATCCCTCCAGGGCTGCGGCCAGGGAGTCGCCGGAAAGCTCCTTCTCGGCAATCAGCGCAGCCGCGCCGCGCTGGACCATATGGAGGGCGTTGCGCGTTTGGTGATCGTCCGCCGCCAGTGCGAAAGGCACCAGTATCGCGCCCAGGCCCACAGCGGCCAACTCCGCCACGGTCAGAGCGCCCGACCTGCACACGGCCACATCCGCCCAGGCATACACTTCGGCCATATCCACGATAAATTCGCGAACCTCGGAGTCGATTCCCAGATCTCGGTAGGCGGACCGCACCCCGGCGGCGTTGGAACGTCCTGCCTGATGCAGAACCGTAACGTCCATGCCCAGCCTGGCCAGACCGGCAGGCACCTTGCGGTTGAGCGCCCGGGCACCCTGGCTGCCCCCCAGCACCAGGATCCGCAACGGGCCCGACCGCTCCGCAAACCGGGCGCGGGGCGGTTCCAGGCCGAACAGCTCGGGGCGGACCGGATTTCCGGTTTCGGCGCGCGCCCGCGCCAGCGGCAGGGCGTCCGGATACGCAAGCAACACTCTGCGCGCGAAACGCGCCAGCAGGCGATTGGCGTAGCCCGCCACCGTATTCTGTTCGTGAATCAACAGCGGCACAGCGGCGAGCCAGGCCGCCAAACCTCCGGGCGCGGATACGAAGCCACCCAACCCCAGGGCGACGCCGGGCCGAACCCGCCGAATGATGCGCCAGGCCTGCAGCACCGCGCGACCTACCGTCCACGGCGCCAACAGCCATACCAGCGCTCCACGGCCGCGCACGCCGGAAATCGTCAGCCATTCCATGGTCACGCCGTCCGGGAGTGAAATTCTCGCTTCCAGGCCGCGGCGGGTCCCCAGCCATACCACGCCCATGCCCCGGTCACGCAATCCTCTGGCCACTGCCAGGGCCGGGAACACATGCCCGCCGGTACCGCCGGCCATGATCATCACGGGACGCGCGCTCATCGGCCGGTCCTCGCCGAGATGGCGGGTTCAATGGCGGCGTTCTCGCGGTCGATTCGCAACAGGATTCCCAGGGAGGCCAGCGTAATCACCAGGTTCGAGCGGCCATAGCTGATTAACGGCAGGGCAAGTCCCTTGGTGGGCAGCACTCCCATGTTCACGCCCACGTTCACGAGCACCTGCAGGGCGATGCACAGGGCCAGACCGAATGCGAAATAGGCCTGAAACATCCTGTTTCGCGCGGCCGAAGCGCGCGCCACCCGAAGCACCCGCGCAACGAGCAGCGCAAAGCCCCCCAGCAGGGCCAAGCTACCCACAAGTCCTGCCTCTTCGGCAATTATGGCGAAGATGAAATCGGTGTGGGCCTCCGGCAGATAGAAGAGCTTCTGCACGCCGGCGCCCAGCCCGGCACCAGTGAAATGCCCGGTGCCGATGGCCATGAGCGACTGCGTCAACTGCCAGCCGCTGTGCAGCGGGTCCGACCAGGGGTCCAGGAAGGACTGCACTCGGGCGAGACGGTAGGGGGAGGTCCAGGCAAGCGCGGCGAAAGCGGCCAGACCGACGACGCCCAGCATGCCCACGTCCCGACAGCGTGCCCCGGCGACAAACAGAACGCCCACCGACATCGTCACAATCAGCGCGGCGTAGCCGAAGTCGGGCTGTTGCAGGAGCAGCGCGGCCACCACGCCTGCAAGCACCAGGGGTTTCAGCAACGCGCCCATGCCCTGCTGCAATGCCGCCCCATGCCGATGCGCATAGCCGGCCACGAACATCAGCACCAGCAGGCGCACCGGCTCGCTCACCTGTACCGAAAGCATCGAACCCAGAGTCAGCCAGCGGGTGCTGCCGTTGGCTTCGCGCCCCAAGCCGGGCACCAGGACCAGCGCGAGCAACAAGATCGACACCAGCAAGGGAAGAAGCCCCAGGCGCTCCCAGAAGCGCGTCGGAATCCGGTAGCCCACAACCGCGCCTGCCAGCCCTATCGCCGCCGCGGCGGCCTGGTTCATCAGGAAGTAGAACGGATCGCCGTAGTTGCGCGCGCCCATTTCCATCGACGCGCTGGCCACGGAAATGAAGCCGACAATCAGCAAGGTGCCGGAGGTCAGCGCGAGCCAGCCGTCGAAACGAACATGGGCGGCGGCGGGTCGATCAGGCATCAGTGAATCGCCCGGACCGCGCGCTCGAAGGCCAGTCCCCGCTCCCGGTAGTTGTCGAACATGTCGAAGCTGGCGCATGCCGGCGCCAGCAGCACAGTCGCCCCGGGTCGCGCAAGATCGCGGGCGGCAGCCACGGCGTCGTCCAGAGTATGGCAACGCAAAACGCCGAATTCCGTTCCCATGGCGGCGGCGATTCGCGCTGCTTCCTTGCCGATTGCGATCACCGTGGCGTCCCGTCCATGCAGCGCATCGCGCAGTGACTTGTAGCCCAGCCCCTTGCCGGCGCCACCGGCAATCAGCACGAGCGGGTCGGACACGCTGCTTACCGCAGCGGCCGCGGCGGCCGCGTTGGTTGCCTTCGAATCATTGATCCACTGAACGCCGCGCCAAACGCCCACGGACTGCATCCTGTGCGGCAGGCCCTTGAAGGCGGCCACCGCGCGCTGCATGGCCGCGGGGCTCAGACCCAGGACCCGGCCCATGGCCAGGGCGGCGAGCAGATTGCTCAACTGGAAACCACGCCGCATGCTGCTGCTTGCCACTGGCATCAGCGTGGTCGGGCCGTGGCGAATCTCCGCCCTCGGACCGCTTCCGGCAACGCCCAGACGGCCGCTGTGGGGCCTGCCCGCGCCATACTCCAATCGGGCGCAGACCTGGGGCGAAGGAGCCAGCGCCTGCACGGCAGAGTCGTTCGCGGGCAGCACGCAATGGGAGCAGGCCAGATAGATGCGCGCCTTGGAGGCCGCATAGGATTCGAAGTCGCTGTGCGCGTCGAGATGATCGGGGGTGATATTGAGGATTACCGCAGCCTCCAGCCGGATCGGCGCGGCGCGTTCCAACTGGAAGCTGGAAAGCTCCAGCACGCGTATTTCGCTTTTCTCGGTGAGCAGGTCCAGCGCCGGCGTGCCGAGGTTGGCGCCGGCGCTGGCTTCCAGGCCCGACTCCCGGAGCATGCCGAGCAGCAGCGTGGCGACGGTGGTCTTGCCGTTGGAGCCGGTAATGCCAGCCAGGCGCGCGCGGTTTTCGCCGGCGAACAGATCCAGATCGCTGATCACAGGCAAGCCCTGCTCGCGGGCGCGCTCCACCAGCGGATGCTTGAGCGGCGCGCCGGGCGACAGCAAGATCTGGTTGACCGAGCGGGGGATTTCAGTCAGGCCGCCGTTGACAAAGCAGCGCGCCGAAGGAATGGCCGTGAGTATCTCTTCCATGCCCGGGGGCTGGGCGCGAGTGTCGCAGAACACTGCCGACCGCCCGGTACGCGCGAAGTAGCGCGCGCAGGATGCGCCGGTAGCGCCCATTCCGAATACCAGAGTCTGGTTCAAGCGCCGCCCCCTATCGGATTTTCAGGCTGGCCACGGCGACCAGCGCGAAAATGATCGAGATGATCCAGAAGCGCACGATGATCTTGGGCTCCGGCCACCCCTTCAGTTCAAAGTGGTGATGCATCGGCGCCATCCGAAAGATCCGCTTGCCGGTGAACCGGAAGGAAGCGACCTGCGCCATGACGGATACGGCCTCGATAACGAATACTCCGCCCACGATGGCCCAGGCGATTTCCTGGCGCACGACCACCGCGATCGTGCCCAACCCTGCGCCCAGCGACAGGGCTCCCACATCGCCCATGAATACCTGCGCGGGATAGCTGTTGAACCACAAAAATCCCAATCCCGCACCCCCCATGGCCGCGCACAAAACCAGCAGTTCGCCGGAGCCGGCCACATGGGGCACGCCCAGGTATTCGGAGAAAATCGCGTTGCCGGCCACCCAGGAGAAAAGTCCCAGAGCCCCCGAGGCGATTGCAATCGGCATGATCGCCAGGCCGTCCAGGCCGTCGGTCAGATTGACGCCGTTGCTGCTGCCCACGATCACGATCCAGGCGAAGATCGGGAACAGGGTCCCCAACGGCAGGTAAAGATCCTTGAAGTAGGGAATCAGCACGGTGTCGCGCGGTTCGCTGATCTGGCTGAGCGCTGCGATCACCAGGAACGCGGCCACCGTCTGCAGCAGGAACTTCAGCCAGGAGGGGAGGCCTGCGGATGTGCGCAGGGCCAGCTTGCGGTAATCGTCGGCCAGTCCGATAACGCCGAAGCTCATCATTGCGCCCAGAACCAACCACACGTAGCCGTTCGACAGCTCGGCCCACAGCAGTGTGGAGGCAAACACGGCGAGCAGAATCGGCACTCCGCCCAGCGTGGGCGTGCCGATCTTGGAAAAATGCGAGCTTGGCCCGTCATTGCGGACCGGTTGCGCCAGACTGCTCAGGCGCAGCCTGCGTATGATCGTTGGGCCCAGCACCAAGGAAAGCACCAGCCCGGTGAGCGCCGCCAGCACCGCCCGCAGTGTCGTGTAATCGAACACCGCGAAACCGGAGTGCCATTCGGTCAATCGCTGCGCAAGGTACTCAACCATGATTCACGTTCTCCGTGGTCAACTCGGCGGCGGCCTCGCGCAGCGCATTGACGGCGCGCTCCATCGCCATGAAACGCGACCCCTTGACCAGTGCGGTTACCCCGCTGTGCAAGTCCTGCCGCAATATCCCGCACAAGTCTTCGACACGTTCGCGCCAAACGGCCCGCGAGCCGAAAGCCCGTGCTGCGTGGCGGCTGTGGCTGCCGGCGCAATACAGGCGGTCCACTCCGGCGCGGCGCGCTTCCTCGCCTACCCGCTGGTGCCAGCCGGGAGAGCCCGGCCCCAACTCGCCCATGTCGCCCGCCACCAGCCAGCGCTCCCCGTCCTGACCCCTGAGCACGCCGATCGCGGCGGATACCGAGGCCGGATTGGCGTTGTAGGAGTCGTCGATCACTCGCACTCTTGCGCCGGGCTCATGGACCCGCAGCCGCCCTGCAACCGCCGCGTACGCTCCAAGCCCTTCGACCATGGCCGGCAATCCCGCTCCTGCAGCGGCAGCTAGGGCGCATGCCGCCAGCGAGTTGCGCAGGTTGTGGGCGCCGATCAACTGCGTTTCGATTCGAGCCTCGCCCGCAGGGCAGCGCAATTGGAAACAAAGTCCATCGTCGATGCGTTCGGCGGCGCCGGCGCCAAACTCCCCGTCTCCTCCGAATCGCAGCGCGGCCCGCGTATCGAGGAGGCCTTGCCAGTATTCGGAAAACGGGGCTCCGGCGGGAATGACGCCCACCCCCTCCTCCGGCAGGCTCGACAGCAGCACGCCTTTCTCGCGGGCAACACTGTTGACGTCTCCAAGTCCCTCCAGGTGGGCCGGCGATGCGTTGAGCAAGGCGCCAATGGTGGGCCGGGCAACTTCCGCCAGCCTGCCGATGTCACCGGGACGATTGGTGCCGAACTCCAGCACGGCGACCTTGTGCCGCTCGGAAAGATCGAGAAGTGTCAACGGCAGGCCGATCTCGTTGTTGAAGCTGCGCGGCGAGGAAAGCACGGCCTCCGCGCCCCACTCGGCGCGCAGGATGGATGCCGTGAGCTCCTTTACGGTGGTCTTCCCGTTGCTGCCGGTAATCCCGATGACCGGGATAGCGAATCTTTTCCGCCAGGCCTTCGCGCAATCCGCCAGCGCGCTTCGCGTATCCCGAACGATAATCTGGGCCACGTCTTCCGGTTGCGGGCGGGACAGGACCGCCCCGCTGGCGCCCCCGGCCACCGCTGCGGCAAGGAAATCGGCGCCATCGAAGCGCTCTCCCCGCAAGGCGAAAAACAGCGCGTCCCGGGCCTGCATGCGGCTGTCGGTGCTAACGCCCGCAAAGCGCCCGTCCGGACCGCGCAGCTCGCCGCCCATCGCTTGAGCCCATTGCGAAAGACTGCCCGCTATCACCGCGCCGTCCCCGGATGGGTCGCCAGGGCCTCGCGCACGGCCGAGGCATCGGAAAACGGCAGAACACGGCCGCCGCTCATCTGAAAAGTTTCGTGACCCTTGCCTGCCACCAGCACGATATCGCCCGGCTGCGCCGCGTGCAGGGCTGCCCGAATTGCCCGGTTCCGGTCCAGTTCAAGGACTGCCTGCCCGGAAGCTCCCGCCAGCACCTGCTCGGCAATCTCCCGCGGGTCCTCTCCGCGCGGGTTGTCGGAGGTAATGAACAATTCGTTGGCCAGCGCACCGGCCACCCGCCCCATTTCGGCCCGCTTGCCGGTGTCGCGCTCGCCGCCGCATCCCATCACGCACCACAGGCGCTCCGGTTTCCGAGCCTGCAGTTCTCCCAGAACTGCGCTCAGCGCTTCGGGCGTGTGTGCATAATCCACGAAGGCTTCGGGAAGCTCGCCGCCTCCGAAACGCTCCATTCGGCCCGGAGGCGGCGGGCACTTCGACAAAGCGTCCACTGCCTGGGGCCGGGCGACGCCCCAAGCCCTGAGCAGCGCGTAAGCCAGCGCCAGGTTGGCGGCATTGAAGCAACCGTGCAGGCGGCTTGTGAGCTCGAAACGCTGGCCGTTTTCCTCGAGTTCAAGTTGCAGGCCCGCAGGAATGGGGCGCACTCTTGCAAGCGACAGGTCCGCCGGGTTCTGTCCCTTGCAGGCAACGCGGAGCACGCGCCCGCGACAGCGCCGCGCAAGCTCCGCTCCAAAGTCGTCATCCACGTTGATCACCGACAGTTCCGGACGATGCTCCAGGAACAGGCGCTGTTTCGCGCGCCGGTAGGCAGCCAGATCCCCGTGATAGTCGAGGTGATCACGGCCCAGTTGCGTGAACGCCGCCAGCCCCACTCTCAGACCGTTGATCCGGTGCTGGTCGAGGCCCTGCGACGACACTTCCAGAAAAACCTGCTCGACCCCGCCATCGGCAAGAACGCGCATGCGCCGCTGCAGTTCATCCGGATCCGGCGTGGTCATCGCGCTGGGCCAGAACCTCGCGGGACGCCCCCAGCCCAGCGTGCCCATGGCTGCCGCCGGCCGGCCTGATGCATCCATGGCATGGGCGGCAAGCCAGGAGACGGTCGTCTTGCCGTTGGTGCCGGTGATGCAGGTCACCGACAAGCCTTGCGAGGGACGTGCGTAGTAGGCATCGGCTATCGGCCCCACCTTGCTGCGAAGCGCGGGAACGGCAAACTCCCGCACATTGTCCGAGCACGCCGGCGCCGGCTGGCCATCCGCCGGTTCCCAGGCGACGGCGGTGGCGCCGCGCTGCAGGGCCTGGGGCAGAAACTCGAGGCCGTGGCGCGCGCCGGTGCAAGCCAGGAACAGTCCATGCGGCACCACCCGAGCGCTGTGCATCGCCAGCCCCCGCACTCGAATATCGGGGACCGTGGCGCCGACGCAGGCAAACACCGGGCCCAGCGCCACCCAGCGCCCGTTATCCGGCGCCACCGTCATTGCGCCGTCCCGGTCATGCGCCGCCCCGATCATTGCGCCGCCACCGCGGCTTCCGCCGGTTGCTGAACGCCGTCCATGGGCGCGCCCACAAGACGCAGCGCGCCCTGGACGACGCGGGAGAAAACCGGGGCGGCAACCTGGCCGCCGAAATACCCCTCGGCCATAGGGTCGTCAATCACCACCGCCGCCACGATGCGGGGTTTGGAAGCCGGCGCAAATCCTACAAACAGAGCCGTATGGCGGTCGGACTGGTAGCCGGAGGCGCCGAGCTTCTCTACGGTTCCGGTCTTGCCGGCAACCCTGTAGCCCGGAACCTGCGCCCGGGTGGCGGTGCCCCCGGGGCCTACCGGCTCTTCCAGCAACAGCGAGACAGCGGCCGCGGTTTGCCGCGACAGCGCCCGTACGCCTTGCGGAAGGTCATCGCGCTTGAGAAGGCTTACCGGCGTGATCTCTCCGTGGTTGGCGAATACCGTGTACGCCCTGGCCAACTGCAAGGGCGTTACCGCAAGCCCATAGCCATAGGCCATGACGGCCTGGTCCACGGGGCGCCAGTACTCGTAGTTGTACAGCGAGCCCTCCGCCTCGCCCGGAAACCCGCTCTCGGTAGCGCGCGCCAGCCCCAGATCCGAAAGGGTGCCCCACAAGCGCTCAGGCTCAAGGGACATGGCCACCGTGGTGGCGCCCACCTGGCTGGAGCGGCGCAGCAAGGTAGCGAAATCGATCACGCCCAGGGCGTTGCGATCCCGGATGGTCTTGGATCCCACGCGAATGAAGCCGGGGTTGGTATCGATCCGGTCATGCAAGGACCAGGAGCCGCTTTCCAGCGCCGCCGCCACCACCAGAGGCTTGATGGTCGATCCGGGCTCCACCAGGTCCTGAACTGCCCTGTTGCGGTAGTTTTCCGGATCCAGTTGAGCGCGGTCGTTGGGGTTGAAGGACGGCTGGCTGGCCATGGCCAGCACCTCGCCGCTGCGCGCGTCCAGCACCACAATCGAACCTGAATGCGCCTGGTGGCGCTCCACGGCTTCCTTGAGCTCCCGATAGGCCAGGTACTGTATTCTCAGATCCAGCCCGAGGTGCAAGTCGCGGCCCGGTTCCAGGGGCTCGATACCGGCGATGTCGCGTACATGCCGGCCAAGCCGGTCGCGAATGACCTGCTTGCGTCCGTTCCGGCCCTTGAGCCAGGAATCGTAGGACAGTTCCAGACCCCCCTGGCCATTCTCGTCAATGTCGGCAAAACCCACCAGGTGACCGGCGTATTCGCCAGCGGGATAGTAGCGGCGGTATTCCCTGCGCAGGTGCAGGCCCGGCGCCTGGAGGTCGATCACCGGTTGCGAGCGGTTGGGCGCAAGACCGCGCTTGAGCCAAACGAACTGACGGCCCTGCGCCTGGACAAGCTTGTCCTCCAGTTGCTGCGCCGAGGAGCCGAAGGCCGCGGCGATTCGCGGGAGATACGGACGCAGCGCCTCCAGGCTGTCCGGATGCGCCCAGAAGCTGTCGATCGGCGCGCTCACCGCCAGGGGCTGGCCATTGCGATCGAAAATGCGGCCTCTGCGAGCCACCACCACGGTTTCCGTAACCTGCTGCGCGTCGGCGCGGGACTCCAGGAAGTCTCTCTCCAGCAGTTGCAGTTGAACGGCTCTGCCGGCCAGGACCAGCCCGCCGGCGAGCAGCGCCGCGCTACAGAGCATCACGCGGCTCTTGAACCGGTTGGGCATGAAGCGCGCGCGTCCGGCCATGGCTTATCGGGCCCGCGCCTGATGCGGAGAAATCGGGCGCAGAAAGACAATCTCTCCTTGCTCCGGTTCGCGCATCCCCAAACGCTCTCGCGCCTCTCGATCAATGCGCAGGTAGCCCATGATTGTGGCGCGCTCCAGCTGCAGCGCGCCCCATTCCACCTCAAGGGCGTCCCGCTCGGCGATCAACTCCTGCATCACGCGAAACTGGGTGCGATGCTCATGACGCACATACACCAGGAGCACCCCGCTCACCAGAAACGCCCCGGCTACAGCAACCAGCACAAGGGACGCAAAACCGCCCACCCTCATGACCCGGCCACCTCTTCCAGCCTTTCGGCCACTCGCAGGCGCGCGCTGCGGGCCCGAGGGTTGCGCGCGCATTCCTCGCCTGAGGGCCGCTGCAATCTTCCGATAGTGCGCAACAACGGCCGGGCCGAAGGAGGAATGCCGGGCAGCCGGACAAGTTGCGGGGGCAACCGCGAAGCGTTGCGGATATAACGCTTCACGATGCGGTCCTCCAGCGAGTGAAAGGAAATCACGCACAGGCGGCCGCCGGCGCGCAGGCGCCGCACGGCCTGAGGCAGCGCCTCATCAAGTGCCGCGAGCTCTTCGTTAACGGCAATCCGCAGCGCCATGAAGGTCCGCGTGGCCGGGTGCTGTCCAGGCTTGCGCGCCCTGGTTACGCCGGCAACCAGACCCGCGAGCTCGGAACACCGCGAGATCGGTCGGCGGCGGCAAATCGCCTCGGCAATTCTTCGCGCCTCGGGTTCTTCGCCGTAGCGCCGCAGGACGCGCGCGATTTCGGCTGCCGAGGCGCCGTTCAGCCATTCGGAAGCGCTGACTCCGGCGGCGGGATTCATGCGCATGTCCAGAGGACCGCCGGAGCGCAGGCTGAAGCCGCGCAGCGGATCGGCGAGTTGGGGCAGGGAAACGCCGAGGTCGAACAGCACGCCGTTAACGCGCGCGCTCCTGCCCTTGTTATCCAGAACTTGCTCAAGGCGCCGGAAGTTGGCGTGTTCGATCGAGAACCTGGGGTCGTCCCGTTCAAGGAGCCGGCCGGCCTGCACCGCTTCCGGATCGCGGTCCAGCGCAAGCAACCTTCCGCCGGCGCCCAGCGCAGCGAGAATCGCCTTGCTGTGACCCCCCCGCCCGAAGGTGGCGTCCACATAAAATCCGTCTGGCGACACCGCCAGACCGTCAAGCGTTTCCTCCAGCAGCGCGGGTTCATGCTCGGGCCGTTCGAGGTCGTTCAAAGCTGCACGCTGCGCAAGGCAGCATCCAGCGATTCGCTCTGGGCGCTGACTCTGCGCGCCCGTTCGCGCCAGCGGGCGGCGTCCCATAACTCGAAACGGTGCCCCAGCGCCAGCAGCGTGGCGTGGCGGTCAAGTTCGCAGTACTCGCGCAACTCGGCCGGCACGCGCAGCCGTCCCGCAGCATCCAGGGAAGCACCGGAGGCAAAACCCACGATCAGCCTCTGCATATCCCGCACGCCGGTCTGCTGCATCAGCGCATCGCTGATCCGCGCCCAGTCGTCGGGAAGGTAGATCAACACGCAGCGGTCCGGGTGAACGGTACACACCACCTGTCCTTCCGCAACGCTGGCCAGACTCTGGCGGTAGCGCGCAGGCACGCCGAAACGGCCTTTGGAATCAAGGGTCACATTGGCGGGGCCCTGAAACATGGACTATCTCTTACAACCCACAATCTCCCACGACACCCCACTATAACCCAATTTACTGCAATGGCAAGGATTACAGGGGATTCATGTGCGTTGACGGCAAAGCGGCGGAAACGCACAATCGGGTGCAGGTTCGGAGAGTCGGCGATGAGCCTGTATTACCTTCAGAAGATCATTTATCAACTGAACCGCGACGAACATGTCCGAAAACGTTATGAGGACGATTTCGAGGAATTGCTGGTGGACTACCCGCTGGATGAGGAAGAAAGGGCCGCCTTGCGCCGGTCGGACATCGGGTTGCTCTACGTCATGGGCGTCAACGGCCAACTCCTGATGCACTATGCGGCCCTGCGCGGCTACGAGTGGAACGATTACCTGCAATCCATGCGGGAAGGCGTCGAAAAATACGGCCCCGTGCGGCACGGCCTATGGGCCATGAGAGAACCATGAGCCTCGTCTTCGCCGGCGTATGCAGCCACGCGCCCGGCATAACGGGCCGCTATGAACGCGCCGACAAGAGCCTGCGCGAGGGCCTGTACGCCCACATGGACATCATGCGGGCCTATTGCCTTGGAATGGCGGACAGCTACGAAGGCCCGGTGGAGGATGAGGAATGGCTGGCAATCCGCAAGGCCAGCATTCCCGGCAACGCGGATCTGTCCGAACGGCTGATTCGCGCGGTGCTCGAAGACGTGGATGTGAGCTACGCCCAGGAGTGAAAATTCGATCACGGCGTGATGGTGCCGCTGCATTTCCTGACACCGCGCTAAGACCTGCCGGTGATACCGGCAAACATCAATTGCCAGGGACCGCCGCTTACGCCGCTGAGCCGCTCCCGGGCGTTTGGCGAGGCGCTGCGCAAGGCCTGCGACGCGCAGCCGGAGCGGATTGCGCTGATCGGCACCGGAGGGCTTTCCCACTGGCCGTGCACACCCGACTCGGGCAAGATCAACGAGGCTCGGGACCGGGAGTTTCTGGATCGCTGGATTCGCGACGACTATCGGGGAATGACCAGCTACAGCGACGCGGAAACCTGGCGCGAGGCCGGCCAGGGAGGGTTTGAAATCCGCACCTTCGTTTGCGTCGCGGGGGCCACCGCCGGCTGCCGGCGCGAAGTTCTGTTCTACGCGCCCATCCCGATTTTCGCCGTGGGCTGCACCGTCGGCATCGTGGAGCTGGACAGCGCGTAGCGCGGCTGAGCGCTCAGAAATTCTCCCGATTCACGCATCATTTCCGTATGGAAACGACTCTCGCCGATAAAGGATATACCTGGCCCGCGGAACCACCCGAAGGACCGAGAGGTTTCTGCCATGACCGACGAGGAATTGAAAGCGCTGGTTGCCGGCCTCACCGTCGCGCAGGACCGCACCGACACACAGTTGAAGGAAAATGCCGCTCAACTGGCGGGGATAGTGAGCACCTGGCCGACGCGCAGGCGGTCGTTGGGCAGCTTGTTGGCGCGTATCAGCACCGGCACCGGCACCTTGAAGCGCTGCGCGATCCCGCTGAGCGTGTCGCCCCTGCGGGCCACGTATTGCTGCTGCGGGACTTCGCCCGCCGCCACGCGCTGCGCGATCAGCGTGCCGCGCGGCGGATTGCTGTAGAAATAGGACCGGATTCCGCCCAGCAGCGCGCTCGCCAGCTTGTCCTGATAGGAGGCAGTCTTCAGGAGGCGCTCCTCCCGCGGGTTGGAAATGTACGCGGTCTCCACCAGGATGGATGGAACGTCGGGCGCCTTGAGCACCGCGAACGGCGCCTTCTGCACCCGGGTCTTTCGCACGCGGCCAACCCCGTGCAAGTGGTGCAATACCTGGTCGCCCACCTCGAGGCTGGCGCCGATGGAGGCATTCTGCTGCAGATCGATGATCATGGTGGCCACAGTGGACGGATACTCGTCCAGTTCCACGCCGCCGATGAGATCCGCAGCGTTCTCGCGCCTTGCCAGGCGGCGCGCCTCATCGGAGGAGCCTTTCTCCGACAGCACATAAACGCTGGACCCGCTAATCCGGCGATCGTGGATGGCGTCGGCGTGAATCGAAACAAACAGGTCCGCGCTGCGCTGTCTTGCCAACTCGTAGCGGCTGCGCAACTTCAGGTAATAATCCCCATCGCGGGTCAACATCGCCTGCATGCCGGGTTCCTGCTGGATCAGCCGGGCGAGCCGCAGCGAAATGCCCAAAACCACGTTTTTCTCGTATGAGCCGTTCTTGCCGATGGCTCCGGGGTCCTTGCCGCCGTGCCCGGGGTCGATCGCAATCAGCACGTCACGGCGGTCCTGGTTCGGGTCAGCGCCCCGCGGCGCCTTCACTTGCCCGCCGCGGGGGAAGACGTCAACCACGATACGGTGCCTTTCGCCCGCTCTGCCTGCCGCGATCGCGACACTGCTGGCGGTAGCGGCGGCGTGCAGGTCGAAAACCATGCGCAACCTTCCGCCCTGATGCCGGGCGTGGCGCATGCCTCGCACAATTCCGGTGCCCCGCGCCGGAAGGCTGGCGTGCAGCGAACTTGAGGAAATGTCCACGACCACCCGCGGCTGATTGTCGAGAACCAGCAGCCTGTGGCCGCGGCGGCGGTCCAGCTCGATCACCACCCGCGTCTTGGAGTCGTACTCGGCAATCCGAATGGCTTCCACGCGCGCCGGAGCGGCGCTGAGGGCGCCGGCCAAGAGCGTGGCGCACAGGCCAACGACAAACCGGTAAGCAGTCATGCCTGCTGTGATCTCCGAGGTCTTTCTCTGGCGAGTATAGGCCTCAAGACGAACTTGTCAAGCAAAAAATCTATACTTATTAGTTAGGTATTCCCAATACTTAAAGCAATGCCTGGTCTTGTTCCCATAACAGGTCCCGGTGACTGGCCCCGTGCAGGCCTTGCACGACCCTCTCGCCAGAAGGCGAATTTCCTTGCGCTCGCACAATCCTGCCGCGGTCCGAATGCTCCAGAAACACGGCCACATCCGCTACTCCAAGCCGACCGCGGGCGTTCGCGAACCACTCCACGAGCAGCATTCTGCCGGCCCCGGCGGACGATCCCGGAAGTTCTTCCGGCAGGCCGAGTTCGTCCAGTTCCCAGGCATGCTGAAGACGGTACAAGTCGATATGTAGCACTTCGATCATGCCCTCCGCGCCCGCCGGACGCACGGAATAGGGATGCACCAGCCCGTAGGTGGGGCTGGTGACCGGCGTTTCCACGCCCAGAGCACGCAGCGCCCCGCCGATAAGGGTGGTCTTGCCGGTCCCGAGTTCTCCGTCGAAACCCAGAACCAGGGTTCGCCTGCTACCCGCAGCGCCAACCAGGGCCTCGCCAAGCGCCTTGCCCAAAGCCACCAGCCCGCTGGAACTGCGGGGCCGGAAGCAAACCACCGCCGCTGACGGCCCGCCGCTCAAGACTCACAATTCCTCGTGCAGCCATCGGGCCGAAATAGCGCGGCTCCTGGGACCCAGGTAGAAGCTGTCCGGACCGGCATGCACGACATCCATCCGCGCCAGCGCCAGTTCTTCTTCTGCCTTCTGGATGGCGCGCGTAAAACGCGGCCGGACCGTTCTCTGGATCGCGAATCCGCGCACCGCGGGGCCCTTTTGCACGATGAGATTCACTTTCGCGCCAGTGTGCGCAGCCCAGAAGAAATACCGGGTGTTGTCGCCCCCGAGCAATTGCATGATGTGCTCGATAATGAAACCTTCCCAGGACGCCCAGGACCTCGGGTGCCGTTCGAGTTCCGCGTAGGTGGTAATTCCGAGGCAGTAATGCAGCAAACCGGAATCCCGAAAATACACCTTGGGCGATTTCACCTGCCGCCGGGGCAGGTCCGCCTGCCAGGGCGGAAGCCGGCGCACGATGAAGGCCGACTCCAGAAGCTCAAGATAGCGGCGGGCGGTGTGGTGAGACACGCCGAGCGAGCGAGCCAGATCGGACCCGTTCCAGACCTGGCCCTGACATTGCGCCAGCATGATCCAGAAGCGCTCGATGAGTCGGACCGACGTTTTGCCGGTCAGCCGATAGATGTCCCGCTCGAGAAAATCGCGCACATAAGCCTCCCTGAAGGAGAAGCTACTGCCGTCGCCGCCCGCGTTGTAGGAGTTCGGGAGGCCCCCTCTCAGCCACAGCGAATTCAACTGCGGCGTGGGAAGTTCCGTCGCCAGCAAACCGGGAAGTTCATAACGCGCCAACAGGCCTTCGCTCGACGCCAGTTGATCATCAAGCTGCTTGTGATCAATGCTGCTGACGAGCAGGAAGCGCGTTTGCATCCAGGTTCGTTGCGCCAGATCGCGCACCGCGGCCAGAACTTCCGGAGAGCGGTGAATTTCGTCCAGAATGACCAAACCCTGCAGCTTGGCCACGCCCCGGTCCGGATTTTCCAGTTGCGCGCGGTGGGCCGCCGTTCCCAGATCGAAGTAGTGATGCTTCCAGCGCCAGCGGCGGGCAAATTCCCGCGCCAACGTGGTCTTGCCGGCCTCCCGCGGACCCAGCAGCGCCACTACGGCGTGGCCGGAAAACAACCTTCTCAGTGCCCGAATATGGCTATCCCGCTCAATCATGCAGCGTTACCAATAAAATTGGAAGGAAAAAGTCTAGTTTTCTCGCCACCGAATGTAAAGCACCGATCCGACTATGATGTCCCCAGTACCCTGATTTGTGTGCGCTTGCGTGGATTCCGCCGCTCCCCGCCCCCCGCCGTCCGGGAGTGTTGGAGGCAGGATGCCGGAACCAAGCTCCAGGGATGGATTCATGCGTCTCCCGGACGGCGGGGGGCGGGGAGCGGCGGAATCCACGCAAGCGCACACGGGCGAACACCCAGCCACACCTATCGTCTACGCGCACAGAGGCAAAGTACAGCAAGCGCGCGCCCCATGGTGAAATATGCGGGCCAGACTGGAGGAGCAAAGCAATGAAGAAGATCGCGCTGATATTGACAGCAGCAATTCTGCTGTCCCTTTGGGTGCCGGAAGTCAAAACCGAACCGCAGCCGATTACCCTGCAACCCTGGCAGGAAGCTGTAGTCAGCGTGAGCGACATCGATCGCACGGCAAGGTTCTTTACGGAGATCGGGCAATACCAGGAAAAGTGGCGCGGCCCCCTGCACGAATCGCTGCTGGCTGCCTGGCAGTTGCCGCAGGGCGCTTCGGGCGAAGCGCGGCTTCTCGGCCCGCAGGACTACGAATCCGGCCTGGTTCGGCTGGTGCGCTTCGACAATGCAGGCGCGCGCGTCCCGATGCGCCCGGGCTCCAGAGCCTGGGACACGGGCTGTTTCTTCAGCATGATGGTGCGGATGAAGAACATGCCCGAAATCTACCGGCGCGCCATCGGCCTGGGCTGGTGGACCGAGACCCCGGTCACGAAAGTGGGCTTCCGCGGATCCGACTTGCGCGTGGTGATCTACCGCGGACCGGACGGCGTTCAAGTGCAAGGCTACGAGCGGCTGAGCCCTCCCCTTCCGGACTCGATTCCCGCATTCGAAACCCTGACCGGCCCGTTCAACATGATGCAGATGGTCCGGGACCGGGACGCCACGCACGATTTCTTTACCCGCGTGCTGGGTTTCGAGTCGTACTACAAGGGCGATCCCTTCATGGCGGAAGAACCCACGCCCACTCCTCTGGGCATCCCCCTGAGCCTCACCACCACCGTGCCGTATCGCGCCGGCATCGTGTATCCGCGCCCCGGGAATTTCGGGCGCATGGAAATGATCGAGATCATGGGGATCCAGGGCTTCGATTATTCCAACCGTTGCCATGCGCCAAACCTCGGCATTCTGGCCGTGCGCTACCCGGTGGACGATGCGCAAGCCGCCCTGGCGCTGGTCCTGGAGCGCGGCTGGCCGGTCCGAAACGAAATTGCGTCCGTTCGCCTCCAACCCTACGGCGTAATCGACATGTTCGCGGTGGAAACGCCGGACGGCGCGATCATCCAGTTCTATTCCACAGCGCGCTGACGTTACGGATTCAACCCGTCACTTTCCTGAGGTGGAGTTTCTTCCCCCTCCTCTCGCAGGGGCGTCAACAGCAGGATGCCGTTGCCGAGCCCCAGGGATGGGTTCATGCGTCCCCTGCGAGAGGAGGGGGAAGAAACTCCACCTCAGGAAAGTGACGGGTACGGATTTAAGGATTCATGGCTTCACGCAAGGCGGCGAGAAGGTCGCTGGCGATCATGCCGCGCTGCCCGGCCGTGGCGGCAATGTCTCCGGCGCGCGCATGCAAGTACGCTGCCAAAGCCGCAACATCTTCGGGAACCGCATCGGGAAGCTGCGCCCACAGTCCCGCCAACAACCCGGTGAGCACATCGCCCACGCCGGCCGTAGCCATCCCGGGGTTGCCGGCGTCAATGACCCAGGGAAGTCCGGGCCCGCCGGAAACCAGCGTGTGCGCGCCCTTGAGCAGCGCTGCGCCCGCAACGCGCTGCCGAAGCCCGCTGAGCGCATTCAGCCGGTCCGCCTGCACCTGCCGGCTGGAAAGGCCGAGCAATCGGCCCGCCTCGCCCGGATGCGGCGTAACGACCAGTGGCCCGGCGTTGCCGCCCACAGCGCTTGGGGCGGGCGGCTGTGCGAGCAGATTCAGTCCGTCGGCGTCGATCACGCGAGGCAGGCTGCTGTCGCAAACCGCGGCAAACAGTTCTCGCGCCCAGGCATCCTGACCCAGGCCGCAGCCCACGGCGGCCACCGTGGCACGCTTTAGCAAGGGCTGCATGTCATCGGCGCAGCGGACCGCGCGCACCATGAGTTCTGGCCTCCCGGCGAGCAGTTCGGCCGCGTGTTCCGGGTGAGTGGCCACCGAAACCAGCCCCGCGCCCGCGCGCAAGGCGCCCTCGCCGGCCAGCCGGGCGGCGCCGCCCATGCCGGACCCGCCGCCCACCACCAGCACATGCCCGAAACGGCCCTTGTGGTCCGCTCGCCGCCGCGCAGGCAGCATCGCGCGCGCGGCCGGCTCAGCAAAGATCCGCAACCCGCGCGGCCCGTCAGCGGAAGCCTCCGCCTCCCGAAGCGCTTCCGGCGGAACCTGGCCAAGAGGTTCCAGCACACGCTCGCCGGCGTAATCGGGAGCATCGGCCAGGAACAAGCCGCATTTCTCGGCAATGAAGGTTACCGTCAGCGCCGCGCGCACAGCGGCTCCCGTGCAGCGGCCGCTGTCGGCATGGATACCGGTAGGGATATCCACGGACAACACGGGGGCGCCGGAGTCGTTCACGGAGCGAACCGCTTGAAGGTAGCGGCCCTCCAGCGGCCGGTCCAGGCCGATCCCGAGCATGGCGTCCACGATCAGGTCGCATCGAGGAAGAGCGCCGCCTTCGAAGGCCGCCACGCGCACGCCCGCGCCCGTCATGGCCTCGAACTGGGCCGCCGCATCCCCCCGCGGCCGGCTCGACGGCGACACCAGCAGAGTATCGACTTCAAGCCCCTGTTCCTTCGCCAGGCGCGCAATCACAAAGCCGTCGCCGGCATTGTTGCCCGAACCGGCCAGGACCAGCCAGCGGCGCGCGTCCGAAAAGCGCTGCCGGGCGCGCTCGAAGGCCGCTGTGCCAGCGCGTTCCATCAGCGTGTTGCTGTCGATGTTCGCGGCGGCCATCACAGCGTGTTCCAGCGCGCGCACCGCCGCGGCAGGGTAAGCGGTTCGAGGACTCATCAGCGCGAATATTGCCCCAAGCGGGCGCCGCAATCGACCGCTGCGGCAGCGGATGCGACAATGTGGGCAGGTCACGGCAAAAGCTCATGCAACCCACCATGGACTATTCGCGGCTTGCCGCCGAACTGCCGGAACTGGCCCGGAAGTTCGGCTTCGAGCAGGCCGGCGTCGCGGGAATCGACCTGCGCGAGGCCGAGAAACGGCTGGACCGCTGGCTGGAGCTGGGCCGGCAGGGAACCATGAGCTGGATGGCGCGCCATGGGCGCAAGCGCACCCGTCCCGACGCGCTGCTGCCGGGCACGCTGCGGGTGCTGTGCCTGGGCATACACTATTGGCCGCGGCGCGCGACGCCCGCGCTGTCGGTGCTGGCCGACCCGCAAAAGGCCTACATTTCCCGCTACGCCCTGGGCCGCGATTACCACCGGCTGATGCGCAAGCGGCTCAAGCGGCTGGCCGAACGCATCGCCGAGCTTGCTGGGCCCATGGGATACCGGGTGTTCGTGGACAGCGCTCCGGTGATGGAAAAGCCGCTGGCGGCGCTTGCCGGGCTGGGCTGGATGGGCAAGCACACCAACCTGATCAACCGGCACGAGGGCTCATGGTTCTTCCTCGGCGAAATCTACACCGACCTGCCGCTGCCGATGAGCCAGCCGGTGGGCAATCACTGCGGCAGTTGCCGAGCCTGCCTGGACATCTGTCCCACGCAAGCGATCGTGGCCCCCTACCAGTTGGATGCCCGTCGCTGCGTGTCCTACCTCACCATCGAACATCGCGGGCCCATCCCTGAGGAACTTCGCCCGATGATCGGCAACCGCATTTTCGGTTGCGACGACTGCCAACTGGTCTGTCCCTGGAACCGCCATGCCCGGGCCAGCGAAGAAGCGGCGTTCGCCCCTAGGGGCGGCCTGGACGACGCGGCGCTCACCACCCTGTTCGGCTGGTCCGAAGAACAATGGCGCGAGAACACCCAAGGCAGCGCGTTGCGGCGCGTAGGCTACATCGGATGGCTGAGAAACCTGGCCGTGGCCCTGGGCAACGCCGCGCGCTCGGCGCCCGTCATCGAGTCGCTGCAGCGCCGCTCCTCACACGAAAGCGAACTGGTTCGCGAGCATGTGAACTGGGCGCTGGATCGTCACGCCGGCGGTCCGGCCGCCGGCGTGCAAGCGACGTTGTCGATGAGGCGCGTCGCGCCCAGCCAGACGGCCGCCAGGACCACCCATTCGACGGGCGCGGAAGCCAACGGCAGGCCGAGGTCGCCCGCCCGCCGCACCGCCACATAGTCCGGGGCAAAGCCCATCCGCTTCAGACGCGCCACGGCGTCGCGCTCCAGCCGGGCGAAGTCGCGGTCGCCATCCTGCAAGCGCTGCGCGCATTCCCGCAGGACCGCGTTCAGGCCCGGCGCAACGCGCCGCTCTTCGGCGCTCAGATAGCGATTGCGCGAACTCATGGCCAGGCCATCGTCTTCGCGCGTGATCGGCCCTTCAATGACCTCGACAGGAATGTGCAGATCCTCGACCATGCGGCGCAAGATCACCAGCTGCTGATAATCCTTGCGCCCGAAAATCACCGCGTCCGGCAAAGTGATCAGGAGCAGCCGCGCAACCACCGAGGTCACTCCGGCAAAGTGCGTGGGCCGATGCGCTCCGCAGAGATCGGCGGACAGGCCGGGCGCTTCGACCCGGGTGAGGTCGTCAAGACCCCTGGGATAAACCTCTTCCGCGCCCGGAGCGAACAGCAAATCCGCGCCTTCCCGTCGCAGCAGCGCCGCGTCCGCTTCAAGATCGCGCGGATAGCGCTCGAAGTCCTCGCCCGGAGCGAATTGCGTGGGGTTTACGAAAATGCTCACGGCAGCGCGTCCGTAGCGTTTCGCCAGCCGCAGCAGGTTGATGTGGGCCTGGTGCAGGGCGCCCATGGTGGGCACCAGCGTCACCTTCTCGGCCGCCTCCTGCCAGCGGCGAACCTGCGCCCTGACCTGCGCCTTGGTCTCGACGATGCGCATGAACTGGGCAGGCCGGCTCGACGGTATCAGGAAAAGCAGTGTTCGGGCGCCGGGTATTCGCGCGACTTCACGGCGGCCACGTAGGCTTCGCAGGCGGCCAGCGGGCTGGCTGCCACGTCGACGAAGTTGCGCACGAACTTCGGCACCGGCCCCTGGGTTATGCCCAGCATGTCGTACGACACCAGGATCTGGCCGTCCACATGCGGCCCCGCGCCGATCCCGATAACGGGAACGCGGCATTGCTCGGCAACCGCCAGCCCCAGTTCGTTGGGCACGCATTCCAGCAATACCACGTCGGCGCCCGCGTCCTCCAGTTGGCGCGCGCTTTCCAGCATTTTCCGAGCCTGTTCGGGATCGCGGCCATGCACCTTGAAGCCGCCGATCTTGTGCACCGACTGCGGGCGCAGCCCGATGTGCGCGCATACGGGGATGTCGTGCCTCGCCAGGTGCTCCACGATCTTCCGCTGGCCCATGCCGCCCTCCAGCTTGACCATCATCGCCGCGCCCTCCTGCATCAGGCGAACGGCGTTGTCGAGCGCCTGCTCCGGCTCGCTGTAGCTCATGAAAGGCATATCGGCCACCAGAAAGGCGTGGGTGAGCGCCCGGGCCACGGTCTTGCTGTGGTAGATGATGTCGTCCACGGTGACCGGCACGGTCGTGTCGTATCCCTGAATGACCATGCCCAGGGAATCGCCCACCAGCACCAGGTCCACGCCCGAGCGATCCACCAGGCGCGCAAAGCTGGCGTCGTAAGCCGTAAGGCAGGCGATCGGTTCGCCCTCCTTCTTCATCCGCGCCAGCGTGCTCACGTTAACCGGCGGCCGGCGCATGTCGCGCTGTCTCAGCTGAGCGTACATTGAAGGGCTACTCGACTAAAGGGCTACTCGAACCGGAAGGAATCGCGTTCCGCCCGCGGCGGCACCAGATCGCACAACATCACACCACCAGGCCGCTGGGATCGAAATAGGTGCGTCCAACCGTGGTGTTCTTCATCTCGTTGAGCAGCAGTTCCAGGTGCTCCTCGTTATTGACCAGATCTATGGACTCGGTGTTCACGATCAGCACCGGCGCCGCGTCGTAGTCCAGTATAAATCGCGCCATGGCGTCGTTGAGTTGCTCAAGGTAGCCGGCGGTAATGCGCTTTTCCATGGGAATGCCCCGGTTGGCGATGCGTTTGAGCAGCGTTCGCACCGATGTCTGAAGGAAAAGGACCAGGTCCGGCACCGGCGGATCGATAGCCACCGCCTGCCGCACCATGTCGTACACCTGCAGCTCGTCGGAAGCCAGCGTGCATTCGGCATACACCCGGTCGCGCTCAAGGAGGAAATCGCTGATCCGGGTGGTGGGGAACAGGTCTTCCTTCTTGATGCGTTCCGCCAGCTGCGTGCGGTGCAGCAGGAAATACAGTTGCGCCGGCAGCGCGGCCTGGGCCACGCCGTCGTAGAAGCGCTCCAGAAACGGATTTCCCTGCGGCGCCTCCACGATCAGTTCGCCGTTCATGCGGCCGGCCAGCAAATGGGCCAGCGTCGATTTTCCGGCCCCGATACATCCCTCCACGGCAATATAGCGGCCGGAAGCGGACGGATCGGTCATTTCTCGTCTTCCTTCCGCCGTCCATTGGCTGCTTTGCGGGGGCCCGTCTTGCGGCGTTTCGCCCAGGAGCGCGAGGGCGCCGTGGCCGCGCGTTTTTTCCAGTACCGCACCCGCTCTTCCGCCACCTCGCCCAGAAGTTGCCGCAGGCACAGCAAGCGGTACGCCGGACGAAACAGCGGGTTTCCCACAATCTGATTCACGCGCCTCGGCCTGACGCTCTGAAGGGTCGCTTGCCGGGCCAGCACTTCCTCCATGTCCGCCTTCATCTTTCGCGTGGGTTTCAGCCCGAACTCCATTTCGCGGACCGCCGCCCGGAACGCGGTAACAATCTGACCGTGTTGCGGAGGCTTGCTGTTGCCTGACAAGATGCCGAGCTTCATGGATACGGTGCCCCAGAAGAACACGCACATCAGGAACGTCAGGCTGGTGTGGTTGCCTTCGGCCAGGCGGCGGTCGGTAAGCTCCAGCGCCTCGCGCAGCAGGGCGTCTGCCCGTGGCTGCGCTTCCATCCATGCCGGAAGGAAAGGAAAAAGCTCGTACAGCAAGCCGAATCGCTGCAATTGGGCAAAGCTGGCCACCGCGTGTCCGCTCAGGAATAGTTTGCGGCCCTCTTCCAGCAGGCGGGCGGGCGGTTCGGAGCGCAGCAGCCGCGCCATTTTCGGTATGGGCGCAGCGCTGCGTTTATCCACGGCGCAGTCGAGCTTGGCAGCAAAGCGCGCCGCGCGCAGCATGCGCACCGGATCTTCCTTGTAGCGCAGCCGCGGCTCCCCCATCAACCGCAGCCGGCGCCGCCGAATGTCCTCAAGACCGCCCGTGTGGTCAATGATGCGCTTGTCGGCATAGTCCCAGTACAAGGCGTTGATGGTGAAATCGCGCCGCAGAACGTCCTCTTCCAGACTACCGAAACGGTTGTCGCGCAATATTCGCCCGTGAGTGCCCGTCACCACCGCGCCCTCCGACTCCCCGGACTGCGCCGACTCCGCCGACTCGCTGCTGGACGCGCGAAAGGTGGCCACCTCGATGTATTCGCGCCCGAACATCACATGCGCCAAACGGAAGCGGCGCCCGATCAGCAACACCCGGCGAAACAGCTTCTTCACCTCTTCCGGGCGCGCATCCGTAACCACGTCGAAGTCTTTCGGCCGAAGATTCAGCAGGAGGTCGCGCACGCAGCCCCCCACTACGCAGGCGCGGTATCCCGCACGGTGCAGGACACGGAGCACCGCAAGAACGTTGGACGGAAACTGCCGCGGATGTATACGCGGTTCGCCCGAATGGATTTTCAGCGCCGTTGTTTCGATCGCGCGCGAGGCTCCAGCAAGGAATGCAGTGACGCGCCTTCGCGGCACGCCTGATTTCGGCTGCCTATAATATCGCACGGCAAGCGCGGTTGCGCCCTCCGCGCCGGTCGCGCTCCCTTCGTCTAGGGGTCAGGACGCCAGGCTCTCAATCTGGAAACAGGGGTTCGATTCCCCTAGGGAGCGCCAGATTTCCTGCACGAGCAACGCCCAGGCGCGGCTGCCGCTACGCAGAGGAACCTGAAGGGCTAATGCCGAGCTTGGCGTTCCTGCTGGCGCGCAAACGGTCGGCGCGCAGCAGCAACCCGACGGCGGCCAGTCCCAGGACCACCGTCGGCGTCCAGCCGCCCAGCCAGGGCGCCACTCCGTAGAGCTGTCCGGCTTCCGCCACGCCGCGGTCGGCAAGAAACCACGCCAGCGCGACCCCCAGGCCGATGGCAGCGCGCGCGCTGCCCCCCAGCTTCCTCCGGTTGCCGAAGACCAGCGGCAGGGCCAGCACACACATCAGCGCCACCGCCGCCATGGTGGCCAGACGCGAGTGTATTTCCAGACGCAGCCGCTGTCCGCTGAGCTGGTTGGCTTCGAGATAGCGCGCGTAGCGAAGCAGCCCGGTCATCTTCATCAACTCCGGGCGCAATTCCACCAGTTCCACGATTTCCGGGCTCAGGCGCGTTTCCATGACCCATTCGTCGCGCAACTGCACACGGGTCTTTCGCGGGTCGATGGCGGTTTCCTCATAGCCCCGCAACTCGAGCCGGCCGTCCTCATTGATCCTCGCGGTCCGCGCCCGCCCCCACGCGCTGATTCCCTCCGCGCCGAGGCGGAACAGGAAGGCGCTGGCATGACCCTCCTGCTCGCTGCTGGGCCGCAGATTCAGGATCAGATCGCCATCGCGCATCCATACGCTTTCTCCCTGGGTGAGGGCGGGCGTCGCGCTCAGGGCCGCCACGCGCATTCGCTTGCCCAGCGCGTGCATCGGCGGCGCCAGGGACTCGCCAAGAAAGAAGGCCAGCGAAACCAGCAGCGCCCCGGCCGCCCACACCGGCGCGGACAACCGCAGGACCGATACTCCGGAAGCTCTGGCCACGGTCAGTTCGTGATGGGCGGAGAGATTCCCCAGGGCCAGGAAGGAACCGATGATAGCGGCGGCGGGCAGGGCCTCGAAGGCGAACTGCGGAAGGCGCAATGCGGCATAGGCGAGACCGTCGAGCAGAGTGTACTGACCCTGCCCCGCCAGCCGCGACTGCTGGGCGAACTCCACGAAAAGCGACAGCGAGAGCAGCGCCGCCAGACACACCAGCACCACCGGCAGGATGGCGCGCAGGATATAGCGGTCCAGCAGCGTCATGCGGCTCTTCCTGCAACAAGGCGGCGGCGCCATTGCTTGACTCGATGCGCATCGCCCAGGCTGAAATACGCGGCCGCGACGGCGGCCACCAGCAGGTGCGCCCACCATATGCCCAGCCACGCCGGCGTAAGCCCCTGCCTGGACCAGGAAATCGCCGCAGTAACGAGATTGGTGTAAATCACATAAGCCAGCAGGGCCCAGGGCAGCGACGCGAAACGGCTCTGCCGGGGAAGCCGGCGGCTCAGCGGCAGCGCCATGACGGCGAGGATCAGCAGAACCAGGGGCGAGGACAGGCGCCGCTGGAATTCGAGTTGCGACTCCAGGTTGCTCCCGGCGAGCAAATCGGCGGTGCGTGCGGCGTCCATGCTGGAGCCGGCCGCGGCGGCTTCCGGCATGTCTGCGGGAATCCCGTGTTCGTCAAAGCGCACCACGCGCATCTCGCCGTCACCCGGCCACCCGTCATAGAGCAGCCCGTCCTGGAAGATCACCATGCGCACCAGGGGGTCGGGCGTCTCCCGCACTGCCATCCGGTCGGTCACGATCACCTGCATGCGCCCGTCAACCTGCCGGTGGGCGAATACCCGCTCAAGCCGCCCTTCTTCGTCTGCCCCCTCGGCGTACACCACGGCCTCCCCTCCCAGGGCCACGAAACGGCCCGGCTCCAGGCGCCGCAAGTCGCCCAGGGACGCAGCTTCGCGCTCCAACTCATCGACAGCGCGGCGGGCTCCCGGCGCCAGATCCAGCGTCATCCAGCAGGCCAGCGCCGCCGCTGGAACGGCCAGCGACAACACCGGAAGCAACTGCGAGCGGACGCCGTAGCCGCAGGCCATGGATGCGGGAAGCTCGCTGTCGCGGTACATCCGTCCCAGCGCCAGCAACAGGCCGAAGAAAAGCGCCGCGGGCATGATCACGGGCAGGTATTGCAAGCAGGTGTAGCCGATCATCGGAAGCACCGACTCGCGCGGCAAACTTTGCGAGGCGGCGGCCGAAAGAATGCGCACGCACTGGTTGGTGGCCAGCAGCACCAGCAATACCGACAGCGCGCCGGCGAAATGCGCCAGCGCCTCGCGAAAAAGGTAGCGATCAAGAATGCGCGTCATGCGCTGCGGGCGACAGACCGGATGGCGGGAGTCCGTATCGCTGCGGCGGGCGCTGCCGCGGCACCCGCGGACGCATCCGCTGCGCCTTCCGCGGCAAAGGCAATAGAATGACCCGCCATTCCGCCGCTACCATTCCAGCGGGATCGTGTAACGCGTTGATCGTTCAAGAGGCGAACGCATGGATATTCAAATCACTACCAACCACTTCGACAGTTTACAAGCCGACCTGGGGATCCTGCCGGTTTACCAGAACGGCAAGCCATCCGCGGCAGCGGCCGGACTGAGCCGCAGTTTGCGGTCGCGGATCGCCAGGGCCATGGCTTCCGGCGACATACGAGGAAAGCCCGGCGACACGCTGCTGGTTACGGAAACCGGCAAGCTGGGGGTCAAGCGCCTGTTGCTGGCCGGACTGGGGCGCAAGGACAAGCTGGATGCCCGGGCCTGGAACAAGGCGCTTGCGGCGGCGGTGACACGCAGCGAGCGCTCGGCGGCGGCGCAGGTGGTGAACCTGCTGGGGCAGGAAACGGTGCCCGGCCTGGACGAAACCCGCAAGGCGCGCAATTTCGCCGAGCAGTGGCACTACGCCTCGTACCGCTACACGGCCACGCGCAAGGCGGCCAAGGACGCCCGGCCGAAAGAACGCAAGCTGACCGTGGCGGTGGCCGGCGACGAGGACCGCGCTGCGGCCGAGCTGGGACTGAAGCAGGGTCAGGCCATCGGCCGCGCGCGCAACTTCGCCCGCGAACTGGGCAACCTTCCGGCCAACATCTGCACACCCGCATACCTGGCTCAACAAGCGCGCAAGCTGGCCAAGAGCAGCCCGCGGGTCACAGCGAAGATTCTGCTCGAAAAGGAAATGAAGGAACTGGGCATGAACTCGCTGCTGTCCGTTTGCGAAGGCAGCCGGCTCACGCCGCGCCTGATCGTGCTGCGCTACAAGGGCGCCTCGTCCAAGGTCCAGCCCGTTGCGCTGGTCGGCAAGGGCGTGACCTTCGACACCGGCGGCATTTCGCTGAAGCCCGGCCGCGCAATGGACGAGATGAAGTTCGACATGAGCGGCGCCGGCTGCGTGCTGGGCGTCATGCAAGCCGTGGCCGAGCTTGAATTGCCGATCAACCTGGTAGTGTTGGCGGCAGCGGTCGAGAACATGCCCAGCGGGCGCGCGACCAAGCCCGGCGACATCGTCAAGGCGATGTCCGGCGAAACCATAGAAATCCTCAACACCGACGCGGAGGGAAGGCTGATTCTGGCCGATGCCCTGCATTACGCCCTGCGCTTCAAGCCCACTCGGATCGTGGATGTGGCCACGCTCACCGGCGCCTGCCTGATGGCGCTGGGCAGACATTACAGCGGCCTGTTCACGCAAAAGGACGAGCTGGCGGAGGAGTTGCGCACGGCCGGGGAAAACTCGGGCGACCCGGTCTGGCGGCTTCCTCTGGGACCCGACTACATGCCCGAACTGAAAAGCAATTTCGCCGACATGGCCAATATCGGCTCGCGCTACGCCGGCGCCACAACGGCGGCCTGTTTTCTGTCGCGATTCGTGAAGGACGCGAACTGGGCGCATCTGGACATTGCCGGCACGGCCTGGAAGACGGGCTCCAGCAAGGGGAGCACGGGGCGGCCGGTGCCTTTGCTGACCGAATTCCTCCTGGCGCTGTAAGCGGAGATGACCTTGTACGTGTCCATGGTCGCTCCATCGCAGGCGGGGCTGGCGTTCGCCGTTGCGCATTCGCGATGAACGGCCCTGCGGCGGACGTCAGGATGGCGGAACGCTACGAGGCGGCCGAACTCGAGGGCGACATCTACCGGCGCTGGGAGGAGGCCGGCTATTTCGCCCCGCGTGGCAACGGGGCTCCCTTCTGCATCGTCATTCCGCCGCCCAACGTGACTGGCAGCCTGCACATGGGCCATGCCTTTCAGGACACCGTAATGGATGCGCTGACGCGCTATCACCGCATGCGCGGCGACTGCACGCTGTGGCAACCCGGCGTGGACCATGCGGGCATTGCAACGCAGATGGTGGTAGAACGCCAACTGGAGGCCGAGGGCCTTAGTCGCCGCAAGCTGGGACGAGAGGAATTCGTGCGCCGCGTTTGGGCCTGGAAGGAATCTTCGGGCGGGCGGATCGGAGCGCAACTCCGGCGACTGGGTGCCTCGGCGGACTTCTCCCGGGATTGCTTCACGCTTGACGAGGCGCGCAGTCGGGCCGTGAGGGAGGTGTTCCTGCGCCTTCACGAGGAAGGCCTGATCTATCGTGGAAAGCGGCTGGTGAACTGGGACCCCGTCTTGCAGACGGCGCTGTCGGACCTGGAAGTGGTGTCCAGCGAGGAAGACGGACACTTGTGGCGGCTGCGCTATCCCCTGGTGGACGGCGAGGGGGCGGTGGAGGTGGATACGACGCGCCCGGAGACCATGCTGGGCGACACCGGAGTAGCGGTCCATCCGCGCGACCCGCGCTACCGCAAGCTGATCGGCCGGATTCTGCGCCTCCCCCTGGTGGGGCGACAAATCCCCATTGTGGCCGATGAAGCCGTGGACCCGGAATTCGGCACGGGATGCGTCAAGGTCACTCCCGCCCACGACTTCACCGACCACGAAATCGGCCGCCGCCACGAGCTTGAGGCCATCAATATCCTCACTCCCCGGGCCTTCCTGAACGATAGCGTCCCGGCGCCATTCGCCGGACTGGAGCGATATGCGGCCCGCGAAGCCGTGGTGCGCGCGCTCAAGGACCAGGGCGCGCTGCTGGGCGTCAGGAAGCACCGCCACGTGGTGCCCAGGGGCGACCGTTCGCAGGCGGCGCTTGAGCCCTTGCTAACCGATCAGTGGTTCGTGCGCGCCGCGCCGCTGGCCGAACCGGCGATCGCAGCCGTGGAGGACGGACGGGTGCGCTTCGTACCGGAAAACTGGACGGCCACCTATTTCGAGTGGATGCGCAACATCGAGGATTGGTGCATCAGCCGCCAGTTGTGGTGGGGGCACCGGATTCCGGCCTGGTACGGCAGCGATGGCGCCGTGTTCGTGGGCCGCAACGAAGAAGAGCTGCGGCGCAAACACTGCCTGGGGCGGGAGTTCGCCCTGCGCCGCGACGACGATGTGCTGGACACCTGGTTCTCGTCGGCGCTCTGGCCCTTCTCCACCCTGGGCTGGCCGGAGCGGACCAGCGAACTGGAGCGCTTTTATCCGGGCACGGTGCTGGTAACCGGGTTCGACATCCTGTTCTTCTGGGTGGCACGCATGATCATGATGGGCCTGAAGTTCATGGGCGATGTCCCGTTCCGGGAAGTGTACGTGCATGGCCTGATTCGCGATCACAAAGGCCAGAAGATGTCGAAGTCCAGGGGCAATGTGATCGATCCGCTGGACCTGATCGACGGGGTGGACCTGGAGGCTCTGGTGGCCAAACGCACCACCGGGCTGATGCAGCCGCAACTCGCGCCCGACATCGAGCAGGCGACACGCGAGGAGTTCCCCAAGGGCATCCCCGCATTCGGCGCCGACGCCGTGCGCCTCAGCTTCGCCGCCATGGCCAGCACCGGGCAGGACATCCGCTACGACCTGGACCGCACGGCGGGCTGCCGCAACTTCTGCACCAAGCTCTGGAACGCAGCGCGCTTCGTGTTCATGCAGCAAACCTCAAGCGGCGCGGACGAGCGGCGCGACCAGCAAGACAAGCTGCCCTCGGAACCCGTAGCCGATAACAGCGCAGCCTCCATCGCCAACCGCTGGATCGTGTCCCGCCTGGGCAGGGCGCTGGGCGCCACCGAAAGCGCGCTGGACGGCTATCGGCTGGACCTGGCGAGCCGCGCAATGTACGACTTCGTCTGGCGCGAATACTGCGACTGGTACCTGGAACTGGCGAAACAGACTCTGGCCGCCGGGCCGGAGCAGGCGGCTGCCGCCACCCGGCGCACGCTGGCGCAGGTGCTGGAGGCGATCTTGAGAGCCCTGCATCCCATCATGCCTTTCATCACCGAGGCGCTGTGGCAGCGCGCCGCAGCGCTGGCGGGAACGGACGGCGAAAGCGTGATGATCGCGGCTTGGCCGCAGGCCTCGGAGTTCCCCGAAGACCCGGAAGCCGAAGCCGAGATCGAATGGCTGCAAAGCTTCGTGCTGGGGATTCGGCAGATTCGGGGCGAACTGGACCTGCCGCCGGGCCGGAAACTGGATGTGCTTGCACAGGGCGCCGACGATCAGGACCGGCGGCGGATGGAGTCGCTCGCGGCCTTGCTCCACCCGCTGGCCGGAATCAACGAACTTTCGGAACTGGCAACGGATGCCGAACCACCCCCCGCCGCCTCCGCGCTGCATGGCGGCATGCGCCTTCTTACGCCGCTGGCCGGCATCATTGATCCGGCCGCCGAGCGAAGCCGGCTCCAGAAACTCCGCGAAAAAGCCGAAAAGGCCTTCCGGTCAACCGAAAAGAAGCTCGCCAATCCCCAGTTCCTGGCCAAAGCCCCGCCCGAAGTCGCACAAGCCGCCAGGGACCGCCGCGCCACGCTGGTCCGGGACCTGGACCGCCTGACCGAACAGATTCAGCGCCTCGACTCCATGCAAACCAAATAGCGCACCGCACAACACCTTCCCCAAAACATCCGCAAACCACCGCCAAGTTAGTCCGCTCTCGCGTTCGCTCTCTGTGGGGACCTTGCGAGGGCAGGATGCCCGAGCAGAGCCCACAAGGACGTGCTCGTAGCGTGTCCCCACAGAGAGGGAACGCGAGAGCGCACCGGCGAACACCCCCCCGCACCCTTGCCAAAGCAAACACGGCACACACGGATAAAAGATCACGGAGAGCGCTCCCCGCGCGCCTCCCCGAAGAAATATGCGGGGTAGTACACTACATGCGGAATTACACGCGCCGCGCGGGAGCAAGCAGTGGCCGAACGATCGTTCGCAAAAGAAGTTGAATTACTGCGCCTCGGAGCAGGCGAGGAGTTTCGTGGCGAGGGCATTCTCGCGGTCACCAAGGCGCTGCTGCAGTCCGGCGTAGCCTACGTGGCCGGCTACCAGGGCGCACCCGTCTCCCACCTGATGGACGTGCTCGCCGATGCCGGCGACATTCTCGAAGAACTGGGCGTGCGCTTCGAGTCCAGCGCCAGCGAAGCCACTGCCGCCGCAACCCTGGCCGCCTCGATCAACTACCCGCTGCGAGGCGCGGTAACCTGGAAATCGACGGTGGGCACCAACGTCGCCAGCGACGCGCTGGGCAACCTCGCCTCCTCAGGCGTCAAGGGCGGCGCGCTGATCATTTTGGGCGAAGATTACGGCGAAGGCTCCAGCATCATGCAGGAACGCACCCACGCCTTCGCCATGAAGTCGCAGCTCTGGCTTCTGGACCCCAAGCCCCGGCTGGACTGCATCGTCAACTCCGTGCAACAGGGCTTTGAACTCTCCGAAGCCAGCAATACGCCAGTGATGCTGATGCTGCGCATCCGCGCCTGCCACCTGTACGGCCGCTTCGTCGCCAGCGACAATCGCCGGCCGCCGTTTACCGCAAACGACGCGCTGAACAACCCGGCGCGCGACGCTTCGCGCATCATCCTGCCGCCGTATACCTACGGACATGAACAGGAAAAGACCCAAAGCCGCTGGCCGGCCGCGGTGCGCTTCATCCAGGAGCGCAAACTCAACGAGTTCATCGACGCCCCGGAGAGCGAACTGGGCATTGTCCTTCAAGGCGGCCTCTACAACGGCGTGCTTCGGGCCCTGGAACGGCTCGGGCTGGCCGACGGCTTCGGCGCCTCGCGCCTGCCCTTGTACGTGCTGAACGCAACCTACCCGCTGGTGGAAGAAGAATTCGTGCGCTTTGCCGCCGGAAAACGCGCCATGCTGATCGTTGAGGAAGGCCAGCCGGAGCACATCGAGCAGGCCGCGAACCAGTTTCTGCGCCGCGCCGACCTCAATACCCGCGTGCTCGGCAAGGGCCCGCTGCCCATGGCCGGCGAATACACCGGGGCCGTGCTTCAGGAAGGGATCCGGACCTTCGTGGAGGACCACGCCCCCCGGCTGCTGCGCCCGATTCCCGAACAGCCGCTGCTGCCCGCCTCCCAACTGGATTCGGCAGTCCCTGCGCGTCCTTCCGGACTCTGTACAGGCTGTCCGGAGCGGCCCCTGTTCTCCTCGCTGAAACTTCTGCAGAAGGAAATCGGGCCGGTGCATGTGAGCGCCGACATAGGCTGTCATTCCTTCGCCAGCCTGGAACCCTTCAATCTCGGCGCCAGCATCCTGGGATACGGTCTGGGCAGCGCCGCCGCCTCTGCGCTGCACAGCGGCGGAAACCGGCGTCCGCTCTCGCTCATGGGAGACGGCGGTTTCTGGCACAACGGCCTGACCAGCGGCATCAGCAACGCCGTGTTCAACGACCACGACGGCGTGACGATCATCGTGGACAACGGCTACGCCGCGGCGACCGGCGGCCAGTGGATCCCCTCGTCGGAGGCGGACGCTCCGCGCCGCACCGCTCGCCTTTCCATCGCTGACGCGGTGCGCGGCGTGGGCGTGCGCTGGGTGCGCAGCCTGAATACTTACGACATGAAAGGCACGCTGAAGGTTCTGCGCGAGGCCATGAGCACCCGCGAGAAAGGCCCCAAGGTGATCGTGGCGCAGGGCGAGTGCCAGCTCAACCGTCAGCGGCGCATTCGCCCCCTGCTCAACCGCATGCGCAAGGCTGGAAAGCGGGTAACGCGAAAGCAATATGGCGTGGACGCCGAAACCTGCACCGGCGACCACTCGTGCATCCGGCTGTCCGGCTGCCCCTCGCTGACCGTCAAGCCCAATCCCGGTCCGCTCCGACGCGCCCCCGTGGCGGCCGTGAACTACGACTGCGTGGGCTGCGGGGTATGCGGCGAAGTGGCGCATGCCGCCATTCTGTGCCCGTCCTTCTACCATGCCGAACTGGTGGACAACCCCAGCCTGTTGGAACGGTTGCTGCAGCGTTGGCGCCGCAGTCTGATCGGCTTTTTGCAGAGGCGCAACCAACGCAAGCGGTCGCTCGCGTGGTAGCAACGGAACAGGCTTCCGTCTTCAAGCTAGCCATCGCCGCGCTCGGCGGCCAGGGAGGCGGCGTGCTAACCCACTGGCTGCTGCAAGCGGCCGAGTCCAGCGGCTTCATCGCGCAGTCCACTTCGGTGCCGGGCGTGGCCCAGCGCACCGGTGCCACGCTCTACTACCTGGAGTTTTTTCCGCGTGCCGCCGCAGAGGCGGCCGACGTCGAGCCGGTACTGGCGCTGATGCCCAACCCCGGCGACGTGGACCTGGTGGTGGCTTCGGAACTGATGGAAGCCGGCCGCGCCGTGCAGCGGGGGCTGGTTACCCGCGACCGCACCACCCTGGTCGCTTCCACCCACCGCGTCTACACGATCGGAGAAAAGTCCGCGATGGGCGATGGGCTGGCCGACAGCGAAACGGTCCTGCAGGTGGCGCGGGCCACCGCCAAGCGGCTGGTGGCGCTGGACATGGAAGCCCTGGCGCGGGCCAACAACAGCGTGATCAGCTCGGTCGTTCTGGGCGCATTGGCGGGGTCCGGCGCCCTGCCCTTTTCCGCAGAAGCCTGCGAACAAGCCATCCGGGCAGGCGGCAGGGCCGTCAAACGAAACCTGGCGGCATTCGAAGCTGGCAAAGCGCGCGCAGCAGCCTTGGCCTCCGCGGATGTTTCCGGGGAGAGAGCGTCCAAACGACGGGAAGCGGAACGGCCGGAGGCGGAACGGCCCGAAGCAGAACAGCCGGAGGCCTTCGAGCCGGTTCCGGCGCCGGACAACGCCCGCGCCAAGGCGCTGATGGCGCGCATATCCAGCGAGTTCCCGAACGCCTGCGCAAATGTCCTTGGAATTGGCGCTCATCGCCTCGTGGACTACCAGAACCACGCCTACGCCGGGCTTTACCTGGACCGGCTGCTGCCGATCCTGAACCTGGACAACGCAGCGCGGCGTTACGCCCTTGTCACCGAAACCGCCCGCGGCCTGGCGCTGTGGATGAGCTACGAGGACACCGCCCGGGTGGCGGACCTCAAGACCCGGGCGGCGCGCTTTGCAAGGATCGGCGCAGAGCTCCGCGCGGAGGATCATCAGACGATGCGAATCGTCGATTATCTGTCCCCGCGCGTGGAGGAGATCTGTGGCAGCCTGCCGGCTTGGCTGGGCGCGCCGCTGCAAAAGTGTAAGCTTACGCGCGGATTGCTGAACGCCTTTACCGGAGGAAAGAAGATTGCCACCGACCGGGTGTGGGGTTACCTGCTGATGCGCATCATGGCCCGCACCCGGATATGGCGGCTGAGCACCCTGCGTCACCGCGAGGAGGATGAGCGGATCCGCGGCTGGCTGGAGACGCTGGCCAGAGTGGCTCCCGGCGATTACGAGCTCGCGGTGGAAGTAGCCTCCTGCCAGCAACTGGTCAAGGGTTACGGGGAAACGTTCGATCGGGGACTCGGCCGTTACCAGGCGATTGCAGCAGCGCTTCCGTCGCTGCAGAATCAGCGCGACCCGGCCGGGGCTGTGCGCAAACTCCGCGCGGCAGCGCTTGCCGATGAGGAAGGCAGGGCGTTCGATGCAATGCTCACCCGCTTGTGCGAGAATCCGCCGGTTGAAGATGCCCGGAAGCCGTCCGGGCAGGCGCTGGGGGCGACCGTATGAAAACACTGCTGCACCGAATCGCAAACGCCGGCCCCCGCCGCCTCAATCTGCTCGCCGCGGCGGCATGCGCCGGGCTGTTCGGCTACGCGCTCTTCGCCGAGCATGTCCAGGGCTATGCGCCCTGCCCGCTGTGCATCTTGCAGCGGTTCGCGGTAATCGGCCTGGGAGGCGCCTTTCTGCTCGCCGCCATCCATCAACCCGCCGGCTGGTTCCGGCACGCATACTCCGTGCTTTGCAGCGCCATCGGCCTGGCCGGCGGCGGCGTGGCCGTGCGCCACCTGTGGATACAGGCTCAGCCCGAAGGCAGCGTGCCGCCCTGCGGCGCCAGCTTCGACTTCATCCTCGATAACTTCGGCGTCATAACGGCCGTCCGCGAGGCTCTCACCGCCTCCGGCGAATGCGCCGAGGTGGACTGGTCGCTGCTGGGCCTGTCCATGCCCGGCTGGGTCCTGCTGGCGCTGCTGGGGCTGTCCGCCTGGGCCGTATGGTGCAATTCCTTCGTCCGCGCTCGTCGGTAGCGCAGCCGACACGCGCGGGGAACGCCGCCGTTGGTAGCACGCAGGGGATGCCGGGGTCGGTAGCGCGGGGGGAATGCCGCGGTCGGTAACGACCGACAGCCTCGTCGCTTGATTCACGTGCTGATTCGGGGCATCGTGGCGATGCTAGTGGATTGACAAGGGAGCAAGATCTTGAGCGACACCATCCAGGCCATCGTTGCGCGGGAGCGGAACGGCAAGATTCAGGGGCAACTGGAAACCCTTGCCCTGCATGATCTTCCCGACGAAGACGTTCTCGTGGAAATCAGCCATTCCACACTCAATTACAAGGACGGACTGGCGGTAAGCGGCCGCGGCAAGATTTGCCGGCGGCTGCCCATGGTGTGCGGCATCGACCTGGCGGGTGTGGTGCGTGAATCTCGCGACGAACGATTTCAGCCCGGCGATTGCGTGCTGGTTAACGGCTACGAGTTGTCGGAAAAATACTGGGGCGGCTACGCGCAGCAGCAGCGCCTGAAGGGCGACTGGCTGGTGCCCGTTCCCGAGGCATTCACGGCCGAGCAGGCCATGGCTTTGGGGACTGCCGGCTACACCGCCATGCTCAGCGTTCATGCGATTGAAGACGCCGACATCACGCCGGAAGGCGGCCCTGCCCTGGTGACCGGCGCCACCGGTGGAGTGGGCGCAATATCGGTGATGCTGTTGGCCCACCTCGGCTACCAGGTGACCGGCGTTACGGGAAAGCCCGGCGGAGCAGAGTTTCTGGAATCGCTGGGCGCCGCCAATACGATCAGGCGCGAGGAACTGGCGCGGGATTCGCGCCCGCTTGAGTCCGAGAACTGGGCCGCGGTGATCGATTCCGTAGGCGGAACGACGCTGGCTACCGCGCTGTCGCAAACCCGGCGTGGCGGGGTCGCTGCGGCCGTGGGTCTGGCTGGCGGTTTCCGCCTCCCGACCACAGTCATGCCGTTTATCCTGCGCGGCGTCAGCTTGAGAGGCATCGATTCCGTAATGGCTTCTCAGGAGCGGCGGCGGCGCGCCTGGACCGCTCTTGCCGACCGGATTGACCCCGCAAAATTGAAGGACATCTACCGCGTGGCGCCCATGTCCGGTCTTCCGGAGCTGGCGAACGAAATCCTTGACGGGCGGATCAGCGGACGAGTAGTGATCGACGTCAACGCCTGAGCGCCCTGAACCGGCGGTGAAAGGTCCCGGACTTCAGGCGTTCATGCATTCAGGCGTTCAGGCTTCAAGCACAAGCATTCAGGCGTTCATGCGTAGGCGCGCCGAACAGCGTTACGGCCCGCGGACCGGCCCGAAATCATGGCCTCCGTCAAGTAGGTGCCGTTCTGATAGAGGTCGGAAACCATGGAGCCCAATTGCCCCGCCTCATAGAGTCCCGGAATCGGTTTGCCGGCGCGGTTCAGCACCTCACCTTCCGGTGAGCGCTTTGCCCCGGCAGACGTGCATACGAGCCCCGGCTTGAGCTCAATCGCATAGTCATGTTCCACGTCATCCATCGCATGCCGAGGCAATTGTTCTTGCGAACGCTCTCGTCGAAGATCATGTGAACAGGCATGACCCAGGCATGCAGGGTGTCGACGTAGTGGCCGTGCTGCTTCCACTTGTAGTGCGTTCGGTTGAACGGATAGGTTTCGTCGCCGAAGCGCCGATCGTCGGCGGCCACTTCGATCCAGCTATGGCTGGCGTAGTCGAACGCGCGCATGAACGCGGTCTCGTATTCCGGCGTCTTGAAAGCGAGATGGAAGCCGCCGGAATTCATGCGGTTGCGCAAGTGCCACAGATCGGCGCCGGCGCGCTGCAGCATGTGGATGCCATCGCCTGTGTTGTAGGGACTGCCGAAGGCATGAACATCGGACCACCCGGCGTAGTTCCGCTTCATGTCCTCGTTGTTTTCATATCCCCCGCACGCCATGATCACGCCACCTGTTGCCCTGATGGCAACGTTCCGGCCTCCGTGTTCAACAATCACGATGTCGTATTCCTCATGCCAACGGGCGGGCTGATTACGATCGGCGGGCGTTTCCATTGTTCTCTCCATCTGGCGAAGCTCGGCACGTAATGCATGCCTTATCTCATTGCAAATTGTACGAATAACGATGAAACACCAGTTGCATTGCATCGCGCGGCGCGCGGGCTGTGTTCAGGAGCGGGGCATGCCGAACATTGCGGGGTTTTGCCGAGACTGGCCAGCCGGTTACACTGCCGAGAATGTCGGGCAGCCGACTCTTTTTTCGGACTCAATGCTCTTGGAGACCCTTGTTTGCCATGAACCGTACTGAAATCTGCTGCGCGTGGCGCAAAATACACCGCGCGCGCTGCCTCCCGCCTCTACTTTTGCTTCTGGCTGCCTCGAACCTGGCCGCCCAGCAGCCGGCCCTGGAGGAAATCGTCGTAACGGCTCAGAAGCGCGAGCAATCGCTGATGGATGTGCCGATTTCCTTAACGGCCGTTGGCGCGGAAGCCTTGGCTGCCAACCTTGTAACGGACCTCTATGATCTGCAGGCCATCGTGCCCTCGCTTCAGGTCAACGCGGTCGATCCACCCGCCCAGGGCACCGCGTTTGCCTTGCGGGGCCTGGGTAATTCGGTGTTCAACATGGGTTTCGACCCGGCGGTTGCAGCGTTCGTGGACGGAGTGTACCGAAGCCGCTCCGGACTGCTGTCGGCGTCAGATTTTCTCGACCTGGAGCGTGTCGAAGTGTTGAAAGGCCCGCAAGGCACGCTGTTCGGAAAGAACACAACGGCTGGAGTCATACACTTCATCAGCCGGAAGCCCCACTTTGAAGGCCCCAGCGGCAGGGTCGAGGCGGGTTTCGAGGAGTACGGACGGTATCGCATCAGAGGCTCGGTAAACCTGGTGGCCAGCGACAGTGCCGCGCTTCGATTTGCCGCAACCTACGCTAAGGGCGACGGCTGGTTGGACCTCATCCATTCCGACGAGGAAATTCACGACCTGGACCGTTTTGCGCTGAAGGCCCAGGCGCTGTTCAACGTTTCCGAAAGCCTGCAGGTGCATGTAGTCGCGGATTACGCGACGCTCTCTGAAGTCTGTTGCACACCGCTTCGTATCGTCAACGATCCCTTGAGCCTCTTTGTAAACGGCGCGGCGGCCGCTGCCGCAGGCTCCGGAATCGTTGATCCGCCGAACCTGGACGCCCTGGTGGCGGAGTCCAATCTGCCGCCCCAATACGACGCCGACGATGCCGGAATCAGCGTGGAAGCGATGCTGGAACTTGGCGGCATGACACTTACCTCCATTACCGGCTGGCGCAATTTCGAGGACACAAACGTCAAGGACAACGACTTCTCGGGCGTGGACGCGCTGCGCAGTAACCAGAGCCTTCCCGAGGTAAGCCTGGTGTCCGAGGAATTGAGGCTGGCAGGCACCAGCGGCAATTTCGACTGGATGGCGGGCGGGTTCGTTTCGCGCGAAAACATCGAGTTGATCAATGAGTTTATCTGGGGACCGCAGATTACCTCCTGGCCGTTCTTCGCTCCGGGGCTTTTCGGCAACCTGCCGGGACGCGCCTTTCACCACCGCTTCGAGCAGGAGATCAACAGCAGCGCCCTGTTCGCGCATGTGCGCGTAGCGCTGAATGAACAATGGTCGCTGACCGCGGGAGCACGTTATTCCCGCGACGAAAAGGACGGCACGCTGGTGAGCGATCATCCGCTGATCAATGCGTTCGGGATCTTCAATTCACTGCCGCTGGCAGTGGTCTATGACTATGACGCCAGCACGGACGAGAGCGAGCCAACGTATACGGCAAGTGTCGACTTCCGACCGTCGGACAATCTCATGCTGTTTGCAACCTACAGCCGCGGTTACAAATCCGGCGGCATCAGCATGACGCGCGACGCCGCGGGCAACGCCGCCGTTCTTGGGCATCCGGTATTTGGCTGCGCGCCGGGAACCACACCACTGTTCGGACCGCTTTGCGCGGGCCCGATGTTCTCGCCCACGTTTGAACCGGAGACCGCCGATCACTTTGAAGTGGGGCTGAAGTCGGAACTTCTCGACCGGCGGCTGCGCCTGAACCTGGCGGCGTGGAACACGGAATTCGACAACCTGCAGACGCAGACTCTGCGCGCCGACGGCGCGTTTGCGGTAGTCAACATTGAGGGCGCACATTCACGGGGGGTGGAGATGGAATCCACGCTGGTGGTCAACGAAAACATCAGCATTCACGCCGCCGTGCAATGGCTGGATGCCGCTTTCGCGGACGGGCTGCCCGCGCTGACACCGGGCTTTCTACCCCTGGGCGGCGAAGATATCCCGTTCTCGTCCGACTTCACCGGATCGGTGGGCACGGACTTCGAGCGCTCCATCACTGACGGTTGGCGTCTGTTCGTTTCCGCCAATGCCTACTTCCGAGGCGACTACTACAACTTTACCGAGCCGGTGGCCGACCGGGTGCAGGAAGGTTTCGTGCTCTACAACGTGCGCGCGGGCATCCGCAGCGAATCCTGGGAATTGTCGGTATGGTGCCGAAATTGCGGTGACGAGCGCGTGACCTGGAGCAATTTCCAGATTCCCTTCGATGGCTTGGTGATTGCACCGCCACCCGGTATCCACGGTACCCAGTGGTCGCACGTGGCCGAACCGGGCATGGCCGGAGCGACGGCAAGCTACCGTTTCTGAGCCACTGGGAATGAGGGCACCTTGCCCTCATTAGCGGGCGAATGAAGATCGCAGTGCTCGGCGGCGGAGCCGGCTGTTACGCGGCAGCCGCCGACCTGTCCGATCAGGGTCATGCAGTGAGGCTCTGGCGGCGCAATGCCGCAGCGTTGCGCCCGGTGGTCGAGCGCGGCAGCATTGTCCTGAAGGATAGCGTCGGGCGGCGCGAAGTTCCTGTCGCTATGGCGACGGCAAAGATGCTCGAGGCGGTAAACGGTGCGGAACTGATCCTCATTCCATTGCCGGCATTCGCCCTGCCCGATGTCGCAAGGGAACTGTGCCCGCATCTCGTCGAAGGCCAGGTGGTTTTTCTCCCGCCCGGCACCTTCGGAAGCTATCTGCTGGCGGACAGGACCCGGCGTTGCGGGAACCCGGGGAAAATCCTTTACGCAGAGACCGGCACGCTTCCCTATCTGACACGTAAGCACGGCCCGCGCGAGGTCGCCATTACGGTCCGCGCCAAGCGTCTTCCTACCGGGGTATTTCCCGCTAAGCAGACCAGGGAGGCGGTTGAAATCCTGCAAGGGGCATACCCTTCGGTTGAGCCGGTGGAAGATGCGCTTTCCGCCGCATTGATGAACGCCGGTCCTGTCATCCATCCGCCGTTGATCCTGATGAACGCGGCGCCGCTGGAACATTTCACGGAATGGGACATTCACAACGAAGGAACGCAAGCCTCCGTGCGACGGGTCACCAATGCGCTGGACGAAGAACGCATTGCGATTCGCGAGCGTCTTGGTTACGCCCCTTACCATTTCCCTTTGCGCGACCATTACGAATCCGACCAGTGGATGTACGGGGATGCCCATCAGGCGCTGGTGGAAAGCGGTGACTGGCGCGAACACATCGATCTAAGGGAGCACCGCTACATGCGCGAAGATGTCGCTTTAGGCTTGGCGTTCATGGTTTCAGTGGCGGACTGGGCAGGCGTCGACGCGCCCGTGGCGCGCGGGCTGCTGGCGATGGGCTCGGCAGTTTGCGGGCAAGACTTTCTGGCCGGTCCGCGCACGTTGGAATCTCTGGGCGTAGAGAGTCTGGATGCCATTTCGCTGAGACGCCTGCTCAACAAGGGGTTCGCGGATTGAGCACTGCACGCGGTGCCACGGCGATTGCCGACCACGCCATCGTCGCGGCCCTAGGGGCCGGGCGCATGGGCCGCGGCATTGCTCAAGCCTTTGCGTTCGCCGGACATCCGGTGCTGTTGATTGATCTCAAGGAAAGGACGCGAAATGCGGCGCGAGAACTCGAACTGTCGGCGCATAAGGAAGTTGAGAAAAATCTTGAGGCGCTGGCGAAGCTCGGTGCTTTCGATGCTTCGCTGATTGCTGGCATCATCGGCCGCATCCGGTTTGTTGGCGCGTCTGAAGCTGCCGACGCACTGGCGAATACGGCACTGGCCTTCGAGTGTGTGCCTGAAGTAATGGATGCCAAGAAGCGCGCGCTGAGGTTTGCCGGCCGGTGCTTGCCGGAGAACGCCGTGCTGGCGTCAACCACCTCTACCTTTCTCTCCACCGAACTGGCGGGTTGCACGCCGCGGCCAGAGCGCTTCCTCAATGCGCATTGGTTGAATCCCGCCTTTCTGATTCCCCTGGTCGAGTTGTCGCCCCATCCCGCAACCGCCGCAGACGCGCTGGACAGCCTTCACGGGACGTTGACCAATATCGGCAAGACGCCCGTGGTTTGCGCACCGGCGCCCGGCTACATCGTTCCGCGCCTGCAGGTGCTGGTCATGAACGAGGTAGCTCGCATGATCGAGCAGGGCGTTGCATCCGCTGAAGAGATCGACCGCGCTACGCGGCGTGGCCTTGGAATTCGTTATGCGGGGATGGGAGTGGCCGAATTCATCGACTATGGCGGTAACGAGACACTCCACTACGCCAGCCGGTACCTGTCCGAAGCGCTGGACGACACCCGCTACGCCGCCCCCCGGATCATTGAGGACAACATGCGCGCTGGACGAAATGGCCTGCGTGATGGCAGGGGCCTGTACGATTGGAGCAAGACTGACAAGGATACGTATCGCCGCGACGTACTTGCGCGCTTGGTCAAACAGTTGCGCAATCAGGACCTGTTGCCCAAAGCCGCGGAAAGCTGACCCCGCCCGGCGTCCCGGTTACGGGCGCGGCAGACTGGCGATATAGCGAATGAGGGCGACGAATTCGTCCGGATCGGAAGGTGTGGCAGCAACACGCATCTGCCCTCCGAAGCGGTCGTCGGGGTGGCTGCCGCGAGCCCCTCTCGAGAAGGCATCCATCTGACGCTTGAGGTACCAGACCGGCTGACCGGCGATGGGCGGACCTCCCAGTTCTTCGATGCCCTCGCCACTGGCCCCATGGCAACTGGCGCAGCCGGCGAAGTGTTCCAACGTAACGGCGTCTGCCGGAGTCAATGGAGATTGTGTGACACCTGACAACTCGGACCCGCGCAGCGCGTCGCCAAGACCAGCGACGTATTCCGCAACCGCTTGCAGCGCTTGTTCCGAGGCCAGCGCCTCGGCAAACAGGGTCATCTTGCGTGAGGTGAAATCGTCGGATTCCGTACCGCGCCAGCCGTTACGGTAGGCGCGAAGCTGGGCCACGGTATACCACGCGGGCAGTACGGCAATGGCCGGCGTCATTCGCGCTTCGTCGGCCTCGCCACGCGCCCCGTGGCACGTGGCGCAAGCGTAATAGATCGCGGCCCCTGGCGAATCCTCCACCGGGCTCCCGGCGGCAGCCGCCACGGCGAACAACGCAACAGCCGCCAGCGCGCAAGTCCACCGCGTCATGGCGAGTCGAGGTTTCCCATATCGAGAATGATGCGCCACTGGCCGTCATCTTCGCGCTCCCAAAGAAGCACGAACTTTCCGACATTCGCGGGTGCGTCCGGCCCTGATGCTTTCAATTGTTCCGGGTCGCCGGGCGCGAAGCGACTCACAAAGCTCCCGCGCGTGAGCGCCCAGTTCCCACTGGCCCTTACCTCGTTCACGGTCAGATCAAACTGCTTGATGACAAAGTTGTCATGCACTATCCGCGCGAAGTCCCGAATGGCCTCGCGCCCTTGAAGCGCAGGCAGGGTGTGATGCATGCCCACCGCCTCTACACTGAAGGCCTGGGCCCATCGATCCGCGTCACCGGTACGAAACGGTTCTGCATATCGCTGTTCAACCCAGTCCCGGAACTGCTCTTCGTCGGGCTCGCGGCTCTCGCAGGCAACAAGCAACACCAGAACGCAGACGGACATGCCAACAGCCGGCCACCATGTCCTTTCCCCTGATTTGTGGCCCGTGCAGTCCAGTTCAGGCACTCAAGCCGCTCCGGTTTCGACGCCGCGTTCAGCCAGTTTCCTGCGGATGGCGGCGTGCTCGCTGGCCGTCAATCGATGATTGAACAAGATTACCGCGGCCAGCAAGCCCGGAACCAGCGGCAGCACGATCACCACCATCTTCAGTCCGAACAGGGTGTCCGCGCTATTGCCGCCCGCCGGGTTGAAGCCCAGAATGTCGAGCAATGGAAGCGAGATGCCAACTCCCGCTGCGAACGCCATCTTTGATACAAAATTGAGTGCTGCCATGTAGAGAGCTGCCTGATCACCGCCACCCTTGAGCATGCCGTATTCGACGGTGTCTCCCACCAGCGCAGGCGGCATGACCCAGATGACGCTGGTAATGAAACCTCCCGCTACGGCCACGACCAGAACTTGTTCGAACGCGCCGGGCGTTATGGCGAGCAACGCTAGCTGCAAAGCAAGAAACCCGCCGCCGCCCAGAGCGAGGGCGCGATGCCTCCCGATGCGGTTGCCCAGCCACACCATGACCGGCATGCCCAGGACAGCGAACCCATACTGAACGAGCACGTAATAGAGGAAATCCAGATTCGAAAGCTCCAGTACATGGCTCCACAGGAACAGCAATCCGGAATTGAGCAGACCAGCCGCCAGCGTCATGCAGAACGAGCCGAGCAGAACGCGGACGAGCGACCGGTTGCGGGCCAGCAAACGAAAGGAAGCCAGGGGCCCCGGTCGCCTGGCGACTATCGGCGGCACTGCCGGAGTCACGATGCTGGCCGGGAGAACGGTCAGGGGTATGAGGATCAGCAGCGCGACCGTAAACACCCAAAGAATCTCTCCGAGCGGCGGATCGGGCGTCGAGAAGACCACAACTGGCGCTACGGTGGCGAGTATGACGCCCAGCAGAGTGCCGGTTTCGCGAATTCCCGTAATCCGCGACCGTTCCTCGTACTTTCGCGAAAGTTCGACGCCCCAGGATTGATACGGAATCTGTACCATGGTCCAGGCCACATAGAAGCCCAACGCCGAGAACCAAAGGTACAGCGTGCCCACACCTGAGGGAGGACTCAGGAGCGCATAGACACCCAGCATCCACAAAGGCGCACCAATCAGGAGCCAGGGCTTGCGCCGTCCGAATCTGCCCGGCGTCCTGTCCGACCAGTAGCCAATCAGTGGGTCGATTATCGCGTCCCACAGGCGCGCCGCCGCAAACACTCCGCCTACCGCCGCCAAGTCCATGCCCAGTTCGCCCGCGTAGAAGGGCGGAAGGTAAACGAGCAGCGGCAACCCCAGCATGGCCAGCGGAATGGCGGGCCCGGAGTAAGCAATCAGCGAAAACAGGCTGGTTGGATTTCGTGGCATGCGTCGGGGGGCGGAAATCGACCGTGATGCGACAATATGAGCCGGTTACGGCACTAGGATAACCGCATACCCCGTATGGAATACCGCAGTTCCCGATGACTGATCTCAGCCGCCGACATTTCCTGTATGCCGCTCTGGCGGGTTCCGCAGGTCTTGCGCTTCCTGCGACCGCACGCTCCGAGCCCTTGCCTGCAACTGCGCGGGCGGTTACACCGCAGGCGCCCGACTATGAGGTCTGGCGGCGGGCCATGGTCTGGCAGGCGCGCAAGCCGGACCGAAGGCCCGCTGCCATTGTTCGTGTGTCCCGTGCCGAAGACGTTCCGGATGTGTTGGCCTATGCAAAACGCCAGGGCCTGCAAGTGGCGGTGAAGTCCGGCGGGCATCACCTTTGGGGCGCCGCCGTTCGCGAAGGCGCGCTGACGCTGGACCTGGGCCTGCTGGCGGATGTCAAAGTTGATGCGCCCGCGGGAAGAGTTGCTGTTGGTCCAGCGCTGTGGAGCCGCGAACTGGCTCTGGCCCTGTCCCGCGAGGGGCTCGCCTTCCCGGTTGCCCACTGTGCAACCGTGCCAATGGGAGGATATCTGCTGGGAGGAGGATTCGGCGTAAACGGCGACGCTTGGGGCACAATGGCCTGCTTTCGGATTGAAGCCGCCGATATCGTCGACTCCAATGGCGCCACGCGACGCATAAGCCGCGGAGAAGACCCCGATCTATTCTGGGCCCTGCAGGGTGCCGGGAACGGTTTTCCGGGCGTGGTAACCCGGTTCGTTCTCCGAACCGATACTCTGCCGGGCGCCATAACAGAAAGCGTGTACGTGTTTCCGCTCGAGAGGGCCGGCCACGTGGCGAAACTGGTGGCGGAGTTGGCGTCCGGTGGCTTGCCGAATACCGAGCTGATGATGCTGTTGGCGGCCGACCCCGGCGCAGCAGCAGCGGCCGAACCGGCAGACCGAATCTGCGTTCTGCGTCCGGTGTGCTTTGCCCCAAGCAGGAAAGAAGCGTATGACTCGCTGGCACCACTCAGCAGGCATCCCCTGATGCAGGAAGCGCTGTTCAGCATTGCGCACCGTGAATTGAGCATGGACCAGTTGCAACTGGAAAGCATCAATTACGCGACCCAGTTCGGCTATGGCCGATACCTGGTGGACAGCGACTGGAGCGACCGGCCCGATGAAGCGGTGCAAACCCTGGCGCAATCGTTCTCTAGCGCGCCGACACGCAACAGTCATTGCGTGATCCTGTTCAAAAACCCGCCGCGATTGCCCGAAAACGCTGCCTGTTCGCTTATGGCGCCGGTGTGGATGGGACGCTACGCCGCCTGGCAGGACGAAGCCCTGGACGGACGCGTACTCGACTGGCTGGCGGAGAGTTCGCGGGCTGTGTCGCGCCACAGCCTTGGCCACTACATCAATGAGGTAGACGTGCGCGGAGGAATGCCACGCATTCAAGCCTGCTTCTCGCCGCAGTCCTGGCGCCGGCTATCGGAACTGCGCGCTGAACGTGACCCCACGGGGCTTTTCGCCGGCTTTCTTTCCGCGTGAACAACAGCGATCAAATGCCCGCGGTGATCAGCGGGCAACGCAGCATTTCTTACGCGCAACTCGATCGCCGCGCGCTCCGCGCCGCCAGCGCTCTTCACGACCTCGGGCTGGGCGCTGGAGACCATGTGGCGCTGCTGATGCGCAACGACCTCGCCTACTTCGAGGCCATGCGCGCGGCCTCCCTGCTCAACGCCGTCAGCGTACCGCTGAACTGGCACCTTACGGCGGGCGAACTCAAGCGGATTCTCGGTCACAGCGGTGCGCGCACGATGGTGGCGCATTCGGACCTGCTGAGCGATGATTTGCTTGAGGCTTGCGAATATCTGCAACATGTGTGCGTTCCAACCCCGCCCGAGGTACGCGAGGCATATGGCCTGCCGGAAACCGCTTTGCCGGAAGGGACGCGGGTGTGGGCCGACCTCACCCGGCAATCTCTCCCCCGGCCGCGGACCGAACCCGCCGGGCCGGTCAACACAATGTTCTACACTTCTGGCACCTCTGGCGAACCCAAGGGCGTCTCGCGGATTGCGGCACCTCCTGAGGCCATCGCCGAGGCCGCACTGAGAAGCATGCATGCCTGGGGGTTTGGCGGCGAAGGGATCAGGGCCCTTGTTACCGGGCCCCTGTATCACTCCGCACCGAATGCGTACGCGAATCTGGTGTTGCAGACTCGAGGGCTGTTGGTGATGCAGCCGCGGTTTGACGCTGAGGAATTCCTGCGCTTGGTCGCCGCCCACCGGATTACGCACCTGTACATGACGCCCACGATGTTTACCCGCCTGCTGGCGCTGCCGAAACGCGTCCGAAACCAATTTGACCCGGGCAGTTTGAGACAGGTCAGCCACGGCGCGGCGCCTTGCCCGCCGGAATTGAAGCGGCGAATGCTCAATTGGTGGGGAGACGTAATTGTCGAGTACTACGCGCTTACTGAAACCGGCATCGTGACGACCTGCGACAGCAGCCAATGGCGCGCTCATCCGGGCAGCGTGGGAAAGGCGGTTGAAGGCATCGATCTGAAGATTGCCACTGCAAGAGGCTCCAATGCGGCTCCGGGAGAAACCGGCGAGATCTGGGTACGCAACGGCCTCACACCGCACGTCAGCTACCACCAGGCAGACGATGCGACGCGGCGAATGCGGCGTGGCGACTTCATGGCGACCGGCGATCTCGGATACCTGGTGAACGACGGCTATCTGTATATCACGGGACGCAAAACCGACATGGTCATTTCCGGCGGCGTGAATATCTATCCCGCGGAAATCGAAGCTGTGCTCACTGACTGCCCCGGGATCCGGGACGCGGCGGTATTCGGCGTTCCGGATCCGGAATTCGGGGAACGGCTGGTGGCGATGCTGCAACGCGATGGAAAGGAGGAAGGGCCAGACTCGCGGGCGGTTCGTGAATGCCTCCTGCAAAGGCTGGCGCGATTCAAGATCCCGCGGGAAATTCACTTTTGTCGGGAACTGCCTCGCGAGGACAGCGGCAAGATCAGGAAACACGTGCTCAAGGCAGCGTACTTGCGGCGCCTCTCTTGATTCCCGGGCGAATTCGGGGCATCGTGGCGGGGGCAGTGCACCGAAAACGGAGCAAAAACTTGAGCAACACAATCCAGGCCATCATGGCGCGGAAGCGGGGCGGCAACGCGCAGCAGCACCGCCCGAGTAGTGATTGATATCAATGCCTGAGCACCGTGAGCCCAAGCGGGAACTCAAGGTTGCCGCTGCGCAATTTGCTCCCGCTTATCACAACTTGTCCGCCGCGACGGAGCGGGCCGTGGAAATCATTGCCGAAGCGGGCTCGAATGATGTCCAATTGCTGGTCTTCCCGGAAACCTGGCTTTGTGGCTATCCGTATTGGGCCAGCCTCCGAATCAGTTCTCCGGAATTTGCCGCCTGCCGCCGCGCCTTCCAGCGCAGCGCGGTAAAAATCCCTGGGCCGGAAATCAATGTCTTGCGCGATGCCGCGAGAGAGCACGGAATCGCCCTGGTCATTGGCGTGAATGAGAGCGGCGGGGGAAGCGTCTACAACACACAGGTGTTCATTGATTCCCGCGGAGAAATGAAGGGACGCCACCGCAAGCTGATTCCGACAGCCACCGAGCGTCTGGTTCATGGACAGGGCGACGGATCGGATTTGCTTGCCCATGAAATGGCAGGCGCGCGAATATGTGGGCTGATCTGCTTTGAACACCAAATGGCGCCTGCGCGTTTTCTGCTCAACAGCCAGTCGGTTGAGGTGCACGCCGCTATCTGGCCGGGGCATCGTTTTCTCGATCCCGTAATCGACGCATCCTGCCGCCACCTTGCGCATGAGAACGCCTGCTTTGTGGTGGTGGCCCGCGAGATCATGGACAAGTCCCGCCTCCCGCCGGAGTTTCCCGATCCTGGCGGCGTGGCGGCCCGCTGGGACATGCGCGGGGGCAGCGCCATCATCGGACCCGACGGTGCTTATCTGGTGGAACCGGTCTTCAATGAAGAAGCGCTGGTCTGCGCCACGATCGACCTGGAAGGCATCCGCGACGCCAAGTGGCTGGTGGACGGCGTGGGGCACTACGCCCGCCCTGATGTGTTTCAACTGCACTGGCACCGCTCTGCGCGCCGCAACATCGTCGAGGACTAGTTGCGCGAGCAGGCGGATTGGATTGTCGTCGGTGGCGGCTCAGCAGGTTGTGCGCTGGCGGCGCGCTTGGCCGAACGCGGCGCGGGATCGGTTCTGCTTCTTGAGGCCGGGGGTTCCGGGCGTCATCCCTATGTGCTGTTGCCCGCCGCCAGCGGCAGGGCGATATTCAATCGCCGCTTCAACTGGATGTACCCGGTGGAAGACGACCCATCGCGAAACGGACGCTCCGATCAATGGCCGGCCGGCAAGTGCCTCGGAGGCGGCAGTGCGATCAACGGCATGATGTTCGTGCGGGGCCATCCCGGGGACTATGACAACTGGGCGAAGCTGGGCAACCCGGGCTGGGACTATGCGAGTGTGCTGCCCCTGTTCAAGCGCCTTGAGCACAACGAGGCGGGCGCCGCACCCGAGCGTGGTGTAGGCGGACCACAGCATGTTTCGTCAAACCGGGCGGCATCGCCTCTCACTCGTGCCTGGCTTGCAGCCTGCAAGCAGGCTGGCATTCCGCCCAACCCGGACTTCAACGGCCCGAGCCGGGAAGGCGCCGGACCGGTTCAGTTCTCGCAAAAGCGGGGTTTGCGCCATTCCGCCGCCCACGCCTATTTACCAATGGGAAGACGCCCGGCCTCACTTCGAGTTCAACTGGATTCCCTTGCCACACAAATCGTGATCGACGGTCGCCGCGCGGCCGCCGTTCGATTTCATTGCCGGGGCCAAAACCGGCAAGCGGAAGCGCGCCGCGGGATCGTCGTGTGCGCGGGCGCAATTGGAACTCCCAAGCTGCTGCTGCTCTCGGGCATAGGCAACCCGGGCGCTCTGGCGCAACATGGCATTCCGCTGACTTGCGCACTGCCCGGAGTGGGCGCCAACCTGCAGGAACATCCGGGCGTGCGACTGTCGTACAGCGCGACCCGGGGCTCCCTGGGGTCCGACATGGGGCCGTTGCGCAACATCATCCACGCGACCCACTACCTCGCGCGTGGAGCAGGACCCATCAGCAGCGGCGTCGGTCATGCCCAGGCCTTTGTCCGCACTCGGCGGGAAATGAATGCACCGAACGTACAGATCATCATGTCTCCGTTTACGATCGACTTCGAACAGGATGTTCCCGCTATCCATCGGGGTCAGACTTTCGGCGTGGCCGTGGGCGTGATGCGGCCGGCCGCGCGGGGGCATGTAAGTTTGCGCTCCGCCGATCCATCCGCTCCACCGAGAATTGAGCACGAATTGCTGGGCGCGGATGAAGATGTGCGGCAGTTGGTCGAGGGATGCCGTATCGCCCAGGAGATCGTCCGCATGGAGGCGATGACGGGGCTTTTTTGCGGACTGCGTGAGCCGTCCCGGGAACTTGAATCCGATTCCGATTGGGAAAATTACATCCGGCGCGAGGGCTTCCCGATGTTTCATCCGGGGGGCACCTGCCGCATGGGCCCGGATGAAGACGCGGTCGTGGATCATCGCCTTCGCGTTCGAGGGCTGGAGGGACTCTGGATCGCTGACGCGTCTATCATGCCTGCGCTTCCAGCCGCCAATACCAATGCGACGGCGATCATGATCGGCGAGAAGGCGGCCGATCTCCTGACCGGCGCTCCCAGGGACGAGTAATGGCTCTTCCCGTAGATACCTGTTTCAAGAATTGCTACCTGGAGGCCAGGACGGAATTTCTCGCCGCTACGCACGACGCCAATTGCTCAATGCGCAGCTTCACGCACCCGTTGCAGGAATCCGCGAACATTCCGCTTACGGTTGATGTGGCGCGAATCGGCGCGCCCGAACCGGAACAGCTGCTGGTCCTCACATCTGGCGTGCATGGCGCGGAACTGATGGCGGGTTCCGGTTGCCAGGTCAGTCTGATTCGCGGCGGGCACTGCGAGAAGCTGCCGGAGAGGACCGCGGTGCTGATGATTCATGGCGCGAATCCAGTGGGCGCCTGGCGCATGACCCGGACCGCCGAAAACCTGGTGGACCTGTGCCGGAACTTTCCGGACTTCGATTCGCTTGACACCGCTAGCGAAGAATACGAGCAGGTGCACCAGGTGCTGATGGCAGGCGAAGACTACTCCGCGCTGGAGCGCCTCATGGAGAAAATGGGCAGACGGCGTTTCGTTCAGGCCCTGATGGATGGTCAGTACCAGCATAGCGACGGTTTCGGATTCGGCGGAACAGAACCGATATGGGCCCACCGAACCCTGTTGCGGATTCTTCGCGACGAGGCCGGCGATGCCCGGCGGGTCACGATCGTGGACCTGCACTCCGGCGCGGGACCGTTCGGCATCGGAACTGTCGTGTGCATGCACACGAGCAAGGCCCTGGAGCTGGCCCGCAGTCGGTTCGGCCACAACCTGGTCGCGCCGCGGGATGCCGAAACCGGTCTGTACCGCGACGCGCGAGGTCATTGTGCGGACGGTTACGAGCGTGCGCTGCCAGACCGGGAACTAACCTCAATCGTGCTGGAACTCGGAACCTATCCGCTCAACGAAGGCCTGCGGGCCCTGATCAAGTCCCACTGGGCGGAGGTGCGAGGCGATTACGGCACGGCGCAGCGCGGGGAAGTCGATGCCGCCATGCTCCGGCACCACCTTCCGGACGATCCTTTATGGCGGCGCGCCGCCGTGGAGCGCTGCGCGAAGGTATTCGCGCAGGCGCTGTCGCGAGTCGCCCAGCCAAGCTCAAGCCCGCTCCGATGAGCCGCCAAAGGCGTAGGCGGGCCGAACAGCGTTACGGCCCGCAGACCTCGGGGAACATGCGTCGTATGGTTTGCCCTGCTCACGCTCGTCCACGGCAATCATCGACAGATACAGGGACGGGAGGCTGGTGCGGTTTGGCGCGCGCGCCGGACGAAATCGCCCCAGTTCAGCAATCCCGACGGCGTGAGTGTTCAAAGCGTAGTATCCCAGGATACGAGAGATTCCTTCCGCAACCGCCACAAACACGCGCGTAAAATCGTCTTTCTGCCGCTTACGGGCGCTGAAGCGAAGAAAGTTGTCCAGACGAGCTACGCCGCAGGAAAACTCCGCCCGTTCATGGTGTCCCGGCTCGAATGGTTCTATGAAAACGCGCGATCGGTTTTCTGGGTCAACCGCGAAGGCGGGATGCCCCATGGAGGCTGCTGCCTCATGTTGCCGCCGGAAACGTGGCTGCGCTTCGGCCTGCTCGTCATGAACGGCGGCGGCGGGCAACGGGTTTATGTCATTCCGTCCGCCGACCTGGTGATCGTGCGAACCGGCATGCCCTCGGCGGACTGGGACGACGGAGTGATTCCCAATATCATCCTTCGCGACCTCGGCTACGGACAAGGCCAATCATGACAGCGCGAGCGTTGCGGGAGGCGTAGGCATGGTGCGGGACCTGGACATCGGAATCGTCGGCGCCGGTCTGGGCGGCATGACCGCGGCCGTTGCGCTGCAGCAGCGCGGTTTCAAGGTCACCGTCTACGAGCAGGCGCCGGTTCTGGGGGAAATCGGCGCCGGTATTACGGTGGGACCCAACATCAGCATGGTTCTCGACGGTCTGGGCCTGGAAGACGCCGCGGCGTCCTTTGCCGGGGGTTCCACAACATTCGGCGCGCTTCACTACAAGACCGGCGCGCGGATATGGTTTTCGGAGCGTAGCCCGGAGGAGGCGCTCAGGGTCCGGGGCGCGCTGACGCGCCATATGCACCGGGCGGATCTGCACAAGGTCCTGGAAGACGCCTTCAACAAGGAGGGCGACAGCCTTCGCCTGGGACATATGCTCACGGACATCCAGCAGGACTCCCGCGGCGTGGTCCTGGGCTTTGCCAACGGAGCGACAGACAGGCGCGACATCGTTATCGGCTGCGATGGCCTCAAGTCCGTGGTGCGCGACCAACTGTTTCCCACGGAACCACCCCGTTACACCGGCTACATGGCATGGCGCGGCCTGGTCGACGCCGCCGATGTGCCGGGGGTCGGCGATGTGCCCCACTTCGCCTCCTATCCGGCCGAAGGCAGGATGTTCTCCCGTTATCCCTTGCGCTGGGGCACCCAGATCAACTGGGTGGCCAACGCTTACCGGCCTGACGACGTGGGCGAGGAAAGCTGGTACGCGCACACGGACATTGACGAGGTTCTGGAGGAATTCGGGGACTGGCATGAAGACGTCGTGCGCATCATCAAGGCCTCGCCCGGCCGCAGGTGTTTGCGCTGGGCGCTGTGCAGCCGCCAACCGCTCAACGGCTGGACCGCCGGACGGGTGGCCCTGTTAGGTGACGCCGCACATCCCATGACGCCCTTTTACGGGATGGGCGCGGGCATGGCGTTTGAAGACGCCGCGGTCCTCGCCCGCTGCTTTGAAGCCGAAGCGGGGGACTGGCGAGCGGCCTTCGCGCGCTACGAGCGGGCGCGCCTCGCCCGCGCCAACAAGTTCCATGTGCAATCGCACAAGCGCGGCAAGATTTACATGAGCGCGGATCCGGCCGACCGGGCCAGGGAGCCAGCCGCCGGAATGGAAGGCGAATTCAGCTACAACGCCATGATCGTGCCCATTTGACGCTAAAATCCTCTCCATGAAAAACTATGACTTGAGCGGCAAGGTTGCGCTGGTTACCGGAGCGGGACGCCCCAGAGGTCTGGGTGAAGGCATTGCCTCCAAACTTGCCGAATGCGGCGCCAGCGTGTTGATTACGGACCTGGGCCAGTCGCCGGACGAGCACATGCCCGACCAGCACATCGGCGCGACCGACTCCATGGAGGGCGTAGCGCAACGGATTCGGGACAACGGCGGAACCGCGGAAGTGTGGCCGCTGGATGTTCGCGACGAATCGCAGGTTCAGGCGGCGGTAGCGCGCGCGGTGGAGTGTTTCGGCCGCCTCGACATTCTGGTGAACAATGCCGGAATCGGCTACCTGATCGCCGCCTGCACGGAATTGCGGGAAGACAAGTGGGATGCGGTGCTGGACGTGAACCTCAAGGGGCCCTTCCTGTGCACCAAGCACGCTGCCCGGCAGATGATCAGCCAGGGCGAAGGCGGGCGCGTGATCAACATCGCCAGCCAGGCGGCCAAGTCCAGTTTTCCGCACATGGCAGCCTACACGGCTTCCAAGCACGGTCTCGTTGGGCTGACGCGCACCTGCGCCCTGGAACTGGGTCCGCACGGAATCACCGTCAATGCCGTTTGCCCCAACCACGTCACCACCGGCCTGGGCGCCGCCCAGAACGATTATTTTTCCAATCACTTCGGACTGACGCTGGAGCAATACCTCCAGAACATGCGCGCCCGCAACCCCATGCGACGCGAGGGCAAGGTTGCGGACACGGCCAACGCCGTCGCGTTTCTGTGTTCGGACCAGGCCGTGTACATCAATGGCGACTCGCTGAACGTAACCGGCGGCGAGGAAATGCACTAGCCGCCTGCTAACGCCAAATACACCCATGCGCCGGCCCAACGGGGGCGGCGCAACCCAAGGAGAGAACCATCCCATGCTGAAAAAACAAGCCTTCTTCAACGCTCTGGAAGCCGCCCGCAAGCCGCGCCACGGCGGCGGCCACCCGTTCAGCCGGCTATGGGCGCAAGGGGCACTGTCCCGAGAACAACTGGGGCGCTACGCGGTGCAGCACTATTACTACATCGCCCCCATCCCCCAGCAGTTCGCCGCGCTCTATGCCCGTCTGCCGGACCTGGACGCGCGCCAGCACCTTTTGGAGAACCTGCTCGGCGAGGAAATGCCCGACACGCCGGAAAAACGGCATCCGGACCTGCTGGTGCGGTTTGCCGAGGCCTGCGGCCTGTCGCGCGACGAGGTAGTCAATGCGGACCTGCGCGACGAAATTCTCCCCACCACGCGAGCCATGCGCGCCTGGATCTGGGAGTTGTCCACGATTCGCCACCTGGCGGAATCCGCCGCGGGAATCATGGTTGCGCTGGAAGGCCAGCTTCCCACTCTCTATCCCGCCTACGTAAAGGCGATGCGCAAGATGGGTTTCAGCGACGACGACATGGAGTTCTTTCACGTCCACATCGAGGGCGATGAAGAACATGCGCACATCGGCCTGGAGTTGACCGCCCGCTACGCCACCACCGAAGCTCTGCAGGAACGCGCCATCGCCGCGGTGCGAGCATCGGCGTCCTTGCGCTGGAGCATGCTCGACGGCATCCAGGCCGCGCTCACAGTCCCGAAAGCCGCCTGACAAGTTCCAATATTCCGCAACGATGCCAGCAGCAATAGGAGCTATCCGGGTTCAAATACAACCATGAGCAAATCTGTGGGAGTGTGATGCATGCCTGAAGATTTCTTGGGACCTCTTGTATCTGGAAGCGAGATTACGCGTGAGATCAGGAGCCGAAAGAAGAAGGATATAGAAAAAACTGTTTCAGGTTCTTCTGTCGCAGAGAAGGTAAAGCTTGAGAAAGCCGATGGCTGGCGGGTACTTCGAGACAATCTCAAGTCAACGCGGATGGGGAAGGAGAAGCCCGCCGCAGAGCAGCATGAAGACAGAGTCTGGACTATTTTGGCTCAAATGGGTTTCAAGGAGATGAGCCAAGGTCGCCAGTTCAAGATTGCCGCAAAAAAGGGGCTCCCGCGACGGCAGATTGATGTATTTGCCAAGGACGATGAGACTGCGATCATCGTTGAGTGCACTCAGCGTGAACAACCGGCCAAGAAGCGCATGGATAGCCTTATCAACAAGATTCGGGCAAGTAAGGAAAGCCTGATTACGGCGGTCCACAAACAATACAGCCAACAGATAAAGCACAAATTGAAATTCGTCATTGCGACTCGAAACATCTCATGGAGTGATACGGATCTAGACAAGTGCAAAGAAGCGCAAATCGCTGTTCTTGCGGATGCCGAACTTGACTACTATGCGCAGTTGACGAAGCACCTTGGGCCAGCCGCACGCTATCAGTTCTTGGCGCATATGTTTAGCGGCCAGAGAATCAAAGGCCTTGAAAATGCCGTAAGGGCAACGTGTGGAAAGATGGGTGGCCACACCTTTTTCACATTCCTGATCCCCCCGGATGACCTGCTGAAGATTGCGTACGTGGGCCACAAGGCAAGCCGCGATGTAGATGACCTGGAAACTTACCAGCGCATGCTGCAGCCGGCCAGGCTTAAGAAGATTGCGAAGTACATAAATGCAGGAGGCAAATTCCCGACCAACATAGTACTGAACTTGAAAAAACCGAAGGGGGCGCAGAAATTACGCTTTGACAAAAAAGATGGGGACAGTGACGGGCAATGGGGCACCCTGCATCTACCTCCTCTATATGCTTCAGCCTGGATTATCGATGGCCAACATAGACTCTACGGCTATGCCGAGGCACGCAAGCAGGGCGGTTTTCGCGAGGACTCTACTCTGTTGCCGGTACTCGCGTTCGAGAATCTGCCGCCCGAAGAGGAAATGAACCTATTCATCGACATCAACAGCAAACAGGTGAAGGTGCCGATGAACTTATTGGTTGAACTTTACGCAGATCTGCATTGGCAGTCGGAAGACCCTGGGAAAGCCTACGAAGCATTATTGTCCCGTATCGCCGCTAGACTCAACAATGACCACCATTCACCTCTGAAAGATCGCATGGTGATCGCTGGAACGAAAAAAACAAACCTTCGCTGCCTGACCCAAACCTCTATTCAAGCAGGACTCAAAGAGGCAAAGCTCTTGGGGACGCATAGCAGCGGCGCAATCAACCCGGGTCCCCTATCCACGCCTGACGTGCGGGACTATGAGGCAAACCTCAAGAAGGCTATTTCAGTGCTATCTGACTGCCTTGGCCTGTTTTCCCGCAACCTCACGGACCACTGGAAGCTCGGTGATTCTCACTACGAGAACCAGTGTGGTTACCTGTGCACAAACAACGGAATCCGTGCTCTATTTCTGTTGATCAAGGACATTATCGAATCTACCGATGAAAAAAAGAGCGCAGGATACTTAGTTGATTGTGGTGCCAAAGAAACTTTCGCTAAAATTAGTCCGTATCTGGAATCTTTGGTTGATCATTTTCGGAGTGCATCGGCACACGATTTCCTCGCCTTGCGGCGCACGGGCTCTTCTCTTTCCGCAGTGAGGGATCAAGCTCACGAATTAGGTCTCATTGTGAGCAAGCGTCATCCCGAATTTAATCCACCAGAGCTTGAAAGATACCGGCAATCCCGCGACGTTGAAGGCACCAACGAGGCGCAGAAGAAGATACTCAGCATAGAGCGAATGCTGTTTAAGCACGTCATTGGAACATTGAAGCAGCATTACGGTCCTGACGGAAATGAGTGGTGGACGAAAGGAGTTCCCCTCGAGATTCGTAAAAAGTGCATGGCCGAATGGGAAGAAAACAACGAACAAGGAGAAAAGGAACAGCAACTCTATTTGATCAACTACATCCAAATCTGCCAAAGGAACTGGGATTTGTTCAAAGACACGATTTCGCTGGACGACAGCGACAAGAGCAATAGGAGGGCTATGACGAGATGGATAAAGGAAATCAACGATATGCGCCAAGTAGCCGCACACGCTCCGCGCGGTGCACTTTCAAAGAACCAAGTAAAGCGTGTGAACGATGTTTACGAGAAAGTAAAGGAACACTTTCCCAAGACTTGATGACTTGGGCGGCGGCGAAGGAGAGCATTCAGTGACGCACCGCAGAATCCTGCTGATCGAGCCGGGGTACCGCAACAAGTACCCGCCCTTGGGGCTTATGAAGTTGGCCGCATACCACGGTCCGCAAGGGCGTGGCGACCATGTGACATTTGTCAAGGGAGAGGACCCTCGGGTATTAGGTCAGGCTTGGGACCGCATTTATGTAACCACGCTTTTCAGCTTTGAATGGAACAAAACCGGAACGGCCATCGACTATGCCATTAGAGTGGCTAACGGGCAGCCGGAAAGGGTGTTCGTGGGAGGAATCGCCGCGTCCCTCATGCATGAGGAGTACGTGGACGAGCCGAGGTGGGCCGGAGTGCGGTTCATCAAAGGCCTCCTGGATGGGGCGCCCGCTGCTTCACTCCAATTGAGCGCCAGAGATGGTGAATTTGGCTCCGAAGACCTGACTGGAATACCCATCGAGGAACGAACTCCAGACTACTCAATTCTGGGTCAGGTAAAGTATCAATACCCCGTCCACGATGCCTATTTTGGCTATGCGTCGCGTGGCTGCGTACGCCGGTGCAAATTCTGCGGCGTGCCCAAGCTGGAGGGCGACCAGCGGGATATGCCGCCGCTTTCCCGCCTCGTTTCCGGTGTTGCTGATGCGCACGGCGAAAAGAAAGATCTGATCCTGATGGACAACAACGTCACGGCAGCACCTCGGTATAGAGAAATAATCGCAGAAATCCGCGATCTTGGCTTCACTCCGGGCGCCAAGCTCCAACGCAACGGATCAGCTCCTGTCAAGAGGCGGGTGGATTTCAACCAGGGAGTTGACGCGAGGATTCTGGTGAAGTCTCCGATGTTCCTGCGTGAAATGTCTACAATCTGCATCAGCCCCTTGCGAATTGCTTTCGATCACGTGGGCATGCGAAAGATGTATGAGCAGGCCGTTCGGATGGCGGCCGATAACGAGATAGTCAATCTATCCAACTACATGCTCTACAACTTTATGGATTCGCCGTTTGACCTTTATGAACGCATGCGGCTGAACATCGAGTTGAATCAGGAATTGGGCATTCGCATCTGGTCTTTCCCAATGCGGTATCAGCCGGTGACCCTCAAGGACAGGTCGCATGTGGGCAAGAAGTGGAATCCCTACTTCTTGCGCTCCTTTCAGATCATGCTGCAAGCGACGCGGGGCATCGTGAGCGGCAGCACTGATTTCTTTGCGCGGGCCTACGGCGCCAGCAAAGTGGAGTTCGAGCGTTTGCTGAAATTGCCCCACGCTTTTATTTTCCACCGCGAACACTACGAGCGAGGCCCAGGAAAGCCGGTGCGTGACGAGTATGAGTCTGCACGGCGGCGCCTATCGGCAAACCAGGAGAAGGAACTGGACATGCTGCTCGCCGAAGCTGGCCTGTCAGCAGGAATGCGGCGCAACAACTTTCTTCGCTGGTCGTCCGACGGCAGCATAGACCACAGAGTGCGAGAAGTGATCCGCTTTCACATACTGGATACAAAGGACAAGTTGCTCAGCGAGCAGGACGGTGCACAGCCTGCTCTCTTCAGGTTTGATTCAGGCTGGGGCAAGCCCACCGAAGAAGAGATTGTGGAGGACGCAGGCCTGTTTTCCGGGCCGTCAGCCCGCGACAATGCAGTGCGACCAACGCACCCATTGGAACCCAGGCCGCTGTAAGCGATGGTCAGTGTCGGCGCAGAAATTTTGCAACTCATCACCTTGGGGATGTACGGCGACCCTTTGGCAATGTATCGGGAATACATCCAAAACGCCGCCGATTCTTTCGCGCTTTCAGGGCTCGCTAGTGGGTCGGTAAGGATTAGTGTCAACCGAGCCGACTCCAGTATCGCTATCCTCGATGATGGGCCGGGTTTGTCGCCGAAACAAGCCGTACGGGCCCTGTTGCCCATTGCGCAAAGCGAAAAATCGAATCAGCAAGGCAGAGGCTTTAGAGGCATTGGGCGCCTTTCGGGGCTAGCTTTTGCCGACAGCGTCACCTTCCTGACTCGCTCCCGGCCTGACGAACCCATCACGCGTGTTTCTTGGGACGGAGCAAAAGTCAGCAGCCTGAGGCAGGATTCCGCCCTTGATTGGGCAGCAATTCGTGATTGTGTAATGGTTGATACGGTCTCCGGAATCGAGCGGCCCGATCGTTTCTTCGAGGCGCGGATTGAAGGAATAGCACGCCACGCTGCGGGAATCGTGCTGAATGAACGGCTTGTAAGAAACTATATCGGAGAAGTATGTCCCGTCCCCATGGCGCAGGGATTTTCCTACGCCGAACAAATCGCAAATCTCTTTTCTTCAGAGCAGCAGCCATTAGCGTTGCATGTTGAGTTTGATGGAAACCGCAGCCCGGTAACGCGGCCTCATTGCAACGTAATCTGTTTTTCCGATCAACGCCACGGTTTGTTCACGGAATTTGAACCCATAAGCATTCCTTCGCTAGGGGGGAACGAACCCGCGGCCGTCGGCTGGGTCTTGCATTCATCGTACCTGGGCGCCATCCCCAAGGGCTTGGGGATTCGAGGAATACGGGCCCGCATGGGGAACATTCAAGTGGGGAATGAATCTGCATTTGATCACTTGTTCTCCGAAGAGCGCTTTAACCGCTGGTGCGTTGGGGAAATACATGTGATGGACCCGGCCATGATTCCCAATGCGCGGCGCGATTACTTTGAGCCAGGCCCACACTTGCGCAACTTCGAGAATCATGTCGCGGCGATTTGCAGCAGGGTAGTCGACCGTTGCAGAAGCGCCTCGAAGTCCCGCAACAGAGAGCGAAAATTGCAATCCCTGCTTCGAGATGTATGTGACACGTGCGAACTGGTAAATTCGGGGTATCTGTCGCCTGAGGATGCTGCGAGCTTGCTGGACGAGACCAAAGAGCGTATTCGGCAGGCCCGCGCCGCCCTTTTGAAGTTGGACTCGAACTCTACTTCGGAGCATGCGCTCCTCGCTGAAGCGGAAGAGCGGCTGAATCCATGTGTGCCAGAGCATAACGGCGCCGCTCCTTTCGAGGCCGGTGAGGCTGTCGTTTACCAGAAGATATTGGGAGCGTTGGCAACAGTGGCGAAGTCACCCGCGGCAGCAAGAGAAATAATTGACGCAGTGATGATGGAAGTAGGCCATGCCGGACGGTAAGCCACCATCATCGCCAAACGACCTTTCACAAGGGGAGTGCGCGCTGGTTACGGGGGCCGCGGGCGGCATCGGCTCGGCGGTGGTCGAGCGGTTTCTCAAGCGGGGCCTCAAGGTAGGTTCGATGGTGTTGCCGGGCCAGGAGGCGCCCGGCGGACTGGAATTGCCGACGGAGGCGACGGATGAGGCGCAGGTGAACCGAGCTGCGCAGCGTTGCGCCGAAGAACTGGGTCCGGCGCGGTGGGTGGTGCATACGGTGGGCATTACCGGCAACGGACCGTTCGCGGATGTGGCGCTGGATGAGTGGAACCGCGTGGTGGACGTCAATCTCACCTCCACTTTCCTGCTGGCGCGCGCGGTCTATCCGCATCTCAAGCGAACCCTGGGCGCCCTGGTGCTTTATTCGTCCACAAATGCGATCAACGGCGGCAATGCCTTGTCAGGTCCGGCGTATACCGCGGCGAAGGCCGGAATCATCGGAGTGACACGGTACCTGGCGCGGGAATGGGCCGATGATGGAATTCGGGTGAACTGCATCGCGCCCGGTCCCATCGACACACCCATGCTGGACCGGCTCGGTCCTCAGCGCCGCGCCGAGCTGGCCAAGCGGGCGCCGCTGGGACGCCTGGGCACGGCGGAGGAATGCGCGGCGCTTACCGACTTCCTTTGCTCCGAGGAGGCTGGCCACATCACCGGCACGGTCAACAATCTGTCCGGCGGACTGGTTCTGGATTAGCCGGAACGGGTTCTGGATTAACACACCAAACGGGAGTGCATATGAAGACAACAACTCCAATTGCGGCAGCGGCGCTGATGGCGTTCGCTCTCGCCAACACAGTCGCAGCCGACGACGACGGCCTTATGAAGAAGCTGGAGGCGCTTCAGGGAGACTGGATGCTGCTGGACGAGAACGGCGACGACACCGGCATCCTCGCCTCGACCTTCGAGCTCACTTCCGCCGGTTCGGTCCTGATGGAGCGGATGTTTCCGGGGAGCGAGGACGGCAGCGAGATGCTCAACGTCTACCACGCCGACGGCGACCGGGTGCTGATGACGCACTATTGCGCCGCGGGCAACCAGCCGCGCATGGAAATCCTCAGCACGGACAACGCGAATCGGCTGGAGTTGCGTTTCGAGAGCATCACCAATCTGTCTGCCCCCGAGTCCGACCACCACATGCACCAGGCGGAGTACATCTTCCACGGTGACGACCGGCTCACGACCCGCTGGCAAAGCATGAAGGACGGCAAACTGGTGGAGGAACACGCCGTCTTCGAACTCAAGCGCAAGAAGTAGCCCGCCCATTACCTGAGGTCGAGTTTCTTCTCCCTCCTCTCGCAGGGGACGCATGAACCCGTCCCTGGGCCTCGGCCGACCCGTCCAAGGGCCGGCCGAGGCCAGTAGCGGCTCATAGGAGCCGCAATCAGAACTTCAGGCGCAAGCCGGCCTCGATTGTGCGGTCGGGCGCAGGCGCCAGATCCTTGACGATGGAGACGTGGTGGCGCTGCTCGTCGCCAGTCAAATTGCGGCCACGCAGGAACAGTTCCGTACGCACATCGCCACGCTCGATTCCGTAACTGACAGACGCGCGAAGGTCATCGTATCCGTCGGTGGGAAGCTCGTATTCCGCAACACGGTTCTGGGAAGCGACCCGCGCATAGTCCACTTTGGCCCGCAACGCCCCCGAAGTGAACGCCAGCCCGACGCCAGCGCGATCAGGGGGCAGCAACGGCAGGTTGTCGTTGCCTGTCACATCCAGGTCGGCAGACACATTATCGTAGAAGAAGGTCAGATCAAGCCCGGCATCTCCCCAGTCGGCGAGCACCAGGAACGCCTCCAAATCAAACCCGGTAAAGGAGGCGTCCGCCTGCGCGAATTTGCGCACCACCAGTTCATCCATCTCCTCGCCGGTGGCGGCCTGATAGATAAAGTCCGCGAATTGCGTGTGATACACGGTTGCGGCCACTGACCAGCGGGCGCCCCTTCCGCGTAGCGTGGCGGAAACGTTCAGCGCCTGCTCTTCCTCGAGGCCGGGGTCGCCGATATCGAAGCTCCGGGTGGCCAGGTGCGGACCGTCGGAATACAACTCTTCGCCTACTGGAGCCCGGGTGGAATAATCCGCCAGAAAGGCGGCGGTCCAGGTGGCGTCCAGCGGAACAATCGCTCCCAGCGATGCGCTTACTGTGGTGAAATCCGTCGTATGGCCTGCCGAACCAGGGCCTGCCGACGGTTCGTGCTCCACATTTTCCAGGCGCGCGCCGGCCTCAAGGGCGAATCGCTCGAAGGATTGCTCACCCACCCAGAACAGCCCCAAGGACCGAGTGTCAACGGGCGGAGTGAAGGCTTCTTCTCCCAATACCGAAAACGACCGGTCGGCCAACTGCAGGCCCAGGGCGCCATTCCATCCGGCCACCGCCTGATGACTCAATTCTGCACGCGCTTCCCAAGCCTGGTTGTCGAAGGCGGTGCCCACTTCTCCGGAAGGCTCCAACTCGAGGTGCTCGTAGTCGTTCACGCCCAGCCGCAGGTTCAGATTGGAGAAGCCGGGCAGCGGGTCCAGCAGGGCCGCCTCGAGATCGAAGCGTGTCTGTTTCAGGTCGGCAAGGGGAGTGCCCTCTTCTTCGTGCTCGTGCTCATCATCCTCGTGGTCTTCGTCGTGATGTTCTTCCTCGTCGTGGTGCTCATCCTCTTCCTCATGGTCATGGCCATGGTCGTGGCTGTGCCCCGGGATGCCGTATTCCGAGTCAACACTGCTGACAGCCAACCCGATAAACCCACGGTCGCTGATGAAGGAAAAGCCGGCGGAGCCGCCCTGCGTGTCGAGGCTGCTGCCTGGAAGCACGCCGAAAGCCTCCTCTTCTTCTTCTTCGTGGTGCTCGTCGTCGTCATGATGGTCGTCGTCCTCGTCGTGATGCCCCGTTTCGTCCTCATGCTCGTGCTCGTCCTCATGCTCGTGCTCTTCGTGCTCGTGCTCTTCCATCTCGCGCCACAGCTCGGATTCGGCAAATCCCTGAATTTCGTAATCATCCGCCTCTCGCCGGAACCCGTCGAGGTGCCAGGCAAAGTTCCCTGCGCCTCCGTCAAGGCGAAAAGAGCCATTGCTGGCATCGCCGTTGTCCGCCCAACGCACGTCCAGTTTTCCACTCAGATTCTCCGGAACCCTGTGCGGAATCCGGCCGGTGTGGGTATCGACCACCCCGCCGATCGCTCCCGACCCGTAGAGAAGCGCGCCTGGTCCCTTGACGATTTCGACACGATCGACAACGAAGGGATCCACCGTTACCGCATGGTCGCCGCTCGTAACCGACACGTCCATGGTGTCGATGCGGTCCTCCATGACGCGAACGCGGGGGCCGCCCAAACCATGTATGACTGGCCGACCTACGGCCACGCCGAAGGAACCGTTATGGATGCCCGGTTCGGCTGCCACGGTCGCGCCGATGCTATCTGCGAGCTTGTCCTCCAATTCCTGGCCGGTCAGCACATCCGCGGGCGTGGCCAGCCCTTCCGCCGACAGCGGGTGGCCGTAGATCACGATTTCCTCGATTGCTTCGGCCTGTTCTTCGGTCTCCCCATCCTGCGCGAGAACCCAGGGCGCGGCCAGCAGCAACGCAGCCGCGCCAATATAAGTCTTGTAATTCATTCGTCATCTCCTGATGCATACAACCCATGCGCAGCGTTACTCAATACTGCGCTCCATATTAAGGGGTGCGATCAGGTGACGGGCGGAGCGCGGGGACGGGCGTCGGCAAATGGACGCGAAACCGTTAGCAGGGCGCTGAGGACAGGTGCGTTGGCAGGCTTGGAGAACTGCGCGGCGCTATACGGCAAAGAGTCGCTTGCTGCGCTGCCGGGGTCCGAGAACAGGCAAATTGCGCAGAGCTCATCGGCGCAGTCCTCATCGTGCCAATGTTCACTCGAGTGCGCAGCGAACAGCAAGATCGCGAACGCAGCTGCAACGGCAATGACCCGGAAGCCGATTCGGTTCGTGTCTGTCTGCCGCAACATGTCCCTGCCCACGCTCCGGGCAATAGTACCACAAGCCGCGCTAATTCCCGCTCGCCTCTCTCTCCATGGCGGAGCGGGCTATGGTGCGGATGCGCTGTATTGGCGGGCTTCGGCGAGCACTACCGCCGAAGTGGATGCGTTGTCGTTGTACATGGTGACGAAACGCCTGGTTTCGTCGGCGACATACGGCTTGAGGTTCTGCGCCCAGCGAAAGCCGATGGACTGAAACATGAGCCGCGCGTGGACCTCCACCGCTTGCACGCCGGGCGGAGCTTCTACCCGGTAACGGATGCTGTCGCGGCCTGCCTGGAAGTTGGCGTCTTCCCGCGCCCGGCCATGCACCATGATGGCGGGGTCGGCCGTTGCCTGGTCGAAGCCGTCGGGCAGCAGCCGATTGTCCTTGGCGTAGGTGACCGCTGATAACAGGCCGGTGGTTACGCTCCCTGAGCTGTCGGCAATGATCGGCTCGTAGATCTGCACCTGCGCGGGGTCGTCGATCACTTCGTAGTGGGGTTCGAAGCGGGCCGCATCCTCGTCATTGTCGTTGCCCTGGATGCTGCCGTCGGAGCGCATGGCGCCGGATTCGAACAACGTCTCGCCATTGCCGCCGCGCACCGCCAGGTGGATCCACACTCTTCGCGAGGGATAGGCCGTCGGCAGCTTGTGGCCCGCCAGGTTCGCTACTTCAAGGTCGATTACGAATTGCTCCCCATCGCGGCTTACATCCAGAACCTTCAGCGCGGCGCTGGAGGTTTGCAGATGTTCGCGGGTTACCTCGGCGGCGCGCTGGAGATCGCTTGAAGGGGCCGTCACCAGGAGCTCTTCGCGATACCTGTCCAGCAGCCGCAGCATGAACTCGTTCCCGCCACGAAACACATGCTGCGAGAAATTCTCGCGCGGCTCGCCCAACACCGAGGAAATGGGCGCCGGCGAAGTCTCCGGCATGTGGCATGACTGACAGCTCTCGGACTCCGCGTAGGCGCTGTGCCGCCACTCCAGGTACGGCGTCTGCTCCGGGAAGCGCGAAACTTGCCGACCCTTCGCGTCGAGACTGGTGGTGAACAGAGTGTGGCAGGTGGCGCACAGTTCGGACTGCTCCATGTGCGTGGAAGTCTCGGGCGTAAACCCGGATGCAGACTGCATCACCCGGCGCAGCCCCTCGTCCACTTCAAATGGCCCGAAGATCTCGGGGTCGGTGCCCGAGCGAATCACAAAGTTGCCATCGAAACTGGACTCCTCCCCGAAGTTGTCGGCGCGGATCTGGTGGCAGGTGGTGCAGGACACGCCATCGAGCGCGAGCGCTGCGCTTTCATCCCCCTGACGCACAGCTTCAAGATGCTCGAACACCTTGCCGAGACCGCCATCGGCGCGCGCCAGCGCGCGAGCCATGGGCATATGGCAGGTGGAGCAGGTGTCCTCGATCTCGGCCTGGGCGCGGGGATAGTCGGTTACCTCGCGGCGCACCGATGCTTGCCAGTAGGGGTCGCGCGCCGAATGCGCCATCATGGATCCGCGCCATACATGCCCGATGGACACGTTCTTTCCGTCGGCGTCGGTGAGATTGCTGTGGCAGGCGATGCACTGATCCGATGTGGCGAAGGTGCTGTGGTCCACCGTCTCCGCAGCCGACGCTGTTGCGGCCAGCCAGAAAAAGAAGCCGAGCGCCGCCGCTGCAGCCAGACTGAAATAGAGCCCCGGCACCGGTGCTGCCGCAGGCGGTAACCGTTGGCCGCAGCCGCTACCAGCCATCGCGAAAACCTCCGTCGAACCAGTCCCAGAGCAGGTACATCACGATCTGCGGCTTGCGGTCCTGCCGGTTGGCCACGGGCACGCGCACCCCGATGTTGAGCAGTATGTGCTGGCGCGTGTTCAGGGCCACCTGCAATTGCGGCACCACATCCAGCGTGGTGTCGGAGCCGGAGCCCAGTTCGCGCGAAGCCAGCAGTTCCACCATGGGACTCCAGGCCCGGCCGAACTCCCCCTCCGTGAAAGTCTTGCCCAGCAGTGCGCGGACCGCCACTTCGTCCTCCGCGGGGCCGCCCAGAGCGAACTCGGCCAGCGCCTGGGCCTGGATGAAAGCATCTCCGGGCAGGAGCTGGACGAAGGCCGCGTACGGCTCCAATACGGTGGAGCCCGAGCCGAACCCGTCTTCCTCCTTGCCGGTCGGCAGGATGACCTCGCCGCCTATGCTGAAAGCACTTCCGCGCTCGAGGTTGTGGTGCAGCGCGTACTTGTAGCCCAGCGTCAAGTCGCCCAGTCCGAAATTGCCGGCGCCATCCTGCGGTGAATTGCGCCTGCCCAGCGGAATCTTCACTTCGGTCATTCCGCGCGGGCCGAACCGTTTCTCGTACACCGTTTCGAATATCACGGCGTCGCTGTCGTCCGTATCGGCTCTCAGGTTGAAAACGGTTTCGTCCTCGGGAAACGCCTTCTCCGTGAACAGCGGCTTGGGCACGTTGAACTCGCCTCGGGGCCAGTTCTTGTTCTCGCAGAAAGTGCGGATATGCCGGAGAATGGCGTAGATCTCCTCATCCGTAAGGGCGTCGCCGAAAGCCGGCATCATGCGGTCGAAGGCGCGCACCGGGCCGCCTTCATGGATCACCGCATGCCAGTCGGGATCCGGTTCACGCAACGCGAACTCGCAGTCGGTGAAGTCCGGCAACTCCAGCTCGAAACCACGATCCTCCACCGGCCGGCCCCGCCCGTCCGAACCGTGACAGGCGGCACAGGCCTGCTCATAAAGCTCAGCGTCCTCAGCGGGACCGCTGAAAGCCGAACCTGCGAGCAAAATGCCGAACAGCGTCAGAAAGCTCGTGAGTGCGATACGCATGGTTTCCAGGTGCTTCCGCCCACCGGAGACGCTTATGCCCCCGCCCGGACATCTCTCCACCGGGCTGGCCAGGATTTCGGGGTCCCTGCCGCCCCACGAAGCGCTGGCACCAACGAAGCGCGGCCACCGAGCTAGTGGCTGCCGCTGAGCCAGTGGTTGCCGCTGGGTCAAAGCGCCGCCGTCAGCCAAAGCGCTGCCGCTGGGCAAAATTCGGAGCCGGGAGTCTCAATTGCCTGTGAAATTGGGGGAGCGCTTCTCGAAGAACGCCGCCAAGGCCTCTTCGTGATCCTCCGTTCGCTGCAAAATGCCCTGCAGGTTGGCGGACATCTCCATCACGGATGCAAACCGGTCCTGTCGGCCGGCGCGAAGCAGTTGCTTGGCCATGCGCAGCGCCACGGGCGGCTGTGCGGCGATCTCCCCGGCGAGTTCGCGCGCCCTGGGCAGCAGTTCATCGGGAGGCGCAACTTCGCTGACCAGCCCCCAGCTCTCGGCGGTGGAGGCATCAATCAACTGGCCGGTGAGCAGCAGTTGCGCGGCGCGCGAGTAACCGATCAACTGCTGCAACAGCCAGGCGCCGCCGTCGCCGGGAATGAGGCACAGCTTCAGGAACGTTTGTCCGAACAGCGCCTTCTCGGACGCCAGCCGGATGTCCGCAAGGCAGGCCATGTCGTTGCCGAGGCCGATGGCCGGCCCGTTCACCGCCGCGATCAGCGGCACGTCCAGGTTCCACAGCGCCTTGACCATGCGGTGAATTTCGCCGCGGTAGCTGTCGCGCAGGTTGGCGGAACTGCCGGCAAACGTCCCGGTGCGGTCGCGCATGGCCTTCACGTCGCCGCCCGAGGAGAAGGCCGAGCCGGCCCCGGTAAGGATGGCGCAGCGGACCGCAGTATCCGCCTGTATGCGCCTGGCCACGCGCTCGAACAACTCGCCGTCACCGTCGCGCCCCAACAGATTACGTTCCGCGGGGCGGTTGATGGTGAGCAGGGCCACGGCCCCTTCCCTTTCGTAGAGCAGTGCGTCGGTCATGCCGATGTTCTTCGGATGATGGCGCCGATGGTACCCGCTTGTGCCGACGGTAGCCAGTGCGCCCTCGCGGAACGCCCTCGTGGAGCGCCTTCGTGAAATGCCCTCGTAGAGGGCCTTCGTGCAATGTCCTCGTGGAGGGCCGACCCGCTCGCTTCCTCAAACAGGCTGGAGCGCGACAGTCTCGCAGACGGCAGCGCACAACTGCCGCAAGTCGCGGACGGACATCACGTAGGCCGGCATCATGTAGATCAGCTTGCCGAACGGCCGCATCCAAACACCCCGCTCCACCAGTTGGCTCTGCGTTTCGGCAACGTCTACCGGGCGGCGCATCTCCACCACGCCAATGGCGCCCAGAACGCGCACGTCGGCCACTTGCGGCAGTTGCGCGCAGGGCGCCAGACCCTTGCGCAATTCGCGTTCTACCCGCGCTATCCGTGTCCGCCACGGCGATTCCAGAAGCAGGTCGATACTTGCCGCGGCGATCGCGCAGGCCAGAGGATTCGCCATGAAGGTAGGGCCGTGCATCAGCACGCCGGCCGCGCCGGGCCCTGAGGAAATCGTCTCGGCAACCTGCGCCCGCGCCAGCGTGGCCGCCAGACTCAGGTAGCCGCCGGTAAGCGCCTTGCCCACGCACATGATGTCGGGAATCACCCCGGCGTGAGCGCAGCCGAACAACTCGCCGCTGCGACCGAATCCGGTGGCGATCTCGTCGGCGATCAGCAGCAGTTGGCGCCGGTTGCAGAGTTCGCGCACGCCCTTGAGGTATTCGGGGTGATAGAAGCGCATGCCGCCGGCCCCCTGAACGATGGGCTCGACGATCACCGCGGCGATCTCATCGCGATGCCGGGCCGCCAGATCCTCAAGCGAATCCAGATCGGACGGATCCCAGGACTCGCCGAAGCGCACGCGCGGCCTGTCGGCGAACAACTGTTCGGCCACCACGCCGGAGAACAGGTGGTGCATGCCGTTTACCGGATCGCATACCGACATCGCCTGGAAGGTGTCGCCGTAATAGCCGCCCCGGATGGTAAGCAGCCGGGTCCTGCCTTCGACGCCCTTCGCGCGCCAGTACTGCAGCGCCATCTTGATCGCCACTTCCACCGCGACCGAACCGGAATCGCTGAAAAAAACGCGGTCGATGTCGCCCGGCGCCAGCTCTGTCAGCCGCCGGGCCAGCGCAATCGCCGGGCGGTGCGTCAACCCGCCGAACATCACATGCGGCATGCGGGCCAACTGCCGCCGGGCGGCGCGATTGAGCGCCGGGTGGTTGTAGCCGTGGATCACCGACCACCAGGACGCCATGCCGTCGATCAGCTCGCGCCCATCCTCCAGCGTCAGACGCACGCCGCGCGCCGAGGCCACTGGATAAGCCGCCGCGGGATTCCGCATGGACTCGTACGGATGCCAGATATGGCGGCGATCGAAATTCAGGTCCCGCGTGGACAGCGCGCCGTTCATAGAGCGATCCTGGCTGCGTGCGCCTTGACGCTAGCGGGCGAAACGGGTTGCGGCAGCGCGGGCAGATCCAGCAAACACCCAAGCCCGGTCACGGCCAGAATCACGCTGCGGCTTTCCATGTTCGGTTCGCCGCTGAACACGATCCCCGCCAGACTGATTCGGCGCGCCTTGAGCGCCTCCACGCTAAGCAGCGTATGGTTAATGCTGCCCAGATAGTAGCTGGCCACCACCACCACGGGCAGGTTCCAACACTCCAGCAAATCGGCGTTCAGCAGTCCTTCGGAAACCGGAACCAGCACGCCCCCCGCAGGCTCCACCACCAGGGGTCCGTTCACCTCGGGCAGCCCCAGGTCTTCTCGCCGCAGGGTCAGACCTTCCCGCGCCGCCGCAGCATGCGGGGACATGGCGGCGCGCAAGCGGTATGCCTCGGGAAGGAATCGCGCTCGGCCCGGAGTTACCAGCCTGCGCACCTCGCTGGTATCGGTATGCTCCAGATCGCCGACCTGTATCGGTTTCCAGTAGGCCGCGCCCAGCCGTTCCACGAACAGCGCGGACACCAGAGTCTTGCCGACGCCGGTGCCGATCCCCGCAATAACGCAGCGTTCCATTCCCGTATGCCTGACCTGCCTCCGCGCAGCGTTCCATTCCCGTGTGTCCCGCCTGCCTCCGCGCAGCGTTTGTTTCTGCGCGGCCGCGGCGGCCGGCGGCGGCTGCGCCCAGCAACGGACTGCGATTCACCGGACGCGGCCGCGATTCCGCCAGCGAACCGGTGCCCACGCCCGCGAACGCAGCGATGCGCCTCGGCGAAGGCAACCTGGCGGTCCGGCGAAAGCGCTCTGGCGGCCGCCCGGCGAAGGCGCGCTCTAGCGGCCCGGCGAAGAAACGTCCGCGCCGCGCTTCGCCACTCCGAGCTGCTCAAGCTTGGCGACGATGTCCTCGGCGGCCGTGTCGGCGTTTACTTCACGGTCCACGGCGACAATACGCCCGTCCGTTCCGATGTAGAAAGTCTCGCGTTTGGGGAAGCCGAAGCTGCTCATCACCCGATAGGCCTCGGCGACCTCCTTGGTCTCGTCGGACAGGATCGGGAAATCGGCACCGTATTTGCTTGCGAACGCCGTGTTGTCCTCAATGGAATCCACGCTGGCCATGAAGTAGCTGACCTTGAATGCGCGGATCTTGTCGCCGTTCTTCGTCAAGGACTGGCATTCCCGGGTGCATCCCGGCGTGTCGGCCTTCGGAAACCAGGCGAGCACCACCGGCCCGTCCTCCAGGAGTTCCGAGAGCGAATAGTCGTTTCCGTCCGAGCCGGGGAGCGTCCAGTCCGGCGCCGGAGAACCCACTTCGAGCGGGGTGGCGGCGGCACAGGCGGCGCCCGCAAAAGCAAGCGCGCAAACAGTCAGGATCTTTTTCATCAGTGGATACCGTCGGTTGGCAAGGGGGGAAGCTGATTATAGCGAGCAAGCTTCGTTCACCGCTGCGAACAACCGGTCGATCTCCTCGAACGTGTTGTACGCATGCAGGCACACCCGTATCCTTTCCTTGCCTGCCGGGACCGTGGGCGCGCGAATCGGCAGCGCCGCCAGCCCCTGCTTACGGAGCGCTTCGCCTACCCGGCGCACCTCCGCGGCGCCGGGCGCCAGCAAGCATTGAATCCAGGATTCACTCGGCAGCCAGTTGCCTGGCGATTGCCGCACTCGCTTGCGAAAATGAGCCACGTTGGCTCGAAGGCGTTCACGCAAATCGTCCAGTTCGGGCAACAACTCGTAGGCCGCCTGCACCCACAGCGCCCACAGGGGCGAGGGCCCGGTAGAGAACACGAAGGACCGGGCGCAATTCACCAGGTAATCGCGCAGCGCCGCCGAACAAAGCACCGCGCCGCCGGAAAGCCCGAGGGCCTTCCCAAAGGTCACGACGCGCGCCAGCACTTTGCGCTCCAGCCCCGCGGCCGCCACGGCGCCACGCCCCTGCGGACCCATCAGACCGTTGGCATGCGCCTCGTCCACCACCACGCCCGCCCCGTGAACATCGGCCAGCGCCACGATCTGCTCAAGCGGCGCAAAATCGCCCTCCATGGAGTAGAGGCTCTCGACCACCACTGCCGCAGTCGCCCCGGGCTGCAGCCGATCCAACTCGGCCTCGAGTTGGCGCATGTCGTTGTGGGAGAAAATGATCCGCTGGGCTCCGCTCAAACGGCAGCCGTCAATGGCGCTGGCGTGCAGCAGGCGATCGCACAGCAGCGTTTTCACCAGCCCCCCCAGACTCGCCAACAGGCCCAGGTTGGCCGCGAAGCCGCTTGAGAAAACCAGCGCCGCTTCGGCGCCGTGGAACTCCGCCAGCCGACCCTCCAGCGTCTCCAACTCCGGGTGGTTGCCGGAAATCAGCCGCGACCCCGTGGACCCGGGCGGCGGGCCGCGGCGACGGCTGATTTCCGCAATGCGCTGGCGCAGGCGCTGGTCGCGGGCCAGACCCAGGTAATCGTTGGAGCAGAAATCCACGCCCTGGAGCTTGCCGGGCATGCGCCGCAGCAGGTTTGCCTGTTCGCGCTCCCCCAGCGCCTTCTCCAAGGCGCGCCGGACCGCCTCGCTCATGCGGCCAAGCCGCTTTCCTGCTCTGGCGCCGTGAACGGCTCGCGCGCGGTCAGACCGAGAAGATCGAGCAACTCCTGGTCGCTGTCGAACGGCGGGTTGGGCGTGGTCAGCAGCTTCTCGCCGGTGAAGATGGAGTTGGCCCCGGCAAGGAAGCACAGCGCCTGCTGTTCGGCGCTCATGCGCGTGCGACCCGCAGACAAACGCACCATGGCCTGCGGCATGAGGATCCGGGCGGTGGCGATCATGCGCACCATCTCCCAGGTGGACACCGGCGGACACTCCGCCAGCGGCGTTCCCGGCACCGGCACCAGCGCGTTGACCGGAACGGACTCCGGCGAGCTGGGCAGGGTGGCCAGCGTGTGCAGCAGGTCAATGCGCTGATCGACCGTCTCGCCCATCCCGATAATGCCCCCGCAGCACACCGAAAGGCCGGCCTTGTGCACGTTGGCCAGCGTCTTGAGGCGGTCGTCATAGGTGCGGGTGCCGATGATTTCCGGATAGAACTCGCGGCTGGAATCGAGGTTGTGGTTGTAGGCGTAGAGGCCCGCTTCCTTGAGCCGCTCGGCTTGCGATTCGGTGAGCATGCCCAGCGTGCAGCAAACCTCCAGCCCCAGGTCGCGAACGCCGGCAACCATCTCCAACACTTCATCGAAATGGCGGTTGTCGCGCACCTCGCGCCAGGCGGCGCCCATGCAAAATCGAGTGCTTCCCGCCTCCCTGGCCTCCCGCGCGGCTTCCAGAACCGCGTCAAGTTCGAGCAGGCCGTGGCGGCCGATGTCGGTGTGATAGCGGGCCGCCTGCGGGCAATAGGCGCAATCCTCGGGACAGCCGCCGGTCTTCACCGACAGCAGCGTGCAAAGCTGCACTTCGCCGGGCGCATGATGCTCTCGGTGCGCCGACGCCGCCCGGTAGATGAGGTCGAGCAGCGGCGCATGATAGATCTGCGCCACGTCGGCCCTTGAAATGTCTGACATCTCCGCTTCTCCTGTCAGGCAGCGCGCCGCCCGAGCACGGACGCCGCCAGCAACTCATCGTACCGGCGCCGCCCGAGCATCGCGCCGGGACTGTGGTCTGCAAGCGATACTACAACGAGTACCAGGGCCGCTGCCGGAATCGAGAACAGCCCGGGGTAAATCCACGGGAACGGCGCGTTCTCAAGCCCCAGGGCGCCTTCCCAAACGGCCGGACTCAGCGCCAGCAACACCACCGACGAGGCCATGCCCACCCAGCCCCCGAGGATCAGGCCGCGGGCGCTGGCGCCCCGCCAGAACAGAGCCGCAACCAGCGCCGGCGTATTCACGCTTGCCGCCACCGTAAAGGCCAGCGCGGTCAGATAGGCCACGTTCTGCCCCTGAAACTGAATGCCCAGCGCCACGGCCACCACCCCCAGAGCAACAACGCTGATCCGCGACGCGCGCACCTCGGTCCTGTCGCTGGCGCGGTCACGCTTGAGGACCCCGCTGTAGAGATCGTGCGCCAGCGCCGCGGCAGCGGCCAGCACCAATCCGCAAACGACCGCCAGCAGCGTGGCGAAAGCCACCGAAGCCATGAATCCCAGCAGCACGTTGCCGCCGATGATTCGCGCCGCGTGCATGATGGCCATGTTGGCGCTGCCGATGATTTCTCCCTGGTCGTTCAGAATCTCGGTGTTCCCGGCCAGCAGCACAACGATTCCGAGGCCGGTAAACCAAAGCAGGAGGGAAAAAGTCACGATGTAGCCCGTGGCGAAAACCGCCGACCGGCGCGCCTGCCGGGCATCGGGAACGGTAAAGAAACGCATCAGCAAATGCGGCAGCCCCACCATGCCCACCAGGCCGGTCAGCACAAACGCAAAGATCGAGACCTTGTCCGGCAGGAATTGTCCCGGGCTCAGCCAGTCGCTGCCGCGCTGATGCACGCGCGCCGCCGACTCCAGCAGCGACAATGGCCCCTCGCCCAGGTTCAACATCAGCAAGCCAAGCAGGACCAGGATGGAGAACATCAGCAACACGGCTTTGGTCATCTGCACCCAGGTGGTGGCCAGCATTCCGCCCACGCTCACATACAGCACCGTCAGCCCGCCCACCAGGGCGACGGCGTAGGGATAGGGAATGCCGAACAACACCTCGAACAGTGCCCCGCCCGCAACCATCTGCGATATCAGGTAGAGGACCGCGGACACCAATGTGCCGCTGGCCGCCAGCACGCGAATCGATGCCTGGCGGAAGCGTGCCGAAACCACGTCCACAAAGGTGTAACTGCCGAGGTTGCGCAGCCGTTCGGCGAGCAGGCACATCAACAGCGGATAGCCCACGGCCCCGCCGGCCATGTAAATCAGGCCGTCGTATCCGTCGGTGTAGATGACGGCAGTCACGCCCAGCAGCGTTCCGGCCGAGAGGTGGTCCCCGGCAATTGCGAGTCCGTTGCTGAAGCCGCCCACCGAGTGCGAAGCGGCATAGAACTCCGACGATGACCGCGTCCGCCGTCCCGCCTGCCAGGTGATCAGCAGCGATGCCCCCAGGATCAGGACGAAAGTGAAGATGGAGGTGAGGTTGGGGGCCATCAGGAAGAGTTCGGATCCGCAGGGGCGTTCCATCCGTAACGCTCTCTGACCTGGGCCCGCAAAGGCGTCAGCCGGCGCGTGCTGAGAACCGCATATGTGGCCGTGGCGGCAAACCAGCCGAGCAGGGCCAGCACGTTCCAGACCAGCCCCACGGTGATCCAGCGCCCAGGCACAAGGCGAATGCCGAGCACTTCCGGCCAAAAGGCCATCACAACGCCCAAGCTGGCGTAGAACGCCACTACGCACCCGGCAATGGAAAACGCGTAGCGGCGCTGAAGACGGCGCAGCCGGATGAAGTCCGGATCCTTGTCAATCTGCATATTTTTTCTACGGAGACGCGAGGAGGGGGCGAGGAGGCCTCGCGGTTCTTTTCCACCTGCACGTTGCCGTGCTCGCTTCACGATGGGCGTGGCTGGGTGTTCGCCGGCGCGCTATCGTCTTCCCTCTCTGTGGGGACACGCTACGAGCACATCCTTGTGGGCTCTGCTCGGGCATCCTGCCCTCGCAAGGTCCCCACAGAGAGGGAAGGCGATAGCGCGCAAACCAGGGCGCAAGGGCGCCGCATGGGGGTTTCTTTACCCTTCACTCGGCGGGGCGTCAACGGCCGGGATAGCCGTTGACGAGCCCCAGGGATGGGTTCATGCGTGCCCGCCGAGTGAAGGGTAAAGAAACCCCCATGCGGCGCGATCATGACAGCGCCGGGAGACAATATGCGGTTACTGCGGCTTGCTGAGGATGCAGTAGATCACGATCAGGTGGCCGTCGTGGTCGAGCATGCCAATCTCGCGGCCCACGCGGCCGTCATGCGTGTGCAGCGTTTCTTCCGGGAAGATATGCAGACCTTCGGCCCGCGACGCTTCCAACACGCCGTCGATATCGTCCACTTCCAGCACCAGAGCGTGACTGCTGGGCACGCTGGGCTCGGGCAATTCGACGCCCTTGATCTCGGTTAGCGCCAGACTGCGCTCCTGGTTTTTGGAACTCAGCGCGGCGAACCCGGTGGTGGCTCCCTCAGGGATTTGAAACACCGTAAACGAATACGAATCCCCGCGGTGTCCCAGCGTGAAGTCCAGCCGGAAGCCCAGGATATCCCGGTAAACGCGAAACGCACGCTCCAGGTCGGCAACCACAAGATTGGTGCGCTGCACGCGCACCGGAAGGTCATTTGACATCGTTTAACTCCCCATTTTGATCATCGGAAAGTCGGTAAGCGGAATGCTGACCGTCTTCGGTTCGGTGAAAAACTCCAGGCTCCCCCGGGCGCCGTCGCGCCCGATGCCGGACTGCTTGTAGCCGCCGAAGGGCGCCCGCAGTTCGCGGAACATGGGCGTGTTCACCCAGATCGTTCCGGCGCGTAGTTCGCGCGCGGCGCGCATGGTTACGTTCAGGTCCTGCGACCACAGATAGGCAACCAGTCCGAACTGCGAATCGTTGGCGGTCCGCAGCGCCTCGTCCAGATCCTCGAACTCCAGGAAAGTGGCGAAGGGCCCGAAGATCTCCTCCTGGCAGACGCGCGCGGAATTGTCCTGCGCCAGCACCGCAGTGGGTTCGACGAACCATCCGCGCTCGAACTCTGCCGGACGCCCGCCGCCCACAAGGAACTTCGCGCCTTCGGCACGCGCCAGCGCCGCATAGCTCAGCACCCGGTCCATGTGGTTCTGGTAGCACAGCGGGCCGATCTCGGTGTCGGCGTTGAGCGGGTCGCCAATACGCAGCTTGCGGGCGCGTTCCACGAAGCGTTCGATGAATTCGTCCGCGACGGAGCGCTGCACCAGGATGCGCGATCCGGCCAGACACTGCTGGCCGTTGCTGGAGAAGATGCCCAGCAGCGCGCCGTCCAGCGCCCGCTCCATGTTGGCGCTCTCGTGAATGATGTTGGCGGATTTGCCGCCCAGTTCCAGCAGCACGGGCTTTAAGGACTTGCCGGCCTCGGACATGATGATCTTGCCGGTTTCCGAACCTCCGGTGAAGCCCACCATGTCTACCTCGGGGTGCGTCACCAGCGCCGTGCCGGTTACCGGGCCGCGGCCGTTGACGAGATTGACGACGCCCGGGGGGAGCCCTGCCTCGTGGAAGATCTCCACCATCCGCTGCATGGAATGCGGCGTGTATTCCGAGGGTTTGAGCACGCAGGTGTTGCCGAAGGCGATGCAGGTGGCCACGCGCATGGACGCCAGCGGAATCGGCGCGTTCCAGGGGGCCATCATGGCGCCCACGCCCACCGGCTCGCGGGTGGCGTAGGTGAGGAAGTCGGGGTTTTGCGTGTACACCTCGCCGGAGTCCTGGCTCAGGACTTCGCCGAAGAACTCGAAGTTGTAGGCCGCGCGCGCCACATGCATGGCCCGGACCTGGCGGATGGGGACGCCGGTGTTCAGGGCGTCGAGGAATTCCAGTTCCTCGCGATGCCGGTGCAGCGCTTCGTGCATGGAACGGAAAATCGCCTTGCGCTCGTCGGCGCCCATGCGCGGCCAGGGCCCGCTGTCGAAGGCCTGGCGGGCCGAGCGGACGGCGGCGTCAACTTCCTCGGCGTCGGCCTCGCGCAAAACGCCGTTGGGCTCTTCGCTGGCCGGATTGATGATCGGAAAGTCCACGCCGGAGCGCCTTGCGCCCACAGGCTCGCCGTCGATGATGCTGGTAACGCGCTCGCGTACCTCGAAATCCACAGATGCGTTCATTGCCGGCGAGCATAAAGAATCCCGTGCCGCTGCGCAAACGCTGCGCCTGCGACGGCGCTTGCGCTTGTGCTTGTGCGGCACTTGCGCCGAGTCCAGGCGAAGCGCCGCGGCCGCGCGCCGTCAGCGGTTCATGGCGGCTCGCGCGGCCGCTTCCCACAGCAGGCGAAGGCTTCCATAAGCATCCACCAGATGGGCCAGGGCGCGCCGCTCGGACGGATGCGCGCGTCCCCTGGCCGCGGCGAGAACGGTCCGGGCCTGGCCCGGGTCGAGACCATGGTGACCGACCACCACGGCGAGGTCGAACAGCGGATCGCCCGGAGCCGAAAACTCCCAGTCGATCAAGCGCAATGACGGACCACGCAGAATATTCTGCGCCACCGGATCATTGTGGCAAAGAGCCGGGGGTCGGCGGCGGCTGGCAGGCGCGGCCGCCTTGAGACGGAGGTGGACTTCTCGCGCCATTGTTCGCGCCCAAAGGCCGCCAACGAGCGTAGCATAGCGGACTGCCGCGCGCGACAAGTCCAGGGGCGCAACCCCCCGAGGCGCGGCAACGGTCCGGTGAAGGCGTTGAAGCAAGACTCCCAGGGCGCGCAGAAGCCGCGGATTGCCCAGGTGGGCCGGAGCGCAGGCGCGGCCCGGAAGCCAGCGGGTCGCCAGCACTCCCCGGCCAATATCGGAAAACGCGACTTCGGGCCCTATTCCGCGCCCCTGAATGGAACGCAAGACATCCCTCTCCAGGGCTCGATCAAGGCCCAGCGCGGAAACTGCCGGCGTATCCAGGCGCACGGCCAGCCGCTCCGTTTGCCGCTCCCTTTGCCACTCCCCGTCCCGCTCCTCCAGTCGCTCCCCGTCCCGCTCCTCCAGTCGCTCCCCGTCCCGCTCCGCCAGCCATGTTTCGTTCCAGCCTCCGCCGCCGGTAAGCCGGCGCACCATTTTCAGGCCGCGGAGTTGGGCAATCTCGGCGAATGGACCGCCGCGTTGAGCAATCTCGGCAAGCGGGCCGCCGCGTTCGGCAATCTCGACAGCCGCGCCGCGCGCGCTCACTCGGGAAGGGCCTTTCGCCAGGCGCGGTATCCGCTAAAGGACAGCGCCAGGTACAGCAAGGAGAGCGCGGCGGTGTAGTAGAGGTCCCTTTCCAGATACAGCGCTACGTAGACGCTGTCCAGGGCCATCCACCAGATCCAGTTGCCGATGTATTTTCTGGCCTGCATGAAAGTCGCCAGCGGCGCGGCCAGCGCGGTGAGTACGTCGAAGAAAAGCAGGGACGAGTCGCTGTACGGCCGCGCGGCGATGGTCACCGGAACCGAAACGACAAGCAGGACTGCCGCCGCGATCAGGTTGTTGCGCCACCCCCAGTAGCCCAGCCGTGCGCGGTTCTTCGCGCCGGAACGCCACTTGAGGTAGCCGTACACCGCCATCACCATGTAGAACACCTGCAGCCAGGGCTGGAACACCAGGCCGGCATCCACAAACACCACCACGAACAGCCCGGAGGCCACGAAAGCCGCCAGCCAGCAGGCGATTTGGCGGCGTATGGCCAGCAGCACATAGACCAGTCCCAGCACCACGGCGAGGATCTCCAGGACCCTCATCAGGCCGAAATCAGGCATGGGCAGCAGGCTACAAGCGCGGCAGCGAGTGAATCGGCAGGTCGGCGTTCAGGTACTTGGCCACCAGCACCACGTGGTCGCCCGACTCCATGACCGTCTTCATGCAGACATTCACCGCTTGTTGCACATCCTGCATCTCGCCGCGCAACTGCGTGCTCATCTGGTTGGTCAGAAGCTCCACCCCGGACTGGCCACGCAAGTCGCGGATGAACCCGGTAATTCGGGCGGCCGCGTCCTCGCTGGCCAGCGGATAAAGGCTGAGTTCGGCGGTAATTCGCATGGTCCGTCCCTCAAAACTGGCGGCGTATGGTAACGCCGAAATGCCGGGGGTCGCCCTGCTGGCGGAACTCCTGCTCCGGCCATTCGGGCGGCACGTTGGCGAAGAAAAAGCCGCGAACCGCATAGTATTCGTCGAACAGATTGCGCACCCAGGCGAAGGCCTCCCACCCGTCCCGGGACCGGCCGGCCCTTGCGTTCGCAAGCGCATAGGGCCTCGACTTGCGGTCATGGCTGTTGGAGAAATAGAAGCCGGCGCGGCCGGTCCATTCGCCCTCCAGGAACCAGCCGCGCGGATTCCGCCAGCGCGCCGCCACGGCGTATCCGTACGCCGGCGCGTGCGGCTGCTCGCGGCCCTCCAGTTCGGGGCGCCCCGGAAAGCGGGTGATCTCGGTATCCAACAGTCCCAGCGCCGCGCTCAAACGCCAGGCGGGGTTGGGCGCAAACTCAACGCTGCCCTCCACGCCTCGGTTGTTCCCCCGGCCCACGTTGCGGGTGAAGAAAACGAAGGTGTTGGGGTCCTGCGGGTCCACCTGCCGGGAGGTGTCCACCTGCACGTCCACGCGCGCGGAGTGGAACACCGAAAGCTCGCCGCGCAACCGGCCGTCCAGCCACAAACCCTTCACGCCCAACTCGTAATTCCACAGAAACTCGGGTTGGTAAAGCAGTTCGTCGCTGTGCAGTCCCCGGCCTGCGAGGCCGAGGTTGAAGCCGCCCGCCTTGTAGCCCCGGGCAATACGCGCGTACGCATTGGCATGGTCTCCCAGGGCCCGCGCCAGGCTCAGATGTCCTCCCGTCATTCCGTCTTCGGGGGCGAACCCTTCGCCGTTGGAATTGTCGTAGCTGGCGGCGCGCTGCTCGCGGCGCAGGCCGGCGGTCACTTCCCAGAGGTCCCCGACCGGCCACGAAAGCTCGCCGAAAAGCGCCAGACTGTTGGCGCCGTAGCGCGACTCGAAGAGGTCCTCGCTGGGGCCGGGCGCATAGCCGGGTTCGGCATAGAGGCCCCTGTCCAGGCGGTCATTGTCTTCCTCCAGATTCAGGAACCACGCGCCCAGCACGTAGCCCGGTTTGCTGTTTGCCGGCGACAAAAGGCGCAATTCCTGGCTGAAACCGCTGCGCTGGCGCAAGGTGCGCGAAGTGTAGTCATAGCGCATCTCGAAGCCGGCAATTTCGGACCAGTAGCCGTCTTCCCCCCAGTCCGCGTCGTAGCTGTGTTCGATATCCGAGTGCGCCGCCCCGGTAATGCTGACCAGTTCATGGCCACCAACAAGCGCGAAGTTCGCGCGCAGTGACGCGCCCGTGGAGGCCTGCGAATCGCGCCCCGGCCGGTCCGACCAGGTGACCCGCTCATTGTCGATCGACCAGCCATCGTAGCCGTTGTCCAGGTCGATATGCAGCAGCGTCAACCGCAGTGCCAGTTCCGATGACGGCTCATAGTTGAGCTTGGCCCGGAGGCTCAACTCCTGCCGGGCGTTGGTGTCGTCCCGATCCAGCGTGGCATTGCGCCGAAAACCGTTGGCCCGGTACTGATGCGCCGAAATACGGCCCGCGGCAGAGGGGCCCAGCGCGCCGCTCAGCGCCAGCCCCGCGGCCCGCATGTGGTCATTGCCCAGAGAAATTTCGGCTTCCGCCTCCCGCTCCCTGGACGGCTCCCTCGACCGCGCGTAGATGAGGCCCGCCAGCGCATTGGCGCCGTAGCGCGTGCCTTGAGGGCCGCGCAATATCTCCACGCTGGCGAGATCGAAACGGGTGGCCACGCCGCCGAGCGCCGAAAAGTCGATGTCATCGAGAAGAAAACCGACCGAAGGGTTGGGCGCGCCCTCATATTGTGAACGCTCGCCGATGCCTCTAAGCTGAAAATAGCGGGCCCGGGACGAGCCGCCCGACCAATGCAGGTTGGGCGTAAGCTGCGCCAGCTCCTCGAAATGCTGCACTGCGGAATTGCGGATGGTCTGCGCGTTGAGCACCGTAACGCTGGAGGGCAGGTCCAGGCTGCGCACCTCTTTCAGCGAAGCCGTAACCACCACCTCTTCGAGCGCTTGCGAAGATCCTGCAGACCCCGCCGCCGAACCGTCCCCGGGACTCTGCGCGAAAGCCGCCATCGCCGAGCAGGTGGCGGCGGCAAGGAAAAAACCGCGAGAATTGAAATGCCGCATACCTCGTTCCTCCGCCGGTACTAACCGGATCAGGTTCAAGGGGTTCCCCAAACAAGGGTCTCAGGCCGAAGCGCCGCCCCCCAAGGCTTGGTTTCAGTATAGCCGTAAAGCCGGCGGCGTCCGAAGCTTGGCCAAGCTTGGCTTGCGCCGGCGCCCGGCGCTCATTCAGCCCGGGTCCGCAGGGGCGTGCGGTGAAATATGGATGCGGCCGCCGCGGCGCGACAGCCGAACGCCCTGCCAACGCGCCTGTGGATGCCGGTCGGCGGCTGCGTTCAACAGCATGTCCAGCGCCGCGTGCAACCGCGCCTCCGGCGGCGCGCTCAAGCCCAGCGCCGCCAGGCGTTCGCGCACAAGATTGGCGCGGCGCGGCGGCGAGAGTCCAAGCAGGCCCTCGCAATCGATGCTGTCCTCGCTGGCGATGCCCCGGCCATCCTGTTCGGCCAGCGCACGAAGCAGTTCCCGCGTTTCGCCCGCCAGTCTGGCCAGGCGCGCGGCCGTGGCCCCACCCCCGGGCCAGCGGGCGCGCAACAGCGGCAGCACTTCCTTGCGCAGAAAGGAGCGGTCCAGGCCGGGATCCCGGTTCGAAGGGTCTTCGACATATTGCGCGCCCCTGCCGTCAAGCCAGGTTCTCAACCGCGCGCAGGACACATCGAGCAGCGGCCGCAGCAGCCAGCCATCGCCAAACCTGCGGCTTTCCAGAATGCCGGCAAGTCCCGCAGCGCCCGTCCCGCGCAGCATTCGCAACAGGACCGTTTCCCACTGATCATCCTGGTGATGCGCGGTCAGCAGGCACTCGCCAGGCTGCATGAGCCTCTTCAGTGCCGCATAACGCGCCCGCCGGGCCGCCGCCTCCACGCCGCGGCCATCCTCCCGCACCTCTACCTTGCAACAGGTCAAGGGAACGCCCAGCGCCCGCGCCGTGGCCTTGCAGTGCTCCCCCCAATCGGCAGCTTCGTTCTGCAAGCCATGATTCACATACGCCGCGCGCAGGCGTTCGCGGCCGGATTCCTCAAGCAATTCATGCAGGAGCAGGAGCAGAGCGGTGGAATCCGGACCGCCGCTGAACGCTATCAACAGCGGGCGGTCCCTCCAGTCGGGACGCAGGCGGCACAGCGCCGCTTCCACCATCGACTTGACGGAGCCGCCGCGGGCGACCGGCCGGCGCGAATCCTTGTGTTCCTTACCGCTTGCGCCAGTTGACAGGGTCATTCACGTCGCCCTCTCCGCGGTAAACCGAATGCGCGGGATACGGATACAGTCTGCGGCCCGACACGATACCGTCGGAAGGCAGCGGAAAGCGCGGGTAAGTCGTGCCTGAGAGGGATGGCCGGGTCCTGTAGGCGTTCAGGCTTTCGGGCGGCTCTGCCTCTTCGACCCATTTTTCCAGGAGGGTGAGGTAGTCGACCGCGTGCACGCCCTCACCGCCCGAACAGTGAGCCATTCCGGGCAGCATGAACAAGCGCAGAAAACCCGAAACGTCTTCCCGGCCGAAGGCCCGGACCTGCGACTCGTGGAAGAACAGCGAGGACGCGGGCGTGGCGTCAGTATCCGACCAGCCGTGATAGAGCAGAATCTTTCCGCCACGATCCCGAAACGCCGCCAGTTTCCTGCCGTCCGCCCCCAGGTCCAGCCGCCCGCCCGCCGGACTGCCCTGAACGCCGTGCCGCGCATAATCGAATTCCGCCAGCGTGGCGCCCGGGCCGGTCCTGTGCTCCAGCGTCAACAGGGCACTGCCCACACGGCGCGGCGGCCGACCATCCACAACCAGGAAATTCGTAACCCAGTCCCGCTCCGATCCCCTGGCATAGCCCAAAGCGTAATAAGGGCTGCCGTCGGCCTCGCGGGCACCAGCGTGGATTTTCCGGACCGCTGCCACCTGCTCATCGGTCAAGCAATCGCCCGCCTGACCGTCCGCGCAGCTCAACGAGGCCGGATCGGACTGGCACCCCGGCGGATCTGCAATGACGCCGTCGTAGTCATCGGGAAACATCAGCGCTTCGGTCAGTCCCTGGCGGCCGCCGGTGGAGCATCCTCGAAAGTAGGCGTATTCCTGCGCCTGACCATAGGCGACGGCAATGACCTCCTTGGCCAGCAGAGTAGCTCTGTGCGTAGCGCGGTACTGCCAGTCGACCCGCCACTGTTCATCGTGTATCCACTCGCGGGGGTCTTCGCCCTCGACAAGCTGCCGCCCCATGTCCGTGGTGGCTACCGCGTAGCCCCGCGCCTGGGCATCCGGCATGTGCTGAGAATAGATGACGCCGCACAAGCCGCCGCAGCCCGTAAAAAGCATCCTGCGGTTCCAGCCCCACAAGGGCAGCCGGATTTCCACGCCCGTGGAGGGAGCGATCGTGGCCTGGACGCGGCAGTAGTCCGGTACGGCTTCGTCAGCAGCAGGGCTGACCGCAGCGGCGGTGCGGATTTCCACTTCGCCGCCTTCCACCGGAGTCCATTCCAGCCCGGCCAGACCCTTGCAGGTGGCTTCGGAGAGTGATGTGGCACCGTACGCGACAGGCGCGATAGCGCCCAGTGCGATGCCGAGTGCTGCGCGCTTTAGCGCACCCGGCTGCATGCTGCGTCCGCCGCTGAATCCTATGCGGCTTCTCCCGCCAGGACGCCGCGTGGGTCCTCGATCAGGTCGGGGTGATGGAGCTTCACCAGGCGGAGCAATTCAACGGGCAGCTCGTCGGGCGTTTCCGCCTTGCCTCCGCGCCCATTCTGCACCGTATGGCCGGGCGTGTCGCCCATTTGCATCCAGGGGCGGAACGCCGTGTTGGCGATGTAGGCCACGTCGACGGGCACCGAGACTGCCGACGGATCCGAAAGCGCCGCCCAACTGCCCTGGTTGATCGTCCACTCGCGGTAGAAGAAGCTCGGACTCGATTCGCCGACCGGGAACACCCGCGCGCTGATGTCCTGGCGAATGTAGAAGTCGTCGCCGCGCCGTTGCGGCAAACTGATGAAGCGCTGGCTCTCGACCTGGCCCGAAGCAAAGAACGATTCGCCATCGACCGTCTCCCTGTCCATGGTGAACTCGTTGGTGTCCTCGGCGCGCACGGTCATGTCCATGTGCGACGGACCGGCGCGATACAGGGGCACGTCCACTACGTTGCCGGTAATCGGCATGGTCAGCTTGTCCAGCAACTCTCCAGTGTTGATGTCCATATACATCGCGACCTCCAGCGAGACGCTCTTGTAGAGGCTGTCATTGACCTTGCGCATTTGGCGAATGGTGGTCGACAGGAGCCGGTAGAGCGGATAGGTGACGCCGTCCACGAAGGCGTAGTTCACCGCGTCCACCCAGCCCATGGTCACGCGATCATCCAGGCTGCTGCGCAACTTGACGAAGTAGTGCAGCATTTCATCGTCGCTCAAATCAAGATCGGCAAGTCCCGAATATTCCTGCGCCGCGGCCGGCAGGCTTGCCGCCAGTGGCGCGCCCAGGGCGCCAGCCAGCAGCGTCCGGCGATTGATCGTTGCGCTCATTTCTTCCTCCGCATCATTGCATTCATTATGCCTGTCCCGGCGCCGCGGGCCTCGATGCTCCAGACTTCGCGCGGCAGAACCCGGCTCACGCGCAGACGCGATCACTACGCCTCGTGGAATACGCCGTAGTTGAGCAGCCGCTGCTGGCGGCGCTCGACCAGTTGCGGGCCGTTCATAACCTTCAGCAGCCCCAGGTGCTTGCTGATCGCCTTCTTCAGGCTGGCGACCGCCGCAGCCGGGTCGCGGTGGGCGCCGCCCAGCGGCTCTTCGATCACTTCGTCCACCAGTTTGTTTTTCAACAGCCGCCTGGCGGTAATGCCCATGGCGGCGGCGGCCTCGGTGGCGTGTTCGGCGCTCTTCCACAGGATGCTGGCGCAGCCTTCCGGCGAAATCACCGAATAGATGCTGTACTGCAGCATGATCACGACATCCGCAACGCCCACGGCGAGCGCGCCGCCCGAGCCCCCCTCGCCAATAATCGCGCTGATTATGGGCGTCTTCAGGCCCACCATGCAGTTCAAGCTGGAGGCGATGGCCTCGCTCTGGCCGCGTTCTTCCGCGCCGATTCCCGGGTAAGCGCCGGGCGTATCGATCAGCGTCACCACGGGCAGGCCGAATTTCTCCGCCAGCTTCATCAGCCGCTGAGCCTTGCGGTAGCCCTCCGGCCGAGTCATGCCGTAATTGCGCCGCACGCGGGAGGCGGTGTCGCGCCCTTTCTGGTGGCCGATAAACATCACCGGGGTCCCGTCGATCCGCCCCAGGCCGCCCACCAGAGCATAGTCGTCGGCGTACATCCGATCGCCGTGCAACTCCTGAAAATCCGTGCTCAAGCCGGCGATATAGTCCAGCGAATACGGCCGCTTGGGGTGGCGAGCCACCTGCGCGGTCTGCCAGGGCGAGAGTTTTCGGTAGATGCTGCGGGTCACCGAGCGGCTGCTGCGCTCAAGCCGCTGGATCTCCGCGGCCACGTCCGCGCCCGAATCGTTATCGAGAAACCTCAGCTTCTCAATCTTGTCTTCCAGTTCCGCTATGGGCTGCTCGAAGTCGAGAAAAGATTCCATAGGCATCAGATCCGGCCGCGCCGGGCCTGCGATTTTATGCGGGTTATAGCCGCCGTGCGTAACGAAACTCGAATTCCCGCACTGCCGGCGATTGCTGCAGCGCCTGTCGCAACGACTCCGATGCCCGAACCTTCCAGCCGGACCCCAGTCGAATCTGGCCCGTTGCGCCCCGACCCGAATAATGGATAACCACCTGGGCGTTTCCCGGCTTGTGGCCCTTCAGCAGCCGCTGGAGTTGCGTACAGGTGTCCCTGGGGTCCTCCGACGCGCCGCAGCGTAACAGCAGCTCGCGAGCCCGCTTCTCCATCACCTCGTCGAGCGATTCGACCGAGTCGGCGAACAGGGTCAGCGAGCCGCGCGGCAGGCGCGTAAGGCGGCCCTTCGCCAGAACCAGCGAATGCGGAGTGATAAGCCCCGCGGGCGGCGCGCCGGAGTCCCAGCGCGGCAGGCGCACGGGAAGACGAACTTCACCGTCGTCCAGGTCGAAGAAGTTGGACCCGGCCCTGCGCCACTTTCGCAGAACGCTGCCCGCAACCAGGATCACCGGAGCGTCGTTCCTTTCCAGCGTTCCCGCACGAGTACGGTCCAGGATCTCGCGCAAGCCGCCGCCCGTCAGTTCGCCTGCCTCCTCCCTGTACTCGTCGAAGGGGTGGCCGCTAAGGCAGAAACCCAGGCTGCGGCGCTCTCCGTCGAGACGCTCGCGAGCGCTCCAGTCGGGCGTATCGGGAATTTCGATGTGGGCGGCGTCGCTGCCGCCGTCGTCGAACAGGCCCTCCTGGCCCCATTCGGCATCCCGGGCGGCCTGGGCGGCGGCAGCCAGAGAAGCGGGCAGGACCCGCATCACTGCCGCCCGATTTCCGCAAAGGCTGTCCATGGCGCCGGAACGCACCAGCGTCTCGGCCTGCCGCTGGTGTATGCCCGCGCCGCTGACCCGCGTGAAAAAGTCGCCCAGCGTGGTGAATTTCCCGCCCGCGCTGCGCTCCGAAAAAATACTGCTGGCGGCGCCCTGCCCCAGGCCGCGGATGGCGCCCAAGCCGCAGCGCACCGTGCGGTCGTCCACCGCGCTAAAGCCCACCTGAGAACGGTTCACATCGGGCGGCAGCACGTCAATGCCCAGGGCCACACATTCCTGCGTCATCCAGTACATGCGGTCGTGCGCGCTCATATCGGTGGTCATGGTGGAGGCCATGTACTGCGCCGGATAGCGCGCCTTCAGCCACGCTGTCTGATAGGCGACCGTCGCGTAGGCGGTGGAATGCGACTTGTTGAAGCCGTAGCCGGCGAAAGTTTCCATCAGGTTGAAGATGTGCTCGGCCTCTCCGCGCGCGAGACCGTGTTCAAGCGCGCCCTTTACGAATACCGAGCGCTGGTCCGCCATCTCTTCCTTGAGCTTCTTGCCCATCGCCCGGCGCAGCACATCGGCCTGGGCAAAGCTGTAGCCCGCGATCAGGCGGGCGATTTCCATGACCTGTTCCTGGTAGAGAATTACCCCGTGGGTCTCGCCGAGGAGTTCGCGCAGGTCCTCGTGAAGATAGTCCACGGGTTCCTGGCCGTGCTTGCGGCGGATGTAGGTTTCCGCCATTCCGGTCTGCAGGGGCCCGGGGCGGAACAGCGCCACCAGCGCGATCATGTCGCTGAAGCGGTCCGGCCTGAGCTCGCGAATCAGGTCGCGCATGCCCCTGGATTCCAGTTGAAACACCGCCCGCGTGCGCAGGTTGCGCAGCAACTCGAATACCTTGGGGTCGTTCAGGGGAATGTTTGCGATGTCTAAAGGGGGCTCTCCCCGGGCGGTTCGGATTCGATTGATCTCGTTCACGGTGCGGGTGATGGTGGTGAGATCGTTCAGTGACAGGAAATCAAATTTCACCAGGCCCACGGACTCGATGTCATCCTTGTCGAACTGGGTCACGGCGGGGGAGTGGTATTCCTGACGGTACAGCGGCGTAAAGTGTTCCAGTTCCGATGGGGCGATCACTACTCCGCCCGCATGAGTGCTGGCGTTGCGCGGCAGTCCCTCGAGTTGCAGCGCCAGATCCACCACCTCGCGCGCCTCTCCGTCGGTGTTGTAGAGGTGACGCAGTTCGCGGTCGTCCTTCATGGCCTGCTCTATGGTCACGCCCACCGGCAAGGGAGGAATGAGCGCCGCAATCTGTTCGCCCAGACCCAGCGGATAGCCCAGCACCCGGGTGGCGTCCTTGATCGCCGCGCGCGCCGCGAGGCGATTGAAGGTAATGATCTGGGCCACCCGGTCCTTGCCATACTCCCGCGCCACTTGATCCAGCACCTGTTCCCGCCGCTCGGCGCAGAAGTCGATGTCGATGTCGGGCATGGAAATCCGCTCCGGATTCAGGAAACGTTCGAAGATGAGCCCGTAGCGCAGTGGATCGATGGTGGTGATGCCCAGGGCGTAACTGATGAGCGCGCCGGCGGCCGATCCGCGGCCCGGTCCCACCGGCACATCGTGATCACGCGCCCAGCGCACGATGTCGGCCACGATCAGGAAGTAGCCCGGATAGTCCATGCGCTCCACGACTTCCAGCTCGGCGCGCAAGCGTTTGTCATATTCTTCCGGCAACTCAACCTGGCCCCCGGGGGCGGCTTCGATTCCCAGGAGGCCAGCCAGACCCGCGCGCGCCTCCGAGCGGAGAAAGTCCCTCTCCTGCACACCTTCCGGCACCCGCGCCTTGGGCAGCCTCGGGCGCCCCAGGCGCAATTCCACGTTGCAGGCGCTGGCGATGGCCACCGTGTTGCGCAGAGCCTCCGGAAGATCGGCGAACAACTCGGACATTTCGCCGGGTGTTCTCAGGTATTGCTGAGCGGTATACAGGCTGGTGCGCTGAGGATTGTTCAGGGTGTCGCCCAGATGGATGCAAACGCGGGCTTCGTGAGCGGTAAATTCGCTTCTGTCCAGGAAGCGCACGTCGTTGACCGCAACCAGAGGAATACCCTGCGCGGATGCCATCTCCACCGTGCGTTGCATGACCGCGGACTCATCGGGCCGGCCCAGGCGGCTCACCTCAAGAAACAGGCAGTCCCCCATCGCGCGGCGAAGGGCCAGCACCCGTTCCTGCTCGGCGCGCGCCTGCGGCCCGCTGGCGACAGGGCTGTTGAGCGCCGTCAGTCCGATCAGGCCCTGCAACGCTTCGGCCGTGAGCCACCGCAACCGCACCAGGGGCGGACTGCGGTCCTCCATTTCCAGGTGCATGCGGGACACCAGGCGCAGGAGATTCCGATAACCGTCTGCGTTCCGGCACAGCAGCGTGAGACGGCCGGGGACGCCGTCCGCGGTATCCGGCGCCAGGTGCAGATCAGCGCCCAGTATGGGCTTTACGCCGGCGCTGAGCGCGGCCCGGTAAAAGCGCACCGCGCCGAACATGTTGTTGAGATCGGTCAGCGCCACGGCCGGCATTCCGCGTTCGCGAACCGCGCGGCAGAAGCCGCCGTCGCTCCCGCCTATGCGCAGCACGGAATCGACCAGCGAGAACTCCGAATGCAGGCGCAAATGGACGAACGGGGGCGGTTGCATGGCTGGTTCAGACCCCGTCACGGCGCCAGGCCTGCCGCGCGGACCGGGCGGAAGCTCATCCGGTGCGCCGGGCAGGCCCCCAGGCGCTGCAGCGCCAAGCGGTGCGCCGGAACCCCGTAGCCCTTGTGCTGGGCGAGTCGGTACCCGGGCCAGCGCAGGGCCAGACGCCGCATCGTGCGGTCCCGCCATTCCTTCGCAAGGACGGAAGCCGCCGCAATCGCCGGACATTGGCGGTCGCCGCCAATCACCGCTTGCAGTTGAACGTCCCCGGGCCAGACGCGCGGTAATTCCGGCAAATGCGGCCCGTCCACGCAAACCCGCGAAACGCGGCGCGACAGCCCGGACAGGGCCCGGCGCATGGCCAGCAGGCTGGCCCGCAGGATATTGAGGCGATCAATTTCCTCAACCGTGGCCCAACCCACCGCCCAGCACAGGCACTCGTCTCGTATCCGGCCTTCCAGCAGGGCGCGGCGCCCGGGAGTCAGTTGTTTGGAATCGCGCACGCCCGCCACGCTGCGTCCGAGAGGCAGCACCACAGCCGCCGCAACCACCGGACCGGCCAGGGCGCCCCGGCCCGCTTCATCCACCCCAGCGAACAGTCCGTCCACGTTCAGGGCCTGTTAACGCGGGCCGCGGCCAGCACCGCGCGCGCTGCCCGCTCGCTGGCGCCCCGGCCCAGGGATTCCGACAGCCGCGCGAATTCCACCCGCATCTCCTCGCGCGCCTGCGGGTCGTCATGCAGGCGCAGCAACTCGGCGCCCAGCAGAGCGCCGCGAGCCCGGTTCTGAAGAAATTCAGGCACGATTTCCCCCCCGGCGAGCACGTTCGGCAACGCCACCCACGGCGTTTTCAATAGCCGGAAGGCGCGCGCAATCCATGCCGTAAGCGGCGCAACCCGGTACGTAACCACCAGCGGACAGCCCGATAGCATGGCTTCCATCGTAACCGTGCCCGAAGCCGCCAGGGCGAGGTCCGCTTCCGCCAGCAGGGCGCGGGCGTTTCCGGTCGCTGCGCGCACCTCGACTTCGGGCGCAAACCGCCTCAGCACTTCAGAAAATTGACGCTGTCCCGTAGCAGTGGCCGCAGCCGAAGCAAACCGGACGCGCGGACGGCGCTCGGCCAGCCACGCCGCCGCCTGCGCCACCGGCGGACCGATGCGAAGGATTTCCGATCTCCGGGAGCCGGGCAACAGGGCCACCAGGAGGCTGCCGGCGCCGCGGCCGTCGTCATTACCGGCGCGGCGGAATTCAAGCCGCCGGTCATCGGCCATCGGATGGCCCACGAATTCACCCTGTATCCCCTGTTTGCGCAGCAGGCCCGGCTCGAACGGCAACAGGCAAAGAACCGAATCGCAGCAGCGCCGGATGCGCCGCGCGCGGCCTGCCCGCCATGCCCATATGGACGGGCACACGTACTGCACGACAGGCACGCCGCGCTTTGTCATGCGCGCCGCCAGACCGAGGTTGAGTTCCGGGGCGTCGATGCCCACGAAAACGTCCGGGCGAAACGCCGCAAGTCGCCCGAGGAGCCTGCGGCGGAGCATCCACAGCCTCGGCAGGTGGCGAACGATTTCCGCAAGGCCCATTACCGCGAACCGTGATGCGTCCATAAGCGGCCTGCAGCCCGCCTCGCGCATTTCGGGCCCAGCGACGCCGGCCACTTCCACCTCCCGCGGCCCCGAGCGCAAGGCGCGAATCAAACCTGCGCCGAGCCGGTCGCCGGAGGCTTCGCCGGCAACCACCGCAATGCGCAGGGGCCGGTCCGCTGTTCTCAACGCAACAGGCCGCGCCCGGGTTTGGCGAGAAAGTCGGCCAGCAAAGCCAGCTCGGGCTGCTCTCGGGCCGCCTCGGCAATCGCATCCGTAGCCTTGGCGCGGCTGAGCCCCTTGCGATACAGCGTTCGGTAGGCGCGCTCGATATTGGCCCGCTGTCCGGCGCTGAATCCGTGGCGCCGCAGCCCGGTCACATTGACGCCGCGCGGTTTCGGCGGCTGCCCCGCCACCAGCACGTACGGCGGCACATCCCGCGTAGCGACCGAATAGAACCCCACGAAACTGTAGTCGCCAATGCGGCAGAACTGATGGGCCCCGGAGAAGCCGGACATGGTGACGTGGTCGCCGATTTGCACGTGTCCGGCCAGGGTGGCGAAGTTCGCCATCACCACGTCGTCGCCGAGGATGCAATCGTGGGCGATGTGCACGCTCGCCATCAGCCAGCAGCCGTTGCCTACGCGGGTTGCTCCGCCGCCGTCCTCGGTGCCCCGACTGATGGTCACGAACTCGCGCATCGTATTGCCGTCGCCGATTTCAAGGCGGCTGGCCTCTCCCGGGCGGTACTTCCGGTCCTGCGGATCGCGGCCGATGGCCGCGTGCGGATGCACGACGTTGCGCTCGCCCATGCTCGTCGGCCCCTCCACCACCGCGTGCGACCCGATCTCGCAACCTGTTCCGATCTCCACATCGCGACCGATAATGGCGTACGGCCCCACCTTGACGTCCGGCGCCAGCCGCGCGCGCGGCGATACGATGGCGGTAGGGTGAATCGTGGTCATTGGCACCGCTCCAGCCGCCGCACGCGGCGATACAACTCATCCAGGCGCCGGAACCGCGCCGCGTTCCTGCGCCAGCTTGATACCTCTTCCATCGGCGTCATGGAACCGGCGTACGCTCCGGGCTTCGACACGGAGCGCGTCACCACCGTGCGCGCGAGCAATACCACGTCATCGCAGATTTCCAGGTGGCCAGCGACGCCAACGCCGCCGGCAATCCGGCAGCGGCGGCCGATCCTGGCGCTGCCGGCAATCATGCAGCCGGCGGCAATCGCCGTATGATCGCCGATATGCACGTTATGCCCCACCTGGATCAGGTTGTCCAGCCGCACCCCATCGCCAATCACGGTGTCCTCCAATGCGCCCCGGTCGATCACGGTGGAGGCTCCGATCTCGACATCGTCGCCCACCCGAACCGCGCCGGTCTGGGGAATCTTGCACCAACTCCCGTCCCCTGCCGGCGCCTGCCCGAAGCCATCGGAGCCGACCACGGCGGAGGGATGCACAATGCAGCGCCGGCCGATCCTTACTCCCTCGCAGATTGCGGCATTCGCCAGCAGATGGGAGCCTTCGCCGATGCGGGCCTGGTCGCCCACCGTCACGTTCGGTCCCACGAATACGCCCCGCTCCAGCACGGCGCCTGCGGCCACCCGCGCGCCGGCCGAAACTTCGCAGGATGGGTCCACGTTGGCGTCAGGCCATACCGTGGCATCGGGGTGAACCCCAGGATTGAGCGGCAAGAGCGCATGCAGGTCATTGGCAACGCGCGCGTACACGGCGTAGGGGTTGGGCGTGACCAGCGCCGCAACGGGACATTCACCGGCATGCCGCTCGCTCAAGATCACCGCGCCCGCCGATGTTGCGCGCAGGTCGTCGAGGTAGGCCCGCTGGAGAAAGAAGGCGATGCACCGCGAATCGGCGCGGGCCAGCGACGCAACGCGACGGACTCGGACATCGGGGTTGCCGCGCAAGGCGCAATCATGGCGCCGGGCCAGGTCCTTAAGCGTAAGCCCCCGCTCGTGCTGCGAAAGCCGTTGCATCAGGACCTCGCAAAGTCTGCCGCGCACTCACAACCGATGCCCATCCCGCAACGATCAGGTCCTGCGACTAGTCCTGCTGATCGCTGCTGTAGGTTTCCTGGAGGGCGCCCAGCACCTGCGGGGTGATGTTCACGGCGTCGCTGAAATACACCACGCCGCCGGTCAGGATCAGGTCATAGTCGTTCTCCTCGGCCACCTGCCGGACGTGAGAGAGGAAAACGCTGCCGAGGTCGCGCTGGGCAGTTTGCTGCTCCAGTTGGAAATCCTCCTGCAGAGCTTGATTCATCTGCTGGATGTCCCGCCGCAGGGCGAGTATTTGGCGCTCCGCGTCGCGCACCTGCTCAGTGCCCATGGTTTCGCTATCTCGTTCGTAGTTTTCGGTCAGTTCCTCAAGCTCTGTCTGCTTGGCGTTGAGGTCGCGCTGCCGCGGCGAAAACAACTCGCTGATCCTTTCATTTTCCGCGCGGCCCTGAGGAGACTCCACGGTGAGCGCCTCCAGATTGACGAAACCGATTTTGAGAGCGGATTCCTGCGCCTGCAGGCCTCCGGCGGCAAACAGGCCCACAACGGCGCCCAGCAGTAGCTTCTTTGCGATGTTCATAGCGTATGAATGGCCTCTAGTGTCCAAATGGAAGCGGGGGCCAGGCGTACTGTTCAGAACGCGCCGCCCAACGAAAACTGGAAGCGTTCAACCTCGTCCCCCCAAAAGCGTTCGGTCTCGGGGTCGGCGTTGAGCGGCGCGGCGAAGCTGAATCGCAAAAGACCCAGCGGCGCCAGCCATTCAGCGCCTATTCCAACGGAACGCTTAAGTTTACCCGCGTCAAAGTCGTAACTCAACGGATCGCCCAAGCGGTCGTAGAACACCAGATCGGAAGTGGAAAACACGTTGCCCACATCCACGAAGGCCGCCAGGCGCGCGCTCTGGCGGAACCTCTCCGGCAGCGGCAGGATCAACTCCACCTGACTGGTAATCAGCATGTTTCCGCCGTAGGCGTTGCCGAAGCGGTCCTTGGGGCCAAGGCGGTATTCCTTGAAGCCCCGCACCGAATCCGGCCCGCCGCCGTAGAAATGCTTGTAGGGAGGAACCGCGCTGGTGTCGCCGAACGCCTCGGAAATGCCGATGTCGGCGTTGAGGCGAAAGCTGAACCAGCGCAAGCCCGGGAATGGCAGATAGTGCGTGTACTGGTAGCGGGCGCTGGCGTATTCGACATCGCTTCCGGGGATGGTGGCGGAAAGCGACAGGCGGTGGCGCATCCCGCGGTCGGGGAAGAGAACCCGGTTGCGGCTGTCGTACAACCAGCCCAGCAGCAATTCCAGGCTATTGAACTTGGAGCCGTAATACACCTGGGGCTCGCCGCCGCCGATTCCCGGCACTATTCGCTCGTAGGGCTTGCCGTTGGACTGCACCCACTGGCGCGACTGCTCGTTGCTGTACTGGGTGGTGATGAGGTCGGCCTGCTGCAAGGTGGCGCCGAAGATCAGGCTCTGCAACTCCGTAATCGGATAACTCACCTCGGTAGAAGCAGCTGCGGTGGTGGTGTCCAGGTCCGATCCGGCGCTGAAGAACTGGCTGTAGTTCTGGTAGGTGAGCGAACCGGTAATGCTCATGCCGTCCATGGTGACATAGGGATCGGTGTAGGAGAGGTTGTAGAGCCGCGAGTAGCTTGTACCCGTGAGGCCGATCGCGAGCCGGTTGCCGCGTCCGAGCAGATTGGTGTGCACGGCGCTGCCGCTGAGTTGCAGGCCATAGTAGCCCGTGTAGCCCACGGAGCCCTGGAACTCGCCTGGCTGACGCTCGCTGAGGCTGAACACCACGTCCACCTGGTCCTGCGAACCCGGCACCCGCAGCGTCTCGAAGTCCACTTCCTCAAGGTAGGGCAATCGCTGCAGACGTATCTTGGAGCGCTCCAGCAGATCATTGGACAGGTAGGCGCCCTCGAACTGCCTCAACTCGCGGCGCAGGACCTCATCGTTGATCGAGGCCGCGCCATCGAAACTGATGCGCCGCACGTAGACGCGGCGCTCGGCACTGATCAGCAAGGTAACGGCCACCTCTCCGCCTTCCTCGTCGATTTCCGGAATAGGCGTGACTTCGGCAAAGCCATAGCCCTCCTGGCCCAGGCGCAGGCGAATCAACTCGCTGCTCTGCGTGATCAGTTGCTGCGAGTAGCGCATGCCCGGCTTAAGCAGCACGTACTGGTTCAACTCGGCTTCGTCCACGACGAAATCGCCTGTAAGTTTGACCTCCGAGACGATGTAGTTGCTGCCCTCGCGAATATTGATGGTGATGAACACGTCCTTCAGGTCCGGCGACAGGGTCACCTGAGTGGACTCCAGGTCGAAATCGGCATAGCCGCGGTCAAGGTAGTAAGAACGCAGCTTTTCCAGGTCGCCCTGAAGCGCCTCGCGCGAATAGCGGTCGTCCTGGCGTATGAACGAGAGCCAGTTGGGCGTCTTCAACTCGAAGTCCTTCTTCAACTCCTTGTCGGTGAACAACTCATTGCCCACGATGTTGATCTGACGGATGCGCGAGCGGTCGCCCTCGGTAATGTCGATAACCACATCCACCTTGTTGTCGGGCAGTTCCGTAACATCCACGTTGACCTCGGCGCCGTACTTGCCGCGCCCGAAATACAGGTCGGTGAGCGACAGTTCCACCTCTTCCAGAACCGACGGTTTGACCAGACTCCCTACGGAGATGCCGTTGCCCGAGAGGGTCTTGGTGAGATCCTCGGTCTTGACGTCCTTGTTGCCTTCAATCAGCAGGGACTCGATGGTGGGTTGCTCGCGCACCGCGACCACCAGAGCGTCGCCGTCCCGCCGGAACTCGATGTCGGAGAAGAAGCCGGAGCCGTAGAGGCTGCGCAACAGTTGCCCGATGTCCCGGGCGTCCAGCGTGTCGCCGATATTCACCGGCAGATAGTTCAGGACCGCGCCCTCGGAAATTCGCTGCAGGCCCTCGATGCGTATATCGCGCACCACGAAGTCGGTCTCCTGCGCCGGCTCTTGCGCCGGCGCCCGGGCTGCGGGCAAAGCCAGCAGGACCAGCAACGCAACCAATACTCGTTTGCTATTCACTTTCTCAGCCGCCGGAACCGAACAAGCCGGTGATGTCGTTGAAAAGCGCAACGAACATGATGGCCAGCACCAGCGCCAGCCCCACCCGCTGCACCGCCAACTGGGTCCGTTCCGCGATCGGGCGGCCGCGCAGCCGTTCAATCGTCTGACTGACGATCTGGCCGCCGTCCAGAATGGGAATAGGCAGCAGGTTCAGTATGCCCAGGCTCACGCTCACCAGGGCGAGAAAGGTGGCGAAGGCGATCCAGCTCACCTGCACGGCCTCGCCGGCATAGCGGGCGATGCCCACGGGTCCGCTCAGGGTCCGCAGGGAAACGTCGCCGGTGAACATGTTGCCGAGCACGCGGAAGGTCAACCCGGTAATGCGGCCGGTTTCCGCGACGCCGCGAGCGAGCGCGTCCAACGGTCCGAAGCGCTGGGTCACCAGTAGCGGAGAACGCGCGTCCGGCGACCTCCCTATGCCGACGAATCCGACGGTCGACGGACCGGATGCGTTTTCCGCCTCCGTTTCCTGGCGACTGCCGATTTCCAGATACAGACGCTGCTCGTAGCCGTCGCGCCGCACCGTAACGGGCACGGTTTCGCCGGGCCGCGCGCGAACGTAGTCCACCCACTGCCGCCAACTGGATATGGTTTCGCCTCCGGCCTCCAGCACCCGGTCGCCACTGGCGAATCCGGCGCGGCCGGCCGGTCCGTCGGGATCCATTTCGCCCACAACGGGAAGCGCCGCCAGCGGCTGCAAACCCACGGCGGCGAACAAGTCGCCATTCTCCAGGATCGCTTTCCTGTGGTCCTCGAGATCGAGGACCAGGCTGCGGCGGGCGCCTTCCTCGCTTTCGACCGCGAGTTCCACGGCCACATCGCCCAAAATCTCCTCCACGACGGCCATCACGGCCTCCTGCCAGGTGCGCGTCTCGCGCTCCTCCACGGCCACGATGCGGTCGCCCGCGCGCAGACCGGCGCGATCGGCCAGGCCGTCCGGGCTCACCGCGCCCACGAACGGAGCGATCGACTGCACGCCCGCCATGAAAATGACCGAGTAGGCCACGATGGCGAACAGGAAGTTCATGCCAGGGCCGGCCAGGAGCACGAATATCCGCTGCCAGTAGGGCTGGCGGGTAAAGCTGCGGTGCAACTCGTCTTCAGCCACCTCGTCCTCGCGTTCGTCCAGCAGCCGCACGAATCCGCCCACCGGCAGGGCGCGGAACTGGTACTCGGTGGCGTCCGCGCCCGCTCTCCTGCGCCAGAGGGCCGGACCGAAGCCGATCGAGTACTCGAGCACCTTTATTCCGCACAGGCGCGCGGCGATGTAGTGCCCCCACTCATGCACCGCGACCAGCAGGCTGATCGCCAGCACGAATGCGCCAATCGCAATCAAGGTGTTCCCAAGCATCTTTGGCCCAGCGTCTTTTCGCTTACTTTTCGTCTCCGGGGAGCCTATGCTAGCAAAAGCAGCGGCCCTGGTCTTGGCTGACTGGCGCTGGCTGGCGATACCGATGGCGCTACCGATGGCGCCACCGCCCCCTACAGAACCAGCCAGCCCAGCGGTTCGAAGATCAGCAGGATCAGCAGGGGCGCCGCCGCCAGGCTGCTATCCAGCCGATCCAGCATGCCACCATGCCCCGGCAGTAATCGTCCGCTGTCCTTGATTCCCGCACGGCGCTTGAACAGGCTCACGGTGAGATCCCCGAGCATCGACAAAACGCCAACCGCCAAGCCGGCAAGCGTCCAGTACAGCGCGGAGTTCTCCACCAGAAAAGATGCGCCCAGGCCGGCTATGGTCGCCAACGTCAGGCCTCCCACCGCGCCCTCCACCGTCTTGCCGCCACTCAGTTTGGGCGCGAGCGGGCGCTTGCCCAGAAGCTTGCCGACAGCGAAGGCGCCGGTATCCGCGGCAACGACCAGCAACAGCAGCAACAGCAGCAGGCCGGTGCGCTCGACCGCGACCAGGGCCAGCACGGCCAGCCAGGCGGGCGCCAGGGCCAGCAACCCGCATCCCGCGGCGGCAGCGCTGCCAATCGAGCCCACGAAGCGCTGCAGGACCGGAATGGCCAGGCACCACCAGGCCAGACCCAGCAGCATGGCGGAATGGTAGAGCGAGGACGGCGGCGGCAAGGCCACCGGCAGGGCCAGCGCCAGAGCGAACAGCACGATGGCCCAAGACCTCGCCAGCGGGCCGGCGATGCCCGCCATCCGCAGCCACTCCCGCCAGCACAGCAGAAGCGCCAGACCGATCACCGCCAGCCGCAGACTCGGCGGAGCCAGCGCGGTAACCGCAACAGCCGACAGAAGCGCGGCCGCGGTCAGCAGCCGTGGCGGAAGGGCGGGCCTCGCCCTCGGCGGGTCCGAAGCCGGCGCCGGGTTCATGCCGTGCCGAAGCGCCGCTGCCGCGCCGCAAAGTCGTCCAGAGACGCCTGAAGATCGTCAATGCCGAAGTCGGGCCACAGCACTGGCGTGAAATACAGCTCGGCGTAGGCCAACTGCCAGAGTATGAAATTGCTGATTCGCCGTTCGCCTCCGCTGCGTATCATGAGGTCCAGCGGCGGCAGGTCCGCCAGTTCCGTATGCCGGGCGAACATCTCGACGGACACTTCCCGCGGGTCCAGTTCCCCCTGCGCGGCGCACAGCGCCAACTGCTGCGCAACGCGCGCGATCTCCTGCTGGCCGCCGTAGGAAAGCGCCACAATCAGATTCATGCGGTCATTCCCGCGGGTGCCTTCCTCGGCCCTGTCCAGCACCTTGCGTATGCCGCGCGGAAACCGGCCACGGTCGCCGATGCAACGCAGGCGGATCCCGTTGTCGTTGAGCAGGTCCATATTTCGCCGCAGACTGTCGGTCAGGAGCGTCATCAATTCGCTTACTTCGTTGCGGGGCCGCTGCCAGTTCTCGGCGCTCAATCCGAACAGGGTCAGGGCCGGTATCCCGCGTCGGGCGCAGGCTTCCACGACATTGCGGGCCGCCTGTACGCCGGCGCGATGGCCGTCCGGGCGCGGCAGGCCGCGCTGCTGGGCCCAGCGGCCGTTCCCGTCCATGATGATCGCCAGATGCTGCAGAGGAGGCTCCATCCGAATGTTCACAAGGCCATATCAGCCCTATATGGACATGATTTCCTGTTCTTTTTCCTCCAGCATCGCGTCCATGCGGGCGACGTGTTCATCGGTGAACTTCTGGACTTCGTCGGCCGTACGCCTCTCCTCGTCCTCGGTCGCCATTTTTTCCTTGACCAACTGCTTTACGTCGGTGAGGATGTCGCGCCGTATGTTGCGCACCGCCACACGTCCCATCTCCGTCTCGTGGCGCGCCACCCGCACCAGCTCGCGGCGCCGCTCTTCGGTCAACTCCGGAATCGGCACGCGGACCACAGTGCCCGCGGTGACCGGGTTGAAGCCGAGACCCGATTCCCGGATGGCCTTCTCGATAGGCTGAACCATAGCGGCTTCCCAGGGAGACACCGCCAGGGTCCGGGCCTCCTCCACGGCAATGCTGGCCACCTGGCGCAAAGGCGTGCTGGCGCCGTAGTACGGCACCATGAGGTGATCGATCAGCCCGGCGTGGGCGCGGCCGGTGCGCAATCGGGAAAGGTTGGAGCGCACAGCGGCAACGCTCTTGTCCATGCGCTCTACTGCGTCGCCCTTGAGTTCCTCAATCATCCGCGCCCCCTGCCAGTGCCGTGACCGGCTCATATTGTCGCATCAGCGCGTCGCCTGTTGCCCGTTGCCCGCCGCCCGTTGCCCGCCGCCCCGAGTTCACTGCGTGTCGCTGCTTACCAGCGTGCCGACATTCTCGCCGCGCACAATCCGCAGCAGATCGCCCGGCGAGGCAACATCATAAACGCGAATCGGCAGGTCGTTGTCGCGGCACATCACGGCCGCGGTGGAGTCCATCACCCCAAGCCGGCCGCCGATCAGTTCGTCATGGGAAATGCGCTCGTATCGCTTTGCATCCGGTTCCAGGTTGGGGTCCGCGGAATAGACGCCATCCACCTTGGTGCCCTTGACAAGAAGCTCGGCGCCGATTTCGACGGCACGCAGGCTGGCGGCCGTATCGGTGGACAGATAGGGATTGCCCGTGCCCGCCGCAAAAATGCATATGCGGCCCTTCTCCAGATGTCGCAGCGCGCGCCGGCGGATGTAGTCCTCGCAAACCGCCCGCACCGCCATCGAAGACATTACCCGCACACCGGTTCCCAGACGCTCAAGCGCGTCCTGCAGCGCCAGGGCGTTGATGACCGTGGCCAGCATTCCCATGTGATCGGCCGTGACGCGGTCCATTCCCGCCCGGGCCAGGCCCTCGCCGCGGAAGATGTTGCCTCCGCCCACCACCACCGCCATTTCCACGCCCATGCCGGACAGTTCCTTGATCTCTCCGGCAATGCGCTGCAGCATGGACATGTCGATTCCATATGGCTGCTGGCCCATAAGTGCCTCGCCGCTGAGCTTCAGCAAAACACGGCGCAGCGGAGGAGCCGGGCTCACCGGCGCTCCCGAGGCTGAACCGTCATCTGAGCTGTCATCTCTTCCGCCGGACTTCCGTTCTCGTTCTTCAAAACGACTCACCAACCTTCTTCACAACCCGGCGGGCATTTTACAAAAACCTCTTGCCGCACGCTGATAGCGCCCAGCCACCTCGCGTTCATTCGACAACGCAGGATGCTGGCCTCGACTTGTCGCTACCGGAATAATATAGACTCATGGAGAAGCAGACTACTCCGCCAGTCCCAAGGAGCGGCTGGTAATGCCTCGCAACGGCTTGTATCTGCACGCATCTTCAACCGCGAGAATTTCTGAAGCGGATGCAAACATGCGTGAAGCGGGCAGTACCGGCGAAAACCGTTCGAGCACAGCCTCGGGCAGAGAAGCGAAGAAAAAGCCTCGCTGGCTTAACCCGGCTGTTCGCCATGTTTCCTCCCTGGACGCGCACTTGCCCCTGCGCGAACGGCGCAAGCGAGCAGTTTTCCGCGCCCGCAAGGTGTTGGAGCAACTGGTCCATGACGATGTTCGGCTGGAAGGCAACACATTCACGCTTGCGGAAGTCAAAACCCTGATGGCGGGCGTGTCGGTCGGCGGACGGAGCCTGGAGGAGCATCAGCAGGTTCTCAATCAGATCGGCGCCTACAAGATGCTGTTTCAGCAAGTCGAGGATGAACAGTTTTCCTGCTCTTCCGAAAACCTGAAAACCCTGCACGCTCGCCTGGCATTCGAGGAGGCGCTGGAATGGGGCGTGTTTCGCTCTGGCCCGGTCCGCATCGGGGGAACCGACCACAAACCAATGCATCACTCCCGGATACAGGACAGCTTCGATCAGGACATGCCCCGTATCCTCGAAGTCGAAGATGCCCATGTGCGGGCGATTTCGATATTCCTTTATGTGGCACGAAACCAGTTGTTCTGGGACGGCAACAAGCGAACCGGACGGCTGGCCATGAACGGCATTCTGCTTACCGAAGGACACGACGTAATCGCCGTGCCCAAAAAGCGAGAGTTGGAGTTCAACGAGCGGATGCTGGAGTACTACGACACCGCCAACCCCACGCGGATCATCTCCTTCATGGCGTCCTGCTCCCTTGACGAAACCTTGCGGGAAACACAAGTCGAAGAAGGAGCTGGGCTCACTGGCGCCTGAGTGAGCTTCGCCGCGGTCCGGGCGACTGGGCGGCGGCGGTCTCAATGTCGGCGGTGGTGGTAATCAGCCTGGAGAATCATTCTCCGGCTTGCTACGAGGCTTTCACGACTTCGCCTCGGTCGGAGGCCACGGCGACTGGGACAGGACTATCCAAAAGGCGCGTTGGGTAGAGCGCTTGGTTGGATGCAAGTTTTTGAGCGTATGCGAGGGCCGGCTATTCAGAAGTCGCTATGCCATAAAGGGGGTGTCGTCGGACAACTGCCTGTCGGGCAAATTCTGTCCTTGAATGTGTGCTCAATTGTGTGCTTAATTGTGTCCTTGAAAGTGTCCTTAAAAGATTGATTATATTGTTTATTAATGCTATAGTTCGAACTCCGTCAAGGGACTGGAAGGAGCCCCGATATGGACCTTCATTGCACCGTCTCCAACGCCTCCGTTTGCGATGCCCAACGCCCGGCTCCTGGACCGGATTCGGTCGAGCTTTCTTCAACTGTAGCTGGGGCTGTGGAGCCTTCTTCACTCCCCGTCGAGCCTGCCTCACTCCCAGTCGAGCTTCCCTATTCCAAGGTGCGGGCGGTGACCCGGGTAGCGACGGTCGATACGGAAGATGCGCTGTTGAACATTGCCTTGCACGGCACGGCTGCGCATGTGGAGCGTACGGTACGGGGTTTTCGCCGGGTGCAGCGGGAGTTGGAGCGCAACGAAGCAAGGGAGTTGCACGAGCGGCGCTATCTGGACTGTCGCCGTGAAGCGGATGGCAGCGTGAACTTGGAGGCTTGCTTGCCGGCGGAGTTGGGCGAGATGCTGCTGAAGGCGCTGGATGCGGCTCGGGCGGAACTGGATGAACGGGACCAACAGGAAGAACGCGACGAACAGGCCCAACAGGACGAACGAGGTGGACGGGAAAAACGTGACGAGCGCGATGAACGCGACGAACGAGGCGAATGCTATGGGGAAGCGGAGCACGCCGGGACTCCCGCCGGGGCCTGCGCGGTGGATGCGGATTCGAATGCGGAGACCGCCGACGTTTCCGCGGAAACGTACGGAAAGCGATCGGCGCAATCTCAACGCAGTGGCGCGGCAGCGTCAGGCGTTTCCGCGGAAACGTCTTTGCCGAGGCAAGAGCGGGGGCGAGGTCAGGATGCGCTCCCCTGGCGGAGAGGCGCTGGCGGCGATCAACGCGGAGCGCGGGCGGCGCATTGATGCCGGCACGGCCCGTTGCGGCTGGGGCGGGGAGCTGATGGACTACGACATCGCTATTGATGGGCTGTGCTGGGAGGCGAGGTATACCTGACGGGCTGTTGGATTCGCCGGTTTGCCGCTTTGGCGCAGAAGCGCCGCGCTGCGGTCTTCCGTCTGAATCAAGGGGTTGGGCTCACTCGTATTCGCGGAGTTGGGCTTCTACCTCTTCTGCGAGATCGGTTGTGCGGCGTTCGATGCCTTCGCCTACTTCGAATCGCACGAATCCGTGCACGCGGGCCTTTTGCGAGGCGAGCAGCTTGCCTACAGTGAGTTTGCTGTCGCGCACGAAAATCTGCCCGGTCAGGCAGATGCCGCTGAGGAACTTGCGCAAACGGCCTTCGACCATACGCTCGACGATCTGCGGGGGCTTGCCGGAGTCGGCGGCTTGCTCGGTCAGAAAGGCGCGTTCGCGTTCCACCACGTCCGACGGCACGTCTTCGGGAGCAACGTGCTGCGGCCGCATGGCTGCGATGTGCATGGCGATGTTCCGGCCCAGTTCCTCGTCGCCGCCTTCAATGTCCACAACGACGCCGATACGGTTGTTGTGGACATAGGTCACTATCGTTCCGCGTGGACGCACGCGGGCGAATCGGCGCAGCGAAATGTTCTCGCCGATCCGGGCCACTGCGTCCCGGCGCGTCTGCTCGAGCGACTGTCCGTTAACCTGCAAGGCGAGCAGGCCATCGAGATCAGCGGGATCCTCGTCCAGGACGATCTGCGCAACCGACGCCGCGTAGTCCTGGAACTCCTGGCGGCGCGCTACAAAATCGGTCTCGCAATTCACTTCAGCGATAGCTACGGCGGCGGGGCTCTCCACTACCGCGATCACGCCTTCCGCTGCGGCCCGACCGGCCTTCTTTTCCGCCGCGGCCGCGCCTTTCATGCGCAACAGGTTGCGTGCGGCTTCCGCGTCGCCGTTGGTTTCGGTAAGCGCGCGCTTGCAGTCCATCATGCCTGCGCCCGTGGCTTCCCGAAGCGCCTTGACCTGGGCAGCGGTAATGGCCATGCCTAACTCTCCTTGGTAGCGGGCGCAGCGGCGGGCTCGGGCGCAGCGGCGGGCTCGGATGCAGGTGCGGGCGCAGCGGCGGGCTTGGGAGCCGGCGCGGATGCCGGCGCCGCAGCAGCAGGTGGTTTGGGGGCAGCTTGGGCGGGCGGTTGAGGGGCAGCTCCTGCGGCGGCGGGCGGTTTGGGCGCGGCCTCTGCCGGCGGGCGAGGTGCGGCTTCGGCGGGCTTGCGGTCCTCGCGCTCCCGGGCCACCGCTGCCGTGCGCCGCGGCATTCGCCTGGACATGCCGCGTAACCGGGCCGGCGCGCTGGACCTCGAGCGGGGCCGTCCGGTCCTGGCTATCGGTTTGCCGGACTCGTCCAGTTCCACGAACTCGTCGTCGCCCAGCGAGATTTCCGGCATTTCTTCCCGGCCCTTCATGATTGCGTCGGCGATTCCGCGGGCGTAGAGTTCCGCGGCCCGAATCGCGTCATCGTTGCCGGGAATCATGTAGTCCACGTCCTGCGGCGAACAATTGGTGTCCACTACCGCGGCGACGGGAATGCCGAGTTTTCTGGCCTCGTTCAGCGCGATGCGCTCATGCTCCAGGTCGATTATGAAAACCGCATCCGGGAGGGAATTCATGTCGCGGATTCCGCCCAGGGAGCGCTGCAGTTTCTCCCGTTCGCGATTCAGCCCGAGGACTTCCTTCTTGGTGAAGCGCTGGCGCATGGTGCTCTCATCCAGCGCCTCAAGCTCCTCCAGCCGGGCGATCGACTTCTTGATCGTCTTGAGGTTGGTGAGCGTGCCGCCCAGCCAGCGGTGACTGACGTACGGCATGCCGCAGCGCGTGGCTTCGTTGCGTATCGCGTGCTGCGCGGCGCGCTTGGTCCCCACGAACAGCACGGTGCCGCGCTGCGCCGCCACCGACCGCACAAAGTCACAGGTCTTCCGGTAGAGCGGAATGGTCTGCTCCAGGTCGATAATATGAAGCTGGTTGCGCTCGCCATATATGAAAGGCGCCATTTTCGGGTTCCAATGCCTTGCACGGTGCCCGAAATGCACGCCCGCATCCAACATTTCACGCACGGTGATTTCCGCCAATCGCTTGCTCCTGTGAATCTCCAAGGCGCTTCGGTCAGCGATCAGGAAACCGCAAGGACAGCGACAGCATGTCAGCAGCCCCACTTCCCGAAGCAAAAGACCGATTTTATAACATTGGACACTGGCGCTGCACGGTCATGCGCGCCATGCGCGCCGCACCGGCGATTATTTTCTGGGAGCGACCTGGCTGCTTGCGCGCTACTATTGGTCCACAACAAGAACATGCGCCGACAATATGAGCCGGTTATGACACGAGCCCCGCAACTCACGCAAGTCACCATCAAGTCCGCCGAGGAACAGGAGCGCATGCGCGTTGCAGGAGGGCTTGCGGCCGAGGTGCTGGACATGATCGAAGCCCATGTGCGCCCAGGAACCAGCACCGGGGAGCTGGACCGGATCTGCCACCAGTACATCACCGAAGAGCAGCAGGCCATACCGGCGCCGCTGAACTACCGCGGATTTCCGCGCTCGATTTGCACTTCGCTGAACCAGGTGGTCTGCCACGGAATCCCCGGCAGGCGGCGGCTGCGGCACGGAGACATGCTCAATATCGACATCACCGTGATCAAGGACGGCTTTCACGGCGACACCAGCCGGATCTTTCACGTGGGCCGGCCGCGCATCAAGGCCAAGCGCCTGGCCCGGATCACCTTCGAGGCCATGTGGGCGGGAATACGCCAGATCGCGCCCGGCAAGCGGCTGGGCGATGTCGGACATGCCATCCAGACGCTGGCCGAATCGCAGGGTCTGAGCGTGGTGCGCGAATACTGCGGTCACGGCATAGGCCGCGTGTTTCACGAGCCGCCCAACGTGCTGCACTACGGAAAACCCGGCACCGGCATGCTCCTGCGGGAAGGGATGACCATCACGGTGGAACCCATGTTGAACGAAGGCAAACCTGAAACACTGCTGCTGCCCGACGGATGGACGGTGGTGACGCGCGACCGGAAACTGTCGGCGCAGTGGGAGCACACGGTGCTGGTAACCGCCCGGGGCTACGAGGTCCTGACTCTGGGAGCAGGTCCGCTTGAACCCTGAGCGCGCCACTCAGGCGCAGGAGGCGGACACCGCCACACGGCGGCGGCGGGCCAGCCTGCGTGACTGGCGAAGCCGCATCGAGGCGCAGGAGCGGCAGATGCGAGGCTGGTTCGAGAACCGGGAAAAAAGCGCGGAAGACCTCTTGAGGCTGCGCTCGGAGCTGCTGGACTCCTTGCTTTGCGAGGTCTGGCGGCTGCACGCCGGGCCGGCTTTGCGAAGCGCAGCGCTGATTGCGGTTGGAGGTTACGGCCGCGCGGAAATGTACCCGGCCTCGGACGTGGATGTGCTGGTGCTGCTGCCGCAGAGGTATTCCCGGGGAGCGCGCGCCGAGGTAGGCGAATTCCTGGCTTTTCTGTGGGATGCAGGGCTCAAGCTGGGGCATGGCGCCCGGACCGTCGCGGAATCGCGCGACCGGGCGCGCGGCGATCTCACCATTATGACCGCGCTGATGGAAGCCCGCCTTTTGACCGGCTCCCAGCGCCTGTTCGAACAACTGCGCAAGGCGATCAACGGCCGAGGCGTGTGGACGCGGGGCCCGTTCTTCCGCGCCAAGGTCGAGGAGCAGGCCGAAAGGCGGCGCGAGCACGGCGATACGGCGTCCAACCTGGAACCGGATGTGAAGAACGGACCCGGCGGGCTCAGGGACCTGCACACCGTCAACTGGATCATGCTGCGGCTTTTCGGGGAGGCCTCGCTGGAAATGCTGCTGGACCACGGCCTGATGTCGCCGGAAAAACTTCGGGAGCTGCGCGCGGGACGGGATTTTCTGTCGAGAGTCCGCCTTGCCCTGCATCTGAACACCGGCCGCATGGAGGACCGGCTGCTGTTCGGCCACCAAAAGCAACTGGCCGCGGCCTTCGGCTACCACGACCGCACCGGCAACCGCGCCGTGGAACAGTTCATGCAGCGCTATTACCGCACCACGCGCAGCGTATCTCTGCTCAGCGAAATCGCGATCCAGCGCCTGGGAGAACGCATCGTACCTGCCCGGCGCGGCGCGCGCAGGCTGAATGCGCGCTTCATCTTGCGCAACGGTTTCCTTCACCCCAGAAGGCCGGACCTGTTCGAGGCATCGCCCCAGGCGGTCCTGGAACCGTTCCTGCTCCGCCAGCAGCAACCGGACATCAGCGGCTTCAGCGCCGGGCTGGTGGAGGGACTGATCGAGAGCGCGCCCAGGATCGACGACAGCTTCCGCGCCAACCCGAGAATCCGCCGAATGTTCATGAAGATCCTGGCGGCGCCTCCGGACGCGTCCAGCCAACTGGAAGCCATGAACCGCTACGGCATTCTGGGCGCGTACATCCCGGAATTCGGCCGGATAACGGGAAGGATGCAGTACGACCTTTTTCACAGCTACACGGTCGATGCGCACAGCCTGCGGGTAGTCCGCAACCTGCGCCGCTTCGGCATTGCGAACGACGGCGGCCGGGACTCCAGGCTGACGAAAATCATGCAGGGGATAGAGAAACCGCTGGTGCTGTACGTAGCGGGCCTCTATCACGATATCGCCAAGGGCCGCGGCGGGGATCACTCCGAACTCGGCGCCGATGACGCGGAACGATTTTCGCGGGACCATGGACTGGAACCCGGCGACACCGCACTGGTGGTCTGGCTGGTGCGCCACCACCTCACGCTTTCGATGACCGCTCAGAAGAAGGACGTGTACGATCCGGCGGTGGTCGCGGAATTTGCCCGCCTGGTGGGCGACAAGGCTCGTCTCGACCACCTCTATCTGCTCACGGTGGCGGATGTGCGCGGGACCAACCCGAGCCTCTGGACTGCCTGGAAGGCGCGCGTGTTCGAGGACCTCTATCGCCAGACGGAGCGAGCCTTGCGCATGAATATCGAGCACCCCAGCGGGGCCGGGGAACTGCTGGCGGAACGCGAGCGCGCCGCTCTGCGCGAGTTGCGCGGACGGGGAATGCGCGAACACGATGTGCGCGCGCTGTGGGGCCGCTTCGCGGAAGACTACTTCTGGCTGTTCCGCGACGACGAGATTGTCTGGCACACGCAGGCCTTGAGTAACGGCGCGGCGGCAGCAGACGGTTTCATGGTAGCCGCGCGCGCTGATGCCGCCGACGGCCACACGGCCATCCTGGTGCATGGACCGGCGGCCGTGCATCGATTTTTCATTACCTGCTCGGTGCTCGACGCCGGGGGACTGAGTATCCTCGACGCACGCATCCTGCCCTCAGGCCAGGAGTGCAGTCTGGCTCAGTACCTGGTGGTACAGCGCGACGGGGCGGCGCTTCGCGACCGGCGGCAACTGGACGCGATCTGCGGGGCTCTGCGCCAGGCGCTGGCCCGGGGCGAACCGCCTCCACGGCCGGCGGGGCGACGGCTTCCGCGCAAGCTGCGAGCCTTTGACGTGGGGGTGCAGGCGAGCTTCCGGGAAGATCTCCGCGGGCGGCATACGGTCATGGAACTGGTCACGACGGACCGGCCCGGGTTGCTCGGCCTGGTGGGGGGAATATTGACGCGCCAGAACATCGCGGTGCGCACGGCCAAGATACTCACCATCGGAGAACGCGCCGAAGACGTGTTTCACCTGATCAACGATGAAAGGGAGCCGCTGTCGGGTCTGCAAGAAAAGGCGCTGCACGCGGCCCTTGCGGCGGAACTCGCGGATGCCGGCTGATCCGGGCTAACCGCGGCGCGGCTGAACCATGCCTTCGCGCAATGCCAGCCGCACGAAGGGCACGGTAAGCTGCTTGCTGCGCGCCGCGGCCAGGGCGGCCAAACTGTCCACCAGAAGGAAAACGTCGCCGGGGTTGCGCCGCACTCGGCGCAACAGGAAACGCGCGGTGGCTTCGGGCAAGATGATTCCACGGCTGCGCACCCGCAACTGCACGGCCTCCAGGCGTTCGTCATCGGTAAGCGGATGCAGTTTCCAGATCGGCCCCGAGGCCAGGCGCGTGCGGATGTCGTCGCGCTGATAGCCGGCGCCGGCCGGCGTGCTGGCGGCCGCCAGGATCAGGCGAGACCCCTGTCTCTCCAGTTCCCGGCAAAGGCTGCCCATCGCTTCCTCCACCTCCGACACCCCCGCCAGACGGTCGGCGTCGTCGATGCACAGCAGGTCGATCTTGCGCAATGCGTCCAGGGCGTCGGGCTTGAAACCGGCGTGGGCGGGCAGGTAGGCCGACGAAAGTCCCGCATCGGTAGCCGCCCTCACCGTCGCCAGCAGCAAATGAGTCTTGCCGGTGGCCGGAGCGCCCCATAACCACAGCGGCGGCCCTCCATCCTGGTCGACAAACCCCTTGAGCGCGGACACCACCTCTGCATTGCTGCCGTTGTAGAAGTTCTCGAACACGCAGGGATCTTCGCGGATGAGTTCGAGCGGCAACTGCTCTGCCGGGACCGCGCTGCCCTCGATCTGGTCGCGCTTGCGCTGAGCGGCCAGAAGCGTTCCCTTCAATACGTAATCCACGCCGCTCAACACCGCAAACAGCAAAACCAGCGCGCCCCCCACCTCAATCGCCCCCGGAGGCAGAAACTCCGGGGAAACCTGCGTGGCGATCACGGCAACGCCCAGGCTGATCTGCAGCACCGTGTTGATGCGGCTGACCCGCGACGGCCGCGGATGGAGTTCGCCACGCAGCGCGCGGAAGAGCTGCCAGCCACCAAAGATCACCAGATCACGCGCAATGACGGTAACCGCCAGCCAGACGGGAATATGCGCAAGAACGGCCAGGGTCACGTAGACGCTGGCGAGCAGAATCTTGTCGGCCATGGGATCCAGGACCGACCCCAGAAAGCTGTCCAGCCGCCAGCGTTTCGCCAGAAAACCATCCAGCCAGTCGGAAAATCCCGCAAGCACCACGAGCAGCAGCGCCTCCCCATAGCGTCCCTCAAGCAGGCCCGCCACGATAACGACCGTAAGCAGCAACCGGAAAACGCAGATCAAGTTGGGAATGTGCCGAACGAGGCTCATGAGTCCACCCTGCTCAACTCGAAGGGAATGCCAAGAGAGCCCAGGGCCTCGCGAAGTGGCCCCTCGGCGGTGCGGGAAGTGATGCGAAATCGGAGCGAATCGCGCACGGCGCCGTCCACGCGCCACTCCCGAACGGCGCTCAGAGCGTCCAGTTCCGTCCGAATCCTGACGTAGGTCTTCAGATCAGCTACCGGGGAAACCACCAGCAGATACGAGCGCGTGGGTCCCCTGGTGGCCATGAAGCGGGCAGCCAGCATATCGGTGACAGTGTGGACCGCCTCGGCCGCGTCGCTCTCCCACACGCGACCCCACTGGCCGTTTTCGCGCAGGCTCCACTCGACATCTTCGGGCGCGCTGGGCATGGCAACCCGTCCAAGCATCAGCAGTTCGGCGCCGGCATCCGGGAGGCAGTCAAAAAAGCCCGTCCACAGCTGCTCGAGGCATCGCGGCGCAAGGACCTGTTCCAGCGGCGCAGCGAAACGAAGCTCAACGCCTCTCAACTCCGATACCTCACCCAGGGTGCGGTTGAGCGCATCGCTGAAAACGCCTCTGGCGTCCAGCGCCCTGGCCGACCCTTCGCTGAATTCCATGGGCCGCAAAAGCCACCTCTCGCCATCGTCAAGAACCAGCCAGACCGCCAGCGCCGGACGCTCCCCGTCCCATACGCTTTCGTTGGCCTCTTCCAGGACCCGACGCACAAGTGCTTCGTCGAATTCCGCCTCCAGTCGGCTGCCTTCCACAACGCGATACTGCCGCACGATACGCGCCGCGGGTGGAAAGAGCCCCATCAGATCGGCAGCGTCGCGGCGCCCGGTCACCCGAATCAGCAAGCGCCCCAAGGCATCCTGCAAGGCGCTTTCCTCGCCCGCCGGACCGGGCTCGTTCAATGGCGCGACGGCGCGAAACGGCGCTTCGCTCGCGGCGGCTGCGCACGCCAGGAACAGCGTCAAGGCCAACGCGTGAGGAGCCAGGGCGTAAGGCACGATGCGCGAGAGCATGGAAAAAGGCATTATAGGGCGCTGGGCACCAATTGAATGGATACGGATTCCATGAATCTGCGCAAACCGGTCACCTACCGTGAATCCGGCGTGGACATCGAAAGGGGCGCGGACATCGTGCGCCGCATCGGTCCGCTGGTCCGCCAGACCTACCGGCCGGGCGTGCTGGGAGGGCTGGGTGGCTTCGGCGGCTTGTTCGAGCTGGCCGGCGGCCGGTATCGGGAGCCGGTGCTGGTGGCCGGCGCCGACGGCGTAGGCACCAAGCTGAAACTGTGCCAGGAAGCCGGCCGTCTGGATACGCCGGGTATCGACCTGGTCGCCATGTGCGCCAACGATGTCCTGGCCATGGGCGCGGAGCCCCTGTTCTTCCTCGACTACTGCGCGGCCAACCGCATTGACGCGGCGCGCCTGGAGCCAGTGCTGCGTGGCGTCGCCGAGGGCTGCAAGCAAGCCGGCGCCGCGCTCTTGGGAGGCGAGACCGCCGAATTGCCGAACACCTACATGGATGACGGGCTGGAACTGGTGGGATTCTGCGTGGGCGTGGTCGAAAAAGAACGCCTGCTAGACGCAAGCGCGGTCAGGGAAGGAGACGTACTGCTGGGCCTGGGCTCGTCAGGCGCACATTCCAACGGCTATTCGCTGGCGCGCGAGATCATAAGGAGAAAGGGCGGCCTCAAGGTTCTGGAAAGCTGGTGGGTTGACGCGCTTTGCCAACCCACGCGAATCTACGTGCGCGCGGCGCTTCCGCTGGCGCAATCCGGCCGGCTAAAGGCCATCGCCCATATCACCGGCGGAGGCCTGCCGGAGAACGTGGCGAGGATTCTGCCGCAGGGCCTGGCCGCCCATATCGACACCGGCGCCTGGCCCTGGCCCCCGGTGTTCGAATGGCTGGGGCGCGAAGGACCAGTGGAACGCGGGGAAATGCTCAATACCTTCAACTGCGGGATCGGGATGGTGCTGGCTACGTCGCCGGACCAGGCCGATGCGGCACGCGAGAGCCTCGAGGAGGCGGGCGAGCAGGTCTGGGATATTGGCCGGATCCGGGCCGGCAGCGGCGTAATCCTGCCCTGACGCCCGCCATGAAGCCTGTCTGACGCCCGTTCTGAAGCCAGTGAGCTTGCGCATCGCCGTTTTGCTATCGGGTAGCGGCAGCAATTTCCAGTCCATGCTCAACCGGGTTGCTTCCGGCGACCTGGATATCGAGGTGGTAGCCGCGCTCAGCGACCGGACGGACGCGCAGGGCCTGCAGCGGGCGGGCGCTGCCGGCATCCCCGCAGTCGCCCTGCCGCCTTCCGGCTACCCGGACGCCGGCGCCTGGTGGGATGCCTTCGCGCGGCGCCTGCGGGACTTCGCTCCGGATGTTCTGGCGCTGGCCGGGTTCATGCGCATCCTTCCGGACTCCCTGTGCGAGGAATACAGGGGTCGAGCGCTCAACATTCACCCCTCGCTGCTGCCCGGCTATCCGGGCCTGCGCACGTATCGGCGCGTGCTCGAGGCCAACGAAGCGTGGCATGGAACCACCTTGCACTTCGTGACCCGCGACCTGGACGCCGGGCCGCTGATCGCCCAGGCGAGATTGCGCGTGACTGGCAAGGACGATGAGGCTTCTCTGAAGGCCAGGGTTCAAGCCTGCGAGCATGTCCTGTATCCTCGCGTCTTGCAATGGATGGCGGACGGCCGCCTGGAGATGGGCCGGTACCGCGCCGTACTGGACGGACGTGAATTGTTGAAACCGATCGTGTTTGAAGAACAGGAGCTGTTATGGGACGGGCAATAGCGGGCATTGCCGCATCGGTACTGGCGCTGACGCTGGCCAGTCCGGCAGCGGCGAACCCCGACGACCGGCCAGCGCACGCGATCGAAAGCATCGGCGTGCTCTACAACGTGGACGCACCTTTCGGCCAGCGCGGCTTGAGCCTGAGTCTGGTGCGCCGGGAGGGCGGCGGCTACGCCTACGAAACCTACTCCCGCGGGCTGGGGTTGGCACGGTTGGTCATCGCTTCGGACGCTCTGGAGAGCACCCGTTTCGATCTCGACGACACCGGTCTGGTGCGGCCGCTGGAGTACTTCTGCCGGTCCTGCAACGGCAGAAGAGACGGTCTGGTTAACATCGCCTACGACTGGAGCCTGCGCAGCGCGCTGTTCACCGAGAACGAAGAGCGCAACGAATTCTCCCTGGAACCCAGGGCGATGGACCGCAAGTCCTGGGAAATCCAGTCCATGCTGGATCTTGCCGATGAACGGCCGCTGCACGTGCAGCCCACGCTGGAAGGAGGGAAGCTGAAGCTGTACGACGGGGAACGGCTGGGCGAAGAGAAGCTGAGCACGGACGCGGGCGAACTGCAAACCATCAAGTACCGCCGCCAGCGCGAGGGTTCGGAGAACTTTCAATACCTCTGGTATGCCCGGGAACTGGGCTGGCTGCCGGCGCGCTGGGAAATCTGGCGCAAGGACAAGCGCACCGTCATCATCGAGGCCTACGAATACGCCTGGGGCGAAGACAAGGCCCTGGCCATGCGGCAGGACTGGCTGAACCGTTGAGCATTGGATCGGACGCCTGGATACGCCGTATGGCGGCGGAGCAAGGGATGATCGAGCCCTTCGCCGAACAGCAGGTGCGCAAAGTGGGGGGGCGCCGGGTCATTTCCTACGGCGTATCCAGCTACGGATACGACGTGCGCTGCGCAAACGAGTTCAAGGTGTTCACCAACATTCACTCGGCGGTGGTGGATCCCAAGAATTTCGAGAGCAAGAGCTTCGTTTCGCTGACTGGCGACCACTGCGTCATTCCGCCCAACTCCTTCGCCCTGGCGCGCACGGTGGAGTACTTCCGCATTCCGCGCAACGTCCTCACGGTCTGCCTGGGCAAGTCCACGTATGCTCGCTGCGGCATCATCGTGAACGTCACGCCCCTGGAGCCGGAATGGGAAGGCTACGTGACCCTGGAGTTCTCCAATACGACGCCCTTGCCGGCCCGAATCTATGCCAACGAGGGCGTCGCGCAGATGATCTTCTTTCAAGCGGGTGAAGTGTGCGAGACCTCATACAAGGATCGGGGCGGGAAATACCAGGGGCAGACTGGCGTGACGCTGCCGAAAGCTTGATGCGCCGCGGGGTGGCAGCATTGTGAGGCGGGTGGCGTTTGTTGGGTTGGGGGTGATGGGGTACCCGATGGCGGGGCATCTGGCGCGGGGCGGGTACGCCGTTACGGTGTTCAATCGCACTGGCGCAAAGGCGCAGCGGTGGGTGGCGGAATACGGCGGGGCGTTAGCTGCGACGCCTGCGGAGGCCTGCGAGAGCGCTGATTTTGTGTTCACCTGTGTGGGGCGTGATGAGGATGTGCGAGCCGTTACGCAGGGCGCGGGCGGGGTTTTCGAGGGTATGGGCCGGGGCGCGATGCTGGTGGACCACACCACCACGTCTGCGGAGCTGGCGCGCGATCTGGACGGGGTGGCGCGCTCGCGCGGGCTGGCTTTTCTGGACGCGCCGGTATCCGGAGGCCAGGCAGGCGCCGAGAACGGCACGCTGGCGATCATGGTGGGCGGCGAGGGGCGCCACTACGAGAAAGCGCGGCCGCTGCTGGACCGTTATGCGGCTCGCTGCGATCTGATGGGCCCGGCCGGCGCGGGCCAACTCACCAAGATGGTCAACCAGATCTGCATCGCCGGACTGGTTCAGGCTCTGTCCGAGGGCCTGAACTTTGCCCAGCGCGCCGGGCTCGACGGGGAGCAGGTTGCGCGCCTGATCGGAGCGGGCGCGGCCCAGTCCTGGCAACTCGACAATCGTCACGCCACCATGCTGGCCAACAAGTTCGAGTTCGGTTTCGCGGTGGACTGGATGCGCAAGGACCTGGGCTACGCGATGCAGGAAGCGAAACGCAACGGCGCCGAACTGCCGGTGGCGGAGCGGGTGGACCGCTTCTACGCCGAAGTGCAGGCCATGGGCGGCGGCCGCTGGGACACTTCCAGCCTGATCCGCCGGCTGCGCGGGAAAAAGGGGCAAGCCGGCCGATAAGCCGGGTTCTGTCGAGGGCAATCATTCACCTAGGACCGCCGTCGCCGACAGCCTCAAGCAGCTCACCCGGAAGCGCGTGCGGGCATACGCATTGCTTCCCTATTCAGCCTTGCTCCAGACGGGGTTTACCCTGCCACGGCTGTTGCCAGCCGCGCGGTGCGCTCTTACCGCACCATTTCACCCTTACTCGGCCTCCCTGTGGGCGCCGGGCGGTATATTTTCTGTGGCACTTTCCGTAGGCTCGCGCCTCCCAGGCGTTACCTGGCGTCCCGCCCGCCGGAGCCCGGACTTTCCTCCCGCCGCACCGGAAAAACCAGCGCAGCCAGCGATTGCCTGGCCGGCTTGCCGACAGCCAAACTAGACCACGCCGCGCCATTTTGCAAGATTGCGGCGCAACCAGCGCGCCGGCGGGCTCGTCCGCGAGAATAATCCTCCTGTCGTTCATCAAGGCCCGGGCAATGGCCACCCTTTGCTGCTCGCCGCCTGACAATTCGGATGGAAGGTGCCATTGCAGACAGGACGGGATACGCTTGCTATTCGGACATTTATGTCCTAGAGTTCTGCGGGTGAAGGGCAGAGAATTCGTTAGCCGGGTCTTTGAGCTTGGCGCGAAGCGGGGTGTTCCCGTGCGCCTGGACATGAAGCGTGGCAAGGGGAGTCACGTTACGCTGTATTACGGCGGACGAAGGACCGTTGTGAAAGATCGCCGCAAGGAACTCGCAACTGGACTCCTGTCTGCCATGATCCGCCAATTGGGCCTTCAACGCGGCGACTTTCCGTAAGGCTCAGGTGAACACAATAAGGAAAACCGTTATGCAATTCCTCTATCCAGCCCGACTTCGGGCCGATGAATCGGGCGAACTTGTGGTTTCGTTTCGGGACCTTCCCGAGTGCCTCACTTCCGGCGCGGACGAAGCCGAAGCCTTGATGGAGGCTCGGGACGCGCTCGAAGAAGCGATTGCCGGGCGTATCGACGATGGCGATTCCATTCCGCCGCCCAGCTCCCGGCGCGCCAGCGAGCAGCTTGTTGCCGTGCCGCCTGACATGGCCGCCAAAGCCGCGTTCGTGCTGGCGTTTCGGGATAGCGGATATTCGCGCCTTGCGTTTGCCCGCCGCTTGGGCGTTAACGAGAAAGTCGTGCGCCGCATGCTTGATCCGCACCATCACACCGCGGCCAATCGCATCCACAAGGCCTTGCGGGTGCTCGGCCGCGAGCTCATTGTCGAGTCCCGCGCCGCGTAAAAAGCAACTTCGAGTAACGTGGCCAGGGCCCATTTTCTGGCCTTCCTGGCGTAGTTGCGCTGCAGGGAGGGCTGGGCCCAGCACGGCGGTGGGTGCGCTATGATGACGGGTGGGCGTTGGGAGGAGAGAGCATGAGCAGTCGCATAGGAAACATCGAGCTGGCTCCGGGCGTGCGCGTTATGCACTTCTGGACCTACATGTACGCATCCCTGATCTGCATCGGGATGATCTCGAACATGAACTTCTCCCAGCCCTATATTCTCATCGAGCACCTGGGCATTGCCGACCCGAGCGCGGCGGGCAGGATCACCGGCCAGCTCACACTGATAACGGAAATCATGAGCCTGTTGCTGATATGGCCTTTCGGCATTCTGGCCGACCGCATAGGACGCCGCCCAGTCATCATGCTGGGCATCGGCACGATCGGACTCAGCTACGCCCTGTATCCCTGGGCGACGGAAGTCCCGCAGCTGATGGCGATCCGGGTCATCTTCGGCATCGGCGTGGCGGCCGCAGCGGCCATGACCGCCACGATCCAGAACGACTATCCCGTCGAATCGTCTCGCGGCCGCGTTATCGGGTTCAGCTCTGCCTTCAACGCGCTCGGCATCGTGCTTGCAACCCGCCTGGTATCCGTGCTGCCCAAGTGGCTGCAGGACGCCGGCATGGAGCCGGTAGCCGCGGGTCGTTACGCTTATGGTGCCGCCGCGCTGGTGTGCTTGGCGTCGATGCTGGTATTCCGCTTCGGCCTGAAGGCGGGCGTGCCCGAAGAGGCGCGGCAGCGACCCCGCTGGTGGCCACTGATCAGAACGGGCTTCGAACAGATGAGGAACCCGCGCATCGTGCTCGCCTACCTGTATGCGGTACCGGCGCGCGGCGCCCTGGTCGTGGCCGGCCTGTTCCTGTCGCTGTGGGCGAGCACGGCGGTAAGGGCCGCCGGAGGCGAAGTCGCCGTGGCGCAATACCAGGTATGGCTGCCGTTTGCCGTGGTCCAGGTGTTCGCCGTGGGCTGGTCCTTCGTGTTCGGCTGGATACTCGACCGCGTCAGCCGGGTTGCCGGGGTGGTGTTGTCGACGGCGATGGCGATCATTGCCTATGGCTCGATGTATTTCGTGGAAACGCCGCTGGATCTGCGCATGCTGCCGCTGTTTGCCCTGCTGGGCGCGTCCATGGCCAGCGGCATGATGAGCAGCATGGCGCTGGTGGGCCAGGAAGCGCCGCCTGCCAAGCGCGGCGCGGTGATCGGCCTGCTGAGCCTGTTCGGCTCGGCCGGCATCATCCTTGCGGCCACTTACGGCGGAGAACTCTTCAGCGCGGCAACGCCGTGGGCGCCGTTTGTGCTGATTGCCGGCGCGCAGGCTGTGCTGTTTGTTTTCGCGGTGGTGATCTGGGTGGTGGCGCCGGGTGACTGGAAGCCCGCGGCGGCGGCGGCCACGCGCAGTTCCTGATCCACGGGCAGGTTCAGCACCGTCTGCTCGCGGCCATCGGCCCAGCACACGTCCACGCGGTCCACGCGGTCGCGCGCGCCAAGGCCGAATATCGGCGCCGGTTCGTCCACCGAGTTGTAGCCGGTGGACGAAAATATCTCGCGCCATTGCACCAGGTCGCCGGCCACCACGCGGACTCGCGCGTTGAGGCGCTGTCCTTCCAGGCGCACCTTGATCCAGTGGTTGCCGTTGCCCTGGTTAAGCCACAGGAAGTTGCGCTGCGGTTCCGAGAGCATCTCGCCCCGGTTGTAGAAGGTGCGAGCCGTGCCGACGATGTCGGTGAAGCCGTCGCCGTTCACGTCTCCGCTGGCCACGCCGGCGCCGATGCTCAAGCCTTCCGCGCCGGACCCCGGGGTCACGTCGGAAAAGGTTCCATCGCCGTTGTTGCGCAGCAGCGCATTCCCGGCGGGCTCCACCGCGATGTAGAACTGCACGAATGACGGCATGTCCTCCACGATGTCGTTGATCAGCACGTTGGACAGGCCGCCGTTGCTGACGTAAATGTCGAGCCAGCCATCGTTGTCGTAGTCGCCCATCGTGCAGCCCCGGGCGCCGCCCGCATCGCCCGCGCCGGAAACCAGCGTGATGTCGGTAAAGCCGGCCGCGCCGGTTTCCGCATAGTCGTTGCGGATCAGGCGGTTGGCCTGGTCCGCATTCGGCAGGTAGGCGTCGATGTCACCATCGTTGTCCACGTCGCCCAGGCAAACGCCGTTGGCGTTGCCAGGATTCAGAAACGCCCAGCCGGACGGCGGCTGCCTCGAGCGGGTAATGTCCGCGAACTTGCCACCGCCCTGGTTCAGATAAAGGACGTTGGGACCGCCTTCCTGGGGAGAAAGCAGGTCGAGGTCGCCGTCGAAATCGAAATCGAACCAGCCGGGCGACCCCTGGCTGTTGGCCTCCTTGACGCTCTTGAGCAGCAATACGCCGGCAGTCTGCGTAACGTCCTCGAACTCGCCGCCGCCGATATTGCGAAACAGCGCCTGGTCAATGTCGTAGTCCGCCGACCGCCACAGCAGGTCCAGCAAGCCGTCGCCGTCGTAGTCTCCGAAGCCCACTCCGCCTGAAGTGGCCGTAATCCCTTCGTTGGACTCGTCCTCGAACACGCCATGGCGCACCAGCCAGGCTTCGCCGGTCACGTCCTCGAAGTTCGGGGCGCCGCTTTCGGCGAGGAGGTTGCGATAGAGGGTGACCGGCGGGTCGTAGCCGCCCCGGCTGCCCGACTGCATGTTCGCGACCACCAGGTCATCGTCGCCGTCGAGGTCGTAATCTCCGAAAGTGATCCCACGGCCCAGCCCGCCTTCATTGGCCGCGCCGCGCAACTGCGCCACATCGGTGAAATAGCCGCGGCCGTCGTTCTCCCACAAACGGTTGCGGAAATCCAGCCCGAACGTCCCGCTGTCGTTGTTGGTGATGTAGATGTCCGCGTCGCCATCGTTGTCGTAGTCGTTGAAGGCCACTCCGGCGCCGTCCAGCCCGAGGTCGGCAATTCCGCGCTTCGCGGCTTCCTCCAGGAAGCGGATCGGCGGGCCTGAATCGGCCGCATCCGCCGCGGCGTCGAACTCGCCACCCGTAGCCTGCCCGCCGCCCAGCAGCATGACGCCGAAAAAGGCGAGCACGCGGCATGCGGTCGAACCGTTCATCGCTGAGTGTGCGGGCTAGCTATTCCCTGCATTCGGCGCCGACAGATCGAAAGGCAGCTTGCGCAAGCGCTGGCCCGTGGCGGCGAAGATGGCGTTGCCCACCGCAGGCGCCGCCGGCGGCACGCCGGGTTCGCCAATGCCGCCCAGCGGTTCGCCGCTATTGACTATGTGCACTCGGATATCGGGCGTGTCATGCATGGTGAGCATCCGGTAGCTGTCGAAATTCCGTTCCACGACGCCGTCGTAGCCCAAGTGTATGTTCCCGTGCAAGGCCGCGGTCAAACCGAAGACGATTCCGCCGCTGATCTGCGCTCTCAGCGTAGCCGGATCCACCGCCAGCCCGCAGTCCACGGCGCAGTCTATCCGGTCCACACGCAACTGCCCCGCTGCCTGCGAAACCTGCGCCACCTGGGCCACGAAACTGCCGAAACATTCCGAACAGGCGATTCCCCGACCGCTGCCCGCCGGCAGCGGAGTCCCCCAGCCGGCCTCCCGAGCCGCCCTCGCGAGCACGGCCGCCATGCGCGAGGATTCAGGCAACAGCGACAAGCGGAAGGCATAGGGGTCGCGGTTAGCCTCGTAGGCGAGTTCATCGGCAAAGGTCTCAACGAAAAAGCAGGTGTAGGAATGGGCCACGGAGCGCCAGAAGCCCAGATTCACGGGCGCAAGCGGAGCTGCGTGGGTAATTTCGATATTCGGCGACTGGTACGGGAGGCTTACCGCCCCCCCCAGCGCGGCCGGATCCGGATTCAGCTCGACCCCGCGCATCTGCCGCAGGATCGAGGGAGCGGAAATGCGCTGACGCCATGCGAGCAACTTCCCGGCGTCACCCAGGGCCGCATCCATGCGCGTGATCGCGGCTGGACGGAAATACCCGTGCTGCATGTCGTCTTCGCGCGTCCACACCACCTTTACGGGGCGGCCGGCGTGCCGCGAGGCAAGCACCGCTTCCGCCACATAGTCGACCTCCAGGCGGCGCCCGAACCCGCCACCCAGCGGCGGGGTATTGATGCGCACCGCTTCCGGCGGAAAACCGGTGAGCCTGGAGACGGTCTGTTGCGTCCGGCTCTGGACCTGGGTCGGGGCCCAGATCTCGCAGCGCTTGGCCCGCACATCGGCGGTGCAATTCATCGGTTCCATGGTCGCATGGTGCAGAAACGGAACCTCGTACTGCGCCGTGTGGCGGCGCGTGGAAGGACTGTCCAGGACAGCGCCCGCGTCGCCCTCGCTTCGCGCCGGCGGCACGCTCTCATACAGGCCGCTCACCAGCCGGCGGCGGAAATCGGCGGCCGGATTCGCCGCTGCGGAGGGATCCGATTCGGCGGGGGTCCACTCCATGTCCAACGCGGCGCGAGCCTGCTGCGCGGCCCAGAAATCGCGCGCCAGAACCACCACTCCGGGCGGGCGGTGCTGATCGCCGGGGATCTCGAAAACGTCTTCCACGCCGGGCATGCTCAGCGCCGCCTCGGCGTCATACGCGGGGCGCATGGGCACGGCGCCGGGCCACGGCGAGCGAGCGACCACGGCGGTCCGCTGTCCAGGCAGGCGCACATCGATGGCGTAGCCTTCCGTGCCAAGCACCTTGCGGGGAATGTCCGGCCTGGAGTACGACCGGCCGATCAGGCGAAATTGCGACGGATCCTTGAGTGCCGGAGCCGCCGGCGGTTCCAGTTGCACGGCGGCAGGAACCAGCGAACCGTAGTCCAGCCGGGCGCCTGTGGAGGCGTGAATCACTTCGCCCTCGCGGCAGGCGCACTCGCTCGGTTCGACGCCCCACTCGTTGGCCGCCGCGGTTCGCAACATCTCTCTTGCCGAGGCAGCGGCCTCGCGCAGCAAGTCGAAGGAACCGCTAATCGACGTGCTGCCACCGGTGCCCATGGGCCGCGGCCAGGCGGCCGGATTGTCCGGCATGGGCATTAGTTTCACGCGGTCCCAGGGCGCGTCCAGTTCGTCGGCAACGATGCGCGCCAGCGCTGCCGGACTGCCCTGCCCCATATCGGTGCGGTCGCAGGTAAAGAGAATGTCGCCGGAACGGTTGATCTCGATCCACACGCTGGGCCGCAAGCTGTCCTCGCCGCTGGCGCCAGCGGAGGGAAGGTGCAAAGCCAGTAGCAGCGAACCGCCGCCCACAACAAAGGTCCGGCGGTTGAGTCGGGTATTGCTCAAGGCGTCCGTGCCGGCGCTTTCGTTCCGAACGAGTCTGGCGGAGAGGGTGGGATTCGAACCCACGAAGGGCTTCTAACCCTTACTCCCTTAGCAGGGGAGCGCTTTCGTCCGCTCAGCCACCTCTCCGGTCACGCGCTAGTCGTCCTGGTCGTTGGCGACGTTGCCGTGCTCTTCCACGATGCGCCGATACACCTCTTCACGATGCACGGTTACCTCGCGCGGCGCTTCCACGCCGAGCCTCACCTGGTTGCCACGAATGTCCAGCACCGCTATGCGCACATTGTCGCCAATGATTACGGCTTCTCCCGTCCGGCGGGTAAGAATCAGCATGCCCAAAGCCCCCTTTTATACGACTGACCGGGCCTCTCGGCTCCGGCCCGCCCTGTTTTTAGTAGTGGAAATCATAACGCGGAATCGCCGGGCGCGCTACAAATTCGCGCATAAACCGCAAACAAGCCGCCCACGAACCCGCAAAAAGAGCCCGGCGGGACTGGGCCCGCTGGTCTCTGCCTGGTGCCGTGGCGGCCGGCAGCCCTGTCCGCTCATGCCTGGACGTGCGCCTCCACCAGCCAGAGGTTCTTGTCCACGGCCCGCGAAATCTCCACCAACAGGTCTTCGGTGTCGGCGTCGCCGGCATCGCCGGCCGCGGCTATGGCCGCGCGGATGGCCGCGCCGAATGCGGCAAGCGCCGTGCTGACCGCGTCCACATGCTCGGTTCCGGAAAAGATGTGCAGCGGATATTCGGGCAATCCGGACTCGGCGGCGGCCACGGCAGCCGTGCCCAGCGCCGTTCCGCCAAGAGTGGTGATGCGCTCGGCAAGATCGTCCACATGCACAAGGGTGTCGGCGTGAATGGCGTCGAAAAGTTCATGCAGCGCGATGAAGGACGGTCCCTTCACGTTCCAGTGGGCCTGCTTCATCTGCGTGGCGAAGTTGACCGCGTCGGCCAGACGAGCGTTGAGCAATTGCACCATCTGCTGGCGCGTGGATTCGGCCAGGTCGATCTTGCTGGGGTGGAGTTCTGTTTTCATGGGTTGCTTCCTCAGGTCCTTGATCCGTAAACAGGTCCTTGATCCGTAAATATGCGGGTCAAGGACGCAGCGTGTAAAGTTGCGGTTCGTCCAGGACCGGACGCAGAACAGCATGGAGGCGGTCGGCCATGCGCTGGACCGCGGCAGGCGTTTCCAGCAGATCCTGGCGCACTTCCACGGCCGCATAGGGGAAGCGCCGCGCCTCGGCGTGATGGTCTACGGAGTAATCCTCCTTGTGCCTTCCCGAATACGGCTCGTTGTCTCCCACGAGCAACTCGCCGTCGGACCGCAGGCCGTCCAGCAGCGGAGCGGCTATGCGCGCGTCGAGATCCCATAACACTCCACAATCCCAGCGCCGGTCCTGGCCTTCCAGAAAGCGTGTGAAGCTGTGTATGGCGATCAGGACCGGGGCCTGCACAATGCTGAGCAGGCGGTCCTGTTCCCGGTCGACCGCGGTGTGGTACGGGCCGTGAATGGCCGCCACGCGGGCCGCCTTCTGTTCCTCGCTCATCTGCATGTTGCCCGGCACCGGAACGCCGTCGCTGAAGTCCAGAAAGGCGGACCCGTCGCTGATCGCCCGGTTGCAGTCCACCACCAGCCGCGAGTAATTGCAGAGGATGGTGGTGGCGTCAAGGCGGTCGCCCAGCGCGCGCGCCAGATCGCCGGCGCCGATGTCCAGCGCGATATGCGTGTGGCGATGTTCCGGCGGCAGGCCCAGGTAATCCAGCCGTCGCGGAATGCGCCCGCTGGCATGATCGCAAATGACAAGTTGGGGGGCGGGGGAATCGCCCCGCAGCACCTGGTACGGAGGCGGCTCGCCATCGTGCAGCAGCGGAGCGGATTGCGTCTGCGGAGCGCAGATCGAGCCCGCCGTTCCCCGGGCAACAGTCATCACGGTGTGTTCAACTCGAAATTCTCTCGCAATAGGTGGCGTCCCCAAGGGGATTCGAACCCCTGTTGCCGGCGTGAAAGGCCGGTGTCCTAACCACTAGACGATGGGGACGCCGGGGTGCTGGTGGAGCCAGGCGGGCTCGAACCGCCGACCTCTTGCATGCCATGCAAGCGCTCTCCCAGCTGAGCTATGGCCCCCAAGCAGCGGGTGGATTGTACCCGAAGGGCGTCATTTTTCGGGATCGGCATAGCGCAGGCCGAAGCCGAGCGCAAAGGCAGGCTCGTAAGGATGGTCGCGATGGTTGAGTTGCGCCTGATCGACGCGGGCAGGCCAGGAAAAGGACAGCCGCCCGGAAAAGTCGAACCGCGGCGCGCCGTCGGCGTCAGCGAACAGAACATCCGCCACGCCGCCGCCTTCCGTACCCGGCAACCAGGCCACCACGAAAGCGTCCGAGGCCCCGATTTCCTCGCTAACGGCCAGCGGCCGGCCGGTCAGCAACACGCTCACCACCGGCACGCCCAGGGCGCGCAAATGCCGGGCCGCTTCCAGATGCGCCTTGTCTCTAGGGCTGAATTCCAGGGTATCGACATCGCCCTCGAATTCAGCGTACGGACGCTCGCCGAAAACCACCAGCGCCACGTCGGGCGGATTGGCGTCCGCCGCGCCGGAAAGCAGATCGGCAAAACTGCGATGCTCCAGGGTTCCGCCGGCTCCGGCACTTGTCAGCGCCTCGCGCACGCCATCGAGAATGCTGGCCGCCTGCGGGAAATCCTCGTTGCTGGTGTCGGTTCCCTGCCAGGTCATTGACCAGCCGCCCAGTTGCGAGGGAATGTCAGCCGCGGCGTTCCCGGCAACCAGCACTCGCGCGCCGGGAGAGACCGGCAAGGTTCCATTGCCATTCTTGAGCAGCACCAGCGACTCGCGCACCGCCCGGCGCGCCAGGGCGCGATGTTCGGCATGCCCGATCCAGTCGAAGCGGCTGCCAGAACCGGCCAGCGAGCCCGGCGAAGGGCGCTCCGAAGGACGCGGCGCGGCCAGCAATCCGGCGCGCAGCTTCACAAGCAGGATTCGGCGCACAGCGTCATCGAGGCGCGAGCGGCGTATTTCCCGATTGCGCACCTGGCGGAGCAGATTGCGGTGCAGCGACTTCCACTTTTCCGGTGCCATATACATGTCCACGCCGGCGTTCAGGGCCGTGGGACAACTGTCCGACTGGCATCCGGGCAACTGGGCGTGGGCGTCCCAATCACCCACCACAAAACCCTCGAAACCCATCATTCCCTTGAGCACGCCCTGCAAAAGATAGCGGTTGGAGTGCATCTTCACGCCGTTCCAGGAACTGTAGGAGGCCATTACGGTGAGCGCGCCGCGCTTCAGGGCCGGTCGATAGCCTGCGGCATGCACGCGAATCAGCTCGCTTTCGGTTACCCGCGTATCGCCCTGATCCACCCCGTCATGGGTTCCGCCATCGCCCAGAAAATGCTTTGCGGTAGCCAGCACCTTGCCGGGCGCCATGAAATCCGCTCCCAGCGAACCCTGCATGCCGTCGATCAGCGCCGTGCCCAACCGAGCCACCAGCGCCGGATCCTCGGAATAGCCCTCGTAGGTTCGCCCCCAGCGGTCATTGCGCGGCACCGCCAGGGTGGGAGCAAAGTTCCAGTAGATGCCGGTGGCGGCCACCTCGAGCGCAGTGGCCGCGCCAATGCTGCGCAGCAGATCGGCATTGCCGGTAGCGCCCAGGCCGATGTTGTGCGGGTACAGAGTTGCGCCGAACACGTTGTTGTGCCCATGCACAGCGTCGGTGCCCCAGATCACCGGGATGGCCGGGCGGCCGTCATCCCGGTCCAGCGAGGCGTCATGGTAGGCGTCCGCCAGTGCGAGCCAGTCCGCCGGGCTGGCGCGCCGGTCCGCCCCCGGATACGAACCGCCGCCATTGAGCACCGCGCCCAGGCGGTAGCGCTTCAGATCGTTGGGCGTTACATGCTGAATCTCGCCCATGATGATCTGCCCCACCTTGTCGCGCAGCGACATGCCCTCCACAAGGGCATCCAGGCGGGCCTTCTCTTCCGCGCTGGCGCGAAACGGACTGGATTGCACCGGCCAGTCGCCCAGATCGGCCAGAGCCGGAAACGCCGCCGCCAGAAGCAGCGCCGCGGCCAGCGTCCCTGTGCGCATCATGCGGACAGGGCCACGCGCCCTTGCAGCAGGCTCAGACTTCACGCCGCAGGGCCGGCTCAGAAGTCCTTGCGGAACTTCACGCCATAGGTGCGCGGAGGGAAGAAACTGGCCCGCAGGAAGCCCGGACCGCCATCCATCCAGGCGCGCACGTATTCGTCGGTAAGGTTGTACGAATACAGTTCCAGCGCCCAGGCCGCTTTCTCGTTGATGACCCGAAACGCCAGACTGAAAGTGGCGGTGGCGGGTTGTCCGGTGTGATACGGGCCTTCATCGAAGTTGTTGTCGTTGAAGAACATCTCCGAGGACCAGTGGGCGGAGAAATACGGGCTGAGCCGCAAATCGCCCCGATACCAGTTGTGCTCCACGAACATCGAGGTGGACCAGCGCGGCGACCAGGGCAGACGATTTCCGGTGAAGTCCGCAGTGCGCCTGCCACCCTGCGCCGGATTCGGCGGCGGGCAGGGAGTCAGGCCCATCCAGGCGCGCTCGAAGCAGTACCAGCCGTCCTCGGCGCCTTCCATTTCCGAAATCTTGGCGTCCAGGTAGTTCACCCAGCCAAAGAACCGGCCGCCTTCCCAAGCCCACCAGTCCCATTCGAACTCGATGCCCTTGATGTCGGCGCCGGCCAAGTTGGTGGTCAGCAAGGTGCCGATGGTTTGTTCCAGTTCCTCGCCGGTGGCGCAATCGTAGCGATTGCCGATCACCGCCCACAGGGTGCGCTGCATGTCGGAATAATCGCTGTAGAACACTGCGCCCAGCAGGTTGAGCCTGCCTTCAAGATGGGTGCTCTTCCAGCCGAATTCCCAGGTGGTGTTGTATTCCGGGTCGAAGTCGAAATTCTCGAAATCGCCACAGCCGGTAACATCCACGTTGTCTCCGAAGCCGCCGGCCCGGTATCCGGTCGCCACATATCCGTACAGGAACAGATCCTCGTTCACCAGATAGTCCGCGCCGACGCGCCAGGTGCTCTTGCTCCAATCGGCCTGGTAGCTGTTGTCGGTGCCCGGCACCCGCGAGAGAAAGTCGGCGCTGAGCGTGCCGTGCTGATCGGTCAGGTCATCGGACTGATAGTAGTCGGTGTGGTTGGTGATTCCCCAGCCATACGGATCGCCGATAAAGGTATAGGATTCATACCAGAAATCGTTGGGCGGCCCATAGAGGGTCGGATTGACCCAGTAACCGATGGTCTCGTGGTTCTTGCCGCCATTGTCGATCTTCTCGTCGCGAGTGTGACGGTAGCCGAAAGTGAAATTCAGCTGCTCGTTCATGGAGTAATCGAGCTGCAGAAACGCCGCCTCGGCGTGAACCTGACGATCCGGCTGCACGAAGGACAGCGCCAGGGGGCGCACGAACTCGCAACAGAAGGGATTTTCCACGTCGAAGCGGATGGCGTTGTCCTCGCGCATCCAGAACAGGCCGCCAATCCACTGCAGGGGCGCGTCGCTGAGCGACTTCAGTTGCACTTCCGCCACCCTGGAGTCGTAGTCGGAGTAGTTGGTGGTGAGTTGCAGATCGTTCCAGGGCTGAATGGCGTACGGCTGGAATCCGGCGGCGATAATCGCCTCCGGATCGCGGATCAGCAGCGAGGACCATTGGCCGCAACAGTTCCGGTTGATGCCGTAAGCCGGATGATCGGGATGGGGATATACGCCACCATCGCCGTCATATTGTTGGAAGCGTTCCTGCGAGGAATGCGCCAGGCGAAGCTCGAAGACCATGGTCTCGGCCACATCCCAGACCAACTCCGAACGAAGGGTGCGGATGCTCATGTCCAGCTTGCCCGGCACGTTCACGGTGGCGTACCACTGGTCGTGGTCGCAGGCGAAGAAGGTGCCCTCGGCCTTCTCGCAATCCTTGAGGCTGAGCGTGCCGGCGCCGCGGTCGTTGTAGTGCTCGTAGCTCAGCAACCAGGTAATCGCGTCGCCCGGAGTGAACAGGGCCGAAATCCGTCCGGCCCATCGGTCGGCGTTGAAGTAGGCGTCGGAATCGCCCACGTCCTCATTGCGGCGCTGATCCACATTGGGAATGCCGTCGGGACGCACATCGTGAGGTCCGTCCAGCGAGCCGTCGTTGTCGGTATCCCAGGCCAGATCGAAGTAGTCCGGTTCCTGATAGATGTAGGAATCGGCGCGGTCCACCATGACCGCGGTGCGCAGTGCAAAGCTGTCCGACACTGGCAGATTCAGCACGCCGTGCATGTTCAGCGCCGAAAATCGCCCGTATCCCACGCTTACGTAGCCGCTCATGGAATCGAACTTCGGACGGGCCGAGATGATGTTGATGGCGCCGGAGGTGGAATTGCGGCCGAACAGGGTGCCTTGCGGGCCGCGCAGGATTTCCACCCGGTCCACGTCGTGCATCATCGCCAGTCCGCTCTGCGGGCGCGGAGAATACATCCCGTCCACATGGATGCCCACGCTGGGGTCGCCCAGTTCCGTGAAGTTGTTCGAGGTAATGCCTCGCACCGTAACCTGCACGCCGGAATCGGACGGCGACAGGCCCACTTCCAGGCCCGGAACCAGAGCGCTGAGGTCGGTAACGTCCGCCACGCCTTCGCGGTCCAGGTCGTCCTGGGTAAACGCCGAAACAGCCAGCGGCGTTTCCATGAGGTTGGTGGACCGCTTGGTTGCGGTCACCACGATCTCCTCCATGGCCAGCGGGTCCTCGCCGTCGCCGGAAATCTCGTCCTGCGCCCAGGCTGCCGACAGCAGACCGCAGGACGCCAGCGCCGCAAGGCCGCGCAACAGGGGCCAGTTAACGCCCGAATTTCTTGCACCCATGATTAAACTCCTCGGCCCGCCAGGACCGCGCCAGAAAAAACAATCCAGATCAACAATACCAGCAGCAGCACGCCGGCGCTCAACGCCAGATCGCTGCGCCAGCCATCCTGCGCGAGAACGTCCCCGCGCCGGACCGTAAGACTCGATTCGCCACCGCCACCGGTGGCGAGGCTTACGCCCACCAGAACCGCGGTGGAAACAACGAACAGGCCAATGGCCACGTGCAGAAAGTTGATTGCCGCCAGCGAAGCCCAGATGCTGCCATCAAACGTCTCCGGGCGGGCGCCGACCATCACTTCCACCGCCAAGCGCGCGAGACCCAGAACCGCGCCCACGCCCAGCGACCACTTTGCGCCGGAAGCGTTGGCGCCGCGCCACAGCACGCCCACCAGGAACACCGCGGCAATGGGCGGGGCGATATAGGCCTGCACGCTCTGCAGATAGGTGAACAAGCCGCTGGAAACCAGGTCCATGAAGGGAATCCACAACAGCGCCATAACCACCATCACGGCGGTCGCCGCGCGCCCCACGGTCACCAGCCTCGCCTCGCTCACGCCGCGCGCAAACCGGCGATAGAGGTCCACGGTAAAGATGGTGGAGGCGGAATTGAACACCGAAGACAGCGAACTCATCAGCGCCGCCAGAAGCCCTGCGGCCACCAGACCCTTCAGGCCCGCCGGCAACAGCGCGCCGATCATGGCGGGAAGCGCCTGGTCGGGGTCCTGGAGTTCCAGAACGCCGGTATTGCTCAGCGCCAGCGCCAGCACGCCCGGCAGCACGAACAGGAACAATGGCAGTTGCTTCAGCCAGGCGCCCAGGATGGTGCCGCGGCGCGCATCGCGGATTCCATTCGCCGCCAGGACCCGCTGCACGATGAACTGGTCGGTGCACCAGTACCAGACCGCCAGGATGGGAGCGCCGAACAGAATGCCGGTCCAGGGGAATTCGGGGTGATTCATGTCCCGCCACAGGCTGAAGGCTTGCGGTTTGACGGCGGCCTGCATTCCTTCCCAGCCGCCCACCGCGTTCAGTCCGATCATGGTGACGGCAATGGCACCGCCCAGCAGCACGAACATCTGCACCATGTCGGTGTAGAGCACTGCGCGCAGACCGCCCCAGGCCGTGTACAGGCCGGTCAACGCCACGATGGCAAGGGCGCCCCACCAGAAGGGGATGCCCATGAGCGTTTCAAACACGATGCCGCCCGCGGCCACCGTGACCGCAATCTTGGTGAGGACGTAGCCCACCACGGAGATCACCGCGAGATAGGTGCGCGGCCCCTGGGAATAACGCTTTTCCAGGAACTCCGGCATGGTGAACACCCCGGAGCGCAGATAAAAGGGCACGAACAGCCAGCCGAGCAGAAGCAGGGCGAATGCCGCCAGGATCTCGAACTGCGCCACCGGAACGCCCTCGCTGGCGGCGGAGCCGGCCAGACCCACCAGGTGTTCGGAGCCGATATTGGAGGCGAATATCGAAGCGCCGACGATGAACCAGCCGACGTTGCGTCCCGCCAGAAAGAACTCGGCGCGGCCTGCCTGCCGTTTACGTCCGGCGACCCAGGCCACCCAGAGTATCAGCGCGAAATAGGAGCCTATAACGATCCAGTCGAGTGTGGAAATGAGATGCGCTCCCCAATTCGCGGGAGGGAAACTCTAGCAGAAAAAGCTGGCGATGCGTCGCGCACTCGCGGGTCTTGTGTTGCAGTGGGCAGCCATGCTTGCTCCGCCGTAGGTTCGCCGGTGCGCTATTGCGTTCCCTCTCTGTGTGGGGACACGCTACGAGCACATCCTTGTGGGCTCTGCTCGGGCGTCCTGCCCTCGCAAGGTCCCCACACAGAGAGGGAACGCAATAGCGCACAAAGCAGGCGCGGGGGGAGATGCGGCGCGATGATCGGGGTCATTGGGGACAGAGGTGGGGAGGAGGTTGAAGGCAATGCTACTCAGCCTCCGAACAGGACGCGGTTGAGGTAGGGAAGCAGCAGCGCGAGGATGACGCTTACGATCAGGCCGGACAAGGCCTTGAGCGCGTCCATGGACACGTTGCGCAGGGTGCGCTTGAAATCGGTGTCCGCCAGATACATGGAGAGCGCGAACTCCCGGCCGGCCAGCAGGCCCAGAAAGACCCAGGTGGTGCTCATGGGGATGTTGCTGACTTCCTTGAACAGCAGCAGCACGATGCCGTAGATGAAGTCGATGATGGTGGCGGCGCGGATGTCGGTGGTGTCGGTTTTCGAGAGAACGATCTTCTGAATCACGCCGCCGAAGGTGTAGAAGATGTAGCCCTGAATGGCGACCAGCACCACCACGCCGAAAACCAGCCAGGAAACCGAGAGTTGCCGGGGCAGGTAGACGAAGATATTGGCCAGATCCTGAATCAGCCACTGGCTCCAGAGAAAGGCCGTCGAGGACCATTGCAGCAGCACCCAGTAGCGGGGTATGGGGCGGCCGCGGGTGCGGTGAAAATACTCCGTGGCGCGGTGGAACACCAGGCGGAACAGGACGATGGCGGTGACGAACGCCACCAGGTAGCCCAGCAGGGACTTCATCAGCATGGCCTGGAGATTGCTGATGGTGAAGACGGTCAGAACCAGGAAGGTAGTGCTGACCGGTACGCCCAGGCGCGTGAGGATCAGCAACGCCAGCGGCGGGATCACGTGGACCCAACTGATCCCCCCCTCGGGCACCGGGAATTTTGCCAGGCGTCCGTAGGAAACGTCGCCGTCGTGAAAGAACCAGCCGTAGGCCAGAACGGCTGCAAGAATGCCGGAAGCGAACAGCCACAACGCCCACCAGGGGCGATGGGAATTCGAGGAAAGAAAGGTGCCCAGCGTCTGGATGGAGTCGTTGGCAACGACCGCGTAGGCTGCCAGCAAAAAGCCGGCCACCATGTAGATTTCGATAAGTGAAAACGCCAAAGTTCGATCTCTTGCGGCGCAGGCCCGCGCCGCGTCAACCCCGCGACCCTGCCCGCCGAGTCCATCCCGGCCGGCGAACGCCGCGGCGGCTCATGGTAACCGGATTGCGGGCGGGAAGTGAGCTTGCAGGCGGGAAACGAGTCAGTTCGGTTTCTGCCATTTTCAGTCGGTTTCAGTCGGTTTCGGTTTCGCCGGCGGCAACGGCAACGAGGAACCCGGCGATGTCCACGATCTCCTGAGCGCACACCTGGTGTCCCATTTCGTATTCGCGGAACTGGACCGCGCAGCCCGCCGCCTTTAATTCGTACCGCAACTGAAGGCCCAGCCAAAACGGCAGCACTTCATCGTAGCGGCCATGCGCCACGAAACACGGGAGCTCCGCCGCCGCGGCTGTCGGATTCACAGATTCGGCTGAAGGCAGATAGGCAGAAAGCGCCAGCACGGCGGCCACCGGGCGTTCGGCCAGCAGCGCGGTGCGCGCCGCAATCGCGCCGCCCTGGGAGAAGCCGGCAAGCACGATCTTGTCGCGGGCGATTCCGAGCTGCTCCTCGCGCTCGATGAGCGCTTCCAGGGCCGCGCAGCTTGCACCTATCCCGGCGCTGTCCACGGGCAGCAGCCGGTCGAGCGCATACAGGTCGAACCAGGCCCGCATGGGCATGCCGCCGTTCACCGTTACGTTGCGCACCGGCGCATTGGGCAGCACGAATCGCCAGGCGATGCTCGGCGGCAGCGCAAGCTCCGGCACGATGGGCCAGAAATCGCTGGCGTCCGCGCCCAAGCCATGCAGCCAGATCACCGCATGGGTGGGATCCGGCCCGGTGACACGCTCCAGGCACTCAAGCATCTTCGCGCGCACTACCCTGCGGCGGCGATTCGCCGGTCGATATACGCCAGCGCCTGGTCCAGCCGGTCCAGCGTGGCCGGGCGTCCGGCCAGAAACAGCGTGGCGTCGATGGGCGGCGACACCGGTCCGCCGGTCACCGCAACGCGCAGCGGCTGACCCAGCTTGCCGAACGAGATTCCGTGGGAATCGACTACCTTCGCGATGCAGGCGTGTATATCTTCGGCCGTCCAGCTTGCAAGTCCTGCCAGCGATTCGCGAACGGCGGCAAGCGGTTCGCGGACCACCGGGCGCAGGAACTTGCGCGCCGCGCGTTCGTTCATCTCGATTCGGGGCGAGTAGGCCCAGGCCGCGGCTTCCGCCATGTCGGCGAGCGTTTCGGCGCGTTCCCGCCAGGCCTCCGCCACGCTGGTCAGAGGCGGCCCGGCTTCGGGATCAAGTCCCAGCCGCTCGAACTGCCGCGCCAGTCCTTCAGCGAGACGATCCGCCGAAGCCGCCTTCATGTGCTGCTGGTTGATCCAGTTGAGCTTGTCCGGGTCCAGCCGAGACGCGGACGCGCCCAGCCCCTCGCGGCCAAAGCACGCGGCGAGTTCGGGCATCGAGAATATTTCCCTATCGCCGTGCGACCAGCCGAGCCGGGCCAGGTAGTTGAGCACGGCTCCGGGCAGGTAACCGGAGCGCAGATAGCTCAGCGCGTCGGTGGCTTCATCGCGCTTGGAGAGCTTCTTTCCGTCCGGCGCCAGCAGCAGCGGAAGATGGCAGTACCGGGGCGGCTCCCAGCCCAGCGCCTGAATCAACTGAAGCTGCCTCGGCGTATTGTTGAGATGATCGTCGCCCCGAATGACCTGCCGCACGCCCATGTCCTGGTCGTCGGCGACGCAACTCAAGTGGTAGGTAGGCGAGCCGTCGGCGCGCAACAGCACCAGATCGTCAAGCTGCGAATTGCTGAAACGCACTTCGCCGTGCAGCCAGTCCTGCACCACCACATCTTCGGCGTCGGGGCGGCGAAAGCGGATCACCGGGTCCACGCCGGCCCTCGGCGCGCTGCGTTCCCGGCAGCGCCCGTCGTAACGCGGATCCTCGCCGCGCGCGCGCTGCTCCTCGCGCATGGCCGCCAGCTCGTCCGGCGAGCAATAGCAGCGGTAGGCGGAACCGCGCTTAAGCAACTCCCGCGCAACCTCTTGGTGGCGCTCCACCCGCGACGACTGAAGCACTGGCTCGCCGTCCAGATCCAGGCCAAAGCTCCGCAGCGCCTCGACCAGCCCCCTCGCATGCGCCTCGGAAGAGCGCTGGCGGTCGGTATCCTCGATCCGCAGAAAGAACTCGCCGCCGTGCCGCCGCGCATACAGCCAGTTGTAGAGGGCCGTGCGCAGCCCGCCCAGGTGCAGCACGCCGGTAGGACTGGGAGCAAAGCGGGTGCGGACAGCAGTCATGGCATCAAATGCGGGGGCGGGGCCAAGGGCCGGTGGCGCCGCTTGCAGGCGCTGCTTGCAGCACTTGCGGCCCGCCCGCGCGGCGGTCAATAATACCCGCCAACGGGCGATTAGCTCAGCGGGAGAGCACTGCCTTCACACGGCAGGGGTCGCTGGTTCAATCCCAGCATCGCCCACCAGGCCACCGCCGTAAATTCAACAGCGTGCGAATCAAGTAAAAATCCTGCTGCCGAAGATAGGTTAGGATTGCTCTACAAGGTGTTATTATTTTTTTGGTTTCGCCATATGCAATATTCGTGAATCCGGCCCCCAGACAGGCTGCAACCTGCCTTGATGGAGTTTCCAATGAAAAAATCCTTGCAAATTTCTATGGTTGCGACATGTATATTGAGGAAATGGGAGGGCAGCTTGTCACTATCGGGAATCAACCGGGAAATTTGCATATTGGAGGATATCGGGGTTATGTCGCTACTTTGCGGCATCCCGATGGACAATTTGCAACAGTAGCTGTAATCCCCACAGAAGCGGGCGTTCTGGAGGTTGAAGTAGGGGTAGATACCAGGGGACGTGAGCGGAAGGCTGAATTTGAATCCCTTCTGACCGGACTTCTCACCGAAAAGGAAGTTCGCTAGGATATTTCCCTGTTTCAGAATTGACGGCAGCAGGAACAGTCGCATTTGCGTTGGCTCTGCCGCTTTGTGCGCTGCCTCCGGGTGACGAGGCTCCGAGGTGCGCGGCTGCGCGACCTGTGGCACTCCGCCAAGTCACCCAGAAGATAGACGGCGACCGGCACGATCTGCGCCGCACGGCCATTACCTAGACGATGCAGCAGTTGGAGCTCCACCAAACCGGGTCCGGCGTGGACTTTATCGGCGGGATCAAGTCCTTCGTGGAGTTCGGGCAGCCCACCCTGGTGCAGGAACACGCCGGGACCCGGTATTTCGTTAACGAGTTCTGGACCTCGCGGCAGAGGCAGGCGAACCGGATTCACGAGTTGAGTTACCGCGCCTGTTTCAAGCCGCAGCTTCCGGCGTTCTTCATTGAACGCCTGACCCGGGAAGGCGACGTGGTGTACGACCCGTTCATGGGGCGCGGAACCACCCCCATAGAGGCGGCGTTGCGCGGGCGCATTCCCTACGGCAACGATGCCAACCCGCTGAGCCGGGCGCTGGTTCAGCCGCGCATCAATCCGCCCGGCATGGATGCCATCGAACGCCGATTGAAGCGCATTCCCTGGAAGGACTTCCGAGACATTGAGCACCAGGGGTTGCGCGTGTTTTATCACCCGGAAACGCATGCGCGCATCGAAGGCCTGCGCCGCTGGCTGCTGGAACGCGAATCCGTCCGCGCTTTGGATTCGGTGGACGCCTGGATCAGAATGGTCGCGATCAATCGCCTGACCGGACACTCGCCCGGATTCTTCTCCGTCTACACGCTGCCCCCCAATCAGGCGGTAACGGCCCAGCGCCAGAAACTGATCAATGAGCGCAGGCGGCAGGTTCCGCCGTTCCGAGACGTTCCAGCCATCATCGCGAAGAAATCGCGCGCGCTGTTGTCGCAGCGCCCGCCGCGGGCCCGCAAGTGGCTGTTTCTAACCGGGCGTTCCGAGCATACTCCCGAGATCCCGTATGAAACCGTTGCCCTGACCGTCACGTCGCCGCCGTTTCTGGACATCGTGGACTACGAAACCGACAACTGGCTGCGATGCTGGTTTCTGGGCGTTGATCCGAAATCGGTCCGAATCACGCAGCGCCGCGATGTTGATGACTGGCGGCGTTTCGTCTCGGCCACGCTAAAGGAGCTGGCGCGAGTAACCTGTTCGGGAGGACACATCGCTTTTGAGGTCGGCGAGGTCCGAAAGGGCGCAATCCGGCTGGAGGAACAGGTGATCAAGGCTGCCCGAGGCCTGGAGCTTGACGTGCTGGGCGTAATGGTCAATCAGCAGGAATTCACCAAAACGTCCAATTGCTGGGGAATCTCGAACAACTCCCGAGGCACCAACAGCAATCGCATCGTCCTGTTTCGGAAGTCACATTGACAGGCTCCCGCAGTAACGACATCGGAGTGTCGCTACCCGCATCATGGGAGACAGGTTCTCGCCCTTGATTTTCTCCTGAGAGGGCTACGCTGCCTCCGTCGCCACGCAAAGACGCTGCCCGAAATAAACACGCCCATGGCTTCCCTTCCCCATTACGGTCTCTAGCCGTACGGGGACTCCGCGCGCGCGCCCGACCTTCCGAACACGGCGCACGAACTCGTTACTTGTCATCGTACCCGTACAAATATGTACGATTCAAGACATGATTCGGCATGATTCGGCATGATTCGGCATGATTCGGCATACGAAATCCTCCGGCAAGCGGAATGCAAGGTAAAGCATGCGTTCTGTTTTCATCAATGGAGAAATGGCGCGCAGTTGCGGAGAAATGCGCGCGTCCGCGAGATTGGCGGAGAGGCTACGAAACAGCGGTCTTGAGTTCGGCGGTTTTTTCGGCCAGGAGTTGAGAGTCGGCGCGGGTTTCCAGGTTCAGGCGCAGCAGGGGTTCGGTGTTGGAGGGGCGCAGGTTGAACCGCCAGTGGGGGAATTCCACGGACAGGCCGTCGATGTGATCCGCGGCGGCGCCCTGCGCGGCGTATTTCTCCGCCAGGCGATTCAGTAGTTCGGTGGTGCCGACGGCCACGGGCAGATTGATTTCTCCGCTGGTGGGATAGCGGGCGCGGCGTTCGGCCGTGTGCTCGGCGAGGCTTCCGCCCTGCCCGGACAGGATGCCGGCCAGCAGTATCCAGGGGATCATGCCCGAATCGCAGTAGAAGAACTCGCGGAAATAGTGGTGCGCGCTGCTCTCGCCTCCATACACCGCGTCCTCTTCGCGCATCCGCTGCTTGATGAAGGAGTGTCCTGCCCGATTCCGGATCGCTTGGCCGCCCGCGAGCCGCATCCGCTCCTGCGTGTCCCAGACCAGCGTGGGATCGTGGACCACGCGCCGGTCGTCACCCGGCCGGGAGGAAACCAGAATGGCGGCAAACATGCCCACGGTGTAATAGGGATCGACGAACTGGCCTCGCTCATCGAAGAAGCAGCAGCGATCAAAGTCGCCGTCGAAGGCTACGCCGAAGTCCGCTCCGTGCTGCCTGACGGCTTCTGCGGTGGCCAGACGGGTGCTCTCCAGCAGCGGGTTGGGCACGCCTTGGGGAAAGCGTCCGTCCGGTTCGGCCTGTAAATGCACGATCTCGAACGGCAGGCTTTCCGCCAGCACCTCCACGCTGGGACCCGCCGCCCCGTTCCCGGAATTGATAACGATCTTCAGGGGCTTGAGACTCGAAGCGTCGATAAAGCTCATGACCTTGCGCCGCCAGGCATCATGTACCCTGACCGTCCTCCGCCGGCCGCGCGCGCGCCGCGGGGGCTCGGATTCCGTCAGGCGGGCAATATCGGCAAGGCCAGTGTCGGCGCTGATCGGCCGGGCCTGCTCGCGCACGATCTTCAGCCCGTTGTAGTCGGCGGGGTTATGGCTGGCGGTAACCATGACGCCCGCGCCACAGCCCAAGTGGCCCGTCGCAAAATAAACCTGCTCGGTGCCGCACAGCCCCAGATCGGCCACATCGGCGCCCGCGCGGGTAACGCCTTCCGCTACCGCATCGGCAATCTCCGGACTGGAAATCCGCGCATCGCGTCCCAGCACAACTTCCCTGGCGCCCGTAAATTCGACCACAGCGGCCCCAATCCGACACGCAAGGTTGGCATCGAACTCGCCGGGCACCCGCCCGCGAACATCGTACGCCTTGAACGGTGCCCTAAGCGTCATTTGGAGACTTGAGCGTCATTCAGGAACGTCCGTAGACATCCTCAAAGCGCTCGATGTCATCCTCGCCCAGATAGTCGCCCAACTGCACTTCCACAACTTCCGCGGCCTGCTCCCCCGGGTTGTGAATTCGGTGGACGGCGCCCACCGGGATAAGGATGTGATCGCCGACCTTCAGAGGATGGTCTTCTCCGTCCCGCACCGCCACCGGGGCGCCGCCTACCACCACCCAGTGCTCGTCGCGATGGCGATGACGCTGCAACGAAAGAGTCTCGCCCGGCAACACCTTGAGACGCTTTACCTGGTAGCCCGCGCCCAGCCCCAGGCCCTCGAAACTGCCCCAGGGCCGCACGACTTCTTCGCCCACGGGATGCACGCCCACCCCGTTGTCCGGAGCAATCCTTTCGCCCCGGTCCACTGCAAAGTAACGGAAGCCGCGCTTGCGCATGGCCTCGGGCGAATACAGGTCGTTGTAGCCGATGCGCTTGTCCGCGCCCATTCCCTTGCGCACCTGCTCGATGTCCGCGCCCGCGCGTTCCGCCAAACCGGCAATCTCGTTGATGAAACTGATGAGCGTGGCAAGCATGGCGTTGGCCGCGTACTTGGTCAGTTCCGCGGAAGTTCGGTCCATCAGCATCAGGCGGTCGCGCTTGCGGTGAAACGGCGCGTAGAGATTGCTCAAGTATTCCACCGCGCGTTCGGAATCCGTCCCCAGGATGATGCGCTCGGGATGCATGAAGTCGGACACCGCCGCGCCACCTTGGAGGAATTCAGGGTTGGCCACCACGTCAAAGCCAAATCCCACGCCCCTTTCGGCCAAGCGGGCGGAAATGCGCTCTTCCACCGCGGCGCAAGTGCCCACGGGAACGGTGGATTTGCAAACGACCAGCCGGTAGCCCGGCATGTGGCTGGCAATCGAGTCCGCCGCGGCAAACACCTGCTTCAAGTCGGCGGCGCCATTGCCCCCGGGAGGCGTGCTCACGGCGATGAACTGAGCATCGCCGTGCTCCACGGCATGGCCCATGTTGGAGGTGAACTGCAAGCGGCCGGCGGACAGGTTCCGGCGAACCAGGTCTTCAAGCCCCGGTTCGTGGACAGGCAACTCGCCTCGTGAGAGTCGCTCAACGGCGCCCGCGTCCATGTCAAGACAAACGACGCTGACGCCGGATTCCGCAAAACAGGCCCCGGTTACCAACCCCACATCGCCGCAGCCGTGAACGGTGATTTTCATCGGACTTGTATTTTAGGCGCGCCCCGTTACGCAAAGGTTTCAGCGGTGCCCGCTGCAAGCGGCCTGGTACGCGCCCATGCTCGCTCCACCGCAGGCACGGCTGTGCGTTCGCCGGTGTGCGTTCGCCTTCCCGCTCTGTGGGGACACGCTACGAGCACATCCCTGTGGGCTCGGCTCGGGCATCCCTGCCCTCGCAAGGTCCCCACAGAGCGGGAAGGCGAACGCACACAAACCTGGGAGCCGGGCTATATCCGGCGTAATCTATCCGGGCGCTTTGCGAAACAGGCGGGACAGGGGCGGCTGCGAGGCTTCGTCGGCGGCCAGGCGCTTGGCGTGCTCCACGCCCCATTGGTCGAAGGGGTTGACGCCCAGCAGCACTGCCTGCACGAATACCTTGTGCTCGTAGAGCGCAATCAGGGTGCCCAGGTTCCGGGCGTCCAGCGTTTCCAGCAGCAGCACATTCGATGAACGTCCGCCGGAAAGCGCCTTGTGGGCGGCCAGCGGGTCCGGGGCAAGCGCGCTGGCCGCCAGGCCGCGCGACAGGGCTTCGGCCTGCGCCATCATCTGGCGCAGGGACTCGGCGTGCATGTTCGGATAGGCACCGGCGGCATCGCGCACGGCGATGAACTCGGCGGTGACCGGGCGCGCGGCCTGCTGCGCCCACTGCATGATCGAATGCTGGGCGCTGGAGCCGGTGGCTCCCAATAGCGCCGCCACTCCTTCTACGGACAGCGGGCGCCCCTGCGCGTCGGCGCTCTTTCCCAGACTCTCCAGTTCCAGTTGCTGAAGATACGCCGGCAACAGGCACAGCCGCGTGTCGTACGGCAGCAGCAGTTGGGCCGAACAGCCCAGCAGCGACTGGTTCCATAAGGCAAACAAGGCCATCAGCATCGGCAGGTTGCGCTCGGCCGGCGCTTCGAGGAAATGCTGGTCCAGCGCGGCCCCGCCGGCGAGAAAGTCGCGCATTTTCTCGCCGCCCAGGGCAAGCCAGGCGCTGAGCCCGGCGACCGACCATATCGAATAGCGACCGCCAATGCCAGCGGGAATCTCGAACTGCATTTCGGGCGCGATGCCCCAGGCGCTCATGGCCTCGGCATTCGATGACACGGCCGCGAAATGCCGCGCTGGCGCATCCTGGCCCAGCCGCGACACCAGCCAGTGGCGGGCGGAATAGGCGTTCGCCAGGGTCTCGGCGGTGGTGAAGCTCTTGGAGCACACCACGAACAGGGTCTCCTCCGGCACCGCGCCTGCCAGCGCTCGTTCCAGTTCCACGCCGTCCATTTCTGCAATGAAATCCACTCTCGGCCCTTCGGCCCCGGCCAATGCGGAGCACAACAGCCGGACGCCGAGGTCCGAACCGCCAATGCCGATGTTCACCACCCGGGCAAGCGGCCTGCCTTGCGCTCCCGGCAATTGTCCGCTGCGAAAGCGCTCGGAAAATTCGCTCACCCGCTTAACCTCGCGGGAAAGAATCGGATCGCTAGGCTGAAGCGTGCGCGCATCCGTGTGCAGCGCCGGCCGCGCCTCGCTCAAATTGACGATTTCCCCGTCGAACAACGCCGCGCGCCAGGACTGGACCCCGCGCGCATCGGCGAAATCCGCCAGCAGCCGGACCGTTTCGCCGCGAACCCGCTGGCGGCTGAAATCCAGAAACAGCCGCGGCATGGCATCCCCGCCGCAGGCCAGCGAAAAATCGGCAAAGCGCCCAGGCTCGTCCAGCAATTCCCCAAGGTCCCAGGCGCGGGCCTGACGCGCATGGGTTTCCAGCAGGCGCCAGGCCGGCAGGGTCGCCGCAGGCGGGGCTGCGCGGGCGGTAATGGCGATAGTGTCGCGTCCTACAGGAGGTAGATGATGGCCAGCAAGCCGGTAATCGTCATGACGATGGTGTACGGCAGCGCCATGTAGACCATGCGGCCATAGCTGAGCCGGATGGCCGGCGCCAGCGCGGTGGTCAGCAGGAACAGAAACGCGGCTTGGCCGTTGGGCGTTCCCACGCTGGGAATGTTGGTGCCGGTATTGATGGCCACCACCAGCAACTCGAACTGGGCCCGGTCGATCAGTCCGTCGAACAGCGCCTGCTTCACTTCCGCGATGTAGACCGTGGCCACGAACACGTTGTCGCTGATGAGCGACAACGCCCCGTTAGCGAGGTACATGATGGCCAGTTGTTCGGTTCCGTCCCGGGTGAAGATGAGGTCGGTGACCGGCTTGAACAGTTTCTGGTCGTAGATCACCGCAACGATGCCGAAGAACACCACCAGCAGCGCGGTAAACGGCAGCGCCTCCTGAAAGGCCTTGCCGAGACGGTGCTCCTCCGTGATGCCGGAAAATGCGGTGGCCAGCACGATGATCATCAGGCCGATCAGCCCCACTTCCGTGTGGTGCAGCTGATGCAGGCTGAGCGCCACAATGAGAATGACGGCTGCCGCGCCCTGTGCCACAAGCGCCGCATTCTGCGCGGGAGTGCGGCGTTCCGACGCCTCGCGTGCGGAGCGCTCGAGCACTTCGCGCACCGCCGGGCTGAGCTTTACGCCGTAGCCGAATCGGCCGGTCGCTTCGAGCAGCGCGCAGGTGATCAGGCCCATGACCAGCACCGGCAGTGTTACCGGTGCCATGTTCAAAAAGAACTGCCCGAAATTCCAGCCCGCTTCCCCGAAAGCGCGGCCCGCTTCCTTGGCCAGCAGAAGATTCTGCGGTTCTCCCACCAGCGTGGTCACCCCGCCCAGCGCTGTACCGACGGCGGCATGCATCATCAAACCGCGCAGGAAGGCCCGGAACCGGCGCAACTCCGCCATTCTTTCCTCCCCAACCTGCGAGTCATCGGTCAGAATCCGCGAAACCTGATCCGCCTTGAGGCCGGACGCGACCGAGTGGTAGATGCGATAAAAGCCGATCGCCACAGTGATCACCACTGCCGTAACCGTGAGCGCGTCCAGATAGGCGGACAGGACCGCAGCCGTAGCGCAGAACAGCACCGAAAGCAGCAGCCTGGAACGCACGCCCAGCAGAATGCGGGTAAACACGTAAAGCAGCATCTCCTTCAAAAAGAAGATGCCCGCCACCATGAAGATCATCAGCAGGATGACCGGAAAGTTGTCCAGCGTCTTGGTATACAGAGTGGCCGGCGAAGTCATGCCGATCAGCACGGCCTGTATGGCCAGCAGCCCCCCGGGCTGGAGCGGATAGCAGCGCAGCGCCATCGCGAGCGTGAAGATGAACTCCAGCACCAGCAACCAGCCGGTCAGAAACTTGCCGCCCGGCAGCCCCAGCCATTGGGACCCGAACCACAGAACCGGGTTGATGATCAGAAACGCAATGATCGTTTGCTTGTACCAGCGAGGCGAGGCGCCCAGAAAGTTTTGCGCGAATGCGGACGAAATGGATTGCGTCACGATAGGCTCCGAGGGTGGAAAATGCCGGATTCTAATGGAAGACGATCACGATTCCTTGAAGTCCCTGAGCCAGACTGCCCCCTGTTCCGACTTGCCGTCAATCATTTCCAGCATTTCCCGGTGCCTTTTCAAGTCATCCTCGTCCGGTTCGAAGCAGGCGAGCTTCAGCCCCTGCCGGCTCAGCGCCTGCGGTCCGGACGCGCCGGCGCTGTCGCTCATTTTCAGCTCCCCCTGCCCCATCGTCATGCGCAGCCACACCCGGGCTGTGAGCCGCGCGTCCTCCAGAGCGTCGTGGTAACCGCGGGATTCGGAGGCCACGCCCAGGCGGATACTTACGGCATCCAGGTTGTTGCGTTGCGTGGGATAGCGCGCTCGCGCCATCTTGAACGTGCAGATAAGTCCGCATAGCTCCTGCAACCTCTCCGTCCTTCCGGCGCGGCGCAGTTCCTCATCGAGAAAGCCGCGGTCGAATTCCAGGTTATGTCCGAGCAGCTCCGCTCCGCCCACGAAATCGAGAAACTCCTCGGCCAGATCGGCAAAGCGGGGCTTTCCGGCCACCTGCTCGTCGGTAATTCCATGCACACGGGACGATTCCTCGGGGATGGAGCGATCCGGATTCACCAACCGGTGGAATGTCCGGCCGGTGAGCTGGCGCTCCACCAGTTCCACGCAACCGACGGAGATGACGCGGTCCCCGCCCGCCGGATTCAGGCCGGTGGTCTCCACATCCACGGCTACGTGACGCGCGGGGCCGGTCACGGCGCTAGCTCCCGGATCCTTCGTTCAGGGAATCGATGGCGTGACGCGCCAACTGGTCCACGCGCTCGTTATCGGCAATGCCGGAGTGCGCCGGCACCCAGCGCCATTCGACCCGGTGCCGGGCGCAAACGGCGTCCAGGCCGCGCCAGAGGTCCTCGTTGAGCACCGGCGCCGGCTTCCTGCCCTTGCGCTTGCGCTGCCAGCCGTTGCGCTTCCAGTTCTCCAGCCACCCGTTCATGCCCTGCTGCAAATACTTGGAGTCGGTGTGCAGAACCACGCGGCAGGGGCGCTTCAGGGCCTCCAGCGCGCGCAACGCGGCGGTCAACTCCATGCGGTTGTTGGTGGTGAGTGGCTCCGCGCCGCTCAACTCGCGTTCGTGTTCGCCCGCGCGCAGCAGCGCCGCCCAACCGCCAGGACCGGGATTCCCGGAGCAGGCACCATCAGTATAAATCTCCACCTGCCGCACAGCGCCGGATTGTACCTTTTGCCGGTTTTCGGAAAAGCGTGTTCGGAAAAGCGTTTTCACGGCCAGGGAATGCCCTGTAGAATCCCGCGCATGCCGATACTTGCGGGAAAACGCGCGCTGGTGGCGGGAATCGCCAGCAAACGGTCCATTGCCTGGGGCATTGCCCGCAGTTTGCGGCGCGAAGGCGCGGAAGTGGCGCTCAGCGCGCTGCCCGGGCGTCTGTTCGAGCGGGCCGAGAACTTTGGCCGGGAGCTTGACGCGCCCTTCTGCCTGGCGCTGGACGTGAGTAGCGACGAATCGATCGCCGAGGCATTCACGCAACTCGGAAAAGCCTGGCCCCGCCTCGATATCCTGGTGCACTCGATTGCCTACGCGCCCGGCGACAACCTGAGCGGCAACTTCGCCGACAGCGTATCCCGCGAAGGTTTCCGCGTAGCCCACGACATCTCCGCGTACAGCTTCGCGGCCCTGGCGCGCGCCGCCGCACCGCTGATGTCCGGTGGCGGCGCGCTGCTTACCCTTTCCTATTCCGGGTCGGCCCGGGCCGTGCAGAACTACAACGTGATGGGACCCGCAAAGGCCAGCCTGGAAGCCGTTACGCGCGCCCTGGCCATGGACCTGGGCAAGCGCGGCATAAGAGTGAACGCACTATCGCCCGGACCCATCAAAACCCTGTCCGCCGCCGGCATTCCAAACTTCCGGAAAATGCTGCATTACTACGAAGGCGCTTCCCCGCTAAAGCGCAACGTAAGCCTCGAAGAAGTAGGCAATGCGGCCGTGTTCCTGTGCTCCGAAATGGCCAGCGGAATTACCGGCGTAGTGCTCCCGGTAGACGCCGGCATGAACGCCGTAGGCCTGACCTTCCCCGAATAGTCCGTTTTTTTTTGCGGAGGGCGGGTTTCTTCTCCCTTTGACACTATGCGACGCCCCACTGCACGGGTTTGTGCGCTCTTGCCGGTGCGGCGTTCGCTATCGCCTTTCCTCGCTGTGGGGACCTTGCGAGGGCAGGATGCCCGAGCAGAGCACACAAGGACGTGCTCGTAGCGTGTCCCCACAGCGAGGGAAGGCGATAGCGAACGCCGCACCGGCAAGAGCGCATCGAGAGCGCCGGCAGCACTACTCCAGCGTAGTAAGGATTTCCTCCACCGACCGCCGCTTCTGCTTCGGAACAACCCGCGGATAACCAATCGAGAACAAACCCACAACCATCTGCTCGCCAACACCCGCGCCCAGCAACTCGTAGAAACGCGAATCCCGCGTAAGCGCCCCCGTGCTCCACTTGCAAGCCAAGCCACCCTCCCACAAGCACAGCATCAGATTCTGGATGGCACAGCAGCAAGCGCCATAGTCTTCCCGCTCGCGAAACGCATCCTCCGAGCGCCGGCAGGTCACCGCCATCCATTCCGGAACCGCCTCCATCAACTCGCGCCTCTTCTTCGCCGCCTCAGGGCCCCTCTTCGCCAAAGTCAGTTCCTCGGCGATGTCGGTCATCGCGCTTACCGTGCCCGGTCCCAGCAGATAAAAGCGCCAGGGCTCAGTGAGGTGATGATTCGGCGCCCAGCGAGCCGCCTCCACGGCGGCCAGCAACAGTTCGCGCGGGGGCTTTTCACGCTTGAACAGGGCAACCGTCCGGCGCTCGCGCACCAGCTGCATACCCGGTGTCCGCAGGGTGTTCAATCCGCTCTGGCGCCGACGCCTCGCAGTGGAGAACTCTCGCCCAAGACGCCCGTTTCACCTTCCAGCCTGGCGATGGTCACCGCGCCGCAACTGTCGCCGAACACGTTGACTGCCGTGCGGGACATGTCGAGGATACGATCGAAGACAAACAGAACTCCGATCGCTTCCACCGGGAGCCCCACCGCGCCCAGAATCACCGCGATGGCCACGAAGGAAGCCGCAGGGACGCCGGCCACGCCGATCGAAGTCAGAAGCGCCGTCACGACGATCGTGAACTGCACGCCGAAAGTCAACTCGATACCGAACGCCTGAGCGATGAAGATCACCGCAACGCACTCGTACAGCGCCGTGCCGTCCATGTTCACCGTGGCGCCCAGCGGCAGCACGAAACCGGTAGTGCGGCTGGACACGCGCGCATTGTCCTCCACGCAGCGCATGGTGATCGGCAAGGTGGCCGAAGAAGAAGAAGTCGAGAAGGCGGTGAGCAGCGCGGGCGCCATGGCGCGGTAGTGGCGCAATGGATTCACGCGCGCCAGGAACAACAGGATCAGCGGCATCACCACCAGGAAATGGACCGCCAGGGCCGCCAGAACCGTAATCGAAAAGACCACCAGGGGTCTGGCGGCGCCCAGTCCCACGTCGGCCACCACCGAGGCGACCAGGCCGAAAACGCCGATCGGAGCAAACCGCATCACGAAACGGGTAACGCCCATCATGGCCTCGAAGCAGGCCTGGGCAAAGTTCGTGACCGGATCCCGTTTGGCCTTCGCCAAACGGGAGATGAAATACCCGAACAGAATGCAGAACACGATCACGCCGAGCATCTGGCCTTCGGCCGCGGCCATTACGATGTTGGGCGGGAACATGCGCAGAAACACCTCCGCGACGCCGCCCTGGGCCCCCGACACGCGGGCGGCCACTTCGTCGGCGTTGGCCTGGAAGTCCAGCAGTTCCCTCACCGGAACGCCGTTCAGGATGCCGGGCTGGACCAGGTTCACAATCGTCAACCCCACCAGTATGGCGATGGTGGACGTGACCATGTAGTAAAGCACGGTCTTGCCGCCCAGCCGCCCCAGCGTGCCGGGCTCGCTCAGCGCCGCCACGCCGGAAATGATGGACGTGGCGATGAGGGGCACGATGAGCATCTTCAGCGCGTTCAGGAACAGCGAGCCGATGTAGTCGTAGACCGAATCGAAGGTCAGGCCGGGCGCCAATTCAGCAGCATCCCCGCTGATCAGCCCCGCCAGCACGCCCAGCGCGATTCCGGCAAATATCTGCGCATAAAGCGGCCAGCGCAGCGGATTCCAGGATTTCATCAAGACTCTCCCAGCGCGTCGGGTGAGATCCATACCCGTGCCCGATCACGCAGACTGCTTCGGTAGGCATCGTATTCCATCATGCCCTCGCGTTCTTCCAGGTCGGCCTTCACGCTGTCGCGCTGATCGCGGGCAATTTCCTCCGGACGGCCGGGAGAGACCTCGTCGACCGCGAACAGCGCATAGCGTCCGTCCAGCAGTTCGAGGCCCTGCGGACCTTCGTCCGGCCCGGCTGCGAAGATGGCATTCAACAACTCCGAGGGATAATCGGCCGAATCGCGCCGGATTTCCTGTTGTTCGAACAGTTCCACGCCCTGCTCGCCCGACAGCTCGCTCAAGGCTTCTTCAGCGAGCCATCTTTCCAGCAGGGCCGCGCCCTGCACAGCCGCCGCGGCCGCGGCTGCATCGCCAACCAGGATTTCCCGGATGCGTTCCGTCACCTCTTCAAGCGGCTGCTGCTCGGAAGGCTGATGGCGGGCGACACGCAACACCACCACCCGGTCCGGCCCCAATTGCAGAATCCGCGAGTTCTCCCCGCGGTCCAGGACTTCCTCGCTGTAAGCGGCATCGATAATCCGCCGGTTCCCGGCAAACTCACCCGCACCCTCGCGGGTAAAGCCTTCCACAGTCTTCAGCAGCAACTCCAGTTCTTCGGCGATCCAAGCCAGCCCTTCATCGCTCTCCAGGGCCTTGTCGGCAAGCTGCTCAGCCAGGTCGAAAAAGCGTTCGCTGCTGCGCCGCTCCTCGAGATCCGCCAGAACATCGTCCCGAGCGGACTCGAACGGCGCGATGTCGCCGCCGCGCAAGCCTTCGAGGCGAATGATGTGATATCCGAATTGCGACTGCACCGGTGCGGTGTACTGCCCGACTTCCTCCAGCGCGAACAACGCTTCCTCGAATTCCGGCACGAACACTCCGGCTTCGTTCCAGCCCAGATCGCCTCCCGACGAAGCGGAGCCGGGATCTTCGGATAGCTCGGTCGCCAGCGCCGCGAAATCTTCTCCGGCGTCCAGGCGGGCCACCACCTCCTCGGCGCGCGCCAGGACCTCTTCGCTGCCTTCGGGATCGGCCGCAAGCAGAATGTGGCTGGAGCGTCGCTGCACTGGACTGATGAACTGGTCGCGATTCTGTTCGTACCATTCCAGGGCGTCCTGCTCGGTCAGCGCTTCCAGGCCGGGCAGAGCGCCCGCGTCGAGTTCGACATATTCGAGATCGACGGACTCGCGGGTCCAGAAGCCCGATGCGTTGCGCTCGTAGTATTCGCTCACCAACTCGTCCGTCGCCGCCGCCTCGTCGCGGAAAGGCTCGGGGCTCACATACAGTCCCTCTACGGACCGGCTTTCCTGGACCAGTTCGATATAGAAGCGGAAGTCCACCGGGGTAAAAAATGCGCTTTCCGCGAGGCCCCGGTAGAACTGTTGCAGCGTCATCAGGCCGCGCTGCTGGGTTTCAAAATAAGTCGGCGTCTCGCCCACGTTGGCAAGTGCGCTGCGGTAGAGGTCGACGGAAAACTGTCCCTGGTCGAGAAAGGCGGGAATGCTCCGGATCGTGCTCGACAGCCGCGCGTCGGAGGTCGTGAATCCGCGCTCCCGGGCATGGGCGCGCATCATGTAGGAGTCGATCAGGTCGTCCAGCACCAGCGCCTCGATCTGCTCCTCGAATTCTTCCGGCAGGCCGTCGCCGAACTGCTCGCGCAGGCGAAGCTGCTCGTCCTGCACCGTGCGGAGAAACTCGGTCTGCCCGATATCCGCGCCGTCCACGCTGGCTACCACGTTGGCCGTCATGCCCACGTCGCCGCGCATGGTACCGAACGTAAGGACCAGGGCAAGCCCGATCACGCCGAAAATGATCCCGGCCACCCATCCGCTGAGCCGGTCGCGAATGACTTGCAGCATGGCGTGGCTCGAACCCGGCTCTAAGGCCTGCGGCAGGCGCGGATAGGGTGGCGGAAGGGATGGTATGTGGACATTTTCACGCAAGCATCTGAAATCAATAGCCTTTCATTGGCTCGAAATAGAAACGGCGGAAAAATTCGCCGTTGCTGCATTGGTTGATACCTTACGCCGCTCTGCCGAATCCCCGATTCCGCACCCTCTCGCCGTAGTATAAGCCAACCCGCCCACTTGCGTCACCGCCCTCTCGATTTGTAAACGCCGAACTTGTTGGCGAATTTCTGGGCGCAGTTCGATCAGGAGTCTGGACTGGGCGGCGCGGGGAGGGGCGCAGCCCCAAAGGCTTTGCGGAAGTTGAGTTGCAGGCCCCAGGGCGAAGGCTGCGTGGCAGGCGCTGCCATGAGCGGATCGGCCAGCGATGTTGCGGGAGATGCCGAATACGGCGGGGGCGCCGATTCCCGCACTATTCCGCCTTTGGGAGCGCCAAGCCGGCCTTTGATATGCTCACAGATTTCGGTCCGGACCGCATGCTCAACTTCGGAGTCGAGCCGGCCTGCTCGGGCAGCGGCGTAAGCATGCCCGAAAAGCTGGACTTCGCTTCGGCTCTCGACGACGAATCCGGCAAGCGCGTCGTCTGGTTCGTCCAGCTGGGCGACACCTCGCCTGCGAAAACCCTGATCACCAAGGTTCTCAAGGCGGCATTCTTCTCGGCCGCGCTGCGCAGCGAAAAGCGCACCAGGCCGGATCACGGCCTGCCGTTGGCCGCGTATATTGCGGACGAATGTCACCGCTTCATCACCTGCGATCCGAGCCATGGCGAGCAGTCCTTTCTGGACACTTGCCGGTCGTACGGCGTCTATTGCGTTCTCGCCTGCCAATCCATTCACAGCCTCCGGTTCGCGCTTAGTTGCGACAGCGGCTCCACGCTGACTGTTGACGCGCCGGTGAACAGCTTGCTGGCGAACACGGGCACCAAGCTGGTATTCAGGACTTCGGATTGGGAGACGCAGAACGAGCTGGACCGGTTCTGTCCGGGAAGGCCCGGCGAGCCAAAGGTCACGCATTTGCGTCCGGCAACCGGGCTGGAGCCGGGAGAAGTGTACGCCAGCCTCGTCGATGGCCGCTTCGACCGATGCCAGCTTGAACAATGGGTGCCGGACAATATCCGACCAACGGCGATGCCGGCGGGCGGCTCCAAGAGGGAACGCAGCGACATGGCCCCATGAGTGGCGTGAAAGCAACGGACCGCCTGCGGGCGGCCCTCGCTGCCTACCACGCCGCCCTCGGGCTTGGCGGCCGGCCTTTGCTGGCCGACTCACCGGTCGAGCGCTACCTCTCCGGGCTGGCTGAAGGCGGGAGCCGGAATGGCATGCGCCGCAGCCTTTTCCTGGCTGCGAAGCTGCTGGATGCGAACCAGTATCGGCGCCTGGCCGGCGTTCTCGTGTCTTGCCCTCCGTCCCCCCGTTCGCCGTCCGAGGTTGCGCTGGCTGATGTCGCCGCCCTCTTCCGCGTTTGCGAGCGTGACATCACCTCTGCGACGGGCGCAAGGGACGCGGCCGCCATCGCCCTGATGTTCTATGCGAAGCTGCGCCGGGCGGAGGTGGCAAGGCTGACGCTCGACGAATTCGGACGCGCTAACGGGATGTCCCGGGTGATGGGCGCTAGCGGCGATATCCAAATCGACGTGGGCAGCGATGCGTATGCAATCACAAGCAAGGCTGGCAACAACCTTGTAGTGAACCTTCAAGCACTCTTCAGGAGGACTGTGATAAGACGCCCCGCAACAAGTGACGCCGACGACAAGCTACTGCGGTATGTGCGGGCTTGGCTACGCTGGCGCGGCGGGTGGCCCGGCCCGCTGCTGACGCGCGTCGGCAAGCGTGGATTCCCGTTGCGCCAGGGACTGACAGCGCAAGCCCTGATGAAGCGCGTTCACTTCCGCTCCTCGCAGGCCGGCATCAAACGGGTCTCGCCGGAAGCCTTGCGCAGGGAATTTGACTATGGCGCCAGTGGGTGAATTGCTCTTGCAATGTTTGCGAGGATGTCCGGGCGCTTGCCCGCGTCCCGCAGAGCGTGCGTTCTCTCGGCTCTGCTCATGGCGATTCCCCGGCGCAGTGCGCCGCCCATCGCTCCATCAACGCCCGCCGCTTGTCGAACAGGTCGGTGCGGGCGTAGGCACGCACCACGGGATTGCGGATTGTGTGCGCCAATGCCGCCTCCATGACATCGTGGGACGCATCGGCGACTTCTGCGGCCCAGACTCGGAAGCTCGAACGGAAACCATGCGGCACCGCCCGTATGCCGTTCTCGCGCACCAGTTTGCTGATTGTGGCGTCGGAAAGCGGCTTGCCCCGCAGACTCGGAAAAAGCAGCGCGCAGCCCGGACCCGTCTCCGTCGTAGTGCCGCTGCGCCGAGCGGGTTCGCCCATCGTGTTTGAGCGCTTCTACGAGCTTCGCGCCAAGCCGTTTGTGCCTAGCCATTTCTCGCTTTCATTGATACATCGTATCATGGAAGCAAGAAAACCGCAATGGACTGCTATGGAAACAATACCCTTGTTTTATAAGGGATTTCCGGCGGAATCGTGGACTCTAGCAGACCCCTAAAAAGTATAGGGTGGCGGAGTGGACGGGACTCGAACCCGCGACCACCGGATTGACAGCCCGGTATTCTAACCATCTGAACTACCACTCCGCCATGGGTGCTGAGGGGCTTGAACCCCCGACCTTCGCCGTGTAAGAGCGACGCTCTCCCAACTGAGCTAAGCACCCTGCGGCGCCATAACCCGCGCTGACCCCGCCACAGCCAGGCGGCGGCAGGAAGCGATCAGTTTACGGCATCCTTCAGGGCGCGGCCTGCCTTGAAACCGGGAACCGAAGTAGCGGCGATCTGTATGGTTTCGCCTGTACGTGGATTACGTCCCTGCCGAGCGGCACGGTGCTTGACGCTGAAGGTTCCGAAACCCACCAGAGAAACCGAGTCTCCCTGTCCCAAAGCACCGCTGATGGCGCCCAAAACCGCGTCAACAGCCCTGGCTGCGTCCGCTTTGCCAAGGTCCGCAGCAGCAGCCACGTTATCCGCGAGTTCCCGTTTGTTCATGCAATTCTCCAAAAGCTGGGCCGGAATCTACCGGAAAGATCCGTGACGCCGTCCGTCAAGGACATTCACATTCCCCCCTGGTCCCGGGCATCTTCTCCAATCTATGGCAGGGCCGCGCCAACAAAGGCAATACGGCCCGATTGCCCCGAAGGTCGGGAATTATGTACCAATCCCGCAGCCCCCGCAATGCACTGTACGCATTCCTGTGCGCGTTGTGCATCTTCTCAACTTTCCTGCGCCCGCGTTGCCGGCGAAAACCGGCATGCTGCGCTTTGCTTTTCAGTGGGCGCGCGGCTGTTCGGCTGGGGGCGGACCGGCAGCCGGCGTTGATGCCGCAGGGGCGTCCTGATCCTGGCGCGCGGGCGCGGGCGCAGCCACCTCGGGCATGCGTTCCAGAGCGAGCTCCAGCACCTCGTCAATCCAGCGGACCGAGCGGATATCCAGGTTGCGCTTCACGTTGGCGGGGATTTCGACCAGATCCTTCACGCATTCTTCCGGAATCAGCACCGTGGAGATTCCGCCCCTGTGGGCCGCGAGCAGCTTTTCCTTCAGCCCCCCCACGGGCAACACTTCGCCGCCCAGGGTAATCTCGCCGGTCATGGCGACATCGGCACGAATGGGAATTCGCGTGAGCGCGGAAACGAGCGCGGTGCACATGCCGATTCCGGCGCTAGGCCCGTCTTTCGGCGTAGCGCCTTCCGGCAAATGCACATGCATGTCGTTCGCCGCCGAAAAGCCGGGGTCCAGTCCCAGCATGGTAGTGCGCGTGCGCACCACCGTGAGCGCAGCCTGGATGGATTCCTGCATCACCTGCCCCAGCTTGCCGGTCAGCGTGAGCTTCCCCTTGCCGGGCGCCACCGAGGCCTCGATGCGCAACAGTTCGCCACCCAACTCGGTCCAGGCCAGTCCCTGAGCCTGCCCCACGCGGTTCTGGTTCTCGGCGCGGCCGTAGCGGAACTTCCGCACACCCAGATAGCTGTTCAACTTGCTCGGGCCTATACAGATTTCATGCTCGGCCGGACGCAACAACTGCTGCTTGACGACCTTGCGGCACACGCGCGCGATCTCGCGCTCCAGGTTGCGAACGCCCGCCTCGCGGGTGTAGTGGCGAATGATGCTGCGCAGCCCGCCGCGGGTAAACTTCAGTTCGTTGTCGCGCACGCCGTTGTTCTTCATCTGCTTCTTGATCAGGTAGTGGCGGGCGATGGCCATTTTCTCGTCTTCGGTATAGCCGGGGATGCGCAACACCTCCATGCGGTCCAGCAGCGGCGGGGGAATCGCCAGCCTGTTGGCGGTGCAAACGAACATGACGCGGGACAGATCGAAGGCCACCTCCAGGTAGTGATCGTTGAAGCATGAGTTCTGCTCGGGGTCCAGCACCTCCAGCAAGGCCGAGGACGGGTCGCCGCGAAAGTCCATCGACATCTTGTCCACTTCATCGAGCAGGAACAGCGGATTGCGCACTCCGGTGCGGGCCAGGTTCTGAACAATCTTGCCCGGCAGCGCGCCAATATAGGTGCGCCGGTGTCCGCGAATCTCGGCCTCGTCGCGCACGCCGCCCAGCGACATGCGGACAAATTCCCGGTTGGTGGCGCGGGCGATGGACCGTCCCAATGACGTCTTGCCCACTCCCGGCGGGCCGACGAGACACAGAATGGGACCTTTCAGGGACCGCACACGCTTCTGCACCGCGAGATATTCGAGGATGCGCTCCTTGACCTTTTCCAGCCCGTAGTGATCTTCCTCCAGGACCTGCTCGGCGCGCTTGAGGTTGCCGTTTATGCGGCGCTGCTTCTTCCATGGCATCTTTAGCAGCCAGTCGAGGTAGTTCCGCACCACGGTGGCCTCGGCGGACATCGGCGCCATCATCTTGAGCTTGCCCAGCTCCGTGAGCGCTTTTTCCTGCGCCTCCTTGGTCATTCCCGCTTCCCGGATCCCCTTCTCAAGTTTGGAAATTTCGTCCGGCGCCTCATCCAGCTCGCCCAGTTCCTTCTGAATGGCCTTCATCTGCTCATTCAGGTAGTACTCGCGCTGGCTCTTTTCCATCTGCGTCTTTACCCGCCCGCGAATCTTGCGCTCGATCCGCAGCATGTCGATTTCGCTGTCCATCAGGCCCACCAGGCACTCGATGCGCTTGACCGGATCGCCGGTCTCCAGCACGGCCTGCTTCTTCTCCAGCGCCAACTGCATGTGCGCGGCTACCGTGTCCGCCAGCCGGCCGCTGTCGGTGAGCCCCGACACTCCGGCCAGGGCCTCGGGCGGCACGTTCTTGTGCAGCTTGACGTAGGACTCGAACTGCGTCAGCAGGGACCGGCGCAGCGCCTCCATTTCCTCGGCCGTGGTCTCCGCGTCGCGCTGTTCGGAAACGGGTTCGTACTCGGCGCTGAAAAAATCGGCCGTCTGGAGTGACTTCAGGTTGACGCGCTGTACACCCTGAACCATCACCTTCACGGTCTTGTCCGGCATTTTCATCATCTGCAGAACGGTAGCCAGGGTGCCCACCCGGTAGATGTCCTCGGCCTCGGGCGCATCCACCTCCGGTTTGCGCTGCGCCACCAGCAGAATTTCCTTGCCCACGGCCATGGCGTTTTCCAAGGAGAGAATGGACGGCTTGCGGCCTACGAAAAGCGGCACAACCATGTGCGGGTACACGACCACATCGCGCAATGGCAGGACCGCAAGACGTCGCCGGACGCCCACTTCAGTCTTGGAATCTTCGCTCATCAGTTCGCCTCAATCACGACGGTTACCTTTCTTGTTCTTGCGCCCTGCTAAGGATATGGGGCCGGCCAGAAGGAAGTCCAGCCCCCGGAATTGCCGGCTAGCCCTCCGACCCGGTAGGCCTCGCGTATTCCTTGGGCGGCTTCAGAGCCAGCGGCTCCCCGCTCTCGTACACCACGTAGGGCTCGTTCTGGCCCTGGATGGCGCCGCGGTCCAGCACCACGCGGCGCGCATTCTTCATCGACGGAAGCTCGAACATGGTGTCCAGCAGCACGCTCTCCAGAATGGTTCGCAGTCCGCGAGCGCCCGTATTACGCTTCATGGCGCGCTCGGCAATAGCCTCCAGCGCGCCGTCATGAAACTCCAGCTCGCAGTTTTCCATTTCGAACAGCGCGCGATACTGTTTGGTGAGCGCGTTCTTCGGCTGCACCAGGATGGCGACCAGCGCCTCCATGTCCAGCGGGTCCAGCGTGGCCACCAGCGGCAGGCGCCCCACGAACTCGGGAATCAGCCCGTAGCGGATGAGATCCTCAGGCTCGACGTGGGACAGCAATTCTCCCAGTTGCTGGCTCTGGTCTTCCCCGCGAACCTCGGCGGTAAAGCCGATCCCGCTGCGTTCGGTTCGGTTGCGGATGATGCTGTCCAGACCCGCAAAGGCGCCTCCGCAGATGAACAGGACGTTGGACGTGTCCACCTGCAGGAATTCCTGTTGCGGGTGCTTGCGGCCGCCCTGCGGCGGCACCGAGGCTATCGTGCCCTCGATGAGCTTCAACAGAGCCTGCTGCACGCCCTCACCGGACACGTCGCGGGTAATGGAGGGATTGTCCGACTTGCGCGAGATCTTGTCGATCTCGTCGATATACACGATGCCGGTCTGCGCCTTCTCGACGTCGTAGTCGCACTTTTGCAGCAGCTTCTGAATGATGTTCTCCACGTCCTCGCCCACGTAGCCGGCCTCGGTCAGCGTGGTGGCGTCGGCGATGGTGAAGGGCACGTTGAGGATGCGGGCCAGCGTCTCGGCCAGCAGGGTCTTGCCGCAGCCGGTAGGGCCGATCAGCAGGATGTTGCTCTTGGCGATTTCCACCTGGGGCGCATCCTTTTCGCGGCGGCGCGAGCGCATCCGCTTGAAATGGTTGTATACGGCAACCGAGAGGACCTTCTTGGCGCGGTCCTGGCCGATCACGTATTCGTTGAGGAACTTCATGATGCCGGCCGGCAGAGGCAGGGAGACCGGCTGGTTCTCGGCGCGGTCCTCGAATTCCTCGCGGATGATGTCGATGCACAATTCAACGCACTCGTCGCAGATGTACACGGACGGGCCGGCGATGAGCTTTCGCACTTCATGCTGACTCTTGCCGCAGAACGAGCAATACAGGAGCTTGCGCTCGCCTCCTCCGCCACGGTTCTTCTTGCTGGACATGAGTCTTTATTGGATGCGGCCGCGCCTCAAGGGCGCTGCGGCATTGTACCCGCCTCCGACTATTCCGTCCCCTCTTCGGTGTCGGCGACCTCTTCCCGGCTGACGAGAACCTTGTCGATCAGTCCGTACTTGCAGGCTTCCTCGCCGCTCATGAAGTGGTCGCGATCGGTGTCGCGGGCGATGCGTTTGAGCGGCTGCCCGGTGTGCTCTGCCAGGATCCTGTTCAGACGCTCGCGGGTCTTGAGTATTTCACGGGCGTGGATGTCCACGTCCGAGGCCTGACCCTGGTATCCGCCCATGGGCTGGTGGATCATTACGCGCGAATGAGGCAGGCAATAGCGCTTGCCTCTGGCGCCGCCGGCGAGCAGCAGGGCACCCATGCTGGCGGCTTGGCCCAGACAAAGCGTGCTTACGTCCGGCTTGATGAACTGCATGGTGTCGTAGATGGAGAGCCCGGAACTCACCATTCCGCCCGGAGAGTTGATGTAAAGGCTGATGTCCTTGCCGGAATTCTCCGACTCCAGGAAAATCAGTTGCGCCACGATCAGGTTGGCCATGTGGTCGTCCACGGCGCCCACTACGAACACCAGACGCTCCTTGAGCAAGCGCGAATAGATGTCGTAGGCGCGCTCGCCGCGGGCGGTCTGCTCCACCACCATCGGCACCAGGTTCAGTGCTTTTTCATTCATTCGCGTGCTTCCTCGGTTCTCGTTCTCGCGCTATTCCGCTGTCAGGGGCTTGTTGCGGCGGACGGACAAGTTGCTTTCAGGTTGCATTCCTCAGCCGGTGAGGACAGGCGGCATGGGTTCCATGAGTTCGTCGAAGCTCATGTTTTGCTTGCTGACGGCGGCGCGCTCGTAGAGCCATTCGAGCACCTGCTCCTCGCGGATTCCCGCGCGCAGGCCGCCGACAATATCCCGATTCCCGGCCAACTGCGCAAACGCGGCTTCCGGGTCCGGCGTGCCGGCCGCCATTGCCTGCAGTTGCTCGCGCAGAATCTGCTCATCGGGGCTGATCTGTTCGCGTGAGGCCAGCTCCGTCACCAGCAGTTGCAGGCGAACGCGACGTTCGGCCGCAGCGCGCATCTCTGGCGTTTCTTCGGGCTGATCGGCATTTTCCCGCGGCTCTTCTTCGCCCTCGGCGCCCTGCGCTTCGGGAGACGGGGGAGAGCGCATGCCAGCCAGCAACTGCTCCACCTCCCGGTCTGCCAGCGATTTCGGGACCGGGCCCTCGTTGGCCTCCAGCAACTGGTCGAATAGCGACTGGCGCTTATGCGCTGCCGACACGGACTTCAGTTCGTTCTCAAGGCTTGTCCGCACGCTTGAGCGAAGCTCTTCGGCCGAGCCACTGTCCACGCCCAACTTCCGCACGAAATCCTCGTCGAGGTCCGGAAGCAGCGGTTCGGACAGGCCCATCACCTCCACTTCATACAGAACGCGCTTGCCGCGAAGGCTTTCTTCCGGGTAATCCGGCGGCATCTTGAGCCGAAACTTCTTCTTTTGCGAGGCCGACAGGCGCATCAGGCGCTCCTTGAGTTGGGGCATCAGCCGAGTTTCGCCGAGCATCAGCGGGACTTCCTTGAGTTCGCCCGGCGGAAGCGTTTCGCGGCGGCGGGAAGCTCTCAGGTTCACCACCATGCGGTCCCCGTCTCTGGCCGGCCGTTCCACGTCCTTCCATTCGGCCTCCCCGCGGCGCAGCCGGTCCACGGTGCGCTCCACGTCGCGTGATTGAATCTCCACGACCGGCTCTTCGTAGCTCAGCTCCTCCAGACTGCTCAACTCGATATCCGGAAACACGTCGAAGGTGGCCTCATACTCCAGATCCAAGCCTTCCGTGATCTTCCTGGCCTTGACCTCGCCGCTGCCCACCACGCGCAGCTCCTGGCGCTGCGCGCCTTCCCGGAAACTTCGCTCGATGGTTTCGCGGATCAGTTCGTCCCATACTTCCTGGCCATAGCGCTGCCGAATCAACTTGATCGGCGCCTTGCCGGGACGAAAGCCTCGAATACGGGTGCGGCGCCGCACAGCGCCCAGCCGCGTCAGGAACTCCTCCTGCATGACGGCAGCGGGAATCTGCACGTGCAGCGTGCGGCGAAGACCTTCACCCTCTTCCACCTTGTAGCTGGCGCTGTCGAGATTCATGGTTGCAAAATAAATGCTAGTCTTTCGAGAGGGCGAGAAACCGATGCGAAAGGAGAGATTCGAACTCTCAAGGGGATCACCCCACAGGAACCTAAATCCTGCGCGTCTACCAGTTCCGCCACTTCCGCGCCATCCTCAATTATAGATTTACCTGCTCCCCGAGGCGGCCGGCGAGCATGGAAAGCGCGGCCTCGTACTTCTCGACGGTGCGCGCGATCACCTCTTGGGGCAGGCGCGGCGCCGGCGGCTGATGGTCCCAGGAAACCGAGTCCAGATAATCGCGCACGTACTGCTTGTCGTAACTCGGCGGCGATGTGCCCACCCGGTAATCGGCAGCCGACCAGAAGCGGGAGGAATCGGGCGTAAGCACTTCGTCGATCAGGACCAGTTCGCCGGCGGCGTTGATCCCGAACTCGAACTTGGTGTCCGCCACGATGATGCCGCGCTCGGCGGCGTGGTCCGCGCCATGAGCGAACAGCGCCAGCGACACGTCGCGCACCCGCCCGGCCAACTCCGCGCCAACCAGTTCCGCCGCCTCGTCCATGCCGATATTGCGGTCATGCTCGCCCGGCGCAGCCTTGGTCGCAGGCGTGAAAATGGGTTCCGGAAGGCGTTCAGCGAGCTGCAGCCCTTCCGGCAAGCGAATGCCGCACACCTGGCCGCTTGCCCGGTAGTCCTTCCATCCCGAACCGATCAGGTAACCGCGGACCACCGCCTCGATCGGCAGCGCGCGCACTCTTTCCATCAGAACGGCCCGGGACTCCAGATCAGCGAGGTCGCGCGGCTCAAGGCCAGCGGCCACGTCCGCTACCGGCGTGTCCAGCAGCGCATTGCGCACGATGTGCCCGGTATTCGCGAACCAGAAGCGCGACAGGCTGGTAAGCACCCGGCCCTTCCCCGGAATCGGGTCCGGCAGGACCACGTCGTAGGCCGAAATGCGGTCGCTGGTCACCAACAAGAGACGATCCTCGCCCACGGCGTACAGATCGCGCACTTTGCCTCGGCCAATGGCTTTCAAGCCCGGGATTTCGGTATACGATAAGGTCACTGCTTGCTCCCTGATCCGTGCATGCTGGGCGTATTCTATGGCCCCGCGACACATCTTGCGTAGCGCGCGCCGAAAGCCCCTCCCAATGCACCTCTATCTGCTCGGAAAAACAGCCGGATTCATCCTCGGCTTCATGTTCGGAAATCTGCCGGGAGCGTTCCTGGGACTGTTGCTGGGTCACATGGCGGACCGCAGCCTGACCGGCAGGCGGGGCAGTTTCCGGACCACCTGGTCGGTCGGCACGGAAAACCGGCGGCAGGTGTTCTTTGCGGCCACTTTCCGAGTGATGGGGCATATTGCCAAGGCCGACGGCCGCGTCAGTGAAGAAGAAATCCGCGCCGCGCGCCAGATCATGCAGGGCATGCGGCTGAACGCCGCCCAGATGCAGCAGGCCATCGCCTATTTCAATGAGGGCAAATTGCCGGACTTCGACCTCGAAGGGGAACTGGCGGGGATGAACGAGGCCTGCCGCGGGCAGCCGCTGCTGCGCCAGTTCTTCGTGCATACGCAGTTCTTCGTGGCGTTTGCGCATGGCGACGTTACTCCGGAGGAGCGCGCGGTCCTGAATCGGATCGGAGCGGGTCTGGGCCTTTCGCGTTGGGACATCAGCCAGCTCGAGGCGCAGGCGCGCCTGCGATTCGGCTTTGCGGGCGGAAACGGACGCGCGGGACCGGTGCGAACCGAACCGCTGGAATACGCTTATCAGGCGCTAGGCGTCAAATCCAACGCCAGCGATCAGGAAATAAAAACCGCCTACCGGCGCCTGATGAAGGAGAATCACCCCGACAAGCTGGTGGCCAAAGGCTTGCCCGAAGCGATGATGGAGCGGGCCCGGGAAAGGACCCGAGAAGTCAACCGCGCCTACGAGCGCATCAAGGAACAGCGCGGCATTCGTTGACCCGTCTGTAGCATCCTGCCGAGTTTCTTCCCGCCCCTCCCGCTATTCGCGCAGGGAGCGGCGCATTTCGCGGATGGCGGCGGCGTAGTCAGAGGCGCCGAAGATGGCGGAGCCGGCCACGAAGGTATCGGCGCCGGCGGCAGAGATTTCGGCGATGTTGCCGGCCTTTACGCCGCCATCCACCTCCAGCCAGACATCGCGGCCGCAAGCGTCGATGCGTTTCCTGGCGGCGGCAATCTTGTCGATGCTTTGCGGAATGAACTGCTGGCCGCCGAATCCGGGATTCACCGACATGATGAGCACCAGGTCCAGAGCCTGCAGGGTGTGATCGAGCCAGTTGAGCGGCGTGGCGGGATTGAACGCCAGGCCCGGCCGGGCGCCATGCTCGCGGATCAGGGCGATGGTGCGGTCCACGTGGCCGCTGGCTTCGGGATGGAAACTCACGATGCTGGCCCCGGCTTCGGCGAAGGAGCGCGCCAGCTCATCCACGGGGCTCACCATCAGGTGCACGTCGATGGGCGCCTCGATTCCGTAATCGCGCAAGGCCCGGCACACCAGTGGGCCCACGGTCAGATTGGGCACGTAGTGATGATCCATGACGTCGAAGTGAATAACGTCGGCGCCAGCTTGGAGCACGGCTTCGACTTCCTCGCCCAGGCGGGCAAAATCTGCGGAAAGGATGGAGGGTGCGATGCGGGCGCGCTTCATGCCGGATTGCCCTCAGACATGGCGCGCGGTTGTGGTCATGCACTTCGACACCAGCCGCATGGCCGAGCGCGCTGCTTCGGGCAGTGGTTCGGCCCCGGCCTTCTCGGCGTTGCGGCCGTGGCGGATTTCGTCCTCGCGCATGCGTTCCAGGATCTTGCGGCTGCGATGGTCGGACCGCGGCAGTTGCGACAGATGGCTGTTGAGGTGACTTTCTACCTGAGCTTCGGTTTCGGCAAGGAACCCCAGGCTTGAGCGGTCGCCGAACAGCCCGGCGAGCGCGCCGATGCCGAAGGAACCGGCGTACCACAGGGGCGTAAGCAGGCTGCGGCGGCCGTTCAGTTCATCGATCCTGTCCTCGCACCACTTCAGATGGCGACCCTCCTCGTCGGCAGCCTCCAGCAGGCTGCGGCGCAGCTTTTCATCCCGGGCCACCAGGGCCTGACCACGGTACAGGGCCTGCGCGGACACTTCGCCGGCATGGTTGACACGCATCAGTCCGGCGCTGAGTTCGCGCTCGTGTCCGGAGCCGATAGCGTCCTCGGTGTCGCCGGCCGGATTGTCGGCGGCCGGCGCAGGCTCGCCGGCGCACACGCGCAGCGCATGGCCCAGCTCGGTCAGAACCTGGTCGCTAATGGAACGCTCGTTTTCGGTCATTTTTCTATCTCGTCCAATTCCAGCTTCAGAATCGATGTCCAGGGCTCCTCCATGCTGGGGAGCCATCTTTGCAGCAAGGGCGAACTGGCCTGCTCGGCCGACGCCCCTTTCCTGAGCATCATGTACCGATGCATGAAGGCGGATACCCGCCCGCTAGAGGTGCAGTGAACAAAGACCTTCTCATCGTCGAAGGAATCCATCACCTTGAAGAATCTCTTGACGTGCGTTGACGTTGGAGCATCGGAGGGCACGGGAAGATGAACGTAAGACATGCCCAGCGAAGCGATGACGCTGCCCTCTTCGGGGATCGCGTTGTCCGAGTCATGCATCGCCAGGTTCACGACAACGGAATAGCCCGCATCCGCAATTCGAAACAGTTGACTGACGGTCGGCTGTCCCGCGATCGCAATGTTGTCCGTCATCTGATGGAAATTCCGTATGTCCTGCATTGCACCATCGTCAGCATGAGCCAACCCGGCGACAAGAACCCCGACAAAAACAACCGATCTCATTTTTCTACCTCCAGAGCGAATGGTATAGCACACACCGGCCAGCTTGCCGCGTTGTCTCCACGGCTGAACATGGCCGAACATGGCCCGAATTGTGGCAGGGCCGTAAAATAAGCGAAACCCGGACAGGGAAATCCCTCTACGCAACAATGCTGACTTTTTCCGAAAAACTCGCCAGGTCCTTTCGTGGGAGCAATGCTCAATTGTGCATTGGGCTGGACCCTGATCTGGAAAAACTTCCGAATGATCTCCGTAGCGCGAAACGGCCAATTTTCGAATTCAACAAACGTATCGTCGATTCGGCAAAGAGCTATTGCAACATTTTCAAGCCGCAGGCTGCGTTTTATCACGCGGTTGCTGCGGAAGGCGAACTGGCCGACACGATCCAGTACATAAGAGAACAGGTGCCGGATTCGTTTGTGATCCTGGATGCGAAACGAGGAGATGTCGGGCACACATCGAAGATGTACGCGCTGGAGGCCTTCGACCGCTATGGCGCGGATGCGGTAACCGTGAATCCGTTTCTGGGGCTTGATTGCATGGATCCCTTTATTGAACGCGATGATCGAGGGGCCATTATTTTGTGCAAGACCTCGAATCCCGGTTCGGGTTTTTTGCAGAACATGGCTGTCGATGGAAACATGTTGTTCGAAAAAGTGGCCGCTGCGGCAGAAGACCTGTGGCAAGACAAACAGAACGTGATGCTCGTGGTCGGCGCCACTTTTCCCAGGGAAATGTCTCTTGCCCGCAAGGCGGCGCCCTCCGTACCTTTTCTCGTGCCGGGCATCGGTTCTCAGAGTGGCTCCCTGGCTTCGAGCATCCGCAACGGCAGGTCGTCCGCTAGTCCGAACAGTCTGATCATCAGCGCGTCGCGGTCCATCATCTACTCGGGCAGAGGGACCCCGCACGGTATCGAGGAAGCGGCTCGCCGGCTTTCCGGCCAAATTGCGAAATACGAAGCCGGATAAACAGGCCGTTCCGTGCGGCCTTTCCATCCGTGCAGCCTTTCCACGCGCGGGGCGGCGATAGCCAAGCGGTCAGCGCACTGATGCGCAACGGCGGCCAGTGAACAAGACAAAACACACGATCGCGGGAGAGTGTCACTGCGGAAACCTGTCGTTCGAACTTACGACCCGAACGCCGCTCGATGACATTGTTGCGCGTTCCTGCGAATGCAGCTTCTGCCAAAAACACGGTGCGGCCTATTGGGCCGACCCCGAAGGCGCGGCCACCATTCGAATCACCGACGAGCGGCATCTTGAGAAGTATCGCTTTGGCTTGCGGACAGCAGATTTCTACATCTGCCGCGTGTGCGGAATCTGCCTGGGCGCGGTACTCTCGGACGAGGATGGCGCCTGGTCGGCGGTCAATCTGCGACTGACGAAACTCGATGCGCAGCATGTGCAGCCAGTCAGTTTTGCCGATGACGACCTTGCGCGTCGGGTAGGCAGACGCAAGCGCTCGTGGACGCCAACCACCTGCTAGCGCGGATCGGATGTATGGCTGGGGGACCAGGATTCGAACCTGGGTTCTCGGAGTCAGAGTCCGATGTCTTGCCGCTAGACGATCCCCCACCCGCGCGCTTCGCCGGGCCCGCCGGGCCGCAGCGAAGCAATCAGCGCTTGGAGTATTGAGTGGCGCGGCGAGCCTTTCTCAGGCCCACTTTCTTGCGCTCCACCTTTCGCGCATCCCGGGTCACATAACCCGCCGCGCGGAGTTTCGGCCGCAACTGCTCGTCATAAGCGAGCAGCGCGCGCGTAAGCCCGTGACGTATCGCGCCGGCCTGGCCGGTAGTGCCGCCACCGCGAACGCTCACAGTAACGTCCATGCGACCTTCCATGCCTGCCACCTTCAGCGGCTGATGCACGATCATGCGGGCCGTCTTGCGTCCGAAAAACTCGTCCAGCGGGCGCTTGTTGACGGTAACCTGGCCAGTGCCGGGCCGCATATACACCCGCGCCGCGGACGTCTTGCGCCGGCCGGTGCCGTAATAGACGTTCTCGCTCATGCCTTGATCTCCAGCGGTACAGGCTGCTGCGCGTGGTGCTTGTGCTCCGCCCCCGGGTACACCTTGAGCTTCTTGAGCATGGCGCGACCCAGTCGGTTCTTCGGCAGCATCCCGCGCACGGCGGAACGAATGGCCCGCTCGGGCGTGTCCTTGATGACCTCTTTCAGCGGAACGGACTTCAGGTTGCCGATATAGCCGGTATGGCGGTGATACATCTTCTGGTTGAGCTTGTCGCCGGACACGCGCACCTTGGAGGCATTGATGACGACGATGAAATCGCCTGTATCCACATGCGGGGTGTACTCGGGCTTGTGCTTGCCGCGCAGGCGCACAGCCAACTCACTGGCCATGCGACCCAGCGTGCGGCCGGAAGCGTCCACCAGGAACCAGTCCTGCTTTACCTGCCCGGGTTTTGCGGAAATAGTGCGCATATTCGCGGTTCAATCAACTGAGCGCCCCGAGGGCGCAAAGGCCTCAAGGGCGTGAAGCGGCGAAATTTTACACTATCGCAGCCGAAGTCAGGCCTTCGTATTGGCATTCGCTGAGCGAAATGCGCAGACCCGCCTCTTTCCTTGATCCCCCCTTGCATGGAGACGCATGAACCCATCCCTGGGGCTCGGCGGCGACTATCCTGTCGCCGACGCTCCATGCAAGGGGGGATCAAGGAAAGAGGCTCCCGTTGTTGCCTCCCTTACGCCCTGGTTCGTGCGCTCTCGCGTTGCTCGCTGCGCTCCTTGCCCCCCGCCTTTCGGGAGTGTTGAAGGCAGGGATGCCGGAACCAAGCTACAGGGATGTATTCATGCGTCTCCCGAAAGGCGGGGGGCAAGGAGCGCAGCGAGCAACGCGAGAGCGCACCGGCGAACACCCAGCCGCGACTACAGGGTGCCGCACCCTGCCGCTCAGGGCGCTTCGCCAACGCGCTTGGCCGGAAAATGGCAGGTGAAAGTACTGCCCGAACCAGGCTTGCTCTCGATCTCAAGACGCCCCTCGTGGCGGTTCAGCACATGCTTCACGATAGCCAGACCGAGTCCCGTGCCGGGAACCACCGGACTGCCCTCGCCCCGCACCCGGTAGAACCGCTCCGTAAGCCGCGGCAGATGCTCGCGCCGGATCCCGATGCCGGTGTCGGTGGCGGAGATTCGTCCCCCGGTCCGGCTTGTTTCCCAGCGCAACACGACCTTCCCGCCCGGCGGCGTAAAAGCCACCGCATTGATCGCCAGGTTGGTCGCAACCGAGCGGATCTCGAATTCCTCGGCTAGCAGAGGCCGCTCGCTCCCGGCTTCCGCGAAAATATCCACCTGCCCCCCGCAGCGCGCTGTCCCCACCTGCACCGCATCCCCGAGCACATCCGCCATGTTCAGGGGCGCAAAGCCGGGCGGAGTGTCGGAGGTCTCCAGCCGCGACAACTCGAGAAGATCGCGCACCAGCCGCGTCATGCGGTCGCACTGCAATGCCATGTGCTGGATCGGGTCGTTCCAGCGTTCGGGAAAATCCTCGTCTTCGCTCATCGATTCCAGGTAGCCGGTCAGCACCGTGAGAGGGGTCTGCAGTTCATGCGAGGCGTTGGCCACAAAATCGGAGCGAGTCTTGTCCGCCAGCACCGCGGAAGTCACGTCGCGCACCAGAAGCAGGATCTGCTTTTCCCCATACGGCACCCGCTGCGCCTCAAGCCAGCAGTTGGGCTGCTCCGGCGACTTGAAACGAACCAGCCCCTTGCCGCCGCGCTTGAGCCAGTTCCCGAACTCGGCGTCGCGGATCAGTTTCAGCGCGGGCCGACCCTTGTCCAGCCGCTTGCGAACGCCCAGCATCCGACGGGCCTGCCGGTTGCTCACCACAACCTCGCCTTCGCCATTCAGGACCAGGGCGGCATCGGGGAACGAACGCGCCGTGCTGCGCAGAGCTCTCAGCACTCTCCCCAGCCGCTGTTCGGCCTCCTCCGTGCGGCTTTCCAGTTCGCTGAGCTGCTGCGGCAGTTCGGCGAAGGAGAATGCGCCGCGGGACCAGCCGTCCGTATCGAACAACTGCGACAACTCGCCCGCAGCGCGCAACTGGACCGACAACTGCCAGACAAGAACCAGGACCACGCCGGCAAGGGCGCCCGCAATCGGCATGCCGAACAGCAGCCAACCGAGCAAGGCCAACGCCGCCGCTGCGGCGCATGCGCGCAGCGCTATGCGGAGAACCAGTCGGACAACCAGAGGATCCAAAACTCAAGACCGGCTTTGCTTCGCTGGGCCTCCCAACGCGCTCTGAAGGCGCATCTGTCGGCTAGTGCAGCGAGAAACGGTAGCCCGCGCCGCGCACAGTCTGGACATAGTGGTCCGCCGCATGCGCTTCCAGCGCTTTGCGGAGACGCCGGATATGCACGTCCACAGTGCGATGTTCCACGAAAACCGAGGGCCCCCACACCTGGTCGAGCAACTGCGAACGGCTGAATACGCGGTCCGGGCGCTCCATGAACAAACGCAGCAGACGGAATTCCGTGGGCCCTACAACGACAGCACCCTTGTCGGTATGCACGCGATGGCTTACCGGATCGAGCGTGAGCCGCCCCCGTACTATCGGCGCTTCGTCAGCGCCCTGCGAGCGCCGCAGCACGGCATGGATGCGCGCCATCAGTTCACGGCTGGAAAAAGGCTTGGTGACGTAATCGTCGGCGCCGCTGCTCAAGCCGGAAATCTTGTCCTGCTCCTGCGAGCGGGCGGTTACCATGATGATTGCAACCTCGCGTGTTTCCGGGGTGCGCTTTATCCAGCGCGTGAGTTCCAGGCCGCTGTCGTCGGGCAGCATCCAGTCGATGATGGCCAGGTCCGGGAGGCGCTCGCCGATCGCCTTGCGCGCAGCCTCCGCATCCCCGGCCTCGCGCACATCGAAGTCCGCGCGGCGCAGATTGAACGCCAGCATGCCGCGGATGGCGCTCTCGTCTTCAACTACCAGGATGTCGCGCCGCATTTCGCTTGAAAATTATGCCACTTCTCCGACTGTCCGGATTTGGCCTTTCCTCGCCCCCTCTCCCCGCCTTTCGGGAGTGTTGGAGGCAGGATGCCGGAACCAAGCCCCAAGGATGGGTTCATGCGTCTCCCGAAAAGCGGAGGGAGGGGGCGAGGAAAGGCCAAATCCGGACAGTCGGAGAAGTCTCACCTGAAATACCGCTATTCCTCGTCGAAGTTGGTGGCGCAGGACACCACGCTATTGCGAAACTCGATCGCGCCGGTGTTGTAGCGGCCGAAGGTGGCTTCATTGTCGAAATCCACGCAACGGTTGTATCCGGCAATCACACTGTTCCACATGAATGCCCCGGTGCCGCGCCTGAGCAGCACTCCGATGGTAGTGCCCCCGCCTTCTTCGGTGCCAATCAGGGTGAAGTTGGCCAGCGTCGGACCGGAAATCGGTTCCGCGTTGGGCGCATCGCCGTCATTGTCGGCCTCAATGCCGCGGTCGGCGTCATCCGCAGCCTGGCGAATCATCACGAACTGCGCGCCGCCGCGGTAGCCCTGGCCCCAGTCGAAGGAGTCGTCGGCCGCATCCGTAATCACGATGTGATCCATGAAATCCGTGGCGCCGAAATGCTCCACGCCGTCATCCAGGCCCTTGTGCACCTGCAGGTACGAGACCCGGGTGGCGGACCCTGTAGCAAACAGGGTCAGGCCGTTGAGCTCGTTGCCGTTGCCGTCGATGTCATTTCCCGCATGGCGAATCACCAGGTAGCGGAGGTAGCCGCTGTCATCAAAATCGTCGTTGCCGCCGTAGGCGCCGATATTGCCCTCGGCCGCCACGTCGCAGGGATTGCCGCACTCATTGGAGCGCGCATAACCCATCAGCGCCAGACCAGCCCACTCGCCGCGCCCCGCTGTGCCATCACCGCCCGCCGCCCAATCCTCGAACTGGCGTCGGGAGGTCATGACGATCGGGTCCTCGGCTGTGCCATCGGCTTCGATCCGGGAGCCGCGGGTGATGATCAGGGCCTCGCCGGAGGACCCGAGGATCAGGGTTCCCTTCTGGATTTTCAGTTCCACCGACACATCATTGCTCGCGTTGCCGTCGACGGCATCGCCATTGCCGATGTAGGTTCCGGGAAAGCCGGAAGCCGGTGCGTAAATGTTGTCATTGGTAAGCGTCACTGTGGCGCCGTCACTGTCATAGCGGCGCTGCATCCGGCACAGATCCATCTGGCCGCCGCCGGCGCTCGCGGGCAGGCTCAGGCTGCCGTCCGCGGTGGTCCCTGTGGGACAACTGCCGTCGGCAGCAGAGTTGTCCACTGCCGATTCCCATACGGTGTTGTTGCCGTTGAGGGACACCGTCCAGCCGTCGGTCCAATTGTCGTCGACATCCTGGGCGAAGGCGCCGATGTAGTCGGCCGACACAAAATTGGCGATCGTCACGTCGGCCTCCGGCGGATTGGGCCGGTAGTCGGCGCGCAGGTTGGGGTTGGCGACCTGATTGTGAGGATCGCGGTTTACCCAGTTGGCGATCGCGGCGCCCGATACGTCGTCATCGCCGCTTTCGTAGACCTCTTTTGCGGGACAGTAGAACAGCGAGTTCTCGATGGTCAGATCGCCGCCGAACAGAGCCTCCGTAGCGCTTCCGTCCACGTCCAGGCAAGCATCCTGGAAATCGGCTACCAGGAAGTTGTAGATGCGGGCGCCGGTTCCGCGCCGCAGCAGAATGCCGTCCGAGCTGGTCTCCTGGCTGTCGGCTGCCCCCAGAATGGTGAAGTTCGCCAATGTGGGACGCGACACCGGCATGGCCAGGGGATTGTCGCCGTCATTATCGGCCTCGATCCCCCGGTCGCCGTCATCCCGCGCCTGGATGATCAGAACGAACTGGGCGGTGCCGCGGTATCCCTGACCCCAGTCGAAGGAGTCGTCGCGTGCGCCCGTGATCACGATGTGGTCCATGTGATCGGTGGCGCCGAAGTGCTCCACGCCGTCATCGAACCCGTAGTGCACCTGCGCGTAGGACACCTCGGTTGCCGATCCCGTGGCGAACAGAGTCAGGCCATTGAGCTCGTTGCCGTTGCCGTCGATGTCGTTGCCCGCGTGACGGATCACCAGGTAACGGATAAAGCCGCTGTCGTCCGAATCATAGGCGCCGCCGTACGAGCCGATGTTGCCTTCGGCGTTGACGTCGCAGGGATTGCCGCATTCATTGGAGCGCGCATAACCCATCAGCGCCAGACCGGCCCATTCGCCGCGTCCGTCGGAACGCGCGCGTCCTTCCACCCAGTCGTCGAACTGATCCCTGGAGGTCATGACGATGGGATCCTCCGCGGTGCCCGAGGCCTCAATGCGCGATCCGCGCGTAATGATCAGGGCCTCCTGCTGCGAACCCAGAATCAGAACGCCGGACTCGATGACCAGGGTTAAGGACACATCGTTGCCGCTGTTGCCGTCCGCCGTCTCGCCGTTGCCGATGTAGGTGCCCGGAAAGCCGGCAGCCAGACGATAGATGTTGTCGCCCGTGAGCGTAATGGTCTGGCCGTCCGTGTCGTAACGGCGGGCCAACTGGCAAAGGTCCATGGAACCCCCGCCCACAGACTCGGGCAAGGTCTGCGCTTGCACGAACGTGGTGCCATCCGGGCAACTGCTGTCGGAGCCGGGATCGCCCTTGGGCTGCCAGACGGTGCTGTTCCCATGCACTCCCACAGTCCAGCCCTCGGTCCAGACAGCGGAACTGTCCTGCGGGAAGGCGCCCACGTAATCCACGTCCTCAAATTTCCCGCCCAGGGAAATGGCGTAGGCATCGCCCTGCAAGTCCGGCGAACTGGACGTGAAAAGCCATTCGGCGCCCTGCAGATCGGGCGAGGAATCGCTGGGCGTTCCATTTTCGTTCAGCATGGGATCCAGCCCAACCCGGTTCCCGTTGCCGTCGAAAACTTCGGACACCGGGAAGGGATCGTTGCGCTGTGCGGGGGGCTCCGGGTTGACCGAAGGGGCCGCGGGCGGGGCCGTCGCAAAAACGATGTCCTGGTTGGAATCGCCGCCGCCGCAGGCAGCCACAAGCACGGCGGCACATAGCGTGGCCGCCAACCCCCGTACTCCACCGGAGTCCATCATGATCGCTCCGAACTGATCCCCGCTGCGCCGGGTTGCGCACATTCGCGTGCCCTCTTTGATGATCGCGCTGGATTTCGCCCCTGTCCCCTGGTTTACGCGCATTCGCTTTCCGTCTCTGCGGGGAGCTTGCGAGGGCAGGATGCCCGAGCAGAGCACACAGGGAAGTGCCTTGCAGCGTCTCCCCACAGAGAGGGAACGCGATAGCGCACCGGCGAACGCCCCAGGCCGAACCCGCCGGCCCAAACAACAATTCGAGCCAGTCACGGCACTAAAACTGAATGTCCACGGAAAAACTGACGGAGCGCCCCCGACTAAAGAGCCTTTCCACCCGGCCGCCCCGCAGAACCTCGAAGTCGTCGTCCAGCAGGTTGCGAATCTTCACTTGCAGACGCATTGGAAAGCCGAACAAGTCGACCGCCTGCCGGAAATTGAAGTCCAGCCGCGCCACCGGCTGCTCGTAGGAATCAGGCAGCCCCTGGGTGCCAACGTCCACGATCCGCTCACCGGCCATGTTGAACAGCAGCGCCGCCTGCAGGTCCAGGTCCGGGTTGTCGTAGCCGAACTGCAGGTTCGCAACCCAGGGCGACTGGCCTTCCAGTTCGCGCTCGGTGCTGGTCTGTTGCGCTCCCGCCTGACCGATGTCCACCGCGGAATCCACCAGCGAGACATTCACCTTGAAGTCGAAGTCCTGCAGCGCGTCCGAAATCAGGCCCAGCTCGGTGTGCAACTGAACCTCGACGCCCTGAAGCCTGGCTGATTCGGCGTTGGCGAAGGTGCGTATCCCGCCAGCGCCCAGACGGATCACACGCTCGATGGGGTCCTCGAATTTCTTGTGAAAAAATGCCACCTGGACGTTGTTGACGTTGTCGAAGTAGTACTCCCAACGCAGATCCAGGTTGTCGATGGAAGCCATCTGGAGATCGGGGTTGCCCACCACCGTGTAGCGTTCCTCGGGATCGATGTACGGTGCTGCGGACAGTTCCTTGAGGTCCGGCCGGTTGAGCGTGCGGCTATATCCCAGGCGCAGTTGCTGGGTTTCTCCGCCCCCAGGCAGCCAGGTGAGGGTCATGGCGGGCAACAAGGCGCCTTCGGCCAGTTCGCGGGCGTTCTGGCGCGTCGGATCGATCAGCTCGAAGGTGGTAACGTCCTGGGTGGAATCCTCGTAGCGCGCGCCGAACATCCACCGCCAGTTCAAGCCGAGGTTGAGGTCCGCCATCAGGTAGGCCGCCCCCAGAGTGTGTCCCGCCGTGTAGTTGTCCGTGGGCTGCGTGGTTTCCTGCAATTCCCACAGATCCTCTGCGATCAGATCGTCGGCAAAGATCAGATCGGGCGTTTGGCCCAGTTGGCTGTGCAAGTTGTTGCGCGAGAAGTCGGTGAGGAAACGGAAGCGGCGGAAGTAGGAGTCACGCTGCTTGTCGAGGTAGGACAGCCCGGCGGACAACTCGCCGTCGGAATCCGACCAGAACTCGATTGGCAGGGAAAGGTTCAGCGCATAGTTCAGCGCCTCGTCCTGAAGGTCCTCCCAACTCCGTTCGTTGGACTGGCCGGTGTCGGAAAAGGCGAACAGGTTCTCGGCTTCGTTGAACCGTTCGAAGCGGTAGAACCGGGTGTCCGGCTCTTCGCGGGTGGCCACCGACCAGGTGAGCGACCAATCGATGACCAGCGAATTGGCCGCCTCGATAAAGTGCTCGCCGGCGAACTGCTGGCTCAATAGCTGGCGTTCGACGAATTCCAGCGTGGTGTCGGCCACGTGGATGTCGTTCTCCGAGAAGAAATTGAACTCCCTGAGGAAAGTGCGGTCGGTGCGGCGCGTCACGAAAGTGGTGCTGCGAAGGAAGGCGCTCGCATTCACGTCCCACTCCACGTTGCCCAACAGCGACAGGTCGATCATGTTCCGGGTGCGGCTCTGGGCGCCTTCGTCCAGAACCGACAAATCGCCGCCAACGCCAGCAAGGCCGAAGGTACGGCGCTCCTCGTCACGGTAAGTCCAGTCATTGGCATAACGCGCCGAAATCAGAAACCCCAGGTCGCCGCCGTTGACCTGGACACCGCCCCCCCAGCGGCCGGAAACGCTGGCGTTCGGGCGAATTTCCTTGAGTTCGGTGTTGTAGTCACGGTTGAGCGAGCGACCGGCCCTGGCGCGTTCCTCGTCGCTCACCAGGTTGAGCGACCTGGCGCCGTTCTCGGTAATGCGGTTGAGTTCCGCAGGCAGGTCGCGGGTTCCGTCATCCATTCCCAGCCAGTCGCGGCTGCCGCCATCAAACTGCAAGCCGCTATCGCCGGTGGTCCCGGAATTTCCGCCGATCCCCACACTGAGTTCAAGCACCGGCTCGGCCGGAGCCGCGCGGGTGGCCATGGCTACCAGACCGCCGGAAAAGTCGCCGGGCAGCCGCGGCGAATAAGTTTTCTGAATATCGACGTTTTCCAGCGCGCCGGTGGGAAACATGTCCATAGGTATCACGCGTCGGGTGGGATCCGGGCTGGGAAGCGGCGAGCCGTTGAACACGGTGTTCGAATAGCGTTCGCCCAGGCCGCGCACATAGACGTACTTGCTGTCCACCACGGTAAGGCCGGGCACCCGGGCCAGAGCATCCACCACGCTGGAATCGCCGGTGATTGCGAAGTCTTCCGAGGACAGCACATCCATCACCGACTCGGAGTCACGGCTGCGGGTCAGCGCCGTGGGCCGGTAGGCGCCCAGCACCACGATCTCTTCCATGCCCTGCGCCGGCGTTTCGGCTTGTTCCTCGGCCAGCGCCGGTGTTACGGCCAGCAGCGACGCGGCTGCCGCCGCCCACAGGTATTTTCTGATCGCCATGGAACGCGCATCGTCCTCAAGCCGGGGATGCGCGCATTTCAGCAGCGGCGGATAACTTTCCTGTTACACGGAAATTACGTTTTCGTTACTTATGTGAACTTCCCGTTACGAGGGCTATGGGCCGGTCACGGCAGGCTTCAGCTGGCGGCCTCTTCGACCAGTTCGATGGCGAAACCGTTGGGCGCGGCCAGCGTCGCGCGCCGGGTCACGGAACTCAACGGCCGCGCATCGACGATCTCCGGCCCGCACAACGGCTCCGCTCCGAATCGCTCGGCGCGGGCCAGCACCGCGTTCAGGTCCTGCGCCAGGAACGACCACATCACCATGCCGCGATTCGGCGGCCGGGAGGGAGCCACGGCTTCAACGCCGGTCTCGAACCAGTCGAGGAACACCAGGTAGCGACTCTCGGACCCCGGGGCGAACACCTGCAGGAAACGCATGTTCGAGCCGGGCGGCACGTCGAGCAGGCCGCCGGAGGGCCCTTCCGACGGCAACTGGATATCGCGGCGCACCTCGTAGCCGAGCACCTCCGTATAGAAATCCAGGCTGCGCTGGCCATTGTTGATCACCTGGCTGGAATACGCCGGCCCACCGGTAAGGCCACCGTCGGCGATCGGACAGATCGGAGCCAGGTCGGAAGGCCGGGCGATGCCGAGCACGTATACGTCCTCCGGGGCGCGCAGGTGCGTTTCCAGTGCCTCATAGGGGGACCCGTCCGGCCGGTGCAGCGGAATGCGGGTTACGCCGGCCACGTTTCCGAAGCCCATGCTCTCGCTTTTGGCGATCAGTTCCTCCATGTCGGCGCAGGCAAAACCTACCGCCAAGCCACCTTCCAGCAGGGCGTTCATGCCCGGCCGCACCGCAGGGCGTTCACCGGCCACACCGATCACCCTCACGAAGGGCATATCGGGGCTGTTGGGTTGCTGGTACAGGGCGTGCTCCCAATCGCCGGCATCCTGCAAGCCCCAGAGCCGCGTCAGCGGCGCCCGGGTATGTTCCGGTATTTCGTCGAGAGCCAACTCCAGACCCATGAGGTCGCAAAAAAAGCGGCGGCAGCGCTCCATGTCGCCGGTCACTACAGTTACTGCGGCCAGAGGGCCGACCAGTGCGTCGCCCTGGGTCTTGCCGGGCGCGAGCGGGTTTGTGGTATTCATGGCGCAATGATAGCGAACAAAAGCTCACGCATGCGTTACCGGTATCCGCTCCGGCATGGTTCCCCGCGAGACAAGGCGCTGGGTTATTCTTGCCCCATTGACCGCCCCCGGAGGGCTCAATGACTGCCCAGCGCCGACGGTTCCTGAAGTTGCTCGCTGCCGGCGCCGCCGGAGCGGCCGGCGCGGCGGTGGCCGGGTGTGGGCGCGGCGGAGGCCCAGAAGGCGGGGAAGCAGGTTCGGGCGCTGGCGCGGAAGCAGGCGGCACGTCGGTCGGCCAACGCTACCGCTGGCGACTGGTAACGGCCTGGCCGCCGGGGCTGCCGGGCTTCGGCACCACCGCGGTGGCGCTGGCGGACATGCTGCGGGAAGCGTCCGGGGGCCGGCTTGGCGTGCAGGTCTATGCCGCCGGCGAACTGGTGCCGGCGTTCGAGGTGTTCGACGCGGTGTCGCGCGGCAGCGTGGAGATGGGCCACTCGGCTCCGGCCTACTGGAAAGGGCAGGCGCCCGCCACTCAGTTGTTCACCGGTTTTCCCTTCGGGATGCTGCCGGCGGAATTCAACGCCTGGATGGCCTATGGAGGCGGGATGGAATTGTGGCGGGAATGCTACGAGCCCTATGGACTGGTTCCCTTTCCCGGCGGCAACACCGGTGCCCAGATGGGCGGTTGGTTCCGCCGCGAAATTCGTTCCGTGGAGGACTTCTCGGGCCTGAAGATTCGCATGCCGGGGCTGGGAGGAGACGTGTTGCGGAGTCTGGGCGCCACCGTGGTCACCCTGGCCGCCGGAGAACTGTTCACCGCGCTGCAGACGGGACTGATCGACGCCACGGAGTGGGCCAGCCCCTACAACGACCTGCCGCTGGGACTCTATCAGGCGGCGCCTTACTACTACTTTCCCGGCTGGCATGAACCGGCGGGCTCCATTGAAGTGATCGTGAACCGCGAGGCGCTGGAGGCGCTGCCCGCCGACCTGCAGAAGCTGATCGAAACGGCCTGCGCCGCGATCAACCACCGCATGCTTTCGGAATTCATGGCGCGCAATGTGCAGGCTCTGCAGATCCTGGTGGAACGGCACGGCGTGCAGTTGCGGCGTTTTCCAGACGAAGTGCTGAGGCGCCTGCGCGAAGCCGCCAATCGAATCCTGGATGAACTGGCCGAGGGCGACCCGCTGGCCGCGCGGATACTTGAGTCCTACCGCAAGTTCCAGGACGGGATTTCCGGCTGGCAGGCCATATCCGAAGGTTCCTATCTGAGCTCCCGCAATTCGTGAACGGCAGCCGGTTGCCGCGCGGAACAGCATGCTGAGGGCAGCAAAGTGAGGAATACCCATCAAAGCTGAGCGAAGCACCGTGGTTGTAGCGCTTCTTACTGCGCTGGTTCCCACGTTTACCGTCAACCTCTGCTATGCGATCTCAAGCGCGCAGGGGCTGGTGCCGGCCTGCGTCCCCTATTTCGAGGGCTGCACCTCGATCAGTTCCGCGGGCCGCTACGGCATCAGCTACTACCTGTTCAAGGTGGGCATGGTGTGCTCGGCGGTGCTGCTGGTGATGTACTGGCGGCGAATGTCCGCCCTGATCATGGACGGAAGCGGACGGGCAGCGCCCATGGTCACGGCCGTGGGAACGGGCGGCGCAGTGTTCCTGGTCCTCTATACGGCGTTTCTCGGCAGCGAGGGCGACATCTATTTTCTTCTTCGCCGATTCGGCACGATTCTTTACTTCGGCCTCACTCTGGTCGCTCAACTGATGGCGCTGCGCCGCCTCGAGGGCTTCGCATCGAGATGGCTTACGCGGACGAAGAAAGCCTGCTGCCTGGGCATGCTGTTCTTCGGTGGGGCCAGCATTCCGGTCATGAACTACATGGACAACAAGGACGCTTTTCAGGACATCATCGAGTGGGACCTGTCGCTGCTGATGCAGATGTATTTCCTGCTCACCGCTGTATGGCTCGCCCACCTCCGAAAAAGCCCCGCAAGTTAGTCCGCACTATGCGTTCGCCGGTGCGCTGTCGCGTTGATCGCTGCGCTCCTCGCCCCCGCCTTTCGGGAGACGCGTGAATCCGTCCATGGAGCCTGGTTCCGGCATCCTGCCTCCAACACTCCCGAAAGGCGGGGGGCGAGGAGCGCAGCGATCAACGCGACAGCGCACAAACCAGGGCACAGCGGCGAAATCCTGCGCGATTACCAAGGTGCTGGCGAATATCCGGGTTAGGCCTTGTTGCCCTGCATCCCCTTCCGAGGAGCGTCGGCGGCAGGACAGCCGCCGACGAGCCCCACGGATGGGTTCATGCGTCTCCACGGAAGGGGATGCAGGGCAACAAGGCCGGAGGTACGCAGGACCCTACACCCGGGCGGCGAGTCAGTCTTCGCCCTTCCAGCGCATCGCTTCGATATAGCGGGGATCTTGCGGGTCGGCCAGCTTGCACCGGGCGGAGGCCCATCCGGCGGTAAAGCCTACCCGGCCGCTTTCCGGCGTGGCCCAGGCATTGCCGATCACGTCCTCTTCCGAATAATTGCCGGGCTCGCCGTCATGCAGCGTCAGACGCATGAGATCCACAAAGTTGCGCCCGGAACTCGAAGGCCACAGAGAGGTCAGGAATTCCAGATGGACGTCGCGCGGTTCGGGCCCGGCGGCAGCGATGGTCAAGATGTCGCCGCGGTCATGCATGAAGAAGGGATTGATCACCTGATTGCTGCCGTCCTCGAAACGCAGCGCGGCGAAACACTCGTAGCGTTGCGCCTTGTACATGCGCAAGTGGGTGCGGTCCAGGCGCCCGGAAATCAGCGCGCCGTCTTCCAGGTAGCCGTTGTCATAAATCCAGAGCTCCTCGGGGTTGAGGATCCACTCCGCGTCCCAGGTCATCTGATGGCCGGTGTTCTTCGACACCATGGTGCACTCGCCGAACTGGCCGAGCAGACCTCGCAACTGCTGGCCGTGGCGCCGCCAGTTGAAGCTGCAGTTGCCGCCGAAATTGGGGTCCGGCTGAAGGTCCGGCCACACGTCGGGACGCAGATGCGCGTCCACAAAATTCTGCGGATCCTTGATACGCCGGCCGGAAATGGAAACCGCGCCGAGCTCCTCGTCGATCCGAATCAGAAAAACGACCTGCTGTCCAGGAAATATCGGGCCGTCGTCGGCGTCCAGTCTGATCTGCGTGTAGATGACATGCTCGGCCAGATGAGGCGCGTCGATCTTGGCGAAGACCCTGTAGAAGGTGTCATGCTCCCCATCGGGAGGAGCGCCCAGATTTCGCTCCAGGAAGACTTGCGGGACGGAAGTGTATTCTCCCGGCAGCCAGGCCATCAGATCCTCAAGGACCTTCGCCAGTTCCGGCTTCGAGTTGGTGGCGCTCGCAGGCGAAGCCAGCAGCGCCAGCGCAACGGTTACGGCCAATGTCCGCATCTCCCCTCTCCTTTTTCGGCTTGTGCCGAAAAGAGTAAACCCGAACCGCCCCCATGCAAAGACTACCGCTGCGACTACCGCCGCGACAGACTACGGCCAAGACTGCTGCCGCGGCCAAAATCCGGGCAGTCTCCACAGCCGCGAGACGTGTCGCAAGGCGTGTCGAACGTGTGTCGAACGTGTCTAGCAGGTCGTGACAAGCAAGGCGTGTCGGGCATCAGGCAGATGTCACTTTCATGATAGGATCATCAAACTGACGACCAAAGGCATCGTTGATGTTCGTCCGCCACATATCCAACTCCGTGCTTGCCGCCGCCAACCAACACCCGGTGGTGACGATCATGGGACCACGGCAATCAGGCAAGACCACGCTCTGCCGGGCGCTTTTCCCGGACCACGAGTACCACTCGCTGGAGGCGCCGGATGTTCGCGCGCAGGCGCTGGAGGATCCCCGGGGCTTTTTGTCCTCCCGGAACCGCATGGTCATTGACGAAGTGCAGCGGGCGCCCGATTTGCTGTCCTACATACAGGTTCTGGTGGATGAAAATCACCGTCCCGGGCGCTTCATACTGACCGGCTCGCAGAACCTGCTGCTGATGGAATCGGTCTCGCAAACCCTGGCGGGACGGGTTGCGCTTCTCAAACTTCTGCCGCTATCTCTCGCTGAACTGCTGGCGCGGGAGCCCTTCGACCCCGCGCACTATCTCGCGGCGGAACCCATCAAATCCGCCGCGCCGAATGTGAATCGCTGGAACACCCTCTTCGCAGGCTTTTACCCCCGCATTCACGAGCGAGGGCTATCGCCCCGGGAATGGCTGGGCGACTACTTCCGCACCTACGTAGAGCGCGACTTGCGCGAGGTGATGCAGGTTTCCAACCTGCGCTCATTCGAGGACTTCGTGCGTCTGGCGGCGGCCAGCACGGCGCGGGAACTGAACCTGAGCCGGCTGGCCAGCGATGTGGGCGTGGGCCAGCAGACCGCCCGCCGCTGGCTCAATGCGCTGGAAATCGGCTTCCTGGCCGCAACGCTGCCTCCGCATTTCTCCAACTTCCGCAAGCGCTTGCGGAAACGGCCGCGGCTGCATTTGCTGGATACCGGACTGAACTGAGCCCGCTGAAGCGCAGCGCAGCCCCCAAGGCCCGCGGCCAGACCCGTGGCGCTCAGGCTCTGAGACGCTCAGGATCCAAGGCGCTCAGGCTCTGAGGTCTTCGTCCCGGAGCGGAAGCTTGCGGACGCGGCGGCCGGTGGCGGCAAACAGCGCGTTGCAGAAAGCCGGCGCCACCAAAGGCGTGCCGAGCTCGCCGATGCCGGTAGGCGGCTGGTCCGAGGCAATCAATACCACTTCGATGGACGGCGTGTTGGACAGCGTCAGCATCCGGTAGCGGTCGAAATTGCCTTCCGCCACCGCCCCGCTCTCGAGGTTGATTTCTCCGAACAGCAAGGCGCTCAAGCCATAAATGATGGCGCCCTCGATCTGCGCCTCGATGTTGTTCGGGTCCACCGCCAGTCCGCAGTCCACGGCGGCGCGGATCCTGCGCGCCCGCCATGCGCCGTCGTCGCTCTCCAGTTCCACCTGCGTGCCGATGTAGCTGGAGAACAGCTTGGCCACCGCTATGCCGCTTTGCGCGGTCCAGCCTTCGGCCGCCACCTCCAGCACTTTCAGCGCGCGCGGGTCGTCGGCAAGTTCGGCGCGCAACTCCACCGGATTGCGGCCGCCGGCATGCGCCACCTCATCAAGGAAGCTCTCGGCGAAAAAGGAGTTCATGCTGGCGGCCACGCTACGCCAGAACCCGCCGCGTACCGGCATTTGCCGCATCACGTAGCTCACCCGGCGGTTGGGAATGGCGTACAGGTCGTTGAACAGAGCGCCCACCGATGAGGGGTCCGCTGTCTCTTCCACCATCCACGGCCAGCGCTCGGCCAGCAGCGAGTGTCCAGCGGACTTCGCCGCCCATGCGCTGGGACGACCGGACTCGTCCAGCGCCGCTCGCAGCCGCGCCACGTAGGGCGGCCGGTAGCAGTCGTGGCGCATGTCCTGCTCGCGGCTCCATACCAGTCGAACCGGCCGTTCGGACAGTCCCTGCTCGTGCAACGCCTTCACAATCGAGAGGGCCTGCACGGCCACTTCCGACTCGATGCGCCGTCCAAACGCGCCACCCATGTTGCAGTGGTGCATCAGCACCTGTTCCGGCTCCAGGTCGAACCGGTTGCAGATATCGGCCTGCACGCGCTGCAGATTTTGCGAAGGAATCCACAACTCGCATCCGTCGCCGCTGAAGCGGGCCGTAGCCCCCAGCGGCTCCATGTTGGCGTGAGCCAGGATGGGCGCCTCGTAGGTCGCATCCAGCGTTTGCGGGGCCGATGCAAGCACCGCCTCCGGATCGCCAGCTTCAACCCAAGTGCGTCCATCCTCGCCGGCCAGGGCGCCGCGCAGTTCCTCGAACACGGATTCCGTGCTACTGGTGTCGCCGCCCTCCCAAACCACCTCTGCCTGCTCCAGCGCCGAGGAAGCCGTCCAGTAGTCTTCGGCCACCGCGGCCACCGCTTCATCGCCGATGGCCATAACCTTGGGCCAGGCGCCCTCCGGCGCCTCGAAGCTGAGGTTCTTGAGGCGCGCGCCGCGGCGCGGTGCATTGAGCAAGGTGGCATGCAAAGCCTCCTGGCCACCAGCGGAGTCGGCCATGAATGGAAACGTGCCCATCACCTTCGCGGCACTGTCCTTGCGCGGGGCGTGCTTGCCGATCAGCCGGAACTCCTCCCGCGACTTGAGCCTCGGGCTCTCCGGCACGGGCATGCTTGAGGCTTTGCCGGCCAGTTCCCCGTAACTGAGCGAGCGGCCATTGTGCCACACCCGCGACTGCTCGGCGTAGCACTCCGAGACCGGCACGCCCCAGACCTCGGCCGCAGCCGCAACCAGCATCTCGCGGGCCGCGGCGCCGGATTGGCGAAGGCTTTTGTGATAACCCATCACCGACACGCTGTTGCCGGAACCCTGGCCGCGGTCCAGGCGCATGGGGTTGCCATAGGCGCCCGGGTCCAGGGGGGCGTAACGCACCTGAACATCATCCCAGGCAACTTCCATCTCATCGGCAAGCATCAGGGGCAGGCTGTGCAGAATGCCCTGTCCCATGTCGCCAACCGGACACAGAATCGTTACTGCGCCCTGCTCGTCCAGCGTTACCCAGGCATTCAGCGGTTCGCCCTCTTCGCGGGCCATCGCCACGCGCAGTCCAAAAGCAGGCGCGGCCAGCAAGGCGCCGGCAGCGACCAGCAGTTCACGGCGGTTGAGCGGCAGACAGGGCCGGTCGATGGAATCCGGACCCGTCCGTCCGGGGGATGAAGCGTTTGTTCTCATCATAGCGAAACGAATAATAAACCGTTCGGCGCACACAGTTCGGCTGGCATCCGGGAAATCCTGGCAATCGCGGCGCTACGAAGCGGCAGCAACGAGTAATGAGGATCGTGAAGATAATGAGGAGTTGATGTGCCTTTGTATGATGCTATGATGCTTCCTCTACCGCTTTTTGTTCCCGGCCGCTTTTGTTCGTGGCGTTGGAGAAGCTTGATGCGCACCACCATTACCATAGAGGACGAAACTTTTCGCAAGTTGAAGAAAATCGGCCATCAAACCGGGCAGTCTTTCAAAGCCGTCGTCAATCAGGCCCTGCGCATGGGCATCGAAAAGGATCGCATCGCAATTACTGCTCGACCCTATCGGGTGCGGCCTGTGTCAATGGGCGCCGTTGTCGGTTCCTACAATCTTGTCAAGGCGCTGGATGTGGCCGACCAACTCGAAAATGAGGAAATCGCCCGGGAACTGCGCCTGCGCAAATGATCCTGATTGACGCCAACCTTCTGATATATGCGGTGAACTCCGATGCTCCCCATCATCGCGCCGCGCGCAAGTGGCTGGAGGAAACCCTGTCTGGTCAATCTCATGTGGGGCTGCCGTGGGTCTGCTTGCTCGCCTTTCTGCGCATCACCACCCATCCCGGTGTATTCGCCCGCCCGCTACGTTCGCGCCAAGCGCTTGACATCATGAACGAGTGGCTTGACTTGCCGTATGTGGGCGCCGTTTTTCCAGGCGATCATCATTGGCCGATCCTGCGTAATCTGGTGCAGTTGAACGGAACAGGGGGCAACCTGGTTACCGACGCGCACATTGCGGCGATGGCTATCGAACTGGGCGCCACCATCTGCTCCGCGGATTACGATTTCAGGCGTTTCTCTGGCGTGCGTCATATCAATCCGCTCGACGAAAACCCCTGACGAGGATTGACCTGCGGCCTTCACTGGTTCTGCCGCGAGGGTCATGCTCCTGAGGCTCCGTCGCAGGCTCCGTCCATGAGTCCGTCCATGAGTTCTGAGCCCGCGAAGTTATAATTGTTATTATATAGATGGAGAGGCCAATACCTTCTTTCAAAATCACTACCGTTGGCGCGTCGTCCGGCATCATTCTCACGAAGGAAGCCATGACGCGATTGCGAGTCAGGAAGGGCGACAGACTGTACCTCACGGAAGCGCCCGGCAATGCCTTTCGTTTGACTCCCTACAACCCTGAATTCGCACGCCAGATGGAATCGGCCGAGCAGATCATGCATGAAGATCGCGAGGTGCTTCGAGCGCTGGCGAAGTGAGCGCCGCCAGCGGGCCGTGGCGCTGGGTGGCTGCCGCAGTTGTGTATGCCATTCACGATCGGCAGCTTGCCGAGCATGGAGGGGCGGACGGCGTTCGGGACGAGGGAGCTATCGAAAGTGCGCTGCCGCGCCCGCCGAACCATGCTGCATACGGAGACGCCGATGCTGCCGAGTTGGCCGCAGCGTATGCCTATGGCTTGGCAAGAAACCACGGCTTCGTTGACGGCAACAAGCGCACAGCCTGGGTCGCGGCGCGCCTCTTCCTCGCCGACAACAGCGAAGCAATCCGCTTCAACCGGCTTGAAGCGGTTCGGATCATGCAGGGAGTCGCGGCAGGCCGGATCAGCGAGAAAGAACTCGCCGAGTGGTTTCGCCTGCGCCTGAAGGTCTGAGGTTCGAGATGCAAAGGCCGGACCGGGCCGGGACGGGTTGGCTTGGCTGGCGTGGCTTGGCAGAGATGGCGTCGCTTGTGCGTGATAAACTGCTCCGCCGTGGCAAGCTTCAATCTGAATGGCCGCGCGGTAACCGTTGACGTGCCCGGCGACATGCCGCTGCTCTGGGCGCTGCGCGATCACCTCTACCTGACCGGCGCCAAGTACGGCTGCGGCATCGCCCTGTGCGGCGCCTGTACGGTGCATATGGACGGAGTCGCCGTGCGCTCCTGCCGAATCAATACCGCAGCCGCCGAAGGCCGCAATATCACCACCATCGAGGGATTGTCCGGCGACGGCCAGATCCACCCGGTGCAACAGGCCTGGATCGACGAACAGGTCCCGCAATGTGGCTACTGCCAGCCCGGCATGGTGATGGCGGCGGCAGCGCTGCTGGCGCAAAATCCGGCGCCCAGCGACGACGAGATCGACCGCTCGGTTACGAACATTTGCCGATGCGGCACCTACCCGCGCATTCGGCGCGCGATCCATGCCGCCGCGGAGTCAATGGCGGCGGCGGAAGAGAGTTGATTCGCGCAATCCAGCTTGCGCCGTTGATGGCGGCGGTGGGAGTGACGCTCGCCGCCTGCGGGGATGGCGAACAACAGCCCGCCGGCGCCGGGACTGAATCGGAGCCCGGCGCTGCGCCGCCCGTTCAGCAGGAGGAAGACCTCGCCACCCTGCTGGCGGCAGCCAATCCGGACCGCGGCCGGCGCCTGTATATCCAGTGCCGCGCCTGCCACACCCTGATCGCGGAAGGGAACCAGCTACTGGGACCGAACTTGCGCGGCTTTCTCGACCGACCTGCCGGCAGCGCGGCCGGTTACGCCTACTCCGAAGCGTTGCTGGCCGCCGAACTCACCTGGACGCCTGACACCCTGGATGAGTGGATGCGAAACCCCTCCGAGGTCATTCCCGGCAACAAGATGATCTTCGCGGGCATCCGCAAGGCGCGCGACCGCGCCGATCTCATCGCCTACCTGCAACAGGCCACAACCGCGGAAGAATAAACCCGCATCCTGCCTCAGCGTTCTTCTGGAGCGTTGACCCCGCTCCACCTCGCCCCCCGCCTTTCGGGAGACGCATAAATCCGTCCATGGAGCTTGGTTCCGGCATCCTGCCTCCAACACTCCCGCAAGGCGGGGGGCGAGGTGGGGCTACTGTAGCGTGACGGCTACCGCGGCGGCGCGACACGGCGTGCTGGGTTGTGCGCTTTTGCGTTGCTTGCTCTGCTCCTCGTCCCCGCTGGCCGGGAGTGTTGGAGGCAGGATGCCGGAACCAAGCTCCATGGAAGGATTCATGCGTCTCCCGGCCAGCGGGGACGAGGAGCAGAGCAAGCAACGCAAAAGCGCACAACCTACGTTCGCAGGATTTCAGACGGGGTCAGTCGCTGGAGTTCTCCGTATCGCGCTTCGCGTCGATGTAGTCCTTGAATACGGTCCAGGACGTTTCCCTGGGATTCTCGGTGCGGATCGGCGGCGGCTCGTGGTACTCCGGGTAATTCGTGTTGATTTCATCCAGCACCACGGCCGGCAGTTCGTCGAAGCTGCTCAAGCGCATTCCGGCGGTATGGAACACCGCCACGCCGGGGCGGTCGCCCATCTTCATCCACGGCAGCCACTTCGACACGCGCCCCCAGGAAATCACCCGGTCCTGCGCCATCGGAAGGTCCGCGTCCAGGATCTCGTCCACGGGCGATGCCGAAGTGCCGAATTCCATCGCATGATAGATCCCGCCCACGTATTGCTGGTAATCGCCGCCCAGGGGATTGCTGTAGAAGAGCCGCGCCGCGCCCCCGCCGTGCATCATTACGCCATCCTTGAAGAAGTAGGGTGTCCGCGCGGTGGGGTTGCCGTCCTCGTCGCGCGCCCAGGTCTCGCGGTAGTTGCCAGGCGGATCGTTGGCCACCTGCACCACCTCCACTTCCTCGCCGGTCCACGGATTGGTCCAGGTCCTCAAGACTTCGTTGGTGTCCGGGTCCAGGTAGAACATCAATTCCCGCGACCGGGCGGCGAAACCCAGCCCGCGCACGGGGTCGCTGAAGGTCTCGCAGTGGCGGATATTCATGCCTTGCACGTTGAACAAGTGGCGGTCTTTCTCGGCGGGCATGCGGGAGTACATCCGGCCTTCCCACCAGTACAGCGCAGTCTCGCCGTCGTTCAGCGAACAGCGGACCTTCATCTGCAGCCGGATGAGATCGTCCGGGTCGTTGAGGTCCAGTTGATCGCCGCAGGCAGCGCCGCCCGCGGCCAGCGAAAGCGCGCCGATCAGCGCGGCCATCAGGCCTGGAGTTCTGCTTGTTCTCATTGCCGCCACTCCTCCTCCGGCTCGGTTACCGATTTGAAATACGACCAACTGGTCACATTGGGCCGCGCGTCGTCCAGAGGCGGCGGCTCGGCATATTCGGGATAGCGGTTGCGCAGCTCGCCAAGCAGCGGCTCGCTCAGGTCATCGATCCCGGCAACCCGCTTGCCAACGGTGGTGAAAATCATCATCCCGGGGCGGTCGCCCATCCTCATCCAGGGCAACCACTTCGACGTGCGCGCCCAGGACAAGGTATAGCGTTTGAGCGTCGCCAGTTCGGGGTCCAGCAACTCGTCCTCGTACGCATAGGCATTCAACATTTCCATGGCGTGATAGGTTCCGCCCACATATTCCTGGTAGTCGCCCGCCAGCGGATTGGTGTAGAACAGCGGAACGTAGCCCGTGGTCCATACGCGGCCCTTCATGAATCGGCCGTTGAAGACGTAGCCCGAACCGTCGGGGCGATAGGCGTACGAGGGACCGCGCATGTTGACAGGGTCGTTGGCCACGTGCGCAACCTGCACGTCCTCGCCGGTCCAGGGGTTGGTCCAGGTGCGCAGGATCTCGTTGGTGTCCGGGTCCAGATAGATCAGCAACTCGCGGGATACCGAACGGTAGCCGCGACCGCGTTCGGGGTCCTGGAAGTTCTTGCATTGCCGGATGTTCATCCCCTGGACGTTGAAAACATGCCGATCCTTCTCGCCCGGCATTCGGCTCATGGCCCCGCCCTGCCACCAGTAGAGAACCGTCTCGCCTTCATTGAGCGAGCAGTTCATTTTCTGCGCCATGAGGATGGCGTGTTCCGGGTTGGCCGGGTCCAGGCGTTCCGCCGCCGGCACGGCGCTGGACGCCATCGCCAGCATTGCGACTGCCGCCGCGGCCAGCGCCGGGCGAAATGCATTCACCATATTGGATTCCTCCCTTTTCTCGGAGCGATCGCAGCGCTCCAACTTCATTTAACGTGCCCGCTCCCGCTATCGTATATCAGTTTGCCGGCCAGCAATCGGCTCCCGATGAGCGCATAAGCGTGTCGAGCATCACCTGGGCTTGCTGCAAGGCCGGTCCGTGAGGATGCGCCACCGGCGGCACGTCGGGGCCGGGCGGCAGGGTCGCGTCCAGGCCCGCCTTGGCCGCGGTCCTACGTCCCGGTTCCAGCGAGGGGTCCAGCACCGACGTGGAAAGATTCTCCAGCCGCAGCAGATCGCGGTCCCACTGAAAGCGGGTGGCCAGCGCCCAGTTCACCTGCTGCGGATCGAAAAGGTCGATGTCCGAATCGAGCGCGATCGCCGTCTTCACCCGCCGCCACGCAAGCACCGCGACCAGCGCGTCGCGCACTTCTCCGGGAAGCGCGCCGGCGAATTGCAGCAGCGCCAGAAAACGCCTGCCCTGGGCCGGAGCATGGACATTGATCAGATTGGGCGACACCGTTCGTGCCAGCGAGTACAGCCTGCCCTCCATGGCGATGTTGTCCGGGGTCAGGTTGTCCGCCAGGCCGGAACCGCAGTCGTGCAGAACGGCGCCGCAACGGTACGACAGAGAAAGCACTTCGCACAGCGGCGCGTCCACCGCGGGCCCCAGAAAGCCGGTGTATTCGGCGAACGGCCCGTCCGCTTCGGTAACGCCGGGATGCGCCAGCCCTTCGATCACGAGTTCCGCATCGGCCGGGACCAGCAGCTCGCCGCCGAAATTCAGCGAGGGCGTAAGCCGCAGCGGCTCGCCGATCAGCCCGCCTGCGGCCGGCCAGTGGCTTTCCGGATAGCCTAGCTTGACCTGCGCCGCGACGCTTACCGCAGGGTGATGGCCCACCCAGAAGGCAACGGGGCAGGCCTCGCCGCGCTGGTGCCAGGCGCGCATGTTGCGGGCGTTATGGGAATTGGGATAGGGAAACCAGGTCATGCTGCGGGCATCCTTGATCCAGCAACGCTGTATGGCCGAGTTGTCGATGCCCGACTCGGGATCGGAGGTGGTGGCGTGGGCCGCGGTCAGATAAGGCCCGGGATTCCCCTGGTGCTGAACCGTGGCAGGCAACAGGCGCAAGTCCACTTCGTCGCCCGAGAGAACGGTCTCGCGGACTGGCGCCGCGTCGGCCGGCACCGTGACCGGCTCGATTCTCTCTTCCTGGCGCCCGGCCCACCAGGCCGCCGCCTTGCGATGATCCTCCAGCCCCAGCGCCGAACAGACCAGCTCCCGGCTGGCGGTCAGGTTCGTAACCAGGCCGAAGGGCGAGGTCCGCCCGTCGGAAAGCCGCGGCCGCCGCACCCAGATAGGCGGGTAACGGCCCGCCGCGTCCAGGGCGTGCTGCAAGGCGGTAGCTTCGTACGCCACCGCCATCGGCTCGTCAATGCGAAGAACCGCATTGCCGAGCGCCGCAAGCCATGCGTCCAGTCCGTCCTGCACGCCTGCCGTTTTGCCTGCCGCTATGCCCGCGGAATTCATGCTGCGCATCCCACCTGGTGCCGTACTCGTCAGCCGGTAGATGGCGCGAAATAGTAGCACCGGCGATCACACCGGCGATCACAAGTCTTCTCAAGCGCGTGGGGTCGGCTATTCTGTCCATGCCCATGAGCAAGGAACACCTGCCCGACTACTTCTCGATCGCCAACCCGGCGGTGCTGAGGCGCGAATACCCCTTGGGCGACGATTTCATGGCGCGCTTTGCCGGCATGAGCCGCGACGAATTGCGCGCCATCCAGGAAGGCCGCTTCCGGCGTTGCCTGGAAACCGCGTGGGCCACGCCCTTCTACCGCCGTCTGTGGGGCGAGGCGGGACTTGAACCAGGCGATGTCCGCAGCCTTGAAGACCTCCCCAGGCTGCCGGTGTTCTCCAAATCGGACCTGATGAGGAGCGTGGAGAGCCACCCGCCTTTCGGCGATTACTACCGGCATCGGGACGACCAGGAGGATTCCCGGCCTGCCGGACTGGTGATACAGACCACCAGCGGCACCACCGGCACGCCGCAGCCGCTGTTCTTCGGACCGCGCAGCCGCGAGCTTCAGGCATTGATGGTGGCGCGCGCCTGGCTGCTGCAAGGTTTGAAGGCCGGCGACGTGATCCACGCCAGCTACGCGCACGGCATGGTGAACGCCGGCCACTTCGCCCGCGAGGCGGCGCTGCACTACACGCGCGCGGTGCTGCTGTCGGCAGGCGCCGGCAACGAAACACCCTCGGCGAGCCAGGTGGCCAACATGGCGCGCTTCGGAGCCAACGTGCTGGTGGGCTTTGCCGACTATCTGCGCAAGCTGGCCGACACCGCCCGACACAGGGGATTGGAGCCGGGACGCGACATTCGAGTGCGCATGATCTCCAGCCACCTCGGCCTGATGCCGCGCGAGGAACTGGCCGCGGCCTGGGCCGCCGACACGGTGTACGACTGGTACGGCGTGGGCGACACCGGTTTGATCGCCACCGAGGGCCCCGATCTGGACGGAATGCACGTGATGGATGACGCCCATTTCGTGGAGATCCTCGATCCCGCCTCCCAGACTCCCGCGGCCGACGGCGAGCCGGGCGACATCGTATGCACCTGCCTCTACAAGGACGACGCGTACCCCATCATCCGCTTCAATACTCGCGACCTCAGCGCCCGCTTGCCGGGCGGCAACGTCCTGGGATTGCCGTTCGACCGCATCGCCGGCTTTTTGGGGCGCAGCGACAACATGGTCAAGTTCAAGGGCATCAATTTCTACCCCGAGGCCGCAGGAACCGTGCTCCGGGAGTTGCCGGAATATGCCGGAGACTACCTCTGCGTTGTTCAGGGCGACGAATTCTTCATCGAGGCCGAAGCCCGGAATCCCGAACTGCCGGACCTGCCGGAGCGCATGACCGCGCTTATCCGGGAACGCCTCGGCGTGCGCGTGCCCGTACGCTTGCGCGCACCCGGAAGCCTCCGCGAAATCACCGGCTCCGAAACGCGCCAAAAGCCACGCCGCCTCGAAAAACGCTCTATGTAACCCCCCCCCCACCGGCGCACATGTCGCAAGGGACTGTGACGACCGCGCCAAATTTCCCCCCAGCGCCCTGGTTAGCGTGCCATCGCGTTGCTCCTGCCCCTCCTCGCCCCCGCCTTCCGGGAGACGCATGAATACATCCTTGTAGCTTGGTTCCGGCATCCTGCCTCCAACACTCCCGGCCGGCGGGGGCGAGGAGGGGCAGGAGCAACGCGATGGCACGCCGGCGAACACCCAGCCGCGCCTCTGGCGCAGCAAGCATGGAAGCGCACAGAGGGCAATGGACCTCGTAAGCGTGCATACTTGCACCACACCGAACACCGGGAATAGCCATCATGCCAATGCGCCGTAAACTCATCGCCATCCTCTTCTGCCTGTCTTGCAGTCCGTTTGCGGCACAGCAGGCCCCGGCCAAGGAGGGCATGTTCACTCCCGAGCAAATCCCCGCCATCTCCGACGACCTGCAGGCGACCGGCCTGAAGCTGGACCCGGCGTCACTGGCCGACCTCACGGCATTTCCCATGGGCGCAGTCATCTCGCTGGGCGGCTGCACCGCGTCCTTCGTTTCTCCGCAAGGCCTGGTGGTAACCAATCACCATTGCGCGCGCGGCTCGGTGCAGTTCAACTCCACCCCGGAGAACAACTACCTCGAAGACGGCTTCCTGGCTGCCAGCATGGCCGAGGAACTGCCCGCCGCTCCGGGTTCCAGAGTGTACGTGACGCTGGAAGTAGCGGATGTTACCGGGAAAGTTACCGGCGGTCTGGATCCGGCGCTTGAACCCCGTGAGCGTCTGGACCGTATCGAACAGCGCCGCAAGGAACTCATCCGCGAGTGCGAGTCAGAATCCGGCTTCCGCTGCCAGGTGGCCTCGTTTTTCGGCGGTCTGCAATACAAACTGATCAAGCGCCTCGAGATCCGCGACATCCGCATCGTCTATTCGCCGGCCGACGCCATCGGCAAGTACGGCGGCGACATCGACAACTGGCGGTGGCCCCGCCATACCGGCGATTTCGCGTTTTACCGTGCCTACGTGGGGCCCGACGGAATGCCCGCGGACTACTCGGAGCAAAACGTGCCCTACCAGCCGCCGCACTTCCTGGAGGTATCCGCCGCTGGCCTCGAGGACGGCGATTTCGTCATGGCGATGGGCTACCCGGGGCGCACCTCGCGCTACGCCCGCCTCACGACCGTCTCGCAAACCTTCGATTGGCGATATCCCCTGCTGGTGGAAGTCTACGCGGACTGGATCCGGATCATCGAGACCGCCGCTCCCGAGGGTAGTCCGGCGCGCATTCTCTACGCGTCACGCCTGGCCAGCCTGAACAACGTTCTCAAGAATCTCGGAGGGCAGATCGACGGAGCCCGCCGCAACAACCTGGTGGGCCGCCGCGCGCAGCGCGAAGCGGAACTGAATGCCTGGATCGAGGCCGACCCGCATCGGTTGATGCTGGGCCAGGCCATCGAGGCATTGGACATCCTCGCCGAGGAGGGCGCCGCCGAGGCCAAACGGCGCTTCTGGTACCAGAACGCCCTGCGGCCGCAACTGCTGGGCGCCGCCTTGCGCCTGACCCGGCTTGCACACGAGCGCCAAAAGCCGGACGCGGAACGGGAAAGCGGTTACCAGGAGCGCGACATGGCGATGTTCCGCCAGCGGATGCGCATCATCGACCGGCGCTACGACCCGGCCGTGGACAAGGCGGAGTGGACATTCTTCCTGCGCCATTATCTGGCGCAACCGGAAGATAGCCGCATCGCGGCGCTGGGCGAGGCCATGCGCCTTGACGGCGGAATGAGCGAGGAGACATTGTCCGCAAGGCTCGACGAGTACTACGATTCAACCACCCTGAACAGCGTCGAAGCGCGGCTGGCGCTGATGGAAGCGAGCCCCGACGAGCTTCAAGACAGCAGCGACCCCTTCGTGCGTCTGGCGGTGGCGCTGCACGACACGCAAATGCAGCACGAAGAAGCCGACAAGGCCCGGGCCGGGCGCAGCAGCCTGTTGTACCCGCAATACATGCACGCCATCATCAACTGGCAGCAATCGCAGGGGCATTCCGCTTACCCGGACGCGAACTCGACGCTGCGCGTAACTTACGGGTCGGTGATGGGCGGCTCGCCAGCGGACGGACTACTGTACGAGCCGTTCACGCGCCTGGAGGGGATTGTGCAGAAGGACACGGGCAAAGCGCCGTTCAACTCGCCCCTTGACCAGCTTGAGCGGATTCGCGCCCGGGACTATGGCGGTTACCTGCTGGAATCCGTGGGTTCGGTTCCGGTGAATTTCCTGTCCGACCTCGACTCCACCGGGGGCAATTCCGGCTCGGCCACGCTTAACGCTCACGGCAAGCTGGTGGGGCTGCTGTTCGACGGCACGCTGGAGAGCGTCAACTCGGACTGGGATTTCGACCCGCACATTACCCGCACGATCCACGTGGATACGCGCTACATGCTGTGGGTCATGGAGAAAGTGGACGGCGCCGCAGCACTCATCGACGAAATGACTATCGTGCGCTAAGATCCTCGCTGTGCCAGCGGGGAGTCTGATGGTGCGGCTGATCATCCTTCAGCACGACTGCGGCCACGGCTCTTTCTTCACCTCGCAACGGGCGTGCAACATTGTCGGCAGGCTGATCGGGTTGCCCACACTCGTGCCTTACGACCACTGGAGGACGACCCACGCAGCGCACCATGCCCACTCGGGGAACCTGGACAAACGCGGCGGCGGCGACGTCGATATGCTCACTGTCACCGAGTACGAGGCGCAGCCGACCTTGCGTCGGTTGCGGTACCGCGTGATCCGCAATCCCTATGCGATGATCGGCTTCGTGATCCTGGTTCAGTTTGCGGTGGTGCACCGCTTTCCCTTCGGCATGCCGCGTTCCAACAAGCGGGAGTGGCGCTCGGTATGGTGGACCAACGCGGCGCTGGCGGCCGTGCTGGCGAGCGTCTGGCTGGCTGGCGGCGCCGAGCTCCTCCTGCAGGTCGTAATCATCCAGGCCATGATCACTGTGTTTGCGGCCTCGCTCTCCGCCTGGCTGAACCATGTGCAGCATCAGTACGAGGGCGTGTACTGGCGCCGTTCGGGGGAGTGGGACTTCTTCGAAGCCGGGTTGCGGGGCGCGTCCTGGCTCGCGCTACCGAAACCCTTGCAGTGGCTGACTGCCAGTATCGGCCTGCATCATGTGCACCATTTGAGCACCCGCATCCCGAACTATCGCTTGCAACAATGCCACGACGAGAATCCGGAGTTGTGGTCCGCCCACCGAATCTCGCTGCGGGACGGTCTCAAGGGGCTGAATCTCGCGCTCTGGGACGAACCCAGCCGCAAGTTGATTACGTTTGGCGAGTACCGGCGGCGTATCCGATCAATGGCGCGCAAAGCGCAAAAAGCCCACGCAGTCTGAACCCGGCGCGTTGCGCCAACGCCCGTGCGCTATAGCGTTCCCTCTGTGTGGGGACACGCTACGCGCACATCCTTGTGTGCTCTGCTCGGGCATCCTGCCCTCGCAAGGTCCCCACACAGAGGGAACGCGATAGCGCACTACCCTGGGCATTGGGGGTAAATCCAGCGAGGACGCGACTGCTGGAGAGGCAGGCTGGCTACCCCGCTATTGCCTGCTGAGGGCAGGTTCGGGACCTCGCCTGTCGCGGTCCAGCCGGATGCGTTGGCCGGCGCGCGCCTTGCTGGTCGATCCGATTTGCAGCGAAGCCAGCTGAGTGCGGTTGCAGGAAGCGAAATCAAGGGCCAGGGCCAGGGCTTCGGGGCCGAACACACGCTCAAGCGCGCCGCGGTCGGCCCGGGCGTGGTAAAGCGCGGTGCGGTACGTCTGGGTACCGCAGAGCGCGTGGGCAAGCCCTGTAAGGACGGTAGTTGTGGGAGCGGACCAGGCGGTGAGCCAGGCGGCGATCGTCATCAGATGGTGGGAGAGCGTGGTCGCGCCGTATCGCGTGTGAGCGGCCGGGGTAGTTGCAAGCCACTGCATTGCGGCAGCGACTCGGGCGGGACGCGAGGTAAGGGCATCGAGGGCTGGCGCGTCGAGGGGGTGGCAGCGCGGGCCACCGGCCTCGCCGCATGCTGGATGCTGGCGCGGAAGGCGACAAGACGGCCGGGGCGCGGCACGACGGCGCGCCGGACCTCGCCGGCGTCGTCGAGCAACACCGTTTCGCCCCCCCAATCAGCATCCCAGTGCGGGTGGGCGAAGAGACACACCGTGATCTTGTCGGGCTCGCTGGAGTCGTTATGCGCGAGCGCGTCGGCCCCGAAGGGGTAGGTGTTCGCATAGATCCTGAGCAGACCGCACTGGGAAGGCGCATCAAGCACCTCGCGTATGGCGGCGTAGGCTGGCCGCCCGGTTGACGTAGTCGCTCCGGAAAATCGCGTTCTCGCAGCTTCGGCGCGGCAAGCCCGCGCTGGTCGGGGCCAGTACCCGACCGGAGGCCGAACTTGCGCCCGGGGGTTCATGGTTGTAGTGGCTCTGGGAGGGACCTTGCGCCGTTTGGCTTGAGCGCCAGAGGGCACGCATCGGGCGTTCAGCGAGGTCGCGCTGTAAATCGAGCATCATGCGCGCATGCGTCTTGGCCAGATCAAGGACCAGGCTATCGGCCCAAAGAGGGGCGGTGTTGGAGGCGGAGAGCATCGGGGCGGCGTCTCAAGTGGCGCGTGGCGCAAGCGGGTCGGCGCAGGAGCGCCGCCGCCGCCGGTGCTGTCAGCCTAGTATAGGGCAGTGGCGGCGCGTAGACTGCCCGGAGACGGCCCGTTCGCACGGATTTCGCGGCAAGCAGAGCATAAAGAAGCTCAGGGTAGACGAGCGCGGAGCGGGCGAGGGTAGCTTGAAGGATAATTGCCGCAGAATGAGCGGAGTTGGCGTATGAGCCATAGCAATAGCAAGCCCAGCCCCAGGCACGACTACGGCGCGATCGACGCGGTGGTGAATATCTGGACGCCCGAGGCCCTGTCGCATCGGCCCGGCTGGCAGGGGGATTTCTTCGTAGGCAAGATGAAGGCAGAAAGCCCCCTGATGCGAGGGCTTTCGCTGGAGCAGATGATCGAGCGCCTGGACGCAGCCGGCATCGAACGTGCGTTCCTGATTGCCCCGCGGACCGGCCAGGTGGGCCTGCCCGGCTGCTACCACCTTCCCTACGAGGTGGTGGCGCGCGCCTGCGAGAAGTATCCCGGCCGCTTCAGCGGACTGGCCGGCATCGATCCCACCCACGGCATGAAAGGCGTGCGAATGTTCGAGGACGCGGTGAAGAACATGGGCTTCATCGGCGCACACCTCTACCCTCACTGGTTCGAACTGGCGCCGGACCACGCGCGCTACTACCCTTTCTACGCCAAGTGCTGCGAACTGGACGTGCCCATACAGATGCAGGTGGGCCAGTCCATGATCTACGCCAAGGACGCCCCGCGCCGCAGCGTGGGCCGCCCGATCGCGCTCGACGCCGTGGCCTGCGACTTCCCGGAACTGAAGCTGATCGGCATCCACGTGGGCATTCCCTGGCACGAGGAGATGATCGCCATGTCATGGAAGCACGACAACGTGTTCATCGGCTGCGACGCGCACCGGCCGAAGTACTGGCCGGAAAGCTTCCGCCACTACATCAACTCATTCGGCCAGGACAAGGTGATTTTCGGAACCGACTTCCCGGTGCTGGACTTTCAGCGCACAGTGGATGACATCGACGCGCTGGAACTGCGGCCGCAGGCGCGCCGCAAGCTGATGCGCGACAACGTTCTCAGGATCTACGGCCTGGAGCCGTAATCGGCGCCAGGTTGAGCTCCATTGCGGAGCGAAGGTCTCCGGTCACTGGCCTTTCCAGCGCTCGCCGGAGCGCTGGACTGGCGGTAGTCCCCGGAGCGCTGGACTAGGGGCGCCCCGCCGGAGCGCTGGACTGGGCGCTCGCCCGGGAATGCGCCAGCAACCATGTTCGCGCCGGCCCCGCGGTGTTGAACGATCCGGTCGCCACCACTCGGCCTGCCGCTCCCGCCAGTTCCGCGGCCTGCCCGCACGCTTCCGCCACCGACCCGCAGCGCCACAGCCTTGCGTGCGGGCGCGGCGCCACCGCGCGAGCCAGATCGTCCACGGAACAGGCCTTCGGGGATTCCGCCCGGGTAACGATGACCTGGTCCTGCGCCTTCAGCGGCAGAGTGCGCACAAAACCGGCAACATCCTTGTCGTTGTGCATGCCCAGCACCCAGATTGCCGGGCGCGGCGGCAGAGCGTGCAGGCTCTTCGCCAGACAAGCGGCGGCATCCGGATTGTGCGCCACGTCAAGCACCCATTCGGTGCCGGCGAACTCGATGCGCTCGAACCGCCCCGGCAGACGGGCGGTCTTAAGGATCGCCGGATAATCGTCCACCTCGGGCACCCACTCCGGATTGAGGCATTCCAGCACTGCAAAGGCCAGACTGGCGTTCGGCAGTTCCGCCGCGTGGGCGGGGTCGACCACCTCAAGGCCGTTGCGGCGGACGGTCCGCCCACGCCAATTCCAGCATTCGCCATGCCGTTCGAAGTCGAAATCCGAGCCGGCCTGACAAAGCGAGGTTTGCAACTGCGCCGCGCGGGCGGCAATGGGCGCCGGTACAAGCCCGGCTCCATAAAACGCAGGACGCCCGGCGCGCAGGATCCCCGCTTTCTCGGCCGCCACGGAGTCCAGCGTGTTTCCAAGCCAGTCCTGATGATCCATGGCGATCCGCGTGATCACGCTCACGTCCGGCTCAATCGCGTTGACGGCGTCCAACCTGCCGCCCAGGCCCACCTCCAGCACCCAGGCCTCGCGGTCCTCCCGGCTGAACAGGCTGAAAGCCGCCAGAGTCACGAACTCGAACTCGGTTAGCGGGATATCGCCGCGCGCCGCCTCCACCCGCTCGAACTCGCGGCTCAAGCTCTCCAGGCAGGCCTGGGCCCCGCCCATCTGCACCCGCTCTCCGAAGGTCTCAAGGTAGGGCGAGAGATACAGCGCGGTACGCAAGCCTCCCCGCAAGCGCAGCGCTGCGTCGATCAGGGCCGCCGTGCTGCCTTTGCCATTGGTTCCGGCCACCGTGATCACTCGCCCGCGCGGCGGTCGCAAGTCCAGCTTTCCGGCCACCGCCGAGATGCGCTCCAGCCCCAGGTCGATTTCGCGCGGGTGCACACGGGCAACGTGGCCCAGCCATTCATCCAGGCGCCAGGAATTGAGGGTCATGGCGGCGAATTGTAGTGGCCAGGGCTGAAGGCGCGCCGTACGACGCTTGCCGCTCTGCGCGTATCGCCCGCCACCCGCCACCTTGCGCCGACCGCCCTGCGCGTTAGCGGCGGCGGATTACAATGCGCCTACCTTACGGGAGTCACAACATGCGCAAACCACTGTTACCATTCTTCGCGCTCTTCAGCCTCGCTGCGGTGTTTGCCACGCTGGAATCGCGCGCCGAGATCGCGGCCAGCGCCGAGGAGACATCGCCACTGACGGCCGGCGTCGCGGCGCCCGCGTTCACCGCCCGCAAGGCCGACGGCAGCGACTTCGTTTTCGATCCCGGCGCGCTTCAACGCCCGGCCATGCTGATCTTCTACCGCGGCGGCTGGTGCCCGTACTGCAACGCACATCTGGCCGAGCTGCGGCACGTGGTGCCCGAGCTTGAGGAGCGCGGCATGGATGTGTACTTCCTCAGCGCCGACAGCCCCGAGAACCTGGCCTCGGCCCTGCACGGCGACGCCGAGGGCCTGGACTACACGCTGCTATCCGATGCCCGCTTGAGCGCCGCTGAGGCTTTCGGCCTCGCCTTTCGCATTCCCGACGACTACTACCGCCAAGCCAAGGAATACGGCCTGGATCTCGAAGAGGCCTCCGGCGAGACCCATCGCGCCCTGCCCGTTCCCGCCGCCTACCTGATCGACAGCGAAGGCATGATCCGCTTCGGCCACAGCAACGCCGACTACACGCAGCGGCTCAGCGCCGATGAACTGCGCGCGGGCGTTGATGCGGTGTTATCTCCGGTCCAGACGTAAAACCCAAGCCAATCAGAGCGCCGGAAGCTCGTAATCGAGGACAACCCGGGAACTCAGGGGAAGCGACTGGCAGGTCAGCACGTAACCGGCTTCGATCTCCTCCTCAAGCAGCGCGCTGTCCTGGCGCATTCGCACCTCGCCCTCCAGCAGAAGCGCTCGGCAGGTTGCGCAGATGGCGCTGCGGCAGGAGTGTGGCGGCGTGTGTCCCGCTTCGATCGCGGCGCTGAGTATGTCCAGACCCCGCGAAGAGTCCATGCGGAATTCGCGCCGTTGACCGCGCAGCAGCAGCGTCACCTGCACGGATGTCCCCTCCGCGGATGTCCTCTGCAGCGAGGTCTCCTCCGCGGCTGCCGCCTGCACCGATGTAATCTGCGACGTTGAAGTCATGCTGCGGCCATTCGGTCCCGGCTTGTTCGCGGCTCGACGCGGCCCGCAGCTATCGCGCAGCCATCCCGCATATGCGGGACAGCGCCGGCCGAGTGCGCTACTCCGAGATGTCCTCCAGGCGCTCGCCGGAGCGCACGTTGATCTGAAGCAGCGTGGACAGGCCGGTAAGCAAGAGGCTGGGCAGCACCGTTACCGTGAACGCCCATTGCCAGCCGATCACTCCGACCAGCGCCCCCACCACCAGCGGATAGACGGCAAAGCCGACGTTGATGCCGATTCCGGCCACGAAAGCCACGGCGGTAGCGCGCACCCGGGTGGGAAATACCTCCGCCAGGTAGGTCTGCAGCACGGCGATGGTTCCGTAGAAGAAGAAGGTCATCGCCGCCATCAGCGCGATGTCGGCGCCCAGTCCCCAATCCAGCCAGAATACGCCGGCGGCGATGGGGATGGCGATAAACACCCAGATCGCCACCGTGTTGCGGCGAGTGGTGACAAACTCGCCCACCAGCGACGAGGCGATATAGCCGATGGCGCCAATGCCGTAGGAAACGCCCACAATCAGGTTGGCCTCTTCCAGCGTATGGCCGCGCACTTCATGGAAGAAAGTGGGGAAGAAAAACGCGGTGCCCGCGTAGGCGCCGCCAAAGGTCAGCGACGCGATCCATCCCAGCAAAACACGGCGGAAATACGGCTTGCTCAGCAGCAGGGCGATGCGGTCGCGAGCCCGCATACCCGCTTCGGGAGCGGCATCCTGCGCTTTCTTTTCCTCCAGGAAGCGGCGGCTTTCCGGGATGAACCAGTAAAGCGCAACGGCGATGGGTATGACCAGAAAGGCCACCATGAACAGCAGACGCCAGCTCCCGGCCTCCCCCTGCACCGCTTCGGCGGACATCAGGCCCAGCGATTCCAGGAACGCCCCCACGACTCGCCCGATCTCCGCATTCCCCATCAGTTCCACCGCCAGCAGCCCGCCGATGAACCACCCTAGGGGATAGCCGATCTGCAAGATACCGGCATTGAAACCGCGGAACCGCGCCGGAGAAGTCTCCACCACGTAGGAATTGACGATCGGCACCATTCCGGAACACAAACACCAGCCGACCAGGCGCAGGAAAATGAGCATGGCCAGCGATTCCGCCAGCGAAAAAAGGCCCACCATGAGCGCCGACAGCGCGAGGAATACGGAAAACATGGCGCGCCGGCCGTAACGGTCGGTCAGCAGTCCCGCCACCACGATAAAGAACGCCGCGGCCAGAAACGATGCCGAAAGGATGTAACCGATTTCCTGGTCGCCGATCCCGAAGGAATCCTTGATGGGGGGTATGGCATAGCCGAAGAAAGCCTGGTCCATGTTGGCCAGCGTCCAGCCGAACAGGCAGATGCCGAACACCTGCAGGAAGTACGGATCAAGCATTGCGCGCCAGTCGACGCGCCCGCCGCCACGGCTCACGCAGTTCCTCCCACAACCCGCCTGTTTCTCCAGGGCCTCAAGCCGCGCCCTCCGCGCCTTGCGTGGCGGCGTCGCGCGATTCCTTCAGCGCCAGCAGTCCTGCAACCACCATCACCAGCAGGTTGGCACAGCCCACCATGAGGAAGGGCGCAGCCGGTCCGTATCGGTCATACAACACGCCGCCCAGCGCAACGAACACCAGAATGCCCAGCACGCCGCTCAAATTGAAAGCGCCTACCACCGTGCCCCGCGACGCTTTCCGCGCCTCGCGCCCTATCAGCGTTGTGGCACCCCAAAAGGCGCTGATCTGCCCGGCCCCCAGCATGCACAGCAGCGGAATCGAACTCGGAGCAAGCAGATCGTCCACGAACCACATTCCCAGGTAGCCGATGGTAGCTACCGCGAAGGCCACCGCCAGGGCCACCAGCCGGTCGCGCTTCTCCAGCACGAAGCCCAGCACGACGATCCAGATCAGGCCGGCGGTCTGGGCGGCGGCGAAGGGGCGCACGCTCATGGCCTGGGCCTCAGCCCCCGTGATCCCGGCGCTCTCAACCGCAAAACGGCCCCACAAGACCAGGAAACTGCCCAGAATCACCAGATCGCTACGGGCCACGAAGGCGCCCGCGTAGGCAACCGCAATCCGGGGGTTTTTTATCGCTTCGCGCACGCCGGCAGTCAGCAGGAGCTTGACCGGCGGGCGCTCTTCCCGTTCGGTTGGAGTGCCGGGTTGCAAGCCCCACGCCGCCACCGCGGCCGACACGAAGGCCACCACCGCGATCAGGAACAGTCCCACAGTGAGCGCCGAACTCTCGGGCAGCCCGAGGCTGTTCACTACGAGCCGGGCGCCATCGCCGAACATCAGCTTGATGAGCACTACGCCCAAACCGGTGAGCGCGCCGCTGATCGCCACCACTCGCCCCCGCGAGACTTCCTGCGGATAGTCCGCCAGGATGGTGCCTAGCATTCCCGTGGCCGCGCCAATCCCGATGGCGTAGACAACCCGCGTCCCGAACAACTGCCACATTTCGCCGGCGTAGGCATGGAAGACATAACTCAAGCCCATGAACGCCAGTCCCACCGCGAACAACTGGCGCCGGCCGATGCGGTCGGCGGCAACGCCTACCACGCCGAACACGGCGAGCAGCGCGAACTCCGTCCACAGCACCAGGGCGCTGATCCATTGGCCCTGCTCCCGTGCGGGGATACCGAAGTTTTCGCTTAAGACAGTAGCCTGAACACCGGTGATCGCGGTGAGCAGGCCCACCGTGGTGAACGACAGGACTATGAACGACCATCCGTGGACGCGCGTAAGGCCCGGCACGAACCACAGGCCCCACAGGCGAATGCCGGAGGGATCGGGCTTCAGATCCCGCGCCGAAGTTACGTTGATTCCGCGGGCCATTTGCTTTTCGCTCCCTTATGCCGGCCCAACCGCGCCGCACGCGACCGGCCGGCGGCGGCCGCGTGCGTTCATTCGGTCATCGGTGCGTTTTGAAGCCTGAGTGGAGACTAGGTCTCCTGCTTCGGAGGCGCCGGGGTGCGTTCGATCGCGTACATCTCCAGGCTGGACAGGCTGGGCGTTTCCGGATCGTAGGTCTCTGGCGCATTGAAGTATTTGGGATGGTGCTTCTCGGCATAGTCGAGCAGCGCCCGGTCATGCACCTGTTCCAGATCCTCTCCGGCGCCCATGAAGGCGGCGTACTGGCAGAAGCCGGGGCCCTGGCCCATCAGCATCCACGGAAGCCAGGGCGTAGTGCGGTTCCATACGCCGTGGTACGGCAGCGTGGTCATATCGGCATTCTGCAATTGCGCGCCATCCAGATGAAATGCGAAGAACTCCGATACCTGCACCATCGAACCGGAGGACTCCCGCACCCATTTTGCGGGGTCCAGCGCATTCGGATAGTAGAGGTGGATATGGATCTCCATGTCCACCCGGTCGCCGCGCTGCGTCCAAGGCAGGATGAAGGGAATCTTCGGCGGCTCTTCCTCGTTCAGCCCGCCGAATTCCGGCGGTTCGGGGAAATGGTCGCTGATCACGTAGTTGAACGGATCGTTGGCGATCGGCACCACCGGCACGGTCTCGTTCGTGTACGGGTTGTGCCACTCCTCGAGCACCTCGCCGCTGCGCAGATCCGTGTAGTAGCCCACCTCGCGGAGGATCTTGGCGATGGAGCCGTCCTCGTTCTGCTGCAGGCGCGATACGCCGAAACCGGCAAAACCAAACAGGTCACGGATCTTCTCGCCCGGACGCACGCCCATCACGTAGCCCTTAAACCAGCCGACCTTCTGTTTGCTTTCGTCCAGGTTACCCTGGGTGCGCGCATAGGCAATCTTGTTGCCCTCGCCGGTGCTCAGGTCCACGTACGGTCCGCTGAGGTGATCCTCGGGACCGGACGGCTCGGCGTTCGCATCGCCGGCGTTCGCATCGCCGTTGCCTTTGCCGTTTACGTTGGCATTCCCGCAGGCGCCCAGACTCAGCGCCGCAGCGCCGAACGCGCCTACAGCCCCGAAGCCCTTGATGAAATCCCGCCGTTGCGTTTGCATAAGCTCTCCCCTTTGGTGTTGCTCCCAACTTCTTCAAGTCTGCCGCAACCGGTTCCGCCAGGAACCTGGGTTTTGCCGCGGCAGGCGCGTGGCCAGCAAGAATACCAGCACATGGCCGCTCCCCGCCACACGCCCCACGAATCGACGGCCAGGAGCAAACCCGCTCTGCCCCCGCCTGACCCGCATATTCCCGCAGAGACCACCATGATCGCGACGGATTTTCCCCGGGCGCCCTGGTTTGCGCGCTATTGCGTTGGTCCCTGCGCTCCTTGCCCCCCGCCTTGCGGGAGTGTTGGAGGCAGGATGCCGGAATCAAGCTACAGGGATGTATTCACGCGTCTCCCGCAAGGCGGGGGGCAAGGAGCGCAGGGACCAACGCAATAGCGCGTCGGCGAACGGTTCGCCCGGTCAGGTCTCCTGCTTCGGCAGCGCCGGAGTTTGTTCAATCGCGTACATCTCCAGGCTGGACAAGCTTGGCGTATCCGGATGATAAGTCTCCGGCGCGGAGAAATACTTCGCATAGTGCTTCTCCGTGTAATCCAGAAGCGCCCGGCTGTGGACCTGTTCCAGGTCTTCGGCCAAGCCCATGAAACAAGCGTATTGGCAGTGCCCCTCGGCCTGGCCCATGAGCATCCAGGGCAGCCATGGCGTGGTGCGGTTCCAGACGCCATACACCGGAAGCGCGGTGAGTTCCGGATTCTGCATGTCGGCGCCCTTGAGGTGATAGGCGAAGAACTCCGACACCCGAACCATGTCGCCGGAGGATTCGCGCACCCAAACTTCGGGACCGAGCGCGCTCTTGTAGTAGAGATGGATATGGCGCTCCATCTCCAGCCGCTCGCCCCGTTGTCGCCAGGGCAGGATGAAGGGCCGCGCTGGGCGCACGTCGGCCTCGTTCAGGCCGCCGTACTGCGGCGGCCGCGGGAAGTGGTCCCGGATCACGGTATTGAAGGGATCGTTGGCGATGGGCACCGGGCGCACGGTTTCGTCGAGATACGGATTGTGCCACTCCTCCAGAATCTCGCCGCTGCGCAGGTCGGTGTAGTAGCCCACCTCGCGCAGCACCTTGGCGATACCGCCATCCGGCTGGGTTTCAAGGCGCGAAGCCCCGAAGCCTGCAAAACCGAACAGGTCGCGGATCTTCTCGCCCGGGCGCACGCCCATCACATAACCCTTGAACCAGCCATAGCGCTGCTTGCTTTCGTCCAGGTCGCTGGTCAGCCGGGCGTAGGCGATCTGGTTGCCCCCGGGGGTGCGCAAATCCAGATACGGTCCGCCCAGGTAGTCGTTGGTGGCGGCGGAGTCCTGCTCGGCGGCAATTGCCCTGCGCGGCGCCTGGCCAAACGCAAGCGCGGCAGCCCCCATCGCCCCTACGGCGCCGAAGCTCTGGATAATTTCACGACGATTCTGTTGCATTTAGGCCTCCGTTTTTCAACTCCCGGTTTTTCGCCCTGCGGCTTTCCGGCCCCGATGTAACGCCGGTTGCCGGTCGGTTACGCCTGCGGCGCTTGCGGCGCCTGCTACTCCTGCGAGGCCTCCAGCGCTTGCGATCTGCGGCGCCGGGCCTCGTGCCGCAGCAGCAGCAGCGCGAGCGTAAACACTATCACGTTGCCTACGCCTACCATCACGAACGGTCCGTAACGCGCCCAGTTGTCGAACAGCCAGCCGCCGAATACTCCGGAACTCATGATTCCCACGGCGCCGAAAAAGCTGAACAGGCCGATCACCGCGCCGCGCCCGCGCACCGGCGCTTCCTTGCCGATCAGCGCGATCGCCGAGAGTTGCGCACACATCTCGCCCATGCCGATCAGCGCCGCCCCCAGGAACATCCAGTTGCTGATCGGATCGGGGAAAAAAGGCATGGCAAGGTATCCGCAGGCCGCCAGGAACATCGCGATTGCAATGCCCGCAACGCGGTCGATCTTGTCGAGAATCGGCGCCATGATCGCGGCCCAGGGCACGGCAAACGCCTGGGCGACAATGTAGAAAAGCACCGCGCGCGCTTGCGCTTCCTCGCTGGACAGCCCCTGCTCCATTCCCACCTGCCGCAACCAAAGGGAATAGAAGACGCTAACCACCGCGAGATCGCCGCGCGAGACCAGCGCGCCCACATAGGCCAGCGCTACCCTGGGATTGCGCGCCGCGCCAAACGCCACGCCCGCAGTCTTGAACAGGCCCTCCCGTTTCGCAACCTGCGCCGGCGCTCCGGGCTTGAGGAAGGTAATCAGCACCACGGCCACCATCAGACAGGCGCCCGCAGCGGTCCAGAACGTGGCCCGCCCCACCATCAGCGAATCCAGGCCCATGTCCTTGTACCAACTGATCAGCCTGCCGGCCATCCCGTTGACCACGCTGATTCCGATCCCGTTCAGTATGAAGGCCACCGCCTGGAACCTGCTGCGCGAGGCCTCGTCGGGGTAGTCGTTGATGACCGAAGCCAGCATGGCCGAAATGCAAGCAGCGCCGAACGCGAACAGAGGCCGCGCCAGGAACAGGTGCTCGGCTGCCGTGGCCATCGGATAGAGCACGTAACAAATGCCCACCATGCTGAAGCCCAACGCGTAGACCACGCGCCGCCCAACGCGATCGGAGAGGGTTCCCAGCAGGTACACAGTCGCCAGAACAACGATTTCGTTAAGCAGCAGGAGTCCGCCGGCCAGACCGCCCCAGTCTTCCTCGGGAATGCCCAGGTTGGTAAACAGGTAACCCTGCTGCACATTGATGAAGGTAAGCAAGCCGATCGAGAAGAACGCCCCGAAATAAAGCGCGTTCACATGGCGGCTGCGCACCCCTTCCTCCAAGCGCAAGGGAATGAAGCCGAGAAGCCGGTAAACGCCTCCCGTTGACGATTGAGAATTGGACATCTGTGCGGATGTTCAACGATTTCGCCAGCAATTACAATCCCGGCAGGCCATCCTGCCAAGTCAGAATCCGCCGGAGAACCGCCATGACCGACTACCATGGCCATCGCCTTCGCATCGGCATCGCCGTGCCTTCCACCAACACCACCGTGCAGCCCGAATGCGAACTGCTGCGCCCGCCGGGCGTAACCAATCACACCGGCCGGGTCAGCATCCGCCAGCGCAAGATCACCACCGAAAAGGACTTTCTGGAGCATGTCCAGGCGATGCGCGACGGCATGGGCGACGCGATCGACCGCGTGGCTTCGGCGAAAGTGGATCACATCATCATGGGCGTGGCCCTGGAGGCGTTCTGGGGTGGCGTGAAGCAGGCGGCGGAACTGCAGGACAGCTTGGCCGAGCGCGTGGGCGTGAGCGTATCCATGGGCTCCACGGCCACCGTGGCCGCGCTTCGAGCCTTCGGGATCGGGAAGATCGCCGTATTGACGCCGCACATGCCGCGCGGCGACGAGCAGGTGCGCGATTACTTCGTCGAGGCGGGCTTTGACGTTCTCCGCCTGATCGGCCTCAAGTGCCCGTCACCAATCGAGATCGCCCACACCACAGGTGCCGAAATGCGGGCGGCAATCCGGCAACTGGACGGCGACGACGCCGAAGCCATCGTGCAGGCGGGCACCAACCTGCCGGCGATGGACATCTGCGCGCAGGCCGAGCGCTGGCTGGGCAAGCCGGTGCTGGCGATCAACGCGGTAACCTACTGGGACGCCCTGCGCCGCTGCGGCGTGAATGACCGCATCTTCGGCCACGGCCGCATCCTGGAGCAGCACTAGTCGGAACGCGGATCCTCCTCAGGGCGCGGAATAGCGTTGGCGAATCTACAGGTCAAGGCACGGAGGGCGCATCCTCCGCGAACGGAGAGCGCGAATCCTCCGCGAACGGAGAGGACCCGTCCTCTTCGACCGGCGAGGACGGGTCCTCTTCGAACCGAGAGGCGGCATCCTCGTTGAACGGAGAGGGCACCATTCCAGCGAGCGGAGGGGGCGCTGCCGTGGGCACAGGCAGCGGTAGCGACCGCCCGTTCAGTTCGAGTATTCCGTTGCCAAACGCCAGATTCAGGCTGTAGGCCGTGTCCGTCTGCTGCAGCAATCCCTGGGCCAGTCCTATCTGCAACAAGCCCTCACCCAACAACTCCCCCGCTACCGCTTTGGGCATGTCGATGTCCAGAAGGTACTCCAGCGCCGACAGAATAGCCTCAATACTCGCCACATCCGTGCCGGCAGGAACGCGGTCGGGGTAAAAGGTCTGGCGCAGGTCCAATTTGAGTGACTGCTCACCCTGATACCTGGCGACGGCTTCGATGTGGGCGTAGGGGCCATTCGTCAGCATTGCACGCATGGCGTCCCTGAACTCCGCGGTCAGCCCCGGCAGAGCGTCAGCCAGCGCTTGATCCGGCGGCGAGGGCGGCGCAGGCATCGAGGGCGGCGCAGGCGGCGGGCCTTCGCCCAATCGCAGGGTGGACGGCACCGGCGGCGGATCCTCATCCGATTGCAATCCGGGCGGAACCTCGAAGATTCCGGCACTCAAGGCCGCCATCAATTTCAGCATTGCGGCTTCGCCGAAGCCACCAGTTTCCTGTTTCATTTCCACGGGGGCGAATTCCTGCCCCATAAGCTCAAGGTATTGGATCTCCATCTGACTGGAAACGTGATACAGGCCCTCTTCATCCACACTGGTTCTGTCCAGTGAACTCAAGCCGGTCATGCGCATCACCGTATTCTCTTCCGCGTCATTCCCCACCTCGCCGGCAATCTCAACTTCTCCGACCGAGGAGTTCGTTTCGGAAGGGGTCAGGATCGCTCCGCTTTCCAGGCCCTGCGGGAGCTCGCTGCGGCTTTCGATATCCGATATCGACACACGCAGGGCGGCATCGAACGTTCCGACGTAAACGTCCATTTTTTCCAGGGACAGGTGCTGCAACTGGAATGCGTTCGGACCGGTCCACTCGCCATCCAGACGCCCGCCGCCGAGATTCATGGAAACAGGCCCCAGGCGCCAGTCGAGCTCCTCAAACGCAAGCCGGTTGGTAACCGTCCCGCCCAAGAAGGAACTCACGTGGATGTCGATGGAATTGTCTCGATCTTGCTGCGGTTGCGCTTCAGTCTCCGCGGCCGCGGCCGCGGCGGCATCCGTCCAATCGATGCGTCCCCTGGCGTTGAACAGGCCCACGCCCGGGCTCACGACGAAAAAGATCGGGCCGTGCGCGATCTCAAGATCAACCGCTATGGCCCCGGAAGCCAATCCGGCAAGGACGGCCAGATACTCGGTCGGGAAATCGCCTCCTGCCGGGCCCTGAGCGGGCATGGCCGGTATCGCCAGATTGCCGGCCGGACGCCATTCGAGCCGGGCGGTTGACGAAAACCAGCCCCGCTCGTACTCCACCATGTCCATCTGCAAGCCATAGGGCATGTTCGCCATGCGGCTTTTGAGGGTCTGCTCGGCGATCTGGCCAAAGTACCCTGCCGGCATAATCGCGCCGACCGCCACCAGAAAAACTACCAGGATTGCAATCAAGCCCTTCCTCATGAGAGCCTCCAAAAGATTTCAATAGCCCACGATAGCCCAAGCCTGCACCTTCAGACCCCGGCTGGCAAGCCGAAACTCCCGCTGTTTCGGAACCATTCTGCGGATTTTGCCCCTCTGCCCTGGTTACCCATCAGCGAGACGCCGAGATGATCGTGCGGGGTTTTGAATGTAGTGCCCCGGCCTGCGCGCATTCGCGTTGCTCGCTGCGTTCCTCGCCCTCCGCCTTGCGGGAGACGCATGAATACATCCCTGTAGCTTGGCTCCGGCACCAACACTCCCGAAAGGCGGAGGGCGAGGAACGCAGCGAGCAACGCGAATGCGCGCAGGCGAAAGCCCAGCAAGGCCGCAGCCCTCGGCGAAAGATCCGGGATAGTTCCTGCGGCTACGGCACATCCCGGACCCGCGTCAGTACGGCGAATCCCGCCACCAGAAGCACCAGAATCGCCAGCACCCCCAGCCGCTGACTACCCAGCACCAGCGAGGCATACCCGATAAGGAACGGCCCAAGGATCGCCGCAAATCGCCCGAACATGTTGTAGAAGCCGAACATCTCGGTAGCCTTTTCGGGCGGCGCCAGACGAGCGAACAGCGAACGGCTCAGGCTCTGCACGCCCCCCTGTGCCAGACCGATCATTGCCGCCAGCAGGTAGAAGTGCCACGTCTGGCTGGCCATGCTGGCGAAGAACGTAACCGCGCAGTAGATCGCCAACCCCACGTAGATGCAACGCCGCGGGCCGAAGCGTCGACCCGCAAAGCCAAACGCAAGAGTGGCCGGAAACCCCAGGTAGTTGGTCATCAGGATCGCCAGCACCAGGTGGGCCGGCGGCAGATTGATTGCCGCGCCAAAGTCCACAGCCATCTTGATGATGGTGTGAACCCCGTCGATATACAGGAAGTAGGCCAGCAGAAACCGCCACAGTTGCGGATGCCGCCGGGCCTCGCGCAAGGTGTTCCATAGTCCGCGCCACACTGCGCCGAACCGCACCCGCCTGCGCGGCTGCTCTTCGCGCCTGCCGCCGCGCAGCAGCGGAATGGAAAACAGCACCCACCAGACGCCCACCAGCAGCATGCTGAGTTGCATGGCCTGGATCCCGGAATCCAGGCCGAAGCGTGCGGGATCCACCGCAACGAAAGCGCACAAGGTAAACAGCAGCGCGCTGCCAATGTAGCCGAGCGAGAAGCCCAGCGCGGACACCAGGTCGTACTGCTTCGGCTCCGTAACCTCCACCAGCAGCCCGTCGTAGAACACGTTGGCAGCGGAATAGCCCAGCCAGGCCACCACGAACAGCGAAAGGCCCGCAAACCAGCCTCCGCTGCCGGGCGCGGCAAGCAGCATGGTGCCAATCGCACCGGGCAGAAGACATATCGCGAGCATCCGCCGGCGCCGTCCGCCCTGGTCGGCCAGCGCTCCCAGAACGGGTGCGGCAAGCGCAAGCAGCAGGGCTGCGATGGTGTTGGTCGAGCCCCACAGGAAAGTGATCTCGGTGGAAGTCTCGCCGCCGGACCAGTGCTCGCGAAGCAGCAGCGGAACGAACGAGGTCATCACGATCAGCGCGAAAGCCGAATTGGCCCAGTCGTACAGGGCCCAGCGCCAGGCCTCCCCCGACACGGCCCGAAGTCCGCGAAAACGCAAGAACCTCAAAGCATTCAAGTCCGGCCCGGATCCCGCCGCAAGACCTCCATCTCGCGCATCGCCAGTTGCAGGTCTTCCCAGGCTTTGCGTTTCTGGCCGGGAGAGCGCAAAAGATAGGCGGGGTGGTAGGTAACCAGCACCGGGCATTTCAATTGGTCCGCATACTGCAGCCGCCCGCGCAGCGCGCCCACTGCCTGTTCGCTTTGCAACAGGCGCTGAGCCGCCACCGCGCCCAGGGCAACAATCAATCGCGGTTCGATCAGTTCGATCTGCCGGTGCAGATACGGGATGCAGGCGGCCGCTTCTTCAAGGCTGGGATTGCGGTTATTGGGCGGCCGGCACTTGACGATATTGGCGATATACACCGTGGTCCGGTCGAGCTCCATTGCCCGCAGCATTTTGTCCAGCAACTTGCCGGCGCGGCCCACGAAAGGCTCGCCGCGCCGATCCTCCTCCTGGCCCGGCCCTTCGCCCACGAACATCCACTCGGCGCTCGGATTGCCCACGCCGAACACCGTCTGCGTACGACCCGCATGCAACGGACAGCCCGTGCATCCCGCCACGGCACTGCGCAACGCCTCCAACTCCGACCGACCCGCGGCAGGCGCCGCTTCCCCTTCACCGCCGGGCCGGGCCGCCGCTTTAGCCGCACCCCTCCCATCCGGCGATTCCCCCGCATCCGCCGTGGTCGCCGGGTCCGCCGCCGCGCCCGTAACGACCGCCGCATCCGTCGCATCCGTCGCATCCGCCGCGCGAGGCATCCATACAGACACATCCATCAACTCCAGCAAGCTCCGCTGAGCACTACTGAACCCACCCGCTGACCGACTCATACACCAAACCCACACATCTCGCCAGCACCCCTAATCATCACCCCGAAGCCCGCTCCGATGCGCCAAGTTATGCGCTTTCGCGTTGATTGCTCCGCCCCTCGCCCGCCTTGCGGGGGGCGAGGGGCGGAGCAATCAACGCGAAAGCGCCGGCGAACGCACAATGCCGAGGCTCAGTCCGCCGCCTCGCGCATCCGACCGCGCCGACTCTTCTGCACCCAGCGCCAAAGCAGCAGCCCCGGCCCCAACCCCACATACACGCCGAACAAGGCAAACAGCATGCGCGGCGGATCCAAAGCAATCAGCGAAAAACACACCGGAATAGCCGCCATCTGGGTAAAACGCAGCCGCCGGTTCACCGCAAAGTGCTTGAGGCTGGGATAGGCGATCCGTATGCACATCAGCACAGCCGCCGCCAGCGTAACCACCCCGGCAAGCATCAGCGTCGGAAGTCCGCTCCACCCCGATGCCGCCGCCAACCAGACGAACCCCGCCACAAAACCCGCGGCCGCCGGGCACGGCAGACCCTCGAAATAGTTCTTGTCACCGGTCGAATAGCGGGCGGTATAACGCGCAAGGCGCAAGGCCGTTCCCACCGCGAAAAGAAAGGCGATCACCCATCCCACCTTGTCCCATACCCAGCCATAATCCCCCATGTACTTGAGGCCCCACTGGTAGGTGACCACGGCCGGACCGACGCCGAAAGCCACCACGTCGGAAAGCGAATCGTAGTGGCGCCCGAATTCGGTTTCCGTGCCCGTCAGGCGGGCCACCCGGCCGTCCAGCGCGTCCAGAATCATCGCCACGTACAGCGAGATCGCGGCGCGTGAAAAATCGCCGTCCGCTCCCGCGACGATGGCGTAAAACCCCGCAAACAGCGCAGCGCTGGTGAGCAGGTTGGGGAACAGGTAGATCCCGCGTTTGCGGATCGTCTCCTTCCCACTTACGAATTTCTGGCGATTCGCCTCCACGCAAGCAAGTTGTGCCACAAGCCTGGGCCGCGCAACCTGGCGAACCCCGCCGGCCACGACTGCAAATGGCCGGTTCAAGGGCAGCGCCCCGCCTCGCAGCGCCGGGGCAGCTTCCTCTACAATTGCCGCTCCGGTCCCGGACTTCGCCATGCGCCTTTCCAAGCTGCCCATAACCACGCTGCGGGAGACTCCCGCGGAAGCCGAAATCGCCAGCCACCGCCTGATGCTGCGCGCGGGGATGGTGCGGCGGCTGGCGTCGGGCCTGTTCACCTGGATGCCGATGGGCTGGCGGGTGGCGCGGATCGTTGAACGCATCACCCGCGAAGAAATGGAGCGGATCGGGGCTCACGAAGTGCTCATGCCCGCGGTCCACCCCGCGGAACTATGGCGCGAGAGCGGCCGCTGGGATGACTACGGCGACCTGCTGTTGAAGATTGCGCGACCGCGGCGAGCGCGAATACTGTTTCGGCCCCACTCACGAAGAAGTCATCACCGACATCGCCCGCCGCGAACTGAAGAGCTACCGGCAACTGCCGGTCAGTTTCTTCCAGGTCCAGACCAAGTTCCGCGACGAGATCCGCCCGCGCTTCGGCGTGATGCGGGCGCGCGAGTTCATCATGAAGGACGCTTACTCCTTCCACCTGGGCGAAGAGTCCCTGCGCGAGACGTACGGACAGTACCGCGAAGCCTACCGCCGCGTATTCGAGCGCCTGGACCTGAATTACCGGGTAGTGCAGGCCGATTCCGGCGAAATAGGCGGGTCGCGGTCGCAGGAGTTTCACGTTCTCGCGGACTCCGGAGAAGACCTCATCGTGTGGTGCGACGGCGATGATTTCGCGGCGAACCTGGAACTCGCGCCGGCGCTGCCGCCGAAGGGAGAACGCGCGGCGCCGGGCGCCTCCATGAGCGAGGCGCACACGCCGGGCATGCGGACCACCCGCCAGATCGCGGAGCACCTCGGCCGGCCACTGGAGGATTGCCTGAAGACCCTGCTGGTGAAGGCGCAAGGCGGCGGCGTTGTAGCGCTGGTGCTATGCGGCCACCATGAAGTCAATGAATTGAAGGCCACCGGCCTGCCCGGAGTCGCCAGGCCGCTACAGCTGGCCAACGCCCAGGAGGTGGCCCAGGCGGCAAGCTGCCCGCCGGGTTTCGTGGGGCCCGTGGGCCTGCGCGTCAGAGCCTACGTGGACCACGCCGCAGCGCACCGCGCCAATTTCGTCTGCGGAGCCAACCGGCGCGACAAGCACCTGGTGGACGTGAACTGGGGGCGTGACCTGCCGGAACCGGAAACTGTCGATCTGCGTAACGCGGTGGAAGGCGACCTGAGTCCGGGCGGCGGCGGAGTGCTGGAGGTGACGCGCGGCATCGAAGTGGGCCACATCTTCCAACTTGGCGACAAATACAGCCGCTCCATGCGCGCCGTGGTCCTGGACGAGAACGGCGCTGAGCAGCCAATGCAGATGGGCTGCTACGGCTTGGGAGTGACGCGAACGGTGGCGGCGGCCATCGAGCAGAATCACGACGAGCGCGGCATCATCTGGCCGGAAGCGATGGCGCCTTTCAGCGTAATCCTGGTGGCGCTGAACATCGGCCGCGACGAGAACGTGCGCGAGACTGCCGAGCAACTACACCAGTCATTGCGTTCCCGAGGCGTTGAGGTGCTGTTCGATGATCGCGACGCCAGCCCCGGCGTGAAGCTGGCGGACGCCGACCTGATCGGCATTCCGCACCGCGTGGTGATCAGCGCGCGCGGCCTGAAGCAGGGGACCCTTGAATACAAGCACCGCCGCTCGGACACCGCCGAACACTTCAGCGCGGCCGAAGCCCACGAGTTCCTGCACAATCGCATCGTCTCCTGACCTGCCCTCAGGCAAGAGACAGACCAGGGGACGACGCGTCCCGTAGTGGACTTCGAGCGCGTGGCGGGAAACCGGCGCTATCCGGTTCGGAAATCCAGTAGATGGCTCCAGTCCTGCGGCGGCTCCTCGCTCACCTGCACCTCGGCCACACGCGCCGAGCGAGGTCCCCGGCGCAGCCACTCGCCGAGTTTCTCCACCGCTTCCGCCGGACCAAGAGCCAGCACCATCACCTCGCCGCTACGCATATTGGACGCCCTGCCTCGAAGCCCGAGGCGGTGGGCCACGCTGGCTGTGCTGGCGCGAAAGAAAACGCCCTGTACGCGCCCCGACACGATATATCGGCGACAGATTTCCTCGGACATAGGCGGGATTCTATCCGGTTGGTCCTTATAGTGACCTGCGCAACGTCCGTTTGCTGTTCCGTTGATCGCAGCGCTCGTCGCCCGTCGGTCCTTGCCCCTCGCTGGACCGGAGACGCATGAATCCGTCCATGGAGCTTGGTTCCGGCATCCTGCCTCCAACACTCCGGTCCAGCGAGGGGCAAGGACCGACGGGCGACGAGCGCTGCGATCAACGGAACAGCAAACTACAATGAAGCGTCCATGACCGCGCACGACTCGTTCCGGGATACCTTTGCCGCAGGCAGTTCGCTGCTCAAGGGAGGGCCGCTGTTCAATCGCGAACGGGCCGAGAAGGTTCTGGAGCAGGAATCGCTGGCCGGACTGATCGTGGCCGAGCCGGTCAATGTATTTCACCTGACCGGATATTGGCCGCAACTGGGAAAAATGGGCTTTCCCGCGCCCACTCTGGCCCTGCTTTCAGCGGACGCCAAAAAGCCCGTGGCACTGGTCATCCCGCAATTTCTCTATTACCTCGTCTATGCCGACGCCCACTTCGAGGGCGGCGTGGAGCCCTACGTCTACGCCCACCGCGCGACCGATCCCACGGCCGTTCTGGGCGATATTCAGGAGCCCGATGCCGGCGGCCTCCGTATCTACCGGGACAAGGGCGAAGCGCCGGTGGATGCGATCGAAATCCATCGGCGCAAGGCCCTCAAGGCGGTTGCCGCGCGAACCGGCCTCAGCGCCGAGCGCGAATGGGCAATGGCGAAGGCGGCGCGGGCCCTGGGGATGGAGAAAGGCCGCATCGGCGTGGACCACATGGCGATCATGGCAATGCTCGAATACTCCCCGCTGGAGGCGACGGCGGTAGCGGGCGACAACACCCTGCGCAAGATCAGACTGGTGAAATCGCCACGCGAAATCGAACTGATGCGTCTGGCCTCCGAGGCCAATGCCGACGCCGCCCTGGCCGCTGCCGGCGCGGCGCGCGATGGCGCCACCACCCAGGAGTTGCGGGCGGCCTTCTTCTCCGAGGCCGCCAGCCGCGGCAATGCCGGCGTGTTCATGTCGATCGACCGCATGATCACCGAGGTTGCGGATTACGAGTTCGGCGAAGGGGCCGCTTTCTTCATCGACTGCGTAAGCCACGGCTGGCATTACCACGGGGACTTCGCCCGCACGATTTTCATCGGCGAACCGGCCAGGGCGATGCGTGACGCCACCCGAGCCATGCACGTCGGCTGGGAGGCGATACGCGAGAAGCTGCGCCCCGGACTCCGTTATTCGGAAATTCCTCCAATTGGCCAGAAGGCAGTGCGAGACTCGGGCCTGGACTTCGACATCCCGTTCGCGCCGCACAGCGTGGGCCTTACCCACACCGACGAACCGGGTCAGGACGGGCGTCCCTATTGGGTGAAGGACGACCTTACGCTGGAGCCCGGCATGGTCATCAGCGTGGACTGCCCGGTGATGAACACGGGCATCGGCGGTTCCGCGCACATGGAGGACTTGAGCCTCATTACCGCAGACGGCGCCGAGGCCATTCACGCAATCACCGACCCCGTCATCATCGTCTGACTTCGGCAGGCAGGGTTGAACAGGCAGCCGGGGCGCCACACGCGAGAGCACACGGGAAAGCACGCTGGTGAGTAGCGAACTGAAGATCCTGGTGGCGTATTACACGGTGAAAGGCGCCACCGAAGCACTGGCGCGCGCCATAGGCCGCGGCATCGAGATGACATCCGGCTGCGAGGCTGTGCTGCGCACCGCGCCCCCGGTGGCCGCGCAGTCCGGGGAGGCCATGCCCAGCGTGCCCGAAAGCGGTGCGCCCCATGTCACCCGAGACGATCTTCGCGATTGCGCCGGTCTGGCGCTGGGCAGCCCTACGCGCTTCGGCTGCCCCGGTGCGCCAATCCAGCATTTCCTCGACGGATTGGCCGCCGAGTGGGTCTCCGGCGTGCTGGTCAACAAGCCCGCGGTGGTGTTTACTTCCTCCAACAGCATGCACGGCGGGCAGGAAGCCACGCTCCTCTCCCTGGCCGTACCGCTGCTGCATCACGGCATGGTGCTGGCAGGCATTCCCTACACCGAACCGGAACTGCGCAAAACCACTTCCGGCGGCTCGCCATACGGCGCCTCCCACGTCGAACGGACCAGCGAAAACGGCCTCACCGCAGAAGAAAAAAAGCTTGCCGAGGCGCTAGGCCGCCGCCTCGCCTCGCTCGCCCAGACTCTCAAGACGGCGTGACGCCCGCGCATTGGGCCGGTTCCAGGCGCCGCAGCAGCGCGCGCAGAGTTGGCCCGGATATTGGCTGAGGGCGAGTTTCTTCTCCCTTCTGCCGCAGGGGCGTCAACGGCAGGATAGCCGTTGCCGAGCCCCAGGGATGGGTTCATGCGTCCCCTGCGACAGAAGGGAGAAGAAACTCGCCCTCAGCCAATATCCGGGCGGGCTCATGATGCGATAATTGCGCGTTTGCCACCGGATAAGCGGCGACAAACGCCCCGAGAACTTTCAAGTGCAAGAGTTGCGCAACATCATCGAAGCCGCCTACGACCGGCGCGCGGAGTTGGCGCCGGACAGCGCGCCGGCGGAACTGCGCGATGCGATCGAGCAGGTCATCGCCCTGCTCGACAGCGGCCAGGCGCGAGTGGCGGAACCGGCCAACGGCGGTTGGCAGGTCAACGAGTGGCTGAAAAAAGCGGTGCTGCTGTATTTTGCCGTCGCCCCCGGGCGCGAAATCGAGGGCGCGCACGCGCACTTCTTCGACAAGGTCCCGCTGAAGTTCCAACGAGGCAATGTGCGGTCCTCGGGCGTACGCGTGGTGCCCGATGCGCTGGCGCGGCGCGGAGCCTATATCGCGCCGGGCGTGGTGCTCATGCCCAGTTACGTCAACATCGGCGCCTACGTGGGCAGCGGAACGCTGATCGACACCTGGGCCACGGTGGGGAGCTGCGCGCAGATCGGCAGGAACGTGCATCTATCCGGCGGAGCGGGAATCGGCGGCGTGCTGGAGCCGCTGCAGGCCACGCCCACGATCATCGAGGACGACTGCTTCATCGGCGCCCGGTCGGAAATCGTCGAAGGAGTGATCGTGGAGCGGGGCGCGGTCATCGCCATGGGCGTATACATCGGCCAGAGCACCCGAATCTACCACCGCGGCCGCGACGAAGTGCTGTACGGCCGGGTGCCAGCCGGTTCGGTGGTGGTGCCCGGCAGCCTGCCCGACGGCAAGAGCCGCGCGCAGCTTTATTGCGCCGTGATCGTGAAGCAGGTGGACGAGCGCACCCGGCGGCGCACTTCCCTGAACGATCTGTTGCGCCACCATCAACTGGACGATGATTCAACTGGACAATGATCGATACCCCCGACATGCAGACGCTGGACCTGGCGTTGGAACTGATGCGCCGCCGCTCGGTCACGCCGGAGGATGGCGGCTGCCAGGAACTGCTCGCCGAGTTGCTGGACGAGGCCGGCTTCAGCGTGGAGCACATGCCCTTCGGCAAGGTTTCCAATCTCTGGGCCCGCCACGGCGGCGACGCGCCCGTGCTGTGCTTTGCCGGTCACACCGATGTTGTGCCCCCCGGGCCCCTGGATGCCTGGGAACACGATCCCTTCGAGCCCGAGTTGCAAGACGGCTGGCTGAAGGGCCGCGGCGCTGCCGACATGAAGTCCGGCATTGCGGCGATGGTTCGCGCCGGGGTCCGGTTCGCCGCCGAGCATCCCGGTCACAAGGGTTCGCTGGCCTTTCTGATCACCAGCGACGAGGAAGGCCCGGCCACCGACGGCACCCGGCGCGTGATGGACACACTCAGCGCCCGCGACGAGACCATCGACTGGTGCGTCGTGGGCGAACCCTCCTGCTCGGAACAGTTGGGCGACACCCTGCGAGTAGGTCGGCGCGGCTCGCTCAGCGCCACCATGACGGTGCACGGAGAACAGGGCCACGTGGCTTATCCGGCGCTGGCGCGTAATCCGATTGAGAGTTTTGCGCCGGTCCTTGCCGACCTCTACGCCACGCCGCTGGACGAGGGCAACGAGCATTTCCCGCCCACCGGCTTCCAGGTGGTCAAGGTGCAAGCGGACGCCGGCGCCACCAACGTGTTTCCCGGCAAGCTGGTCACGCGCTTCAACTTCCGCTTTACCAACCAGTGGAAGAGCGAGGAAATCAAGGCCTGGGTGAAGGACTTGCTCAGTCGCCATGACATCGACTACGAGATCGAGTGGCGGCCAGCCGGCGAACCGTTTCTGACCGCCCGGGGACCGCTGGTGGAAACCGCCCACAAGATCGTGCGCGAGGAATGCGGAATCGACCCGGAACTGTCCACCGGCGGAGGCACCTCCGACGGACGCTTCATCGCCCTGCATGGCGCGGACGTGGTGGAGTTCGGCGTCATCAATCGCACCATCCACCAGATCAACGAGCGGGTCCGCGCCAGCGACGTTACCGGCTTGAGGCGCGTATATTCGCGCATCATGGAAGGCCTGCTGCTTCAAAGATAGCCGTTGGCAAATGCGCGAAACGACAAGGGCAACGCAAAACAAGGCAATGCGCGGAACGGCAAGGGCAACGCAGGACAAGGCACGGCATGGCATGGCAGAACATGGCAGAACAAGGCACGGCATGGCGGGGCATGGCGGGGCATGGCAAGGCACGGTGAGGCAATGAACCTGGGGTTCATCGGCGCCGGCGCGATCACCGAGGCAGTGGTGACCGGCCTGTGCGAAGCGGGCATGCGCGAGGCGGGCCAGCGCGTTCTGTCGATTCTGCTCTCGCCCAGGAACCGGGAACGATCGCGCAAGCTGAGCGAGCGCCATGTCGCCGTGGAGGTGGCCGCCGATAACCAGCAGGTCGTGGACCGCTCGGAACTGGTGTTCCTTGCAGTGCGGCCGCAGGTTGCCGAAAGCGTGCTTGCGGCGCTAAAGTTTCGCCCGCAGCAGCACGTGGTCAGCTTTATCGCGACGCTGGATTCGTTGGAAATCGGGTGGCACATCCAGCCTGCGCGGCTCACTGCGCGGGTTGCGCCGGTTCCGCCGGCGGCGCGACGCAAAGGTCCCATTGCGATGTGTCCGCCGAACGAGTGGTTGGCGGAATTGTTCGAGCCGCTCGGAACCGTGATCTCAGTGGGCGACGAAACGCAACTTGATGCCTTCTTTTCCGTATCGGCGCTGATGGCCCCCTACTTCGAGCTGCTGGAAACGGTCTCGGCCTGGCTGCGCGCTCAGGGCGTGGACGCCGCGCAAGCAGACGCCTATACGGGCTCGCTGTTCCGCGCGATCGCGGAAAAGGCCACCCAGCCTTCGGGCGAGGGCTTCGCCGAACTGGTTACCGAGCATGCGACCCGCGCCGGAATCAACGAGCAGTTGCGCCGCGAATTGCTGGCCGCAGGCGTTTTCGACCGGGTGCAGGCGGGCCTCGACCTCATCCAGGCGCGCATGCAAGGACGCGCCTCCTACGAGGACACGCTTTAGGGCCTGTTAGCGCTATGCGGCGCCGCTCTGTTGCGCTGTCCGCCTTAGAACATGCCCCACGGGTACGACTTGCCGGAGTCGACCGCAGCGAGGATCTTGCCCCTTGTGGAGTGATCGTCGAGCGCGTCGACGATCAGGCCGGCGAGGTCGCTGCGGTTGATGATGCCCTCCGCCTCGCGACTCTCGCTCAGATAGCCGTTACCCGTGGGGGCGTCGGATCTCAGCGCGCCCGGCCTGATGATGGTGAAATCCAGCCCGCTGGCAAGCAGGTGCTCCTCCGCCTGCGTCTTCAGCGGCAGCATTTCCCTGAGGAACAGGCGCGCAAGCCAGGGTGCGGCCTTGAAACTGTCGCCCGCGCCGATGGTGGTGACCAGCAACATCCGCCCGACTCCGGCCTCCGCCGCGGCATCGAAAATATTGGCGTTGCCCAGGTAGTCCGGCCGCGGGTCGCAGCTGAAGCAGCCGATGGTTGTGATCACAGCCGTGTATTCGCCGGCGTCGAATGCCGCCTTTACGGTTTCGGCGTCCAGCGCATCGCCGACCGCGAACTCGACGCCCAGCGGCTCCAGCCCGGAGCGGTCTGAAGTGGGCCGAACGAACGCCGTTATCCGGTCGCCCCGCGCGGCCAGCAGTTTCGCCACCTCAAGGCCCGTGTTCCGGGTGCCGCCGAACAACAGAACATGATGCCCGCCATCCGGCGGAGCGTCCGCCGCCATTTCAAAGACGGGGTACTGGGTAGTTCGCAACGACAGGATCACCAGCAAGCCGATTACCGCCAGGGTCGCAAGGATAATGCGTTTCTTGGTCATGATTTGGGGATTCTCCTCAGGTGCGTGGCGGGCCGTTCAGCCCGGATATTGCGCAACGCCGGAAAGCGAGTTTCTTTGCCCGATGTTGCTGCGGCGGACGACTTCGCCGGATTCCCGGTCGATGATCACGACTTCGCCGGTGAAGAAGTTCCCCACGATGATGCCCTCGCCGTCCACCGTCGGCCCGGACGCCGCCCATCCCGGGCTGCCCATATCGTAATAGCGGAGCGTTTCACCGCCGTCCTTGTCGAGCACCACCAGACCGTTGCCGGTGCTGATCAGCAGAGACCCGTCGAGCATGGGCATCAGCGTCAGGACCATGAAGACGTTTTCATCCTCGTCGAACACCCGAAGATCCGGCAATTGCCGATCGTTGGCCAGGTCGTACTGCATGACCCGGTTGCCGGTTTCGGAAACGTAGATGATCCGCGCATCGTCGTCAGTCAGCACGGTGGAGGTCACGCCGTGGATCCCCACCACGCCGCCGTGGGTGTCGGTGTGGTATTCCTTGAGAAACTCGGCGTTCGCGGTGAACCGGAAGATGTTGCCGTCGCCGATCACGTCGCGTCCTGGCAGCCGATTGAAAACGGTGGTATTGGTGGGAATGCGGGTGTTGGCGCCCTGGAGGTGCTCGCCGAAATAGAGGCTGCCGTCGGCGCCAAAGGTTACGCTGCTCAAGGACCGCTCGGAGAACTTGCGAAGCGGTTTCTGCACTCCGTCCGGGCCGATTTCCACAACGGACGGCTGTCCTTGTGCAAAGGCCCACAGCGTGCCGTCGGGCGCGAAGTTCAGCCCGCCGATCTTGTGGGTGGTGCCTTTGGTGTAAAGCGTGCCCTTGAGGTTGAGTTCGGCGTCGTACTGGAAAATCCGCCCCGTCCCCATGTGGTCGTCGCTGGGATGGTCCATGATGGTTGCGGCAACGAAAATGTCGCCGCGCTCAAAAGGCTGGAACGTCGATACGCGCTCCTCGCCCGCGCGCACCGCTACCGCGGTTAGCGTCAGGGCGACTGCCAGCGCAATCAGGGCGGAAGTATTTCTGCTATTCATCGCTATCGCATCCTCGCGTAACCGGCTCTCCAGGCCAAACATCACCGGCTCAGCCGCGCACCCGCGCACCCGCGCACTCGCGCATCGGCTCAGCCGTGCATCGGCCCACCCGCTCACCGACCCCCGAATCTCACGCCGGCGTTGGCGGCGCAGCGCAGCGCAGGAGGTTCGCCGCCATCGCCGAATTCCCACACATAGTTGCCGCTGCTGCGTTCCTCGGGATCGATAAAGCCGTTGAAGTTGGAATCGCAATAGACATCGATCAGGTCCAGGTAGGCGCTGCTTGCCGGGCTCCAGCCGCTGTCCGCCGCCGTGAGTGTCATCAGGTTGGTCGCGCCCTCGCCGCCCGCCGCTGCCGACCAGAAATTATCATTCTCGTCGGCATCCACCAGAAACCCCGAAATTCCGCCGCCCGAGCCTGCGCTGCGCACCTGGCCCGACGCATAGCTTCGCCGCACGCTGCCGTTGTTGCGTCCCACCAGGCCACCTACGGCATCGGCGCCGAACACCTTGCCTGCGGCATAGCTGTTGCGAATGCCGCTCAGGGAATTGAAGCCCACCAGGCCACCGATGTTGCTGCCTTCGCCCTCCACGTTGGCGGTGGAATAACTGTTGCGCACCTTGGCGTCGGTGTTCATTCCCACCAGGCCGCCGAGGTCGTTGCCGCCCACCAGGCTTCCCGCGGCGTAGCTGTTCAGGACCAGGCCGAAGGTATTCAGGCCCACCAGGCCGCCCAGTCCCCGGCTGCCCGATACTGCCGCGTTGGAACGGCTGTTGTATACGGCGCCGCGCATATCGCCGATCAATCCCCCGATGGCCTGGTTTCCGGAAACGCGGCCTGACGATTCGCTGAAAGCCACAAGTCCACCGCTGCCTCCCACCAGCAAGCCGAGGGCCAGCTCCCCGGCCACTTCGCCCTCGGCGCGGCAGCGGTACACCATGCCGAAATTGCTGCCCACCAGCAGCGCTACGCCGCCGCGGCCGATAACCACAGCATCCTCGATGACCAGATTCCTCACCGTCCCGCGCGCGCCCAGCACGCCCAGCAAGCCGATGCCGCCGCCGCCCGGCCTGGAGATGCGCAGGCCGCGTATGGTGTGCCCCTGCCCGTCGATCACGCCCTGAAATCCGTAGCGGTCCAGCGTGATCATGCAATTGCCCTCGGGGCCGCAGTCGCCGATCGGCTCGAAGTTCGCAACGGCCGACGCGTCCAGATCCCGGACAACCTGGTAGTTGCGCGTCATGCGCGCCTCGCGCTCCAGCACGGTGGAGGCGCCCTCGGCGCTGCCCAGGCTCCCTATGGCTTCGAGCTGCCGGATGTTGCAGATTTCGTAGAAACCGTCGCCATTGGTGTCCAGCACGAATTCTCCGGGATCGTCCGGAGCCGAGTCGAAAGCGTCCGCCAGTCCGTCGCGGTCGCGGTCGGAATCGTCATTGCCGGAAAGGGCCGCGCACGTCGCGTCATCGACCTTTGCCGAAGCCCGCGCCGCGTCCCACATCGCCTGCGACAGCATGCTGTTGTAGCGGGCAATGTGATCGCTGTGATCGAAGCTTCGGGGAGCGCCTGCGCCTGGTGGAGGCCCGCCCTGCTGCGGTTCGCTCTGCTGCGATCCGGCGGACTTGACGGATGTGGGCGGCGGGGAGTTGGGCGGCGCGTTCTGTTCCCGGCGCTGCCGGATTTCCTCCGCCGTCAGGTAGCCGGGCTGCGCCGCATAGTAGGCCGCAATGTCCTCCAGATCATGATCGCTGCGGCTAAGCACGGAGCCGCGCATCAGAGAATGCGCGCGGCCGCCATCGCGGTACTCCTTGAGCGCCAGGTAGAGGTAGCGCTCGTGCTGACCGCCGATCTTGGGATTGATGGGCGAGGGACTGTAGCCGTCCTGACCATGACAGGCGAAGCACTCCCTCGAAAGCCGGCGGCCGCGCTCGGGATCGCCCTTGGCCAGCGCTGTTCCCGCTGCGCCTGCGGATAGCAAAAGCGCCAGAATCAGCGCCGAAATCCCGGGTCGTGCAGTCATGATCGTTCGCTCTGCGAAGCGCTCAACCATACATCAAGACTGAAAACACCCCTGTCGAACCCCAGGCGCTATACTCGACACCGTTATAGGGAAGTGGCTTCGCATGGAGGCATGAAATGGAAACGGGTTACACGATTGACACAGCGGATGCCTTCGTAGAGTTGGAGGAGGCGGGCCTGGACCAACAGGCTGCAATGGCGATTGTCGGGCTGGTCTCTCGCTCCGATTCCCGGCTGGCTACCAAAGCTGGCGTAAAGTCCAGCATTGAATCACTGCGCGTCCTGATTGAGACCAGCCAGGCGGCAACCAATGCCAGGAGTGATTCGCTGCAAGAATACATGGAGACGCGATTCGAGGCAGTGGAAAGGCGGCTTCGCGACAATTGCAATGCAGCGGGGCAATCGCTAAAATCCGCCGTCCTTGCAATGAGGAATTTCAGTTGCCTAACGTACGGGTAAAGGAAAACGAAGTCTTCGAGGCCGCACTGCGCCGCTTCAAGCGCGCCTGCGAAAAGGCGGGCATTCTGGCCGAGGTCCGGCGGCGGGAGTTCTACGAGAAGCCCACCCAGGTCCGCAAGCGCCAGAAAGCCGCCGCGGTCAAGCGCCAAGCCAAGCGCACCAGCCGCGAAACCAATCGCCGCCGCCGCCTCTATTAGAGCCTGTTAACCGTCTATCAGGCCTGTTAACGCCACGTTAACAGGCCTGACCCTCCCCCGCCCCAGGGGTTTCCGCAACCCCCTTTGGGAGAGCGGACCGGATGGTGCAATATTCGGGATTATGGCGGAGTCGATTCCGAGGGAGTTTATCGACGATCTTCTGGATCGCGCGGATCTGGCTGAAATCATCGGCCAGCGCGTAAAGCTCACTCGCGCCGGACGCGAATACAAGGGCCTCTGCCCCTTTCACCAGGAAAAGACGCCATCGTTCACGGTAAGCCCCGCCAAGGGCTTTTTCCATTGTTTCGGCTGCAACGCCCATGGAACCGCCCTGGGTTTCCTGATGCAGCACGACCGCCTGGACTTCCCCGCTGCGGTGGAGGCGCTGGCCGACCGCTACGGTCTGGAGGTGCCGCGAACAGGCCCCTCCCGCCCCTCGGGCAAGGGGCTTTATGAATTGCTGCAGGCCGCAGCGCGGCACTACATCGAACAACTCAAGGGCCATTCGGCGGCCAAGCAATACCTTAAGGGCCGCGGGCTGACCGGAGAAATCGCGCGCGATTTCGCGCTCGGCTACGCGCCGCAGGGCAACAGCCTGCTGGCGCGTTTCGGGCAAACCGAGGAGCAGCGCGGCCGCCTGGTCGATGCCGGTCTGGCGAGCAGGAATGATTCCGGCGACATCTACGACCAGTTCCGGGACCGCGTCATGTTTCCAATCCGCGACCGCCGCGGCCGTGTGGTCAACTTCGGCGGCAGGGCCATGGGCGACGCTCAGCCCAAGTACATGAACGGCCCCGAAACGCCGGTATTCCGCAAGGGACGCGAACTGTACGGCCTCTACGAGATGCCCCGGGGCAAGGTCCCGAAATGCGTCCTGGTGGAGGGGTATATGGATGTGATCGGGCTGGTCCAGCACCAGGTGCAAGGTGCCGTTGCCGCGCTGGGCACCGCGGTTACGCCGCGGCAGTTGTCGCGTCTGTTCAGCGTCGCGTCCAGCGTGGTGTTCTGCTTCGACGGCGACAACGCCGGCCGCCGCGCCGCGGAACGCGCGATGGAGCGGACGCTGCCCGAAATGCGCGAAGGCCGGCAACTCGGTTTCGCGTTCCTGCCCGAGGGCGAGGACCCCGACAGCTTCGTCCGTTCCAGGGGTGCCCCCGCCTTCCGCGAAATCCTCGAACAAGCCACGCCGATGTCCGAATTCATGATGAAGACTCTCTCGCAGAAGTGCGATCTGGCAACAGCGGAGGGACGGGCGCGGATGGCCGAGTTGGCGAGGCCGCTGCTGAGCGCCACGCCGATCGGCGTATACCGCGATCTGCTCATAGCGCGGATGGCCGAAGAAGTGCACCTGGGAGAGGAAAGGCTGCGCCAACTCCTGCAAAGGGCGCCAGCGCGGCGCCGGTCCGGGCGGCCAGCGCAAACGCGGACGCCGCATGCCGCCCGGGGACCCCTCGGCCCTGACCACCCTCTGGGGGAAACTCTGGCCGGCCTGGTCTTGAACTTCCCCGAACTGGCTTCCGCAATCGACCCTCTGCCGAAATTCGAGCACTTCCCGGGACCGCGTGTGGCCCTTTTCCGGAACGTGTTCGAGCATATGCGGGGTACGCCCGTGTTCAAGGCCGCAAAGCTGCTCGAACGCTACCGCGACCGCCCGGAACACGAGTTGATCTCACAACTGCTGGCCAAGGATTACCCGCTCAACCCAGAAGAGGCGAAACACGCCCTGACCGACGGCATCAGAAGGCTCTCCGAGGCGAACGAGGTACACCGAAAGGCGGCCCGCACCCCAGCCTGACGACGATGCCTGTATGATCGGCTCTTCCGATTGCGTGGAGCCTGGTGCCGTGTCAAGCTCATACTGTCGCATCAGAGCAGGCGCCGCGTGTCCCGGCAAGGCGCAGCCGGCACGGAATACTTGCCGTATTGCGAACGGCTGCAACCCCGCGGGGGCGCGCTGATGCGATAGTATGAGCTCGATACGGTACCAGACATGGAAATGGCGCAACGAATTTACCTGGGCGTAATGGCGGCGGTCTACTTCGCCTGTGCCCTTTATGCCTACCTGGACCCCGTAGCTTTGGGGGAATGGCTGGGAATCGCCCCCCTTGCGGCCTCGAGCCATACCGAGATTCGTGCCACCTACGGAGGGCTGATCCTGGGCACCGGACTGGTGCTGGCGGCGGGAGTGTGGTCAAGAAACTTTGCCCTGGCGGGTTTGCTGAGCACGATCTTCGGCGTGGGTTGTCTGGCGCTGACGCGGCTTCTGGCGGAAGTTTTTTCAGGCGGACCCAACATAGACGCAAACCAGGGAATCCTGATCCTGTTCGAGTTCGCGGCGGTGGCGGTGGCGGCGTTTTTCGCGGTCCGGGCGTTGCGCGAAGACCGCAATGTCACCGAAAGCCGTTACTGAAGCCGCCAGTCTTGAAGGCATCGCCTTGAGTGCCGTGGCGTGGCGATGCGGCGTGGACACGCGATTACGGCTTGCCGAGGCGAGCGGCGTGCTGGGGCGATTACGACACGCCGAGGCGAGCGGCGCGGCGATGCGATTATGCCGCGGCGAAGCGATTGCCGCGCCTGCCGCATCCAGTCCCATAGCGGCATCCATGAGCATGGATGTGAAGAAGAATTTCGGAACTATTGACAAATGAGGGATAATTAATCGTTTGACCCTTGCGAAGGTACCGGCCGGCCATGACCGCAATCCCCACCACCCAGCGCGCACCGCAGCGCAACTGGTTCAAAAACCTGATTTCACTCGGGCGCCAGCGCTCGTACGTCACGCACACCGACCTGACCGATCAGCTTCCCGACGAAATCGTCGAAATGGAGCAAATCGAGGAAATCATCAATGTGCTTCGCGACATGGACATCAAGGTGTACGAGGAAGATGAGGTTCCCGACCCCGATACGCTGGCGCTGTCCGAGGGCGAGGCCAGCAGCGACTCGGACATGGACGAAGCCGAGGACGCGATCAACGCCTTCGAAGTTGAACTGGGCCGGACCACGGATCCCGTGCGCCTGTATATGCGCGAGATGGGTTCCGTGGAACTGCTTACCCGCGAGGGCGAAATCAGCATTGCGCGGCGCATCGAGCAGAGCCGCGCAGAAATCAAGCGCCTGATGGCCTATTACCTCCCCTGCGTGCGACACTTGGTGGAACGGTTCGAGGACTACCGCGCCGGAAAGATGAAGCTGACCGACCTGATCGCCGGGATCATCGACCCGGACGAACCCGAAGATCTGCGTCCGGCGGCCGAACGCGACCCGGCGGAAAACGCCAGCCGCAAGACGCCGCCTGATCCGCAGGAACTCGAGCGGCGACTGCTGGCGATCACGGCCCAGTGCGCACGGGTACGTCGTGCTTTGTGCCGCGTTCGCGAACAGGAACTGAAAGCGCAGGCCGGCGAAGAATCGGAGCACTTCAGGCTCTCCTGCGGCAACCTGAACCATGCCCAGCAGGTGTTGGGCCGGATGCTGCTGGAGCTGAAATTCACGCCGCGAGCCTTCGACGGCATGCTCGACGCCTTGCACACCACCATGCGGGCGCCTTCGCAGGACGAGGATGCCCTGTTTCCCTCGTCGGTGGCCGGCTGCGAGAAGCGACTGCGGCACATCTATGTGCGCGCGGCAGGCGTTCCAGCCGAGCACTTCAAGGCGTATTTCAAGGCCGACCCCAGCAGCGACAGTTGGCTGGAAGAAATGCTGAACACGGAGGAATACGGCGCGAAGCTGGCGCCGTACGCGGAAGAAATACGGCAAATCAACCGGCGTTTGCGCCGGGTGGAAAAGAACTGCTGGCTGCCGATCAATCCCTTCCGCAAAATCCCCAAGGACGCCAACGGCAAGCCGATGGCGCGCGGCATCAAGGAGTTGTATCGCGAGATTTCGCACAACGAACTCAAGGCCAAGGACGCCAAGAAGGAAATGGTGGAGGCCAACCTGCGCCTGGTGATCTCGATCGCCAAGAAATACACCAATCGCGGCCTGCAGTTCAACGACCTGATCCAGGAGGGCAACATCGGGCTGATGAAGGCGGTGGACAAGTTCGAATACCGCCGCGGCTACAAGTTCTCCACCTACGCCACCTGGTGGATCCGCCAGGCGATTACCCGTTCAATCGCCGATCAGGCGCGCACCATCCGCGTGCCGGTGCACATGATCGAGACCATCAACAAGCTCAACCGGATCTCGCGGCAGATGCAGCAGGAAATGGGCCGCGACCCCACGCCTGAAGAACTGGCCCAGCGTATGGAGATGCCGGAGGAAAAGGTCCGCAAGGTGCAGAAGATCGCCAAGCAGCCGATTTCGCTGGAGACGCCGCTGAGCGAGGACGAGGATTCGCACCTGGGCGATTTCATCGAAGACCAGAACGCCACCTCGCCCATGGATGTGGCCACCACGCGCGGGCTGGAGGAGACGATGCGAGACGTGCTGGCGTCGCTGGCGGCGCGCGAGGCCAAGGTGTTGCGGATGCGTTTCGGCATCGACATGAACAGCGACCACACGCTGGAGGAAGTCGGCAAGCAATTCGACGTGACCCGCGAGCGCATCCGGCAGATCGAAGCAAAGGCGCTTCGCAAGCTCCGCCATCCGTCGCACGCCGAGCGTCTGCGCAGCTTCACCCAGGAGGAATAGCGTCCCGCGCTCGGCTCGTTGCCGCAGCGCCAACCTGGGTTACCGAACCTGAGTTAGAGAAGCCGAACGCTGAGTTAGAGAGGCCGCACGTCAGCGTAACTGCTGCGCAAGGGGGCGACGCGGTTGAATACCAGGCCGTTGGAGGATGAGTCTTCGCTGTCCGGAGTGAAGTAGCCGAGGCGCTCGAACTGCCAGGTGTCGCCGGGACGCGCGCGCGCCAGTCCGGGTTCCAACCGGGCGGCCGGCGCCACTTCCAGCGAGGCCGAATTGATCTGGTCATCGAGCGGTGGCGAGCCGGAATCCAGATCCGGCCGCTCCACGTTGAATAGCGGCCGATAAAGCCGCAGCTCCGCCGGGACGGAATGCCGGGCGCTTACCCAGTGGATGGTGCCCTTCACCTTGCGCCGCGCGCCTTCGCCGCCGCTGCGGGAATCGGGGTCCACAGTGCAGCGTAACTCCGCCGGCTTGCCCCCCACGCCAGGCACGACTTCGTTGCAGCGAATGATGTAGGCGTTGCGCAGGCGCACTTCGCCGCCCGGACGAAGACGGCGAAAATGGCGAGGCGCATCCTCCATGAAGTCGGTGCTCTCGATATGGATTTCGCGCGAAAACGGCACCAGGCGGCTGCCCATTTCGGGACGCTGTGGATGATTGCTCGCAGGCAACTCCTCGAAATGGTCCGAATGCAGGTTGGTAAGGACCACTTTGAGCGGACGGGCCACCGCCATGGCGCGCGGAGCATCGCGGTTCAGCGCCTCGCGCGCCACGCTTTCCAACTGATCGGCGCCGATCATCTGGTCGGAGCGAGTCACGCCGGCGCGGGCGCAGAACTCGCGCAGCACTTCCGGCGGATAACCGCGCCGGCGTAGCGCCGAAAGCGTCACCAGCCGCGGGTCGTCCCAGCTATCGACGGCGCCCATGCGGATGAGTTCCGCGACCCGGCGCTTGCTGGTAACGGAGTGGCCCAGGTTCAGGCGGCCAAACTCGTATTGCCGGGGACGGGTCTTGAGTTCCAGGCCGCAGTGATCCAGCAGCCATTCGTACAGCGGCCGGTGGTCCTCGAATTCCAGCGTGCAAAGCGAGTGAGTGATTCCCTCCAGAGCGTCGCTCAAGGTGTGGGCGAAGTCGTACAGCGGGTAGATGCACCAATCCCGCCCGGTGCGCGCATGGGCCACGTGGCGCACGCGGTAAAGAACCGGATCGCGCAGGTTCATGTTGGGAGAAGCCATATCGATGCGCGCGCGCAGGACCTGCTCGCCGTCATCGAACTCTCCGGCCCGCATGCGCCGGAACAGGTCGAGGTTCTCCCTTGCGGAGCGGCGGCGGAATGGGCTGTTGCGACCGGGGCGGGTGAGCGTGCCGCGGGCGTCCGAAATCTGCTCCGCGGAACTGCTGTCCACGAAGGCGTGCCCGCTCCGGATCATGCGCTCGGCGATTTCATACAGGCGGGGGAAGTAGTCGGAGGCATAGGTGGCCAGCGGCGTTTCGAAGCCCAGCCAGTTCACATCCCGGCGTATGGCGTCCACGAAGGCCTGTTCCTCGGCGATCGGGTTGGTGTCGTCGTAGCGCAGATAGCAGACGCCGCCGTGCTCGGCGGCCACGCCGAAGTTCAGGCAGATGGATTTGGCATGGCCGATGTGCAGGAAACCGTTGGGCTCGGGCGGAAACCGCGTAACCACGCCGGAGTGCCGGCCCGCTGCGAGGTCCTCCGCGATGATCCTGCGAACGAAGTCCCTGACTGCCATGGCTAGCGCCTTGACCGCCTCATGTTGCGGGCATCAGAAGGCATGAGACTCATATCGTCGCGCCGGAAGGCATCAGGAAGCGTCGCCGAGGAACTCGCTTACGATGTCGCGGCGGTGATACGCCGGGCAGAAAAAGCGCCCCGCGGCGCGCAATCGGGTCAGCCACTGGATGTTGGCGCCGTTCTTGCGGTTGGCCAGCACTTTCTCCACCAGCCAGGGCGTTACCCGCTCCACCTTGTCGCCGAGGATGTTGTAGACCTTGCGCGCCTGCGCTGCGCGCCTGCTGTCGGTCCGCGAAGCCAGCAATGACATGTCGGTCATCACGATGCCCGGACTCAGGGCGCCCACGATCACGTTGCTGCCGCGCACTTCCTTGGCCAGCGATTTCGCCATATAGGTGATGGCGCGCTTGGTGGCGCCATACGGCGTGAGACCCGGCGTGGTCATGCCGTTGCTGCCGAAGCCCTCGAACACGTACACCGCGCCGCCGCTTGCCTGCTTGCGCATACCGTCGATCGCCACCCGGCAGCCGTTGAACGACCCCAGAAGGTTGGTGTCCACCACCTCCGCCAATTCTTCCGGCGTCAACTCGCTCACGTTGGCCCGGCGATTGCTGATGCCCGCGTTGTTGATCCAGATATCGACGACGCCGAAGCGCTGCACCGCCGCGTCCCAGAGAGCCTGCACGCTGGCGTAATCGCTCACGTCGCAGCCTTTTCCCAGCACTTCGCCGTGCTGCGCTTCGCCGGACGCTCCGCCGGACGCTAAACTTGGCGCTCCGCCGGACGCTCTGCCATGCTCGGCCAGTTCCGCAGCGGCCGCCCTGGCGCTTTCGTCACTGCGCCCACACAGCACCACGCGATGGCCACGCTTGAGAAACTCGCGCGCCATGCCGCGGCCGATGCCGCGGGTGCCGCCGGTCACTACAACAGTCTTGGCGTCTGACATATCGGCTTCGCCCTGCCTCGGAAAAGACGCTAATCTATCATGCTGGATAGTGCGCTCATTCAGGCAGCCTGGTGGACGCTGGAAAGGGATCGGCGCCGTGTGTGATAGCATGAACCGCCACGCAAATCCCGTTGGGTGTGCAAGTAGCCAAAATCGTAAACCATTTTCGCGCAACCAGGGGCTTGATTCCCCCATCTGCTCAGGAGTAATGCGAATTGAGGATTCTGGAAGCACTTCGCATCTATTTGGACCGCCGCGTCTCGCGCATATTGCTGATTGGCTTCATTAGCGGCTTCCCCTGGGTCCTCACCGGCACCATCCTGACACTGTGGCTGCGCGATTTCGGCCTCACCCGCACTGTAGTGGGCTGGGCGGGCGCGATCACTTTCGTCTATGCCATCAATTTTCTCTGGGCGCCATTGGTGGATCGGCTGTCCATTCCGTACTTGTGCGCGCGGCTGGGGCAAAGACGCGGCTGGATCGTGATGCTTCAGGGAATCATCCTGGTTGCGCTCGCGCTCTGGTCGCTGCTGGCGCCCGATGCAAACCTGACCGCGATCGTGTTCCTGGGATTGATTATCTCCATCGCTTCCGCAACCCAGGACGTGGCCATTGACGCCCTGCGGATCGAGCAGGTCGGGGCAAGCGACTCCAAGCTCATGGCGGCGGGCGCGGCAGCGGCGACGATAGGCTGGTGGACGGGATTCAAGCTGGGCGGCGCGATCGCTCTGGCCACCGCCGAAGTCGTTCAGGCGCTGGGCGTCAGGGACTACTGGCACCTTACCATCTTGCTGATGACCGGCGTAATCGTGCTGTGCAATATCGGGCTGATGTTCGTCAGAGAGAGGCCGTCGGCAGAACGGACGGCCGCACAGCGCAAAGCCCAGCAACGTTATGTTCGGCAACTGAGCGGGAGCTGGCAACCACGAGCGCGAATTGCGGAACTGGTCGGATGGCTGGCGACAACCATCGTGGAGCCGCTATGGAGTTTCTTCCGGCGCAATGGCGCGCCGATTGCGCTCGCGCTGCTCGGATTCATTTTCCTGTTCAAGATCGGCGAGGCTTTTCTGGGGCGAATGTCGGTGGTGTTCTACCAGGACATCGGTATCTCGAAAACGGATATCGCCATCTACTCGAAGGGATTCGGGTGGCTGGTAACGGTGGCCTTCACCCTCGCTGGCAGCTTCATCGCAGTGCGCGTAGGCATCATAAGGGCGCTGGTGTTCTCGGGCCTGGCGATGGCCGTGACCAATCTGCTCTTTTCCGCGCTCGCATGGACCGGGAAATCGGAATGGCTTTTTGCTGTCGCTGTTGTTGTGGACGATATTACCGGCGCAATCGCCACGGTCACTTTCGTGGCGTTTATTTCCCTGCTCGTTGATCGCACGTATACGGCTACCCAGTACGCGCTTCTGGCGTCAATCGGCACAGCCGCGCGAACTCTGTTAGCGTCAAGCTCCGGTTGGGCCGTGGATGCTCTGCATGGCGATTGGGGAACGTTCTTCGTAATCACCGCGGTTATGGTGTTGCCGTCGCTTGCTTGTTTGTGGATGCTGCGCCACAGGATTCACGATCTGATCGGCACAACCAGGACGCTGGTGCGCGGGTAGCCCGGGTCTTGCAAGAGGGGAGTTTCTTCGCCCTGCTCTCGCAGGGGACGCATGAACCCGTCCCTGGGGCTCGGCAACGGCTATCCTGCCGTTGACGCCCCTGCGAGAGCAGGGCGAAGAAACTCCCCTCTTGCAAGACCCGGGCCAGTGCCGTGATGATCGCGCAGAATTTCACCGTTGCGCTGTCGCGGGTGCGCTTTTGCGTTGACAAAGGCGCTGAAAGGCGTTGACGAGAGCCGTCGGCCCCGCCTATATTCCCGCTTTCCAGTCCGCCAGCCAGAAAGGCGTCGGCCATCTTTCCATAGCAGGAGCCCAAAATGAACCTAAACCCTTATGGCCGCCTTGCCCTGGCCTTCGTTGCAACTGCGCTGGTAGCGCCTATGGCCCCGGCCCAGGACGCCATCGAGGAAATCATCGTTACCGCCCGTCAGCGCGAGGAAAGCGTGCGCGACGTGCCCGGCACGGTTCGCGTTCTGACCGCCGAGGACATCGAGAGGTCCGGCATCCAGCGGGCCGAGGATTTCGTTTACATGACGCCGGGGGTGTCCATCGTGGACACGGCGGAAGTGGGCGACACGCAGGTCAACATTCGCGGCATCAACGGCGCGCGCGATGCGGAGAACTCCTACGCGCTGATCGTGGATGGCGTATTGATGACCAATCCGGCGGCGCTCAACCGCGAGTACGCCGATCTTCGCCAGATTGAAATCCTCAAGGGGCCGCAGGGCGCGCTCTACGGCCGCAACGCCGCGGCCGGCGCAATCATCATCACCACCAACAAGCCGGATGGCGAAACCGGCGGCTACCTCAAGGTAAGCGGCGCGGGCGACAGCACCTGGCTGTATTCGGGCGCCGTGGAGGGCGCGCTGGCCGAAGGCATCAACTTCCGCCTGCAGGGGGATTACCGCGCCACCGACGGCTTCTACGAAAACACTTATCTCGACCGCGACAACATCGTGGACGACTATCGCGGCTACAACATCAACACCCGGGTCACCTGGGACTCCGCCGAGGACACCAGTTGGGATTTCAAGTTCCGCCGCGGGGAGGTGAGCGCCGCATCCATCACCTTCAACGCGGCTTTCCATCTGCCGCTGTTCGAGCAGCTCTTCGGCGTGCCGCAGTTCTTCGAGGACGTCAATGACCACGAGTTCGACTTCCAGAGCAATATCGATCCGGGCAACGAGCAGGAGGCCACGGAGTTCTCGGCCCGCGTCGACCACGGCCTCGACTGGGCGGACCTGAGCGCCTGGTTCCTGTTCAGCAAGATCGACAACAACCTGAGCGCCGACGGCACCAGTGGCGCCTTCGGATTCTTCAACACCAACCAGCACTGCCTGGATTCGACCACGGCAGCGTTCAACGCCGGGGTCCGGCTGCCGGCGCCCACCTACCTGGGACCCGACCCGAACTTCCCGGTTTCTCTTCTGGGGCCTTATACCCCGATCGCCTGCGACGGCACCCAGTACCAGGAACGCAAGCAAACCGACTACAGCTTCGAGTTGCGCCTCAATTCGACAGGCGACGGGCCGCTCAGCTGGCTGGCCGGGGCGTACTTCCTGGACATCGACCGCGAGGTAGGCGTCAACACCGGACTGGATCTGGGCAAGGGCATTACCCCCGAGCTGTACGTTCCGCAAAGCGGCGACAACCCCACCGAACAACTGGTGCATGACCGCTTCAGCAACCGCGTGCTGGCCGGCTTTGGCGAGGTTTCCTACGAAATGACGGATTCCACCGAAGTTTCGCTGGCGCTACGCTTCGACAGCGAGCGGCGCGAGGTGGAGAACCTGGTGCCGGTGAATGCGCTGAGCCAGCACATCGATTGCGACGGGCCACCGTACACCGGCAACTCGCCAATCAACCCCGGATTGTGCCCGGGCGTGAACCCCGAAGGCCGGATCGCACCCAAGGAGCGCACCTTCAGCCAGCTTCAGCCCAAGCTTTCCCTCACCTGGGACGTGTCGGAAGACTGGACGCTGTTCGGCAGCGCCGGCGTAGGCTTCAAGAGCGGCGGATTCAACAATCAGGGCACCAAGGCCACCGTGGACATCTTCATCAACGGCCTGATCAACAACGTGTTCCTGGCGGCCTTGGGCGCGCCGCCTCAGGTGCCCGTGGCCATCACCGACGACGTGGACAAGGAGACCTCGGTGTCGCTGGAAGTGGGCGTGAAAGGCAGCCTGATGGACGACCGCCTGCGGCTGGAAGCGACGGCATTCAACGTGCAGGTGGACGACATGCAGTTCTTCGAGTTTCTGGTGGGTCCCTTCGGTCTGCTGCGGCTGAACGGCAACCTGGACGAGGTGAGCTTGCAGGGCGCCGAAGTGGGCGCCAGTTGGGCGGTCACCGATATTCTCGACGTGTATGGCGGATGGGGCTATGTGGACAGCGAAATCGAGGCCAACAGCGTGCGGCCGGACACGGTGGGCAACAAGTCGCCGTATACCCCGGACTGGACGGCCAGCGCCGGCGCTCGCGTGGTGATGCCGCTAGCCGGGGCCTGGCAGTTCGCCGCTTCGGCAGACGTGTCCGCGGTAGGCAAGACCTGGTTCCACGTGGTTCAGGACCAGCAGCGCGCTACGCTGTTCAACGGCGTATCCAGCGACTTCACGCCCACCCAGCGGGATAGCTACACGGTGCTGAATGTGCGCGCGGGCGTGGAGAACGACCGCTTGTCCGCGGTGGTATTCGCCAGGAACGCAACCGAGGAGGTGTATCTGGAGGAAGTCATCCCGGCGCCGGAATTCGGCGGCACCTTCATCCACCCTGCCGACTTGCGGCGCGTGGGCCTGGAGCTTACGGTCCGCTTCTGACCCGCCTGTTTCCCTGGGAGCCGCTCTCCCCAGGAGAAGCGCCCTAGGGTGGTGCTTTGCCACCTGGGGTGGTGCTTTGCCACGTATGCGCTTTTGTGCGTTCGCCGGTGGGCTCTCGCGCTCCCTCTCTGTGGGGACACGCTACGAGCACATCCTTGTGGGCTCTGCTCGGGCATCCTGCCCTCGCAAGGTCCCCACAGAGAGGGAACGCGAGAGCCCACAAACGCTTGTTCGTTTTGTCGAGCGATGACTTTACTGTACGACAGGAGCGGGAGCGGATATACGGGATTTCGGCGGCCTGATCCGCGCATTGAGACGGCGATATCGGAAGCGCTCGGTGACGCGGAATCCGTCGTGAACGTGGGCGCCGGGACGGGTTCTTATGAGCCGACCGACCGGCGTGTCGTTGCCGTAGAGCCTTCCATGGCGATGATCGCGCAGCGGCCGCAGGAAAGCGCGGCTGCGGTCCAGGCGACGGCGTGCGCGCTGCCGTTCGAGAACGACAGTTTTGACGCGGCGTTGGCGATATTGACCGTGCATCACTGGCGTGATCAAGCGAAGGGGCTCCGGGAACTTCGGCGCGTTGCGCGCGACCGGGTCGTTGTGCTGACGTGGGATCCCTCGTGGCCGGGATTCTGGTTGACCGACTATTTCCCGGAGATCCTCGAGATCGATCGTCGGATATTCCCGTCGGTCGGTGACTTCGAGCGGGAACTGGGGGCCGTAACAATCCAGACAATCCACATTCCGCACGATTGCACGGACGGCTTTCTCGGCGCCTTCTGGCGACGGCCCGAAGCCTATCTCGACGAACGAGCGCGCGGGGCCATGTCCACGTTTTCCAGGCTGTCCGATACGGAAACCGGGCTGGCGCAACTGAGCGCCGATTTGAAGTCCGGGACGTGGCGCCGCCGCTATGGCGCGTTGCTCCAGGAAACGGAGGTCGATCTCGGCTACCGCTTGATCACCGCCAAGGCCTGACGCACTATTGTCCGCGGAATCCGGCTGTGGCGCTAGTGCGCCGTTTGACCCAAGCTTCCCGGCCAAATGAAGGAGCGCCAACCTGCCCAAACGGGTGGGTTTCATTGCAGGCATTGATCGCTAACCTAGGTCTGATGAAGGGTAGGCCTATTGCGCGCGCCGCCAGCGACGTGGGCGGGACATTTACCGACCTCGTGCTCTACCATGTCGGGAAGGATGGCGGCGAGGTCCGTTGCTCCAAGGTTGACACCACGCCACCGGACTTTGAAGTCGGGGTCATGTCGAGCCTGGACAAGCTGCACCTGGCGCCTTCCGAGCTTGATTTCTTTGCTCATGGATGCACGGTGGTCATCAACGCGCTCACGGAGCGCAAGGGAGCGAAGACCGCACTGATCACAACACGGGGCTTCCGGGACGTGCTGGAAATAGCGCGGGGCAACCGGCCGGATCTGTTCAACTTCAATTTCCGCAAGCCCAGGCCCTTCGTTGACCGGTACCTGAGACTGGAGCTTCCCGAGAGAACCACCTATCACGGGGAGATCCAAAAGCCCGTGGACTTGAGTTCGCTTCCGGAGCAGATCGACTACCTCAAAAGCGAAGGCGTCGAAGCAATTGCCATCGCCTTTCTCCATGACTACATCAACTCTTCCAACGAACAGCGCGCCGCCGAGGAAATCCGGCGCCTGTGGCCGGAGGCTTCGGTGATCGCTTCCCACGAAGTGTCCCGCGAATGGCGGGAGCACGAGCGCACCAATACCACTGTGCTGGCGGCCTACTTGCATCCAATCGCCGAAGCCTACATTGAACGGCTGCAGGCGAACCTCAAGCAGGGCGGCTTCCGCCGCAGCCCCTGCATGATGCAATCCAACGGAGGCATCACCACAGCGGAGGCCGCCAAACGCAACCCCATCGCGATGGTCGAATCCGGGCCGGCCAGCGGCATCTTCGCAGCCGCCTACCTGGGCAAGCTGATCGGCGAACCCAACCTGATCGTGCTCGATATCGGCGGCACAACGGCCAAGTGCGCACTGGTCGAAAACGGCAGGGTCCGCGTAACCACCGAATATCACATCGAGAAGACCCGCAAGTCCCCCGGCTACCCGATCCAGACACCCGTGTCGGAAATCGTCGAAATCGGCACAGGCGGCGGGTCCATAGCCTGGGTGGATGCGGGAGGCAAACTTCACGTGGGACCCCAGTCGGCAGGCGCGGACCCCGGGCCGGCCGCCTATGGCCGGGGCGGCACGCGCGTCACTACCACCGACGCCAACCTCGTTCTCGCCCGTATCGATCCTGCCAGCTTCGTGGGCGGTGAAATCGATCCCGATTGGTCCTCGGTGAATCGCGCCTTCGCATCCCTGGAGGATGTTCTGTCGTTGGGCCGGCAGGAAATCGCCCGCGGCATCGTGCAGATCGCCAACGCCAACATGGTCAACGCCCTACTGCGCACAGCGCCGCGGTGCGAAAAGTCGCCGTTTGCAGGCCGCGTGCCTGAAGATGGTCAGCCAGCCATCCGCCGCAATAGATTCCGCCTGCACCGAATATCAGCAGGACAAGACCGTAGGCCATGCCTGCGTCGACCATCTCCCAGCCATAAGTCCGGGTCAGAAAAGTCGGGGTCCACAAAGCCATCTCGTTCACCAGCACGCCAAGGCAACCGAAGCCGCCGGCATGACAGAGAAAAGTCCGCCGGTTGGCGTAGACGAAGGCGAAGAATTCCCGTATGGGTATTTTCCGCTTGCCGGCGCCGGGCTGGTACATGCGGTCCCGGCGGCAGGGTTCGCGAACGGTCGTCAACAGCACAAGGAGGAGCACCCCCGGGGCGGCAACCAGGAAAAACGCCATTTGCCACGAGTGGAACGAGCCAAGCATCGGAATTTCGAAGTCCGGCATACCCTGCACCGTGCGCAGCACCCAGGCGCCGACCAGGTACGAGATGCCGAACCCCATGTAGGTTCCCATCACATAGGTGCTGATTCCGCGCGCAAGCTTGTGGCGCGGAAAGTAGTCGGTAAGGATCGAATACGCAGCGGGATTGAGCGCCGCCTCTCCCACGCCTACTCCCACGCGAGCCAGGAAGAACTGCGCGAAGTTGCGGGCGATTCCGCACACCGCCGTCATCAGGCTCCAGACCGCGATGCCGACCGCGATAATGCCGACGCAATGGCGTCTGTCGGCCATGCGGCCGATCGGAAATCCCATCAATGAATAGAACAGCGCGAATGCCAGACCGTGGAGCAGGCTGATCTGGACATCGCTGAATCCCATGTCGCGCCGGATCGGTTCGACCAGCAGGGTAAGAGCGGCTTGGTGGTAACGATGATCGCGCCGTTGGAGGCGTTGCGGCCATACAAGGCGCCCTGGGGACCTTTGACGACCTCGATCTGCTGCGTGTCGAAGACCTGTCCGATGAATTGGCGCGCGTTGACGATGAGAACGTCGTCCACCACCACCGCTACAGGCAATTCGCCGTTGCGCACGCGGCTCAAGCCCCGCCCCGTCAGAAAGGAAGTGCCGATGGTTTGTGATTCGGCCAGGGTTACGTTGGGTATGAACTGAATGTAGTCCGCAGTCTGCGTAACGCCGGCGTCCTCCAGTTGCGCCTCGGTCATGGCATTCACCGTAATCGGCGCATCCTGAATGTTCTCCGAGACCTTGCGGGCTGTAACGACAATTTCCTCCAGCATGGCCTGTGCCGCCGTTTGCTGCGAATACGCCAACGCAAGCGCCAGAGTCACCCCCACCCCAAGCGCGCCTCGAAAGGAAAGTGCGAAGTTCTTCATGTTGGAGCTCCTCCGGCGGTTAAGGTTCGGGACAATGAATCCCCTGGAAGCGCTCTGCTCGGCAACCGCATTCCGGGCCCATTACCACGTTGCTTTCAAGCAAAACAGTAGCGGTCGAAATGGGGGTTGCCAACTACTCGGAAGTGTAGTCTTGGAGCCTCCCGCAGCGAGCTTTATCCCGCTGCCGGCACCTTGATCAGGTTGCCGAACTCGTAATCCCCCCGGAAGATTCCGAACCGCTCAAGTTCGTTCTCCGGAGGCGGCTCCATGCCCCAGACACGGCTGTTTGTCCAGCCGATTCGATTTTGCCAGGCGGCGCTTTCCGCTGCCTTCAGCGCCGCGATGGAGCAATCGATGACCGGCACGTTGGCGGAGAATCGTCCACGCAAGAACTCCTGCAGTTCCGCATAAAACCCCACCTCCAGGGTGCAACCCAGGATGATGGACTCCGCCTTGCTTTCTTCAACGGCGCGCAGTGCAGCAAGTTCCAGTTGCTTTCTGGTTTCCGCCAGATTCCGGTGAAACTCCTCCACGCGGAACCCGGCAGTCTCGAAGGATGCGAGCTTCGTTGCGTATCCATACTCATGCACGGCCTGCTTCATCTGGTCTTCCCACTTGGTGCGGCCGATGATGATCGAAAAGTTGGTGGCGACCTGCAAAGCTGCCGTGATTGATGCCTGGCAAGGCCCCACGATTGCCATGTCACCAGAAATTTCCCGAGCGTCGAGGAGCGCGGGATCGTAGAAGCATCCGATCGCCATGGCGTCGAATCCGCTCACGGCCGCCTGTCTGGCTGCCTTGACCGTGTCCGCCACGATCAGCGATTCGTATGCGCGATACTCCAGATTGTTCATTTCCGGGGCGACCGAATTCGGGTTGAGGGACGCGATATGCACTTCCGTGTCGGGGCACTTGTACTTGCGGGCCATATCCGCGAAGACTTCGTCGTAGGCCGATGTCCCCACCGGATTGAGGTACATCACCTTGGTTCGGGCATTGATTGGCACTGTTGAACTCCTTCGGATCGGAAAAAATCCTAACGGCCGACGGAAGCCAAATGACCCGCTCGAAAGAGTAGTATTGCGGGTCCGTTCTGCCCGCTAACCCGGAGAAATCATGGCTGATCACACTACGGAATTCGACTCGTCCGGCGCGATGCTGGACGTGATCGTGGTAGGGGCCGGGTTTGCCGGGGTGTATGCAGTGTACAAGTTCCGCCGCCTGGGGTTTTCGGTACGGGCGTTCGAGGCGGGTGACGATGTGGGGGGAACCTGGTACTGGAACCGCTATCCGGGGTGCCGCTGCGACATCGAAAGCATCTATTACTCGTATCAGTTCGACGACGATCTTCAGCAGGAATGGGAGTGGACGGAGCGGTATGCGTCCCAGCCGGAAATCCTCTCGTACATCCGCCACGTGGCCGACCGGTTCGATCTGCGCCGGGACATTCAGTTCAACACGCGCATCACGGCTGCCCGATTCGAAGAGGCATCGGCCGAATCTCCTTCGCACTGGACAGTCACGACCGACGACGGGCAAACGCACAAGGCGCGGTTCTGCGTCATGGCCAGCGGCGTTCTGTCGACGCCCAATCTCCCGAATATTCCCGGGCGCGACAGCTTTGCCGGCCAATGGCATCACACCGGCCAGTGGCCGCGCGAAGGGGTGGACTTCACGGGCCTTGAGGTGGCGGTAATCGGCACGGGATCGTCCGGCATTCAGTCGATTCCGCTGATCGCCGAGCAGGCGAAGCACGTTACGGTGTTTCAGCGCACGCCCAACTACGCGGTCCCGGCCAGCAACCGACCGCTCAAATCGCATGAATTGAATGAGGTGAAGTCCCGTTACGGCGAGATTCGCGCGGCCTCGAAGAAAGGCTTCGCCGCCCTGCCCATCACACCGGCGGGCCCATCCGCGCTTGGCGTTTCGGATGCAGAGCGCGAACGGGTATACGAGCACTGGTGGCGGAACAGCGGGCTGGCGTTCCAGGGCGCCTTCGCCGACATATTGTTCAATGAAGACGCCAACCGAACCGCGGCCGACTTCGTGCGCAGAAAGATCCGGGAGCTGGTGGACAACGAAGAGTTGGCGGAACGGCTGACGCCGCGCTTCCCGCTGGGCTGCCGGCGCATGTGCGTGGACACGGAGTACTACGCAACCTACAACCGGGAGAACGTGACTCTGGCGGACATAAGCCGTGAGCCCATCGACTGCATCGTGCCCGAGGGCGTTCGCGTGGGAGGCACGGTGCACGCAGTGGACGCGATCGTGTTCGCCACCGGCTACGATGCGATTACGGGCGCACTGCTGGCTATCGACCTGCGGGGACGCGGCGGTCTGTCGCTGCGCGACAAGTGGGCGGGAGGCCCGCGCGCCTATCTCGGCCTGGCTACCCATGCCTTCCCCAACCTGTTCATGGTTAACGGGCCGGGCAGTCCGTCCGTGCTGATCAATATGGTTGCCGGCGTGGAGCAGCACGTCGACTGGATTGCCGATTGCCTCTTGCACCTGAGAGACCGCGGGCTGGACGCTATCGAGGCCACCGCGCAACACGAAGACGACTGGGCGATTGAAAACAACGCGGTGGCGGAACGCTCGATACGCGGCAACTGCTCCTCCTGGTACACCGGCGCCAATATCCCCGGCAAGCCGGGCGGCTTCATGCCCTATGTGGGCGGGTTCCCGGCCTACCTGGAGAAATGCGGCCAGGTGGTGCGGGACGGCTACGCCGGCTTCGCCTTCTCCTGACGCGCTGCCGTGATACGCGGGCCAAGGACGCAGCGGCGATATATGCTTTGCGGGACAGCACACGAGGTGAAAGTGAGGAGATCATGATGAAGCGGAGAACTTTTGTGGCTTCGGCAGGAGCGTTTGCAGCGTTGAGCGCGCTGCGCCTGCGCGCGGCGGAGGCGGGGCATGACGGCAAGCCGGTCATCGCCCTGTTCGGCGCCACAGCGCGCTCGGGACGGGAAATCATCCGCCAGGGACTGGAACGCGGCTACACCATCAAGGGTTTCGCACGCACGCCGTCCAAGCTGGGCATCGAACACGAGAACCTGACGCTGTTCAAGGGCGACATCTACGAGCGCCACACCATTGATCCGGTGCTGGAAGGGCATGAAGTAGTGGTGTCGATGATCGGCGTGCCCGCGCCCGAAGATCCCTCCGCCGAGATCGGACCGGTCGACCTCTACACCGTGATGGGGGAACACCTCATCGCCGCCATGAAGGAAAAAGGCAACACCCGTCTCATCATGGCCAGTTCCACCGGCGTGGAGCACCGCATGGACGTTAACGCTCCCAGACCGCCGCCGGGGGACCTGACCGAGAGGTGGCGGTGGCTGGCCCGCCATCTTTACGACGACATGTGGCGGATGGAGGAAATGATTGCCAACAGTGGTTTGGATTACATGCTGTTGCGCCCCGGCTTCATGGTGGAGGAACCCGCCCGCCTCGATCTCAAGTTCAACACCACCGGCAATACGCCCGGCGCCCGCGTAATCACTTACGAGGACTTTGCCGCCTTCATCCTGGACAATCTCGATGGCGGCGATTACTGGAACATGGCCCTGGGCATGTATTCCGACACGATCATGGACCCGGCGGCGGAGATCGAGAAATTTCTGGCACAGCAAAAGGCGGCGCAAGAGGCCGCCGAACAGAAGCCCGAAAGTCGATAAGACGAGGACGCAGAACGTCCGATCCTCCGAGGGCTATAAGGCATCAAGCCTCAGGCGCCACTCGCGCCAGCGCTTGCCGTCCTTGTACTGGATCACCACAAACGTCGAAATCGTGCGGGGGCCTTCATCGAACTCGTAATGGTCGTGCTCGATCTGAACCATGGTGTCGCCTATGGACCCAACGCGGTCCACATCGGCGCCCTGCCACAGCGACCCGAAGCCGCCCTCGAAAAAGCTCTGCATCGCGGCGATCGATTTCTCGCGACCCTTAACCAACAGCCTGGGGCCGTCTTCGTGATGCAACTCGTAAGTCGCGAAGTCCTCGGTCATGTAAGAACCGGTCGCTTCCAGGTCCTTGCGAAGGAACGCGGCGGACGACTCCTCCATGCTGCGAACGAATTCCTCCGGAAACTCTCCGGCCACCCAACGCCGGTCCGCGCCGTCCGTCTGGCTCCATGAAACGGCCGCACCCAGACCGAATCCCAGTACCAAAGTCGCCGAAAGCGTTGCAAAAAGCGTACTTTTATTCATCCATATCCCCCTCTTCTCCCCAAGCGCGGATCGCCGGCTCGCGCCTCACTTACACGCAAACGAGGCGTTCAGCCACACCAACATGAGTGTTTCACCACCAACCGCGATCATTGCATCGTATTTCCCCCGCGCCTGCTTCGTGCGCTATCGCGTTCCCTCTGTGTGGGGACCTTGCGAGGGCAGGATGTCCGAGCAGAGCCCACAAGGATGTGCTCGTAGCGTGTCCCCACACAGAGGGAACGCGATAGCGCACCGGCGAACGCCCCAAGAGGCGCGATCTACCAGCGCGCCTTGTCCTTGAACTGCTGGTAAGCCTCATCAAGCCCCTCCGGCAAGTAATCCAGAAACGCGCCCGGAGCATACCGGGACTTGTAGCCGTCAATCACGTGCGCATACAGTTCGGCGTGAAAATCCGGAATCCGGTGCTGGCTGCGGAAATCGGCCATCGGGATACGGTAATTGATCAGTTCCTCGTGATGAGTCTCCACCTCCGCCAGGATATTCCCGCTGGGGCCGATGATGACGCTGCCGCCGCCGCCCGCCGCCTCGAAAAAGCTCTTGTTGCCCGGCGATACGGCGTTGTTGGACAGCGCGCCGTACACCTTGTTGCTCTGGCAGACATTGCGCATGTCCAGATGGTTGTATCCGCCCGTTGACGTTCGAATGATGATCTCGGCGCCCTTGATCGACATGGCTCGGTAGAGTTCCGGCTCCATCTTGCAGGGCGAAATGCAGATGTTGCCCACCGAAGTCCGCGCCACGGGAATCACGGCATCCCAGCCGTACATTTCCACGTAGCGCTCCAGCACCTCGTAGACCGTGGTGGTGAAAAGCTCGAAGCCTACGAACACGCCATGGATATTGCGCGCCTTCCACTGTTGGGAAACGATCTCGCCGTCCGGCCCGATTACCACTGCCACGCTCATGATGTGGCGCGGCCAGTCCTTGTACTGCGCATAGGTACCGAAGGAAATGTAGCAGTTGTGCTCCCGTGCCTTGGCGCCTATGGCTTCCGTTTCTTCGCCCGGCAGTTCCGGCGCGAAGCTCAGTATTTCCGAGCGCGTCCACCGGTCCCAGCCGGTCAGCGGGAACTCGTGAAAGGCCAGAAAGTCCTTGTGGCCCCCGTAGTACTGCGCCCGGTCAATCAACCACAGCATGTGATCGAGGTTTTTCTTCAGCGTCTGCCTGGTATTGGCGGCATCGACGGGATGAACGCGGGACTGCACCACCCCGAAGTTCACGGTGTCGCTGCGTAACGGCACCGTGGGATAGGTGCCATCCGTGGGATTGGCGGAATTTGCCCCGGAAGCTTGCAAAGCGGCCGCCGCCGGCAACGCCGCCAGTCCGGCCGCGGCGCCTGCGCTTTTCGACAGCAGGCTGCGGCGTGTGATCTGATTTGTCATGGTCTTGTAATTCCCCCCAGCGAGCCCGGTTCAAAATCCCCGCGCCATGGCCGTTCCAATGGGCTCGTCAATCATTGGCCGGCGCGTTTCTCGTCCACGTATTTCTTGAACTCCTCGTAGAAGGATGTTGTGTCCCTCGTGACCTCCTCCGGGGATCTCAGATATTCGGGATCATTCTCTTGCATGTAGCCGAGAATGTCCGCGGGCAGGTCGGTAACCTTGGCCAGCTTCTTGCCGCGCGTCGAAATCACCATGCCACCCGCCCAACTTCCCATCTCCATCCACGGAGCCCATTGGCGATTGGAGATCCAGGATACGATCGCGGGCGCCGCGCCCAGATCGACGTTCTCCAGATCGATGCGCCTTACGTGGTGGTTGTAGACCGAAGCGCCCTGGTAATACGGGCTTCCCACGTAGGCCGGATAGTCCTCCATGCTCAGCGGCGACGGGCCGAAAAACATCAGGTCCGAATAGAAGGTCACGTCGCCCATGTGCTCCATATACGTCTTGAGGTTGGGCCCGTTCTCGCCTTCATAGTCGAACCGGCTGTTGACGTGGATATTGCGGATGTGAAAGACCTGCACTTCGCGTTCGGTGAAGGGGTTGGTCCAGCGGTCGATCACCTCGCCTGTTTCCGGGTCCTGGAAATACAGGCACTCGCGGTTCAGCCAGGTATACCCGCCCTCGTCCCTGACCGTCCTCGAGATGGCCAGGCCGGTGGTCCTGAACAGCAGCTTGCTGCGCTGTCCGGGGATGTAGCTCCAGGCATGGCCCGTACTCCATAACGGCGCGTCGGCGCCCGATACGTCGGAACGCGCCTTGATGTAAGCGTCCAGGTTGTCGCGGGGGTCGTCCAGGTCCAGAGGCCGCCGGTTGGCGGTGGCCGAAGCGGAGGACGGGACCGAAGCGGTGGCGGAGGCCGAAGCGGTGGCGGGGACTGAAGCGGCCAGACCCGCCGCTGCCGCCGATGTCATGAATGTCCGCCGGGTGCTGGTCTTGTTGCGCATCTGCTGACCTTCCTGTGCGCCGTCCCGCGAATGCTCGATGCCGGTTGCGCGCTCAGTCCCCCAGCGCTATCGCGCCGAGATGAATGCTGTCCTCGCCCAGCTCGAAGGCCGTCGCGGCGCTCCCGGACGACTCCGAACTCACCTCCAGCCGGTATTTCCCGCTGTTTTTCTTCAGCCTGTCGATGCGGAAGTCGCCGAACATGTCGGTTTTGGTTCGCGCCACTTCAACGCCATTGCGGCTCAGGACGACTCCGGCGTCGGCAGCGCATTCCTCCACGCCGTTTACGTCCGCCACAACCGAACCAGCCACGAAGCACTGCGTGATCAGATGCATGTTCTTGTAATAGACGCGAGGCTGCGAGCCGATCTCGGGCTTGAGCACCTCCAGTTCCTCCTCCTCGGCGACGCGCTCCATTTCGGGATCCTCGAGCTTCATCGAGCGGAACACGTTGGTGGGACAGGACTGTTCCAGACGGGTCTGCGTCCAGCCCTCGTCCAGCAGGTGCGCATCGAAGAACCAGGACTGCGGGACCTGCTCCTCTTCGTTCCAGAAGATCGCGCCATACGGGCAGGCGTCCACGATTTCCTTTTGCCCCTTCGATTTATCCGGATCAATGATCACGATGCCATCGGCGCGCTTGGTAACGGCGCCGTCCCGGGCGACCTTCATGCAGGGCGCATCGTCGCAGTGGTTGCACATCACGGGCATGAAGCGCGCCTCCACGGCCGGCCATTTGCCGCGCTCGTGGCGCTTCACGTCCACCCAACTGTGCCCACGCTCCGGCTGCGGCGCCGAATAGCCGGGAAACTCGTTGCCGATATGCTCGTCCTTGGTGGCCAGAAAACAGTTGCGGCAGTTATCGCAGCGCGCGATATCGACGATCATGTTCCATTTCTTCGCCATCACGCCGCCTCCGACCGCCGCCAGGTATCCACGCCGGTCCATTTCTCGAACTGGATCAGCGAGGTGTTGGGCGCCATGCCGCTGGCCTGCTCGGTAATGGTCTTCTTGGGATTGAGCATGTTCACGCACCCGCCCAGGTCGGTGGAATTGCCCGGCTCGCCCATCGGACGGTACTGGGCGGACCCGGTGCAGGCGCTCACCACGCCGGGACGCAGCCGGTCGGTCACCTGGGCGGCGCACACCACCGAACCCCGGAGGTTCCACAAGCGTATGAGGTCATCGTCCTTCACCCCCCGCGCCTCGGCATCCTGGCGGTTGACGCGGGCCACCAGGTAGGAATGGCCGTTCACCGTTACGCGGTGCTCGCGGATGTCCTGGAGAGTGCAGCCTTCGTCGTCGCCCATGATGTGGAACGGGTAGCGGGTGTGCGGCGTTAGCAGTTGCAACGGAAAATCCGCCAGGGCCGGTTCGGCTTCGGCGTTCTCGTATCTCTTCTGGTACTCGTTGAGCGGTGGCCGAGCCGGGTCCTCGATCTGGCTCAGGGTCCCGGGCAGGAACTCGAATTTGCCGGAAGTCGTTTGCAATCCTTCGCCGAACTCACCCACGTAGTCCGCCGGCATCGGATAGGGCTCGGGCGTGTCTTTCTTGCGCCCCTCGTAGTACCAACGGTTCGCGGTGGGCGCTCGCGCCTTTTCCGGATCCGCGGGCACCACGAAATACCCTTTTTTGAGGAACTTCTTCCAGGTGGTGTGCTTGGCCACGTCGGACGAATCGAACACGCGCTTGCACCAGTCCAGCTCGGTATTGCCGCCTTCGGAATACATCGCGCCCAAACCCAAGCGTTCGGCCACGGCCAGGAAGATGTCGTAGTCGGATTTCGACTCGCCCAGCGGCTCGATGCACTTGTGCTGCAGCGACACCACCCGGTGATTGACCATCGAAAACATGTGATGCACGTAGCCCGCGCCCACGTTGTAGTACTCGCCGATGTCCCAGCGCTCGAACACGGTGCAGGCGGGAAGAATGACATCCGCGAACGGCGTCTCGCCTTCCCACCAGATCGACTGGTTCACCACGAAAGGCAGGTTTTCCGACTGGTACATCTTTACCCAGCGGTTGGAATCCACCATGGTGCCGAAGTTGGGACTCCCGTACTTGTACATCATCTGGATCTTCGCGTGACCGGGCACCGGGTAGCCGAACGGGATGAACTGGCCCCGCACGGAGGAAACATCGGTGAGAAAGCCCCTCGCGCTGCCCTCCATGATCGCCTCGGGCAGGCGTATCTTTGGAATGTTCTGGCGCGACGTGTTCATGGTCACTACGTGCGGCATGCGCTGGTAGTTGTTGGCCGCATTGGCGCTGTAGGCAAGTTCTCCCGACATGCTGCCTTCCGCATAGCCGGGGAAATAGAAGGAGAAGTCCAGCGGAGCCCCGAACTGCAGGTTGCCGAAGTTCACGCCCGGCCGGCCGAAGCCCTGCATGGCGCCCAGGATGGTCATCATCCGCGCCCACTGGATGCCCATGGGGCCGCGTCCGGCGCCGCCCAGGCCGCAACCCCAGCCGCCAGCGCCAAGATAGGTCTTCCTGCGCCCCCATTCCCGGGCCAGCGCCCGGACCTCGCGCGCCGGCACCCGGGTTTCCGCTTCCTGCCATTCGGGCGTCTTCGGCGTGCCGTCGGCCTCCCCGAGAATGTAGGCCTTCCATTCGTTGAAGCCGGTGGTCCGCTTCTCGATGAATTCCTTGTCGTAGAGGTCCTCGGTGATCCACACGTAACACAGCGCCTGGGCCAGCGCGGAATCGGTGCCGGGCTTGGGCGAGATCCACTTGCCGCCGAGATGGGCGGCGGTGTGATTCAGGAAGGGGTCGATGTGGACCATGGGGATGTCCAGTTCCTTTGCCCACTCGCGCCGGACAGTGCCCTCGTAACCGTAGCTGGCGTCCGGATCGCTCGACCAGAACACGATCAGCTCCGCTTCCTTGAGGCAGTCCTCCACGGTGCCGTAGAACTCGGGAGTGCCCAGCCGCAGGCTGTTGCCCCAGTGGTGCATGGCGCCCCAGTACCAGCCCTCCCAGCTATCGGGGTTGTTATGCAGCTTGGAGCAGCCGATGAGGTTCCAGAAGCGGTTGAAGGCGCTCAGGTAGTGCCCCAGGTTGCCCCACTGGTGGTGAGATCCGTGCGTGACCAGCACGGCGCCCGGGCCATGCGCCTTGGAGCGCTTGATCTCCTTGACCACGATGTCCAGCGCCTCGTCCCAACTGATGCGCTCGAATTCCGACTTGCCGCGATTGTGGATGTTGCGCTCGCCGTCGGGGTCGAAGTCCACGCGCTTCATCGGATGGAGGATCCGGTTCTTCGAATAAACCATGGACTTCTGGCACAAGCCGTGCGCAGCCAGGGTGGTGCGCCGCGGCGGCGTGAATTCCCGGCCTCGGGCCTTTATGGTCCAGGATGGGGCGTCTTCATCGTCGAACTCCACGGGAGTGATTCTCAGGATCTTGCCGTCCTTGACGTAGACGAAGATCGGTCCGCCGTTGGTGCCGTTGGTGTAGCGCACGACGCCGTTGCCCATGTCGGTGCCGCTTTTCCAGTGCACCCGTTGCATCTCGTTGAGCGTAGTCATGAACCACACCGCGGACTCGTCGGAACCGTCCACCACGAGTTTGAAATTCTTGGCGGCGTCGATCCTGACAAGTTGGTCGAAAGGCGGCGTGAGAAACTCCTCGGCGATGGCCCGGTTCTTGAAAACGATCGAAAAATCGGGCTTTTCGTGAAGGCCCTTGCGGGACCGAATCCTGCCGTTTTCGAGCTGGACCCAGCGGCCTTCCGAGTTGTCCTGCAATTTGAACTGGGCGATGAGGTCCCGTTCCTTGAGCCGGTGGGCAAACTTTGGATACAAGCGCGCGACGAGCCGCAGCGCCTGCGCCATGCCGAAGAGAATGATCGAAAATCGCATGTAAACCTCCGCCAGCACGAGACATTCGAGACAGCTTGGCGAGCACCGGATGATAGCACCTTGACCGCTGCGGCCGCCTGAACGTAATGCCTGCGTCATGGCGGCGCAGCATTTGGCCAGGGCTACGGTTTAGGGCGCGTCGTCGTTTGCGGAAAAACCTGCCTGAAAAAAGCCGGCCTGGTCGCTAACGGCAAGGCTGTGGGCTAATATTCCTCGTTATGGGGAAGACTTGCATGTCGGCCTGCACGTTTGCGCCTGCGGGCGCGCGGGCTCGCCGCACGATTCGTGCGTCGGTGCGCTGTCGCCTTCCCTCTCTGCAGGGACACGCTACGAGCACATCCTTGTGGGCTCTGCTCGGGCGTCCTGCCCTCGCACGGTCCCCACAGAGAGGGAAGGCGACAGCGCACAAACCAGGGCGGCGGGGACCGGGGCAGCTTGATGATTGCGAACACTGGAGAAATGCGGTTTCGGGAGTTTCATGGCTGGGCGGCTGATTGACGGCAAGGCAATCGCGGCGGAAGTTCGCGAAGAAATCCGGCGAACCATCGAGGCGCGCTTGGCGGCGGGCATGCGGGCGCCGGCGCTGGCCACGGTGCTGATCGGAGAGGACCCGGCCTCGCAGGTGTACGTGCGCAACAAGCGGCGGGCCTGCGCGGCGGCGGGCATCAAGTCGATGGACCACAATCTTGCCGCCGGGACCAGCGAGCAGGAACTGCTGGCGCTGATCGAAGCCTGCAACCGCGACCGGGCGATTGACGGCATCCTGGTGCAACTTCCCCTGCCCGCCCACATCAATTCGTTGAAAGTGATTCAGAAGATCGATCCCGGCAAGGACGTGGACGGGTTTCATCCGCTGACTTTCGGACTGCTGGCGCTGCGCACGCCGCGGCTGAGGCCGTGCACGGCGATCGGCGTCATACGGATGCTGGAGCGCATCGGCGTGAACCCCAAAGGCAAGCATTGCGTGGTGGTGGGCGCCTCCAACCTGGTAGGCCGCCCGCTGGCGCTGGAACTGCTGTTGGCCGGCGCCACCGTTACGGTATGCCACCGATTCACCGCCAACCTCGAGGATCACGTTCGGCAGGCGGAGATTCTGGCCAGCGCCGTGGGCAAGCCAGGGCTGGTGCGGGGCGCCTGGATCCGGCCCGGCGCTGTGGTGCTGGATATCGGCATTACGCGCATGAGCGACGGAAAGCTACGCGGCGACGTAGAATTCGAACAAGCCCGCGAGCGTGCCGGCTGGATCGCTCCAGTCCCGGGCGGCGTGGGTCCGATGACCGTGGCCATGCTGTTGCAGAACACGCTGGACGCAGCGATTCACAATACCTCCCAAGACCCGTAGCGCAAGGAGTCCCAGACAATGAAGCGAGTCAATGCAGCCATCCGGACCGCGATCCTGTGCCTTTCCACACTTGCCACGCCTGGCGCCCATGCGCAGGAGCCGGCCGGCGCCGAACAAGCGAACGAAGCTTTTCCCCGGGTTCGCATCGAAACCACGGCCGGCGCCTTAACGCTTGAGCTGTTCGCCCTGGATGCTCCGTTTACGGTAGCGCAGTTCCTTCGCCTGTCGGAAAGGCGTTTCTTCGAGGGCACCATCTTTCATCGCGTGGTCAAGGACTTCGTGATCCAGGGCGGCGGTTTTTCCGTCGATTTCCAGGAACGAGCGATGGAAGGGGTGCCCAACGTGCCCAACGAGTCGGGCAACGGGCGCTCGAACGTGCGCGGCACCATCGCCATGGCCCGCACCAGCGATCCGCACTCGGCGAAGAACCAGTTCTATATCAACCTTCGCGACAACGTTGCGCTGGATCCGACGCCGGGGCGCTGGGGATACGCCGTGTTCGGACGGGTCATCAGCGGCATGGAAGTGGTTGACGATATCGGCAATCGCGCCACCGGGCCGGGCGGCAGCTTCGACCGCGACGTGCCCGCGGCCCCGGTAATCATCGAACGAGTGTTGCGCGTGAATCAATGAGCGTCCTGTTCATCTCCGATCTGCACCTGGACGCCAATCGACCCGAAGCAACCCGCGCCTTTCATCGCTTTCTCGAAGAACGCGCCGCAAACGCCGAGGCCCTCTATGTGCTCGGCGACCTGTTTGAAGCCTGGGTGGGCGACGACGATGACGCGCCCCTGGCACAGGAAGTCGTTGCAGCGGTGGCGCGATTGAGCGCAAGCGGCACATCGGTCTTTTTTTCGCACGGCAACCGGGACTTTCTGGCCGGTGAGGAGTTCGCCCGGCGAAGCGGAGCCGATCTGCTGGAGGAAGCGAGCGTCATCGAAATCGGCGGCGAACGGGTTCTGCTGATGCATGGCGACAGCCTGTGCACCGACGACCGCGACTACCAGGAGTTCCGGGCGATGGTGCGCGACCCGAAGTGGCAGGCCCAGTTCCTCGCTCTGCCGCTGGCGGCAAGGCGCGCTCTGGCCACCCAGGCGCGCGATGCCAGCCGCATTTCGACTCGCGGAAAAGCAATGGAAATCATGGACGTTAATGCATCGGCCGTGGCCGAAACCATGCGCTCAAACGGAGTGCGGCGCCTGATCCACGGACACACCCACCGACCCGCCGTACACGAATTCGATCTGGACGGCGCGCCGGCCACGCGGACCGTCCTTGGCGACTGGTTCCGCCGCGGCTGGGCGCTGGAGTGGAACGAGAAAGAGTTTCGCCTCGACCCCTTCGATCTTTAAGCCCGCATATTCGCCACGGGTTAGCCGCTCTCGGCCTTCAGGGCGGGCAGTTCCGCCACCTTCAGAGGCTCGGGCGCCGGAGCGCGAGCGGCGGGCGGGGCAGTGGGAGCGGCGGGAGCGCCCTGCGCGTGCCGAGGCTTGCGCTTGCCTTTCCTGCGCTTGGCGCGCTCGCCGTCGGATCGTTCCTTCGCCACCCGTCTGAGCAACTTGCGGTCAACGCCGCCGGTCACGTACTGGCCATTGAAGCACGATACGTCGAAGCCGGTAATCTCCGCATGCCGGAAATTGACCGCGGAAATCAAATCGCCCAGGTCCTGGTATATCAGCCGGTCCGCGCCGATCCGCTCGCGAACCTCCTCCTCGCTGCGCTCGGCCGCGATCAGTTCATCAGGCGCCGGCATGTCGATGCCGTAAACGTTCTGGTAGCGCACCGGCGGGGCGGCGGAGGCGAAGTACACCTTCCTGGCGCCTGCCTCGCGCGCCATCTCCACGATCTGCCGCGAGGTGGTGCCCCGCACAATGGAATCGTCCACCAGCAGGACATTCTTGCCCCGAAATTCCAGGCTGATGGGGTTCAGCTTCTGGCGGACCGAACGGGCGCGTTCGTCCTGGCCCGGCATGATGAAGGTGCGGCCGATGTAGCGATTCTTGATAAAGCCCTCGCGGTACTTGACGTTCAGGCGGGTGGACACTTCCATGGCGCTGGTGCGGCTGGTGGACGGAACCGGGATGACCACGTCCACGTCGCTGGCATCGATCTCGCGCAGGATCTTCTCGGCCAGGCGTTCTCCCATTCTCAGCCGCGCCTTGTGAACCGAAATCCGGTCCATCAGCGAGTCGGGCCGAGCGAAATAGACATACTCGAAGATGCAGGGTGTGTAGCGCTTGCGGGGTGCGCACTGCTGGGTCGCGACTTCTTCGCCGTAGCCGAAGTACCAGGCCTCTCCGGGCAGCACATCGCGCAACAACTCGAAGCCGAGCTGCTGCAGGGCAACGCTTTCGGAAGCTACCAGGTACTCCGGACCTCCCGTTCCCTCTCGACGTCCAACCGCCAGGGGCCGGATCCCGTACGGGTCGCGGAAGGCCACCAGCCCGTAGCCCAGGATGAAACAAACCACCGAGTAGGCGCCCTTGCAGCGCTTGTGCACTCCGCGCACCGCCCGGAACACGGCCTCGGCGTCCATGCCGCGGCGCGACGTGCGCAGCAGTTCATGCGCAAACACGTTGAGCAGCAGCTCGCTGTCGGAATTGGTGTTGAGATAGCGGCGGTCGCGCATGCGCATTTCCCGCGCCAGCTCATGCGCGTTGGTGAGATTGCCGTTGTGGGCCAGCGCTATTCCGTAGGGACTGTTGACGAAAAACGGCTGGGTTTCGGAGTTCTTGTCGGAACCCGCGGTTGGATATCGCACATGTCCCAGGCCCGCCGTTCCGCGCAGGTTGTGCATATGCCGCGTGCGGAAGGTCTCGCGCACCAGCCCGCGCGCCCTTCGTTTGCGGCAAATGCCCTTGTCGTCGGTCACTATGCCCGCCGCATCCTGCCCGCGGTGCTGGAGCATGATCAAGGCGTCGTAGATTTCCTGGGCCGCCGGACCCCGGCTCATCATGCCAACGATTCCGCACATCACTGGCCTCCCAGGGACTTGAGAAGCAAGTTGAGAGCGTCGCTGACCGGTTGCAGGAAACCCAGGCTCATTGAATCCCGCACCCAGCTATCCGGCCCCACATATGTGCACAAAAGCAGAAGACCACCTGCTATAAGCCAGCCCTTGGCCGCCCCCAATAATACGCCCAAGGCGCGATTTGCGGAAGCGAACACGCTGTTTTCCACCGCTCTGGACACCAGCCCCGAGACGGTGGTGCCCACCAGCAGCACCAGGACCAGCAGCCCCAGGCGCACGCCCCATAGCGCGATCGAGTCCGCCACCTCGGGGCCCGGGAAAATCGTCGATGCAAACGGGTTGGTGGACAGCCAGATTTCGATTTTCCCGGGCAGGCCGGGAAACACCACGTCCACCACCAGATCGCCGGACGCAAAGGCCAGAAAAACAGCCGCCATCCAAACGGCCAGGTTCAACGCGGCGCCCAGAAAACCGCGCTTCATCCCCAGGTAGGTGGCCGACAACACGATCGCCAGCACGATCCAGTCGAACAGGGTCATGGCGCCGACTCGTCCCAGTCGGTAACAAAGGCGTTACGTCCCTGCAGGGCGAGTTGCGCGACTGCCGCCCGCGCCCTGTCCCGGGTCACAAACGGGCCCACCCGAACGCGGTAGAGCGTGCCGCTGCCCTGCGTGGGGAGCAGGATCTTCACCCCGTAACCCTGCTCCCGACACCAGTCGGACAATCGCACCGCGTTGCCGCGCTCGGCAAAGCTGCCCACCTGCACGCCCCACTGCGGCCCCACATCAGCCGCCGGCGCTTGCGGCTCGGGCGCTTGCGGCTCGGCATCGGCCTTGACCTCATTGCCTGCGAGCGGCGCAGTCTGGCGGGTGGCGGCGGCAGGGGCGGAGGAGGACGAGGAGGAGGCGGGGGCCGAATCCCGATCAACCCATTCCGCGGCAGCGACTCTTTCGGGTTCCGGGAGGTTTTCGTGCGCTACGGCGGCCATGCCCGGTTCGGCGGGTTGAAGTGCGACGTAAGCCCCAGGGCTTTCCGAACCCTCTTCGTCCGGCAGGGGAGTTTCGTCTTGCGGGCCAATCATCAAAGCCAGCAACAGGAGCAAGCTCACCAGGACCGCTCCGCCCACGAGCCGCTCAAGCACCGGTGATTGCATCCCGCACGATTATATGCTGCCGCAACCCGTGCGCAGCATCGCAGCGCACGGCATCGCCTGCCCGGAAGCGGCAGACGTAAAATAATGTTCCGTCCCACCCGCCCGCGCACTGCACCACCATGTCCGGCAACACAATCGGGCGCCTTTTCGGCGTCACAACCTACGGAGAAAGCCACGGGCTGGCCCTTGGGGCCATCGTGGACGGTTGCCCGCCCGGCATGGAACTGTGCGAGGCGGACATCCAGGTGGACCTGGACCGGCGCCGGCCGGGCCGCTCGCGGCACACCTCGCAGCGCAAGGAGGCCGATCGCGTGCGAATTCTCTCGGGCGTGTTCGAGGGCCGGACCACCGGCACGCCGATCGGTCTGATCATCGAAAATACCGACCAGCGGACGCGCGATTACACCGCCATCAAGGACAAGTTCCGCCCCGGGCACGCCGATTACAGCTACCAGCAGAAATACGGAATCCGCGATTACCGCGGCGGCGGACGCGCCTCGGCCCGCGAAACCGCAATGCGCGTAGCGGGCGGAGCGATCGCGCGCAAATACCTCAAGGAGCGCGCCGGCATCACCATATTCGGCTACCTGGCCCAACTGGGTCCGATTCGGCTCGACTGTCCGCAGCCCGAAATCATCAACGACAACCCGTTCTTCTGCGGCGACCCGGACCGGCTCGGGGAACTCGAGGCCTTCATGGATGAACTGAGGCTGGCGGGCGATTCGATCGGCGCGCGGCTCAACATTGTTGCCCAGGGCCTGCCGCCGGGCTTGGGCGAGCCGGTATTCGACAAGCTGGAGGCCACCATCGCCCACGCCCTGATGAGCGTCAACGCAGTCAAGGGCGTGGAGTTCGGCGCCGGGTTCGCCGCCGTGGAACAGCGCGGCTCGCAGCACCGCGATGAAATTACGCCGGGAGGCTTTGTGAAGAACGACGCAGGAGGAACGCTTGGCGGAATCGCTTCGGGGCAGGACCTGATGGCAAGCATCGCGCTCAAGCCCACTTCCAGTATCCGCAAGAAAGGCGCCACCGTTACGCGCAGCGGCGAGGCGACCGAGATCAGCACCGGCGGACGCCACGATCCTTGCGTGGGGCTGCGCGCCACGCCCATCGCCGAAGCGATGCTTGCGATTACGCTCATGGACCACTTGCTGCGCGATCGCGCGCAGTGCGGCGATGTGGACCGCAGCTTCGCGCCCGGCGCCAACGCACAGCGCTCGCCTTCACGCGCGCGCAGTTCGGGGGGCTGATATGGACGGCTACAGCGTGGCGGTGGTGGGCGCAACCGGACTCGTGGGCGAGACCATGATCCAGATTCTGGCCGAGCGCGAGTTTCCGGTGAAGACGCTCCACGCGCTCGCCAGCCAAAGATCGCTCGGCAAGTCCGTAGAGTTCAAGGGCCGCCAGGTACCGGTGAAAGCGCTGGAGGACTTCGATTTCTCCGAAGCGCAGATTGCGCTGTTCTCCGCTGGGGCGGGAGCGGCCAGGGAACACGCGCCGCGAGCTGCCGGGAGCGGAGCCATCGTTATCGACAATTCCTCGGCTTTCCGCTACGACGACGATGTGCCGCTGGTGGTGCCGGAAGTGAATGCCGAATCACTGACCGACTGCCGGGCGCGCGGCATCGTGGCCAATCCCAACTGCTCCACGATTCAGCTCGTCGTCGCGCTGAAACCATTGCACGACGCGGCAGGCATCGAAAGGATGAGCGTCGCGACTTACCAGGCCATATCGGGAGCGGGACGGCAGGCGATGGAAGAACTCCTTCGCCACACAGCCGACATGATGGCGGGCCAGGGCCGCCCCGAGGAAACCGCGGATTCCCAAGGCGGCGGCGCGGAGGCAGGGGCGGAGGCGAATGGCGGACAAACCCACGGCGGCAGGGCGGGGGCGGAGTCGAATGGCGGACAGACCCACGGCGCGATGGCCCCCAGCGTGGCGTTCAATGTGGTGCCGCATATCGATGTCTTCCAGGACAACGGCTACACCAAAGAAGAAATGAAAATCGTTTGGGAAACGCGCAAGATCCTGAATGACCCGGCGTTGCGTATCAGCGCCACCGCAGTGCGGGTGCCGGTTTTCTTTGGTCATTCCGAGGCTGTGAACGTGGAATTGAAACGCAGGATCGCGGTGGAAGAGGCCCTGGAACTGTTCCGCGGCGCGCGCGGACTGATCGTGATGAGCCAGGACCGCGCCGGAGGTTATCCCACCGCCGGCGTCGAGGCCGCCCAGTCCGACGGTGTTTTCGTCGGGCGGGTGCGGGAAGATATTTCTCACGAACAGGGCCTGAACTTCTGGGTAGTTGCCGACAATGTGCGAAAGGGCGCTGCGCTGAATGCCGTGCAGATTGCCGAGTTGCTGATCCGCGACGGACTGCTAGCGCCGTGACCCGCTCGTATTGCCGCATAAGCGCGTCTCCGGGCGCCAGTACCATCCGATGAAAGCCCACCTCGCGCCGCGCATACTGGCCGTGCCGCTGTTCATCGCGCTGTTTGCCGCGCCGGCCATCATTCAGGAGGGGCTGATTTCCCTGTGGGCGCCCTGGGGGCTCCCCCTGCTCGCCGCCGCGGTCGTGTTCGCGGCGCTGGCAGGCGTAATGCGGGGGGCGTGGGCACTGGGCGGTCACCTGCTCCTGGCGCGAAAAGCAAAGGACGGCAGCCAACCGGCCGCAGCCGATGAGCGAGCGCCCGCAGGCGAGGAAGGGGAAGGCGAAGGGACAGTCGATGACGGCGAGGAAGAGGAAGAAGAAAAAGAGGAGATCAAGCCGGATCTGGTGCTGTCTGAGGCCCTCAACGAACTCGAGCCGGAGAACTTCATGGACCTGGTCAGGGCCCTGCAGGAAATGGGGCGCCACGGCGATGCTCTGGAGGTGCTCGCGCGGGTGGCCGAGTTGAAGGAAGGCGATTACGGCGAAGAAGTGGCCCGAGCATTGCGCCGCATGCGGCATCAGTTGGGCCAGGGACTCTCCCCCGGCGCGCTGTCCAGCCAATAACACATGACTCGGGCGCGGCTGGCCATCGGGCTGGAGTACGACGGCAGCAACTATCACGGATGGCAGGCGCAACCCGGCAGCCCCAGCGTGCAGGACGCGGTGAACCGCGCGCTCAGCCGGGTGGCCGACCGCGAGGTGCGCTGCATGGGAGCCGGGCGGACCGATGCCGGAGTGCATGCCATCGAGCAGGTAGCGCATTTCGACACCAGCGCCGAGCGCAGAATGCGTGACTGGCTGCTGGGGGCGAATACCTATCTGCCCGAAGACGTCAACCTGTTGTGGGCGCGGCAGGTCGAGGCCGGCTTTCATGCGCGCCATTCGGCAATCGCGCGCACCTATGCCTACCTGGTGCTCAACCGGGCGGTGCGCTCGGCCCTGGATCGGAATCGCGCCTGGTTGATTCGAGACCGGCTGGATGCCGGCGCCATGCATAGCGCGGCGCAGGCGCTTCTGGGAGAGCAGGACTTCAGCTCGTTCCGCGCGGCCAAGTGTCAGGCGAAATCGCCGATGCGCAGGATCGAAAGCATCCAGGTCCGGCGCATTGACGAACGGGTGTGGATCACCTGCCGCGCCAACGGTTTCCTGCAACGCATGGTGCGCAACATCGCGGGCTCGCTGGCGCTGATCGGCCGCGGCCGCCGGCCGCCGGAGTGGCTGGCCGAAATCCTGGCGGCCCGAAGGCGGGAGGCGGCGGGCCCCGCGGCGCCCGCGCAAGGCCTGTACCTGTGCGGAATCGCGTATCCGGAATCAGCGCTTTCCGGGCGGCGGGAATTGCGCGCGCCAACGACAATGCCGCTTGCGGAAAACACCTGGTGCCGTGAGCGGGTCACGGCACCAGGCTAACATCACGGTCTTATGGCGATTTCCTGGCTAAGGAAGCTGATGCCGTCGCGAATTACCACGCGGCGGCCGCGAAAATCCGTGCCCAAGGGCGTTTGGGTCAAGTGCGACGCCTGCGGAACCCAGCTGTATCGGACCGAAGTGGAGCGGACCCAGCATGTGTGCCCGAAATGCGAGCACCACATGCGCCTCGGCGCCCGGCAGCGTCTGGAAATGTTCCTGGACCAGGGTACGGCCAGGGAGTTGGAACCGCGCCTGCTGCCCAAGGACCCGCTCAAGTTCAGGGACACCAAGCGTTACACCGATCGCATCAGCAAGGCGCGCGGCGACAGCGGCGAGTTGGAGGCCCTGGTCACCATGACCGGCCAACTGCACGGGCAGCCGATCGTGGCCAGCGCGTTCGAGTTCGGCTTCATGGGCGGTTCGATGGGATCGGTGGTGGGCGAGAAGTTCGTGCGCGCCGCGAACTATTGCCGCGAACACCGCATGCCGCTGATCAACTTCTCCGCATCCGGAGGGGCGCGCATGCAGGAAGCCTTGTTCTCATTGATGCAGATGGCCAAGACCAGCGCGGCGCTGCACGCACTGGCGAACGCCGGACTGCCCTACGTTTCGGTGCTTACCAATCCCACCATGGGCGGGGTTTCGGCAAGCCTGGCCATGCAGGGCGACATCGTGATCGCCGAGCCCCGCGCGCTGATCGGGTTCGCGGGTCCCAGGGTGATCAAGCAGACGGTGCGCGAGGAACTGCCCGAGGGCTTCCAGCGTGCCGAGTTCCTGCTGGAGCATGGAGCGCTGGACATGATTGTGGATCGGCGGGTCATGCGCCTGGAGATCGCCAGGCTGCTTGCGAAGCTGGAGCAGAAGCCGGCGCCTGAATAAGCTTCGGCCCGTTCGCCGGTGCGTGATCGCGTTTCCTCTCTGTTTCGCATTTCCTCTCTGTGGGGACACGCTACAAGCACATCCTTGTGGGCTCTGCTCGGGCATCCTGCCCTCGCAAGGTCCCCACAGAGAGGAAATGCGAAACAGAGAGGAAACGCGATCACGCACGAAGCAGGGCGTAGGGGCAGAGTCGTGGGCGGGTGAAATGAGCGGGGGCTTCGAGGGCAGGCTTACGGGGTGTTGGGGCGCAACAGCAGGATGCCGCCGCCGCCGCGCTGCATGTCGGGCCAGAAGAAAGGCTGCTCGGGATGACGCGCCGCAAGCCGCTCGGCAACCTCGCCGGCTTCCAGGACCAGTAAGCCCGCCCCGGTGAGGTAAGACGGCGACGCGCGCAGGATGCGTTCCGCCGCCGTCAGTCCATCGGCGCCGCTCTCCAGGGCGACGCGCGGTTCATGGCGGTATTCCCTGGGCAAAGCGTTATAAGTGCCGGCGGGCACATAGGGCGGATTGGCGATCACCAGATCGAAACGCCCCTCGGCTCCTGCAAACAGGTCGCCCTGGCGCAGGCCCACCCGATGCGTCAGGCCCAGGCGCCGGATGTTGCGCGCGGCCAAATGCAAGGCGGCGGGAGAAATGTCGGTGGCCACCACTTCGCTGCCGGGAAAAGCGAACGCGCAAGCCGCGGCGATACATCCGGAACCGGTGCAAAGCTCCAGAATGCGCCGCACCCTGCCGGCCTTGAGCCAGGGCGCGAAGCCATCCTCAATCAGTTCCGCCAGGGGCGAGCGTGGAATGCATACACGCTTGTCCACCTCGAAGCGCAGCCCGGCGAACCAGGCTTCCCGCGTGAGGTAGGCTAGCGGCATGCGCCGCGACACCCGCAGGAAGGCCAGGTGACGGGCCCGCGCGCAAGCCGCGCGGCCAACCCGCCGGCTGAGCAGAGACTCGCGCTGCCATTTGCCCGCGCGGCAGACAAAAGTCGCCAGCGCCAGCGCTTCGTCTCTCGCGCCGCGCAGGCCATGCCCGAAGTGGATCCGTTCGCCTGCGAGGTACGCGGTCAATTCATCTACGAGGTCCGAAAAGCGCACTTGAGGGTTATCCAGTCGTCCGAAGGCTGCCCAATATATGAACAATCGCCGTCGGCTGGCAACGGCTACAATCCAGGTTCCCAGGATCGGTCATCTGCCTTGCTCGCACGACTTTTCGCACGACTGCATTTTCTGCTTCCCCTGCTGACGCTCAGCCGTTTAGCGGCGCGCGTGGCGCGTTTCCGGGGGCCGGGCGGGCTGCTTGTTCGCGCGTTCGCCTGGATGTATTCGATCAATACGGCGGAGGTAGCCAAGCCTGTGCCTCAGGGTTACGCCAGCCTGGGCGAATTCTTTTCGCGTGAACTGAAACCGGGAGCGCGCGCTCCCGAAGGCGGCGAACAGGTAGTGGCGTCCCCTGCCGACGGCCTGCTTACGCAACTGGGATCGCATGGCGACACATTGCTGCCGGAAGGCAAGGGCGTTCGTTACTCCTTGGAGCAATTGCTGGGCGGCCCGAGGTGCGCGCAACCCTACGGCCACGGCCGTATCGCAGTCGTGTATCTTCGGCCTTCGGACTATCACCGGGTGCACATGCCCATGGACGGACAGTTGCGCGAGATCGTGTACCTCCCCGGACGGCGGCTGTCGGTCAACCCGGCTGTTATCGACGCCATGCCTTCGGCGCTCACGGCGAACGAGCGGGTTGCCTTGCATTTCGACACGGCCGGCGGGAAGTTCTGCGTGGTGATGGTGGGGGCGCTGAACGTGGGCTCCATCAGCACCGCTTTCGGCATCCGCACGGACGCCAGCATACCGGCGATCCCCACGCGCTGGCGCTTTACCGGACCGCTAGGCGCAAAGCGGGAACGCGGCGACTGTCTCGCGCACTTCAACCTCGGCTCCACGGTAGTGCTGGCCACCACGGAAGGCCTTTTGGACTGGTTGCCCGAACGCCGCGCCGGAGAGGAAGTGCGTTGCGGCCAGGCCCTGGGGCAGCGGCTGTCTGCGCCGACCTAGCCGGGATCAGGCCCGGCCGATATATTCGCCGGTGCGCGTGTCCACCTTGATCACCGTGCCTTCTTCCACGAACAGCGGCACCCGCACCACCGCTCCGGTCTCCAGCGTCGCCGGCTTGACTCCGCCGGTGGCGGTGTCGCCCTTCATGCCCGGGTCCGATTGGGTGATCTTGAGTTCCACGAAGTTGGGGGGCGTAACCGTGAGCGGGGCGTCATTGAACAGGGTCACGCGGCAGCGGCTCTGCTCTACCAGCCACTGTTCGCAGCCCCCCATGGCGGCCGCCCCGGCCTCGTACTGTTCATAGGTTTCCATGTCCATGAACACCCAGTAGTCACCGGTGCTGTAGAGGTAGTCCATCTCGCGATCGACCACATCCGCCGCGGGTATCGATTCGCCGGAGCGGAAATTGCGCTCAATAACGCGCCCGGTGCGCAGGTAGCGCAGCTTGGCCCGGGTGAAGGCCTGACCCTTTCCGGGCTTGACGAACTCGGCGCCGAGGATGGCGCAAGGCTCGTCGCCCAGCATGACCTTGAGGCCGGGCTTGAACTCGTTGGTGGAGTACGACGCCACTTACGCCCTCAACCGAACAATTCCGCCATGAAATTGAGAATCGACTGCCACGACCGGCGATCCGCCGATTCGCTGTAGCCGATGCCTTCGGCCAGCGCCGGGGCGTCATGGGTGAAGCCATGCAGTGCGTGGCCGTAGGCGTGAATCTGCCAGTCCGCCCCGGCCTCGGTCATTTCGGTAGCCAAATCGACAACGGTGTCGGGCGGCACCATGGGATCGGCCCAGCCGTGCAGCACCAGGACCTTGGCGCTGATCTTGTTGCCGTCGGTATTGCCCGGCGTGTTGAACAAGCCATGCAGGCTCACCACTCCCTGAACCGGCGATCCGACGCGCGCCATGTCCAGAACGCACAGGCCGCCAAAGCAATAGCCGATTGCGGCCATATTGCTGCCGTCCACTTCGGCTTGCGCCGCCGCGCAGTCCAGCGCCGCATTCAGCCGCGCCTGCAGCAGCGCCCGGTCCTCCAGCAGCGGCTGCATGAGCGCCATGTTTTCCTCGGCGCTCTGTCCGCGCACACCCTTTCCGTACACATCCAGCGCGAATCCCACGTAGCCTTCCGCGGCCAGCTTTTCCGCGGCCTCGCACTCATGCTCCGCGCGTCCGCTCCAGGCGTGCGCCACAGCCACCGCCGGCGCCGCCCCGCGCGTATCGTCCCAGAACATCCGCGCCTCGAAAATCGTGTCCCCGTGGCTGTATTCCACGTCCCGCATGCGTATCGCCATCGAACCTTCTCCCGGCAAGCTCCCAATCGGAGTGGGAATTTTATCCCCTGCGCCAGGCCGTCTCTTTCCCGAGGTTGAGTTTCTTCTCTCTCCTCTCGCAGGGGACGCATGAACCCGTCCCTGGGGCTCGGCAACGGCATCCTGGCCGTTGACGCCCCTGCGAGAGGAGAGAGAAGAAACTCAACCTCGGGAAAGAGACGGCCTGGCGCAGGGGCCGGCGATGCGGCGGCTCAGATTCCGGACAGTGACTTGCCGCCGTCCACGGGCAGGACGGCGCCGGTAATGAATCGAGCCTCGCTGCTGATCAGAAAGTTGACGGCCTCCACCACGGCCTCCACCGGCGGAATGGTCTGATGGAAACGAGCCAGCGGCATTTCTGTCAAGACTTCTTCCACAGCCTCCGCGGCGGTGCGAAACTCGGACGTAATGGGGTCGATCAGACGCTCGTCCATCAGCCGGTCGGACATGATGGGGCCCGGACAAACGGTGTTGAGCCGAATTCCGCGTTCGGCTACCTCCGCGGCCAGCAGCGTGGTCAAGCGGTTCAGCGTCATCTTGCTTAGGGCATAGGCGGCGTCGACCCGCCCGGGTTGCAGGGCGGTGGCGCTGGACAGAAACACCATTGCGCCGCCGGGTTTCATCATCGGCGCGACCGTCGACGCCAGCAGGAACGCGCCCTTCACGTTGGTGTCCATCACCTGGTCCCAATCTTCCTCGGCCAGTTCGAGCACGGACTTGCGCATGCTGATGCCCACGCAGTTGATGAACACGTCGATTTTTCCGCCGAAGAAGCTCTCTAGCGTCTCAGCGAATTCCCGGATTTCGTCGCTACGGGTGATGTCGCACTGCTGGTAGCGGAACTGCCCCACGTACGCGTCCTCCAAAGGCGCGTAGCCGAACTCCCGGATCATGGCTTCCGGCAGCTTGTCAACCACCAGCACTTTCGCTCCCTGGCTGATGCTCGACTGGCAAAGCGCCTCGCCGATGCCCGACCCGCCCCCGGCGATCACAACATGCAGGTCCATTGTCCCCATTACGTTCTCCTACGAGACCAGTGCCACTAGTGCCGCAACCCGCTTATATTGTCGCATTACAGCGGGCGCTTCGTCCCCTGTGATGCGACAACAGGAGCAGGTCACGGCGCCAGCGCGGCATCGACCTCATCAAGCTGCAGAGCGAACATCCGCGCATACCAGCCGCCTTCGGCCATCAATTCCTTGTGGCTGCCTCTCTCTGTGATCCTGCCATCCTGCATGACCAGAATTTCATCGCTGTCGACGATCGTGGAAAGTCGATGCGCAATCGTAAGCGTAGTCTTGCTTGCACACAGCCGGCTCAACGCCTGCATCACGCCCTTTTCGGTTTCCACGTCCAGGCTGGAAGTGGGCTCGTCGAGTAGCACGATGGGCGCGTCCTTGACGATGGCGCGGGCAATGGCGATACGCTGGCGCTGGCCTCCGGACAGTTTACTGCCGCGCTCGCCGGCTGGCGAGTCGTAACCGTCCGGCAGCGACGCGATCCATTCGCTCAAGCCCGCGGCCCGCGCCGCGGCCTTCATCTCCTCTTCGCTGGCGTCGGGACGCCCAAACAGGATGTTGTAGCGGATGGACTCGTTGAAGATGTAGCTGCGCTGCGACACCACCGCGAACCGGCGCTGCACGGCTTCCAGCGGCAGTTCCGCAAGCGCTTGGCCGCCGATGGCAATTTCGCCCTCCTGCACATCCCAGTGACGCAGGAGCAGATTGACCAGCGTCGATTTCCCGGCGCCGCTGGGGCCCGCCAGCGCCACGTGGCGCCCGGCCTCGATGTCGAGCGAAAAATTCTCAAGCACCCTGGAGCCCCGGCCCCACTCCGAGTCATCGGAATCGTATTCGAACGTAAGGTTGCGGAAGTGCAGCGAAGGGGAACTGGCCGCGGCGGCGCTTGTTTTCGATGTTTCGCGCAGGGCGGGAGGCTGACCCATCGCGAAGGAAGGCTGATCCATCACGGCGGGAGGCTGATCCATCATGGAAAACAGACGGCGCGCGGAAATGATGGATACGCGAAAATCCGTGTAGTTGTTGGCCAGTCCTATGGACGTGTAGAAGCCGATCACGGAAACGCCCACCAGCGCCGGCAGATCCACCAGGGCCGAAATCTTGCCGATCACGGCCAACTCTATGCCCCACCAGGCTGCCGCGAGTATGCCCGCGGTCACGAAGATTTCTCCCAGCGCCCGTTGCGTGGCGTCGGCGCCGTAGAGCTTGTTCTGGCCCTTGTGCATGGCGGCCCCGATGCGCCAGAGTTCCCGGCCGCGGCGCTGTTCGTAACCGAAGGCCACGGTGTCGCGGACGCCCTGGATGCTGTCGGCAACATAGGCATTCACCTGCCCCAGTTGGGTGCGATACGACACGCCATCGCCGCCCAGCTTCGCCACCAGCCAGGGCAGCAGGAAGGTTGTGGCCAGATAGAACGGCGCCAGCACCAGCACCACGGAAGGATCGAGGGTGTAGCACCACGCCAGAATGGCTGCGGGAACCAGGATTGCTGCCACGGCCGGAGCGATGGTGTGGGCGTATAACGGCTCGATTCGCTGGCAATCCGACATCACCCGGCTTACCGCGTCGCCCGACTGCAGCCGGGATGTGCGGGCCGGCGCCAGCGGCAGCATGCCGTAATAGAAGCTGTTGCGAAACACCGCCAGAATATGGAACGCGACGTAGTGTCCCGTGTACTGCTCGATATACGATGCAATGCCCACGATCGCGCCCGTTATCGCGATCCATTTGACCTGCTCGAAAATGACCTCCCACATCACCACGCCCGGTTGGTGAGCTGCAACGTAGACGCCCACGCTGGCCGCCGCAATGCCGAGCACGGCCGCCTGCGCAACGATCTTCATTACGCGCGCAGTGAGAGAAATGCTCATGATCCATGCGAAAGGCTTCATGTGGCCCAGCAGCCGCAGAATGATCCGGGCGTTGCTGGCCCTGGGGCTGGCGCCCTCGGCAGCAGCCGGATTGGCACCCTTGGCGGCAGCCGAAGAGGAGTTGGCCGCTGTCATGCCGGAACCTCGCCCGGCCGGGGCGTGTTGCCGCGCCCCAAGACGCCTTCCAGTTCCCGCTTGGTGCGGATCATGCCGGCGTAGATTCCGCCACGGGCAAGCAGTTCCTCGCGCGTGCCGCCTTCGGCGACCGTGCCGTCGGCCATTACGACAATGCGGCCGGCCTGCTCGATCGTGCTCAGGCGGTGGGCGACGAGCAGGACCGTCTTGCCCGCGGTGAGGCGCTTGAGCGCATGGTGCAGCGCCGTTTCCGTTTCCACGTCGACCTGCGAGGTCGGTTCATCCAGAATAACGATCGGAGCGTCTTTCAGCAGGGCGCGGGCAATGGCCAGCCGCTGCGCCTGTCCTGCGCTCAAGGCCATCCCCTGGTCGCCCACCCGGGTCTCCAGCCGCTTCGGCGTGGACCACACAAAGTTGTAGAGCTCGGCGCCTTTGAGCGCCCGCAGAAGATCGTCGTCCGAGGCGTTTTCGCGGGCAACGCGCAAATTGTCCGCAATGGTTCCAAAAAACAGGAACGGGTCTTGGGGAACCAGCGCAATCTGCTTGCGTATCTGCTCCACGGACAACTGCTGTTCCGGGACGCCGCCAATCAGGATCTGGCCCGATTGCGGATCCAGCGTTCTCAACAGCATATTCGTGACCGTGGTTTTCCCCGACCCGCTGCGGCCCACCAGCGCCACGGTCTCTCCCGGGTTCAGCTCCAGGGAGAAATTGCGCACTGCGGGCGTATCCGCTCCGGGATAGGTGAAAGTCACGTTCTTCATCCGGATGCTCACCGCCTCGCCGGACAGGTTCCTGGCCGCCTTCGGGTCCAGCGTTCGCACAAGCGGCGCTTCGTCCAGGAATTCCCGCACCTTCCGCGCCACCTCGCGGCCCAGGGCCCCGGCAAAGAAGAACTCGCCGATGAGCAGCAGGGTGCGGCTGAATTCCAGGCTGATGAGCACCACGGCCACCACTTCGCCCGGAGTGATGTGACCGCCGGAATAACGGTAGAGGCCCACCGCCATGGCCACCGCCGTCGAGAACAGCGCAAATCCCAGCTCCAGAAAAATAAACTGCGACTGGGCCACCGCCAAAAGCTTCATGGTGGCGCGGCGCTGCACTTCGTTGCCCGCTTCCATCTCTTCGCCGCGCACCCTGTCCTGGTTGAACATCTTCAGCGTCGTCATGCCCTGGATCGAGTCCAGGTATTGCGAGCTGTTGCGGTTCTTGACCTCTTCGTTCTGCGCGCTGATGCGCCGGAAGCCGCGGGCCGAAGATCCCACGAACAGCGGCGTGAGCGGAACGGCCGCCAGCATCCAGGCCCCAACCACCCAGTCGATCCAGAAGATCGCCGCGCACAGCATGATCGGGATGGCGATAGCCACCCAGATCTGAACGAAATACACGCTGAAGTAATAGTCGAGGTATTCCACGCCTTCGGTGGCGATGTTGGCGATTTCTCCAGTCCTGCGCTTGTCCAGAAGGCCCGGACCGAGTTCCACCACTTTCTTGTGAATGCGGTCGCGCACGTTCAGCTTGGCCTCGCTGGAAGCTCTGAACTGTCCGGTGCGGAACACCCAGGCCAGCACCGCCTTCAGCAGCGTCAGGCCAGCCAGCAACGCGAACCACTGGCGCACCAGGTTGCTGCCCTGCCAGGCGGCATCGACTGCCAGCCCGAGCGCGTAATAGAGCAGGATGGTGGCGGGCATCGTGAGAATGCCGGCAATCAGGCCCACGCGGACCCATTTCATGGTGGCTGGCGTGGTCAGCCTGTCGTCAACGCCCAGCATGCGAAAGCGCCTTCAGGTTACCGGGGTGGCGCGCGCCTTGCCGGGAAGGCGCCCGCCTGCAAGGCAGGCCGCCTGAAGCCAGCGGCCGCCGGGCTCCTGGCGCGCCCGGAAGGCAGCACCCCTGAAGACAACGGCGGCCAGACCAGGCTCCTGGCACGCCAGGTCAGGCGCCCGGAAACTCTGCGATACCGGCCAGCGAACGCTCCACGCCAACGTTGGCGCTCGCGGTCACCGCGCCGGTGTGAAGGTTTACCCGCGTGCACTCGCCGGTAAAGAAATTGCCTGCAAGCACATGCTGCCCGTCTGCGGATACGCACATCGTGGCCCAGCCGAACCCAGGCAGTGGCACTTGCCTGAGCTGCTCGCCCTGCTCGCTCAGAACGTCGATCGCGTTTCCGCACATATGCAGCAAGGCGCCATTGCCGTCGTATCCGACCGCAAAACACATGGCTCGGCGGTCTTCCTCGGGCAGATTCAGCACGTCCTCCCCCTGACGCGAGGCTTCAAGGTCGAAGCGCATGATGCGCTTGCCGGTTTCCGACGCGTACACCAGGGTCTTGCCATCGGGGGCCAGCGTAGAATGAGTAACTCCCAGAAAGCCTCCCATTCCGCCGTGGGTTTCGGTGGCATGTTCGGCTACGAACTCGCCGTCGGCGCTGTACTCGAACACATGGCCATCGCCCATGCGGTCGCTGCCAGGCATCCTTTTGAGGACCGTTTGCAGCGGCAGGCGAATTTCCGACCCCACCATGTGCTCGGCCAGGTACACCTGCCCTTGCGGCCCGAAGTTCACGTTGGAAAAGGAACGCGCGGCAAAGTGCTTGTGGGGCAGGCGGCGACCATCGGAATCCACGCGGATAACCAGGTGCGCGTTGCTGTCGAAAGCCCAGAGCACGCCACTGGGGTCGAAATTGAGCCCGCTCACAAGGTGGGTGCTGTCGTCTATCCAGAGCACCCCTTTCTCTTTCAGGTTGGCGTCGTACTGAATGATCCGGCCGCGTCCGGCGTGGTCATCTTCGGCGTCGTTGAGCAGTGTGGCCCCAACGAACACGTCGCCGGGACTGAACGGCTTGAGAGTGGAATCCGCGCTCATTTCATTTACCCCTTCAAAAAAAACTCTACCCCTTCAAGAACGGCGTGACCGCGGCGCCCCAATCCGCCGGGTTGTCCGGCAGGAGCATGGCGTCGCAATGCGCGTATTCGCCCGCCAGACGCTCGCTCAGCTTGCGGGCGACATCCCACTCGGCAGTGGCCAGCAGCACCGGAATGCCCGCGTCGGCCAGACGCTCCCCGGCGCGATAGCGGAAGTGCGCATGATAGGCCTTGCGCCACATGACCGGAGCGCGAAGCACTTCAACCACCCGGCGGTGCACCATGTCCGCGTCCAGGTACGGCTCGCCTTTCAGTTGCGTGGCGGCCTTTCTCGAATACCAGGGGAAATAAACGCCCTGGTCGCGCATCATGTGCCAGGCTTCGAGCAGGTGGCCACCGTGCCATACCGGCTTGATTTCCGGCGTGTAGTTCTCCAGAAGGTCCTGCTGCTCTTCGGGCGTGTGGTCGATCAGGCCGGTCACGACCAGCCGCTGCAAGCGCCCGGGATGGGCAATGGCCAGGTCCAGCAGCACCGAGCCGCCGCCCCAAACGCCGTATCCCGTTACCGCATCAAGACCCAGGGCATCCAGCACCTGCAACAGCGCATCGCGATAGTCGGCAACGCTCACATCGCCCTCGCCGATGGTGTTGTCGGAATCGCCGTGTCCGGGCAGTTCGACGGCAAGCACAGGATGGCTGCCGATCAGGGACTCGGCCAAACCCTGCACGGTGTGGCCCGAACCGGCGGCGTCGTGCTGCACCACAACCGTAACTCCGTCCGCGTCGGTGTTGCGGTATACGCGCGCCTGTCCGCCGGGAATCGAGACCATTTCGCTCCACAGGCGGCCCTCCAGCGCCTGGGCCGGAGGCGATGCCGGCGGGACCGGCGCCGGATGCGCGGACAGCAGCTCGAAACAGTTGTCCAGCGCCGACTGCCGGGTGGGGCTGGAATACACGGCCACGCCTTGCGGGGGCGGCGGTATGCGCTCCAGTTGGGAGGCCAGCACATCGCCCGCCCAGGCAGTAATGAGGCCCGGGACGGCAAGTTGAACGACTGCCTCGCCGCCATCATGCGAGAACGCGCAGCCATAAGCCGTGCGGTAGTTGTCGCCGGCCCGCAGAAACTCCAGCACTTCCTTTTGCAGATGCTCGGGCGAAGGCAGGTCGTAACTCATGCGCGTGGCCGCGCGAAGGTCGTACCAGGGGAAGAACATCAGTTGCTGGCGCAGCCGGGCCCAAAGCCAGGCCAGGTGCGAACCATCGAAGGCGGGCACGAAGGCTGGCAGGTAGTTCGCCCTGAGGTCGGCCTGCTCCTCCTCATTGAATGCGCCGTAACCGTTCACGGCCACCGCGGTGACCAGGTCCGGATGGCGGGCGGCCGTTTCGGTGGCCATGGCGGCGCCGGTGTGAAATCCGTAGAGGCCGGTCTTCTTGATGCCCAGCGCGCGGATGAACTCGGCCACGCAGTCGGCGAAGTCGGCCATGGTCAGGCCGTCTCCGGTGATGGGGTCCGAGGCGCCATAGCCGGGGGTATCCGGGGCGATTACGGTGAAATGCCGCCCCCAGTCTTTCATCAATCCGACATATTCCAGCGAAGACTGCGGCGACTGATGCAGAAGCACCAGACAGGGACCGTTGCCGGCGCGCCGGTAATGAACCTGACGGTCGCCGTATTTTCCTCGAATGCTGACGAAATGACGGCTTATGGCTACGGATTGATCGTTCATGTTTCTACCTCCTTACGTGGCTGGGCGCGGGCGCCGCCAAACCATATCAACAGTCCCAAAAGGCACGGGATCAGCACCAGCACAGAGCCATAGAGGGGCGCGTTGGCGCCCTGCGCCTGGAACAGGGTGCCGCCGATCGGCGGCGAAATAGTCCTTCCCATCCAGTTGGAGGACTGGAACAGACCCAGAACCGTGCCCCGCTCGGAAACCGAGGCGTACTGCGAGACCAGACTGCCTATGCTGGGCACCAGCAGGGCGTTCCCGGTGGCAAGCAGGCCAAGTCCCAAAAGCAGGAAGGGATGGCCGAGCAGATCGCCCACGACCGCAATCATCGGCAATGCGCCATCCACCGGCGCGCCCGGCATGTAGCCAGTGGACGTGATCGTGCCGAAGTTCGCCAACACCAGCAGACCCGCGGCATAAAGAACGGTCCCGGCGGCAATTACGGGAACCTCGCCGAAACGCGCGGACAACCGTCCGACGAGAAAGCCCTGCACCGTAGCCACCAGCAGTCCCAGGTACAGAAACTGGGCGCCCACATGACGCGGCCCCCATCCGAGCGTATCGCCCACCCACAAGGGCATCATCACCTCGAACATTCCCGCGGCGGTCATCCACAGCACGCCGATGACCAGCAGGCGCGACACCGCGGGACGCTTGCTTACGGCGCCCCACTGACGCACTTCGGAAGCGAAAGGCTGCGGCACCGTGCGTTTTTCGGGAGTCAGGCTCTCGCGCATGAAAAGGAGAATGACAACCAGCAGGACGGCGGCGAGCGCCGCGCCCAGAAGCCCGGGGCGAAGCAAGCTGGCCGCCTCCACGCTGCCGCCACCCAGCAGCCCGCCCACGAACGGCCCCAGAATGAACCCCAGACTGATGCCCGCGCCCATGATGCCCATGCCCCTGGCCCGGTTCTTCGGCGTGGTGGTGTCCGCCACCCAGGCCTGGCTGACCGAAAACAGACCTCCCGCCAAACCGCCCGCCAGACGCGACAAAAACAGCGTGAGCGCGTCATAGGCGAAGGCCAGGCCGAGGAAGGCGATCATGGTGCAAGCCGAGCAGGCCGCCAGCACCAGTTTGCGTCCGTAGCGGTCGCTCAGCCGTCCCCAGATGGGCGTCGCGATCAGTTGCCCGATCGCATAGCTGGCCACAATCCATCCCGCCATGGCCTCGCCGCCGCCGAAATCCTCGGCGACGAACATGATGGAAGGGAGCACGATGCTGAATCCCATCGCGCCCAGCAGGACAAGTGCAAAGATGATGAACATGAACCGGCGCCCAGCGAAAAACAGGAGGCATTATGCCTGCATGTAGCGTTGTGACCCGCTACGCCTGCTCGGAGGCGGCAATATGAGCGGGTCACGGTGCCAAACCGGGGGTAAGATACGCGCGCCATGGCTGAACGAAACGCGGAAGTACTGATTGCCGGAGCCGGCCCGGTCGGCTGCACCGCGGCGCTGGCGCTGGCGCGCGCGGGCGTGTCGGTAATCCTGGCGGAGGGGTGCGAGACGCTACCGTTGGAATTGCGCGCTTCCACCTTCCATCCGCCAACGCTGGACCTGCTGGAGGACCTGGACCTGACCCGCCGCCTGATCCCCTTGGGACTGATCACGCGGGATTACCAGTATCGCGACCGCGCCAGCGGGGAGGCCGCGGTGTTCGACCTGGGGCTGCTGGCTAACGAAACCGGGCATCCGTACCGCCTGCAATGCGAGCAATACAAGCTCACTCAGATAGTTTGCGAGATGCTTGAAGACTATCCCCACGCGCAGGTGCTATTCGGGCGGGAAGTCATTGGCGCGCGCCAGGACGGCGACGGCGTTCGCATGCTGTGCTTCACCGGCGAACAGGAGGAGCTCTATACGGGCCGCTACCTGATCGGGGCCGACGGCGCCAACAGCGCGGTGCGCAAAAGCCTGACGATGCGATACGTGGGGTTCACCTACCCCGAGAAGTTCCTGGTGCTGAGCACGCCGTTCGACTTCGCTGCGCACATGGACAACTTGAGCAACGTCAACTACGTGGCGGACCCGGAGGAATGGTGCGTGTTGCTGCGCACGGCCGATTTGTGGCGGGTGCTGCTTCCTACGGTTCCGGGCGAGCCGGACGAGAAGTTCCTGGCGCCCGAATACGCCCAGGAACGGCTGAACGCGGTGGTGCCGCGCGATGAACCCTACGAAGTGGTGCACCGCACGCTCTATTGGGTGCATCAGCGCGTTGCAGAAACCTATCGGGTCGGGAACATCGCCATCGCGGGCGATGCAGCGCATATCAACAATCCGCTAGGCGGCATGGGAATGAACGGCGGCATCCAGGACGCCATCGTGCTGGCGGAGAAACTGATCGCGATTTTGCAGGAGGGCGCCAGCGACGAGCTGCTCGACGTATACGATCACCAGCGCCGCACGATCGCGACCGAATTCATTCAGAAGCAAACGATCCAGAACAAGCAGCGCATGGAATCGCTGGACCCGGACGCGCAACGCAAGCGGCAGGCTGAATTCATGCGTATCGCGGCGGACCCCGAGCGGGCGCGCGACTTCCTCATGCAGACGAGCATGATCGACGCCTGGCGCGACAGCGTCGCACTCGGCATCGCCTGACCTCGGCGTGACCTGGCGGGGCGACCAGCCCGCCTGTTTCGCCGGGAGCCGCGCGTGCGTCGGTCTTTTGCACCATGGGCGTTCATGCTCGCTACAGCATGTGCGCGGCTGGGTGTTCGCCGGTGCGCTCTCGCGTTCCCTCTCTGTGGGGACACGCTACGAGCACATCCTTGTGGGCTCTGCTCGGGCGTCCTGCCCTCGCAAGGTCCCCACAGAGAGGGAACGCGAGAGCACACAAACCCGGCGCTGGCAGCCAACCCAAACCCTCACACCGCGCTTCCTGCACCACCGCTGTCAGACGGCCAGTTCGGGTGCGCTGCCCGCCTGTCACCAGCAGGTGGGAGAATCTATTCACGATCCGACGCGCGGTGCCGGGGTGCTGCGGTCCATCGGCGCCGCGAACTTCGTTATATTTGCTAGGAAAATCACTTCCATCACCCAAGAGGATGTCCAATGAAAATCCAATACTTGGAAATAGTAACGCCTGAAGTTGACCAGACTTGCGATACACACTCTCTACTACATGGAGTGAAGTTCGGTGACTACGAAGCAAATCTGGGCGGAGCGCGAACGGCAAAAATGGAAAACGGTGGCGTGGTTGGTATTCGCGCTCCATTACGAGACACTGAACAACCTGTCGTCCGCCCTTACTTTCTGGTAGAAAACATACAGGAGGCTGTTGATCAAGCAGCGGAATCCGGGGCAGAAATTGCGGTTCCTCCAATGGAACTACCAGGTCACGGAACTTGTGCTATAACCATCCAGGGCGGCATTGAATCTGGTTTTTGGCAGCTATAACCACGAGAAACTCATAGCACACTTTGACCAGTGACCCCAGATTGCGCGGCCTCCGATGCCGGTAGCGGCCCAGCAGTAGCACCGCCGACATTCCGCCATGTCGGCGGGCATCCTCCGCGACCCGGTCGAGCGCCTCTTTCAGAAGCGCAAACTCCTGCTCCCCGGGAAGTCCAATAAATACCGCGGGCCGGGCCGTCTTCCGCGTCGTGCGGACCTTCTTGCGGATTTGCCCCGGGTTACGCAGCACGAAATCGGTGGCGACCGACGCAATACGGTCGGCGCAGCGGAATGTGGTTACGAGACCGCTACGCTCGAAGGGACCGAACCGGTCCCCGAATTCCCGCATGACCGCGATGTCCGAAAGATCGGTTGCCCGGCCGATCATGTCGTGGAAATCGATCTTGCCCGAGCGGGTCAGCTTGTCCTGATAGCGCTCGAAAATCGGGCGGAAAACCGCAAGAAACGCCTGCGCCCGTGCCTGATCCGACCAGCGTCCGGCGCGCCCGGCAAGGTCGGAAAAGGACAGTCGGCTGTCCTTGAAATGCTGGAGGAATGTTGCGACCAGCCGCGTGAACGGATCTATCCGTCCCTGTCGCTCAAGAGCGGTGAAAATATCCTCGCGCGGGATCGGAGAGAACCTCACGCCGCAATCTGCAAGCTTCTCTTCCAGATTGCGGAGCAGCCTTCCCTCGAAGTGCCCTGTGGGCATGATGAAATCGCGCCCGTCGTTTTGCAAGCAACGCGGTATATGTTTCGCAGTGGAAAGAGGTACGATTTTCTTGCTCGACCGTATGACACGTTATCTCGACTCCAAGAGAAAGATCACTCTTTTGCGGCTTAACTTTTTGGGAGTAAAGCGCATACTTCCCTACTTTCGGACGAAGAGGGCGCGGTCGGAGGCGGGGCGGTCGGCCTGCTCTCGCGGGTCGAACCCTTCGAGGACGCGGCGGGCGCCGGCATCGCGTTTGACCCAGGCGTCCAGGAACGCGGTCGTCGCGGCAGCCAGGATCGTCAGGCCCTCGGTATCATGCGCGCCGCCCTGGTTGTCCGGGCCGCCGCGGTCGTCGCGGCAGATCAGCCCGCCCAGATAGTGATCCCCTTCATTCAGAACGACGGAGTATTTGCGGCCGGGCGGGCTCAAGTTGTAGGCTGCCATGCGCCACTCCCAGGGGTAAATCGTGGGCCCGCCGATATTGCCCAGATCCAGGGTGCCTCCGGTTACCAGCAAAGGCCCCGGAATCGCGTCGAAGGAGCGGTCGGCCATCTGCGGCATCTGGCCTACTCCGCTCATTACGATGGCGGCGTCGAAACCGAGCGCATAGCTGACTTTCTGGTTGCTGTGCACATCCTTGAGCGGCTGTCCCCAGGTAATCTGGGCAATCATTCCGCCGAAAGAATGTCCAGCAACCGCCTTGCGGTCATAGTCGATGCGGTCGCTCAGGCCCGGTATTTCCTGATCCGGCGCGAACAGGGCCTCCAGCACACGGGCCACGTCGGAAATTCGAATATGGAGCAGGTTGCGAATGTCCTCGGGCGTCATCCTGGTTTCCGCGGTCGGGCAATCGGGGTGCTCGGGCAGCACCACCACGTAGCCGTGCGACGCCCAGTGATCGGTGAGTCCCGCATAGCTGTCGCGGTAGCAATTGAAGCCATGCGAATACACCACCAGCGGAAACGGGCCGGCCCCGTCAGGATAGGCGATGCGCGCGCGCAGGCTACGCTGCCCGGTAGCGGCGGGCAACTGGTGATTGTCGATCACATGCACGCCATGCGGACCCTGTTCCGCCTTGTACGACGCAGGAGCCGCAAAGGCCGATCCCATGAGCGCCAGGCAAACCAGCCCGACGGCCAGCAGCGCCCATGGCCCGCTTATTGCAGCGCCAGGAACCGTAATGATCGCGCCGGATCGCGCGCCGGTGCGCGGGGTTACGCGCTTAGTCGTTGATTCCTCCGATCCTCGCCCCCGTCCTTCCGGGAGACGCATGAATCCATCCATGGAGCTTGGTTCCGGCATCCTGCCTCCAACACTCCCGGAAGGACGGGGGCGAGGATCGGAGGAATCAACGACTAAGCGCGCCGGCGAACGCCTGACCGCGCCACGAATTCGATTCTGCATAAGCGTATTGCCCCCCATAGGCCGGATCGCAAGTTCAGTTGAATATACTTGGCGCCCAATAATAATCGGGGAGCAAACAGGGTGCTTGTGAAGGAGCGAATAAGGTGAAGAATAAATTCGCGCTGTTTTTTCTGTTGCTTCCGGTTCTTGGGGTAGCCGCCTGCGGCGGCAGCGGCGGGACCGAGCGGCCCCCTCCTCCCCCGGTTGTTGGTCCGTCCGATCCCGACGGACCGGATCCGCTGAGTTTTCCCGATGAGCCCGGCCTCACTGAGGAACAGGAAAGCGAACGGAGTTCTTTTGCCGATTCCACCGAGTTCGCAAGGCAATGGAGTCTTGCCGAAATCGGAGCCGACTATGCGTATGCCCGGGGCTACACGGGCCAGGGCGTAACGGTGGGAATCATCGACACGGGCATCGACCCCAACCACAGTGCGTTCGCCGGCAGGCTTCACTCCAGGTCCGGCGTGGCGTCTCAGAGTTGCCCCAACGGCTTCTGCTCCTTCAGCGCGATTCGCGATACCGGCCGCCACGGAACGGTGGTGGGCGGGGTTATTGCCGCCAACAGGACCGGCAGCGTCATGCATGGCGTCGCCTACGAGGCGGAGCTGCTGGCGCTTGGGATTCAGTTGGGGTCCGCCACGCCCGTGTACCGTCCGGTGAATTTGAGCAATCCGGGGTCCTTCCGCAGCATTGACGAGCAGAGTCAGGGCCTCTACCGGAGATTCGGCAGCGCCACGCGAATCATCAATCACAGCTTCGGCTATGAGGGCCTGGTGACCGACTACACGGCGGCGCAATACCGGGCCGCTTTCGGGCGTACCGTGGACAGCCTGATACAAGCCGGCACGCCGGACTCGGAAAAGATCATTCTGGTATGGGCGGCAGGCAATTCCAACGGTCGGCGCGATGCCCGGGGGAACCTGGCGGATGCTTCCTCACCGAATCTGACCGCCGCTACACCCCACTATTTCCCCGAATTGAGAGGCCATTTTGTGTCGGTTGTGGCCACCGGACGGGACGGAACCATCGCCTCATATTCCAATCGCTGCGGAGTGGCGGCGGATTACTGCATGGCGGCGCCGGGCAGCGGGATTCGCGGACCGGCCGCAGGCAGCGACGAGGATTACCTGGTCGTCTCCGGGACGTCGCTGGCGACGCCCCAGGTGGCCGGCGCGCTGGCGCTGATGGAACAGGCCTTCCGAGGGCAACTGGGCTCCACCGAGATGGTCAGCCGACTGTTCGCAGCGGCGGACAAGTCCGGCATCTATGCGAACCGGGACATTTTCGGACAGGGGCTTCTGGATGTCGAGAAGGCCACGCGGCCCATCGGAACGGCGAGCGCCGCGCTGGGACACAGCCTGGACGGGCCGGCGGTGGCCGCGCAGCGCACGGCAATCGCGGCAGGGGGGGCTTGGGGCGATGCCTTGCAACGAGGCCTGGCGGGCCGGGAATTGGCCGTGTTCGACAGCCTGAATGCGCCGTTCTTCGTTCGTATGGAAGGCTTTCACGCGCCCTGGGCGCTTGACGGCGGCCTGCGCATGGATCGCCGGTTCGCCCGGTTCCTGGACAGAGGCGCAGGGAACGCCCGGTTCCCGTCCGCGGCTGCAGGCGCGCTGGCCTTTTCGTCCGCGGCCGGCATTACGGCTTCACGCGGGTGGGATGAGGGCAGCGTTTCGCCCCGGGGCTACACGCCCGGGTTTTCCAACGCCTGGATTGGCATGGGAACCAGGGGATTGGGCATCGGTCGGGACATCGTCAACGCCGGAGAGCGCGTCAGACTGCGCGGCGGCGTCTTCTTCCAGAATTCAGGCGTCACGCGCGGCGACCGGCTCACGGTGCCGGGCCGCACGCGAGGCGCGTTTCTCAGCTTCGACCTGCGCGGCGGCGGACGGCATGGCGGCGGAGCTGCGTTTTCAGCGGAGTTGGGGCTGCTGAGGGAATCGGAGCGGCTGCTGGGCGCCGGGACTCGCGGCGCCTACGGCGAGTTGGCCGGGAATACCTGGTTCACGCGCCTGCTGATGGAACGGCGTTTCGCCGGCGGACTGGAACTGCTTGCCGTGGCGCAGGGAGGGTACAGTGTCGGCGAAGCGGGCCACAGCGTACTGCGCGGAAGGCAGCGCGTGCTCAGCAGCGCCTACAGCGCCTCACTGCGGTGGAGTAGTTCGGCCCCGGACCGATCGGATCGCGTGTGGCTGGCGGTTGTCCAACCGCTCAGAAACGAGTCGGGCGGCCTGGAAATGGACTATCCGGTAGGACGCACGCGCAGCGGCGGCGTGCTGCGTGAGACGGCCTTCCTGGCGGCAGTGCCGTCCGGGCGTCAGATCGACCTGGCGCTGGGCTATGAAACGCGGCTGCGGCTGCCCTCGGCATTCGGACATGGCGAGGGGTGGCGGCTGCGGCTTGAAGCCTGGCGTTCCCTTCAGCCCGGTCACGTGCGTCGCGCACGGCCGGAGAGCGCCGTGTTCCTCGCCCTGTCCCGCGATTTCTCAAAAGCCAGGCGCTGAACTGAAAAGCCCCCGCCCGGGGGCTCGGCCGGCTATTGGCCGGTGGTTGCCGCGTCGCGCTCGACTGCCCGCACCCATACGCGGCCGTCCTCGCCGATGGGCGACACTTCAAGACCCACGCCAATCACGTCGGCGTACGCCTGCAGGCGCTGCCGCACCCAGATGTCGTGGACCTCATCCTCGGTCAAATCGTGCTGGCCGAGCCGGCGGGTCTGGGTGAGCACTCGCGGCCAGGGCGACTGCCAGGCGCGATAAGCGGGCTTGCTTTCCGTTTCAAATATGAGTTGGTAATGGCAGGAGGTGCGGTCGATCATGCCCACCATCACCATTTCCAGGTCGCCGGTGCGCTCGTAGTGCTTGCGGATGCGTTTCAGCAATGGCTGAAGCGTCTTGACTTCATGGGCGATGAGATCGTCGATCATCCCGCGGTCCTTGGCAAACTGCATTTGCGAAAGCAGCGCCTTGACCAGCGCGTCATTGAGCTCATGCACGTAGGACTCGTCCTCGTGCATGGTCTTGAGCACTACGCCGATGGCAAGCCCGAGTTCGCGTTCCCGCCCCTCAAGCCCGCTGCTTGCGCCGGCGAATTGCGAGTCGCCGCTGGGCTGCGCCAGACACAGTGAAGCCGCCGCCATGGCGGCACAGGCAAACAAGGAAACAGTGATCTTTTTCATTGATTCTCTCCTACCAGGGTAGAACCCGGCCATCGACATTGATGGGCAGTCCGGGATCGTCAAGTGTAGCGGCGGCGATGATTTCCACCATGCCGGCAACGCTTTCGCCGGTCGTGAGCGCCTCGCCACGGTAGCCGGATTCGCGCAGCAAGCGGGTGTCCACCTGTCCGGGCGAAACCAGCAGAACGGCAACGCCGCGCGGCTTGAGATCGGTGCGCAAGGCCCGCCAGCCCATGTTCAGCGCCGACTTGCTCATGCGATAAAAGTACAAACCGGGCATACGGCCCATCAGCGTCAAAGAAGCCAGGCCGCTGGTGACCGCCACGATTTTTCCTTCGGCGGCCACGACATTGTCCGCCAGCGCCTCCGACACGCGCAGAGGGGCGTACACGTTTACCGCCATGGTCTGTTCGAACCGGTCGTAATCCAGGCTGCCCAGGGACTGCTCCGGCAGCGGACCCAGGACGGCGGCGTTATTGATAAGCAGGTCGATGGGCTGATCCGCGTAGCGCTCGGCAAGGCTCAGAATATGGTCCTCGCGGGTCACGTCCAGTTGCGCGGTCTCGACATGCGGGTGCTCTGCCGCCAAAGCCTTGAGTTCCTCCGCCTGCTCGGGCCGCCGGCAGGTGGCGATGACTTTCCAGCTCGCGTCCTTCGCATAGTGCTCGGCGAAGGCCAGTCCGATGCCGCGGTTGGAGCCGGTAATCAGCACCGTCTTCAGGCCGCCGTCGGCAACCTGCCCTTCCTCAGCGGCGCCGGCAGCGGCGGCGGCAATTTGCAGCGCAGCCGCGGCGGCAAGCGCCGCAAGTGCCCCGGCATAACGCCGAAAAGTCATCGATTCGTGGTTCCGGTTCATGCACGATCCTCCCACGCCCGATTGTATGCCAGCAGCGCCCGCCGATTTTGCGGCTAAACTTGCCGGCTTGTGCCGCTGCTCAAATTGCAGTGGTCCCAACCTTTCGAGGGAGCATCCACCTTAAGGAGTCTTGACCGTGGCGCAAAGCAGCAGAATGCGGGCTTCGAGCGCGCAACCCAGCTATATCCCCACTCGGGAGGAACTGGTCCGTGAGGCGCGCAAGCTGGTTCCTGTGCTACGCGAACGCGCGCAGGCGACGGACGAGTTGCGCACTCTGCCCGACGAAACGGTCGCGGACCTGAAGGCGGCGGGGATACACAAGATCTTTACGCCGCGGCGCTACGGCGGATTCGAGATGGACTGGGGCACGCACGTGGACGTGTCGCGCGAGCTGGGCCGGGGTTGCGGGTCCACGTCCTGGGTGGTTTCCGTGGTGATGTCCCACACCTGGATACTGGGACGCTTCCCGGTGCGCGCGCAGGAGGAGTTCTGGCCGGATCAGCCGGACACGATCATTGCCACCGCCTTTGCCGGCGGCGGCACGATGAAGCCGGTTGACGGCGGCTATATGCTGAACGGCCAGTGGCGGTTCGCCAGCGGCGTGGACCATGCAAACTGCGCGATCGTGGGCGGACGCTACAACGTGCAGGGCCGTTCGTCGGAAGGCTCCACGGTGAAGTTCCGCATGGCGCATTTGCTTCCGGGCGATTACGAGATTGTCGACACCTGGCACGCCGAGGGCCTGAAAGGCACCGGCAGCAAGGATATCCGGGTCAAGGACCTGTTCGTGCCGGAATACCGCACTATCCCGTCCGAGGAATTGGGAGGCACCGAACCGCCGGGTGCCAGGCTGCATCAGAGCTACATCTACCGAGTGGAGTTGCAGCAATACTTCTACACGCTGCTGTGCGGCCCCATGCTGGGAGCGACCCGAGGCGGCATGGAGCACTACCTGGAGCAGACCCGAAAGCGGGTCGGCCAGATGTTCGGCGAGAGCATAGCGGAACAGATTCCCGTTCAAATCCGGGTGGCGGAATCGTTCGAGGAACTGCGCGTAGCGGACCTGATTACCGACAATCTCATGGAGTTCCTGCATGAAGCCGGAAGCTCGGGAACGCCGATCAAGGGCATCGACCGTCTGCGCATCCGCCGCGAACCGGCCATGGCGGCAAAGCTCTGCCTTAACGCCATAACCCGACTCGCCAACATGATGGGGGTTACCGGGCAAACCGGCCACAACCCGGTGCAGCGGCATTACCGCGACATGCGAACGATTTCGACGCACGGCGGAGTCCACTGGGACAACGGACTCACGCCCACCGGAAAGCTGCTTCTGGGCCTTCCCACGGGGGACCCGCAAACCGACGTGGACCTGGAAACAGATTAACCAGCAACATGCCGGTTGACCCTGTGAACAACGGTTCCAACCGACCCTCTCCATTGGTGGCCTGGTACGCCGTGGGCGTGCTGATGATCGCCTTCATCTTTTCGTTCCTGGACCGCCTGATCCTGTCGCTGCTGGTCCCTCCGATCATGCGGGACCTGAACGTGTCCAACGTCTCCATCGGACTACTGGGCGGACTCTATTTCGCGATCTTCTATGCCTTGATGGGCCTACCCATCGGGCGGCTGGCCGACCGCAGCAGCCGCAAGCTCATCGTGAGCGCGGGGATTTTCCTGTGGAGCGTCATGACCATGGTGTGCGGACTGGCGCGAAACTTCTGGCACTTGGCGCTGGCCCGCGTGGGCGTGGGCGTGGGCGAAGCCACGCTGTCGCCCTGCGCCTACTCGCTGATCAGCGACTACTTCCCCAAGGAACGCCTGGGAACCGCGCTGGGCGTGTTTCAATGTGCCGCTTTTATCGGTGCGGGCGTCGCATTCCTGGTGGGCGCCCAGGTAATCGAACTGGTCGCCGCGATCCCGTTTGAGCAACTGCCCGAAAGGTTGGCCGGTTTTCTCGGTCAGTTCAAGCCCTGGCAACTGGCATTCATGATCGTTGGCCTGCCCGGCGTGCTGGTGGCCGTACTGGCCCTGACGATCCGCGAACCCGCCCGGCAGGGCCTGATGGCGGGTGTGGAGCAGAAGGTTCCGTGGCGGGAAGTTTTCCGGTTCTTCGCCAAGCACTGGCGCATGTTCCTTGCACACTTCTTCGGGTTCGCGATTCTCGCAGCTCCCATCGCCAATCTGCTCCTTTGGGGTCCCACGCACATGATCCGCAACCTCGGCTACAGCGCCCCCGAGGCAGGCCGGACGCTCGGCTGGATCCTCCTTTTCTGCTCGCCCGCGGCGGTCTTCGTCGGCGGCTGGTTTACCGATTTCCTCAGGCGCCGCGGACGTGTGGATGCTCCCTTTCTGGTTGGAATCATTGCCGCCGCCGCCCTCACTCCCTTGTGTCTGGTCACGACGCAGCTCGAAAGCGGATTCTGGACCCTGGTGCTATTGCTCCCCTATGCCTTTTTCGCCTGTTTCGCCACGGCCTGCGGACCGGCAGCGTTGCAACTGGTCATGCCGAACCAGTTGCGGGCCACAGTGTCCGCGGTATGGATGCTGGCGCTCAACATTCTGTCGGCGCTGGCCGGCCCCACGTTGGTTGGCTTGGTGATCGACGCCGTTTTCGGTTACGACGAGGCAGTAGGCCGCGCGGTGGCCGTGGGCGGCGCGCTTGCCGCACCCATAGCGGGGCTGTTCCTTTACTACGGGCTGAAGCACTTCCGAACCGCTGCGCGCGAGGCGTAGCAGGCGCCGTTGGCGCGGCCGTCAACCGTGATGATCCGGACCGCTGCGTGCTATCCCGGCTATTGCCTGATGGCGGATCAGAGGGAGTAGCCGTCCACGAGTGCGCTGGCCTCGTGCCGCCCGCCATCCAGGCGCAGCCAGCAATCGGCGGCGGCCAGGGCGCCGGCCTGACCTGGACGTTGCGGGCTCACCAGTTTCAGCGCGCCCGATTCAGCGCTGCGGCGAGCCAGCAGGAAATGGGTAAAACCCTCGCGCAAGTCGCAGGAATCGGAAAGCGGCTTGCGCCGGGGCTTCTCGGCCTCCATCCCCAGGATGGCGCGAATGGCTGGCCATACCAGAAAACGCATTCCGGCCGCAGTGGCCAGTGGGTTGCCGGGAAGTCCGAAGATCAAAACCTCGTCGTCCAGCAGCGCCAACAGGGCCGGCTTGCCAGGGCGCATGGCCACACCGTGAAAGATGATGCGGGCCCCCAGATCCTGCACCGCCTGCCGCAAAACATCGTGCCGTCCCGCCGAAGCGGACCCGCTGGACACCAGGACCCGGGCACCGGACTCCCGGGCGTTTTGAAATGCGCGCGCCAACTCTCCCGGATCATCCCGAACGTGTTGTGCAAACGCCACGGGAATCCGCCGTTCGGCGCACCAGGCAGCCATCCAGGTGGCATTCACGTTGGTGATCTCCCCTGGCGCGAGGGCGGCGTCAAGCGAGCGCACTTCGTCACCCGTGGTGAGCAGACCCAGCGGCGGCGGTTTGCGCACGTATAACTCGCTGATTCCGGCGGCCGAAAAAAGCGCCATGTGCCCGGCGTGAAGGCGCCTGCCGGCATATTGGAACGCGGCGCCGCGCGGATACTCCTCGCCCATGATGCGCAGGTTCCGTCCTCGTTGCACAGGCTTCAGAAAGCGCAACACCGTCGCGCCAGAGCGCTCGGTCACCGCAGCCTGTTCCAGAGGCACGGCCGTGTCCAGCGGCGGTGGTGTGAGAGCGCCAGTCGCGACCCGAAAAACGTACCCGGACCCGGATAGCGCCGCTTGCGCCTGCGCCCCAACCTTCAACTCGCCGGCAACCGCAAGCTCCACCGGAGAATCCTCCGTTGCCCCCGCCGTGTCCTCCGCGCGCAGCGCGAAGCCATCCATGGCCGCGTTGTTGAACGCCGGCGAGGCGATAGCGCTGATCGCGGGACGGGACGCAACCGCGCCAAGGGCCTGAAGGGCAGGAACCAATTCCTCCGGCCCCGGCGTACAGGCCGCGGCGAGGGCGGCGCAAGCATCGCGATACGAGATCAGCTTCATTCCACATCCACAACAAAGGCACCGATCACTGCGGTCTGCCAGGTAAAGGTCTCGCTGCTCCCCTGCTCTGGAGTGGCAACGGCGGTGTGCGCCAATTGCTTGGCGCTCACGCCGTGGCCAAGCTAGCGCCGTGACCTTAAGGACCTGCGCCAGACGCGAGTGAGAGCGACAACGCCCTCACTCGCCCGTGCGGCTAAAAACTGTAGCTCAGGGTTACGCCAACCTGGCGGCCACGCGGCAGGGTAACGGCGAAGCCGCGCGGCGAGGAACTGGGATTGCCCAATTGTCCGGGCACGAAGCCCGGAATCCTGGCATGGCTGGGCAGGCCGCCCGTGCGCCGATCAATGTAGCGCAGGATGTCCAGCGGCGTGTCGTCGTCAAACAGGTTCCTGGCCCACAGCGCCGCTTCCAGGTTGTCGCGGCGCACGCCGAGGCGCACGCCCACCCGCGTGAGACCGCCGGTCTCGATCAGGTTGTGAATCTGCGAAAAGCGCGAGCCTTCGTACACCACATCGCCGGTAAAGAACCACGCGAACCCGCTAGCCATGGTGGGGCCTTGATAGCGCGCCACCAGCGAGGCGGCATGCTCGGGAATCCGCGGCACCTTGTGGCCGGCCACCGACCCCAGGCGGGCTCGGTCGCTCAATGATCCGTTTGCGCCTCGCAGATCGGCCGTGTCAGTATCGATGTGCTTCTTGATTTCGGCGTTGGTCCAGGCATAGCCGAAATTCACGGTAAGGTTTTCGCTCACCAGCGCCTCGATTTCCACCTCCAGACCGGAAACCTTCGTTTCACCCAGATTGGCCAGCAGCGAGGTGCTGCTGCCGGAGGCGGTCTCGATCACGGTGGTGAATTGCTGATCCGTTACATCGGTGGTAAACGCCGCAACATTCAGCGACATGCGCCGATCCATCAGCCGCGCCTTGTAGCCTACTTCGTAGTTCCAGGCCGTTTCTTCGTCCACGGCCCGGAAGGACTCGTCCGGCTGGCCGCTCGGCCCCAACGGAACCTGGTCGTTGAAGGCGCCCGGCTTGTTGCCCTTGGCGATGTTCAGATAGAGGTTCTCGTCTTCGTTGCGGCGATAGCCCAGCGTGAGCCGAGGATTGAAGGAATCGAATTCGCCCCCGTTTTGACTGTCGATGCTGGCGAAATTGCCCGGTTCAAAGACCAGCAGATCGATTTCATCACGGGCCCAGCGCCCCTCCAGCGTAGCAGTCCACTGTTCGTTGAAATCCCACTCCAGGCCGCCGAATACCCCAGTGTTGCGTACATCTTCGTAATCCAGGGTGCTGTTGGGTAAGACCGTGTTGGCCATCAGGCCCAGACCATAGATGTTCGAGAACGCTTCCACGGGTTGGCTGATAACCTTGTCGTCGCGATACTCGTGATCCTTGCCGCGGTAGTAGTACAAACCCGCTGTGAAGCGCAAGGCGCGGTCAGCGGGAGACGAAAGGCGCAGTTCCTGCGAGAAATCGCTCTGGTCGTAGCCGGTCATGCGCTGGAAGCTGCCGAGATTGCCCCGGAAGAGTCGTATGAAGAACGGACGCAAGAACGGAGGATTGCCGTTGATGAACCCTACCCAGAAAGCGTAGCCGCCGTAGGTGCCGTCCAGGAAGCTCTCCACCTGGTCGTCGATGTTGCCGGTAATGCTGGAAATCCTCCAGTCGTTGTCCAGGTCGTAGTGCATGATGAGCGAGGCGAATACGCGGTCCGTGCGATTGCCCGCTCCGCCCGCATTGTCCAGCTCCTCGGTCAGCAACGTCACCGGAAGACCACGCTGGGCCTCGCCAACGTAGTACTCGCGCGCTCTGGGACCGGTTACGCCGGAAATGTCGAAACCACCGGAGGGCGGTCCGCGAAAGCAGCAGTTGTTGTGTTCGCGGCCTTGCAAGGCCACGGCGAAATGGCCGTCGTCCACCTTCTGCCATTGCACCGACAGGGTAGCCTCGAACTGCTCGCTGGGGGTGAGGAACAGCTTGGCGGACAGGGTGGTGGTTTCGGTGTTGCCCACCTCAGAGCCGGTAACGGTGTTGACGTGCTCGCCGCCATATTCGTCATAGCCGGCCGCTATCCGGAAATACGCCGTATCTTCCGACAAGGGGCCGCTCAGCCAACCCTGAAACCCGTAAGACGAGTGTTCCGCGCCGGTGACGGTGATTTCGCCTTCCAGCTCCTCGGAAGGGCGCCGAGTCACGTAGTTGATCGCCCCGGCATAGGTACCGCGCCCGTACTGGGCCGATTGCGGCCCCTTGATGATTTCCACGCGCTCCATGTTGGCCATGTCCACCGAGGACACCAGCCCGCCCACATAGACGCCGTCCACGAAGGTAGAAACGGCCTTGGTGCCGGCAATGCCGTTCAGGATGGTAGTCTGGCCGCGCATCGCGGGGCGGTCCAGCGCGGCGTTCCGTCCGAAGCCGGACTGGAAGGAAAATCCCGGCGTGTACAGGGCGATGTCGTTCACCGAGGAAATCCCCAGTTCGCGAATGTCGTTGGCGGTAAAAGCACTCACCGCGATGGGGATGTCCTGTACCGACTCCTCGCGTTTGCGGGCGGTCACGATAATCTCTTCCAGCGCGCCTTCCTGAGCGATCAGGGGACGCGGCGCAACAATCACGCCTGCCACCAGTACGCAAAATACAGAAAGTTTGAATCTCATTTGATCTCTCCCTGCCGACCTTGGCAGCCGACACTACCCAGTGGGGGGGTACATTATGCCCCAAACAGAGCAGAGCGATATTGACTGTCTTTGTCTGCGTATCGCGTCGCTAAGCTCCGAACGGATGGTGACTTTCCCTGGAAACGAACTGATTGTAATTTGAGACGGCACCTCCGGGCACAGTGCGTTGATGGCGATGTCGTAGTCCATGCGCTGTCCGGCGACAGCGAGGGCGGGTCGTTTCAGGCCATTTCCAGTTCGAAAGACACTCTCGCGAGCGTGCTACCAGAGACCGAACAGTTTGGTGGCCATGGCCAATTGCATCGCCGTTAAAGAACCAATCGTCCACTGCAATTCTCGGCGCAGCGAGTCGATTTTGTCCTCGGTGGCGGCTTTCAGCGAGTCGATTCTGTCCTCAGTGGACGCTTTCAGCGAGTCGATTCTTCCCTCGGTGGCAGCTTTCAGCGAGTCGATTTTGTCCTCAGTGGACGCTCGTACGGCTTCGAGGTCGGACTTGGTGGCCGCTTGCAACGCTTCGAGGTCGGACTTGGTGGCGAGACGGGAATCGGCTCGAGTGACAATTCGAACAATAGCGGTGGAGGCCTGTTTATTCAGACCGGCTTCCTGCAATTCCTCGACCGCAGCCGCTGTATCTATGGCGTAGGACATTTCCATTTCGTGCCTCCTTGCAAGACATTTCCGTATGACGATGCCCCGTATTATAGCGCCCTTTCTATCCCCCAAGGGGCGGCGGCTTCAGGCGGACGCGGCTCCCGGAATCCGCGCGGTAATGCACGCGCCGCTACCCGGCGGGCTGGCGACTTCAACGCTGCCGCCATGCGCTTCCGCGATCAAGCGGCACAAATACAGGCCAAGCCCGTGCCGCCCCGTTCCCGCCCCGCGCGACGGATTCGCACGGTAGAAAGCGCGGGTTACCTCCCCAAGGTGTTGCTGCTGGATACCCGGACCATGGTCCTTGACCTGGATGATCGCTTCGTTCTCCCGAATTGCAAGGCGCACCTCCACCGGAGGACCGTTGTCCGGGTTGTAACGCAGCGCATTCTCCACCAGATTGCGAACCAGCATGCGCAGGCGCGAGGCGTTCACGCTCAAATGCGCCGGCTGCGGCGGAAGGCTGAGCTTTACGCGGTGGCGGTCGTTGGGAAAATCGCCGCGCATGACCTCGGCCATCAGTTTGCTCAGGTTGACCCGCGAGCGCGAAAGTTCCCGGCTGCGCGTATTGAGGCGTTCCCCTTCCAGCAATTCCGTGATCATGCGCTCCATGTTGGAAAGGTCGTAATCCAGGTGCGCGCGCACTTCCTTGTCGTGAATGAACTCCAGCGCCAGACGCGCGCGTGTGAGCGGCGTTCGCAATTCATGGCTCAGGGACAGCAGCAATTCCCGCTGGCCGCCCAGCATGCGCTGGACCTCCTCCGCCATCAGGTTGATGCGTTGCGAAAGCCTCCCAAACTCGTCCTGGCGGCGAACGGGAATCCGGTAGTCCAACTGCCCTTCCCGGATCCGGCGGGTGCCGATGCGGATGTCCTGCAAGGGATAGAACAGCCGGCGCACCGCCAGATAGCATCCGCACACCACCGCAGCGCATACACCGTAAACAAAAATACGCATCATCGTCGCGTTGCGCTCGGGCGGAAACATTTCAAGGCCCACGGTTACGCCCAGCGCCATGACGAACAGACTCGCCAGGAAGATCAGTATCAGGCGCACGGGCAACGAGCGCCACCAGTTGACCGGCTTGCGCCGCAGCCATTCGAGAACGCGGGCGAAGCGACCGCTCATGCCTCCTCCTGCGCCCTGAGGAACACGTAGCCGGCGCCGCGCACGGTCCGAATGAAGCGCGGGTTGGACGGATCGTCATCCAGCTTCTGCCGCAGCCGGCTGATATTGATGTCCACCGAGCGCGAGAAGATATTCGGCTCGGTCCCGCGCAACTCCGCCAATATCTCGTCGCGGGTGAAGACGCGGCCGGGGTCGGCCGAAAGCATCTGCAGCAGGTTGAACTCCATGGCCGTCAGATCCAGCGGCTCGCCTTCGAGGAGCGCTTCACGCCGATCGAAGTCGAGCTGCAGGGGTCCGTGCCTGACGCTGCCGGATCGGGTGGAAGGCCGCTGCACCCGGCGCAGAATGGTCTGGATACGGGCCACCAGTTCACGGGGCTCGAACGGCTTGGCCACGTAGTCGTCGGCGCCCACCTCCAGGCCAACCACGCGGTCGGTAACGTCGCCGCGCGCGGTGAGCATGATGATGGGCACGCTGCTGGACTTGCGGATTTCGCGGCACAACTCGAAACCGTCGCGTCCTGGAAGCATCACGTCCAGTATCACCAGGTCCGGCGAGAAGGCGGCCAGTTTGCGCAATCCGCTGTCTCCCTCAAGTGCCGATTCAAGCTCGAGGTCAAAACGGCTGAAGTAGGCCCGCAGAAGCATCCCGAGCTTGGCATCGTCATCAATAAGCAGAACGCGCGCGGCCATCGCTTGCGGATTTTATGGGCGGATTTTCCGATTTGGGGCGAAAAGCCCGCGCCGTTACAAAATGTTACGAAACGTTACCCCAGCGAGAAGAAAAAAACGGCTTCGTCCGTATCTTTAGCCTTGCATCAACAAGCGATGCAAAGGAGTAAGAGATATGACACTGTTTTCGAAAGCTGGCGCCGGCAACCTGGGCGTCATCGGTGAGGCCGTCCTGTTCGCAGTGGCCTTAGTTGCCCCGCTGGCTGCTTTTTCCTCGATCCTGGCCGTCTAGGCCGGCTCGAGTAGCAGCGGCAGCCTTGTTCCCGGTTCTCCTCCCTTAAGAGACTTCCCCCAATTCCGGAAACAAGGTCAGGCCTCCCCCGGACTCTTCCTCCCCCCGGGGGCGGCCTTGCCGCCCTTTGCAGCGCCGCCCAATTGAACCAGCAGCGGTGTGGCGATCGCATAGAACAAGGCCACCGAAAGATAGAATTCGACCGTCGCGTCCGACCCGGCGCGCAGGGAGATTCCCCCGAAGTACGCAAGAGGCGCGCCCACGGCGCCCATCACGGCCGCAAGCAGCCGCTTGCCGCGCAACCAGGCCAGACCGTCAACGCTCATCAGCGAGAAGGACCCCCACAAGGCCAGTATCCACGCCGGCGGAAGGACCGGGTGCGGCCAGCCCGGCGCGTAGGCGATCCACCCGGCCTTATGCACCACGGTCTCCAGCACGACGCCCATCGCCAGCCCGGTTGCCAGCACCCGTAATTCGCGCCGAGGGCTGGGAGAAAAGAACATCTGCACCCCCGCAAAGCCCAGCAATGCTGCCAGGCCCAGCCACCAGGCGCCATTGGCGGCCCCCAGCACCGTGCTCAGCCAAACCACCTTGAAACCCAGCACGCTTCGCGCAAGCGCCACAAAACGGCGCTGATCGAATAGGTTCATCTGCTTCCTCCGCGCTCCGTCATTTCGCGCTCCGCCGCTCGATGCACCGTCATTCTGTGATCCGTCGCTGCGTGACCCGTCGCTGCGTGATCCGTCGTTCCGTGCTCGGTCACTCCGTGTTCCATCACGTCGTAACCGCTGCGGCCGAACCCCAGGACCCGGTACGCCGCAATGGCTTTCGCGTTTTCGCGTTCCACGTAGAGGCGCAGGCGGCAGTTGTTCTTATCGGCCTCTTCGAGGACTCGCTGGCACAGCGCGCGGAACATGGCGCGCACGCCCGCCTTAACTGTCCGCGCCTCAAGCCGCAAGCTTTCCGACTCTTCGGCGAGCGCCACGTTGAATCGCGCTATCGTGGGCGCATCTTCCGCCCGCGCCGGCCGAACAAGGATGCCGCTCATGGCCGGGTGCCCCCGCCCAGGCGCCAACCATCCGCTTCCCGATAGGCCTTGCGTTCCACTTCGAGCTTGTCCAGGTGCGCGCGCAATGACAAGGCGGCAACCTCATGCAGCCCCTGTGGAACGTCATCGTAGACAAGAGGCAGCAGGTCCGGAATGGCCGCGATCTTCAAGACCGCCAATGCGCGAACCACTTTCTCCTCGCGCGCCTCACGGTGCGCGATCAGGCCGTTTATTTCCCGGCGGGGCCGATCAATCCAGCGTCCATGCCCGGGCGCCAGCGCTTTCAAGGGAAGCTCCAGCACCCGGCGCAGGGACGCCAAGTAATCGCTCATGTTGCCGTCCGGCGGCGCGATAACCACGGTGGAGCCCTGCATGACGTGGTCGCCGGTGAAAAGAACGCCGTGTGAAGCCATCCACCAGCACAAGTGGTTGGAGGCGTGACCGGGCGTGTGGACCGCCTTCAGAACCAGGCCGCCCAGTTCGACTTCCTCGCCGTTGCGGGGCGCGTGCGCAGGTGTGAAGGTCTGGTCCTGCCGGGCGCCGGGAGGCGGCTCGGGACCAATGATCTTCGCGCCGCTGCGCCTGGCCAGCAGCGCGGCGCCGGGAGAATGATCGGCGTGGGTATGTGTGACCAGAACCCAGCGAATGCGTCCAGGCGATTTGGCGAGCAGGTTGTCGATATGCTTGCGCGATGCAGGCCCGGGGTCCAGCACCGCCAGATCCTGTTCTCCCAGTATCCAGGTGTTGGTGCCGGGGCCGGTCATCCGCCCTGCATTGAAGGCGGTAATGCGGTGAATGCTCGCCGCCAGACGGACCAGTTCGCCCGGACGGATGATGTCATTCGGGGCGGACATGACTTCAGGGGACGGCATGCTCTTGCGCCTTCAGCGGGTAACTCTGCATTGTGAATGGCCCAAGCACCTCGCCCGTGGGAAGGCAGGACATCAGCTTTCCGTCGACGCGCCGAACTTCCGGCCGGGTAACCGGAACGCGCCGCCGCTGAAGTCCACGGGCCCAATCAAGGGCATGATCCAGCGTTGCCATTCCGGCAAGCATTCGCAGGTAGTGGCGGGTCGGATGCGCCAGCGGAATTTTCCGTTCTAGCGCCTCTGCCGGGTTGAACCATCGGGCGCTCAAGATTTCCCGCCCGTCGGAGCTCGCCGTGGCGTTTTGCGGCGCCGCGGCCACGAAAAACCGGGTGGAGAACCGTCGAGGCGCCAACCCGGGCGTGATCCAGTGAGCCACGTAATGGAGCCGCCTTGCCGGCAGACGCCAGTGGCCCCGGCGGCAAAGCTCGGCGAAGTCCGCGCGTCCTTCTGTCAGCGCGCGGCGATTGTCGGCGGCAACGCGAACAGCCTGAGCGCATCGGTTCACGGCCAGCAGCACCCCGGACTCCTCGAAGGTTTCGCGAATCGCAGCCATCCAGTACGCCAGGCCGTCACGGCGCAGCGAGAGCGCCCGGCTGGCGTGCGCGTCATGGATGCCCAGGCAGCGGCGGTAAAGCTCCGGGTTGCGGTCCTGAGCGTCCAGCACCCCGCCGGGAAACACCCATGCGCCCCCGAAAGCGGTTCCCCTGGGCCGCTTCAACATCAGCACCTCGATTCCGCCGCGCGCGCAACGAAGCAGCATGAGGGTGGTGGAAGGCAGCGGCAAAGCGCCTCGTCCGCTGGATCTAGCCGGCATATTTCCGCGGGGGGCACGCCCTCGCTGGTCCTTTGTCCACGTGCGCGTTCATACTTGTTTCACCACAGGCGCGGGTGGGTGTTCGCCGGTGCGCTATCGCGTTCCCTCTCTGTGGGGACCTTGCGAGGGCAGGATGCCCGAGCAGAGCCCACAGGGATGTGCCCGTAGCGTGTCCCCACAGAGAGGGAACGCGATAGCGCACAAACACGGCGCACCGGCACGCAAACCAGGGCGTCGGGGGAGAATCCGGGGCGATCATCATGGACCTTGGGGAAATATGCGGCGTTGGGCGGGGCATGGCGGAAGATGCTAGCATCACGTCTTGATTTTTGGGAGCAAGAGCAAGTACCGGGAGACACGCTGATGCGACAATACGAGCCGGTTACGAAACCAGGACAGCTTGATGCGATTTGACGATCAAACCGTGGTGATCACCGGGGCGGCCGGCGGGCTGGGCCAGGCTTATGCGGTGGAATTTGCCCGGCGCGGCGCCAGGCTGATGCTGTGCGATCTCAAGGATTGCGGCGAAACGGCAGACCTGGCGCGGGATGCCGGATGCGAGCCCCTGACTGCGAAAGTCGACGTTACCTCCACTTCCGACCTTGAATCCATGGCTGCGAGGGCGGCCGAAGCGAATGGCCGCATCGATGTGCTGGTAAACAATGCCGCCTGGTGGGGCAATCTCAAACTGGAACGGTTCGACGAGGTTGCCGAAGACCTTTGGGACGCCACCATGGCGGTAAACGTCAAGGGAGTGTGGCTGGCCTGCCGGGCAGCGGCGCAGTACATGAAGTCCGGCGAAGGCGGCGCCATCATCAATATCGCCTCGCTGGCGGCAACCTACGGCATGGCGAACGTCATCCACTACACGACATCCAAATCCGCCGTGATCGGCCTTACGCGGGGTCTGGCGCGGGAACTGGGCCGCTACGCAGTGCGCGTCAACGCGGTCGCTCCCAACATCGTATCCACGCAGGCATCCGCGGACTTCTTCGGCGACAAACTCGACAAGGCAGTGGGCGCCACCACATCGCAGCAAGCCATACGCAAACCGCTGGAAACCTCCGACGTGGTGGGCGCGGTGCTGTGGCTGGCCAGCGACCTGAGCCGGATGACCACCGGCCAAACCGTGATGGTGGACGGCGGCGTAACCTTCCTTTAGCGCCGTGACCTTTTTACCGCGCAGTTGCGTAAGTGCGGGATGTGATCGGTCTTCTTAGTGGACGGGCTGGATGCCGCAGAATTTGCCCCGGCACCCTGGTTTTGTGCGCTATCGCGTTCCCTCTCCGTGGGGACCTTGCGAGGGCAGGATGCCCGAGCAGAGCTCACAGGGATGTGCTTGTTGCGTGTCCCCACAGAGAGGGAACGCGATAGCGCACCGGCGAACGACCAGCCGCACCGTTTAAAAGGGTTGCGGCTCGCCGTTGTAGCGGATAAAGGCGCCCGAATCCTCGAGCGTGAGATTCTCGATCACCGAAATCATTCCCGCAATGCTCTCGGACGGTTCGATAAAGCCCTTCAGGCCCATCCGGTCCACCATCTCGGCCACCTTTTCCACCTTCACCGTGCCCGGCGACAGCAGCGCCACGGCAATGCCCTTGCGCCTGGAATCGGCCGCTACCCCCACCATCATCATGTTGAGCGCGGCCTTGCTGGAGCGATACCAGTAGATTCCGCCTTTCCCGCCCGACTCTCCTTCGAATGAGCCAGCCAGCGAGCTGACCGCCACGATCTTCTTCTGGTCGCTAACCGCCACGTTGTCGAGGAAAGCTTCGCTCACCTTGAGCGCGCCCAGGGCGTTGGTGCGGAAGAAATGCACCGCCATGTCGTAGTCCAGCGTGCCCAGACTTTGCGGTTTGGGCTTGGTGAAATCCCCGGTAATGCCGGCATTGTTGATCAGCACGTCGATGGGCATTCCAGCTAGCTTTTCGGCCAGCGCGTCGATGCTGGCGTGATCGGTTACGTCAAGTTTTTCGGCGCGCACCTTGTCGTGTTCCGATTCCAGTTCGGCCAGCGTTTCCGGGGTAATGTCGCGGCGGTGGGTGGCGATGACCGTCCAGCCCTTGCTGGCGTATTGTTTGGCGAACTCCAGGCCGATGCCCCGATTGGAGCCGGTAATCAGCACTGTCTGCGCCTGCGCGGCGGACATCAGCACGAGTGCGGCCAGAATGCCGGCCGTGAAAGTGGTTTTACGCATGAGAATTTCCCCAGGAGCATGACGCTCCGCATTTTAGCCTCGCGCGAAGCCGCACTTGTGCTTCGCGCCTGGGTAGCCCTTGCATCAATTCACGCGCGCATCACACAGGCGCGCAGCGCGTAAAATCCCGAAAAATGAGTGATCGTCCTGTGATGTTGATCGGCGCCGGTATCGGCGGACTGACCTGCGCTCTGGCGTTGCAACGCGCAGGCATTGCGGTGCAGGTGTTCGAGCAGGCCCCGGAACTGGGTGAAGTCGGGGCCGGACTCACGCTCAGTCCCAACGGTTCCATGGGAATCATCGGCCTTGGACTGGAAGACCAACTGACGGATGCCGCGGACCCACCCAGTTACCAGGCGGTCCATCATTACAAGACCGGCCGCGTACTGGTGCGGCGCGAGCGTGGCGACCTGCCGCAGCAGCAGTATGGAGCGCCCTATTACCAGATCCACAGGGCCGACCTGCACGAAATGCTTGCAAAGGCGGTACTCGCCAACGACTCCGAATGCATTCACCTGAACCACGAATTCGAGCGCTTTACACAAGGCCAGCGCGAAGCGCGCGCCTGGTTCCGCAACGGCCGCAGCGCCCCTGGCCGGTTGCTGGTGGGATGCGATGGCGTGAAATCGCTGGTTCGCTCGCAGTTGCACGAGAGCGAATTGCCCGAATTCACAGGCTATGTGGCCTGGCGCGGCCTGGCGCCGGCTGCAAAGGTTCCGCCCGAAGCCGTGGATCCGCCCTCCGGCATCTACATAGGTCCCGGCCACCTGTTCGTCCGTTACCTGATCCGCGGAGGAAAAACCGTCAATTACGTGGCTTTCGTGAGGCGGGACGACTGGCTGACCGAGAGTTGGTCGCAGCATTCGGAAGTATCCGAAGTGCTCGACGAATTCTGCGACTTCCACCCGCTGGTGCAGTCCATCATTTCCGCTACACCACCGGAACTCTGCTACAAGTGGGGCCTTTTTTCGCGACGGCCGCTGGAATCCTGGAGCGTGGGCCGGGTGTCACTGCTGGGCGACGCGGCGCATCCTACGTTGCCCTTCATGGGGCAGGGCGCGGTCATGGCGATCGAGGACGGCATCGTGCTGGCCCGCTGCCTCGACGCATCCGAAAGCGTGGCCGAAGCGCTGCGCCGCTACGAAGCCGCGCGAGTGGAACGCACCACGCTGGTCATGGTCAATTCGGCGGAGATCATTCATCGCTTCTTTGCTCCGGATACGGACCGTTTCGCCGAGCGCAACAACCGCAACGAGGAATCGCTGGGCCTGTTCCGCTACGATCCCTGGTCGGTTCCCATATAGATTGGATAGACTGGATATAGACTAATCCCACTGCAACCCGGGAGAATCAAAATGTTCATCAACTTCTGGTACCCAGCGGTTCAGTCCGACAAGCTCGGCGAAGAACCACTGAAAAAGCGCATGTTGGGCCAGGACTTCGTGCTTTGGCGCGACCAGGAAGGACAAGCCCACTGTCTCAGCAATACCTGTTGTCACCGCGGAGGCTCCCTGGCCGATGGCCTGGTGGCCGACAGTTGCGTGCAATGCCCTTACCACGGCTGGCGTTTCAATGGCGACGGACAGTGCGTGCGCGTGCCGTCCATCGGCATGAAGGCCAAGCCCCCGGGGCGAGCAAGGGTGGATTCCTACCCGGTAACGGAGCGATACGGCCTGGTTTTCTGTTTCCTGGGCTACCTCGAAGAATCGGAGCGTCCGCCCATCCTGAAGATCAACGAGTGGGGCCAGGAAGGCTGGTCGACGACCATTCAGGAATTCAATTGGAACTTCAACTACAAGCGCTCAATCGAAAACGGCATAGACCCGGCCCATAACGAATTCGTGCATCCCACCCACGGTATGAAGGGAATGGACGAAAACTACCGGGTTCGTGAGTTGGACATGCGCGAGACCGACTGGGGCACAGGCTTCTTCAACAAGGTCTACGCGCCGCCTTTGGCCGAAAAGAAGATGCGCGAGGCTTCCGGGGAGACCAAAAACCGCACCATCAAAGTGGGCACCGGCCACCACGGACCAGCTTCCGTATGGACGTTCATCAACCCCGTGCCAACCATGCATATCTATCAGTATCTCTACGAGTGTCCGGTCGATGAGGACAACACGCGGCTGTTCCTGGTCAACATGCGCAACTTCATGCTGGAAGACATCTATGACGAGACCATCATGGAACGGAACCAGTACGTGGCGCTTCAGGACCGCGACGTGCTCTATAACCTGCACCCCAAGATCACGCCGCGAGTCAACACCAAGGAACTGTTCACTCCGTCGGACTATCCGATCGGGCGCTACCGGGAACGGCTCAAGGAGTGGGAGGCGCGCGGCTGGCGCATCGACCTGGACAAGGTCCGCGAGCTTGAAAGACACACGGCGTTCGCCATACCGAGCCCCGAACGGCGCACCAGGAAAGGCTGGGTGATCGACTCCATCCCGCTTCTTCCAGCCACCCCGGCGCGCGCCGTCAAAGCCGACCAGGCGGCATGATCACCTTTGATTGGGCACCCTGCGGGCGGGCGGGGTCAGGGTGAGGCGGAGGCGCGTTGCGCGCGGAGTTCCTCCAGGTACTCCCGGGTCAGGGTCCAGCGCATCAGGATAACGCCGGCAATCAGGTTGCAAATCGCCGGAATGATGGCAATGGTTATGCGGATTCCCGTGAGCGCGCCGGGGTCCTGCTGAATGACTTCGGCGTTAACGGTTTCCTGGTAGCCCAGCAGGCCGAGAATGAGACCGATGAGCACAGGGGCCGCCATAAATGCGGCCTTTTCCACCATGTTGTATGCGCCGGCGAATACGCCCTCGCGCCGAAGACCTGTCGCAAGGTAGTCGTACTCCTGCACGTCGGGAAGCAGCGACATGCCGAGCAGCAGCTTGCCCATGCCGAAAAAGGACAGGACCAGGGCCCGCACGAACAACAGCCACACGGGTTCGCCAGGCGGGACGAACCACCACCACAGCGCTCCCACAACGAAGCCGAAAGTCGCAAACATCAGCGCCCGATGTTTGCCCACCTTGCGCGAGAAAGGCACCCAGAACAACGGAGCAGCCAACAGCGGCATGATCAGGTTGCCGCCGAGCGCGTACCAGAGCATCACGCCCTGAGAATGCCCCAGAATGTCAACGATAAAGAACAGGACGCTCCCCGCCGCCATACCTGTGGAAAGAAGGGTCAGCAGCTTGAAGGCCGCAAGTTTCAGGAAGTGAACGTTGGAAGCGGCCGTTCGGACCTGTTCCATGAAACCGTAGCGGGGCCTGACGTGTTCGGTAGCTCGGGCCCCGGCCGTCCCGAAAAAGCAGGCAATCATCGCCACCAGCGCCAGGGCGCCGAACAACCAGCCCACCAGCCCGTATCCTTCGTTGCCGCCTCCGAACTGCGCAGCCAGGGTAGGCCCGATTCCAATCACGATAAAGGTGCCTATCATGATGGCCACGGCGCGAAATGACATGATGGCCGTGCGCTCGTCGTAGCTGTTGGACATTTCCGCGGGCATCGCCAGATGAGGTACGTTGAACAGCGTGTATCCGGTATTGAAAATCAGCAGGCCGCCCAGCACATAAGCCGCCTTTTCGAAATCCGCCCACTCGGCCGGTGTGCTGAACAGCATCACGAATGCCCCGCCGCACACAAAGGCGCCCACCAGCAGCCAGGGTCTGCGGCGCCCGAAGCGACTCCGGGTACGGTCGCTGATGACGCCCATCGGCAAGTCCGTCACAAGGTCGTAGGCCTTGGCCATTACCATGAGCGCCCCGGCCGTGATGACCGCGACCCCTGCCACCCTGGTCAGGTAAAAGAGGATGATGGTGGAGTAGGTGTTGAAAAGCAGCGCCACTCCAAGCGCGCCAATACCCCAACCCGCCCGAAGGGTCAGTGGGACGGTACTCTCAACCTGGGCCGGTTGGCCAAGCCTGGTTTGCATTTGTATCAGCGCCTCGAATCAGAGCTTCGAATCAGAGCGTAGGACGGCAGGATAGCACGCGGGGCGGGGGCAGTGTATCCTCGCCAACCTGCAACCACACCAAGGAGAGCGGCAGCAATGTCCGAATACGACTATCGCAAGTTTTTCATCGGCGGAGAGTGGGTCGATCCAGCCGAACCGCAGGAACTGGCCGTGATCAACCCGGCCACCGAAGAACCGGCCGGAGTGATTTCTCTGGGAAGCGCCGCGGATATCGACCGGGCCGTGGCGGCGGCGCGCAAGGCTTTTGCCGGTTATTCGCAGACCAGCAAACAGGAACGTCTTGAGTTGATTGATGCGTTCATCGACGCCTACAAGGCGCGCTACAACGACATGGCGGATGCAATCACGGCGGAGATGGGCGCCCCGAAGCGTTTGTCCACCAAGGCGCAAGCCGCCATGGGAGTGGTCATCGCCAAGACGGCGCGGCGGCTTTTGGAGAATTTCGAGTTCGAGGAGCAGCGCGGAGGCACGCTGATTCGCCGCGAGCCGATCGGGGTTTGCGGATTCATCACCCCCTGGAACTGGCCGATCAACCAGATCACCCTGAAGGTCCTGCCAGCGATGGCGGCCGGCTGCACCATGGTGCTGAAGCCGAGCGAGATCGCGCCCTTCAGCGGCATGGTGTTCGCCGAAGTCATGGAAGCCACGGGCGTTCCCGCCGGGGTCTTCAATCTGGTCAACGGCGATGGCCCCGGGGTCGGCCAGGCCATCGCCGCACACCCCGACATCGACATGGTGTCGTTTACCGGTTCCACCCGTGGCGGGATTGCCGTAGCCGCCACCGCCGCCCGAACGGTCAAGCGAGTCAGCCAGGAGCTCGGCGGAAAGTCGCCCAACCTGATTCTCGATGAAGCTTCGCTGGAACAGGGCGTTATTGGCGGCATGCACAGCGTCTGCATGAATACGGGCCAGTCGTGCAACGCGCCTACTCGTCTGCTGGTCCCCGCCGAACTTCACGACAAGGCCGTGGAACTGGCGGTAGCGTCCGCTTCGCGGGCGCGGACCGGCGACCCGGCGCGCGAGGACACCACGATGGGGCCATTGGTGAGCGAAGCCCAGTTCAACAAGGTGCAGGGGCTCATCCGCAAGGGCATCGAGGAAGGCGCAACGCTGGCGATGGGCGGTCCCGGCAGGCCGGAGGGCCTTGAGCGAGGCTATTTCGTCAAGCCAACCGTGTTCGGCAACGTGAACAACGACATGACCATCGCTCGCGAGGAGATTTTCGGGCCGGTGCTGTGCGTCATTCCCTACCAGGACCTGAACGAGGCGATCGCAATCGCCAACGACACGGAATACGGCCTGGCGGCCTATATCTGGAGCGGGGACCTCGAACAGGCCAGGAACGTCGCCGCGCAATTGCGCGCCGGCCAGGTTTGTCTGAACGGCAATTCCGGCGACTTCAGCGCCCCGTTCGGCGGCTACAAGCAGTCGGGCAATGGCCGCGAATCGGGACCCGAGGGCCTCGAGGAATTTCTCGAAACCAAGGCCGTCCTCGGTTACGCCAACGCCGCCTGAACCCGACTATTGAACCGTTTTCACCGAGTGCGCAAACACGGCCGCACCGGGTAAAGCCTTTCTCGCTCCGAACCTGCTCGGGAGCGTTGGAAAACCGTCGTCGCAACCGGCCACCTGCCATCCGAAATCATGCACCGGGTCCGTGCTCAAGTCATACACATTGGCATAAGCGCATGCCAATGCGGGGTCCTCGCCCCATGTGAAATCCCCCACCGCACCAGCCCGCGCCGCGTATTCCCATTCCGCTTCGGTGGGCAGGCGGTAGGGCTGGCCGGTTATTCCGGCAAGCCAGTCCACGTAGGCGCGCGCGTCCAGCCAACTGACGCAAGCCACGGGGTGATCCGGTTCGGATTCCTGACTGAGCATCAAGTCGGCCCAGAACGACTATGACAAACTCACCACCGCGCACAACAATCATGTGCGGGCACCCCTCGCAATCACGAAATGCCGCTCCCGGCCCGCTCTCCGCAACCGCCGTCCCAGCCGTCAGCCCGAACAACACAAACAGAAACACCAACACGCGATCCAAGCGCACTATTCCAACCATTGGGCCGCGTCCGGCTACAGACCCACACTCGCCGATGCCGGAAACTATTCCACCAGCGACCGCGCGACGCGAAACCCGAAGAAACTGTAGCGGACCTCTTCAGGATCACGCCCGCGGAAAGTAGTGCGCTGCCAATCGGGATTGGTGAGCCAGCTACCGCCCCGCACGCTGCGGTTCTCGCACTCACCCGGCGGCGGACCATAGGCCGATCCGTCTGTCGGCGTGTCTTCCGGATAAAGCACCTCGTAGCAATCCTCCACCCATTCCCAGAGATTACCGGTCATGTCATGCAGACCGAAGGGGTTCGGCTGGAAACTGCCCACCGGCGCCAGGGTCGAATGACCATCGTCGCAGTTGATCATGGGCCAGATAAAGTTGTGCACGGCGTGCGCGCTCAAGTCATACATGTTGGCGTGCTTGCAGCCTTGGTGAGGATCTTCCCCCCAGTAGTAGTAATCGCCAGCGCCGGCACGCGCCGCATATTCCCACTCCGCTTCACTGGGCAGACGATAGTCCTGGCCGCTGATCTCGGATAGCCAGGCAAGAAACGCCCGCGCATCCAGCCAACTGACGCAGGCCACAGGATGCTCGGGATCGGACTCCTGCCCCAGCCGCAAATCGGTCCAGTGCGCTTCAGGATCGTTGGCCCATTCGTTGTCGATGTTGCCACGACAACCCTTCGACATCTCGTAGCCGGTAGCATCCGCAAACTCCCGGAACTGCCGGTTGGTGATTTCGAACTTTCCCAACGCGAACGGGCGGACGATCGTTACTTCGTGCGGCGGCCCCATCGGGCGTTCGCTCACGGCGTCTTCGCTCCCCATCACGAAACTGCCGCCCGGAACCACAACCATCTCGGGACACTGTTCGCAATCCTGAAATGTTTCCGGCTGGGCATCCTCGGCAGCGGCCGGCGGCGCAATCGCGAAAACCAGAAGTAAAACCGGAAGCAGGGCTAAGGTGTATCGATTCATTGGCATTCTCCGTGACCTGTCCCGCGGACAAGTGTATTTGAGAGCGTGTGGATTTCAGACCATATGGATTTCAGAACATGCCCGACGCGCAGGTTGTTCGCTCAAGGCAGGGACCGCGCGACGCGAAAGCCGAAGATGGAGTAGCGCAGGTCCTCCGGATCGCGACCGCGGAACGCAAGGCGTTGCCGGCTGATCCGCGAAGTCCAACTGCCGCCCCGGACACTGCGGCGTTCGCACTGGCCGGACGGCGGTCCGTAGGCGCTTCCGTCCGTTGGAATGTCGGCGGGATACGGTGCTTCGTAGCAGTCCTCCACCCACTCCCAGAGATTACCGGCTACATCGTGCAGGCCGAATCCATTCGGCTGCAAGCGACCTACCGGCGCCAACATCGGAAAACCGTCGTCGCAAAGCGCCGGCTGCCAACTGTAGCCGTGCATGGACTGTGCGCTCGAGTCGTACACGTTAGCGTAGCTGCAGGCCTGGTCGGGCTCCGGACCCCAGGGGAAGTCGCCGCTCGCGCCGCCGCGCGCCGCGTATTCCCATTCAGCCTCGCTGGGCAGCCGGTAGGGCTGGCCCGTCTTGCCGGCCAGCCAGGCAACGTAGGCGCGAGCGTCCAGCCAGTTGACACAGGCCACGGGGTGGTCCGGCTCGGAATTCTGCCCGGTCTTGAGATCAGTCCAGGTCGCTTCCGGGTGCAACTGCCATCCGTCACCGTCGCGCACCAAGCATGGCGGTTCGGTCTGATAGCCGGTATCGGCCACAAAGGCGGCGAATTCCCGGTTGGTGACTTCAAACTGGCCGATCGCGAACGCGCGAGCAATGCTTACCTTGTGCGGCGGCCCGTCTGGCCGGCCTTCCTCGCCACCCTCCGCACCCATGACGAACTCGCCTGGCAGTACCTCAACCATTACCGGACAAACGTCGCAGTCCTGAAAAACCCGCGGCGCCCCCTCCTCGGACCCCCCGGCCGCGCGCGCCGCCTGCGACCCAAAACCAACAAAACCCAACAACAGCGCCCCCGTAACCACTCGCCCACATATGTCACCCACGGCCGTGATAATCGCCCCGTCTTCCCCCCCACGCACCACTTTGTGCGCTCTCGCGTTCCCTCTCTGTGGGGACCTTGCGAGGGCAGGACGCCCGAGCAGAGCACACAAGGAAGTGCTCGCAGCGTGTCCCCACAGAGAGGGAACGCGAGAGCGCACCGGCGAACACCCACCCACCCCTGTAGTGAAGCGAACATGCACGGAAGATCGCTGGAGCAGAACTGGGGCGAACATCAACCCCAATACAATGGCGAGCAACGCCAAGGGGTCTGACAGAGTCCAGAATAGGCTGTATGGCTGGCCGGCCCCCGAAACACGATAGAGCGGTTCGACACCGGTGTGGACTGCAACCAGAATGGCTACCATGAAACACACGCCGCAGATACTTTTCCGCATTTGCGATTCCTCCGTTCACGGCGGGAAGATATTTCCATCCGCGCATCGCAGCATAGTACGCCGCCCGGGTGTCGGGCGGGCCTGAAGTCGGTGGGCGGAAGACGTTGAAGAAGGCGATTTTCATTGGCGCGGCGGGCGGCCTGCTGTGGGCGGGCGCCTTCATGCTCTATGCAGGCTGGCCGCTGCTGCGATGGGGTATCGGCCTTGCCGGCCTCACCATGCTCCTGTCGCTGTGGACGCGCCCGCAGGCGCAGCAGCAGGTGCAGCGAAAACCCAGAGACGCGGCAGCCGGCAGCTTTGCGTTCGGCCTGATCGCGTTCACCGTAGCCTGCCACTGGATCTACTACAGCGTTCGCATCGTCAATGGCGGACCGGTGGCGCTGGCGGCGCTGCTGGTCGTGCTGCTGGCTGCATTGATGGCCTGCTGGTACGCCCTGGGCGGCTATTGGGCCACGCGGATTTCTCCGCATCGCAATTGGCTTGCGCCGCTGGTCATTCTGCCCTCGGTACTGGTACTTGCGGAATGGCTGAGAGGCTGGGTGTTCACGGGCTTCCCATGGCTTCAGGCCGGATACCTGAGCGGAGGGGTATTTGCGGGCCGGTGGCCTGCGGTTCTGGCTTCAACGGGGGGCGTGTATCTGATCGGCTGGCTGACGGCCGCGCTGGCCAGCGCCTGCCTGCTGATCTTGCGCTCACGCCTGGCCTGGCCGGCGCGAGCGCTGATCCTGCTCGTTCTGGTTGGCGGAATTGCCGGGCTGGGACACATACCTTTTCCAGAGGGCAGCTTGCGTTCGAGCGGTGACTTGCGGGCGCGCCTGGTGCAAGGCGGAATCACCCAGGAACGAAAGTGGCTCACGGAAGAATACCAACCCACTTTGCTGACTTACGAGAAACTGAGCTTTGGTCGGCCGTGGCGGGACGCTCCACAACAGCGCCCGGATCTGATCATCTGGCCGGAAATCGCGATTCCCTCCACCCGGGAAGCCGCCGCGGATTACCTGGCCGAACTGGACCGCTTGATGCGCCGGCGCGACATGGCGCTGGCGCTGGGCATTCTCACCGACACCGGCAAGGGCAGGTTCAACTCGCTGATTGTTCTGGGCGAAGGCGAAGGCGAAAGCGTGTATCACAAATCGCACCTGGTTCCCTTCGGGGAGTTTTTTCCGGTCCCGAATGCCGTGCGGGACTGGCTGATGCGCATGGGCCTACCGTCCAACGACCTGCTCGCCGGCCCTTCCGAACAGGCCCCGCTGCTGGCGGGAGGCGCGATTTGCGGGGCAAGCATCTGCTACGAAGCGGCGTTCGGCTCGGAGCAGCGCGGATGGACGCCGGAAGCGGAAGTGCTGATCAACGTGAGCAACGATGGATGGTTCGGCAATACGGTTGCGCTGGACCAGCACCTGGAGATGGCGCGCATGCGGGCCATGGAAGCGGGACGCTATTTGCTGCGGGTGACCGGCACCGGAATTACCGCGGCGGTGGACCGGGCCGGACGCATTGTGGCCCGGCTGCCGAAGCACGAAGCAGGTTTCCTGGATGCGCGCGTGCCCCGGCTTTCCGGAACGACCTTGTACGCGCGCTTCGGCGACTGGCCCGTCGTTATACTTTGCCTGCTGCTGGGCGTGGCCTTGCCGGCAGCAATCCGGCTGACCCGCCGCCAGAGGGCCGCCGGGCCATGGGAGACGTGGAGGGACTCGGCATGAAGACGCGAAGACGGGAAGTTCTCAAAGGGGCGCTGTCATTGTCCGCTATGTCCCTGCCCTGGCCTGCGCTGCGCATGGGCAAAGCCCTGGCGGTGGAAAGGACATCGGTGATCGTGATTGGCGGCGGCCTGTCCGGGCTCTACTGCGCCCTCTCCCTGGCCGATTTCGATGTTGATGTGCTCTTGCTGGAGGGCTCGAACCGGATTGGAGGACGGGCCTTCACGGCCGATGGCGTGGAAACGCGGCCCGAATACGGCGCCAGCGAAGTCGGCCCCTCCTATGCGCGGGCAATCTATCTGTGCTCGCGGCTGAACGTAAACCTCGTCCCCGACCGCCGCAAGCTCCGTCGCATGTGCAATTTCGTGAACGGAACCTGGGTGGCTGCCAGCGATTGGCCCAGCTCCGACGCCAACCGGCTGCCGGAGACCGAGCGGCACCTTCCACCGCTCATGGTGGGAATGCGATTGCTTTCGGACCTGAACCCGCTGGAGAACCTGACCGACTGGCTATCCGGAAACTTTGCCTCCTACGATGTTTCCGTGCGCGAGCTGTTCCTCAAAAACGGAGTCTCGGAAGCGGCCTTGCGGCTGGCGAGCAAGACGATGGACACCCTGAATGCATCCAGCCTGGCCTTGATGCAGGAGCGCACGCGCACCGAATTCGACGCCAGCTATGCGGGAACCGTTACCGGGGAGGCGGACTCTCCCTTCGGTTTGATTGGCGGCCAGAACGAGGACGAAGAGGTGCCCGCCGTGCGCAACGTCGAGGGCGGCACCTCCCGGCTGCCCGAGGCCATAGCCGCAGAGTTGGGCGATCGCGTCCGCACCGGGAAAGTCGTTGCGGAAGTGACGATGTCGAAATCCGGCGCCGAAGTCCGCTGCCTCGACGGCAGCCACTACCGGGCCGACTTCGTGGTGTCGGCGGCGCCGTTCTCGACGCTGCGGAACATTTCCGTTACTCCGCGCTTCGAAGGCCCGCAGGCCGAAGCGGTGTTCAAGCTCCGCTACCGGGGAACGACCCGAGCTTTCGGGGTAGTCGAGCAGCCGTACTGGGAGGACGACGGCCTGGAGCCTTCTTTCTTTACCGACGAGACGATTCAGACCCTGGCCGTGGTCGACAAGCCCGGAATCGACAAGCCCACGTTCTCTGTGATATTCACCGGGCCGGACGCGGCGCGCATCGACCAGTTGCCGGATGACCAGGCGCTTGCCTTGATCGAATCGGAAGTCGCCCGCATCCGCCCCTCCACAAAGGGCAAGTTGCGGTTCCTGTCCTTGTACGGCTGGCGCAACAACCGTCTTATCCAGGGTTGCCGGCATATGTTCGCCCCTGGGCAGATCACGCAATTTGCGCAGGAAATGATCGTTCCGCATCATCGCCTGCACTTCGCCGGCGAACATGCCCGGCGCGTGGACTTCGGCATGGAGGCTGCCCTGGAGAGCGGCGAGCGCGCCGCTCAGGAGATCCTGGCGCGCGCCTGACGATCAGGGCGCGTTGATCCCGCCTTTCCCCGCCCCCTCCCTCCAGGAGTTTCGTAGCCAAGGACGGCGGAGCAAGCTCCATGGACGGATTCATGCGTCTCCCGGAGGGAGGGGGCGGGGAAAGGCTGCGGCTGGCGCGGGACTACCTGGCACGGACAGGTGAGGGAACGAAGAGAAAGCCGAATCGAAGCGGCGCCCAAGCAAATGGCGCAAGGGGGGGGCGTCAGGCCAACGTTTCTGCTTCCACGGGCTTGTCTCTCCAATGCGCCAGCCGGTACAGGGCGGGGAGCACCACGAGGGTAAGCAGGGTGGAGGAGACGATCCCGCCGATCACGACCGTGGCCAGCGGGCGTTGCACCTCGGCGCCAATGCCGGTGTTCAGCGCCATGGGAACAAAGCCCAGCGAGGCGACCAGCGCCGTCATCAGCACCGGCCTCAGGCGGGTCAATGCTCCCTCGACGATGGCCTCCTCCAAAGCCATGCCCTGCTTGCGAAGATCCCGGATGAAGGTCACCATCACCAGGCCGTTCAGGACGGCGATGCCGGAAAGGGCGATAAACCCCACCGCCGCCGAAATTGAGAACGGAATGCCCCGCAGCAAAAGGGAAGCAACCCCGCCGGTGAGCGCCAGAGGCACTCCCGTGAAGATGATGCCGGTGTCCCGGAAGGTGCCCAGCGCGGCCACGAGGAGTCCCGCAATGAGCACCAGCGTGGCGGGCACTACGAGGCTCAGGCGGTTGGCGGCGGACTGGAGATTCTGATACGTGCCTCCGTACTCCACCCAGTACCCGGCCGGGATCTCGACCTGGCGTTCGACGGCTGCGCGCACGTCATCCACAAAGGACCTGAGATCGCGGCCACGCACGTTGGCCGTCACAACCACCCGGCGCTTTCCATTTTCCCGGTTGACCTGGTTGTAGCCGGTCAATAGCTGCATGCTCGCCAGTTCGCCCAGTGGCGCAAAACCACCCCCCTTGAGAGGCACGGGCAAGTTCGCGTAGCCGTCCGGGCTGGAGCGCAATTCCTCCGGCAAACGCACCACGATATTGACCCTGCGGTCTCCCTCGTACATCTGACCGGCCACGCTTCCGCCCAGCGCGGTCGCCACCACGTCCTGCAGTGCTCCAATACTGACGCCGTAGCGCGCCAGCGCCTCCCGGTCCGGAACCAGCGTCAGCACCGGCAAGCCGTTAGCCTGCTCGACCTGGATGTCGGCGGCGCCGGAAACGCCGCTTACCGCAGACTCCAGCGCGGCGCCCAGTCCAATCAGAGTGTCGAAGTCATCGCCGAAGACTTTTATCGCAAGTTCGGCCCGAACTCCGGCGATCAGTTCGTTGAAACGCATTTGTATCGGCTGAAGAAATTCGTATTGATTTCCCGGATAGGGTGTGACGCGCGCCTCCAGTTCCCTGATGATCCGGGACCTGGGCTTGTTGGGGTCGGGCCACTGATCACGCGGCTTGAGGATGATGAACACATCCGCCACGCTCGGCGGGACGGGGTCGGCGGCAATCTCGGCGGTGCCGATCTTGGAGAAGACCCACTGCACTTCCGGCTGCCGGCTCACTTCCGCCTCCAGCAACTCCTGCATCTCGACCGCCTGTTCCAGCGACGTCCCCGGTATCCGCAATGCATGCATGACGATGTCGCCCTCATCAAGCTCCGGCACGAAATCGGCGCCCATGCGCGTAGCCAGCCATCCGAAAAACACCACCAGCAGCAGCGCCAGACTCACCACCAGCCAGCGGAACCGCAATGACGCCAACAGCACCGGACGGTAAAGCGACCGCGCTCCGCGCACGATCCGGTTTTCCCTTGCCTTGAACGGCTTGCGGATCAGCAAGGCGACGCCGGCGGGCACAAACGTGACCGACAGCACCATGGCGCTGACCAGAGCGATCACGACCGTGGTCGCCATGGGATGGAACATCTTGCCCTCGATCCCGGTGAGCGCAAAGATCGGGATGTAGACCGCCGTAATGATGAACACGCCGAACAGCGCCGGGCGAATGACCTCGTTGGTTGCGCTGAAAACGATCTCCAGGCGCTTCCTCAGCGTCACCGAATCCAGGTCGGCCTGGCCCAGGCGCCGCAGGCAGTTCTCCACGATGATGACCGCCCCGTCCACGATCAGGCCGAAATCCAGCGCCCCAAGGCTCATCAGGTTGGCGCTCACGCCGCTTTGCACCATGCCGGAGATCGTCATCAGCATGGCGATGGGTATGACCGCCGCCGTGAGCAGCGCGGCCCGGATGTTACCGAGAAAAAGGAACAGGACGACAATGACGAGAATCGCGCCTTCGGTCAGATTGGTCCGCACCGTCGCCAGGGTCTTTTCCACCAGGCCGGTTCGATCGTACACCGCAGTGGCCGTAACGCCCGGCGGCAAACTGGCCTGAATTTCCTCCAGCTTGGCCGCCGCGCCCCGCGCCACCTCGCGGCTGTTCTCGCCGATCAGCATGAAAACGGTGCTCATCACCACTTCGCGGCCGTTCTGGGTGGCCGCGCCGTTGCGCAACTCGCGGCCCGCTTCAACCCGGGCGATGTCCCGCAAGCGCAGAGGAACGCCGTCCGTGGTACGCACCACAATCCGTCCCAGCGCTTCGATGTCGTCGGCCTGTCCCGGCATGCGCATCAGCCATTGGGACCCGTTGCGTTCGATGAAGCCTGCGCCCTGATTGGCGTTGTTCTCCTTCAGCGCATTGATGATGTCGTCATAAGCGAGCCTTTGGGACAACATCCGCGCCGGGTCCGGGGCGACCAGAATTTCCTTGCGGAATCCGCCCACGGGATTCACCTCCACAATCCCGGGCACCCGCAACAACTGCGGACGAATGACCCAGTCATGAATCGATCTCAGGTCGGTGGGCGTTACCGCAGAACCATCCGCATTGGTGGCGCCGGGCTCGGCGTCCACCGTGAACATGAAGATTTCCCCCAATCCCGTGGCGATGGGACCGAGCTCGGGTTCCAGCCCCTGGGGCAAGTCGGCCTTTGCGGTGTTGAGGCGTTCGGCCACCTGCTGCCGCGCAAAGTAGATGTCCGTACTCTCCTCGAACACCACCGTAATCTGCGACAGGCTGTAGCGGGACAAGGAACGGGTGTAGTCCAGCCGGGGAATCCCGGCCATGGCGTTCTCCAATGGAAAGGTGATGCGCTGTTCCACCTCCAGCGGCGTGTAGCCGGGCGCTTCGGTATTGATTACCACCTGGACGTTGGTGATGTCGGGCACGGCGTCAATGGGCAAGCGGTTGAAATTCCACACACCCAGGCCGCCCACAACAAGCAGCGCCAGCCAGATGAGGCTTGGGCGCGACAGCGAGAACAGGATGATTTGCGCCAGCATGATCAGGCCAAGGCGGCGGATGAATGGTAGCAAGCCGGTGGCAAGGCGCGTCCCCGCGTTAATGGTCGTGGGTGGCGCCTGATTTTTCGATGTCGGCCTTGACGAGATAGCTGTTGGCGATCACATACTGCGTTCCCGGCGCCAGCCCCCCCAGCACTTCGGCCCACTCCGCATCCTGCCGTCCCAGCTCCAGCATTCGCACTTCGTACTGGTCTCCGAAGCGCGCATAGACCACCGTGAAATCGCGGAAGCTCTGCAGCCCGCTGCGTTTGACCGCCAGCGCCACGTCGTGCTCGGCAACCTCGATTTCGCCGGTTACGTGCATGCCGGGCACCAGAGCGCCATCGGGATTGTCCAGCGTGACCCGGACAACAACGGACTGATCGGATCGCGCCAGCGCGCCGATATAGCTCACCTCTCCGGTTTCCTCCAGTCCGATATCGGGGACCCTGACCGTTACCGGCGCGCCGGGCCGCACGCGAGGAAGATCGCGCGGAAATACCGCGAATTCCACCCAGACTCGGGTCGTGTCCAAGAGGGCAAACATCGTCCGGTCGCTGGTCTGCTCGCCGGCGTGCGCGTGACACTCCGTGATGACGCCGTTGATAGGCGCCGTGATGACATAAGGCACCAGGCTCTCGTTGCCCTCGACCGTCGCCAGGGTCTGTCCCTTCAGCACGCGGTCGCCCAAGGAAACCTCCACCGATTCCACTGTGCCGTTGAAGCGGGCGCGAATGCGGCGGACTCTTTCCGCATCAGGCGCTACCCAGCCATAAACGCCGACCGTCTCGCGAATGGTTGCGGGACCCGCGGACTCGACCTCAAGACCAAAGGCTTCGGCAATCTCCGGGATGATCCGGGTGCGGCCCTCGAAATTATCGTACTGCCATCGGTGCACGGCGCCGTTGTGTCGGGCAACGACAGCAACCTGGAAGGAATGCGGTTCGTAGATCACCGCGTCGCCTCGCAGGAAGTCGTCCTGCGGGAAGAAAGCGATCTCATCGACCACGCCGCCAAGCCGGCTCAGGGTCATGCTCAGTTGAACCTCCGCAGGGGAAATCTCCACGCCGTTACGAACAGCCCAAACGCGGTATTCCGGCGGCGCGCCGGTTTCAAAGATAGCCAGTTCCAGACTGAAATCGCCATCCACGAGCAGGCGGCCGCCGTGCGGCCCTCGGGGCGCCTCCTCTTCGTGGCCATGGTCATGGTGCTGGTGGTCCGTATGCGCGTGGTCGTGCTCTTCGGGCGCGCCGCAGCCTGCCGCCCACAGCATCACCGCCGGAAAAACAAGCGCAGCAATTGATTTCCGCATGACGGACCTCGGGATTAGCGCGGTGACCGGCTCATATTGTCGCATCAGAGCGGGTCACGGCACTACGGGGCCGCCGACCGGGCCGCCGACGGCATCGGCGCGCCGGTCAGCCGTTCGATTTCCGTCATCTGGCGGCGGGCGTCAATGGCCGCTTGCACCAGATCGGAGCGCGCGAACAACAACTCGGATTCGAGCTGCTGCAGTTCGAAGTAGCTGTAGCGGCCCAGCTCCGCTCCCTGTCTGGTTTGCTCTGCGGCCTCTTGCAACTGCGGCAGGATCTCATCGCGAATGATTCGCGCTCGAATCAGGCTATGCATCATCTCGTGGTGGATCTCGAACAATCGAGCCTCGATCTGCACCCGGGTGGCCGCCTGTTCGGCATTCACCCGGGCCAGGTTGGCGCGAGCCTCCTGGACGCGCCCCCGATTTGTTTCTCCTGCTTTCAAAGGAATCGAAATCCCCACGGTGAAGCCATAGTCGCGCGTGATCTCCAGGCGGCGGATGCCTGCGCTCACGCGCCAATCCGGGCGGGACTGCGATTGGGCCAGACGGAGTTCGGCCTCCTGCAGGCGACGCTGACTGATGTATCTCGACAAATCCGGAGACCGGTCCAGCAGCTCCACCAACGCGGCAAAACTGCCCGGATCGGGCAGTTCCTGCCAACGCCCGGCCACCTCCCGGAAATCGGGATGGACTTCACCCCATTGCGTAGCCAATCGATGCCGAGCGTTGGTCAGATCATGCTCCATATCCGCCGAATGCAAGCGCACCTTCGCCAGTTCCGACCTGGCCCTGGCCAAATCGACAGCAGGCGCCAACCCGGACTGCACGCGCTCACGAACTGCGGCAACCGATTGTTCGGCCCCGGCAATGGCCTTCAGAGAGATCGCGTAACGCTCCTGAAATTCCAGGTTGTCGAGGAAAAGGAGAGCCGTAAGCGCTAGCGCATCCAGCCTGCGGACTTCCGCCTGCGCTTCCAGAACCGAGACACCAGCCTGGCTGGCGGCAATGTAGTTTTGCCTTTTGCCGCGCTCCAGCACCCAGCCCAGGCTGAGTGTCGTTTCCGCTCCCTTGAAACCGCCGTAAGCGCCCGTGCCAACGACATTCTGCAGATCCAGACCGAGCTCCGGCGCGGGTGCGATCCGCGACTGCGTTACCCGTCCAAGTTGAGCCTCGATCTGATGCCCGACCGCAACCAGTTGCGGATTCCGGGCCAAGGTGCGGCGTATCGCCTCATCCAGCCCCAGATCCCCATGCGTTCCCACCTGATCCAACTCCGGATCCCCATGCGTTTCCCCCCCAGCCAGCCCCGAATCACCATGCGTTCCTGCCTGACCCATCTCCGAATCCCCATTCGTTCCCGCCCCAGCCAGCCCTGGGTCGACATGCATTCCCGCCCCAGCCAACGGGACACAAGCAAGTAAACAAAAGACCATCAACCCCTTGCACACCTGGGCGCGGCGGGTGTTTGGCACGCTCATAACGGACCATCCCCCACTCGGGAGACGCATGAATCCGTCCATGGAGCCTGGTTCCGGCATCCTGCCTCCAACACTCCCGAAAGGCGGGGGGCGAGGAGCGGAGAAATCAAGGCGATAGCGCGCCGGCATCGGCACGGCTCACTTTCAGTCGCTTGACGCGGCGGCGGTCGGATGCGATAACCCGAATGCGCCACCCTCCGGCATCCAGACTTTCTCCGGTCCTGGGAAGCCGTCCCAGGCGATGCATGACCAGGCCGCCCACGGTGTCGAATTCTCCCGTGTCCAGTTTCGTTCCAACCTGCTCATCGAATTCCTCGATGCGCATCTTCGCGCTCACCAGATAGCTTCCGTCCTCTTGCCGGACCAGTTCCGGCGCCTGTTCGAGGTCGTGCTCATCGCCGATTTCGCCAACGATCTGCTCGATCACATCCTCGATCGTCAGCAGGCCGGCCGTTCCACCGTACTCGTCCACCACCACCGCCAGGTGATTGCGGCCGCGCCGGAACTCGCCCAGCAGCGCATCCAGGCGCTTGGTTTCGGGAATCAGCGTAACAGGCCGCAGCAGCGGCTTGATTTCCAGGCGTTCGTCCGGACACTCGGTCATGGCCCGCAGCAGGTCCTTTGCCAGCAGTATCCCCACTACCTCATCGCGGCTGTCGCCAATTACCGGAAAGCGCGAGTGCCCGGAGTCGATGATGGTCGAAAGCATCTCCTCGCGGCTGTCGTCCAGACGCAGAACGACCATGCTGGAGCGCTGCACCATCACTTCGTGCACCAGGCGCCGGGAAACTTCCAGAACCCCTTCGATCATCGCCTTCTCGCCAGCGTTGATTTCCTTTTCGCCGCGAAGCTCTGCAAGCAGTTCCAGGAAACCTGCGCGCGTCAGCCGCTTGCGCGCTCCCAGGCGATCCAGCAGGTCCCGCACCGCGGTCACGGGCGCTCTCCGGCCCAAGGGTCCGGCCAGCCGACTTGCTCCAGAAGCCTCGATTCCAGCGATTCCATGGCTTGTGCCTGTTTCGGCTCCTGGTGATCATAGCCCGCCAGATGCAGGCAGCCATGCACCACGAGATGGGCCAGGTGCGCGGCGGGCGTGCATCCGCGTTCCAGCGCTTCCGAACGCACCAGGCGCAAACAGATGGCGATGTCGCCGATCTCGCCCACGGAACGGTCCGCCGGAAACGCCAGGACATTGGTAGGCCGATCGACGCCGCGCCATGTCCGGTTCAATTCGCGGCTTTCAGCTTCATCCACCAGACGCACGGTCACCTCTCCCTCGCAGGCTGATTCCGCCAGACTCGCTCTCACCAGCTTGCGAATTGCGGTCCCGGACAGTTGTGCGGCCGGGTCGGAGTCGCCATCCGCGGCGTATTGGACCGCAACCCGGATCATGATTGGCGTTCGTCCTCGTAGGCCTGCAGGATCCGGCGCACCAGCGCGTGCCGGACAACATCGCGAGAGGAAAAATACACCGTCGCGATCGCGGGAACCGATCGAAGAATCTCCAGAGCGTGGCGCAAGCCGCTCTCGTGGTCGCGGGGCAGGTCCACCTGGGTGATGTCGCCGGTCACCACTGCGCGCGAGTCGGCGCCGAAGCGGGTCAGAAACATCTTCATCTGCGCCGGCGTGGTGTTCTGGCCCTCGTCGAGGATTACGAAACTGCCGTTCAGAGACCGGCCCCTCATATAGGCCAGGGGCGCCACCTCGATGATGCCGCGTTCAACCCATTGCGCCACGCGTTCCGGACCCAGCATGGCATACAGCGCGTCATAGACCGGCCGCAGGTAGGGATCGACCTTGCTGGCCAGATCGCCGGGCAGGAAACCCAGGCGCTCGCCGGCCTCTACCGCCGGGCGCACCAGCACGATGCGCTGAACCTGGCCGGACCGATGCGCCTCCAGGGCGCACGCTACCGCCAGCCAGGTCTTGCCGGTGCCCGCCGGTCCGATGCCGAACGTAAGGTCCCGGGAGCGAATCTCTCTGACGTAGCGGCGCTGGTTGGCCCCTCGAGGCTTCACGCGGAGACGCGGCGTGTCCACTACGGGCGGAGAGTCCTCATGTTCCCTGGGAGCGGCCACCGGGCTGCGGGCGGCATGTCCGCCGCCATCGCTGCTGCCGTCGCCGCCTGCGTCCGCTGCGCCCTCAGCGCATTCGCTGAGGCAGGCCTGGATACGCGCGGCATCCAGAACATCATCCGAAGCCATCCGGTAAAGCTCGTTCAGCGCCGCCGCTCCGGCGCGCGCAGCGCCCTCCGCGCCCCGCACCCGGAAACGATTGCCCTTGTTGGAGATGCGCACTCCCAACCCCTGCTCGATTTGCCGCAGATGCCGGTCGAGCGCGCCGCAAAGGTTGGCCAGCACGCCATTGTTCGCGGGCAGGAGGACGACCTCCATGGTGTGCGTTTCGCTATTCAGGGCGGTTGATCAGCCTCAGGCTGCCAATGATTCCGGCAACAGCCGGCCGCGCAGCGAGTTGGGAAGCGCTTCGGTAATAACCACGTTAACGAACCGTCCGATCAGTGACGCCGGACCGTCAAAGTTTACCCATCGATTGTTGCCGGTGCGCCCGGCGATCAGACCTTCGCCCCGGCGCGCCCGCCGCTCCACCAGGATGCGTTGGGTGGAATGGACCATGCTGCGGGAAATGCGCCGCGCTCCGGTGGAGATATGCGCCTGCAGGCGCTGCAACCTTTCGAGCTTGACCTGCTGCGGAACCGGGTCCTCCATGCCCGCGGCGGGTGTGCCGGGTCTGGCGCTGTACATGAAGCTGAACGACTGATCGAAGCCGATGTCGTCCACGAGAGCCAGGGTCTGCGCGAACTCCTCTTCGGTTTCGCCCGGAAATCCCACGATAAAGTCCGAAGCGATGCTGATTCCGGGACGCGCCTGGCGCAGACGCTCGATCTTGTCGCGGTATTCGGCCACGGTATAGCCGCGCTTCATGCGCGCCAGGACCGCATCCGAGCCGCTTTGCACCGGCAGGTGCAGGTAGGAGGGAAGCTTCTCAAAGCGGGCATAGGCTTCGATCAAACGGCCGTCGAACTCCATCGGATGCGAGGTGGTAAAGCGGATCCTGCCGATCCCCTCAAGCTTCGAAAGATAACGGATCAGACCCGCAAGGTCCTCCAAACCGCCGCTGGGCGCAGCACCCCGGTAGCCGTTCACGTTCTGCCCCAGCAGGTTGATTTCCCTCACCCCCTGCCGCTGAAGTTGAATCGCTTCGGAAAGCACATCCGCGACCGGACGGCTGATCTCTTCGCCACGCGTGTATGGCACCACGCAGAACGAGCAGAATTTGCTGCAGCCCTCCATGACCGACAGGTTGGCGACCGGAGAGACCGCCCTGGGCGTAGGCAAAGAAGCGAATTTCTCTTCCGCGGGAAAGGCCAGATCCACCACGGGGCCGACGGCCGAAGCGGATTGCCCAAGGAGTTTCGGGAGCCTGTGAAGGGTTTGCGGACCGAAGATCACGTCCACATAGGGCGCGCGCTTGCCGATAGCCGCTCCCTCCTGGCTCGCCACGCAACCGCCCACGCCGATCTTGAGACCGGGGCGCTTGCGCTTGAGGGCCTTGTAGCGGCCCAGTTCGGAAAAGAGTTTCTCCTGAGGCTTTTCGCGCACGGAACAGGTGTTGATGAGCACCACGTCGGCTTCTTCGAGACTTTCGGTGAGCGTGAATCCCTGGCTCTCGCGCAGCACGTCTGCCATGCGCGCGGAGTCGTACTCGTTCATCTGGCAGCCGAAGGTGCGAATGTAGAGCTTACCGCTCATGCGCGAAATGCCTTGATCAGACCGCCGCGGCAAAGCCGCAGCGGAAGTTGTCGGAAACGTTACGCAACCTGCAAGGAAGCCTCGTCAATCGAGCACGCATGTCCGGGCTAGAACGGCACCTCGTCGTCCATGTCGTTATCGTCCGTATTACCGTAGCTGCCGCTTTGCGACGCGCTCGATACCCCGCTCTCACGGCGCTGGTTGAAGCCGCCGCCACCGCCGCCGCCACGACGGTCCAGGAACTGCATGTCGTCGGCCACTATCTCCGTTGTGCGTCTATCCCGCCCTTCTCGGTCCTGCCAGGAGCGCGTGCGCAAGCGCCCCTCAATGTAAATCCACGAGCCCTTGTGCAGGTACTGCTGCGCCAACTCCGCACGCTGGCCGAACAGCACCACATTGTGCCATTCCGTATGCTCCTGTACCTGGCCGGTGTTCCTGCGAGTCCAGCGCTCGTTGGTGGCGATTCGGATGTTCGCCACGGGATTGCCGTTCGTCATCTGCCGGACTTCCACATCGTGTCCGAGGTTGCCGACAAGAATTACTTTGTTAACTCCACGCATTCCTTGACTCTCCCAATGGTGCGCTGCCTTGAAGGAAAGGATTGTCTCACTATTGTGCCATCACTTGCCCGGACAACCACAACATCGGCAACACGAATTGCTGCGCGTTTCCATACAAATGGCGGCAGCACGCAAAAGTTGGCTTAGCGGATCCATTTATTCCGGGAGTTTTTCGTGGCTGTCGCGAAGGATCAGCCGCAGATCAGCATGGTATAAATTCAAGCATTGACAAGTATCTAAATTTAGATACTCCTGATTGTCTATTTCCTCTGAAGACCGATCCACTGTGGATACCCGGTTTCTCTCTCACAACACCCACCTCATGGATGCGCAGCGGTTTGCCGAAGCGGATCCGCAACTCAGGCACCTGGCCAGCCGGCCCCTGCAACATCACTCATCGCTCATTGATCGATTGCCGACCTCCGTTCCCGGAATCTACAGTTATCCGCGGCTGGGACAAGGCCGTCAAGTACGCCGCCGACGCCGGCTGGCTGGCGCAGACCGCGCTCATGATTACGGGTTCGGACCTGGCGTTCATCCAGGATGCGAGGATGCGGTTTCCGGGTCGGCGAGGCAATGTTTCGGTAGCCGACTTTCATCTCTACCCACTCTCATTCAAGGAATTTCTCACCCTGGAAGGCAGAATGGATGAGCTTGAGGACAGCCTTGAGGAATCTGGGCGAATCGCGGCTGAAACGATCGATGCTGTCTTCAGCGCATTTTCACGCTATCTGCTGCACGGAGGATACCTCACGGCCATCAACGACTTGGCCGAATTCGGCACGGTGCGCCGCAGCACCCTGGCCACCTACTCCGACTGGATTCGCGGCGACGTGCTCAAGCGGGGCCGACGCGAGCCGTACCTGCGGGAAATTCTGGCCGCCATCGTCAAGCGCTACGCAACCCAGGTGACCTGGAACGCGCTGGCCCGCGACCTGTCGATCGCCGGCCCGCGAGCCGAGAGCCGCTGTGGGCGTCAAGAATTGTGGAGGCATGTGTCGCCAGTCATCTGCGCCGCTTTCACAAGACCTATTACATCAAGGCACAGTCCGAAGTTGATATCGCATATGTGCGCGGCGGACGGTTCTGGCCGGTTGAAGTCAAGTGGGCCAATCAGCTTCGTCCGAAAGCGCTAAAACAGATTGCCCGCTACGGCAACGGCGAGATCTGGAGCAAGGACCGGCATTTGGGCGAGATCAACGGCGTGAAGATCCTGCCGCTGCCGATCTAACTGCTGCGCATCGGCAGTTGGATTTCACCGCGCGGCCCTGCGGGAGTATATTGGTGGGCTGCCATGAGTGAAATCCGCATCCGTTCGGCGCGCACGCATAATCTCAAGGGCATTGACCTGTCCTTACCCCGCGACCGCCTGATCGTGATTACCGGGCTGTCCGGTTCGGGCAAGTCCTCGCTGGCCTTCGACACCATCTACGCGGAGGGTCAGAGGCGCTATGTGGAGTCGCTGTCGGCCTATGCCCGTCAGTTCCTGAGCGTGATGAGCAAGCCGGACGTGGACCACATCGAGGGACTTTCTCCGGCAATCGCCATAGAACAGCGTTCCGCTTCGCACAATCCGCGTTCCACGGTGGCCACCGTCACCGAAATCTACGACTACATGCGCCTGTTGTTCGCGCGCGCCGGCGTGCCCCGCTGCCCGCGCCACCTGCGCGAACTGGCGGCGCAGACCATCAGTGAAATGGTCGATGAAGTGCTGAAGCTTCCGGAGGGCACGGCGATAAACATGATGGCCCCGGTGGTGCGCAACCGCAAGGGAGAGCATCGCAAACTGTTCGCCGATCTGCTGGGCCAGGGCTTCGTGCGCGCTCGGGTGGATGGCGAGTTGTGCGAAATGGACAATCCGCCGGAACTGGACCTGCGGCGCAACCACAGTATCGAAGTGGTGGTGGACCGCCTGCGGGTGCGCGGTGAATTGCGTCAGCGGATTGCCGAATCCCTGGAAACCGCGCTGACGCTCACCGGCGGAGTGGCCCTGGTGGGTTTCATGGATGAACCGGACAAGGCGGATGTGCTGTTCTCCAGCCGCTTCGCCTGCCCCATGTGCGATTTCGCGATTCCCGAGCTGGAGCCCAGGCTTTTTTCCTTCAACAATCCCGCCGGCGCCTGCGAGTCCTGCGCCGGGCTGGGCTCCAAGCGGTTCTTCGATCCCGAGCGGGTGGTGCGACCGCACTTGAGTCTGGCCGGGGGCGCGGTGCGGGGCTGGGACCGGCGCAACGCCTGGTATTACAGCACCCTCAAGAGCCTCGCGCGTCACTACGAATTCGACCCGGAAGTTCCGTTCGAGACGCTCCCGGCCAGGATTCGCGAGATCGTGCTGTATGGAAGCGGCCGCACCCGAATCAAGTTCACTTACCGCTTCGCCACGGGCCGAAAGTTCTCCCGGACGCGCGCCTTCGAAGGCGTGCTACCGAACATGGAGCGGCGCTACCGTGAAACGGAATCGCACCGCGTTCGCGAAGAACTGTCGCGCTACCTGGGCTCCACGCCTTGTCCCGACTGCGGCGGCGGGCGACTCAACGAGGCCGCCCGGAATGTTCTTGTCGCAGGTCGTTCGATCGTGGAGCTCAGCAGCACGAGCGTGGAGGCCGCACTCGAGTTCTTCACCACGCTGACGCTGAAGGGATGGCGCCAGGAAATTGCCCAGCGCATCGTGCGCGAGTTGGGCGAACGGTTGCGCTTCATGTCAGACGTGGGCCTGGGCTACCTCAATCTGGACCGGCGCGCGGAGACCCTGTCGGGGGGCGAGGCGCAACGGATTCGCCTGGCCAGCCAGATCGGGTCGGGACTGGTAGGCGTGATGTATGTCCTCGACGAACCCACCATCGGCCTGCACCAGCGCGACAATCTGCGCCTTCTGGCCACGCTGAAGCGTCTGCGAGACCTGGGCAATACGGTGCTGATGGTGGAGCATGACGAGGAAGCCATCTGCAGCGCCGACCATGTGGTGGACCTGGGACCCGGAGCGGGCGCGCATGGCGGCCAGGTTGTGGCGCAGGGTCCCCCGGATGCGATCCGGCGCGAAACTGCCTCCCTTACCGGGCAGTACTTGAGCGGAGTGCGCAGCATCCCGGTTCCGGCGGTGCGCCATACGGCCCAACCCGGCCGCGTTCTCACCATCGAAGGCGCCCGCATGAACAACCTCAAGGACCTGAACGTTACGCTGCCGCTGGGATTGATGACCTGCATTACCGGCGTTTCCGGCTCAGGCAAGTCGTCGCTTGTGAACGAAACGCTGCTTCCCGCGGTGGCTACGGCGATCGAACGCAAGCCGCAGGCGGGCGGCAAGTTTCGTTCGTTGCAGGGATCCGAGCGAATCGACCGCGTTATCCAGATCAGCCAGGATCCCATCGGACGCACGCCGCGCTCCAACCCGGCCACCTATACCGGCCTGTTCACGCCCATCCGGGAGTTGTTCGCGCTCACTCCAGAGGCGCGGGCGCGGGGATACAAGCCGGGGCGCTTCAGCTTCAATGTGCGCGGCGGACGTTGCGAGGCCTGCCAGGGCGGCGGGCTGATCAAGGTGGAGATGCACTTTCTGGCGGACGTGTACGTGCCCTGCGACGTATGCGAGGGACGCAGATACGGGCGCGAGGCGCTGGAAATCCGCTACCGCGGCCTGAACATCCATGAAGTCCTGGAGTTGAGCGTGGAGCAGGCCGCCGAGGTGTTCGCCAACGTGCCCAAGGTGGCGCAAAAGCTGGCGACCTTGCTGGACGTGGGGCTGGGCTACATCCGTCTCGGCCAGAGCGCCACCACGCTCTCCGGCGGCGAGGCGCAGCGCGTGAAATTGTCGCGGGAGTTGGCCAAGCGCTCCACGGGCCGGACCCTCTACGTGCTGGACGAACCCACCACCGGACTGCACTTCCACGACGTGGCGCAACTGCTTTCGGTTCTGCACCGGCTGCGCGACGGCGGAAACACGGTGGTCGTGATCGAGCACAATCTCGACGTGATCAAGACCGCCGACTGGATCATCGATCTGGGGCCGGAAGGCGGCGAGTCCGGCGGCGAGTTGCTGGCGGCGGGAACGCCGGAGGATGTCGCCCGCGTTCGACGCTCGCACACCGGACGCTACCTGGCGAGACTGCTGCGCGGCGCAGCGGCCGGCCCGCGCCGAAAAAGCGCCGCCTGACCTCCCGGCCAACGGCTTGGACTTCCCCAACGCTAGCGGCGCAGCTTACTGACAAGCCGCCCGTTGACAAGCCGTCCGTCACACCGTGTGGAATTCGCGCTCTCTTCCAGCCGGGAAGCCAAAGCTAAATACAACCAATGCGAAACATGGCGAGAAGCCCGACATCCGCTTATACTCGGTTTACCGCATTGGCTCATTCTGAATGAACCCGGCCGGAAGCCGCATGAGGAACAATCCGCTTCCAGGACTTGACGAATCAGCCGAAGTGCGCGGAGAAATTCTGCCGCATTGCCGACTGCAGCCAGGGGATGTGTGGATGGGCGCGGATCAGAACAACGGCTTCCAGCCGCTGCCGGACTTCCTGCTGATGATGCGCGAGCATCCGTCCCAGACGCGGAGCTTCATCACCATGCGCAATCAGCGCGGTTACGGCACGCAGAAAAACTGGATGGCCGTTCAACGAATACGAATACCTGATTTCCACGCTCCTGGCGATGGATGTTCTTACGCTGGATGGGTACCACGAACTGCGGGACAGCTACATCGCTCGTAATCTGTATCTCTATATTTTCGAGATCAGCGCGCCCCGAACCTTCGGAGAAGCATGGGCGCAAGGTCATCTAAAGGAACTGGTTCCCGAGCTGCAAAAACCTTCCCGAAAATCCGACCCGCAGTACTCGGGGCAATACGACCTTTATCTTGATGGCATTCGTGTGGAGGTCAAGGCATCGCGCGCGGTTGACGCAAACATGGACGCCCCGCTTTACGTGAAGGCGCTTGCTTCGGAATCGAACAAGGAATTCTGGATGAATTTCCAGCAAGTCAAGCCAGATTGTTGCGATGTTTTTGTTTGGGTGGCGGTCTGGCGTGACGTCATTCGGTATTGGGTACTCTCCTCCAACGAAGTCGCGGCAAGCCGCACGCGAATAGGCTGAATTTTCCGCCACGACTTGCGGCGCGACAAACGCTATGACCACAAGTGGGCGCGACGGGGGATTGCCACACGATATGATTATGGGATGAGTTTGAGAGTTTCCGAACAAGCAGCGATGGCAAATTACAAACGTGGCTATGTAGATGGCCGTTTCGGGCAGATCCACTATCACCGCGCCTGGCCGGGGGCCGAAGGCAATGACAAGATCGCGCTGGCGTTCTTTCATCAGAACCACAAGTCGGCGTTCGAGTATGACCTGCTGCTGCGGGAAATGGGCCGCGACCGCGAAGCGCTGGCGCTGGACACGCCCGGCTACGGCCGATCCGACCGATGTCCCGGCGTGCCTACCATGGAGGACCTGGCAGGAGCGATGGCCGACGCACTCGACGGCTTGGGCTTCGGGGCCGAAGGCAGGGGGCCGGCCGATGTGTTCGGCCTTCACACGGGAGTCTTCATCGCCTCGGAACTGGCGCTGATGCGCCCGGATCTGGTGCGCCGCATCGTGATGAGCGGCATCCCTTACAGAAGCCCGGAGAAGCGCAAGAAGATTTTCGACGGCCTGCCCCGGGACGCAAAACTCACGGAGGACGGAGCATGGATCATGGATGTCTGGAATGTGATCGTGGCCGGGCGGGCGGAGGGCGTGCCCCTCAAGCGAGCTGCGCAGGTTTTCGTGGAAGCCCTTCATCCTCTTGAAAGGCATTGGCACGCCTACGACGCCGTGTGGAGCTACCCGGTTGAAGAACGCCTGCCGAGGCTCACTCATCCGGTCGCAATCCTGCAACCGCATGAAATGCTGCTGGATGATACGCGGCGCGCGCATGCGGACCTGCTGCCCAAGGCCCATTACGTAGAAATCCCCGAAGTCAGCAGGAACATGCTGGATCTGGCCTGGAAGCAGTACGCGCGCGAGATGCGGCTGTGGCTGGACGAACCGGTTTCCGTATCTGCCGGGGCCTGATCCCTGATTCGGAAATCCCTGATCCGCAAGTCCCCCCGGAAACAACATTTCCCACTGAGACAACTTTCCATGCGCGGTTTTCTGGTTGAAGAGTTCGGTGGCGCCAGCGTCATGCAGTGGCGCGAACTGGGCGCCTTGCAGCCGGGGCCGCGCCAGGTGCTGGTGCAGGTCAAGGCGTCCGGCGTCAATTTCGCGGAAACGCGCATGCGCGCGGGAACCTATTCCGGACAGGAACTGCCTTTCGTGATGGGCATGGATTGTGCCGGCGTCGTTGCGGAATGCGGTCCCAACGTTACCGAATTCAAACCCGGCGACCGGGTCTTCGGGCGGGCCCGCGGTTCCCATGCGGAAGCCGTCCTGTTCGACGCCGACCACCTGATGGCTTTGCCGAAGGCGGTTTCCTTCGTCGAAGCCGCCGGGATTCCGGTGAGCTGGCTGACGGCATGGCATGCGTTGGACACGGTCGCCGGGATGCGGGAAGGACAGCGTGTTCTTATCGAAGCCGTTGCATCCGGCGTGGGCAGCGCCGCCCTTCAGATCGCGAAATGGGCGGGCTGCTGGGCGGCCGGCACCGCCAGCCGTGACCCCAAGCTGGAAATCGCCCGGCAATGGGGCGCGGATGCGGTCTATAACTACAAGCGGGAAAATATTGCAAAGCTGGTAAAGCGCGACACCGAGGGGGCCGGTGTCGATATCGGCCTGATGACCATCGGCGAGGAAACCGCCGAGGAGCTCCTGGAATCCATGGGCATGGACGGCAAAGTGGTGATGTATGGCAGCACTGGCGGCCGGCAGGTTTGCTTCAACTTGAATATCGGCGTCCGAAACCTGTCGCTGATGAGCATGAGCATCTCCACCAGCGAACGTTTTTTGAGCTACACCATGCCCAGGTTCCGCGAAATCGCCCTGCCGCTATTTGCCGATGGAGTCTTCAAGGCACCGGTCGGCCCGGTGCTGCCCATGTCGGAGGTCGCCAAGGCGCACGAACTCATCGACGAACGCAATCACTTCGGCAAGATCATCCTGACGGCGGAGGAATAGCCCGCATATGTCGCCGGAGGCCGCGGGAACGCGGTAATGCGCCCCCCCCCCGGAGGCGTGTGCTGGCGATCGCCGCGCCCTCGGACATGGCAGCCAGCTTGGCGTAGGTGATGTCCGGATCCACCGTGCCGAACCCAGCACAAGGTGGAAAAGCCGCAGTCGCTGCCGGCGATTACCCGCTCGCGCCCCACGATGTCGGCGAAACGGCAGATTCGTTCTGCCTGACGGGTGTGCTGTCCTAGCGAGCGTAGCGGCGCAGGCGGATGTCGGCTTGTTCCTTGTGCCCGGCAAACCCCTCCAGGGCGCACAGGCGCGAGCAGTACTCGCCGATTTCCACCGACGCCTCCTCGGTAATCCGCTGGTAGGTGCAGGTCTTGATGAACTTGCCCACCCACAGCCCGCCGGTATAGCGCGAGGCGCGTCGCGTTGGCAGCGTATGGTTGGTGCCGATCACCTTGTCCCCGTAGGACACGTTGGTTTCCGGTCCGAGAAAAAGCGCGCCGTAGTTGCGCATGTTGTCCAGGAAGTATTGCGGGTTGCGTGTCATCACCTGCACATGTTCGGATCCGATCTCGTCGGCCTTGGCCAGCATTTCTTCGTAATCGCTGCAAACGATGACCTGGCCGTAATCCTGCCAGGCCCGCCCGGCAATGTCGGCCGTCGGCAGCACTTCAAGCTGGCGTTCCACTTCGGTGATCGTCGCTCTGGCCAGTTTCTCGCAATTCGTCAGCAGTATGGCCGGCGAATCGGGACCGTGCTCCGCCTGACCAAGCAGGTCCGCGGCGCACAATTCGCCGTCCACGGAATCGTCCGCGATGACCAGCGTTTCGGTGGGTCCGGCGAGAAGGTCGATGCCCACCCGCCCGAACAACTGCCGTTTGGCCTCGGCCACAAATGCGTTGCCGGGGCCCACGATCATGTCCACCGGGGGGATCGCTCCCGTTCCCAGCGCCATGGCTCCGATGGCCTGCACGCCGCCCACGCAATAGATTTCATCCGCTCCGGCCAAGTCCAGGGCAGCGACCACCGCCGGATTGGGAGCGCCCTGAAACGGCGGCGAGGCAGCCGAAACGCGCTCGACCCCGGCTACCCGCGCGGTAACCACGCTCATATGCGCGGAGGCCACCAGCGGATACTTGCCGCCCGGCACGTAGCAGCCGACGCTTGCAACCGGAATATTCCGGTGTCCGAGCACAACGCCTGGTCGCGTTTCAACTTCCACATCAGCCAGCGCCTCGCGCTGAATGCGGGCGAAATTGCGGATCTGTTCCTGGGCGAAACGGATGTCGGCAATCGCTTGCGGATCAAGTTGCGCGTGGCAATCGTCGATTTCCTTTTGGCTCAGGCGAAAGGAATCCGGCGCCCAACCGTCGAACTGCTCCGAGTACCGCCGCACGGCCGTGTCTCCGTGCTCGGCGATTTCGTTGAGTATGGTTTCGACGGCGGATTGCACGTGCGCATCGCGCTCGCTTTGCCGGCCGGCGGTCATGCCCGTTTTCAAGTATCGAATCATCTCGTCGTCACTATGCTGTGCCTGGTGCCGTAACCGGCGCATATTGTCGCATCAGCGCGTCGCCCGTGGGCAATGGGAGGCGCCATTCCCGGCGGGACGCGCGAACGGGCCGCTTCCCGCCGAGGGAAGCGGCGTAAGCCGTTGGGAAGTCCGAACAGGCCGGGCTGCCCAAGAACGCCTGAGCAGCCCGGCGGTACGAACCGGAGCCGTCACCTTGAATTGCAGGCTCCTGTCCTGGAAACCCTGGTAGGCCTTATTCGCTTCCACAAGACCAACGGAGGAGCCAAAAACCAACCCGCCAAAACCTCCGAGGCCATTGAAAACACCAAAACTGTCGTCCCAACTGGCATCGTGAATCTCATCGAAGACTTGCTGATTGGTGCCGGCTCGCAATTCGAGTTCCCAGTCATTGCTGGTTACATAATCCAGTTCGGCCGTGTAGCGGCGCGTAATCTGGAATTGTCCGACCTCCTCACCGAAACGCTCCGCGACCCTCTTGTTGTTCTGTTTGATCGTATCCAGATCGTCGGGCAGTTCGCCGCAAACGTAGCCCAGGGGAATGCTGGTGTTGTAGAACAGGCAATTGTCCAGCGATTCCGGCAGGCTGGTGGTTGGCGGCGGGCCGTCATCATCTTCGGCATAGGACGCGGACAGTGCCAGGGTGAGGTTTTCCGAAGGCTCGAATAGAACCTTGCCGGAGATGGCCCTGGTTTCTTCGTCGCCGATCGTGGCGTTGTCCTCATGCGTAGCCACATTCTTCCACTCGCCGCCAAAACTGTAGGAGCGCAAGCTGACCATGGCTTTGACGGTGTCCATACCGAACAGCGGGCCGGAAATGGTCATGGCAAGATCGGAGCGGCTATGCTCGCCCAGATCGAAGTCGGCATCAAGTTGAAGTTCGTCACCGGGCGTCTTGGTAATGTAGTTGACGGCGCCGCCGAAAGTCGCGCGGCCGAACAGTGCCGACTGAGGCCCTTTCAGAACTTCTACGCGTTCAATATTGTTGAAGCCGAACGTAGCGGCCGTGCCCAAAACAAAAAATCCGTCCACGAACACGGAAGAACGCTCGGAGGAACGCTCGGACAACCTCCCGCTTCAGGCTTCCCTGTTGGAAAAGACCGACTACCTTTCCTGCCACATCCCTGCCACGCCCGGGCCCGTTGTTTGGGCGCCCACATCGGATATTTTCGCGCTTGGCCCTTGTGATCAGGGCGCCGGCGCGCCCTGATTCCTCTCCCGGCACAAGGTGTAGAACCATCCCAGGTTGATGCCGAATCGGTCGGCATCGTCTACCGATTTCGTCCGGGGTTCCAGGATTCAAGGTGAACTCTGCGGCTCCACCGGCTTTGCCGCCACTCACGCCGGCGGGTTCGAGATAGAACCGGTCCGTGCGCACCCTCACCTGGGCGAACGCGTCGAACTGCATCAAAATGCGGTATCCGAGGCCACCCCTGTGTTTGCCCGCTCCCCCGGAATCCGGGTTCAGGCCAAACTCAAGGATTTTGAAGGGATAAAAACTCTCTGCGTATTCGCTAGGCACGTTCTTGCCCGGCGTCATCAGCACTGTATCCGTGCCGTCCGCGTTCGGCTTTCCGCAAGACCCGCCTCCCAGCGGCATGGAAAGATACCAGGACTCTTTCGTTTCAGGGTGAAGGCCACTCAGAGACACGCCACTCATATTGTCGGCGCCTTGCGGCACGCCTCCATCCATGGCCTTGGCCAGCGTTCCCAGGACAACGCTGAAACACCGAATCAGCGGATAATGACGATAACTGCAAGCAGCAGGAAATTCAGGGTTGAGCACGGTTCCCTTTGGAACATTGACCCGCACAACATTCAAGACGCCGTCATTGATGACAAAAGTATCCGTAACGAAAGACTTGAACGTGCTGACAAGCGCTCTTGCATAGAATCTCTCGTCCGCGGGAAAATTGATGGACCCGATCACTTGCTCGTCGGTTCCATCAAAGTCGAAAATGAGCTTGTCAGCCGTTTTTGTGAGCCTGACTTTTATGCGGATAAACTGCCGCGGCTCTTCGGGGACAACATCTACATACTCAACAAAATCCTCGTGTTCATATGTGCCGTCCGGAATCTGCGGCATGATCTCGTTCAACACGGCGTCATTGCGTCGTCCCTGTTCGTAGTATTTCACCGGCGGAACAATGAGTCCCTCGCCGAACAGTTCAGTGGCCGTCTGCGACAAGCTTCCCGGAATCGGGCCACCTATGTCCTGCACGTGCCCCAGTTCCTGAACAAAGGCGACCAAATCGCCATCGACAATTACCGGCATCGAAAAACAGAGATCGGGCAGGTGACCAATTCCACCGCCGGACTCGTAGGGGTGGTTCCACAAAAAGACATCGCCTTCATGGATTTCATCTTCAGGCCAGAGCTTGAGAATGGGATCGACATTGGCTGTAAAAGAAACGGAAGCGACAGACCGCCCCGCTGCATCGTAAATTGCGGGGACGTGATCGTTCGCTTCGCGAATGTTTGTCGATCGGGCAGTGCGCTCCACCTGGGCCTCGACCTCCTTCATCGAAGACTCCACTACGCCCTCGACCATTTCCAGAAGCATGGGTGTAACTTTGTCCAAACCAGACATCTTTCCCCCAGTCGCCCTTTCAGACTGCCTTATCCGAGCAGCTGCACTGACCATCGGCGCTGAATGTTTTCACTTCCGAGTTCAGAATGGAATCGGGCGGGATTTTGTCAAAGCCCGGGCCGCCAAAAGCAGTCGTCAGTTTTCCCACATCAGGAAATAGAGCAATCAATGATTCTTTGGATGCCCCGTTCAGGGACACGCACTTATCGGGACGGGCTCATACTGGCCAAAATTTTACCTGACCCATCGTTTCGATAAATCACCCGTTACTTTTTCTATAATATACCCGTTGCATATTATTGAATATGCCCGTTACATTCTCTATAAATTACCCGTTGAGGCTTGTAATCGGGGATCGAAAGGGCTATTTTGGCGGCATCGTTAGGGACGCTGGCGCTGTGGCTGTGAGCTACCTCAAGAGAATCGTTGACGCGGAACTCGCGGAATTGCTGGGCGCGTCCGGGGCAGTCGTCATTGAGGGCGCCAAGGCTTCGGGAAAAACCGCCACGGCGCTGCAAATCGCCAAGAGCAGCGTGATGCTGGATGTGGATGACAACGCCCGCCGGATGCTCGGGGTGGAGCCCACGATGGTGCTGGCCGGGGACACGCCCAGGCTTATTGACGAATGGCAGATTGAGCCTGCGATATGGAACCACGTCAGGCGGGCGGTGGACCAACGCACGCAGCCCGGCCAGTTCATCCTGACCGGCTCCGCCGTTCCCGCCGATGACGCATCGCGGCACACCGGCGCGGGCCGCTTTACGCGGCTGCGCATGCGCCCGCTTTCCCTCTACGAGGCTGGGCATTCCTCGGGGGAAATTTCCTTGCAGGGACTTCTGGAAGGACACAGCCAAAAAGCGAAACGCTCCAACCTTTCAATCGCTTCTGCGGCGGAACTTGTCTGCGCCGGAGGCTGGCCCGGCAACATCGGAAAACCGCTATCGGCGGCGCTGCGTGTGAATCGCGGATACGTTGGCGAAATATGCCGCGCCGATCTTTCGAGAGTCAGCGGAAAAAGCAGGGACCCGATAAAGGTGGAGCGCCTGATCCGCTCGCTGGCCCGCAATATCGCAACGCCAGTGGCCGTTACCACTCTCGCCGCCGACGTTGGAGGCGGAAATGGCAACAGGATCAAACGCGACACCGCCGCCGAGTACCTTGAAGACCTGGAAAGGCTCATGGTGGTGGAAAACCAGCCTGCATGGCCTGTCCACACCCGGTCGCGGGCAATGCTTCGGACCACGCCGGTCAGGCATTTTGTGGACCCCTCGGTTGCTGCCGCCGCGCTGTGGGCCACACCGAACAGTTTGCTGCGCGATCTGGGGTTTCTGGGTTTTCTGTTTGAATCCCTGGTCATCCGCGATCTACGCATCTACGCGCAGGCCGCCGACGCGGGCGTTTATCACTACCGCGAACAGAGCGGGCTGGAAGTGGATGCGATTGTTGAGGCGGTGGACGGTCGTTGGGCGGCGTTCGAGGTCAAACTGGGCGAGCGGAGCGTGGCCGAAGGCGCCAGGAACCTGAAAAGGATGGCCAAGCGCATGAACGACGGCGACCGCGAGCCGCCATCGGCGCTCGCGGTCATCACGCTGAACGGCTACGGTTTCGCGAACGGCTACGGTTTCGCGGAAAGCGACGAAGTGGGCGTAATCCCGGTCGGCGCGCTCGGGCCCTGAAGGCCGGGGCTTACGGGCAAGTGCCAACTGTTGCGCGAGGGCTTTACGCCCTCGCCGCAAGCAGTTTCAAATAGATGCCTGGCGGTGACCTACTCTCGCGCGGGGAGACCCCGAACTACCATCGGCGCTGGACGTTTTCACTTCCGAGTTCGGAATGGAATCGGGTGGGACCCGTCCGCTATTGCCACCAGGCGAAAAAGGTGGCGCGTCCCGTAAAGCCGGGACGCGCCCGGAATTGTTCCATGCAATGTTAGTGGGAATGCTTCGGTGTGACGTGGTTTAAGCCGCACGGGCAATTAGTACTGGTTAGCTTCACGCGTTGCCGCGCTTCCACACCCAGCCTATCAACCTTGTAGTCTTCAAGGGCCCTTCAGGGATCCGAAGATCCGGGAAACCTAATCTTGGGGTGGGCTTCCCGCTTAGATGCTTTCAGCGGTTATCCCTTCCGTACGTAGCTACCCGGCAATGCCACTGGCGTGACAACCGGAACACCAGAGGTACGTCCACTCCGGTCCTCTCGTACTAGGAGAAGCTCCCCTCAAGTTTCCAACGCCCACGGCAGATAGGGACCGAACTGTCTCACGACGTTCTAAACCCAGCTCGCGTACCACTTTAAATGGCGAACAGCCATACCCTTGGGACCTGCTACAGCCCCAGGATGTGATGAGCCGACATCGAGGTGCCAAACTCCTCCGTCGATGTGGACTCTTGGGAGGAATCAGCCTGTTATCCCCGGAGTACCTTTTATCCGTTTAGCGATGGCCATTCCATACAGAACCACCGGATCACTAAGACCGACTTTCGTCCCTGCTCGACTTGTACGTCTCGCAGTCAAGCACCCTTATGCCTTTACACGCAATGCGCGATGTCCGACCGCGCTGAGGGTACCTTTGTGCTCCTCCGTTACTCTTTGGGAGGAGACCGCCCCAGTCAAACTACCCACCATGCACTGTCCCCGACCCGGATAACGGGCCTGGGTTAGAACCTCAAACAAGCCAGGGTGGTATTTCAAGGTTGGCTCCACGAGAACTGGCGTTCTCGCTTCAAAGCCTCCCACCTATCCTGCACAAGCTGGCTCAAGATCCAGTACAAAGCTGTAGTAAAGGTTCACGGGGTCTTTCCGTCTAGCCGCGGGTACACTGCATCTTCACAGCAATTTCAATTTCACTGAGTCCCGGGTGGAGACAGTGTGGCCATCGTTACGCCATTCGTGCAGGTCGGAACTTCACGTTATCCCCGCGTTTCCGCGGGGCGCAGACTATACCTTCAACTCGCCAAGTCTCCTTAGGAGATCGTTGCGGGCATGCCTTCTTTTTCCCGAAGGATTCATTCGATAAGCGTCTTCAATAATTTTCTTCAGCGACTCGCGATTCAAATGCTGGTTAGCTCTCACTTTCCTGCAAATGTCCGCGAACACTTCGAAATCCTTCGCCTTGCTTCCCTTCAGGGGAAATTTGGCGAAGTGCGGAATCACTCTGGTCACCAGATCGGTAACCGAACGCGATTCGTACTTGTAAGTTCGATCATTCCTCGAATATCGAACCGCGCCGCAATTGAAGAATCGATGTATCGATTGAATCAGGGGAAGATCCCGTTCGTTCAACGAAATTGAAAACGAAGGTCGTGTTTCAACTCCGATTTTCAGCCGCCGCCTGATAGTAAAAGATACGGTAAAGCATCCTTCACCTTCGACAAGGCCGGTAACGAACCATGGATCAAGGCTTTCCGTAGTTCTCTCCATAGAGTCTTGCTTCCTTCCCTTGCAAGAAGGGGCGAGTGGTCAGCGTATTGCGCAATTATCGTCCAAATACGACTCTCGCGCCTCTCCTTTCGGATCAGTCGTTACGGGGTCACGAAGACTTCCCTCGGGGTTACCCTTCGCGCTGCACAACGCGGGAGGGTTTCTCCGATATGAGCTGACTTGTACACATGTCCTCGCGGACATGCGGGGCAATTCTCTTACCCGACAAGGAATTTCGCTCGATTGTCTTGACTCGGCAGTCCTGCTTGAGCCGGATGGCACCTTGCCGCCATCCCTGCATGTCGCCATGCAGATGGGACTATCTCTTCAGCTTAAGAAACAGCTGTCCGGCGTATAGTCTCTGAGGATTCTGACCGGGACTGGTCAGTCTTTCCTGCTGATTGTCCGCACCTCTCAGATTGTCACTGCCTCATGTTGAGGCGAGTACTGGAGGATTCTCGGAGTTCCCAGCATATAGCCGGATTTTACTAAGGCAGCGCTTCCTACCTTAGGACCGTTCATGGTTGTTACTTGCCCAACCGGACCGGTTGGACCGGCCAGATCGTTTCCGTCTGGCTCTTCATGTCGCCATAAAGATCGGACTATATCATCCACTCGTCAAAGTGGCCTGGCGTGTAGTCTCTGAGGATTTTCCCGCCGAAAAGGCGGGAATCTTTCCTGCTGATTGTCCGCACCTCACGGATTGTCACTGCCCCGTCCTGGGGCGAGTACCGGAGGATACACCGGAGTTTCCAGCATATAGCCAGGTTTATTTACGTAACTACAATCGGTCATTTGTCTATAGTTACGGCCGCCGTTTACCGGGGCTTCGGTCACGAGCTTCGCCCAAGGGCTAACAAGATCACTTAACCTTCCGGCACCGGGCAGGCGTCACACCCTATACATCCTCTTGCGAGTTAGCAGAGTGCTGTGTTTTTAGTAAACAGTCGCAGCCACCTGGTCACTGCGGCCCCCGACAGCTCAGGGAGCAAGTCCCGTCACCATCAGAGGCGTACCTTCTCCCGAAGTTACGGTACCAATTTGCCTAGTTCCTTCACCCGAGTTCTCTCAAACGCCTTAGGATTCTCTCCCTGCCCACCTGTGTCGGTTTGCGGTACGGTCGCCCGTAACCTGATGCTTAGAGGTTTTTCCTGGAAGCATGGTGTCAGCCACTTCCCGGCAATGCCGGTGGTCTCGTATCTCGGCGTTAACGGCGCTCCGGATTTTCCTGAAGCGCCCGCCTACCTACTTTTCCCGGGACAACCAACGCCCGGTAGGCCTAACCTTCTCCGTCACCCCATCGCAGTTACGGCCGGTACAGGAATGTTAACCTGTTTCCCATCGACTACACCTTTCGGTCTCGCCTTAGGGGCCGACTCACCCTGCGCCGATTAGCGTTGCGCAGGAAACCTTGGGCTTCTGGCGTGCGGGTTTTTCACCCGCATAATCGTTACTCATGTCAGCATTCGCACTTCTGATACCTCCAGCACGCCTCGCGACGCACCTTCACTGGCTTACAGAACGCTCCCCTACCCCCGATGCGTTCTCAAAGAACACATCGAGCCGCAGCTTCGGTATACGGCTTGAGCCCCGTTAAATCTTCCGCGCAGGCCGACTAGACCAGTGAGCTGTTACGCTTTCTTTAAAGGATGGCTGCTTCTAAGCCAACCTCCTGGCTGTCTGGGCCTTCCCACTTCGTTTACCACTTAGCCGTAATTTGGGGACCTTAGCTGGCGGTCTGGGCTGTTTCCCTTTCCACGACGAACCTTAGCACCCGCCGTGTGTCTCCCGTGCTGCACTTACCGGTATTCGGAGTTTGCATCGGTTTGGTAAATCGGTATGACCCCCTAGCCGAAACAGTGCTCTACCCCCGGTAGTGATACACGAGGCGCTACCTAAATAGCTTTCGGGGAGAACCAGCTATCTCCAGGCTTGATTAGCCTTTCACTCCTATCCACAGCTCATCCGATAATTTTTCAACATTACCCGGTTCGGGCCTCCAGCAGGTATTACCCTGCCTTCACCCTGGCCATGGATAGCTCGCCTGGTTTCGGGTCTACTCCCAGCGACTCGATCGCCCATTTAAGACTCGGTTTCCCTACGCCTACCCTACACGGTTAAGCTTGCCACTGAGACGTAACTCGCTGACCCATTATACAAAAGGTACGCGGTCACCCGGTCCGAAGACCAGGCTCCCACTGCTTGTACGCACACGGTTTCAGGTTCTATTTCACTCCCCTCACCGGGGTTCTTTTCACCTTTCCCTCACGGTACTGGTTCACTATCGGTCGGCAGAGAGTATTTAGCCTTGGAGGATGGGCCCCCCATGTTCAGACAAGGTTGCACGTGCCCCGCCCTACTCTTCGTCACCCACACGCCGGTACCTTTCGCATACAGGGCTATCACCTTCTATGGCCAGACTTTCCAGTCTGTTTTGCTAGGTTCCAGCGTGATTCCGGTGAACTGGGCTGTTCCCCGTTCGCTCGCCGCTACTGGGGGAATCTCGGTTGATTTCTGTTCCTCCGGGTACTTAGATGTTTCAGTTCCCCGGGTTTGCTTTAACGCACCTATGTGTTCAGTGCGCAATGACCGTAAACGACCGGGTTTCCCCATTCGGAAATCCCCGGATCAAAGCCAGTTTGCAGGCTCCCCGAGGCTTATCGCATGCTACAACGTCCTTCATCGCCTTCTGCCGCCCAGGCATCCACCATGTGCGCTTGATTACTTAAACCACGTCACCCGAAACATTCCCGAAACCGGGAAGATCGGGGCGTGTTGAAATAACCACGCGAATGCAGTTCCCACAAGTTCAACATTGCAAGCGAAGTCCCGCCCATTGGGGGCCAAACTCGCCTTGATTTGCAATGGAACAATCCTGTTTGTAAAGGTGCTGCGCGGCAGTTGAAGCCACGCAATTGAATCTGGTGGAGCTGATCGGGATCGAACCGACGACCTTCTGCTTGCAAAGCAGACGCTCTCCCGGCTGAGCTACAGCCCCGGGGGGAAAGCCTGGGAGCGAGGGGCATGACGCTCGCGGCGTCTCGCCTTCGCGGAGGGCGCGACGCCCTCCTACCCAGGGTCCACTCCGATTATCGAGGTCTGTTCCCAGCTTGGTGGGTCTGGGAAGATTTGAACTTCCGACCTCACCCTTATCAGGGGTGCGCTCTAACCAACTGAGCTACAGACCCGCGCACGACGCACGCTTATATGCCGGCCCGCCAAGGACGGGCGCGCACAAGTTGCGTGCCGTTGTAAAAGAACAAAACCCCTGACGTGCCCATACGCCAGAGGATTGCCCATTGTAGGCCAATTCGGCCTCTCGTCAATAGTGCCGCCAGCAAGTTGTTGGCATTCTTGATGGCCTTTACCCTCGGGAGGATTCCATGGCCAGACCCCACATCGAATTCATCCAGTCGCAGGCAGTGCCCTGGCGCGAAGACCTGTGGAGCGGACGTTTTGACGGAACACACGTCAAGATCCTGAGTGAAGACGACGAGACCGGCGCGGCCAGCACCATGGTGCGTTACCCGACCGTCTGGTCGCGGATCTCTGCCGAGCACCTGAATACCGATGAAAAATTGCTGGTGCTGGACGGCGACCTCCTACATCTCCCAGTTCAGGTCAACGAAGAACACCCGCCCGCGGGCATCCCAGCGGGTGGGATCGTAGGGTAAGCCACCGAACACCGTAGCGGGCGCCGCCTTGTCAAGAATGTTGCGACTACCGACGCGTATGCGCAGACCGTTGTCCATACGGTAGGTCATAGTGAGGTCCACCGTGATCAGCGAGGACACGTCAATGCTCAACCACTCGTAGGGATTGGCCTCGCAGCGGCTGCCCGAAATCTGCTGGACTGCGTAACTGCAGTAGCGTGCGCGTTCGTGCACATATCCCGGCGTGTAGTACACGAACAGGTCAGCGGAGAACCGGTTCCACAGCCAGCTCAGCGAGCCTTCCAGTTGGTACTCGTCGGGCCCGAGTTGCGTTCCGGCAAAATCTATCCTGCTCGTCTCTTCATCGCTGATCTGGACGTAGTCCGCCAGAATTCGCGCGTAGCCTATGCGCGGTGTGAACTGGCCGTAAGCGGTGTTAAAACTGAATTGCAGGCTGGTATCCAGGATTTCGCTGAATTTCGCGTTGACGTTGATCGGCTGGAACAGGATCGAGACGATATTGCCCTGCTCGTCCCGGGTTATCAGTTGGGGATGATTCATCACCAACTCCGGACGTTGTTGCGCCATGAACGCAATCGCAATGGAATCCTCGATCCGGTTGGTGAAGTCCGTCTTGGACCAATCCACGGTCCAACGAAGTCCGGGAATCGCCGGCGGCGCCCAGTCGAAACCCACGGAATACGTGTCGGAAAACTCATTATTCAGATCCGTGTTGTAAACCTGTCGTATCACGTCGCCGAACGGTATCGATACTTCGGTCGGTCCATCGGGATGGTAGGGGTCCACGCCGCTGAAGTTCGTCCTGAATCGAGTGTCAGGCGAGCAGAAGGAAGTCGGCGGCGGATCGATGCAGGTAGCAAACTGATCGCTCCACACCGGCGGGCGGAAGGAACGCGACCACCGGGTGCGCAGGGTGAACGACTCCGCCGGCTGATAGCGCAGACCCGCGCTGGGGCTTGTGCGGCTCTGCTTCAGGGTATTGAAATTGAGGTCGTGCACTACATCCGCATAATGAAAGATAAATCGGCGCTGCTCGTAAACTTGCCAGCCCAGGTCCGGATGCCAATAGGAATGGAGGATGGGGTCCAGAAATTCGAAGCGCTGGTACGGCCCTCTACTCCCCATGTACGACGAGCCCGCCTGTTTGTTTTCGTCGCGCCGCGCCTGCACGCTCAGACTCAGCGACCGCAGGCCGGGGCGCGAATTCTCGCGACCGACAAGAGGCAGGACCATCTCGGCGTAGTAGGCGGTTATTTCCCGCGAAGGCCGGTCCACGCCAATCGCCTCCCCTGAGTCCACCACTCTTTGCAAGTCAATCCCCGCCAGATTGGGGGTCGTGTCTTGAACGCGGTAAATTATGTTCTCGCGGTACTCGGCGCCGGCGCTATAGGACACCGGGCCGCCCCACAGATCGAACAGGTTGCCGCGCAGGAAAAGGTTGTAGGCGCGAGTCTCGCTGTCCCCCTTGATCGGCCCCTCGGCGACCGTGAGCAAATCCTCAAAGGCTGCCCCCTGCGCCTCTCCATTTCCGAACACGTTGATCGCCTGATTCGGATCGGAACTGGTCAACGCCGCATACCAACCGTCCGCGGTCGGATCCCAACGCGGGCGCCGCGCCTTTGCGCGAACCCGAAAGGTTTCCCGTTCGGACTTGGTGCGGGTAACTTCGAAGTTCAACTCGTGTCCGCCAAACTCCCAAATCACGCCCAAGTTGACATTGCGCTGCCTGGTTTCCGATTCGGTGAATTGGGTGGGCAGCAGCCCTTGCTCAAACTCGCTGATCGGCGCATATTGCACCGCCATGGGCTTGCCGAACGGGTTGTATGCGTTGCTGGTCGGAACCGGAATATAGCCAGTGATTCTACGGGAGTATTCCTGGTATGACTCCAACTTGGTGTACAGAACGTCGGCGTAGATCCGCAAGTCGTCGGTCAGGTATTGTTCAAGGCTCAGGCTCAGCGAGTCGGTGCGTGAATCGGCGCCGTTTTGCGGATCAATTGCGTCGTACGGGTGGGGCGAAGGATCGCCGCTCTCGAAAACGATAAAGTCGTCAACCGACGCGCCGAGGCCGCTATGGTCCGCGGGTAACTGATATCTGGGAGTCCCCCGCTTGCACCTTATGGTGGCCGGTTGAGAAGCGAACGTCGGCGAATACTCGCATGCCACCCCTGGCTGACCCGTCGTGGTGCTGCGAAGGTCGAACTCGGGCCCCAGCCAGGGACGCAAGTCCAGCGTGGTAAAACCGGTCTTGCTGTTGGTGATCGGATCGAACGTGTCGCGTGACACGATGGCGGTTACGCTTCCGCTGCCCCACGCATAGCCGCCTGTGATGCTGGCTTTGGTCTGGTCGGCGTCGGAGGAACTGAACTCGTGGCGGTAATCGACCGAAAGGCCCGAGTAGTTGCTCTTGGTGATGAAGTTCACCACGCCGCCGATGGCGTCCGATCCGTACACCGCCGAAGCGCCGTCCAATTGGATGTCAACCCGTTCTATGGCGGACAGCGGGATGGTAAGGATATTGGCGAAATCATCCTCCTCTCCGGTTCCCGCAATACGCCGGCCGTTCAGCAGCACCAGGGTGTTGGCCGAACCCAAATTCCGCAGATTGACCGTGGAAATACCGAGTCCCAGTTCGATGTACTCGTCGTCTTGATCGGTTTGGTCAAAGTGCACGCTGGTGTTGGTTTGCGTGGTGATGGACGAATAGGTCCACGGCAGGGTGCGGAAGAACTCCTCCAAGGTGGACACGCCGCGCGCCGCAATGTCCTCGGCGGTGTAGCTATAGATTCTCGCGCTGGGGTCGCCGCCTTCCAGACGTGAGCCGGTCACGACCTGTTGCCCCAACTCTGCCGGTTCTTCTTCCTCCTCTATGGTCGGCGACTCGTCCACGACTTCCCGATCCTCGGCTTGCGTGGTCTGCAATTGAGCCGACAAGACTGTTTCGGTTGCCGGAAGAGCATTCCCCGCCGAACCGGACCCCGACCCTTCAGTGAGACTTGCCGCGCGAATCACCACAGTCTCTTGATTTACAAACTTGTACTGGAGACCGGTACCCGCCAGAAGCGTGTCGAGCGCCGCGCTTGGCTCATCAACACTCTCCACCTTTTGCGCTACTTTGCCTTCCGCCAACTCGGCAGCATAGCCGATCTGCAATCCCGTTTGCTTGGAGAAGTCAAGAAGAGCTTTCGAAAGCGGCTGCGCTTCGATTTTCAATGAGGCCAAGTGAGCGTCGTCTTCGGCAATAGCCGTTTGCGTAACGCAAAGGCAGGCGATAGCGGCGACGGCGAGAGAATGAGAACGCAGAAGATTCATAACGATTACCCTCTAATGGGTGGAGAAAGAAGAGTAGAGACCCTGGTATAAGAGAGTCAGAATCGCCGTTTCTTGCCACCCGGATCCCGGCGAGGAAAAAAGAGACACATACTTGATGCGCACATCAGCACCAATCAATTGGCTTCACGGGGAAGGCGCAACACCAGGGCGCCGTCCGCGCTATGAACAGCCGAAGCCAAACCGGCTTCGGCCAAGAACAACCCGAACGACTCGGGATCGTCTGCGTCGAACGCCCCGCTGATCGACCTGGATGCCAATTCCGGATCTGCGATCACGATTCGCATATCGCTGTAAAGATTGAATTCAGCCACTACGTCGGCAATTTGCCTTCTCTCGAACACCAGGCGCCGCTGGCGCCAGGAGGTTGCTTTCTCGGCATTTACGTCAATAACCGCAACCGCACCCAAATGCTGCTCTACCCGCGCCTGTTGCCCGGCGCCAAGCCGAACCAACCCGTTCTCGCCCGGCAGTCCGTTCAAGGGGATCGCTTGTTCGCCGGGCAGGGCTGCGAGATCTACGAACTCAATGGTCGGCGCTTCGCCCTGCTGCAGAGCATCGAGCAATTGCATATCGACCAAGCCCTCGACGACCGTGACGACGGTAGCTTCGCCACGCTGCCGCACATTGAAAGAGGTGCCCACCGCACGAAGCAGGGCACGCTCGGTGAGGACCTGAAATGGTCGGCCCGAATCGTTCTCCACATCGAACAGCACTTCACCGTGCAACAGCCGTACGGTTCTCTCCGATTCCGAGTAATGGAGTTCAAGCGAGGATTGCGCGTTCAGGTTCACGACCGAGCCGTCGGCCAAAGCAAACGACGCTTGCTCACCCACGCCGGTGGAGAACACGACAGGACCGGAGTCCAGGAAATACCAGATGCCGGCAAATGCTGCGATCGCGACCGAGGCCGCTGCCGACCAGACAGCGCGGCGGCCCTTCCGATCGGTTGGTTCCGCAGGTTCGCTGTTGATGGCCGGGCCTTCGGTCGGGAGAGTCACAACATTGTGCCGATCGCCGGACTTTCGGGCGAGGGCAATCAGCGCATCCAGGTCCGTGTGCGACGACGACTCGCGAATCTCGCGGGAAATCGCAGCCAGCGACAGGAATTCGAGCACATGCTCGGCCGAAGCCGCGAGCCAGGAAGCAAAGTCTCCCCTATCGGCGCTTGGGAAGTCGGCTTCCTGCGCCCGCACAATCCATAGTGCGGCTTCGTCAGTGATCCGATCGAGACGATTACTCATGGGGCCAACCGCTCCTGGTCTGCAATCCTGCGCAGTCGCTTCCGACAATTTGCAATGCCGTTGGCCAGATACTTCTGCACCATTTGCCTGGAAAGATTCATGCGTTTTGCGATCTCCGCCCGGCCCGCCACGGTACCGCCGCGGTACTCCACCTACTATAGAACGAAGACGGCGGGAAAATGCCACCCCGAGCCTTGTCCAATGAGACATGAGCCTGAACGTGTGACGTAAATCCAACGAGACGTGAGCCTGTAGGGTTGTGTTTGGGATCATCGGAGGATGATCGTGACGCTACACACCGAACGGGTTCGGACCTTGGATATTGTCCGCGTCGGTGTGCGCGGAGGGGAAGAGATCAGGTTTGCGCAGCTTCCAACAGCGCCAGCAACTTGTCGGACTCCTCTTTGTACTCCCGGAACATGGCCTGCTGCTCGGGAGTATCCAGCATTCCGCGTTCGTTCCATAACTCTTCGCGCCGCTGCTGCTGCTTGCGCACCATTTCCATGGTGGTTTCCCCCTGCCCGTTGGGCGTGGCGGGGTCCATGCCGTATTCCAGAAGCACTTCCACGAGCGGGTAGTAGCCGTACATGGTGGTCATGTGCAGGGTGTTCATGCCCTGCTCGTCGGTTTCGCCGGGGTCCATTCCGTGCTCAAGAAACTCTCCGAGCAGTTCCGGGTCTTCGTAGAAAATCACGGCGCGCGGCAGATGGAAAGAGGCGCTGCTTACCGGCTGGGCGCCCAGGCCCAGCAACGCGCGGGCGCATTGATGGTCGCGTTTCTTGACGCCCCCCATCAGCGCCAGCCACAGCGGCGTTGCGCCGTCGAGATCGGTTTGATTCGCCAGTTCCGGGTCGGTCTGGACAGCCGCCAGAAACTCCTCGCAGCGTCCAATGCCCATCAGGTCGTGCAGTCCGATTGCCGGGTCCTGCGACAGGATCATTTCGATTAGCGCCTGCTGCCGGACGCTGGGGCGCTTGATCGCCACGGAAAGGGGCGTGCGGCCGTCGGCAAAAGGCTCCACCAGAAGATCGGGCCGGTGCGGAAGGATGGCCTCAATGTCCTCCAGTTCGCGCGAGACGATGAAGTGCTGCCGGTACTCGTCCTGTTCCAGCATCTCCAGGCGGGTATCGAGCATGTCTCCGCCCTCCACCATCGTGGTCAGGTATTGAGCGTAAATCTCTCGCCTTTGCGGCCCGCTGATTCGATCCTCTTCGCGGCCCTCGTTGAAGAAGATGACGGTGGGAATCCCATTGACTCGAAGCTGCTGGTAAATCTCCGGCGACTCATCGATGTCGAGCTTCACGACCTTGGCCTGGCCCTCCATTTCTGTCGCCAACTCGTCCACGATCGGGTCCACTTCCTTGCAGGGCGCGCACCAGGTCGCGGTGAAGTCCACCAGCACCGGCAGGTTCGACTCGAAAACCTCGTCCCGGAAGTTCGCGTCGTTGACATAAGCCGCCCCCGTGGCCACCGACACGGTGGGCGCTGCCTGATCTGCGGCAAATTCGGTTTCACTCGAATCACAGCCGGCCGCTGCGACCAACGACAGGACTGCGAGAACCGCGATGCCCGGCACAAAGCCCGAAAGCGGGCGAGACACCGCTGTCCGCAATAGCGGGCGCAACGGTGTCTTCCGTCGGCTCCGCACAGCCATTTTCAGGCAATAGCCGGTCTCAGCCTCGTCTCGCCCTACCAAGCGAACTCCTTGTGCGCTTCCAGAACGACGACCCGGCGGCGGAAGTCTACTCGCGAGGAGTCCACACCCTGGAAGTTGTCCACGAAAGGAAAATCCTTGTCCAGGATGTTGTCAATTGCCAGCCTGAAGCGCCAGCCCGTGTCTCCCAGGTGGTACGTGGTGTGAACATCTAACGTCGTGTAGCTGCTGACATCCCGGCTGATAGCTTGCTCATCCGTGTTTTCGTAGTCGGAAGAATAATTGAGAGTCGCACCTGCTTGCCAGTTCCTCCAATCCCAGTCCAGGTACACGTTGCCGCGCAATTTGGGCGGTCCCAGATGCGTGCCTTGCCTTGCTATGGGATCTACGCCGGGCGCGGCGGTTTCCTCCTGAGTGAAGTTTCGCGTTGCGAGCATTCCGGCCGAAAAGTCGCCGTAGGAGGTGCTGAATGTATACAGCATTTGCACATCCAGGGATTCATTCAGCACACCCGAGAGATTGCCGTCCTGATTCGAAAGCAGAGTCAGTATGCCCTCGGAATTTCGTTCCACGAGCCCGGGGAACAGGCTCGCATTCTCCAGAGCAAAAGTTCCCGGATAGCCCAGGGCGCTCCACAGGCTGCCGATCTTATCGGTGAAATCGGTCCGGTTGAAGGTGGTCGAAATGAACAGCCCTGGAACGCCGGGAGGGGTCACCTCAAAGCCCAGGCTGATGTTATCCGAGACTTGATGGTTCCAGATCCGGATTGCCACCCAGGCCTATTACCGGAAATACCGGGACGAAAGGGCCGCCGTTGGATGCGGGATTCAGCGGATCGAAAATCGCAAAGAATGGCGGCGTAAAAGGTGGATTCAGAAAATCGGGGGGATTGAAGAGCGATTGCAGCGTCGGCGCCTGAAAGGCTTCGCCCCATGTCCCTCGAAGTTTGAGGTATTCAACCGGGTACCACACCACACCGACCTTGGGCACGAAATCGCTGAATGTGCGGGTTTTGTTGGAGCTTAACGGCCCATCGAACGGACCCTCGATTTCGTACTTTTCGTAGCGCCCATTCAGGGTCAGGTTGAGTTGATGAAGCCCTGGCCTGCCTTCGGCAATCGGCACGGAAATCTCCGTAAACCAGGACGTGTTGTCCGATTCCGGCACGATGTCGGGCGCGTCGGGAACGAAAAAGGTAAACGGATTCAGTCCGAAGTCCTCGAAATCCAGCGTGTCGGTGCGCAGCTCCCCGCCTATGGCAATGCGCATGTCCCCAGCCGGCAGTTCGAATAAAGCGCCATCCGCATTCAGTGCCACAACCTTCTGCGTTACCGACCGGTTGCCGCGGTCGTCGTCCGCCTGAAACTGCTGAAGGTTGTCGAGTTGCGCTGTGCCGTCGCCGAACGGGTTGAACGCCGTCGCAGGGTCCGGACTGGAGAGCGCAGCCTGGAACTCGGGCGCCCGTGAAAGAAAGGTGCCGAAGTACGTGTTGTATATGGAATTCTTGCCATAAGTGTAGTTCAGTCGGGCTTGCCAATCCCGAACAGGCAGGTCCCACCGGATAGCGGCTGTGACATCGTATCGATCTGATTCCGTGAAGCGTACGAAGGGACGCACCTTCCCATCCGCAATCTCGCGTTCCAGGCTGTAGGCGACGTAAACGGGAACGCCGAAGTTGTTGTAGTAGTTGCTGGGGGGCACAATCCCGCTGACGGATTGCCCGTGCGACTCTTGCGAATCGTCCTGCTCGCTGTAGATGGCGTCGAAGGCAAACGAAATGCTGTCCGTGAGTTGTTGCGTGACGTTCAGGTAGGTGGCCAGATGATCGCCCGAAGGAGTCGCTTCACTGGGGCCAAGCAGTGCTGCGCCGGTCGGGACTCTCTCGTAGTTGCCGGTTTGGGTTTGCCACTCCTCGTTGCTGATATAGAGAATGTCGTCCGGGTTGATGTTGGTGCCGTCTCCCGGAGGCAGCAGGGCGATGCGGGTTCCCGGAGGCGCGTTGGGAGGGAAGGGTCCAAACCGCAACAGCAGCGGCGGCTGGGTGTAGGTGGCGGGGAAGCGCCTCCCGCCCTGCTCGCGGTAATCGCCATCAATGTCGATCCCGGCATTGGCCGCCAGCACGGCGTCTTCCCTCTTGAAATTGGCCGTGGCGAGCAGCGACCCGGAGTCCCAGGTCATCCCCAGAGTCTGCTCCACAATCCTGGCGTGTCCTTTGGACTTGCTGTTCTCATAGCGCACAGTGGATTCCGCGCCCTGATAGTTCTTCCTCAGAATAAAGTTCACTACGCCACCCACGGCATCGGAACCGTATATGGCGCTGGCGCCGTCGGTAAGCACCTGCACCTCCTCGATCGCGCTGAAAGGAAGAGTGGAAACGTCGGTGAATGTTCCCGATTCGGCCGGCGATGCTGATATGCGGTTTCCATTGACCAGCACCAGCGTAGATCCCTCGCCCAGGCCGCGCAGATTGATGGTAACCAACCCTTGAGCGAATCTTGGCGATTGGTAGTCGAAACTTCCTCCCGAGGTAATTGTCGAGTAGTTCTGAGGGATGTAGCGCATGATGTCTTCGATGTCCCGCAAGCCGCGCCGGTCCATATCCTCCCGCGTAAGGACCAATACTGGCGAGGCGCTCAGGCCGCCGCGCAATCGACTGCCGGTTACGATCTGGGGCGCGAGTTCCAGCGCCTCTTCCTCGGTGGCATCGTTAGAGGCTTCATTCGCCCCCTCGCCCTGCTGCGCCAGTCCAACCGCCGGTGCAGTCAGAACAAGAAGTGAAGTAAGGACCGCCAAACGTTGGTTTGCCAAGTGTTCGAGCATGACTCGTCCCCTTTTGTAATAGCCCCTGCAGTCAGCCGGGCTGCTGAACGCGAGGGAATCCCCACCCCTCGCGGCGAACTTTTAATCATAACTTATGACAATCAGCCTCTATTTCGACTTCGACTATTCCTCGTTGTGATTGGTGCACCGCAGGGGTTGCGGGAACTGACGGAATTGCCGCGCAGCCGGGGCAACACCGAAGCGCACAAGATGTTCATCTTTGCGTTTCAGGACCTCGGCAGGTCGGAGATCAGCGCCGAACTGGATTCCGCGCTGATTCCAACGACGTTTTTCCCCGATTCAACGGACGGCGTGGTATGGGAGCAAGTGATTTATCCGCAACCGACGGAGGTAATCGAGTGGTACTCCGTGGATCCACTGCCGGTTTTTCAGGATGGCGCCGTGATACAGGCCAGGCTGACCGTAGAAGAATACGCCGGTCCCGGAGCGCTGGACCTATCGGGCCAACTGCGCATTCAGGTTTGTGACGCCGACTATTGCTATCCGCCCGAGCGCGTACCGGTTACGGCTGCCATTACCGTGATCCAATAGGAAGCGCCCGGCCTGGAAGCAGGCCGCTTCAGGCGACGCCGGGCATCAAGCCTCGGGCATTAAGCATCAGGCTGTCAGGCTTGACAACTCAATCAGCTAGACGAATAATCTAGCCGATTAGAGCGGGCGGAGAAATTCGCATGATCCAGTGGGCGCTTCAGGATGCCAAAAATCGATTCAGCGCCGTGGTTGATGCGGCGCTGGCCGGCGACCCGCAGTTGGTAACCCGGCGCCGCAAACCCGCCGTGGTGGTGCTGGCCGTAAATGAATATGAACGCCTGTGCAAGATGGAACAGGCGGCGGCGCCCAGCTTTTCCGATATGCTACTGGCCATTCCGCAAGGCGGCGAGGAGTTCGACCGCCTTCGCCTGCCAACCAGACCGACTGATTTCTGATGTACCTGATAGACACGGACGTCCTTTCCGCGTTGCGCAGGCGGGACCGTTTTCCGGAAGTTGTCCGGTGGATGTCGAACCAGCGCGCGGCGGATTTGTATCTGAGCGTCGTTTCCATCGGAGAAATCGAACGCGGCATCATTCGTCAGCAGCGGTCCAACCCGGGGTTTGCACGAACGCTGGCCGCATGGCTGGACAGTGTCGTTGCTCTGTACGGCGACCACATTCTGGGCGTCGACCTCGCCATTGCGCGGAGATGGGGCCGACTTTCCGCCAATATCGGCAACGACAGCGCCGATCTTCTGGTAGCGGCTACCGCTCTTGAACACGGGCTCGCCGTGGTCACGCGCAACGTGCGCCACTTTGAGCCCACGGGCGTTGAGGTGCTCGACCCGTCCGCACCGGCGAGAGCGCGGATCCCGGGCGCCTAGGAAACCCGCTGAAGCTGTCGTCCCAAGGCGCCAATGACATAGGGCGAGCGACTCGACCCGTGATCCGATACATCAAATGTGTCTGCCGCCGTTTGGCGGAGTGCAAGTCTGTGGCATTCTTGCCGGACTGACACTCAGGGAGGCGAAAATGGCCAGACCTCACATCGAATTTATTCAGACGCAGGCCCTGCCGTGGCGGGAGGGCGTGTTCAACGGGCGTTTTGACGGCGCGGACGTGAAGGTGTTGAGCAGGGACGAAGAAACCGGGGCCACCAGCAACATGGTGCGCTACCCCGCCGGTTGGTCGCGCGGCGGGCCGGAGCACCTGAATGCGGACGAGGAACTGCTGGTGCTGGAAGGCGGCCTGGACATCAACGGCGTGAACTACACCGAATTGTGCTATGCGCACCTGCCAGCCGGCCATACGCGCCGAAGCGCATCAAGCCGAGACGGAGCGGTGGCGCTGACCTTTCTCTCCCGGCCGCCCGAAACGCTCGCCGGGGCGGGCGCGGACGACGACGCCGAGCGGCTGGTCGAAAAAGTGGACACCCTGGGCACCAAGCTGGACACCAGCCTGCGCGAACTCGGCGTGGACGTGGACGAAGGGGACGGCATGCTGGACGGATTCCGCAAGTTCTCCCGCATCATCTGCCGCGAAGACCCGCAAACCCACGACCAGAGCTGGATCCTGTCGGCCCCGCCTTTGTGGCGCAACGACGTGATAGAAATCCATCCGGTTGTCGAGGAGATGTACCTGATCACCGGCGACTTGACCGGGGATACGGGGCTGATGAAGCCGGGCGCCTACTTCTGGAGGCCGCCGGGGATGCCGCACGGGCCATTCGGCTCCAAAACCGGCAATCTCCTGTTCTTCCGCACCCAGGGCGGGCCGCTGGAAACCGACTTCCAGCCCGGCGCCCACCTCTTCAGTTGGGATGCGAAGTTGAACCCGGTGCTGCCGCCGGAACTGGCCGAATACGCCCCGAAAGTTGAAGCCGAAGCCGCCTATTACTAATACTGCATCCTCAGACCCAGGGTACAAGTGCGGCCCCGGGGATCATCAACGTGAATCACCTTGAGTTTGCCGGGCTATTGTTGCCGTAGTCTGTTGTTGTAGTAGTCTTGCGTCGAGAGCAGGAGGCGTTTGAAATGACTGTCAGGGATCGCGACGCAAACCTCGCCGGGGCAGCCACAGCCACCTACCAGGATGTGCTTGACGCGCCCCCTAATATGGTGGCGGAGATTGTTGGCGGATCGCTCTACACTCACCCGCGCCCGGCCTCGCCCCATTTGTATGCCGAAACTTCGCTTGCCCACGAGTTGGCCGGGCCCTTTGGCAAGGGGCGCAGCGGACCGGGCGGCTGGTGGACCCAATCGCACGGACTCTGGAAGCTTTCGAGTTGAGCAACGGCCGCTGGATTCTTCTCGATAGCCTTGCCGGCGATGGCGAAGTGCGCCTCGCGCCTTTCTACGCCGTGAGCTTTTCGCTGGGATGCCATCTGGCCGCCGCCGGCGAAGTAATTCATCCTGGAGGGAGGGCCGCATCCCGCCCCTGCAGCATCCCGTCCCTGTTGCATCCCCGCCCCCTTCGCCCGCGGGCAAATTCACGCATAATGAAAGCCAGGTTGGCGGGAGCAGGAGAATGCGCTTTGGATTACGCCTGATTGAACACTTGGGGCCGGTGCGCGAGCTTGTGCGTCTGGCGGCCGCGGGTGAGCACGCGGGCTTTGACAGCGTGTGGTTTCCGCACGATACCTTCATGCGCCACACCTGGGTCACAACTTCCGCGGTCGCCACCGCCACCGAACGCATCCGGATTGGATCCGTGGGCACCAATCCGTACACCACGCATCCTCTGGAGTTGGCCAGCTATGCCGCCACGCTGGACGAGCTTTCCGGCGGGCGCTTCATTCTCGGCATGGGCCTGCACACGCTGGACATGATCGGCTGGGCCGGCGTGGACGCCACGGACTACCTGCAGCGCCACCGCGAGACGGTGCATCTGCTGCGCGGCCTGTGGCGCGGCGAGGTTATGGAATACGAAGGCGAGGTGTTCAAGTGGGGGCCGGAGTGCTACCTGCGGTTCAAGCCGCTGCGCGCTGATATTCCGATCTACCTCTCCGCGTTCGGCGAAGAATTCCTGCGCTTGAGCGGCGAGATCGGCAACGGCAGCCTGCCGATGATCACGCCGCCGGCCTCGGCGAAGCAGATGGTCGAGCCAATCCGCGAGGGTCTGGCTTCGCGTTCGCAGCCGCCGGCCGACTACGTGGTTTCCGGCTGTGGCTGGCTCTCGCTTTCCAAGGAGAAGGCGGCCGCCTCGCAGGTGATGAAAGATCTGGCCGCGTATTTCGGGCCGTATCTGGAAGACCACGCCCTTCGGACGATAGGGTTGCGCTCCAGCGATTTTGCTCCGCTGCGCGCGCTGGTGGACAAAGGCCGCATGGAAGAAGCGCGCCGCCAGGTAACGCCCGACATGCTGCGCTTGGGAATTTCCGGAACGCCGGCGGAAGTTATCGCCCAGATCGAGGAACTGGCCGATGCGGGCGTCACCGAAGTCAACCTGGGCGGTCCCCTGGGTCCCGACCCGGAGGAAGCGATTCGCCTCATGGGCGAGGAGGTCATCCCCGCCTTCAGGTGAACGCGCAGGACGACGTTCTCATTCTGGGTGGCGGCCACAACGGCCTTGTCTGCGCCTGCTACCTTGCCGCCGCGGGAAAGCGAGTGCGAATACTCGAGCGCCGGGCACGGCATACGGCCTTTTGCACCATGCTCTGGGTGAAATCGCAGGCCGCAAGGGTGTGTGGGGACCCGCGATCGGCGGAATGGGCGCCATTACCGGGGCCATGCTCAAGCAAGCGCGTGAACTGGGCGTTATCGTGGAGACCGGTGCCAAAGTCGTTGAAGTGCTTGTAGAGGCCGGCCAGGCGCGGGGCGCCAAGGTTGCGGACGGCTCTGTCCGCCGCGCCAAATCGATCGCCGCCAACCTGGCGCCGAAACTTCCGCCCGGTGATGGGCCATGCCGCCTACCGCGGACCGATTGCCGGTCTTTATCACTGCGGCGCAGGAGCGCATCCCGGCGGCGGCGTTAGCGGCATTCCGGGGCGCAACGCAGCGCGCGAGATCCTGCGCGCCCTCAGGAAGGGCGGACATTAGTCCCTTTCGAGACGCCGCAAGGCCGATCGGCCTGCAGCCGATCCGTTGACCAACGGAGTCCGTGTATCTTACGCTCGATATGCACCCCGGGAATATCGGTACCTTCCCTGACCGGGGCGAAATGAGACAAGCGGAGGGCAATACGATGAAGAGATCACTGGCAAGGCTGGCGGCTCTGGCCGTTCTGGCCGGCTTCAGCGGGACGGCGCTGGGGCATGCCTACGTGCATATAACCCACATGCCGGCGGGCTGGTTCCACGACGTGGAGGTACGGGTGCCGCATGGCTGCGGGTCCGATCCAACGACCGAAGTGCGGGTAAAGATTCCCGAAGGCGTAATGCGCGTGACCGTCGCGCACGATCCCGACTGGACGGCAGAGACGATCATGCGCGATCTCGACCCGCCGATCGAAATGGGCGAAGGCTTCCAGATTAAACAGACTGTGGACGAGATCGTCTGGACCGGGTCCGAACTGCCGACGCGGCGATTCGGGCGCTTCATGTTCCGCGCGCTGCTGCCGGAAGAGCCCGGACGCATCCTCTGGTTCAAGACGGTCCAGCGCTGCGGCGATGACAAGGAGCTGCGCTGGGACCAGGAGAAGACCGACGACAGCCAGCCGATGGGAGTATTCCTGCGCGTCGTGTCCGACTCTTCTCCGTTCGTGGTGCTGACCGAACCGGAGCGGCCGCAATACGATTTCTGATCCTGAGACTGAGCAGGACGGGCATGCCGCACTCCGAATAAGACCGGCGATCCAATGAGCCGCAAGAGGGAGCCGAAGCGGCGCACACGACTGAACCGCGCGCTGCTGACACTGCACAAGTGGGCGGGGCTTTCCGCAGGCGCGTGGCTGCTGGTTCTGGGCGTGAGCGGTATTCTGCTCGATCACGACGAGTGGCGCTGGCAGCGGCAGATGACCGTTCCGGAATCCTGGCTCTCCGCGCGAGTGGCGCGGCTGCTGCCGGCCACGGTCATGCGTTACGTCGCGGTGGACGAAGCAAGTCCGGACCGCTGGCTGGGCGGTTCCGAGCGCGGCCTGTGGCTGACCGAAGACGACGGCGAGAACTGGAGCGACGTTACCTTTCCCGGGGGCGAAAAGCCACAGGTGCTGCGCTTCGTTCGCCCGGGCGACGGCAGCCTCGAAGGAATCGTCGTGGCCACCGACGACGGGCTGTGGAAAACGACCGAAGAAGGTAGGAGCATCCAGCGGTACGCGATGGAAGGCACCCGCGTCGGCAGCCTGACTGCGGGCAGCCATCCGGACGAACTGGTCGGCGTGGTAGGCCACGAGCAAATATTCCGCATCAGCCGCAATGATCCCTCCCACCTTGAGTGGCTGAATCTCGACCGGGTCACGGTGACGGGTCTGCCGGAGCAGGTAAGCGTCTATGACTTCGTCTTCGACCTTCATTTCGGCTACGGAATCTTCGGCCGCACGGCTTCAACCCTCATCAACGATTTGGGCGGCCTGGCGATGGCGGTGCTGGCCATCAGCGGCTTTCTCTACTGGTTTCTTCCGTGGCGCTGGCGGCGGCGATCCGGAGCGTGGCGCTGGCGGCAGCGATCCGGACCGCGGCCCCGGGTGCGCCGGGAAACGCACCGGTGGCTGTACCGCACCCATGCCACCGTGTTCGGGCTGCTGGCGCTCATCCCGATCGTTTACCTGAGCGCGACCGGCATCCTTCTGGATCACGTCGTGGCGTTCGGAAACTGGTCGCGGGATGTGTCCGTGGATCGTTCGTCTTTGCCGCCCGCGTATCGGTATCGCTCGCTCGAAGGGGAGCTGGAGCAGGTCGTCGCGTATCCCGGGGAGCCCCAGCGACTCAGCGTCAGCACGCGCTTGGGGCTGCTGCACACGGAGGACGGCGGTAAGTCCTGGAAGGGCGACCGCGACGCCGGCAAGCGGGGCGGCAACCTGTTTCGCGAACGGGATCGGGTGATCTTCAGCAACAACCGGGGAATGCAGTTGCAGCGCCGCGACGGCGACAGCGAGTGGTCCCCGATCCGTGGTCCGACCACCATGGTAAGCGACGGCGTGATGCTCGAATCGGCTCTCTATCTGAAGAAAAGCAAGGGTTTCTACCGAGAGCAGGCATCCGGTAAGTTCGAGCTGACGGACATGAAGTCACCTCCGCTGGAAGGCGCCACTTTCTACCTGTTCGTAGTGGATGTCCACACCGGCAACATCATTCACGAGCAGTTCAAGTGGATCAATGACCTGATCGCCGCGCTGGCCGTGCTGCTGGCGGTAAGCGGCCCGATCCTCTGGTGGCGCTGGAAAACCCGCTGACCCGCCCGCTTCACGCGCCCGGAGTCATGCCGGCATCGGTCTGAGCGACACCGCCTCCCTGCTTGACTTGATAGAAGGGGATAGTGATTCTACCTGGAAGTTTCGCATATTTTCTTACCTTACGTAATTTTGCAAGGTATCATATAGATATGTAAGGGAGATTGCGATATGGTTGAATCCGCAATTACTTCAAAAGGACAGACGACGTTGCCGAAACCGGTGCGGATGGCGCTTGGCGTGGGTGAAGGAGACCGCGTCCGCTACATTATCCTCGAAGATGAAGTCCGCATTCGGCCCGTGCGTTCGATCACACGTCTGTACGGCTTGTTGCGGCGCCACGACGGGACGCCCGCCGCAACACTGGAGGACATGGAGCGCGCCATTGCCGAAGGCGCATGCGAGGAATGATTGCGCTTGACACCAACGTCCTTGTCCGGTTTCTGGTGGACGGTGAACCCCGGCAGGCCAAAATAGCCCGCGAGTTTCTGGAAGGGCTCACGGGGGAGCAGCCTGGTTTCGTTTGCCGGGAAGTCATTGTCGAGCTGGTCTGGGTTCTTGAACGCGCCTACGGATTTGCCCGAGAACGCATCGCCGGAGTTCTGGATGCCCTGATTGCGACCGAGGAACTGCGGACCGAAGCTTCCGATGACGTTGCGCTGGCGGCACTGCAGTACGGCCGCGGGGGCGCGGGCTTCTCGGACCTGATGATTGCGGCAGCCGCACAGCGAGCAGGCGCGCAAGCACTGTACACCTTCGACCAGAAAGCGGCCCGACTCCCGAACGCAACGCTCCTGAGAGACTGACCTGCCCACGCAATTCAGTCTGCGGGCGGGATCAGACGGGGGCAAGCAGAGCGTCGTAAACCCGTAGTCCAAGTCCGGATCGTGCTATGCGGAGTTCGGTTTCCGCATTCAGTGTTCCGCCGGCGCCGAACATCAGGCAGGGCTCGGTTAAATCGCGCTCCAGCAACAACGTGCCGAAGGCGCCTTCCGCGGCGACAAGGGATTGCCGATGCTCGGTCATCACCGCCAGCGAGGCGCGCGTAAGGATGCTGGTTTCGCCCACTTGCGCGCCCACGATGAGGCCGATACCTCGCCGAACAGCCTCTTGCGCCAATTCCAGCGACCGAATGATTCCGCCCATCTTGGACACGCGGAGATTGACAATCCAGCATTCCGGGTCGTCCAACGCCTCCAACTGTCTGGCGCGAACCAGACTCTCGTCCAGAATGATCCTGACCCCGCATTCCCGGGCCACCTGTCGAAATCCTTCCAGATCTCCGCTCTGCAGAGGCTCTTCGATGGCGAAGACATGCGCGCCCAGAGACTTCAGATAGCCGATCGCGCTGGCCGCATCGCGCCACAGGTTGTTCGCGTCCAGCCGAATCCGCAGCTCGGGGTCGCCGTGACAGGTCAGCAGCGCCAGTTTGCGCCGATCCTTTTCCGCGTCGCCGGACACTTTGACCTTGAAATCGCGAAAGCCCATACCCCAATACTGTTCCGCCTGCTGCTGACAAGCAGACAGTGAAGCATCGCCAAGGACAGCCGAATACCGGAACGTGCCGCTCAAGCGGGAAACGCCGAGCAAACCCTCGACGGGCTGCTGCTCCAACTTGCCCAACAAGTCCAGGATAGCGATCTCCAGCGCGCAGAAGGCGGCGGGATTTGCGTCGATTTCATCGCCGTGCGCCTGCATCCATGCGCGAAGTCCTTCCAGGTCCTCTACTTGCCGAATCAATGACGGCGTGCGTCTCTCGATGAACGCGGCAGCCGACTCTACGGTCTCGCCAGTCACGTATTCCCGCGGGCAACCCTCGCCGTAACCGGTTTGCCCTTCCGGCCCGCGAACTGCGACGATGACGTTGGCGGCTTCCGAGCGGCTTGCCGACGCGTGCCGGAACACGACCCTGAACGGCACGGGAAAGCGATGGACATCGAGGCTCTCGATGCGCATGGACGCCCGCCCTGTCCTCAAGCCGATTCCGTGTGCGCCGGAAAGTCGAATGGACATTCCTGCGCGTACTGCAGGTGCAGATACTTGAATTGCGCGTCCCGCTGGCCCGCCGCTACCCGGTTCGCGCGAAATTCACCGCCGGTCCCAGGGCGCAGCCACTTGATCTCGACCGGACCCAGCCGTCCGCTGCCGCGCTTGCCTTCGTATTCGATATTGGCCTGACGCAGTCCGCGGTCCACTGCGTTTGCCAACTCCGGCGCCTGATGCAGTTCAGATTTCTGTGGTTCACGCTGGTGCGGTTCACGCCCGGAGGCCTCCAGGTACAGCGTGTACCTTGCCTCCTCCTGATCGGCCAGCATGACGAAGAAATCTGGCGATAGTCCCAGACGGGCCGTCGCCGCCATCACCGCATCCAGCACCTGCTTCTCGTAGAGTTTCTCGCCCGTAATGCTCGTCACTCCCTTGCCCTTTTGCACGAACTCAAGACAGGGCGTTGCGTTGATCTTGCGCGTGACCCGCACGATGTCGTTCATGTCGTAGCGGTACAGGCCATCCTGAGTAGTGACGAACACGTAGTATTCGCCGCCCTCTTCCAGCTCGTCGAGCAGCAGAAAATCCGTGCCGCCCGCCTCCCCCGTGCCACCCGGACCCCCAGCGCTGCCCAAGCCACCAGCGCTGCCCAAGCCACCAGCGCCGCCCAGACCGCCAGCGCCGCCCGCATCCCGGTCCTTCCGTTCGACGAACTCGAAGAAGTTGTCCAACAGAGTCGGCACACATACATTCTCGGCAGCATTGATATTCACCGTCCCCTGAAACTCGCTGGAGATGTACCCCAGTTCGATGATCGAAGCGCCGGGCGGAATGGAACCGGCCAACCGCCGAAGGGGAACGCTGCAGCTGCCGCCGGTCCAGGTCATGATCCCCTTGAGATTGGGCCAGACCGCCGCATAGTCCAGCGCACCCTTCTCCGCCAGCAGGCGCTCCAGTTCGCGCGCCCTGCCGCGACCGGCGGGCAGCCTGCTATCGGCGGGCAGGCAGGCGCCATCGGGCAGGCGCCCCTCGCGGACCGCTTCGATCAGGGCCTCCGGCTCGCTCCGTATCAGCTCCTGAACGCGCACCAGCGTGGAGGGGTTGGCCGTCCCTATACCGGTTACGTTGCGTTCGGCAAGCGCAAAGGCCGCAGTAGCGAAGTAGCGCAGATCGTAGTCCGGGATATCCGCGGCCTCCGGCGGCAATACGTATTTCCTGCGGACCAGTTTCGACATCCGCTTATACAAAAGGCCCGAAGCCGAGCCATAGGGCACTCCGGACGGCATCAGTCCCTCTACCGCCTGCCCCGTAATCCCCAGCACCCGTCCTTCGAAAGCCCGGGTTCCCCGGACCACCGAGTAGGCGAACAGTTGCTGATTCTCCTTGACCCGCTGGAGGCCGCCGCGGGTTACGGGAATGTCCTTGGCCCACCCGAGAGTACCGCTGGTGCGATGGTAGTAGACCGGCTGTTCGGCAGTCAGGTACGGCTCTCCCGTCCGGTCCTGCGCGTTTACATAGTTGCGCAGATCTTCGTAGGTCTTTACGGGAACCGCTTTCCGATACTCCCCCGGATCCCGGATTTGCCTGAAATTGTGGCGGGCGCCGAAATGCGTATCGGCGTTGGCGGCCAGGATCCGGCGCAACAGCGAGTTCTGCGCGCTTCGCGGATTCTCCGTGGCCTTCAGCAGCGCCCGGTAACGGCCGCCAAACCTCAGCGACAAGGCGGCGCGCAGCGCAGCGTACTCAACCCGCATACATCGCCTACTGCTGCTTCCTCGCTGGTCTTTCGCCGGTCATTGGTCGTCGCCAGCGCCTTCAAGCTTCCGCATGAAGGGGGTTCGCATCTGCACCCAGAACCCCATAGGGTAATTTCGCTTGACCAGGCCGAGCGCGCCAACTTCGTGCGTTGCGGGCAAAAAACGGGTGCCGAAAATCAGGTCCCAGATGATGAGGTTGTTTCCGAAGTTGTTGTTGGATTCTTCCGGCAACCGGGAGTGATGCCAGCGATGCAGTTCCGGCCCCGCAATCAGGTAGTTCAAGGGGCCCAGGCGCACCAGGCAATTCGAGTGCTGATAAAACCCGTTTGTGGCGTAGAACACGAAGTACGCCGCCAGCACTTCGCCGGCAACGCCAAGCAACGCGAAAGGCAGGGCGTCGAACAAGTACTGCATGGCCTTTTCCAGGGGATGGAAGCGGCCTACGTTCACCCAGTACAGACGATGCGGCGAGTGATGCACGGCGTGCAGGCGCCACATCGGCCCGAACGTGTGGAACGCGCGGTGCAGCCAGTACCGGCCGAAATCCGCCGCAAGCATCATCAGGGCCGCCTGGGCCCACACCGGCCAGGCATGGGGCCAAAGACTTTCGGGTGCGAGACCTGCGGCCTTCAGGAAGTCGGCCAGGGCCACGGCCAGCGAGACGCTGAGCAACAGCGGCACGCCGATCTGCACACTGCCCAGAAACAGCGCGTCCGTTCGCACCTCCGCCGGACGCGGGAGCCACTCGCGGCGGTAGGGCAGCTTCAGCTCATGCCAGGTAATCAGAATGGCGCCAGCCAATACGGCAGCGTAGGCGCTCAGGGAGACGGACAGTCCCCAGCGCGAAAGGACTGCGAACAAGCCGCATGCCAGGAGCATGACGAGCGGATAGGCGCACGCCGAAACAATACTGCGGGCAGGATCCGGAACACTCATGCCATAGCCCCCGCCGGACGGCCTATTGAGTAGCCGCGGAGCGGCTCCGCAGCCATTCCACGGTCAGCAGCACCAGCACGGCGAAAACGATCAGGAAAACCGCCAGCGCCAGTATCGCGGGGCTGATCTGCTCACGTATCCCCGCCCACATCTGCCGGGGAATTGTGCGCTGTTCCAGGCCGCCCAGGAAAAGCACCACAACCACTTCGTCGAACGAGGCGGCAAAAGCGAACAGGCCGCCGGAAAAGACCCCGGGCGCAATCAGCGGCAACTGGATCCGGAAGAACCGGCGCATCGGCCCCGCTCCCAGGCTGGCGCCGGCGCGCAGAAGCGTTCGGTCAAAGCCCGACAGCGTGGCCGTTACGGTAATTACAACGAACGGCGCGCCGAGCGCGGCGTGGGCCAGAATCAGCCCGAGGTGCGTCTGCCCCAGCCCCAGACCGGAGTAGAAAAAGAACACGCCCACCGCCACGATGATGATGGGAGTGATCATGGGCGAAATCAGCACCGCCGTAATCAGCGTGCGCCCGGGCATGGCGGGGCTGGCCAGACCCAGCGCCGCCAGCGTTCCCAGGGTGGTGGCCAGCAAGGTCGAAGCGACGCCGATGATGAGACTGTTGACCAGGGCGCGCCGCCAAGCCTCATCCTCGACGATGCTCTCGTACCAGCGCAGCGACCAGGCCTCGGGATCCAGACGCAGCATCCCCTCGGTAAACGTAAAATACGGCTCCGCATTGAAACTCAAGGGCACGATCACCAGGATCGGCGACAGCAGGAACGCGAACCCCGCCACGCAGAAGGCATTGAAGCCAAAGCGGCCCAGGCGCCTGCCGATCATCGCCCGCGCCTCATCCCAGCTTCATCCGTTCAATACCGATCGCCCGGCTGTAGATCAGATAAAGAACCGTAACAGCAACCAGCAGAATGCTGCTCAGGGCCGCCGCCAAGCCCCAATTCAGCGAAGTCTGCACGTGATAGGCAATCTGGCTCGAAATCAGTTCGCCGGTGCGCCCGCCCACCAGCGCCGGCGTGATGTAGTAGCCGATGGACAGTATGAAAACGAGCAGCGAACCGGCGCCAATGCCCGGCAAGGTCTGCGGCAGATAGACCCGGCGAAAGGCCTGCACAGGCGCGGCGCCCAGCGACACGGCGGCGGCCATGTGCGATGCCGGAATGGAGCGCATCACGGAGTACAGCGGCAGCATCATGAAGGGAAGAAGCACATGCGTCATCGCCACGAAGGTGCCGGTCATGTTGTAGATCATCTGCAGGCGGCCGTCATCGGGAACCAGGCCCAGGAACACCAGGAACTCGTTGATCACCCCCTGGCGCTGTAACAGGACGATCCACGCCGTGGTTCGCACCAGCAGCGAGGTCCAGAACGGAACCAGCACCAGCAGCAGCAACAGTCTGCCCCGAGCAGGCGGCGAAGTGGCGATCATGTAGGCAATGGGATAGCCGATCGCAAGGCACAGCAGCGTAACGCCCAGGCTGACCACAAGCGTGCGCCACATCAAAGCGGTATAGACGCGCTCCTCCGCCACTCTCGGCGCAATGCTGCCGTCGGGCTTCCGCTCGAGATCCAGGGCCTGCAGGTAGTGCCGCAGCGTGAAGCGGGCGCCAGCTTCCTGAATTGCCAGCCAGGTAGCCGGCTCTTCCCAGGCATCGTTGATTCCGGCCAGGGTTGCGCGCCACGAGCCGGTATGCTCGGCTCTCGCCAGTCGCCGGGCGGTGCGGTTGAGAACGCCCCGCATCCCGCTTTGCACGCGGTTGATGGCGCCGCTGACACGGGCCAGCTCGGAACGATTCTCGGCAAGGGCTCCCAGTTCCCGCGCAATCGCGGCGAAGGCCTCCTCCGGCGGAAGTCCTTCACCGTTCCACTCCTTGAGCGCGCCAATCGTTTGCGGCAGGATCCGGGCAACTTCCGGCTGATAGGCGCTCTTGCCCAGCAGGCTGCCGAGAGGAATCACGAAGCTGACCGTAACGAAGGCCAGCAGCGGCAACACAAGGGTCAGCGCGCCCAGGCGCGGCGCCGTAGAAGGCAAACGCAGAATCCGCTTCAAGCCCTCACCCCCGGCTACGCGCCCGCAGCCGTTCCGTGCTCCGGGATCCGGTCCCCACCGGAGGCTACCGTGCCAGCCAGGCGCTGAAGCGTTCGTTCATGTCGTCGCGGTTCTTGCTCCACCAGCGCCAATCCAGGGTCAGCGCGCGCTCCAGGTTCTCCGGCGCGGTCGGCATGTGCGGACGCATCTCCACGCCGGTGTCCAGATGCTTGTCCACCAGGGCCCGGGCCGACACGCGAACCGGCCCATAGGAGATGTACTTGCTGATGTTGGCGATGGAATCGGGCCGATTGGCGAACAGGACGAACTGCCTGGCCGCCTCGTAACGGGGAGTCCCGGCGATGATCGCCAGAAAACCGCTGTCCAGCGCCTGCCCGTCCCACACAATCACAAAGGGCTGGTTCTCCAGCGCCTGGGCATTGAAGATGCGGCCGTTGTAGGCGGTACTCATAATCACCTCGCCGTCGGCCAGCAGTTGCGGGGGCTGGGCACCGGCTTCCCACCACACCACCTGGTCCTTGATGGCGTCGAGCTTGGCGAAAGCGCGCGCCAGACCATCCGGCGTATCAAGCGTGGCATAGACATCATCCAGCGCCACGCCGTCGGCCAGCAACGCGAACTCGAGATTCACCAGCGGCGCGCGCCTCATGCCGCGCCGCCCCGGATATTTTTCGAGATCAAAGAAATCCGCGATGGTCCGCGGCGGCGGGCCTTTCAGGAAATTGGAGTTGTAGGCGTAGATGGTGGAATAGAACAGCATCCCGGACCCGCATTCGGAAACTGATTCGGCGGGGAAGTCGTCCTCGGCCGCTTCGCCGTTCACCCCGCCGGGCAACTCGGTAACGTCCATGAACTCGATCAGGCCCTCATCGCAGGCCAGCCGGGCGCTGGGCATTTCCATGTCCACCACGTCCCAATGCACGGCGCCGGCATCGACCTGGGCCCGAATCTGCGCAAGACCGCCGTTGTAGTCCTCCATCCGCACCTCGATACCGGTCTCGGCGGTGAACGACTCGTGATAAGCCCGCTGGGAGGCGCGCGCGTACGAACCTCCCCAGGACACCACCGTGATGGCTTCTGCCAGCGCCGCGCCGCCCGGCGCCAGGCAGGCAATCAAAACGCACAAGGCTCGCACCGCGCGCGGCTTGAGCGAAAACAGATGGAAAAAACCGTGATTCATAACGCTGCTCCCTCCAGGCGAATCGTTGTCAGAAGTCTTCGGCACCCAGAGCGCGACAATCCAGCGCGCCCCAGCCAATCCGGACCGTGTCTCCCGGCAGGATGCCGGCATGCCCCACAATATTGGGAATCCTGGCGATGAAATCCGGGTTGCCGAACGCCCGCAGCCGCACCCGAAGGTGATCGCCGAGAAAACTGATGTCTTCGACCTGGGCCTCGAATTCGTTGGAGTAGCGCATGGACAGCGGCGCGATATTGACCCGCTCGGGGCGAATGGCCACCATGGTTTCGCTACCCGGCGCAAGGTCCGCGATGTGGGCGGCACGCAAGCGCTGGCCGCCCATGTCCACCTCGCACATGCCTTGATCGGAGGAAACGATCCGCCCCTTCAGCAGATTGTTCTCGCCGATAAAGCTGGCCACGAACGGGCGTTGCGGCTCTTCGTACAGGGCTTCCGGCGATGCAAGCTGTTCGATTCGGCCGGCGCGAAAAACCGCCACCCGGTCGGACATGGCCATGGCTTCGGTCTGATCGTGGGTCACGTAGAGCACCGTCACGCCGAGTTGCCGCTGAATGCGCCGGATCTCGTACTGCAACTGCTCCCGCAGGCGCCGGTCCAGAGCACCCAGCGGCTCGTCCATCAGCACCAGTTCCGGCTCGAAGACCAGCGCCCGGGCAATGGCCACGCGCTGCTGTTGCCCGCCGGAAAGCTGGTTGGGGCGGCGGGCCTCGTAGCCCTCCAGACGCACCAGCTCCAGCGCCCGGGCGACCCGTTCGCGCCGCTGGTCCGCGCCAATGCCCCGCACTTGCAGGGGGAACGCCAGGTTGGCACCCACGCTCATGTGCGGAAACAGCGCGTAATTCTGAAACACCACGCCAATCCCGCGCTTGTCCGGGGGCAGCCCGGCCACCGAAACGTCATTGATACGTATGTCGCCGGATGTGGGCGGCTCGAAGCCCGCCAGCATCATCAGGCAGGTGGTCTTCCCGGATCCGGACGGGCCGAGGAGTGTCAGGAATTCGCCGCGCCGAAGCTCAAGGTCGAGATCGTTAACGACCCAGCCCGAATCGCCGTATCGCTTGTGGACCCCGCGATACTCGACGTGTGGAACGGCATCGCTCATAACGTTTCCGGCTGAAATTCTCGTGGCCCCGAAAAAAATCGGGCGCATCCTGCGGCCATTGTGAAAGACCGCTCCCGCAAAATCAAACCGGACAAGCCCGAATAAGCGAGAGGGTCCTGTCCATGCGCCCGCGAGCAACTCAGCCCTTCGGCCAATGGCAACCCGTAACGCAGCAACGCGCAAATGTCCTGAATATCCTAATGTTTCGGCAAGTTCACAAACCGCGCCCAAAGCGTTCTTTGCGCTTTGGGCAAAATACCCTGGTGCGGCATGGCTTCCAGGTTCTTCGGCTGTGGTGTTGCGGACAAATACGCTTGTCCAGTTTCAGAGCGCATAGAGCGTCCGGTTTCGAGTTTACTCCTAAAGGGGCCGTGCGTTCCCCGTGAAGGAAGCGTAGCAGCCAGAGCGGGGACGCGCGCTGAAACCGCGTAAGCCCATTTGTGCGCAAGAGCCGGAATTGGGCCGAATAAGCCGGAATGAGCCGGAATGAGCCAAAGGCAAAATCTACAAGGGTTTCCAGCGAGCGCCTGGGCCGCGTCCTGTGGATTCGGCTAGACCCTTGGCTTTCAGGGTGGCTAGGTCCTCCCGCACCTGTCGCCCGTTTGCCTGCTGGCCCAACAGCGATAGGACTTCCCTCAGAGCAAGGGCGCGCTCGGAACGAAGCAACCGTCGTAAACAGCGAGGCCAACGGACCCGCCACCCATCGCGTAGTCGCGATGGCACAGTGCGTTCGCAAGCGCTTCGCGAGTGGCCAACGGCGGATATAGCGGTTCGTCGATGCGCTGTATGCGGCCCGACTCGAAGCGGCTTGCAATCGGCAGAGTGTCCCGGAGAAAGCGTTCAGCATTTGCGAGAAGGCTGAAGGCATTGCCGTGGAACCGGCGGCTGGCTGATTTTCCCATCGCCGCTCGGTGTGCATGCGCTCGAAAAGCATGCGGTTATATTCGTCAGCCGACATGTTCCGCGTGGCGTTACCGACCCGTCGATAGGAGACACCTCGGTATTGATACGGGGGTGATGAACCCGGACCTACGCGAACTGCGATCACCTGCCGACTATCCGATACTCGAACCCTCTGAATCTCTGGATACGTCGGTGGATCGATTCGTTGCATTTCGGCGCTTACCTTCTCGATTGTGCGCTCATTCACATCCTGGCCCACCACCGCGCCTTCTGGCATGACGCCGAACAGCACGTGCCCACCCCGCTGGTTAAGCATGGCGCAAATTGTCATCGCTGCTTCGCGTCGAGTTCCCGTGGTGGTCTTGAACTCCAGCGTTTCGGATTCGCCGGATAAGACAAGCGCCTTAATCTGATCGGGCGTCATTCGCGCATCTCCGCAAACAGGTCCGGGACGATTCCTCGCTCAAGCGAGTCGAATGCCTGGAGAACGAGGCGTTGGGTGCGATACTCGCCGAACTCTCTTAGTTCATGCTCCTTGAGGGATGGGAAAGACGAGCTTGGAGGTCGGGCATCAAGTATCCATTCCAGTTCGCAGCGGTCGAGGCCATACATGTAAGCGAAGATGGCGTCGAGTTCCGATTGCAGGCAATGGCGGCGTTCCTCGTTCCACGGAAACGGCGGCCCTTTATAACCGAGGTCGCGGGCAAACCCGGATAATTCCTCTGATGCGAAGGACAACTCCAGAGTTCGGGGAACGATCAACTCGACCCAAGCGCTACCGCAGGTGCTGGTTTTCAAATACAGGTTCGGCGGCAACACGGGAATCTGTTTGAGAATGAAGAAATTCATATTCATACCGCCCATGGAGAAGCGAGCCGCCCAATCGAGCGGGAGGCTGTTCATGTTTGCCGCCGCCAGCGCGGACGCGATCGAACGGCCGTGCTCGAAGTCAATTACCGTAGCGTTATTCCCGACACCGCTTCGGGGCAGGTTGCCTGTGATAAGAGTCCGTTCGTTCGTGGCATTGGTAATATTGCGAAACGCCTGAATCCATGTTGCGGAGCTACTTCGCGCAAGTGGTTCATTGGCGATCACAATGAAACCTCTGGCGACTTGGCCGAACGGATTGGGTATGCATTGCCGGTCAGCCCGGAAGTCGTCATCTCGTCGTATATCTCCAAAATCACGCGCTTCGTGCGGTATTCGCCAAAACTGCGCTCGTCATTCCGCTTGACGATGGGAAAGGTCTCCAGAATGTAGTCCACGTCATCGCGTTCCATGCCATAGAGGCGGAATAACGCGGCATCGATCTCGCACTTCAATTGAAACCGGCGATCCTTGTCCCACGAAAACGGCTGATCTTCCGATCCAAGATGCTCCGCAAAATCTCGCAACTCCGACGAAGTGTAGGTGAGTTCAAGCACGCGCGGCACAATTAAGTCCGCATAAGTGCAGCCCCATCCCATGTCGTCCTTGAACCGGGCTGGGTGAACAATGGGGAGCTGTTTGATGATGAAATAGCTGAGAGCGGTTTCGCCAACGGCAGAGCGGGTCGCGAAGTCGACCACGAACGAGTTGAAAAGAGCGACGATGAGGGGTGCCGTTTCATCGGTCGAAACACGGAGAAGAGGTGCGCGGTCGCTCATGCCGGATCTCTGGATGGGCGTGGCGATAACGGTTCGCTCATCCGTGGCCCTCGCTGTTTGGCGGAACGGAAAAATCCATCGGCGAGCGAAATGATCGCGCCCTTGTGACCGAGTCCTACCGCTGGAATAAGTGAGGAAATCACGGTTTTCTGGTTGGTTGATGTCGTAATTAGCCTCAACGCGATCTCCCATCCTCGAGCCCGGAGAGCGAGTTGCGAGCCAGTTCGGCGAGCTTGCCGAGTAGAATTGCTCGGTTCGGCTCGGCTCGGCTCGGCTGTGTGGTCATTCCATTTTTGTCAAGTCTTTCGACCACTTCTTTTTCGGGAACCCAGTAGCGCGGGATGACGACCGATTCGGGGTTGGACTTCTCGGCGACTGTCATTGCTCGTGCTCGTGCCTTGCCATTCTTGATATCCTCGAACGTGGCGAAGCGGTGGTCGTACTGGTGAAACAGCTTGGCTTCGTATAGCGGTAGATAACGCTCCTCGCCGCGCGTGAACACGTTGCCTTCGAGTTCCCAGCCGTCATCCTGCATCTGCTCCCGCGTTCGGAACAGGCCCGAGTGGTTGGACATGTGGAACATGGTGGAGAACTTTACGCCCCAAGGGTTCTGCTCCGGTCGCGAGCCTTTAGCCTCTCTCAAGAACACCCCGGCGCGCTCGTACATCTTGCGCGCTATTTCCATGTCGCGCCGGGTGCGGAAGATCGGGCAGGTCCGCGTGTTGGGATTGAACAGCGAGAAATCGTCCGCGGCCAGCGTGAACCGGCGATCAGGATCCTTCAACTGCTCAGCCTGATGCAGGAAAAACGCGAACTCGGCCTTCGGAACAGGCGTGTCCGTGCCGCTGAGCGTCAGGAGGCAGAACTTGTATGAGCGGTGAACACCAGGAAAGACGGCTTGCCGGTTCTCGAAATCGAACAGGCTGACGAGCCGCCGCCGACTGGTGATATGGTCGAAGAACGCCCTGGTGGAATCGTCGGTCGCTATCCCGGTGGGCACGATGAGTCCGGCGCGACCTCGTGGATTGAGGAGCTGGAGGAAGGTCTCGGCGAAAACGGCGTAGGTGTTCAGGTCGCCAACGCCGGTGAGCGGAAACCGCCCTCCGGTACGGGCATATTGGCTGGCCGCTTTGGCTTCTCTCTTTGCGGTCTGGAATTTCTGGAAGAGTGCCTTATCCGCTGGCGAAGCGTCGTCGCGGTTCAGACGCCGAATCAGACGTTTCCGCGCGGCTGCCTTGGGAGCGGAGGCAATCTCCGGAGACCGCGAGGCGAAGAACTCCGTCTCCTTAAGCTTGATACCCTCCCACGGCGGGTTGCCGAGCACTACATCGAATCCGCCGTCCTGCATGATCTCGGCAAAAGCGAGGTGCCAATGAAAAAAGCGATGCCTGCCATCCAGTTTCTGAACAAGTTCGTGGACGCCTCGACGCTGAGGCAAATTGCTGGCCAGCCGTTTCAGATCCTGGGTTTGGGGAACGATCTCAAGACATTCCCGCTTTTTTGGCGCAAAGTACGCGCCCATGAACAGATTGGCGCGCAGCGCCTCCCGGGCCCGGGTCTCATTGCGCAAGTCCGTTTCCCAGGCCACGCGCTTGCGTTCCACTTCATGGAGCGTGTCCTCGGGCATGGCATCGAGATCAATGCCCGCCACGGCCACTTCCAGCACGGCATCCTAGTCGAACAGGTTTTGTTGATCAGACTGACGGTTGCGTTTCTTCAGGTTTTGGCAAACGACCTTGTCGTCGCCCGTTAAGGGTTCATACGCGGCCGCGGGAATGCCGTTCTCCATGATTTCCGGATCGAGCACGCCGATCAGACTGTCGCCCTGAAGAACGTGGGAATCGAGGAAAGTGAGTGGTTTGCCGGGCTCCACCGTCTCCATCCAGAGCGCGGTCTTGCAGAGTTCCACGGCAAGCGGATTGCGGTCCACCCCGTAGATGCAGCGCTGCACCACCTCGCGCAGCGCGCGCTGGCGCACGGCCTCGGAGCCAGCGTCGGCGCCCGACTCGATGCGGGCGATTTCGGCAGCGAGGCGGCGCGCGGCGGCAAGCAGGAAATGCCCCGAGCCACAAGCCGGATCGACGACCCGGAGCGCGAGAATGGCGGCGCGGGAGTTTTCCGGGCGGGCGGCCAGGGCCTGCGCGATGACCGGATCAAGCGTAGATCGGACGAGTTCGCCCACCAGGGACGGCGGCGTGTAATAGGAACCGGTCAGTTTGCGCTCGGACCCCCTGGTTTTCCCGCTGCCGCCGTCGTCGGCAAAGGCGAAAGTCCACGGCGAGGCATCCACGTTGATGACGGGCAGAAGTTCCAGAAGACTCTCGTAAACGGACCCCAGTTCCTCGGTGTCCATGTTCCGGTAGTTGACGCGGGCAAGCGTTTTTCCTGATCGGAAAAATGCCAGCGCGCGGATCGCTTCCAGCAGGTCTTCGTTAGCGATGGCCGCTTGGTCAAGGTCGGGGCATTCGTCGCCGCGGAAGAGACCGCCCAAGGCGGGAACGCCGTCGGCGAGGGCTGCAAACGTGATTCGGAACCCCCGCCAGAGATCGGCGTTGCGGTCGTAATGCCGCCGCCGCAGCGCCCGCTCGCGCAGCCGGGACAGGGCGTACCCCTCCGAGTAGATGGCGCGCTGCGCGTCTGTTGCCGGAGGCGCGTGAAGCAGATTGCGTTCCTCAACGGTGAAGAGGAAGAGCAGGCGATAAACCAGCCGAAGAAGCTGCTGGAAGTAGCTCTCGGCAGAGAGCGCGTCGCTTTCGATGGCTTCCCGAAGTGGACCGTTTGAACGATGCTGGAGGAAGCCGTTGCCGAGTTGACGCAAGGCGCGCGTGACGCCGTCGCGGAGGTTTTCCCGGACGCGGTCGCCGGTTTTGTGCGCCTTGGCCCGCCAGGATTCGATGATGCAGCTTGAGGGCTTGTCGTCGGCGGGCTTGAGGCGGCTCGCATGGGCGGTAAGCCAGAGCGCGGCGAAGTCCGGGTAGAGTTCCTCCGCGAACATCAGATCGAGATCGGCCTCGATATAGGACGGACGGGTCAGGCTGGCGTTGTCGCGCAGCAGTCGGAGTTTCGAGCCGTTGGAAACCAGGCCCCACAGCGCGGCATCCTCGGCGTTGAGGTACTCCTGCATCATGCCGTGAGGCGCCTGCCGGCGGCCGTCGTGTCCGAAGCGGGAGGCGGCTTTGTCGAGGTCAAAGTCACATGTCGCCAGCAGGAGCGGCACGGCGCCCCCGAAGGCGCTCTGGGACAGCCTGAAGACTCGCTCGTCCAGCGTCACGCTTGCGGCTGCTGTCAGGTCGGCATAGCCGAGTACCTCGCGCAAGAAAGGGACGAGCCACTCATTAACGCCGACCCGGGGCGCTTCAAGGTCGCGGCGGAAGCGGCGCTCGGCGTAGCGGCGGTGCAGATCGCCGGCGATGCGCCAGTACCGCGCGAGTTCCTCCTTGATCGCAAGCGATGGGGACAAGCCGTAATCAGCGCCGGTCTGTCGCGGCGCTTGAAGGGCGGCCACGGACTGAAGAAACTCGGGCGGCAAGATGCCGCCTTCGATCTTCAGGGCCGTGAATCCGCGGCTTCCTGGCGCACTGGCCATAGTCAAAAGCTCGCCATGGGCATGAATACATAAACGCCGATCTTGTCGATCGGCAGCGCAGGGACCACGTTGTAACGCAGCCCCCTAGCGTCGCTGGCATCGCGAATGCGGCGATGGTCCGTCAGCAAGCGCGCCGCCCGTTCGTGGGCAATGCTGTCGAAGGCGCTTTCCAGCGCGGGCAGCGATTCAAGCGCCTGCCGGATCAGGTGGGACTTCTGGCCGTCGGGCATGTTGCGGCCCGGTTCGAGGGACAGCAATGACAGGGCTGCCTCCTCGGTCAGCAACTCCGCCGCGCCAGTTCCCCGAACAGCGAGAGCCAGACATTCCTCGGCGAGAAGCGAGCGCAAGGAAGCACACCGCCCATCAACTTCGCGGCGTTCGATCTCGATCTGGCTGCGCAGCCGCAACAGATACAGCACGGTTCGGACATCAACGCCCAAGGTGAACATGGCGCTGCAGCGCGTGGCAATTTCCGGCGTGTCGGGATCAAGCGCTTGCTCGGCCACGTGGTCCGCAAGCGCGGCCACCAGCGGATGAGCCCGATGGATGCAGGCCGCTCCGGGCGGTGCCGGTTGCTTGAACGCGATGTTCGCTGCGCCCGTAAATCCGATTGCGTCGAGGCGGTCCTGGAGCGGCTTGGGGAGATACGCGAGCGGCAATCGCCAATAGCCGTCGCGCTCATCAAGCGGCGCGCCGAGACGTTCGGCAGCTTGGCGAACGAAACGAGCGACATCGTCCGGTCCGCCCAATGCCGATACGGCCTTCCGCCATTCGGGCAGCACATCGTCAGGTGCCAAGCGCCGTTGCGCGAAGACCGTGCGCGGCATTTTGTTCGTCGCTGTTTGCCAAGCGCCATCCACCTCGGCTTCAGCGTCCCCGAAATCGAAAGCGGCCTGCGCGGCCTGCGAGTGTGCGCCGCCGTGAAGGAGGACGGCCTTCATAATGGCATCCACGACCTTGTTGTTGTCGACCGGCAGCGGAACGGAGACACCGAGTTCCTTGCGGATTTTCTCGGCCTTGCGCAGGATCACGCGCAGCACGGCGCCGTCAACCGGGTTGTTCTCCCCGTAGAGCATCAGCGCCCGGACGGTGGGGCAGGCTTGCCCGAAACGGTCGGCCCGGCCCTCGCGCTGCTCGTGGCGAGTAGGGTTCCAGGTCAGGTCGTAGTGGACCACCGCGTTGAAGTGATTCTGCAGGTTGACGCCTTCCGACAGGCAGTCGGTGGCGACAAGCACGCGGGCGATGTTCTTTTCCAGTTCCCGGTGCGCCTCGACGCGTTCCTCGCGCTGGTCGGACGTGAGCTCTCCGGTGACCACCACGACGCACGCCTTCGACGCAGCCAGGGCGCGCTTCAGTTCCTCGCCGACATAGTGCGCGGTGGCGATATAGCGGCAGAACGCGACCGGGCTGAACCCGTCGCGCACAAGCTGCGCAACCTCGTCGATCAGCGTCTTGAGCTTGGGATCGTTGCGCGGGCCGCGCAGCGCGTCGGCGCGATCGATGAGTTCGCGCAGAGCTTCGGCGTCTTCCGCATCTTCAATGGCGCCGGCGGGCACGCTCTCGGCAAGCGAGAGCGAATCCTCCGCCGTTTCATCCATCACCGTCTCGGCCGCCGTCCGATCCAGATTCTCGATTCGAGCCTGCTCGGTCTCGCCTTCGGCAGCCTGCAAGCGCGTGCGCAGCGCCAACGACGCGGCAGCCGGGCTGGAGGACACGCAGCGCAACAACGCGAGCACGGCCCACCAGGACATGCGCTGCTGGAGCGTCGTTCCGCCCTCCGCGCGCCGGACCATCGTTCGGGCATAGGCAAGCACGTCATCAAAGAGGCGTCCCCAGTCGCCCGTCAGCCGGTAGGTCGCCTCGCGGCTTTCGCGAACCGGAAAACCGGCATCGTCCTTCCACTCGGCGATGTCGCCGCGGCGGCGCTGCACGAAATGCAGCGCGAGCCGATCACGCAATCGGCGGCGCTGCTCGCCTTCGGGCATTTCGGCCAACTCTGCAAACTTCGGCTCCAGCAAGCCGAGCAAGTTGTGAAAGGCGGTGTCGTCACCTGAATGCGGCGTGGCCGTGAGGAAAACCATACCGCGCCGAGGCTCGCTGTCTGCCAGACCCTTGAGAAGCTGATAGCGCTGGTGACGGGTGTTCGTGTTCGCCTGCACGCAGGCATGGGCCTCATCGACAATGACAAACTCGGGACATGCCCGCAGGAAGTCGCTGCGGCGCCTGTCGGATTTGATATAGTCAAGGGACACCACCGTGAAGGGATAGACCTCGAACACCGATTCGTCCGGGCGCAGACCGCGCTCCAGGCGAGTGGCTGTTCCCGTGCGCACGACCTCGGCATCGATGCTGAACTTCCCGGACAGTTCCTGTTGCCATTGCTCGCACAGGTGTGGCGGGCAAATTACCGCAAGCCGTTTGATCTCTCCGCGATCAAGCAGTTCCCGAGCGATCAGGCCGGCCTCGATGGTCTTGCCAATGCCGACATCGTCGGCGACGAGCAACCGGATTGTGTCGAGCTTGAAGGCCATGAGCAGCGGCACAAGCTGATAGGCGCGCGGTTCGACATTGAGATTGCCGAAGCTCCGGAAAGGCCCGGCGCCGGCGCGAAGTTTGAGGCGCAGCGCATCCCGCAGGAGAAGGGCGGCGGCGTGGGAACCCGGCTTGTCGGGGTCCGGCAGGTCGAACGTGGCGGGCGCAGGCGCTTCGGGTTCAAGCGGAAGATAGATGAGCGTGGAGTCGCCTTCCGCGCCGCCGAGCGGCCGGAGCTTCAGGAGGTTTTCGCGGGTCTCAGGCAGAACAACCCATTCGCGGTCGCGCACCTTGACCAGGTCTCCGGGTTTGAACGCAACCGGAGCTTCTGTCGTCATGGCCGGCATCAGTCGTTCCTGGTCGTTGACGAAGCGCCTGACCCGAACACCCAGGCATATCTAACGACGATGGCCGGCCAAGACGACCGGTCGGACGGGAAGCGCACCACGGTGTAACCGGCATCGGCGAGGCGGCGGTCGATGGCTTCGTCGGCGCTCTCCCGAAGCGCTTTCTGGTGGTGCGGGCCGTCAACGTACACGAGGGTCTGCGAGTCGGCGTAGGCGAAATCGGGGCGGGTCGCGTAGATTTCGAGAAGTGGCTGAGCCTTGTCGGGCAAGCGATAGCCATTCGATTCGATGAACTTCAGCCACGCCTTTTCCAAGGATGACGACGATACATTCATCAATTCGTCGTAGCTGTCTCCGGCCACCGACTTGCGCTCCAGGCTCCTTCGAGAACTGCGCGCAAACCGGCAAAGCAGGTCGAGCATCCCGGCGTCTTGCCGGTCGATAAGGACATGATCCGTCTGGTTGTAGTAGCTCAACAGGCAGCGATAGCAGCCCGCTTCGCAGTCGCCTTCGTGATTCTCAAGGTCGTCGTATGCAGACCATTTGGACCATTCGCCGGATTTCGGTCTGTAATGGCAAATTTCCAGCGCCCGGAGGGCGACTCGATTTATGGCTTGGGCATCGCTGGCCAGCCGGGTCAGGACGCCCGCGCCGCCTTCGGCAGCTTCGTACAGCAGAATCGTCTTGCGGCTATCGCGGTCGGGCAGAGGCTCGGCGGCCAGCTCCGCCTCCTCCAGTTGAAACTCCTGTTCGATGCCCCGCTTGATGGCGTACTGCAGAGAAATCATGGTGGTTTCGGACAGCTCGACCGCAGGACGGAGCACGAGAACGTTCCGGGTGTCCTCGACGAAGGGCGTGATGCGCTCGACCGTCTTACCCTCCCGCACAGCGTCGTCTTCGGCATCGGTCGGCGCCTGGGCATCCTTGCTCCACTCGCCGGTGTTGGTGTCCACGCTGAAGCCATACACGGATTTCTCCTTGCGCCGCCGCCATCCCAGATTGATGCGCCACAGCGTGGCCGCCGGACCGTAGCGAAGTTCCATCAGCTTCTCGCTGTTCTCTTCGACTATGGTCCCCTCGACCCGCGCCCGGCCATTCTCCTCGCTGAACCGGAGGGTCGTAATCATCTCGTAGCCCTGTCGCTGGCGCTCCTCCTCGTCGGAGGTGATGCGGTTTGCCCGCTGGGTCGAAACTTGTTCGATACGGTACAGGTTCGGAATGATCCGTCCACCATCAAGAGAGTCTTCGCAATTGACGCAGCGATCATAGTCCTTCCGGTCCCCGAAGTGCCCGTAACCGCAAGCCGGGCAGAGGCGGGCCGCCTGCACGGGGAGCTTTGCGGACGCCCTCACTCCGCCCTCGTCGCGCGCCGAGAGAATGGCGCGCCGCACGCGATAGGTGCTGCCTTCGTGATAGATGATGGACTGGGGCCCGAACTCGCTGAGCCCCAGGAACCGCGGCCGACTCAAGAACGAATCGCGGGCAACCTTCTCTTTGCGGCCGGGAACGAAAGCCATCAGCGGCAAGCGCGGGAAGTTGTAGCCCGGCAGGAATCCTTCCGCGGCCAGATAGCGGTAGGTGTTGAAGTCCGAATTCATGGTCCATCTTCTGTCGAGGAGCAGGTTCTGCTGCGTATATGCCTCGTCGTAGCGCGCCTTGGCGTTCTTGCGTTCGCTTTCGGTCGCGGCGGCGTTGTTTATGACATCGTTGGCAAACTTCATCTGATTCGAGGTCGCGCGGAACAGGGAACGCCATCGGTCGAAAGATCCGTAGAAGCGGCGTTTGGCGGAGTTCATGGCGCTTTCAAGCCATGTTTCCGAGTGCCAGCGAGCGGCGTTCCCGGAGAGATCGGGCGCGAGGGCATCAAGGATGCGCTTGCCCCTCCGTCCGGCTTCGTCCACGACTCGCTTGCCGCCGATTTGCAGGGCGATCTCTTCGTATATGGGCAGGCTGTCGGGCTTTTCCATGTCGAGCACGTCGCATACGGAAGAACCAAGTTTGACACCCGTCTCCGCGAGCCAGACGGACTGCAGGTGACTGCGGATCAGATCCTCGTTGGCGAGATCGATGCTGGGCGGGTTGACAGCGCCAGCCACCATTCGCGCCGGATCGGAGAAGAAGTACTGGTCGTGTGGCGACCGCGCCGCGCAATAGGTGATCACTAACGCAGGCTGGCCGCTGCGGCCGGCCCGTCCGCTGCGCTGGGCGTAATTCGCCGGAGTCGGCGGAACGTTGCGCATATAGACCGTGTTCAGCGTGGAGATATCTACGCCGAGTTCCATGGTTGTCGAACAGAAGAGAATCGGCAAGCCCGGAGGCTCGACTTTGCCCTCGATCACGCGCTCGCCGGCAAGCCCCTTGCGGAAGCGGGCCTCACGCTCCTCGCGCGCTTCCGAATCGACCTGGGCGGTGTGTTCCCGCGCTTCAAGCTGATGCAGCAAGCGGTCGTCGCTGGCGAGGAGGCCGGCGACGTTGCGGTAAAGGCTGCGGAAAAACGCATTGGCCGGCGTCCGATCTTCGGGGGCGTCGGGGGCCAGGCGCCATTCAAGCACCGAGCTGTCGATGCGGTAGCCGACGCGTCCGGGTTCGAGTTCCATCGACTCGACATAGCCATAGATCGTCAGCACGCTCAGGACATCATCGATGACACGGTTGTATTCATCTTCGCCGAACCTGGAGGGATAATCGGGATTACCCTGTCCCCAGAATGCCTCGGACTTCAGCTTTCGGCCGAACGCGGAGCGGTGGGAAACATGGAGGATGTGGTAATCGTTTCGGTGGCCGCGGCGGCTTGGCCTGGGGATCATGAAAGCGTGCGTGAAAAGTCGTTCGTCTTCCGACAGGCCCCAAGGCTCACGCAATTCGTTGTGGCTTCGATTGCGAATCCGCTCCTGAAAGTTCGGGTCGAGGTAGATGGTCTTGATGCAGAGCGCCCGGCGCATGCGCTCCAGGAGGTCTTCCACGAGCTTGAAGCGGCCCTCGGGCGTGCTCGATCCCAGCAAGGGATGCCTTTTCAGCCATTCTTCCTCGTCCTGGCAGCAATCCATGAGGTCGCGATATTCGATCTTCAACAGCCCCAACTGCTCAAGGTTCGGGTTGGTGATGCGCCATCCGCGTTGCAGATCGAAGTACAGCCGATACCCGAGCACATCGCGCAGCGCTTTCAGCGTGTTCTGGGCCTTGACCCCCTTGGCCTGGGGGTTGGAAGCGTAGTCCGCCGGATCCAGACGCAGGCAATCGAGGACGCGTTGCGCGAGAAGGTCGTCGGTCAACCGCGCTTGCCTGGCGCTGCGAATGGAGGCAAGCAACGCGCCACGCAATAGCAAAATCTGTATGAAATCGTTGAAATGCCCGGCTTGGAGGCTCGCGTCCTGCCGGTTGTCAGTGAATGCCAGGAGCTTTTTGGTCCGCTCGTCGAGGTCGGTTCCAATAAGATGCCTCAGCGAGGACAGAGCCAGAACGGTGGTCGCCGAACTCCGGCCTTCGCTGGAAAGGCCGGAGAGCTTTGTGAGTTCGCTGCGAACGTTGCCATCGAAATAAGCGTCACAATCCAGATTCAGACAAAATCGGAACGACCCCGGAATAAACCACGCCGGCAAACCATCGGCAACTACACAGCCTTTGGTGTCAACCTGCACTGAGAGCGGACGGTACTGGCGGAAATGGGGTTTCAGCCGCGCCTGTTCCTCGCGAAATTCCAGCCAGTCCTCAGGGTATCGGGAATCCGATTCGGCCGCATCGAACATCCCGGAAGAATCCGGCGTGAGGTAGCCGTACTGGACTTCCTCGTCGTCGTTGGAGCGTTCGGACAAGTCGCGCGGTTCGAACGCCCTCGGTTGCTTCCCGGTCAGTTTCGCCCACACGGGCAGGTATTCCTGGCCGCACTCGCGACAAAAGCTGAGCGAGTACAGTGGCCGCTCGCGGTCTCCAGGCTTGAACTGCTGGCCGTCCAAGGTGAGATACCGCTCATCTGGGGCCTCCAGAGTGGAGTACGCATTCCAGGCTCCGCTGATGAACTGATGCAGGCGGAACGCGAAAAAGCTCGCGCCGCGCTCGTTGTGGCTCCGGTGCGCAGCGAGCAGGAAGTCCTTGAGATAGCTCCGGCATTGGTCGTAGTCCAAGCCACTTTCGTTTGCCAACCGACTCGAAGCGGCCAATAGGGTCAAGGGCCGCGCAATCCGCACTATCCTGCCGTCGCGTTCTTCAAGGCCGAGATTGCGTTCCACCCAGGCCGCAACAGTATGGCCCACCAGATCCTCGTGGCCGGGATCGTCCGGGATGCCTTGTTCAATGGCGGCGCGCAGATCGGACTTTGTTGGAGCCGCATGGTGTCCGGTCACCCGCTTCAGCGTCTCGGAAACGACATTCGCGGGATCGACGGCAACCCCGAACAAACGGCTCGCGACGCGTGCGATGGTCCTGTTCCTATCTTCAAGCGAACCCTCCGTGGCCATGGTCGCGGAAGTGCCAATGCAAAGCAGACGCTCGTTGAACCGCTCGCGCACCCGCCGCGCCAACATGGCGACGTCGGCGCCTTGGCGTCCGCGATACGTATGCAACTCGTCCAGAACCAGGAACCTAAGTCCCACCGCATGTTCCCGAACCGCCTTGTCGGTTTCGTGGAACCGCGTCATCAGCAATTCCAGCATGACGTAGTTGGTCAGCAGAATATCGGGCGGGTTCTTGGCGATGCGCTCGCGCTCCTCTTGCGATTCCTGTCCCGTGTAGCGGGCGAACGTGACCGGTTCCCGGCCTTTGCCGTAGCCGATTCTCAGATACCGTTCCAGTTCTTCGCGCTGACTGTTGCATAGCGCGTTCATCGGGTAAACGACGATTGCGGTAATGCCCTTGCGGTCGTCTCCCGCCCGCTTGGCGCGCAAAACGTCATCGACGATGGGAATGAAATAGGCAAGTGACTTGCCGGAACCGGTGCCGGTGGTAAGCACGTAGCTTTTGCCGCGCCGGGCGATTTTGATCGCATCGGCTTGATGACGGTGCAGGCGCAGGCGTTTACCAAATGTGTCGGGCGGGCGCTTGAGCCGGAATATCTTCGCGCATTCCGCATCAAGCACGTCGGCAGCGACGAGGTCGTCGATGTATCCGCCCGACTCGAAATTGGGATTCAACTGGATCAGCGGATCCGGCCAGAAACGCCCGGCGACATACGCAGCATCCACTTCCCGGGCGATGTCTTCAGCCCGGATTCGAGCGAAGCTCCGGGAAAAACGCTCGTACTCGGCGATCAGTTCTTCACGAAAAGCGAATACGTCCATTACCAGGCTCTTTCGGGATTGCGGAAGCGCTCGATCTGGGCCTGCTCGAAGCCGGCGGGGTCGGCGAGTATCGCGTCGCGGATTTCGCCGGCGCGGGCTCCGGCGAAGATATGCCGCCCGCCCGCTTCAAAGGCATCGAAAACCTCGTGCGCGTGTTCCTCCGGCGAGACCAGGGTGGCGGTGTTGGCCGCCGCCATGCGCGTGCGCACGCCGCCCGTGTACACCCCGGCGACATCCACGCCCGTTCCGTCCAGGTCCGCTCTAAGGCCCATGGTCATGATGGCCTGGGCACCCTTGGCGGCACAGTAGCTCGCGTGCGAGGGCAGGCAGAAAATCGCGCCGATCGACAGGATGTTGATGACCCCGCCCTCGCCGCGCTTCACCATGTTCGGCAGATACAGCCGGCACATTTCGATCGGCGAGAAGCAATCCGTCTCCATCACCTGGCGGGCGTCCGCGAGGCTGCTGGCGCGCAGCAAGCGCCGCTCGTCCTCGTTTTCGCTTCCGGAAATCCCGGCGTTGTTGATCAAGAGGCTGGTATCGCCTGTCTGCTCCGCGACCGAGCGGCGTTGCGCGTCGTCGTCGATATCCAGGACGAGGCCGGTAACCCGCGACGGATCGAGGCGCGCGACATCCGGCAGACTGGAGGCATCCCGCGCTGTGGCGTATACCTTGCTCGCGCCCCGTTCCAGCAGCACCTTGACGAAACCTAGGCCGATGCCGCGGTTGGAGCCGGTCACCAGCGCAACGCATCCTTCAATCTTCACAATAAGTTACCTCGCAAGAATTCAGGCTCAGCCTGTCAGCTACGGACCCGCGAGCGCGGCGTCCAGGAATTCCCGCCAGCGCCGAACCTTGGCTTCCAGCGGCATGGCCGCATAGGCCGGACTGGATGAAGGCAGGCGAAAAAGGCTTATTTCGCCCGGAAATTCATTTAGCCACGCGCCAAAGTGCCTCACGAATGACCGATGCGCCTTGCCGCCATTGCATCCCACGGCGCGCAAGCCGGGCAATTCGCCGAAAAGCGCCGGCAGATCGTTCGGACGCTCATTGCGAATGGCGGCATCAAGGCTGCCGCGGCGCTCGGCCGCCTCCAGCACATCCCAAAGCGCAATCCGCTTTCGCAGCAGGAAAGCGCATTTCCGCTCATAGTCAAGGCGCGACAGATCCTGCCCGAAAATCGCCGCCAGCAGCGCCCAGAACTGGTTCTGCGGATGGCCGTAATACTGCCTTCGGCGCAGCGATTCATCGCCCGGCAAGGATCCGAGAACAAGCACTCTTGCGCGCGAATCGAAAATGGGCGGAAATCCGTGCTTGACTCTCAAGTGCCCTCGAACAAGCCCACGTCGTAGAGGCCGGTGTTGGCGCGCAGCGGCTTGAGCGCTTCCTGGTACTCCTCGCTGTTCCAGAACGCCTTGGCGGCTTCCAGCGACGGCCAGCGCGATATGACGCAGGGGCGCTGACCCCACATCTCGCCCTCCAGGACCGTTTCCGCCGGCCCGCGCACGATGTACTCGCCCCCGCAGCGGCTGGTCAACTCACCCGCGCGCTTCGAATACTCGACAAAACCCTCGGTGCGCTTATCGACGCGCGCCGCAACCACGATGTATGCCGTCATGTGATCCTCCTCTTGGCAATAGCCGCGCAAGTCTACCTAAAACGCTGTCGGAAGCGCGAAGCAAGCGAAACAAGCGAACAAATGG
>CBDATM010000001.1:0-757500 GCA_965200225.1 Gammaproteobacteria bacterium | reverse complement strand
GCGTCAGGTCAGGTCAGGCGAATCGGTACTAGTGCTGGACCGCAAGACGCCCGTGGCCCGGCTGGTGCCGGCCGGATACGGCACCGAAGCAATGGAACAACGCGCTCTGTACGAGACGGGGATGGTCAGGGAGTTGGCGGACGAGGCGAAGCTGGCGCGACTCGAACGCGCCGGCATCGTTGTCCGTCACAGGGTCGCCGAGCCACTGGACATCGTACGCTCGTGGCAGTCTCCTGAGGATGAGGACGCGAGATTGGTCGAGGCGGTGATCGAGGAGCGCAACGAGGAATACCAGCAAGGCTATCGATGAATTTCTGGGATACGTCCGCCCTGGTGGCACTGGATACCGGCGGCAAGCATGGCGACAGCGTCAGGAGAACCCTGGAGGAAGACGGCAGCGTGGCGCTTTGGTGGGGCGCTCACGTTGAATACGCGGCCGCGGTCTCCCGGCGGGAACGCGAACGCCTACTAACTGCGCAGCAAGCGGGAACGCTCCTCCGTCGATTCAACACATTGGCGCAGAGCTGCCACGAGGTGCAACCGGCCCTCAGGATCCGGTTGCTTGCACAAAGGCTCCTGCGCGTGCATCCTCTTAAAGCGGCGGACGCCCTGCAGCTCGCAGCAGCCCTGACCGTGGCCGAGGACGATCCCTCCAGTATCGGCTTTGTCTGCCTTGATACAAGGCTGAACCGGGCTGCTGCGCGCGAGGGCTTCACGATTCTCGGGCCGTAACCCGCGGTCGATGCAGCGCAAGAAAGACTAAACGGAGGAAACACCTCGTCTCTTTGCAGCAACGGGGATTGTGTGATGTCGTTGTGATGCGCGGCCTCCGACTCGCGCCTAGTCGGCGGTTCACGTACCGTGAGCCTTGCAGGCTCCGAATGGGTGCTACCCAACCGTGCGATGTTCCGCCAAGGGCCTTCCGTTTGCGGCTTCCGGCCCGCCGGATTGCCCGAAGGCTCCGGCCTTAAGCCATTTTCGGCGCGCGCCGGGGCGCGTCTTTGCGTTTATCCAAGGGCGTATTACCGGACTTGAACCGGCGCCTATCGCTTATCAGGCGATTGCTCTACCAACTAAGCTAAAAACGCGAATCCCCACTTCGACGTGCGCGCCCCGGTCGCTTCGCCGCCTTTTGAGCGGCGAAATACAACACGCCAACTGTCTTTCGCCTACCGGTTACTCAACCGAATGCAAGGACGTTGGCTTGCGGCCAGAACCCCGGCATTCTGCGCGCGGGCGCTCGCTCGTAAAGCTCGCACTGCCGCGCACTACCCGTTGCCCTTCGCGGCAATCACGCCTTCCATGAGAACACTCCCGTGTCAGTTGTTGGACTTGCTACAAGGATGCCTGCGAGGCGCGTTTTGGATGCATTCACCCTGCAAGAAACTGGGTGCCAGTTCCTCTGCCCGCCCCGCCCCCTGGCGTGGGAGGGCCAAAACTGTCCCATCACAGATGAATCTATGATGCGACTGTGCGAAGACTGCTGGAGCGCTCAGAGGATGGCGAGGACGTTTTCCGGCGGGCGGCCGAGGGCGTACTGTCCGTTGTTCTCCACGATGGGCCTTTCGATCAGCCGGGGGTGTTTCAGCATGGCGTCAATCAGGGCGTCGGCGGACAGGCTGGTATCGGCCAGGCCCAGTTCGGCATAGGGCGGCTCGCGGCGGCGCATGAGTTCGCGCGGGGACATGCCGAGGCCGTCGAGGATGCGCTTGAGTTCCGAGCGTTGCGGCGGCGTCTTGAGATATTCGACGACTTCGACGTCAGCGCCGCTTTCCTGGATCAGCTTCAGAGTCGCGCGTGATTTTGAACACCGCGGGTTGTGATAGATGGTTACCGCCATGACTTCCTCCTTGCGGAGCGATTGTAGATCAGCTCAGCGCAGGGTGTAAGGCTGGTGCCGTGACCGGCTCATATGGCCGCATCAGAGCGGACGCAGCGGACCCCGGCTCTCCGGATATTCCACGATTTCCGTGGCCCATGCACAGGTGGCTTGCGCCGTGCGTAACGCCCGGCGAGTGATTTCTTCGTTGAGCGCCACCGGGTCCGGCGCAGGGTAACGATCAAGCTTCGGGAACATTTCAAGCACGGCAATGTCTCGGGCTTCCTCCGGGAATTGCTGGCCCGATTTTTCCAGTATCTCGATGAGTTGGGTGATCTTGTGCGTAAACGGAAAGTCAAGCTGCCCGAACGTCAGGACGCCCTTGAGCGCCTTCTCGGTAGCCTCTCGCGCAAGCCACACGGAAAATCTGAAACCTGCCGAGGGGTCCGCATCCAGCTTCTCGGCAATGTTCAAATCCTCAACAGCAAACTGAACCCATTCCCTTGAGTGTCCGTTCATTCCTTGTTCATCCTCCTGCTCGTCCTCGAACAGCTCTAGTCCCTCAAACAACTGCGCTGCCTCCAGCGCACCATCCATGCGAAAGCCAGACTGCCGATCGTACACCTGTTTTCCGTCAGCAAGCGCATGGCGGAACACCAAGCTGCAATTGTCCTTGTGCCGCGCGATCTGCCTGGTGCGCGCAACCATCAGGTCCAGATCAAAGCCCGGTTCGCAGGCTCGGATTCAGCGTCCGCGATTCGTTGCGCGTTGGCCGACAACCAGGCGGCCGGATTGCCGACTCTGTCTCATTCGACCCGGAGACGGGCGCTGATTCGCTTCACGCCAAGCACGCATACGAACGCCGCTGCTGCCAGGACGATCATGAGTTCGATAGCCGGAGCATAGCTTCCCGACGACACCCGGATTTGCCCCAGGACAAACGCGCCGGCGGCCGCGGCGATGTTGTCCACAGCAATGAAAACTCCCAGAATGCGGCTGTAGGTGGAACCCGCAAAGAACCGCACAATCATGGTCTGGATGCTCACGAAAGCGCCTGCAAAGCCAACGCCCATCACAACGGCGTAGGCAAAGATCACGCTAATGTTCGCGTGCTCCACGAAGCGAAAGATCACGAGGGCGATTGTCAGGTTGAGCGTTGCCGCCAGCATGATGCTGGACTTGGAGAAACGGTCGCTCAAGAACCCGAAAATGAACTTGCCGAATATGGACGAGAAAAAGAGCACGGAGACGACTAGCTCCAGCTTGTCGCCTAAAGCGGCGCTTTCCTTCAGATAAATCGCCTGGTGTTGCAGCACGCCAGTGATGCAGAACCACAGTACTGCGGTGGCGATGAGCAGCAGATAAAACATCGGCATGCGCGCCACCTGGGCCAGCGGAATGTTCCCGGCGATGCCCGCGCCACTGCCCGAATTTTCCTTCTGCTGCTTCCGTTCCGCCTGCCCTGACTGTTGCGTCTGGCCCGCCTGTTGCGTCTGGCCCGCCTGTTCCGCCTGCTCAGTCTGTTCCGCCTGCCCCACTTCTCCGGCGCGGGCCGCGTTCTCCAGGCCGTCGGGAACCTGGCCTACGTCCTCGGGCCGCTTCACCACCGGCCACAGCACCGGCAGAAACATGGTCACAAACCCCACCGCGATCACCATCAGCAGAGCCGCGCGCCAGCCACTTTCGTCCAGTGTTGTATCGATCATCAGGGGCAGCAGCCCGCCCGCAGCGCTTGAAGCCGTAAGCAGGATGCCAACGGCCAGACCACGGTATTTCACGAACCACCGGCTCACCGTCAACATGCAGGGAATCAAACCGCACATCGACAAACCGAACGCCACCAGCAGAAACACGGCAAGGAAATGCCAAAGTTCGGACATGACCAGCATCCCGGCCAGACCACTCAGCATGATCAGCGCTCCGGTCGCCATGATGGGCCGCGGCGAATAACGGCTCAGGAGAAAGCCCACGCCCAGGTTGTAGAGCGAGGCGAACACGAACTTGATCGTTGCCGGATAAGTCACTTCCGCCTGCGTCCAGCCGAATTCCTCCATCAGATAGGGATACATCAGCGGCATGATCGTGTTGGAAATGCCGTTGGAAATGCCGTAAATACAGAACAAGCCGGCCAGCACTCGCCATCCGTGAAAATGCAGCGCATGCCGCGCCACCGCCGGTATCCGTTCGCCGGAAATCATCCGCTCAGACGCTCGCGAGCAGTCGCGCGAGTGGTAGCGCGCGGAATTGGGATCGATGCATCTTCTTTCACCCCGGCCCGGATTCCCCGCCAGGCCTCGCCGAACTGTTCACTATCTTCAACCTGGCGAAGCGGCGCTTGCCAACCTGCACTACGCGGGTGCTCCCCGTGGGCACCCGCAAGGCACGGTTACGGACCCGTTCCCCATCCAGACGAACGGCCCCCTGGGATATGAGGCGCATCGCTTCGGCATTGGAACCGGCCAAGCCGGCGCGGCGGATCAGTTCGCCCAGCGGCATTCCGCCATCGGCGCCGGCAATGCTGACTTCCGGCATTTCTTCAGGCGTTTCGCCGCGGCGATGCCGACGAACGAAGTCACTCGCCGCACCATTCGCTTCCTCCTCCCCATGAAAACGCGCGGTCAACTCTTCAGCAAGCGCCATCTTCACGTCGCGCGGATTACCCCCGGCCTCCACGCCGGCGCGCATTTCGTCCAGTTCGGATTGCGAGCGAAGGCTCAAGAGTTCCAGGTAGCGCCACATCAACTCGTCGGACACCGACATCAGCTTGCCGTACATCTCCGCTGGCGGGTCCATGATGGCAATGTGATTGCCCAGCGACTTGGACATCTTCTGTACGCCGTCGGTTCCTTCCAGAAGCGGCAGGGTCAGCACGATCTGCGAAGGCTGGCCGTGCTCGGCCTGGATCTGCCGGCCGAGCAACAGATTGAAGGTCTGGTCGGTGCCGCCCAGTTCCACGTCGGCCTCAAGCGCCACGGAATCGTAGCCCTGGGCGATCGGATACATGAATTCGTGCAGGCCGATCGGGTTGCCTTCGCCAAAACGCTTGCGGAAGTCGTCGCGCTCCAGCATGCGCGCCAGCGTCCGCTTGCCCGCCAGCCGAACCAGGTCGGCCGCGCCGAGGCGGTTCATCCAGCGGGAGTTGAACTCCACCCGTGTGAGCTCGGGATCGAGCACGCGATGAACCTGTTCGGCGTACGTATCGGCATTCTCCTTGAGCTTTTCCTCGGTCAACGTGGGCCGCGCCTTGCTGCGCCCGGACGGATCACCGATCATCCCGGTGAAGTCCCCGATCAGGAAGATGACCTCGTGCCCGAAATCCTGAAACTGGCGCATCTTGGTAAGGATCACCACGTGCCCCAGATGCAAATCCGGCGCCGTGGGATCGAACCCACACTTCACCCGCAACGGCCGCCCTTCGCGCAGCCGCTCCAGCAGCTCTTCCTCGCGCACGAGGTCCACCGCACCGCGGCGCAACTCCACCAATTGCCGTTCAGCCGAACTCATAACGCGAGAATATACGAAATGGGCTTACCTGCGCTGCACTACGGCTCTTCTGTATTTCTTTGAGATAGACGCAAAGGCTCCGCTCGACCCCGCAACGAATAGTCCGGTAACGGACGCAAAGGCGCGCATCAACTTTCTGATAGCGACACCCGCACGTTCACTTTATGGGTTCGGTACCGATGTGAACAGCGCAAGCGCTTCGGGTCATTCATGCGAGAATGCGCGCCATGTGTGCGAGCGCCGGTTTTGACGCGCGGGCGAACCAGGTGGCGCAGCGCCTGGAGCGGATTCGGTCCCGTATTGCCGAGGTGGCGCAGCGCTCCGGCAGGTCGCCCGAGGAAGTGCGTATCCTGGCCGTGAGTAAGGCGCATGCAGTGGAGGCCGTGCGCGCGGCGCAGGCTGCGGGCCTGGAGGATTTCGGCGAAAACTATGTCCACGAGGGAATCGCAAAGATGGATGCGGCGGACCAAGCGGCAGCATGGCACTTCATAGGCCGCGTGCAGTCGAACAAGACCCGCCTGGTGGCGGAGCGATACGATTGGGTGCAAACCGTGAGCCGTGAGCGAATCGCCTTGCGGCTGGCTGACCAGCGCCCGGCTGATCTGCCGCCGTTGCAGGTATGTATCCAGGTGCGGATGCAGGAGCAGGACCAGCGCCCTGCGCTGAATCCCGGTCTAGCGCCCGAACTAGTTGCGCTAATCGGCGCGCAGCCTCGCTTGCAGTTGCGTGGTCTGATGGGCCTGCCCTTGCCCGACGCGCCCCGCAGCGCCTATTTGCGCCTGCGTGAATTGTTCGACCGACTGAACGCCTCGGGAGCGGGAATGGACACGCTTTCCATGGGCATGACCGCGGATCTGGAGCTTGCAGTGGAATGCGGCGCAACCATGGTGCGCACCGGTACTGGCCTGTTCGGCCCCCGCAACTGATATTCTCGGCAGTAACTCCAAGGCCTTGCCCGGAGGTCCGCAAGGCGGGGCGGCCCGGCGGCATAGTTTACTGTCCACCTGAAAGGCGTCTTCAGGGCGGAGTGGATGAATTTGAGAGGTTGGCGCGGCGCTGACGTTTGGCCATGAGCTTCTCGACCAGCTTCGGACCCTGGCCAGGGCGGCTCCAAGGGCAGACTTCGATGCAGATGGCGCAGCCGTGGGTTTTCACGAAATACGGGATGCACTTGTCGAAGTCCACGTACCAGCGCTTTTCCCCCCGCACCCATTGCTTCTCGTTGAAGATGGCATCGGGCGGACAATCCACCACGCAGCGCCGGCAACCCTGGCACAGATCGTCGACCGCGATGTCAACCGGTTCGTCGAAGGCCAGCGGCAGGTCGGTCAGCACCGCCGCCAGACGGAAGTTCGAACCATGCTCCTTGCTGATCATGGAGCCATGCTTGCCAAGCTGGCCGAGGCCTGCCGCGATCGCCAGGGGTATGTGCAGGATGTCGGTACTGTTGGGATTACCATACGGTCTCGCCGGCCACCCCAGCTTGCGCACGTAACGCGCCAGGCGCAAGGCAACGCGCGCGATCTTCCGATAGGCGCGCATCACTTCCTCGGCAGCGGTGTCCTGCGGGACATGCGCCATCTTTTCCTGATCCATGGAAAGTCCGATGCAGATCGCCGTGCCGTGTGGAGGTGTGCGCCCGGCGAAGATGGCGTCCGGGCCGACAGGCGCGATTCCCACCAGGTCCGCGCCGAATCTGCGGGCGGCGTCCTTGATCCGCTCGCTCATTTCGGCAGGGTCCGCCTCCACCCGTCGCCGCGCCACCGGGCCGTCCCGTTTGCGCAACTGCCAGGCATTGGCGACGACCTGGCGGACCACGCGCCATGGATTGATCATCCCGAAGAAATCATCCAGCGCCTGCCAATCGAGTTGCGCGTTGCCGGCGTTGTGGAACACGGCGGTGGCCGGACGCCATTCGCGCTCGCCCAAACCGTTGATCTCGTTCCCGGAACGCGGCGGATCCACGTAGCCGAAGGCGTACTCCGGCGGTGGCGGGTCCGTCGGGCGAATGCGATCCGGGCGAATGCGCTTAGCGGCTGCGCTCATCAACGCTTCCCGTTCGGCGTATCGACCCAGTAGGTCCTTCTCTCTTGTTGGCAGGCGGCATAGGCCTTGCGCACCCGGCGTCCTTCGGAGAAGTAGAACCACAGCATGCGCAGAATGCGCCTTGCCAGCGCCCAATCGCGCGCCAAGCGGGCCGCCAGCGAGTGCGCGCGCGGGTCGGCATGATCCACCGTTCTCATGCTGCGGTTCATAGTTTGCTTATTCTTGCACGGGCAGGAACACGCCGCCGAGCGGAATGGCCGAGCGCGCACCGGTAACCGACGGCGCATTGCCCGGCTCGCCCCGCAAGCGGGCGCGCGCCAGCAGCGCAAAACCGGCGGCTTCCACCCAGTCCGGATGCACGCCCCATGCTTGCGTGCTGACCGGACGCGATTCGGGGCAGTGCGCCGCCAAGCGATCCATCAGAAAGCCGTTGGAGGCCCCGCCGCCGCAAACCGCCAGAGCCGCGCCAGGGCAGGAAGCCTCAACGGCATCAGCGATGCTGACCGCGGTGAGTTCCACCAACGTCGCCTGCACATCCACGGCCGGCGCCCCAGCGGAGTCTGCGCGCTCAAGCCAGCGCAGATTGAAGCGCTCGGGGCCGGTACTCTTGGGCGGCTGGGCGTGGAAATACTCGTCAGCGAGAAGACGCTTCAGCAGTCCCGTCCGCACGCTCCCCAACCGCGCCCATTCGCCATCCTCGTCAAACGGCTTGCCCAGGTGCTCTCTGGTCCAGCCGTCCAGCAGCGTGTTTCCCGGTCCCGTGTCATAACCGGTCACCGCGCCATCGGCCGCCAACACGCTGAGATTGGCGATGCCTCCGATGTTCACGACCGCGCGCTCCTCACCGTCCCGTCCGAACAACCATTGATGAAACATCGGCGCCAGCGGCGCGCCCTGCCCTCCCAAGGCCATGTCCGCGGAGCGAAAATCGCCCACTGTGACCATGCCCGAGAGGGCCGCGATGCGCGCGGGCGAACCGATCTGCACGGTATGCGGCGCGGCACTCGTCGGGGCGGCACTAGCCGGGATGTCGCTCCCCGGCGGGTCGCTCTTCGGCCCGTCGCTCTGCGGCGTGGCACTCGCCGGGGCGGCACTCGCCGGGGCGGCACTCTGTGGAGCGTGCCAGAGCGTCTGGCCGTGGCTGCCGATAGCCTCCACGCGCGAGGCGTGTTCGCCCGCCTTGTCCAGAACCGCCAGGGCGGCCTGGGCAAAGGATTGCGCCACCTCGGCGTCCAGGGCTGCGGATTCCTTAAGCACGCACTCTCCCTGGCTGTGCACAGCGGCAAGCAGTCGCTGCGAGAGCGCGTCCGAATAAGGAGCGGCAAGCGTGGCGATGAGTGCCGGATCGGGGCCGGAGCAGTCCACCAGCGCGGCATCCACGCCGTCCATGCTGGTGCCGGAGATCAGACCGATAAACAGCGGTCGCATTGCCCCAACCTATCCCGGATAAATCCAACTGGCGGGAAACACCGGTCCGTCCACGCACACCCGCTTCATGGCCCGGCCGTCGGGCGTGTGCGCTTCAACCGTGCAGCCGGCGCAACCGCCCACCGCGCAAGCCATGTATTCCTCCAGGCACAGCTCGGCGTAGACGCCGAACTCCGCCGCCAGACTGGCCGACGCCTCCAGCATCGGCTCCGGCCCGCAGGCGTACACCGCCACTTGAGGCAAACGCGCCGGCGGCAATTCACCCAGCCATTCGCGCGCCAAGTCGGTCAGATTGCCACGATAGCAGCCGTCCAGACCCGCATTGCTGGCCAAATGCGAAGGCACGCCCCATTGCTCGGCGCACCGCAAACGACTCTCCCTGCCGCCCTTGCCATCCCTGCCGCCCTTGCCGCCCTTGCCGCCCTTGCCGCGCTTGCCGCCCTTGCCGCCTTTGCCGCGCTTGCCTGCTGTCCCGCCCTTGCCGCGCCGGCCGCGCTTTTCGAGAGCAAACGGAAAAGGCAACTCCGAACCCAGGAACAGCCGCGGGCTCCATTTGCCGTTGCCCGCCAGCCGCTGGGCCTGAAAGAGCACCGGCGGAATGCCGACGCCGCCACCCAGCAGGAGCACGATGGGGTGCTTTTCGGACAGGGAAAAGCCGTGTCCGATCGGCCCCATGGAATGCAGCGTGGAACCGGGGCCGGCGCTGGAAAGCAGCGTAAGCCCCTGGCCGCCGGTCTTGTAGAGCAGTTCGATCCAGCCCTCCCGGGCATCGGCAAGCATGATCGACAGCGGCCGGCGCTGCAGCAACTCCGAGCCGCAGCGCAAATGGACGAAGCTGCCCGGTCGCGCGGCGGCGGCGCAGCGTGGCGTGCGCAGCCGAAGTCGGAACTGCCCCCCCGGGAATTGCCGGTGCGAGACGACTTCGCCTTCCTCCACGAAAACCGGGTCAGCTTGCATGATGCGTCCGCTTGGGAGAAAGAGTCATGGAGTATATGAATTGCACAGCCGCCGAACCGGGAGAGGCGCCACGCCGTTCTCGGTGCGGCGGGGGACTTTCACCACGGGCTGCTAGGGCATCAGTGGATGATCCGGCGCCTCTTCCGTGAGGCTGTCGATCTCGATCGTCTTGAGCATCTCGCGCCAGGCGCCAGGCGCCACGGATTCGTCGCGCACAACCCCGTAGCTCTTGTTGCGTGCATCCGGATTGCCGAGGGCGTCGACCGCCAGCATCCCCACGTCGGCAATCGCCACTGCGCCCGTCTCGTAGTCGGCGCGGGCCATTACGCGCAGCGGTTCGCCGCCGTCCGCAGGTTCTTCGCGCAGGGCGCTGGGCCCGATCACCGTGTATGCCAGGCCGCTGCGCTTGAGATGGTTTTCTCCCATGGTCTTCCAGTGTCTGGCGCGCGCGAAAATGATCATTCGGCTGCGCTCGCGGTAGGGACCCGCTGCTGCCGACGACACCACGACAAAATGCCGCACGCCCTCCTGCACCGCGGCGTCCACCAGGTTCACCACGCCGCCATAATCAACGAACTTCGGGCCGTTGCCGCCAACCAGAGACCGCGTGCCGATGGCGCAAATCAGGTAGTCCACGCCTTTCATGGCCGCAAACACGGCGTCACGGTCGCGCACGTCCAGCTCTATCCAGTCCCATTGATCGCCGTGCCTTTGCACGGCGCGTTCGCGATTGGTAGTGGTGGCGCGCACCGCGTAGCCCTGTTCGTCCAGCAGCCGCACGGCCGCGTGACCAGTGCGTCCGGAGCCGCCGGCAACCAGAACCAGTTCTGCGGCCGGCAGAGCGCCGCTCACCACGAACGCCGCCGCCAGCGCAGCGAAGAATTTCCGAATGTTCATGTCTGTTTCTCCTGCCAGTCCCGGGCGATCAGGCAGGCGGCAAGGCTATCGACTTCTCCCTTGCGAACCCGCCGGCCCAGTTCGCCGTTTGAACGCTGGTCCCGCAGCCAGGCGTCAGCTTCGCGGGTCGTGAGGTGTTCCTGAATCGTTTCCACCGACAGCCCGTAGCGGCTTTTCAAGCGCCCGCAAAACCGTTTCAGCGCAAGCCCGAATCCGGATTCGGGGTCCGGTGGACTGCCCAATACCAGGACCTGCGGATTGTATTCGCGAACCAGCCGGTCCAGTTCGCTCCATTCCGGCAGCCCGGCGCGCGCCGGCAGGTGCTTGCGGGCCGTGATCACGCCGCCAGTGGCAGTCGCCACGCCCACGCGCTTCATTCCGAAATCAAGGGCAATCGCAGGCCGGGTGAGCATCACGGACGCGGCGCGGTGAGAATCACAAGCTCGGTGCGGATCACGTACGCCGCGCAGTGTGAAGGATCGCGAGTCAGGCGTTGCCCGCTTGCAGCCCTAGCTGCGACACGTCCACGCCCAACAGCGCCGCGGATGCCGCCCAGCGCTGCTCGAAAGGCGTGTCGAAGAGTATTTCTTCAGTGGCGTCCACAACCATCCAGGAATTGGAACGCAGTTCGCGCTCCAGTTGGCCTTCGCCCCAGCCCGCGCAACCCAGGGCCAGCAACGCGCGGCGCGGACCCTTGCCGTAGGCGATGGCCGACAGCACGTCCCTCGATGTGGTCACTTCGATATTGCCGCACATCGAAATTGTCGAGTCCCAGGTTCCTCCGGCTTCATGCAGCACAAAGCCGCGTTCGCGGTTTACCGGTCCGCCCTTGAGGATGTTCTGATTGGCGAGATCATCGTCCTTGCTGTCCAGCGAGAGTTGCTCGAAGACCTCGCCGAGCTTCATGCCCGAGGGACGGTTGATAACAATGCCCAGCGCGCCATCGGCGTTGTGGCCGCACAGATACGTTACCGTCTGGCGGAATCGCGAGTCGGGCATGCCCGGCATGGCGATGAGGAGCTTGCCGGACAGGGAGTTGATTTCTTCCATGACGGATCGGAACCGAATACCTTCGCAGATTATAGCGGCGCGAATCGGTGTCCTGTCCCTGTTGTTCCCCCGAAAGCCGGCTGCCTGCTACTCCAGGCGGGCCAGCAGGCTGTCGAACAGCAGGGCCGCGGCGTCCACCCCGGCGAGGTCCTGGATCTCGCGTATGCCCGTAGGGCTGGTGATGTTCACTTCCGTGAGGTAGTCGCCGATGATGTCGAGTCCGGCGAAGGCCACGCCGCGCACCGCCAGTTCCGCCCCCACCCGCTCGCAGATCTGCAGGTCCCGCGGCGTGAGTTCGCATAGCTCCGCGCGGGCGCCGGCCATGAGGTTGCCGCGGTTGTCGTCGCCGCGCGGCACGCGATTCAGAGCCGGGCTCAGCGCGCGACCGTCGATCAGCAGGATGCGGCGGTCTCCTTCAGCGATCTCGGGCAGGTGCCGCTGAGCCATCGCGAAGCGGGTCTCGCCCGCCGTAATGGTTTCGAGAATCACCGCAAGGTTCTTGTCCGACCGGTCCAGGGCGAAAATCGAATGCCCACCCATCATGTCCAGCGGCTTGACCACGATATGGCCGTGCTCGTCGAGAAAATCGCGCATCCGGTCGATGGACCGGGTGATGATGGCGGGCGGCGTCAGATCGGGAAACCAGGCTGTGAACGCCTTCTCGTTGACGTCGCGCAAGGCCTGCGGATCGTTCACCACCAAAGCGCCCTCGGCCTGCGCGCGCTGCAATACGTAGGTGGCGAAAATGTACTCGGCGTTGAACGGTGGGTCCTTGCGCATGAAGAGCATGTCGAGTTCGCCCAGGGCCATGTCCTGCGGGGGTTCGAGGCGGAACCAGTCGGAGTCGTCGTTGGTCACGGCAAGCGGCGCCGCCTGTCCGACGGCGCGCCCGTCGCGAATGTCGATGTCGTTCAGCGTCAGGTGAAACAGCGCAATTCCCCGCCGCTGCGCATCGCGAAGCAGCGCCAGGGTGCTATCCTTCTGCGGGGTGATGGTCGCTATTGGGTCCATCACCACGCCCAGTTTGCGGGATTTCTTGGTCACTTTAGTGAGAGAGTAGTGAATTGGTGCTTGCCGCCAACATTTTAAGGGTGATCGTAGTGTGGCCGCAGATCATGGCCGGTATTCGCTGGACGGCACACTCAGGCTTCCCCAGCCGCAAAACGAGGCCAGCATGCTCGTTTTGAACCCTCAAACCGGCCTGATGCAGGGCGCGCGGCATTCCTTGTGCCCGCACCGCGACCCGCGGCCGCCAGGGCGTCAGGCGAACCTCATCGTGCTGCACGCGATTTCCCTGCCGCCGGGCCAGTTCGGCGGCAGGGAAATCGAGGACCTGTTTCATGGCAGGCTGGATTGCGCGGCCCATCCGTATTTCCGCAGCTTGGCCGATCTGCGCGTATCGGCGCACTTTCTGGTGCGGCGCAGCGGGGAATTGGTGCAGTTCGTAAGCGTGCTGGACCGGGCCTGGCATGCGGGAAAATCGGAGTTTCGCGGACAACCGGACTGCAACGACTACTCGGTGGGAATCGAACTGGAAGGCGATGAGGCCACAGCGTTCACCGATTGGCAATACAATCAGGTCTGCGCCACCATCGGCGCGCTGCGGGCGGGACTTCCACCGCTCGGACGCGCTCCTGTGGTGGGCCACAGCGATATTGCGCCCGGCCGCAAGTGGGACCCGGGACAAACATTCGACTGGGTCCGGCTGGCGGCAGGTTTGGCAAGGGCTGCGGAGCAAGAACAATGAAATTGATCGCCCTGCTTATTGGCATCTACGCCGAGCGTTACCTGGCGCGCTGGTCGCACTTGCGCGAGTTGCGGCCGTTCGAAGAACAGGCCAATCGCCAGGCGGAGAAAGTGCTGCGCCTGGAGGCCCGCGCCGCGCCCTTCGTGATTGCCGGCATTACGCTGGCTTGCGCCATTCCGGTGGGGATAGTGGCTTGGCTTCTGAGGGACAGTTCACTGGAGATTCTGTGGTTCGTGTTCGCGATCGGGGTGCTGCTGATCTCCTTCGGGCCGCGGGACCTCAAAGGGGAAGCCCTCGCCTATCAGGACACATCGGAATCCGGCGACGGCGATGGCGCCAAGGCGCAGGCCGAGTCCCTGATCGGCGGCGACGCTCCGGAAGAACCGGAGGAACAAATGGCAGCCGTGGAGAAGGCGACCTATCTGGAGGCCAACAATCGCATATTCGGCGTGGTTTTCTGGTTCCTGGTCGCGGGGGCTTTGGGACCTGCGTTCGCCTTCGGCTTTCGCGTGCTCAACAGCCTGCGCCGATACACGGCCACCCTGCCGGGAGGCGAGGATTTGCATCGCGCCGCGGCCATGCTGCACGCCCTGGCGGCATGGGTCCCCGCCCGCATTACCGCCACAAGCTTCGCCCTCGCCGGCAATTTCGATGACGCCATCAACGCCTGGCGGGGCGTATCCCCGAACCAGCAAGTCAATCTGTCCGAAGGCACGGACTCCGTACTCGGGGCCGTGGGCGCGCAAGCTCTGGGCGACCGTCCCGACCGCGCGCGGGGGGCCGCTGCCCTGGTGGACCGCAGCCTGCTCTTCGTGTGGGGACCGATCGTAGCCGTAGCCGTAATTCTGGGCTGGATCTACTGATTGCCTGGATCCGTCCCGGCTATTGTCTGAGGTCGATTTTCTTCCCCCTCCTCTCGCAGGGGCGTCAACAGCAGGATGCCGTTGCCGAGCCCCACGGATGGGTTCATGCGTCCCCTGCGAGAGGAGGGGGAAGAAAATCGACCTCAGACAATAGCCGGGACAGGAGCGGGCGCACTGCAGCAGCGGGCCATCCGGTAGCGGCTCGGCGTTACGGCTGAAGGCGTTTGGCGCTCCACGGGCCGCGGCGGAAGCCGGATTCGCCGGCGGCTTCGAGATTGCGGGACCAGAGAATGCGGTCGTGAAGGCGCGCCTGACCCTGCATCCATAGCTCCACGGTCCTTGCGAACAGGCGGTAACCGCCCCAGAACGGGGGACGGGTAACGGCCCCGGGCGGCGGCGCGTGGCTCCAGTCATCCCGATCGCCGCCGAAGCGCCCCGCCGTTTCATTCATGCGCGCGTTGAGTTCGGCGCGGGAGGAAACCGTGCGGCTCTGGCGGCTGGACCAGGCGGCAAGCTGACTCTGCCAGCCCCGGGTGGCGAAATACTCATCGCTCTCCGCGGCCGGTGACGCAACCACCGGCCCGCGAAGGCGCGCCTGCAGGCCCAGCCGGTCCCAGTGAAATACGGCGCAGGCTTCGGCAAGAGCCTCCAGTTGCCGACCCTTTGCCGATTCGTAGTTGGTGTAGAAAACCAGATAACCGGTTCGATCGTCAAAGCGCTTGAGAAGTATCACGCGAGCATCCGGGCGGCCCTCCGCGCCGGTAGTGGCCAAAACAAGCGAATGCGGATTGCGGCGGTCCGTCAAGTCCGACGCGCGCTCCAGCCATTGCTTGAGAATGGGCAGTGGATCGTGGGGAGGCACCCCACTCAAGTCAGTCATCGGCGGACACCCGTGGCGTGACACGCCGCACCCGCTCTGATGCGGCAATACGAGCCGGTCACGGCACCAGCGCCGAGGCGTGATGGCCGAGGTGCGCCTTGATGAATGTGCTCACGAAGAAGTAGCCGTGATCGTAACCGCCGCGCAGGTGAAAGCTGATCTTCTGCCCGGATTCGCGGCAGGCCGCCACGAACTGCTCCACCTTGAGTTCCTCTTCGCGGAATGGATCGCCGCTGCCTAGGTCGACCAGGATTTCCAGGTCCAGGGGCGCCTTGCGCACCAGCCGGCTGGCGTCGTATTCCCACCACTGGGATTCTTCGTCTCCAAGGTAGGCCGAAAAGGCCGCGCGTCCCCAGGGAGAAGCCGACGGATTGGAGATCGGCGCCAGAGCGGAAACGGACCGGTAGCGGCCGGGGTTGCGCAGGGCAACCACCAATGCGCCATGACCGCCCATGGAATGGCCGCAGATGCCGCGGCGCAGCGGGTCGATCGGAAAGGACGATTCGACGAACTCGGGCAATTCCCTGCTCACGTAGTCGTACATCCGGTAGTGGGCCGACCAGGGGTCCCTGGTCGCGTTGACGTAGAACCCCGCGCCCGAACCGAGAAAATCTTCGTCATCCTCCCCGGCAATGCCCGTGTTTCTGGGGCTGGTGTCGGGAACGACCAACGCCAGACCGAGTTCCGCCGCGACGCGCTGGGCGCCCGCCTTGACCGTGAAATTCTCCTCGGTGCAGGTCAGGCCGGAAAGGAAGTACACCGCGGGCGCCTTGTTGCCTCCGGCGGCGGCCGGGGGCAGGAACAATGCGAAGCGCATCGGGCCGTTGCAGGCACTGGATTGGTGCTCGACGGTAAGCTGCCGGCCTTCGTGGCACCGGCTTTCCGCCACGATATTCATGCCGCCGCTCTCAGCATGCCGCCATCTCAGACACCGACGCTCTCAGACCTCGATCAGGCCCTGGAAATGAACCACCGAACGGATGCTCTCGCCTTCGTGCATCAAATGGAAGGCATCGTTGATGTCGTCCAGCGGCATGGTGTGCGTAATCATGCGGTCCACCTCGATTTCGCCCGCCATGTACTGGTCCACCATGCCCGGAAGCTCGCTGCGCCCGCGCACTCCGCCGAAAGCGGTGCCGCGCCACACCCGGCCCGTCACCAGCTGAAACGGCCGGGTGGCGATTTCCTGGCCCGCGCCGGCCACGCCGATGATGACGGACTCGCCCCAGCCCTTGTGGCAGCACTCCAGAGCCGATCGCATCAACTCCACGTTTCCTACGCATTCAAACGAATAGTCCACGCCGCCACCGGTCATTTCCACGATGACTTCCTGGATGGGCGCGCCGTGATCCTTCGGGTTGACGAAGTCGGTGGCCCCCAGTTGTCCGGCCATTTCGTACTTGGCCGGGTTGATGTCGATGCCGATAATGCGCTCGGCGCCCGCCATAACCGCGCCCTGGATTACGCTCAGGCCGATTCCTCCAAGCCCGAACACGGCTACCGTGGAGCCGGCCCGAACCCTGGCTGTGTTCAGCACCGCGCCGATCCCGGTCGTGATGCCGCAGCCCAACAGGCAGACCTTGTCCAGCGGCGCCGCGGGGTTGACCTTGGCCAGGGCGATCTCCGGCAGCACCGTGTATTCCGAGAACGTGGACGTACCCATGTAGTGCAGGATGGTTTTTCCGTCGGAAGAAAATCGGCTGCTGCCGTCCGGCATCAGGCCCTGGCCCTGGGTCACGCGAATCGCCTGACAGAGATTGGTGAGGCCCGACGCGCAAAAATTGCACTCCCGGCACTCGGGCGTGTACAGCGGAATGACATGGTCGCCAGGCTTGACGCTGGTGACTCCGGCGCCGACTTCCTCCACGATTCCACCGCCCTCATGGCCGAGTATGGCCGGAAACGCGCCTTCGGGATCATCCCCGGACAAGGTGTAGGCATCCGTGTGACACACGCCGGTGGCCACAATGCGCACCAGCGCCTCTCCTTCGCGCGGGGCCTCCACGTTCACATGTTCGATTTCCAGTGGCTTGCCTGCTTCCCAAGCTACGGCTGCACGCGATTTCATGACCCTGTACTCCGGTAAGCCTTCTGTTGCCCCGCATTGTAAGGCGCAATCCAGGGGCAGGCGATGCAATGCTCAAGCCATGCGGCGGTCAGGCCACGCGGTCCGGGGGCTCTTCGCCCGCGAAGAAGCAATCCAGGTTCTTCTTCACCCGCAGCCCCATGGCTTCCCGGGTTTCCACGGTCGCGCTGCCGAGGTGCGGAAGCAGCACCACCTGGTCCATTTGTTTCAGTGCCTCGGGAACCTCAGGTTCACGCGAGTACACATCGAGTCCGGCCCCGGCAAGCTGCCCGCAGCGCAGCGCATGCGCCAGCGCGTCCTCGTCCACCAGCGCGCCGCGCGCCGTATTTATCAGGATGGCGCCGCGGCGCATACGGGCCAGTTGCGCTTCACCAATCATCTTGACGGTTTCGGGCGTGACGGGGCAGTGCAGCGACACCACATCGCTTCGGCCAAGCAGTTCATCCAGATCGCTGCAAACCTCCACGCCAAGCGACTGCGACTGCTCGTCGCGTGGAAGGCGACGCGTGTAAACGAGCACCCGCATGCCCAGGCCCTGGTGGGCGCGTTGCGCTACCGCCCGTCCAATCCGGCCAAAGCCCACCAGCCCCAGAACCTTGCCGCTGACGCGATTTCCGTAGATGGACGCCGGGGACCAGCCGGTCCAGTCACCCGCCCGAACCAGCCGGTCGCCGCGCGCCAGACCCCTGGCCGTGGTCAGGATCAGCCCCAGAGCGAGGTCCGCGGTGCAATCGGTGAGGACATCCGGGGTGTTGGTCACGACGATGCCTGCGCGGCGCGCGGCCTCGAGGTCGATGTGCTCGAAGCCCACGCCGTAGTTGGCCAGAATGCGGACGCGGCAGGACGGCGCACCCAGAACGCTCGCATCCACCTGATCGGTAACCGTGGGGCAGAACGCATCCGCCTGGCGCAGAGCCTGGCGCATGGCGGCCGCACTCATCGGTTGGTCCGACACATTGCGCGTTACTGCGTAGTCTTCCTCCAGCAAGGACTCGACCCGCGCCGACCAGCGCCGACTCAGGAGGATCCTGGGGCTGGATGGCATCGGCCGCTACCGGCGGTTCGTTACCGACGGTCTGCTACCGGCGGTTCGCCAGATAGCGTCGCCCGCTCTCCATCATGCGCACAAATTCCGCCTCGTCGCCGTCGCGTACCACACGTGAGAGCTTCTCGACCGTGTCCACCAGTTCGCCCAGCACCTCGGCGCCGTGCGGGTTCAGCCTCTGGATTTCAAAATACAAACGCGGATTGTCTCCCGCCACTGCCCGCGCTACCGCAAGCTGGGCGTCAAAGGTAGTGCTCGACAAGCGCGCCAGAGTTGGGGCCTGCTGTCCGCTTTCCTCCAACGCGTTGATGAACGCCAGGTTGATGGCGTGGGATACGCCCAGCACCCAGGCGATCAACTCGTCGTGCTCGTCCACCGGCACGCGCAGGATTTCAACCATGGTCCCTGCGAACACTTCCGCGGCCGCCGCGGCCGCGTCCGGCGCACCCACGTCCATCAGCAGGATATGGCAGCCGGACAGAAGGTCGGTATCCGGACCGAACATGGGGTGAATGGAGGCGACTTTCATTCCAGCCGACGCCATGCTCCGCAAGGCGTCCTTGACCGGGTTCTTGATCGAGGCAATATCGAAGATCAATCCCGGGTGGCGGGCTTGTTCCATTTCCGCAAGGATGCCCGCGCTAACCGTGACCGGCGCTGCAACGATGGTGAGTTCGAATTCGCCCGGCGCCTCCTGCCAGCGGTTTACGCAGGGCAGCTTGCGTGGCGTTTTGGCGGGATCGGCCACGGTTACCGCGTAGCCCTGGGAACTCAAGAACTCGCAGAACCACCGGCCCATCCTGCCGCCGCCTCCCACCACCAGCGCCTTGTGGCCCTGGCCCTGGCCGCGGGCCTGAAGGCGCACGCGCTCCTGCTGCGACAGCGACGCGTTGATCAGCAAGCGCACAATATCTTCCGCCAGTTGGCCGGGCAGGCCGGCTGTTTCGGCTTGCTCGCGGGCCCGGCCGATCACGCGCACTTCCTGGGCGAAGTCGCGCGTGGGGACGCCGGCGTCGTGCTTGTAGCGTCCGACCTGCGCGGAAAGCTCCTGCCGGAGCGCCAGCAAACCGATGATTTCCCGGTCGATGGCGCCCAGTTGTTTTCTAAGGTCTTCGAGGTTCGGCATGGTGCAAGCGCGTTTTGCGGCGGACGGGGAATTGTACGAGCGATGGATCAGGCCCGAAGGCGCGCGCCCTGAATCTGCACGCACCTCCCCCAAGCAAATAAACGCGCTGCGTTTATTTGCTTGGGGGAGGTGCGTGCAGATTCAGGGCGGCGAGGACTGAAGAGAAGGGCACGAGCTTGAAGTTCTGGTTTTCTTCGGGGCGGCGGTTGAATCCATCCTGCACGACCAGCACGCCCTGCTCGAATCCGGGTCCCAGGTTGACCGCGGTGACGGCCAGGCCGTCGGTCTCTTCGGCGCCGTCGATCCCGGAGGTGGGATTGTCGGCGATGCGCACGGAGCCGAGATAGCGGTCGCCGTCGTTGAGGTCGTAGAAGGCGTAGGTGTAGTCGCCCTGGCTGGAAGCGACCAGGATCGCCTGTCCTTGCATGGTGCGATAGATGTCCAGGCCCTCCACGTCGGCGGCAAGGCGGTCCGATTCCACCGAGTCAAGGAGGGCTTTCTCGGCGAATCCCCCGGCGCCGGCCGGCATTTTCCAGATGCCATGCTCTTCCTCGCCGATGTAGGCGATCCCGGCAAGGTCGTCGATGACACAGCCCTCGGGCTTGGTGGGCAGCGAGAATCGGTCGATGCGCTCCGGGGCTAGCTCGCCTCCTTCGGTCAGACGCCAGATCTCGTATTCTCCGCCGCTGCCGTTCACATAGGCGTAGGCGACGCCGGCAGGGTCCAGGTGCATGCAGATGCCGTAGGGATCATCAATTTCGAGCGGCTGCGCCATTGCCAGCTCCACCCTGCCTTCCGCTGAAACGCTGTAGATGTCCATGGCGCGCTCGCTACGGTTGGTGCCCACCGCCAGAGTCGCCAAACCGTCGGCCATTGCCACGCCCTGGCGCAAGTCCACGTTGTTCACGCGCCCGCGCGGCAGGAACTGCGCTTCCCGCCCGGAAAGGTCGTAAACCGCCAAACCGAGACGCTTGTCGGTGCCCAGGATCAGGCTCAGGGAAGGATCCGCCGGATGGATCCAGATCGCCGGATCGTCGGCGGCGTCGCCCTCGCTACGCACCGGTTCGGTCTCCACCACTGCATGGACGGCGGGAAGATCAGCGCGCGCCGCTACCGGCGGCTCATCCGAGCATCCGCTGGCGAAGCCGCTGGCCAGAATCGCGGCGGCGCACGCGGCGCACAGCTTGCGGCGCTTGATGACTGAGGACCGCATCAGTAACTGCGGTAGGAAATTCCGAACACGTAAGAGCGTCCGATTTCGTCGTACTGGGCGTTATAGCGCGACCGGCCGTAGTAGCGGTAGTTGGGCTCCTCGCCCAGGTTCATGGCGTTGAAGTAAAACTGAAGCTGCTCGTTCACGTCGTACTTGACGGTAAGGTCGATCTGGTGATGACCGTCCTCGTACAGGTCGTTGCTCTGGTTCTCCAGGTTGATCTCGGCAACGCGATTGCCGATGTATGCCGATGACAGCCTGAGGCTCCAGCCATACTTCTCGTACCCGACCACGAAGTTGGCTACCAGGTCGGCCTGCAACGGCAATCTCGACTCGTTGCTGCGGCCGGCGCCCGCGTCCAGGCCCAGATCGGCATCGCTGTCGGTAAGCGTGGCGTTGGCCATCAGGATCAGTCCGCTCAGCGCGCCGGGCAATTCGGTGAACTGGCGGGTCCATCCCAGTTCCAGCCCGTAGAGGCTGGCCGACTGGCCGTTGAGCGGCTTGAACACCTCTAGGTCGGTCACGGCGATGTTCCCCGCGTATTCGGACGGATCCGCGACGGAACTCACGTCGGCATTGAACACGAAGTCGTCGATGCGCTTGTAGAACGCGCCGGCGCTCAATGCCCCCATGTTGCCGGGGTAGTACTCCACGGAGAAATCCAGGTTGCGCGACTTGTAAGGCTTGAGCTCCGGATTGCCGGCTTCCACGGCCATCTCGATTTCGTCTTCATCCTGCTCGATTTCGATCGCGTCGGGGGTGGGGTTGAGGTCGCCGAACGACGGCCGCGCGATCGAATGGGTATAGGCCCCGCGCAGGATCAGGTTCTTCGAGAGTTTGTAGCGCAGATTGATGCTGGGCAGGACGCTGCTGTAATCGCTCTCGTAGAGGGACTGGGATATCTGCACGTCCTCCTGGCCCTTCACGTCCACTTCGCGAACGTATGCGCCCCTGGCGGTGAAATCGGTGCCTTCGTAGCGGACTCCGTACACGAGGCGCAGATCATTGAGGTCGATCCTCTGCATGAGGTAGAGCGCGGTTACGTTTTCCTCGATGTCGTAGTCGGCCGCCGAACCGACCCGCGACCCGTCCTCGTCCATGATGAACGGACAAGCGTCTTCGTCGTAGGTCTCCAGCAGGCAGGCCGACGATCCGCCGATGTTGCCCCAAACGAAACTGCGCTGCAGCCCTGGGTCCACGTACGGTCCGTAGGAGCCCAGCATGTAGTCGGTGGAGCCGGACACGAACTGGCCCAGCGTGGGCACCGAAGCAAACGCATCATCGAACTTCTCGAAGATGCGCAAACCGGCGTCCCGAATCTTGTCGCGCGCCCGGTGCTTGGCGCCAAAGCGGATGTAGCCGGGGTGCCCGCCAAAAGTCATGTCCCGGGTGATGTCGATCTTGAAGGCAGTCTCCTCGTCGTTGGTGGAGTTGTCCTCGATGGTGATCTCGTCAAGCTCGAAATTCTCCGCCACGGCACCATCTTCGCTGAAGGAGAGCGACGGCACGCGCCCGAGGTTCTCGTACCGCGCGTAGCCCACCCCGTTCATCTCGAACTGGGTGTCGATGCGGCCGGGCTCCGCCTCGCTGGCTTCCGAGTAGCCGCCGCTGTATTCGATCGTCCAGTCGCCGATCAGGTTCTCGCCGCCCACCAGCAGCGAGAGGATTTCCTGCTCCTCGTAGCGGTCCTTCAGTTCGCGCTGCAATCGCGTGTCCGTGGCCGTAAGGCTGTCGCTGTCGTATTCGACATCGCCTTTGTCGAGCTTGAACTCGATCCGGTTGCGGAGTTCATGATCGGAGAAGTCGCTGTAGAGCGTGCGCAGGTAATAGCTCGAAGTGTCGCTGGCCCGGAAATCCAGATTGAGCGCAAGTCCGTTGCGCTCGCGGGTGATCTCGTAATTGCGCTTCTCCAGTTCTTCGTGATAGCGCAGGCCGCCGTCTTCCTCCCAGCCGCCGTCGGCTTCCAGATTGTCGGTGCCAAATTCCCTCTCGTTGGTGGAAATGCTCATCGCCAGACCCAGCTCGCCGCCGCCGAAATCGAAGGCATTGGTGAAGGTTCCCGAAAACTTGCTGCCGCGGCTACCCTGCAGATCGTTGTAGAAGGACTGTCCCTTGAGCTTGTAGCTCATCCCCTGGCGGTCGAAGGCGCTCAGGCTCTTGATGTTGATCGTGCCGCCGATGGCGTCGGCGTCCTGGTCGGGCGTGAGCGTCTTGGTGACCTCCAGGCTTTCGACCAGATCCGACGGAATGACGTCCAGGGCGACGTTGCGCCGGTCGCTTTCCGGCGCCGGCACGTTCAGCCCGTTGATGCTGGCCACGTTCAGTTGCGGATCGATGCCGCGCACCCCCACGAACCGGCCCTCTCCCTGGTCGCGTTCGATAAAGACGCCGTTGATGCGCTGCAGCGCCTCGCTCACGTTCTCGTCGGGGAACTGCCCCATGGAATCGCTGGTCACAACGGAAATCAGATTATCGGCCGAACGCATCCGGTTGATGGCACCGTAGGCCCCGGCAGCCTGCCCGATCACAATGATGTTCTCCACCGGGGCCACCTGGGCGCCGATCCGCACATCGGCCGTTTCGGTCTGGCCTTCGCGCACGGAAACCGCCACCGAAACGGGTTCCGCGCCGACGTAACTGACCTCCAGGCGGTAGTCGCCGGCGGGAACGCTCTGAAACCGGAACCGGCCGGCCGAGTCGGTCACGCGCTCGACGTTAAGTTCCGGCAGGCTCACAATCGCTCCTTCGAAATAAACCTCTGCGGACTGGTCGCTCACGCGGCCCTCCAGCGCACCCTCGGCGAGCAGCGAACTAAGGGGCGCGAGCATAACGAGCAACGCGATTGCCGTAAGGCGTAGATGGGCGGGTGCGGGTACTGAGAGCATGGCGCAACCTCCCGGTTTGGCAGAGCGCAATGATGGGCGGAGAATGGAAGGAATTTTGCGGGCCTGGCGTAAAGCAAGTGTTACGAATTCATTACGGTTTCGTTACAAGGGCGCAGGAACGAGCGCAGCGCGCAGCAGTTTGCGTTACATTCACACGCCCTGCCCCGCTGAAATGCTCACGCCCTGCCCCACGGAATGCTCAAATCCTGCCCCACGAAATGCTAGCGTCTTGCCTTACGGCATACTGCCGCCTTGCCCCCGAGGAATTACCTTTATGAAAACATTTCGGCGCATGGCGGTGCTGGCGGCTGCGCTCGGGCTCGCCCAGAACGGAATCCATGCCGCCCCGGAAACGCCGGCTGCCGAGGCGCCCGCTCTCACGGTGATCCTGGTGGTGGACCAACTCACCGCCGAGCGTACGCGGGAATGGGCGCACAAGCCTTCGAGTTCGGGATTCCGTCGGCTTTGGCGCAACGGCCTGGTGTATGCCAATGCGGCCTTCGACCACGCAACCACCGCTACGGCGCCCGGCCATGCAACCCTCTCTACCGGCGTCCACCCCGCCGTGCATGGCGTGATCTCCAATTTCTGGTTCCAGCGAAACGAGCAACGGTCCGTGGCCAGCGTCCGGGATGCCCGCCATTCCCTGCTGGGCGATGAAGGAACGGGCGTTTCGCCGACGCGTTTGGCGGCTCCGGCGCTGGCGGACCTGCTGCACGCCCAGTCGCAGGGCCGCGGCAAGGTTTTCGCCGTATCCATCAAGGACCGGGGCGCGGTTTTCCTTGCGGGTAAGCAGGGCAAGGCCTTCTGGTATTCAAGCAACACCGGCACCTTCGTCACCAGCACCTACTACTACCCGGACGGGCGCGTTCCGGAATGGCTTGCAGCCTACAACGCCGAGGCGCACGAGGACTTGCCGAATACGTGGGAGCTGCTGCTTCCCGAAGAGGGCTACCGTTACGAGGATGGGCGAGTGTGGGAGCGCCCTCCGGAGGGCTGGACGCGGGAGTTCCCGCACCGTTTCGCGCCGCAAGGCACTCCCCGGCACTTCGATCAGTTGCGCTACGCGCCGCAAGGCGACGCCATTACCGCCGGTCTGGCCAAGGCGATCATTGAAGAGGAATCGCTGGGCGAGGACGAGCATCCCGACCTGCTGTCGATCAGCCTGTCGGCCACCGACCGGATCGGCCACGCCTTCGGTCACAACAGCCGCGAGGCCGAAGACAACCTTCACCGGCTGGATCGGCTGCTGTCCGAGATCATCGCGGAACTTGAAGAGCGCCTCGGCCGCGAACGATTTCTGCTGGTCTTGAGTTCCGATCATGGCATGCGCCCGATTCCGGAATCGGTTCCGGGCGCGGACCCGCAGGCCTCGCGCATCTTTTCCTCCGCGCTCACCCGCGAACTGAATAGCGCTCTTCGCTCGCGCTTCGGAGTTGAGCAGGACCTCGTGCTGCGCACGGCGGCGCCATGGGTCTACCTGGACCTCAAGGAGATCGCGCAGGCCGGTCTGGAAGCCGGTCAGGTTGCTGACAAGGCGGCGGAATGGTTCGAGGCCCTTCCCCAGATATCGCGCGCCATCCCGGTTGCCCGACTGGACTCCTGCAAGCCGGCCGAACTGTGCGAACTGATCCGCAATAACGTCTACTCCGGGCGTAGCGGCGAAATATACCTGGTGCCGGCCGAGAACAGCTTTTTCAGCAGCGAGCCCCCCAGGTATGCGGCCAGTCACGGCTCGCCGCACCTGCACGACCGCAGCGTGCCGATCATCTTCTACGGCTTGGGCTTGCAGCCGGCGGTAGTTGCCAGACCGGTCACGCCGCGCCATATTGCGCCTGCGCTGGCCGCCGCCGCGGGACTCGAGCTGCTTCCGCACTGGGAAGCGCCGTTGGCCGAGGTGAGCGCGGCGAGGACCGCGGCAAGCCATGAGGAAGAAACACGATGACGGATGCGATCACAGCCGCGGTAAAGGACGCGATGACCAAGGGTGGAGATCTGCCGGAAGACAGCCCCGCTGGAGGAAAAATGATGATTGAACAACCTGCATACTCCCATGCCGTTTCGGCGGCGGCGGGGCAGCGCGGACGGCTGGCGGCGCGCGTGCCAGCATGGGCGGTGGTGAGATCGGCAGCGGCGCTGCTGCTCCTTGCATGGGCTGCGATGGGACCGGCGGCGGCCCATGAAGGGGCGGCCCATGAGACAGCGCCCTTCGAGGACAAGTTCCGGCAACTGGACGAAATACTTCCCACGCCCAACGCCTATCGAAATGCGGCCGGGCAGCCCGGTCACGCCTATTGGCAGCAGCAGGTCGATTATTCGATCGATGTGCGCCTGGACGAGGAAACGCAGCGCATTTCCGGCGAAGCGGCCATCACCTACCACAACAACTCGCCCGACACGCTGGCCTACCTGTGGCTGCAATTGGACCAGGACCGTTTCCGGCCGGATTCGATCGCGGAAATGACCCGCACTTTTTCCAGCGCGGGGCCCGAATCCGAATCCGAGGACAACGCCGCCCGCATCAGTCTCGACCGCCTTGGCAGGCTCCAGTACATGCAGGACGCGGAGTTCGGCTTTGAGATTCACGCGGTAACCGATGCTGCGGACGCGCCTCTGGACCACAGCATCGTGGGCACGCTGATGCGCGTGGATCTACCGGTCCCGCTGGCGCCGGGCGGAAAGTTCCTTTTCACGGTGGCGTACGCATACAACATCGTGGACGGCGCCGTCGTGGGCGCGCGGGGTGGATTCGAGCACTTTCCCGACGACGCGCGCACCGGCGGCAACCACATATTCGCGATAGCGCAATGGTTCCCCCGGCTGGCCGCCTATACCGACTATGACGGCTGGACCAACAAGGAGTTTCTGGGCTCCGGCGAATTCACGCTGGAATTCGGCGACTACGACGTGGCCATCACCGTGCCCGATGATCATGTCGTGGCCGCCACCGGCGAACTGCAGAACGCTGCCGAAGTCCTGACTCCGGAGCAGACCGCGCGCCTCGAGCAGGCGAAAACGGCCAAGCGCCCCGTGTTCATCGTAACGCCGGACGAAGCCCGCGAGAATGAACGGGAAGGCGCCTCGGGCACGGCCACCTGGCGGTTTTCCGCCCGCAATGTGCGCGATTTCGCCTGGGCTTCCTCGCGCAAATTCATCTGGGACGCCAAGGGCCTGCATCAGCCCGGAGCGGAACAGGAGCGGGTCATGGCCATGTCCTTCTACCCCAAGGAGGGCGGGACGCTGTGGTCGGACTATTCCACCGAGGTGGTGATTCACGCGCTTGAGGTGTACAGCCGATTCACCTTCGACTACCCCTACCCCACGGCGCTGTCGGTCAGCGTCGGATTCCTGGGCGGCATGGAATACCCCATGATCACCTTCAACGGACCGCGCGCCACGCTGCAGGACGACGGCAGCCGAACGTACTCGCTGGCCGAAAAGAGGTTCCTGATCGGCGTCATCATCCACGAAGTCGGCCACTTCTTTTTCCCCATGATCGTGAATTCAGACGAACGCAAGTGGACCTGGATGGACGAGGGCCTGAACAGCTACCTCGACGCGGTTGCCGGGCGGGAATGGGACCCGAAAATCTCCTGGGCGGTCGAGCCCAGGGACATCACCGGCTACATGCTGTCCGAGGACCAGGTTCCGATCATGACCCAGTCGGACAGCCTGCTGCAATTCGGGGCCAACGCCTACGGCAAGCCCACCGCGGCCCTGAACATCCTGCGCGAGACCATCATGGGACGCGAGCTCTTCGATTTCGCATTCAAGGAATACGCCCGCCGCTGGAAGTTCAAGCGCCCCACGCCGGCGGATTTCTTCCGCACCATGGAGGAGGCTTCGGGCGTGGATCTGGACTGGTTCTGGCGCGGCTGGTTCTACACCACCAACCACGTGGACATTTCGCTGGACCGGGTATTCGAAATGCGCCTGGACACGAAAGATCCGGACATCGACTTCGCTCGTCTGCGCGAAGCGGAGGAAGCCGAACCACCCTCGGTATTCGTGGAAAGGAACCGCCAGGAAGGGAAGCGCACCTGGGTGGAACGAAACCCCGATGTGCGCGACTTCTATGACGAAAACGACGAATACACCGTCACCAACGTCGAACGCAACCAATACCGACAATTCCTGGCAGGACTGGATGCCACCGACCGCGCCACGCTGGAACAAGCGGTGAATGAAGACCGCAACTACTACATTCTGGAGTTCTCGAACCGCGGCGGCCTGACCATGCCGATCATTCTCGAGGTGGAGTACGAGAGCGGCGCGAAAGAGCAAATCCGGATGCCCGCGGAAATCTGGCGGCGCTCCCCGCACAGCCTGAAGAAGCTTCTCGTCAGCGCCGAGAAAATCCGCGGCTTCGTGGTGGATCCCATGATGGAAGCCGCGGATGCCAATGTCGAGAACAACTATTACCCCAGACGCATCATTCCGTCGCGCATCGAGAGCTATGCCGACCCGGGAAGGCAGGGTCTGGCGGCGCGCGACCTCATGCACAACATCAAGACCGAGCTTGACGATGAGGCGCCGGAGCAGTAGCCCATCTTTTGTCGGAGGGCCAGAACGAATCGTAAACCATGGCTCCCGCCACCGCTGATGCCGCAATTACGCGCGAGGGGGAATCACAGGGTATTCTCGCGGTAGCGAAACCCGGGGCCGCGAAGGTCGCGGCCGGGAAGCGGGGAATACCTGATGGCGGACCAGGACATCATTGATCACAAGGGCTACCGGCGCGGTGTGGGAATAGTCGTGTGCGACGGCCACGGAAGGGTGCTGCTCGCCCGCCGACGGGATCACCGTGGCTGGCAATTCCCGCAGGGCGGTCTGCGGCCGGGAGAAGCGCCCCGGGGCGCCATGTACCGAGAACTGAAGGAAGAGCTCGGCCTGGAACCGGCACAGGTGCGCGAAGTGGCGCGCATGCGAACATGGGTCAGCTACCGGCTGCCGGCGCGCTACCGACGCCCGGGAAACCCTCCGTGCATCGGGCAGAAGCAGCTCTGGTGGTTGCTCCGTCTCGAATCCGGCGATGAAGCGGTGCGTCCTGAACTCGCTGACGAACCCGAGTTCGATGACTGGAAGTGGGTGGATTACTGGCTTCCTGCGAAGGAAGTCGTGTTCTTCAAGCGGCCGGTCTACAGGGAAGTGCTCACGGAATTCGAGAAAAGCGCCGGCCAGCGGGCGATATGCGGTAAAGTATCGGAATATTCTCCTGTTGCGGGCGAACCGCAACTTGCAGGCAAGCCATGACTTGCTGGTGAACTGCGACTTACTGGTGAACCGTGACAGGAGGGTAACCGCTTACGAGACCTTTGCCTGCTTGAGATTCGGGTTTGCTCGGCCGAAACAAAATTCTGGTGTGGCGCGCCCGCTATTCCGGCGCGCTGATTGTATCGGTGGTCGCAACCTTCGCCGTCGGCAGCCTGTCGGGATGGGCGTTGCAAGGCAGCCTGTTGCGCGGGAAAATTGTCGGGATGGAAGCGCAAATCGAGAGCCTGGAACTGCGCAACTTCGAGCTCAGCCAGATGATCGATGAACAGACCGTGGCGGCGCTGCGGTCGCAGGTGCGCAACCTGCAGGGCCAGGTGATGAACCAGAGGATGGCGATTGATGGCCTGCAGGAAATGATCACCCCTCAGGAGGCGCAAGCGGGCCTGCGGATACACTCGGTCAGCGTCGAGCCGGGTGAGGAGGAGCAGGATTACCGCTTGATCCTGGGGCTGACCCAGGCGCTGCTGGCCAACTCGGCGCGCGCACGCGGTCATGTGGAATTGCAGTTGGCCGGCACGCTGAACGGCGGCGGCGCGGAACTGACGCTGGGAGAAATCAGCAAGCGGCAGACCAGCCGCATTGAATTCAACTTTGCAAGCAGCACGGTTCTGCGGGCCGACATGACCTTGCCAGACCACTTCAAACCGAGCATAATTCGGGTACGCGTAACGCCAGATCCTGAGGAGCAGTACCAATTCGAGCGCGAATTCCCCTGGGCGCCGCGAAAGCCAAGAACATGAAAGGCCGTCTGAATAACACTGTCACGACTCTGGTAGGAGCCGACGCGACGGTTGAGGGCAACTTGCTGTTCGGGCGCGGCTGCCATGTGGCCGGGCTGGTTCGGGGCGATGTGCTGGCCGCGGGAAACGGCAAGGGCAAGAAGAGCGAATTGACCGTTGCGCAAGGCGGGAAGGTCGAGGGCAACGCGCAGGCAGGCAGTCTGCTGATCCAGGGTACCGTGTTGGGAGACCTTTCCTCCGACGGCACGGTGTCGCTTGCTGCATCGGCGCGTGCGGAAGGCTCCATAGAATACGGAGAAATCGAAATCGAAAAGGGGGCCGTCGTAACCGGCAGCCTCGGCAGGAAGAGGGTGGGAGCCGACAGGAAGACCTCATTGCTTTCCGGGCGACGCGACAAATCAAGCCGCGAAAAGCCGGACCTCAACAAGGCGGACCGCGACAAGCCGGACAAAAAGCCCATACAGACGTCAGCCGGCTGAGCCGCGGCTGCTATGGAACCTCGATACCACGCGCCCGAACAGGAAGACGCTCCGCTGATCTTTACCGAGGCCGCGGCCTGCAAGGTTGGGGAATTGCTCAAGGAAGAAGACAACCCCGAACTGATGCTGCGGGTATACATTTCCGGCGGCGGCTGCTCCGGCTTTCAATACGGCTTCACCTTTGATGAAAGGCGTGAAGAGGGCGACGCCGAAGTTGAGCAACTGGGCGTTACTCTGCTGGTGGACCCAACAAGCTTGCAGTATCTCGAAGGCGCCGAGATCGACTTCAAGGACGACTTGAGCGGGGCGCGGTTCGTTATCCGCAACCCGAATGCGCAAAGCACCTGCGGCTGCGGCTCAAGCTTTTCGGCCTGAGCCACCAGAGATTGCAAACGCTTCGCTGGCCCCGAACCCCCCTCGGGTTCCCGGGGAAGGTCTGAACAACACCTCAAATGGCGCTTGGGGTGGCGGTCGGTCACGGCGCGAAGTCTTTACAGTAAACCGATGACACCGCTACTGGCCGGCGCCGTATTGACGCTCGCGCAAGGCCCCTATGGCGCTGCTCCTCCCGGAGAGGCGCCGGCGGACGCGCCCATCTGGATTGCGGAGCAGGCGGCAGAGGAGCAGGCGGTAGAGGAGCATGCCTTCCGCGTGACTGCCGAGTTCGAATGCCCTGCCGGCACCGTTGACGGGCTCCTGCAAGTCTCGATCTCCGACACCGTGGTGCGCGCGGAACTCGACGGCGAGGAGGACGGCGCCGGGCGCCGAGTGCTGACGCTTCGGGTTCCGGGCAAGCAGTTGCAGGGCTTGAAGCCCGAGTTGTTCTGCCCCCGCTCGCCCGGCCCGGCGCAGCAAGCCATGCGCCTTGCATCGAGGTTTACGGCGCAGGGCGCATTGATATGCCGCAACGCAGACGTAAGAAACACGTCGGCGCGCGCCGCCGCCACGCTGGACGCCTGGGTGGTCTGTCCGGCGGAGACAGGAGAAGCGGGAGAGACAGCGGAGAGAGCCGAAGCGGGAGAGACAGGAGAGGCGGGAGAAACGGCGGAGACAGCCGAAACGAGGAACGGCTCGCAGGCGCCGCAGCCTCCCGGATAGCGCCCCAACCAATCCTGGGACAGCGCGAGGGCTAAGGCAGCGGACAGCGCCCGGACTAACCGGCCCGAACTAACGCAGGCGATTCTGCAATTCAGCCAGAGCCTCCGACCCCGGACACAGGCGCTCGTACCGCAGGTCCGCTAGCGGCGTTTCGCCCAGCCGGCTGAGTTCGTGCATGTCGGCCCCGCCTTGCTGAACGAACAGCAGGCCCGTCACCACTTCACCCTTGCCCTGACGGGCGTGAAGATAGCGGTAGGCCGCACCCCGGTCGCCCACATCGTATTCCTCGGCCAGCTTGCGCAGCAGGATGCTGCTGCCGCCGTGCAGTCCAACGCGGCGCGTTTCGCCACTGCCGATTTCCGCCTTGATCTCCACCTCCGGAGGAATGAAATCCGTGTGGCCGATCGGAAAAGCCCTCTCCCGGGTAAAGCGGTAACTCTTGGTGGAGCCTTCGTGGTCGTTGAAGGTGACGCAAGGAGAAATCACGTCGATCATCGCAAATCCTCGATGCGACAGCCCCGCCTTGAGCAAGGGCACCAGTTGGGTCCGGTCGCCGGAAAAACCGCGCGCCACGAAACTGCAACCCGAGGCAATGGCCAGCAGGCAGGGGTCGATGGCGGGCTGCTCGTTGATCTCGCCTCGCTTCGCGGTGCTACCGGCGTCAGCGGAGGCCGAGAACTGCCCCTTGGTGAGCCCGTACACGCCATTGTCCTCTATGAGGTAGAGCATGTTGAGATTGCGGCGCATGGCATGCACGAACTGGCCGATGCCGATGGACAGCGAATCGCCGTCGCCGGAAATGCCAATGTATTGCAGGCGGCCGTTAACCGCCGCCGCTCCGGTGCTCACGGAAGGCATGCGCCCATGCACCGAATTGAACCCATGCGACGACGAGGCGAAATAGGCGGGCGTTTTGGAGGAGCAGCCGATGCCGCTGAGCTTGGCCATCCGATGGGGCGGGATGGACAGCTCGAACGCAGCCTGAATCAACGCGCCGGTAATCGAATCGTGCCCGCATCCCGCGCACAGCGTGGACATTCCGCCCTCGTAATCGCGCATCGTAAGGCCGAGATCGTTGCGGGCCAGCGCCGGGTGGCTCACTTTGGGGCGGGCAATATAGCTCATGCCGCCCAAACCCTCATCATGTCCGCTTCAATGGCGCTTACCACGGCGCTCGCGGGAATCGGCAAGCCGTTGTAATGGAGCACTTGCGCCAACTGCTCCGCGCGCCCGCCGGCCTCATTGATCAGCAGCGTTCGCAACTGGGCGTCGCGATTCTGCTCCACCACGTAGATGCGCTGATATTTGTTCAGGAAAGTAAGGACTTCCCGCGTGAAAGGAAAGGCGCGAATGCGCATGTAGTCCAGCGTTACGCCGCGTCCGGCCAGAATATCCTTGGCTTCCAGACAGGCGGCGTCGCTCGTGCCCAGTGAAATCAGACCCGCCTGCGCGCCGGGCGCAGTGCGTATTTCAGGCGCCGGCACGATGGTTGCGGCATGGTCCCATTTGCGCCGCAGCCGGTCCATAACCTCCTGGTACTCCCCAGCGTTCTCGGTGTAGCCGCCATACATGTTGTGGCCGGAGCCGCGCGTGAAGAAGGCTCCCTTGGGATGCTCGCCCGGCAGCGTGCGGTAGGGAACGCCGTCTCCATCCACATCCAGATAGCGGTAGAAGGCGTCCATGTTCTCCAGTTGCTCGGCGCGCAGCACCTTGCCCCGGTTCGGCCGGTAGCCGTCTTCCCAGGTGAACTCCTCGCTCACCCAGTCGTTCATGCCCAGATCGAGATCCGAAAGCACGATTACGGGAGTTTGCAAGGCCTCGGCCAGATCGAAGGCGGTCGCAGCCATCTCGAAACACTCACTGGGGCTGGAAGGAAACAGCAATACATGACGGGTGTCGCCATGCGAGGCGTAGGCGCAGGACAGGATGTCGCCCTGCTGGGTGCGCGTGGGCATGCCCGTGGAAGGCCCCACACGCTGCACGTCGAACAGGACGGCGGGAATCTCGGCGTAATACCCGTAGCCCAGGAATTCGGACATCAGCGAGATGCCGGGACCGGACGTGGGCGTGAAAGCCCGGGCGCCGTTCCACCCCGCGCCCAGCACCATCCCGATTGCCGCCAGTTCGTCCTCCGCCTGAATCACGCAGTATTCGCGGGTTCCGTCTTCGGCCGTGCGGAAGCGCGCGCAAAAACTGCGGAAGGCATCCATCAGCGAGGTGGAAGGCGTGATCGGGTACCAGGCCCCGAACGTGGCGCCCGCGTACACGCAGCCCAGGGCGGCAGCGGTATTGCCGTCGATGATGATCTTCGATCCGGGACCGTCCATGGAGCGGGACACGAACGGCAGCGGACAGTCCAGGTTCTCCTGCGCATACTCGTAACCCAGGCCGATGGCGATCTGGTTTGCTTCCAGAAGAGGTTTCTTGCGTGCGAAGGTCTCGCGCAACAGCCCGCGAATGATGTCCACGTCGAGTTCCAGCAACGCGGCCAGCACGCCCACGTAGGCGATGTTCTTCATCAGTATCCGGGCGCGGGCGTTGTCGAAGTTCTCGTTGCAGATGCGCGCCAGCGGCACGCCGAGAATGTTCACGTCCTCCCGGCGCAGCACATCGCGGCGCGGCCATGTGGAGTCGTAGAGGAGAAAGCCGCCGGACGACAGCTCCCGCAGGTCGCGCTGGTAGGTCTCGGCGTTCATGGCCACGGCGATATCCACATCGCCCGACCGGGCCAGATAGCCGCGGTGATTGGCGCGAATCTCGTACCAGGTGGGCAGGCCCTGGATATTCGACGGGAAGAAGTTCTTGCCCGCCACCGGAATGCCCATCCGGAACAGCGTCTTCATCAGCAAGGAATTGGCGCTGGCTGAGCCCGTGCCGTTTACGTTGGCGATGCGAATCGTGAAGTCGTTGTTTGCCGGCATGGGTAGTGCGCCGAAATCAGGCGGCTGAGCGCAATTGCGCCTTGCCGCGGTCCGAGCCGGAGTCAGAGGCGGAGGCGGAGTCCAAACCGGAGCGGGAGCCCGAGCCCGAACCCGCGCCGGACTGGCGTGGGCTCAACGATCCCAGCGGCGGCTGGCCCTGGGCCTCGTGGTGCACATAAGGTGTGAGCAATTCGAATTTCTGCATGTCCCAGGCCGCCGTGGGGCAGCGTTCCGCGCACAGCCCGCAATGCACGCACAGGTCTTCATCCTTCACCATCACGCGCCCGGTTTGCGGCAGCTCGGCGGATACGTAGAGCGGCTGGTCCAGGTTGTGGGCCGGCGCAGTAAGGCGCTCGCGCAATTCCGCCTCCTCTCCGTTGGGAGCGATCGTAAGGCAGTGGACGGGACAGATGTCCACGCAGGCGTCGCATTCGATGCAAAGCGGCGCTTCGAATACCGTCTGGATGTCGCAATTCAGGCAGCGTTCGGCCTCGCGGGCGGCCTGTTCCGGCGTGAACCCCAACTCCACTTCGATGTCCAGCTTGCGGAATCGCGTTTCCAGGCTCATGTGCTGCATCGCCCTGCGCGGGGCGGTCTCGTAGTCGTTGGAATAACTCCATTCGTGAATGCCCATCTTGGCCGCCAGCAGATTCATGCCGGGAGGCATGCGCTCGGTGATCGGCTCGCCGTGGCAGTACTTGTGAATGGATATGGCCGCCTGGTGGCCATGCTCTACCGCCCAGATGATGTTCTCGGGGCCAAAGGCCGCATCCCCGCCGAAGAACACGCCTTCACGAGTGGACTGGTAGGTCACCCGGTCAACCAGCGGCACGTCCCATTGATCGAACTCGATGCCGATGTCGCGTTCCACCCAGGGGAAGGCGGTTTCCTGGCCGATCGCCAGAATCACCTCGTCGCAGGGGAAGAACTCCTGGCCGGTAATCCGGGTTTCGGCAATCCGGCCTTGCGCATCGATCTCGTATTCCATCAGATCGAAGATCATGCCCTTGAGCTTGCCGTCCTCCACCACGAATTCCTTCGGCGAGTGGTTCACGACAATTTCGACGCGCTCCTCTTCGGCGTCCTCCAGCTCCCAGTCGGAAGCCTTGAAAAAGCCTCGCGGCTTGCGCGCCATCACTTTTACATCGCGCGCGCCCAGGCGCAGGGAAGTGCGGCAGCAGTCCATGGCGGTGTTGCCCACGCCGATGATCAGGACGCGTTCGCCAATGGAATCGAGATGCCCGAAAGCCACGCTTTCCAGCCATTCGATACCGATATGGATGGATTGGGTGTCGTGCCGGCCTGGCAGATTCAGCTCCTTTCCCTTGGGCGCGCCGGTGCCCACGAATACCGCATCGTATCCGCCGTTGTCCAGCAGATCGCGCATGCTGTCGATGCCCTGGCCCAGGCGCAGGTCGATGCCCATGCGCAGGATCTGGTCCATTTCGTCGTCGAGCACTTCAACGGGCAAACGAAAAGCCGGGATGTTAGTGCGCATCAGCCCGCCCGGCTTGTCCAGCGATTCGTACATGACCAGCTCGTATCCGAGCGGCGCAAGGTCATTGGCCACGGTCAGCGACGCGCAACCCGCGCCGATCAGCGCAACGCGCTTGCCGTTGGTCTTTTCCGGCGCTTGCGGCAGACGGTGGTCGATGTTCCCGCGAAGGTCCGCGGCCACGCGCTTGAGCCGGCAGATTGCCACCGGCTTCTCCTCCACCCGGCCGCGCCTGCAGGCAGGCTCGCAGGGACGGTCGCAGACCCGGCCCAGAATGGCCGGAAACACGTTGGACTGGCGGTTGAGCATGTAGGCATCCGCGTATCGCCCCTGGGCAATGAGCCGGATGTACTCGGGAATGTCGGTATGAGCGGGGCAGCCCCACTGGCAATCGACTACGCGATGAAAATAGTCTGGGTTACGTATATCGGTGGGCTGCATGGAAGCCCCGCGAGAAAACCGGCCGCACGCTCGAAGCAGGGATTATACAAGTTGCCCGCAAAATAAACCTTCCCCAACTCCTGCCCAATTCTCTAACCATGCGATCCCACCGCTTGGTCCGGGAGAATTTCTCGGACGATACAGTCAATTTTCCCGAAAATGCCGCCCGCTGGTGCGAGACTGCACAAAAGCATCATTGAGGCAAGGAGCGTTGCATCTGTTCCTTTGGTGACTCGTTGTTGGCTCTTTGCTGTGGTGAGGCTAATCTGTGTCTCGGACAATTGAGTCATCAGGTTTACTTACTTGAAGACTGACAGCGCCTTGATCTTGACCCGTGCGAACGCTTCGGTCGCGCCGGTCATCCAACCATCCAGGGATTGATGACTTCGATGCCAATTCCCTCGAAGTCTCGAACGTTGCGCGTCGCTACCACCATGCCGCGGGAGCGGGCGATTGCCGCGATCTGGCAGTCAGCCAAGGCCGCGGTGTGGCCGGCTGCACGGCGCGCAGTCGCAATCTCCGCATATTCGCGCGCTGCGTCACTGTCAAACGGTAACACCCGACCCTGGAAATCCTCTCGCAGTATCGCGTCGATCGCTAGGGCGAGCGCATTTCTGCGGCGCCCCGCGGGCAGAATTGCAACCCCGTAACGCATTTCCGCCTCGCCGACCGCTGAAAAATACAATTCGGATCCCGGGCGTTGCGCCATCCAGCGATCCACCGCCGCGTTTGGCTGCGGGCGCAGCATTTCGGACACCACATTGGTATCCAGCAAAACCGTCATGAAGACCGACTCAGTCGAAGGTCGGCGGTGCGCGACCGGGTTCGCGCGGCGGCAACTCCAGATCTACGCCGCCGAGCGGTGCGACCCGGGCGCGTATGGCTGCGGCGAGATTTTGGCTACTCGGCTTGCGTCCGACGGCATCGCGCAGAATCAGACGTGCCTCTTCTTCCATGGATCGGTGGTTCTCAGCCGCGCGCACACGCAGACGCGTCTTCACATTGTCGTCAAGATTGCGGATTGTGATACTGGCCATGTTCTTGCGCTCCGATAACCCGAAGTGCGAATTGTAACCATGATTGCGATGCAATCAACATGCCCGAGAACGTGGGCTGGCTTACATGAGCGCGGCGTAGCGGCCATAATGAGCGTATGGATACGGTGGATCGATATTTGGCGCTTGCGCTGCAGGCCGGCACGCATGCGGTGAGCTTCTGCAGGAGCCGGGAGGAGGCGCGCGAACGGATGCGCGAGAATCTCAGGCGGGCGGAGCGAGCTATTGTGGGCGGCTGCACCTTCTCCGTTCAGTATTCGGGAGAGAGTCCGAAGCTGATCGTTCTGCCGGAGTACTTGCTGACCGGGTTCCCAATGGGCGCCACCATCGACCATTGGAGGGACCTTGCGGCGCTGGAACAGGATGGGCCGGAATACGCCGAGCTGTGCGCCATCGCGCAGCGGCACGGCATTTACCTGGCCGGGAACTGCTACGAGATCGATCCGGCGTTTGCCGAGCTTTTCTTCCAGACCTGTTTCATCATCGACCCTTCCGGCAACGTGATCCTCCGCTACCGGAGGATGATTTCGCTGAACGCGCCCACGCCGTTCGATGTGTGGGATGCCTACCTTGATCTTTACGGAGAAGAAAGCCTGTTTCCGGTGGCGGACACGCCGATCGGCCGTCTCGCGGCGATTGCGTCCGAAGAAATCCTCTACCCGGAAATTGCCCGCGCCCATGCCGTGCGTGGAGCGGAGGTGTTCGTTCACTCCACCAGCGAAGCCGGAAGCAACCGCACCACAAGCAAGGAAATCGCGCGCCGCGCGCGGGCGGTCGAGAACATCGCCTACGTGGTGAGCGCCAATTCGGCCTGGCTGGACGACATACCCATACCCCCGCATTCCTGCACCGGCATGTCGAAGATCGTGGATTTTGAAGGTCACGTGCTGGCGGAGGCGGCGCCCGGAGGCGAAAGCATGGTGGCGCATGCCAGCGTGGACCTTGCGGGCCTGCGCGCCCGAAGAAGCATGGCCGGCATGACCAATACGCTGGCCCGGGTTCCGATGCAGGCGTTCGCTTCGACCTACGCGAACAAGGTGATGAATTCCGGAAGACCGCTTATGGACGACGAAGGCAATATCCGCATTCCCGAAAAGGGCGAGTTTCGCGCTCGGCTTGGAAAGGATATCGAGCGTCTCGCCAAGGAAGGAGTGCTGTGACATCGTCTGCCGCGCATGGACGCAGCGACTCTCGGATACGGTTGGCGTAGATCGGATACGGTTGGCGTAAATGACAAACCACTCCGCCGCTGCGCAGGGGCGCGGCGAAATACGGATTCGCAACGCGACTCTGATCAGCGACGGCCGGCGCGCCGAGCAGGATGTGCTGATCCGAGGCGAGCGCATCGAACAGATCGGCGGAACGCTGCGGGCGCGGACGCGGACAGGGGCGCGGGCCACGGAAATCGAAGCGGGCGGAAAGTGGCTGCTGCCGGGGCTGATTGACGACCAAGTCCATTTCCGCGAGCCGGGTCACGTGCACAAGGGCAACATCGCATCCGAATCGGCCGCGGCCGTGGCCGGAGGCGTGACCAGCTTCATGGACATGCCCAACGTTTCCCCGGCCACCGTGACCCGAGAGAGACTGGCGGCCAAATACGCCGCCGCCTCCGGCCGCGCCTACGGCAACTACGCCTTCTACCTCGGCGCGACCGAGACCAACCTGGCGGAGATTCAGGCCCTCGAAGGCAGCGAAGCATGCGGGGTAAAGGTGTTCATGGGCCCATCCACGGGCGACCTGCTGGTAGAGGATCCGGCCGCGCTGGAACGGATATTCGCCGAATGCCCGGTCCTGATTGCCACGCACTGCGAGGACCGCGCGGTGATCGAGCACAACCTGGATCGGGCAAGGCGCAAATACGGCGACGATATTCCCCCGGACGCGCACGCCGAAATCCGCGACGCCGAGTGCTGCTACCGCTCCTCCAGCCTGGCCGTTGGCCTGGCCCGCAAGCACGAGGCCAAATTGCATGTGCTGCATCTGACCACCGAACGGGAGCTCGAGTTGTTCGATCCGGTGGAAGACCTGGGCGCCCGCAGCAGCGTCACGGCCGAAGTATGCGTGCACCACCTGTGGTTTGAGCAAGCGGACTACGCCCGGCTGGGCAATCGGATCAAGTGCAACCCGTCGATCAAGGCAGCGGCGGACCGCCAGGCGTTGCGCGACGCGGTCCGTTCCGGGCGCATCAGCGTAATCGCCACCGATCACGCGCCGCACACCCGGCAGGAAAAATCCGCGGACTACTCGGGCGCGCCCGCCGGACTGCCGCTGGTGCAGCATTCGCTGCTGATGTTGCTGGACCTCGTTCGCGCCGGGCACTTCACTCTGGAACGCGCGGTAGAGGCGGCCTGCCATGCGCCAGCTCGCCTCTACGGCATCGTCGAACGCGGATTCCTGCGCGAAGGCTATTTCGCCGACTGCGTGCTCGTGGACCCGGAAGGCGGTCACAGCGTGACGGCCGACAACTTGCTCTACAAGTGCGGCTGGTCACCGCTTGAAGGACATCGCTTCGCAGCCCGCGTCGAAACAACCTTCGTCAATGGCTCCATGGTCTTCAGCAGCGGGCGCCTGTGCGGACCGCCCGCCGGTCAGGCGCTGATCTGCAACGCTCTATACTGAGTAAAGTTGGTAATTGCCGGAGGAGACACCTTCATGACTGGAATTTTGCGTTTTGGCATGGCGTTGGCGCTATTGCTTGCCGTCAGCACGGGAGCCGTGGCCCAGGAGGCCGGGGATTCGTCCGAAGGCGCGCCTGAAGCGGAGGCAGCCGCAAGCGAAGCGCTTTGCGTGAATATGGGCCCGCAAACGCCGCGCGACATCAGCAGCGTTTCCGGTCTGAACCTCGAATCGTTCCCGCTGGCGCCGTCGGCAAGCCAGATGAACCTCTGCAACATCCACACGCACACCAACGCGGAACACAAGGGCCCCGGCTTCAGCATATTCGTGAGCGATGCCGACGACGGAGGATACGCCTGCAACGAAACCGCTTCGCTCAGCGCTGCGGAACTGGCACCGGCCGAAGGCGCCTACAAGGGCGTCAAGCCCGGCGATACCATCGAAGTGCACTGGGTGCACACTTCATGCGACGCGGCGCCCGGCGAGGGGCTTGGCGCCTGCGTTCCGGAAGGCTGCGACGACCCTCTCCTGCGTGTGGAAGCGCAAGTGTTTCTGGTGGTAAACGACCCCGAGGCGCTTGATTTCACCGCAATGGACTATGCTGGCGGCGATGGCCTTCACCAGGCGAAGATGATCCCCGCCACGACCGGCGAGCCCGTGCTGTTCCGCGGCTCAACGACCGGCCCGTCCTACGACCAGAGCAACTGCTCTCCCGTTCGCGTCACCTGGAATGTGCGCCCACAATGCGCCCGACTCGACATCAACTCACTGCACCGCTGGGCCACCCAAGGCAACGCGTTCAACGAAACCAAATCGCACGGCGTACGGCAACTCGTCACAGCCCCGGAACTACTCTCCCCCATCGAGTAATCCATCCCGCCCTCCAGACCGCCCTTTAAGACCTGCTTGAAGGCGCGGAACTGCGTATTTCGCTACTTGGGTACGCTTGCGGGCGGGTGGTCGAAATGGCCGTGGCGGAGGAAGTGGACGGTCTGGCGGCGGACCTCATCGTTCCAGACCATGCTGGTGTGGGTTACGGGGACTTCCAGGAAATCCTTCATCGAGGATGTCTTGGTTTCTTCCACGGTAACCACGCCATCACTGGGTTCTTCAGGCGCGCCGGGCAGCAGCTTGCGCCGGTTGCGGGTGCCCGCTATCACACCCAGCTCGAAGTCCGGCGGGCCAAGGCGGCGCGGGACGGAAGCCTCGCCGGTCCCCAACTGGGCCAGCACTTCCGGCTCGTATACCCTGCTGAGGGGACTCGCGCCCACATAGTCCGCAAACTGGCTTCCCTGGTTGGGCGGCGCCAGCATCACCACGCGCTCCAGGCCGTCGATTTCCCGCGTTGAAAGGTACTGCCGCACGAGAATTCCGCCCATGGAGTGGGTAACGAAATGAATGGCGGACAGGCCTTCCTCCCGGCAACGACCCAGGCCTTCTCCCACAGCCTCAACCGCAAGCGATTCAATCGGCTCCGCCAGCGATGGATAGCTCACGTTGGCGACCAGGTAGCCCTCCTCCTCCAGACCCAGCTCCATCGCTTTCAGGATCAGCCCGAAGCCGCCTATTCCGTGCAGGAGAACGACGCAATGCGTGGGTCCCGACTTTGACGGGGCGGGCGGTTCGGCAAGCGCCTGCGCGGGCGCTTGCGCTGTAGCAGCCAGGAACGGCAGCGCCGGCACTGCTGCCAGCGCCAATGGAAGGAGTAATCGGCGACCGTTCAGTCGTGATCGTGATGGTGAATTTCGTCGCGGTAGTGCGGATGCTCGAAGTCGTGCGGATGATTGTGTCCGTCCTGGGCTCGTATCCACTCGTAGAGGTTGCGCTTCTGCCGGTACAACTGCGCCGCGGCGCGTTCCTGGTTCTCCTCCGGCGTCGTCCAGGGATTGAAATGGAAGTAGTTGTGCAACTGCGAGTCCGTGCGCCCGATTGCGATGCAACCGTAGGTGCTCTGAAACGCGCCGTGATTGATCCATGGCGGGCGCCAGAAATAGCCCCCGGTGGGCAGGTAGCCGAACTGCATCATCCAGGAAGTGCCCCAGATGTGATAGCCCTCTTCCATGCAATCGTGGTAGGAAATATTGTCCTGCCAGAAACTGGCCGTCATGCAATAGAGGAAAGTGAACCCGTGGGTGAGCGGGTCGAACTTGAGAACCTTGACGAAGCAGCCGGGAGCAACCGAGGGCGACACGTTGGCCGGCCCCCAAACGATGTCTTCCAGCGCGTTGACGCTCACCAGCTTGTGGCGCTCGGCGCGCGGATGGTCCTCGTCCGACTCCACGAAGCTGGGCTCGCCGTAGTTGTAGAACATCAGGCACCGCGCCCCGTTCGGCGCGCTGATCGCAGGCAGGGAAACGCCGGGAGGCAACCAGAGGTAATGGCCGGTCTCGAAGGTCTTGTCTCCAACCTGCAAACTGCCTTCAGCGACGTAGAGCTCCATCTCGGAGTAGCTCATGCCCGGGGGCAGCGAATAACCGGACTCGAATTTCACAACCAGCGAGCAGGCACCGGTGTCGGAATCCAGGCTCAGCACCTTGTAATGCATGCCCTTGCCGAAACCGGGCAGGGTCATGCGCCGGAAGGGAACCTGGGTTTCTACGTAGGGTTCAATATGTGGACGGCCCATTTTTCTGCTCCCTTATCTCAAAATACGACCTTGAACGGCCGGTCAGGACGCTCGGGAAGTTCGTCGTCGGGGATTTGGCGGCGATTGTCGTAGTGAACGTTGAAGCCGCGCGTCTGGATGCGCTCGAAGAATTTCTGCACCCACACATCGCGCTCCTCGGACAGGTCGTCCATTTCCTTCACGATCTGCTTGTAGCGCTCCTCCTGTTCCGCGCTCTCGTCGCCAATCCACTTTTCCGCCTCGGCGGATTTCTCATATTCGATCAGTTTCGCCACCGGTATGGCCTCCCTTGATTCTCCTAACCCCGGGCGAGAAACCCGCCCGTCCCGCTGTTGTTGCGGCGTACGCAGTATCAGCAAACCGCCAACACGCTGCCGTTCAAGAGCAGGCGCAAGATACTGGCACAAAGGCGCAGTCAATGCAAACAGCGGGCCACATACATATATAATCCACGGCCCAGCCGTTGAATGCCGTGCGCAGGGGAAACAAGCCAGCATACGAGCGCGTTCGCGCGTAACCGTAAACACGAGCATAGCAGGCATATCCCGTTTGAAACCAAGGGGACGTTTCAGATGAAGTCCATTTACAAATCCGTCTGCGCGCTCTGCGCGCTTCTCACTGCCGCCCTCATTGCACCTGCCGCCCTGGCGCAGAGCAGCAACGAGATGATCGAGGAAGTGATCGTTACCGCTCAGCGCCGCGCCGAAAGCGTGCAGGACGTTCCGATTGCGGTCAGCGCCTACTCCGACGAGCAACTCCGCACACTGCAGGTTACCGAGGTGCTGGACATGACCCGCCTGGTGCCCAACCTGCTTGGCCACAACAACACCGGCCTGGGAACTGCCAACCTCTATTCGCTTCGAGCGCTGAACAACACGGAGTCCATCGCCACCTTCGACCCGCCCGTGGGCAGCTACGTGGACGACATCTTCATCAGCCGGCAGAACGCCAACAACTTCGCGCTGTTCGACATCGGCCGCATCGAGGTTCTGCGCGGCCCGCAGGGCACGCTGTTCGGCCGCAACACCACCGGCGGCGCGGTGAACATCATCCTCAAGAAGCCCGCAGAGGAATTCGGCGGCTACGTGGAACTGGGATTCGGCCGGTTCAGTCAGGTCCGTTTCCGCGGCAGCGTGGACCTTCCGATCCAGGACAACCTGCTGCTGAAACTCTCGGCCTACGGTTTCGATGACGACGGCTTCGTCGAGAACCGCACCACGGGCGAAGACGGCATCAACTACGAAAAGAACGTGGGCCTGCGCGCGGCGCTGCGGTGGCTGGGCGAAACCGTAACCTGGGACGCGGCCGTCGCCTATGTGGACAACGAACACGCCAACCTGCTTAATCTGCACGACCCGGAAGAAGACGAGCGCTACACGCTCACCGGAGTGCGCTCCGACCAACCCCCGCCCTGGCCCACTCCGATTCACGGCGCCAAGGCCAGCAGACCGCTGGGCAATTGGGTGAATTCACTCTCGATCTACTCGAATATCGAGGTGGATACGACATACGGCACGCTCAGCATCATTACCGGCCAGCGCTACCTCGACCACGACTTTACGCTGGACTTCCTCAACCTGGGTCGGCCCTACGGCGGCTTCACCATCGCCAACGCGGGCGAACATGACCAGTTCACGCAGGAAATCAAGCTGACAGGCTCGACCGAGAACGGGGCGCTGGACTATGTGACGGGCGTTTTCTACATCACTGAGGAAAACACCACGGACTTTGCCGACCTGCTGGGCATAGGCGCCGCCTTCAACGGGTTCCAGCCGCTGCTGCTCGCCGACCGGGTCATGGAAAACGATACCGACGCGCTTGCCGCCTATTTGCAAGTGGACTATCACTTGAGCGAGCAACTCACCGTAACGGGCGGCGCGCGCTGGACCGACGAAACAAAGGACGTCGGCTTCACGCCGAATCCCAACTGGGGCTGGGGCTTCGGTACTGCTGACATCGAATCCCTGGGCTATCCGACCGAGCAGAACGCCAAGATCACCACGCCGCGCATCGCGCTGGAGTACGAGGTCAGCGACGACATGATGCTCTATGCTTCGGCCACCCGAGGATTCAAGTCCGGCGGCTGGAATGCCCGCGGCACCAACGCGGGCGCCATCGAAGTATTCGGCCCCGAGAAGGTCTGGTCCTACGAGGGCGGATTACGCTCCGATTGGATGGACGGCCGACTGCGGTTCAACCTCACGGCCTTCTTCGCCGACGTTACCGACTTTCAATTGCCGTCGGCGGTCTACGATCCCGTAACCGGCGCTCCCACGTTCAGTACGCGAAACTATGCTTCGCTCGAGAATCGAGGCCTGGAGATGGAAATCACCGCAGCGTTGATCGAAGGCCTTACGGTGTTCGCCAATATCGGCACGCAGGACGCCGAATACGCCGAACTCAATCCCTCGATCGTGAGGCAGGTCGAGTTGTGCAACGCGGACCTGGGGGCGGGTGTTGCCTACACCGCCAGTCCCTTCTGCGGCGCCGGCGTAGTGAATCATCTGGGCAAGGTTGCAGATCCCGTGCGGGCGCCCGAATTCACCCTCACCGCGGGAGCCGCCTACGAGATCGCGGTCGCCTCCGGCTGGGAGCTCACGCCGAGCGCCTACGTCTACACGATCGGCAAGCACAGCATTGGCTCCAGCGGCGTTCCCACCTCGCTCAGCAAAGGCTACTCGGTGATTACCGCGTCCGTTACGCTGCGCAACCTCGATCAGGACTGGTCGATCAGCGCCGAATGCCAAAACTGCTCGGATCGCGAGCAAGGCACGTCGTTCTTCATAGGCCTCTACCTGCAAGACCCGCGCACCTGGGCCGTAAACTTCCGCAAGGAGTTCTAACCCGCAAGACGGCAGCGGCCGTTTACTTCGGCGCGCGCGTCACCCCATCAGCCAGCATGTCGTCAATCTCCTCGCGCGAATAGCCCGCCTCGCCAAGCACTTCCACGCTGTGCTCGCCCAGCCTCGGCGGATGACGGCGTATGCTCGCCGGCGAGGCCGAGAAATTCACCGGAAAACCCGGCATTCTGAGCTTGCCTTCCGTAGGGTGCTCCATCTCGCTCCAGAAACCCACCGCCTCGAGGTGCTCGTCGCTTTGCAGATCCTCAAGTGAATTCACCGCGTTCACCGGCACGCTGCTGCCCGCGAACAACTCCATCCATTCCGCCGTGGTCCGGGTCGCCAGTATGCGCCCCGTTTCGGAATAGGTTTCATCGATATTGCCAACGCGGTCGGACAGCGTTCGGAAACGCTCGTCCTCGATCAACTCGGGCCGTTCGGCCAGCGTGCAGAACGTCTCCCAGTGCCGGTCCAGATAGGGCAGCACGGCAATGTAGCCATCCAGCGTCCTGTAGGGCTTGCGGTGCTCGCTCATCAGCCGCTTGTAGCCCGGCGTATCCAGGGGCGGATCGAATACCTGGCCCCACAAGTGCTCCGCCATCACGAACGACACCATGGTCTCGAACATCGGCACTTCCAGTTCCTGCCCTTCCCCGGTCCGCTCGCGGTGAAACAGCGCCGCCAGCACGCCATACACGACTGTGATCGCGGTGGTCTTGTCCGCCACCACGCTGGGAGCGTAGCGCGGTTCACCCTGCACCATCTTGTGCAGCATTGCAAAGCCGCTCACCGACTGAATCGAGTCGTCCAGCGCGCCGCGCTGTGCGTACGGACCGTCTTTACCGTAGCCGTACGTTCCGCAGTAGATGATCCGCGGATTGACCGCGCGCAAGTCGTCGTACTCCAGCCCCAGGCGCGTCATCACGCCGGGGCGATTATTGTGAATCAAGACATCCGCCTTGCGCGCCAGCCGCAGCACCGCCTCCCGCCCGGCGGGCTTTTTCAGGTCCAGCACCACGCCCCGCTTGTTGCGGTTGCAGGTCAGATAAAGCGCCGCCATGCCGGGGCTGTGAGAGGCTCCCAGGGATCGATTGGAGTCGCCGTACGGGGGTTCCACCTTGATCACTTCGGCGCCCATGTCGGCCAGCAACTGGCACGCCCAGGGGCCCAGCACCACGCTGGTGAGCTCCAGAACTCGAATCCCCTCAAGCGGTCCGGCCATCAGGGATTGCTTCTCGAAATTGCGCGAAAGCGGACAGGCACGGCGCAAGATTGTATTCGCTTTGCATTTTCCCGCCGAATCCGCAACAATCGGAACCGGTGTGCTACCTCGGTGTGGCGGCACGCCGGAACTCGGAGGCAAAGCAATGACACAGCCAATTACCCATGCCTTGGCGCTTGATCGAAACCGCGACACACGGGCGCGAGAAAGGTTTGTTTCCGGACTGCGCGGTTACGTGCTGAACGATCTCGCCGCAACCATGCGCAAGGACTACGAATCCAGCGTTTCGGAAAGTCTGGAAACGCAGTCCGAAAACCAACAGCCGGACGGCGCAGACGTGCACCGCGCGATGCGCCGCCGGGAGATTTTCAAGGCCTATTCTTCCGCCAGATGCACGGCCCAGCAGATGGTCTGGGACGTTGTGATGGACAGTCTGGATCAGCAGCGCGGGCAACTCAACGACACCGGCAGGAGTCTTTCGGACAAGGCCAAAGCCGGCGGCACGCTGGAACTGGATCCGAACCTTGAGGTGCCCCGTTACGTGGATGCGGTGGATGTTCACCTCATGCCCGGCTGCTACCACACGGAATACGGCGGAGAGGACCTTGCGGCAGGAGCCGTCTACGACCAGGGGCTGAACGTGTTCGCTTTCGGCGCCATGGGCAAGGAACTGAACGACATTGGCTGGTCGATGGCGAATTTCTACAAGGTGCGGTTCAACAAACCCAAGCCCGGCCGCATATTGGACGCCGGCTGCACCATCGGCCACAACACCCTGCCCTGGAAGCAGGTGTTTCCTGATGCCGAGGTGCACGGCATCGACGTGGCCGCGCCTTGCCTGCGCTATGCGCACGCCCGCGCCGAGGCCATGGGAATCGAGGCTCATTTCCACCAGCAGAGCGCCGAGAACATCCGCTTCCCGGACAACTCCATGGACGTAGTGTTCAGTTCCATGTTCCTGCACGAACTGCCGAACAAGGCGATTCGCAACTATCTGGCCGAGGCCCACCGGGTGCTGCGCCCCGGCGGCGTGCTGCTGAACATGGAACTACCGCCCAACGACCGGATGGCGGCCTACGATCAGTTCTATCTGGACTGGGACAGCTACTACAACAACGAACCGTTCTACAAGGACTTCCGCGACCAGAACCCGAAGGAACTGACGGTGGCGGCCGGCTTCCCCGCCGAAGGGTATTTCGAAGGCGTGATGCCGCGCTACACCTACACCGAAGAGAAGGATTTCATCGCCATGGCCCAGGCGGATCCCGAGTTCGGCGAAGACACCGGACGGCTGTCCGACGTGATCTTCTGGTACGGCTTCGGGGCGGTCAAGCAGGGCTGATGTGAGCGCGGCAGCGGAGGAGCGGCTGAGCCGCCGCGTCAAGGGGGGGCGGAAGTACTTCTTTCAGGACTCCGCAACCGATGCGCTGCTGGCCAGTCTGCTCAAGCTGATGGGGGAGCACTGGGTGGTGCGGGAGCGGCTGATGAGCCTGGAGACGCTGATTCTCCAAAAGGGGCTTGCGAGCCGTGAAGAAATTGACGATTTCGAGCCGGATGCGGAACAGGCCGCGGCCTGGGCCGCAGCCAACGCGGAGTTGATCCGCAAGGTTCTGGCGCCCTTCGAGGAGATGGGAGAGGAGGCAGGCAAGTGATGCTGGAACACAAGATACTGGTTTTCTTCCACATTTCATTGTGGGTATTCTGGCTGGGCACGGACCTCGGCGTCTTTCTGGCCGCCAAGATGTCGGAAAACGCCTCGTTGAGCATGGAAACCCGCTCCAGCGTTCTGCGCCTGGGCCTGGTGCTGGACCGGTTGCCGCGCACCTGCAATGCGCTGATCTTCCCCAGCGGCCTGCAATTGATCTCCAATCTGGACCTGGTCCCTGTTTCCGCCTGGGTGCTGACGGTGGTCTGGATTCTCGGTCTGGCCTGGGTCCTGATCATGTGGCGGGGCTTTCTCAATCCGGGAACCGCCGCCGAAAAACTCTTCGAGAAAACCAATATGCCCTTCAGCCTGCTGTTGTGCGTGGGCGCCCTGGCGTTCGCCGTGGCGACGCAAACGGTGGGCGCGCTCGACGCCCCGCTATGGCTTGCGGTGAAGCTGGTGGCTGTGGGCCTGATCGGTTTCGCGGTCGTGCCCCTGGACCGGGGTTTTGCGCCCGCCACAGCCACCTTCGCGGCCATTGCCCAGTCGGGATCGACGGCGGAACTGGAGCAGAAGTATCACACACAGTTGCAACCGGTTTACGGATGGGTATTGTTTATCTACGCCATGACGATTGTGGCCGCGTTCTCGGGCACGGTATTCGGCCCGTAGCGGCAAGAAGAAAAGTTGGTAGCCAAAAAAACCAAGGAGAGTCCATAGATGATCCGCTTATACGGCCCGCTACAGTCACGAGCGGCGCGCTGCCTGTGGATGCTGGAAGAATTGTCCATCCCCTACGAGCATGTTCCCATGGACGACCTGTCGCGCGAGGAACGCAGGAAGGCAATCGGCAAGGTTGCGATTACCGGCAAGGCGCCAGCCATGGAGGACGGCAATCTCAAGCTGTTCGAATCCACCGCCATCAACCTGTACCTGGCCGCCAAGTACGACGACCGGGAGCTATGGCCGGCCACGCAGGCGCAGCGCGCTCATGTTCTGCAGTGGGCGTTCTTCGCGATGACCGAAGTGGAGCCGCCTATCGTGACGATGTTCATGCAGAAATTCGTGCATACCGGCGACGACCACAACGAGCAATCGGCCCAGGCCGCGCAGGCCGCCATAGCGGAGCCGCTGGACGTGCTGGAGAAGCAGCTCGTCAAGCGCTCTTACCTGCTGGGCGACCGGTTCACGGCCGCCGACCTGATCTGCGTTTCGGTGCTGGACATGCTGGGCATGCTCGGGTACGACGTCGCGCCGTGGGTCAAGGTGAACAAGTGGATCACAACCTGCAAGGCGCGTCCAGCCTATAAACGTTCCCGGGGCGCGGCTTAGGGCTCAGGGCTTGGCGGGCCCGTGACACAAACCCCACACCGCGCGGAAACCGGAGAGCCGGTCACCGCGTTGGTGCTGACGCAGAAGAGCGGCGCCGTGGCCACGGTCCTCATGGACCAGCCCCACAACCTCAACAGCTTCACGCCGGAACTGAGGGCACAGTTGGCGGCAGCGCTCGAGGAGGCCGCGCAGGACCCTTCAGTGCGGGCGATAGTGCTGGGCGGCAGCGGACGATTTTTCAGCGCCGGAGCGAACCTGAAACGAGGCAGAGTGGGAACGGAGTCGATACGAGACATTCTTCTCAAGGAATACAAGCCTGTTTTCGATGCGGTCGTTACGGCCCCGCAGCCCGTGATCGCCGCCGTTCAGGGGGGCGCGGCGGGCATCGGCATGTCCCTGGCGATCGCCTGCGACCTGGTGGTGATGGAAGCAAACGCCTTTCTGCTTTGCCCCTTTTCCAATATCGGCCTCATTCCCGACGGCGGTTCCATCTGGACGCTCACGCAGGCGCTGGGCCATCGCGTGGCCTTCGAGTTCGCGATCGGCGGGGACCGCATGTCCGCCAGCCGCGCCAGCGAACTGAACCTGGTCAACCGGCTGGCGCCGCCGGGAAAGGCCCTGCAAACGGCCGAAGACTGGGCGCGTGAATTGGCGCAGAAGGCGCCGCTGGCGCTGGCCGCCACAAAGAAGCTCATGCGCAAGGCGGCAAGGTTTTCGTTCGACGAAATGTTCATGACCGAGGCCGAAGCGCAGCAGGCATGCAGCGTCACGGCCGACGCAGCCGAGGGCGTAGCGGCGTTTCTGGAGAAGAGAGCGCCACGCTTTACCGGCGCCTAGGCGCCGGTCCGCTATGGGCAGGCTCAGGCGCACAGCTACCCTGCATGTTTCAGCAAGGGCGCGGCCTCCGATGAAACATGCGGGCTAAGCCCCGGAGAAAACTCGACGACAGCGAGTGGCTGCAATTCTGGCGCCACGGCAGCGTCACGACCTTCGAGCGCAGCGGCAACCCCAATTACGACGGGGAGATCCGGGAATTCTGGGATCGCCAGTTCGCCACCCTGACTCGCGAGGCGCGGGTGGTGGACCTGGCCACCGGCAACGGCGCCGTAGCCTTTCTGGCGGCGGAATATTCCGTAAAGCACGATATGCGGTTTGCGATCGAGGCGCTGGACAAGGCCGGCATCGATCCGGAGCAGCATGCAGGCCATGCCGAGGCCGTCCGGCAATGGCTGGGGCAGGTGCGTTTCCGCGGAAACGCGCCGAACGAGCGAACCGGGCTGGACAGCGACAGCGTGGACCTGGTGACCTCGCAATACGGATTTGAGTACGGGGACCCTGCGGCGAGCGCACGGGAGGTAGTGCGCATCCTCAAACCCGGCGGACGTATCGCCCTCATTACCCACCACGCCACCTCGGTGTTGGTGCGCGAGGCGCGGGAAGGACTGGAACAGAACCGTCTTTGCCTGGGGCGGGAGCGCTTGCTGGAGAAAGCTGGTCAGGTCGTCGAAGCCATGACCAGCGCCAGCAGCGCTTTTGAACAGCGCCTGTTGCGGCGCGACGGCAAGGCCGAGCATCTGCGCCGAAAGCTGAACGCATCGGTTGACCGGGTGCAACAGCAAGCGGCCGGGTTCCGTGATCCCGGCGCCGGCATCGGGTTTATCCTGCAAGGCTTGAGCGCCGCGTTCGCTTCCGGGATGGAAGTCTCGCAAAGACGCGAAACGATACGGCGCTTGAAGGAATCCTGCGCGGCTTACCAGAGGCGCATGGAGGACCTGCTTGCCGCCACGCCCAGCGAGGAGGAGTTTGAGCGGCTTCTCGAGCGATTGCGGGGGGCGGGGATTGCGGTGGAGGGCTGGTTCCCGCTGATCTACCGGGGCGAGCGGCTGATGGGCTGGGCGGTCGCGGGGAACAAGCCGGCGGAGGACTGGCCATCGCAAAACGGACAGCGCGAAAACGGGCAGCCGAAGCAAGCGTCCAGCGCGATAGAGTAGGATTGCGCGAACTTTTTTCAAGGAGCGGTGCAGTGGAAATCAAGGGCAAGACCATCGTCATTACGGGAGCGGCGCGCGGACTGGGAGCAGCCATGGCGCGCCGTCTGGCCGGCGCCGGCGCGCGCCTCGCCTTGTGCGATCTCAAAGAGGACAGTCTGGCGGATACCGCCGCCCACTGCCGGGACGCTGGCGCCAGGGTGCACTGTTACGGCGCCAATGTCTCCAGGGAAGAGGATGTGGTCGCCTTCATGGCCGCGGTGGCCTCCGAGTGCGGCGCTCTCGATGCGCTCATCAACAACGCCGGCATTACCCGCGACGGCCTGCTGATGAAATACAAGAACGGCGAATTGCTGGGCAAGATGTCCCTGAAGGACTGGCAGGCGGTTATCGACGTCAACCTCACGGGCACCTTCCTGTGCGCGCGGGAAGCCGCAATTCACATGGCGCGCTTTGGGGCCGGAGGCGTCATCATCAACATTTCCAGCCTCTCCCGGGTTGGCAATTTCGGCCAGTCCAACTACTCCGCCACCAAGGCTGGCGTTGCCGCGCTCACCGTGCTATGGGCGCGCGAGCTGGCTCGCCACGGGATTCGCACGGCCGCGATTGCGCCGGGCCTGATGAATACGGAAATGGTGGCGGCGATGAAGCCCGAAGCGCGCGAACGGCTCGCAGCCGTGGTGCCGGCCAAACGCCTGGGCGAACCGGAGGAAGTGGCTCAGACCGCGCAATTCATCCTGGAAAACGATTACATCTCGGGGCGCGTGATCGACCTCGACGGCGGCTTGCGCTGGTAGGGCCTGCGGTGTGCCTTTCGGCCAGCGCCAGGAGCTTGGCGCCGTGACCCGCTCTGATGCGACGATCTAGATGCGCGTAATTACGCTTAACGCCAACGGCATTCGTGCGGCAGCGCGCAAGGGCTTGTTCTACTGGCTGCGGCGCCAGAAAGCCGACTTCGTGTGCCTGCAGGAACTGAAGGCGCAGGAGGACCAACTGCAGAGCCGCGACTTCTGGCCGCGCAACTGGCACTGCTTCTACGAAGGCGCCGAGCGCAAGGGATATTCGGGCGTGGGCCTGTACTCCCGCCGTGAGCCGGACGAAGTGCTGCGCGGCTTCGGCTCGGCGGAATTCGACGCCGAGGGCCGCTACCTCGAAGCGCGCTTCGGACGCTTGAGCGTGGTTTCCCTGTATCTGCCCTCGGGCTCGTCTTCGGAACTGCGCCAGGAGGCCAAGTACCGGTTCCTCGACGAGTTCACGCCGCTGCTGGCCGCGGCGCGCGACAGCGGCAGGGAGTACCTGCTGTGCGGAGACTTCAACATCGCGCATCACAGGATCGATCTGAAGAACTGGCGCGGCAACCGCAAGAATTCCGGCTTCCTGCCGGAAGAACGCGCCTGGATGGACCGGCTGTACGGGGAACTTGGCTTCGTGGATTGCTTCCGGCGGATCAACCCTCACCCCGACCAATACACCTGGTGGTCGAATCGCGGTCAGGCCTGGGCCAGAAACGTGGGCTGGCGCATCGACTACCAAGTGGCCACGCTGCTTCTGGCGGAGCGCGCCCAGGCGGCTTCCATCTACAAGCGCAAGCGGTTCTCCGACCACGCGCCGCTCATTCTCGATTATGCGGACTGACCGCTACGAGGGGCTTCGGCGCCTTGCTGAAACCGCGACCGGCTACAAGCTCCGCAGCCGATAGGCGGCCTCCCAGATTTCGTGACCCAGCGCACTGCCGCGCAGTTCGAAGCGCGTGATGTGGCGCGCAGGTAGCTCGGCGAGCTGCTCGAAGGCCGTTATGCCGTCCATCACGCCTTCGATGTGCTTGGCGTACGGCGACCAGTCCGTGGCCACGTGGAACACCCCCCCAGGTTCCAGCGCCTGAGCAAGCAGCGCGACGAAACCCGGCTGCACCAGCCGCCGCTTGTGATGCCGCTTGCGCGGCCAGGGATCGGGAAAATACAAGCACACCATCGCCAGGGAGGCCGGCGGCAATTGCGACCTCAGCACTTCGACGGCATCGGCCTGCATGAGGCGCAGGTTCGAAAGTCCGGCGCGCTCGGCCGCAAGCAGGCAACGCCCCAGGCCAGGCAGATGGACCTCCACGCCAAGAAAATTCAGGTCCGGAGATTCCGCCGCGGCCCGCACCAGCGTCTCTCCGTTGCCGAAGCCGATCTCCAGCACCGTCTGCGCCTCCCGCCCGAAGACCTCCTTTAGCGGCGGCAGGGCGCCGGTTTCGTCCAGGCCGTAACGCGGCCAGAGCTCCTTCAGAGCACGCTTTTGCGCTGCGGTGATCCGCCCTGACCTGCGAACAAAGCTGCGCGGAGCGGCCCGTCTTTTCGCGTCGGAATTCACTTCGCCTCAATCCGCCTCAATCTGCCTGAACCCGCCTCAACGACTGGCCGCCGCCTCCACTTGCTTCAAACCGCTTCAACGACCGGCTGCCGTCTCCTGGCACCGTGGGGCAACGGGAGGCGCAATTCCCGGCAGGAGGCGCGATTCCCGGCGGGAAGGCGGCTTGGGACGCGGCTTGCCCCGAACAACGGGAGAAGCGCCGATGCGGTAACATGGGCGGGCCACGACACTAGCATAGACTGGGCCGCACAGCCTGGCCACGCAGCGGGCGTAGTTCAAAGGTAGAACCTCAGCTTCCCAAGCTGATGATGTGGGTTCGATTCCCATCGTCCGCTCCAATTTCGCGCAGTCCTGCCCCAGTTCCGCTCCAGTTCTGCAAACGCGGCAGTTTTGCGCTCTGAAATTGCGCGCGTTTGTGCAATTTATCCGCTGCCGGGCTTTTGCTGTGAAACGCATGCGATTTTCGGCTTTCGCCGCGCCCGATGATTCTTCATTCTCCCATTGTCAGCGGGGCAATGGTTGCGCCGCGTAAATCACTCACAACAAGGAGGTAACTCATGAGAACACTTATCGAACAGGAATGCAGCGCGGTGGCCGGCGGCCACCAATCGGAATGCGAACATGCGGTAACCAGCACACTCATCCTGGCGGGAGGCTGGACGGGATTTTGCGTTGGAAGCGTTCCCGGAGCGATCGCTGGGGCAGGCGCCGGTGCGCTGGTGGCTGAAATAGTCGCGCGTCCACTCTGCGAATGGGATGAGAAAAGGAAGGAAGAACAAGAAGCAGAAGAACGCTTGGACCAAGCTGCAAATCGGCTCCAATATCAACACAGTGTGTGGAGTTCGCAAGGAAATTACCAAGGTCTGGAAGGGGGCCAGCCGACAGTCGCCGGCGGGCACCAGTTTGTGGCGGATGGCGCCAGGTACTGAAGAACTGAACACGCAAGAGACAAGGAGGTAGAAATGAGAGAACTGAAACCAGCCGAGCAGAATATCGTTGCCGGAGGCCGGGACGCGGAATTCCGCACCATCATCCGCAATGAAATTCCACGATTCGAGGAACCACCTCAAGGACTGCAAACTCAAGGATTGCTGATCGAACTTCAGGGTTCCGGCACCCCGGCAGAAGCTGAACAATGCACGCCAATGAGTTGGTTACCGCCTCGGGAAGACTTGGGCGACATTCGCTGAAAATCGGATTCACGTGCAACCTCCGAGGCCGGTCCTGTGGGCAACACCGGAAACCAGAATTCCCGCGGCTCTTCGAATCTCTTTCGCAGAGCCAGTCTGGAAAGACAGCGGCAACGCTTTCTGGGCAAGGTGCTGCTCGCGGGGCCGGCCTCTACTCCCTACGTGGTGGCGGCGGCTGGTCTCATCCTGGCTGTCCTCATCGCGCTCACCGTAGTGGTGCAGATACCCGCAAAGCTGCATGCGCCCGGGGTGCTCCTGCCGGTAGGCGGCCTGACCAGGGTATCGGCGCAAGAGGCCGGAGTGGTGGGGGATGTGCTGGCCAAATCCGGCGACATGGTCGTGCAGGGTCAACCGCTGATGACCCTGCTCGTGGATCGTCGGCTTGTGGACGGCGCCGGCAGCTACGAGACGCGCGCGGAGTCGGTATCCAGGCAACGAAACCTGCTCGATCGGATAAGGGAAGAAGAACTGAAGAGCCACGATTCCCGGCTTGAGGCGCTGCGCGTGAGACGGAACACCTTGCGCCAGAGGCTGCAGTCGCTCAAGGAGCGGCTGGCAAACGCAAAGCGGCAGGAAGATCTGGCCGAATCGGAATATCGAAGACTGGATTCGCTTGCGCCCGCGGGATATGCGGCACGACGGGAAGTTGAAGCGGCGGAACTGCGCCTGCTTCAGGTGCGGGGTACCTGGCAGCAACTCCAGGCCGAACTTAATCAGACACGGTTCGAGGCAACGCACGTGGACCAGGAACTGGACACCGAACGGCATGCCTTCCTGGCGCGCGATCTGAGTCTGGTGTCGGATTCCGAGCGCCTCAGGGACCGGCAGGTGGAATTGAGGAGTCTGGCGCAGCGCACGATAGTAGCGCCCGTAAGCGGTCGATTGGCCGACGTGCTGGTAAGCGCTGGAGAAGCCATTTCAGCCGGGGTCGCGGTGGCCAGCATGCACCAGCCGGACAGCGCCATGGAAGCGCGGCTCTATTTGTCCTCGCTTGTGGCCGGAAGGGCGCAAGCGGGACAGGAAACCATACTGAAGCTTCCCACTTTCCCTTCGCGTCAGTTCGGAGTTCTTCGAGGGAGCATCATGGAACTCACAAGCTCCCCTGTGGATCCCCGCTCGGTCAGCCTGGTGCCCAACCTTGCAGCGCCGGTCTATGAAGCGCGCGTTCGACTGCACAGCCAGCATATGAGCGCCATGGGCCGGGAATGGCCGCTGCGACCCGGACTGAGCATTGAGGGAACGATTATCGAATCACGCAGAACACTGATCAGTTGGCTGCTTGAGCCACTGATCAGGGGCGTCGGCGCACCCGAGGACGGCGCTGAAGGCGGAGGGCGTGCAAGCCTGGAAGCAAGCCTTTGACGCCGCAATCGGCCGCCGCAGGCGGTTGAGGCACATCCCCCAGCAACAGCAGTCCGAATGCGCCCTCGCCTGTCTGGCGATGATCGCCAACTTCCACGGTCTGCAGATGGATCTAACGGCCTTGCGCGGCAGAACCGGAGAGGCGGGCCGCGGACATACCTTGCTCGCCTTGATGGAGACAGCCGGACGCCTCGGCATGGGCGGACGGCCGCTGAGGCTGGAACTGGACGAACTGAACAAGCTGAAGCTTCCATGCATCCTTCATTGGGACCTGGATCACTTCGTGGTGCTGGAAAGAGTCCGCAATCGCCAGGCTCTGATACTCGACCCGGCACAGGAACGGCGTTGGTGGCGTTTCGATCAACTGGATTCGCACTTCACGGGAGTGGCGCTGGAACTCACCCCACATGCCGATTTCGAGGCGGCGGACCTGCGCAGCAGCCTTCCGCTGAAGCCAATCGCACGCTCTTTCAACCGTCTCGCGCAAACCCTGACCGGCCTTACGGTGATCGCGCTGGCGCTACAGGCATTGAGTCTGGCGCCGCCGGTGCTTTCTCAAATCCTGATCGACGAAGTAACGACATCCCGGGACGCGAACCTCTTGCGTTCGATGCTGACCGCGATGGGACTTCTCGCGGCGATAGTCATTCCTTTGCAGTTGCTGCAGTCCTGGATAGGGATCTGGCTGTCCACTTCGATTGCCGTGCAGGCCTCCAGAAATCTCACGACGCGCCTGTTCAGCCTGCCCGTGCGATTCTTCCGGCAACGGCATGTGGGCGACATCGTCTCGCGAATGGAGTCGCTTTCGCCGATCATCGCTTTCGCAACCGGCTCCGTCGTGAGCGGAATCATCAACCTTTTGCAGGTCACGATGACCGGTATCGTGATGATGATTTACAGCCCGGCGCTAATGATCATCAGCATGGCGGGGCTTGCGCTGCGCACGGGGCTGGTGTGGAGCGTGCTTCCAGCTCAGCGAAGGCTGGCGCGCGATGGACTCGTAGTGGGCGCAAAGCAGAGTTCGGCGCTGCTGGAGTCGCTGCGCGGCAGCGAAACGGTCAAGGCCATGGCCGGCGAAACGGAGCGCGTGGCCGTGTGGCAGACGCACCTGGTGGAAAAGTTGAACCTGGACGTTCGCAGCGCGCGCATCGGAATGTACTCCGGCGCCGGCCTCAAGCTGCTGGGGGAAGCCGAGCAGATCGCGTTTCTCGGCGTTGGCGTGCTGGCTCTGTTCGACGGCCGAATCACGCTCGGGGCCCTGTTCGCCTTCATAAGCTTGCGCACGCGCTTCAGCGGGGCGCTTTCGGCGCTGATCGCGCTGTTTCAGCAAGCCTACATGCTGCGGCTGCATGCCGAGCGGCTGGGGGACATCGTGGAGCATGAGGTCGAGTCGGAGGATGGCTTGCCGGTTCGCTGGCTCAATGGCGCGTTCGAGGCGCAGGGGATGGGATTCGCGTACAGCAGTAACGAGGGATTCATCCTGCGCGGATTTTCCTGCCGCATTGAACCGGGCCAACTGGTTGTGCTGACGGGGCCATCCGGCAGCGGCAAGAGCACCTTTCTCAAGCTTCTGGCGGGGCTGGAAACGCCGACCGAGGGAAGACTGCTGGCGGACGGAAACGAGGTGGAAAAACTTCAGCGACGGGAGTATCGCCGGCAACTGGGTCTTGTGCTGCAGGGCGACATTCTGTTCCGGGGCAGCATCGCCGAGAACATCAGTTTCTTCGACCCGGCGCCGGACGCCGCGCTGATCGGGGAAGTTGCGCGGCTAGCAGCCGTAGACGAGGAGATTCGACAGTTCCCGATGGGCATGTCCACCCAGATTGGCGACATGGGGTCGAATCTGTCGGGTGGCCAGGTGCAACGTATCCTGCTGGCAAGAGCGCTGTATCGCCGCCCGCGCGCGCTGATACTCGACGAAGCCACCAGCCACCTTGATCCCGCAACCGAGGAGCGGGTGGTGCAGATGCTCAAGAATCTCGATATGACCGTGGTCTGCGCCGCCCACCGCCCCGCCATCCTGCGCCATGCCGATCAGGTGCTGGAACTGGCGCCGTAACCAGGCCCTGTCGCCGCAGTCGCATCCGATGGAACCCGCGTATCCCGGCACTCCTGCGCGTCCCGTAACGACGGGGCAGCCGCCTACAATTCGGCGCATGATCGCCCCCCGACTCCTGGCCTGGTGGGACCAGCACGGACGCAAGGACCTTCCCTGGCAGCGTCAACGCAAGCCGTACCGCGTATGGGTTGCCGAGATCATGCTGCAGCAAACCCGGGTGGAAACCGTCAAACCCTATTACGAGCGGTTCATGCAAGCCTTCCCGCATATCGGAGTGCTGGCGGAAGCCGACGAGAACTCGGTACTGGCCATCTGGGCCGGGCTGGGCTATTACTCCCGCGCCCACAATCTGATGAAGACCGCCAGGATCGTTGTGGAACGTCATGGCGGCGAACTGCCGGGAGAATACGGCGAACTCGTGGCGCTGCCGGGCATCGGACGTTCCACAGCCGCGGCGATTCTGGCTCAGGCGCACGGACAGCGGCACGCAATCCTGGACGGAAACGCGCGGCGCGTGCTGGCCCGGTTCTACGCGGTGGAAGGCTGGCCCGGCCAATCCGCCGTCAACAGAACTCTCTGGGGGCTGGCTGAATCCAACACGCCCGCAGAGCGAGTGCAGGACTACACGCAGGCCATCATGGACCTGGGAGCCATGGTGTGTCGGCGGTGGCGACCGCGCTGCGATTCCTGCCCCCTGGCCGCCGGCTGTCAGGCACGATTGCTGGGAAAGACATCCGCAATTCCCGCTGCCCGCAAGGCGGGGCCACGCCCGCTCAAGTCCTGCTCGCTGGCCCTGGTGCGCCGTGCCGACGGGGCGGTGCTGCTCGAGCGGCGGCCGCCCACGGGCATATGGGCAGGGTTGTGGAGCCTGCCTGCCTTGAACGATGACGAAGACACAACGGCCTGGTGCGCCAGAGTCTTGAGCGGCTCCGCAGAATTCCTGGGCGAATTGCCGCCGATACGGCACAGCTTCAGCCACTTCGAATTGGAAATCCGGCCGGTTCGGTTCCTGCTGGCCGGCAGCAGCGCCGCCCGCGAGATTCGGGAAGCCGGAAAATGGCTTTGGCACGACGGAAAGCGGCAGGTGGGATTGCCTGCACCCATTCGGCGGCTCCTGGACAACGACCGAAGCGCACAATCACTGCCTGGGGCCGAGACATAGCCGCGTGGCGGTGCATCGACACGTGCGGGGCCATCGGCAGTAACATCGGCCGAGACATCGCCGCACGCGGCGCCATCGGCGGGAACATCGGCCGAGACATGGCCGCGTTGACGGTAGGGCACGCCTCTTGCAAAATCCCTGCAAATGACTCGAATGGTGCAATGCGTGATGCTGGGAACGGAAGCGGAGGGCCTGCCGCGCCCGCCCTATCCCGGCGAACTCGGCCGGCGCGTCTTCGATAACGTGTCCCGGCAGGCGTGGCGGCAGTGGCTGTCTCACCAGACCATGCTGATCAACGAATACCGGCTTACGCCCATCGAGCCCGCCGCGCGCAAGTTTCTGGAGGAGCAGATGGAAGCATTCTTCTTCGGCGAGGGGTCGCGGGCGCCCGAGGGGTATCGGCCACCCTCCGAGTAAGTACTACCGCTCCGCAAGGGCTCGGAAACCAACCGCATATTTCCCCAGGAGCCGCGTGCTCGCTGGTCCTTTGCCTCTGTCAGCATCCCTGCCTGCTACACCATGGGCGTGGATATGCGTTCGCCGGCGTGTTATCGCGTTCCCTCTCTGTGGGGAGCTTGCGAGGGCAGCCAGGCCCGAGCCGAGCAGACAGGGACGTGCTTGTTGCGTCTCCCCACAGAGAGGGAACGCGATAACACGCAAACCATGGCGCCGGGGCAGAAGAAAGCAGCGACGACGCAGCCCACTGGCGACATATGCGAGCTGGGGCTTGCGCGGCGCTATAATCCGCCCGGATTCGACGAGGCCAGGTAGCTCAGTTGGTAGAGCAGCGGACTGAAAATCCGCGTGTCGGCAGTTCAATTCTGCCCCTGGCCACCATCATCCGCAGCAGAGCGTCTATCGTCGCAGGCGAGCTACCGGAACCAGCGGCTCTTCGGATAGCGTCTGGCCAGAGGGCGGTCGATTCCCAGCCACAGTCCGGAGGGCCACCACAGAAACACGGCGGTGAGCAGGAAGAACGGAATCAGCGAAGCGTCGTAGTAGCCGCCCACGGCAAAACCGCACAGGATGAACAGGCTGACTCCGGCGGCGATGCGGGTTGTGAATCCCAAAAGCAGGCCGACCGCCGAATAAATCTCGCCCCAGGTGATCACCCATGCCACCAGGACGTAGAGCGGCAGCGCGAATTCCTGCAGGAAAAGCGATGCGAAGGCGTCCGGCGGCATTTCCGTCAAGCGGTCCAGAAAGATCTCCTTGAGGATGTCGCTGGTCAGCCAGTCCTTGACGATCTTGTTGATGCCCGCGGCCAGCCAGAAGATCGCGAACAGTGTCCTGAAGAGCAGGTGCAGCTGTATGCCGGCGAAGCGAACCGGGTGGCTCTTGATCCAGTCCCATTTCCAGACTTGCCGGAATTCCTGAATCGCGCGGCTCATGGTTCGTTCTCCGGCTCGGGGGCGTTGGCCTCGATGCTCTCAAGCGCTTCCCACAGAGACAGCCGCGCGCAGTAGCCCAAGGCCTCGCCGGTGTCGGCGCGCAACCAGGCGCGGTTGACGCGGTCGATGCGCCGAGCCCCGAATTCAAGCACTCCCGGCTCAAGGATCAGCCGGCCCTCGATCACGGTCCTGGCCGGCCAGTCGCCACCGCTCACGGAATAAACATGCACCGGACGCGTGTGGCCGCGCTGGGCGAGGTCGGCGGCCGTGAAATTGGAGATGAACCATTCCCAGATCGTGGACAACTGCGACCAGAAGGTGCGAGTTTGCAGGTGGTAGAGCGTAAAGTCGCCCTCGGAAGGGATTTCCTGGGCCTCAGGCGGCTCGCTTCCTTCCTCGCACAGCACCACCACCTCGCACATGGTGCAAACCTCGCCGAAGCGGCCTACCAGAAAGTAATCCCGGTAGGCATCGATGTTCACCTGCGCGCCCACCGGAGCCGCCGGAGTCACCGCGAACAGCGCGAGCAGCGCGGCAAGCAGCACCGCCCGAGGCGCCGCCGCCGCTCGAAAAAATGCAATCTTTCGCATACTCGCAGCCTGTCCCGCTCATATTGTCGCATCAGAGCTTTGCCGCCCAATTATGGCAGTGCGCGCATTGACAGGCGCGGGCGGGCGGCAAGACAATAAAGTGCTTGGCGCATTGGGGCGTAGCCAAGCGGTAAGGCAACGGGTTTTGATCCCGTGATTCGCAGGTTCGAATCCTGCCGCCCCAGCCAACCCTGGTGCATTCACCGCGATACAGTCCATGGCCGAAAATCGTAGCTACGAACTGCCCAAGATCGAGATTCTCGCCGGCAATGCCACGCTGGCTCTCGCCTCGTCCATAGCCCGCGCCCTGGGCGTGCGGAAGGGCCGGGCGCAGGTGGAACGCTTCAGCGACGGCGAAATCAGCGTGGAAGTGCTCGACAACATCCGCGGCCGGGACGTGTTTATCGTGCAATCCACCTGCCCGCCGGTCAACGACAATCTGATGGAGTTGATTCTGCTGGCGGACGCCTGCCGCCGCGCCTCCGCGCAGCGCATCACCGCCGTGATCCCCTATTTCGGCTATTCCCGGCAGGACCGCCGCTCGCGCGCGGTGCGGGCGCCCATTTCCGCCAAGGCAGTGGCGCAAATGATCTGCGCCTCGGGCATTGATCACCTGGTGACGGTAGATTTGCACGCCGACCAGATCCAGGGCTTCTTTTCGATTTCCGTGGATAACGTCTATGCCTCGCCCGTTCTGCTGGCGGACGCCTGGAAGAGGATGGATCAAGACGTGGTTGTGGTGTCTCCCGACGTGGGCGGGGTGGTCAGAGCCCGGGCCCTGGCGCGCCGCCTCGACAACACCGACCTGGCAATCATCGACAAGCGCCGGCCCAAGCCCAACGTGGCCGAGGCCATGAACATCATCGGCGAAGTTCGCGGCAAGGTGTGCGTGCTGATCGACGACATGATCGATACCGCCGGCACGCTTTGTCAGGCGGCCAGCAGCCTGCTGGAAGAAGGCGCGCTGGAAGTGGTGGCCTACATCACGCACCCGGTGCTCAGCGGCAAGGCTCTGGAGCGGATCGCGAACTCGGACCTTACCGAACTGGTGGTTACCGACACCATACCGCTGTCGGACGAGGGCGCCGCCTGCGGGAAGATTCGCCAGCTCAGCGTCGCCGAACTGCTGGCCGAGACCATGCGCAGAATCAGCCTGGATGAGTCGGTCAGCTCCCTCTATCTCGATTAGTGCCGGCCGCGGCACTCGCAAACCCGTTTCCCGCCACGTGAAAAAGCCGTATTCCGGCAACGATTCGGCGAAATCGGCGCGGACCGACCGAGTTTCCCGCAGCGTGAAAGAGCCGTATTCCGGCAACCGGGGGTAGATCGCGTGGCGCTTACGCGATCCGAACGCAATCTGGTGACCGTGCTGGCGCTCATCACCATGAGCGGACCCATGTCGCTCACCATTCTGTTTCCGGCTCTTCCCGCGCTCGAAATCGACTTCTCGATTTCCCGCGAACTGGCCCAGTTCACAACCTCTCTGGCGACATTGATCCTGGCGCCGGGCGTCCTGATCTACGGACCTCTGGCCGACCGCTTCGGCCGCCGCCCGCCCCTATTGGGCGCCCTGCTGCTGCTGTGCTCGGGCAGCGTGATCTGCATTTTTTCTCCCAACGTGGAAACGCTGATCATCGGCCGCTGCCTGCAGGGCCTGGGCGCGGCGGGCTGCATCACGCTGGCACGGGTCATGCTGAGGGACGCCTTCGGCCAGAAGCGGTTGCCGCGAATGCTGGCCATACTGACCATGGCAATGATGGTGGGCCCCATGGCGGCGCCGGCCTTGAGCGGATACCTGACCGAAAGCTTCGGCTGGCGCAGCATCTTCATATTCCTTACGGCGTTCTTCGTGTTGCTGCTGGCAATGTTCCTGCGGATCGAGGAAACCTTTGTAAAAAGAGAGTCGCGAAGCCGCCGGGCGTTCCGCGTATTGCTGGTCAACCCGCGTTTTTTGCGCTACGCCTTCGCCACCGGCATGATCGTGGGTGGCTATTACTGCTTCGGCGCCGGAGCGCCGCACGTAGTGGAAACCATGCTCGGGCACAGCCCCACCACCTACGGGCTGTGGACCATGGCCTTGAGTTCCTTCTACTTCTTCGGAACCATGAGTTCGATCTGGCTTGGGCCCCGGCTGGGCGTTAACGGCTCCATGATGCTGGGCATGGTGATGACCACCGCAACCGCCGTTGTGCTGTTGGCGATGCTCTACTTCTGGGAATGGAGCCTCACGGTGTTGTTCATCGGAATGGCCCCATGGGCGTTCGCGTCGGGAATCTTCATGCCGAATGCGCAGGCCGGGTCGCTCACCAGCGCCGGACCGCACGCGGGCACTGCCTCCGCCATTACCGCTTTCCTGCAGCATGTGTTCGGCGCGGTCGGGATGCAGCTGGTGGGAACCGTGCTCACCGACACGCCGTACCCGATGGTCTATTGCGTGCTGTTGTTCTCCGTGCTCACGCTGGCCTGCGTGGCCAGCCGCGCCGGCAGTCTGCGTCGGGCGATCAGACGTGGCGGCGTGCTCCCCCGCCGTTGATCACGCCCCGTCCAACCCGTTTCTTTCCTGAGGTCAGTTGCGGATCAGCTGCTCCAGGGTGGGGGCGCCTTGGCCGCGCTGCATGCGGCCGCTGGTGAACCTTCGGATGTATTCCTTGTAGGCGCGCATCGCCTGCCAGCCGAACAGCCACAAAATCGGCATGTTCACCACCAGCATCAGTCCGGTGCCCAGGGTGGTTACCGTGTCCAGTTCGGCATCCGTTTTCAGCCAGCCCAGCGTCGCCACCAGCGCCAGCAGGCAATAGCCGATCTTGTAAACCATCAGGCCGATCTTGCGGGCGCCCAGAAACCACACCGCCTGCTCCGCGTAATAGCTCCAGGAAATGATGGTGGAGAAGGCGAACAGCCACACCGCCAGACTCACCAGCCACTTGCCCAGGCCCGGAATTGCGGAATCCAGCGCTCGCGCCGTCATCGTCGCGCCCTCGTAGGACACGAATATTCCGCTGTCCCGCAATACCGGAACAGCCGCGCTTTCGATGGACTGCCAGCGAACCACAGCCTGTCCGTTCGCGGCCAGTTCAATCTCCCCCGTTATCTTGTGCAGGTTGTTGTCCGTGTCCGGGTTGTAGTCGGCGGAAGCCACCATGAATACGGACTCGCCGCCCGACCAATCGCCGCCAGCCCGTTGCGGCGGAACCGTTTCCGCAATCGTCCAGGAACCGGAAGTCTCCGCGGCAACCACCTCGGGCGCCACGGGGAAGTCCGCTTCCGGCCCGCGCCGCCATTGTCCCGTGCTCAGGATCACCAGAGCGGTGAGCGTGCATACCACCAGCGTGTCGATGAAGGGCTCCAGCGCCGCAACGAGGCCTTCGCGCACCGGTTCGTCGGTGCGCGCGGCGGAGTGGGCGATCGGAGAGGAGCCTTGCCCGGCCTCGCTCGAAAAGAGTGCTCGTTTCATGCCGAAAATGAACGCCGAACCCGCGGTGCCGCCAATGAACGCGCCAACACCGTCCAGAGAAGAGAAGGCACCGCGGAAGATCAGTGCAAAGGACTCGGGAATCTGCTCCCAGGTGAGGCCCAGCACCACAATGCAGCCCAGGAAGTACAAAACAACCATGAATGGCACCAGACGCGAGGCCACCTGCCCGATCCGCCGAATGCCGCCAATAATCACCAGCCCCGCCGCCACCGCAAGCGCCAGACCGCACATCCAGGCGGGTACGCCGAAATAGCTTTCGGTCACGTCGCCCACATTCCAGGCCTGGAAGAGATTGCCCCCGGTAATCGCGGAAATGATTACCGATATGCTGAAAATCACCGCGAAAACTTTTCCGGCGGGACGCAATTTCGGCCAGCGCGCGGGCACGCCCTGATCCACCACCATCATGGGGCCGCCGTGCGGGTTTTCGGGGTCATCCGTGTCCCGGTAGAGCATGGTGAGCGTTACTTCCGTGAGTTTGACCGCCATGCCGCAAAGCCCCACGACCCACATCCAGAACACGGCGCCCGGACCTCCCAGGCTGATCGCCAGTGCCACCCCGCCGATATTGCCCAGGCCAACCGTGGCGGACAGGGCCGCGGACAGCGCCTGGAAGTGGGAAATGGCGCCGGGATCGTCCTTGTCGTCATACTTTCCGCCGGTAATGGCCACGCCGTGGGTAAGGGCGCGGTACTGGCAAAAGCCGCTCCAGACCGTGAACAGCACGCCGGTGGCCAGCACGGCGTAGAGCATCCAGTTGTGCCAGATCAACGCATTCAGCGCGTTGAAGAAGTTCATTACATCCAAGGCGGCGCTCCCATATCTCCGGCAGGATGATATACGAGCGCATCAGCCCGCATGTGTCGCCGGTTTTCTGAAGGCGCTGCGAGTTCGCACTGAGCGCCGGGGCATCGGCGCCCACCGTCTCCGGCGCTCCTGTGATTCGGAGCTCCTGTCATTCGGCGCTCCTGCTATTCGGAAGCGGCGAGTAGAGGCTGAGCCTGCGGCTGAGGCTGCGGCACAGCCTCAAGGAACCTGAATCTGCGTGTGTTACTCGGCAGCCGGCGGATCGTCGAACATGGCTTCGCCCCACTCGGGATTCAGCGGTTCATAGTGCTCCGGACCCAGGTTCAGCGAAGACACGTCCATGATGTGCGTGCGTATGCCAGCCATGAAGCGTCCGCCCTTGGCCCGCGCCCAGGCCAGAAGCTTGCCGTTGGGCGCCATGCCCGGAAGCCCGTCGAATCCCTCGAAGGTCGTAAGGCGAACGGGCTCGCCCCCGGCGAGGTCGCCGAGGTACAGGTCCCAGTTGCCCAGCGGGCTGCCGGTCATTTCGGAGACCCGCACAAACACGTAGTGCCGTCCATTGGGGGCCGGGTTCGGCGCCCAGTTCATGTCGCGGTCAAAGGTATAGCGGCGCCAGTTGGAGCCGTCGATGTTGATCGTCATCACCGTCATGGGCGTGGGCCTGATCTTCTTGTACTCCGAGTCGCGCCAGGAGCGGAACAGCAAGTTCTCTCCGTCGGGCATGAAATACGGCGAGCCTTCCTGCCAATCGTCGGTGTCTGTTATGCGCTGTTCGTCGGTGCCGTCCGGGCGTATTCGCCACAAATCCTGGCGGCCGTCGATGTTTCGCCCGAAAGCGATCCACTCGCCGGTGGGCGAGACCACCACCTCGGCCTCGTAGTACTCGTTGTGCGTGAGCCGACGGCGGTCGCTGCCGTCGATATTGGCAATATAGAGTTCGCCGCCCCTGGGATACTCGTCCTCGTCCGACCAGTTCCCCACCGGCAGATGCAGATTGTCCCGGGTGGAAGTGAAGATGACGCGCTTCTGGTCCGGGAAGAAATACGAGCAGGCGTCCTGACCCTTGTCATTGATGCGCGTAAGCTCGGTGCCTTCAATCGTGTAGGTGTAGGTGAGATTGCCGTGCCTGCCGCTCTCGCCCTGGACGGCATCCTTGTCGCGAGTCTGGGCAATCAGGTAGTAGCTGTCCGGGGAGAAGTACGCCTCGGCGGACACGGGAATATTCGGTATTTCATAGTACGGCAGCATCTCGTCGCTCTGCCACACGATTTCGGTCGGAACCGGCGGCGCGGGAGGCGGCCCTCCCTCCGCAGGCTGCGCCGCCGCCTTCGATGCGCTCAGGAAGAAGGCCACTCCGAGTAGGGCCAGCACCGGCAATGCGCCAGACACTGCTCGGAAACGGGATGAAATGAGATTACGGATCATGGCTATATCCCCCAAGCCTTGCCAAAGTTGCCCCGGAGAGTGTGAACCACCACCGGTGCAAAATGCAAGCGCCTGTAAGGGTTCAGTACATTTGGGACTGTGTGGATTCGGCTGGCCTGTATTTGCGGTGGTATTCCATTGGGGTGAGCAAGTCCAGCGCGCAGTGAGGGCGGACGTGGTTGTAGAAGCGCTGGCATTCGTCTACTGGCGCGTGGCAGGCAGGGCACACGGGCGGCGAACGCTTCTTCTGACGGGGAACGATCGACACACTCACACCCGGAAACGTGTCAACCACTCTCGTGGCCCATCGGTGAAGCTTACGGTCCGCCTCACTGGCCGGATCGTGGGAGCCGTAGAAATTCAGTCCTTGATATTCTCCGGTAGCGGTGGCATCGACTACTGCTGCAGCCGCGCGTGAGAGCGTCGGCCCGAGCTTCGACCAGTCCGTGCGAAACGCCTCATCGGTATCCCGTATCGACAGCGTGTAATTCCAAAAATCCACGAACACGCTGACTCGGTACCGTGGTCCTTGGATCAAATCTTCATCCGTCATGCTAATCCCTGCAAAGATACAGGGACGCGCGAGGCGTCCCTGGGATCAAGATGATCGGACCCCGTATCTCCCTATCTGGGCGGTGGTCCGATGGGTTTTCTTGCAGCGTAGTTTAACCATCGGGAGGAAGATTTCAACTCCCGATGTCTCGCGATGTTAGGAGCCCAGTGTGCGGGTTCCACGTCGGGGTAATTGAATCCCAGTTGGTCTGATCTTCTGACGGTCTGCATGACCGCCTCGCTTGCTTCCTCAGCAGTATCGTTGGTTTATATTGGCCGGTATGCAAATCGCGCCGGATGGGTCCAGTGCCGCCTTTACGCATGAAATTCTTCCATAAGACGGCTTGATGCAACCAAAACTCAGAGCCTACGAGGACCGGATACGAGAATTGTGCGGTTATGCGGCAGAGGACGGATATCAATTGCGTCCGATGTCATCTCGAGTTTTTTTGGCGTTTCGTGAAGGGCGAGCCTGAAATTCGACGGGGGAGCCTGATCCTGGGGGACAACGGCAATCTGCGTGCAGTATGGAAGGGTGGGAATGGAACGCACTTGGGCTTGCAGTTTCTCGGGGAAGGAATCGTGCAATACGTGATTTTCAAGAAACGTAAGGCAGCCTCCGTGGTTTCAAGAGTTGCAGGCCGGGATACCTTCGATGGACTTAGGCGGCAGATTGATGCATTCGATCTTCGTTCACTGCTCTACCAATGAGAGGCTACGAATCAGGCTCGGGAGAACACATCGTCCGCTACGTAAAGCCGAGCATGGTGCAGGAACACGGAATGGCTGACGGTTTCACGCCTGTCCGGGGCCGGACCGTTTGAAAGCCTCGGCTACGGTACGGTGATCGCGGTGCGCAGTTGCTTCAGTGCGAGATTCTCGATCTGGCGGATTCTTTCAGCGGATACGCCGTAACGCTTCGCCAGTTCTTGCAGCGTGGTCTTCTTTTCCGTCAGACGGCGAGCGGTGATGATGTCGCGCGAACGCTCGTCCAGTTTCTCCAGGGCCTCGGCCAGTTGCTCGCTGGCGCGTTCCATGGCATCGGCTTCCTCCAGCTCGGCAGCAGGGTCCGCATCCGAACTCGGCAAATACTGCGAGGGCGAAAAAGTTTCTTCGCCGCCACGGGCATCCGGCGGATCGAAAGCGATGTCCTGGCCGGCCAGACGCATCTCCATTTCCGCCACTTCTTCCCGCTTGACACCAAGATAGTCCGCCACGACTTCCTGCTCGTCGGGCGACATCCATCCCAGCCTCTTTTTGAGTTTGCGCAGGTTGAAGAACAGCTTGCGCTGCGCCTTGGTTGTAGCCACCTTGACCAGCCGCCAGTTGCGCAGGATGAACTCGTGAATTTCGGCCCGGATCCAGTGCACGGCGAAGGTAACCAGGCGAACGCCCACCGACGGATCGAAACGCTTTACGGCCTTCATCAGGCCCACGTTGCCTTCCTGGATGAGATCGGCCATGGGCAGGCCATAACCCTGGTAGCCGCTGGCGACATGCACAACGAACCGCAAGTGCGCCAGCACAAGTTGGCGCGCCGCGTCCAGGTCGCCCTCCTCGCGCAGGCGGACCGCCAGTTCGCGCTCCTCCTCTTCGCTGAGAGAAGGCACCGATCCTACCGCCTGTATGTACGAGTCCAGACTGCCCAGCGGGCCCGCCAGGATCAGGTCACGGTTGGTGGCGGCAATCGCAGTGTTCATCGCATCGTTAGCCATTACGCAATGGATTTTACCATTTTATGGGGGCGGAATCCTGGTTTTTCAAGCCCGCTACAGGTTTTCAAGCCGCCCGGAACAGCCGCGCCTGCAGCGCTAGAAGCGGTAGTTCAGGCGCAGCCCCACTTGCCTCGGAGGCGGCAAATAACCATACACGGTTGATGCGATCCGAGGCGCAGGGAGAATGGAAAAAGGCGCTCCCAATCCCGTCCTGTCCAACAGAATGGCGAATCTCCAGTCGCTCACCGGCATGCCCGGACCACCGCCTGCCCAGGTGACCGTGTCGTCGTCGAACACGTTGTTCACATAAACCGTGAATTCCCATTCGTCCGCAGCCAGCCCGAAATTCAGGTTGGCGCGCCAGTACGACTTGAGTATCTTCTTGTTGAAATCCTCAATGAACCGCTCGCTCTGGTAGTTGGCGCTGAAGGACGCGAAGGAATCCCATCCCTCGCGGATCCTCGAAGGCCCCTGATAGGACAGGGTGAACTGCCATGAATGCTCTGGCGAACGCTCCAGCTCGAAGCCGCTGCGGTCCACTTCGCAAAGCGGCGAGCCTGCCACTACAACCACCAGGCTGCAGTTGCCTACGCGGGCTGCGTCCGCCGAACCGGTGGACAGGACCTTGTAATCGGTGTACTCGGCACTCAACCAGGTGTAGCCGCCAGACAGCCTCCAGTTGTCGTTGATCAGCCAGTTCGCGTCCAGTTCCACGCCATGCACCTCGGCGCCGCTGGCGTTGCTGATCACGGTGCCCAGTTGACCACGAATGATCCTCTGGGTGCTGATCTGCTTATCGGTAAAGTCCTGGAAGAAGTAGGCGCCGTTGAGTCGCAAGCGCCCATCCATGAGGGTGCGTTTCATGCCCAACTCCCACACCTGCATTTCCTCGGGATCGAACTCCACCTCGTCCGGCTCGCCGTTGCCGTTGCCGTCCGCGCCTAAGCCGCCGATCCCCAGCGTGCTGAAACCGCCCGGCTTCTTGGCCACGGCCCAGGAGAAGTACATCATCGTGCTGTCCGCCGGAGTCCATTGCAGACCCACTTTGGGCGTAACATAGCTGTCGCCGCGGCTGAACGTGAGCGGCGTGGAGAAGTTGCCGGCCACGCCGAAGCCATTGGGCGGATAGACGCCCCAGGAAACGACGGGTATGCAGTTGCCGGAACTTCCGCAAGCCTGCAGCGACCCGGGACCCTCCGCCCGGCGAACTCGGGGGTCGGGATTGAAGGTGTTGGGTGCGGTCAGGTCCGTTGTTTCGTCGGTCCAGCGCGCTTCCGCGGTCGCCACCAACGTTTCCGTCAAATCAAAATCGAGAGCCAGGTAAATGGACCGGTGGTCCGTATCGCGGTTTATGTTGGTCACGTGCCGCGCGTCAAAGACCTGCTGGGTGAACAGCGCGCTGGGAAGGCTGGAGTATTTGCAGGTATTGCGCACAGGGTTCGGGGGGATTCCCAATTGAGGATTCCCGCCAAACGTGTCGATCGTGAAAGCGGGGGCGAACGGACTGGGCTTGATGCGAAGCAGGGCGCAGTAGGTGCCATTGGTAATAATGGTGTGGTTGCGGTCGTTCTGGTCCACATCTTCCTGCCACAACTGCGCGCCCACTGCGAAATTGAACCGCCCCTCGAAATCGGAGACGTAGCGCAACTCCTGGCTGAGCAGTGACGTGTTCGTCCAGGTATTGAGAATCTGGCTGGCGGAGCTGATGTCCATGCCGCCCGGACCTGCCTCGGCGATCCGGTCAATGTCCGTTTGGGCCGACGTGTCCCCGTCCGCCACGCCGGTGAGCGAAGTGAGCGTGCCGGGTCCCATTTCCCAATCCGCCACTAGCGAAAATCGAAGCACTTCCCGCGTTGAACCGGGGAAATCATCGTTGCCGATGCCGTAGCGGTAGTCGGGCGTCAATGTGACCACGAGTTCATCGCCATCCGGAATCTCGCCGATCACGCCGGGATGATCCATGTCATCGAACACCGCGGGATCGTTGGGGTTTGCCGCTTGGGTCCGCAACAAGTGATCCTGCAGGATTTTCGCAGGGCCGTCGCAATCGTCGTCGTGTACGAAGCCGCCGTTGCATCGGGAAGCCGCGTCCGGCACGCGGTTGATCCCGTTGAAGGGAACGTTGGCCTGCGGCATCACCTCGAACTCGTCGTCGGAGTATTCCACGCGCAGCTTGTAGCGGGAGGAATCGTTCGGCTCGAAATTCAGTGTGGCGGCAAGGCCCAGTCCTTCGCCGCCACCGATGTCGTTGCCGGTAATGGAGTTCTTGTAGAAGCCGCCCTCTTCCCAGTACATGGCGTTAAGACGAAAGCCCGCGGATTCGCCCAGGGGTCCCGAAAGGCTGCCCTTGAACGTGTAGTACCCCTCCTCGGCGCCGTCGAGCGAGACTTCGCCGTCAAGCTGATCCGAGGCGTCGCGAGTGACGTACTGGACCGCGCCTGCAAACGCGCTGCGGCCGTAAAGGGCGCTTTGCGGGCCCTTTACCACCTCGACGCGCTCAATGTCGAGCATGCGAGGGTTGATGAGCAAGGTGCCACCGGCCACGCCGATGGCTTCGCTGGAAATATCGATGCCATCCACCAGGGTAGCCGCGTTGGGACGGCCCCGGGTGGGCGACAGTCCGCGAATGACCAGCCGCGTATCGGAGGGCGCAAAGCCCATGTCGAATTGCAGGCTGGAATCATGGTGGGCGATTTCGTTCAACTCCTTGACGCCGGCCCGCTCCATGTCTTCGCGGCTCAAGGCGTTCACCGCGATCGGAATGTCCTGAAGGTTTTCCTCCTTCTTCCGCGTGGTGACGACGATTTCCTCGATCCCCGCATCGTTCTGAGCCACCGCCGGCAGCGCCATCAGCGCTCCCGCTGCAATCGCCATGGAAAGTGAAAGAATTCGGCCACAAGTCGCTTGCATAACAACCCCCCTTGCAAAGTTGTCCAAAGCCCCCGGCGCGGACAGACCATTGAATCCGCCGACCCAAGATTACCCGAATAATACCGCTTAGTCATCCTGCGGGACTGCGGAACTGCGGTCTGCTGCTCTGCGAGACTGCGGGACTTACTGCGAGCCTTGTGGCCTGCGGAGTTCTGCTGCGCGGAGTTGCGGCCACGGGTGGTTGCGGGGCATATTGAGCGTCAATGCTTATTTTAGAAGCTGGCTCTGGCACAATGCTGCCGAAGGGAATACATTGAGGTGCAACGGCCATTGAGGCGGCCGGGCACGTCACCTTGTTTGAAAACTGATGAACAGAAAGGGCTTCAGGAATGCATAGGACCGTCGTAATGTGCGCTCTGCTGGCTGCGGCTACCTGCAGCGCTTTCGATGCCGCCACGGCGCAACCGGCAGGGGCTCCTCCAATCGTTGATCTTCGGAAGCTGAATATGCCTGAGGCGCCGCCCGATCTTGTTGCGCGGCTTTATCTCAAGGAATGCGCGGTTTGCCACGGGGACGCCTTGCAGGGGGCGCCCCAGGGCACGGCGCTCAGGGGCGCCGATTTGCTCCACGGCAATTCCATAGACGACATTGCAAGGAGCACCGCGCAGGGATTTCCCGAACGGGGCATGCCCGGGTTCTCTCCGGCGCTCAGCGGCCAGCAGATAAGGGCGTTGGCGCTGTATGTTTCCGAACAGCGTCAGGGCACCAGCCTGGAGGATTTCCGCTACAACGCGCCGCTGGAAATACCGTCCGGGACTATCGAAAGCGAACACCACGATTTCACCATTGAAACGGTGATTGACGGACTTGATCCGCTGCCGTTTTCCATCGAACCGTTGCCGGACGGCAGCCTGCTCCTGTCGGAAAAGCGCCGGGGTTTAAGCATCATTTCCGCTGACGGGCGGCAATCCGACCTGATTTCAGGCGCGCCCAAAGCCTACGCGGACTCGTTCAACTTCGTCGGTCAGCCGATGGGCCTCGGCTGGATGATGGAAGTGGCTGTGCATCCGGACTATGAGAACAACGGCTGGATTTATCTCCACTACTGTGATCGCTGCTCCGGCTGCAACGACATCAGCCGGCAATCAGGACTGGATGTGTCCATGAACAAACTGGTGCGCGGGCGCATTCGCGACGGCGCCTGGGTGGACGAAGAGGTCCTCTGGCAGGCGGATTACAAGCATTACACCCTGATGCCGGAAATTGCCGCAGGAGGTCGCATCGCCTTCGACAACGATGGCTTTGTGTATTTCGGCGTGGGCATCAAGGGCCCGCTGGAACACATCGGCGTGCAGGATCTCAGCACCCCCTACGGCAAGATCATGCGCTTGCATGACGACGGCCGGGTGCCGGCCGACAATCCCTTCCTCGGCACGCCCGAGGCGGAGCCGGCAATCTGGACCTATGGCCACCGGAATCCCCAGGGGCTGGAATTCAATCCGGTCACCAACGAACTCTGGAGCACCGAGATGGGTCCGCGCGGAGGCGATGAGATCAATCTTGTCGAGCCCGGGCTCAATTACGGGTGGCCGTTGTTCTCTCTTGGCGTCAATTACGACGGCAGGCCGGTAGCTTTTGGCAAAGCGCTCGGCATCGACTTCGACCTGGCCGACATTCAGCAGCCTGTCATTGACCTCACACCCGCGCCCGCCGTGTCCAGCTTCGTGTTTTACCAGGGCGACATGTTCCCTCGATGGAACGGCGACATCATTGTCGGTACCTTGCGAGCGTCCGATCTGTTGCGCATGACCGTGATCGACCATCAACTGGCCCATCAGGAAACGCTGCTGGAAGACGTGGTCCGCTTTCGCGACATCGAAGTGGGGCCGGCCGGTGAAATCTATCTTCTACTGGAACATGACAGCGGCGGGCAGATCATCAAGCTCACATCAGCGTCCCCGCGATAGCCGCCGATAATCCTTCGGTCTTTTTGCGCCCCGTCCTGTGCGGAGACGCATGAACCCATCCATGGGGCTCGGCGGCGGCTGTCCTGCCGCCGACGCTCCGCACAGGACGGGGGCGCGAAACGGGCTGGGCGCGAAAAGACCGAGGGGCTGGCGATCAGGCCTTGATCCAGCCGTATTGCGTGTTGCTGGGGCGACCGCCCTCGAAGCTGTACCAGGTCTTCAGCCGCGCAAGGCCGTCATCCGGCAGGGCCAGACGCGCCTTCTCCGGATCGACGCCGTATAGGCGGGCGGCGTTCAACCCCAGAATCTTGTCCTTGTCCTCGTCCGTAAGCTCGGGATAACCGAATTCTTCCTGCAGCTCCTCCGGCATCCGGAAGCGGCGGAAGGCCTCGATCTGCCACTGCGGCGAGCCCCACCAGATCGCATCCGTCCCCCAGATCACGTGGTCGGCCCCGAAGGCCTTGAGGATCTGGCCCAGGAAATGAGCGCACACGTTGGGATGGGTAATGACGGTGTGACCGAAGGTGGTGCCCAGTTCCATGTACACATTCGTCATGTCCGGGTTCGCCTCGCGCATCCGCACCAGGTCCGTGGTCCACGGCAGGTAGCCGCCTTCCTCGATATAGCCGTCGCCGGGCGGCAACTCGTAGTTCGCCGCCCTGAAACCGGAGTGATACACAATGAAGTTGATGTCCGGGTGATCCTTTGCCGCCTTTTCGATGTCGCGCGGGTGGTTGTGCTCCAGGCTGCTACCGGGCAGAGGCAGGCCCTTGTGGACGCACACCAGGTTCATGCCCAGCTTGCGGATCTTCTCGTAGAAGGGATACATGAGCTTCTCGTCGTCCATCCAGAACGGAAACTCGCCCTTGCGCTCGCGGACCCCGGGATAGAACTTCCAGGAATCGACCTTGAGCTCAAGCGCCTGCCGTTCCGTCTCCTCGAGAAAGTCCGGAAAGAACGGCGCCACCAGCCCATGCGCGAGAAGGCGCTGGGAACCGGCAAGGTCGTTCAGGCGCTGACGGCCCTCCACCATCTCGTCGGAGTTGAGCACGTTGAACAGGTTGGATGCCACGCCGCTGATCACCGCCACCTGCGTGTCGCTGTCGAAAAAGACTTCCTTGACGAAGTTGCGAAACTCAAGATCGCCCCGCTGCGGCTCCACGCCCTCCAGTTCCTTGTTGAAGGGCGCCGAGAGCTTGCGGAAGAACAAGGGTTCCATGCCCCCGGTGCGCACGTGGTGGGTCTGCGCATCGAACACGAAAGAGGTCTTGGGCCACAACTCGGGATAGGCATGAAGGTCGTAGGTTTCCGCCGCGTCAACGCGAAACCAGGGACCGAAGACTTCGTTCATCGCCAGGAAAGCCACCGCCATCCCGCAGCTTCCGGTCAGGAACTCGCGGCGGGACAGCCCCAGCGCCCGGCTGCGTTCCGCCGACCATTCCCGCAGCAGCGATTCAACCTGCCGCTGCTCCGGCGTCTGGGGCGTTGGCAGGTACTCCTCGTTGGAAACAATCTGCGTGGGAACAGGAAATTGAACTCCGGCGAGACGATCATGCTCGTTCTTTTTCTTCCACACAGGCTGGACCCCCCGGTTCGTCCCAAACCCAAAAAAGCGATTGCTCAGGACACTCTCGCTAGTGCTCCGACAATATCAGCCGGTCGCAGCGCTAGCATATCAGAGTGGTGGTTTATCATTCCCGGCAGTTTTGATCGGGGGACAAACTCATGAAGACATTTCACCTTCTGCCGGGCCTGATTCTCGTCCTGATGGGCACTGCGATGGGCGACGAGGAAGCGGGCGGCGCCTGCACCTATGTCCAGGAAAACATGTTCGCCGGACCTTTCGACGTATGTCAGGGGCCGCTGACGGAAGCCCAGTGCACCGAGATGGGCGAGACCGACGACAACCACGACGCATCCTTCGCAGAAGGCGAAGAGTGCGACACCGAGCGGGACACCGTGGGCGTTTGCGACCTGGGCGAATCGAAGCTGTACTACTACACTGGCGAGGCCTTTGCGCTTGAGATCGGCTGCGGTTTTCTGGGTGGCGAGTGGGTCGCGAGCTCGGACTCGGAGGAATAGCGGCTCACACGCCGTCCTTTCTCCAGCGCTTCACCAGCGCCACTGCAACCCCAGATACAGGGAGCGAGGCGCGCCCGGAAAGTAGCGCTCGCCGCTGAATACCGTGTAGTCGGCGCGGTCCGCGTAGATGCGGCCGGTGAGATTCAGCAGCCTCAGGTAGGCAGTCAGTCCACCTTTGAGGACCGTGCTGGCGCGCAGGTTGAACAGTTCGTGTCCCGGATAGCGGTGGAGGTTCTGTGGCTCCAGGAAGTAACCTCCAGTCCACAGGCACTCCAGCTCCACCGTGCGCTCTTGTCCATCCTGCCAGCGCAGGCGAACCCCGCCGAACCGCCGCGGAGCGGTATCCACGTCCAGCCCCCTCAGATTGATGCCTGCGAGAACGAAGTCGCGATCGTAGCGATGGCGCGCCAGACTGGCGGTGAGTTCCAGCTTGAACGCGCTGGCCAGCGGCCACCCGAAATCCACCTCCAGGCCTTCGTGCCGGGTACCGCCGCCGGCGCGGTTGAACAGTTCTGCATCGCGAAACAGCACGTCCCGCTTGCGCATGTGGTAAAGAACCAGTTGCGCGTCAGCCTGCGCATCAGCCTGTGCGCCCGCTGCCGCAAAACGAAGGGCAAATCCCAGTTCCGCCGCACGAACATGCTCCGGGCGCAACTCGGCGGTGGTCTGCGACCCCTGAAGGCGATACAACTCCGTGGCCTGCGGCATGCGAAACCCGTGCGCAAGGCTTAACCAGGCGCGCCGCTCCGGCTCGGGCCGCCACATGACGCTCAGCTTGGGGGAGAAAGTCATGAAGGTATCGGCACGGTCGGCCGGCCGGCTGTAGCGGCAACCGCCAAAGCCGCAAACGCTCAGGTCGTCGCGGGTTCGTCCGGCGGCCAGACGGGTTCGGTAATCATAGCGCACCCGCTCGTAGCGGCCGCCCGCACTGAAAGTCCAGCGTTCGCCAGCGGGAAGATCGAACTGGGCAAACGGCGCCAACCACAGCGCGCCCACGCGGTAGTCATAGTGACCGCCGCGCGGGAACACTTCGCGGGCGAATGCGCTGCCCGCCGTGTCGTTTTCCTGCCACTGCCGCAATCCCCCCTTGGTGTATTCGGTATCCACGCCGGCCACCAACAGACCCGCAGCGGTGTTCATATAGGCGGCCGACTGCACGCCAAGACCGCCGTGATGGTTGCTTTCGTAGGGATCGCCTGGCAGAAAGTGCATCCGAAAGCGCATGCGCGAATATCGCGCATAAGGCGTCACAACCACGGTCAACGCTTCTGTGCGGCTGTACTCCAGACGGGAGTAGGCGCGCAAATTGACGGCCTTGCGAAAGGCCTCGGGGTCCGGGTTGGCTCGTGCGGTCTCCCGGTCCCGGTAGCTGTCAAGGCCGGTCACGTAGCCGGCCGTGTCCTGATCCAGCCCGCTTGCAGCCACGCCCGCGGTCCAGCGCCAGCGACCGTTCCCGCCCGCCTTGAAGCCGGTGAACTTGAGTTGGCGGTAGCCGGAGTCCTCACGAAAGCCGCCGCCGCGCGTTCCGGTGAGCTTCACGCCGGCGCCGGACTTACCCGGAACGTTCAGTCGAAAACGGGAAAACCCATGCGTTCCGATTTCCACTCCCGCCTCGGAGGAAGCTCCCGGAGTCGCCGTGATGACGTTGACTACCCCGTGCAGGGCGTTGCCGCCATGAACCGCGGTGCCGGGACCCCTCAGGACCTCGACCCGCGAGGCCGCTTCGTGGTGGGCGAAGAACAGCTCGTTGATGTTGCAGAACCCCGGCGACGTTAACGGTATGCCGTCTTCCGCCGTAAGAAGAGCGCCACAGGCGCCGGCGCCAGTGAGCACCGGCGAACGCAAGGCGGGCAGGTACTCCTGGCCGCTGCCCCTTTGCGGATTCAGGCCCGGGACCCGTGCGAGGACCTCCTGCACATGCGTCTGGCCCAGGAGCCAGCCCGCATTCTCCAGTCCCAGAACAGTGAGGCTGCGGGCGACGCTATGGGCGGCTGTCGCTCTCCGCCTGGCGGTCACCACGATTTCCTCGAGTGGGTCGCGGGAGTTGCTTTGCGCTTGCGAGCCCTGCCCCTGCGATCGTGGCGCTTCGTCGCCTGCGGCAGGCGGCTGGGCCAAAGCGAAAGCCCCAGGCAGAAAAAAAAGCGCGAGCGCGACGATCAAGGCTGCTTGCATGGACTCAATGTCCGGCGGAACCAGGCCGGTGTGAAAAAACGAAGGGACACCCGCTTTCTATAATAGGGGGTATGCGTAAATTTACCTCGGCAGCGCTGGCATTCGGTGTCATTTTGGGCTTGGGTTGCAGTTCCCGGGATCCAGTCGATGCCCAGGGAATGCTGCTCATTGGCGGAGGGGAGTTCGTGATGGGCATGAATGACGGACTGCCTTACGAGGGCCCGGCGCACAGGGTGGTCGTGGATTCCTTTTATATCGATGTACACGAGGTCACCAACGCCCAGTTCGCCAGGTTTGCGGAGGCCACCAGCTACGTCACCGAATCCGAAAGGCTGGGATGGTCGGGCGTGTTCGAAGCCGCGCTCAGCCGATGGACGAAGAGCGACGGCGCCAACTGGCGCCATCCCAACGGCCCGGGTTCCTCGCATGAGGACATGCCGGAACATCCCGCGGTGCATGTCTCATGGGACGATGCCGTTTCCTATTGCGCATGGCGAGGCGCCCGCCTGCCCACTGAGGCCGAGTTCGAATATGCAGCCCGCGGCGGCGTCAGGAATACACGCTACGCGTGGGGAAACGAATTGGCGCCCGAAGGCATGCACCAGGCGAATCTGTGGCAGGGCGAGTTCCCCTATCAGGACCGGGCGCTGGACGGCTATCCGGGGCACGCGCCCGTTGGACAATTCCCGCCCAATGGATTCGGTCTCTACGATATGACGGGCAATGTATGGGAGTGGGTTAACGACTGGTACGCGCCCGATTACTTCGCCCGATCACCCACCGAGAACCCACGCGGTCCGGACAGCGGAACGCAGAAAGTCCACCGAGGCGGCAGTTGGCTGTGCAGCGAGAACTACTGCCGAGGTTACCGTCTGGCCGCGCGGATGATGACTCCACCCGATTCCGGGCTCAACAACCTGGGGTTCCGTTGCGCCGCGGACACCGCATGATGCCCCGCGCCGCTATTTCCATCCCGCTTTCCGCTTTGCTTCCCGCTTCTATTTTTCTTCCCGCAACTCGTGGCGCGCAATGAGCAGTTGCTGGATTTCACTCGCCCCCTCGTAGATCCTGAGCGCACGGATTTCGCGGTACAGGCGCTCGACAACCGATCCGGCGCGCAACCCTTCGCCGCCGAAAAGCTGCACGGCGCGATCAATCACCTTCTGCGCCTGTTCGGTCGCAAACAGCTTGGCCATGGAGGCTTCGCGGGTAATGCGCGGTTTCCCTGAATCCCGCAGCCAGGCTGCCCGGTAAATCAGCAGTGCTGAAGCGTCGACGGCGGTGGCCATGTCCGCCAGGGCAGCCTGCGTAAGTTGCAGGTCCGAGAGCATGCCGCCGAACAGTTCGCGGCTACGGGACCGGCGCAGGGCCTCGGCATAGGCGCGGCGCGCCATGCCCAACGCCGCCGCTCCTACCGTGGAGCGGCACAGGTCCAGGGTTCCCAGCGCCACACGCAGTCCGTCCCCTGGTTCACCCAGCATGGAATCCGCCGGCACCCGACAATCCGTGAACGCAAGGCTGCCTAGCGGATGCCCCGCGATGACCGGCGTTCTTTCGCTAACCTCCAGCCCTGAAGTCTCCGCCGGCACGATGAACGCGCTTACGCCCCGCCTGCCCTCGCCGGTTCGGGCGAACACCACGTAGAAGTCCGCTACCCCGGCGTTGGAAATCCAGGCCTTGGAGCCATTGAGCACGTAACAGCCGTCGTCCAGCTCCGCACGAGTGGACATAGCGGCAACGTCGGAGCCGGCCTCCGCTTCCGACAGCGCGAAGGCGGCGATCTTGCGGCCGGCAGCGACGTCTTGGAGCCAGGCGTCCTTTTGCCTACGGCTGCCATAGAGGCTGATCGGAGCGCTGCCGAGCATCTGCATCGCATAGACAAAATCCGCCAGGGGATCGTGGCGCGCCAGAGTCTCCCGCATCAGGCACAGGCTTCGGAGATCAGGATTCGCGTCTTCCCCGAACGGTTGGGGAACCGCCATCTTGAGAAATCCGGCTTCCCCCAGACGCGCGGCGATGTCCCTGCATACGGCATCCAGGTCCTTGGCCGACGGCTCGCGCGTCCAGGATTGCTGTCCGCACCACTCCTCCAGCCTGCGTTCGCGCGCGCGATGGCGCGCCTCGAAGAACGGCCAGTCAAGATGGCTGGTCGGCATCGCGCTTGCCCCTGTTGGCCTTTATTCCGCCGCTTGCCGGGCCAGCGCGTCGCTAACAAGCCGCGCGTGCTGCGCCAGCGCCTGATCATCCGCAAGCGCGTGGCCCGACGGCTTTATCTGCTGGCCGTGGTGGCAGGGAATCACATGAACATGCATATGAAACACCACTTGGCCCGCCGCGGAACCGTTATGCAGCCTGATGAGAACGCCATCTGCCGCGAAGGCCTCTTTTACGGCTTTCGCCAGCCGCTTCGTAGCCGCAAACACGCCAGGCACGGCGGCGCGGGGCAGCGCCAGAAAGTCCGCGGCAGGCGCCTTGGGCAGCACAAGAACATGACCGTCGGCTCGCGGCATGACATCCATGATGGCCAGAACATGCTCGTCTTCGTAAGCGCTGTGGCACTTCGCTTCGCCCGCGAGGATACGCGCAAAGATGTTGCCCGAGTCATATGTCATGGTTCAGCCCGCGTATCATTTCCGCGTTCTCCGCTTCCGTTTCTATCATGCCTTAACCCAGTGTTCCGCGCACAATAACAGTCCATGGAAAAGAATGCCGTCAATCTCCGGGACCCCGCCAATCATTGCTTTGTGTGCGGCCCGTCCAATCCCGGCGGATTGCAAGTGCGGTTCCGTCTGGAGGAAAGCGGCGGCGAGTTGGTTTGCCGGGCGAAATTCACGCCCGGGCCGACGCATGTGGGTTACAGCGACATGCTGCACGGCGGAATTCTCTATTCCCTGCTGGACGACGTAATGGCCAACTGGAGTTTCCTGCAGGGCCTGCGCGCGCATACGGCACGCTGCGAGGTGCGCTACCGCAACGCGGTGCCGACGGGCATCGGACTGAAGCTCGAAGGCCGCCTCGTTCGGCGGCGGGGCCGCATGATGGAGATGGAAGGCAAGGCGTTTCGCAACGACAACGGCGCACTCGCCGCCACCGCCCAGGCGCGCTTCATGCTGACCAACGCATCACGTTGATGCTTGTTTCGCGTAACGGCGTTATTTGGGCGCTGGATGAATGGACCGGCTCGCTGTTGTCGAGCCGGCCCAGCTGGCCGCGGCAATCCGGGCTTTGCTGGACGATCCGCTCGCCTTCCTGCCGGAGCAGGAACTGCGCCAGCGCCGGTTGCGCCGCTAATCCATCGTTGGGACAAGCGCTCCAGTCCCAACGATGGATTCGATGCCCTAGAATATTTGAGGAAAGCGAGGCGGGCCATATGTTTTGATACGGCCCGAGGATTGCGGCAAACTTGTGCATTTGACATAAGCGGAGGTCCGCGCTGATGAACTGGAAAATGACAACCATCGTCTTGGCATTGATTACAATGCATTTTGCTGGATTGGATGCGTTTGCCCAAAATGGGTCTTCAAAATCTCCAGATCCACTGGATTGGAATTCTCCGTTAGTAGTCGCGCAATGTGTTTGGATGTTGCTTGTCACCGTAGGTGCCGCTGTTTACGCTTACGTTGCAGGAAGAAAAAACAGTAGCGCCAATGCTGGAAAGGAGTTGCGCGGACTGAATCTTCCTCAAGGGTCGATACGGGCCATTCTCGCGTTGGCGGTGATCGGTTCATTTGTCAATGTAATAGGGCTTGGCTCCCCGGCTTTGGGCGAAAATTTCGATAGTGCTCTGACTGCGTTCGGTACGTTGACGGGTTCAATTGTGGGGTTTTATTTTGGGACCAGGGGAGCAACCTCGCAGCCAACATCATAGGTTGACAGCCAGCTGCGCCTGGCGCCGTTCCCGGCCCAGCGACCGATGGAAGGACGCGAACGCGGTGGGTCCGGGTGAAGAAAGCAAACGGATGACAGGCAAACGATGACGGTCCCGACGATATTCGATTCTTGCCGCCCGCGTGGGGATGTCTTGACAGGCGCGTTGGCGGAGGCCGAGTTCGCGGCGGATTTGGCGCAGGTGATTGTGGGTAAGGGAAGCGACGACTATGCCGATCCGGTCCGTTTCTTCGACAACACCTATCCGACGAGGGGCCTCAAGAACCTGCTGACACATGTCTGTCGCCGATTGAGCGGCGCGGGCGGCGAAGTCGCGTCGATATTCCGCCTCGACACCTCCTATGGCGGAGGCAAATCGCACGGCCTGATCGCCCTGTGCCACGCCGCTCGGAGCGGCGCTAATGTGCCGAGGATCGAGGAGTTTGTGAAGCCCGCTCTGCTGCCGAGGGGCCGCGTTCGCATCGCGGCCTTCGATGGCGAGAACGCGGACCCGGCAAACGGCCGCCGGATGGACGGAGGGCATCTCGCATTCACTCCCTGGGGCGAGATCGCCTCCGCGCTCGGCGGCAAAGACGGCTACGAACGAATACGCAAGAGCGACGAGGCCGGGGTCGCTCCGGGCGCCGGGACTATGCGGGAACTGTTCGGCGGCGAACCGGCACTCATTCTGCTCGACGAGCTGTCTATCTATCTGCGCAAGGCAAACAGACTCGGCAACGGCGGCGATCAACTGACGGCGTTTCTGACCTCTCTGTTCAAGGCCGTGGAGGGCACCGACAACGCGGCACTCGTCTACACGCTAGCCGTAGGCAAGGACGGTCGGGCCACCAACGCCTACAAAAACGAAAACCAGTTCCTCGCCGACGGCATGGGGGAAGCCGAGAGTGTGTCGGCGCGCAAGGCCACGCTGCTCAACCCGACCGAAGAGGATGAAACGGTCCAGGTTCTTCGGCGCCGCCTGTTCGAATCCATCGACGACAAGGCGGCGAATGACGCGGCGGCAGCCTACGGGACAAAATGGACGACCCACGGCGATGCTTTGCCCGAAACCGCCACCCGGCCCGAGGCCGTCGAAGCTTTCCGGTCGAGCTATCCCCTACACCCGGAAGTGCTGGAGACGCTGACATCCAAGACCGCCACACTCGGCAATTTCCAGCGGGTGCGGGGCATGTTGCGGCTCTTGGCGCGCACGGTGGCGCATCTGTGGCGGGAACGGCCGGCCGACGCCATGGCAATCCACCTGCACCACATGGACCCGGGACACGAGCCAATCCGGCAAGAAATCGTGACGCGCCTGGAGCAGTCGGCGTTTACGCCGGCCATTTCCAACGATGTGTCCGCCGGACCCGGAAGCAAGGCGGCGTTGGCCCAGGAGATCGACACCGCGCATCACGGGGGCCTGCCGCCCTATGCCGCCTATGTCGCCCGCACGATCTTCATGCACACGCTCGCCTTCAACGATTCCTTGAAAGGTATCTCGCCAGAGCGGCTGCGCTATTCGGTGCTGGGTCCCGCGACGGACATCAGCTTTGTGGAAGAGGCGCGCAAGAAGTTCATCGCCGAGTCCGCCTATCTCGACGACCGGCCCGGTGCACCGATGCGCTTTCTGGCCGAAGCCAATCTGACCCGGATCATCCGGCGCACGGAAGACCATGTCGATGCCGGGGAAGCGCGCGCGGAGCTGAACGGCCGTATCCGCGAGATATTCGACGGCAGGACGTTCGACGCGGTGCCGTTTCCCGGCGGCCCGTTCGACGTGGCCGACGACATTGCGGACGGACGGCCGAAGCTGGTCGTTCTCGGATTCGAGGCCGTAACCATCGGGACATCCGTTGAAGCCGTGCCGGAATTGATCGAAAGCATCTTCGAGCGGAAGGGATCGGAAGGCTCGGCGCTGCGCGTGCTCCGAAACCATCTGGTCTTCGTAGCCGCCGAGGAGGCGCGCAAGGAGGACATGCGCCGCAAGGTTTATCGTCGGCTGGCATTGCGGGTAATGAAGAAGCCGGAGCGTCTCGTCGAGCTGGCGGAGCATCAACAGGCCAGCGTGCGCGAGATGGAGCAGCGCTCCGAGCAGGAGCTCGCCCTCGCCATCCAGCAGTGCTACCGGCACCTGTTTTATCCATCGCGCAATCGCATTGACGCAAGCGACATCGATCTGGCGCACACCGCCATCGACACGCACTCCGCCTCAGACAAGCCAGGAGCCGGGCAACAGCAGGTCGTGCGGGCACTGCGCGACCTGAACAAGCTCCGGCTGTCGGAGGATCAGCCGGACTCGCCTGCCTATGTGCGCGACCGAACGCCACTCAAAAAAGGCAGCATCACGTCCCTGTCGCTCAGGAACGAATTTCGGCGCGATCCAGCACTGCCCATTTTGGTGGGCGACGACATCTTCGTTCGCGGCGTCCGGCAAGGCATTGAACAAGGCGAGTACATATACCGGCGCGGAGACCTGTTGTTCGGTCCGGACGACCCGGCGGCGGACATCGAGATCGACGAGCAGTCGATGATCTTCACGATGGACTATGCGATGCGTAAGGGCATCTGGCCACGGAGGCCCGCCGAGCCGCCGGAAACGCGATCAACCGCTCCCGGGCACGGCGAGGTGAGTGAACCGGCAGTCCCTGGATACAGCTCTCCTCCAGGTGCGCCGCACGTGACCAGGTCTGAACCCGGCTCGTTTGCAGCCGAGGGGATTCTCCGGGAAGCGCTCGTGCAGCTCTGGGAACAGGCTCGGGCAAAGAAGGTGGAAGCCATCGCATCGCTAACCATCCGCCTGTTCGAGGCCGGCCACGCATTCCGGCTCCTCGGTGCAGTCGGCGCCGTGTCCGGCGCGGTCGTGATCGTGACCGTGAAAGGTGGCTACGAGACGCGCGACGGCGGAACCTTCGAACTGGAGTTCCGGGGTCCGGTGAGCGATGCGCAACCGGTCCGCGAATTCCTGGAACCACAGCTTCGCGATGCCAGCTCGACAGACCTCGAGGTCGGGTTCGAGCTGACCTTCAAGGAAGGCCTGCCGATGAAAGGGGACGCTGCGGAGAAACAGGCCGAGCAACTCAGCCGGTTCGCGAGCGGCGCCGCCCATGTTTTGGCGAAAGCCGAAGCCAAAGCGTAAATGGCGCGGCTGGAACGCATAGCCAGCGTCGAGATGCCGGAGTCCGCGCCGCGCTACGAGTTGCGGGTTCGGCCTTGCGGGTCGGCGGATGCCGAGTACGAGATCTGGCAACTGCCGGCGCCCGCCTCACCGCATGTCACTTGTGCAGCACGCGTCGCCGGGCTGCGAGGACGCAACCTCGAGCTGGTCGAGCATCAGGTGCTGAAACAGCTCTCGCAGGCTGGCGTCAGGCTCGGACGGCCTGCCAATGCGACGAGGCGGGGCCATGCCCTGACGGAGGATCTCGCGCTGGCGCTGGGGCTCCTGTTCCGCACCCTGGCGCCGATGCGCAGCCGCGAAAACATGCGCGCGGTGGCGGAAGGAATCGAGGCGATGGGGCGCGAGGAGGCAGCCTACTGGCTGGGCATGGCCATGCACCGCAAGCATCCCCGCCGGGTGCTGACCGCGCTGCGGTGCCTGTTGACGGAGCCGAAACGGTAGCGGAGCATATGCGGATCCAACCAGAGATCGACGGAGTGTGGAAGCAGATGCTGCAACCCGAACCCGTTGCGGTGCTTGCACCTTGGCGCCGGGGACGTGGCCAGTTGCCAACCGCACAGGATGCTGAGCGCATACTGCAAGCAACTCCGCACGCTTGGATCACCAGCAAGACAAAGCCCGGGCCCTTTAAGCACGAAATCAAGGCGGTGGAGAGGACCCTGCGCGAGAGCGGTGCGCGCGTTCGACGGCTAGCTGGCAGCGAGGGCCGGGTTCGACTGCGCCGTTCGATGGGATCAAACGAAGGGTGGACGGTCGAAGCCTTCGGCAGCGCCGGTCGGCTGCTTGACTATGCCGCTTGATCGGCTGAGGGGCGATGCCCGATTGGCCGAAGGTCGGCCACTGGTTCCGGGCGACTACCCCCAGGAGGCGGCAACATGCCAGCCGTGAACCCCGAAATTCTGTCTTGGGCCAGGAACCGGGCTGGCCTGTCCAAGGCCGAAGCCGCACGCAAACTGAGGATTAAGGAAGCACATGGGAAAACGCCGCTTGACCGCCTGACCGACCTTGAGAGTGGCGAACATGAGCCAACGCAGCCGTTGTTGTTGCGGATGGTGGACATCTATCGACAGCCGCTGATCGCCTTTTACTTGGCGCGGCCGCCAAAACCGAGCTTGCGCGACTCTGAGTTCCGTTCTCTTTCCGGTTCGCGCTCCGATCAAGCGCGGATCAACATGCTGGTGCGGGATATGCAAGCCAGCCAAAGCCTGGTTCACGAGATTCTGGCGGACGAGGACGCGCCGAGGGTTCCCTTCATCGGCACCCTAACCTTGGACCAAGGCGTCCGCCGCGGCTTGTCCAAGGTGCGGCAACTGCTTGGGGATGTCGCGCCCATGAGGCATCTCGGTGCGGAGGCCCTCTTCAAAGGGCTCCGGGAGGCCGCCGAGGGCGCGCAGGTTTTCGTCATTCTGAAAGGCGATCTCGGCAGCCATCATACGGCGCTGGACACAACCGCGTTCCGCGGCCTCGCGCTGTCGGATCCGCTGGCGCCCTTCATCGTTATCAATAACAACGACGCCAAGACCGCTTGGTGCTTCACGCTCGTACACGAACTTGTTCATCTGCTGCTGGGCCGAAACGCCTGTTCCTCCACCGCCGGGGACTCGAAGGTGGAGCGATTCTGCGACGATGTCGCCAGCAGGTTCCTGCTCCCGAAAAAACCCATTAGGGAGTTTCGCGCAACCCGGAACGATCTTGCTGCGGAGATAGCCGACATTGCCAAGGAATGGAATGTCAGCAGGACGCTGTTCGCCTATAGGCTCTTGCGGGCCGGGCACATCGGGCAAGCCGAATACCGACGTCTGGCGGAGGGATTTAGGCGATCATGGCTCTCTCAAAGGCAGAGGCAGAGATTCAAGAACCGGGAGTCCAAAGGCGGGCCCGCTTTTTACACAGTCAGGCGTCACCGCGTGGGGAAAGCAATGCTCGAATTGGTCGCCCGCTCTCTGGCGGAGCGTTCATTGCCCACCAGACGCGCCGCTGTGGTGCTCGGCGTCAAGCCGACGCAGGTTGGGCCCGTATTGGCGGGATAAGGGATCTTGACCCATCTCCTCGACGCCAATGTCCTGATCGATGCGGGCCGGGACTACTATCAGCTGGATCGAGTGCCGGAGTTTTGGGATTGGCTGCTGCACCAGGCGGAATCAGGCCGGGCGAAGATGCCGATCGAAATATACGAGGAAATCGTCCGCGGAAGGGGTGATCTTGTGGAGTGGGTAAAGCAAGCCAAATCCGTCCTCCGGTGGCCCCGGGAATCGGAGCCAAGCGTTGTGCAAAGGGCTGTGGCGGAAGGCTATGCTCCTGATCTCCGAGAGGAAGAGCTTTTGAAAGTTGGTGCCGACCCGTTCCTGGTAGCCCACGCGCTCGCCGCCAAGGAGGAAATTACCGTGGTCACCACGGAGGTTTCCAAGCCCGCGCGTGAACGGGCCAACCGGCATCTGCCGGATGTGTGCAAAACTTTCGGCATAAGGTGCATCCACACGTTCCAGATGTTGCGCGACCTGAATTTCCGCACTGGATGGAGGCAGCCATGACGGACGTTCGCCTGATCGAGCGCTGGCTGCCGATCGCGGCTCTGGGGGAAGAGAGCATTCGCGAGCGCCGTTCCATGACCGCGTTGCCTCCCACGTACTATCTGCACGTCTGGTGGGCGCGGCGGCCGCTGGTGGCGGCGCGGGCCGCCGTTCTGGCCTCGTTGCTTCCCGCGGATGCGGATCGCGAGAAGTTTCTGCATGTGCTGGGGATTCACGGGGATCCGGTCGAGGCGAAGAAGCGGATTGCTGTCGCCACCCGGAAAGGGAAGCGGCTGGGAGCAGCGGCATACGGGTATCCACGGGCATTCGGATACACGCCAGACAATGTTGACAGAACTTGGCTCGCGAAGCGCATAGCTAAGGGCACTGCTCTCCTCGATCCTACTGCGGGTGGCGGCAGTGTGCCATTTGAGAGTGTCCGTCTCGGGCTGGAAACATTGGCGAACGACCTGAACCCGGTTGCCGCGTTGATCGAGCATGCCACGCTTGAATGGCCCAGTAAGCACGGAAATGAAGTCAAGACACTCGTGGACGAAATCGGTGCCAAGTTAACGGCGATCATTCGCGAACGCCTTGCGGGAGTTTATCCGGTGGAAGCCGAAGAAAACTCCCGGCCAGACGGTTATCTCTGGGCGCGCACCATCTCTTGCCCCTACTGCGCGGGCCTAGTGCCGCTCTCCCCGAACTGGCGGCTCGCACCTGGCGGAACCGAGGTGCAGCTGAAGCCGGAGCTTGCATCGGGACCGGGGTCGGAGGGGCGGATGTGTTCCTTCGAGATCGTGGAGAACGTGCGGAAGCAGTCGGCGGGGACGGTGGCGCGGGGGGATGGGACGTGTCCGTATCCGGACTGCGGGCGGGTGATCGACGGCGACGAGATCAAGGCGCAGGCGCAGGCCGGGGGGATGGGGGAGCAGCTCTATGCCGTGGTCTACAAGCGGCGCGACGACCGGGTGCTCAAGTCCGGCAAGCTCGGCAAGCCGAAGTGGGTGCGCGGCTATCGGGCGCCGCGTCCCGAAGACGACAACAGCGCCGAGATCGCCGCACGGCTCGCAGAGAAGCTCCCCGAGTGGGAGGCGCTCGACATGGTGCCGAGCGAACGGTTTCCCACGGACAGCAATGACGACCGGCCCATACAGTACGGCATGCCGCTCTGGCGCGACCTGTTCTCGCCGCGTCAGCTTCTCTGTCACGGCACCGGCGTCGAGGTCTTCCGCGAGATGCTCGAAGCCGACCGGCAGCGGGGCGAACTGAGCGATGTTCGCAAGGCGGCGTATGGGTATCTGGCGCTCTCGCTCGACAAGCTGCTGAATTACAACGTTCGAATGACGCGATAGATACCGAAACGCGAAGTCATTGCGGGCAAGTTCGACCGTCACGACTTCGCGTTCAAGTGGTCCTACGCCGAAATGGCCCCGCTCATCGTCGGGCTCGGCTACGATTGGGCCATCGGCCAGACCGCCAAGTGCATCGACGAGCTCGTCGCGCTCGTGCGTCCCGGCGCAGTGGGTGACAACGACGACCTGTTTGTCGGCGCGGGCGCGACGGGGTACGCAGCGCCTTCGATCACCATCTCGTGCAAGCCGGGCGACAGCCTCGACCACATCGAGGACGCCAGCATCGATGTCGTGGTGATGGACCCGCCTTACTACGACAACGTCATGTACGCCGAGCTGTCGGACTTCTTCTACGTCTGGCTCAAGCGCACCGCCGGCCATGTCTTCCCCGAACTCTTCCGACGGCATCTGACGGACAAGCACAACGAGGCGGTGGCCAATCCCGCGCGTTTCCGGGGCGAGAAGGGCGCGAGGGCGCTCGCCGGCCGCGACTACCAGGAACGCATGGCGTCGATCTTCGCCGAGTGCCGCCGGGTGCTGAAGCCCGACGGCATCATGACGCTCATGTTCACCCACAAGGCGACCGGCGCCTGGGACGCGCTCACCAAGGGCCTGATGGAGGCGGGCTTCGCGATTACCGCATCGTGGCCGGTGAACACCGAGGCCGAGGGCAGCCTGCACATCCGCAACAAGGCAGCGGCCAACAGCACGGTCTTCCTGGTCTGCCGCCCGCGCGGCGACCGGGACGACTCCAGTGAAGTCGTCTACTGGGAGGACGTGGAACCCCGGGTGGCGAAGGCGGTTCGCGCGCGGATCGGGGAGTTTCAGGAGGCAGGGATCACGGGTGTCGATCTCTATCTGGCCTCCTTCGGACCGGCGCTCGAAGAGCTCTCGCGCCATTGGCCGCTCAAGCGCGGCACGCCTCGGGAGAGGCCGGAGGAACGCCGAAGGCGTCGGCAGCCGGCGCAGCGCGAGGACGAGTGGGACCCCTATGCGGCCACGCCCGAGGACGCGCTCGACACCGCGCGGCGCGAGGTCAAGCGCTGGCGCCTGGAGAAGCTGACGCATCTCAAGGCCGATGCTGATCTCGATCCTGCGACCGCCTTCTTCGTGCTTGCCTGGGATGCCTTTCGGGCACCGAAGTTTTCCTACGACGAGGCGCTGCGGCTCGCCCGCGCCGTAGGGGCAAATCTCGACCGCGATATTGTCAGCCGCCTGGCCGCGAAGAAGGGAAGCGATTTCACCCTGTGGGGCAGCGAACGCCGAGCGGCCAGGGGAGCGCTCGGACCTCCCGACGGCTCTCGCGGGATGATCGATGCCATCCATCACGCCGCCAACATGGCCCGGCTGCGCTCGCTGACCGCGGCTCGCGAACTGCTGGCTGACGCACAGGTTGATCGGGAACCGCGCTTTTTCGCTGCGCTCGAAGCGGTGCTGGAAGTGCTGCCGCCTTCCAAGACGTTCACGGGCATTGATCTCGAAGGCGAGGCGGCGGCATCGGGAAGCGACTTTGAAGTCCTCTACAATCTCCGCTGCCTTGCCTACCGCGACCGGATTGACGAGCCGGAACAGCTCGCTCTCTGGCGCAACGATCACGACTGACAATGCTTCGGGATCGCGAATGGCAACTCAAGTACACGGTCGAGGGCGGCAACCTCGTCCAGCGGTTCTACATTCCTGCCCTTGAGGAAGCGGAGCGCTACGACCGCCTGACGGGCTATTTCAACGCCGGCGCCCTGGCGCTGGCGGCGCGCGGTATTGAAGGTCTGGTGCGAAACGACGGCCGCATGAGGCTCGTCGTCGGCTGCACCCTGGAGCCGCCGGAAATCGAGGCAATCGAACGGGGCGAGGAACTCCGCGAACTTGTCGAGCGGCGTCTCGCGAGCTTGCCGCTCGACCCGCCTGATTCGGCATCGGTCGGCGCGTTGGAATTGCTGGCATGGATGGTTGCGCGCGGATTTCTGGAAGTGAAGGTCGCCGTACCCTGCGACGCGGCCGGCGCGCCGATCACGGAGAACGCCATCTTCCATGAAAAGACCGGTATCGTAGAGGATCGGGTCGGCGACCGGCTGGCATGGACCGGAAGCCTGAACGAGACGAACGCCGGCTGGCAGAAGAACTGGGAGGGCATCGGCGTCTACACGAGCTGGGGACCCGAACCCGGACGGGTTGACCAGGAAGAGGCGAGCTTCGCACGGATCTGGGCGGGGAAGGCGAAGCGCGTGATCGTGATGGACATCCCGGAGGCGGCGCGCCGAGACCTGATGCGCTTCAGGCCGGCAACGAACATGCCGGGCCGTCTGGAGCGCAAGCCGACCGACAAACCGTCGAAGCGGCCCGCTGGCGATGCCGGGCGGGCGCCGCGGCCGGCATCGACACGCGCTCCGTCGCCGGTGGGCGACCTGCGGGCACGGGTCTGGAAGTTCATCCGGGAGGCGCCGGCGTGTCCGCACGGCGGCAAGCGGGTCGGCGAGGCGACCGCGGCCGTCAATCCTTGGCCGCATCAGGAGAGGGTGTTCGAGCGCCTCTACGACAACTGGCCGCCCAGGCTCCTGATCGCCGACGAGGTGGGGCTCGGCAAGACCATCCAAGCGGGCATGCTGCTGAGGCAGGCATGGCTCGCCGGGCGTGCCAAACGCATCCTGATCCTCGCGCCCAAGGCTGTGCTCGGCCAGTGGCAGATCGAGTTGCGGGAGAAGTTCAACCTCAACTGGCCGATCTACCACCGCGACAAGCTGACATGGTACCCGGCGCCGGCGTTGCTTGGCCGCCATGAGCGCGCTGCCGGACGCGGGGAATGGCATCGCGAACCCGCCGTCATCGCGTCAAGCCAGTTGATGCGCCGCGGCGACCGGGCGGCGGAGCTACTGGAACAGGCGGCACCTTGGGACTTGGTGGTGCTCGACGAGGCGCATCACGCCCGGCGGCGCGGCGCGGGTAGCCAGCGCGAGGGCGGCCCCAACACCCTGCTCAAACTGATGCACGGCCTGAAGGAACGCGCCGAGGGGCTGGTGCTGCTCACCGCCACGCCCATGCAGGTGCATCCCATCGAGGTCTGGGATCTGCTCGACCTGCTTGGCCTGCCGCCCGAATGGACCGAGCGCGAGTTTCTCGATTTCTTCAGCGACATCGAACAGCCGAGCCCCTCGGCGGAGGCGATGGAACGGATGGCGTCGCTGTTCCAAGCGGTCGAACGCGCGCACGGCGTCGTCGGGGCGGCGGATGCGAAGCGGCTCACGGGTTTGTCGCGCCTGAAGACCAAAAAGGTGCTGCGCGCGCTGCGCGACGCGGCCAGTATTCCGCGCCGTCAACTGGAGACCGCGGAACGCCGGGCGGCGGTCAAGATCATGCGGGCGGGCACCCCGGTGCGCCGGTTGGTGTCGCGGAACACCCGCGAGCTGCTGCGGGGGTACTTCCAGAAAGGCATGATGACGACGCGGATCGCCAAGCGCCAAGTCGAGGACCGCTTCCTGGAGATGGCCGCGGACGAGCGGGCGGTCTACGAGGCGGTCGAGGACTACATCGCCACCGCCTACAGCCAGACGAGCGGCAAGGAGCGCACCGCCGTGGGGTTTGTCATGACGGTCTACCGCCGACGGATCGCGAGCAGTTTCATGGCGCTCCGGGAGACCCTGCGGAAACGGCGCGACGCCATCGCCGCCGACGGGACGCCGCGGTTGCCGAGCCCGGATGACGACCTGCCGGATGACGAGGCGGAGGACGAGATCGTGGATGCGGACGAGGTGGCGCGCCTCGAACGCGAAGCCCTCGCCAACGAGCGGAAGGCGGATATCGACCGCCTGTTCTTGGCCATGGACGGCCTGCCGCCGGACAGCAAGCTCGACAGCCTCAAGGACGTTCTGCACGAGCTTCGCCGGACGGACTACGTCCAGGCGATGGTCTTCACCCAATACACCGACACCATGGACTTCCTGCGCGGTGAACTACTCAAGGACGCCGAGTGGAAACTGCTCTGCTTCTCCGGGCGCGGTGGCGAGGCGCCCGGTGCCGATGGCGCTTGGCGGCGCATCGGCCGGGATGACGCCAAGCGGCGGTTCCGCGACGGCGAAGCCGAAATCCTGCTGTGCACCGACGCCGCGGCCGAGGGCCTGAACTTCCAGTTTTGCGGCGCGCTGGTCAATTACGACATGCCATGGAATCCCATGCGGGTGGAGCAGCGCATCGGGCGCATCGACCGGCTGGGTCAGAAGCACACGAACATCCGTATCGTCAACCTGCACTACGAGGGGACGGTGGAGACCGACATCTACCGCGCCCTCCGGGACCGCATCGGCCTGTTCCAATCCGTGGTGGGACCGCTGCAACCCATTCTGGCCCGGTTGCCCAGCAGGATTTCGCAAAGCGTGCTTGAAGGCGAAGGCCGCGACGCCCGCGGGCGCGCCAATCTCGTCGACTCCATCGAACGGGAGGCGGGCAAGCGGCAGGATGCGGGATTCGACATCGATGCCGTGACGGAGGGCGATCTCGCCGTGACGGCGCGTCCGCAGCCGACCGTCACCATGGAAGACTTGGACCGGATCGTCGCATCGGTCGCGCTCATGGCCCCTGGTGTCGAGGTCCAGCCGATGGGCCGCCGGGAGTACAGCCTGCTGGCCCCGGGGATGTCCAAGCCGCTGCGGGTGACGACGGACCCGGAGTACTACGCGGAGCACGCCGAAAGCGTGGAACTCTGGTCGCCCGGCAACCCCCTGTTCATCGCGCCGGAGTTCGCCGACGGTGTGGAATTGGACCCGTCGCACACGACGCTGAAGGACATCCTGGATGGGGGCTGATGGCCATCGCTGCCGGACCGGGATACGCTCCGGGTGAGGCCACGGCGGCGGGGCTCGCAGGCTCAATCACGCGTTTCTGGTTCGGGTCGAGGCAAACGACCTCGGAACAATAACGCCGAATCAGGTAAAGGCACGGAGGGGAACTACAAAATCAAGTTTGAAATCACCTCGTCTACTATTGACCAAGGTTGAACCGCTTGCGGAGCTCTTCAACATCCATGGTCTGTCCTTGCAATGCAAGGTGCACGGGTCAGGCGGACGAGTAGATCGCTATGTCGTAGGTTCCGGTGCCGGCGCGCAGGGGGCGCACTTTGCTGCGGTATTCGTCGCCTTTCCAGAACGCGTCCAGTTTTTCGCGGGTGGGGAAACGACTGACGATCAGATAGCAACCCGCCAGCTTATCGCCCTCCACCTCTTCTTCCGCCGGGCCCCTTATGACGTATTCGCCGCCGTGCCTGGCTACAAGCTCGGCGGAGAGCTGAACGTATTTCTTCATGTTGTCGTTGAAGTTCGTGATGTTGCACACCGCAACCAGGTAGTGAGACATGGAATTCCTCCGCAAAATCTTGCCTTCAGGTTGAACCGGGGGCATCCCTGCGCACGCCGGCACGATAGAGCAGAACCGCCACGGCTGCAACCGCCAACAGGCCCAGCCAGATCCCGGCGGAGAACGGAAGCATGAGCACGTTCCTGTCCCCGCTCAAAACGATGGGCACAGCGATAGCGATTCCCACCAGCGCTTCGCCCGTAATCAGGCCGGCAGCCAGCAGCGAACCCGTCCGGGCGGACGCGCCGCCTCGGGCTCGCCTGGCCATATGCGACAACAGTCCGCCCAGGAAAATGGGCACGGCGAGTTCCACAGGCAGGTAGATTCCCACCGCGACGGCAAGAACGGGAGTGCGGAACCCGGCCTTGCGCGCCTTCAATATCTCGTCGCAGACGATGATGGCCGCGCCCACTCCAGCGCCGGCGGCGATCATGTTCCAGGGCAGTTCGCCGCCCAGCACGCCCTGCGCCACCGAAGCCATCAGCGTGGCCTGCGGAGCGAGCAGCGAATCGGGACGCTCGGGAGTGGCCGGGCCGATTCCATAGGCTTCCAGCATGAGGTTCAAAACCGGCGCCAGGAAGAAGGTTGCCGAAACCACGCCCACGATCTGCATGATCTGTTGCTTCCAGGGCGTGGAGCCGACAATGCGGCCTGCCTTGAGATCCTGCATGTTGTCCCCGCCGATGGCCGCGGCGCAGCACACCACCGCGCCTATCATGATTACCGCCGCCGGAGCGCTGGCCTCGCCGGCGCCCGCCATCCACAGCATCAGCATGGAGGAAAAGAGAATGGTGGCAATGGTGACGCCGGACACCGGGTTGTTGGAGGACCCCACCAGGCCAGCCATATATGCGGCAACCGCCGAAAACAAAAAGCCGGTCGTAACCATGAGCAGCGTCATTGCCAGCGATACGCCAGCGCTGTCCACCACGTTGTTATAGATGAACCACATCAGGACGGCCAGACAGGCCACGGCCACCAGCACGTAGCGCATGGGGGTATCGCGGTCGGTCTCCGCCACCGCGCCGGCAGTCGAGGATTTCCCGAAACCGCGCCGGAAAGCGTCCACCAGCGAACCGCGAAGCGACACGATGGCCCACAGTCCGCCCACGATCATCGCTCCAACGCCGAGATAGCGTATCTGTTCGCTCCAGATGGCGAAGGCGGCGTCGGCCGCGGAAAGTCCGGCAACGCTGACAGCCAGTTGCGGGTCATGGTCCAGGAAGAACGCGCCGTACGCCGGCAGGGCAATGTTCCAGGAAAACATGCCGCCCAACAGCACCAGCGTGGCGATGTTGAGGCCGACGATGTAGCCCACGCCGATCAATGCGGGTGAAAGATTGGAGCCGATATAGGCAATGCTGTCGCCGGTGATTCGCCCCGCCGCCTGGGCGATGCCGTCCCAGGTCTTGAACCCGGTTTCGCACAGCTTGAGAAGCGCGCCCAGGCCGGCGCCCAGAGCCAGAAACCGCACTTCGCCGCTGCGCTCCTGGCCGGCCTTGAGGACCTGCGCGGTGGCCTGGCCCTCCGGGAACGCCAGGTTCTCGGAAACAATCAGCGAGTGGCGAAGTGGGATGGTGTACATCACCCCGAGCAGACCTCCCACGCCTGCGATAACGCTCACCCACCAGTAGTCGAACACGTTCCAGTAGTTCAGTATCAGCAACGCCGGCAAGGTGAATATCACGCCGGCGGCCAGCGACTCGCCAGCCGAGGCCGCGGTCTGCACGATGTTGTGCTCCAGGATATTGCTGCGTTTGAACAATCCGAGCACGGCCATGGAGAGCACCGCGGCGGGGATGGAGGCCGACACCGTAAGCCCTGCGAAAAGTCCGATATAGGCGTTGGCCCAGGACAGTATGATCGACAGCAGCACACCGGTCACCAGGGCCTTGACAGTCAATTGAGGCATTCCAGACAGTCCTCCTCCGAACAGGGGGCCGATGTTACACTGGCGGCCCCCTGGAAAGCGGACCATGATCGGACTACTGCAGCGAGTCAGCCGAGCGCAGGTCAGCGTGGATCGCGAAGTGTGCGCAAAGATCGGCCCCGGACTGCTGGTTCTGGCCGCCGTGGAGCGCGGCGATACCGAGGCGCAGGCAAGGCGGCTGGCCGAACGGATCGCGAACTACCGCGTTTTCTCCGATTCCGAAGGGCGCATGAACCTGAGCCTGAGGCAGACTGAAGGCGAACTGCTGCTGGTGTCGCAGTTCACGCTGGCGGCCGATACGCGCAAGGGCACCCGGCCCGGCTTTTCCCGCGCCGCCCCTCCCGATGAAGGCAGGCGGCTCTTCGAGCGTCTGGTTGCCGAATCCGAAGCGCAAGGCATAGGCGTCAAAACCGGCGTTTTTGGAGCGAATATGGACGTGGAACTGATCAACTCGGGCCCCGTGACCGTGCTTCTGCAGGCCCGCGCCGCGCCAAAAAGGGTATGATTAAGCCTTGTCGGCGGGCGTTCCTGGCCGTTGTTGCAACGGCGAACGCGCCTGGCCGGAACCGGGAAAGCGCAATGAGGACGACATAATGGCATTTGGCGGAATCAGCGGCTGGCAGCTTCTAATCGTGCTGCTGCTCGCATTGGTGGTATTCGGCACCTCGCGCATCCGCAACCTGGGCAGCGACCTGGGATCGGCGATCAAGGGGTTCCGCAAGGCCGTGTCCGATCCGGACAAGTCCGATCCGGAGAAGCTGGGACGGACGGACGCTGAATTCAGTAGCGCCGAGTCCGGTGCCGAAACCAGGGAAAAGGAAGCTCCCAAGGCCTGATTTGCGGGTCGGCGCGCGCGCCCTCCATGTTCGATATCGGGTTTGCAGAACTTATTCTTCTTGCCGGCCTGGGGCTGATCGTCCTCGGTCCCCAGCGCCTGCCCAAGGTGGCGGCGCAGTTGGGCCGCTGGGTCGGCCAAGCGCGGCGCATGTCGCGCACGCTCATGTACCAGCTCCGCCAGGAAGTGAATCTCGACGACCCCATGCCGTTTTCGACCGGCAGGCCGTCAGCGCGGGCGGGCGCGGCGGGTGGCGCGAAGGCAAAGGCCGGCGCAGCCGGAAAAAAGCGTGAGGAACCGGAAAAAGGCGCCGACAAGCCGGAAAAAGAGGCAGACAGGACGGATTCCCATAAACCGGAAAGGGATTCCAATGAGCGGGATGAAGATGCCCGGGGCAAGGCCGGATCGCAGTGAACAAGCAGTCGGAGGAACAGCAGGAAGAGCAGTCGGAGGAACAGCAGGAAGAGCAGTCGGAGGAACAGCAGGAAGAGCAGTCGGAGGAACAGCAGGAAGACGAGCGGGAGGAACTGGAAGAATCCAGTCTGCTGTCGCACCTGGTGGAACTCCGCTCGCGGCTGATGAAAGCGGCCGCGGCGGTGGCGGTCATTTTCGTGGGTCTGGTGCCCTTCGCCCAGGAGGTTTTCACCCTCGTGGCGCAACCACTGATGAGCAAGTTGCCCGAGGGCGCCTCCATGATCGCCACCCAGGTCGCATCCCCGTTTCTGACCCCCTTCAAGACGGCCTTCTGGGTGGCGGTATTCGCCGCCATGCCCATCGTCATTTACCAGGCCTGGGCCTTCGTGGCGCCGGGGCTGTACAAACGCGAGAGGAAGGTGGCGCTGCCGCTGGTGCTGTCCAGCATCGCGCTGTTCTATTCGGGCGCCGCGTTCGCCTACTACGTGGTGTTTCCGCTGATGTTCGGTTTCTTTACGGCCGCCACGCCGGACGGCGTGGCGATGATGACCGATATTGGCGAGTACCTGGATTTCGTGCTGGTGCTGTTCTTTACCTTCGGAATCTCCTTTGAAGTGCCCATCGCCATACTGCTGCTGGTAGGCGCCGGAGTCGTCAGCCCCAAATCGCTGAGCAAGATGCGGCCCTATGTCCTCTTGGGAGCCTTTACGCTGGGCATGTTCCTCACGCCGCCCGACATGATCTCGCAAACGCTTCTGGCGGTGCCGCTTTTTCTCCTCTACGAGATCGGCATCCTCATGTCACGTGTAATGTTGAGGAAGCGCGCGGCGGAAAAGGACGCTTCGGACTGAGCGGCGGCCGGGCAAGCCCAAAAGGGTCGTTGCGAAACGCTGACCGGGCGCGATGCTCAGCGCGGTTTCCTGATCGGGCGGACGGATGTGCTCAGACGAGCCACGCTCAGCAGTGCGCCCTCTTCGTCCGTTACGCGAATGTCCCACACATGCACCACGCTGCCGATGCGTATGGGGCGGGCCGTGCCGTACACGTAGCCCGAGCGCGCCGGGCGCAGGTGGCTGACGTTGATCTCCAGGCCGAGCACCCGGTATTCGCCCGGAGGCGTGCACAGGTACGAAGACCAGCTTCCCACCGATTCCGCCAACACCGCCGAGGCGCCACCGTGCAACAGGCCGAAGGGTTGCTGGGTGCGATGGTCCACGGGCATGCGCGCACGCAGGAAGTCGTCGCCGATCTCGACGATCTCCACCCCCAGATGCCCCAGCATCCGGTTTTCTTCCATGGCGTTCAACTGTTCGGGGCGGCTGAACGCCTTGGGATGCCATATGCGCGCGGACACTATTCCTCCTGCCTTGCAACCCTGCGGTAGGCCTCGCGAAAGCTGACGCCTTGTTCCACAACCAGCCGGTTGGCCTGTTCGGCGGCCCGCAGCCCCGGCGCCGAGGCCAGTTCCTCGCAGCGTCCGGGCACAAAGCGCAAAACGCGCACTATACGGCACAGGACGGCGCAACTCTCGCCGGTCAGATCGATGCCCCGGAAAAGCGGCGCCTTGATGCGCTGCAGATCGCGCTGATAACCGGAAGGCAGGGACGCCGTTATGCCCAGCACTTCCAGCAGGCAGGCCCGTACCGTAGCTCCGGCGCCCCGAACCAGCTCCAGCGCATCGGGATTGCGCTTCTGGGGCATGATCGAAGAACCGGTCGTGACCTCGCCCGCCAGGCGGACCAGCGAGAATTCCCGTGTATAGAACAGCAGCAGGTCGGCGGCCAGACGGCCGAGGTCCTGCATCAGCAAGGCGCACTCGAACAACAGGCCCGCCTCCGCTTTTCCGCGCGAAAGCTGCACCGAAGTTACCGGCTCCTGCACTTCGGCAAAACCCAGGCTGGCGCGCGTTTGTTCGCGGTCGATGTCTAGCCCCGGAGCGCCGAAACCGGCGGCGCTGCCCAGCGGATTGCGGTCCATGCGCCGCGCGGTTCCAGCCAGACCCGCGGCATCGTCGCGCAACTCCCCCATGAAGCCGCGCGCCCACAGTCCCACGCTGATGGGCATGGCCTGCTGCATGTGCGTATAACCGGGCAAGGGCAAGCCGCCCTGGCGCGCATCCAGGCCGCTCAGTTCGTCCGCGACGGCGGTGGCGGCCCGCTCCAGGTCAGCAGCCGCATCCTTGAGGTACAGCCGCAAGGCCGCCAGCACCTGATCGTTGCGGGAACGTCCCAGATGCACCCGCTCGCCGGCCTGGCCTATGCGCGCCACCAAGCGCCGCTCCAGCGCGGTATGCACGTCTTCCTCTTCGAGGGAGATGGTCCACTTCCCGGCCGCGTGCTCGCTGGCCAACGCCTCCAGACCGCTCACGATCCCGGCATGATCCTGATCCGACAGATAGCCCGCCGCATGCAACATCCCGGCATGGGCGATAGAGGCCCGCGCATCGTACGCCACCAGCCGGCCGTCCAGGCGATGGTCCTCGCCCGCGGTATAGCGCAGCACGGCGTCGTCGAGCTTCCCGCCCTTGTCCCAGAGCCGGGTCACTGCCTGCCCGCCTCCTGCTCGGCGGTCGACAGGGCGTCGATGCTGCGCACCACCATGGTCCCGCAACCCTCGTTGGTGAACACTTCGCGCAGCAGAGCGTCCTGGGTGCTTCCCGACACCAGGTGGACCCTCGGCACGCCCCCTCTGATCGCGGCCTCGATGGCGGCCGTCTTGGGCAGCATGCCGTCGGCCAGGGCGCCCTCCGCGCGCAGTTTGCGCAAGCCGGAAAGATCCAGGTAGGACAACAGCGTGGAAACATCCGAGCGGTCCGAAAGAATGCCCGGCGCGGCCATGGTGAGCACCAGCTTCTCGGCCCCTATGGCCGTTGCCACCGCAGCCGCCACCGTGTCAGCGTTGATGTTGAGAAGCCCGCCCTTCGAGTCCGCGGAGAGCGGACTGACGATGGGCAGAAAGCGTTTCTTCAACAGCATGTTCAACACTGCCGGCTCCACCTTCTCTATGTCGCCCACAAAGCCGAAATCCACCGGCTCCTCGCCAGCGCCCTCGATCTTCATCGGCGGGCGGCGGCGGGCCACAACCAGGCCCGCGTCCACGCCGGACAGGCCGACGGCCGGAACGCCGCAGAGCCGGCAAGCGGACAGCAACTGCGTATTCACCTCGCCGTTCAGCACATAGCTGGCCACCTTCAGATCCTCGGAGCCGGTGACGCGGCGGCCGGCCACCATGCGCGCCTCGTGCTTGAGCCGGGTGGTCAGCTCGGTGGATTGCGGCCCGCCACCATGCACGATGACCACGCGAACTCCCAGGGCCTGCAACACCGCCGCCTGTTCCACCAGTGCTTCGATGCGGCTGGCCCGGCTCAGCACCTCGCCGCCCAGCTTGACCACGAACACGCGGTCCTGGTACAGGCGCAGGTACGGCGCGGCGGCTCGCAGCGCGCCGAATCCCGCGCCGCTAGTCCGCTTGCGGTTCACAGTCCCGGTCCCAGCATGGCGTAGAGAACGGCCATCTGCACCCACATGCGATTGCGCGCTTCCGCCACCACGACGCTGCGCGGGCCGTCCAGCACCGCCTCGCTCACCACCACTTTGCGGCGAACCGGCAGACAGTGCATGAACCGGCAGCCGGTTTCAGCGGGTTGGAACCAGTCCTCGTCCACGCACCAGTCCTCAAGCTGGTTGCGCAACTGATAGTCGGAATGCTTGTCGCCGTAATGGCGGGTCGAACTCCAGGATTTGGCATACAGCACATGGGCGCCGTCCAGCGCCTCCGGGCGGTTGTCCGTTTCCTCAACGGAGCCGCCGGAGCGCTCGGCGAGCCGCTTCGCCTTGTCCATCACCAGCGGCGGCAGTTCGAACCCGTCGGGCCGCAGCACGGTTACGTCCATGCCTCGCATGGCCGCCATCTGGACCGTGGCCGCCGGAACCGCCAGCGGCAGCGCCAGCGGGTGATAGGCCCAGCTGAGCACAAACTTGCCCCCGGAAGCCGGAATGTCCAGGTCGTCCATCGTCTTCCAGTCCGCCAGACTCTGGCAAGGATGGTTGATCGCCGACTCCATGTTGATCAGCGGCGTGGAGACCAGTTCCGCAAGGCCGCGGTATTCCCGGTCCTCCAGATCCTCCACCAGGTCGCGCCGCTCCGCGAAAGCCCGCAGGCCCAAGGCATCGCCATACGAGGCGATCACCGGGACCGCCTCTCGGACATGCTCCGCGGCAGCGCCGTCCATGACGATTCCCGGGCGCGTCTCCAGCCCGTGAATCGACATCTCCGGCGAGATCACGAAGGCGCCGCCCCCCAGCCGGGTCATGGAAGCCTGAAATGAGGCCAGGGTCCGTAGCGAGGGGTTGAGAAACAGCAGCGACAGAACCTTGCCTTTCAGCGCCTCCGGTTCGGGTTCGCGCTCGAGGCGGGCCGACAGCGCAAGCAGCGCCGATATTTCTGCCGCCGTGAAATCGGCCAGGTCGTCGAATCGTTGTACTTCACTCATTGGAATGCTCCCGGTGAGCGGTGGTGTGCTTCGCGCAAATAACAGTCATTTGCGGGACCGCGCACCAGGTTGACTAAGGGCGGCGGCCAGCGCGGCTGCCTCATTCTCGCGAAGGGTAAGCGGGGGCATGAGCCGCAGCCAGCCCGGCACCGCGCTGGTGCCGGTCAGGATGTCCGCATCCAGCAGCCGGTCCCTGGCGGCAGTCGCGCCGCTCGTGCATTTGAGGGCCAGCAGCAAACCTCGGCCCTGTATCGCCTCGACCGGGCCGTGAGCGCAAGTGGCGCGTACTTGACGCTCGCGCTCCGCCGCCCGTTCGGGAAGCTGCTCTTCATGCATCACTTCCAGCACCGCTTCAATCGCGGCGCAAGCCAGCGGACCGCCCCCGAAGGTGCTGCCGAGATCGCCCTTGGCGAGCTGCGCAGCGCAGTCCTCGTGCATCAGCAGCGCTCCGCAGGGAAAGCCCGCGGCAAGCGACTTCGCGGTGATGAGCAGGTCGGGCACCACGCCGGCATGCGAAACGGCGAATGGCAAGCCGCTGCGGCCCATTCCGCATTGCACTTCGTCGGCGATGAAAAAGGCGCCGTGGGCATCGCAGGCCGCGCGCGCCGCGCCCAGCACTTCGCTGTCCAGGGGATAGGCGCCCCCCAGACCCTGTATCGGCTCCAGTATGACGGCGGCCGTCTCCCCGTCGATCATCGCCGCAAGGGCCGCGGCATTGTCGCGCGGCGCGAACGCCACCTCGAACGGCGTTTGCGGAAAGCCGTACCAGCGCTCCCGCGCGCCCCAACTGACGGCGGCAGCGGCAGCCGTGCGTCCATGAAAACCGTGCTCAAGAGCGACAACCCGGGAGCGCCCGGTAAGCCGACAGGCCAGACGCAGGGCATTCTCATTGGCCTCCGCTCCCGAATTCACGAAAAACACCCGGCTCAATCCGTCGGGAGCGAACCGCGCCAGCTTTTCGGCGGCCCGCGCCCGCACCCTGAGCGCCATCGCATTGCTGGCGAAAAACAGCTCGCCGGCCTGCCGCTTGAGGGCGGCCAGCAGGCGCGGATGGCCGTATCCCAGGGCGCATACAGCGTGTCCCCCGTAGAGGTCCAGCAGCCGGCGGCCATCGGCGCAGATCAGATACGACCCCTCGCCGGCGACCACCTCGAACGGGAATTGGGCATACACCTGCGCCAGGTGGGCCGCTTCCAGGCTGCGCGCATCGTCGAGCTTGCCTGCCGCCTGTTGCACGCTCATGTCCATGCCAATCCCGGCGCCTGCTTCGCGCTCATGTCCATGCCAGCCCCGGAGCGGTCAGACCGGCCGTCTCATCGAATCCGTACAAGCGATTGGCCCATTGCACCGCTCCGCCGGCAGCGCCTTTCACCAGGTTGTCCAGCGCTACGAAAACCGCCACCGAACCGCCTTCGACGGTAACCGACAGATGCGCATGATTGCTGCCAACCACACTCTTCAGGCGCGGCGGCGAGTCCGTCAGATGCACGAACGGCGCATCGCCGTAACTCTGCTCGAAGGCATTCTTCACCTGCCGCTCGCTCACTGAGGGTTTCAGGCCAGCCTGCATCGTGAGGTGGATTCCGCGCGCGAACGGTCCCGAATGCGGCACGAACTGCAACTGCGGACGTCGGCCGCTTACCGCCTCACAGACCTCTTCCACCTCGGGCGCATGACGATGACGCAGCGGCCGGTAAGCGAACAGGTTGGAATGACGCAGCGGGTGATGAGTGGTTGGCAGCGGCCGCTTGCCGGCACCGGTGCTACCGGTCACGCCACTGGCAAAAAGTGGAGTGTCGGTGAGCGCAAAGCGCATCAGTGGCACAGACGCGAGCAGCAAGGCGCTGGCGAAACATCCAGGGTGACCCACATGCGGGGCATCTGCTTGCGCCCGATGCTCGGGAAGCGCGCAGAAAAACTTCGACAACAACTCCGGAGCGGCGTGGGGGGTCCCATAGACCTGCTCATAGGCTTGGGCGGCGCCGTAACGGAAGTCGGCGGAAACATCCACGATCCGAACTTCGGAATCAAGCTTCCCGGCGAGTTTGAGGACATTCGCGACAAGCCCGGCGCTAGCCCCATGCGGCGCGCAGGAGAAAACAGCGCACGGCTGGCTCAGCACCTCTTCGAGTTCGGCCAGGGGCCGAAAGCGAAAATCCGGCCAGAGACCGGTGAGATTGGGAAACAGGGACTCCACTTCGGTGCCCGCATTACTCTGCGAGATTGCCGCCGCCACCCGGAATTCCGGGTGGCCGGCGAGGATGCGCAACAGTTCGCCGGCTACATAGCCCGAGGCGCCCAGCACTACCGCGGGGACGCTCATGGCTGCTTCAGGCCCAGGCTGCGGGCCACGAACTCGCCCAGGTCCGCGCTGTGGGTAATCGCGTTGTAGCCGGGCACGCCGACACGCTGCCGCAGGATGTCGAGTCCTACCTGGTTGTCGGTGGCGGGTCCGGTAACTGCGGCCACCTCGATTCCGTAGTGCTCCTTCAGCAGGGCGGCGCCGCCCCACGCGGCAACGGGATCGCTGGCGCACAGCAGAAGACAACTGATGGCAGAGCGTATTTTTTCGTCCTCCAGGATCGCCTCCACGCCGTAGGCCCCGAGTATGCCGTCGCCCAGTTCAAAGAGAATGATGTCGGGCGCAGCGGCCGCCATCTGTCTCAGCATGGCTCGCACCAGGCGGGGCGCGTTCTGCGGAGCGGTGCTCACCACACCGAAATCGGTGAAAATCGCAGTATTGCGCGCACCCGCGTCCTCCATGGCCAGGATGTCGCGGCGCAGCGACACTCCGGTGGCCTTGAAAGCGTCCACCACACATCCTTCATGCCGCAGACGGCCGATGATTGCGCAGGCGGCCGCCGTCTTGCCGGAATTCATGGTGGTGCCGGCCAGGGCCACCACTGGCACGCCGCCGAGATCCAGGTCGCCGGAATCCGCGTCCGGCAGCGCTTCGCCGCCTACCCGGGCAGGTATGCCCACGCGCTCGCCCAGATAGGGGAACTCCAGCACCACCCCCAGCACCCGGGCGTCGAAGGGCGGCCCCATGGTGGCGTTTACCGAATCGCACACACCCAACACACCACCTATGTTGAGCAATTGCAGCACATCTCCGGCGCGGACCGATTCCGGCACGTGGCCCGCGTATCCGAACAAGGCTTTCCTGTGCCCCAGGGCGCCCACCACAATGTCTCCGCGGCACACCCGAGCCATGCGGCCGCTGGCCAGTTCCAGCCGGTTGTAGGACGACTTGTCGTTAAGCACCTCCACTGCAAGCAGCACGCCTTCCTCGTTGGGAATCTCGTTGCCCACGCGGATTTCGCGCTCCAGCTCCAGGCCGGACGCCACCGAGGCCAGCTTGTCCACAACCACGCTACGCATCGCCGCCCCCTTTCCTGGCGGAAGCCGCCACCCGGCTGTGCAGCAGGCCGGGCAGCGACAGCACCCGGGCGGCTCCCAGCGCGTCCCGCGGGGTCCACTCTCCGGCGGACTCGCCGTAGACGCCGCGGGTGGCGGCAAGCAGGGAGTGGTTCGATTCCACCCCCCGCACCCACACGCTTGCGGGCCTGAGCGCCAGATGGACACGGCCGCTCACGTATTGCTGCGAGCTGTCGAAGAAGGCCTCGATGTCGCGGCATACCGGATCGAGATGCTTGCCCTCATGCACCAGGTCGCCATAAACCGCCGCCAGCGTGTCCTTCACGCGCAATTGACCGGCGCCCAATGTGAGCTTCTCCAGTTCGCGATGGGCGGTGAGCAGAACCTCCGCGCCCGGCGCCTCGTAGGCGACCCGGCCCTTGGCGCCGAGAATGGTATCGCCCAGGTGGATGCCCCTGCCGATGCCGAACCGCGCGGCGCTCGCCTCCACCGCCTCGATCAGCTCCACCGGCGGAAGGCGCCGGCCGTCCCAGCGCACCGGCACGCCGGCCTCGAAATCCAGTTCATGCGACTCTTCCGCAAGCGGTTTCTCCAGCGCCCCCACAGACAGCACCCATGCGGACTCGGGGATCGAATCCGCCGAGGTGAGCGTTTCCCTGCCGCCGATGGTCACCCCCCACAGGCCGCGATTAATCGAATAATCGCCGCCGGTCGGAATTTCCGGAGCGTTGCGCTGCCTCAGGTATTCCAGTTGCGTTGCGCGCTGAAGCGACTCGTCGCGCACCGGCGCCAGCACGGTCATTTCCGGCACCAGGGCGCGCATGGCCATCTCGAAGCGGAACTGATCGTTACCCGCCGCGGTGCAGCCGTGTGCCACCGTATCGCTGCCCAGTTCGCTGGCGGTACGGGCCAGGATCCGCGCCTGTATGCCGCGCTCGGCGCCCACGCACAAGGGGTAGCTGTGACCTCGGCGAACGTTGCCTGCGATCAGGTGCCGGATGACCTCATCAAAGAACTGAGGGCGCGCTTCCACCAGCAGATGCCTTTGGGCGCCCAGCGCCAGGGCGCGCTGCTCCAGCTCGGCGGCGTCCTCGGACCCGATGCCGCCGGTGTTGACCGTCAGCGTCACTACCGGACGCTGGTGCTTCTCGGCCAGCCAGGGCACGCAGAAGGACGTGTCCAGTCCGCCGGAGAAAGCCAGCACGATGGGTGAATTGCTCATGGCGCCAAAAGCTCGCTAACTCATCTCGCGGCGCAGGCGGGCCAGCAGTGCGCGCTGCTCGGCCAGGTTGCGCGTCGCTACGAAAATGGTGTCGTCTCCCGCTACTGTGGCCAGAACTTCCCGCCAGCCGCTGCGGTCCAGAAACAGCGCTATTCGCTGTGCGGATCCGGTGGCCGTGCGCACGATCGCCAGGTGCGGGCCGGCCTGGTCCACGCCGCGTCCGTAGGCCGCCAGCGCCCGGCGATCTTCAGCAGCGATGTCGGAGCGGTCGAGCGTGTAGGCGCGGCCCTGCTTCACCACGCCCAGCAAGGACAGGTCACGGCTTATGCACGACTGGCTGACGCGGATGCCGCGCTCGGCCAGCATTTCGCCCAACTCGGCCTGACTGCCCACGCTGTAACGGCGGACGATGTCCGCTATGCATTCGTGGCGACGCACCGTCCGGCTGGCAAGTGTCTGCATAAAATTCTCATAAAATCTCAAAAGAGTGCATATTATTCATTCAAACGATCCACAGTCAATACTCTTGCGGCGGCGGCCGCATCGCTGCACAATCCCTTTTGTGGACGCGCTCTCCCTCAAAGGACTCACCAAGGTTTACCCCAACGGCGTGCGGGCGCTCAAGGGCATTGATCTCACCGTGCGCGAGGGGGAATTCTACGCCTTGCTGGGCCCCAACGGCGCCGGCAAGACCACGGCCATTGGAGTCATCACCACGCTGGTCAACAAGACCAGCGGAAAGGTCCTCGTGTATGGCCATGACCTGGACCAGAACCAAGAGGCCGTCAAGAGATGTATCGGCGTAGCGCCGCAAGAAGTGAATCTCAACATGTTCGAGAAGCTGTTGCCAACGCTCATGCAACAGGCAGGCTATTTCGGATTTACTCCGCGTCAGGCGCGCCGTTCGGCCGAGAAATGCCTGAAAGCGGTTCGGCTGTGGGACCAGCGCAACCGGCTTGCGCGCACGCTTTCCGGCGGAATGAAGCGTCGGCTGATGATCGCCCGCGCGATGGTCCATAACCCCAGGCTGCTGATTCTCGACGAACCGACCGCAGGCGTGGATATCGAAATCCGCCGTTCGATGTGGGACCTGCTGCGGGAAATTAACGAACGGGGCGTAACGATCATCCTGACCACCCACTACCTGGAGGAAGCCGAGCACCTCTGCCGCCGCCTGGCGATCCTCGACCGCGGGAAAATCGTGGTGGAGGACCGGATGGAGCAGGTGCTCAGGCAATTGCCCGAACAGCATTTCGTGATCTCGCTTCAGTCGCCCGCCCGGCCAGGCCTCAAGTTCAAGGGCTTCCAGGTGCACTGGCGCAGCCGTTATGAACTGGAACTGGAAGTGCCCGCGGAGCGAAGCCTTAACGAGTTCTTCGCGCTGCTCGGTCCGGCCGGCGTTCAGGTTGCCAGCATCCGGCACAAGACCAATCGCCTGGAGGAACTGTTCGTGCGCCTGACGATGCCGGACCTGCCCAAGCTTCCCGACGAGTAACCGCGTATTCTTTCTCGGGGCGGGTTATGCGTCGAGAGCGCGCATGTGCCCGGCGACCGCGCGCCAAGCGCCCAGCCAGCCGGTCAAGGTGCCCACGCCCAGAATCAACAACTCCTGGCGCCAACCCGCGGCGGTCAGTACCCGCTCGCTGTCGTAGAGGACCATGAGGTCGGAAAATGCACTGTCCAGGGTCCAGATGCCCAGGCGCACCAGGCCAAGCGCCACCAGGCCGCCACCCAGGCCGCACCAGAATCCCTGGTACAGGTAAGGGCGGCGCATGTAGCTACGGCTGGCCCCCAACAGCACCTGGATTTCCAGAGCGTCACGTTGCTTCTGGACTTCCAGCCGTATGGTGTTGCCGATGATCACGATCAGGGCTGCCAGCACCATGAACAGCAGCAGCAGCATCGCCTGTCCCGCAAGCGCCAGCAGGGCGCTCAGGCGCTCAAGCCACTGCGTGTCGGCCAGCACCTCATCCACCTCGGCCAATGTGGCCACGGTGGTCTTCAGAGCCAGGAATTCCGTGTCTGCCGCCGCGGGAGCGGGCGTCACCACCAGCGTCCAGGGCAAGGGGTTGTCATCCATCACTTCGAGCGCGCCCGCAAACTCGCTGCGGCCCTCCATGATGGACAGGGCTTCCCCCGGGCTGATCCGACGGACTGCGCCAACGGCAGGGTTGCGTTCCAGGTCTTCGGCCAACTGCTCGGCCACGGCGATGCTGGCTCCGTCCTTCAGGTATATCGAAAATGACCGCGCCTCTCCCCACACCGCCACCAGTCCTTCGGCATTGCGCAGACCCGCACTCAGGCCGGCTGGCAGCGCCAGCGCCAGCCCTATGGCGCCCACCGTCATCAGGCTGCCCAGAGGATGCCGTACAAGCCGGGCGGCCTCCGAATAGAAACAGGTGACGTGACTGCGGAAAAAGCGCAGGAGTTTCATGCAGGCGTGATATCCGAGTCGATTCGACCTTCCACCAGGCTGATCCGGCGGCCGGGCAAGGCTTCGATCAGGTCGAGGTCATGCGTGGCCACCAGCGCCGTTACGCCGAAGCCCGCCATGCGGCGAAACAGTTGCATGACTTCGCGCGACAGCTCGGGGTCCAGGTTGCCGGTGGGTTCGTCAGCGATCAGCAGCGCCGGACTGTTCACCACCGCCCTGGCGATGCCCAGCCGCTGTTGCTCGCCCTGCGACAGCAGCCGTGGCGATTTTCGCGCGCTGCGCAGCAGGCCCATGGAATCAAGCGCCGCTTCGGTGCGGCGGCGGATCTCGCGCGGACCCAGCCCGAAAATATGCAGCGGCAAGGCAACATTCTCGTAGGCGCTTCGATCGTCCAGCAACAGGTTGTTTTGAAAAACGATGCCGATGTTGCGCCGATGCTGGCACACCGCGCGGCGGCTCATGCGTCCCACGTTGCGTCCCAGAACGAAAACCTGCCCGCGCGCCGGCCGCTCGATCGCGGCCAGCAGCTTGATCAGCGTGGTCTTTCCGGCGCCCGACGGCCCGGTGAGGTAGGCAAACTCGCCGTGTTGCACGGAAAGGCTGACCTCCGACAACGCTTCCGCGCCGCCCCGGTATCGCATGGTGACGTGCTCAAGGCGAATCATTTGGCAAGCGAAATGATACTCTCCGAGCATGCCACCGAAGAAGCATCAAGGGCGGGTGCGTATTGCCGGCGGAAGCCTTCGCGGGCGACTGCTGAAAGTGCCGCCCAACGCGCGGCCCACGCCGGTGCGCGCGAGAGAGACCCTGTTCAACTGGCTGGGACCCATGGTGCCAGGGGCGCAATGCCTGGATTTGTTCGCCGGCGCTGGCGCGCTGGGCGTGGAAGCGCTGTCGCGGGGCGCGGCTCACTGCGTTTTCGTGGAGTCGGAGCGCGCGGCCGCCAGGATGCTGCGCCGCGTGCTGCAGGAATGGCAACTGGCCAGCCGGGTTGAGTCGGCCGACTCGGTCCGTTGGCTTGAGAAGGCCCGCAGCCGCGAGCCCATCGACATCGTGTTTCTGGATCCCCCTTTCGGCAGCGGTCTGGCGGCGCGCTGCTGTACACTGCTTGCCCGTAACGGATGGCTGGCGGACAATTGCCGTTTGTACCTGGAAGCCGGCAAGCGCGAGCCGATGCCTGAACTGCCCCCGGAACTGGAATTACTGCGCGAGAAAGTGGTTGGAGACGTACGTATGATGCTGGCCGGACCGACCGGGCGCTGTAACGGCACGGCAAACGACGCGGCAAACGACATGGCGCAAGAGATATGAACGCGAAACGACAGAATCCGGGCAGAGGCCGGGGAATCCTGTATCCCGGCACCTTCGACCCTATCACCAACGGCCATTGCGACCTGGTCCGCAGGGCCGCGAAGCTGTTTGACGAGGTGGTGGTGGCCGTCGCGGCGAGTCCCGCCAAGTTGCCGATGTTCGACCTTGAGGCCCGCATCCGCCTGGCCACCGAAGCGCTGGCCGATGTGCCCCAGGCCCGCGTGGACGGCTACCAGGGCCTGACGGTGGCATATGCGCGCGCCAACGGCCTGCATGCAATCCTTCGCGGCGTGCGCGCAGTTAGCGACTTCGAGCGCGAGTTCCAGCTTGCCAGCATGAACCGGCAGTTGGACTCGTCCATTGAAACCCTGTATCTGACACCCTCCGAGAGTTGCGCCCATATCTCCTCATCCCTGGTGCGAGAAATCGCAGGCATGGGCGGCGACGTATCGAATTTCGTACCTCAAGTAGTAGCGGCTGCACTCAAGGATCACCTGCAATGAAATTGTTTTTCCCCCGGGCCGGCCAACTTCTGCTGCCGAGCCTCTTGTTATGGATTGCCGCCGCGGGCGTCGCTGGCGTTGCGGGCATCGCTGGGGTCGCTTACGCCGAAGATGAAATCGGCATGGTTGCAAGAGCAAGCGGCCCCGGGCATGCCGCCGTTGCCAGCGCCCACCCCGCCGCCACCGAGGCGGGCTTCGAGATATTCTCGCAGGGCGGCAATGCCTTCGACGCAGCCGTTGCGGTGAGCGCCGCGCTGTCGGTAGTCGAGCCGCACAGTTCGGGCATCGGCGGGGGCGGCTTTTTCCTTCTCCACTTCGAAGCCGATCAATCCAGCGTGTTCGTCGACGCCAGGGAAACCGCGCCCAGCGCGGCATCTCGCGACATGTACCTGGACGAGAACGGCGAACCGGTCCGCCAGGCTTCGCTATCGGGTCCGCTGGCCGCGGGCATTCCGGGATTGCCGGCCGCGCTTGAGCACATCGCGAACAAGTACGGGCAGTTGCCGCTGGCGCAAAGTCTGGCGCCGGCAATCCGGCTGGCACGGCAGGGCCTGCCGGTCACCGAGCGAAGCCAGCGGCTGCTGCGGGCCGTTCCGCGCATTGGCTCGCCCTCGCCGGCATTTCTGGACATATTCCTGCCGGGCGGAGAAGCGCCGCCCGTGGGCACCCTGATACGCCGGCCGGACCTCGCCGATACTCTTGAAATTCTGAGCGCTGAAGGCGCAGCGGGCTTCTACAGCGGGCCGAGGGCCGAGCTCATGGTCAAGGGCGTGCGCGACGCAGGCGGGATCTGGAGCATGGAGGACCTGGCGGCATACCGAATCGTGGAACGGCAACCGATTCGCTTCCGCTACGGGGACGTGGAAGTCACCACGGCGCCGCCGCCCTCGGCCGGTGGCGTGGCGCTGGCGCAGGTGCTCAACATGCTCGACCACCGCGGCTACGGCCTGCTCAAAGAGCCGAAGCGGACGCATTTGCTCGTGGAGGCGATCCGGCGCGCCTACCGCGACCGAGCCGAGTACCTTGGCGATCCGGACTTCGTTGCAGTTCCGGTGGAGCAACTGATTCACCCCTGGTACGCGGACGGCTTGCTAGCCAGCGTGCGCATGGATCGCGCTACGCCCAGCGACATGCTGCCGGGTCCGGTCAGTCAGCGGCCCGGCGAAACGGACACCAGTCATTTTTCGGTTCTGGACAAGGACGGCAACCGCGCCGCGGTAACGCAAACGATCAACACGCTGTTCGGTTCCGGTTTCGTCCCACCCGGCACCGGCGTGATTCTGAATAACGAGATGGACGACTTCTCGGTGAAGCCTGGAGTGCCCAACGCGTTCGCGCTGGTGCATTCGCATGCCAACGCGATCCAACCGGGCAAGCGCATGCTGTCGAGCATGACGCCCACCTTCCTGGAGTCCGAGCGGGGTCTGGCGATACTCGGCACGCCCGGGGGCAGCCGTATCATCACGATGGTGCTTCTGGGCGCTCTGGCGTGGATGGACGGCGCGGACGCCGAAGGCATCGTCGGCCTGCCTCGCGTTCACCACCAGTACATCCCGGACTCGGTGTCGTTCGAGGCCGGCGCCATGGACGAGCCGTTGCAAGCCGCGCTGGCCGAGTTGGGCCACACGCTGCGCGAATCGTCGCGCCCCTGGGGCAACATGCAGGCAATCACCCTCGACTACGCCGACGGCACGCTAACCGCCGCCAGCGACCCGCGCCGCAGCGGCGGCTCCGACGTGCGTTAGCCTGTCTCTTGCCTGAGGTCGATTTTCTTCCCCCTCCTCTCGTAGGGGACGCATGAACCCGTCCATGGGGCTCGGCAACGGCATCCTGCCGTTGACGCCCCTACGAGAGGAGGGGGAAGAAAATCGACCTCAGGCAAGAGACAGGCTAACGCGGCCCGATCAAGTCTGGCAGCGCGCGCAGTAATAGGTGGCGCGCTGCCCGATGACGGACCGCCTGATCTCCGAACCGCAGCGGCGGCAATTCAGGCCCGCCCGGTCATACACGTCCAGGCGCTGGGCGAAATAGCCTGGCCGGCCGCTTGCGTCGGCGAAGTCGCGCAGCGTGGTGCCGCCGGCTTCGATCGCCTCGCTCAACACGTCTCGCACGGCCTCGGCCAGAAGCTCGTAACGGCGCAGTGCCGTGCGGCCGGCGGCGCGGCGCGGGTGTATTCCGGCCCGATACAGCGCTTCGCTCGCATAGATGTTGCCCACGCCCGCAACCACCGCCGGCGTCATCAGATACGACTTGATGGCGACCTTTCGGCCCAGCGAGCGCTGCTTCAACCAGGCGCCGGTGAATTCGTCGCCGAGGGGCTCGGGGCCGAGGTCGGCCAGCAGCTTGTGGCGCAAGGGTTCGCGTCCGCCCCATAACAGGCTGCCGAACTTTCGCGGATCGGTAAAGCGCAGGGCCTTGCCGCCGTCGAAAACCAGGTCATAGTGATCGTGGGCTTTCGGCTCGGACTCCGCCGCCACCACCGAGAAGCTGCCCGACATTCCGAGGTGTGCGATGGCCGTTCCGCGCTCACTCTCCAGCAAGAGATATTTGGCCCTGCGATGAACGCCGAGCATCGTAGCGCCTGCCAATTTCTGCTCGATTTGCGGGGGTATCGGCCATCGCAGCCGCCGCTCGCGGATAGCAACCCGTTCAATCCGCACGCCCAAAACCAGCGGTTCGATGCCGCGCCGGGTCGTTTCGACCTCCGGCAATTCGGGCACGCCGGGCTCCGAGCCAGTGTCCGCGCCGGTATCCGTCCGCGCCGGTGTCCGCGCCCGTACCCGCGCGCCGCCCGCTACCAGCCCATCTCGTGGAACTGCGCCATTCGCAGCACGAAAGCCGGCAATTGCGACTTGTAGCCGCGCAGGTGCTCGAAGTCCGGAAAATGCAGTTTGCCGGCGATCTCCGCAACCGGCGTGCCCGCGTCAAGCTCCCGGCCCACCGCATCAATGATCGTTTCCATCCAGCGCCGCCGGATCACCACCGCGTCCTTGCCCGCGCGCGCCGGCCCATGCGCGCCGATCATCAAATCGAAGTCCATGGCCTCGATCTCGCGCAAGGAACGCAGGTATTCGATGATGTCGTAGTCCGGCATAGTGCCCAGGCCGATGAACCCGTCGGTCGCCAGGTCCGCCAGGTAGATCGCCCGCTCCTCGGGGAACTCGAATACCAGCAGGCAGTCGCCGTGGTTCTCGCCGAGGTAGCGGAGGCCGAAACTCTCGCTGCCCAGGCTGAAACGTGTATTCCCGGAGACGGCGCGGTCCGGGATCACAAGGTCCGGGTTCGGATTGCGGAAGAAGAATTTCAGGCAATTCTCGTGGCTGATGAACTCCGCCCCCTCGTCCTTGAAGATCTGTCCTCCCAGCACATGGTCCCAGTGCTCGTGGCTGTAGATCACGTAGCGCACCGGCAGATCCGTCACCCTGGCGATTTCCGCCCGATACACGGCAGCGGTTTCGGGACTGATCGGATCGGTCGCGATCACCCCTTCATCCGTAATCACGAAGATGTTGCGGATGCCCCTGCGCCAGAACGTATAAAGCCGCTCGGAAATCTTCGTAGTCTCGTACTCCTTACTCCAGTCCTGCGCCCTCGCCTCGCCCCCAAACCCAAGCGCCAGCGCCAGCGCAACCGCCAGCGCCAGCCTAAGCGCCGGCCCGCCAAGCAGCCCACAAACCACCTGCTTCATGCCTTTCCCCTCGCCAAATTTCCTGCCGATACCGCCCCCATACTATCCGCTGGCGAATCCGGCCGCAGCCGCGCCACCACCGCGTCACCGCCGTCATGTCGCCACCGCCGTCAAAAAAATCGGCAGACGGCTTCCCCAAGCGCTATTTCGGGCCTTGCTCAGACTCTCCTTAGCTGGCGGCTGACACATTCTGTGGCGATTGCATTGGCATACTAAAGCTCATTTTGCCCGGTTTTGAGGCTGCCTCTGGACTACACTCAAGCCTCCGGAATTGCCATCCTTCGTCTCCCAGTTCGGGCACGATGCTATATGAAACAAACTCTACGTTTGTCATTCCATTGTCCAATACCTTGCCGCCGCAAACGCTATAAACATGCTCGAGTGCTTGACGAATTGGAGCCTCGCGACCTGACCCGGAAATTACATAATCTCCATCTGGTGTAAATTTCAAGGTATAGACATAAGGGGAACTAGTACTACTACACCCCGCAAGGAACACAAGAGTAAAGATGGCAACCCCCACATACAATAATTTGCTACACATCAGCTTCCCCCCTTACCTTGAACGCGGCATCGTAGGTATATCTATATCATCCGGCGGTATTGCCAGACACTTTGCTCGAACCGGCAACAAGAGACTGCTCCCGCAGCTTCACCCCCAGCCGGGCGCTATCGCATCGTACGGGCAGCCTTGGGGCTTTCTTTAATTCAAAGAAAGTTCGAAGAAATATATATATTTTTCAAATAAATCAATGGTTCCTAGTGTACTGTCCGGTTAATTCCTTTAAGATATGCCACAGATGAGGCTTCAGGCCAAATGAGGCTTCAGGCCATAGGACCGCCACACGCGGTGAACAAAATCCCGCGGCACGCCCAGTTCCTCGGAAAGGCCGCGCACGCTCCAGTGCGTGGCGTTCTTCGGACGGCGGTGCAGGGTAGCGTTCAGGACTTCTTGCACCTTCTCGTCACCGTGGCGCCGGGGCTGGCCGCTTCGCGGAGCATCGGACAGACCAGCCAGCCGCCCGGCTGCAAACCGGCGGCGCCACTTGCTTACGGTCTGCTGGCTCGTGTGATGCCGTTCGGCAATCTCTTTGCCGGACAGTCCCGCCGCGCAATCCAGCACGATGCCGGCCCGCACATAAAGTCCGGCCCGACCGTTGCGCCGCCGGCGCCAACGCTCAAGTTCCAACCGCTCTTCATCGCTCAGCACAATTTCCGTTACCGCTCGTCCCATGGAAAGACCCTCAATGATGGTTTTTCCATTTGACAACGAACAAACATGAATATGCAACTGACATGGCCTTCTATCAGCGAAGGGTTTCGCTATAGCGCGGCGAAGTTGGTCCCGCGCAAACGGCCCTGTCGCAGCAATAGAGTAACGTCAGACGAGTAGCCCGCTCCATCCTCCCAAACAACGGAGCCTCCGCGAAACCAGGGGCGGTTCCCTGTTGCCAACAGTTCATCGGTACCCCGCCTCCCAGCACAGCCCATCAATCGCGATGTCGTAGTCCATACGCTCCCCGCCCCAGCCGCAACGTGCGGTGCCGGCATCAATGTCCAGCCTACGCGCCGCGTTGAACGCCGCCAGCGCCTCTCCTCCGGGGGAAGGCATCCTGTCTTCGACCTCGCTCTCGACTTTGCCTTTGTCTTTATCTTTGCCCTCGTATTCGCTTTTCCATTTCTCTTTTCCCTCGCTCTCCCCCCCGCCTTCGCCTTCGCCTTTACATTTCCTCTCTCTCTCGCCCCCGCCTTTGCAAAGACGTTTCCGCGGAAACGCCTGACCCTGCCTTTCCACAGCGTTGCGGGCGGGCCGATTGCTTCCCGTACGTTTCCGCGGAAACGTCGGCAGTCTCCGCATTCGAATCCGCATCCGCCGCGCAGGCCCCGGCGGAAGTCCCAGCGTGCTCCGCGTCCCCATAGCATTCGCCTCGTTCATCGCGTTCATCGCGCTCGTCACGTTTTCCCCGTCCGTCTCGTTCGTCCTGTTGGTCCCGTTCATCCAGTTCCGCCTGGGCCGCTTCCAGCGCCTTGAGCAACATCTCCCCCAACTCAGTCGGCAAGCAAGCTTCCAACTTCACGCTGCCATCCGCTTCACGGCGACAGTCCAGATAGCGCCGCTCGTGCAACTCCCGTGCTTCGTTGCGCTCCAACTCGCGCTGCACCCGGCGAAATCCCCGAACCGTACGCTCCACATGCGCCGCCGTGCCATGCAAGGCAATGTTCAACAGAGAGTCTTCCGTCCCCTTTGTCGCCACCCGGGTTACCGCCCGCACCTTGGAATACGACAGACGCCCTTCGCTGAAGGCTTCCCTGATCTTGGGCAGCGATTCCAAGGCCCGCGCCGTTCGCACCTTTTCCCGGGCCGCCCCCGAGCTGATACCGCATTGCCAGTTCAGCCAGTGCGCACAACTGGCCACGCCATGCTGAGCCCAGCCTTCCTTGCGGTCGAACTCTGCCAGCAGTGCCAGGAACTGCGCCGTGGCGGCGTTAATGTGATCCCATAGTTCGGTGATCTTCGCTTCCAGCTTGTCGAGCTCGGTCTGTTCGCGAGTCCGTTCGGCCATCCACTCCTCGCTGCCCGGGCGGGCCTGCCGCGCTTTGGGCGGTGAGGGAAGCGCGACGGGAGGTGAGGGAAGAGCGACGGGAGGTGAGGGAAGAGCGACGGGGAGTGAGGCAGGCTCCACAGCCCCAGCTACAGTTGAAGAAAACTCGCCCGAATCCGGCCCAGGCACCGGACGCTGGGCATCGCAAACGGAGGCGTTGGAAGCGGTGCATTGAAGGTCCATATCGGGGCTCCTTTCAGTCCCTTTACAGAGTTCGAAATATAGCATGAATCACTAATGGAATCAATCTATTATGTGCTATTTTAGTCCTCTTCTACGTGCCTCTCCACGTGCTTTTTCGCGTGCTTTCCCGGTGCCGTTACCCGCTACTGAAAAGCGCCCCCATACAGCCGTTTCCGAGGCCGAATACGAAAAACCGCTCGCACTTTCCCATCGGCCATTTGGAGTCTTGTTCAGACCAGCAGCACTGAGCAGCGGAACAGACCAGCAGAACAGCGCCGAGCAGAGGCAGGTGCAACTTTATTGCTGATAATGAGGCCGTTATGAAGAACTTGTGCCTGCCGCGATCTTGCTACACAAAGCCAAGAAGGCCGGAGCTTTTGACTCTGATCAACAGACCAAGGGAAGCCAAGACGCTGCACCGCAACGCTGAACGCGAGCATGGCCGGATGTTGCGAGCACGTATGTTGTGAGCACCTGTGTGGGTGCAGCGGAGAGGTAGAACTGGCACTATAGTCCGTACGCCCGTAGCGCCCGTAACGCCTGTTGCGCTTGTGGCGTCGGCCAGGGGGAAGGTCCCGCAGCCCCGCGGTACCAAGTCCAGGAGCAGGAACCGACTTCGGCGGGTTCGCCGCTCATTCTCAATCCCGGCCCTGGCGATCGCATCCTCAAGACTCATTCCGGTGCATACCAGCCGCTCGGCTGCCGAAGCGCAGTCCTGAATATCGAGAGAGCGTACGGTTCAAGCCGTGTAGTGTAGGATTGAAGCGCCCATTAAACTGAACGCAATCCAAAAGATGGATTTTCCCCGCTCTCCTGGCGCTTGTTGTGGTGACGCTTGTCTTGCCGCGCAACCATTCCATGGTAGGCAGGGGGTGGCACTTTGGGGACTTCGAGTGCCTTACCGCCAATGATGACAGATTACAGAAAGAGCGAAAGCCATGAATGATGGCGGTGCGGCGAATCCGCGGTATGGCGGATTCTGGATTCGGGTAGGGGCGGTGTTCCTGGACGGCTTGATTCTTTTCGGCGTTACGGTTCTGGCGGTGCGGCTGCTGCACGGACAAGGCTACATGGAATGGGCGATGGAAGGAGTTGGGAAAGACATCACCCGCGAGCGCGTCTTCTTCAACTACGTGTTGCCCGCCGTTTACTATGTGGGTTTCTGGATTCTCAAATCGGCCACGATCGGCAAGATGCTTGTAAAGGTAAAGATTGTCGATGCGAAAACCGGCGAGCCGGCCTCGCCGCTGCAATGCGTCATTCGCTACCTGGGATACATCGTTTCCGGGCTGGCCTTGGGTCTGGGCTTTCTCTGGGTGGCATTCGACAAGAGAAAGCAGGGCTGGCATGACAAGATTGCCCGCACCCTGGTCGTCAGCACCGCGCGCCCACTGCCCAATTGAGGCCAAGGCGGAGCAAAGGAGCCAAGCAGTTGTGCCTGACGAAGCAGTCATGCTTGACGAAGCAGTCGGGCCACACGAAGCAGCCGGGCCGGGCGGACCAATCCTGCGAATGATGAAGCCAGTGCCGTGACACGCAGCTCCGGCGGAATTCTGGTCTGGCTGCGGCGCAATCGCGCCAAGGCGGTCGCGCTTGTGGTGATAGCGGGCGTGGTTGCATGGTTCCTGTGGCCGGAGGGGGAGGAGCCGCCTCCGCCTCCCACCACGGCGCCAGTCACGAGAGGCGATATCGAGCAATTGATTGCGACTTCCGGGACGCTGCAGGCCGGCAGCCTGGTGGACGTGGGCGCGCAGGTGTCCGGGCAACTCAAGAAGCTGCACGTGCGCCTTGGCGACGTAGTATCCGCAGGCGATCTGCTGGCGGAGATTGACGACTTCATTACCCGCAGCCGCGTGGCGCAATCCGAAGCCAGCCTGGAGTCGCTGGAGGCGTCTTCATCTTCGCAGGAGGCCAGTCTTGCACTGTCGCGCGGGGAGCTTCAGCGTCAGGAGCGTCTGATGGCGGCCCAGGCCACCACCGAGGTGGAGTATGACCGGTCGGTGGTGAACCTGGCGCAGGCCGAAGCCAGTCTGGCGCGTCATCTGCTGCAAATCGAACAAGCGCAAGCCAGTCTGGAGGAAGCCAAGGCGCAGTTGGACTTCACCCGCATCACGGCGCCGACCGACGGCACGGTCGTGAGCGTCTCCGCGCAGGAAGGGCAAACACTCAACGCATCGCTGACGGCGCCGATCATCCTGCGGATTGGCGACCTGCGCACCATTACGGTCAGCGCCAAGGTGTCGGAAGCAGACATGCGCCGTCTGACCACGGGCATGGAAGCCTACTTCACCACTCCGGCGGATGGCGACCGGCGCTGGCAGGGACAACTCAAGGAGATTTCGCCCATACCGCAGGGTGTCGGCGGCGGAACCGGCGGGCTGGCGCAGTTCGACGCGCTTATGGAAGTGGAGAATCCGGACGGCGCGCTGCTGCCGGGAATGACTGCCAAGGTGTTCTTCGTGGTGGAGGCGGCGCGCGACGTTCTCAAGGTGCCGCGGGGCGCGGTAGTGTTCGCCGACGGGCCGATGAGCGCGGCGGGCCAGTATGCGCGACAGGGCGCCGGCGGCGGCCCGCGGGGCCAGTTCCGGGGACCAGGATTCGGCGCGCAGCGCGCAGCACGGCGCACAGCACGGCGCGCGGCAGCGGCTTCCGCAGCAGGCAAAGACGAAGATCGCGGCCAGACACCGCGTCAGTCCCGGGAGCGGACGGCCACGGTGCAGGTGGTGGGCTCCGACGGCGAACAGGAAACGCGAACGGTGCGCGTGGGCGCCAGCAACGAGGTGGAAATCGAAGTGCTGTCGGGTCTCACCGAAGGCGAGCAAGTCGTGACAGGCACCCCGCAACCGCCAATGCCTCAGTTCTCCGGGCCCTTTGGCCGCTGATGACGCAGGCGAACTCGCCGCTGATTGCGCTGAACAACGTCAGCCGGCGGTATCGCGCCGGGGGCGCCGAAGTGGGCGCGCTCAAGGGCGTCACGCTGGATATACACGCGGGTGAATTTGTTGCGGTGATGGGGCCGTCCGGTTCGGGCAAGACCACGCTGATGAACATCATCGGCTGTCTCGACCGGCCCAGCGATGGCGAGTATTTCTACAAGGGCCGGCCGGTTCACGAGGTCGGAGCGGACAGCCGGGCCCGCCTGCGGCGCGAAGCGTTCGGATTCGTGTTCCAGAACTACAACCTGCTGCGCATGGCTACGGCGCAAGAGAACGTCGAGATGCCCGCCATTTACGCCGGAACAGGTAAGCGTGTTCGCTGGTCCCGGTCCGCGGAACTGCTGTCGAGGCTGGGTTTGGCGCATCGCACCGATCATCATCCCAACGAAATGTCGGGCGGCGAGCAGCAACGGGTGGCCATTGCGCGGGCGCTGATGAACGGCGCGGCAGTGGTGCTGGCGGACGAGCCCACCGGCTCGGTGGATTCGCGCAACGGCAAGGAGATCATGGCGCAACTGGCAGCGCTATCCGAGCGCGGGCGCACGGTGATCCTGGTCACCCACGATCCGGTCGTGGCCGACCACGCGCAACGGCGCATTGAGCTTCTGGACGGCCGGGTTGTAGGAGACACGGGCGCAGAGGCGGAGGGTGGACGAGTTTCCGCTTCCCGGGCGGCGCAAGCGGCACACACACCACACACACACCACGCCCCGCACACTACACAAGCCCTGCGCACAGCCTCGCCGCGGCCGCGCATCCAGGCGCCGATAGCATCGCTGACGGAAAGCGCGCAAACGGCGCTGCGCACCCTGCGCGGCAACAAGTCGCGCACTGCGCTTACGCTGCTGGGCATTGTCATCGGGGTGTTCTCCGTCACCGCCATGCTGGGCGTGGCCCAGGGCATGCGCACCTCGATCATCAACAGTTTCCAGGGCCTCGGCGGCGGCGGCATCACGATAAGTCCCCAGTTCGGCGAAAACAGCAAGCCTCTCACCCTGGGCGATGCGGAAGCCATCCGTTCGCAAATCTCCAACCTGCTTTGGGTGGCGCCTGAAATGAACGGCGGCGGGAGGCTGTCAGGAGGGGAAAAAGACGAGTGGGCGCGAATTCGCGCCACCACCGGCCTGGCGATGCAGGAGCGTGGGCTGCGTTTGGCGCAGGGCGCATTTTTCGACGATTCGCACAGCGAAGTCTATGCGCCGGTGGTCATTCTAGGCGGGCTGCTGGCGGGCGAACTGTTTGGCGAACGCGCCCAGGCGGTGGGCGAGTACATCCTGATCAACGGCGAGCCGTACCAGGTAATCGGCGTGCTCAAGCGAAGTGAGGGAATATTCGCCGCCTTCGACCCCCTGCAGCGGGCCGCCCATGTGCCGCTCATGACGGGCGGGGCGCGATTGTTCGGCCGCGACAACCTGGACTCGATTCAGGTTGTCGCAGCGGATATGGAAGAGGTCGAGACGGTCCAGAATGCGATTACGGCGCTGCTGAGCCAACGTCTCGGAGCAGGCGCGTTTCAGATCGCGAATCAGGCGGAAATTCTGGAGGCCCAGAACAATGTAAGCCGGATTGTGAGCCTGGTGTTCGGCGCCATCGGAGGCATTTCGCTGGTGGTGGCCGGCATTGGCGTAATGAACATCATGCTGGCCTCGGTGGCCGAACGCACCCGCGAGATCGGGCTGCGCATGGCCATCGGCGCGCGCCAGCGCGACATCCTGATGCAGTTCGTCTGCGAGGCCGCAATGGTCGCGGTGCTGGGCGGCGGCGTCGGGCTGATCATAGCGGTTGGACTGGCGGCTGTGGCGAACAGTTTTACGCCCATGGCGGTAGTAGCGTTTACGCCCTGGATTCTGCTGGTCGGACTGTCCTGCGCCACCTTGACGGGCGTGATATTCGGCTTTGCGCCGGCGCGGCGGGCGGCAAGGATGGACCCGGTCACGGCGCTGCGGGCCTAGCAGCCCGTGGTGACGCGACAATGTGAGCCAGTCACGGCGCTAATATCGGCAATTCCGAACGAGGAAGCGACATGCGAAAGGTGAGTTGGGAACCCGTCAGCCTGAATGGGAACTCGCGAATCGGCCTGAAAGGGAACTCGCGAATTGCCGCGAGAAGGCTGCCCTTTGCGCCGGCGGCTGGAGGCCCGGCGGCTGGCAGGACGGCAGCTATCGTGCTGGCAGCTATCGTGCTGGCGAGCTGTTCCACAGTTTCCATGCCTGCACTGGACACGGACACGCCACCGGACTGGGGCGCGGCCGCAGACGCAACCGGCGAATGGCCCGGAGAAGTATGGTGGGACGCCTTCGGCAGCGGCGAGTTGCGCGACCTCATGGCGCAGGTGCAGGAGCGCAACCTGAGCCTTGAGAACGCCGAACGCAACTTGCGTCAGGCGCAACTGGCGCTGATCGACGCCGGCTTCGACCTCTACCCCACGCCGGTGGTCAATTTCAACGCTTCCGGCAGCTACGCCGGAGCCGCCCCGCCCGGCGGCTCGTTTCAGGACGGCGGTTCGGATTCCGGGAGTCTGGCACTGAGCCTTAGCTACGCAGACATCCTTAGCAAGCCATACCGGTTCGAGGCGGCCGAAGCGGCTTTTGAATCGGCCACGGCGCAACTCGCCGCCACCCGGCTGAACCTGCTGGGCACCGCTGCTTCCACGTATTTCCGCATTCTTTACGCGCGCGATCAGATCGAGGCGGCGAAACTCAATCTGCAGAACGCGGAAGCCATCGAGCGCATCACCCGCGCACGCGTAGAGGCAGGCGTGCTCACCCCCATCGACGCGCTGCAGCAACAGATCGCGGTGCAACGGCAGCGCAACGCGCTCGCCCAGCTGCGTCAGGAAGAATACGCCGCGCGCGCGGCGCTGGCCCTGCTGGTGGCCGAGCCAGTTCGCAATTTCGATGTGCAGGCCACCACGCTCGATGGTTTGCAAACGCCCGCCGTAGCGCCCGGCTTGCCGTCGGAGTTGCTCGTTCGCCGGCCCGACATCGTGCAGGCCGAAATGAGTCTGCGCCGGGCGCGGGCCAACGTGGCGATCGCGCGCAACGCGCTGCTGCCCGGCATCTCGCTGACCGCGTCCGCCAACACCGCCAGCGGCGATCTGCGCAAGTTGACATCGGATAACAGCGTCGCCACCGCCCTGAGCGCTTCTCTGGCGCAAAACGTGTTCGATTTCGGCCGCCGCGGGCGGGCCAGGGAGAGCGCCCGTCTGGCGATGGACTCGTCGCTGGCCAGCTACCGCGAAATCGTCATCCGCGCGTTCAATGACATCGAAATTGCTCTGGGCAACATCGAACTGCTGGGCTCGCTAAGCAAGATCGCTCTCGACGACCTCAAACGCGCCGAGGAGTCGTTGCGAATCGCCGAAGTGCGCTACCGCGAAGGCGTGATCGACTACCAGCGCGTCCTCACTGCGCAAGACTTCCTCTACAGCGCCCGGAACAACGTGCTCAGTAACAAACGCGCGCACCTCAATGCCATCGTGAGCCTCTACCAGGCTCTCGGCGGCGGCTGGCGTAGAGACGGCGGATAACCGGCCAGAAAGCCCGGAAAGCCCACAAAGCGCAGAACGCACAGCCAGTTAATCCGGCTCGCCGCTTGTGGCTTGCTGCTTGTGGCTCGCCGCTCACGTTGCGTCAGTTTCCGGGACTCCACCTTGCGTCACTCCGCGATGGCGCCATGTCTCTCATACGCCGCACATGCGCCGGAATGCTGCCCGCCGGCAGCGCGGAAATGCGCTCGGTCAAAGCATAGAGCTCGTCACCCGGATACACCACCCAGAGGCGCTCCAGGCCAAGGCTTTCCACGGCGCTGTGCATGCCGCGGGTAGCGCCCGGTGCGGCGCTGTATTTGCACTCGAATCCATAGCGCTTCCCGGCGCAATTCACCAGCAGGTCCAATTCCGCGCCGCCGTGCGTGGCCCAGAAGCTGGCCGAGCGCGTGTTGAAGCAGGAAAGCAGTTGTTCAATCACGAACCCCTCGAAGGATGCGCCGATTTTCGGATGCCCAGCAATGGCGGAGAAGGAAGCAAGCTCAAGCAAAGCGTGCAGCAGGCCGCTGTCGCGCACGTAGATTTTGGGCGACTTGACCTGCCTCTTCTTGATATTTTCATGCCATGGCGTAAGCGCCCGCACCATGTAGGCGCCCTGCAGAATATCCAGGTACCGGCGCGCCGTCCCCTCGCTCGTCCCCATGGCGCGGGCGAATTCGGACGCGTTCCAGATTTGCCCGTGATAGTAAGCAATCATGGTCCAGAATCGCCGCAGCGACTCGGCAGGCACGCCGATACCCAACTGCGGTATGTCGCGTTCCAGAAAGGTGCGGACGAAATTCTCCCGCCACAGAGCGGAGACGCGAGCGCTGCGGGCGAGATAGCTGCGCGGGAAGCCGCCGCGCTCCCACAGGGTCCGCCACTCTGGAGAAGGTGTCTCCGTTATATCGAAACCGGCCAGATCAACGATGCCCACGCGGCCGGCGAGGGTCTCCGACGTGTTCCTGAGGAGCCGCGGAGAAGCGCTGCCCAGCAGCAGGAATCGCGCGCCCGCGCCGGGCCGGTCCAGCAGTACGCGCAGTGCCTCGAACAGCGGAGGCATCCTCTGCACCTCGTCAATCACCACCAGTCCGCGTAACGGCGACAAAGCCTGTTCGGGCGCTTCCAGTCGGCGCATATCCACGGCGCGTTCAAGGTCGAGGAAAGTCACATCCGCTTTCTTTCTGGCGTACATGCGCGCCAGAGTGGTCTTGCCGCATTGCCGGGGACCCACCAGCGCAACCGCGGGATGCGCGGCGAACGCGGCGTCAATCCGCGAAATGGCTGTTGGGCGCTCGATCATCCCCCCATAATATTCCTTGAAAATCCGTAAATCAATTACGAAATTTCAAGGCAAAAATTCGATCAGAATGTCAACCAGAAGCCTGGGCTGGGCCGTGCGGGGCGCGGAGCATCTTTCGTGCGGGCACGATACCAGGATATGGAATGCAACAATAGAACCTGAGGCTACGACTCTGTCAACAGCGGTCCCCGCTCCGCCTGAGCACTCAGAAATTCTCCCGGTTTACGCTTCATTTCGGTATGGAAACGACTCTCGCCGCGAGGATATACTGGCCCGCGGAATCACCCGAAGGAACGAGAGGTTTCTGCCATGACTGATGAAGAATTGAAAGCGCTGGTTGCCGGCCTGGCCATCTCCCAGGACCGCACCGACGCACAGTTGAAGGAAAACGCCGCTCAACTGGCGGAAAACGCCGCCCGGCAGGCGGAAACCGACGCACAGTTGAAGGAAAACGCCGCTCAGCAGGCGAAGACCGAGGCGAAGGTGGACCGGCTGGCGGAGATGTACGGCGGCATGAGCAACAACCAGGGCGCGGTGACCGAGGAGTTCTTCCACAACAGCCTCAAGGCCAATCCGGTTCTGGCGGGGATGCGTTTCGACTTCGTGGTCAAGAATGTCACGGGCGACCGAGCCGGTGTGAAAGACGAGTTCGACCTGGTTCTGGTCAATGGCCAGGAGGTGTTTGTGGTGGAAGTGAAGTACAAGGCGCACGAGAACGACCTGGAGCGCTTGCTGACCAAGAAGGCACCGAACTTCCGGCGTTTGTTTCCTGAGCTTGCGGGCCGGCGGCAGCGTTTTGCGCTGGCCGCTTTCCATATTCACGACCAGTTCAAGAAGGCGGCCCTGGAGCAGGGCGTGACGGTGTTGCAGCGCAAGGGCGACGTGATCGAGACACTGGCGGCCTGAGAGGAAGAGAACCGGCCCCTGATTCTCCGCTTGATCAACCCATGGCGCCCATGCCTCATCGGCATGCACGGCTGAATGCGTGTTGGCGTATTTCTGGGCCCAGTTCGATCAGGAGTCTGGACTGGGCGGCGCGGCGCGGGGCGCAGCCCCAAAGGCTTTGCCGAAGGTGAGTTGCAGACCCCAAGGCGAACGCTGTGTTGCCGGCGCGTCCACCGCTGGTAAACCCGGGCCCGCCGCCGTGAAACCAAACCCGCCGGCCCCCCGTTCCGATAGCGGCAAACCAAGCGCTGGACTTGGCGAACGCTCAAATCCAACTGCGCGGCCGCTTCGCGCTGCAACAGGCGCTTCTCCAAAAACTTGCGGACCACACCCAAGCGGTCGATCTCCTTGACGCTCATCAATACGTCCTCTCTGGCCACAATCCCATGCCCCCTGCCAAAACCAAGGGCATCGGTGTAACCCAAAAGACGACATCTCTGAATGGCACAAACACGACATTACTGCTCTGGACTGACACGCGGACCCGCAGGGGTGGACAGAGTTGCTCTGATGTAACATGCTGTTCCTCGCTGGCGTCTTGATCGGCGCCGGGTTGGCCCGGGCCTGGAACCATGAGAAGCGATACAGTCAAGCGTGGCATCGAGAGAGCGCCGCACCGGTCATTGCTGCGCGCCACCGGTGTGGTGCGCTCGGACGACGACTTCGAGCGTCCGTTTATCGGCATCTGCAATTCGTTCGTGGAGCTGATTCCCGGGCACGTGCATCTGCAGAAACTCGGTGCCACAGCGCGCGAGGCCGTGCGCGAGGCCGGCGGCCTGCCGTTCGAGTTCAATACCATTGGCGTGGACGACGGCATCGCCATGGGCCACATCGGAATGCGCTATTCCCTGCCCTCGCGCGAGTTGATCGCCGACTCGGTGGAAACCATGGCCCAGGCGCACTGCCTCGACGGCCTGGTGTGCATATCCAACTGCGACAAGATCGTGCCCGGCATGCTGATGGGCGCCTTGCGGATCAACATCCCGGCAATTTTCGTGTCCGGAGGGCCGATGAAAGCCGGCAAGCTCCCGGGGGGCGCCAAGGCGGACCTGGCGACCGTGTTCGAGGCCGTGGGACGCCACCAGAAGGGCGACATGAGCGACGAGGAACTGGCTCAAATGGAAGCATTGAGCTGCCCCACTTGCGGGTCCTGTTCCGGGATGTTCACCGCCAACTCCATGAATTGCCTGGTCGAGGCGCTGGGATTGGCCCTGCCCGGCAACGGTTCGATCCTGGCCGTGGACCCCAGGCGCGAGCAATTGGTCAGAAAAGCCGGCCAGCGTATCGTGAAACTGGTCGAGAAGGACCTCAAACCCCGCGACATTGTGACCTCCGACGCGTTCGACGATGGGTTCGCGCTGGACATGGCCATGGGCGGCTCCACCAACACGGTGCTGCACCTGCTTGCGGCCACGCGCGAAGCCGAAGTGCCCTACGACCTGGACAGAATCAACGAGATGTCCGACCGGGTGCCGTATATCTGCAAGGTGTCGCCGGCCACGCCGGACGTTCACATGGAAGACGTGGAACAGGCCGGGGGCGTGCAGGCCATTCTCAAGGAACTGCACGCCGCGGGCGTGCTGAACGTGGACCGGCCCACGGTGGCCGGGACGCTGCGCGAACAGCTTGCCGACGCCGAAGTGCGCAATCGGGCGGTAATCCGCGAACGCAGCACCGCCTTCAGCGCCACCGGGGGCTTGTGCGTGCTGTTCGGCAGCCTGGCGCCCGAAGGCGCGATCATCAAGGTAGGCGCGGTGTCGCCGGACATGCAGCGCTTCGAGGGACGCGCGCGCATCTACGAATCGCAGGACGAGGCGGTTGCCGGGATACTCGCCGGCGAAGTGTGCGAAGGCGACGTGGTGGTGATCCGCTACGAAGGCCCGCGCGGAGGGCCCGGGATGCCGGAGATGCTGCAGCCCACTTCCGCCATCGCCGGCATGGGCCTGGACACCTCCGCGGCGCTGCTCACCGACGGGCGCTTCTCCGGCGCTACGCGCGGCTTGTCGATCGGCCACGTTTCGCCCGAGGCCGCTGCCGGCGGGCCGATTGCGCTGCTCGAGCAGGGCGACCGCATCGTGATCGATCTCAAGGAGCGGCGCGTGGACATGGATGTGAACCCGCAAGAACTCGAACGCCGGCGCCAGCGGCTCGCCCCGTTTCGCCCCAAGATCAAGGGTGGCTGGCTGGAGCGCTACACGCATTTCGTGACCAGCGCTTCCACCGGCGCCATCCTTCGCGTGCATAACCCCGAAGAGGAAAAAGCACGCTCGGCTTCCACACGTCATGAGGAACTTACCCATGTCTAGCGCCAGCACTGCCGCAGCGGTGGCGGAAACGCCGCAACGCCTGCGCGGCAAGGCAGCCGTGCAGCAGTACATCGGAAAAAAGATGTCGGGCGCGGAGATTTTTCTCCACGCGCTGGAAGCGGAGGACGCACGGGTTGTTTTCGGACATCCCGGCGGCGCGGTAATTCACGTATACGACGAGATGGCGCGGGTTCAGCCCAACTTCAAGCATGTGCTGGTCCGCCACGAACAGGGCGGCACGCATGCCGCCGAAGGCTACGCCAAGGCCACCGGCGAGGTGGGCACCGTCCTGGTGACCAGCGGCCCCGGCGCCACCAACACCGTAACGGGCATCGCCGACGCCTTCATGGACTCGGTGCCCATCGTGGTGTTTACCGGGCAGGTGCCGCTGCCGCTGATCGGCAACGACGCCTTCCAGGAAACCGACACGCTGGGCGTGACCCGCAGCATCACCAAGCACAACTACCTGGTCCGCGCGCCGGAAGACATTCCCCGCATCGTGCACGAGGCCTATCACCTGGCCCGCACCGGGCGGCCCGGGCCGGTGGTCGTGGACCTGCCCAAGGACGTGCTGGTGTCCACGGGGGTTTTCCAGTTCGACGAAGCGGTCCGCATGCGCGGCTACTCGGTTCCCAACGAATGCGACGAGGTGCGCCTGCGCCGCGCCGTGCGAATGATCGAGTCCTCGCGCAGGCCGTTGCTGTACGTGGGCGGAGGCGCCATCAACGCCAACGCTTGCGAGGCGCTGACCGAGTTCGCCCGGCATATGAACATTCCGGTAACCACCAGCCTGCACGGACTGGGCGCCTTTCCGGAAGACGACCCGCTATCGCTGGGGATGCTGGGCATGCACGGCATGTGGTGGGCCAACCAGGCCGTGCAGCATTCCGACCTCATCATCGCCGTGGGCGCCCGTTTCGACGACCGGGTTACCGGCATGGTGGATCGGTGGGCACCGCATGCCGCGATCATCCATATCGAGATCGACAAGTCTTGCATCTCCAAGAACATCTATGCCGATCTGGCCTTCAATGCCGACGCCAAAGCCGTGCTGGATCAACTGCGCCCGCTGGTTCGCCCCAAGAAGGTCAAGCGCTGGCTGAACAGGATTCAGGCGTGGCGCGACGAGTGTCCGCTCACCTATGCCAGCGATGGCGAGTTGCGCCCGCAGTTCGTGCTGGAGCGGCTGAGGGCCAAAACCGGCGGCAATGCGGTGGCGGTTACCGATGTCGGCCAGAACCAGATGTGGGCCGCGCAATACCTGAAGTTCACCCGGCCGCGCTCGCATATCACCTCCGGCGGACTGGGCACCATGGGCTTTTCGCTGCCCGCCGCTCTGGGCGCGGGCCTGGGTTTGCGCGCCTACGGCATCGACAAGACGGTGGTCTCCATTAACGGCGACGGCGGATTCATGATGAACGTGCAGGAACTGGCGGTGGCGGCGGCGCACGGCGTGCCGCTGAAGATCGTGATCATGAACAACAACTTCCTGGGGATGGTGCGTCAGTGGCAGGAACTGTTCCACGAGAACCGCTTCAGCCATACCGACCTCACCGACACCAATCCGGACTTCGTGCAGCTTGCGCGCGCCAGCCGCTGCGCCGCATTCCGGGCGGAACGGCCGGACCAGGTGGAGGATGTCATCGACAAGGCCTGGGCGGTGGACGACCGCCCGGCGGTGATGGAGTTCCGGGTGGTGAAGGAGGAGATGGTGTTCCCTATGGTGCCGGCCGGCAAGTCGTCCGACGAAATGATCACCTCGCGGCACGCCCCGGAAACCTTCGTATGAACGACGACTCCATCACGCTCACTCCGCAGCAGCTCATACGCAAGCGGGCGGCCGGCGAGCCGGTGGAGCCGGGAGCGCCGCCGCGGATCTACCAGCACATCATCAACGTGCTGCTGGAGAACTCCATGGGCGCGCTCATCCGGGTGGTCAACATGTTCTCGGCGCGCGGGTTCAATCTCGACAGCGTGGCCGTGGGCGTTACCGACGACCCCACGATCTCGCGCCTGTGCATCGTCACCAGCGGCAACGAACGGGTCATTTCGCAGATACTGAGGCAACTCAACCGACTGGTGGACACCATCGAGGTGGACGACGTTACCGGCACCGATTTCGTCGAGCGCGAGCTCTGCATCATCAAGGTGCGTTGCCGAGGGGCGAAGCGCGCCGAGGTGCTGCAGGTCAACGAGATCTTCCGCGGGCGTGTGGTGGACGTTACGCCGGACATGCTTGCGCTGGAGATCGTTGGTCCCACCAAGAAAGTGGATGCCTTTGTCAACCTGATGAAGCCGCACGGCATTGACGAAGTGGCGCGCTCGGGCCGCGTGGCCATGCAAAGAGCGCCGCAACCGGAACACCACGAGGACTGACCGGAACACTACGAGGACTGACCGGAACACTACGAGGACTGACCGGAACACTACGAGGACTGACCGGAACATCACATAAGGGAACGGATATGAAGATTCACTATGAAGCCGACCTGTCCATCATCCGCGGCCGCAAGGTGGCGGTGCTGGGATACGGGAGCCAGGGCCATGCCCACGCGCTGAACCTCAAGGAAAGCGGCGTGCAGGTTGTGGTGGGGCTGCGCGAAGGCTCGTCCTCGCGCGAGGAGGCCATGTCCAAGGGCCTGAGCATTATGGACATGGACGCGGCGGCGTCCTGGGGAGACGTGGTGATGATCCTGGTGCCCGACCAGCACCACCGGCGGGTTTACGAAGCGGCGGTGGCGCCCAATCTCAAGGCGGGGCAGGCCCTGGCCGTTGGACACGGCTTCAGCGTGCTGTATGGACAAGTCAAGCCTCCCGAGGACGTGGACGTGTTCATGGTGGCGCCGAAGAGCCCGGGACACCTGGTGCGACGCATGTACCTGCAAGGCGCCGGCGTGCCCTGTCTGGCCGCGGTGCATCAGGACGCGAGCGGCGGCGCGCTGGACCTTGCGCTGAGCTATGCCGACGGCATCGGCGGCATCCGCGCCGGCGTTATCGAGACCAACTTCAAGGACGAGACCGAAACCGACCTGTTCGGCGAGCAGGCCGTTCTTTGCGGCGGGTCTGAAGAACTGATCAAGGCCGGATTCGAGACTCTGGTGGAAGCGGGCTATCCGCCGGAACTTGCGTATTTCGAGGTGCTGCACGAACTCAAGCTGATCGTGGACCTGTACTACGAGGGCGGCCTCAAGCGCATGAACTACTCGGTCAGCGACACGGCCGAGTACGGCAATTACTCACGCGGCCCCAAGGTGATCGGCGAGGCGTCGCGCAAGGCCATGAAGCAGGTCCTGGCCGACATCCAGTCGGGCGCCTTCGCCCGCGAGTGGATCGACGAGTTCGAGAAAGGCGAACCTCGCCTGCACGAATTGCGCGCCAAAACCGCCGCCCATCCCATCGAGGCCGTAGGCGCCAACCTGCGCAAGATGATGAACTGGCTACCCAAGGACTAGCGTGCTGTCCCGTAAATAACCGTCATTAAGATGCGGGTCCTGTTTTGTTGCCTGGCAAGGCGTTGACAGCGCGTTCGCAGTTCGCGGGACGAACCCGCATGGTGCAAAAACGGGGCGGGATGGAGACGGTATGCAGCAAGATAGTGCAATGAGCCGTTGTCACAAGGTTTCGCAAACGGCGCAGGAATATCTCGGCGCGCAGCATCCCGCGTTGGTAGGCGGGCGCTGGCTGCCCGGAGAAGGCGGCGAAGCCAAGGCGATACTGGACCCGGCAAAAGGAGATGCGATCGCATGGGTGGCTCCGGCCTCAACCGCTCAGGCGGACACGGCTGTGGCGGGCGCGCGGGCGGCGTTTCTTGATCGGCGGTGGAGCGGGCAGACTCCCGCGCAGAAGCAGCGGGTGCTGCTGCGCGTGGCGGAACTGATCGAGCGGGACGCGCAGACGCTGGCGGAGTTGGAGACGCTGAACGGCGGCAAGCTTTACGCAGCAGCGCTGCACGGCGAAGTGGCTCATGCGGCCGAAACCTTTCGCTATTACGCGGGCTGGTGCACCAAGCTGCCCGGCGCCACGTTCGATCCCTCGGTTCCGGGGCAGCGTTTTCATGGATTGATCCGGCACGAACCGGTAGGCGTGGTGGCGCAGATCGTGCCCTGGAACGGGCCGCTGGTGATGGCCGCCTGGAAACTGGCTCCGGCGCTGGCGGCCGGCTGCAGTTGCGTGCTCAAACCTGCGGAACTGACGCCGCTCACGGCGCTCTACCTGAGCAGGCTGCTGCTGGAAGCCGGCGTGCCGGAGGGCGTGGTGAGCGTTCTGCCGGGGCCGGGAGGCCGGCTCGGGCAGCACCTGGCCCGTCATCTGGACGTGAACAAGGTGGCATTCACCGGCTCCACCGAGGTGGGCAAGCAACTGCTGGCGGATGCGCGAGGCAACCTCAAGCGGCTGTCGCTGGAACTCGGCGGCAAGTCGCCGGTGCTGATTTTTGGGGACGCGGACTTGCCGCGCGCTGTTGCCGGCGCCGCCGATGCGATCTTCGCCAACGCCGGGCAGGTGTGCGTAGCGGGTTCCCGTGTATATGCTCAAGCAGGCGTTTATCAGGATGTGCTCGACGGCCTGGCGGAGGCCGCGCGCGGGCTCAAGCTGGGTTCCGGCCTGGACCCGGACTCGCAGATGGGGCCGCTTATCAGCGCCTCGCATCGTGAATCGGTGCATGCGATGGTGGGGTCCGGCGTCCGCCAGGGCGCAAAGCTCGTGATCGGTGGCGAACCGGTCAGCGGCGACGGCTTCTTCTATCCTCCCACCGTATTCGCCGGGGCCGGCGAGGACATGCTCATAACGCGCGAGGAAGTGTTCGGGCCCGTGGTCACGGTAACGCCGTTCGACACGGTGGATGACGCGATCCGTCAGGCAAATCGCAGCCGCTACGGCTTGGCCGCGAGCGTGTGGACCCGCGATTTGGCACGTGGGCATGAGATCGCGGAACGTCTGGAATCCGGCATCGTGTGGATCAATTCCCATGGAATTCCTGAACTTGCCATGCCCATCGGCGGCTACAAGCAGTCCGGATGGGGCCGCGAACACGGGCTTGAGGGCCTGAAGATCTACATGGAAACCAAGTCGGTCATGGCGAGGATGGACTGATGGCGAGGGATGGATTGATGGCGAGGATGGACTGATGTCGCGAATTGCCGAGGCCCGCGTGATCGTCACTTGTCCGGGACGCAATTTCGTCACGCTCAAGATCGTTACCGACGACGGCGTGCATGGCCTGGGCGACGCCACGCTCAACGGCCGCGAACTCGCCGTCGCAAGCTACCTGAACGACCACGTGATCCCTCTCCTGGCCGGGCGCGACGCCGACCGCATCGAGGACACCTGGCAATACCTGTACCGCGGAGCCTACTGGCGGCGCGGCCCGGTGACCATGGCCGCCATCGGCGCCGTGGATACCGCGCTGTGGGACATCAAGGCAAAAACCGCCGGGATGCCTCTCTACCAGTTGCTGGGCGGGCGAAGCCGCGATGGCGTGCTGTGCTACGGGCACGCCAACGGCGAGGATGTGGCCGCTACCGTGGACGAGGTGGGCCGCTACCTGGACCTCGGCTACAAGGCCGTGCGCGCCCAGTGTGGCGTGCCCGGCTTGGCGGGCACCTACGGCGTAGGCAAGGACAAGATGTATTACGAACCGGCCTCTTCGGCCCGGCCGGAGGAGAACGTCTGGTCGTCGGAGAAGTACCTCAACTCCGTCCCGTCGCTATTCGCCGCGCTGCGCGAGCAATACGGCTTCACGCCCCACCTGCTGCATGACGTGCATCACCGCCTCACGCCCATCGAGGCCGGGCGACTGGGCAAGGCGCTGGAGCCCTACGCGCTGTTCTGGATGGAGGACCCCACTCCCGCCGAGAATCAGGAGTCGTTCAAACTGATCCGCTCTCACACCACCACTCCGCTGGCTGTGGGCGAAGTCTTCAACACGATCTGGGACTGCAAGAATCTGATCGAGAACCAACTCATCGACTACATCCGCTGCACCGTCACCCATGCTGGCGGCATCACCCACCTGCGCCAGATCGCCGCGCTGGCGGCGCTCTACCAGGTGCGCACCGGCTGCCACGGCGCTACCGACCTGTCGCCGGTCAGCATGGGCGCCGCGCTCCACTTCGACCTGTCCGTGCCGAACTTCGGCATCCAGGAATACATGCGCCACACCGAAGAAACCGACGCCGTATTCCCCCGCGCCTGGCGCTTCGACAACGGTTACCTGCACCCCGGCGAGTCCCCCGGCCACGGCGTCGAAATCGACGAAAAACTCGCAGCCAAGCATCCCTACCGCCCCGCCTCCCTCCCCGTAAACCGCCTCGAAGACGGCACCCTCTGGCACTGGTAGCCCCAAGAATTTCGGGGGATCGAACAAGTGCGCACAGTAAGCTGTTTGACCGCCAAAGGCATTGGCGAGTTCGCTCGATACCTGGATCGGTTGCGGCGCAACGAAGTGCTGGTTACCTTGCGGTAATCGCCGCTTCAAAAACGCGCATCAGCGGGACACGGCCGCGCCGTTGGCCGCGTAGCGCATCACTTCGGCCGGCGAGGCGCGAAGCTGGTCCCCGTGGATGGTGTGCTTGAGGGCGGCGGCGGCAAGGGCGAACTCGGCGGCTTTGACGACCGGCCAGCCCATCGCCAGACCGTGCAGAACGCCAGCGGCGAAGGCATCGCCACCGCCAACGGGGTCGATGACCTGGCCCAGGCCATGCGGCTGAAGTTTTGCCGAGTCTTCGCCGTTGGTCGCGAACCCGCCCAGCCTCGGCGCACCGCTTTCATCCTGCTCGTGCAGGGTACCGGCCAGCACGCTCATGTGCGCGGCCACGGGCTTCAGCAGGTTGAAGCCGTGCGCCGGGTCCGGCGAAAGCTCGTCGGGGCGCGGCTGGTCGAGGATCCAGCGGATTTCGCGGCAGCCGCAGAACACCAGGTCGGCCAATGCGACGATCCGGCGGCAAGCGGCACCGAATTCCGCACTGCTGGACCACAGCGCCTTGCGGTAGTTGCAATCGAAAGACACCCGGCAACCCGTCCGGCGGGCGGCTCGCGTCGCGTCCTCGCAGGCCTGTGCAGCGGATTCCGACAAGGCCAGGGTAATTCCGCTCAAGTGCAGCCAGTCCGCACCCGCGAGCAGCCGGGGCCAGTTCGCGTCCGACCAGTTGTGGCGCGCGAACGCGGAGTTCTTGCGGTCATAGATGATCCTTCCGCCGCGCAAGCCCGCGCCGCTTTCCAGGAAATAGGTTCCGATGCGCGCGTCCTGCATATAGAGAGTCTCGGGCCGAACCCCGGCAGCCGCCAGCATGGCGGTGCTTCTACGCCCCCAGTCGTTATCCGGCTGGCAAGTCAGAAAGGCTGCATCGTGTCCCAGGCGGGCCAGCGCGATGATGGTGTTGGCTTCCGCGCCGCCGAAATTCACATCCAGCGACCGGGCGCCGTCCAGCACTTCGCCACGGGGCGTGGACAACCGCAGCATGATTTCTCCGAATCCCAGGATATTCGCCATCCGTCCTTCCTTCTAGTGCCGTGACCGGTTCATATTGATCTCTGCGTAATCAATAGTGCCACGGCGAGCCTACCAGGGCTTGTTCAATCCGGTGCTTTCGCGCCGCGCCCGCCAAACAGGGTTATCGCGCACGGCGCCAGCCTGCTTCTCCAGCGCTTTGCCGCCGCACCGGCCTGCCCGCCAGGCAAAGGGCAAGCGCAAAAAAAATGCCCATACAGCGCCGGAACTCAGCACTTTGGCCAGCATACTCCTCGCATCCGCAGCGTCAACGCGAATGCGCGCGTCGATGCTACTGCCCGGCGCGCTCTCCACGACCAACTCGTCGCCGTCGCGGCGGATGGGTCCCAGTTCGATTTGCAGGTCCGCCAGATCGCTCTTCACGTGCATGCGCCCACCCCCCGAGTGTGTGCGGAACAAGACATCAGGACCTGTTATAGCAGGCCCTAGCCGCTTTTCTTCAGCGTGCCGCGCTGTTGGGCGGCGCGAACACGCTGGCCGTGGAGCTTCGGCATGTCCTCCACCGTCATGCCGGCGGGCGGCATGAACTGGCCGCGCCCGTAGATGTCGCGGAACACGGTGTCCAGCGGCCCCATCTTGTCCGCCAGCGTGCGCGGCGGCTTGCCCGGCGGGAACTGATTCGGCGGATAGATCGGGTTCTCGTAGATCTGCTTGAAGCCCTCGGTGCGCACGTCCACCCAGCAGTTGTGGCCGCAGCGGGACCGGTGTTCGCGCAGGGCCTCGATGTCGATGGTGGCGCCGATCACCTGTTCCTGCGGGTAGTTGGCATGGCGCAGCATCATGCCGGTGTAGTCGATGATGAAGGAACCGCCGGGACAGAAGGCCTTGGGGTAGTAGTCGTAGTCCACCGTACCCCAGTTCGATCCCAGCAGGTAGCACATGTTGTCATGCGCGCGTGTGCGCCGCGTGAAGGTCCAGAAATCCCAGGGCTCGCTTACGCCCTCGATTTCCTGCAGCGCGGTAGGATGGCAGAGCACTTCGCAGCCGTTATAACCTAGCGCCCGCGACACCTCCGGGGTGCAGCCGTCATGGCAGGTCATGGTGCCGAGCTTGCCGATCTCCGTGTCCACCACCGGGAACAGGTCGGCAATGTCGGTGCCGAACACCTCGCGGTAGGCATCGAGCAGATCGTGCGGGCTGGTGCCCAGGCCGATATTCGCAGGAATGTGCCACTTGTGATAGCGCAGGATCACTTCGCCGCTGGGACCGATCACGAAGGCGGCGTTGAACCAGCGGTCCGGGAACTCGGGCACCTGCTCCACCACTCCGCCGCCGGCGATATAAAGGCCGTATTCGCGGGCCTTGTCGCCAAGCGCGCGCATCTCCGGGCCGTCGAAGGTGATTGCCTTCTTCATGAAACTCTCGATGCCATGCTCGCCCTTGCCCGGCGTAGTCACTCCCTGCAGGAAATACTCCGGCAGCACCACCAGCTTCACCGGCAACTCCCAGAAATAACCCACGCCGAAGTCGATCATGTTCAGTACTCGGTCGAGATTGCGTCGTATGCCAGCGCGGTCCTCGGCCACTACGACATGCGGCTGGATCACCATGCCGGTGTATTTCTCGATTCTGCTCATCGCACTCTCCTCAAAGCGTTCATGTTGGGTATCCGAAGCTAACAGCTGTTCGCATCACCAGAAATCCGCCTCGCGGATCCCGAAGTCATCCAGCATGACCCGCGCGGTAATCGTGCCCATGGCCGAAATGCCGCCGCCGGGATGACAATGCGGGCCGGTCATGTAAAGCCCGGGCACCGGCGAACGGTAATGAGCATAGCCGGGGAAGGGGCGAAAATAGCCCAGTTGCGAGGCGATCCGCTCGCCTCCGTTGGTGGTTCCCTCCACGAACGAGGGATTAGCGCTCTCCAGGCTCTCCCCGGTTTCCACGTGCTGGCCCAGGATGTTGTCGCCGCCAATGTTCGGCGCATACTGGCGAAGCTTGGGCAGTAGCACCTGGTTCGCATACTTCTCGCCGATCTCGCTCCAACTGCGGCCATCGGCAAGCCAGTTGGACACGAACGTGTCGAAGATCAGCGTGTGCTGACCGTCCGGCGCGCGCGTGGGATCGAGCAGCGTCCAGCAGGCCGACCACAGAAACGGGTCCGACGGCGGCAGGCCCATGGCCAGTTCGCCATAGAACCTGAGAAGCTGCGGCATGCTGTCGGTCATCCGATGAAACGCGCAGCGGCTCATGCTTTCTCCGTTGACGAACCGCGGCGCTTCCTTCAGCGCCAGATGCATGCGGCAAACCGAGATTCTGCCGAAGGAATAGCCGCGCACCATTTCCATGAAGTCGTCTTCCAGCAGCGCGCTGTCGAGCATGCGCAGAAAGGTCTGGCGGGGCTCCAGCGCGGAGACCACCGCACGGCGCGCGCGCAGCGTCTCGCCGGATTCCAGGCGCGCGCCGCAGGCCCGGCCCTGCTCCACCACGATCTGCTCCACCGGCGAGGACGTCATCACCCGGCTGCCGTTGCCTTCCAGGAATGCTGCTATTGCCTTGGGCAGTTGCTGGCTGCCGCCCTCGGGAATCGCCTGACCATAGTAGTGGATGGCGGGAATCATGATGTAGAAAGACTGCCCCGCGCCTTCCTGGTCGGGAAGAATCTGCGGCGCCAGCGCCCAGTTGAGCATCATCGCCTGAACGAAGCCGTTCTCGAAGTTGGCCTCCACCCAGGCGCGCGCCGACATCGAAAACTCCCGCAGGCGCTTCAGGCCGTCCACGCTTTGCTCCAGGGCGCGCGGCAGCATGCTCGGCGGCGTGGGGGGCGAGAAGAAAGCCTTGATGAATCCCTCGCGGATCTGCTCGAAATCCGCGCAGACGGCAGCATAGCGGCGCGCGTCCGCGGACGAATACGCGGCAATCGACTCGCAGGTGCGCTCCACGCTCTTGTACACCACGATCCCGGGGCCGCCGCCGCGGTCCGGGTGGCCGGTAATGTGGTCCTCCGGCTCGATGTACTTCAACCCAAAGCGCTCCAGCTCCGGCTGAATGGCCTTGAAATCCGCGTTGCAGTGAATCCAGACGTGCGAAGAGCCGTAGAGGTCGTGCCGGAATCCCGGCAGCGTGACCTCGCGGGTAACGGCGCCTCCGCCCACGTAGTGGTTGCGCTCCAGCACGCAGCAACTCAGGCCCTCGCGCGTGAGAGTAGCGGCGCAGGCCAGGCCGTTCACCCCGCCGCCGATCACGATTACGTCGAAGTCCGTCATACAGCTTGTTGGCCGCGGCTGCTCCAACGGTAGCTGAAGCGCGCGTAGCAGAAGCCGGCGCTGGTGATGCCGTCCTCGACGAGCGGTTGGCCGCCGCGCTGCTGCGCTTCCGCCGGGCCGAGCGAGAGCGCCAGCAGCGCCACGCCGCCGACAGCCCGCGCCAACGCGCCCTGCCCTGCTCGCATGCCGCCTTACGCGCCCGGGGCGACCCGCTCGAACAGCGCGCGGGTTTCGGCATCGGAAATGTGCCGGTAACCCGTTAACTCATGGGGAAGCGAACCCATGTCGCAGGCGCCCTGCACGTTGTTCTGGCCCCGAAGCGGACTGACGCCCACTCCCTCGCGGCCCAGGTTTCCGGTCGCCATGGCAAGGTTGGCGATGCCCATGACCATGGTCGAACCCTGAGCGTGTTCGGAAACGCCCAGCCCGTAGTAGATGGCGCTGTTGGGACCGGCGGCGTAGAGCCGCGCTGCGGCCCGGACATCCTCCGCGGGCACGCCGGTAGCCTCGGCCATGGCCTCCGGGGAATTGCGCTCTTCGAGGATGAACCGACGCCAGTCCTCGTAGGCGTCGAGTTCGCAGCGGTCCTCGATGTAGGGCCTGTCCTCCAGCCCCTCGGAGAGAACCGCATGGGCCAGCGCATTGATCATGGCCACGTTGGTGCCGGGGCGCAGCGCAAGATGGCAGTCGGCCTGCACATGGGCCGAGCGCACCAGGTCTATCCGGCGGGGATCGATGACGATCAGCCTGGCCCCTTCGCGCAGCCGGCGCTTCATTTGCGAACCGAACACGGGGTGCGCGATGGTGGGATTGGCGCCGATGATCATGATGACATCGGCCTTGAGGACCGAGTCGAAGGCCTGGGTCCCCGCCGATTCGCCCAGGGTGGTTTTCAGCCCGTATCCCGTGGGCGAGTGGCACACCCGGGCGCAGGTGTCCACGTTGTTGTTGCCGAATGCGGCGCGGACCGTCTTCTGCACCAGGTAGGTCTCCTCGTTGGTGCAGCGGGAAGAGGTGATGCCGCCGATGGTGAGCCGCACGGTCGACGCGGACTCGCTGGGCGGCGAACCCAGGTCTTCAGGGCGCCGGTAGGCCTCATACATGACTCATCTCCGTCCATTCCACCGAGGATCAGCGCGCCCGCAAATCCTCGGGGAAGTGATCCAGAACGCTGATAACGGGGAATGGGGCCATTCCACCCAGCGCGCACAGTGAACCGGCCACCATGCCACCATGGTATCGCATAAATCCCTTAACAACCGCAGATTGCCGGGCTCGTCCTCACCGCCGAGGATGCGGTCGATGACTTCCACGCCCCGTACCGCGCCGGTCCGGCACCCCGAACAGGCCCTTGACCGCCGGCAGCGGAGGACGGTAGCGGATCATGCCGCGCTTGCCTTCGAGACTCTCCAGCATGGAGGTTTCCTCGCCGCAGATATAGGCGCCGGCGGCTTCGCGAACCTCCAGGCGAAATGTCTGGCCGCTGCCCATGACGTTCCCGCCCAGCAGGCCGGCCGCCTCGGCAATCGCTATGGCCTCGTTCATGATCCGTATCGCCAGCGGGTACTCGGCGCGCAGATAGACGTAGCCCATGGTGGCACCGACAGCGAGACCGGCGATGGTCATGCCCTCGATCAGCACGAAGGGATCACTCTCCATGATCATCCGGTCGGCGTAGGTGCCGGAATCGCCTTCGTCGGCATTGCAGGTGACGTATTTCTGCGCACCCTCGGCATTCAGCACCGGGCGCCACTTCACGCCGGTGGGAAACGCGGCGCCGCCGCGGCCCCGCAGGCCGGATTCGGTGACGATCCCCACGATCTCCTCCCGCGGCAGTTCCACGGCCCTGGCGAGCCCTTCGCAGCCGCCATGAGAGCGATAGTCGTCCAGCGACAGCGGATCCGTGCGGCCATCGGCAGTGGTCTCGTGGAAGCCGATGCCGAGTCGTTCCGCCGCATGTTTTTCGAGCGCCCGGGCGCCCATGGCCTGACAGGCCTCGGCCCGGCACAGGTACAGCGTCCTGCGGCCGGGAGGGGTGGTTCTGAAGAGGTGCTAGAAGCTGATGACGCCATGCACTTCGGCGCGCGAGATGTTGAACACCTCGGCCACGGCGGGCACCGTTTCCGGAGGCAGGTAGCCGAGTTCGTCCTGAATCGCATGCAGGGCCGGGAGCAATTCCGCTGTTGCACCTGAACCGTCCCGCTGAACTGTCATGCTGTCGGGCCTGAACCCTCCCGCTGTTGCACCTGAACCGTTCCTCCGCAGCAGCCGCCGCCAAACACCGCGCGACGGGGCGCCACAGCCTCGAAAACAGGGCGTGCGCCCCCATATGAGCGGGTCACGGCAATATACTTGCCATCTCCGCTGAAGCCTGCCCCGGAGCACCTCTCATGTTCACTCGAATCGCGCTGTTCATCCTGACCAACCTGGCGGTCCTGGCGGTGGCCGGCCTGGTTCTGAACCTGCTGGGAATCGACCGTATGGTTCTCGATGCCGCCGACGGCTATTCTCTGAATTACACCGGCCTTTTCATCTTCAGCGCCGTTTTCGGGTTCGGCGGCGCGTTCGTGTCGCTGTTCCTGTCGAAGTGGATGGCCAAGCGCGCCACCGGCACGCGAATCATCGACGCACCGTCCAATGAGACGGAACGGTGGCTGGTGAATACCACCAGCGAACTGGCCAGAAGCGCCGGCATCGCAACGCCCGAAGTCGGCATCTTCCCGGCGCCGGAACCGAATGCCTTCGCCACCGGGGCGCGCCGCGACAAGTCGCTTGTGGCCGTCAGCGAGGGACTGCTCAGGGGCATGCGCCGCGACGAGGTGCGCGCGGTGCTGGGGCACGAAATCGGCCACGTGGCCAACGGCGACATGATTACGCTCACCCTGCTGCAGGGCATCCTCAACACCTTCGTGCTGTTTTTCTCGCGAATCGTGGGCTTTATCGTCGATCGCGTGGTCCTGCGCAACGAGCGGGGTTTCGGCCTGGGCTACTTCGTGGTCACGATCGCCGCCCAGATCGTGTTCGGCATCCTGGCCAGCGCCATCGTCATGTGGTATTCGCGACGGCGTGAGTTTCGCGCCGATGCGGCCGGCGCCAGACTCGCCGGGCGCGGTTCGATGATCAACGCCCTGGAGGCGCTCAAGCGCGGCTACGGCGCCGGACGGTCCATGCCCGAGTCGATGGCGGCTTTCGGAATCTCCGCGTCCGCCCGTTCCGGGATCCGGCGCCTGTTCTCTTCGCACCCGCCGCTGGATGCCCGGATACGCGCGCTGAAAACAATAAACACCCTTTAGGGCGGGAGAAACGCCGTGCACGGACACCAGGAGGCGGCTCTGGTGAGAGATCCGGTCTGCGCCATGACCGTCGATCCAAACGCGGACAAGCCGAGCTACGAGCACGACGGCCAGATCTATCGCTTCTGCTGCGCGGGATGCCGCGACAAGTTCGCCGCCGCGCCGCAAGACTACCTGCAGGCGGAGGACCCCGTCTGCGGCATGACCGTGGCGCGCTCCACCGCCCGGCATGTCGCGAAACACGCCGGCCAGCGCTTCTACTTCTGCGCGGCGCGCTGCCAGGAGAAATTCGAGGGGGACCCGGCCGCTTATCTGCAAGGCCACGCGGCGCCGGAAGCTATGCCCGAGGGCACGCTGTACACCTGTCCCATGTGCCCCGAGATCGTGCGGGAGGCCCCCTCCGACTGCCCGAGTTGCGGCATGGCTCTGGAGCCGATGGGCGTGCCGCTTGCCGACCAGGGACCCAATCCGGAACTCGTGGATTTCACCCGCCGCTTCTGGACCGGGGCCGCGCTCACGGTTCCGGTGCTGGCGCTGGCGATGGGTCCCATGCTGGGCCTGCCGCTGCGCAGATGGATCGGCGAGGGGGCCGCAGTGTGGGCCGAACTGATTCTGGCTACGCCGGTCGTCCTCTGGTCGGGCTGGCCGTTTTTCGTGCGCGGCGTCAAATCCGTTATCAACCGCAGCCTGAACATGTTCACGCTGATCGCCATGGGCGTGGGCGCGGCCTATGCCTTCAGCCTTGCCGCGACAATCGCGCCGGGGATTTTTCCAGCCGGATTCCGCGATGCCGGAGGCCACGTCGGAGTCTATTACGAGGCTGCGGCCGTCATCGTGATTCTGGTATTGCTGGGTCAGTTACTCGAGCTCCGTGCCCGCGAGCGGACCGGTGGCGCGATCCGCGCGCTGATGGATCTGGCGCCGAAGACCGCGCGGATCATCCGGTCGGACGGCCGCGAAGAGGAAATCCCGCTCGAAGACGTTCAGGTGGGCGACCGCCTGCGAATACGCCCGGGAGACAAGGTGCCTGTGGATGGCGTGGTTGTGGAGGGCCATTCGTCGATTGACGAGTCCATGCTGACCGGGGAGCCGGTTCCGGTCGAGAAGGCGGTCGGCGACCCGGTAACCGGAGCGACGATCAACGGCAGCGGCACGCTGGTCTTCGAGGCCAGACGAGTCGGCGCCGACACCATGCTGTCGCAAATCGTGGAGATGGTCGTTGAAGCGCAGCGCAGCCGCGCGCCGATCCAGAAACTGGCTGACCGGGTGGCCGCCTATTTCGTGCCGGCTGTCGTCCTTGTTGCCGTGGCGGCGTTTGTTGCCTGGTCGAACTGGGGGCCGGCGCCGGCCATGGCCTTTGCCCTGGTGGCGGCGGTATCGGTCCTGATCATCGCTTGCCCCTGCGCGCTTGGCCTTGCCACGCCCATGTCCATCATGACAGCCACCGGCCGAGGCGCGCAGGCCGGCGTGCTGATCAGGAACGCCGAGGCGATCGAACGATTCGCCAGGGTCGACACGCTGATCGTCGACAAGACCGGCACCCTCACCCTGGGCAAGCCGAAGCTGGTGGCCGTGGTCCCGGAGACAGGCATGGACGAGGCGGCGTTGCTGCGGTTGGCGGCGTCGCTGGAACGGGGCAGCGAGCACCCGCTCGCCGAAGCGATCGTGGCCGGAGCCGAAGATCGTGGCCTCGTCCTTTCCAGGGCGGAGGAATTCGAGGCGGTCACCGGCAAAGGCGTCAAAGGACGAGTGAAGGGCAAAGCCGTTGCGCTCGGCAACGCGAAGCTGCTTGCCGAACTGGGGCTCGGCGGCGGCGATGCAAGCGGCCAGGCGAATCAGCGCCGGGACCAGGGCGAGACCGTCATGTTCGTGGTGGTCGAGGGCCGGCTGGCGGGGCTTGTAAGCGTCGCCGATCCGGTCAAGGACACAACGCCGCGAGCGCTGAAGTCGCTGCGCGCGGACGGTCTGCGTATCGTCATGGTGACAGGCGACAACGAACGCACCGCCAGGGCGGTGGCTTCCCGGCTCGGGATCGATGAAATTCGCGCCGACGTTCTCCCGCAGGACAAGGCCCGCATCGTAAAAGAACTGCAAGCGGCCGGCGCCAGGGTCGCGATGGCCGGCGACGGCGTGAACGACGCGCCCGCGCTGGCCCAGGCGGACGTGGGCGTAGCGATGGGGACGGGCGCGGACGTGGCCATCGAGAGTGCGGGCGTCACACTGGTAAAGGGCGACCTGAACGGGATCGTTCGGGCCCGCCGGCTGGCGCATGCGACGATGCGGAACATCCGGCAGAACCTGTTCTTCGCCTTCGTCTACAACTCCGGCGGCGTGCCGATTGCGGCCGGCGCGCTGTACCCTCTGTTCGGCATTCTGTTGTCGCCTATCATTGCCGCCGCCGCCATGAGCCTGTCGTCGGTTTCGGTGGTGAGCAACGCGCTGAGGTTGAGGAGGGTCGGATTGTGAGCAGCGGGCGAGCCGACCTGGCGATCACGCTCGGAGTAGAGGAGGAGTTCTTTCTCGTCAACCCGGACACGCGCGACATGATGGCGGACCCCGATCCGAGAATATTCGAATACTGCCAGACGCACGCCGGACCGCACAAAGTGGTGCCGGAAATGCTCCGTTCGCAGATCGAAACCAACACCCGCGTATGCAACTCCGTCGCTGAAGTGCGCCAGGCGCTTGGCGAAACCCGCAGGCTGGTGAGCGATGCCGCCGCCAGCCAGGGTGCCGCGGTGATTGCGTCCTCCACGCATCCGTTCGCCCTCTGGCATGCTCAGTTGACCACCGCCCGCCAGCGCTATGCGGACTTCGAAATGACCTACCAGGAGGCCGTGCGGCGCTTCCTGGTAGGTGGCATGCACGTGCATGCCGGGTTCGGCGATCCCGACGCGCGGCTGCGCGTGATGACCGCGCTTCGGCGGTATCTGCCCATCCTGCTGGCGCTATCGACCTCATCGCCTTTCAACCACGGCAACGACACCGGCTATAAGTCCTACCGGCTGTGTCTGATCGGCGTGCTGCCCCGCACCAGCCTGCCCAACCCCCTGTACTCGGCAGCCGAGTACGAACAACTTCTGGACAACTACCGGCGCATGAATTTCATCAGCGACGGCAGTGAATTGTGGTGGGACATAAGGCCCTCGCAGCACTATCCCACGGTGGAGTTGCGCATCTGCGATCTCTGCCCCCGGCTGGAGGACGCGATGTGCATTGTGGCGCTCTACGCCTGCCTGATCCGAATGCTGCTTCGGCAATACCACGCGGGCAAGTTGCCAGGAGAACCCTTGACCGAGATCATCGCGGAGAATCGCTGGCTGGCCCAACGCTACGGCGTTCTCGCCTTTCTGGGAAACACGGACGATGGCGGACGCACCGACATCGCCGATCTGGTGGCTCAAATGGTGGAAGTTCTCGCCGAGGATGCCGCTGCGCTGGACTGCGAGGCGGAACTGCAGCACGCGCTGGACATCGTTGCAAATGGCAGCGGCGCAGACCGGCAGACCGACCACCATCGCCTGCGACTTCTGGAAGGCGACACCGCAGCGCAGGCGCTGAATTCCGTGGTGGACCTGGTGCTTGAGGAAACCCGCGCCGGAATATAGCCACCGCAGTGGCGTGGCGCGCTATAGTGCGCGGACCGAAAAATGCTCCTCCAGACGTGAAACGTGACTATCGACATGACCCAAGTTAATCCCGTGCTGCTTATCAGGACCGCGTTGCTTCCCAGGACCGCGTTGCTTCTCACAACCGCGTTGCTCTTCGCTTGCGCCGCCACCGTGCTTTCGGCGCGCGCCGAGGGCATTCTGGAAGAGATTGTGGTTACGGCGCAAAAGCGCAGCGAGAACCTTCAGGATGTGCCGATGTCCATCAGCGCGCTGGACGCGGAGGCGCTGGAGGCGGGCCGAGTGGAAAAGATCGGCGATCTGGCGCTTCGCATCCCCAATCTTTCCTACTCCACCTTCAGCAGCGGCCGTTCGGAACTGACGGTGCGCGGAATCGGCAACAGCGGCGCCACCCGAAGCGCGCTGGAGAACTCGGTCATCCTGTTCGTGGACGAGGTCTATATTGCGCGCTCCAGTTCGTACTTCTTCGAACTCTTCGACCTTGAGCAGGCGTCGGTGCTGCGCGGTCCACAGGGCGTGCTGTTCGGCAAGAACGTGGTAGGCGGAGCGATCAATCTGACCACCAGGGCGCCCAGCGTGGAGGAAACAGAGACCAGACTGCTTGCCGGCTATGGTTCCTACGGGGCGGCGGAGCTCAAGGGACTGCTGTCCGGGCCGCTCTCGCCGACAGCCGGCGGCAAGGTTTCCTTCCTGCGAAAGAAGCGCGACGGCTACGGCATGGACCTCATCAGCGGCGCCGACTCCGACGACGAAGACCTGCTGGCCTTACGCGCGCAATTGCGAATCGCCGGCGACGATCGCGACCTGCTGCTGAGCGCCGATTACAGCCAGGAGGACAACGGCAGCCAGACCCGCAGCGTTACCCCTTGGGACCGCTTCCCGCCGTCGGCTTCCACCGGCCGTCCGCGGGTCTCGGAACACGGCCAGCCCATCGGTTACGACGCCACGCAGTGGGGGTTGTCCGCGCGCCTGAAGCAGCCTGTGAGGGCCGGCGATCTCACCATGATCGCTGCGTATCGGGATGTGGCTTCCGAAACCCTGGACCAGTTCGGCGCGCGGGGGCTGGTCTCGGGCCAGGGATTCGACGATCTGTTCGGGCAGGTGGAAGATGCGCAGCAGCTCAGCCTCGAGATCCGCTACGCCTTCGATCCCGCGTCGAGCTGGAGCGCGGTCACCGGCTTGTACTACATTGATGAGGATGTCGACCGGCTTGAATACGAGGACATCGTGGTCAACGAGGACGGGGTGCTGAACGGAAGCCGGGGCGACTGGCTGGGCATGTCGAATACCTCCGGCTGGGCCGCCTTCGCCGACGCATCCTGGGCGGTCAACCCGGCGTTCACCTTGCGGGCCGGCCTTCGCTATACGCGCGACGACAAGGACAATCGCACCATCGGAATGCTGACCGACGACGCGGTTGAAGGAATCCCCTACCAGATCATTTTTGAAAACTACGATGTGGCCGCCGAAGCGTCTTTCGACGCCTTCACGCCCCGAGTGGTGGCGGAATGGCGCCCTTTCCCCGCACTCGACCTGATGACTTATGCGAGCTGGTCCGAAGGCTTCAAGTCCGGCGGATTCGACAGCAAGGTCAGCCGCGCTTCCGAAGCCGACCGGCCGATCCGGGAGGAAACCGCCACCAATTACGAACTGGGGGTGAAGAGCCGCTGGCTGAACGAATCCTTGCAGGTGAACGCGGCGGTGTTTTCCACCGATTTTCACGATCTGCAGAGGGTTACCCTGCTGTTCGACGAGGTGTCCGGCGTGTTCGACGGCCTCCGGGTCAAGAATGCCGCGCGCGCCAGCATCAGCGGCGCCGAGTTGGAAATTGCCTGGGCGCCTGCCGAAAGCCTCCTGTTGAACCTCGCTTACGGCTACCTGGACGCGCGTTTCGACGAATTCCTGGCGGGAACCATCCAGGGTTTCAACATTCGCCGCGACGGTAACCGGATTCCGCACTCGCCTCGGCATTCCGTAAGCCTTGCGGCTGGCTACAGCCTGGAGTTGGGCGGTAACGGCAGCGTCGATCTCCGTATCGATTACGGCTGGAAGCACCATGTCTGGCACAGCAGCGACACCGCGCCGGGCCGGGCCGCGCGTTCGTCCTCCCTGCAAGAAGCCTACGGCGTGGGCAATGCGGCGGTCACCTGGATACCGCCCGGCGACCAATGGAGGGTGACGGCCTGGGGCAAGAATCTCGCGGATACCCTGTATGCGGACCAGCGCACGAGTTTCGCCGGCGCAAGCTGGGCGCACTATGGCCCGCCGCGAACCTACGGCGTATCCGTCCAGTACCAACTGCGGTAACGGCACACCAGTTTCGGGTCGGGCGCATCACCGGTATGAATATCCGCAATCTGGCGCTGCTTGCCACGCCGCTGGCTCTGGTGGTGGTGGTGCTGGGCTCGTACGTGCGGCTTTCCGACGCCGGACTGGGCTGTCCGGATTGGCCGGGTTGCTACGGAATGATCGATGTTCCGCGGACCGCTGCCGAAATTGCCGAAGCCAATGCCATATTTCCGGAACGGCCGGTGGACGTGGCCAAGGCGTGGAAGGAGATGGTGCATCGCTACGCCGCCGCGACGCTGGGATTGCTGATCCTCGCAATCGGCTTCGTCGCATGGAGGCGGCGGCGCCTTCCGAACTCGGCGCTGGCGCCGGCGCTGGCGCTGGTCGGCCTGGTTCTTTTTCAGGGTCTGCTGGGCATGTGGACGGTAACCTTGCAGTTGAAGCCCGTGATCGTGATGGCGCATCTGCTCGGCGGCTTCGGCACGCTGGCTCTGCTCTGGTGGCTGATCCTGCGCGAGAGTTCGCCCTCTGGCGGTTGGCGGGCGGGCGGCAACAGGCGCCTGTATGGCTGGACCTTGACGGCCCTGGCGGCCGTGACCGTTCAGGTGGCGCTGGGTGGCTGGACCAGCGCCAACTACGCGGCCCTGGCCTGTCCCGACTTCCCGACCTGCCAACTTCAGTGGTGGCCGGAGATGGACTTCGCAGAAGCCTTCGTGATGTGGCGCGGCCTGGGCGTCAACTACGAATTCGGAGTACTGGATAGCGCGGCGCGGGTAGCCATCCACATGACCCACCGGATCGGAGCGATCGTCGTATCGGTCATTGCGGGCGGGCTTGTTATACTCGCCGCCTTCTTTTCCACGGACAAGCGGCTGCGCGTTGCGGGCGCTGTCGTGGGCGGGCTTCTGCTGACACAATTGGGCCTGGGTATCGCCAACGTGCTGCTCTACCTTCCGATTTCCACCGCGGTGGCGCATAACGCCTGCGCCGCGCTGCTCGTTCTGACTCTGATCACGCTGGGCCACAAGCTCGCTCCCGAATTCAGAGCCGGTCAAGGCCTCACGACCGATCACGACGCCAGGGCGCAAAAGGCATGACTACGCAAGCCCTGCCTGCTCCCCGCTGGCGCGACTACCTGGAGGTGACCAAGCCGAAGGTCGTGGCCCTGCTCACCTTTACCGCGGTCGTCGGCATGCTGCTGGCCGCGCCATCGATCCCGGACTGGACCGTGTTGCTGTTCGGCTCGGCGGGCATCGCCCTGGTGTCGGCCGGCGCCGCCGCCATCAACCAGTTGGTGGACCGGCATATCGACGCGAAAATGGCCAGGACCCGAAACCGACCGTTGCCGCGCGGCCAACTCGCCGACCGGGAGGTGCTCGCTTTCGCCGGCCTGCTGGCGGTAACCGGCACCTGCCTCCTGCTGACCTTCACGAATCTGCTGTGCGCGGCGCTGACCTTTGCCTCGCTGCTGGGTTACGCGGTGATCTATACGATGTTCCTCAAGCGGGCAACGCCGCAGAACATCGTCATCGGCGGGGCCGCCGGGGCCGCGCCGCCCCTGCTCGGATGGATTGCCGTTACCGGCCAGATGGACCCGGGCGCCGCCGTGCTTTTTGCCATCGTGTTCGTGTGGACGCCACCGCATTTCTGGGCGCTGGCCATACACCGGCGGGACGATTACGCGCTGGTCGATATCCCCATGCTGCCGGTCACGCATGGCACGGCGTTCACCCGGCTGCACATCCTGCTTTACACGGTATTGCTGTTCGTCTTCGGGCTGCTGCCGTTTCTGATCGGGATGAGCGGCCTTGTGTATCTGCTCGGCGCTGTGGCGCTGGGCGGGCGCTTCCTCTGGTATGCAGGAAAAATGTACTGGCAAAAGGACGACTCCCTGGCCATGCCCACCTTCGGGTATTCCATGGTTTACCTGTTCGCGTTGTTTGCGCTGCTTCTGGTTGACCACTACCTGCCGTTGATCATTCAGCAGGCCTGACGGCTGCGCGCGGCGACGGTCAGTATGCGGCCAGCAAGTTTGCGCTGGAAGGCATGTCCGAATCGCTGGCGCTGGAAGTGCGCCGATTCGGGATTCGGGTTACCCTGCTCCATCCGGGACCCTACAACACCGACATGCTCAACCTGCGCGGAAGTTTCAGCAACCCGAGCGACCCGGCATCGCCCTCGGCCGACGCTCAAGCCTACGCGGGGCTGCACAGCGCGCTGCTGAAGCACGAGCGGAAGGGAGAACCGCCGCAAGACGGGGCGAAAATCATTGCCGATGTTATCGACTCGCCGCCAGCGGCGATGCGATGCCCGGTGGGACCGGTGGCGAAGCGGATCTTCAGGCGCCTGGATATCGACCCGGGCGACCGCAGCGAGCAGGTTGCGCTGGACGCCACCGGCGTGCGCTGGTGGGTCCGGGGCGAGGAGCGCGAATGAGCGCCGATGCCGGTACCGACCCGGCCGTGCGGGCGGCGAACCTGAGCAAATGGTTTGGCGATTTTCGCGCATTGAACAGAGTGAACCTGGAGGTTCGCTCTGGTGAGCGGATTGTGATTTGTGGCCCGTCGGGATCAGGCAAGTCCACCTTGATCCGCTGCATGAACGGCCTGGAGGAATTTCAGGAAGGTTCGCTGGAGGTGGCTGGCATCACTCTGGACTCGGAGGCGGCCCGGGCCCGCGCGCGGCTGAAGGTAGGCATGGTGTTTCAGCAGTTCAACCTGTTTCCTCACCTGTCGGTAATGGACAACCTCTGCCTCGCGCCCGTCAAGGTCCGCAAGCTGAAGCGCGAGGAGGCCGAGGAGCGGGCCACGGAATTGCTTGAGCGCATGGGGCTGGCCGACCAGCAAGGAAAGTTTCCCGGCCAGCTCTCCGGCGGCCAGCAGCAGCGCGTTGCGATCGCGCGCGCATTGTGCATGCAGCCGGAAATCATGCTGTTCGATGAACCCACTTCGGCCCTGGACCCGGAGATGGTTCAGGAGGTTCTGGAAGTGATGGTGGAACTCGCGCGCGGCGGAATGACGATGCTTTGCGTGAGCCACGAAATGGCTTTCGCCCGCCAGGTGGCCGACCGCGTGGTGTTCATGGACGCGGGCGAAATACTGGAGGAGGCGCCACCGGAGCCGTTCTTCGACAACCCTCAATCGGAGCGCCTGCGAACCTTCCTGGGTCAACTCCACCGGTAATGCCACCGGTAATTCCCCGAAAAGCACCGGGGTCGCCGGTCATCACTTCACTGCGCGAACCTGCGCGAAAATCAGGCCGCGTGGCCCGTAGAATGCGTGAGGGCGAGTTTCTTCTCCCTCCTTTCGCAGGGGGCGCATGAACCCGTCCCTGGGGCTCGGCAACGGCATCCTGGCCGTTGACGCCCCTGCGAAAGGAGGGAGAAGAAACTCGCCCTCACGCATTCTACGAGGTAGCTCCATGCAGGCGCCGGCGGGGACGGGCTAGACGGTCAGCGCACCTCGGATCGATAGCGGGTCATGCGGCGCTCCAGGCGTGCGCTGGCGCGAGAGAGGCTGAAGCAGGCCATCCAGAAGAAAACGGCCACGAACAGGTAGCCGGTCGCCGTGGTTCCCGTTCCCAGCCACTGCGGATCGCTGGCTGCTCGCTGCACTTCTCCGAGAAGATCGAACAGGCCGATCACGAGCAAAACGGTGGTCTCCTTGAACAGGCCGATGAAGTTGCCGGTAATCTGAGGAAGCGCCACCACCAGCGCCTGGGGCAGCACCACGTGCAGACGCGAGTGCGCCCAGCTCAGGCCCAGCGCCCGGGCCGCTTCATACTGTCCCGCGGGCAGGCTCTGCAATCCACCGCGCACCGCCTCGGCCAAATACGTTGACATCAGAATCGCAAACGCGATCATCGCGCGGCCCAGCTTGTCGATCTCGATATTCGAGGGCAGAAAAAGCGGCAGCATGATGATCACCACGAACAACAGCACCAGCACCGGCACGGCACGCCAGAATTCGATCCACACCGTGCAGGCGTGGCGCAGCAGTGGCAGGCGGCTCTGCCGGCCGAGCGCCAGCAGCACGCCTCCCGCCAGCGACACCCAGAAGACCGAACCGGTCACCACCAGCGTGAGAAAGAACCCGCCCCAAAGGGATGTTTCCACCGGCGTCAATCCCGCCACCCCGCCACGGAATAGCAGCCAGGCCAACGGCGGATAGGCCAGAAACAGGAATGCGGCGATCCAGCGCCGCCCGGGCACCGCCGGAATGGCCAGCGCCACGCCCAGCAGAGCGCCGAAACCCAGGCCCAGATTGATTCTCCAGATTTCCGCGGCCGGGTACAGGCCATAGAGAAACTGCGGCCAGCGCGCGCGAACGAACGGCCAGCACAAGGCCTGCGTGTCGGCGCAGGCTCCGGGACCGCTGCCCGACCATTGCGCGTCCACAATCAGCCAGCCAGCCAGCTTGATCGCCAGCCAACCGACAAGGCCGATCAGAACCACGCTTACCACGCCGTTCAGCCACGACGAAAAAAGGTTGCGGCCCAGCCAGGACAACGCGCCTGCCTGCCGGGAGCCCGCGATTCCCGGCCTATTGCCCACGGCGCATCACCCTTTCGTTCCAGCGGCCCATCAGCCACGCCACCAGGAAACTCACCCCCGCGTAAAACACCAGCGTTACGGCCATCACCTCCACCGGCCGCCCGACCAGATTGTTGACGGTGCCCACGAACACCGAGACGATTTCGGGATAGGCGATCGCAGCCGCCAGAGAGGTAGCCTTGAACATGTTCATGTATACCGTGGCGAGCGGCGGCAGGATGGCCCGCAGCGCCTGCGGGAAAGCGACGCGGCGCAACACCGTGCGCGGCTTCAGGCCCAGGGCCGCGCCCGCTTCCCACTGACCGCGAGAGACCGACTCGAAGCCGGAACGCACGATTTCCGAGATGTAGCTCGCGTTGTAGAGCGACAGTCCCGCCCACAAGGCGAGGAATTCGGGCATCAGATAAAAGCCGCCTTCATAGGAAAAGCGGCCCATAACCGGAGGACTCACGGAGAAGCCTCCGCTGAACTCGATGAACGGAAAGTAAAGGCCGCGATTGTTCAGCACCAGGTAGTCGGTGATGAACAGGCTCTCCTGAAACGATGGCAGCACGCGCAGGGCCACGTAGTACCAGAAGAAAATCTGCAACAACACCGGAATGTTGCGAAACAGTTCGAGATAGGCCAGCGACAGCCGCGACACCAGCCAGTTGGATGACAGCCGCCCCACGCCCACGAGCAGTCCCAGGACGCTCGCCAGGGCGATGCAGAACACCGCCAGCAGCAGCGTGTTCAGGATGGCCACGCCCAAAGCAGCGCTGATCGGCGAATCCGCGCTGTAGGGAATCAGGTGCTGGGAGATGGAAAAGCCGGACTTCTTCGACAGGAAATCAAAGCCGGATTGCACGCCCAGAAGTTCGAGGTTCGCCTGGGTGGCGCGAAATACCAGGAATACCAGCGCGGCCAATCCCAGGCCCAGCAGGCATTGCATCCAGAAAGCGGAATTCCTGCGCACGGATTGCCGGGAACGCTGACGAACTTTGGCGAGCGGGCGGGACAGCACGCTAGCGGTACGGCATGGCGATCATCAAGCCACCGTCGCTCCACAGCGCGTTGAAGCCGCGCTCAAGCCCCAGGGGCTCGAAGTGCCGGGCAAACACTTCACCGTAATTGCCCACCTGGACCACGATCTGGTAGGTCCAGTCGTCGCGCAGGCCCAGTTTCTCGCCGAAACCGCCCTCAACGCCGAGAAAGCGCCGGATTTCGGCATCTTCGGTCGTTGCTCGAACATCGGCTACGTTGATCGTGGTGAGTCCGAATTCTTCGGCGGCCACGCGCGAGTTGAAGGCCCAGAACACGATGTCGCGCCAGCGTGGGTCGCCCTGGCGAACAAGGCCGGAGAAGGGTTCCTTGGAAATGACCTCGCCCAGGATGACATGCTCGTCGGGGTCGCGCAGGGCTACAACGCGGCCTGCCAGGGAGAATATTTCGGTGGTAAACGCGTCGCAACGGTCCGCAAGGTAGGCGTTGAGCCCGCGCTCCACGTCGGCAAAGGTAACGATGGAGTATTTCATGCGGCGGGCCTGGAAGTAATCCGACAGGTTTTGTTCGTTGGTGGTTCCCTGGGCAACGCACACGGTGGCCCCTTCAAGGTCCGCGACTCGTGACACGCCTGAGGCGCGGCGCACCACGAAGCCCTGCCCCGCGTAGAGATACACGCCGGTGTAATCCAGGCCCAGCGAGGCGTCGCGCAGGAAGGTCCAGGTCGCCCCTCCGGGAAACACGTCCACGCCCCCGGACTGCAAGGTGGTGAACGCCGTGTTGGGATTTATCGGCACATACTCGACCGCATCGGCATCGCCCAGCACCGCCGCGGCCACGGTGCGGCAGTTGTCGATATCAAAGCCATACCTCCTGCCGCTTGCATCGATGGAACTGAAACCGGGGCTGGCTTCTATGACGGCGCAGCGCAGCATGCCGCGCTCAAACACTTCCGAAAGCGTGTCAGCCCGCACGCCCCCGAATGACGGCAGCAGCAAGGCCGCGCCCCCAAGCCCAACCGCCAACAAATGTCCGTAGCGTCTCAGTTGCAGCAATAGTTGTAGCAACGCCGCACTCCAACCCCACACAGGCAGGCGAGTTTAACCCGCACGACGCACCTGGCCCATTGCATCAACAGTTGATGCGAGCGAGCGTTGCAAGCTGTCGGCTCCGCGCTACAATGCGGGACAGGGAGGCAGGCAACCCTTGACGGTTTCCAAGGGGCCTGCTTGCACCTGATGCAACGGCAGATGAGTTCAAACATCGAAACACAAATTTTTGCCAATCGGGAGAAAGTCAAGCAACTCCGGGACGAGCACAGGGATCTGGACCTCGCGATCACGGAGATGTCGAGAAACGCACACGCAGACCAATTCATGCTCAAGCGCATGAAGAAGCGCAAGCTGCGTCTGAAAGACATGATCGCGCGTCTGGAGAGCGAGCGGATTCCCGACCTTAACGCCTGACTTCCAGCGCCGGACCGGTGCGCCCACCGGCCGTCGGAAGCGATGCTTTGGCGCCCGGGCACCGCAGTGCCGATTTTTCGCATCGGTGCGGGTTAACCCGCACACTTCGCCAAGAGGCCGCGCCCTCGCTGGTCTTTTGCCCCCGTTCGCACGGTTCAATACCCCAGCAAACCGAGCAGGGGCGTAGCAGCGACGGAAATCATCACGAAACTCACGCCGCCCACGACGGCGGCGGCCAACAGGCCCAGCAGGAAGGGCCGCAGACCGATGCGGCGGATGCCGGCGAAACTGGAGTTCAGGCCCACCGCGGCCATGGCGATCAGCAGCAAGGTCTCGGCCGCGTGGCGCAGCCAGTCCACTGCGGACTGCCAATCCTGTGGGTCCAGAATGCCGAATGCCCGGTCTCCGGCATCCCCCAGCGTCCGCAGCGCCGAACACAGGGCGAACCCCACCACGAACCACGGCACCATTTTCAGGTAGCCTCTCCAACCCCCGGCCTGGCCAGGCTTGCGGGCCGCGTCGAACAGAATTCCGGCCAGAGGAATCACCGCAATCATGCACAGGTTGCGCACCAGCTTGGTGACCGTGGCGATGTCCAGGGCCACCGAAGCGCCGTACTGTTGCTGGTACATCATTCCCGCGCCGGCAACCTGGGCCGTCTCATGGATCGAGGTGCCGAGGAACAACCCGGCCAACTCGGGACGACCGGCAAAAGATGCGTGCGCCAGAATCGGGTACAGAAGCATCGCGGCAAGCCCGAAAACCGTGATGCAGGCAATCGCGTAGCTCACTTCTGATTCCCGCGCTCGAATCAGTGGCGCCGTGGCCACGATGGCCGTGGCGCCGCAAATGCTGGTCCCCACGGCAATCAGCCCCCCCAGGCTGCGCGACAAGCCCAGCCGCCTGCCCATCCCGCGCGCCAGAATCAGGCCCACGCCAATCGCCACCACAACAAAGGGCAGCGCCGCCAGCGTGAATTTCCCCGCGCTGAGAAGACTCAGACGAAAACCGAGCAGCATGATTCCGATGCGCAATATCGTGGTCGAACAAAACTTCAACCCCGGCGCCGCATGACTTGCCGATGCCACCAGATTGCAGAGGATCATGCCGAAAACAATCGCCAGCATGATGGCGCTGATCGGACTCTTGTCGAAGCCCAGCAGCGATTCCCCGACCCACGAAGCGGAGTAGCTGGCCAGCGCCGCCACCGCCAGTGCCTGCGCCACGCCCAGCCACCAGGCCGGCGCGCGCAGCCGCTCAATCACGTTGGGCCGAAGCGCACGCAAATTGGCGGCGCGGAGAAGTCGAGATTCAACAGACGGAAATAATTCTCCCCCAGCGCGATGTTGCGGAACGCATCGTCGCTCAGATATTTGAGAATGTAGCTGGTCACGCGCAACTCCTCCGAGTAGATTTCCAGGTTCTTGTCCACCGAAGCAAGGAAGTCGGAGCCGGGCAGAACGCGGTCGGAGTATTCCTCCAGGAAGTCCACATAGACGGCCCTCGGTTCCGGCCTGGAAAACACGCTATCGTAGAGCACGCGCCAGGACACATCCACCATCAGTTCGGGGTAGCGGTCCAGCAAAGAGCGCAGAATCCCGATGTGCAGTTCCGGATCAACGCGGGTCAGTTCCCGCGAAAGACCCAGATGCATCCATACGATGGCGTTGTCCGGATACAGCCGCAGGACCTCTTCGATCCAGGGCAGATATTGCGTCGGCTGCTCGTCGTTGCCGAGATCGGAATGAATCGCCATTGGAATGCCGCGGTCGCGCAAAAGCTGCATGAAAGGTTTCCAGCGGGCTATCGTTTCCAGCGGCACGGGCCGGTGGCCGTTGGGAAAAAGCGCCTGCTTCACGAGATTGACCTCGCCTGCCCACCGGAACAATCCGGGAAATTCGCGGTCGAGAAGCTCGATTCCAGCCGCAACCTGCCCGGGGCGCTCAAGGTCGAAGAAGGTCATGGAGAGCGTCAGGCGCACGCCATCGGAACGATTGGCCAGATAGCCGGTGGCATTGGCGAAATCGTTCTTGAGCGTTGGCGTGACTGCCACACCGGGACAGTCCAGGTAATAGGCGCAGTCCGAGTCCACCGGCAGCATCTGGCCGATGCCGTACACGTTAGCGAAGAGAACGCCGTTGCGTTCCATGAACGATGCCACTTCGCCAAAGGCGAGCGCCGGGCCGCCAAAAGGACGGAAATGCACATGCGTGTCCACCACGGCAGTTTGCGGAGAACTGCTGCGGTCGTAACAGCCGTAATTCGGCGCAGCGAAATCCGCAAGCTCCAACTGGCTCGAAGCGAAGGCGCCCAACGGCGCTGCGGCAAGCGCCGCCAAAGCCAATTTCTTCCCCAGCCAACTCATGCTGCTCACCTTATGATGCGCCGCCGTTCCTGCGGCGCATCATAACCCATCGGGGGGCCGCTCTGAATTGTCCGGGAAGCTGCGGCGGTGACGATCAGGCGGCCCAGCAAGAACACGCCAATGCTCAATACTTCCTAGGCATAACATACGGTGGCGGACGCTCGGTCAGGCGTCAAGCGCGCCGGCCAGATCACGCTTGATGGCTTCGCCCCTGGTTGACTCGACTACCGGGATGTCATGCTGCGCTTGCAGATTCATCCAGAACGCGGCGCCCGTGCCAAGAAGGCGCCCAAGACGAACGGGCGTCTCGGCAGTGACGGCGGGCTCTCCGCGCAGAATCGCCGTAATCCGGTTGGTGGGAACTCGCAGCGCCAGCTTGTTGGCGCTCATCTCCCGCGCCGCAAGCTCGACCTTTATCAGGTGTTTCGGTTGTTCGATGGGTAAATTGCAATTGCCGCTCCCGCGAGGGGTGTTTTTTCGTAAGACAATGAAATAATGAAACTTTTTTTCTTACACCTTACACTTTGTTTGATGGTTTGCTGCTCTAGATGCCTCGGCAAGCCACTCGCCTTGCGCCATGCGGAGCGAATCGCCAACTGGTCGCGCTGGCCCTACATCGTGATTTACTGACACGATGCCAGAGTGCAGCCTCTACTCTGCGAGCCACTCAAGGGCGCTCATGCCTTGCCTTCGGTGGTTGGGGCATGGCGCGCTACTACCAGGGTTGCGTTGTCCTGATTCGGGCGTTTCGCGGCGTCGATGCGGTCGATGATCGCGCAGGCTATGGAGTCGGCGCCGTGTTCGGCCTGTTCCGCGCAGGTCGAGACGATTTCTTCATTCGTGAGCGTCAAGATGCCGTCGCTGGCGAGGATCAGCAGGTCGCCCGCTTCGAGCGCAAGCGCACCCTGAGCAACCTCTTCCAGCACCGTTCCCTGAATCGCGCTGGTCAGCAACGCCCGCCTCGGGTGATTGCGGGCGGTTTCCTCCGACAGCTCGCCCCTGCACACCAGTTCGTCGAGTTCGTTGGCATAGACGTGCAGCGGGTTGACCTGCGTCAGGCTGCCGTCCCGAATGAGCAGAATCAGCGAGTCCCCAACGCTCAACCATTCGCAGCGGTCCCGGAAGAACAAGGCCGCAACCAGCGTGCAGCCCATGCCTTCTGCATCGGGATGTCAAGCCTTCGACGCCCGGCAGCAGCGAGGGACAGGGTGATGGCAGGCCCGAACCCGCGAGTTGGCCCGCGAAATTGAAACTCCCGGAACTGATAAACCTTCTCCGATGACGCGGATGGCGTTTGATAGCAGATTCGGGATGCTCGTTTACGGACCCCAGCGATAGATGCGGGTGTGCTTCCGCGCCGGGCGTTATCGCTTCGGTTCGGCGTCGGCCCATCGCACGGCAAAGGCCGTGAATCTCGGCTCTGCGTCAACGTCTATCGATTCCCGCATCTTGTCCCTGACAACAGGCCGGTCACGCGGTTCGTATGGACCGAGCACATAGGCCTTTTTGATGTATTCAGGTTTCGGGAAACGGGCCTTTTCAATGTATCAACGGAGAGTCTCTGGCATGAGCGTCTCTTCATCGGTATGAATCAGAAGGATGAGTTGGGATAGCGTTGCCAGGAACTCTGGCCGGTCTTCAATGTCCGCTTTCTTGTCCTTTTCCCGAATTCCCTCGCAGAGCTTCTGCTGGAACCGCTCAAACGTCCAGTACGTGTGGTCCTTGCACGGGTCCATCAGCTCCCATACTTCTATCCCGACGAGCTTACCGTCGAGTTCCGCCAAGCAATCGGGGAAGTTGCACTTGTCGTTCTTGCGGATATTGCGAAGATCGCCCTGTGCTTGGGAGGAAAGGGAATGCTTGAGGTCTTTGCACACATCTTCTTCCTGTTCGCCTTGAAAGCGACTTGGCGCATACCGGAACGATGCTGCGCCCCGGTGGCCCCGGCGTTTTGCTGCCTTCTCGCCGGAATCAATTAGGCACTTAAGTTCCTTAAGCAGTTCGTCGTCCATCCCGCCGGTTAACGCCTTGATCACCCGATCTACGAATAATAGCCCGTCCGCCAGAGAGTATAGTATTCTGAAATGATCTTGTCGGCATAGGCTGTCAGCTCTGGCGCGTAGGCAGCCCAAGTAGGGAAAGGCGGGTTCTTCCGCCACCGCTCACCCATCCTTCGGAGCGTGTGAAATGACGGCCTCGGTGCGCTCCCCGCTGCAGTCGCTACGCCTCTCTTCGCGGAGAGCGCTAAACCCTCTTGAGGGTAAACTCGCGCCCGGACACTTCTATTTGTCTGCAACATCGTCATCAGTGAAATATCCGCTAGTTGCATTACCTATCCAAGGGAACGGTCAGTGGGTCAAAGAAAGAAAGAAACGGCGAAAAAAGGCTCGTGGCCTCAATAGGGAAAAGTCGGGGATCAAGTTCTCGAAAATAGAAATCCCAGCGAGCGAACATCCAGCATCTCAAAATGCAATGATTATTTTCCCCACATTGCTTTCGTTCCAAAGAAGCCCCGAAAAGCAGTGGTGGTCTTTTATCTGTACTGTGACGAATTGCGACCACGGCTTCGGGCGATTATGGAAAATGTGGCGGGAACCGTCATGGCTTGCAATGAATCTGAAGAGTGTTGCCTCATAGCGAAAAACATTGACAATTGGGAAGCGCCTTCCGAAACCGAATTACTGCTTTGCAAAAAATATTCTCCGATATGAGTAACTTGTCACTGCCAAAGCAATACTACCCATTTCTCGCCGAAGTAAAAGTCCCCAGTTGGAGTCGCCGTGATTTACCAAATACTCTTGTGGCTCGGCGTGCCAGCCATCGCAGTTCCAGTAGTAGTGTGGGAGTATCGGCGCACAATCGGCCCATGGATATCGTCATTGGCAGCATCCTTCAGAGGGATGTCCAATAGTCCCTCTCCCCCTGTAATAAGGGCAGCAGCTAATCGCTTGCATCAACCCTCGTCTTCATAGCTCGCTCCACCGAACGCTTGCTGATTTCCGTAACATTGACTGCTACCCCCTCGCCCGCAGCCTGCTCGACAAGACCAGTCGGCACATTTCCGAACGCAGCGTTGGTCGTGGCCAGCAATACGGCGTCCCTGACCTCCGGGGTGCTCGTTGCTTTGACGAAGGCTTCAAAAGTCTTAAGACTTAGCGCCCGGTGTTTGTTCACTGTGGCCTGATGAACAAGCGCCCGATAGATGCCACCACACCAAACGGCCCCCGTAAACAGCACCGCAATCGTGGCAGCTTTGCTGCCTACGTTCCGAAGCGTTTCCCAAGGGCCAGCATCGCTGGAAACCTCGGGCCAGAAATAGAACAGTATGGCCGCGCCGACCGTAAGAATACCCAGTCCCGCCGTAAATCCCAGCCACCATCTTGATCGGTTTCGTAGCTCTTTAGCTTCTGTCTCGAATTGAGCCGTGAACGCTACTGCGCCGGCGCTGGCAGCTGCGTCTTTGGCTTTCCTTATAATGTAATTGATTTCTTTCGCTCCAGTCTCCGCTGTTTGCTTGGCTTTGGCCTGGATTTGCTTGGCTTTGGCCTGGATTTGCTCAGCCTCCTTTACAAGCTGTCCGATCTTTTCCCTTTTTTCCGCAATCTCATCATCGTGCCGGTATACAAGATATGGAATAAAGCGATAGGCGGCATTCTGCAATTGGTCGGCGCGATCACGAAGCCGCCTGAGGATTTCGTCTTTTTTATTGCCAGGATGGTCAATGTTCTCGATTGAAAAGTCGTCAATGCTCTGAAGGCACTGCTGCACAGATGGAATGTGGCCACGAAGTTCCTGAGCGTTGGCATCAGTAAGGTGCTTTAGCGGTAGTCTCAAGAGATCGTTTGCAATGCTGATTACGGAATCGATATCGTCGCTGGCCTGCTTGAAATCAATAGATCCCCATTCTTGTCTTTGGACGAGCCTCTTCTTTGCAAATTGCGTCAGCATTTGCAAATTCTCTCGCAGTTCACGCACTCGATCTTCCGTCAGCATGTCGCGCTCCCCTCAGGAATTCATTACAAGAAAAGGAGAAAACTCTGGCAGCCTTTCGGACTTATGCGGCATCCGTGGTCCGGGCACCTTGCAGGGTCAAACAAGGCCGAACAGTTTGGCGGCCATGGCTACTTGCAGCGCCGCTACCAAGGCAATCGCCCACTGCAATACGGAAAATCGCCTGTCAACCGCCTCGAATCGCGTCTCCATGTCTTTTCGCAGCGAATCAATCCTGGAATTGGTAGCCGCAAGGTCAGACTTGGTGGCTTGACGCAACAATTCGAGGTCAGACTTGGTAGCTTGACGCAATAATTCAATATCGGCTTTGGTGGCCAAGCGCGAATCCGAGCGGGCGACAAGCCCGACAATGGCCAGCGCAGACTGCCTGTCCAGGCCAGCTTCCTGCAATTCTCCGACCGCAGCCGCGGTGTCAATCGTGCAACCCATTTCCATTTCGTGCCTCCTTGCGAAGCCATTTCCCTATAACGGTAAGGAGTATATCAGCCTCCCCCGCAAAAAGGCGCAGGCAGCGCAATCACAATGCGGAGATGAGCCTGAACGCGGGTATGGACAGCGCCATCAACCAGGCTGAAGCGATTCCCCACGCGTCAAAATTTTCCACAAAGGGGGCGAAGCCCCTTTGCCGAAGATTCTGTCGGTTTCGGGTTGAGCGTCGGCGCAGGAATCCCGGATTGAAATCCGAGGGACAATCGGCAGCGCGCATGACAGAAGATCGTCGAATGGATAGAGAGCAGCAGGAAGTCTTGTTGCGCAAGGCTGCATCGGCAGTGGACGCTTCAATCGTTGATGACTTCGAGAGACGATTTTCGTCCTGGAAGGAAACCTGGGGCGCGGAGCGCTTGATGCAAAAGAGTAGCGCGGCGGACTGTAGAGCGTTGGATTTCCAAGCGATCTTTTATGTAGCGAGTTCCCCGTGTTCCAATCTTCTTGCATCAGGTATTTCAAGCGGGGTGATTTCCATGAGGGCCTTCGGGAAATGCACATGCACTTTTGTTCCGAAATCGCTCTGCCGCGACAGGATGATGCGGTTGTCGTCTTCCCCGGCGACGATGCCCTTCGTTCTTGCGGTCCCCAGGTGCTCGGGGCCGATTTCCACCTGCCGTCCAAGCAGCGGGCCGTTCTGCATCGACTCGGCAACGGCTTGAGGAGGCGAATCGGTTGCGCAGGCAAGCGCCTGTTCCACGTTGATCGGCTCGTAGCTGCCATGCCCCAGCGCGACCATGCGTTGGTACCAAGCCTTGAGGCGAGAGCGCCGGCGAAAAGTGGCTCGGCCGTCCTTGTCGGCGCGAAACCAGATGCCGTGGACAGCGCTGAAATCCGCGATTCCGGGGGAGGAGCGGGCAAACAGGAAGTCGCTTGACCGCAAAAGCTCATCCAGGACATCGAGATGCGCTTGCCACGCCCGGGTGGCCTGTTCGCGGCACGGCACGGGTTGGCGAGTCACCGAACCCAGGTATTTTTTGTCCCGGAGGTATTTGGGCCACGCCGAAACGGGCACGCGTTTCAAAAGAGTCTGGAAGGTCCCGAACACGGGCAGACTGATCACGCAATTCAGAAAAATCTCGTTCTCCCATTGCCTGAGCGCGTGAGCGACCTCATCCGGCTGATCGAACGGAGACAATTCGGGTCTGCCCGTTGCCTGCGCGATCTGGTGGCTGATAACGCGAGTGTCGCAAAACACATCGCTTCCGATCTGAGCCACCGGGATATGCCGGTAGCCGTTCACAAGCGGATCGATGGACGGGCGCGGAGGTTGCCAGTTTGCATACAGGGAGCGCCAGCGCAGGCCGGCGTAGCCGAGCATGAGCCGGATCTTTTCGGAAAAGGGAGAAACCGTTTTGTGGTGCAGAATCATTTGACGTAATCCTTGCTCAAGGCGCGCCGCAAGCCGTCGCAGGCACCGCATCTTGCGGAGGGCATGGCTTCAATCGGGCTCTACTTCGTCAAGCCGGCCGGTGGCGCAGTCATAGACGAAGCCGCGCACCTGATCCTTGCGGGGGATGAAGGGGCAAGCCTTGATCCGGGCTATCGATTGACGCACGTTCTGCTCCAGGTCCCTGAAGGCTTCCAGCGCGAACGCCGGCCGCAAGCCGGTTTCGTCTTCAATCGCGTCTTTGAGGTCGTCGTCGCGGAAGGTCAGCAGGCCGCAGCCGGTGTGGTGGATCAACACGATCTCGCGCGTGCCCAGCAGGCGCTGTGAAATCAGCAGCGAGCGCAGCACGTCGTCGCTGACAACGCCGCCGGCATTGCGGATGACGTGCGCGTCGCCTTCCCCCAGACCCAGAAGCTTGTGGGTGTCCAGGCGGGCATCCATGCAGGCCACGATCGCCAGCTTGCGCGCGGGAAGCGCCGGCAAGTCCCCCTTGTCGAAATTCTCCGCGTAACGCGCGTTATTGATCAGCAATTCGTCGGTTGCCGTCAAGGCCCCATACCCGCATGGCCAAAAAAACAATCGTACAGTATCTGGCATTCAACGCACGGGGAGATGCATTCGGTGCACGGCGGGATGCATTCCGCGCACGGCGGGACCTGTAACACAGCACGCTCGCTGATCCGACGCTGATCCGACGCTGATCGCAGGCTGATCCCACGCTATTGCGGGTCTTCTATAATCGGGCGACCTTCGCTGCCAGAGAAAGTTCATGCGTGAGGAGGTCGATTCAAAGGGCAACGGGCGCGATCAGGCCGCCCGCGAGCACCACGCAAAGCCGCAACATTCGGCGGATGCCATCCGGCGCGCGTTCCAGGAAGGCGTCTACCCGTACAAGGACAAGATGCGGCGCAAAGCCTACGAGCAACTGAAAGCTCCCTTGCAGGTCGAACTGCTCAAGGCGCAGCGCTGGATCAAGGAGTCCGGCGCCAAGGTGCTGGTGCTGTTCGAGGGACGCGATGCCGCCGGCAAGGGCGGAACCATAAAGCGCTTCATGGAGCACCTGAACCCACGCGGCTGCCGCGTGGTTGCCCTGGAGAAGCCCGATGTGCGGGAACGCAGCCAATGGTATTTCCAGCGCTACGTCCAGCACCTTCCCGCTGCCGGAGAAATCGTTCTGTTCGACCGTTCCTGGTACAACCGCGCGGGCGTGGAGCGGGTGATGGGCTTTTGCACGCGGGCGGAATACCTGGAGTTCATGCGCCAGTGCCCGGAATTGGAGCGCATGCTGGTCAATAGCGGGATTTACCTGTTCAAATACTATTTTTCCGTCTCGCAGGAAGAACAGGCGCATCGATTCGACAGCCGCAAGACCGACCCCTTGAAGCAGTGGAAGATTTCGCCCATCGATATCGCGTCGATAGACAAGTGGGAGAGCTACACGACAGCCAAGGAGTCGATGTTCTTCTACACGGACACGGCCGACGCGCCCTGGACGGTAATCAATTCCGATGACAAGAAGCGGGCGCGGATCGCCTGCATGCAACACTTCCTGACGAAGTTGCCCTACCCGGACAAGGAGCCGCAACTGGTGAGCGGCCCCGACCCGTTGATCGCAGGCCCCGCCACCCGGGTAGTGGACGCCAACGCCCCCATGGATGCCGAATAGCGGCGAACAAATTCCAGCGAGACGAGGCCGGCGGTGAGGAGGCCATAATGCCTTGCCGTAGTACCGGTTCACTGATCAGGAGGCATAGGGCATGATTCGCAAACAGTACGTGGATGGGCCGCACGGGCAGGTGCATCTGCGCGTGGCGGGCTCGGAGGCAGGTTCGGCCGGCCGGCCGGTGCTTTGTTTTCACATGAGCCCGAATTCGGGGCTGGTTTACGAGAGCCTTCTTGAGGAACTGGGGCGCGACCGTCTGGCGGTGGCCCCGGACACGCCGGGTTTCGGGGCCTCCGACGCGCCGAGCGAGCCGCCCGAAATCGAAGATTACGCCGACGCCATGGAAGCGGTTGCCGACCAGCTAGGCTTGGACGAGTTCGACCTGATCGGATATCACACGGGCTCCAAGACGGCCGTGGAACTGGGATTGCGGAGCCCGCAGCGGGTGCGTCATGTGGTGATGATCTCGGCACCGCTGTTTACCGACGAAGAACTGAAGGATTCCCGCAGCCGGTACGCCTCCAGGCCGATCGCCGAAGACGGCTCGCACCTGGTAAGGCGCTGGACGGGTTTCATCCACTGGCACCAGGCGCACCACAGTCTGGAGAAGGCCGCAGCCATCTTTACCGAGTCGCTGCGCGGCGGCGACAAGTACTGGTGGGGTCATCGCGCCGCCTTCAACTATCCGCTATGGACGAAAATGCCGACCCTCAAGGTGCCGCTGCTGGTGCTGAACCCGGAGGACGACCTGTGGGAGCAGAGCGCCCGCGCGCCCGGGCTGATCCGCAACGGCGGGATGGTGGACTTGCCGGGCTGGGGACACGGATTTCTGGATGTCTTCACTCCGGTGGTCGGGGCGATGCTGAGGGAGTTCTTCGACCAGGACCGCTTGCCGAAAGCGCCGGCCGATCCGTCGTGACGGACCGGCGCATCGTGTTATTTTCCCACGGTCAGGAAAGCGGCCCCTGGGGCACCAAGATTACGGCGCTGGCGGAAGACGCCCGGGAGTCGGGCCTTGCAGTGGACTCCATTGACTACCGCGGCATGTCCGATCCCGCCGAAAGGGCGAACAAGCTCATCGCGCGAATGCGCGAGTGCAGCGAGGACATCCTCCTGGTGGGCAGCAGCATGGGCGGCTACGTGGCGGTGGCTGCGGCCCAGAAACAACCGGCGGCGGGCCTGTTTCTGATGGCGCCGGCGCTGGCGGTACCGGGGTGGCCGCCGCTGGAGAAGACCGTATCGGCGCCGGCGTTGGTGATCCATGGCTGGGAAGACGACATCGTGCCGCTTCAATGGAGTATCGATTTCGCGCGCGACAACATGGCGCGTCTGCATCTGCTGCGCGCAGGTCACTCCCTGACCGAGGCGCTGGACGAAATCCGGGCCCTGTTCAAGCGGTTCCTGTCAACCGGCCACTGAACCCAGCAAGCCCCTGGAGCCTTTCACCAGCAGGGCCGTGTCGCTTCCTATGCCCAGCATCTTCGCGCCGTTGGCCGTGTGGCCGCGAACCGCCTCCGGCGTGCCGGCCAATGTTCCGGGCGCCTTGCCCGAGGCGGCAATATCGCGAAGCGCCTGAGCGACGGCCGCCTGCACCTCGGGATGATCGGGCTGGCCCAGATAGCCCATGGAAGCCGAGAGGTCGGAGGGACCGACGAACACGGAATCCACGCCGTCCACGGCGGCGATGGCCTTGAGATTGTCCAGCGCGGTAACGGTTTCGGCCTGCACAATCAGGCAAATCTGCGCGTCGGCCTGCTGAGCGTAGCCCTCGATTTGCGCCCAGCGCGACGCCCGGGTAATCGATGTGGCAAGGCCGCGCTTGCCGCGCGGCGGATAGCGAACGGCGGCCACCAGTTCCTCGGCCTGTTCGGCGGTGTCGACCATGGGCACCAGCAGGGACTGCACGCCGGCGTCCAGATAGCGCTTGATGCGCGCCGGGTTTCCGTCCACCACCCTGGCGATGGCCGGCGTTCCGGTGCCTTCGATGGCCTGCAACTGCGCCAGCACCGAGCGATAGTCGTTGGGCGCATGCTCGGCGTCGATCAAAAGCCAGTCAAACCCGGCACAGGCGCACAATTCCGCCGCGATCGACGAACTCAAGCCCAACCACAGCCCGTACTGCACGCCGTCTTCGGACAGTCGCCGCTTGAATGGGTTTTCGGGTAATTTCAAGTGATTGCGCCTCCGCTTCAGGTGAATCGGCAGTGGATCTTGCCCAGCCGCCCGAAGTCTGCCAGAAATTCATCGCCGGCGCGCGCCGCCACCGGTTGCGTGAATGAGCCGCTCAGGATAACGTCGTCCTTCTGCAAGGCGATGCCGTGCGCCGCAAACCGGCGCGCCAGCCAGCCCACGCCGTTGGCGGGGTGCCCCATCACGCCGGCCGCCAAACCGGTTTCTTCCACCTCGCCGTTGCGATACAGGATGCCGCCGGCCCAGGGCAAGTCCACTGCCCGCGGGTCGAATCCCCGGGAGCCCAGGACCACGCCCGCCGAGGCTGCGTTGTCGGCAATGGTGTCGATTACCGTTCGGGTGCGTCCGGTATCGGGATCAACCCGGTAGCTGCGCGCAGCGATCAATTCCAGCGACGGATACACCGCCTCGGTGGCCGCCAGCACCTCCTCCACCGTAACGTTCTCGCCCGCAAGCGGGCGCATCTGGCGGCGGGTCCGTTCGGCCTCGTCAAAGCGCTCGGCGGCGCCCTGGGCCTGTTCCAGTGTAAGTGTCGGCATGGTCGCGGCCGCTATCCCGACGACGCCTCGGTTTGCGTCAGCCTGTCCCGCTCGCGCAGGGCGGCGACAATTTCAGCATGACGGGCGCGTGTCAGGCGGAAGGTGGACAGCACCGCCAGACCGGCCAGACCGGCCACCGCGCAGAAGATGCCGGCGTAGAGCGCGAGGCCGCTGGCCACCTCGAAACTCACCTCCACGCCGGACTTGACGTCCGGAAATTCCACCCACTCCAGAATCCAGCCCGAAACCACCTTGCCCACACCGCTGGCGAGCTTGTTGCCGAAGGTGATCAAACCCAGAATCAGCGCGGTGCGCGAAACATTGCGCACGAAGCGGTACTCGTCGGTCGTTTCCGCGAACATGATCAGCGAACAGATCATCAGCAGGCCCGCGCCAAGGCCGGCCGCCAACTGAAAACCGAACAGGACGCCGGCGAGCGCGGCGCTCCCGAATTCGGGCAACAATCCCGGCAAGGTAAGGAACAACGGCGCGACATAGGACGTAAGCAGGATCGTATAGCCGGTCAGATAAAGATATTTCGGCTCGGTCCGCGTAACGATGAACCGGGCGCCGATAGCGGCAGCGAGCATGCCGTAGGGCACCGCCTGCTGCCAAGCCTGCATCTGCTCCGTGGTCAGACCCCAGAGATAGGACCCGAAATGCAAGTTCAGCGAACGGAAACAGGACCCCATGGTGGTGGCCAGCAACAGACCCCAGAAAAGCGCCCGCGTATTGCGCACCGTGAGAATCAGATCGCCCCAGGCCCGCAGCGTCTTCATCCAGTCGAACCGGCTTCTGGAAGGCGGCGGCAAGCTGCTTTCAAAGGACCGGATGTGCCGGTAGGTTCCCGCCGCCGCCACCGTCATGAACACCATCAAAGCAATGGCGGCCGCAGCGCCAAAGGGTGCATAGGCCGCTGGGTTCTCCTGGCCCACCGGAAATGCGTCGGTGGCGTTGAAGAATACGCTGAAGGCGAGATAGAGGATGCCCAGGTAGGCCAACAACCCCGCCACCTGACGGTAAATGCCCATTTCCGCGCGATCGGCCGGGCGGACCGCCACCTCCGCCGTAACGGCAGCCGCGGGAGCATCGAAGAAAGTGAGCATGACGCGGGCGCCGACGGACATGACCAGCAGCCACAGGAACAGGCCCTGCTGCGAAAGACCCGCTGGCGGGATGAACTGCAGAAAGAAGAACAATCCCATCGGCAGCACGGAACCGAACATCATGGTGTGCCTGCGTCCGAATCGGGCTCGCAGGCGGTCGGACCAATCGCCGATCACGGGATCGGTCAGGGCATCCACCACCAGGCTGATGAAAATCGCCAGTCCGACAAGACGCCCGTCCAGGCCCACCACGCGCTGGTAGAAAAACAGCACGAACAACTCGAACACCACAAACACGAGGTTCCCCACCGATCCGGTGAAGCCGTGCAGCGCCTTGATATGGAATGGGGCCCGTTCGTGCATCTGGCATCTCGTTCGCGCCGCGCTACTATAAGCGCCCTTCCAATGCGAGGAAACGTCCATGCCCCGAACCAACAGCGAACTGAGCAGGCGCGATGTGCTTGGCGGATACGCCCTGGCGCTTGCGGGACTCGCCGCGGGCGCCTGTGCGCCCGGAAGCGAAAACGCCGTGAACGACGATGTCTCCGCCGACGACGAAGCGCAGGCGGACCTCCCTCGCCGGGACTTGAGCGACGACTGGGCCGAGACGCCCGAGCGCCTGTTCGACAATTTCGTGCGGGTGCGCTGCGGCCGGGAAGGCGGCATCGCACCGTGGTGGTGGAGCGGCGTGTACGTGGCCGTCACCCCCGACCGCAACCCCAGGGTTCTGTTCGCCGCGGAGGGATGCGAGACCAAGCGTTTCGTGCGCCTGGGGGAAAACCGCTACGAGGTGTGGTCGAAGGTGATGACGGTATTCAAGAATCCCGACACGGGCGAAATCCTCAACGGCAAGGAGTACCGCAACCCCTTCACCGAAGAGACCAACCAGGTGGAACCGAACGTGATCGGATCGCACGTCATTCTTCAGCCCGACGACGAGGGCCGGATTACCGAAACGCCGGTAGCGGGGGGCGAAACGACAGCGCTGGACTTGAGCTGGGTGCGCAGCGGCGACAAACTGCTGATGACCGGCTCGCGCGACTACCCTGAGCAGCGTCCCATCCCTCTTGCGGAGTATGGATCGACAGTAGTGGATATCCCTTCACTGAACGATCAGGGGCCGGGCCGACTGGAAGCAGTATTCTCATCGGTGTACCTGGCGCCCTGGCAAAGGTTCCTCGCCATGCCCGAACAGCCCGGGCACGCGGTCTGGCACGCGGTGGGCCGAAAAACGCGCGGCTTTCACGAACTGACCGCCGCCTACCTGTCGGAAGCGCGCCGCTACATCCCCGACGTGCTCGCCTGGGCCGACTGACCCGGCCTTCTGCGTCCCCCTGCCTTCCAGGAGTGTCGGAGCCCGGGATGGCGGAGTCAAGCTCCATGGATGGATTCATGCGTCTCCTGGAAGGCAGGGGGACGCAGAAGGCCGGGTCAGTCGGAATGGAGGTTCAGGGGAGGTATTGCAGCCAGTCGTGGGCGGGGTCGCCGCAGGCGATAAACGGGGGGTTCAGAGTGGATTTCTTGCGGTAGCGGAAACGGCGGCCCTTGAGGTCGATCACCGCGCCCCCCGCGCATTCCAGCACCGCTTGCCCGGCGGCCGTGTCCCACTCGGAAGTGGGTCCCATGCGGGGATAGACATCGGCCTCGCCGCGCGCAACCAGGCAGAACTTCAGCGAACTCGCCGCCGCGCGCCGCCGTGTTACGCCCATGGCGCCCACGTAGCGTTCGACCGCCGAGGCGGCATGCGAACGGCTGGCCAGCACCCGCAGCGGGCTTGAGGGTGGCCGACGAACGCCAATCTTCTCCGCGGCGTCCGATCCGCGGCGGCAGAAGAACGCCCCGCCGCCCTGCCAGGCAAAGTACATCTCCTCCTTCGCTGGCGCATACACCGCGCCGAGCACCGGCTGGTCCACATGGATCAGCGCAATGTTTACGGTGAACTCCTCGCCGCCGCGGATGAACTCGCGGGTTCCGTCCAGCGGGTCCACCAACCAGTGTCGCACCCAATCCGAGCGCGGCCTGCTGTGCAGTTCTTCCCCCGATTCCTCGGACAGCACGGGAAGCTCCGGCGCCAGGCGCCTCAGTCCCGAAACGATATGCCTGTGTGCCGCGCGGTCCGCCTCGGTAACCGGAGTGCGGTCCGACTTGTAGTCGACTCCGAGCTGTTCCGAGCGGAACAGCGGAAGAATGATCCGGCCCGCTTCACGTGTCAGGCGCACCACGGGTTCGATCAGGCCGGAGAAGTCTCCACTCGTTGCGACACCCATGGATCGTCTTGCTATTTGCGGGGCCGGCGACGCGGGCGGCGAGCGGAGCGTTTCGGGCGGTGGGAGTGCTTTTTCGCCTGCTGAGCCCGCGGCGGCGGAGCATTGGCGTAGGGCGCGAGCATGTCCGGGTCAATGGAGCAGCGCTGAATCGAGTGGCCGATAAAGGTCTCTATTTCGGGCAGCGAATAGGCGTAGTGCTCGCAGGCGAAACTGACGGCCTGCCCCATTTCCCCGGCGCGCGCCGTGCGCCCGATACGATGCACATAATCCTCGGGGTTCTGCGGCAGATCGTAGTTGAACACGTGAGTTACGTCCGGCACATGCAGCCCGCGCGATGCCACGTCCGTGGCAACCAGAACCGGCAGTTCGCCATCATGGAAGCGCTTGAGCATCCGCATCCGTCTGGATTGCGGGACATCCCCGGAAATGGCCTCGGCGCTTATTGTCCGCTCGCCCAGCCAGCGAGCCAACTGGTCGGCCTCGCGCCGCGTGTTCACGAAAACCATGCTGCGTTCTACGCCTGCCTGCGACAGCAGGGCTCCCAGAAGGGGCGCCTTCTCTTCGCTGGAGGGGTAATACAGCCACTGCTCCACTTCGTCCACGACCTTCTTGTCGGGCTCGATGCGCACGATCTCCGGGGCGTTGAGGTGCGTGGTGGCCAGTTCCAGAACCAGGTAGCCCAGCGTGGCCGAAAACAGCATGCTCAGGCGCTTTTCGCGCGGCGGCAGCCGCCGCATCACGTAGCGGATGTCGCGGATGAAGCCCAGGTCGTACATGCGGTCGGCTTCGTCGATAACGATCACTTCCACTGAAGACAGCGTGAACACGCCCTGGCGGTAATAGTCCAGAAGTCTCCCGGGAGTGCCGATCAAAAGGTCGGTTCCGCGGCTCAAACGCTCGCGCTGCGACTTGTATGCCGCGCCGCCGTATACCACCATCATGCTCAAACCGGTGGCGGCTCCCAGCTGTTGCGCGTCGCGCTCAATCTGCTGTGCGAGTTCCCTTGTGGGTGCCAGCACCACGGCGCGTGGAGAAGACACGTTCGAGCGTTTGGGTGCAGGATTGCGCAACAGCCGGTTGAACAACGCCAGCAGAAACGCCGCCGTCTTGCCGGTGCCGGTTTGCGCCTGACCCGCGACATCGCGCCCGGCCATCGCCGCGGGCAAGGCTATCGCCTGGATGGGAGTCAGCGTCTCAAAACCAGCCCGCCGGACGCCGGTCCGAAGCGGTGGCGGCAGATCAAGCGAATCGAAACGTATTGGGTCTTCGGACAAGGGTTGGACTTTTTGGCCGTTGCGTATTGTAAATGCGCGACGCGGGCACCGCCGGCTCTCGCCCGCTCAACAGGCCCCGGCGCTCCTGCTGGAGGGACTGCGCGGAATAGCGGCAACACCGGCGAGCGCGCAACAGGCTGCTGGCCCGCGTAACCGGCCGCCGATGCGCGTAACACGCGAACGCGCGTAACAGGCGAACGCGCGTAACAGGCCGCCGATGCCCGCAACCGGCGGAAGCGCTTCACGCGCATCAAGCCCACTGTGGCGATTTTTCATGTAGAATGCTCCACACACCCGCAATCGTCCGGGGGCCGCGCGGCTTTTCGCAGTCGGCGCAGCCGTTATCAGATCCCTCCTGACAATCGGAGCGGGCAAAGGTTTTCAAGGGGAGGCAAGGGGCCTCGCCTACATGATTCTTCTCCATTTGACGTCTCTCAAGGGGAGCCTTATATGAGTGTTACTCACGTAGCGGAAGCAAACTTCCAGTCCGAAGTTCTTGGCAGCGAAACACCGGTTCTGGTGGATTTCTGGGCGGAGTGGTGCGGTCCCTGCCGAATGATCGCGCCGGTGCTGGAGCAGGTCGCGGACGAGTACGCAGGTCGCTTGCAGATCGTGAAGCTCAACGTGGACGAGGCGCAGCAAACGGCTTTCCGCTACAACGTCCGCAGTATTCCCACGCTGATCCTGTTCAAGAACGGACAGGTGGAAATGCAGGTGGTGGGCGCGCAGTCCCGCCAACAGATTTCTCGGATGCTGGAAGAAAAACTGTGAGGAACTACGGCGGAAACCCGGGACGCCAGCGTCGGCCGTCCCGTCCCAGAAACCCCAATGCCGCCCCGCGCGGACGGCGCCGGGACCGCCGCCAGCACGGTGACGTGGGCGTGTTCACGGTTGAGGAAACGATCTCCACCGAACAACTCGCCAAGCTGGACCATGTGCTGAAGCTGAGCGAGTTCAAGAAGCTTCCGGTTGCCAAAGTCCTCGAGCAGGGACGCGAACTGGGCCTGGAAAACCTCGCCCGGGCGCGAAAACAGGACATCATCTTCTCGGTGCTGAAAGCGCACGCCAAAAAGGACGCGTCCATCTACGCCGAGGGCGTGCTGGAAATCCTCCAGGACGGTTTCGGTTTCCTGCGCTCCGCCGACGAGTCCTACCTGGCCGGGTCGGACGACATCTACGTCTCGCCGGGTCAGATACGCCGCTTCAATCTGCGCACCGGCGACACGCTGGCTGCGCTGGTGCGTCCACCCCTGGACAACGAGCGCTACTTCGCGCTACTGAAGATGCACCTGATCAATTTCGAGGCGCCGGCCAATTCTCAGGGCAAGGTGCTGTTCGAGAACCTCACGCCGCTGTTCCCCAAGGAACGCTACACGCTGGAACAGGGCAACGGCAGCACCGAGGACCTCACCGCGCGCATCATCGATATGGTTGCGCCTGTCGGCATGGGCCAGCGGGGACTGATCGTGTCTCCGCCGAAGGCCGGCAAGACCATGCTGCTGCAGAACATCGCCCAGTCGATCGCGGCGAACTACCCGGAAACCTTTCTCATCGTGCTGCTGATCGACGAGCGCCCCGAGGAAGTGACGGAAATGCAGCGCACCGTGCGCGGCGAAGTAGTCTCCAGCACCTTCGACGAGCCCGCCACCCGGCATGTGCAGGTTGCCGAGATGGTCCTGCACAAGGCCCGGCGTCTGGCCGAGCATCGCCGCCACGTGGTAATCCTGCTGGATTCCATCACGCGGCTGGCGCGGGCCTACAACACGGTCACGCCGTCATCCGGCCGGGTGCTTTCCGGCGGCGTGGAAGCCAACGCGCTGCAGCGTCCCAAGCGCTTTTTCGGCGCGGCCCGCAATATCGAGGAAGGCGGCAGCCTCACAATCCTGGCTACTGCGCTGGTCGATACCGGATCGAAGATGGACGAAGTGATCTACGAAGAGTTCAAGGGCACTGGCAACTCCGAGATCCATCTGGACCGGCGGATTTCCGAGAAGCGCGTGTTCCCCGCCATCAACATCAACCGCTCCGGCACGCGGCGCGAGGACCTGCTTACTGAATCGGACGAAATTCAGAAGATCTGGGTCCTGCGCAAGCTTCTCCACCCCATGGACGAACTGGCCGCCGCCGAATTTCTGCTCGACAAGATGCGCGACACGCGCAGAAACAAGGCCTTCTTCGAAACGATGAAAATGGGCTGATCGCCCGGGTCTTGGAACGATTGCCGGCTGGCGGACGCGGCGCCCACAAGCAACCACGGTTTTCTGAATGATCGCAGCCCCCGAAATGGCTCAAGGGCCGTGGGCCGTGGGGCACTACTGAGATGAGAATGAAGCTTATTGTCGCCCTGGTGCCGGACGACAGAACAGCCCACATCATCGACGTGGCGCGCGAGGCCGGCGCTACCGGTGCCACGGTGATCACCAGCATGCGCGGCGAGGGTCTGAAACCCGAAAAGACATTTCTCGGGCTGGAGCTCAAGTCGATGCGCAACGTGTTGCTGTTTCTGGTGGCGGAAGCGCGCGCACGGGAAATACTGGAGCGCATTTGCGACGCAGGCCGGTTCGAAACCGAACCGGGAGCCGGCGTCGCGTTTCAGATCGCCATCGAAGACGCCGTGGGTCTGCACACCCAGTTGCCTGCCATCATGAAGGACATGGAGAAGGGGCCATGAGCGCCACTTGACGGCAGGCTGGCTCGCGTCCATTTTCGGGCGGGTTTCTCCTCCCTCCTCGCGCAGGGGACGCATGAACCCATCCCTGGGGCTCGGCAACGACATCCTGGTCGTTGACGCCCCTGCGCGAGGTGGGTGGAGAAACCCGCCCGAAAATGGACGCGAGCTAGATTCGATCGAGAACTTCAAGGGCGCGCGTTCTCCGGCTTCCATGGCCGCTTCCATGCCGTAGTCCAGGCGCCGCGTGTGTTCTCCGGCGAAATGCAAGCGGCCATGGGGCAAGGACATTTCATTGGCGAACGCCGTAACCTGTCCGGGCGCGAACATCGGGCTGCAGCCGCGTTGCAGCGGCTGGCGTTCCCATGAGTGATAGCGAAGGATCTCGATCTGTCCGCGCGATGCGGGCCGGATACGCGCCATCTCGTCAATCAGGAAGCGGACGGCGCTTTCCGGAGGCCGGGCCGCTACCTGCTTGCCCGCGGCGTTGGTTAGCACGAACATACCCCGATGCTCCCCCTCGCCGGTGTGGTTGTCGATGGTCCAGAACATCCGCACGGCCCCATCGGAAAACAGCGAGGGCTCGAAGCCGTCTTCCTGCCAGAAGGGTTCCCTGATCCGGCAGAACGCCCGAGTGGTTTCCGCGTAATTGAGCTGCTGTATGGCCTGGAATTGCGGACCCGGCGGGCGGGGCCAGATAGAGATGTCCCGCAAAACCGTGAACGGCGTCGCTGCGACTGCGAATCGGGAACGGTAACGACCTCCGTCCAGAGTCCGCACATCCACCCCGTCCCGTTCGATTTCTATCGCCGTAACCTGCTGTCCCAGGCGCACTTCCCGTGGCAATTCCGCGGCCATGGCCAGGGGCAGGGCGATGGTCCCGCCGGCAATGTTCTTCGGCCAGTGTTCGAGGGGTTGTCCGTCCTCGCCCAGCGAGCCGGTGAACCGCGCCTCGAAGGACCCGCGGGTCTGCTCCTGGAAGAGACGCAGCGCGGAAACGCCATGAAGATCGGATTGGCGCCCCGCCAGCCGGATGCCACCCTCCGACACACCGTGGCGCGCCAGCAGGTCGTGTATGGAAACGTCGTAGTCGCTGAAACGGGGGCTCAGCCAGTCGTCCAGTTCCTTGAGCGGATTGATCCTGGCCAGCATCTCCGAGGCGAACTGAACGGCGGGGATTTCACGTTCGTCGCCAACCGTCCTGTTATGAGGAGAGTCGGGCCATTCGGACCCTTTGGCAAGCGTGCCGTCGAGGTGATAGGCGAACGGCAACAGCTTTCGGTCCTCGTCCAGGGTTGAAAGCTTCAAGCGTTCTATGGCGTAGAGCACGCGGGCATAGGAAGGACCCACTTGCGATGCTCCCAGTTCGATCGGCGCCTCTCCAGCGTTCGTTACCCATTTTTCCTTGGACGACCACACACGGCCGCCGATACGGTTGCTGCCTTCAAGCACCAGCACATCAAGCCCGGCTTCACTGAGTATCCAGGCCGCGTTAAGGCCGGACAATCCCGCTCCCATAACCACGACATCGGTCGATTCCCGAGCCCTGGCGCGGCTGGTATGCACAAACGGAGCAGCCACCGCAAGCGACGCAAGCGCCGCGCCTGAATTGAACGTGCGACGGCTGATCGACTTCTTCAATAGCCCGGAACTCATGCAGAGTAGGGTAGCATCCCGTTTGTTGTTTTGGCGCCACGTCGTTTATGCTTGCGGTGCGAAACGCAGCCTTGTGGTGAGGCCATATCGGTTTATGGCTTTTCTCACGGCTGCATTGGTTTGGAGGGGACCACTTGGAGGGGACAGGATGAAACGTTTTTTGTTTGCGGGCCTTGTTGCGGCCATCCCGTCGCTCGCGCTGTTGCTGGGCACGCCGGCGCCGGTGCGCGCGCAGGAGTTTGCACTGGAAGAAATCGTGGTTACGGCTCGAAAGGTCGAGGAAAACCTGATGGAAGTGCCGCTGGCCATTACCGCCTTTTCCGCCGAGGATCTCGAATCCATCGACATGGCGGAATTGAACGACATTCAGTTGTACACGCCCAGTTTCAGCTTCACCAACCAGCAGGGCGGCTCAGGGCGCAATGACCGATCGTCCAATGCCCTGGTTTTCCGCGGCCTGTACCTGAACATCAATGTGGGCGTCAACGCTGGCGGCCTGCTGTTCATCGACGGCGCCCCGGTGGTGGGAGGCTATTCTCCCAGCATTGTCGACACCGAGCGCGTGGAGATCCTGAAAGGCCCGCAGAGCGCGTATTTCGGCCGGTCCACTTTCGTCGGCGCCCTGAACTTTGTAATGAAGGAGCCCGGTAACGAATTTGGCGGTCGGATTTCCACCGACCTCGCCAGGTTCGGCTCGAACGAACAGCACATCATGATTGAGGGACCCCTCGTGAAGGATAAGCTGTCGATGCGGGTTAGCGGCCGACACTGGCGTCAGGGGGGGGGTACATCGACAACCATGCCGACCCGTCCGACAAGCTGGGCGAACGCACCACCAATTCCGTTTCGACCTCGATCGTTTTCACGCCCACCGACTCGCTGAAGGCGAAACTGTTCGTCAATTTCTTCGTAGACGAGGACTGGGCAGCCACCCAGTTCGCCCTCAAGCAGGATTCCTACAATGGGCGCGGCAATATCGACGGCAGTTGCGACCCATTGAGCGCGCCGCTTCGCCCCGGGGTTGAGCCGGGCTCGCGCGCCGCGTTCGGCTACGTTTGCGGCGAGCTGCCCAGCATGAGCGAGCTGGACCCGGCGATTTTTTCCGCCGACACGGTGATTGATCCCATCCTCGAAAAAACCCTGTTCGATCCGAATCCCAACTGGCTGGTGTTCGATCCCGATTTCCACCGCGAACCGGGGCTTAAGCGCGAGGCCTTCCAGACCAATCTACGCATCGACTACGAGCACTCTTCGGGTTATTCATTCGCCTCCTTGTCGGCATTCCATACCGACAAGAACCAGAACATCATTGATCTGAACTACCGGGACGGCCGTTCGCGAGCCAACCCTTTTGCGCCGCGGTTCATTGGCGTGCTCGGCCGCACGGATGTCCGACCGGACTGGAACACCACGCTGGCGATCCAGAACAAGCAGGAAGACTACAGTCAGGAATTCCGCGTCACATCGCCTCAGGACAAGCGCTTTCGCTGGGTTGCGGGCTTCAATTATTTTGATGCCTATTCACCGGGCCAGTCGGTGTACGGCAACCTGATTATCGGACCGTTCTTCGTGTCCGCCATCGTGGAACGCGAGGTGGAAACGCCTGCCGTGTTCGGCGCTGCGTATTACGACATCACCCCCAAGCTGACCCTGAGCGCCGAAGCGCGTTACCAATGGGACAAAATTTCGGAGAATACGCTGATTGGCGTGAATCAGCTACCGCCCGAGATGCCGCTGGTTTTCAGCGCAACGTTCAAGAGCTTCGCTCCGCGAATCTCGCTGGACTACAGGTACGCGGAAAACTCGACGGTTTACGTGCTGTACTCGCGCGGTTTTCGGCCGGGACGCTTCAATGCGGTGCTGGCCAGCGCAAGTCAGCCGGTGCTGGACGCCTTAAGGGCCGTGGCACCGACGGCCGGCCTCAATATTCTTGAAGAGAAGCTGGACAACTACGAGATTGGCTGGAAGGCCACCTGGCTTGGCGGGCGCGCCCGCACCACCCTGGCTCTCTACTACGATGAATGGCTGAACGGGCAGGTCGGCAACAGTATTCCAGTGGTTGCCGACGGCGTCGCCAACCTGATCAACGTCGTCCTCAACAACGGCACCGCGGAACTCCGGGGCGTTGAATTCGAAGGCCAGTTTCAGGCCACCGAAAACCTGACGCTTTCCGCCTCCTATGGCCTGAACGATACCGAGGTGAAATCCTTCGTGTGCGGCGACTGCAATCTGGTTTACGGAAGCTTCGACGGCGTGGTTGGCAATGAATTGCCCAGCGCGCCCCGGGTCACATGGGCCGTGTCCGGTCAGTACGAGGACAATCTGATGGGCGATTGGGACTGGTACGGCCGGGTGGACTGGGCCCACCAGGGCAGCCGCTACACGGATTTTTCCAATATCGCGAAAACGTCGCCCTACAGTAACGTGAATATCCGTATCGGCGCGCGCAGCGCGAGTTTTTCGGTCGAGGCCTTCGTAGAGAACGCCCTGGATCACGATGAATTCCTGCAAGGCGCGCTCGGCGTGGACCTGTTCACCTTTATTTCGGGTCCGAACAAGAACGAAGTCCGGGTCTCCGCGCCCATTCCGCGAAGCTACGGTATCCGGCTGGCCTACAACTTCTAGCCCGTCCGCCTGCTTTCCTGGGGCGAGTTTCTCCTCCCTCCTCTCGCAGGGGCGTCAACGCCAGTGTGCGCCAATTGCTTGGCGCGCACGCCGTTGCCGAGCCCCAGGGACGGGTTCATGCGTCCCCTGCGAGCGGAGGGAGAAGACACTCGCCCTCAGAAGGGAGACGCCAGCAGCAGCGCTTCGCCGAGAGAGGCGAAAAAGGGGGAGAAATCAGGAAGTGTTGAGGAGGAAGAGCGCGAAGCCCAGCATTGCTCCGGCAAGGGTCAGGATCAGCGTGGCAAGCACTCCGCCCTGCACCCAAAGCGCCCGGTACAGTTCTCCCTTGGTAAGCATGACCTTTTCCGCCTGCTCCTGCCGCGCTTCAAGTCTCGCAAAACGCGCTTCAAGGCTGGCAAAACGTTCGTCCATACTCGTGAAACCGGCCTGCATCTCGACACGAAGGGCGGCGAGATCCTTCTTGCTGGCTATGTTGTTGTCGATGTGAAGCCGCATACGCTCTACATCTTTCGCCAACTGCAAGTTAACGTTTGACACCTGCATCACCAGCGAAACCATCGCTTCCGCCTGCGGGGCCGGGCATCCCGCTCGTTCGAGTTTCCGTACCGCCGCATGGGTATCGAATGAAGCCTGAGACATTCTTCTCCTCCCTGGATCTCCATGAAAAGTCCCTGTGACCTTCCCTTGTGCCCAGTTATATCCCGCAACAGCCCAGGGTGTCAAACGACTACTGCGGATGCGTGAGTTCGCTACTTCTCGATCGAATTGCGCTCCCAACCACCGACCTCGCCCCAGCCGGATAACGGCGCTGGCGGCGGGCTAGCGCGGCGGCGATTTCTCGTCGGCGATCACGCATACTTCGCAGTCGCCACCCAGATCCACGTTACCCTGGCCGGCAACCAGAGTGCCTACGGCGCTGAGATTTTCCGGATTGGGTTTGGGGAAGGCCACGTCGCTGTGACGAACGCCCAGTGCGAGCAGAGCTTCGGCGGTCTTGTAGCCGACGCGCATGGGCTCGAATACGGGCACGCCGCCAACCCGTGCGGCAATGTCGGGCCCGACGGGCGCCATGCAGGTGCAGCCGAGCATCACGGCGTGGGCTCCGTCTTCGGCGACAGCAGCGTGGATAGTCTCGACGATCCGGTCCTTGAGCGCTTCCTTGCGTTGCTGCAGACCGGCGGTGGTTGCGCCGGCGTCCCCCACATCCGCGATCTCGGCATCCTGCAGCACGTTTCGGATCGAAACGCAGCGATTCTCCATGCCGCAACTCGCCACGCGCTCGTCGAAGATGAAATTCAGCTTGCGCGGCCAGATCGTCACGATGGAGAAGTTGCGGCCGGTGTTGGCGCACAGGGCCATGGTGGCTTCGCCGGCGCCCACCACGACCATGTTGGTGGCTGATTTCATTTCATCAATGCCGTAATCGCCCACGGTATTGATGAACACGGCGTCGAACCCCACTTTCTCCGCTTCCAGAGCGCAATCCAGGTACGCCAGCGCGGTCAGGCCACGATCGAAGGGCGTCATGGGGAAGGTGCGCATGCGCGGTTCAATGAGTTCTGGCGAAAAACCCTCCCCTGCGATTTCCGCAATGGGCGCAGGAGGCACGCTGGTCCCGGTGGGCGCGGCGCCCGTGCCGATAATGCCGATGCGATACGTCATGCGCTTTCCCTTGGCTCTCCGGAACATTCTCCGTTAATCGTGCAACCGGGCCAGCGCGCGGGCGCCGATATCGGATCGGCAGAAGGCGCCTTCAAAGGCGATTTCCGACACCTTGCCGTAGCTCCGCTCCCGCGCCTGGGGGAGCGTCTCGCCGAGGGCCGTTACGCACAGCACCCGGCCGCCGGAGGTGACCACCTCGCCGTCTTTTAGGTCCGTGCCCGCGTGAAACACCTTGACCGTGTCTCCGTCGGGCGCATCCAGACCTTCAATACGCTGGCCGGTGGAATAGCTGCCGGGATAGCCGTCTGAAGCCATCACCACGCCCAGCGCGCTTTTCCGGGTCCAGCGCGGGCGGGCCTGGTCGAGCCGGCCCGCCAGGGTCGCGTCCACAAGATCCAGCAGATCGGTCTTGAGGCGCATCATCAGCGGCTGGCACTCCGGATCGCCAAAGCGCACATTGAACTCCAGGACCCGGGGCGCGCCATCGGGCGAAATCATCAAGCCGGCGTAGAGCACGCCGCTGAAAGGCGTGCCATTGTCACGCATCGTACGGACCACAGGGTGCATGATCTCGCTCATGACCCTGGCCTCTACCGATGGGTCCAGCACCGGCGCCGGCGAGTAGGCGCCCATGCCGCCGGTGTTTGGCCCGTGGTCCCCATCGTCGCGCGCCTTGTGGTCCTGCGAAGAGGCCAGCGGCAGGACATGCTCGCCGTCCACCAACGCGATGAAACTGGCTTCCTCACCCACAAGGAAGTCCTCCACCAGTACCCGGCGGCCCGCATCGCCGAACGCGCCCGTTTCGAGCATGTCCTTGAGCGCCGCGCGAGCTTGTTGGCGCGTTTCGGCCAGGATCACGCCCTTGCCGGCGGCCAGACCGTCTGCCTTCACCACCATGGGCGCCGTGCGCTCGTCCACGTGCCGCAGCGCGGGCTCCAGTTCGGTGAACTCCCGGTACCCGGCAGTGGGCGCGCCGGCGTCAGCCAGCACCTGCTTGGCGAACCCTTTCGATCCCTCCAGCCGGGCTGCGGCCGCTGTGGGTCCGAAACAGCGCAGTCCGGCTCTGGCCATCTGATCGACGAGGCCGGCTACCAGCGGCCCTTCCGGTCCGGGAACGACAAGCTCCACGCCTTCCGTAAGGGCAAACGCGATCAAGCGAGCGTTCTCGTCCGCGTCCAACGGCACGTTGTGCACGCCGGGCTCGCGAGCGGTACCGGCGTTGCCGGGTGCAACAAGGACTTCGCTCACGCGGGGGGAGGAGGCGAGTTTCCAGGCCAGCGCGTGCTCGCGGCCGCCGGAGCCGATAACGAGGACTTTCATCAGTGCCGGAAATGGCGCACGCCGGTAAACAGCATGGCCACGCCATGTTCATTGGCCGCGGCGATCACTTCCTTGTCGCGGATCGAGCCGCCGGGCTGTATGACGACGGTTACGCCCTCGGCGGCGGCGGTGGTGAGGCCGTCGGCAAACGGAAGGAAACCGTCCGACGCCATGGCGGCGCCGGCCAGGTCGAAACCGGCGGAAGAAGCGCGCTGGGCGGCGATGCGGGCGCTCATTACGCGGCTGGTCTGCCCGCCGCCGATGCCCAGCGTTTGTCCGTCGCGTGCATACACTACCGCGTTGGATGAAACGAAGCGGGCGACAGTCCAGGCGAACCGGGCATCGCGCTCTTCCCTTTCGGTGGGCACGCGTTGGCTGACCACCTCGTGGCGCTTCTCCGCCGCGGTATCCGGAGTCTGCGCCAAAACGGCACCCTGCAGCACCTTTAGGCCGGGCAAGCCACTATCACGGCCGGAAGACAGCGGAGTTTGTTTCAAAATGCGCAAATTGCCGCGCGCCTTGAGGGCATCCAGCGCCCCGGGCGAGAACTCGGGCGCGATCACAACTTCGGCGAACTGCTCGGCCACCGCCCGGGCGGCTTCTTCGTCCAATGGGCAGTTGAAGGCGATGACGCCGCCGAAAGCGGATTCGGGGTCGGCGGCAAACGCGCGCCGATAAGCGACGCTCGCACTGCCGCTCACCGCTACTCCGCAGGGGGTCGCATGCTTGACGATGGCGCAGGTACATTTCGGAAGCGCCGCGGCACATTGCAGGGCCAGGTCCGCGTCGGCAAGATTATTGTAGGAGAGCGGCTTGCCGCCGAGCAGGCGAATGTCGGCGTCGTCCGGCGCGCTCGCAGAAGCATACAAGGCGGCCTGCTGATGCGGGTTCTCGCCGTAGCGCAGGTCCGCCTGCTTTACCAGTTCCACGGAGAGCCGATCCGGCAGAGGCTCATCGGCGCTGCCCCCGGACGATGCCGCGCGGCCGCCGGACGCCAGCCAGCCGTGTATCGCCCGGTCGTAGCGTGCCGTGTGATCGAAAGCCTTGGCCGCAAGCTCACAGCGGGTGCCTTCGCTCAATTCCCCGGAAGCCTCAATTTCAACGGCGATCGGCTCGTAGTCGGCAGGATCCACCACCACGCCCACACGCTGGTGGTTCTTGGCCGCCGCCCGAATCATGGCCGGTCCGCCCACATCGATCTGCTCGATCACCTCCGCGCGCCCGGCGCCCGCCTGCGAAGCGGTCTCCACAAATGGATAAAGATTGATCACGGCCAGCGAAATCGGCCGAATACCATGCTCTTGCATTTCGCCGGCGTCGATTTCGGGACGGCAGAGCAAGCCACCGTGAATGGCCGGATGCAGCGTCTTCACGCGCCCGCCCATCAACTCCGGTTCGCCGGTTACCGAAGCCACGCCGGTAACTGCGAGCCCCGCTCGGCGCAGGGCGCCGGCAGTGCCCCCGGAAGCGATGAGTTCCCAGCCGAGCTCCGACAAGCGGGCCGCGAACTCAACCGCGCCGGTCTTGTCGGATACGCTAAACAGGGCCCTGGGCCGCATACGCCAAAACTAGTATCGCTACCGGCTCATATTGCCGCTTTGGCGCCACCCCGCCGGGGCCGGCTTCACAAGCCTTGATCGTGCCGGCGCAACTTGCTGCGAAGGGTGCCACGGTCGATACCCAGCATGCGCGCCGCCCGAGTCTGGTTGCCGCCGGCGTATTCCATCACGCTTTCCAGCAGGGCCGACTCCACTTCCGTGACCACGATGTCGTAGAGGTCCGTGGGCCAGCGCCCATTGAGCGTATGGCAATAGTCGCGCACCGCCTCGCAGGTAAGTTCCCGAAGCGTGCGCGATCCGTTTGAGTTGCCGGGCTGGCCCGAAAGGTGCGCCGATTGGCGCCGATCACCTACCCCCTGGTCGGCGGTCAAACCAACTCCCCCAATGGTGTTTTTTCAGTGTCCGCTTTACCGGCGAATCCGGGAGCGGGCGGCCACTATAGCACGGGATTGAACGGTCGCTCGGAGGCTTGCAAATCGGTGGTTGATTCCAGCCATTTCTCCAGAAAATGGATGTCCGCTCCGCCGGCCGAAAAGCCTTCTGTTTCAAGGATTGCCTGGTGAAGCGACATGTTCGTAACCAGCCCTTCGGTCACCATTTCATTCAAGGCCAGCTTCATGCGGGCAATGGCGGCGGTGCGGCTGTTGCCCCAGGCGATCACCTTCCCCACCAGGGAATCGTAGTACGGCGGCACCTGGTAGCCCGTATACAGGTGGCTGTCCACGCGCACCCCCGGACCGCCGGGCGCATGCCACAGCGCCACCGTTCCCGGCGAGGGCGCGAAGGTCTCGGGATGCTCGGCGTTGATACGGCACTCGATAGCGTGCCCGAAAAAAGTGATGTCCTCCTGGCGGATACCCAGCGGCTCGCCGGCCGCCACCCGCAGTTGCTCCTGCACGATGTCGAAGCCGGTAATCAGCTCGGTAACCGGGTGCTCCACCTGCAGGCGGGTGTTCATCTCGATGAAATAGAACTCGCCGTCCTGGTAGAGAAACTCGAAGGTGCCGGCCCCGCGGTAGCCCAGATCGACGCAAGCCTGCACGCACAGGGCGCCGATGCGCTCGCGGGCTTCCGCGCCGATACCCGGGGCGGGCGCTTCCTCGACGACCTTCTGGTGGCGGCGCTGCATGGAACAGTCGCGCTCGCCCAGGTGGATGACCTTGCCGTGCCCATCGGCGAGTACCTGGAACTCCACATGACGCGGCCGGGTGAGAAATTTCTCCATATACAGCCGCGGATCGCCGAATGCCGCCTGGGCTTCGCCGCGGGTGAGTGGAATGATGCGAGGCAACTCGTCCACCGTCTGCGCCACGCGCATGCCACGTCCTCCGCCTCCGCCGGCCGCTTTCACGATTACCGGCGGACCGATCCGCTCGGCCAGACGCATGATGTCTTCCATGCTGTCCCCAAGCACTCCGCCGGATCCCGGCACGGTGGGCACGCCCGCCGTCTTCATGGCCTGAATGGCCCGCACCTTGTCGCCCATGGTCTGAATGGCGCTCACCGGCGGGCCGATAAATGTGAAACCGGATTGTTCCACCCGTTCGGCGAAATCCGCATTCTCCGCCAGAAATCCGTAGCCGGGATGAATCGCGTCGGCGCCGGTCACCTCGGCGGCGGCGATGATCGCGGGAATGTTGAGGTAGCTCTGCTCGGCCGGCGCCGGACCAATGCACACCGATTCATCCGCCAGCCGAACGTGCTTGAGCTGAGTGTCGGCGCTGGAATGCACGGCCACCACCCGTATGCCGAGTTCGCAGCAGGCGCGCAGTATCCGCAGGGCGATCTCGCCCCGGTTGGCGATCAGGACTTTTTCGAACATCCGCGTGCCGCTCAGGTGCGGATGACAAAAAGCGGCTGGCCGTACTCCACCGGCTCGGCATTCTCCACCAGGATGGCCGCCACCTCGCCGGAGTGCTCGCTCTCGATGTAGTTCATGGTCTTCATGGCTTCGACTACGCAGAGCACGTCGCCGGCCTGCACCTTGTCGCCCACCCGAACGAACGGCGGCGATGTGGGCGAAGGCGCCGCATAAAAGATCCCCACCATCGGAGAGGTCACTTGCTCGCCCTCCGGCTCCGCCTCTTCAACTTCGGGCACCGCAGTTTCTTCCGCGTCCGCCCTCGGCCCGGGCGCAACCGTCACCAGTTGCGGGGCCTGCGCGGCTGCTACCGTGCTGGTGCGGCTGATACGAACGGACTGTTCGCCGTCGGTAACCTCGATCTCGGCCAGCTCCGACTCCTGCAGAAGCTGGATCAGAGTCCTGATCTTCCTCAAGTCCATGCGAACTCCCCCCGTAATCCTCAACTCTCGCCGCGCAGTTGTTCGGCCACGTACTGAAGCGCCAGCAGGTAGCCTTGCGCGCCCAGGCCACTGATGCAGCCGACGGCAATGTCGGTCAGCATGGAGGAGCGGCGAAATTCCTCCCGCGCATGCACATTGGACAGGTGCACTTCCACAAACGGCAGGTCCAGCCCCAGCAGAGCGTCGCGCAAGGCAATGCTGGTGTGCCCGTACGCGCCCGGATTCAGCAGCAGGAAGTCGGCGCCCGGCGCATTGGCCTGCAGCCAGTCCACCATCCGCCCTTCGCTGTTGCTCTGCCCACAGTTCAGATCATGTCCCAGCCGCTGGGCTTCAGCGCGGCAGCGTTGTTCGATGTCCGCGAGCGTGTCCTTTCCGTACACTTCGGGTTCGCGCTGTCCCAGGAGGTTGAGATTGGGGCCGTTAAGCAGGAGGATAGACGCCATAGGGTCATACTTGGCAGAAGAAGGTGGCATGATAGCCACACTTGGTGTAAAAGCGCAAGCGCGACAAATTCAGCGCGGATATTTCGTCAGGTGCCGGGGCGTCGCTGGGATTTTGACTCTGGGGTGCGCGTCCATGCTCCCTTCACCGTGGGCGTGGCTGGGTCAAAAGGACCAGCCCCCGGGAAATGCGGGCTAGAAGTTGAACCTCGCGGTAACGCCTACCTGACGGCGGCGGGGATGCGAAAGCGTGATGCGCCACGGGAAGAAGGTGTCGAAGAAGCCGCCGGCCCCACCGCCGGGCAAAGCGTTCGAGAACCACACGTCGCGGAATCCGGCCACCGGCTTGTCGTCATCCAGCAGATTGTCCGACCACAACTCCACCGAGTAACGCTCGGCGTCAATTCCGATTTTGAGGTTGACGTAGGTGTGGGCGGGGATTTCCGCCTGATTGACCGCGCCGACCCATTGCTTGCCCGTATAAAGGACATCGGTGCGCACATACCACTCCATGTCGCCCCGGAATGCGCGCCGGTAATTCAGCGTGGCATTTGCCTGGGTCGCGGACTGGCGCAACAACTCGTTGCCAGCCACATCGCCGTCCGGCGCATAACTGGGAAAGTCGGCAAACGACTCGATCCTGGCGTCGTCAAACTCGGAATCCGTCAGCGAGAAGCCCAGGGTGCCGGTCAGGCTCTCGGTGAACGCGAAACCGAATGACGCCTCCAGCCCTTGCACGGTTGCATCTCCGGCGTTCATGTCGAGGCTGATGGTGCCGGTAAGCGGGATGCCGCTGGAATCAATTCCCACCAATTGCGGAATCACGATTTCGGTCCAGTCGATGAAGAACAGGGCGATGTCCGCGCTCAAACGGCCGCCCATGTAGGTGCCCTTGACGCCAAGTTCGTAGGAGGTGTTCTTTTCCGGGTCAATGAAGCTCGCGACGAAAACCTGCTCTCCGTTGATGTTCTCCTCGTTATCGAAATCGAAGGCCCCGCTTTTTTCGGCGCCCGCAATCGACGCGTAGTACATGGTGTTCTCGCTGGGCTTGAAGTCCAGCGTTGCCCGCCAGGAGATGAAGTCCCAGGAGTTGTTGAGGTCGAAATCGGACACAAAATCCTGACTGTGCTTTTCCTCGTCCGTCCAGCGCAGCTCGACCCGTCCCTTCAGCTGGTCGGTAAAGTTGGCGTCCAGGGACCCGAACACCGACCTGGCGTCGGTCTCCAACAATTGCTCAACCTCATCCGTGGCGTCCCCCCTGGGCCCGGAAAACCACCCGCGGAAAGCCAGGTCACCCACCGATGTCCGTGGAAATGCCGGCAAGGCGAAACCGACGCCCGGGAAGAACTGGATGCAGGGGCAGAAATTGGCAAATCCCCGCGGCAAGGGGGTCTGCGCCGCCACGCCGCTGTTTCCATCCTTCTTCTCGACGCTGTAGTAGTACGCGCCTACCGAATAACGCCAGCGCCCATCATCCGGGCTTGTGAAACGCAACTCCTGGCTGAATTCTTCGGTGGAGGCGGGCGCGCCGATCTGAAGCAGTTCGACGTCGAAGGTGCCGAGAACGAAGGCTCGGGGAAACGGCGAGACCGACGACTGATAGGCGAACGTGGTGGTTGGATTGCCGCGCGAGCCATCGTAAAGGAATGTTTGTTCAACCTGCGAGAATCCCGACAGCGCCGAGAACTCGCCCAGCGCAGTGTCCAGCTTCATCGTCAGATGGGCGCGCTCCACGTCCCGCTCTTCCCCGGCGGCTCCCGAGAGAATGCTCAAGTCATTCTTGCCCACGCTCGGCAGTTCGCCGCAGTAATTCGCCAGCCGCTCGCCCCTGGCGCTGACGTTTTCGCAGTTCGCTGTAACCGAGGTCAGGGCGGACACGTCGATCTGGTCCTTCGAGGTGTACAGCGAAAGGCCCGCCTCGAATTGTTCCGTGGGCGTCCAGTAGAGACTGCCCTGGAGAGTTTCGTACTCGAATCCGCCGATGTCCGGACCGTCGGGAACCTGATTCTCATAGGAGCCGTCCCATTGATTCAGGATGATTGCGACACGGGCGCGCAACCTGTCTTCCACAAGCGGCCCGCTGATCGCGCCGGACGCAACGATCCGGCCCCGGTCGCCGAAAGTGAGCTCTGCCTTGCTACGCAACTCGTCCGTCGGCCGCGCGGTCACGAAATTGACCGCTCCGCTGAAGCTGTTGCGGCCGTACATCGCCGCCTGGGGACCCTTCACCACCTCGATGCGCTCCAGATCGAGCTGACTGAAATTCAGTCCTTCGCGGCCAGACACGTATACGCCGTCAACAAAGATCGCCGCGTTATTCTCCCGGTCCTGAACCGCTGTGGGCGCAATACTGCGAATCACGGGCACCGGAAGAAACTCGCCGATCAGGTTCGAGAAGGTCATGCCTGGCGTGAGGTTGGCCACATCGTCGAGGTTCTCGATTCCCGCCGACTGGATCTCGGCGGCGCTGAAGGCGGTAATCGCAAGCGGCACGTCCTGCAACCGCTCCTCCACCTTGCGCGCCGTTACGACGATTTCCTCCAGAGCCGCGCCTTCCGACTGCGCGAACGCGCTTCCGGCCAATCCTGACATCAGGAGCGCGAGCGTCGCGACCCATCTCATTCCGCAACGAATGCCAGGCACCATAACGTTTCCCCTGTCCTGATTACCCCTTATCAAGGCAGTTTAGCAGATGTATGCGCCCGTCTCAAGCGAGTTCATCCAAACCGATTGCGAGTTGCGCCGAGAGGGCTCGTTCCCTCGACGAACGCATGTTTTCCGGCTTGTTTCGCGGCGCGGGCAGCGCGCAATTCCCATGCCAGCGCCTGAATTTCCGCATCGGCACTTGAAAAAGCGATATCCGTCCCTATCATTTACCCGCCCACTTGATCAGGGGCAGGTTTTAGGCAACTGCTGCGCCTCAGGGTCGCGGCTTGAAGCATTTCCGATGAGGAGAAAGCAAGATGAAAATTCGACCGCTGCAAGACAGGGTGCTGATACGCCGTACGGAGGACGAACTGAAATCCCCCGGGGGGATCGTGATTCCCGATTCGGCTGCTGAAAAGCCCATCCGCGGGGAAGTAATCGCCGCGGGCAAGGGCAAGGTGCTCGAAAACGGCGAGGTTCGGCCGCTGGAACTGAAGGCGGGCGACAAGGTGCTGTTCGGGAAGTACAGCGGCACGGAAGTCAAGGTGGACGGTGAGGAACTGCTGGTCATGAAGGAGGACGACGTCATGGCCATCGTCGAGGACTAGCCGATTGCGAATCGACCGGCTAGTCGGTCTAGCGGTCGTAAATCGACTAACTTTGGGTTTACTAAGGCCCAGATTCAACACATACCGGATAGAGGAAAACAGCCATGGCTGCTAAAGATGTGAAATTCAGCGATTCCGCCCGGCAGAAGATGCTGGCCGGCGTCAACACGCTCGCCAATGCGGTCAAGGTCACGTTGGGCCCCAAGGGACGCAACGTGATCCTGGACAAGAGCTTCGGCGCTCCCACCATGACCAAGGACGGCGTTTCGGTGGCCAAGGAAATCGAGCTTGAGGACAAGTTCGAGAACATGGGCGCGCAAATGGTCAAGGAGGTTGCTTCGCATACTTCCGACGTGGCCGGCGACGGCACGACCACCGCCACGGTGCTGGCCCAGTCGATCCTGATCGAGGGCTTGAGGGCCGTTACCGCGGGCTTCAATCCCATGGACATCAAGCGCGGCGTCGACAAGGCCAGCCGCACGGTGATCGACGGTTTGGGCAGCATTTCCAAGCCCTGCCAGGAAGATACCGAAATTGCCCAGGTCGGCACGATTTCGGCCAATTCCGACGAGGCCATCGGCCGGATCATCGCCGACGCCATGGACAAGGTAGGAAAGGAAGGCGTGATCACCGTGGAAGAAGGGTCCGGCCTGGAAAACGAGTTGGACGTGGTGGAAGGCATGCAGTTCGACCGCGGCTACCTCTCGCCCTACTTCATCAACGACGCCAACTCCCAGAGCGTTGAACTGGATTCCCCCTTCATCCTTCTGCATGACAAGAAGGTTTCCAATATCCGCGATTTGCTCCCGGTGCTGGAAGCCGTAGCGAAGTCGGGCAAGCCGCTTTTGATTGTGGCCGAGGACGTGGAAGGCGAGGCCCTGGCCACGCTGGTGGTGAACAACATCCGCGGCATTGTGAAGGTGGCTGCGGTCAAGGCGCCCGGTTTCGGCGATCGTCGCAAGGCGATGCTGGCCGACATGGCGATCCTTACCAACGGCCAGGTGATTTCCGAGGAAGTCGGCCTGTCGCTGGAGAAAGCTTCGCTGACGGATCTTGGAACCGCCAAGAAGGTCCAGGTTACCAAGGAGCACTCCACCATCATCGACGGCGCCGGAAGCGCCGAGCAGATTCAGGCACGCGTAGCCCAGATCCAGCGCGAAATCGAGGAATCCACCTCCGATTACGACAAGGAGAAGCTGCAGGAACGCGTGGCCAAACTGTCCGGCGGCGTGGCCGTGGTGAAGGTCGGCGCGGCTACCGAGATCGAGATGAAAGAAAAGAAGGCGCGCGTCGAAGACGCTCTGCACGCTACCCGCGCCGCCGTCGAGGAAGGCATCGTGCCCGGAGGCGGCGTTGCGCTGCTGCGCGGACAGTCTGCGCTGGACGGACTCAAGGGCGACAACGACGACCAGGACGTGGGCATCCGGATCATGCGCCGCGCCCTGGAAGAGCCGCTGCGCCAGATCGTGGCCAATGCCGGCGCCGACGCTTCCGTGGTCCTGAACGAAGTCGCTGCGAAAGAAGGCGACTACGGCTATGACGCGGCCGTCGGAGAGTATGGCCAACTGGTTGGCAAGGGCATCATCGACCCCACCAAGGTCACCCGGCTGGCGCTGCAGAACGCCGTCTCCGTTGCCGGCCTGCTGCTCACCACCGAAGCCATGGTCACCGAAAAGCCCAAGAAGGACGAACCTACTCCCATGCCCGGCGCCCCAGGCGGAATGGACGGCATGATGTAGCTTCCTCCCGGTTTCGGCCGCCGCCACATCCGCGTGGCTGCCAAAACCAGCACACACCCACAAAGCCCTGCCCTTCAACCGAACGGCAGGGCTTTTTTTACACCCCCCACAACTGTCGGAACGGGGTTGCTTCAATTCCGCCTTCTCTTCGCTCCCCCTCTTCCGGGAGACGCATAAACCCATCCATGGGGCTTGGTTCCGGCATCCTGCCTCCAACACTCCCGGAAGAGTGGGAGCGAAGAGAAGGCTACGGTAGTACCGTCTCCCTGAACAAGGATGCTTCTTGTGTCGCGCCGAAACTGCCCGCTTCAGGCTTCCGTATTGGATTACGCTGGCCAGAAGACAGCACAGCAATGTCGAATGTCGGGTGTATGGTAGATTTTCCGATACATCTGTATGCGCTCAAGCGGAATGACAGCTATTTTCATAGTGGTACGTGCGGCCGAAGGACATCAATACCTTCGAGCAATCCCCTGATGCGCGAATCCATCCACTGCGGATCTTCCCACGATGCCACAAATTTCAAGAGCCTATAGACGCCTCGCCTTGCTGCTCGGCGCAACGTTGGTGACGGTACTTCCGAGCACGGTAAGCGCGAAGTTGCTTTCTACCCCCCCCCCCTGTACAACCAATTCGCTCACGTAACCAGTTGCCGGAGCTCGAATTCGTGGACCTGCGCGAAACCCCTGCCCCCCGGCGCAAAAAATGCCAACGATGTGCATGAGAGCCGTGTGCTTCGATCGGCCGCCCGTTTCCCGCAAACCCTGCAGTTGTGCGAACGCATCGCCAGGCAGCAGCGCGCACGCCTGGGTCGGGTCGCGCTTGTGACGCTACTGCCGCAAAGCCGCGTGTATCCGCATATCGATCACGGGGCGTACTATCGCATCCGCGGCCGCTATCACGTCGTCGTCAAAAGCGCGCAAGGCAGCCCAGTTACGGCCGGAGACGAAACGATAGTGATGCGCGAAGGTGAACTGTGGGTCTTCAACAACAAGGTGAGGCACTCGGCACGAAATCCGTCTTCCAAGTCACGCATTCACCTGATCTTCGACCTTCTCCCTGCCGATGGAAGCGGATATTTTTCCTGTTCCCCGGAGACCCCCCGGACGATCGCCTGAGGACACCAACCCGCCCCGAACCATCTCCATCGCCGTCTCCACCGCCGAACCTGCAATGGAAGCGAAAAACTCAGAGGTTTTCGGTCCTTCAGAAAGGTTTCGCGGGTTTCAGCACTTTGATCGCCGCTGCAAGGGCATGGGCCGCGGAATCTATCCGCACGGAATTGTCGTAGGCCTCGGTTCTCAAGGCGCCCATTACGCGCTTTTTCGCGAAATGTAGAAAGCATCCCGATGATCGCGAAACTGAAGCTGCCTCAGGTTGCGCATGCCACAGTCAATTGCCGACCGATAAGCCTCGGCGCGCGTAGTGTCGCCGGTCGAACGGGCCAGAGCCAGGGCATCGGCAAGCCCTTCGAGATAGACGCCGGTGGAGGCTGCGTGAGGAGGGCCGAAATCCGGCCGTTTGGGGTTGTAAAACGGCCCCTGCAGGTCAAGCTCAGCCATTTCGTTCTGTTGCATCGGCAACAGCCAATCGTTCATCTCGCAGGAAAATTCCACGAATACTCGATTCCGGGTCACCGCATACATGGCGGCGCAAGCCTGCGTGTGCCACGGCACGAACGCCGGATTGCGTGACCTGCGGTGCCTGCTCCGAGAGTGTCGGAACGCCGCCATATACTGTTGAAGACTGGGAGCGAAGGACTCGCCGCGGCGCAAGGCTTCGGCCCAGAAAAGAAGTGCCTCGCCGGAGTAGAAATTCCAGTTCTGTCCATCGCGTTCTGCGGAGAACGCCCTCAGTTGCCCGCCTTTTGCGAAAGCGCGCCGTGACACTTCGTTTGGGTCCGGGAATTTCTGCAAGACCCGCTCGAAACTCAGGTTGGATGCAATCATCCGGGTCGGTGCGTAGCGGGATACCTTTCCGCCAAGCTCCAGTTCGATTCCCCGGATTCCCCTTACCCGATTGAAAAACACTTTGGAGAACTTGCGATGGGCAATCGGCCGAACATTGTTGTTGACGCAGGCCTCAACGACTTCGCCAGTGCCAGCCTTCAGCCGCGAGCGCAACTCCGCAAGAGAAGTTTCCCGGGTCCAGCCGCTTTTTTTCGACGCGCCGTTACGCCGCAAGCAAAACCAGATCAATCGGGAGTTGGTGCCGGAATTCATGAAGGGCGCAGCGGCAATACTGTGTTGGGCTCCACGCTCCCTTATACATCAAGCCAGCTTCGTGCGCTCTCGCGTTCCCTCTCTGTGGGGACCTTGCGAGGGCACGATGCCCGAGCAGAGCCTACAAGGACGTGCTCGTAGCGTGTCCCCACAGAGAGGGAACGCGAGAGCGCACCGGCGAACACCCAGCGCCCATTCACCAGCCTTCAATGTTATCTTGGCAGCCCTCTCGCACTCCCACCTGAATCCTTACCTGAATCCGTGCCGCCCGCCCCCCTGCCAATACCCGAACCCCTCCTCGAAGCCGTAGAAAAAGCGCTCACACAATTGCGCGGTCACAAAGCCCTCGCAGTCCACCTGGCAACCGAGGAAGTACTCACCCCGCTCGCCCGCACGCTGGCCTGCTCGTCCTTCGCTGCGCGCAGCTTCACGCGAAAGCCCGAAATTCTCGCCGCGCTGCTGGAGGATGGCCGGCTGAACCGGGCGCTGGACGACAAGGAATGGCCGGCACTCGCCGCGGAGGCGCTGAAGGACAGCCGCCAGGAAGCATCGTTCATGCGCGAACTGCGCTGGTTCCGGCACCGCGAGATGTGCCGCATCCTGTGGCGCGACCTCAACGGACTGAGCAGCATCGAGGAGAGCCTGGGCGACCTCAGCGAACTGGCCGACGCATGCATTCTCGCGGCGCTGGAATTTTCCCGCGCCAACCTGTCCGCAAGGTATGGAGCACCGCGCACGGAATCCGGTGAACCAAGCGAACTGGCCATTGTCGGCATGGGCAAGCTGGGCGGCGGAGAACTCAATTTTTCCTCGGACATCGATCTGGTCTTCGTGTATTCGGAGGAGGGAAGAACCGATGGCGCCGTTGCCATCGATGCCTCGCGCTTCCACACGCTGATGTGCCAGCAGGTGATCCGGCTGCTGGACCAGCGCACGGTGGATTCATTCGTCTATCGCGTGGACACGCGCCTGCGCCCGTTCGGCGCCAGCGGTCCACTGGTCGTCAAGACTTCCTCGCTTGAAAATTACCTGGCCCGGTCGGCGCGTGACTGGGAACGCTACGCATGGATCAAGGGGCGGGTTATCAATCCCTGCGAAATGGCGGAGGGCCTGTATGAAGAACTGCTGAGGCCCTTCGTGTACCGCCGCTATCTGGACTACAGCGTTTTCGAATCGCTGCGCGACCTGAAGGGCAAGATCGAGCGGGAGGCGCTACGCAAGGACAAGGCCGCGGACATCAAGCTGGGGCGCGGCGGAATCCGGGAGATCGAATTTATCACGCAGTCCATGCAACTGGTGCACGGCGGCGCCAACCCCGACCTGAGAGGACGCAGCTTGCGCGAGATGCTCGCCCGCCTGGGCCAGCGCAACTTTCTGGACCCTGCCACCTGCACCGAACTGGACCGCTCCTACTGCTTCCTGCGCCGACTGGAGAACCGGCTGCAGGGCATGGAAGACCGCCAGACGCAGACCCTGCCGGAGGACCCGCCGGGCCGCGCGCGACTGGCCTTCGCCATGAGGTACAAGACCTGGGAGGACCTGGCCCGGGAAACCGCCTTGCAGCGGGCGGTCGTTTCCCGACATTTCGCCGCCCTGTTTTTCCATCAGGCGGACCTGCTGGAAACAGAAGACGCGCCTCCCGACGACCTGGCCGCCGTATGGGCAGGGGAGGCGGAGGACAACGCCGGGGAAGTCCTTGCTGCACATGGCTACTCCGACCCGGAGGTAGCGCTGGAGTCGATCCGCGCGGTCCGGGAGGCCTCCGACTTCAAAAGACTGGACCAAATCGGTCGCAAGCGCTTGCGCATGCTGGTGCCCAAGCTGATCGAGGCAGCCGCCCGGGAATCGGAGCCTGAACTGGTGTTGGCGCGCACGCTCAAGGTCATTGCGGTAATCGCCCGCCGCTCCGCCTATCTGGCGCTGCTCTACGAGAACGCCGCGGCCCGCGACCGCCTGGTGCATGTGTGCGGCCTGGGCGAAATTCTCGTCCGGCAGCTTTGCTCCTATCCCTGGCTCATGGACGAGCTTCTGGATGCGGGCATCACCGAACAGGTCATGGACCTCAAACAACTCAAGCAGGAGCTGGACTTCCGGCTGGCGCGAACCGCCGACGAACCCGAGGAAATACGCCTGGCGGCGATCAGTGAATTCAAGCAGGCGGCATCCTTCCGGGTAGGCGTGCTGGATCTGGCTGGCGGCTTGCCGCTCATGCGGGTCAGCGATGTCCTGACTGGCATCGCGGAGTTGGTGATCGACAGCTCATTGGAGCATGTGTGGGAAGAGTTGGTAGAAGAGTTCGGCTCTCCCCGCGCCACGGTCGAGGGCGGGCGGCAGGCCGCAGGATTCGCAGTGATCGCCTACGGCAAGCTGGCGGGCCTGGAAATGGGCTACGGATCGGACCTGGATCTGGTATTCGTATACGACGCGCGGGGCGAAGATCAGGTTACCAACGGAAAGCGGAGCATAGCCAACGCGGACTTCTTCTTCCGCGTGGCCAGACGCGTGATTACCGTGCTCACGACTCGCGGCATTACTGGAAGAATGTACGAAGTGGACACCCGTCTGCGCCCCAGCGGCCGTTCCGGCTTGCTGGTTTCTTCTTTGCAAGCCTTTGCCAGCTACCAGCGCGAATCCGCATGGACCTGGGAACACCAGGCGCTGCTGCGCAGCCGTGCGATCGCCGGGTCCGCCTATGTGCGCCAGGAGTTCGAGCGGCTGCGCATGGATCTGCTGCGCAATGCCGTGCGGCGAGACGACCTGCGCAGCCAGGTGGCCGAGATGCGCCGCCGAATGCTGGGCGAGGCGCCCCGCGTGCCTCGGGGGCGGTTCGACATCAAGCACGCCCGGGGCGGTTTGCAGGACATCGAGTTCATCGTGCAGTTCCTGGTGCTCAACCACGCGCACGAGCATGCCGACCTGGCAGTCTGGCCGGACAACGTCCAGCAGTTGGAGGCGCTGGCGCGACACGGCGTGCTTGCCCAGATGGACGCGGCAACGCTAACGGAGAACTACCTGGAATTCCGCGAGAATCTGCATCACCGTTCGCTTGCGGACCGTCCGCTGCACGTGCCGGCCGAAGAGGTCGCCGAGCAGGCAGGCGCGGTATTGGCGCTATGGCAGCGCTATCTCGGCGAGTAGAGCCCGCACGGCCCGATATACTTGCGCGCATGAATGTTCCCGCAAGCGGAAAACAACTCACCTCCAATATGGAACGGCGCTACCTGGTGTCGGAAGAGGACCTGCCGGTATCCTGCCCCTTGCCCTGGACATCCCGATGGAACTCGCACCCGCGCGTCTACCTGCCGGTCAAGCCTGGCGTGGACGCCACCTGTCCCTACTGCGGTGCGGTGTTCTCGCTGGCCACCCGCGATTCGCGAAAGTAGGCTCCCTACAGCAAGCTTATTCCGCGCTTTCCTGCAAACCGGCCGGCGCGTCGGCCCAGGCTCTGTTCACCGCTTCGATCACATCGCCTACCGTGATCTCGCACATGGCGTCGTTTTGCTTTAGTCGACGGCCGAAGTGGATGTCCTCGACGCGTTTTCCCAAACGCCGGCGCACGGCCTGGGGATAGCGGTTCACCACGTACTCGGCGCTGGCCCAGGGCCCCGTGCGCTGCGGGTTGGAGCTTGCGTACAAGCCCACTACCGGCACGCCCATGGCCGCGGCGATATGGGCGGGTCCCGAATCCGGACACACCACGATCCGGGCGCGGCCAATCAGCGCCGCAAGCTGCTTGAGCGTGGTGAACCCGTTGACATCGCTTACGCCGGACCCGGCGGCAATCACCGCCGCGTATTCACGCTCCAGCGGACTGCCGGAACCGGTGAGCAGCACGCGCCCGCCCAAGCCTTCGACCACATGCCGGGCCACTTCCACATAGCATTCCGCCGACCAGTTGCGAAACGCGCCGCGGCGCTGACTGCTCAAGGGGCTCATCAGGCAGAACGGCTCAGCGGGCGCCAGCGCCTCAGCCACCTCCCGGTCGCGGGCCGTGATCGGAAAATCCCATCGAGGCTCAGGGGGCGTCCGGATGCCCAGGTGCTCGGCGAAACCGAACAAGGCCTCCATCACGTGCTGTTCGGGGCGGTGGGCGATACGCTCGGTAGTGAACAACCACTGCAGGTCGCGCGCCCGCGGACGGTCGAAACCCACGCGGCGCCGGCAACCTGTCATCAGCGCCACGCGGCTGGCGCGAAAGGACGCCTGCATCTGCAGCACCAGGTCGAAGCGCCGCGATGCAAGCCGCGCCTTGAGGTCCTGCATTCCTCGCCGTCCGGCGCGCTTGTCCAGAACCAGAAAGTCAACGCCCTCAAGGCCTTCAAGCAAAGCGTGCTCGGTTTGGCCGATAATCCAACTGATGCGGGTATCCGGCCACGCCGAGCGGATGGCCCGCACCACCGGCAGCGTGTGGCAACAGTCCCCGATTGCGGACAAGCGGATGACGCAGAGGCTGCTCGGCGGCGGCGGCGGCTTGGACATGCTTGAACAAACACGGAAATTCGGGAACGACCGCATCCTACACGATGCGCAAATCGGCCGCCCGGCCACACCGGAGTGGTTCGAGCACGAATACTGGCAAGGCCTGGGCCAGTGGGAAGCGGCGGCCGGGGGACGCGGGAGCGGGGCGCGCGTGGGACGGGACGGCGAATGGTTCCTGCGTCATTACCTGCGCGGCGGTAAGGTGGCCCTGCTGAGCCGGGATCGCTACTTTTATGCTGGGGAAAGGCGCGCCAGGTGCTTTGGCGAGTTCCGGATTCTGGCCGAGTTGCGGGCCTTGGGGCTGCCGGTGCCCACGCCGGTCGCCGCCCGCTTTCGCAAGGTCGGCGTGGTTTACTCGGCCGACCTCATCACACGGTGGATCGCGGGCGCACGCACGCTGGCTGCCGCGCTCGATTCATCCACCGATCCGGCGGGCCTGATGGCCGCCGTGGGAGCGACGCTTGCCCGCTTTCACAAGGCCGGCGTATGTCACGCCGACCTCAACGCGAACAATATCCTGATCGGAAGGGACGGCTCGGTATGGCTGGTGGATTTCGATCGCGCCCGAATGCGCCATCCGGGACTCTGGCGCGAAAGCAGGCTGCTGCGCCTTGAGCGTTCGTTGCGCAAACTCGGACTCGACCGCAGCGGGAGGGCTTTCGACGCGCTGCGCGGGCAGCACGACCGCGACTACAGGTAGGGATCGGAATGCGGCGGCGGGCGACGCTTGAAGCGCCGATGGATCCAGTAGTACTGTTCAGGTGCCTTGCGCACATGGTCTGCAACGAGCGCGTTGATACGCTCGGCATCCTGTTCCGGCGAGGTTCCGGGAAAGTCCTCCAGGGCCGGAAGCAACTCAAGGCGGTAGCGCCCGTCCGGCAGTCGGCGCGTAAACCAGGGCACCACCGGAGCACCGCTGATCCGCGCCAGACGCCCCAGCGAGGTGCCGGTCATTGCCGGCTCGCCAAAGAACGGAGCCAGGACCGCGGACTTGGCATCGGTCATCTGGTCTCCCGCGAACCACAGCACCGCGCCGCTGCGCAGCACCCGCACCATTCCGCGCACGTCGTATTTCGGCAGCGTTTGCGAACACACGCGCAGGCGGGCGCGATTGACGAGCCACGCGAAAGCCGCGTTGCCGACCGGCCGATAGACCGCAACCAGGCCGGGCTGCGGATAACGGATAGCGCGGGCGGTAAATTCCAGCGCCACAAAGTGTCCGCTCAGGGCAATTGCGCCGCGCCCCCGGGCCAACGCCTGGTCAAGATGCCGGGCGCCTGATACCTCGACAAGATCGGCCACCTCGGCATCCGCGCACCAGGCGCCCATGGCCAACTCGATCAGACCCTGACCCAGGGAGTCGAAATGCGCTCGCAGCGCCCTGCGTCTTCGCCCCTGTGACCATTCGGGAAAGCACAGTTGGAGATTGCGCAAGGCCACGGCCCGACGCCTGCCCAGAACCCGGAACGCCAGTGCGCCAGCGGCCCGGCCCAATGCCAGACGCAAGCCATGAGGCAGACCCGCGACCAGGCGCAAACCTCCCAGTACCGGCAGTGCAAGCCAGTTGGCAGGCGTCTTGAGAAGGGCGGTTATGTTGAGAAGGGAAGTCACGAGGTTCACGCGCTACATATGCGCGCACCGATTCTATCCACGTGCTATAGTGCGCTCAGCCTGCGTACTGCGGCAAGGGGCGCGGCCCCTGGCGGAGTAGGCAGGCGAGATTCATCGGGTGAACGGGAAGCCGGTGCAATTCCGGCGCTGCCCCCGCAACGGTAATCGAGTCAAACGTCGTTCACGCCAGAGCAAGCGCGCGATGGCAGCCACTGTCTTTCACGGCAGGAAGGCGAGCGGCGTGGGTTCCATTGCTCAGGTTTGTTCATGGAACTCGCTCGAAAGCCCGGAGACCGGCCCGCTTGAATTGCGTTGGCAGCGCGGCGGGCGCAAGCGGCGTGGAGGAGTCTCCTTCGGTCTGGCGCCTGTCCCTGCCTTGAGCCAATAGTGGAACGGGAGGTTGCCATGGCCATTACCAATCACAAATCGGAACTCCAACGCCTAACGGCGGCTCAGCCTTTTGGCGAATCAATAGGCAGGCTGATCCTCATCTCGATCCTGGCGCTCGGCCCTGTGACGGCTGCAGCGCAGGAACAGGCTGATGAAGAGGATGCCGATCAGGACTCAACCGAAACGCTGGTCGTTACGGCATCGCGCCTGCCGGTTCCGGCCGAGCAAGCCGGCGCATCCCTTACGGTGCTCGGCGAGGAATATCTTGAGCAACGAAAGGCCCTTACCGTAGACGAGCTTCTCAGAGCCGCGCCGGGCGTGGCAGTGAGCCGCAGCGGCGTCCTCGGCTCACTGGCGCAGGTGCGCCTGCGCGGCGCGGAATCCAACCATTCACTGATTCTCTTCGACGGCATCGAAGCCGGCGACCCGGCGCTGGGAGGGGAGGTGGACTTCTCGCACGTGCTGGCGGCGGATTTGCGCCGCATCGAAGTGGTGCGCGGTCCAATGAGCGCGCTGTGGGGCAGCGACGCGGTAGCCGGCGCGATTAACCTGATCAGTGCGCCAACAAGCCATGAGCAAACGCTGACCAGCACCCTGGAGGCCGGCCAGTTCGGAACCCGCAGGGTGGGATTGAGCGCCGCCCAGGCCGGTGACGCGTGGGGAATCCACCTGTCGGCGAATCATTTGAGCAGCGACGGGCAGAACATCTCGCGCTTCGGGGACGAGGCCGACGGCTACCGCAACAACACCGGCCATCTCGTGGGCGAGTTCAGCCCGTCGGATCGAATTCTGCTGCGCGTCATCGCCCGCCGGTCCGAGTCCGAAAGCCAGTACGACGCCACGTCCTTCCTTACCGGATTGCCGACGGATTCGGACAGCTCTACTCGGCGCACCCACACCGTGGCAGGCCTGCAGGGCCGCATGTCTCTGCTGGGCGGGCGATGGCTGCAGGAGGGTGGTGTCACGCACAACGGCTCGGAAAACCATAATTTCGCCGGCGGCTCGGAAATCGGCGAGACCGGCGGCGACAAGATCAGGTTCAGCTACCAGTCCTCGGTGTTCTTCGACCGCGTCGATCCAAGGGCGGCAAAACCATCCATCACGCTCGGCCTGGGCCATGAACGCGAGGACTACCTGCAGCGAGCGGCCGCTTCTTTCTTCGGCGATCCCAACCGCGACCTGAGCACGCGGTCCAGCGAGGCGATGGCGGAATTCCGCCTGGACGCCCCCGGCCTCTGGAGTGCCTCAGCGGCCCTGCGCCATGACCGCAACCGGGATTTCGGCAATACCACGTCCTGGCGCGCCAGCGCCCTCAGGCGCCTGGGCAGGGGCGTGACATTGCACGCCGCCTATGGGACCGGCGTGAAGAATCCCACCTTCGTCGAGCGCTTCGGCTATTTCTCCAATTTCATCGGCAACCCCGATCTGTTGCCCGAGGACTCCCGAGGCTGGGAGGTGGGTGTTGGTTTTGCCAACGCCGACGGAACCCTGTCCGGCAGCGTGAGCGGGTTCAGCGAGCGACTGCTCGATGAGATCAATGGCTTCGTGTTCGACCCTTCCGTGGGGGGTTTTACGGCCGCCAACCGCCCTGGCGTCAGCCGGCGGCGCGGCCTTGAACTTCAGGGGCGCTGGGGCGCAGGGGGCGGACTTACCTTGATGGGCGCCTACACCTATCTGCATGCCAAGGAACCTGACGGCAGCGCCGACGAGGTGTACGAGTTGCGCCGGCCGCGCCACTCCGGCAATCTCAACGTTCACTACGAGTTGGCCGAAAGGGGCATCGGGATCAACCTCAACCTCGACTTCACCGGAGAGCGCCTCGACATTTTCTTTCCGCCCTGGCCCACTCCCTCACGCCGCGTAACGCTGGACAGCTTCCTGCACACCAGCCTGACGGCGTCCTGGCAGGCCACCCCCCGCATGCGCTGGCATATCCGCGCCGACAATCTCGGCCAGGCCCGGTATGAAGAGGTGTACGGCTTCCGAGGTCCCGGGCGCAGCATACACTTGGGCGTACAGTTCTCACTGTTCGAGAACGCATCCCAGGACTGACTTGCACCAGGACCGACCTGCGCGAGATTGACCTGAACCAGGACTCAGCTGCACAAGATTGATCTGCACGAGATTGACCTGCCCATGGGACACCGGCTTTCGAAAATCTACACGCGCACCGGCGACGGCGGCGACACCGGGATCGACGCGAAGCGCCGCTGCCGCAAACACGACCCGCGCATCCACGCCTTCGGCGACCTGGACGAACTGAACGCGACACTCGGCGCGCTGCTCGCGGAACTGCCCGGCGGAGATATGAGCGACCTGCTGCATGAAGTCCAGCAGCGGCTGTTCGATACGGGCGCAGAGTTGTGCGTGGCTGACCTCAAGTCAATCGGGGCCAGGCATGTGGCCGCACTCGAAGAAGCGATCGACCGCCATAACCGCGAACTGCCGCCGCTGAAGGAATTCGTGCTGCCGGGGGGCGGCAGGGCGGCGGCGGCCTGCCACCTGGCCCGGGCGGTGTGCCGCCGGGCCGAGCGATCGCTTTGGGCGCTTCAGGACGCCGAGGGGGGCCTCAATCAGGACTCGCTGAAGTACCTGAACCGGCTCTCCGACCTGCTCTTCGTGCTGGCGAGGCGGCTGGCCGACACCGAGACCGAATGGCGAGGCACAGGCCGCCGCCGTTGAATACGGGTCATTCGGTCTCGGTTGACGCGAGGTCGGCAAGCGCCTGTTCGCGGGCCGCGGCGAATTCATCGCCCGGATTCCAGGACTGCATCTGGTCCGCCTGGGCAATCAGGTAGGTCGTCAACAGCCCGAAGCGGGTGTCCGCCACCATGCCGTCGAACACCCAGTCATCCGTCAATTCATCGCTGGGTTGATGGTAGTCGTGGGTGGTGTAGGCATCGATCTGCTGCTTGCCCCACCCTTCCGGCTTGCCGATGATTTCCACGCCGCCGTCCAGGTACATCCCCGGCACGCCGATCTTGGCGAAACTGAATTGATCCGAGCGATAGTAGTAACCCTGGTCCGGAAACTGGTCGCCGTGCAGCGTCCTGCCGACGTACGAGGCCACACGGGACGCAACTTCGTCGAGCGTGGATTTTCCAAGGCCGATGAAGATCATGTCGCGGGCCTCGCCCCAGAAGCCAACGCCGTCAAAATTGACGTTGCCCGCAATGCGCCCAGGATGGAATGTGGGGTGCCGAGCGTAGTAGCTGGACCCGATCAGCCCCTGCTCTTCCGCCCCCACCAGCGCGAACACGATCGAGCGGCGGGGCGGACTGGGTAGCGCCGCCAGCGCCTCGGCCAGGGAAAGCACTGCCGCCACCCCGGTAGCGTTATCGAAAGCGCCGTTGTAGATCACGTCCTCGCCCTCTTCGGATGCAACGCCCATGCCCAGATGGTCGTGATGCGCCGTGATGATTACCGCTTCATCCCTGAGCCTGTCGTCGCAACCGGGAAGCACCCCCAGCACATTGGCGGTTTCCACCCGCTCCAGCCGAGCGTCCATTTCAAGCGTGCTGCGAATGCCCAGCGGCACGGGGACGAACTCCCGGCTTCGGGCGGCCTGCGTGAGCTCGGCCAGATCGTGGCCGGCGGAAGCCAGCAGCCGGCTCACCGCCTCTTCGGTCATCCATGCGGCAACCTTGAGCCGCGGCTCTCCCTCGAACGGAAGTTCGAACTGCGGTCCCGTCCACGAAGTTTCGACCACCTGCCACGGATAGCCCGCCGAAGGGGTGGTATGAATGATGATTGCGCCGGCCGCGCCGAGCCGCGCGGCAATCTCGTACTTGTAGGTCCAGCGGCCGTAATACAAACGGCGCTCTCCGGCGAAAAGATCCGGATCCCATTCCGGGTCATTGTTGAGCATCACGAGGACTTTGCCGCTTACGTCCATGGACTTGTAATCGTCCCATTCGTACTCGGGCGCCTGTATGCCGAAACCGACGAAGACCAGTTCGGCGTCGGGCAGGGTGGCGCGGTCCGTCTGATCGCCCACGGTGGCGACGAATTCCGTGTGCGGCGCAACCGTCACGCCGGTGGAAAAGCTCCACGCTTGCGGAAGGTCGGTGGTGACGCTCACCAGCCCGAAAGCCTGCTGATAGCTTTCGCCGGCCCCCGGCGCGATATTGGCGTCGGCCAGCCGCTGGGCGATCCATTCCCGCGCCTTCAAGTCGCCCTCGCTGCCGGGGCCTCGGCCTTCGTAGGCGTCACCCCCCAACTCCGCTACCACCGCGCGGAAATCCTCTTCGCGAATCAGGTGCGAAACCTCATCCACATAGGCCATGGCTTCTTCGGGCGAGACCGGTCCGCAAGACTGCGGGACATCCACGTCCGTCTCGCCGCAGCCGACGCTCATCAGACATACAAGCAGCAAGCTTGGCACACGCATTGGGCACTCCTTCAAGGCGCTTTGCTCAGGCGCCAAGATACACCAAGGATCGGCGCCTGTTTTCCCGTCTCGTGGCTGAGGGTGAGTGTCTTCTCCCTCCTCTCGCAGGGGACGCATGAACCCGTCCCTGGGGCTCGGCAACGGCATCCTGCCGTTGACGCCCCTGCGAGAGGAGGGAGAAGACACTCACCCTCAGCCACGAGACGGGAAAACAGGCGCTCACACCTGGCCGTAGCGGCCGCCTTCGCCCACCCAGCGGCGGATCAGTTGTTCCACTTCGGCTGAATTGCGCTGGAGCATGTCGTCGGCAATGCGCTGGGCCGGTTCGGCCAGCGCGCCGTCGCGGACCAGGTCGGCCACCCGAAACTGCATGGAGCCGGTCTGGCGCACTCCCAGGATTTCGCCCGCGCCGCGCAATTCCAGGTCCTTGTGGGCGATTTCGAATCCGTCATTGCTGTTGCGCATGGTATTCAGCCTTTGCCTGGCCATTTCGCCCAGCGGCGGCCGGTACATGAGCACGCAGTGGCTCTCCTGCCCGTCCCGCCCCACACGCCCGCGCAACTGGTGCAACTGCGCCAGCCCCATGCGTTCTGCGTTCTCCACGATCATGAGGCTGGCGCGGGGAACATCCACACCGACCTCGATCACGGTGGTAGCCACCAGAACGCTCAGCTTGCCGGACGCGAATTCGCCCATCACCTGATCGCGCTGGCGCGCGCCGGCGCGGCCATGCAGCAGGCCCACGCGGATACCCGGCAGCGCCTCGCTCAGTTCCTTGTAGGTAGGCTCCGCGGCCGAGGAATCAATATGCTCGGATTCATCGATCAGCGGACACACCCAGTAGGCCTGCCTGCCTGCCCGGCAGGCCGAGGCCACGCGCTCGATTACCTTCGCCCGCCGCTCCTGCGACACCAGCACCGTATTCACGGGCCGGCGCCCGGGCGGCATGTCGTGGATGGCGGATATGTCCAGGCCGGCGTACAAGGTCATTGCCAGCGACCTGGGAATCGGCGTGGCCGTGGTTACGAGCTGGTGCGGAATTACCGCGGTGGCCTGTCCCTTCTCCACCAGCCGCAAGCGCTGATGCACGCCGAAGCGGTGCTGTTCATCCACTACCACCAGCCCCAGCTCGGGGTATTTCACCGATTCCTGGAACAGCGCATGGGTGCCTACCCCCACCTGCGCGTCCCCGCCGGCCAGTTGCGCCTCGAAGACGCGTCTTTCGGCCCTGGACATCCCACCGGCCAGCCACGCCAGCCGCACGCCCAGGGGCTCCAGCCAGTCCGACAGCGTGCGCATATGCTGCTCGGCAAGCAGTTCGGTGGGTGCCATCACCGCCGCCTGCCGGCCCGATTGCACTGCCGCCAGCACCGCCGCCGCGATCACCACGGTCTTGCCGCAGCCCACGTCGCCCTGCAGCAGACGCATCATGGGCGAGTCACCGGACAGGTCTGCGTCGATCTGGGCGATGGCTTGCTGCTGGCCTCTGGTGAGGTCGAACGGCAGCTTGGCCAGGAATTTTCGGCGCAGTTCTCCCTCGGGATTCAGCGCCACCGCGTTGCGGCGCTGCCCGGTCTCGCGCACCCGCCGCAGACCCAGATGCCAGGCGAGGATTTCTTCCAGGGCCAGCCGCTTGCGCGCCGGATGCTGTCCGGAAAGGAGAGTTTCCAGGGGTATTCCCCGGGGCGGCCGATGCACGGTGCGCAACGCCTCCAGCAAACCCGGCAAACGCAGCCGTAACAGATGGCGTTGCGGGATCAGGTCCGGCAGATCGTCCATCGCGTTCTTCAGCGCGTAGCCGGTCAGCTTGCGTAGTCGGGGCTGGGTTACTCCCTCGGTGGTTGGGTATACGGGTGTGAGCCGGTCCTGAACCGGCGCGGGTTCCGATTCGCCCAGCCTCCGGTACTCGGGATGCACGATCTCCAAGCCTCGGGGGCCCTGCCGCGCCTCGCCGTAGCACAACAGCCGCGTGCCCGGGCGCAATCCCAGCTGCTGCTGCCGAGTGAAATAAAAGAAGCGAAGAGTGATCTCGGCTGTCGGATCGCGCAGAACGCACAACAGGCTCCTGCGACGGCCCATGATTACCCTGGCCCGATCAATCACCCCTTCGATCTGGACCCGGCGGCCGTGCTCCAGGCTCACTATGGGGTGTATGCGCGTGCGATCCTCGTAGCGATTGGGAAGCAGGAACAGCAGGTCCCGAACGGTGCGCAAACCCAGGCGGCCGAGCTTGTCGGCCATTGCCGGACCGATGCCCGGCAACGTGGTCAGGTCCGGGGCGACATCCGCGGGCTGTTCGGGCAAGCGATCGCCTAGCGCCGTGACCGGCTCATATTGTCGCGTCAGCGCGGGCGCAGCCGATCACGGCGCTACGGAATGACCAGTACGGCGTCCGCCTCGACTTGAGCGCCCTTGGGCAATCCCGCCACCTCGACCGCCGCCCGGGCTGGATACGGTTCGGCGAACATGTCCGACATGACCTGATTGACCAACGCGAAATGGGACAAATCGACCAGGTACACCGTGATTTTCACCGCGTCCCGCGAAAGATCCGAACCTGCCGCCCGAGCCACTGCAGCCAGGTTCCGAAACACCTGACGGATTTGGTCGGCCATGTCGCCGTCCACCAAATCGCCGGTGCCGGGGTCAAGCGGAATCTGCCCCGAAACGAAGCATAAATCGCCCGCCACGACAGCTTGCGAATAGGCTCCGATTGCAGCGGGGGCCTGGGAACTATGTACGGCGGTGCGTTTCACGAGCGACTCCGGGGCCAATAATATGCCAGGAAGAAAATTAAACACGATACGGGAAATCAAACACGCTGCACGCGATGCACGCTGGGCAGCGTGCGGATGGCGCGAATTACGCGGGCCAGACGGCCCCGGTCCTTCACCAGCACCGAAAGGAACAGTTCGGTGCTCTCTTCCGGGCGGTCCTGCATGTTGACCTGGGCGATATTGTGGCCGGTCTCGGCCACTCGCGCGGCCACCTCGGCGAGCACGCCGGGCCGATGATCGATATGTATGCGCAGACCCGCCGGAAATTCCAGCCTCAGGCGGCGCTTCCAACTCACCGGGATCCACCTGTCCTTGCGCTTGCGCTCGGCGCGGAAATTGCCACAGGTATTGCGGTGGATCACGAAGCCCCGGCCGCTTGAGTTATGGCCTACCACCTCGTCGCCCGGAATCGGATAACAGCATCGTCCGTAGGTCACGACCATTCCTTCCGCGCCGGCGATATCGACCGGCTTCAGCATGCCCCGGCGCTCGCCGGAGCGTTTTTGACCCGGATTCATGATCACTGCCGCGGCCAGGGTGGCCAGACGCTCACCCAAACCGATCTGCTCATACAGCTCCTGGCGGCTTTCTACGCCAAGCTCCTTGAACACCTCCTCGATGGGTCCCCGCCCCATCTTGCGCAGCGACGAGCCGCGTTCGGAGAGCGCCTGGTTCAGCAGCACCGCGCCCAGTTCGCGGGCCTCCCGGGTCCGGGTGTTCTTGAGAAAGTCCAGGATGGCCGAGCGGGCCTTGGCGGTGGCCACGTGTTCCAGCCAGCCGGCATTGGGACGGGCATTGCGGGATGTGAGGATGTGGACGTTCTGGCCGTTCTTCAACTCGGTGCGCAGGGGCGTAACCTGGCCGTCCACCCGTGCCGCCACACAGCGGTGTCCCACGTCCGTATGCACCGCGTAGGCGAAGTCCAGGCAAGTGGCGCCGCGCGGCAGACGGAGGATCTCTCCCTTGGGCGTAAAGACATATACCTTGTCGGGGAAGAGATCCACCTTCACGTGATCGTAGAACTCGTCGGCCTGCGCGGTGGCCTGCATTTCCGTAATGCGGCGCAACCATTGCTGGGTGCGGAACTGCGCTGGCAACACGCTTTTGTCCTCGGCCTTGTACTGCCAGTGGGCCGCAATGCCGCTCTCGGCCACGCGATGCATTTCCGTGGTGCGGATCTGGATTTCCAGCGGCATCCCGTCCGGGCCCAGCAGCAGCGTATGCAGCGACTGGTAGCCGTTCACGCGCGGAATGGCGATGTAGTCCTTGAACCGTCCCGGCATGGGCCGGAACAGCTGATGGACGATCCCCAGGCAGCGATAGCAGGCATCGATGTCCGGCACGACGAGGCGCAGGCCGAACACATCCGAGATTTCCTTGAACCCCAGCCGCTTCTCCCGCATCTTGCAGTAAATGCTGTAGGCGGACTTGGCGCGCGCCGAAATGCTGCCCTGAAGTTCGGCCGCCTTGAGCGCGCGCCTCAAGCGGTCGGACACGCGGCGCAGCACGGAACGGGGATGCCTAGGCCTCTGGTTGAGGTGGCGGCTGATAACCCGGTAGCGCCGTGGCCACGCATAGCGGAACCCTAGGTCCTCCATTTCGCGGCGGATGGCGCGTATCCCCAGGCGATTGGCGATCGGCGCGTAGATGTCCAGCGTTTCGCGGGCGATCCGCTGCTGGCGCCGGCGGCTCAGGGCATCCAGGGTGCGCATGTTGTGCAACCGGTCGGCAAGCTTCACCAGAATCACCCGTATGTCGTCCACCATGGCCAGCATCATTTTGCGAAAACTGGCGGCTTGGGCTTCCGAGCGCCCGGCCTCTCCCAATCGGGTCAGTTTGGTGACCCCGTCCACGATGGCCGCTACCTCGCCGCCGAAATCCTGCTCCAGGTTCACCCTCAAGGTGGGCGTGTCCTCGATCACGTCGTGCAGCAGCGCCGCAATGATGGTTTCGGAATCCAGCCGCAAGTCGGCAAGGATCGTGGCGACGGCAACCGGGTGGGAAATGTACGGTTCGCCCGAAAGGCGGCGCTGATCGCGGTGCGCCTGAGCGCCGTATTCGTACGCCTTGAGCACCCGGTCGCGTTCCGCCTCGGAAAAATACTCGAGGTCGGCGAGCAGCCTGCGGATTCCGCCGCCGGAGGCTCGGATCCGCTGCCTGCTGGCCACAGCCGTCTGCTGCATGACTAACCCTGCTATAGCTACCGGTTATCGCTATACGATAACCGGTCCCCGGCGTTTGCCGGGGATCAGTGAGCGCAGAAGGCCGGATCGGCGAAAGTTGGCGCCGGCGCGGGGGCGGCGCCAACCGTCCGGCTCAGTATTCCCGGGCTTCTCCCGGCGTGCCAAACGCCTCTTCCACGGCCCGCTCGTGGTCGTCGAGGCTCTCTTCGGTAACCAGACCCGCGGCAATTTCCCGCAGGGCCACTACGGCCGGCTTCTCGTTCTCGCGCTCAACCAGGGGCTCGGCGCCATTGGCCAGGCGCCGCGAACGGGCAGCGGCCACGCGAACGAGATCGAAAATGTTCTCGATGCGCTGCTGGCAATCTTCAACGGTAATTCGGGCCATGGCTCTTCCTGCTTGGAGAAGTCCTCGGAGGCGGCATTTTGCATCAACCCGGCCCGCCCCCGCAAGCCAACCGGCTACAGCCCGGTTGCAGGTTAGCCGATTTCCTGAGAGTTGTTTCTTCCCCCTCCCCTCGCAGGGGACGCATGAACCCGTCCCTGGGGCTCGGCAACGGCGTGTGCGCCAGGCAATTGGCGCACACTGGCGTTGACGCCCCTGCGAGAGGAGGGGGAAGAAACGACTATCAGGAAATCGGCGGCGGGTCCTGAGCTTGCCAGCCGCCTGAAATGATGAGCTGTTCGATGCGCTCCCTGCATCGCTTGTCAGCAACCGAATACTGCCCGCCGCGGCCCTCAAGTATGAGCGCCATCCGCTGGCAGGTTTCGTCGAGATCGTCATTGATCAGAACGTAATGGAAGTCCCGCCACTTGCTTACGTCCTCGCGGGCTTCGGAGAACCGGCGCGCAAGCACCTCCGGCCGATCGCTATTGCGTCCCGTAAGGCGCCTTTTCAATTCGGCGCGCGAGGGGGGCAGCACAAATATGGTCTCCGCCTCGGGCATGGCTGTGCGCACCTGCGCGGCGCCCTGCCAGTCGATTTCGAGGATTACCCCACGGCCGGCCGCCAGATTTCCCTCCACCTCCTTGCGGCTGGTTCCATAGCGGTTGCCGAACACCTCGGCATGTTCCAGAAAGCCGTCGCCGTCGCGGATTGCGTCGAACTCCCCGTCCTTGACAAAGAAATAGTCCTGCCGGTGCCGCTCATTTGCCCGCGGCAGGCGCGTGGTGTGCGAAACCGCAAGACTTACGCCGGGATGGTCGTGAACCAGGCGCCGGACTATCGTGGTTTTGCCGGTGCCCGAGGGCGCGGAAACGACAAACAGCCGAGGGGCAAACACCTCACCGGAGGTCACAGGATATTCTGGGCCTGCTCCCGCATCTGCTCGACAAGGACCCGCATGTCCACGGCCTCATGCGTTCCCTGCGCGTCACCCGACTTGGCCGCCAGCGTATTGGTTTCCCTGCCGATCTCCTGAAGGAGGAAGTTGATCCGCTTGCCGATGGGATCGCTGGCCTTGAGCGTGAGCCTCAACTCGGCCAGATGCGCGTCCAGGCGATCCAACTCTTCGCTGACGTCCTGGCGCATCAGCAACACCGCCAGTTCTTTTTCAAGCCGCTCCGAGTCCACCTGCATTTGAATGGCGTCCAGGCGATCCTGCATTCTTTTCCGGTTCTTCTCGCGCAAAGCCGGAATGCGCGCACGAAACTGCGTGAGCAATTCTTCCATCTTCAAACATCGGCTTTCGATGGCGCTGCCGAGCTTCCTGCCTTCGCTGGCTTGCACCTTTTCCAGTTCGTCCAAAACCTTGTGCAGGAGCTTGCGCGCGTCGCCACAGAGGTGGCTCTGGTCGGCGACCTGCTCCTCGATTACGCCGGGCCAGCGCATGACATCCAGGGGACTCACCGGCGCGGGCCGGCGCATCTGCTCGGCCAGCACACGAGAATAACCGATCAGACGCACCGCCAGTCCGGTATTGACCTTGATCTGGCCGGCGAATTTCTCGGCCGGCCGCCAAGCCAGACGTGCGTCCACTTGACCCCGGCCGATTCGACTCGCCAAAAGGCCGCGAAATTCCGACTCCAACTCCCGGAACACCGCCGGCACGCGCAAGTCCACGTCGAAATGGCGGTGGTTCAAGGAGCGCAATTCCCACTGCAACCAGCCATTCTCTGCGCGATGTTCCGCTTTCGCATAGCCTGTCATGCTTCGAATCATGTCTCTCGCCTTGTTTCTCCCCTGTGCGAGACTGCCGCGGGGCAATTTTAGCAGTCCGCGGCTTGCAAGGTGCTCGGAAAATGTGTGCGTACGTGCAGATATTGTGTGCGTAGGTGCAGATATAACATACGCCTCCTATGCCACGGACAGAAGTACCCAGGGGCCGCCCCAGCGGTCGAGCGCCGGACGAACTGCGCCCGCTGCGCTTCGAGATCGGTTACACAAAGCACGCGCAGGGATCGGTGCTAGCGTGTTTCGGCGGCACCCGCGTACTGTGCACCGCCAGCGTCGAGGCTGCCGTGCCGCGGTTCCTGCGCAAGTCCGGGCGCGGTTGGGTGACCGCGGAATACGGGATGCTTCCCGGCGCCACGCACACCCGCAACCGGCGTGAAGCGGTGGCGCGAGGCCAGACGGGCCGCAGCATGGAAATCCAGAGGCTGATCGGAAGATCGCTTCGGGCCTGCGTTGACTTCGAGGCGCTGGGCGAACACACAATCACGATCGATTGCGATGTGCTGCAGGCTGACGGCGGCACGCGTACCGCGTCGGTGTGCGGGGGCTGGTTGGCGCTAACGCTGGCCTGCCGGCGGTCCTCTCAGCGAAGGAGATTTTCGCGCTACCCGCTGCATGGCCAGGTGGCTGCCGTATCCGTGGGACTCTACCGCGGCTCGCCCGTCCTGGATCTGGACTATGCGGAGGATTCCGAGGCTGAAGCGGATGTGAACGTGGTGATGAACGAAGTTGGCGGCATCATCGAGGTGCAGGGAACTGCTGAATCGCACGCGTTCCTGCGGGAGGAATTCGATCGCATGCTGGATCTTGCGGCCGGCGGCATCCGGCAGATACTCGCTGCACAGGAACAGGCGTTGGAGCAGTCTGGCTAGTCCGCCCGCCTATTAGCTGAGGTCGGCTACAGCTTGTGCGCGAGGCGGGCGCCTTCCTGGACGGCGGACCAGATGCTTCGGGGCGCGAGGCAATCGCCGATGGCTCGCACGCCGGCCGGAACAGGGTTGGCGACGGCGCCCATGGACAGGACCATGGCGTCGAAGGGGCCCAGGGTGTCGCCGTCAAGGGTGAGGACCGTTTCGTTTCGGACCTGCTGCACGAAGGTGTTGGTGTGCACCACAACGCCGGCGGTCTTGAGGCGGGCGGTCACGAGAGGCAATTCGCCCGTCAGCGAGAGGTCGGGATCGCCGAACAGGACGCTGGACGTCATTACCGTAACCGCGGTGACATCCTCCAGGGCGGCGATGGACTCTACCAGGTTGATCGCCGGCCAGTTGCCTTCCTCGTCGATAACCAGCACGTTTCCGGACACGGATGCCTTGCCGGCCATCAGATCGCGTCCGTGGGGCAACCGTTGGGCGCCGGGGATGCCTTGCGCCATCCTCGGGCGGTGGCGCCAAAGCCAGGTCCAGCCCGACGAGCCGCCAGTAGCCCACACGACCTCGTCGGCATCCAGTTTGTGGGAGTCCTGGATTTCGGTATGTAGCCGCACCGTCACTCCCAGCCGCTTCAGTTCCCGCTCCCACCAGTCGAGCGCCGGCAGCATTTCTTCGCGACCGGGCGAGCGCGCAGCGAGACGCATGGCGCCGCCAAGCGCCCCCGACGCCTCATACAAGGTCACGGCGTGGCCGCGCCGGGCGGCTACGCGAGCGCACTCCAACCCCGCCGGGCCGCCGCCCACAACGGCGATTTTCTTGCCGGCGGATGCGAGCTTGCGGCGGGGCAGTTCGCATTCCCGTCCTGCCGCGGCATTGATGTTGCAGCCCGCCGGCAGGCCGAGCGTTGCGAAGCCCAGGCAGACCTGGTTGCAGGACATGCAGGGGCGGATGCGGTCCTCCTCGCCGAGGCGAACCTTCGCCACCCAGTCGGGGTCGGCGATGAAGGCGCGCGCCATGGCCACGATGTCCGCCTGGCCCCGGGCAATGATGGATTCCGCCTCGGCGGGGCTGCGGATGCGGCCAGCCACCGTAACCGGAACTCCAAGCGCCTGCTTGAACTGCGCTGCCTGCTCCGCCAACTGCGCCCTTGGATAGGTCATGGGAGAAATGGATTCCGCCATCGAGGCATTGGAGCCGCTCATCACGCTCACATAATCGGTAACGCCCGCTTCCACGATAGCCGCCATGGCCGGCAGGGAATCGTCGATGCCGTAGCCATGTGGATCGCCGGGAATGGCGTGGCTGATCGAAGTGCGCAAACCTACGGCCACACTGGCCGGAATTTTCCGCCGTATCGCCTCGAGAACTTCGATCACGAAGCGGCAGCGGTTCGCCAACGACCCGCCGTAGCCGTCGGTCCTGTGGTTGAGTTGCGGGCTGAGAAAGGAGCCCAGCAGGTAGTCGGAGGCGGTCTGGACTTCAATGACATCGACCCCCGCCCTCGCGCAACGTTCCGCGGCGGCAGCGTAATAGCCCACCATGTCCCGGATTTCCGCGACCGAGATCGCCTTGGGCACCTGGCCGATCTGCACCGAGGGAATCGGGGACGGGGCGAGGGCCACCGCGCCACGGCCAAAAGGCACGTTGCGGCCCCCGTGCCAGAGGATAATGGACAGTCGGGACCCCGCATCGTGCACTGCCTCCGCAGTCCGCGCCAGGGAGTCGATGACGCCATCCCGCCACAGCTCCAGTTGTCCGGTCCAGGTGCGGCTGCCCGGATGCACGGGGGCGGACTCGATGCCCACCAGCGCGGCCCCTCCCTCGGCCCGCCGCCGCAGATAGGCATGGTAGCGCTCGGTGACGCCGCCAGACGAATCGCCGTGGACCATGGAGTGACCCGGGATGACGATTCTGTGGGCCAACTCGACCGGCCCCAGGGAAATCGGAGTGAACAGATGCGGATAGCGAATCTTGCCGGGCGTGGCGACTAAGGACATGCTCTGGTTTCCGGCAGTGCCTCGTTACAGGCGTCAGACTTTGCAGGGGTCAGAGAATAACGCACTCCGCCGCAATTCGCAGCGGTCGCTCGCGATCGCTCGCAGCCCGATGTATCTTCGCGGGCACCCGGCGCCCCGGCTTCCGGGGTCTTGCTGTTTCGGTACATACTCTCCGGAGGATTCCAAAATTCTCTCCGTCCGCATTCATATGCCTCCTGTCCCGAAAGTTGTTCTGGCCACCGGCAACCCCGGCAAGCTGCGCGAGCTCGGGGAGTTGCTGCACACACACATGCGCTTGATTGCAATGAGCGAGTTGGGTCTTGAAGTAGCCGAAGAAACGGGTTCGAGCTTTGAAGAGAATGCTCTGCTGAAGGCCCGCGCCGCGGCGGAGCAATCCGGCCTTCCGGCGCTCAGCGACGACTCCGGCCTGGACGTGGACGCGCTAACGGGCGCGCCAGGCGTCTATTCCTCGCGCTATGCCGGGCCGGAAGCCAACGCCGGCGCCAATATCGCGAAACTGCTGCGGAACCTGCAAGGAGTGCCGGCCAAAGACCGGACCGCCCGCTTCCGCTGCGTGCTGGCGCTGGTCACGCCCGATGACGAGGTTCCCCCCCTGATTGCCGAGGGCGCATGGGAAGGGCAGATCGCAGAACAGCCCCGGGGCCGCGGCGGGTTTGGTTACGATCCGGTGTTTCTGGATGGGGACACAGGCCGGTGCGCGGCACGGATGAGCGCCGAAGAAAAGGGACGCAGAAGCCACCGGGGCGCGGCTGCACGCGAATTGGCGCGACTGCTCGCCAAACGCCCGCTGTCATGGGGAGGGGATAATGTGTCCCAGGCAGTTATTCACAATCCGTGAAAAAAGTATTACGCAGTTCATATTGCGGCCACTTTCCCATAATGTCTTCGTTAAACTATCATAATCTGTTGATATTATTGGGTTATAAAAAATGTGCGGAATTCTTCCCCCGCTGTGGAAAACTGCCGGAGACAATAGGAATAAGGTTTTCAGGCAATTTTGTCCACAAAGTTATCCACATGGCGCTGAGAACGCCGGCGTCCGAGGAATGACGGGATGACAACGTCGCCTCAGTGGCCCCGCCGCGGTTACGCGTGGTACGTCGTGGTCCTGCTGATGGTCCTGTACCTGTGCTCGTTTCTGGATCGCAACATCATCACCTTGCTGGTCGAGCCCATAAAGCAGGATCTGGGCCTGAGCGATGTCGAAATCGGGATGCTGTACGGTTTGGCGTTCGCCGCCTTTTACACCACGCTGGGTTTGTTGGCCGCAGGCATGGCCGATCTGTGGAACCGCCCTGCGGTCATTGCCGCCGGGGTCGTGTTGTGGAGTCTCGCGACTGCCGCCTGCGGACTGGCGGCCAACTACACGCAACTGTTCGTTGCGCGAATGCTCGTAGGCGTGGGACAGGCCGCCCTGTCGCCTGCCGCATATTCGTTGATCGCGGATTATTTTCCGCCTCGGGCACGGCTGCAGGCCACCGCCACCTACGCCACGGGCCTGTACCTCGGAATCGGGTTGGCCAGCCTGACTGGCGGACTGGTCATCAACTGGGTGGCGGCGGGCGGAACCGCCAACCTGCCCTTTCTGGGCACTCTCCAGGGCTGGCAGGTAGTGTTCGTGGTGGTCGGTCTGCCGGGCGTCGTGCTGGGCGCGCTCACGCTGGCTTCGGTGCGCGAGACCACCCGGTTCGGCGAGGCGGCGGAAGCCGGCGTGGGGGCAGGAGCCTTCATTCGATTCCTGAACGGCGCCCAACGCAGGTTGTACCTGACGCATTTCCTGGGCTTCACCTGCCAGGTTACCTATTCGTACAGCTTCGGCGCCTGGACCCCGGCCTTCCTGATCCGGGAATACGGCTGGACCCCGGCCCAGGCCGGCCTTGGCCTGGGCGGCGTTACGCTGGTGGCCGCGCCGGTGGGCGTTTACCTGGGCAGCGTGGCGGCGCGGGTACTTCGGCGGCGTCGGCCGCGCGACGCCGAAATTCGGGTAGCGATCGCCGTTGCGCTCACCGCCCTGCCGGTCGCGGTGGCCTTTCCATTCGCGCCGGACGCGGCGCTGGCGCTCGCGCTCATCGGCCTGACGCAGTTTTTGATAAGCATGCCCTTCGGCATCTCGCCGGCAGCCATGAATGAAGTGACGCCAAACCGGTTTCGAGCCCGAATCATTGCCGTGTATCTGTTCTGCATCAACCTGATCGGGCTGTCTCTGGGTCCGGTAGGGGTAGCGCTTCTGACTGAGCGCGTGTTCGGCTCTCCGGACCGCCTGCCGCTTGCGCTGGCCACCATGGCCGTCTGCACCATGCCGCTGGCGGCGGCTATTCTGAAATTCTGCTCCGCGGCCTACCGCCGGGTGCCGCGCGAGTCGGAAACTTGAGGAACAAACAACGAGCGCTCCTTTTGCTGGCGGCCCTTGCGCTGATGCTCGCCGTGTTCTGGTTTCTGCCGGCGCGCGAGTGGCTGATCGTGCTGATTGGCTGGGCAGAGGAGAATCCGCGCATTGCGTGGGCGGCCTTCATTCTCGCCTATGTGGCAGCCGCCGTTCTGATGGTTCCGGGTTCCATTCTGACGTCGGGGGCAGGCTTGCTTTTCGGCGTCCCGCTGGGCGTGGCCCTGGCATCCGTTGCAAGCACGCTGGGCGCGGGCTGCGCGTTTCTGGCAGGTCGATTCCTGGCGCGCGGCTGGGTGGAATCCCGGCTCAGGACCATGCCCCGATTCCGGGCGCTGGACCGTGCGGTTGCCCGCAAGGGCGCGCTGATCGTGCTGCTGGCGCGGCTGTCCCTGCTGATTCCCTACAACCTGCTGAACTACGCGCTGGGGCTTACCAAGGTGCGCTTCGGAGCGTACCTTTTCGGCACCCTCGTCGGCATGCTGCCCGCCATGGTTCTGTACGTTTACCTGGGTTCGGTGGCCGGCAGCATGGCGTCTCTGAATCAGGACGGCGCCGGAGCGATTCCGCAATCGCTGTTTGTTGCGGGGTTGATCCTTACTGCGGCGGCGATCGTCCTGATTGCCCGTCTGACGGCCCGCGCCTTACGCAGTGAACTCGAACTCGACCGCAACCGCGAAACGACGCAGGAAAGCGCAAGTCCGGGGTGAGTCCGGCGTAAAGTCCGGCATAAAGTCCGGCGCAAGTCCAGGGTGATCGCCCCAACGGTTTGCGGGCTACCGCAGGAGCATGTCCAGCGCCAGACCCGCGAAGAGAAGAAAGCCCAGCAGCGAATTGTTGTTGAACGCCCGAAAGCATCGCGCCGGGTCCCTGCCGCGAATCAGCCAGACCTGCCAGCCCGCGCACCCAACCGCGCCGGTCCAGCCGGCGAAGTACGCCGGACCCAGGCCCGCCCAAACTCCCAGGCCGAACATTCCCGCCAGGTAAACGGCATGAGCCAGGACAACGAAAGCCACATCCTTTCCGCCCAGCAGGACCGCCGTGGAGGGAACGCCGATTTTTTCGTCATCTTCCCGATCGACCATCGCGTAGACCGTGTCGTAAATGACCACCCACAGGTAGGTAAGCGGCCAGAGGATCCAGAAGGACCCGTCCCCGAAATCGGACAAGGCCGCGTAGGCCATGGGAACGCCCCAGGAAAACGCCACCCCCAATACCAGTTGCGGGGCCGACATGATCCGTTTCGCGAAAGGATAAAAGCTGGCGACCGCCGCGCCTGGCACCGCCATCCAGATCGCCGGCGGCGGAAGGGTCAACGCCAGCAAACCAGCAGCCGCAGTCAACAGGACCGCCACAGTCGCCGCCTCAGCGGGCCTGATTTCGCCCGTTGCCAGCGGCCGCGAGCGAGTCCGCTTCACCAGGCCATCCACATGGCGGTCGGCGTAGTCGTTCACCGCGCAGCCCGCGGATCGCATCAGAAAAGTCCCCGCAACAAACACCAGCAGGACGCCGGCGGGCGGATCGCCTGCCGACGCCATCCACAACGCGAAGAGCGTAGGCCAAAGCAGAAGCAAAGTACCCGTCGGACGATCCAGGCGGATCAGTCGCCCGTAAGCCCTGAGACGTTCCATCAACGCACGCTGCATCCCGTAACTCCCGGCGCAATCACCCGATCCCTTCCCGGCGCGTCCAGCGCAATCTGCAAGCGCCCTGGTGAAATATGCGGGCGAGGTTTACGGGAAGATCGGGTGGCATGGTTACAGTGTATTCCGGTTGCGGAACCCGGATCGGAAAACCGGACACTTGATGTGCTTAAAACCGGACAAGTTAGATGCTCTCTACAACGAATGTTGCGGCGAGTGTCTGCAGGCGAATTGCGAAATTCGGCGATTTAGTGTAAAAAGACTGCCCGACTATGGGGGCGCGCGCCAGAACATTCTCGCTGCTGTCGGTGCTGGCGCTTACGCTGACTTTCGCCTTCGCGGCAAACCCCGCGGCGGCGGCCGGAGGACTCCCCGTTCCCGAGGGCTTGCGGGCCGAAATCGACTTCTGGAAGCGCGTGTTCGGAGAAACCGGGAGCGACACCGCTCTGGTGCACGACAACCTGTACGTGGGCGTGGTGTATGGAGAAATCTCGCTGAAGGACCTCTCCTACCGTGCCCGCCGCAATGCAATCAACGCGGCCGTCCGCGACTACCGTAACGCCCTGAACCGTCTGGCGGACAAGCGGCCGGCGAAATTAAGCGAGAAAGACCAGCGCATCCTGGACGCCTGGGGACCCGATCCTTCCAGCGCCACCTTGAGGGCCGCGGCCGGCCGGCTACGGGTGCAGCAGGGCATGGCGGAGCGGTTCCGGGATGGCCTGGTGCGCTCCGGCCGCTGGCGACCGCACATTCTGGATGCGCTGCGCGAGCACGGAGTCCCGGAGGGCGTGGCCGCCCTTCCGCATGTGGAATCGTCCTTCAACCCGCTTGCCAAATCGCACGTGGGCGCAACGGGAATGTGGCAGTTCACCCGGTCCACCGGGCGCCGTTTCATGCGCATCGACAACGTCATGGACGAGCGCCTGGATCCCTGGCGCGCGTCTACCGCGGCGGCGCAGTTGCTGAACTACAACCACAGTCTGCTGGACAGTTGGCCGCTCGCCATTACCGCGTACAACCAGGGAGTGGGGGCGATGCTTCGCGCGGCCCGGCAGTTGGGCACCAAGGACATCGAGACCGTGGTCCGGCGCTACAAGGGCCGGACTTTCAAGTTCGCGGGCCGCAACTTCTACGTGGAATTGATCGCGGTAGCGGAGCTGGAACAGGAGTCGGAACGCTACTTCGGCCCGCTCGAACTGGATCCGCCCATTGAGTTCGTCATGCTGAAAATGCCGGACTACCTGCGCATGGACACGCTGTCTGACGCCCTGGGGCTGCCGCCCGATACGCTGGCGGCTTTCAACCCGGGCCTGCGCACACCGGTGCTGAGCAATTCCAAATACATTCCCCGGAATTATCTGCTGCGAGCGCCTCCTGTGGATGGCGCGCAGGCTCTGATCGCCGGGATTGCCGAGGATCTGCGCTTCGCCGCCCAGATCCGCGATCAGAACTACACCATCCAGCCGGGCGACACGCTTTCGCTGATCGCGCAACGCTACGGAACCACGATCACGAAACTGATGCAGGCCAACAACCTGCGCAACAAGCACCGCATCCGCGCCGGGCAGACGCTGGAAATTCCCGGGCTCGCGGCCAGTCGGCCGGCACCGATACAGGAAGGCGCCGCCACCTATCGCGTGCGGCGCGGCGACACCATCGGCACAATCGCCCAACGGGCCAAGCTGTCCGAAGACCAGCTTCTGGCGATCAACAATATCGCGAACAAGAACCGGATCTACGTTGGCCAGATGCTCCGGCTAACGGCCGGACAGTTGCCCCTTCCCGAACAGCCGGTACCCGAGCCGGAACCGGAGCCGGTAGCGGATGAAGTCGAAGCGCCGCTGGGTATGGAGGCGGCCATAGAACCGGCGCCCACCGGTCCTTCCTATGGCGTCGTAAGCCTGGTGGACCCCAACGACTATTCGGTGGTGGACGGCAACATGGTCGAAGTGGAGGCAGCCGAAACCCTGGGGCACTACGCCGACTGGCTGGAAGTCCGCACCCAGCGCCTGCGCGACCTCAACGGTTTGCGTTTTGGCCGGCCGGTGGGCATAGGCAAGCGCCTGCGCCTCGACTTCAGCCGGGTGAGCAGGGACGCATTCACCGAGCGCAGAGTGGCCTTTCATCATGCCTTGCAGGAGGCGTTCTTCTCCGATTACCACGTTGTGGGCGTAAGTGAATACACCGTGCGCAGGGGCGACTCCGTGTGGCAACTGATGCGCCGCAACGATGTACCCATGTGGCTGCTGCGCCAGTACAACCCCGGCCTCGACCCCGACAGCCTGCAAGTGGGCGCAGAACTGCTGTTCCCGAAACTGCAGGCCAAGAACTCCACCTCCGTTTCCTAGTGTGCTGTCCCGCAAATAGCTGCTATTGAGATGCGAGGCTCAGGCCGAGGCCGCTTTGTTGCGCCCATCATGCGGATGGCAGCCGGACTGCTTGCCGGGCTGACTCTGGCCGTTACCGCGCCGCTGGCGCAGGAAACCCTGCCCACCATCGATTCGATCGTGGTTGATAAATCGCTTCGCAGGCTATATCTCATCAAGGATGGACAGACCGTGCGTTCCTATGCGATTGCTCTCGGATTGGCGCCCAGGGGCCACAAGATGCGCGAGGGCGACTACCGCACGCCCGAAGGCGACTATCACATTTCGGTGCGCAAGGCCGATTCCGAGTACATGCTGGCTCTTCAGATCTCGTACCCCGATGAGGCCGACCGGGCCCGCGCGGCGGAGGCCGAGGTCTCTCCCGGCGGGCTCATCATGATCCACGGCCGCCCCATACGCCCGGACAATGGCCGCGACCGCGATTACTACGCCTCGCGCGACTGGACCCACGGCTGCATCTCCGTGAGCAACTCCGCAATGCTGGAGATCTGGATGATGACTCCCATCGGCACCCCCATCACGATTCATCCCTAGTTCGCAACCCCTCGTTCGCAGCCATTAGTCATGCCGACAAACGGCCCAACCACAAAGTCCCGCGGCAGGACCCGCACCCGAAGCTTCCGGGCGGAGATGCGCCAGCTTCTCAAGCTGATGATCCATTCCTTGTACAGCCACAAGGACATCTTCCTGCGCGAACTCATATCGAACGCGTCCGACGCCTGCGATCGCTTGCGCTTCGAGGCCATTTCCAAACCCGAACTGTTGAGCGAGGACACCGAGCTTGCAATCGGGGTGGACTTTGACGCCGATGAGGGCTGGGTGGAAATCAGCGATAACGGGATCGGCATGTCCGAGGAGGAAGTGGTTCAGCAACTGGGCACGATCGCAAAGTCGGGCACCAGCGATTTTCTCGCCAATCTGTCGGGCGACGAACAACATGACGCGCGACTGATCGGACAGTTCGGGGTTGGCTTCTATTCTTCCTTCATCGTGGCCTCGCGCGTTGAAGTGCGCACGCGGCGCGCGGGCCTGCCCGCCGAGGCCGGCGCTTACTGGTCCTCCGACGGCCAAGGCAAGTTCACCGTCAAGGCCATCATGCAGCAGCGGCGCGGCACCTCGGTCCGCCTCTACCTGAAGGACGAGGAGCGCGAGTTTGCGGAAGCCTGGCATCTGCGTTCGCTGATCCAGCGCTATTCGGACCACATCGCTTTCCCGGTAACCATGCCGTCGGTGACGGACAGCGGCGGCGAAGGCGGCGGCGAAGGCGGCGGCGAACAGGAAGACAAGGGCGAGCCGGCCCGGGACGTGGTGAATACGGCCAAGGCGCTGTGGACGCGCCCGAAGCGCGAAATCAAGCCCGAGGAATACCGCGAGTTCTATCGTCACATTGCCCGCGACAGCGAGGACCCCCTCTGCTACGCGCACAACCAGGTGGAAGGCCGGCGCGAGTACTCCAGCCTGCTCTACGTTCCGCGCCGGGCGCCGTTCGACCTGTTCAACCGCGAATCCCCGCGCGGCGTGAAGCTCTACGTGCAGCGAGTTTTCATCATGGACGACGCCGAGCAGTTCCTGCCGCTATACCTGCGCTTCGTGCGTGGCGTGGTGGACAGCAAGGATTTGCCGCTCAACGTGTCCCGCGAGCTGCTCCAGCAGAACGACGATGTGCACGCGATGCGCGTGGCGCTTGCGCGGCGCGTGCTCGACATGCTGGACCGGCTGGCTGGCGACGACGCTGACGGCTACCGGACCTTCTGGAAGGAATTCGGGCGGGTGTTCAAGGAGGGAGTGGTGGAGGACGCCCCCAACCGGGAGCGCATACTGGCTTTGCTGAGGTTTGCGACCACCGCTTCAGAGGGCGATGAGCAGGAGGCCACCCTGGCCGATTACGTCGAACGCAAGCCGGCGGACCAGAAGGAGATCTACTACATCGCGGCGGCGAGCCCGGCGGCGGCCCGTTCTAGCCCCCAGCTTGAGATCTTTACGCAGCGGGGACTGGAAGTGTTGCTGTTGTCGGACCCGATCGACGAATGGGTGGTAGGGCACCTGGGCGCCTACGAGGAGTTGCGTTTCCGCGACGTTACGCGAGGCGCCCTGGCGGCCGACGAACTTCCGGGCACGGCGCCGGTGGAAGTGCCGCAGAAGGTTGACGCCGAGGATGTTGCGGGGCTGCTGCAGCGTATGAAGAGCGTGCTCGGCGAAGAGGTCTCCGATGTGCGGGCCACCGCACGGCTGACCGACTCGCCGTCCTGTCTGGCTCTGGGAGAGCACGAGATGGGCGTGCAGATGCAGCGGATCCTCAAAGCCAGCGGACAGGAACTGCCGGACAGCAAACCGGTGCTTGAAATCAACACCGGCCACGCACTGTTCAAGCGGCTGGCGCTGCGCGAGGGGGACGCCGGGATGTTCGAGGACCTGACCCGTTTGTTTCACGAGCAGGCCATGCTCACTCAGGGCAGGGAGTTGACGAATCCCAATGACTTCGTGCGCCGCGTAAATCGCCTACTCGAAGCCTGACGCCCCTCCCGCCCGGGCTCGGTCTACAATGCCCCCATGCACAAGGCCCCGAAGAAGAATGAACTGCGCGAGCGGCTGACGCGGCAGCAATACCAGGTAACGCAGGAAAAGGGCACCGAGGCGCCTTTTAGCGGCGACTTGCTGTTCAACAAGGAAACCGGGGCCTACGAGTGCGTCTGTTGCGGCGCCGAACTGTTCCGTTCCGACGCCAAGTTCGATTCCGGCACCGGCTGGCCCAGCTTCTTCGAGCCCGCCTGCGACAGCGCGGTCGCGCAAAACGCGGACCACAGCTACGGCATGCAGCGCGTCGAGGTGGTCTGTTCGCAGTGCGGGGCACATCTGGGCCACCTTTTCCCCGATGGCCCCCAACCCACCGGCATGCGTTACTGCATCAATTCCGCGTCGCTGCGGTTCAACAAGTCTTGAAACAGAAACGCCTGCGCCCGCCCGCAGGCGGCTCCGCGCCGCAAGCCGACTCGGGCGTCCGGCGGCGGGCGGCCTTCCGCTTCGGCTTCTCGGCGGTAATCGCCAGCTTTGTCGTGCTGGGCCTGCTGATCCTGGGCGCCATGTTCCAGGAGGAATACGAGGAGGGCTTCGTGCGCCTGGTGACCTATGCCGTGCGCCTCGCATCGCCCGAGGAAATCGCGCAGGCCGAAGCGCAGGGTCCGATCCCGCCCCCGCTGCCCACAATACGCCCCGACACACCGGTTATCGCGAGCGGCGAACTTCTCGTGGACGAAGGCGAACTGCGCAGCGGCCAAATCCTCATGCCCGATCCGGAAACCCTCATACCCATCGAGGACTACGTGCGTGAGACCCCCGGCGGACTCGAAATCGTCATTCCGGAGAATGTCCCCCAGGCTCCGGAGACTGCCGGCAGGAAGCCCACCCAAACCGAGTAGCTAGCAGTCGAATGATCCCAAAGGCGATGTCACGCCGACATCGCACTGAAGCCCGAAAATGCGTGTCTCCTTAACTCCAGGGAGCGCAAGGGCTGGATGTCTTCGGTCCGATGACGTCCAGCCCTCGCCTGAATGACGCGGGGCCTTTACCAGCGGGCCCGGACTTCAACCTCTATGCCGTGGTCCGCCGGCGCGCCGATGGACTCGCGGCGGGTCGCACGCAGGCCCAAGGAGAGGTCTGGGGCGTTTTCCGCGTCCGCTGCGGGCTCCAGGGACCAACCCAGGCTGTAATCGCGGCCGCCATTGAAGCCGCCGTAGCCCACCGTCGGGCTGGCCGTGAAGCGTCCGCTGAAGGCGGGCAGGCCGTAGGCCACCTCGGTCGTCCAGCGGCTCTGACCGCCGCCGAAGCCGCCGCTCGACAGGTCGGAGGCGAACAGGGCCGCCAGGCCGCCGGTTGAGGAGCCGCCCAAGTGCTGGCGCAGGGTCAGGGACAGGCCTCTGGGGCTGGCTGGGCCTGGGTCGTAGCTCAAAGCTGCTGAGAAGCCGCTGTCGCCCTCGGCAACTGCGCCGCTGGCCAGCAAGGTGCGTCCCGAGAGGTCGAGGCTTAAGCCGAATTGAGGGGCGTTCCAGGCCAGTCCGCCGCCGAGCTCCACGCCGAAACCGGAGCCCGCGTCGCCGCCGTCGCGCCGCACCCCCGCCTCCAGCTTCGGTGTCAGGCCAAAGGGCAGCGCCCAACTACCCTCAAGGCCCAACCGCAGCCTTGAGGTCGCCGACGAGGATGCCGTCAGGCTGGTGGCCGCGCCCGAGGCCTCCACCCGGTCCGATGCCGTCCGCGACCAGAGCGCGTCCAGGACGAACGCCAGCGCGAGACCCGAGCCGCCGGCAAACAGGTCGCCGCGCAGGCCTGCCGCGGCCATGCGCCAGTTGATGCCCGTCTCGGCCGCCGCCCCGCCCTCCGGCATCAGCGTCAGCGCGCCGGATCCGCCGCCCGCCGCCGCCCAGAGCTTGAGTCGCTCCGAGGCGTTTACGGACGCGTAGGGGACCGCCGTGCCCAGGGTCGCCCGAATCCAGCCCGCGCCCGCGCCCGGCTGCCGGTAACCGCCCTCGCCCACCGTCCGCGACAGCGCCAAGCCCGCGAGCCAGCGGCCGCCACCGTAGTCCGCGCCCAGGGTCGCCGATGTCAGCGTGCCGTCCATGCTGGCCACGCCGTCCATGCCGTGGAAGCTCGACCGCGCGCCCCGGCCCCAGAGGGCGGCGCTGCGCCCGGAGCCGTCTGCCTTGCCGACCAGAGCGAAGCTGCTCACGGCCAGCAGCTCGCCGAACGCCATGCCGCGCCCGCCGTGGGCGTGGGGCGGCACGCCGCCCATGCCATTACCGTAGCCGCCGGTGAAGCCTCCCACGCTGCCCCCGAACGCCGACGGGGCGCCGGGATGGATGTTGATCGCCCCATCTGGCGCCGCGCCGCCGACCGGCCGGCCTGCAAGCGTTCCTTGTCGGCCTGGCGTCCGCGGCGCCGCGATGCGCAGCGCGATCCCGTCCAGCACCTGCTCCGCCGCCGCCCGGCCGAAGCGCGCCAGCCAGCCCGCCGGCATCGGGTCGTCATTGCGGATGGTCCCGATCGCCCCGCGATCGCTTCGGAGCTCCGCTCCGCGGACGTTCGACAGCAACACCCGGAAGGTCTCGCCCGAGTCGTCGTGGGTATCGTCCAGGGTCTGCACCCGAATGGTCTGCCGCTTGATGCCCGGCGTGAACACCAGCTCGCCGTTGCCGGACTCGTAGTCCTTGCCTGCCCGCGCCGTCCCCGGCTCGGTGCGCCAGCGCACCCGAACCTCCCGGGTCGAACTCTTCGAGAGCTCGACGGGGAAATCGATAAAATTCCCCTCATCGCCCTGCGCGTCGTGCACTACGATCTCCGCCGGGACATCCGGCGCAGGCGCCGAGGCGCTCGCCAACACCCCGGCGACGGCGTTGCCGTCCCTGTCGCGGGTGTCCACGCGCACGATGTACTGTTTCCCGACCTCCAGGCCCGCGATCCTGTGGGCGGTGCCCGAGGGCACCCCTAGGCCCGCGTTCAATTCAGTCGCGCCGCTCTCGCGCCAGCGCACCAGGTAGCCGTTCGGCGCGGTGAGCGCCGCATCCCAGGACACGTCGATCGTCCCGGCTAACGCACCCGGCGCCAGCCGCAGGTTGCGTGGCCGCGTCGGCGCGCCCGCCTCCGCCGGCGTGCCCGCCACCGCCGAGTTGGTGGCCCTCACCACATTGCCGTCCGCGTCCAGCTTGTCCACCCGCACTACGTAGGCTTTGCCGTTTTCCAAGCCCGTGATCGTGCGGTGCGTGCCGCTTTCCGTCTCGCCCGCGCTGAGACTGGAGCCCTCCTCACGCTCACGCCAGCGCACCAGATAGCCGTGGGGCGCGTCCGCCTCCGCCGTCCAGCTCACGCCCAGCGACCCGTCGCCCGCCACCGCCTCAAGGCCGCGCACGCGGGAGATCCGCCCCACCCGGCTCCTCGTGTCCACCCCGTCGTGGGTCAGCACCGCTTGGTCCACTTCGGCATTGCCGTTGCCGTTGCCGTTGCCGCGGCGGTAAATGGTGCTGCCGTTGTCCCGCAGGCTGTCCGCCTTGACCCGGACCGGTCCCGCATCCTGCGCCGCCACCTTGTAGCGGAAGCGGAGCTCGGTCCCGTCATATAGGCCTTGCTCCGTCGCTTTCCGCTCCCGGTTCCCGATTATCAGAGTGAGCGTAGGCCGACTCCCTGAAATGCTGCGTATGGCAACGTCTTCGCTGAAATTCACAGACACCCAGATCGTATCGCCCGTGTTGTAGGGACCGCCCGCATAGGCGGCGCCGTCGAACTGTCCGGCAATCAGCTTGATGTCCGTGATGGTCGGCGCCTGGGGGTTGCCCGCCAGCTTGAGCGACACACTGGCCGAGGCTCTGGCGACAATATTGCCGACCCTGTCAAGGGTGTCCACCCGAACGATATACTTCTTCCCGGCCGCCAAGCCTGTGATCGTGTACGAAGTGCCCGCTCCCGAGGGCACCACCTCGCCCACGCTCAGCTCGGTCGCGCCGCTCTGGCGCCAGCGCACCCGGTAGCCGTTGTTCGGCGCGCTGGTCGCTGCGGTCCAGGACACGTCGATGCTGCCGGCCGCCGTGCCCGCCGCCAGCGTCAGGCGGCGCGGCGCGGCCCCCGACCGGGTCCTGCCGTCCTTCGCGGCCGCCGTACCCGAGCCCAGGCTGTCGTCCGCGTTCAGACTGTCGATGCGCACCCGGTAGATCGTGTCGTCTTCGAGGCCGGTGATCTTGTGCGACACCGTGTCCACCGCCAGCTTCTGGCCCTCGTTGAAGCCGCCGTTCGTCTTGCGCCAGCGCAGCCGGTAGCCGTTCGGCGCATAGGTCGCCGCCGTCCAGCTCACGTTCAGTTCGCCACTGGCGGTCGCTTCGACCGACAGGTCCGTCACGCGGGTGGGCGGTCCATCCGGCGTGCCGACGGCGGTCAGAGCCGTACTGTCCACGGCATTGCCCCCGGCATCCAGCGTATCCACCCGAATTTCGTACTCCTGGGCGTTCGTCAGGCCGGTGATCACCGCGCCCGAAACCGCCGGAGTCCACCTCAGCAGACGGCCACCCTCCTTGTTCTCCCGATAGAACAGGCGATAGCCCCTCGGCGCATAGGTCGCCGCGGCCCAGGTGACCGTCAGTTGCCCGTTGCCCGGCGCCGCTTTCAGGTCCGTCACCTGCGTCGGCACCCCTGGCGTGCCGGAAGCGTACACCGCCGTCCTAGAGTGGTGCAAGTTCCTGCCGTCGTAATTCGGCGTATCCACCCGAATCGTGTACTCCTGACCGTTCTTCAGCCCGGTGATCACCGTACCGGACTCCGCCGAAGACCACCTTTTCTGAATGTTCGTCCCACGATCCCGATAGAACAGGCGATAACCCCTCGGCGCAGAGGTCGCCGCGGTCCAGGTGACCGTCAGTTGCCCATTGCCCGGCGACGCTTTCAGGTCCGCCACCTTCGTCGGCCCCCCTGGCGTGCCGGTGGTGTACACCGCCGTGCTGTCCAAGGCATTGCCGTCGTCATCCAGCGTATCCACCCGAATCGTGTATCCCTGACCGTTCGTCAGGCCGGTGATCACCGTGCCCGAAACCGACGAAGCCCACTTTTCCTGTCTGCCGCCTTCCTTGTTCTCCCGATAGAACAGGCGATAGCCCCGGGGCGCGTAGGTCGCCGCCGTCCAGGTGACCTTCAGTCTCCCGTCGCCCGCCGACTCCGCTTTCAGATTCGTCACGCGGGTCGGGCCGCCCACCCGGTGGCCGAGGTCCATCGGCGCATGGCTCAGGTCCGCATGATCGCCCGTATTGTCCGCGCTTCCGCTCCGCCGGTACAGGGTGTTGCCGTTGTCCCGCAACGCGTTCGCGCCGACGCGGACCCGTCCCTCATCACCAGCCGCCACCTTGTAGCCGAAGATAAGCTGGTTTGCGCTGTACAAGTAATTAATCGAAGTCTCCCGTGTCTGGTCCCCTATCATCAGGGAGAGCGTCGGCTTGGCCGCACTCGCCCCAGAGTTACGGAAGTCGATCTCTTCGCTAAACGTCACCGCTATCCAGATCGTACACTCCGGTTCATTACACGCCTGTTTATAGTGAGGGCCCGCATAGGCGTTGTAATCGAACTTGCCAGCAATCAGATCGATGCTCGACACCGTCGGCTTCGTCTGCCCCTGCGCCGCAGTCGGCAGCAGGCTGGCGACGAGCGCGGTGAGGGAAAGCAGCGTAACGACAAGCCGCCGCAGGCCTGTGCCGCGCTTGGGGCAGGGAGGGGTGAGCACAAGATGCTGCATTTAAGTAAAATCCCTGGAACCAACTACGAAAACGCTGGACATTACAACAAGTACCATTGAATAACAACTTTTATTCCTGTCCACTGTTCCAGCCTGGCGCTTTGCGTGACGTTAACCTGGTCCAGTTCGACATCGGCAAACCAGCAACGAATTCTGGACTGCTCGGCAATGCGCCAAGCCAGCGGACGGTGCTGATTAGAGTGGAGAGAAGCCGGTCGCGCAGTTCATCATGCGCGCGACTTCTGCGCCCGGCAGGAACGACAGCGCCAATTGCACGCCCAGGATAAACACAAGGGGGCTGAAGTCGATTCCGCCCATGCCCGGAAGCACCCGCCGGATAGGCGCCAGCGCCGGAGCGCAAATGCGGTGAAGCACGCCCACCAGGGGGTTGTATCCGCTTGGGGAGAACCAGCTCATCAGGGCCCAGGCCACGATCGCCAGGAGATAGAACCACAGCGTCAGCCGGATGGCGCGGATCAGGCCGTACGCCACGATCTGAAAAATGGTGGGCTCGACAACACAGCCAGCATTGACCGTAAGCCAGACCAAAGCGCACTGCAGCAGGAGAAACGCAACCAGCACATGCGACTCCACGCGCCGGGAAGGCTTCACCATGAGGCGGAACGGAGCCACCACCGGGTTGGTCAGGCGCAAAACGACGGCGGCCACCGGGTTGTGCGGATCGGAGCCATGCCAGTACAGCGCAAGGCGAACCACGAAACAAACCATGTACAGGTCCGCGACAGTGCCGAGCAGAAAAGAAAGTGCGCCCATGAATCCCAAAATAGCGGCCAACGCGCAAATTATAAGATCGGCGGCGGCTGTCTATAATTCCGCCATGGCCAACCTGATCACTCTGAGCCGCCTCTTCCTGCTGATCGTAGTAGTGGCCGTCGCCTACCGGCCGGTATCGGCGATGCAACTGTGGATATGGCCGCTTCTCACCATGGTTTTCGTATCCGACGGCCTGGACGGATGGGTGGCGCGCCGCAGGGGAGAGGAGAGCCTGTTCGGCGCGCTCTTCGATATCGCGGTGGACCGCATCGTTGAGCTGACTCTCTGGATCGTGCTGGCGGACCTGGACCTGGTGCCTATCTGGATTCCCATCGTATTCGTGGTGCGCGGCGTGCTGGTGGATGCCATTCGAGCCAGCAAGGTCCAGGCCGACCGGCGCAGTCCCTTTGCGCTATTGGATTCGCCCGCGGCACGCTGGCTGGTCGCGAGCCGCTTCATGCGCGGGTTTTACGCCACGATCAAAGCCTGCGCGTTTGTCTGCCTGTTCATGATCAGAACTCTGCCCGTTGCGGTAGAAACACTTCTGCCTTCCCTGACGGAATTCTGGGCGCTGATCCAACCGGGTTTTGAATTGCTCGTCATGACGCTCACCTACCTTGCCGTTGCGCTGTGCCTGTTGCGGGGAATGCCGGTGATCGTGGAATTTCTTGCCGAAGAGCGGCGAAGCCTGTTCTCCCGCAACCGCGGAACTCCATGAATGACCTGAAATCCGCGCCGCGGCTGGCACTGTTCGATATTGACGGCACGCTGGTCAAGGAACCAAGCACCGAGAAGCGGTTCACGCTCTGGCTGTTGCTGCGAGGCAGGATCGGACTGATCAGGCTGCTTGCCTACGCCGTGTTCTCATTCCGCTACCTGCCGCGCTGCGGCTTGGGCGTATTCGCAAAGAACAAGTCCCTGTTGTGGCGGCGGACAGCGGAAAGCGCCCGCTCTCTTGCCGGGGACTGGGCGGCGCAGCATCTCGGCAAGGCGCTTTTTGCGCCCTGCATCGAACGCCTGCGGCTGCATCTTCAGCGCGAAGACATCGTGGTGCTGCTGTCCGGCGCTCCGCAATTTCTGGCGGAAGCCGTAGCTTGCGAATTGGAGGTATCGACAGTGCTCGGAACTCGCTGCGCTGAGCGCAATGGCCGTTTTTGCTTTGCCCCGCCGGAACTGCATCGGGTGGGCGAGGAAAAACTGGCGGCGGCGCGCGAGCTCTGCCAAAGCCTGGGGACCAGCCTTTCCAGCGCAAGCGCATACGGAAACGCAATCAGCGACCTGCCACTGCTTGCGGCCTGCGGATTTCCCGTGGCGATTAATCCCGACGCGAGGCTGGCGGCCGAGGCGCGTCGTAGAGGATGGCGGATCATCGGGTCGCGAGCGGGGAATCGCGTTCGTGCTTCGGTCTAGGGTTCCCGCAGCCGCCCTGGCGGTCACGCTCTGCTGCGTGGGGGCAGCCAGGGCCGAGGACGCGCTACCGCCCGCCGTAACGGGGATTCTGTCGCATTACGGCATTCCGCAAGGCAGCTATTCCGCATGGGTGCAGGACCTGCGCGGCGACGAGCCGCTGCTGAGCCACGGCGCGGATATTCCCCGCAAGCCGGCTTCCGTAATCAAGGTGCTTACCGGCTGGCTGGTCCTGGAGGCCCTCGGACCGGAATACCGCTGGACCACGCGAGCCTATCTTGGCGGCGAGCTACATGACGGCGTGCTGGCCGGCCCCCTGATTCTCGAAGGCCGCGGGGATCCCCGCCTGGTCATGGAGAGAGTGTGGCTCTTTCAGCGCATGATGAGACAGCGCGGCCTGCGCGCAATCAAGGGAGGACTGGTTATCGACGACCGTTGGTTGCCCGCCAACGATCTGCCAGTGAAAGGCTTTGAAGCCGACCAGCACCGCGCCTTCAGCGCTTCTCCCTACGCCCTGCTGATGAACTATCAGTCGGTGCGAGCGGTGGTGGAACCGAACCACGCAGCAAACCGCGTGCGCGCGCGGCTGGAACCGCCGCTCACCGGGCTGGAACTGATCAACCGCGTACGGCTGGTTGGCGGACGTTGCGGCGGTTTCCAGAGAGGAGTGGCGACTCGCATTACGGGACAGGGGGACAACCGGGTGGAGCTCGCCGGCAGTTACAGCAGGAACTGCGGTTCCTACTCGATTCCCCGCCGCGCCCTTACCAGTCCTGCCTACGCCTTCGGATTGTTCGATGCGCTGTGGCGCGAGGGCGGGGGCGAACTTGAAGGCGGCTATCGCCTCGGCAGCGCGCCGGACGATGTCCGGCCCTGGCTGGAACTGAAGTCGGAATTCGCATCCCAGGCGGTGCGCTTCATGAACAAGCACAGCAACAACGTGATGGCGCGCCAGTTGCTGTTGACTCTGGGCGCGGAAATGCACGGCGCGCCGGCGACGCTTGAGAAAGCCCGCAAGGCGGCCGACGAAGTCCTGCGCCGCGAAGGCCTGCATCTGCCCAGCCTGGTCCTGGACAACGGTTCGGGCCTGTCGCGCATTTCCCGAATTTCCGCCGCCGACCTCGGGCGTGTTCTGGTGCACGCCGGCCGCAGCCCGCTGTATCCGGAACTGATCGCTTCACTGCCTATCGCCGGAACCGACGGTACGCTCACGAGGACCTACAGGGGCCTGCCGTTCAGCCGCCGCGCGCATATCAAGACCGGCAGCCTCAACGGCGTATCGGGGATCGCTGGAATTGTGCAGACGCGGACGGGCCGCCAACTGGCCGTTGTTGCGCTGATGGAGCACCAGCTGGCGGCCAAGGGTCCCGGCGAAGAAGCGCACGGCGCGCTTTTGACATCGATCAGCGGTCATTGATAAACTTTTCGGGCGGTGTTGCGATGTTCACCGCCCCTTCTCAGTCCACAGGAAGGTATCCATGAAACTGGTAATGGCCATCATCAAACCCTTTCGCTTGGATCACGTTCGCAACACGTTGTCGGACCTGGGCATTAACGGCATGACCGTGTCCGAGGTGCAGGGCTTCGGGCGACAGCGTGGCCATACCGAACTCTATCGGGGCGCCGAATACATGGTCGATTTCATTCCGAAGACCAAGATCGAGGTGGCCTGCACCGACGAACTGGCCGAACGGGTGGTGGAGGCCATCATGGACTCCGGCAAGACCGGCAAGGTGGGCGACGGAAAAGTGTTCGTAATCAACCTTGAAGAGGCCTATCGCGTCCGCACCGGCGAGAGCGGCGACACGGCGCTGTAGCGTACATTAGGAATCGGGGCGCGGCGGAAAGTCGGATTACCCCCCAGCAGAGGAATTTTTTTATGAAAAGAGCGATTCTTGTCGCTGTGGCCGGACTGCTGCTCTCCAGCGTGGCGGGTGCCGACACGCTGGACAAGGCCGACACCGCCTGGCTGCTCACTTCCACGGCCCTGGTACTGTTCATGACGTTGCCGGGGCTGGCGTTGTTCTACGGAGGCCTGGTGGCCCGCCGCAACGTGTTGTCGGTTCTGATGCAGTGTTTCACGATCGCCGGAATCGTGACCGTGCTGTGGATCGTCGTGCAATACAGTCTGGCGTTCAGCAACGGCGGTCCCATGAACCAGTGGATCGGGGGCTTCGGCGGCGCCTTCCTTTCCGGAGTGACCGTTGATTCGCTCAGCGGAACGGCGCCGGAAACCCTCTTCATTACCTTCCAACTGACTTTCGCGATCATCACCTGCGCCCTGATCGTTGGCGGGTTTGCGGAGCGGATGCGATTTTCCGCAATGATCCTGTTCTCCGTGCTCTGGTCGCTGCTCGTCTACGCCCCCGTGTGTCACTGGGTATGGGGCGGCGGCTGGCTGGCCGATATGGGCTTTCTGGACTTTGCCGGCGGCGCCGTGGTGCATCTGACCGCCGGCGTTGCAGCGCTGGTCGCGGCGATGGTGCTGGGGCCACGTTCGGGGTTCCCGAAAAAGCCCATGCCACCGCACAGCCTGCCGCTCACGGTGGCCGGTGCCGGCATGCTCTGGGTAGGCTGGTTCGGCTTCAACGGGGGCAGCGCGCTGGCCGCGGATGGCGCCGCCGCGATGGCGTTGCTGGTCACCCATGTAGGCGCCTCGGCCGGCGCCATGGGCTGGATCGCCATGGAGTGGATCAAGTTCGGCAAGCCCAGTGTGCTGGGTGTGGTAACCGGCATGGTGGCGGGGCTGGGCACGATCACCCCGGCGTCCGGTTTCGTCGGTCCGATGGGCGCGCTGGTCATCGGGCTGGCAGCCGGCGTTGTGTGTTTCTATGCAACGCGCCTGATCAAGCGGGTGCTGGTAATCGACGATTCGCTGGACGTTTTCCCGGTCCATGGCGTGGGCGGTTCGCTGGGTCTTCTGATGTGCGCGGTGTTCGTGAGCGGCAGCCTGGGCGGCATGGGATACGCCGAAGGCATGAACGTCGGCTCACAGCTTGGCGTGCAGGCCATCGGCCTGCTGGCCACCGCCGCCTGGACAGCCCTGGCGACATGGGTCATCCTCAAGCTCGTAGGCGCCATCACGCCGCTGCGTGTGGACGAGGAAGACGAAATCGAGGGACTGGACCTCACCCAGCACGAAGAGCGCGGCTACAGCCGCTAACCCTCCTCCACTACGCCGGAACCGTCGGAGCTGGACCGTATATTGCCTGAGGCGAGTTTCTTCTCCCTCCTCTCGCAGGGGCGTCAACAGCAGGATGCGGTTGCCGAGCCCCAGGGATGGGTTCATGCGTCCCCTGCGAGAGGAGGGAGAAGAAACTCGCCTCAGGCAGCGCACCCGGCTGCGTTAGTATTGCGGTATGTTGATACGCCGCAAGACTGATATTCCTTCCTCGGAAATTACGCCCGAAAGCGCCTGGTTCGATCGTCGCTCTTTCGTTGCCGGGCTGGCCGCCGCGGGCCTGGTGGGCACGGCACGTGCCGCTCCCCGCTACCTGGTGACGGGTGACGGACAGAAAGAACTGGCTGGCGTTTCGCGCGGGCCGTTCAGCACCGATGAGCCGGCCAACAGCTACGAGGACATCACCACCTACAACAACTTCTACGAGTTCGGCACCGGCAAGGAGGACCCGCACCGCAATTCCGGGAACTTCAAACCGCAACCCTGGACCGTGCGTGTGGAGGGCGAAGCGGAAGTTACCGGCGAGTTCGATGTCGAGGACCTGCTGTCGGGCGTGGGCCTTGAAGAGCGCGTGTACCGCATGCGCTGCGTCGAGGCCTGGTCGATGGTGATCCCCTGGGTTGGCGTGCCTCTGGGCGAAGTGCTGAAGCGATTCAGACCCACGTCGCGCGCCAAACATGTGGCTTTCCAGACCGTACTGCGGCCGGAGGAAATGCCCGGTCAGCGTCGGCGAGTCCTGCGCTGGCCGTACGTCGAGGGCCTGACGATAGAAGAAGCGACCAATCCCCTCACCCTGCTGACGGTAGGCGTCTACGGTGCCACGCTTCCGAACCAGAACGGAGCGCCGCTGCGCCTGATCGTGCCCTGGAAGTACGGCTTCAAAGGCATCAAGTCCATCGTGAGCATCCGCCTGCAGGAGCGGCGTCCGCCCACGAGCTGGAACATCTCGGCCCCGCAGGAATACGGCTTCTACGCCAACGTCAATCCGGACGTGGACCATCCTCGCTGGAGTCAGGCCACGGAACGGCGTATCGGTTCCGGATTTTCGGGGCTGTTTGCGCGACGCATCCCCACGCAGCTCTTCAACGGTTACGCAGAACAGGTCGCCCACCTCTATTCCGGGCTGGACTTGCGCCGCAATTACTGAACGCTCCAGACCCGCAAGGCAGGTTGCCGGTCCATTGAACCCGCGGGTCTACAAGCCGCTGCTGTTCGCGGCCTGCCTGATGCCGCTGATCTGGCTGATGCTGCGGATCGGCGGGGTGGTCCAGCCGGGCCTGGGCGCGAACCCGGCCGAGGCAATTCAGGACGAACTCGGCCTTTGGGCGCTGCGCCTGCTGCTCGCGACCCTTTGCGTAACGCCGGCCGCACGCTTGCTGAAGAAGCCGCGTTTGTACCGGTTCCGGCGCATGCTCGGCCTCTACGCCTTCTTCTACTGCACGCTGCACCCGCTAGCGTATTTCCTCCTGGACCTGCAACTGGACTTTGCACACCTGGGCGAAGACCTGCTCAAGCGCACCTTCATTGCCGTGGGCATGGGCGCGGTGCTGTTGCTGATCCCGCTGGCCGTCACCTCCACCCGAGGCTGGCAGCGGCGCCTGGGAAGGCGCTGGAACCGCCTGCACCGGCTGATCTATCCGGCCGCGATGCTGGCATGCTGGCATTTCTACTGGCAGGTGAAGGCCGATACGGCGGAGCCGCTGGTATATTGCGCGATTCTGGCCCTGTTGTTGGGCATCCGTTTTTGGTGGTCGCGCCTGGGACGCCGACTGCTCCGGGGAGGATAACTTAATGCAAGACACGCGTTCGCGAAGCGGAATCTTCTACGGATGGATTCTGCTGCTTGGCCTGTTTCTCATATACGCGGCCTCAAACGGCATTCTGATCAACACCATGCCGCTGATCTTTCCGGATCTCGCCGCGGAATTCGGCTGGAACAAGGAACAGGTCACCCGTCCCGCCAATTTTTTCTTCCTGCTGACCGCCTTGCTCAATCCTCTGTCGGGCTATCTGCTCGATCGCTTTTCAGTCCGCTGGCTGATGCTGATCGGCTCCGCCGGCATCACCCTCGTTCTGGCGCTGTTCCCGTTTGTGCAGGACCACAACCAGTTGATGGCCTTGTACATCCTGTTTTCCATATCGCTGTCGTTTTCCGGGCTGGGGCCCTCCCTGATGCTGCTTTCGCGCTGGTTCGTCCGCTACCGGGGCATCGCCTTCGGCATTCTGGTGCTGGCGTCCAGCATGGGGGGCTTCATCTTCCCGGAGATCGTCGAGAACTTCCTGCACGACTGGCGCACCGCAGTCATGGTGCTGGCCATCGTGGGCGGCGTGCTGCTGCTGGTTCCGGCGCTGTTCCTGCTCCGCGATTATCCGTCGCAGTCCGGTCTGGCGCCGGACGGCGTGGAAGGCACCCAACTGGAAGATCCGCCCAGGCCGGACGGCTTGTTCCGCGTGCTCAGGGAGCTGGTCACGTCTCCGGTTTTCTATCTGCTGGCCTTCGCTACCGGCACGCTCTGGTTCTGCATCGTCGGGATGCTCAATAACCAGGGGCTGTACCTGCGCGACGAACTAATGCTGGGCGACAGCACCGCCACGGGCATCTATCAGGTGTTCTTCGTGGCGGCAATCGTCGGCAAGCTGTTGTTCGGCTACCTGGCAGACAAGTTCGACAAGCTGAAGGTCATGCTGGCCAGCGTGTTCAATTTGGGCGCCGGACTGGGATTGCTGTTCCTGGCAGCTCCCGGAGAGGCTTTCTGGCCTTTTGCGTATGCGCTGGTTTATGGCGTGGGTTACGCCGGCGCCTTCACCATGATCCAGTTGGCGATCGCCGAGTTCTATGCGGGCCGCAACTACGGAAAAGTGCTGGGAATCTTTATCTGTATCGACTCGCTTGCCGGTTCCTTTGGCGGCCGGTATCTTGCGCAAACGGCCGATACCACCGGAACCTACAGCAGCGGCTTTACGGTCATGATGGTGCTGTGCGCTTTTGCGGTGCTGTGCGTGTTGCTGCTGATGCGCCTGAAGAATCGGGAATCATGAAAGGCCGCGCGCTTCTCGCAGTTCTCGGCCTCCTGGCGGCCAGCGCTTGCGGACCCTCGAAGGAATCGCCAAACCAGGGAGAGACCAACGCCGGCGCCGAAATCGCCGCGAACGTTACGGAAATCACCGCAGCCGGCACGGCGTTTCCTGACACGATCGGCGAAACGCACTGGTTCACGTTCCAGCGCAAGGTGGAGGAAGGGACCCAGGGCCGGTTCAAAGTCCGGATGCTGGTGCATGCGCAGTTCTCCGAGGAGCAAATCGCGGCCGGGCTGCGGCGTGGCCGGGTGCATATCGGCAATCTTTCGGCGATGATGACTTCCACACTGGTGCCGGAAACCGCAATCCTCTACGCGCCGTTTCTGTTTGAATCGGAGGAACAGGCGGATTTTGTCTACGACCACTTCCTGACCGAATTGTTCACCTCGCTGCTTGCCGAGCAGGGCTTGCACCTGGTGTCCTGGAGTGAAATCGGCTTCCACCACATCTATTCGGTCACGCCGATCCTGTCTCCCTCGGATATGCGGGGGCGCCGTTTCCGGGTCTCGGCGAGCGAAGCCTCGCGCCTGTTTGCCGAAGCGCTGGGCGCAGACGTCATTCCACTGAGTTTCGGCGAACTCGTGCCCTCGTTGCAAACCGGCCTGATCGAGTCGGGCGAAAACTCCATTAGCCTCTATGTACGAACCGGAACCTCCGGCGAGGCGCCGCACCTTACGCTCACTGCGCATTGCTTCGGCATGTCGGTCATCGTGTCCGAAAAGGGTTGGTGGGACAGCCTGGAGGCTGCCGACCGGGAAGTCATCGCCTACGCCTATCCCAGCATTGCTGAAACCCGCAAGGCCACGCGCAGGGAGGCCGCACACGATCTGGAAAACGCGCAGAGCTTCGGCATTACACCGCGCTGGCCGAACCAGGCCGAACGCGACCAATGGGCGGCCGCGGTGGCCCATGTGCCCGAGGAACTCGCCCGCGCCGTGGGCGGACGATCCAAGCTGGTTCTGGAGACCATCGCAGAAGGCAAGGCGGCTTACGCCAGCACCTCGCGATAACCGCGATAACCGCCGCTATCGGCGCCTCCGCAACGTTTCGGCCTCAGGCGTCGCCGGGATACTGGACCGGGCGTTCCTCTTCTGCTGCTTCCACCGGACTCTGCTCCTTGGCGGGCGCCCGAGCGGGCGCCTCCGCTTTGAGCCGCTCGTACCAGCGGAAGCGGTGCCGGTAAATTACGCCTTCCGATCTCACGGGCTCGCCATCGCGCATCTGCGGCCGGAACCTTGCTTCCCGGATCAGGGACACCACGATCTCGTCGATGAGCCCCGGCGGGTCCGATTCCGTCAACTGGACATCGGACACCTTGCCGTCCGGTTCCAGGGTCAGTTGCAATACCACGGAACCGGCGCGCGGCTGTTTCTCATAGCGGGACGGATCCCTTATTTCCCCGGGAACCTGTACGGGCAGGCGCGCGCTGCGAAGCGGAATGACCGGATACTCCAGTAGCTCCGACCGCATATCCATTGCATCGTCATCGGCGCTCAGCAGGTCCCAGGCCTCCCGGTAATTCTCGCGCGCCATGGGAGAACGATTGAAGATCGTCTGCGTGTCACCGATGTCGATCAGCAGTCTGGCCTGCCCCAGGATGTCCTGCATGGGGTGCGAACGCAGGATGCTCAGCGCGCGCCCAAAGAACTCTTCGGCCTTCTGGCGCCGCGCTTCCCTGAGAAAGCTGGTCGCCTGACCACGCAGCGCCTTCACGCGGTCGAGGCTGTTCTCGCCTTCCGCCGCCTGAATGATCCGATCGGCAGCAGCATAACTCTTGCGCTGCAAGGCGGTCTGACGGGTGCGTTCGTACCATTCCGCGATCTTGTACAGCGCCGGAACGACGCGTATGTCGTTGGGGCCGTAGCGCCGCTCATGGGCTCGCACCTGCACTCGGCGGTGCAAATTGGCCTGTTCCAGGTCCCCCTCCGCCAGCGCCAGTTCGCTCAGGAGGTCGCGCGTGCGGCCTTGTTCGAGGCTGTAAATTCCGGTATTGGCATGCGTCACGCGCAGCGCCCGGGCGAGGGGCTCGACGGCCGCCTCGGGATCGCGCATTCGCAGGAAGGTCCTGGCCATCCCGTGTAAGGGATCGATCAGTTCCATGGAGTCGCTGCCCAATCTGCGCTCCACGATCGCGAGGTTGCGCTCGTAATGAAACAGCGCGTCGCGATAGTTGCCCTGCACCCGCTGCACGGTCGCCAGGTTGATCAGCGGGCCGGCAAGTTCCGCGGCTTCGTACCCGTACCATTCCTCCGCGCGGCGCAGAATCGAGTCGGCGAGCTCCTCGCCCTCCGCGTAACGCCTGTCGCGAAACAATTCCACGAAGCGCTGATTGAGCTGGCGCTGTTCCGTCAACCAGTTGGGCGAGGCCTGCCCGCCGGTGTTTCCGACATCCTGCATCGCGGCCGCGACCGGCGCGGCCGGGGCGACCAGCAAGACAAGCGCGGTGAGTAGCAACCGCCTCATGCCCGCTGCTCCGCCATGACGCCAGCGGTGCGAGTCGGCTCAAGGTCGCAAGCCACGCCGGTTCCGCCGAGCCCGCAGTAGCCGTGGGGATTCTTCGCCAGGTACTGCTGATGGTATTTCTCCGCGAAATAGAACACGCCCGCCTCGGTCACTTCCGTCGTGATGGGGCCATAACCGGCGGCGCCCAGCGCCCCGCCGTACGCCTGACGGGAAGCAAGGGCCAGGCGGTGCTGCTCGGACCCAAGCGTGAACAGCCCGGAGCGGTACTGGGTGCCTACGTCCGCTCCCTGGCGCATCCCCTGGGTGGGATCGTGCGCTTCCCAGAACAGCGCAAGCAGCCTGTTGTAATCCACCTCCGACACCCGGTAGCCCACCAGCACGGCCTCGGCATGGCCGGTGGCGCCTGAACAAACCGAGTAATAGTCCGGGTCCGCCACGTGCCCCCCCGTGTATCCCACGGCGGTGCAATAGACGCCGGGCATCTGCCAGAACTTGCGCTCCGCGCCCCAAAAGCAGCCGAGCGCGAATATCGCCTGCGAGACGCCATTCGGCGGCTCGGCGGTCAGCGGCACGCCCAAAACATCATGCCTTACGGCCTCAAGTCGGCCCACGTGCGGCGGTATGGCCAAAGATGCCTGGCGAACCTTGTCGAATTCCGTATTCATTGCGATTCCTGACAATTGGTGATCGTGCGTATTACCCTTGCAGATCGGGCATCACCGTAAACATACCACAGCGCCGCGAACAAAGGCGGCGGAACGCTGCCGGTGCCTGCTACAACAAGCAGGCCGGGGCTTGACCAGGTGAACGGCTGGCCCGCCGGCTTTCTCGGTCGAGTTTCTTCACCCTCCTCGCACAGGGGCGTCAACGGCCAGGATGCCGTTGCCGAGCCCCAGGGACGGGTTCATGCGTCCCCTGTGCGAGGAGGGTGAAGAAACTCGACCGAGAAAGCCGGCGGGCCAGCGCACATTGACGGCGCATGGAATTTGAAGACCGCTCGGGATTCGGTTATGCTTCCGCTCCGCTTGGACATCCGCCAAGGTTCCAACCCGTGAAAGCAGGCATTCATCCACAGTACAACGAAATCAAGGTTACCTGCAGTTGTGGCCAGGAGTTGGTTACGCGCTCCACCTTGAGCGAGGACATTCGCGTGGAGGTGTGTTCCGCCTGTCACCCGTTTTTCACCGGATCCCAGAAGATCATGGAGTCGGCTGGCCAGATCGAGAAATTCCGCCGCCGTTACGGCGCGCGGAAGTCCGCGTAGTCCGTTCGTTTCGCACTCGAAAATTGCTTATTTTTCGGTGCCGGGCATATAATGCTCGGCTGCAATGCCTGCTCCCGGATTATGGGCGCTGTTTTTCCAGACTGGCGTTTCCCGACTAACAGGGGCGCTTGTTCCGGTGCTCGCGGTACCGGTTTCGCAATGCCTGTGCGCAACCGGCCTGCTGGCACAGTACAGGACGTGGCATGACCGATTCGAGCGACAAACTTGTAAGCCGCGACGGGCACTCCGTGCCGCTGCAGCGCCGTGCCAGCGTGCTGGGCGCCGATGCTCTCGAGATTTCAGGCCTTGCGGCGGCCACCGGCGCCTACAGCTACGACCCCGGCTACGCCGCCACCGCCAGCTGCACCAGCCGGATCACCTACGTGGACGGAGAAAAGGGCATTCTGATGTACCGCGGCTATGCGGCGGATGACCTCGCCCGCCACAGCAATTACGAGGAAGTGTCCTGGCTGTTGCTGCACGGAGAGTTGCCGGCCACGGCGGAACTGGAGGCGTTTTCGGGCGAATTGACGTCCTTGCGCGCCTGCGCTCCCGAAGTGCTGGCCACGATCGCCGCCATGCCTCCCCAGGCGCATCCCATGAGCGTCATTACCGCGGCCCTTTCGGTAATGCCCACCGTGTATGCGGACTGCATCAGGCCGGACGACGCCGACCACAGGCGACGCTTCAGCTATCGGGCCATCGCCGCCATGCCCACCCTGGCTGCCGCCGCCTTTCGAAATTCCCAGGGGAAACCCGCCGTGGCCCCGCGTGAAGACCTGGGCCATGCCGCCAATCTTCTCTACATGATGTTCGGCAAAGAGCCCAACCCCACTGCGGCAAGGGCTCTGGAAACCTTGCTGGTGCTGCACGCCGACCATGAACAGAACTGCTCCACTTCCACCGTCCGCATGGCCGGGAGTTCCGGCGTCAATCCGTTCTCTGCCCTGGCCGCCGGGTGCGTCGCGCTATGGGGACCCGCGCACGGCGGGGCCAACGAGGCCGTGCTCAGGATGCTGGAGGCCATCGGCTCGCCGGAGCGCATCGACGAATTTGTCCATCGCGCCAAGGATCCGGACGACCCGTTCCGGCTGATGGGTTTCGGTCACCGCGTCTACAAGAACTTCGACCCGCGCGCAACCATTATCCGGGACAGTTGCCATGAGGTCCTCAAGGCTTTGCGCGCCGGCAGGGGCCGATTGTTCCGTTTGGCGCGGAACCTGGAAGAGATCGCCCTGCGCGACAGCTACTTCAAGAACCGGCGCCTTTATCCCAACGTGGACTTTTATTCCGGAATCATTTACCGGGCGCTCGGGCTCCCCGCCGAAATGTTCACCCCCATGTTCGCGGTCGGCCGCACGGCCGGTTGGACCGCGCACTGGAGCGAGATGCACGAGGACCCCGAATTGCGGATCGGCCGGCCCCGGCAGCTCTACCTGGGGCCTGAACCGCGCAGCTACGTCCCGGCGGGAGATCGCTAGAAGAGTTCCTCTTCGCTGTTTTCTTCGCCGAATGCCGCCGTGCCCTGCGACGCCTCGGGAACGGCCTGTTCCTGAAACAACTCGAATATCGCATCCGTGTCGCCCGGTGGCGCAAGCAGGCCCGTTCTGGTTGAAACCCGCGCAGATACGATGCCGGCAGGACGCGGCAGGGGCGCTTCCGGCGCACCCCTGAGGGCCTCTTCCATGAAGTAGATCCAGATCGGTAGCGCAGTCCGGCCCCCTTCCTCGTTGCTTCCCAGGGAGCGTTCCTGATCGAAACCGACCCACGCGGTAGCGACCAGGTCGCCGTTGAAACCGCTGAACCAGGTATCCCGGTTGTCGGTTGTGGTGCCGGTCTTGCCGGCCAGATCCAGCCTGCCGAGCGTCCTCGCGCGCCGGCCGGTTCCTCGCCGAACCACGTCGCGCATCATATGGTAAACGATATAGGCGTTCTCCTCGCTCACCACCCGCGGCGCCAGCTTCAGATCGGCGAACAGCGCCGGATTCTCCGTTGCATCCGGCTGGTGGTCATAGGTGGCGGCCTGCATCTGGGCGGCCGAATCGAAGACGGCCCCCGAAGCCTGGTCGCCCCGGGGCGGATACAACTGCGCAAGCCGGTCGATGGCGGCAAATGTGCGGGCAAGGCGGGTCGGCATCCTGGGCATGGCGCCGTTGAGCCATTCCGCGGTCGAATCCGATCCCGGTCCGACCAACTCGCGGGGCAATTCGCAGGCGCGGCATGCGACCAGCGTTTCGGCCCGAAAGCGAACGTCATCCTGCTCCACGCGTTCGATCAGCCAGGGATCCACCCGGTATCCGCCGTTCGCCAGCACCGCATAGCCGCGGGCGATCTCAAGCGGCGCCACGCCCCCGGAACCCAGCGCCAGGGTGAGGCTGTCCGGCAGCGAGGAATCGGGCAATCCGAAAGCGCGTATGTGCTCCACGGTTGCAGGCAGTCCCACGCGCTGCAACACCCGCACGGACACCAGGTTCATGGAACGCACCAGCGCTTCGCGCAGACGGGTTGGGCCGTTGAAACTCCCCGAATTGTTCTTGGGCCGCCAGACGGTCTCCGACATGGGATCCGGAATGACCAAAGGCGCGTCGTTCACGACCGTGGCTGCGGTAAGTCCATGGTCGAGCGCGGCGGAATAAATGAACGGCTTGAACACCGAGCCAGGCTGGCGCAATGCGTCCGCGGCGCGATTGAAGTTGCTGCGCTCAAAGTCGTAGCCCCCCACCAGCGCGACTATGCCGCCGTCACGGGGATCGATCGCCACCAGCGCGCCCTGCACGTCCGGCTCCTGGGTCAGCTCCAGTTCCCCGTCGTCCGCCTGCCGCACCCGAACGAGATCGCCCACCTCGAACATTTCGCCCGGGCTGTCCGGCAGGGGCGCGCGGGCATCTTCCGGAGTATAGGGACGCCAGCGAACACGCTCCCAGGCAAGCGTCCGGCGGCCCATTCCCTCAACCAGCACTTCCACCGCGTTGGATTCTCCAAAGGCCGTAACCAGCGCGAGAAGCGTTTCCGCAACCCCCAGTTCCGAGTCCAGCGAATCGAGGCGCTCAAGAAGCTGTGCATCGCTGCGCAAGCCATCCGCCCGCAGGTTGCGCAGCAGTCCGGCCCGCACGGGGCCACGATAACCGTGGCGGCGGTCGTATTCCCGCAAACCCCGCCGCACGGCCCGCTCGGCCGCCGCCTGCATGCGCGAATCGATGGTGGTGGACACCCTGAAGCCGCCCGCATAGGCGGCCAGGCCATAACGCGCAAGCATTTCCTGCCGCACCATTTCCAGCACCCAGGGCGCGTTGACCTCGCGACGTGGGCCGTGCCAACTCGAGTCCACGGGCTCGGCCAGCGCCGCCTGCCGCTCCTCCTCGTTGATGAAGTTCAGTTCCTTGAGACGGCGCAGCACGTAGGCGCGACGGATCTTTGCGCGCGCCGGATTGCGCACCGGGTTGATCGCCGAAGGCGCTTTGGGCAGGCCCGCCAGCATGGCGCATTCGGCAATGGTCAGCTCCTCAAGCGACTTTCCGAAATACACCTGGGCGGCGGCGACCACGCCATAAGCGCGGTTGCCGAGGAAGATCTTGTTGAGGTAAAGCTCGAGGATTTCTTCCTTGCTCAGTTCCCGCTCCAGGCGAAGCGATATGAACAACTCCCTGGCCTTGCGTACGAAGGCGCGTTCGCGGTCCAGGTAGTATTCGCGAGCGAGTTGCTGGGTTATGGTGCTTCCGCCTTGCCGGGCGGAGCGGGTAAGCACCAGGTTGAAGGCGGCCCGGATCACGCCCTGGTAGTCGTAACCCGGATGTGTGAAAAACCGGTCGTCCTCGGCGGCGAGGAACGCGTTGCGCAGCAACTCGGGAACGTCCTCAAGCTCCACCGGAGTCCTGAGCCTCTCGCCCAGCTCGCCGATCATCCGTCCGTCTCTGGTACTGGCCTGCAAGGGAATTTCCAGCGGCACTTCCCGAATACTTTCGACGCTGGGAAGTCCGGGCTCGAGATAGAAATACGCGCCGGAAATCACCATGGCCAAGAATACAACGCCCATGGACGCGCCCGCAGCCGCCAGCGCGCATATCTGCATTAACGCGTTGAATAACTGTCTGGACTCGATAGGCATGCGCATTACAGGATATGTCCCGGGCTGTGCAGCATCTGCCTTTTCATTATAGGCAGGGCGCGCAGATTTTCTTCGCGGCTTCGGGCTGGTTGTGAGCCAGGAAACCATGCAGAAACTGCTTCGAAAAAAGGCGGTGGTGGGACTTGACCTGGGCGCGGGCGCCGTCAAGGCGGTCGAGTGGACCCATGGTTCGGTGCGCGCCTGCGCGTTTGCGCCCCTCACGGAAGAAGGCGGTAGCTCCGACCGCTCCATCGGCGCCGCGGTTCGCAAGATCCTGAGCGAGCGCGTGCCCGGCGCAGGCAGTGCCGTGGTGGGTTTGAGCGCCGACGAAGTCCTGATGCACACATTCCGTCTGCCCCGAGACCTGTCGCCGATCGAAATCGAGGAACAGGCGCGCCTTCAGGCCGCGCAGGCGGCTCCCTACGCTCTCACGGAAGCCTTCTACGACTATCGTCCCGAAGGCGCCAGCGAGCGGCAGGTGAACTACCGCATGGGGATTGCCCGCTCGGCGGTGGTCGAGGCGCTTTGCCGAAAGGTGGAAGAGGCGGGCGTGAAGGTTGCGGCGGTGGACCTGACCTCCTTCGCCGTCCAGCGCGCGCTTGCCTCTGAAGCGGCGCGCGGGAGCACCTGGGCTGTTCTGGACGGCGGCTACGGAGCCACCCGGCTGTCGGTGTGCCGCGAGGGGCGGCTTGCGTTTCAGCACAGCCAGCCCTTCGGCTGCCGCGAGCTTGACCAGCGCGTGCGGGCTGCCCTGGGGCTGACGGCGCGCGAGACCGGCAAGGCCATCGAAGATTGGCGCTCACCCGAAGGAACGCTGGGCGCGATCGGTGACACCTTCCTTGAAGACCTCGCCCGCCACGCGGCCCGTGCGCTTCAGCTTTATCTCGCCTCGGGACGCGATGCGGCTGTTCCGGAAAGAGTGTTCTTCTGGGGCGGGGCGGCCTTGATGCGCGGCGCTTGCAAAGCGATGGAGAGAGCATTGGGGATCCCGGTAGAGGCCGCCGATCTCGGGCAATGGCTCGCTGGAACTTCGCAACCGCCCCAGCATTCGGCTGCTCTTCTGGGCGCCTGTGCACTGGCTCTGAACGATCATGCCTGAGGTCCCTGTTTTTCGGTCGAACGAGAGAAGCGGCCTGCGCTCTTTCAACCTTCTGCCCTGGCGAGCGCAACGGCACCGGTTGCGCCGGCGTCAGGCCCTTGCCATGCTCGCATCCGGCGCGCTTGCGGCATTCGGGCTGCTTGCCGGAATCGAGCTCCCGCTGCGCCACCGGCTGCATGCCGAGAACGATCGGGTCGGGCAGCTTCGAACAGCGATTTCGCTTGCCCGGCGCGCCACAGCCGACCGGGACCAGTTGGCGGAGAAAAAAGCCCAGGCGTCCGCGCTGCTGGCAGAGGTGAATCGAATTCGCCAGGACAATGCGATGGCGCGAGACTGGCTGACGGCCCTGCCTGCGCAGATTCCCGCGGGCCTGCGCCTCACCGGCCTGACCCTGAACAAGGACGGTTGGCAATTGCGCGGCGTGGCCGAAGAACTGAACCAACCCGCCGCGCTGCTTGAGCGGGTTCGGGAAATGCCCATGACCGCGGACGTTCGCATGGACCAGTTGCAAAGCAACCCGGACGCCTCGCACCAGTTTCTGCTCGCGGGAAGGCTCGAGAAATGAAGCTACTGGAGGAACTAATGAAGCTGCTGGAGGAACTGCGGAGCCTGGACGTGGGGGATCCGGGACTATGGAGCGTGCGGGTTAGCGTAGTGCTCGCTTGCTCCGTGTTTGTGCTCATCGCGGTCCTTGGACTGAGGGTCCGGGTGTTCGGTCAGTTGGCGCCGCGCATGGAAGCCGCCAGGGCGAACGTGGTGGCGCTTCAGAAGCAACTGGAAGCGGCTGGCAAGGAAGCGCGAAACGCGCGTGCAATCGGCGAGGAAGCGGATCAGGCCGAGGCGCTGCTCAAGGCCGCAGCCGTGTGGATCCCGTCGCAGGCGCCGGAACTGGACCTGCCCGTAGCGCTGGCTGCCGGGCTGGACCGCTCCCCTTTGCAAGCCGTCAGATCCTGGCAAGCCCCAATGAATCTGTCCGCGCAGTTGCAGCATGCCGGCGCGGAACTCGACTGGAGCGGCCGTTACGCGGACTTGATCGCCTTCCTCAACCATGCCCTGGATTCCACGCAGTTACGAGAACTGATCGAGCTGAACCTGGAATCCACCGGCTTGAGCGATCCCGGCCGGCTGCGCGCAACCGCCGGGCTGGTCGCGTATTTCGGTGGCGTGGGCGCCGCGGAACTGCTGCGGACCATGCCCGGGAACACGGCATCCTTGCGTGCCGCGAGGGCTTCGGAGTACAGGCAAAGGCTCGCCGGACTCCCGTCGCCCTTCGGTAGCCCGCTCGATACAACCGGAGACCGAGGCGAAATGCAGACCGAGGGTCCGCCGGCAGCTTTCCCGGGGCGCGGACAGGTTCGCGTGGGAACCCGACGCTACCAGATCGTGGAGGACGGGGAAGGCAAGTTCAGCTTGCGCACCGAGAGGCGATGACCCTGCGAACGCAATGCGCTGGATTGGCGGCCGCGGCGCTGCTGGGCGCGAGCCCGACCCTGGCGGACGGCAGCGAGAAGGTGTCCCTGAGCTTCCAGGACCTGCCGGTGCGCGCGGCCCTGCAATTACTGGCCGAGGCGTCCGGGATGCAAATGCTGGTGTCGGACAGCGTTGCCGGCAGCGTAACTCTGGAACTTGAGGACATGACGCGCGAAGCCGCGCTGGCGCTGGTTCTGGAGAGCCGCGGACTGGAGGCGCGGCAGCGGCATGGCGCCTGGGTGGTTGCCACAGCCGCCGAATTCCGGGCCGGCGACGCCGCGCGACTGGAGGCCGAACGCGCGCGGGAAATGCTTGTTCCCTTGAGTTGGCGCAGTTTCCGGATCAACTATGCCGAGGCCTCCCTGCTCGCGGCGCTAGTCAACGACGGGCGGGACGGCCTGCTCTCCGAGCGCGGTTTCGTGCAGGTGGATGAGCGCAGCAACACGATTGTCGCGCGCGACACCGAGCCGCGCCTGCAGAGAATCGGAGACTTCCTGGCAGAGTTGGATGCCCCGGCCCGGCAGGTGCTGATCGAGTCGCGGGTCGTGGTGGCCAACCAAAGCTACAGCCGAAACCTGGGACTGCGCTGGGGCGTCACCGCCGCAGCACGGCGAGATAGCGGCAAGGCCGTGATCGTGTCGGGCAGCGGCGCGGCCACCGACCGTATCGTCAGGGAACTGGAAGCCGGCGCCGGAGCGCTGGCAGCCGCGGAACCGTCCGACCGCTATAACGTGAGGCTACCCGTGGCAGGCGCCGCCGGGCAATTCTCGCTGGCGCTGCTGCATACCGACTATCTGCTGGACCTGGAACTGGCGGCAATGCAGGCGGAAGGCCAGGGAAGGCTGATTTCCGCGCCCCGGGTCCTGGCTTCCGATCAGCGTGAGGCCAGCATTCAGCAGGGCGTGGAGATTCCCTACCAGGAAGCCGCCTCCAGCGGCGCCACCACGACGCACTTCAAGCAGGCGGCGCTGGGCCTCACGGTCACTCCCCGGGTTACTCCCAACGGCGAGGTCATTCTTCGCCTTGTCGTCACCAAGGACAGCGTAGGCAAGATCGTGACCACCGAGCGCGGCGGCGCCGTCCCCTCCATCGACACGCGCAGGATCGAAACCGAAGTTCTTGTGCAGGACGGGCAAACGCTGGTGCTGGGTGGCATTCGCGAGACGGACAACGCCAATACGCAATCGAGCGTGCCGGTTCTCGGATCCATTCCCGGAGTCGGCCGCCTGTTCCGCTCCGGCATCAAGTCGTCCAGCGAAACGGAACTGTTGATCTTCGTTACGCCCAAGATCATGGCAACGCCAAAATAGTGTGGTGTTCCGCCTCCTTCCCCGGACGAGTTTCTTCTCCCTCCGCCCGCAGGGGACGCATGAACCCGTCCATGGGGCTCGACAACGGCGTGAGCGCCAAGCAATTGGCCCACACTGCCGTTGACGCCCCTGCGGGCGGAGGGAGAAGAAACTCGTCCGGGGAAGGAGGCGGACTTTGTGGGTACCATTTGCGGCGAGCCGGACGGTTTTGACCGCAGGGCCGGGCCGTAAACAGACCCATGCAAAGCGCGCGCAATGTTTTCCTGATCGGTCCCATGGGGTCCGGCAAGTCCGTGGTGGGCGCCTGGCTGGCCAAAACGCTCGAGCTGCCGTTTGTGGACAGCGACAGCTACATCGAGCAAAAGACCGGCGTGGACATCGCCCGGATCTTCGATATCGAGGGAGAAGAGGGTTTTCGGGCGCGGGAAGAACAGGCCATCACGCATCTGTGCGGCGGGCAGGGGCTGGTGCTGGCCACGGGCGGCGGCGCCGTGCTGCGCGGCAGGAATCGACGCGCGCTGCGCGCTAACGGCACGGTGTTCTATCTGCAATGCAGCCTGGATGAGCAAGTCGAACGCACCCGGCACACGCGCCACCGCCCGCTTCTGTCGCAAGGTTCAAGGCGGGACGTGCTGAAAGCGCTCATGCTGGAGCGTGGCCCTCTGTATCGGAAAGTGGCGGATCATGTGGTCGATACCACCGGGCTTCAAGTGCGGCAGGTCGGGCAGCGTATCATCCGCCTTCTCAGTGAATGAACGCGTCCGACAATGCGCCAGCGGCGGGCTGTCGGCCACGGACCGCCAGCAAACCATCGACGTGACGAATATCGAAACAGTCAAAGTAACTACAGCATCGCGGGCGTACCCGGTGCTCGTGGGCGAGGGTCTGCTCAACCGCCCCGGGGGGCTGACCGAATGGCTGGGCAGCGGCGGCGTTCTGGCGATCACCTGCCGGACGGTGGCCGATCTCTATCTGGATCGCCTGCCGGTGCTGCTCGGAGGACAGGAATGCGAGTCGGTGATCCTGCCGGATGGCGAGGAAGCCAAGGGCTTCGGTCACTGGCAGCGTATTCTGCGCCGCATGGCGGAACTGGGCCTGGGCCGCGACTGCACGCTTTTGGCCCTGGGCGGTGGTTGCGTGGGCGACGTGGCCGGGTTCGCAGCGGCCTGCTATCACCGGGGCGTGGACTATTTGCAGCTTCCGACCACGTTGCTGGCGCAGGTGGACTCGTCCGTGGGCGGCAAGACCGCCATCAACACCGACTGGGGGAAGAACCTGCTGGGCGCATTCCACCAGCCTCGCGCCGTGCTCTGCGACACCGATGTTCTGGGTACACTACCGGAGCGTGAGTTCGCGGCGGGGATTGCGGAGGTGGTGAAATACGGCATGGTGGCGAACCGGCGTTTCTTCGGCTGGCTGGAAGAGAACCACCGTCGGCTGCTGGCCCGGGAGGCGGAGTGTCTGCGCCACGCCGTGAGGCGCTCGGTGGAGATCAAGGCCCGGACCGTGGGCGAAGACGAGCATGATCGAAGCGGGCGTCGCGCGGTGCTGAATTTCGGTCACAGCTTTGCCCACGCGATCGAGCATTCCGCGGGTTACGGCGAATGGCTGCACGGCGAGGCGGTAGCGGCCGGGATGTGCATGGCGGCGAAGCTGGCGGTCAGCGAAGAATTCCTGCGGGAGGCCGACAGGAAGCGGCTTGAGGCATTGCTGTCCGCTTTTGGCCTGCCCCTTCACGCAAAGAATCTCGGCGCCGAGATCCTCAAACGGGCCATGCTGGCGGACAAGAAGAACCTTGATGGAGCGATCCGGCTGGTCCTGCCCGACGGTCTTGGCCGGGCGCGGCTGACCGGGGATTTCTCCCATGAGTCGCTGGACGCGGTCCTGGCGGGGCGAGAACCATGATCCGTTCCGGCGCGCCGAGGGGGCGCACAGGCGAACTGGCGCCATGGGCGGTATCCGACGATCAAACCCGCGGCCGGAAATATCGGGAAAGCGAGCATCCATACAGAGGGCCGTTTCAGAGGGATCGCGACCGTTTGATTCACTGCCGCGCCTTCCGGCGGCTGATGCACAAGACCCAGGTTTTCGTCGCCGGGGAAGGCGACCACTACCGAACGCGGCTCACGCACACCATGGAGGTTGCCCAGATCGCCCGCACCGTTGCAGCCTGTCTCCATCTCAACGAGCACTTGACCGAGGCGATATGCCTCGGGCACGACCTCGGCCATCCTCCATTCGGCCACGCCGGGCAGAAGGCGCTCAATAGTTGCATGAAATCCCACGGCGGCTTTGAACACAACAAGCAGGCCTTGCGCATCGTCGACAAGCTGGAGCGCCGATATCCCGATTTCGACGGCCTGAACCTTTGCTGGGAGACGCGCGAAGGGCTGCTGAAACACTGCTCGCGACGTCTGGCCAGGACGCTGGGCGACCTTGGCGAACGTTTTCTGCTACGTCGCCAGCCCAGCCTGGAAGCGCAACTGGCGAATGTGGCCGACGAGATCGCGTACAACCACCATGATCTCGACGACGGCTTTCGCAGCGGACTTCTCGCTCACCAGGACGTGATCGAGGTGCGGCTGTACCGGGACGCTTATGAACGGGTCGAGCAACGCTATCCAGGGGCGTGCCCCGAAATCCTGATGGCCGAAGCCATTCGCGGAATGATCAACCGCGTGGTGTCCGACCTGATCGAAACCACCCGCGCTACCCTTGAAGCCGCGGCCCCGGAACATGTCGACGCGGTGCGGGCGCTGGACCGGCCCCTGGTGAAATTCAGCGACGAACTGCAGGAACTTCACCGGGAACTCTCCTGCTTTCTGAACAAGCGGCTGTATCATCACCGGCTCATGAAAAAGGAAGTCGAGAAAGCGAGTACCGTAATCAAAGGGCTGTTTTCCTTCTACTGCGAACACCCCAATCGACTGCCGCCACCGCATGCGCCGAAGGACGGCGCCGGAGAACGGGCCATGGCCAGGGCCGTGGCCGACTACATCGCCGGAATGACCGACGGGTTCGCGCGGCAGCGTTTCCAGAAAGTATCGGCATGAGCCGCGACCGCTCTCACCAGCCTGGACCGCGGTGATCTGGACGACCTCGGTTTCGACTGCGATGTAGGTGAACTGGTCTCTCGCTGGCCCGGCGCGCGCTGCAAGCCGGCGGAGGCACCGGCCATACAGAACGAGATCAGCCGGGCTCTGGCGATGCGCCCGCGGCGCTCTGCTCCAGACTCTGCTCCAGACTGAGCAGCTCGGCGTTCAGAGCCGGCCACAGCGCGTCCAGCATCGTTTCCTGGGCTTCCGGCGCGGGATGGATTCCGTCCGGTTGCATCATTCCCTCGGTGCTGGCGATTTCCTCAAGGTTGAAATGCAGCAGCGGGATGTCTTCGGACTCGGCGATTTCGCCGAACAGCCGCCGGAAGCTGTCCACATAGTAGTTGCCGTAATTCGGCGGAAGCTGCATTGCGACCAGCGCCGGGTGACCCCCCGCCGCGCGGACCTCTTGAATCAGCTTGCGGAGATTGGACCGAATCGCCCAAAGCGGCTTGCCCTGAAGGCCGTCATTGCCGCCCAGTTCAATGATTACGCACTGCGGCTGGTAGAGGCTCAGCAACTGCGGCAGGCGCTTGAGGCCCTGCCCGGTGGTGTCGCCTGAAATGCTCGCATTGACCACCTGCCAGGGCCGCCGGGATTCGTCGAGGCGCCGCTCAAGTAAACTTACCCAGCCCTGGCTTCGGGGCATTCCGTAGGCGGCGCTCAGGCTGTCGCCTAGTACCAGCAGCACCGGCGGCGCATCCTTTGCGGCTGCGCCCGCGAATACAACGCAGAAGGCGACCGCCGTCAGGCAGGCAATGACTGAAGTTCTAAGCGCTGAAAATCTTGGCATGACCGTGTCCAGCCCGGAAGGGGACCTTGAGATCCTCAAGCATATCAACCTGCGGCTCAAAAGCGGCGAATCCTGCGCGCTGATGGGCCCTTCGGGCGCCGGCAAGACTACCCTGCTGGCGCTGCTGGCGGGTCTGGACCAGCCCACTGAGGGGCGGGTAGTGCTGTGCGGGGAGGATCTGTCCCGTCTAGACGAAGACGGTCGGGCGCGCCTGCGAGGCCGGCGCCTCGGCTTCGTTTTCCAGTCCTTCCACCTGGTGGAGTCATTGACCGCCATCGAGAACGTGATGCTGCCGCTGGAACTGAACGGCGCCCGCGGCGCCCGCAAGGCCGCCGGCGCCGCCCTTGAGCGCGTAGGCCTTTCGCAAAGACGGCGGCACTATCCTCGCCACCTGTCCGGTGGCGAGCGCCAACGAGTGGCCATCGCCCGGGCCTTCGTCACTGGCCCCCAGGTGCTGATGGCCGACGAACCGACCGGCAACCTGGATGCCGACACCGGCCGACGGGTTGGCGACATCCTCTTCGACATGAACGAACAGGCCGGAGCCACGCTGTTGCTCGCCACCCACGATGAGGGCCTGGCGCAACGCTGCGACCGCATCTGCCGACTTGAAGCGGGCCGCTTCTGACCCGTCTGTGCTCGCCGCCTGTTCTTCCGCCTCCGCCGCCCGGGAGACGCATGAATCCGTCCATGGAGCTTGGTTCCTGCATCCTGCCTCCAACACTCCCGGGCGGCGGAGGCGGAAGAACAGGCGGCGAGCACAGACGGGTCAATCGGGGTTTTCTCCGGCCAGGAACAACCAGGTATCGAGCACCGAATCCGGATTCAGCGACAGGCTGTCGATGCCCTGCTCCACCAGCCAGCAGGCAAAGTCGGGGTGATCCGAGGGGCCCTGCCCGCAGATTCCCACGTACTTGCCGCGAGCCTTGCAAGCGGCGATCGCCATCTCCAGCAGCCTCTTGACGGCCGGGTCGCGTTCATCGAACAACGCGGCGGTCCGGCCCGAGTCTCTGTCCAGCCCCAGGGTAAGCTGGGTCAGATCGTTGGACCCGATCGACATGCCGTCGAAATACTCAAGATAGCGCTCCGCAAGCAGCGCGTTCCCGGGCAGCTCGCACATCATGATGAGTTTCAGCCCGCCTTCGCCGCGGACCAGTCCGTTTTCCGCCAACAGCTTCACCACTTCGCGGGCCTGACCGGGAGTCCGCACGAAGGGCGCCATGAGCTGCACGTTGGTCAGGCCCATTTCCCGCCGAACCCGCAGTAACGCCCTGCACTCCAGCTCGAAGCAAGGACGAAACGCCTCATCAACATAGCGGGCCGCGCCCCGAAGGCCCAGCATGGGATTTTCCTCCACCGGCTCATATCGCTTCCCGCCGATGAGGTTTGCATATTCGTTGGACTTGAAGTCCGAGAGGCGCACGATCACGGGCTTGGGCGCGAAGGCCGCGGCGATGCAGGCAATGCCCTCGGCGAGCTTCTCCACGTAGAAGGAGATTGGATCGGCATACCCGGCCATCTGTTCCAGGATCATCTCCCTTACGTCCTGGTCCTGGCGATCGAAGTCGAGCAGCGCGTTGGGATGAACGCCGATCATCCGGTTGATGATGAACTCCAGGCGCGCCAGCCCCACTCCGTGGTTGGGAATCGCGGCAAAGTCGAAGGCGCGATCCGGGTTGCCCACGTTCATGGCGAGCTTGACGGCAATCTCGGGCAACTTCTCCAAGCGGACCGCCGTTTCCTCGTAGCGCAGTCTCCCCTCGTAAACGAAGCCCTCATCCCCTTCCGCGCAGGACAAGGTAACCTCCGTGCCGTCGGGCACATCCTCCGTGGCGCGGCCGCATCCGACCACCGCCGGAATGCCGAGTTCGCGCGCGATGATCGCTGCGTGACAGGTGCGGCCGCCCCGGTTGGTAACGATCGCGGCCGCCTTTTTCATAACGGGTTCCCAGTCCGGGTCCGTCATGTCCGCCACGAGCACATCTCCCGGTTGAATGAGATTCATTTCCTCGGGCCGGGACACCACCTTCGCGATGCCCACGCCGACCCGCTGGCCGATGCTTCTTCCGCGGCTCAAGACGCGCGAATGTTCCTTGAGCGAAAAGCGGACCATGGTCTGGTCGGTGCGGGCCTGCACCGTCTCGGGCCGGGCCTGAAGGATGTAGAGTTGGCCATCCCCGCCGTCCTTGCCCCATTCGATGTCCATGGGCCGGCCATAGTGCTTCTCGATGGCCACTGCCTGGCGGGCAAGCTCCTCGGCCTCCGCGTCCGTGAGCGAGAACCGATCACGGTCTTCCGCCGGAACTTCGACAATGGCCACGCGCGCGCCGGAATTCTCCGCGTACACCATCTTCTCGGTCTTCGATCCCAGATTCCGCCGGATTACCGCGTGGAAGCCCCTGGCGAGGCTGGGCTTGTAGACGTAGAACTCGTCCGGGTTGACCGCGCCCTGAACCACCGATTCGCCCAGGCCGTAGCTTGAGGAAATCAGCACCAGATCACGGAAGCCGGACTCGGTATCCAGGGTGAACAGCACCCCGGAGCTGGCCAGATCGCTGCGCACCATGCGCTGAACGGCCACCGAGAGGGCCACCTCGCGATGATCGAAACCCTGGTGAACGCGGTAGGCGATCGCCCGGTCGTTGAACAGCGAGGCGTAGATGAGACGGACGGCGCCAACGACATTGACCAGCCCGCGCACGTTGAGCAGCGTATCTTGCTGGCCGGCGAAGGAGGCCTCCGGCAGATCTTCCGCAGTGGCGGAAGAGCGTACCGCCACGCTGATGTCCTGGCCGCGGGACAGTTGTTCCCAGGCGCCGCCGATCGCCTCCTCAAGACCCGCCGGCAGGGGCGCCGCCTTGATCATTTCGCGAATCCTGGAGCCTGTACGGCTCAAGGATTCGATGTCGTCCACATCGAGCTCGTGCAGCAGATCGTGAACGGCGTCGCCCAGACCGCCTTGAGAGAGGAAATCGCGGTAGGCGTCAACGGTAATGGCGAAACCGTTCGGCACGCGTATGCCGAGCGCATCGAGATGCGCAATCAATTCGCCCAGAGAAGCGTTCTTGCCCCCCACGCGGTGAAGGTCGTCCCTGCCGATGCTGGAAAAGCCGATGACGTATTGGCGCAAGCTATACTCCCGGTGCCGTGACCGGCTCACATTGTCGCATCGGAGCGGTCGTAGCGTGTCCCGGCGCCAGACGCCGGGGTTCAGGCGAGCAGTATGGCAGACAGAACCGTTTTCTTCGTGTCGGATCGAACCGGCGTAACCGCCGAAACCCTCGGCCACAGCCTCCTCACCCAGTTCGACGCGATTCGGTTCAACAGCGTAACCGTCCCGTTTGTCGACAGCGTCGAGAAAGCCGTACAGATGGCTCGGCGAATCGACTGGGAAGCCGACCGGACCGGCTGCCGTCCCATCGTGTTCACAAGCCTCGTGCATAATGCCATCCGCGCTCCGCTGCTGCGTTCCAAGGGGCTGGTGCTGGACTATTTTGCCGAGTTTCTGAGCCCCCTGGAGAAGGAACTGGGCGTGCGCTCCTCGCATACGCTGGGCAAGACGCACGGAATGTCGGACGCCAGCAGCTACAACTCGCGGATCGACGCCACCCACTTCGCCATGGACTCGGACGACGGCCACGGCATTATCCACTATGACCAGGCCGACCTCATCCTCACGGGCGTGTCGCGGTCGGGCAAGACGCCCACGTGCTTGTATCTGGCGCTGCAATACGGTGTTTTTGCGGCTAATTACCCGCTTACGGAGGATGACATGGAATCGGGGCGCTTACCCCGCAGCCCTTGACGGCCACAGGCAGAAGCTCTACGGCCTGACCATTGCGCCGGACCGGCTGGCGCAGATCCGCCGCGAACGGCGTCCTGGTGGAAACTATGCTTCCGTTCGGCAGGTGCGATTCGAGCTGCGCTGCGCAGAGCAGATGTACCGCAAGTACGGCATCCGCTATATCGACACCACTCAGCGCTCCATCGAGGAGATCTCCAGCACCATACTCAGTGAAACTGGAGTCAAGCGGCGAGCCAGTCCTTGACCGCCTACCCTACCGCTTTCTTGTGGCGCGTTGATTCCGCCCATTCTCGCTGCCCGTTCTTCCGCCCCCGCCGCCCGGGAGTGTTGGAGGCAGGATGCCGGAACCAAGCTCCATGGACGGATTCATGCGTCTCCCGGACGGCGGGGGCGGAAGAACGGGCAGCGAGAATGGGCTACCGCAGCGGCACGGCAGAGCAAGGCACAGTCAAGGAACGCTCGCGGTGATCCCCAAGCCCAAAGGGTTCGCCGGGAACGCCTTCGAGGGCCACCTCACTCGACACGGTCCTCAAAAGCGCAAGGTGAAACGCGCGTGGGCAGCCTGCAAGGAGCGGCCATCCAGCCATTCGCTTGACAGACCGAGGGTCAGGCCCCATGCGTCTGAATCGCCTTGCAGCTCGGCGCCAAGGTGCACTCGGGCCACTTCGCTGGCAAGCCCGGCGAGATGCTCATCGACCACGAAGCTCAATACGCCGGCCCGGTCTGATTTGCGCGCCTTGACCGTGCTCGGCCCGGTGGTCGATGCATGTTCCCATTCGGCGCGAAGATGTGGCCGCCAGCGCAGTCCCGACGTGGCTGGTCGCCAGTCTTCCGTTCCCAACTCCAGCCCGGCCCTCCAGCCGCTGTAGCGCTGGGTGAAGCTCGGCAATTCGGCAAGCACTACCCTGCCTTGGGCAGTGTGGGCATCGTGGCTCAGGGTGCCAGCGAAGCCGGAGATCGACGGCGCCACGAACAGGCCGCCAGCGCTGAATCGATAGCCGGCGGTGGCCTCGGCGTGGGCCTGGGACGTGTCGAATAGGCCATCGAGCATATCGCCCGAGAACGCATCGATATCAATCGAGCGGGCGCTGGACCGACCCAGGGCCACGGCAGCGGCAGCGAACAGGCCGCCGTCGCTCCAGCCCAAACGCCCCGACCAGACATCTCCGGTCAGCCACAACCAGGAACGGCCATCGGCGGACTCGGTTTGGGCGTGCTCGGCAAGCACGCTGGTGAAACGCAGACCGTTGCCAAAGTCGGCGACCATGCCGAACGAAAGGCCGGAGACCAGGCCGCCAGCGTCGGCGTAGGCCAGATTACCCGTGAATGCCCGGACCGAGGGGTCGGAAACCGTGCTGCTTCCAGCCCAACTCTTGAAATCAGTGATCGCGCCGCCAACGCCAACGTCAGAATTAACCGATCCGGCGGCCTGAGTGAGCGCCGCAGTGGTCAGGCGCATCATCAGACTGGCGGCAAAACCTGCCGTGGGTTGCGGATCGGGAGCAAGCTCGCTCCACGGCGGCCGCGCGCCATTATCTGAATCGACTCGAATCACCGGAGCGACTGGATCAACCGGGTCAACCGGGACGACAAGATCAACCAGAACTACTGGCTCAACCGGTTCGATTCCGACATAGATGTCGCGGCCAATGCCTGGGTCAGTGATGCAGGCACGGCCTTCGGGGCAGTCAGTGGGCGGCCGCACGGGATCAGGGTCGGTCGGACGCTCTCCTTCGCTCAGCGTGACTTGCCCGTCGGGAGTCAGCCAGCCGATCTCCGACCGGCCGGATTCGTCATAGAGAGTTGGATGCACGGGTTGATCGGTATCAGCGTTGACGAAATAACCCGCATTCAGCACCGACCGACCATCGAGCCGCTCGGCGGCGGAGTCGGTAGCGTACACCCGCTCGCCGTCCTCCCATGGGCCCATAAACACCACATGACTGGCGGTAATGCTGCCGTGGCCCGGGCCTCTATCAGGCGTTCCGAACATCAGCCGGGACGGATCGAGAATGTGCAACTGGCCATCCCGGCCCAGATCGAGATGGCCTTTCAACAGCAGTCCGCCTTCGTCGAGCGACACCACGCCGCCGCTGGTGAAGCTGCCGAGTGCCGTGTTGTCCGCGACGTTGAGCAAGGTCGGCGTGGCCGCGTTGCCGGCGCTGTTGTGGAATACGCCGCTGCCGAGCAGCACGTCGTTGCCGATGGCCAGCGAGTCGGCGGCTTCCGCGTACAGGCGCAGGGCGCTGTCGTTGATCTGCACGGTCGAAGCCGTGATTCGGTCGTGATCGGAGGCGGTCTTGCCGAAGATCAGGCGCGAGGCGTCATGGATGGTCAGCGTCCCGCTGGAGCCGAGGTCGAGATGGCCGCGCAGGCGCAGGTCGCCGTCCTGCAAGGCCATCGTGCTGCCCTGGCTGGTCAGATCGGTCAGCCGCAGCGTGCCCGAGCCGATCTTGGATATCTGCTCAAGGCCGGTGAAGGCACCGGTATGGTCCAGGGTCAGGTCGCCCAGGCTGAGCGATTCGCCCGCGCAGGCATTGTTCGTCTCGTTGATGTCGGCCTGGCGGCAGGTGCTGAAGGTGAGGCTGTCGCTGCTGCCGTCGCCGAAAGCCACGTCGCCACGAATCGTGGTCGTGGCCGTCATGTTGGCCGTGTCGTGCCCCTGTCCGACGGCGAGGGCATAGAAGAACGAATCCCCGGGCTCAAGGACTTCGTCGGATTTTTTCTTCACAGCGAAGACGGCCGCGCTTTCCTGATCAACGTGAGCGGAGTGGCCAGTTCGCCGCTGCCCGACAACGAACTCTCGGAACTGATGAACTGGATGTTGTCGAACTTCAGCAGGGCGCAACTGCCGGTCCCGTTTCGGCCCTACACTGTGGAAGAAGTCGCGGAACTCAGAAAGAGCCCCGAACTCGACCCGCAAGCCAGGCGCAAACGCATCCTCGAGGAACTTCGCAAAACCGCGCCCGAACTGCCGCTTCCACTGACGACCGATAGCAGTACGCATTAGCCCGGCTACCCGCGCAACTGCTGCCGCTCGCGTGGAGGCCCTGGGCGAGCAAATCACGAATCCCGCGGGGCCTGAGAACTCCTCGCGGAGGCGGGCTGCTCTGATTCTGCTGCGGACTGCTCAGCGAGGAACTGCTGGAGCGATCCGACGCCCTTCTCCCTGGCCTCCAGAAGGCTCTCGATGTGCTCGCGGGAGTTCACCATGCCGAACGCTGGTTCTCGTCAATCAGCACCGCATAGGGCAGTTTGGCCACGCCATAGGCGCGCCCCAGCACCTCCGACACCACATAGGGAATGCCCTCAAGCTTATGCCGGGCAACATAGCGCCGATGCGCGTCTTCGCTGCCGCCGGCGCTCGCCAGCACCAGCTCCATCGAGGCAGCTTCGCTCCTGGCCACGGACCGTACCGCCGGCAGCAGCGACTTGCACACGGGGCACTTCGGCCCCACGAACAGCAACAGCGAGGCGCGGGCATTGTTCGAGCGTGCGGGCTTGCCGCCAAGCTCCAGCCGTTGTCCGTCCAGCGTTTGCAATTGCAGGATTGGCGCCGGCGCGCCAACTTGCAACGACGCGTTGGTCATGAGCGCCCCTACCGGCGAGACCCGCTCCAGGATTACGCCCACCTGCCGGGCAAGTGCAAACAGCAGCACGCCCAAAACGAGCACCACCACCCACAAGAGCACCATGGAGGCGATCTGCAGTTCAGTCACTGATCGTTGCTCATGACCCGGGCCTGCGTCCGGTTGGACAAAATCCGCGTGCTGGTCTGGTAGGCCAGAAACAGGGCGGTTCCGGCGGCTGCGCCCAACAACAGCGTTTGCGGCGTGGGCGCGCCGATCATCACCCCGGCCCATGCCAGCAGCGCAAGGCCGAAGTTGCGCAGGATCAGCCCGCCGGAAATCGGCATACCGCCCCGCGAGCAACCGCAATCAAGCCCATATCGTTTCCGGACCAGATTGACAAACATGGCCAACCCGTAAAGCGCCAGCAAGGAGCCGGCCACACCCAGACCCAAACGCCCCGGAAAAAATTCACCCGCGCGCAACAACAGGAAAGACCCGGCGATGAGCGCAACCGTAGAAAACTCAGCGATTACCAGGAAAATTGCCGCAGGCAGCGCAAGCGCCCCCGGAAGCAGTTCGTATTCGCGCACGGCCCGGGCGAAAGCGCTGGGCTCGCGCAGCTTGTGAGCCAAGCCTGGAATGAACGCCAGCCCTGTGAGGGTGAGTATCGCGAAAAAGGATGCGTCAGCAATCATTCAGTCAACGACAAGCGCGCTCCAGCGTATCTCTACCAGGCAGGCCCGCAGGAAACCCCTCAGACCCTAGGCGAATCATAATCCCGAAACGACGATAGTCTGTCTCTTGCCTGAGGGCGGGTTTCTACTCCCTCCTCTCGCAGGGGACGCATGAACCCGTCCTGGGGCTCGGCAACGGCATCCTGCCGTTGACGCCCCTGCGAGAGGAGGGAGTAGAAACCCGCCCTCAGGCAAGAGACAGACTATTCCGCCAAACCCAGCGACCAGAGCATGAAGGCGTATTCCTCCGCCACCTCGTAGAGCGAATCGTAGCGGCCTGAATTGCCGCCGTGACCGGCACCCATGTTGGTTTTGAGCAGCAACGGGCTGTTGCCGGTCTTGAGCGTTCGCAGTTTGGCGACGTACTTGGCAGGCTCCCAGTAGGTCACCCGCGGATCGTTCAAGCCGCCGGTCACCAGCATCGGCGGATAGCGGCCCGGTTTGAGCTGGTCGTAGGGGGAATAGGAACGAATCAGGGCGAAGGCGGCCGGGTCTTCGATGGGATTGCCCCACTCCGGCCATTCCGTGGGCGTGAGCGGAAGCGACTCGTCCAGCATCGTGTTGAGCACATCCACGAACGGCACATGCGCCGCGACCGCGCCCCACAACTCGGGCGCCTGATTGACAACGGCGCCCATCAGTTCGCCGCCGGCGCTGCCGCCCGCAATCGCAATGCGGCCCTCGGCCCCGTAGCCTTCCGCGACGAGATGCCGGGCAACATCCACGAAGTCGTTGAAGGTGTTGGTCCGCTGGTCGAGCTTGCCTTCCTCGTACCAGTGATAGCCGAGGTCGTCGCCGCCGCGAATATGGGCGATGGCGTAGATGAAACCGCGATCAAGAAGCGACAGCCGCGACGAGGAAAACGAGGGCGCCATGGCATGGCCGTAGGCACCGTATCCGTAAAGATACAGGGGCGCCGTGCCGTCCACCGCCGTGTCCTTGCGCCGCACTATCGAAATGGGAATCTCCGCGCCGTCCCGGGCGGCAGCCATCAGACGCTCGGTAACGTAAAGTTGCCTGTCGTATCCGCTCGGGATCTCCCGCGCCTTGCGGACTTCCAGCGCGCCGGAGCCGAGGTGGTAATCGAACACCGTCGAAGGCGTGATCATCGAGGAGTAATCGAGCCGCAGCGTTTGCGTTTCGTACTCGGCGTTGTCGCCCAGCCCCACCGAACTGGCGGTCTCCGGCAGAGGAACGTGAACATGGCTGCCGTCGCGACGGATCAGCCGAATTCCATTGACGCCGTTGATTCGCTCCACCACCGCAATGAAGTCGGCAAACACGTCGAAGCCGCGAACATAGAGCTCGTCGGAGCCTTCCAGCAGCGGCTTCCAGGCATCCTCGGAGGGGCTATCCTCGAGCGCGGCAAGCAGCCGGAAATTCTTGTGCCGATTGTTGCTGCGGATTACGAAACGGCCCTCTTGATGATCCACGCTGTATTCGTGGCGCTCGCGCCGGGGCGACAGCAGGCGCGGTTTCGCAGCCGTCTCGGCGGCGGGGATGAAGTGCGCCTCGGAGGTTACGTTGTCGGCGGTGTGAATCAGCAGGTAACGCCGGGAGCCGGAACGCGACAAGCGTACGAAGAAGGCAGGGTCATCTTCTTCGTAAACGACGGTATCGCTCTCCACGGGCTGGCCAAGAACATGCCGGCGAACCTGGTAGGGCCGCCAGTTCTCGTCCACCGCTACGTACAGCAAAGCCGAATCATCCGCCGCCCACGCAGGGCTTCCGATGGTGTTTTCGATCTGCGCAGGGAGCAATTCCCCACTTTCCAGGTTCTTGATCCTGAGCGTGTAGCGTTCCGACCCGTTGGTATCGGCGCTGTACGCCAAAAGACCGCCGCCGTTGCTGACGGCGAAAGCCCCGAGACGGAAGTACTCCTGGCCGCGGGCGAGTTCCGGCTCGTCAAGCACGATGTGAGCGTTGGCGGGCGGTCCGGAGCGCGCATCGCCGTCGTTCGCCGGCCAACGCTGCCAGATGCGGTACTGGCCGTCCTGCTCGAAGCGCCACTGATAGTACCAGCCGCCCTCCAGCCAGGGCACGCCGGATTCATCGGGGTTCTGGCGTGCCTTGATCTCCTCGAACAAGGTTTGCACCAGGCCGCGGCGAGGTTGCATTACGCTCTCGAAGTAGGCGTTCTCCGCTTCCAGGTAGGCGAGGATGTCGGCGTCGTCCACCTGCGGATAGCTGGCGTCCTTGAGCCAGTGGTAGGGATCCTCGACCGTAACGCCGTGGTGCGTGTAGGAGTGCGGCCGCCGTTCGGCTACGGGCGCAACGAGCGGCTTGGATTCTGCTGGCATCTGCGGATCCTCGGCAACGCAGGCAACCATCGCGGCAGCCGTCAGGCATAGCAGGAATTGAGTCTTCACGAGCCCAGGGGGGGGCTTGCGGATACGCCTTTGCCTTGAGCGGGGTTGCAGTATATGCGAAAGTTTGCGCCGCGATGATGCCTGTGAGTTCACTTGTGAGTTCATTCCTGTGAGTTCGTCCGTTCGGAAATGGTTGCGCGAGCTGCGCGCGGGCGACTTTACCGTAATGCTCTCGGCGCTTGCCGTGTCGGTGGCCGCCGTGGCCGCCGTCAGTCTGCTGACCGAACGGATCGGCGCCGCGGTACGGCAGCAGGCCGCCGAGGTGCTGGCGGCCGACCTGGCCTTCGCCGCTCCGTCGCAGCCGGACCCGCAGCGCCTTGACCGGGCGGGCGCCTACGGCCTGCAAAGCGCCGAAACCTGGTCTTTCGCTACGGTTGCCTATACCGAGGAGCGGACCGCCCTGAGTTCGGTGGTGGCGGTGTCCGGCGACTATCCCCTGCGCGGCGAGGTGCGAACCTCCGAGCGGCCCTTCGGGCCCGACAAGCCAGCCGGGGGCATCCCCCGATCGGGCGAGGTTTGGGTGGACGCCGCGGTGCTGGCGCAACTGGACATCGAAGTTGGGCAGGCCATGCGCCTGGGGTCCATGGAATTCCGGGCCACCCGGGTGTTGCGCTACCGTCCAGACCCGGGCACCGGCTTTCAGCAATTGGGCCCCACGGTGCTGGCCAATCTTGAAGATGTCGCGGCGATGGGCGTGGTAATGCCGGGAAGCCGCGTTTCCTATCGGCAACTGTTCGCCGGGCCAAAGGAGCAGGTGCTGGAGTTCCGGCGCGCCGAAGAAGGCAGTCTGAGAGCCGCCGAGCGCATGCAGAACCTGGAAGAGGCCAGCCGGACGCTGGCGGCGGCGGTAGAGCGGGCCGGGCGGTTTCTGGGGCTGGCGGCGCTGGTGAGCGTGGTGCTGGCGGCCGTCGCCACCGCTCTGGCGGCGCGCAGCTACACCCGCAGCCGGCTGGTTACCGCGGCGCTGGAGAAGTGTTTGGGAGCTACGCAGGAACAGGTGTTCCGCCGTTCCCTTGCGCCGATTCTTGTGGTTTGCCTGCTCGGCGTCGCGCTGGGCAGCGCCGCCGGCTTCATCGCTCATCTGGCGTTGTCGGCTTATGCCCGCGAAGTGATCAATCTGCAGTTGCCGCCGGCCACATGGCGCAGCCTGCTCCCGGGAACGGTCATCGCTCTGGCGGTTACCGGGGCCTGCGTGGTCCCCTGGCTGAGGAGTCTGGCGAAGACATCGCCGCTGCGGGTGCTGCGGCAGGACATGCCGATGAAGGGTCCGGGGCCGCTGCTCCGCCAGGGGGCGCCGCTGGCAATGATTCTGGCCATCATCGCCCTTCTCGCCGGCGACCGGGAGCTGGCTTTGTGGATGTGCCTCGGCCTGGTCCTTACCGCCGCCGCCGGACTGTTGCTCGGCTGGCTGCTGATCCGGGTTCTGTCAGCGCTGCGCGGCGCCGGCGGAGTCGCCTGGCGGCACGGGCTGGCCAACGTCCGCCGAGGGGGAGGCGAGAGCGTGGCGCAAGTAGCCGGGTTCGGGCTGGGACTGATGGCGGTATTGCTGCTGGGCGTGATGCGAACCGACCTGCTGGATGCCTGGCGCGACTCCCTGCCGCAGAACGCGCCCAATTACTTCTTCATCAACATCGCCCCGGATGAATGGCCGGGCATGCGCGCGCTGCTGAGCGAACAGGTGCCTGATCTTTCCGAAGCGCTGCCCTTTATTCGGGCGCGGATCACTCACATCAACGGAATTCCCGCCCAGGAATGGTCGACGCCTCTTCCCGAAGGCCGCCGCTCCCTCGAAAGGTCGTCCAACCTGTCCTGGTCCGCCGGGGTCCCGCAGGGCGACCGGGTCATACGCGGCGAGTGGTGGGAAGATCCGCACCAGGGGCCCACGGAATTGTCCGCCGATTCGCAGTCCGCGGCCCGCCTCGGCGTTACCCTGGGCGACCGCGTAACCTTCGATGTGGGCGGCGTGGGAATCGAAGCGGAACTCAGCAACCTGCGCAGCGTGGACTGGGACACCTTCAATCCCAATTTCCAGTTGGTGCTCTCGCCCAATGCGGCCGATCTGCCCCACACGATGATCGCCAGCGCCTACATCCCCCCGGAGCGTGGACAGGTATTGATGACGCTGCTCAAGAACTATCCGGGCGTAACCATCATCGACCTGGACGCCATCATCGGCCAGGCCCGCCGGATTCTGGACCGGGCCGGGCTGGCGGTGCAATTCGTTTTCGCTTTCAGCGTGCTGGCCGCGGTCGTTGTGGTTCTGGCGGCAGTTCGCGCCAATCGCCGCGAACGCTCGCTGCAGACTGCCGTGCTCCGCACCCTGGGAGGCCGCCGCGCCACCATCCTGCGGAGTCTGGCCGTGGAGTTCGGCGTGCTGGGCGGACTCGCCGGAGTGCTAGGCGCAGGAGCCGCCAGCCTGCTGGGCCTCTTGCTGGCCGAACAGGTCTTCGATCTCGACTACAGCCTGGATCCGGGCCTGCTGGCCCTGGGCATCGGTTCCGGCGCAGTGCTGATCGGACTCGCCGGCGTGCTCGCCGCCAGACGCGCCCTCAAAGCGCCCCTGCTAAGCGTGTTGCGCGGCGACTGACAGCTTCCATCAGGAACCACACTGTCGTCCCGCCGCCCGCCTATTTCGTGAGGGCAGGTTTCTTGCCTCTCCTCTCGGCGGGGCGTCAACGGCCGGGATGCCGTTGCCGAGCCCCAGGGACGGGTTCATGCGTCCCCGCCGAGAGGAGAGGCAAGAAACCTGCCCTCACGAAATAGGCGGGCGGCGCTCAGGTGGCCTCCTGCACGCCGCGCGCTATGCCGTATACCGTGGACTTGAGCGCCGAATAGAGATCGCCCGAACATTCCCGCCCGGTTTCGCGCCAGCGTGACAGCAAGCGCACCTGCAACAGGTTCATCGGGTCCACATAAGGATTGCGCAAGCGGATGGAACGCCGCAGGGCCGGCTGGTCTTCCAGCAGCACCTTGCGCCGAAACACGCGCAACAGGTTTTCCAGCGTTCGCTCATGTTCCTCGAGAATGACCGAGAAACATGTGTCGTGCAGCTCGCCGGCCAGACGCGAGTAGCGCTCCGCCATTTCCAGGTCCGAACGGGCCAGGGCCAGCTCCAGATCGCGCAGCATGCCGTGCAGATAGGGCCAGTCTTCCGCAGCCCGGCGCACGGTCTTGAGTCCATGCTGGCGGATCGCCTGTTCCAGGCCCGCGCCGAAACCGTACCAGCCCGGCAACAGGTTGCGGCTTTGCGCCCAGCAAAAGGACACCAGCGGCCTGGGAAGCTCCACGGCCGTGCCCTCCCGCATGCCGCTGCGCCTTGCGGTTGTGGGCATTCGCGCCAGCAGATCAGCCGGGGTGGCCTGCTTGAAATACTCGGCCATCATCCCCCGGGGGCCACCGGGAAATGCGCTGTGGGCCTTGCGGCTGCCCTGGACCAGGCTCGCCATGATTTCGTCCGCGTGTGAAGGCATGGCTTCGCCGCCCTTTCCCGATTTGGCCAACAGCAACTCGCCGGCGGCAAGCTCCAGCGACCGCAGCGCGATTCCCTGCATGCCGTAGCGCAACCCGGCCCGCTCTCCGGCCTCGGCGTACTTGAAGGGATGCTGGAGTTGCTCGGCCGGAATGCCGGCCAGCAGGCGGCGGCGGCCGCTGCGCTCGTAGGCGCTCCCGCGGCCCTGAAGCAACACCGGAGTGGTCCCGTTGCTCGTAACGGTCCTGACAGCCGCCTTTTGCAGAGCCTGAATCGACCATTGTTCGGACAGCAGATCAAAATCCAGCCGCGCGCGGGCATGATCCACCATCACGAACTGCTGATCGTTGCGAAATGCAACGTGCCGGCGGTAGGCGGGTTCGTTCAGCAATTGCTGGAGTATCCGAGAGCACTGGCGGGCGTCCAGATTGCTTTCGAATACGGGGATCAGATCCAGCGGCGTGAGCCCGTCGCCCCTTTCGAAGCCCGCCCAGCGCGCCAGCAAGAGCGCTCCGAGAACATCCGCCGGCTCCGTCACTCCGCCCAGCAGCAAGCCGCCCAGGGCATGTTTACCGTAGCGTCCCCTGAGATAGCGAAGGGCGTCGAACAGCGCCAGAGCGCGCAGTCCCTCGTTGCCCAGGTCTTCCGGCCGTCCCACATCGCGCTCCAGCGCCCTGCGCAGGCAGCCAAGACGCGCCGTCGGCGACTGCCAGTCGGCGCGGTCGAAAGCCTTGCCCAGCACCCGCCGAAGTACCGACGCGCGCTGACGCACCTCCACCGCCAGCAGGTGAAAGCCGAAAGTCCCCACCCGGCGCGCCAGTCGGCGCACTCCCCGGCTTCCGGCAAAGGCGCCGCCATGCTTCGACAGGCCGTCGTCGAGAGCTTCCAGATCGTCCAGGAACTCTCTTTCGTCATCGTAGTGAAAGGCGGTGTCCAGCGCCGTGGCCTCGAGGCGCGCCGCCATCAGGCGCAGAAGCACACGGTAGGGCATGTCGCGCTCGTCGGGTCCCAGCCGCCCGTACACATCCGGGAAGTGCTCCCGGTAAACGCGCAGGCGGCGGCGGATGTCCGCCCCGATTTCCATGCGCCGCCCGGAATGGGTAATGGCGTCGGAAAGCGCAAGGCATTCGTTCCTGTAGAGATTGAGAACCGCCAGGCGCTTGGTATCGAATAACAGGCGGATAGAGCGCGGAGTAATTTCCGCATCCGCCTCAAGGTCGCCGCCTATCGACGAATGGAAACGCAGCAGGTTGGCAATCTCAACGTCCCTGGCCACGTCTCCGAAGCAGATCGTCATGGCCTCCACGAGCGAATCGTAGAAATCCGGATAGGCCGGATAGATCACTTCGGTAACGAAGTACAGCAGTTGCTGCACCTCGGCAGCGACCGTGGTCTCCTCGTGAGGGTGCTCCTCGCAATGCCATATGGCCGTGACCTTTTCCTGCACGGCCCGCAACAGCGCGTCCACTTGCCGCGGCGCCTGGCTGCGGTTATGCATCTCCTCCAGGAGCTCGGCAATCCCGGCTTGCTGCCGCAACACGGCGGTGGGCGTGGGTTCGGTCGGATGCCCGGTGAACACGGGGTTGAGCCGGACCGAGTTGATCATTTCCACAGCCTGATCCAGATTCATGCCGTCCTTGCGCAACTGCCGAAAGATCGCCTCGGGGCCTCCGCGCTGCGGGCGGCTGGCGTCATGCAGGAAGGCGCGGCGGCGGCGCGTTCGGTGCAGTTGTTCGGCGGTGTTGACAGCCTGAAACCAGGTTGCGAACGCCCGCGACACATCCTGGGCGCTCCGGTAATCCAGACCGCTCAGCACTTTCACCAGACGTTCGTGCGCGCCGGCGTCGCCGTTGCGCCAGGCGATGGCCAGCGTGCGGGCCGACTCCACGGCATTCCACAATTCCTCGCCGCCACGGTCCTTCACCATGGCGCCGATCTGACCGCCCAATGCGTGCACATCCTCGCGCAAGGGAATTTCGGTTTCGGAAAAGTGGATATTGGGCCGCTTGTCGGCCGGCAGAGAAGCCGGATGGCGCCTGCGGCCAGGCTCGGTAACCATCGTCAGGCCCTGCCCAGGTATTGGGCCAGAAACTCGTGGAAGGGCGGCTGGTCCTGACTTTCCTGCCAGTCCTGACGCTTCAGCGAAGCCGGCGCTTCGTCCTTGAGCGCCTGGCGGCGAGCGGAATCCGGCGGAACCAACGGGGGCCGAGAGGCGGCCTGCGCTTTCTCCATGCCCCAGGCCTGATGGTCCCAGCCGGCCCCGCTCAATTCGTCGAGCACGCGCGACGCCGGCGTAAGCCCCGGATCGCGCAGGCACTCCCCGGCAGCCTGCAGGGCCTTGCCATACGGCCCGTCGTCCTTGCCGTCCAGCGCCTCGCATACGGGCGCCAGGCGATCGCAAATCTCAAGGCCCCAGTGGCGTAGCAGAACCTCCCGGCCTTCGCGAAACAGTTTCGCGTTCTTCGCCCTGCCCCGCCAGGCCGTGGCATCCAGATTCGACAGGAAGGCGAGATACTCGTCCGCAGGCATCGGGGGGCTCTCCTCCAACAGGCAGTACAACAGAAAAGCCTCCATAAAGCGCATCGAATCCGCGCTCACCCCCAGCGGCTCGAACGGGTCTGCATCCACCAGCCGGAGTTCCAGGTACTCCGCGCCGCGCCGGCGCAGCGCCGTGGCCGCCCGCTCGCCGGGCCGAATGCGGCGTTTCGGGCGGGCAGGCGAGTAGTACTCGTTCTCCACCTGCAGCACGCTTGCCGACAACTGCCGATACTCGCCGTTCGCGCGAACCCCGATGCCTGCGTAACCCGCGTGGGGCGCGTGCACGGCGGCCTCCAGATCCCGCACATACTGATGCAGACTGTTGGCCGAAATCACCAGTCTCGCCTGCAGGGCGCTGGTGTAGCCCAGGGTGCTCATCCTCAGAGAAGTGGCGTCCGGGGCGAACAAGGTGCCGCTGCGACCGTTCTTCAGGTCCGGCTGCCGGACCGACGACAAACTGGAATGAAAGGCGGGCGAAGCGCCGAGAAGATAGGTGGGCAGCCAGGCCAGCCGACGCACGTTGCGCATCTGCCCCATGATCCAGGATGACCGTTTGGCCACCACGCCGGAAGGCCGGCCATGCCGATGGGGCAGCGCGCTCCAGAGTTCCGGTGGCGGCGAGTAATTGAAATGAATTCCCGCAATCGCCTGCATCCGCGGGCCGTAGCGGTTGGCCAGTCCAAGACGATACACATGCTTGAGCCTGCCGATGTTGGAAGCCCCATACTGCGCCGGCGAGAGGTCGCCGTCGTCGAGTATCGCCGGGGGCATGCTGGCCGGCCAGATCTGCTCCGCCGCGCCGATCCGCTCAAGGACGAATTCGTGCAAGGCGGCCAGCCAGTCGCCTACCTGGCGGTTGGATTTTGCCGGAGGCGTAATCAGTTCCAGCAGGGCTTCGGCAAAGTCCGTAGTGATATAGCGGTGCGTCAGCGCTGAACCGAGGTCGTTGGGATGCGCCGTGGCCGCGACGCGCCCGGATGGCGTCACCCGCAAACACTCGCGCTCCACGCCCCTCAGTCCGCCCGACAACTGTCGCCGGGTCAGTCGTCGGATTCGTTGCTGGAAGATTGCGTCCGCCACGGTACGCCGGCGCTTTTTATCGGCAGGCTGCATTTTGGAGAACAAAAGGTTTGCGGTTCCCGGGCACCTTGCGGGGGCCAATTGTACGCGCAGCGGGCGGTTTCCGGGTGGCGCCAAGGAAAACAGGCGCAAGGAAAAACAGCCCGGCCAGAACGGAAGGCCAGATGCTTGGTGCATAATTGCCCGGCTGCCGACAAACGTAGTGTAGCCGGGATGCACCAGAGGAGGAAACCATGCAACGCATAGCCACACTCACCGCTCTGTCGCTGCTGCTCGCGAGCGGTCCGGCTTGGTCGGGCTGTGACTACCCGGACGAGCCAGCCACTCCGAACGCGGAGGAAATGACGCTTGAAGAGTTCCGGGCGGCGATCACCGAATTCAGGGACTTTCAGGGCGCGCTGGAAGAGTATCGCCAGTGCCTGGAAGAGGACTTTAACGCGCTGGATGAAGAGTCCCGCACTGAAGAACGCGAGGCCCTGTTCGTCAAGAGTTACGACAGTTCCGTGGATCGTGAGCAGCAACTGGCCGAGCAGATGAACGAACAGATCCGCCTCTGGAACGAACTCAACAAGCAGGACGACTAACCGGCTCAAGCAGACCGTAGCTGGCAACGCGGCCACTGGCGCGTTGTCCCGCACATTCGGGGCGAATCCCCGCTGCAAGCCTGAACGCCATGCCGCAATCCACACAGATCGCCATCACCGGAGCCGCCGGACAGATTGGCTACCAACTCGCGTTCCGTATCGCATCGGGGCAATTTCTCGGTTACGGGCGGCCGCTCACGTTGCGCCTGATCGAGATACCCCCTGCCATGAAAGCGCTGGCGGGCGTTGCCATGGAACTCGCCGACTGCGCCTTCGAGTCGCTGCAGGAAGTCATCATCACCGACCGCCTGGAAGAGGGCTTCCGCGGGGCCGAGTATGTGTTCCTGGTGGGAGCGAAGCCGCGAGGGCCGGGGATGGAGCGCGCGGATTTGCTGACCGAAAACGCGCGCATATTTTCCCGCCAGGGAACTGTGCTCAATGAACAGGCCGACGAGCGGGCCAAGGTCATGGTGGTGGGGAACCCGGCCAATACCAACGCGCTGATCGCCGCTTCCAACGCTCCGGATATGGATCCCCGCAATTTCTCGGCAATGACCCGCCTGGATCACAACCGGGCTTGCGCGCAACTGGCTGCCCGAACGGGACATCACGTGAGCTCGGTAGAGCGCATGATCATTTGGGGAAACCACTCCGCCACCCAGTACCCGGACCTTTCCCAGGCGCTGGTGGACGGTCAACCGGCCACGCAACTGGTGGATGAGGAATGGGCAAGGGGCGAATTCCTGACTACCGTGCAGCAGCGCGGCGCTTCCGTGATCCGGGCGCGGGGCACTTCGAGCGCAGCGTCCGCCGCCAGCGCCGCCATCGACCACATGCGCGACTGGGCGCATGGAACGCGCGACAGCGACTGGGTGAGCATGGCGGTGCCCAGCGACGGCAGCTACGGCGCCCCCGACGGCGTGTATTTCTCTTACCCTGTGCGCTGCGCGGACGGCGACTGGGAAATCGTCCAGGGCCTCAAATTGAACGAGTTCTCCCGGAACAGGATCCGGATCACCGGCGAGGAACTCGTGGCCGAACGCAGCGCAGCAAGCCAACTGGACCTGTAGCACGCAGACCTTCGGCGCGCGGCGGGCGCGGCGCTATCCCGTATCTTTCCTGAGGTGGAGAATCTTCCCCCTCCTCTCGCAGGGGCGTCAACGGCCGGGATGCCGTTGCCGAGCCCCAGGGATGGGTTCATGCGTCCCCTGCGAGAGGAGGGGGAAGATTCTCCACCTCAGGAAAGATACGGGATAGTTCGGGGACACGCTGCGCGCGGTTTGATGCGACAATATGGGCGGGATAGCACACTAGTGTGGTGTCCCGTAAATAACTGTCATTGAGATGCGAGTTCTGTTTTCTTCCTGGCAAGGCGCGACGACGCAGTGTGGCAGGCCCCACATAAGGAGGAGCAACGCCGCCAGGAAGGAAAAAGGGCCGCAGATTAGGGCAGGTATTTGCGGGACACCACACTAGGTTATGATCGGGTCTAAAAGTTCTCGGTAGATTAGGAGTTTTCCATGATTCAACGCACTCTCGCCATTCTGGTACCTCTGGCGCTACTGGCCGGCTGCGGCCGTCCCGCTACCGACGAAGCTGCTGAAGTCACCACTGACGCAGAACCGTCCGCGGCCGACATCGCGCACGCTCAGCTGGACCTGCCCCGCAAGCCTTCGCCGGAAGGCGCGCGGGTATGGTTCGTTTCTCCTGCCGACGGCGCGGAAGTGACATCGCCTGTGATGGTCGAGTTCGGCCTGGAAGGGATGGAGCTGCGGCACGCCGGCGATGCCGCCGAGCACAGCGGTCATCATCACATTCTCCTGAATACCGGATTGCCGCGCATGGACCTGCCAATCACCACGGACGACAACCACATCCATTTCGGGCAGGGCCAGACGAGCGTGGAACTGTCGCTGGAACCCGGCGAGCACACGCTGCAATTGCTGCTGGGCGACGACCTGCACATTCCGCACGATCCGCCGGTAATGTCTCCGGTGATCAGTATTACCGTCAAATAGAGTTATTTCCCGGACAGCACACTAGGATCAGGACCTGCCGTAATCATGAAACACAATGGGAAGCTTGGCGCTGGCATCAGCGGAATGGCGGTGGACCTGCCGCCGTATCGGGTCGATCTTGAACAATGGTGCGACTGGACCGGTGCCCCATGGCCGAAGATCGCGGCCGTAGTAGGGCATGCCTTTCGTATTCCCGGCCCGTCGCAAAGCGTCTATACCATGGCGGCGAATGCGGCGCTGAAGCTGATCCGCAACTACGGCGTCGACCCCGGCTCGGTCTCGCTTCTGGCGCTGGGGACCGAGTCCAGCAACGACAATTCCGCCGGCGCCATCATCGTAAAGGGGATGCTAAATCAGGCACTGGGGCAGCTCGGCTTGCCGCCGCTTTCGCGCAACTGCGAGGTGCCGGAAATAAAACACGCTTGCCTGGGCGGCGTGTATGCCCTGAAGAATGCGGTCCGGCATTGTCTGCTGGAAGACACGAAAGCGATCGTGATCTGCTCGGACCTCGCGCTTTACTCGCGCGGCAGCAGCGGCGAGCCGACACAGGGCGCCGGCGCCGTGGCGCTTCTCGTGGAACGCAATCCGTCCCTGGCCAGCCTTGATCTTGAGCACACCGGACGCGCCTCGGACTACCGGATTACGGATTTCCGCAAACCCTTGCTGGATGGCAACCGGCGCCCCCGCTCGAACCTGCACTACCCGATGTTCAACGGGCGCTACTCCACCTATTGTTACCTGGAACAGGTGACCAACGCGCTCACGCACCTGTACGGCCGGCGCGGCGTATCGCCCGCAGAATGGCTGGAGGGCTTGCGCGCAGTGTTCTTTCATCGCCCCTATCTGCGCATGCCGCATAACGCCTACGCGCTGATCCGCCTGTGCGCCGAAGGCCTGAGCAATGGCGAGAACTCACGCCTGCTGGCCGATCTCTGCAGCAGGGCGGACGTGGCGCTGGACGAGGCGCTGGAGGAAATACGGCGGGAGCCGCCCGCGGACAACTTTACGGACATCGGCGCCGAGCACAGCCAGGACCCGTTTCCTCTGAGCAACGCGCTGGCGAAAGTGTGGCGCAAAGCCCCGGAATTCCGCGAACGGGTGTTGCAACCGCTGCGGTGGGGCGATGCCGACATGATGCAGTTGGGCAACATCTACTCCGGGGCGCTGCTGGCCTGGGTGGCGGCCGGTTTCGAGGAGGCGGCTGCAGCGGGCGAGGACTGGGATGGCGGCGAAGTGCTGTTGGTGGGCTACGGAAGCGGCGACGCGGCCGAGGCCATGTCGCTGCGCGTCGCCAGCGGGTGGCGGGACGCGGCGCGCCGAATTCGCTTCGCCGAGGCCCTGGGCGCATCTTTCGATTTGCGCAAGGAACAGTACGAGGCGCTGCACGCCGGCCTTCCGGTAGAAGGCCTCCCTCCGCCGCAGGGCTTTTACATCAACCGTATCGGCACGCAAACCGAGGCTTCGTTTCAGGACGAAGGCGTGGAGTACTACGCCTACTCGCCGTAGCGCGTCTATTGCCTGAGGGCGAAGAAAATCGCCCTCAGGCAATGGCCACGCTGGCGCCCTTCGCGGCCATTTCCATATCCAGCGTTTCGTAGCCTTCGGCCGCCGCCATTCGGCGCATGCGGGCCAGCGCCTGAGGATCGCGAGACAGCGCCAGCCCGCAGTCGCCTCCACCGGCGCCCGAAGGCTTGTACACGCAGCCGGCGGCGCGAGACAGTTCAAGCAGCTTGCGGTGTGGAGCGCTGTAGACCCCCAGACCTGCCGCGCGGTCCAGTTCCTGCCAAGCCTCAGCATATTGCGCCAGCGCCTCAAGCGCGTCGTCCGGACCCCGGCGCCATGCCTGCTGCGCGCTGCGAGCCTCCGCCTTCAGCCGTTCGACCGCAAGCTGCACTCGCCGCGCGCCCCCTTTCAACGCCTCTCGATAGCGACGCACCGCCCGGCCCGTGTCGGCGCTGCGGCCCGACCATATCACCGAGCACAGCAGTCCGACCGGCCAGACAAGCCGTTCCACCTGGTCGCCGGCCACCGCGATGACCCCGCCGTACAGGCTCGCAGCCACGTCCACGCCGCTGCCCCCCGGGCCCTGGAGCGAGCGATGCAGGACGATCGCCAGACGCAATTGTTCCACCTTGTCGGGCAAGGACCCCCGCGCCGCCAGAAATGCGGCCGTTACGCCGGCGGCAACGGCGGCGCTGGACCCCAGCCCATACTTGGCACCATCGGATGCGTACAGCGCCCCGCTGTCGATTTCCAACCCGGCCGCCTGAAGCGTCTCTTTGCCGCCCCTGGCAAACAGCAGCCCGGTGGCGGCCTCCCGCCATCGCGCCGCTTCCTTCCGCTCCTGCGTCTTGCTTCCATGGAGCCGCACCCGCACGTAGCGGTCTACGGCGCAAGCAATGGCCGGCGCCCCTTCGAGCACCGCGTACTCGCCGGAAATGAACAGCTTGCCCGGGGCCTTGGCGTTGATCAAGGAGCCGGTCCTAGCAGCCCGTGGTGAAAGTTACCCGTCGCACCGAGACCGGGCCACGCTATTCAAGGCGAGCGCCGCCGCCCAATCCGCCGGTCAGCACCCGCAGCACTCCGGGCGCCTGCTGCAAAGCGTCGGTAACTTCGTCAAGCGCTTCAGGCAGGCATACGGCCTTGACCTGCGGTCCGGCATCCACGGTGAAGAAAACCGGCGTTCCGGCCCGCGCCAGCGCCTGTATGCGATGAATGCACTCCACCGTAGCGCCATTGAAATAAATTGCCGGCGGGCGGGCGCCCAGCGCGGTGGCATGCATTTTCAGGCAATTGTGTTCCGACAGTTCCGCAAGCCGTTCAAAATCCCGTTGTTGGACCGCGCGTCTGGCGTCATTGAGATCGGCGTCCTGACCGCGCAGCCAGGCGCTGTAGAACGGCGAGCTGCGCCGGGTCCGCTCCATCCCGGCGCGGGAGTCCAGGGACTTGACGCCGCTGTCGGTAACGGCCACGACCACATTCAGCGGCCACTCTTCCGGCCTCCGCAAGCTCCTGCACCGCCATTTGCCGTCCTTGTTGATCGACAGCAGCACGATTCCGCCGAACAGGGACCGAGGCGCCGAACCGGATCCCGCCATCGCTGCGCGGCCCACCAGTTCGCCGTCGTCGGCCACGCCCAAAGCGGCCGCGGCACCCAACGCCAGGGCCGCCATTCCGGAAGCCGACGATGCCAGCCCCGCCCCGGTCGGGAAATCGTTTACCGACTCCACCGCGGCCGCGTTCAAGTTGCCGGCGCGTTCCCTTAGCGGCGCCAGACAATCACGAATCCGGCCCAGGTCGCGCTGGCTCTCGCGCCCGTTCAGGCTCAGGCGGTCCTCTCCAGGATCGCTGTCGAAGCGAACCGTGGTGCGGGTGGTCAAATGCCCCAGGGTAAGCGACAGGGAACCCGCCGCGGGCAGATTTCCGGCACCCTTGCGCTTGCCCCAGTACTTGACAAGCGCCACGTTCGGATGCGCCACGGCGCTAGCTTGCATACCCTTGCCTCAACGCAGATTCACTGCCCGGGATTCTAGCAGTCCGTGGCAAAAGAACAGCGAGGGCGCAAACCCTGGTGAAATGTGCGCGGACGACGCCTGTGAGTCAGATCGAGCAGCTTGCACAGGATAAAATCGCCAGCGGCGCAACGGCGCGGAGTTTTCCGTCGATAGCACAATGAATGAGTCTTCTTGTATCCGGAGTGCGGCAAGCATGGAAACCAACCACAACTTCGAGCAGCGTCGGGTCGAATACCAGGCCCGCGTGAATGCCGCGCTCGATGCCTGCCTGCCCGCCGCGGAGATCATTCCGCGGCAACTGCACACCGCCATGAGGGAGGCCGTGCTGCTGGGCGGAAAACGCTTGCGGCCGTTGCTTTGCTACGCGGCCGCGGAAGTGACCGGAGTGCCGGCTGAACGGGTGGACGCGGCGGCCGTGGCGCTGGAATTGATCCATTGCTACTCGCTGGTGCATGACGATCTTCCGTGCATGGACGACGATGAATTTCGCCGCGGCCAGCCGACGATTCACCGTATCTATGGCGAGGGCACGGCGCTGTTGGTGGGCGCTGGCCTGCAAACGCTCGCCTGGGAGGTGCTGGCTACGCACCCTTCGCTGTCTGGACGCAACGATGCGCGGGTAGCGCTGACCGAACTGTTTGCCCAGTGCGCGGGTTCGACCGGCATGGTGGGAGGCCAGGAACTCGATCTGCATGCCGGACCCGAGCCGGACCAGGCGGTGTTGGAACATGCCTATCGCACCAAGACCGGCGCGCTGTTCCGGGCTGCGGTGCTGGCTCCGGTGTGCGTGCAACCGGAAATCCCGCTGCGCTTGAGGCACGCTCTGGAGCAGTTTGCCGACGCACTCGGACTGGCGTTTCAGATTCGCGATGACGTCAGGGGGCCGGAGTTGGACGCCCAGGCGTGGATTGAGGAGGAAAGCTCCAGACTTCCCTTGTGGGTAACGCGATTCGGCGAACAGGCCGCGCACGACCGCTTGGCGGAGCTCATCGGCGCCATGCAACAAGCCTGCGAAACGTTCGGAGCCGCCGACAGCGGACTGCGCTGGCTGACCCGCTTCATAAGCGAATCGCTGCCCGACTTTGCGGCTGCCAATACAATGGAGACCAACCCACGCTAGCAGCCCCTGGCTTCCAACACCGAAAACCGGCCCATGTACGAGCAATTTCACGGCTTGAGCGAACGGCCGTTCAGCATTACGCCGGACCCACGCTATCTGTACATGAGCGCGCGTCATGCGGAAGCGCTGGCCCATCTGCTCTACGGCGTGCGCGAGAGCGTCGGCTTCACCCAACTGACCGGCGAAGTGGGCACGGGCAAGACCCTGCTGGTGCGGTGTCTGCTGGAACGGCTGCCGAAACGCACGGAAACAGCCATCATTCTCGACCCGCCCGACAATCGGCTGGAGTTTTTGCAAACGCTGTGCCGCGAGTTGCGTGTTCGCACGCCGCGCTGGGCGGCCAATCCTTCCACACTGGGGGCGGCCCTGAATCGCAAGTTGCTTCGCAGCTATGCGTCCGGGCGAAGCACGGTGCTGATCGTGGACGAGGCTCAGGCCCTTCAACCCGGGTTGCTCGAACAGGTTCGCCGGCTGACCAACCTGGAAACGGCGCGGCACAAGCTCCTGGGAATCGTGCTGGTAGGCCAGCCGGAACTGCACGAATCGCTTGCCCAGCCAGGCTTGAGGCAACTGGCGCAGCGGATTACGGCGCGCTGCCACCTGGGACCCTTATCGCGCGCGGAGACCGGCGAGTACCTGCGGCACAGGCTGAAAGTGGCGGGCGGGAACAGCGACCTGTTTTCTTCCCGCGCGCAGCGCCTGCTGCACCGGATTTCGCGGGGCATCCCGAGGATCATCAACGTGGTGGCCGACCGGGCCCTGCTCGGCGCTTTCGTGCGCCGCGAAAACGAGGTGGGGGGAAACCTCGTGAGGCTGGCCGCGCGCGAAGTGTATGGGCGTGGCGGCACTCCCCATCGCGCTGCGTGGCGGCGCGTCGCATAGCATGAACGGGCACTGAAGCCATGTCTTTCGTTCTCGACGCACTGAAGGTTTCCGAACGCCGGCGTTCGCGCTTCAGCCGGCGCATCTATGCGCATCCCCCCCGGCCCCGGCGCGCCGGTCGAGGAAGAAGCTGGCCCCTGGTCCTGATTTTGCCGGCCATCGTTGCGCTGGGGATTCTTGGATGGAGGCTATTGGCGCCCGCGCCCGGACCACCTGCTGCGTCCGCTCCGGCGCACAACGGCGGGGGCCCTGTTTCGGGCAACCCCTCGGCGGAAAGTTCCGGAAAGGACTCGATGCCGACGGCTGTCGCAGAGAACCAGAACACGCTCCAGGGGCCCGGCGCCTTCCCGGCGGGGGCCGAACCGCAGTTGCAGCAGGATCGCTTCGAGCAGCCGCCGGCGCCCGCCTCCGCCGAGTGGGGCAGCGGCGAGCAGGATTTCGCCGCGGAAAGAACCCCCGCTCGGAACCTGCTCACTGCGCCGCCGCCGGATTGGCCGGCCCTGTCGTTGCAGATGGTTTTCTTCAGCGAGGAAGAGAACCGCAGCTTCGTGCAGGTGAACGGCAAAACCTACCGGCAGGGCGAACAGTTGGCGGCGGGCCCGCAGGTGTTGGGGATCACCAGGGAGGGAGTGACGCTGGCGTACCGTGGGCAGTTGATACTTCTGGGAGCGGAAAAGTAAAACGCATTCGCTATCTGGACGGCCGGCGGCTGGCGCGCGCCCTCACGGCGGGCATGCTGCAGTTGCAGAACAGCCGCAAGGAACTGGACCGGATCAATGTGTTTCCGGTGGCGGACGGAGACACCGGGCTGAATATGGCCCACACCGCGCAAGCGGTCATCCTAGCGCTGGCGGAAGCGCCTTCCCGGGACGCTGGAGAAGCGGCCCATACCGCGGCGAAGGGGGCGCTCTACGGCGCGCACGGAAATTCCGGTGTCATCCTCGCCCAATTTCTCCAAGGTCTGGCAGACACCTGGGAAGGGAAGCAGCGGCTGGACACCACGGAAGTGGCGGCAGGACTCAAGGCGGCAGCCGACGCGGCGCGCGCCGGGCTGAGCAACCCGCGGGAGGGGACCATTCTCAGCGTCATGAGCGCTATCGGTCTGGCTGCGCTCAAGGCCTCGCCGGAGGGCGAACTCACGACCCTGCTTTCGGCGGCGCGGGAGGCGGCCGATGCGGCGGTGCAGAAGACTCCCGAACAACTGGACGTTCTGCGCCGGGCCGGCGTGGTGGATGCGGGAGGCGCCGGGCTGGCGCAGTTCCTGGCCGGCATAGAGGAACTCGTGCAGACCGGAAAAGGGGCGGCAGCCTCGGACTTCGCAAGCGAAGCAGGGGCGGCGGCAGCGGCGCCGCGTGCCCACGACCCGGGCGAGGAGTCGAAATACCGCTACTGCACCGAATGCATGATTTCCGGCGAAGCGCTGGCGCCGTCGGCAATACGCGAGGAAATCGGCGCTCTGGGGGATTCCATCGTGGTGGCGGGTGGCGCCCGTATCGTGCGACTGCACATCCATACCGACAAACCGTACGAGGTCTTCGCCATGGCCCACCAACATGGCGAAGTGAGCAGTGAGAAGGCGGACGACATGCATGTGCAGTTCGCCGTGCTCAACAGTTCGCGGGTGCCGGTGGGCTGCGACAGCGGCGCCGACATCCCCGGAGAGTTGCGCAGGAAACTCAGGATCACCCATGCGCCGCTGCGCATTCACCTGGGGGACAAGGGTTATCTCGACGAGTTGGGCCTGCCCCCGGAACGGTTGTGGCGGGCCATGGAAGACGATGGCGAGAGAGCCCGCACCGCCACGCCTCCGCGCGGCGACATGGAACGCGCAATGGGGTTTCTGGCCGGACATTTCCCGGAGTCGGTGTGGATCAGTCTGGCCGCGGCGGTGAGCGGCACGGCGAATGTGGCCAGCAGCGTGGCCACGGAAATTACCGGCGACAAGGTCCGGGTCGTGGACAGCGCCAACGTGTCGGTGGGTTACGGGCTGATTGTCCAGCATGCCGCCGAATGGGCGGACCAGGGCGCGACGGCGGACCAGATCGTCGAGGGTCTGGCGGCCGTATCCGCCGGCGCCAGGACCTTCGGCGTGATCGAAGACCTTTCCCACGGGGTCCGAGGGGGGCGGATTTCCCCGCGCATCAAACGCCTCAGCGATCTGCTGCGCGTGGATGCCCTGTTGGCCATAGGCCCTACGGGCACCGTGAAGGCCGGCGGCCTGCAGCGCCGTTCCGGCGACCGGGTCGGTCGATTTGCCCGCTACGCGCTGCGCCGGTTTCCCAAAAACCAGCCGCTGCGCATGGCGGTGGCGCACGCCAACCGCCCGGAATCGGGACAGCGGCTGCACGACCTGCTGGTTGCCGGAATTCCTCGCCTGGTATCCAGCTTCGTCACCGACCTGGGCGCAGTGGTCAGCGCCCACGCCGGCCCTGGCGCATTGGTAGCCGCCGCCATCCCGGCGCTGCCGCCACCCGGAGAACCGACTGCCCGGTGACGCCCGGCGCTGCGGCCGCCCGGAGAACCGACTGCCCGGGGAATCGGCTACTCGCGGATTCCCACGCCCCGGTGGATCAGCAAAGCGCACACTCCGAACAGCAGGAACACGAAAACGCCCATCATGACGTAAGCAACGCCCAGCGGCACGTCCGTGGTGCCGATCATGCCGTAGCGAAAAGCGTTGATCATGTAGAGGATCGGATTGAACAGGCTCAGCGTGCGCCACACGCCGGGAAGCAGGTCCACCGAATAGAAGACGCCGCCCAGGTAGGTTAGCGGCGTCAGAACGAAGGCGGGTATCAGCGAAACATCGTCGAACTTCCTGGCGAAGATCGCGTTGATCATGCCTCCCAGCGAGAACGTGATTGCGGTGCACAAGAGCGTGAACACGACGATCAGCGGGTAGCGCACCTCGAGGTTGGTGAACGCCATCGCCACCAGAGTCACGATGATCCCCACGATCAGCCCGCGCAGCACGCCTCCGGCCGCGTGTCCCAGCACGATGATGTAGTTCGGCAACGGGGAAACCAGCATTTCCTCCAGGTGCCGCTGAAACTTGGCGCCGAAAAAAGACGATACGACGTTGCCGTAGGAATTGGTGATCACCGACATCAGGATCAGCCCGGGGGCGATGTATTGCGTGTAGTCATACCCGGACATGGAGCCGATGCGCTCACGAAGTTGCCCGAAAATGATGAAGTACAGGGCCATGGTGATGGCCGGCGGCACGATGGTCTGCACCCAGATCCGCACAATGCGGCGCGCTTCCTTGTACACAATCGTGTACAGGCCCATGGCCTTTTCAAAGCCGGTCATGCCGCCGCGGACTACCGGCTCAGCCATGGCTCCGGGTCCACCGCCTTGCCATTTCGGCGGATCTCGAAATAAAGACCGGGCTCACGGCGCCCGCCGGTGCTTCCCGCGTGGGCGATTACCTGTCCCTTGCTCACCATCTCGCCCTTCCTGCCCAGCAGGCGGTCATTGTATGCGTACAGGCTCAGCACATTCTCGCCATGATCCAGAACCATCAGGAAACCCAGCCCGCGCACCCAGTCGGAAAATACCACGCGGCCGGCATGCGGAGCCCGCACTTCCGCGCCGTAGTCCGCCTTGAGGAGAATCCCGTCCCAATTCGCCTGCCCGCTCCCGGGTCCGGAACCGAATCCCCTGAGAACGGGGCCGCGCACCGGCCAGCCGAGCTGGCCGCGGGCCGCTGTGATCGAGGGCAATGGCGCCGACGGATGGTCCTCCACGATACTCTCGAGATCTTCCACCAACGACGCCAGCGTGGCCGCCCGGGTCTTCAGCCTTTCGATTTCCTCGCCGGCGCCGCCGATGCGCTGCCGCAGGTCCTGCAGTATTGCCCGACGGGCGGCTACCGCCTGCTCGATGTCGCGAATCTGCTCCGCCTGTCTGGCCTGGAGTTCCGTCAGTTGCTGCTCCACGCTACCGGCTTCGTTGCGAAGCGCCCGGACTTCCGAGGCAGTGCGAATGAACTCGCGGGACTCGCGCGTCCACGCGCGAAGCAGGATTTCCGTCCACGCCAGTCGTCTGTTGACTTCGCCGGCGTCGCGCCCGCCAAGCAGGGCCTTGAAGTTGTCCTGCCGCCCGGAACGCCAGGCGTTTCGAACCGTCGTGGTAAGGGCCTTTTGCGTTCGCCGGTACGCTTCGCGGCTGGCCTCCAGCGCTCCCGCCAGCCTCGTCCGCTCATCGCGGCGGCTTTCCAACTCCTGCTGCACTTCGCGGGCCACCCCGCGCAGGCGCGCGATCTCCGTTTCGGCCCGGCGCAGCCCGGCCTCCTCTTCCACCTGCGCCTCCAGGTCGCGCTTGAGCCGCAGCTCCACCTCTTCGACGTGGCCCAGCAGGTCCTCCAGCTCATCGCTTCGAGCAGGCTGTCCGCAGGCAAGGACAGGCAACAGCAGGCATGCAATCAAGCCTCTCACGGGCCTTTACGATCAATGACGGTTATTACTGGACAGCACACTGGCGAGCGGTTGCAAGGGCGCGACGGCATTATATCGGCCATCGTTATTCGGCCATCGTTATAATGCCTGACTCGGCACGCCCGTGGCAGGCCCCGCATCAAGGAGGAGCAGCGCCGCCACGGAGAAAAAAAGACCGCAGATCATGGCAGGTGGTTGCCGAACAGTACACTGGGCTATTGGAGCCATTTGGGACACGACGCCTTCGCCGATATGGAAACCTTGGTGGATTTCGTGACCGCGCATCCCTGGCTTAGCCTGGGGGTTGTCGGCAGCCTTCTGGCGGCACTGTTCAACGAAGTGCGCCTGCGGGCACTGGCAGTGAGCGCGCTGGCGCCGGCCATGGCAGTGCAAGCCATCAACAAGGGCGCGGCCGTGTTCGATCTGAGGGAACCCAAGTCCTACAGTCAGGGGCATATCCCCAACGCCCGCAATCTGCGGGCCGTGGACGTGCCGGGAACCCCGAAGCTGAAGTCCGGCAAGCCGGTGCTGCTGATTTGCGACAACGGCTCGGCCAGCGGACGGCTGGCCCAGGATCTGCGCAAGAAAGGATCGGAGCAGGTGTTCAGCCTGAAGGGCGGGCTGGCGGCCTGGGAACGCGAAAACCTGCCGGTCGTAAGCAGGCGGAGCCGCTGAAACATGAGCCGGTCGCGGCAGAGCGGCATCGCATAGTGCCAACAGGTCCCGGTTCGCCGCAAACCATGTTCGCAGTCATCGGCGCCGGGGCCTGGGGAACCGCGCTGGCCGTTCATTTTGCCAGGGCGGGCTACCCGGCGCGGATCTGGGATATCGACCGCGATCATCTGGACAAGCTCGCGCGCGACCGCGAAAACAAACGCTATCTGCCGGGCATTCCGCTCCCGGACAGCTTGCAGCCCGCCACGACGCTGGAGGAAGCGACGGCAGGCGCGGAGTGTATCCTGGTGGTTACCCCCAGTTCGGCGCTGCGCGCCACCTTCCGGCGCCTCAAGCCGATGCTCGCGGAGGGAGTCCGCCTATGCTGCGCCTCAAAGGGCCTGGAGGTGCAAACCGGCCTGTTGGCGCACCAGGTTGCCGAGCAGGAATTGGGCCCGAACCGTCCGCTGGCCGTGATGTCGGGTCCCACGTTTGCCGGCGAAGTGGCGGCCGGCCTTCCGGCCGCGATGACGGTCGCCTGCCGCAACCGGGACCTGGCGCTATGGTTGGCCGGCAAGCTGAACGCGGGTGCCCTGCGCGCCTATGTCTCCAGCGACCTGGTGAGCGTGGAAGTGGGCGGCGCCACCAAGAATGTGATCGCCATCGCCGCCGGACTTTCCGATGGTTTGGGATACGGCGCCAATGCGCGGGCCGCGCTGCTGTCCCGCGGGCTGGCCGAGATCGTGCGGCTGGGCGTGGCGCTGGGGGCGCGCCCGGTCAGCTTCATGGGGCTGGCCGGGCTCGGAGACCTGGCGCTCACCTGCGGCGACGACCAGTCTCGCAACCGGCGCCTGGGTCTGGCCGTGGCGAGCGGAACCCCTGTGGATGAAGCGGTTCGCGGACTGGGCCAGGTGGCCGAAGGGTTTTACGCCGCCGAGGCCGTGCAGCGCCTGTCGCAGCGCCTGCGTCTGGACCTGCCGATCTCCGAGCAGGTCTACAGGGTGCTGCATCGCAGGCATGACCCCCGCCAGGTGCTCGGGGAACTGCTGAGCCGGCCGCTGAAGGCCGAGGACGAAGTGCCGGGGGACTCCCCATGAGCCGGTCTCCCCTGGCCGTCGACTTCTGCGGCCTGAAGTTCAACTCGCCTATCGTATTGCTGTCTGGATGCGTGGGCTTCGGAAACGAGTACACCCGGGTGGAAGGGTTCTCGAACGCCGACGCCGGAGCGATCGTGTGCAAGGGCACCACCCTCAAGCCGCGCTTGGGCAATCCGGGGCACCGGTTATGGGAGACGGCCGGTGGGATGCTCAACGCCATCGGCCTGCAGAATCCCGGGGTGGACGCGGTGGTGCGCGACATCGCGCCGAATCTCGACTACGCCGAAACGTGCTGGTTCGCCAATGTCTGCGGCAGCACGGTTGAAGAATACGCGGAGGTTGCTCGTCGCATCGACGACACGCCCATGCAGGGCATGGAGATCAACATCTCCTGCCCGAACGTCCGCGAAGGCGGCGTGGCCTTCGGCAACGACCCGGACATGTCGGCGCGCGTTGTCGAAGCCTGCCGGGCGGCCACGTCCAAGCCGCTGATCGCGAAACTCTCGCCCAACCAGACCGACATTGCCGAGAATGCGCGGCGCTGCCTGGAAGCGGGAGCCGACGGGCTGGCCGTGATCAACACGCTGATGGGCATGGCGATCGACGCCGAAAGCCGCAGGCCGATTATCGGCAATGTGCAGGGCGGCCTTTCGGGCCCGGCCATCAAGCCACAGGCCCTGCTGAAGGTGCACCAGACCTACCAGGTGGCGCGCAACTACGATGCCCCCATCATCGGCCAGGGCGGCATCATGAACGGCGCCGACGCTATCGAGTTCCTTCTGGCCGGCGCAACGGCCGTCGGCGTGGGCACGGCGCTGTTCTACGATCCACTGGTGTGCAGGAAAATCAACGCCGAAATCGAGGATTACCTGGCCCGACACAACATCGCGAACGTGTCCCAACTCACCGGCGCGCTGCGGCTCGATTCCGGCCAGGAGAACAGCCCGGTCTCCGGCTGAGAGCGCCGCCCCTCCTGCTCCCGCAATCCGCGCGCTCCGACCCGCGCGCCCCTGCCCTATAATCGGCGTAGCGACGAAATAATCGGCTACGCGACGAACTGAAGGACACAAAAAAGGACACGAAAATGGCAATAGTGAATCTACGTTTGATGATCGCATGTGTCATGCTGACGCTGTTCAACCCACTGACTGCAGTCGGCGAAACTTATGTTTCCCTGGGCCTGGGCCTTGCCTGGGATGAGATCGATGCAAGCGTGAGCGGAATCAATCATCCCACGCGTTGCGACAGCCTCTTGTACACAAACCCCGCCGATGCCCCAACCGACGCCGCCTGCACCGACAGCACGTCCCGACGCTTCTTCAACGATGCCTTCGACCTGGGCGGGGGTCTGGCCGGATCGATCAGCCTGGGATATGCCTGGGAGCGGTTTCGCCTCGAAGCGGAGTTTCTCGGGCACTCCCACGATGGAGACACGCGCCCCGGAATTGCCGCAGCCGGCAACGTTGCCCTGGAAGACAAGAGCTCCGAGTGGAGCGACGATGCGCCTCCCTATTTCCGTGTCTCCCGATTCAAGTCGCGGCAACTGTTCGTGAACGCCTATTACGCGTTCGAGAACGGCTCGGCCTGGACGCCTGTTGTTGGCCTGGGCGCAGGAATCGCGCGCATCGACTCGGTCTTTGAGGGTGCCTTTCTGCGCCGCACGCTTGCGGACGGATACGTTGCCGTGGTGGGCGGCGACCCCGCGCAACCGGAGGACTGGCAGATTGCCGCGGCAGGCAGTCTAAGCCGGTTCGATATGGAATTGAGCGACGAGATCTTCGGCTACCGGATCGCGGTGGGGGTGGAGAGGGAACTGACGGACAGCGCACAAGCGTTCTTCCTGCTGCGCTGGAGCGGCTTTGACGACATGAGCAACAGCGCGCTGTGGTCCACGGTCCGCAGCCATGCCCCGGTGCAGGCCGACGGGGTCACGCCGTTCACATCCGAACAGGCTTTCGAGAGTATCGGCGGGCTGACCACCACAGTGGGCATCCGCTACAGCTTCTAGCTCGCGGATTTCCCCCGCCTCTCGCAAGAGGGCGAGTTTTATGCGTCTCCTCTCGGAGGGGCGTCAACGAAGCGGACGCCGTTGCCGAGCCCCAGGGACGGGTTCATTCGTCCCCTCCGAGAGGAGAGGCAAGAAACTCGCCCTCTTGCGAGAGGCTAGCCGTCTCCGGCGGCAGCTACCGTTCGTTCGCGCTTGAAAAAGCGCACTTCTTCGCTGACCGCGAGCTCCCCGCCCTGGGAATCCAGAAGCCGCGCGCGCAGCCGGTGCTCGCCCCGCCACACGTTTTCTAGCCGCACAACAGGCGGCCGACCGTGCCAGGAGGCTTCTGCGCCATCCAGTTGAATCGAAAGACGGGCCTCATCTTCTTGCGAGGCGTTAACCAGCAGCCGGACTTCCAGCTCGCCGCCCGCGCCCCACACGGTCTCATTGGCGGCCGGGTAGGCGATCTTGAGGGCAGGGGCCAAGGCGCCGGCACGGGCGGGAATCGACGACGCCGTAGCCGCTGGCGATGGATCCTGCGCCGACCGGCTATCCGAGGACGGCTCTGCGCGCGCAAGCCAACTCGCCATGCCGGGGGCTTCCACGCGGACTGCGTGGGGGAAGGGACGGTCCGCATAGCGGATGTGTCCCTCGTCATCGACATGCCGCCAGATTTCCTGCCCGTGCGCCGGACACAGCAGCACGAGCAGGACTGCGAGACCGATCCATCCCTTTTTCATACGTCCTTCCGTAGACTGAAGCGGTGAGACTGTTCGCCGGCGGCTACAAGCTGTAGTACATCTCGAATTCGACCGGGTGCGTGGTAGCGCGCAGGCGCGTGCACTCGGCCTCCTTCAGTTCCAGATAGCCCTCCAGAAGATCGTCGGTGAACACATCGCCGACCTTGAGGAATTCATTGTCGGCGCGCAGCGCAGCGAGCGCCTCTTCGAGCGAGAACGCAACGGTGGGCAGTCCGGCTTCTTCCTCGGATGGCAGGTCGTAGAGGTCCTTGTCCACCGGATCGCCGGGATGGATCTTGTTCTGTATGCCGTCAAGGCCAGCCATCAGCATGGCCGAGAACGCCAGATACGGATTGGCCATGCTGTCGGGGAAGCGGACCTCGATCCGCCGGGCCCGCGAGTCGGCCACGAAGGGAATGCGCACGGCTGCGGAACGGTTGCGGGCCGAATAGGCGAGCAGCGTGGGCGCTTCAAAACCCTTCACCAGCCGCTTGTAGCTGTTGGTGGCCGGGTTGGTGAAGGCGTTCAGCGCGCGCGCATGCTTGAGAATGCCGCCGATGTAATACATGCCGGCCTCGGAAAGGCCGCCGTAACCGTCGCCGATAAAGATGTTGTTGCCGTCCCTGATCACGGACTGATGCACATGCATGCCGTTGCCGTTGTCGCCCACCAGCGGCTTGGGCATGAAGGTGGCGGTCTTGCCGAACTGATGGGCCGTCTGCATCACCGCGTACTTGAGAATCTGCACCTCGTCGGCCTTGCGCGTGAGGCTGTTGAAACGCACGCCGATCTCTCCCTGGCCCGCGGTGGCTACCTCGTGATGATGCACTTCCACCGCCAACCCCAGGTCCATCAGCGCCAGGCACATGGTGGAGCGGATGTCCTGCAGCGAGTCCACCGGCGGGACGGGGAAATAGCCGCCCTTGACTCCGGGCCGGTGGCCGTAGTTGCCTTCCTCGAACTCGCGGGTGGAGTTCCAGGCGCCTTCGATGGAATCCACGTGGTAGGAGGCGCTCTCCAGGGAGCTCCCGTAACGCACGTCGTCGAAGATGAAGAACTCGTTTTCCGGGCCGAAATAGGCATCGTCGCCGATGCCGGTTGAGCGCAGGTACTCCAGCGCCCGCTTGGAAGTGAGCCTCGGACAGCGCGCGTAGGCCTGCATGGTCACCGGCTCATATACGTCGCAGCGCAACAGCAGCGTGGCGTCCTCGGCGAACACGTCCAGCACCGCGCTGTTGGCCTCCGGCATCAATACCATGTCCGATTCGTCAATCCCGCGCCAGCCGGCGATGGAAGAACCGTCGAACATCTTCCCCGCGGCGAAGAATTCCTCGTCGATGATCCCGGACGGCACGCTCACGTGCTGCTCCTTGCCACGGGTGTCGGTAAAGCGGAGGTCGACGAACCTCACGCCCTTCTCCTCAATCAAGCTCATTACTTCGGATACGTTCATTGCGATAGGCCCTCGAACATCAGTTGAATTCCAGATAAAGGCGGGCGGCGGCCCCGCGCCAGTCGACCGCGCCCACACACCAAACCGCGCGCTGATTCCCGCAAAAAAAAGCGAGGGGACGGATCGAAAATGGCGCCGGCGACTCTCTTCCGCGGCAGCGGGGATTATTGTACCGGCATTGATGGCCGCAAGTCTATACTTGGGGCCATCATCCCTTATATGAAAGGGCGTTTTTTTCACGTATGGACTGTGTTTTCTGGAAGTTTGGAGAACAATATGAATCAGCGAGCGGCAGAGCAGGAAATCTGGAAGTTAATTCAGGGCGTTTTCGACGCATTCGAGGGACGCGATGTGGGGGGCATGGAGGACCTTCTGCACGAGGACTGCACGCTGTGGGATGTGTTCGAGCCGGAGTTGATTTCGGGCAGGGCGGAGCGCGAGGCCTTTCACCAACGCGACAAGGCCCAGTCCATGGCGCGCGGCCGCTTGAGCATTTCGGTCCACCCCCTGAAGCTGGACATCTTCCAGGAAGTGGCCGTGGCGCGCTACTGGCTCCAGTTCAACTACCAACCACCTAACGCGACCTCGGGCCGCGTGCGTATTACCGATGTGCTGCTCCGCAGGCCCGACGGCTGGCGGATCATGCATCACCACGAGGGCATGGCGCCGCAGGGCGCGCCGCCCACCGACGAGTAGCGCCGCCCCTGCATCATTTCGCGCCTATATCATAGGGCCGTCGCGGCCACCTCCGCGGGCCGCCGGAGCATCGCATGACATACGACTTTTCTCGGCGCGCCGTGCTCGGCGGGCTTGGCGGACTGGGACTGGGCGCGGCGCTGAGCATCGGCGCCTGCGAGCGCCAGGGGAGCGCTCCCGTAGCGCCTGCGAACGCCGATGGCATTTTGCCTGAACCCGGCAATCGCGAGGCCTGGTTCAAGGCCTGGATGCGGATGCAGTCCAGCCTGGAGGAGAAGGACTCCCCCTGGTGGTACCTGGGGCGCATTTACGCCCAGGTAGGAGAGACGGAACCCAGGCACATAGTGGACCTCGAAGGCACCGAAATCTACTGGGCCCGTCCGCTGGAGAATGGGGAGGTGTCGATCAGCAGCCGCACGCTCACGTTCTTCAAGGATCCGGTCACAGGCGAAATGCTGGACGAGTTCACAAATCCCTACACCGGCGAGACCCTGCCCGTGCACCCCAATATTCTCGGCGGACGCGACGGCGCGCGCTACACGCTCGAGGGAATGGTGTTTTCGGACCGCATTGACCCGGCTCGCGAATTGCGACGCTGGAACTGGCAGTGGACCCACTCCGGCCGGCACATCTGGATGATGGCCAGCCGCGGGCTGGCGCACATGCCGCAACCGTGGATGGAAGCCTTCACCATGTTCTGCCTGGCCGACGACTTTGCCGACCCGGCCATCGCCAGCTTGCGCAGCAGTTTCTCGTCCACCTACTTCTCGCCCTGGATGCCCTGGATGGGAATGTCTGGCCGCGAGGGACACCTCATCTGGCACTCCTCGGGCTGCAAGCTGAGTTCGGTGGACGAAGTATCCGACGCCTACCGGGCGCGGGCCGACCGGCTGTTCCCCGGCAAACTGACGGCCAACCCCGACTCCTTCGAGTAGGCGAAATCCAGACGGCGGAAAGCTGGAGCGCGTATGGCAAGGCAGGTGGGACGCCACGCGGCCCCGGGCAACGGGAGGAGCGCTGATGCGACAAGATGAGCCAGGCGCGGCGCTGGGCATCGTCGACGCGGCTGCCTACGTGCCCGCCATGCGCCTGGACCGCCAGGCCATCTTTTCGGCCAACGCCTGGGCGAATCCGGCCCTCAAGGGTCTGGCGCGCGGCGCGCGCAGCATGTGCAACTGGGACGAGGACAGCATCACCATGGGTGTGGAGGCGGCGCGGCGCTGTCTGGCGGACGCGCCCAGGGAGAATCTGCGGCGGCTGTATTTCGCTTCCACCACGCCTCCGTTTGCCGACCGCCAGTGCGCGACCGTAATCGGTGAAGCGCTGAATCTCTCCGACAATCTGGCGGTCGCGGATCTAGCCAATTCCCGCAACGCCGGGCTGCAAGCCCTTTGCGAGGCCCGGCTGGGCGGCGACCCGGCGCTGGTGGTTTCGGCGGATGCGCGGCGGGCCAGACCGGCCAGCGCTCAGGAGTTCCAATACGGTCACGGGGCGGCTGCGGTGCTGCTGGGCGGCCAGGACGCCATTGCGGAAGTGGTGGCCGAGTACCGTCTTTCGCGGGATTTCGTGGACCAGTTCCGCGGCGGCGGAGAGTCCTTCGATTACCGCTGGGAAGAACGCTGGATCCGCGACCGCGGCTACCGCTCCATCCTGCCGGCGCTGGTTGGCGGCGTGCTCAAGCAGGCCGGCGTAGCGCCTCAACAGTTGTCACGCGCCGTGCTGCCGGCCGCGCCGCCGCGCATGACCGCTGCGCTGGCCAGGGGCCTGGGTCTTGCCAGCGAGGCGGTTCAGGACGAACGGCTCGGCGATGTGGGCGACACCGGCGCTCCGCATCCCCTGCTGCTGACCGTCGACGCGCTGGCCCAGGCCGAACCCGGGGAGTTGATCCTCGTGGTGGGCTTCGCTCAGGGCGGAATCGCGCTGCTGTTGAAAACTACCGGGAAGCTGCCCGCATGGCAGCGGCGCAACGCGCGCCGGGCGGCCCTGTCCCCGCCGCGCAGCGAGAGAGCCTACACCAAGCTCTTGAGCTTCAGCGGCCTGCTGCCGATGGATTTCGGCATGCGCGCCGAAGCGGACGTAAAGACCCAGCTCAGCAGCTTCGACCGCCATCGCGCCGAACTGACCGGTTTTACCGGCGGGCGCTGTGCTGCCTGCAACACCGTGCAGTTTCCGCGCAGCGCGCGCTGCGTCAATCCCGACTGCAACGCGGAGGCGGGACAGGAGGTCGTGCTGCTGGCGGAACAGCCGGGCGAAGTGTCGTCCTTCACCCAGGACTGGCTGGCTTACACGCCCCATCCGCCGCTGCAATACGGGCTGGCGGCTACCGCCGAAGGCGCGCGGGTACTGATGGAATTTACCGAGTGTCCGCTGGAGCAGATGCGGGTGGGACTGAAGTTGCGCTTCGTCTTCCGCATTCACGCGATAGACTCGCACAGAGGTTACCGGCGGTATTTCTGGAAAGGCGCGCCGGCGCCGGACGAGGAGAAAGCCTGATGACGGGCATATGCGACAAGGTGGCGATCGTGGGAATGGGCTGCTCCCGATTCGGAGAGCGCTGGGACTGCGACGCGGAAGACCTGATGCTGGAGGCGTTTCAAGAGGCGTGCACAGACGCGGGGCTGGGCGCCGACGATCTCGACGCCGCCTGGTTCGGCTGTTACTTCGACAATGCCAGCGTGGGCAAATCGGCGTTGCCGCTGGCCAATGCGCTGCGCCTGAAGAACATTCCCGTCACGCGGGTGGAGAACATGTGCGCAACCGGCACCGAGGCCCTGCGCGGAGCCGTGTACGCGGTGGCGGCCGGCGCCTGCGACATTGCGCTGGCGCTGGGCGTGGAGAAGCTCAAGGACACCGGCTATGGCGGCCTGCCGGTGGGAACGCCGGGCACCTTTACCGAACAATGGCGGCCCAACACCAGCTCGCCGGGGTCTTTCGCCCAGCTCGCTTCCGCCTACCGAGCCGAACACCGCGTGCAGGAAGAGGATCTCAAGCGCGCCATGGCTCACGTATCCTGGAAGAGCCATCAGAACGGCGCCATCAACCCCAAGGCCCATCTGCGCAAGGCCGTGGACCTGGATACCATCATCGGGGCACCGATGGTGGCGGAGCCGCTCGGTTTGTTCGACTGCTGCGGGGTGTCCGACGGGGCGGCCTGCGCCATCGTCACCCGGCCCGAAATCGCCCGCGAGATGGGCAAGACGGAAATGGTTACCGTCAAGGCGCTGCAGCTTGCGGTGAGCAATGGCTCGGAGGCGGGGCACCAGGGATGGAACGGCAGTTACATCCACTGCGGGCGGCTGGCCGGCCAGCGCGCGCTGGCCGAGGCCGGTGTGGGTAGCGCGAAAGAAGATATTGATTTCATTGAAGTTCACGATTGTTTCTCGATTACCGAACTGGTCACCATGGAGGACCTGGGCTTTGCCGATGAGGGCCAGGCCTGGCGGGCGGTCCTGGATGGCGCCTTCGACCGGGACGGCAAGACCCCCTGTCAGATCGACGGCGGGCTGAAGTGTTTCGGGCATCCCATAGGGGCATCGGGCCTGCGCATGGCCTACGAGGTTTATCTCCAGTTGCTGGGACGGGCCGGCGATCGGCAATTGCCCTCGCCGACGCTGGGCCTTACCCATAACCTGGGGGGGGAACCAGCGCGCTGCGTGGTCAGCGTGGCGGTCTTCGGCAGAGCAGACTGAGCCCCGAATTGCAGCGGGACAGGACACTTGATTTCCAGACGCTGATCCACCGCTTGGAGGCGTTCTGGGGCCAGCGCGGCTGCGTAATCGTGCAGCCGCTGGATCAGCCCGTAGGGGCCGGCACCTTTCATCCCTCCACCTTTCTCCGCGCGCTGGGCCCGGAGCCCTGGAACAGCGCCTACGTGCAACCCAGCCGGCGGCCCACCGACGGGCGCTACGGGGACAATCCCTTCCGGCTGCAGCATTACTACCAGTTCCAGGTGGTCATGAAACCGTCGCCGGATGAGTTCCAGGACTGGTACCTGGAATCCCTGCGCCACATCGGGATCGACCTCAACACCGAGGATGTGCGGTTCGTGGAGGACAACTGGGAATCGCCCACCCTGGGCGCCTGGGGGCTGGGCTGGGAGGTGTGGCTGAACGGCATGGAGATCACCCAGTTCACCTATTTCCAGCAGGTGGGCGGTCTGGATTGCCGCCCCGTAACCGGAGAAATCACCTACGGCTTGGAAAGGCTCGCCATGTACCTGCAAGGCGCCGACAGCGTTTTCGACCTGATCTGGTCAAGCCGCGGACGGCCGATACGCTACCACGAGATCTATCACCAGAACGAAGTGGAGATGTCGAAGTTCAACTTCGAGTTGGCGGATACGGAACTTCTGTTCAGGCGCTTCGACGAATGCGAGCGGCAGTGCGCCCGCCTGACCGCCAAGCGGTTGCCGCTGCCCGCCTACGAACAGGTGCTGGAAGCCTCGCACACCTTCAACCTGCTGGACGCCAGACGCGCCATTTCCACGAGCGAGCGGCAACGCTACATCCTGCGCGTGGGCAACATGGCCGGCGCCGTGGCCCGTGGTTACGTGGCGGCGCGCGAGGCGATGGATTTCCCGCTTCTGCGGAACATGGATACTTGATTTACCGTGCCTGATTCGGATTTTCTGGTCGAGATCGGCGTGGAGGAGCTGCCGCCGAAGAGCTTGCCGCTTGTGGAGCGCCACTTCCGCCAGGCCGTTGGCAGCGGCCTGGAACAGGCCGAACTCGCCTGCGAGGCAGTGGAATCCTATGCGTCGCCGCGCCGGCTGGCTATCTTGGCGCGCGCGCTGGCGGCGAAGCAGCCCGCGCAAGTCATCGAAAAGCGGGGCCCGCCGATGGCCGTGGCGCGCGACGCCAACGGGAAATGGACTCGCGCCGGCCAGGCTTTCGCCCGATCGTGCGGCTGCCCGCCCGAAGAGTTGCCTGTCCTGCGCACCCCCAAGGGAGAATGGCTGGCTTTCCGCGAGCAGCGGCCCGGAAGCGCGGCCGCCTCCCTGTTGCCGGGGATTGTCGCCGACGCGCTCAATCGCCTGCCGGTCGGCAGGTCCATGCGCTGGGGATCGGGAGAGCAGGAGTTCATCCGTCCGGTGCATTGGGTCACCCTGCTGCACGGCAACAAGGTCGTGCCGGCAACGATCCTCGGCCGCCGCAGCGGGCGCGTCAGCAGCGGCCATCGTTTCATGGGCGAGAAGCGCGTGAGTCTGGCGGCGGCCGGAGACTACGCCACGGCGTTGCGCGAAAGAGGCCGTGTGATCGCGGATTTTGGCGCCAGACGCGAGACCATGCTGAGCCTGGCACGCATGCAGGCCGCCGGCCTTGGCGGCGAGTTGGTCAGCGGCCCCGGCTTGGAAGATGAGATTACCGGCATGGTCGAATGGCCTGTGGCGCTTCGGGGCGCTTTCGAGGAGCGCTTTCTGAAGCTGCCGGAGGAGGCCATCATCGCGACCTTGCAGGAACATCTGCGCTTTTTCCCGGTACGGGGAAGGTCTGGAGGCTTGCTGGCGGGCTTCGTGCTCATCAGCAATCTCGAGAGCAAGGCGCCCGCTTCCGTTAGCGAGGGCGCCGAGCGCGTGGTGCGCGCCCGACTGAACGATGCGGACTTCTTCCATCAGCGAGATTGCGAGGTGGCGATGGCGGAGCGACTGCCGACGCTGAAGGCGGTACGCTACCAGGACCGCCTCGGGTCCCTGGGGGACCGTGCGGAGCGACTGGCCGCGCTGGCCGAAGCGCTGGCCCCGCACACCGGCGCGGACCCCGCTGCCGCAAGGCGGGCGGCGCTGCTCTGCAAGGCCGACTTGCTTACTGGAATGGTGGGGGAGTTCCCCAGTCTGCAGGGCAGCATGGGCGCACACTACGCCCGTCATGACGGTGAGACCGAGGAGGTGTGCGTGGCCATCGGCGAGCACTATTCCCCCCGTCAGGCGGGCGACCCCATTCCCGCGAGCCCTGCGGGCCGAGCGGTCGCGCTGGCGGACCGCCTGGACAGCTTGGCCGGACTGTTCCTCAGCGGGCGGCGGCCTACCGGCGCCAGCGATCCCTTCGGTCTGCGCCGCGCTGCCCTGGGCGTGCTGCGCGTTTGCATCGAGGGCTCGGTTGAACTGGATCTTCCGGAAGCTCTCGGTCGCACCGTGTCTGAGCAACCGTTGAAGGTTCCTGAAGGGCGCAACACGGTCGAAGAGGTGTATTCCTTCATGATGGAGCGGCTGAAGGCTTGGTGTCTCGATGGCTTGCATCCCGATTCAGCGGATTTCAGCGTCACTCCCGAACTGTTTGCGGCGGTCCGGGCCCGCAACCCCGCCTCGCCGCTGGACCATTACCGCCGCCTGAAGGCTCTCAACGGCTTTCTCGGACAGGCAGCCGCAAGCGATCTGGCTGCCGCCAACAAGCGCATCGCCAATATCCTGCGCTCAGTGGACGCCGATGCTGGCGACGTGCATGAGGCACTGCTGCTTGAGGCGCAGGAACGGGCGCTGCATGAAGCGTTCCTGCGGCTGCTGCCGCAATACCAACAGCGGCTGGACGCGGAGGACTACGCGGGGGCGCTGGAATCGCTGGCTTCGCTGGCGGCGCCGCTAGGCGATTTCTTCGACCATGTGCTGGTCATGAGCGAGGATGCCGATTTGCGCCGCAACCGGCTTGCACTGCTGGCGAGAATCCGGGCAACGCTGCTGGGCGTGGCCGACCTTTCGCTGCTTCCGGGACGGCAGTAGCCTGCTCCGCCTCCTTGCGCCGATGCACGAGCAGCCCAGATGAGGCGGCGCCTGGTCATTCTCGACCGTGACGGCGTGATCAACGAGGAACGGGGAGACTACATCCGCTCCGCCAGCGACTGGCATCCACTACCGGGCAGCCTGGAAGCGATTGCGCGCTTGTCACGGGCGGGAATGTCGGTGGCCGTGGCCACCAATCAGGCCGGCGTGGGCCGCGGATTGATGAGCGCGGCCGACTTGACAGCGGTTCATGATCGCCTTGCGCAGGCAGTGCGCGAAGCCGGGGGCGAGTTGGCCGGCGTGTTCTTCTGTCCGCACGCCCCGTCCGAGCAATGCCGGTGCCGCAAGCCGTTGCCCGGATTACTGCTGCAGATCGAAGCCCGGCTTGGGCTGGCCGTGACCGGAGAGTACATGGTGGGCGACTCGCTGCGCGACCTTCAGGCGGCCAGGGCGGCGGGCGCCATGCCGGCGCTGGTGCGAACAGGTTTCGGGCGCGCCACGGAGCGGCAGCTCGCCGGACAAGGCGACGTGCCCATTTTCGACGACCTGGCGTCTTTTGCGGACTGGCTGCTGGAGACCGGTTGATGAACCGACTACGGGGGTGGCTGTTTTCCGTATTTCTGGTGGTCAACACGATCGCGGGCAGTCTCTGGGCGCTGGTCCTGTGGGCGCTGCCTCATCGGATCAGCTATTTCTTCGCGGTGCGTTGCTGGGCCATGGCGAACCTGTGCCTGCTACGCGTGATCTGCGGCGTCGACTGGGAGGTGCGCGGTATCCGGAACCTTCCGGCCGAGCCCAGCGTGGTACTCATGAAACACTCCTCGACTTTTGAAACGATCGCCCAGGCTCTGTTGTTTCCGCGGCAGACATGGATACTGAAGCGGGAACTCATGTTCTTGCCGATATTCGGTTGGGGACTGGCGGCCATGCGTGCAATCGGGGTTGACCGCGCCCGCGGTGGCCGGGCCATCCGGAGCGTGATGCGACGGGCGCGGCAGCGCCTTGCCGACGGTCTCTGGATCATCATTTTCCCCGAGGGCACCCGCGTGGCGCCCGGAGAGACGGGAAACTACGCGCCCGGCGGCGCCATGATCGCCGCCGCCGCCGACTGCCCCATCGTGCCGGTGACCCATAACGCCGGCGATTACTGGCCCCGGCGCAGCGCATCGAAGAACCCGGGCACAATCACCGTGGTAATCGGCGCGCCCATGGACTCCCGCGGTCAGCGCGCTCGGGAACTGACCCTCCGCGCAAAGGCCTGGATCGAAGAAGAAACAACAAAGTTACGAGATGTTAGAAACAATTAACCAATTTTATCCTTTTCCCTGCCCCCTTTTTACCCCTTCTCACCTCAATCTCCCATAACCCCCAAGACTCACCCCCATCCTTCCCCCGGAACCCCCCTCCGCCCTGGTTCGCGCGCTATCGCGTTCCTTCTCCGCCCTGATTGCGAGCGGTCGCGTTCCCTCGCCGTGGGGAGCGTCGAGGGCCAGGATGGCCCGAGCCGAGCACACAGGGACGTGCCCGTAGCGTCTCCCCACGGCGAGGGAACGCGACCGCTCGCAATCAGGGCGGAGAAGGAACGCGATAGCGCGCCGACGCAAGCACAAACGCCCCAAGGGCAAAAGGTCAGCACGGGGCACGACCCCCGCAGGAAGGATACGGACTAGATATCGAGACTGACTACGTTCAGCGCGTTATCCCGGATGAACTCCCGGCGAGGCTCGACCTTTTCCCCCATCAGCGTGGTAAACAATTTGCTGGTGGTGCTGGCCTCATACTCGCTCGCCACTTCTACCCGCATCAGGCGACGAGTCTCCGGATTCACCGTGGTTTCCCACAACTGAGCGGCGTTCATCTCGCCCAGACCCTTGTAGCGTTGCAGCGTCACGCCCCGGCGCCCCTGGTCCATCAACCAATCCAGAGCCTGGCCAAACAGCGCCGCGTCATGGCGCGCCGACGCTCGGCACGCTTCCGCGCCGGATCCCATCAATTCACTGATTTCCTTCGCCAGACCGCGAACCGATTGGTACTCGGGCGTAGAGAAAAGCGCAAACGGGAGCGTGCTTTCCTCATCCACTTCGTTCTCGGTGCGCACTACCGAAAATGCCGCAGGCGCGCCGCCGTTGCTCTGCACGGAAACCTTCCAAAGCGCGTCGCCGTCCAGCTTCTCCAGGCAAGACTGCAGTCCGGCGCCCCATCGGGCCATGTGTTGCGGGTCATCCGGGTCCGCATCGACTGGCGCAAGCTCAAGCAGACAAGCGAGCACCCGCTCGTGGGCGCTGGCACGCAAACCCTCCAGGGAAATCCGCGCCTTGAGCGTCCGTTCCGACAGGCGCCGCAATTCTTCCCCGGCGATTTCCTCCCCGCCGCCCGAAACCGACAGGCTGGCATCCTTGAGCGCCGTCTTAAGCGTCCAGTCGCGCAACTCCTGATCATCCTTGAGGTATTCCTCCTTGCGTCCCCGCGTTAACTTGTACAGCGGCGGCTGGGCGATATACACATGGCCCCGCTCGATAAGCGCGGGCATATAGCGGAAGAAAAACGTAAGAAGCAGTGTGCGGATATGCGACCCGTCCACGTCGGCGTCGGTCATGATGATTACCCGCCAGTAACGTAGCTTGTCGGCATCGAAACTCTCCTCCTCGCGCCCCACCCCGCAGCCTAGCGCGGCGATCAGGGTCGCCACCTCGTCCGAAGACAGCATCTTGTCGAGGCGGGCCTTTTCCACGTTGAGAATCTTTCCGCGCAAGGGAAGAACGGCCTGGGTGCGCCGGTCGCGAGCCTGCTTGGCGGAGCCCCCGGCAGAATCGCCCTCCACCAGGAAAATCTCCCGCTTTCGCGCGTCCTTTTCCTGGCAATCGGCCAATTTTCCGGGAAGTCCCCCAACATCGCTCTTGCGGCGCGCTATGTCGCGAGCCTTGCGGGCCGCCTCGCGCGCGGTGCCGGCCTCGACGATTTTCTCGGTGACCGCGCGTGCCTGTTTGGGGTTTTCCAGCAGGAATTCGCGCAAGGCCTCGCCGACCGTGCGCTCCACAGCCGTCTTGGCCTCCGATGAAACCAACCGTTCCTTGGTCTGCGAGGAAAACTTCGGGTCCCGCATCTTCACGGAAACCACGGCAGTCAGGCCTTCCCGCACATCTTCGCCGCGCAAGGTCAGGTTCTTCGCCCGGTTCCCGCCGTGTTTCTCGATATAGGTGTTGAGCGTGCGGGTTAATGCGGTGCGAAAGCCCTCCTGGTGGGTCCCGCCATGGCTCTGGGGAATGTTGTTGGTAAAAAAGGAACTGTGCTCATGGTATCCCGCGTTCCATTGCATGGCCGCCTCGATTTCCAGCTCAACCGAGAATTCCTTGCCGGTTCCATTGCCTTCGGCATCCTCCTTGCGAGCAGTCTCCACGGTCTGCAGGCGTTTCACGTGAAACACCTGCGAATGCAGGGGCTCGCGGGATCGATTCAGCCACTGAACGAACTCGCGAATTCCACCCTCGGCGTGGAAGGTGGTTTCTTTCCCGCCTTCTCGCTCATCCGAAATTTCTATGGTAATTCCGCTGTTGAGAAACGTCAGTTCCCGCAGCCTGGTAGCCAGGACTGCGGCATCGAACTCCAGCTTGGACGCGAAAATTTGCGGATCCGGCCGGAAGCGGATCTGTGTGCCGCTGCGGTCGCTGGAGCCCACATCCGCCAGAGCGCCGTCCGGAATGCCGCCAGCGTAGAGTTGGCGGTACTGGCGACCATCCCGATACACCCTGAGTTCCAACTCCTCGGACAGGAAGTTCACCACGGAAACACCCACGCCGTGCAGTCCGCCCGAAACCTTATAAGCGCTTTCGTTGAATTTACCGCCTGCATGCAGCGTGGTCATGATCAACTCTGCGGCCGAGCGACCGGTCTTTGCGTGCTTGTCTACCGGAATGCCGCGGCCATTGTCGGTGATTTGCGCTCCCCCGTCGGCCAGCAAGCGAACTTCGATCTTGTCGCAATGCCCCGCAAGGGCCTCGTCGACCGAATTGTCCACCACCTCATAGATCAGGTGATGAAGCCCCGTTCCGTCATCGGTATCCCCGATGTACATGCCGGGTAGCTTGCGTACGGATTCCCTGTCCTCCAGGACCTGGATCTGGTCCGCGCCATAAGCCTCCGGGCCTTCGGGGGGAAGTTGGCTCTCGGGGAAGGTGGGATTGTCGGCAGGGTGTTGCATATGAACCTTGAATCAGAAGGTTTGACAACGCGCCCTGTGGCCGGACGGGTGAGCGCCTGAAGCCCGCGGACGCAGAAAAAAATGATCGGACACGAAACTAGCACGCCTTACTGGGCACACGCCTTCAGGCACCCGCCAATTATACCAGCCCACCTTCGTTGAGGCGAAATTCCTCGCGGTCCAAATCGTTCCCGAGAGGACGGGCATCCACCCCGGTGATGAAGACCTGCCAGTTGCCCGCCCACATCGCGCTCAGCAACCTTCCGGAGTGTTCGGCATCCAGCTCCGCGAGCGGCTCATCCGCCAGCAACACCGGGCGGCCGACGCCGGCTTGTTCCAGCAACTCGGCAGCCGCCAGCATCATCGAGGCGGCCAGCAACTTCTGTTGCCCTCGCGAGGCAAGGTACCGGGGCCGGCCGGCCTTCAGGCGCAGCACAAGATCGCTGCGCTGCGGTCCGTACCGCGTTCGGCCAAGCTTGCGATCGCTATCAAGGCTTTCCCGCAAGGCATCAGCCAGGGTCCTTTCGCGAGGCCAGCCGGGATAGTAGTCCCAGTCGGCCCCCAAATCGAGCAATTGCTGCGCGGTCCGCCGAAACCGCGGACGCAGATTCTGCGCTACGGTCCGGTGTTGCTCCTCCATCACTTCGGCGGCTCGACAGAACTGCTCATCCCACGCAGCCACCGCGCTGGCCGTGACGCCTGCCCGAAGACCGGCGTTTCGTTGCTTGAGCGTCCGGCGGAACCTTTGCCAGGCCGCATGAAAAGCCGGTTCCACGTGAAACGTCACCCAGTTCAACAGCAGCCTGCGGCGTTCCGGGCCCTGCTCCACCAGATCCACGATCCTCGCGTCCAAGTTCAGCACGGGCAAAATACGCGCGAGTTCCGCCCGGCGAACACCGCTTTCTCCGTCCACAAGCGCACGCAGCGTTCGCCCCTGGATATGAACCCCCAATTCCCGAGCACCCCTCTCGACCGTTACCAGGCCCCTCACGCTTGCTGCTTCCTCGCCGTGGGCAATGAGTTGCCGGATATCGCCTCCGCGAAAGCTGCGTCCACGCGAAAGGAGGAATATGCTCTCCAAAAGGCTGGTCTTGCCGGCGCCGTTATGGCCGCTGATGAGATTTCCGTGCCGGCCGGGCGCAAGGTCCAGAGCCTTCAAGGCCCGGAGGTTGCGCACCCGCAATTGCGTAAGGCAGGCCACTCGTGGTTGTTTGCGCGGGGCCTCGGTGTTCGCGCGTACGCCTCGTTTCTCGACCGGTTGAACGAAAGTGGCGCGTCTGCCAATGAAAGTGGCGCGCCCGCTTACAACCTCATGGGCATTACGACGTGCTGCACGCCGTCGTCTTCCGGCGCGCAGATGAGCACGCTGCTCTTGCCGTCGCGCAAATGCATCTCAATCTCGTTGCTTTGCAGCGACCTGAGCACGTCCGTGAGGTAGATGGCGTTGAATCCAACCTTGATTTCCGGTCCCTCGTAACGGGACTCGATTTCATCGTGCGCCTGAGCGCCCTGGCCTCCTTCGGTGCTGACCACTACGCTGTTTTCGGTGACATGCACCGACACCAATGGAATGCGCTGGTCCCGCACGCCCCGGCTCTCCCGCGCCACCAGGGCGACCCGGCTGAGAGCCGTTTCCAGGGCAGCGCGGTCTGCCACTACCGGCTTTTGCTGGCGCTGCGGTACTACGCGCCCATACTCCGGATACCGTCCCTCGATGAGCTTCGACGTCATCTGCCGGTCCCCAAGCCTGAAGCGGACCTGGTTATCGCCCAGCGCCAACTCCACCTCCTCGCTGAGAGACAGCAGGGGTCTGAGAGCATTAATGCTGTTTCGCGGAACGATTCCCTTGCGTCCCTCCACCGGACCGCATTCCGCCGTCTCCGAACAGGACAGGCGATGTCCGTCGGTGGCAACCAAGCGCATGCCGTGTTCGCCGATTTCCATCAGCATTCCGTTGAGGTAGTAGCGGGGATCCGATTGCGCCATGGCGAAATGCGTGTCGGCGAGCATTTTCGCCAACAACGCGGAATTCATGGTCAATCCCTCGGTGCCGTTGTCCGGGTCCAGCCGGGGGAAGTCCTCCGGCGGCAAGGTTTCCAGGCGGCCTGAATAGCGCCCGGATTTCACCAGAAGCTGATTCCCTTCCAACTCCAACTCGATGCTGCTTCCGCCTCTAAGCGAAGCGCCGATTCCTTGTAACAGCTTGGCCGGAACCGTTACCTTGCCCGCTGGTCCCGCGTCGATCAACTCGCAGTGCGCCACCAGGGTCAGTTCGAGGTTCGTGCAGGTAGCGGTCAGCATGCCTTGCGAAACCTCCAACAGAGCATTGCGCAGTATGGCCATGGTGTCGGCCTGATTCTGCGCGGCGCTGGTAACCGACTGAAGCAGACTGTGCAGGCTATCTTGAGGAATGCTCAGTTTCATGGGTCCTCCTTCATTACCTTCTTATGTAAGACAATGATAATGGTAATAAGGCCTGTGGATATCTGTGTCATTCAATAAAAATTAATTAAATCAGCAGATTATAAGAAAATTGCTTGTGGCTGGCCTGTGGGTATCGGGTGGTGGCGACTGTGGATTTTTCGCCCGCAACCGCTTGCTCAACAATTTTTCCACAAGCAACACCGGCTTTTCCCCCAAGCCTCTCCTGTTCGGCAATTACTGCGCAAGGATACTCGCAAGACTCTTGTATTGCTGCTCTAAATTGTGGTCGGATCCCCGCAATTCCTGAATTCGACGAACCGCATTGATCACGGTGGTGTGGTCGCGGCCACCGAAACTCTGCCCGATATCCGGGAGGCTGAGGTCGGTGTACTCCCGAGCCAAGGCCATCGCGATCTGTCGGGGACGCACTATGGCCCTCTTGCGGCTGGCGGAGCGCAGGTCCGATGGCCGGATCTGAAAGTAATTGGCCACCAGTTTCTGGATTTCTTCCAGGGTGATGCGCCGCGCTACCGACGCGACGTGGCTCTTGAGCGCTTGCTTGGCCAGAGGAAGATCAATCGGCATGCCGCGGAAGCGCGACAGGGCCTCCACGGTACGGTAGGCGCCTTCCAGTTCGCGGACGCTGGAGAAAATGTGCTTTGCGATGAACATCGCAACATCCCCGGGGCAGTACACGTTGGCCGCTTCGGCCTTGGCCAGAATGATGGCCGCGCGCATTTCCAGGTCGGGCGGTTCGATGTTCACCATCAGCCCGGACCCCAGACGCGAGATCACCCGGGTTTCCAGGCCGGCGACCTCGCGTGGGAGCTTGTCGCAGGTCAGGACAATCTGGCGGCCGCTTTGCAGCAGGGCATTGAGGGTGTGATAGAACTGCTCCTGCGAGCTTTCCTTGCCCGCCAGGAACTGCACGTCGTCCAGCAGCAGCGTGTCCACGGAGCGGTACGAACGTTTGAACTGCTCGATAAGCGTCTCTGAACCCGACCGTCCGTATGTGGCGCGCACCTTGCGCAGCGCGCTCAGGTAGTCGTTGATGAACGTGTCGGAATGCACGTACGCCACCCGGAGTTGCTGTTGATGGGCCAGAAGCTGGTGGCCGATGGCGTGCATCAGGTGAGTCTTGCCCAGACCCACGCCGCCGTAAATGAGCAGCGGATTGTATGCCCGATGCCTGGCGACATGGCGCGCGGCATCGTAGGCAACCTGGTTGGTGGGCCCCGCCACAAAGGCGTCGAAGGTAAAGTGCGGCGCCAGCCGCGAGCCCGGCAGCGGCGCAGGCGCTCTGGCCGGCGGCGGCGCCAGGGCTCGCCGCGGTATGGGCCGGTCCAGCAGTTCCACACGGGCGTCCGTGCCGCTTCGTTCGCAGGCCTGGTGCAGCAGCTCAAGGCAATTGGACTCCAGCCAGTCGCGGACAAAGCGGTTGGGGACGGTCAGTTGGAGTTTCCCGTTGTGGAGCCGGGCGTCGAGCGGCTGGATGTAGGTGTTGTACTTTTCCTCGGCAAGAAGGGGTTTCAATTCGCGGCAAACACTCTGCCAGAGATCGCCTGTTTGGGTGGCTGAGCCGGACATGGGTCGGGTGTTTGACAGGGCCCTGTCTTGGGAGAATTGAGGGTATTTATTCCATAACTTGCCGCCGGAATCAAACCCCTTGCGCTCATTGACTTTGCGCCCTGCAAAGGCTATGCTGGCCGCCCGCTGTGCGGCGGCTGGAAACGGTCGCGGAACGTCGAAACCGCCGCTTTTTTGTATACGCAAGCCATGAAACGCACCTATCAGCCCAGCCGAATCAAACGCAAGCGCGCTCACGGCTTTCGCGCGCGTATGGCGACGCGGGCCGGGCGGTTGATATTGAAACGGCGGCGAAGGAAGGGCCGGGCGCGGTTGACCCACTGATTGGGCCGCGCCGCCGATCGCGTTTCCCGGACCTGTTTCGCCTCAGGTCTTACAGTGCGGAGTCGTCAGTTTCCTCATCGCTTGTGATTGCTTCAGCACCCCTATCGCCGCCGACGGGCCGGTCGCTTGAGTATCCGCGCAGGCTTCGACTGCTTACCGCTGCGCAGTACCGCGCCGTGTATCGCCGGGGCGGGCGGGCCTCCGCCGGTCCCTTGCGGGCGCGCATGGCCGCCAACGGACTGGGCCACGGCAGGTTGGGCCTGTCCATCGGCCTCAAGGCGGCCGGCAGCGCCGTTGCCCGCAACCGCATGCGGCGTCAGGTAAGGGAGAGCTTCCGGCGGCATCAGCACCAACTTGCGGGCCTGGACATCGTGGTCAGTGTGCCGCAGGCTCGCGGCGGGGTCGTGCGGGGCGTGGGGTCCGCGCTCCAGCGGCTCTGGGGCGTGGTCGCGCAAGCCACCCAGGCGCGCGGCTAGTGGAACGGCTGAGATTTCCTCTCTGGGCGCTTTTCGGCGCCATGCTGCTGTTCAGTTGGCAGGCCTGGAACCGGGACCGCTCGCCTGTGGCGGCCGACCAGCCGTCGGCTGAAACCGGCGTTGGGACAATGCCCGCTTTGGAGGATGGGGACCTACCGGACCTGCCGGCGCTGCCATCCGTGCCCGACAGCGGCGAGCCCGAGGAAACGACGCTCGAGTCGGCGGCAGCGCCTCGGGCAGAGTCGGTCGTGCGGGTCCATACCGACGTGCTGGCTCTGTCGATCAGCACCCGCGGCGGCGATGTCGTCGAAGCCGAACTGCTGGACTATGCACAGGACAAGAAGAACGACGAGGTCAAGGTCCGGCTGCTGAGCCCTTCGCCGGCCGCGGAGTACATTTTCAGCACCGGTCTGCGCGCCTCGGAGGGACGCCCGGAAGCCAATCACCGCGAACGCTTCCTCAGCGACCGCAGCGAGTATCGGCTCGCGGAAGGCATGGAAGAACTGATCGTGCCGCTGACCTGGAGCTCGGAGGGCATTACGGTAACGAAACGGTATCGCTTCCGAAGGGGCAAGTACTACATCGGGGTGGAACAAGTGGTCCGAAACGACAGCGGCGCGGACTATGCAGCGGCTTCGTACGTTCTGATGCGCCGGGTGCACCGTCCGCAGAAGCGGTCGATGTTCAACGTCGATACCTATTCCTTCACCGGTCCGGTGTACTACGATGGCGACAGTTACGACCGCATGGACCCCGAGGACCTGGCGGACGAACCCTTGAGCGAGACTGCGACAGGGGGATGGCTGGGGTCCATACAGCACCATTTCGTGGGCGCCGCCATCCCCGAAGGCGCCGAGCCGCATCAGTATGACGGCCAGTTTGCCGCCGGCGGTTACCGCTTGAGCGCGATCGGCCCGCTAAAAGCCGTGTCGCCGGGCGGCGAGCAGAGTTATTCGTCGCAACTGTTCGTGGGGCCCAAGTTGCAGGCGCAACTGCGGGAAACCGCCCCGGGCTTGGTGCTCACCGTCGACTACGGAATCTTCACGGTGTTCGCCCAGCCGCTTTTCTGGCTGCTGAAGACCCTGTTCGCCTTCGTTGGCAACTGGGGCTGGGCCATCATCCTGGCCACGCTGATCATCAAGACCGTCCTGTTTCCGCTCACCGAGGCCAGCGGCCGCTCCATGGCGCGAATGCGCAAGCTGCAGCCGCGGCTCAAATCCATCCAGGAGCGATTCAAGGACGACCCGCAGGGACGCAACCGCGCCATGATGGAGTTGTACAAGACCGAGAAAGTCAATCCTGCCGCCGGCTGTCTGCCGATTTTCATCCAGTTGCCGTTTTTCATCGCCTTTTACTGGGTGCTGGTGGAGAGCGTGGAGATCCGTCAGGCGCCGTTTTTGCTGTGGATCAACGACCTTTCCTCGCGTGACCCGATTTTCGTGTTGCCTGCGCTGATGGGAGCGGCCATGTTCTGGCAGCAGAAACTCAACCCCAAGCCGCCGGATCCCATGCAGGCCAGGATCATGGCGGCCATGCCGGTGATCTTCACCGTGTTCTTCATGTTCTTCCCCGCCGGACTGGTGTTGTACTGGCTCACCAACTCTGTTTTCTCCACCCTTCAGCAATGGCGGATCAATCGTCGGACCGAGAACGCCTCCCGGGGACGGGCGGCACGATAGTCGCCGCCGCCACGCCGCCTGGCCGCGGAGGGGTGGCAGTGGTTCGCGTTTCCGGCGAGGGCGTGCGCGGGGTCGGGCGGAGACTGTTGGGGGAATTGCCGCCAGCGCGCCGGGCGCGGCTGGTGTCGCTGACGGAATCCTCCGGCGAGTTTCTGGACCGCGGGCTGGCGCTGTTCTTTCCCGCGCCCGCTTCATTTACGGGCGAGGATGTGCTGGAGCTCCAGGTGCATGGCAGTCCCGTGGTCTGCGATCTGCTGATTGCCCGAATTTGCCAGTTGGGCGCGCGCCCGGCCGGACCGGGCGAGTTCTCGCGCAGGGCCTTTCTCAACGATCGCATGGACCTCTCCCAGGCGGAGGCCGTTGCGGACCTGATCGACGCAGCCAGCGCGTCCGCGGCGCGGGCGGCGGCGCGCAGCATGCAAGGCGCGTTCTCCGCCGCCGTGGAGGCGCTGGTGGCCCGCCTGACGCGGCTTCGGGCGCACCTGGAGGCTACCCTGGACTTTCCGGACGAGGAGGTGGACCCGCTGGAAGACCGCGCGCTGGCCATCGGCTTCGGTGAACTCGGCGAGGAGTTTGCGGCGGTTGCGAGAGCCGCCGAGAGGGGCCGGATCCTGCGCGACGGGCTCAATGTGGTGCTGTCCGGCGAACCCAACGCCGGGAAATCCTCGCTGCTGAACGCGCTGGCGGGCGAACCGGCGGCCATCGTGGACGACGAACCGGGTACCACCCGCGACCTGGTCCGGGTACAGATCACCGTTGCGGGGATTCCAATGGAGTTGGTCGACACGGCGGGACTGCGCGCTACCGAGCATGGCGTGGAGCGAGAGGGCGTGCGCCGCGCGCGTGTCGCCGGGGAGCAGGCGGACCTGGTCTTGCGGGTCTGGGACGCGGCCGCCGGGCACGCCGAACCAGCGCCCCGGCAGCGCACCCTGCTGGTTCGCAACAAGGTGGACTTGACGGGAGAGCCTGCAGGGCGAACAGGCCCCGGCGCAGTAAACGTCAGCGCCAGGACCGGGGCGGGTCTGGAAGCCTTGCGGCAGTTGCTGGCGGAAAGCGCCGGTGGCGCAGCCGACGGGGCGTTCTCGGCGCGCGCCCGGCACATCAACAGCCTCAGGGAGGCCACAAGGAAGTATCAGGAGGCCGCCTCGCTGTTCGGCCGGCGGCAATCGGCCGAGCTGATCGCCGAGGAATTGCGGCTGGCGCAGGACTTCCTGGGCGAAATTACCGGGGCGGTCAGCAGCGACGACATCCTGGGCGAGATCTTCTCGCAATTCTGCATTGGCAAGTAGAATCTGCGTTTTGGGAGCCGACTGCCCCGGATCAGCGCCCCGGGGCGGACAGATGGTGAAATGAAGGCAAAGCGATTCGACGTGATCATCGTGGGCGGCGGCCATGCGGGCACGGAGGCCGCGCTCGCGGCGTCGCGCATGGGCGCGCAGGCGCTGCTGATCACGCACAGCCTGGATACGCTGGGCCAGATGAGCTGCAACCCCGCCATAGGCGGTATCGGCAAGGGGCATCTGGCGCGAGAGATCGACGCCCTGGGCGGCGTCATGGCGTCAGCCGCCGACCAAGCCGGCATTCACTTCCGGCGCCTGAACGCCAGCAAGGGGCCGGCGGTTCGCGCCACCCGCGCCCAGGCCGATCGCTTGCTCTACAAGGGTGCCGTGCGCCGCGCGTTGGAAACCGCCGAGGGCCTTGTCCTGTTTCAGGATAGCGTGGATGACCTGCGGATCGTCAACGGCCGCGCCCGCGGCGTGCGGACCCGGTCCGGGCTAGAGTTTCATGCCTCCGCGGTGATCCTCACGGTGGGCACTTTTCTGGCCGGAAGGATCCACATGGGCAAAGCAAGCCATGCCGCCGGCCGGGCCGGAGAACCCCCCGCCAACCGGCTGGCCCGACGCCTGCAAGAACTCAAGCTGCCTGTCGGCAGGCTGAAAACCGGAACGCCTCCCCGGCTGGATGGCCGGACTCTCGACTTTTCGGTAATGCGCCCGCAGCCGGGGAGCCGCCCAAGGCCGGTCTTTTCGTTCATGGGACGCCGCGAGGACCATCCGCGGCAGGTGGAATGCCACATCACCCGGACCACGGAGGCCACCCACCGGATCGTTCGCGCCAATCTGCGGCGGTCGCCCGCGTTCAGCGGCGTCATCGAGGGCGTGGGACCGCGGTACTGTCCTTCGCTGGAGGACAAGGTGGCGCGGTTTGCCGAGCGGGACTCGCACCAGATATTCGTGGAGCCCGAGGGCCTTGCCACCCCCGAGGTCTATCCCAACGGCATCTCCACCAGCTTGCCCGCGGAGGTGCAGATCGAGTTCCTGGCCACCATCCCGGGATTCGAGCAGGCCCGCATGACCCGTCCCGGCTATGCCATCGAGTACGACTATTTCGATCCGCGCGGGTTGCGCGAAGGACTGGCGGTGGACGCCATCGCCGGCCTCTACTTCGCCGGACAGATCAACGGCACCACGGGTTACGAGGAGGCGGCCGCGCAAGGCCTGCTGGCCGGAGTGAACGCGGTATTGGCGGCGCGCGGACAGTCCCCCTGGATGCCGGGCCGCGAGCAGGCCTACCTGGGCGTGCTTGTGGACGATCTTCTCACCCGGGGCGTGACCGAGCCCTATCGGATGTTCACCAGCCGCGCGGAGTACCGGCTGCGGCTGCGCGAAGACAATGCCGACGCCCGCCTCACGCCGAAGGGCCGGGAACTGGGGCTTGTGGATGACGCGCGATGGGAGGCTTTCTGCCGCAAGCAGGAGGCCATGGCGGCGGAGCGGGACCGGCTCGCCAGCCTGAAGGCAACCGAGAGCGCCACCGGGAGCCTCCACCCGCCGGCCGCGTTGGATCTGTTGCGGCGCCCGGATTGGGACTACCGTCGGCTGACCAGCCTGCCGTCGGTGGGCCCGAGGCCGCCGCTGGCCGGGGAATGGCCGGAGCTGGGCGAACAGATCGACGCCGCGGTGGAGACCGAGGCCCGCTATGCGGGCTACCTCAAGCGTCAGCAAGCGGAAATCGAGCGCAATCGGCGGTTGCGCGGCACTGCCCTGCCCGCCGGCATGGACTATGATGGGGTGTCGGGCCTGTCGAACGAAGTTCGGGAGAAGCTGGACCAGGTGCGGCCGGCCACCATCGGTCAGGCGGAGAGAATACCCGGCATGACGCCGGCGGCCGTGTCCCGGCTGCTGGTTCATCTGAAGAAGGGGGAGTTGCGGTGCGCCTGAAAAACCTGCTCGCTGTTGGCGCTCTCGTTCTTGGCGCCTGCGGTGGAAGCGGACCAGAACAAACGCCGGTTCGATATGGCCCCATCGGCGGCGAGAGCGGCGAGGAACTTGCGGACATCCAGATACTGCACCGCAGCAACGGGACCGAACCGCAGACCCTGGATCCCCATCGCGCGGAAGGTGTGCCCTCATCCAACATCCTGCGCGACCTGTTCGAGGGGCTGGTGGCCGAAGCGCCGGATGGCGCGCTGATCCCGGGCGCCGCGGAGTCCTGGGAGATATCCGAAGACGGCCTGACCTACACCTTCACCCTGCGCCCCGACGGGCGCTGGAGCAACGGCGACCCGGTCACCGCCAGGGATTTCGAGTTTGGCCTGAGGCGCAGCGCCGACCCGAACACGCTGTCGCGCTACTCCAGCGTGCTGGCCCCGATCCGCAACGCCCGGGCGGTGATCGCCGGCGAGCTGCCCCCGGAAGCGCTGGGCGTCGAGGCGCTTGATGAGCGCACCCTGGTCATTCGGCTGGAAACGCCCACGCCGTATCTGCTGGGCCTGCTCACCCATTCGACCTGCTACGCCGTGCATCCGGAAACGGTGGAAAGCCACGGGATGAACTGGTCGCGGGTGGAGACGCATGTGAGCAACGGCGCCTATCGCCTCCAGGAATGGGTGGTGCAGTCGCACATTCATCTGGCCCGCAATCCGCACTACTGGGACGACTCCAGCACCACCATCGACGATGTGCGCTACTACGCCATCGAGAACCAGGATGCCGAGCTCAAGCGCTATCGCGCCGACGAACTGGACATAACCAGCACCATCCCGCAGAAGCAGTTGCGGTGGATTCGGGAAAACCTGGCGGACGAGTTTCGGGTGACGCCTTACCTGGGGACGTACTACTTCGGCTTCAATGTCACCCAGCCGCCCTTCGCCGGCCAGCCGGGACTGCGCCGCGCGCTATCGCTGGCGGTGGACCGCGACATCCTTACGCAGGTCGTGAGCGGCGCCGGCGAGCCGGCGGCCTACAGCTGGGTGCCGCCGGTGCGCGGCTACGAGCAGCAGGTGCCGGAGGAGGCCACCTGGACGCAGGAACAGCGCGAGGCGGAGGCCGCCCGCCTATATGCCGAGGCGGGCTACTCGCGCGACAACCCGCTGAAGGTGGAAGTGCTCTACAACACGTCCGACAACCACAAGCGCATCGCGATCGCGATGGCTTTCATGTGGAAGCAGGTGCTGGGCGTGGAAGCCTCGCTGGCCAACCAGGAGTGGAAGGTTTTCCTGGAAACCCGCAAGCGCAAGGAAGACACCGAGCTGTACCGCGCCGGCTGGATTGGCGACTACGAGGACGCCTATACCTTCGCGCAGTTGCTGGAGTCCTCCAACGAGCAGAATGATTTCGGCTACGACAGCCCGCGCTACGACGCCCTGCTGGCCGCGGCTTCGGCCGAACCGGACGTTGCGCGCCGGGCCGTGTACCTGCAGGAGGCGGAACGGATCCTGCTTGCCGATCAGCCCTTGATGCCGCTGTACTTCTATGTCACCAAGCGCATGGTCAAACCGTGGGTGCAGGGTTACGAAGGCAACATCATGGACCACATCTACACCCGGCACCTGCGTATCCTCAAGCATGAATGATCTCGGCCTGAATCATCAGGGGCTGTCAGCATGATGCGATGCCGCCCTTCCTTCCCACAGTTATGATGCGCTGATGTTCCGGTACGCGATCCGACGGGTCTTCGCCGCGATTCCCACGCTGCTGATACTGATCGCGCTGGCGTTCTTCATGATCCGCGCCGCTCCTGGCGGCCCGTTCGACACCGAAAAGACTCTTCATCCGGAAATCGAGGCCAAGATTCGCGCAGCCTATCACCTCGACGAGCCGCTATATCAGCAACTCGGCCGCTACCTCTGGGGTCTTGCGCAGGGCGACTTCGGCCCCTCATTCCAGTATATCGGCCGCAGCGTGACCGAACTGATCCGCGACGGGTTCCCGGTATCGTTGCAACTCGGCGCCTGCGCCATGCTGCTGGCGCTCGTTGTGGGGGTAACCGCAGGCGGCTGGGCGGCCTTGCGCCAGAACCGCGTTTCCGACCACGTGGTGATGGCGGTGAGCATGACCGGCATTTCGATCCCCAATTTCGTGATCGGGCCGCTGATGATCCTGGTTTTCGCTGTGCACCTCGACTTTCTGCCGGCGGGCGGCTGGCCCACGGAAGGGTTCTTCAGCCGGCTGCCGAACATGGTGATGCCGGTTATCGCGCTGGCCTTGCCCCAGATCGCCTATATCGCCCGGCTTACCCGCGGCAGCATGATCGAGGTGCTGCGCAGCAATTTCATACGCATGGCGCGCGCGCAGGGTCTGGCGCAGTCCACCATATTGCTGCGGCATGCGCTCAAGCCCGGCCTGCTTCCGGTGTTGTCGTATCTGGGACCGGCCACCGCCGCGGTGATCACCGGCTCGGTGGTGATCGAGCAGATTTTCGGGGTACCCGGTTTGGGGCGCCACTTCGTGCAGGGGGCGCTCAACCGGGATTACACCCTGGTTATGGGCGTGGTCGTGTTCTACGGGGTGCTCATCATCCTGTTCAACTTCCTCGTGGACGTGTGCTACGGCCTGCTGGACCCCAGGGTCCGTCAGCGCGACTGACAGCCCGAATCCGGCGCCGTGAGAAAGACGAAGCAGAACCGCGCCGCGGTCCGCCGGGCGTCGGGCGCCGGCCGCGGCTTGTGGAGCGACGCCTGGCGGGCCCTGCGCCGCAACCGCGCCGCGATGACGGCCGCGACCATCCTCGCTGTGGTGACCGTGCTGTGCGTGTTCGGTCCCGCGCTGACGCAGGTGGAATTCGATTATCTCGACTGGGATTACGTTTCCGTTCCTCCTTCGCTGGAAGGCTGGCACTTTTTCGGTACCGACGACCTCGGCAGGGACCTGTTCGTGCGCACGCTGGTGGGCGGGCGCATCTCGCTGATGGTGGGGCTGGTGGCGACGGCCGTAAGCCTGCTGATCGGTATCAGCTACGGCGCGCTGGCGGGCTACCTTGGGGGAAGGGTGGACCAGGTGATGATGCGCATCGTGGACATCCTCTACGCCATGCCCTTCATGTTTCTGGTGATCCTGCTGATGGTCCTTTTCGGACGCAACATCGCGCTGATCTTCGTCGCCATAGGCGCCATCAACTGGCTGGACATGGCGCGCATCGTGCGTGGCCAGACGCTCAGCATCAAGCGACGCGAATTCGTCGAAGCGGCGCAGGCGGCCGGCGTATCCACGCCGCGGATCATCCGCCGGCACATTGTTCCCAATCTGTTCGGCGTGGTGGTGGTATATGTCACGCTTACCATTCCGCAGGTCATCCTGGTGGAGTCTTTCCTGAGTTTCCTGGGGCTGGGGGTGCAGGAACCCATGACCTCCTGGGGCGCGCTGGTCAACGAAGGCGCCAAGGAACTCGAAAACGCCCCCTGGACGCTGGTTTTTCCCGCCGGCTTTCTCGCCGCCACGCTGTTCTGCTGCAACTTCATCGGCGACGGCCTGCGCGACGCGCTGGACCCACGCGACCGGAGCGCCTGACATGTCGCTGATCTCGGTACGCGACCTGAGAGTCGATTTCAGCACTCCGGACGGCATGGTGCATGCGGTGCGAGGCATCGACTTCGACCTGGAGGCGGGCAGGACGCTGGGCATCGTGGGCGAGTCCGGTTCCGGCAAGAGCCAGACGGTGCTGAGCCTCATGGGGCTTGTGGCCGATAACGGCCGCTCTTCGGGCAGCGCCCGGTTCGAGGGTCGTGAGCTGATCGGAATGCCGGACAAGGAATTGCGCGGCATTCGGGGCAATCGGATCGCGATGATCTTCCAGGACCCGATGACTTCGCTGAACCCGTACTTGAAGATCGGCGCGCAAATGGCGCAGGTTCTGGAGCTGCACGAGGGCATGAGGCGGCGCGAGGCGCTCAAACGCTGTGGCGAACTGCTGGAGGCAGTGCGGATACCGGATGCGGGGAAGCGCCTTGAGGCCTGGCCGCATGAATTGTCCGGCGGCATGCGCCAGCGTGTCACCATAGCCACCGCGCTGTTGTGCAAGCCGTCGCTGCTGATCGCAGACGAGCCCACCACCGCGCTGGATGTAACGGTTCAGGCGCAGATTCTCGCCTTGATGCAGGAGCTTCAGCGCGACTTTCAGGCCGCCATCATTTTTATTACGCATGATTTGGGCGTCGTTGCCGGCTTCTGCGACGAGGTGCTGGTGATGCAGAACGGCGAGTGCAAGGAGCGTGGCAGCGTGGAGGCGGTGTATGCGCAGCCGACGGATCCGTACACCCGGCGTCTGCTGGGCGCGGTCCCGCGGTTGGACCGCGACGTGCGGGCGCGCGTTTCGGAGCGCGCAGCGCAGCAACCGGCGCTGGAAGTGAACGGTCTTGACGTGGTGTATCCCCTCAAGCGCCCCAGGATGTTCGCTCCGGTCCCCATGCTGAAGGCGGTCAGCGCCGGCACGTTTGCGATTTCTCCCGGAGAAACGCTGGGCGTTGTGGGCGAGTCCGGCTGCGGCAAATCCTCCCTGGCGCGCGCCGTGATCGGCCTGGTCCCCGCCAGCGCGTGCCGGGTTACGCTGCTGGGGCGAGAGCTTGTGGACGCCGACAAGAGAGCCTGGCAGGCCGCTAGACGGAACATGCAGATGGTGTTTCAGGATCCGCTGGCGTCGCTCAACCCGAGAATGACCGCTCGCCAGATCGTGGCCGAGCCGCTGGGTGCCTGCCGGCCGGACCTGTCCCGCGTCGAGCGCGATGAGCGGGTGGTGCGCATCCTCAATCGAGTGGGCCTGGTGGACGGGCAGCTCGACCGCTACCCGCATGAATTTTCCGGCGGCCAGTGCCAGCGCATCGGCATCGCGCGCGCACTCGCGCCCGGCCCCGCCGTGGTGATCTGCGACGAAGCCGTCAGCGCCCTGGATGTGTCCATACGCGCGCAGATCGTGGACCTGCTCATGGAACTGCAGGACGAATTGGGGCTGGCGCTGATATTCATCGCTCACGATCTGGCGGTGGTCCGGCAGATCAGCCACCGGGTGGTGGTGATGTACCTGGGCCGGCCGATGGAAATCGCCCACAGCGAGCATTTGTACGGCCGGCCGATGCACCCGTACACTCGCGCTCTTATCGAGGCGGCGCCCATCCCCGACCCGCAAGTGGAGCGCGCTCGCGAGCGCGAATTGCTGCAGGGGGAGCCGCCCTCCCCGCTGAATCCGCCTCCCGGCTGCACATTCTCCGCCCGCTGTCCCTTCGCCATCGACCGTTGCCGGCAGGAAGCTCCCCGGTTGCGCAGTCTTGCGCACGGCATGGTGGCCTGCCACCGGGCCGAAGAAATCACGCCCTCGGGCGCATGAGCCTGCGTGCCTCCCGGCGCAGCCAACCGAATTCCCGGCGATTTGCCCGATCCGCTGGCCGCTGGGCTGGCTGATCTTGGCGTCCGGGCCAGCGTCGATGATCTGGCGCGGCTGAACGCCTACCTCGACATGCTGATGCGGTGGAATCCTGCCCACGATCTGACGGCGGATGCTTCGCGCGACGAGCTGGTCGTGCGCCACGTGCTGGACAGCGCTGCGGCGCTGCCGTTTCTGCCGCCGGGCCCGTTGCTGGACGCGGGCAGCGGAGGCGGCCTGCCGGGCCTGGTGCTGGCCGCGCTGCGTCCGCAAACGAGGTGGGTGCTGCTCGATTCCGCGGCCCGCAAAGTGGCCTTCCTTCGCCATGCCAGCGCGCAGTTGGGTCTGCGCAAGGTAGAGGTTGTTCGTGCGCGCCTTGAGGACTACGATCCGCGCGAAGCGCCCGCGGCGTTGATCGCGCGGGCCCTGGCGCCGCTGCCGAAGCTGGTCACGTTGTCCCGGCGCCTGCTCCGGCGAGGGTCCCTGCTGGTGGCCATGCTCGGCCGCCGTCCGCGAAACGAGCGCCTGGCCGCGCTTGGCGGAGTGCATTGCCAGGTTCTGGAAGCGGTTCGGGTTCCCGGGTTGCCCGCGCAGCGGCACGTGGCGGTCTTTCGCGACTGGCCAAGCGGCCTTGGCGCCGCGCCGCAGGCAGGGAAGGCGCCGGCGTGAAACGCACTTTCGCAATCGCCAACCGCAAGGGAGGGGTGGGCAAAACCACTACCGCGATCAGTCTTACCGCCTGTCTGGCGCAGATGGGGCGCAAGGTACTGCTGGTTGATCTCGATCCTCAAGCCAATGCCACTACCGGCTGCGGCGTGGACCGCGACACGGTGGACGGATCCACCTACAGCCTGTTGATGGGCAAGGCTTCCGCTTCCGAAATCCTGACTCGGGTCGAGCCGGCCGGTTTCGATCTGCTGCCGGCTACGGCTGGCCTGACGGCCGCGGAGGTGGAGCTCCTGACCCTGGGCGCCGGCCGGGAACTGAGATTGCGCGGTGCGCTTGCGGAAATTTCATGGAACTACCAGACGGTTCTGCTCGATTGCCCCCCCAGCCTGAACATGCTTACCCTCAACGCGCTGGTCGCCGCGGAGGGCGTGCTGGTGCCCATCCAGTGCGAGTATTTCGCGCTGGATGGACTTTCGTCGCTGGTAGAGATCATCGAGCAGCTCTGCGCGCGCTCCAATCCCGACCTTGAGATAAGCGGCATAATCCGCACCATGTACGACGGTCGAAACCGGCTGGCCCGAGAAGTTTCCGCGCAATTGCAGAAACATTTTCCCGATGAGCTTTTTCGAACCATCATTCCCCGCAACGTGCGCCTGGCCGAGGCCCCGGGCTTTGGCGTACCCGTCACTCAGCACGACCCCCTGGCCAGCGGCGCGCTGGCCTACGCGGCGCTGGCCGGCGAGTTGATTCGCCGGGGCTTGAGCGAGTAAGCGCCGCATGGCCGCGTCCAACCGCGGACTGGGAAGGGGTCTCGAGGCCCTGCTGGGGCCGGCTCGCGACGCCGAGCCCCCGTCGCACGACCTTTCGGCGTCACGCGACCTTCAGGAACTGCCCCTGGACCTTTTGCAGCCGGGCCATTTCCAGCCGCGCCGAATGATCGACGCCCAGAGCATTGCCGAGTTGGCGCAATCCATTCGCTCCCAGGGACTGGTTCAGCCGCTGCTGGTGCGAGCGCTGGAGAACGCGGACGCTTCCCGGGCGCAATATGAAATCATTGCCGGCGAACGCCGCTGGCGAGCCGCGCAACACGCCGGGCTGGATCGTGTCCCGGCGCTGGTCCGCGACCTCACAGACCAGCAAGCAGCCATGGCGGCGCTGGTCGAGAACGTGCAAAGGGAAGACTTGAGCGCCATGGAGCTCGCCGAAGCCTTGCGCCGCATTGTGGACATGGCCGGGAGCACGCACAAGGAAGTGGCCCGATTGATCGGCCTGTCCCGAGCAGCGGTCAGCAACTATCTTCGGCTGCTGGATCTGGGCGATACGGTCAAAACCCTGCTGGCCGGGAGAAAACTGGAAATGGGCCACGCGCGGGCGCTGCTGGGCGTGGAGAATCCGGCCCGCCAGGCGGCGCTGGCCCGGCGCATCGCCGAGAAAAAACTGAGCGTGCGCGAGGCCGAGCGCCTCGTGAAGGTCGAAGCGCGCCCGCCGGCCCCCGCCAAACCGCGCGACCCCAACGTGGTTCGGCTGGAACAGGATTTGAGCGAGCGGTGGGGCGCTCCCGTTCGCATCCGCCACGGCGCGCGCGGCGGCCGTCTCGAAGTGCGCTACAAGAACCTGGACGAACTCGAGAGCCTGCTGGCGCGACTGTAGCCCTTCTCATGGCTGAGTGGAGGTTGAGTTTCGTCCCCCTTCCCTCGCAGGGGACGCATGAACCCGTCCCTGGGGCTCGGCAACGGCATCCGGGCCGTTGACGCCCCTGCGAGAGAAGGGGGACGAAACTCAACCTCCACTCAGCCATGAGAAGGGCCCTCACCGCAAGTCAGATCGGCCGGTTTCGGTTTCGGGCGATAGAGATGTCGGGGTGCCAGGTCGAGTTGGCGCCGTGGCCCTGCTGCATGATCCTGGCGTCGATCAGGCAGGGTCCGCCCTCGCGGTTGGCGCCTTGCGCACGCTTCAGAGCCGCCGCCAGTTCAGCCGGAGATGCGGCGGTTTCCGCCGCCACCCCGAAACTCCTCGCAACGCCCGCGAAATCCACCAGCGGATCGCCGAGATAGCAACTGATGTCCTTCCACTGAGCGCGTGTTTCGCGGTTGCGGGCCAGCGGAGAGAACCAGTAAATCCGCTCGCGTTCGCCATCGTAGGACGCATTGTTGAACACCACGATGGTGATCGGGATGTCGTGACGCGCCGCGGCCCATAGCGCCTCGGTCTGGCCGAACAGAAAGGCGCCGTCTCCAACCAGGCACACGACCTGCTTGTCCGGCTGCGCCACTTTCACGCCCAGCGCGGCCCCTACGCCCCAGCCCAGCGCGAACCCGGTGGTCTGGCCGATCAGGCGTTTCCTGCCCGGCGCGAAATCCATCCAGCGATAGGGCAGGCGGTTGTCCAGCTCGGAAACGATGATCGCGTCCTCGGCCAGACCCCGGTCCAGCTCCCAGGCGATGCGCGCCCAACTCATGGGCGCCGCGTCCCAATGCGGTTCGGCGTCCCGGCGCTGAGCTTCGTGCCGCTTGGTGAATTCCGCCTCGGCCGCGGCCATTCTGGGGGCGCGCAGTTGTTCGAGCCGCCCCGGCGTAGCCATGCCCTCGATCGCGTCGATCAGCGCCGTGGCGATTTCGCGAATGCCGCCTGCCAGCGCGATGTCCGTGGGCTGGAAGTTGGCGATATCTTCGTATTCCATGCGGGCGTGAATGACTCTGGCCTTGCCCGGCGGCGTGGGAGCGAGGATTCCGGGACCAGGCATTTCCGTGCCCAGGTTCAAAAATGCGTCGCTTTCTCCCAGGTGCCTGGGTGCGCCCAGACCGTAGAAGCCCGCCCACAGCGGGTGTTTGAACGGAAAGTCGCCATACACGGAGTAGCCCTGGCTTACCCGCGCGCCCAGCAGTTCGGCCAGACGGATGACATCGTTTACCGCGCCGCTTCGCGTGACCTCGTGGCCCACATTGATATACGGATGTTCCGCTTCCAGCAGGGCCCTGGCCGCGGCCTCCACCAGCTCGGGCCTGGGGGGCAGGTTCACGTCCACCCGGAACAACTCCTGCGGATATACCGTCTGGCTCAGGCCCGGCGCATCCAGAATATTGCTGGGGATGCGCAGGTGAACAGGGCCGCCGGGAGGCGTGCCGGCCATCTTGATCGCCCGCCGCGTGAATTCGCTGACTCGTTCCGGCGTGTTGATTTGCCAGCGCCATTTGGTGAACTGCTGCAAGGGTTCCAGCCAGTCGTCCATCTGCTGGAACTGGTTGCGTCCCATGAAGGTGGTTCGCTGCGCATCCGAGATCGCCACGATCGCGGACCGGTCCTTCCAGGCGTTGTAGAGATTGTTCATCGCCGAGGGGATGGCCACGCCGGGCACCAGCAAGGCCGCCGTTTTGCCGCTGGCGAGTTCGTAACCCTGCGCCATGGCCGCGGCCTGGCCTTCCTGCAGGGTCAGCACGAATTTGAGCTGCGGCCTCAAGGCCAGCGCGTCGAAAATGGCCGTCATGCCCGTTGCGGTGGTGGCGAACAGGTACTCCACGCCAGCGTCGAGCAAGGCCTCTACGAGGATTTCGGCGCCGGTCCCTTCCACTCTCCTGCCCCGCGCCCTGGGCCGCGCCTGCGGGTCGGCCTCCGCTACCATGCGGCCCAGGGAATCGACCGCCGCGGCCGAGAAGCCTACGGCGGCCAGGGCCTGGCCGAACTGCCTGCGCGAAATCCGCCCGTCCAGCAGGTTCCGCACCTGCCCTTGAGTGGAGGCTGTCGATGGTCCCGCGCCACCCTTTCCGGTTCCGTGTTCTTCGCGTTCCTTTCCCGGCAAAGGGTCTCGCGGAAGGCGTGCGGACATGGCGTTTGGCGTCAGGCTGGCTTTGCTTTGTGGTCCCCGGCCGCCGCCTGGCAGGCGAGCAGGCTCAGAATCTCGAACATCATACTTGCGCCCACGTGGGCCGTGTTGGACGAGGGATCGTATTGTGGGGCCACTTCCACCACGTCGCCGCCTGCGATGGGCAGACCGGCCAGTCCTCGAAGCAGCATTTGCGCTTCCAGGGGCGTCAGGCCTCCGACCTCCGGCGTGCCGGTGCCGGGCGTAAAGGCCGGGTCGATGCCATCCACATCCACGCTGACGTAAACCGGTCCGCCGGCCACCTTCTCGCGGCACAGCGCCACCACGCCAGGCACACTCATTCGGTGAAATTCTTCCATGTGAACCACGGTCATGCCGGCGTCGTAGCTGAATGCCCAGGCCAGTTCGGCGCTGCCGCGTATTCCCACCTGCACGCATCGCTCCGGATCCAGCACGCCGGCCAGCACGGCCTGGCGGAACGGCCCGCCGTGATGAAATTTCTCGTCGTCGTAGGGGCCGGCGGTGTCGCAGTGCGCGTCGATATGCACCATCCCCAGCGGCGTTTCGGCCCCCAGCGCCTTCATGATGGGGTAGGTAATCGAGTGGTCGCCGCCGGCCGATACGGGCTTGAGGTCGGCCGCGGCGGTCCTGCGGTAGAACGCCTCGATGTCCTCGATGCTCTTGCGCAGGCTGAAGCGGGAGCGAAACGGCACGTCGCCGATATCGGCGCAGCGCAGCACCTGCAAGGGAATGACGTCGTGGGTGGGGTGGTACGGGCCGACCCGCTCGATGGCGCGCAGGGCTCGCGGACCGAAGCGCGCCCCCGGGCGGTTGGTCACGCCCAGGTCCATGGGCACGCCAACCAGGACGGTGTCCAGGCCTTCCCAGTTCTCGCGATAGGGAAAGTCCAGCAGGGTTGGGAGACCGGCGTAAGGCTGCTTCTGGTACAGGTCGCTATCCGTGATCTGTTTGAGCGCCTCCCGAAACGGCACTTCCGCCTTCAGGTCTCCGTCCGGCTGCGCGTAGCGCTCCCGCAGCCGTCGTAATTTGTCCGCGTCCATCGGTGTCGCGACCACCTGATATAGAAGCGTCAGCGCGGGCGCGGCCTGTCCCGGCAAGAACGCACTCTACGGGCCGCTGCGAAGGCCGCCCGCCTTGCGCTCATGGAGCGCCGGCGCTCGCCAAAGGCGCGCTCCCGCTCCCGCTTTCCAGGTGTTGAGCGAAGAACTTCTCAAGCTCCGTGTACAGCTCGGCGCGATTGGACTCGCCCCGGAAGCCGTGACCCTCCCTGTTCTTGACCATGGCCTTGTAGTCGATCTCCGTGCCCCGGAGCTTGCGCATCAGCGGCATGTACTGGGAGTCATAGGGCACTCGCGGGTCCCGCTTGCCATGCACCACGTACAGCGGCACCTTGATCTTGTCCAGGTGATTGATGGGAGATGTGGCCAGCAGACGCTCCCGGTCCGCCTTGCGGTCGCCGATGGCGCGCTTGCCCCAAGCCTGAGCCGGGGTGGCGTTGCGGCCGCGGTGGTGGTAGTCGAGAAGCGCCATAAGATCCACCACGCCCACGTAGTTCACAGCGCAACGGTACAGCTCCGGCGTTTTGGTGATGCCGGCCATCGCGGCGTAACCCCCGTAGCTGGCGCCGTAGATGCAGACCCGGTCCGGATCGGCGATGCCCTGCTCAATGGCCCATAGCACGCCGTCGGTGATGTCGTCCTGCATTTCCAACCCCCACTTTTGCCAGGCGATATTCAAAAAGCGCTGGCCATAGCCTCCGGAACCCCGGTAGTTGACCTGCATGACCGCATAACCGCGGTTGGCCAGGAACTGGGTCTCCGAATTGTGGCCCCAATTGTCCCGAATTCCGTAGGGTCCGCCATGCGGATTGATGATCAGCGGCAGGTTCTTCGCCTCGGCCCCGGCCGGCACGGTGAGATAGCCGTGAATCTTCTCGCCATCCCGCGCCTCATACTGGATGGGCGTCATGGCGCTCATGTCGTCGGGGTCGATCCAGGGGCGCGGCTGGGCGAAGAATTCAATCGTTCCGGCGGCTTTGTCGTACAGGTAATAGGTTCCCGGGTCGCGATCGCTGCCCGAGTAGATGATCATGCGTTGCTCGTCACTGCTCATGCTGGTGATGATGTTCCACTTGTTCGGGAAAGCGCCGTCGATCGTGGCCTTTATGGCAGCGAATTCCTCGTCCAGCATGGCGGTTTCCGGCAGTTCGTACTGCCAGGAAACCCACAGCGGGCGATGGTCCTTCGGAGAGAGCGCCAGACCCGCACCGATGTCGGCGCGGTCGTCCGCCAGTATCACTTCGCCCAACTGGCCGGTTTCGGGGTCGAAGGTGTACAGGGCCTGCGTGTCGCGTCCTTCATTGGTGGACACATAAACCGCCTTGTTGTTGGCCGTAAACGCCAGCGGCGCGAAAGCCGGCCCGTCGAAATCATGGGTGGTGTACGCCACCTGCCACTCGGCATCCGGTGCAGGCCGGTAGTAGGACACCTGGCGCAGCAATTCGTCATCCTTCGCCACCCGCCCGCTGGTATCGGGTTGCCCCACGGCAAAGCGCACGTTGCCGTCCCAGTCCGTCATCCAGCCCAGGATGTAACCCGGGTTGGTTTCCACCCGGGTCATCTTCCCGTCGTAGATGTTCATGCGGAATACATCGGGGTAGAGCTTTCTGCGTTCGTTGTTGGTTACCAGGATGTGCTCGGGATCGTCAACAAGCCGGTCCAGCAGCCGGGTATAGGTGGGGATCAGCACGACGCCGCTGCCGCCCTGGAACAGCACGCGCTGCTCGGTGCCATCGCGATTGACGGCGAACAGCGAGAACGATTCATTGCCGTCCGCATCCATTCCGAAAATCAGGCGCTCGTCATTGGCCCAGAAGAAAAAGTCGATGTCCTTGTTGCTCGCGCTCCTGCCTGACCTCTTCAGGCTCGTCAGCCGCGCGGCCTTGCGGTCCGAAAGACGCATGGAAAACAGGTTGCGGCGACCCTCGTAAGGACCGATCGCCCCCAGCCACTCGCCGTCCGGCGAAAGCTGAAGCGAAGAGAAATCCGAGTTCTTGAAGAAATCGGCAACGGAATATTGCTTGACGCCTTCCGCCTGGACCCCGGAAGTGAGCAGCATGGCGGCGAGAACCACGCCGTAACGGCTCAATCGTTTCATAAGCACCCTCGATTGTTATTGGTATCGGCAGCTTGTCTGGCCGCCCTTCGTTTAGCAGAATTTTAACGCCAACAAGCGGCAGAGCCGCGTCGCCTGGCGTTAACCGGCCACCGCTCTGGTTCGCCGGCAGCGCCTACGAGCGGATTCCTGCGAGAGAGTCCTTGTGAACTGCGCCCTACTCGGTTACGGCGCGGACATTGATTTCTACCAGCAGTCCGGGGTAGGCGAGCGCGGATACTCCGATCACCATGGAGGCGGGCTTGTGGCCCTTGGGGAAGAAGTTGCGCACGTCCTCGTATACGGGAGTGGGGTCGATGTTTTCCAGGTCCACGATGTAGATCTGAATCTCCACGACATCCTCGCGGCGGGCGCCTGAAGCCTTGAGCGCACGGTCGATGTTTTCCCAGGTGAGGCGCGATTGCTCGGCCAGGCTTTCGGGGAAGCTGTCGTCCGGGTAGATGCCGGCCTTGCCGCCCAGGTAGATGAAACGCCCCGGGTTCTTGGCGATCACCACCTGGGAATAGCCGTCGGGCTGCGAAAGCCCCTCCGGGTTGAAGCGTTCGATTTCCGTGGCGCCCGCCACCGGGAGGGCGAACACAAGTCCCGCCAGGGGCAGGGCTCTGCTGTTGTAGGGCATGGTCTGTTCTCCTGTTTGCTCCACTGGAATGCGCGGGCCTTGAGTCGCCGCGCAAGGCTATTTTCCACGACTTGACTCAAGCCGCCGCCAGGCAAGCAGGGTTCCGGGCTGCCGGAATCGCCACGCCTTCGCGCCCCGCCATCCCCCGCCCCGCACGCTGGCGTGTGCCCCGCCGCGCGCCCCGCCGCGCGTTTGGGAATCCTCGCGCAGGAATATAATTTTCGGTCGACGCGTCCAGTTCCCGCCATGTTCCAGGCCTTTACCAAGATGCAAGCTGCCGGCAACGACTTCATGGTCGTGGCCGGCGGGTCCTTGCCCGTCCCGAAACCGCAGCGGATCCGCGCGCTGGCCGATCGCCGGCGGGGCGTGGGCTTCGATCAGTTGTTGTGGGTGGACGAACCGCAAGCAAAGCTTGATCCCGTCCATTACCGCGTGTTTAATGCGGACGGGGGCGAAGCGGAGCAATGCGGGAACGGCGCTCTGTGCATCGCGGCCCTGGTGGCGACACGCCGGCCCAACGGTGCAAGGATCCTTCTCAAGTCCCCCGGAGGCGAAGTGGAAGCGCGCGTTATGGAAGGCAACGTGGTGAGTTGTTCGCTGGGACGCCCGGAATGGCGCCCGGAACGGATTCCCTTCCTGGCGGGCGGGCAGGAGGCGCCCTATCGCCTGGAGGCGGCGGGAGGGAATTGGGAGCTGCAGGCGCTGTCGCTGGGCAATCCGCACGCCGTGCTCGAGGTGCCGGACGTGGCGGCCGCCGAGATAAGCGCGCAGGGCGCAGGCATATCGACGCACCAGCGGTTCCCCAGGGGCTGCAATGTGGGGTTTGCCGAAGTGGTGGACCGGCAGAGCCTCAAGCTGCGGGTCTATGAACGCGGCGTGGGCGAAACGCCGGCCTGCGGCACAGGAGCCTGCGCCGCGGCGGTGGCGGGAATACGCCGGGGCCGCCTGCGGTCCCCGGTGCAAGTGGAAATGGCCGGCGGCCGGCTCCGCGTGGAGTGGTCCGGAGGCGAGGCGGCAGCTTGGCTTACCGGACATATCGACAGTGTTTTTGAAGGCAGGGTGCGATTGTGAATGACAGTGAAGAAACTTCGGTTGTAGAACTCAACCCGGACGACGTGGCGGCCTACCTGCGCGACAATCCGGATTTCTTCAAGCTTCATCCGGACCTGCTGCTGGAGTTGCGAGTTCCGCACAGCGCCGGAGCGGGTGCCGTATCGCTGGTCGAGCGGCAGGTTGAATTGCTTCGCCGCCGCAACGAGGACCTGCGCCGTACGCTTGAGGAATATGTCGATAACGCTCGGTCCAGCGATGATCTGGCGCAAAAACTCAACCGCCTGGTTACGAAATTGTTGTCCTGTCCGGATCCGGGCCAAAGGCTGCGCTCCCTGCCGGCGCAACTGAAGGAGATATTCGAGTTGGACTTCGTGCACTTGCTGCTGTTTGATGCGTCGCCGGAGGACTGCGCGGGAGTGACGGGTCTGTCCGCCACTCCGCGCAAGGACGTGATGGCGGAGGGCTTGAGCGGAGTCCTCAAGTCGCACGCCCCCCGATGCGGGCAGTACACTGACAAGCAACGGGGGTTCCTGTTCGGCGACCAGGCCCCGCAAGTGGCCTCGGTGGCTTTGGCCCCCCTGGGTTTGCACGGCAAACTGGGCCTGCTGGCTCTGGGCAGCCGCGACCCGGATCACTACCATCGCGCAAAGAGCACGGAGTTTTTGAGCCGCGTCACCGCCGTCGTTTCGGTAGCCATCGCGCCGGTCCCGACCTGATGCAGGCCGAATCCGAGCGCCAGGTGAGCGCGTTTCTGCGCCACATCCGCTATGAGCGGCAACTTTCCCGCCACACGGTAGACGCGTATCGCCGCGACCTGAACGCGCTCAAGGACTATTGCGTCGAGCGCGATCTGTCCTCCTGGAAGGCATTGGCCGCCAGCGACCTGCGGCGCTTCGCCGCCGGAGCGCACCGCAGCGGTCTGGCGCCCCGGACCGTGCAGAGGCGTCTGGCCGGCGCGCGCAGTTTCTTCGACTTTCTCGAACGGGAGGGCCATTTGGCGGCTAACCCGGCGCGCGGAATCCGGGCGCCCCGCCCGCCCCGCAACCTTCCGCGCACGCTGGATCTGGATCAGATCACGCGCCTGCTGGACATTCCCGAAGGCGACGCGGCGGCCTGCCGCGACCGCGCCATCCTGGAACTGATGTATTCCTCTGGCGTGCGTCTGGCCGAACTGATCGCGCTGGACATGGGCGGAATCGATTTGCGCCAGGGTCTGATGCGGGTGACCGGCAAGGGCCGCAAAACGCGCATCCTGCCAGTAGGACGCAAAGCCATCGGCGCCTTGCAGCGCTGGCTGCGCCGCCGAGGGGAACTGGCGGCCCCGGAGGAGATGGCGCTGTTCGTGGGCACCCGGGGACGCAGGATTGCCGCCAGCACCGTGCAGGCGAGGACCGCCTACTGGGCTCGCCGCGCCGGGCTTCCCGGGTCCGTACACCCGCATATGCTGCGTCACAGTTTCGCCACGCATCTGCTGGAATCCTCCGGCGATCTGCGCGCCGTGCAGGAACTGTTGGGGCATGCCGATATTTCCACCACGCAGGTGTATACGCACCTGGACTTTCAGCATCTGGCCCGGGTATACGATCGCGCCCACCCGCGCGCCCGGCGCAGCAAGGATTCCCAACCATGAATCCGGAACACGGCATCGGGGCCGTGTCCGGCCCGGGCAAGGTGCGTTCCACAACCATCCTTTGCGTGCGCAAGGGAGACACGGTGGCCATGGGGGGCGACGGGCAGGTCAGCCTGGGCGCTACGGTGCTGAAGGGCAATGCGCGCAAGGTCCGTCGGCTGGCGGACCGTAAGGTCCTGGCCGGTTTCGCGGGCGGCACGGCCGACGCATTTACCCTGTTCGAGTTGTTCGAGACCAAGCTCGACCAGTACGGCAACCTGACCCGCGCCGCGGTGGAGCTGGCGAAGGACTGGCGCAGCGACCGGCGTTTGCGCCGCCTCGAGGCCATGCTTTGCGTCGCCGACAAGGCCAAGACCCTGCTGGTGTCGGGCTCCGGCGACGTGGTGGAGCCGGAAGACGGCGTGCTGGCGCTGGGCTCCGGCGGCGGTTATGCGCGCGCGGCGGCAAGGGCCCTGCTGAGGGAGACCGAACTCGGCGCCACGGACGTGGTGCGTCGGTCCCTTCAAATCGCCGCGGAAATCTGCGTGTACACCAATACCGACATCGTGATCGACTCGCTGGACATCGAGGATGCCGATCCTCAGAAGCCATGACGCAGATGACGCCCCGGGAAATCGTCGAGGAACTCGACAAACACGTGATCGGCCAGAACGCGGCCAAGCGCGCGGTGGCCATCGCCTTGCGCAACCGCTGGCGGCGGATGCAGCTCGACGAGGACCTGCGCTACGAAATTACTCCCAAGAACATCCTGATGATGGGCCCCACCGGCGTAGGCAAGACGGAAATCGCGCGCCGCCTTGCGCGGCTTGCGCACGCTCCCTTCATCAAGGTGGAGGCCACCAAGTTCACCGAGGTGGGTTACGTCGGCCGCGAAGTGGACAGTATCGTGCGCGACCTCACCGACACTGCCGTGAAGATGGTGCGGGAAGCGGAAATGGACCGCGTGAGGCATCGCGCCAGGGACAGCGCCGAACGCAAGGTCATGGATGCGCTGGGTCGCCGCGCCGCCGCTGCGGGCCCGGGCGCGGGATGGCCCTGGAGCCTGGATGCCCAGGCCATGAAGGCGGCTCTGCGGCGCGGCGACCTGGACGGCGAGGAACTGGAGATGGAGCTGCAGGTGGCGCCAATGGGCGTGGAGATCATGGCGCCGCCCGGCATGGAGGAGATGACCAGTCAGCTTCAGAACATGTTTCAGTCCCTGGGCAACCAGCGCACCCGCACCCGCAAACTCAAGGTCCGGGATGCGATGCGGATTCTGACCGAGGAGGCGGGCGCTTCCATGGTGGACCAGGAAGAGCTGAAATCGCAGGCGCTCGAGGCCGTGGAACAAAACGGCATTGTTTTCATCGATGAAATCGACAAGGTATGCCGCCGTGCCGACGCGATGGGCGCGGACGTGTCGCGCGAGGGCGTTCAGCGCGACCTGTTGCCGCTGGTGGAAGGCTGCGCCGTTACCACCAAGTACGGCGTGGTGCGCAGCGACCATATTCTGTTCATCGCATCCGGGGCGTTCCAGTCGGTCAAGCCCTCGGACCTGATCCCGGAGTTGCAGGGCCGCTTCCCCATTCGGGTCGAACTGGGCGCGCTGGGCATCAAGGAGTTCGAGCGCATCCTCACCGAGCCGGACGCATCGCTAACGGAGCAGTACGCCGCGCTGCTGGGCACCGAACAGGTCTCATTGAGTTTCGAGGCCGACGGCGTGCATCGCATTGCCGAGATCGCCTGCTCGGTCAACGAGAGCACCGAGAATATCGGCGCGCGCCGACTGCAGACCGTGCTGGAGCGTCTTTTGGAATCAATGTCATTCGACGCGGCCGACCGGGGCGGTCAGGATCTGAAGGTCGACGCGGCGTATGTGGACGAACACCTGGGGGCATTGGTGGAGGACGAGGATTTTCGCCGCTACATCCTCTAGCAGCCCGTGGCAATCCACCCACTGCGTTACTCCGCCGCCCTTTTCCCTCGACAGGCAACGATTGGATCGAAGCGCGCATGGATCTGCAGCCGCCGCCGCTGGAGTTGCGTTTGCTTGGCGAGCGCCGGACGCTGCGCGTAAGCTTTGCCGATGGCGAGGCGTTCGAGTTGAGCGCGGAGTTCCTGCGGGTGAACTCGCCCTCGGCGGAAGTCCGAGGCCACGGCCGCGGCGGCGGGAGCGTGCCGCTGGGGAAGGCCGATGTTCGCCTTGACGACATTCAGCCGGTGGGCCAGTACGCGGTAAGGCTGGTGTTCGACGACGGCCACGATTCCGGCATTTATTCCTGGTCCTATCTCCGGGACCTGGACCGTAACCGGCGCGAGTATTGGGATCGTTATCTTCGGAAGGCGGCTGAGGGCGGGAAAGATGCCGGCGGCTGATTCCGATTCCCGGCGCGCCGAGCAGTTCGGATTTCGCCGCGTGAGCCCGGCGGAGAAGACCGAGCGGGTGCGCGCCGTGTTCGATTCCGTCGCCGGCCGCTACGATCTGATGAACGACCTCATGTCGCTGGGCGCGCACCGCCTGTGGAAAAAATTCGCGCTGGCCCGCACGGGCCTGCGTCCCGGCGCAACGGCGCTGGACGTGGCGGGCGGGACCGGTGATCTGGCGGTGGGAATGAGCCGCCAGGTGGGCCGCCATGGCCGGATTCTTCTTACCGACATCAATCCTTCCATGCTGCGCCTGGGCCGCAGGCGACTACTCGACACGGGCAGCTACGCCAATTGCCGGACGATATGCGCCGACGCCACCGCCCTGCCGGTTGCGCCTGCGGCCTTCGATTGCGTAAGCATCGGTTTCGGCTTGCGCAACGTGACCGGCAAATCGCAGGCGCTCAAGAGCATGGCGCGCGCGATCAAGCCCGGGGGCAGGCTGCTGGTGCTCGAATTCTCGCGGCCGGCGCTGGGGGTCTTGAGGCGCGCTTACGATCGGTATTCCTTTTCCGTGATTCCCGCGCTGGGAAGGCTGGTGGCCGGGGATGCCGACAGCTACCGCTACCTTGTGGAGTCGATCCGCGTGCATCCCAACCAGGAAGCGCTGGCGGAGATGATGCGCGAGGCCGGTTTCGAGAACGTGCGCTGGCACAATCTCTCCGGCGGCGTCGTGGCCCTGCATATCGGCTTCCGGTATTAGGGCGAGGCGGACGGGGCAGGCAGGCGATGCTGGCGCAACTGGCGACTTCCGCGGCGGCGGTCATGAATCGAAACCTTGCGGCTTCGCTGACCGCGCGCGGCAGCGCCGCCAGACTGGAAGGCCAGTCCATGGACGTGGGTCTGGCGGGCGCCCGTCCCGTCCTGCGAATGGCCGTGCGGGACGGACAAATCGATCTGACGGAACCGGATGACAGGCCCGCCGATGTGTCCTTGAGCGGCGACTTGCCGCGGCTTGTTGCGCTTCTGGCCGGGGATCACGCGGGACCCGGGTTGAACCTCGGCGGCGATCCAGCGGTAGCCGAAGAGTTCGCGCGGCTTTTGAAACACAGCCGCCCGGACCCCGAAGAGGAGTTGGCCCGCTTGACCGGCGAAGCGTTCGCTCGCCAGACTGGCGACGTTGCCCGCGCGGCGACCCGGTGGGCCCGCAGTGGGTCGGTTTCATTAAGGCGAAGCATGCGGGACTTCGTGCAGGAAGAGGCGCGGCTGGCGCCCACCCGGGTCGAGTTCGAAGCCTTTGCCGAACAGGTGGAGCGACTGCGCGATACGGTTGGCCGACTGGCCGGGCGCGTGCGTATCCTGCAATCCGGCCCTCGGGCCTAGCATCGGTTGGCGCTGACAGGCCCTTTGACGAGGTTCGTACACTTCAGGCTGCCGCATGCGCGTCTTTCTGCGAATCTTCGGAATCTTCCGCCTGCTGGCCCGCTACGGGCTGTTGCGCGAGGTCGGCGTGGCCCGGCCGCTGCGGGTTCCGGCCTGGATGCTGCTGGCCGCGCGGCGGCGCAAGGGTGCCTCGCGGGGCGTTCGCCTGCGGGAAGCGCTGCAGGAACTGGGACCGGTCTTCGTGAAGTTCGGGCAGAACATCTCCACCCGCCCCGACCTGCTGCCGGATGACATCGCAACCGAACTGGCCGGCTTGCAGGACGATGTTCCGCCTTTTCCCGCCAAGTTGGCCCGCGCCCGCCTGGAGCGGATTTACGGTCGCCCGGCGGAGGAAGTGTTCGCGGAATTCGAGTCCGAAGCGCTGGCGGCGGCTTCGATCGCGCAGGTCCATGCCGCCCGCCTGTCGGGTGGCGAGGAGGTGGTGGTAAAGCTGCTGCGGCCCGGAGTTCGCCAGCGGATCGCGCGGGACATCGAGCTGCTGTTCGGTCTGGCCCGTCTGGCTACGGCCTGCTGGCCCGCCACGCGGCGCCTGCGCTTGGTGGAAGTCGTGCAGGAATACCAACGCACTCTCGGATGCGAAGTGGACCTCACGCGGGAGGGCGCCAACGCGGCGCGGCTGAAGCGCAGCTTCGCGAACTCCGACATCATCCACGTTCCCGCCGTGTACTGGGACTATTGCCGCCCCGACGCGCTGGTGATGGAGCGGATTCGCGGCGTGTCCATTCGCGAGGTTCAGGCGCTCAAGGATGCGGGAGTGGACATTCCCGAACTGGCGGCACGGGGGGTAAGGATCTTCTTCACCCAGGTGTTTCGCGACAGTTTCTTCCACGCCGACATGCATCCCGGCAACGTGTTTGTGGACATCGGCGATCCTGCGAATCCTCGCTACGCGGCAGTGGATTTTGGAATTGTCGGCGTCCTGGACGAGCGCGACCACCATTACCTGGGCCAGACGCTGCTGGCCTTCTTCGAGCAGGATTATGCGCGCCTTGCGCGGCTGCATCTGTACTGGGGTTGGGTGGCGCCGTCCACGCGCGCGGAGGATCTTGAGGCGGCGTTTCGAGCCATCGGCGAGCCGATCTTCGCCAGACCCTTGAGCCAGTGCAGTTTCGGCCGGGTGCTGGGGCGCATATTCGCCACCGCCCAGGAATTCGACATGCACTTGCAGCCGCAGATGCTGTTGCTGCACAAGACGCTGCTCAACATCGAGGGGCTGGGGAGAGAGCTGTACCCGGAGCTGGACTTGTGGGAAACCGGCTATCCACTTCTCAAGCAATGGATGCGGCGCCGAGCTGAGCCAGCCCGCTTGCTCAAGGAGATCCGCCGCGACCTGCCGGAGCTTCGCTATGCGCTCCAGCGCATGCCGCGCGCCGTCCATCGCCTGCTTGACCGGGCCGAAGGAAGGCAGGTCCGAATAGACCATGGCGGGCTGGACTCGCGCCGGAATCGATGGCGGCAGTGGACCGGTGGCGCCCTGTTGATAGCCGGCGCGCTATTGCTGGGCCTCGGCGCCGAACCCCCCTGGCTGGCCTGGCTAGCTGGCGCGGGCGGTCTGACTCTGCTGTTTCTTTCCCGGCCCCGCCGCTGAGACGGTCCGCTTCAGCCGCGCAGGCTGCGCACAAAGGCACCCGCGTCTTCGCCACGCTCCAGGCAATCCACGACCGCGGAACCCACGATCACGCCGTCGGCCACGCCGCGAAGCGCGCTCACCTGCCGGGCGCTGCGAACGCCGAAGCCGGCGCACACGGGAAGGCCGGAATAGCGGCCGACTTTCTGCATGTAGCGGGCCATTTCCGCGGAAACCCGCCGCTCTCCGCCGGTCACGCCGGTGCCGGTAACGGCATATACGAAACCCCCGCTGCCCCGGCACAACGTGCACATGCGCTCTTCGGGCGTGGCCGGGGTGACCATCTGCACCAGCGCAACGCCTTGCTGGTGCAGATGAGCGCGGACCGGCGCGCATTCCTCCCAGGGAAGGTCCGGCACGATCAGCCCGGCCACGCCGCACTCGCCGCAGCGCTGTGCAAGCCTTTCGATCCCGTAGGCCAGCAGGGGGTTGTAGTAACTCATCAGCACCACGGGCGCGCCCGGGTCCCCGTGTGATTCCAGCGCCCGCAGAATCCACCTGAGCGTCACGCTATTCGCGAGCGCCTTTTCGCTGGCGCGCTGGATGGTCACTCCGTCGGCCATGGGATCGGAGAAGGGAACCCCAACCTCCACTGCGTCGCCTGCGGAGGCCAACTGGTCCAGTATCGAATGAAAGTCCTTCCTGCGCGGATGCCCGGCGGTGAAGAACGGCAACAGCGCGGGTTGCGGGGCCTGGGCGATGGCGCGTTGCAGTCGTTCGGCGCCGGTAGTCGGAGTGCTCACGCGCGTACTATCGTGGTCGGTGTGGGCGGGCGTTCGCCGGAGCGCTCTCGCGTTCCCTCTCTGTGGGGACCTTGCGAGGGCAGGATGCCCGAGCAGAGCACACAGGGATGTGCTCGTTGCGTGTCCCCACAGAGAGGGAACGCGAGAGCGCGCTGACCAGGGCGCTGGGGTGGACCGGTGTGGTCATTTCGGGGCTTGGGGAAATGTGCGGGTGAGTGTGGGCATGTCCTTGTCGCCGCGGCCGGACAGGCCGATGAGTATGCGCTTGCCTGGATTTTCGCGCGCCCAGGCGCGCGCAGCGAAGAGCGCGTGGGCGGGCTCCAGCGCCGGGAGGATGCCTTCAAGGCGGCAACACTCGGCCAAGCTCTCCAGGGCTTGTTGGTCGCTGGCGGTCAGATAGCTTACGCGCCCGATGGCTTGCAGCAGCGCATGCTCGGGTCCTACGCCGGGATAGTCGAGACCGGCGGAAATGGAGGAAGTCTCCACGATCTGGCCGTCCTTATCGTAGAGGAGCATGGAGTAGCTGCCGTGCAGCACCCCGGGCTTGCCGGCGCTCAGCGAAGCGGCGTTCTGGCCCGCGCCGGGTCCCGTGCCTCCTGCTTCGACGCCAAAAATGCGCACCGGTTCATCGCCCAGAAAAGCGTGAAACAGGCCGATGGCGTTGGAGCCGCCGCCCACGCAGGCAAACACCGCGTCCGGCAGTCCCCCGGCAGACTGCGCAAACTGTTGGCGCGCCTCTTCGCCAATCACTTTCTGCAACTCGCGCACCAGCCAGGGATAGGGGTGCGGGCCCACTGCCGATCCCAGCAGGTAATACACCCCATGCGGATCCGCCACCCAGGAGCGAAAGGCCTCGTCGGTTGCGGCCCGCAGCGTTCGGTCGCCCTTGTTCACGGCTAGCACTTCCGCTCCAAGCTGCCGCATGCGCTGCACGTTGGGCGCTTGCCGTTCCATGTCCAGCGCGCCCATGTACACCGCGCAGGGCAGCCCCGCGCGGGCGCAGGCCGCCGCTGCGGCCACACCGTGCTGGCCTGCGCCGGTTTCCGCCACCACCCGCTCGGCGTTCAGACGGCGCGCCAGATGCGCCTGGCCCAGCGCGTTGTTGATCTTGTGAGCGCCGGTGTGCGCCAGGTCCTCGCGCTTGATCCACACTTGCGCGCCCCAGGCCTGCTCCAGGCCCCGCGCGCGGGTAAGCGGGGTTGGACGTCCGATCCATTCCCGCCGTTCCTGGTCCAGGGCGCGGCAGGCGTTCTCGTCGGCAAGGAAATCGCGTGCGCTGCGTTCCAGCCGGGCCAGTGCCGGCATCAGCGTCTCCGGGGCGAAGCGCCCGCCGAACGGGCCGAAGCGTCCTTCGCTATCGGGCAGCTCACCGCTCAGCAGCGCAGCCAGAAGCGCGCGCGCTTGCGAGTCGCGGATTGTCACGGTGGAGTCTCCGCCTGGCGCGCAGCGCGCAGGAACGCGCTCACCCGGGCGCTGTCCTTGACGCCGCGCGCGCTTTCCACGCCCGAACTCACGTCCACGCCCCAGGGACGGACCCGCCGGACGGCATCGCCGACGTTGCCCGGGTCCAGCCCACCGGCCAGCACAACCTCCGCGCGGCGTGCAAGCATGGCGGCTCGCTCCCAGTTCGCCCGCTGGCCGCTACCGCTGACGCTGCCCTCGAACAGGCAGCGTTTTCCAGGTGGCACATCGCTCGGGTCGAATTCTTCATGGTCTCTGTAAACCGGCAGGGTCTGCATGCCCGAGGGCAGCGCCAGACGTGCCAGACTGTCGGCATCCGCCTGCACGCAGTCCGGCTTGAATCCGGCGTATACCGCATCCCATTCGTCCTGGCCGGGACGCAGCATAACCGCAACGCGCAGAACTTCTGGCGGTACGGCTGTGGAAAGAATGGACGCATCTTCCGGTGTGAGGTAGCGCGGCGAGGGCGGATGGAAGTTGAAACCGATGGCGTCGGCGCCGGCCGACACCGCGGCCATTACGGTTTCGGTGGTCTTGAGACCGCAGATTTTCACGAACAAACTCATGGCAAGGCGCGGCCCCGCCGTCCCTGCGAAAGCATCTCCCCGATCAGCGCGGCGGGGTTGGGCGAGCGCATCAGCGCGGTGCCCACCAGCACGCCATCCCAGCCCTGCATGGCCCGGTCCGCCACGTCGCGCGCATGCTCCATGCCGCTTTCGGCGAACATGGCGTAAGCGCCCGCCTTCCGCGGACGGAAACGCTCGAAGCGCTCCGGATCCACTGCCAGCGTGTGCAAATCGCGGCAGTTGAGGCCCAGCAGCGCCTGGTTGCGCGGCGCGGCCAGCCGCTCGACGATCCGCCGGGCGCGTTCCAGTTGGTCACCGTCGAAGGCTTCCACAAGCGCGAACATTCCCAGGCCCAGGGCCGCATCCAGCATGGCCTCGGTATTGCCGTCGCCAGTCATGCCCATAATCAGCAGAACGCCCGCCGCGCCATGCTGCCGTGCTTCCAGAACCTGGTAGGGCTCCACCAGGAAGTCCTTGCGCATGACCGGCGTGTGAGGCGCGGCGCCGGCGACTGCCGCCAGCAGTTCCAGGGAGCCGCCGAACCGGCAGGGTTCGGTCAGCACCGACAACGCCATGGCGCCTCCTGCCACATACTGTGCCGCCAGTCCCTCCGCGTCGAAAGAGCGCTGCGCGATCCGGCCTTCGCTGGGGGATGCGGGTTTGATTTCCGCGATCAACTCGAAGCCTTCGGGCGAGAACGTCAACGGCGGCGGTAGCGGCAAGGCGTCCACCTGGCGCTGCAGTTGCGCGGCGCTCAGGCGTTGTTTGGCAATGTGGGCGCGTTCACGGCTGGATTCCGCCATGCGCTCGAGTATCGTGCTCATCCTGCCCTGATGTTCTCCAGCAGGCGCGCCGCGCGTCCTTCCCGCAACGCCTTGCGGGCTGCTTGCAGTCCCTCCAGCCGCCCGTTCGCTTTTCCGGTGAGCTCGAGCACGAGACCGGCCTGCAGGGCCAGTGCGTCGTTCAGCGCATCGCTGCCCTCCCCGCGCAGGGCGGCCTCGAGAGTTCGAGCGTTGTAGTCGCGGTCGCCGCCCGCCAGCGCTTCCGGCGCGCATCGCGCAATGCCCAGATCGGCCGGGTCGCACATCGCCGAATCGACCTGGCCCGGCCGAACGTCGAAAAGCAGGTAGCGGCCGGCCGGCGTGGGCTCGTCCCAGCCCGGTTCGCCGTGGACCACGAAACAGCGCTGGATGTCGAGTCCGCTCAGCGTCTCGGCGATCAGCTGCGCGGCATCCTTGCTGAACGCGCCCACCAGCATGAACGGCGGCCGCGCCGGGTTCACCAGGGGCCCCAGCAGATTGAACACCGTGGGAACCCCCAGGGCGGCGCGCACCGGAGCTACGGATTTCATGGCCGGGTGGAAATGCGGAGCGAACATGAAGGCGAAGCCGCAGCTTGCGAGCAGCCGCGTCACCCCTGCGGCGCTGGCCGGCCGCGGCACGCCCAGCGCTTCCAGCACATCAGCGCTGCCGGTCTTGCTGGACACGGCGCGATTGCCATGCTTGGCGATCCGCACGCCGCAGGATGCCGCCAGCAATCCGGCCCCGGTGGACAGGTTGATGCTGCCGGACCCGTCGCCTCCCGTTCCCACCACGTCCGCGACCGCTTCCCCCTCCGGCAGTGCGGGGCGAATTGCCAGCGTCCGCATGGCGCGCGCAAAGCCGCGCAGCTCGGCAGCGGTTTCCCCCTTCATGCGCAGGGCGGCGAGCAGCGCCCCGGCTCGCGCTTCGGCCACCTTGCCCCGGGCGAGTTCGCGCATGGCGGCTTCGGCCTCGCCTTCCCCCAGAGACCCGCCGGCCAGAAGGCGCGCCAGCATTTCGCGCAGAGGATCAGAGGTCATACATCATCGGCAACAGCAAGGAGAAGCCGCCCCACATGATCAGCGTCAACGGCGCGCCGATGCGCAGGAAATCCATCCGGCGGTACCCGCCCGCGCTCATGATCAGGAGGTTCGTCTGGTAGCCGATCGGGGTCAGAAAGCTCATGTTGGCGCCAAAGATCACCGCCAGAATGAAAGCCTCCACCGGCGCTCCAAGGCCGGAGGCGATAGAGGCGGCGATCGGCGTGCCGATAATGGCGGCGGCGTTGTTGGACACCACGTTCGTGAGCAAGGCCATCAACAGCATCAGGCCGCTGAGAATGAGCGGGATGGGCAAACCCGCGGAGCCCGCCACGAACAACTGCGCCAGCCACTCGGCGGCGCCGGTCTTCATCAGGGCCTGTCCGAGTCCCAGGCTGGCCACGATGATGATGGTTAGCGGCACGTTGAAGGCATCGCGAACATTGCGCCAACTGAGGCACTTCGCGGCGATCATGAGTCCGACGCCCACCACCGAGGTCAGCACGATGGGAACCACGCTCAGGGCCGCCGGCGCAATCACCAGCGCCATGATGCCTACCGCGGCGCGGGCCCTGCCGGCGCGCGGCAGCTCGATGACCCGCCCCAGCACCAGCATCGAGGATTCGGTGGCCAGCCGGCGGATCTGGGCGCGAGTCGCCTGCACCAGCAACACGTCGCCGGTGCTCAGCGTAGCGTTCAGCAGGTCCTGGGCCTGTTTTTCGGGCGCGCCGGGCCGGTAAATGGCCAGCGGCGTGAGATCGTAAATCTCGTCGAAATGGGCGTCCCGGACGCTCCGTTTGTCCAGCGGTGAGCCGCGTGTCACCACCACTTCCGCGATCTGCTGCGGCTCGTCGGAAAAGCGCAGATCGCCGCCCGGCAAGGATGCGCCCAGCAGCTCCTCGTAGTCGTGCAGCCGCTCCACGGTGTCGCGCACCAGAATTCCGTCGCCGGGCTGCACGCGCGTTGTGGGCAGCGGCGATATGTGGACCTTGTCGCGCCGCAACAGGCCGGTGACATTTATGCTGTTGTTGGTGCGCTCGCGAATCTCGGCGATCGTCTTGCCGGCCGCGAACCCCCCGCGCCGCACCAGCAGCATGGAAGCGTAGAAACGGCTGGCGGTTTGCAGTGGAAGCTTGCGTTCAGGCACCAGCTTGGGAGCCAACAGCCACAGGAAGACAAGCGCCACGCCGCCTACCAGCAACACCGGCAGCGAGAAGGAGAACATGCCGAACCGCTCCAGGCCCAGGTCCTGTTCGGCAATTCCCACGACCAGCAGATTGGTGGAGGTGCCGATCACCGTGGACATGCCCCCGATCAGCGTTGCGAACCCCATCGGCAGAAGGATCTCCGAAGGCGCCCGTTGAGCGTGCAGCGCCGCGGCGGTAAGCACCGGCAGCAGCATGACCACCACCGGCGTGTTGTTCAAAAAGGCGCTGAACACGGCGGACCCCACCAGGGTCAGCAACGCCGCGAGCAGCGGTTGGCGGCTCCACAGCCGGGTGAAGAACAGGGCAACCGGACGCAGCGCGCCGGTGGTTTCCAGCCCCTTGCCCACCACCAGCAGGGCCGTGATCGTGATCAGCGCCTCATGGCCCAGGTTCTGGAAGAAATCGGTCGAGCGGATGATCTGTTCGCCGTCGCGTTCCAGCGGCCAGATGTGGAACCCGAGCAACAGCAGCAGGAGAATGCCCATGCCGGCAGTTTCCAGAGGAATGCGGTCGCGGGTAAACAGGTACAGCGCGAAGCCGGTAAGCAGCATTACCATGACAGCGTGCGCGCCCGGGAATTCCGGCAAGATCCACCCCCCTTCAAGGGCCATGCAGTCGAAGCAAGACTGCTATGGTAGCAGCCTCGGCGTCGCGAATTGCGCGCCTTTCAGCCGTTTGCTCAGGCGCGGGACAGCGCCCAACTGCGGCGCAGCAACCGCTCGTAATCGTCGCGCCCCAGCAGCGCGCGAACCCGGCTCCCGTGCATGGTGATGTTGTCCGCGACCCGGACCACCGGCAGCAGGTTCAGCCACGCCCGCGCAGGGATCCGGGTGGGCGCGCGCGGCAGCACGCAATACGGCGACAGCGCCAGGAGTTGCCGGTGGCGCGGGCTGCGCTGGGCGATGATCTGCTTCGCCCGCGCAGGGCCGTAGCGCGGAACCAGAATCTGCACCAGTTGCTCGGCGTCCAGGGCGGGATAAGGCCCGCGTTCCCGGGCCAGGCGCGTGGATTCGCGTAGAAGCTGGCGCTTGAAAAGGCGCAACCAGCGCTGGATGGTTGCCACCGTGGACGGTTCCTGCGGGTCCATGCCGTGTTTGAGCGCCAAATCGCCGATGCCCGTCACGTGCGCGGTCAGGCGACGGTTTGCGCGCGCGTCGGCCTTGAGAATTCCAGACGGCCAGGAAACCGAATCAATCAGGTTGTCCACCAGCCGCACGCCCACGCGCACCAGCTTTCTAAGGTGGCCCACTCCCCGTTCGATCTGCTCCGCAGGAATTGTGCTCAAATCGAATTGCATGCCCAGCCAGGCGGTATCCGCTGGCGCCTCGAACAGACTCAAGGGCATTACGGCATCGGCTGTTTCCCTGCCCGCCAGTTCGGTCAGGGGAGGCCGGTCGCCGCGCAGTACCAGGTCCACTCCGGCCCGCTTGTGGCTGGCGTCGATCAGTTCGGCCCACTCCGCTCCCGATCCGAAACTTTGCCGGCCCACTCGCACCACCACGCCCGCGCCCGCCAGACGCCCGCTGCCCGCCGCTTCAAGCAAGGCCGCGCATCCGGCATGCTCCGCCTGCAAGGACATGGCAACGTAAGGCGGCGCCTGTCCCGTATTGCGCATCTGCTGCAATTCGCCGGTGAGGGCCGTCAGCCATGCGTCGAACACCCGAGGCGAAATTCCGGAGAGATCGATGCCCAGCGCCACTTCCTGACCCTGCAATTGCGACACTCGCTGGCGGAATTTCCCGAGAGCCGGGCTGGATCGATCGGGCAGTTCCTCTCCGGGGACATCGAGGGCGAACGCGCATTGTCCGGCAATGGCGTGCTGCCCCGCAATGGCGTGCTGTCCCGCCCCCGCGTGCCCGTGATCGAACGGCAGCGGCCCTATCGTCCGGCCGCTGAGCAAGCGCTCAAAGTAGCCGCGCCAGATTTCCGGCTCGTTCTCCCGGCGAACGGCGATATCCGCCAGAGCGCGGGACAGCGCAGTTCGTTCGCCGATCGTTGAAGTGGGCGGATCCATGCCGGGAATCCTGCCCTTGGGAAGCGCAGCGCGGCAAGCCGGAAATTGTCGGTATTTGCCGCAATATTCGTCGTAAATCCCGTGTTGCGTCCCGCCTGTACCCTCGCATGGGGACGGGACGCGACATCAGGATGGCAAGAGGTCCTTCAGATTGGCGGAAGCGTCGGCGAGCAGGGCGGGGTCCGGCGAGACTTGCGCGGCGATCATTTTTCTGCCGGTCATGAATTCCCGGGGCCTGGATACGGCTTCCACCGCGCTCAGGCGGCCGTCGCGGAGGCGAAAGACCGCAAAGGCCCCGTCACTAGGGTTGCCTCGCAGCACCGTTTCGTCGTCGGGCGCCGCCACGCCGGCGATCTGAAGCCTGGCCTGATACTGTTCGGACCAGAACCAGGGCGTGCCCGAATAGGCTTTGCGATTCCCCAGGATCACGGAGGCTGCCACTTGGCCGTGGTCCACGGCGTTCTGGACCGATTCCAGGCGAATCGCCTTTCCCAGCAGCGTGTTTACGGCTCGCGCGCAGTCGCCTGCCGCCAGCACGGACTCGTCCTCGGTGCGGCAGTACTCGTCGGTGCGTATTCCGTCGTCTTCGCGCAGTCCGCATTCGCGCGCCAGTGCCGAGGACGGCAGCACGCCAATCCCCACGACCACCGCGTCGGCCGGGAAGCTTCCCCCGCTGGTCTCGACGCCTTCGACGCGATTCTGGCCGGAAAAACCGCGGACTCGCACGCCGGTATGAATGCGCACCCCGGATTGCCGGTGCAGGTCAGCCAGCCAGTCCGCCACTTCGGCGCTGACCACCCGGCTCATCACACGCGGCAGGACTTCCAGCACGGTAACGCGCGCACCCATCTTCGTGGCCGTGGCCGCCACTTCCAGGCCGATGTACCCGCCGCCCACAATGATGATCCGCCGTCCGGCGACCAGTTCCGCGCGGAGGCGATCGGAGTCGGCCAGCGAGCGCAGATAGTGGATGCCTGCCAGGTCGCTGCCCGGCACATCCAGGTGCCGCAGGCGGCTCCCCGTGGCCAGAACCAGGCGGTCGTATCGAAGTTCCCCGCCGCTGTCCAGCACGGCAAGCCGCTGCTGCCGGTCGATGGACACGACCCGCCGCCCTAGCAGCAACTCCACGCCCCTGGATTGGTAGTACTCGGGCTGCCGCAGCAGCAGGCGCCGGCGTTCGAGCTTTCCGCCCAGATACTGCTTGGACAACGGCGGGCGCTGGTAGGGCGCGGCGCCTTCCTCGCTGACCAGCGTAATCGGTCCCTGATGCCCGCCCTGGCGAAGCGAGACGATCAGCTGCGCTGCAGCCTGGCCCCCGCCGACGATGAGAACGGATTCAGCCATGATGGCGCAGGCTGCCGTGCCCGGTTTATCCGGCACCGGCCGGCTGCAGCGGCCAGAATATCGGCAGCACCAGCATCACCACAATGAAAACCAGCGCGGTTAGCGGCACGCCGACGCGGATGTAGTCGGCGAATCGGTAATTGCCCGGGCCCATGATGAGGATGTTGGCGGGGTGCGAAATGGGGCTGGTGAAACTGGCCGACGCCGCCATGGCCATGGCCATCATCGCGGTGGTGGGAGCAATGCCGAGCGAGGCGCTGGCCGACAATACCACCGGGGACATCAGCACCACCAGTGCGGCAGTGGGCACGATCATGGTGGCCAGGGCGGTAACCAGGTAGAGGCCCCCGATCACGTACCAGGGCCCCAGGTTGCCGAGAAGATCCACGGTGGTGCTGGCCAGCAGGCGGGCGGCCCCCGTATTGTCCAGCGCGGTGCCCAGCGGCAGCATGCCGGCAATGAGAAAAACCGCCCTCCAGTCGATGGCGCGGTAGGCGTCTTCCATGCTCAGGCATCGGATGAGCACCATGAGGGTGGCGCCGATGAGCGCAGCGATGGAAATGGGCAACCAGCCGGAAAGCACCGCGCCGATGACGCCGATCATGACCAGGCCGGCGTAGCGCTTGCGGGGACGCCGCGGCACGAAGGGCGTAACCTCGATGAACGAGGGATCGTTGACCAAACGCCTCAGGTTGTCGCGGGGCCCCACGAGCAGCAATGCGTCGCCGAAGTTGAGCCGTTCGGTTTGCAGGTCGGTGTGCAAGGTTTCTCCCGCCCGACGAATAGCGACCAACTCCAGGCCGAATTTCTCGTTGAACCCCATCTCCGCCGCCGCGCGGCCCACCAGGCGGGACAGTGGCGCCAGCGTAACTTCGCCGGTCGCCAGCCGCTCGGAAGCGTACAGATTCAGCGCCGGCGTCATTTCTTCCTCGATTTGCAGCTCTTGCACCGCGCGCAGGGTTTCCAGGTCCTTCCGGCGTGTTTGCAGCAGTATCCGGTCGTCCTCCTGGAAGACTTCGTCCGGGTCCGGAATGAAGTGCACCTCCTCGTCGCGATGGATTGCCAGGAGCCTGAACTGCAGCGCTTCCGCCAACCGGGTGCGGGCATAGGCGGCTCCAACCAGCGGCGAGCCCGCCGGAATGCGCAGGCTGATGGCACGTTCGTCGGGCCGGTACAGTTGCTCCACCGTGGCCGGGTCGAGCTCCACCACCTCGTCGAAACCCTCCAGTCGGCGCGCCAGGTCGGCGGTATCGTCCAGACCCTGCAGCAGCAAGTAGTCGCCGGCGCGCAAGGGGAGCCGGTCCAGGCCGGACAACTCGACCCTGCCGCCGCGCCGCAAAGCGGTCACCAGACCGCGCGTCTTGATCTGCATTTCCTGGCGGTTGATCGGGTTCTGGATGAGCGGCGACCCCTGGGCCACGCGCACCTCCACCATGCGCAAGTGCTCGGTCATCGGCAGGTTGGCCGCCACCGACTGGCCCTTGTCGATCGCCGCCTGCCAGGCCCGCAACTCCTCGATGTGATCCCGCCGGCCCTGCACCAGCAGCCGGTCGCCTTCCTTGAGAACCGTTTGCCGGGATGGCAGCCGAATGATGCGCCGGCCTCGTTCGATGGCGATGATCACCAGTCCCAGAGCGGCGATGCGGCTGTCGGCCAGGGTTCGCCCGGCGAGCTTGGAGCCGGCGTTCAGCGACAGGGTAAACATGAACTCGCGCAGGCCGTAGAGCGCGCGCAGGTTGCGCTGGCTGCGGGTCCTGCTGAATTCGCCGGCTTCGCGCGTGGGAAGCAACTGTCGGCCAAACAGTACCAGGAACAGCACGCCTGCCAGCAGCGCCCAGGCGCCCACAGGCAGAAAGTCGAACAGCGTGAAACTGTACGTCCCCTGCTCGGCCAGCGCGGCGGACACCAGCAAATTCGGCGGCGTGCCGATCTGGGTGGTCAGCCCGCCCAGCAGGCAGCCGAAAGACAGGGGCATGAGCAAACGCGAAGGAGGCACCCGGGCCCGGCGGGCCAGCCCCATCACCACCGGCAGCATCAGCACCGCCACGCCGATATTGTTCATGAAGGCGGACAGCCCGCCCGAGGCGAGCATGATGACCGCTACCAGTGCGGCTTCGTTGCGGCCGGATATGCGCATTATGTATCGGCCGATCAGGTCGCCCATGCCGGTTCGCAACAGCCCCTCGCTGATGATGAACATGGCCCAGAGCGTAATGACGGCCTCGTTGCTGAAGCCGGCCACCGCTTCGGCAGGCGTGACCAGGCCGGTGATGGTGAGCGCGCCCACCACCAGCAACGCCACGATGTCCATGCGCAGCGCCTCGGTCACGAACAGGACCAGGGCGATCACAAGGATTGTGATGACCAGCGCGATGTCAAACATCAGCCAGTACCTTACGATGCGTCGCGGCTCATGCCGTAACCTCCGCCCCCGGGCGTCTCGAGAACGAACCGATCGCCGGCCTCCACCCGCGTCCGGTCGCAGGCGCCCAGCGTGGTGACGCGGCCATCGCTCCGCGCCACGCGGGCGCTGCCGGGAGCGCCATCCCGGCCTCCCTCGAGCCCGAACGGAACCGTGCGTCGGCGGTTGGCCAGCAGCGCCAGTTCCATGGGCTCAAGAAACTCGATGCTGCGCACCGCCCCGTCGCCGCCCCGCCGCCGCCCCTCGCCGCCGCTGCCGCTACGGCGCCGGAATTCGCGCAACAGCACCGGGTAGCGCAATTCCAGTACCTCCGGGTCGGTAAGCCGCGAGTTGGTCATGTGCGTATGCACGGCCGCCGAGCCGTCGAAATCCGGCCCCGCCCCGCTGCCGCCGCACACCGTCTCGTAGTACTGATAGCGATCATTGCCGAAGGTGACGTTGTTCATGGTTCCCTGCGCCGCCGCCGCCACGCCCAGCGCGCCGCACAGCGTGTCCACCACGCACTGCGAGGTTTCGACGTTGCCGGCCACAACGGCGGCGGGCCAGCGCGGGTTGAGCAGGCTGCCCTCGGGAAGGATCAGGCGCAGCGGCTTCATGCAACCCGAATTCATGGGTATGCCCGCGCCCACCAGCGTTCGGAACACGTACAGGACGCAGGCGCGGGTGATCGGCGCGGGCGCGTTGAAGTTGCCGGGGGACTGGCTGCTGGAGGCGCTGAAATCGATGACTGCTTCGCGCTCTTTGCGGTGGATGCGTATGGACACCGAAATGCGCTGGCCGCCGTCCATCTCGCAGGTGAAAGCGCCGTCGTTCAGCCGGTCGATGATGCGGCGGACCGATTCTTCCGCGTTGTCCCTCACGTGCGACATGTAGGCGCGCACGGTCTCCGGCCCGTAATGTCCCACCAGCGCCCGAAGTTCTCTGCTTCCCTTGGCGTTGGCGGCCAGTTGCGCCTTGAGATCGGCCAGGTTGCGGTCCGGAGCGCGGGCCGGCCACGGTCCCGCCTCCAGCGCCGCCAGAAGTTCGCGCTCTCTGAGGCGCCCGCGGGAAGCCAGCAGGAAACTGTCGAACAGCACGCCCTCTTGATCGATTCGCCGGCTGTCCGGCGGCATGGAGCCCGGCGTGGTTCCGCCGATGTCGGCGTGATGCGCGCGCGAGGCCACGAAGAACCGCGCCTGATCGGCGTCGCCATCAGCGTCGCCGAGGAAGACGGGGGACACCACGGTGAGGTCGGGGAGATGGGTGCCGCCGTTATAGGGCGCGTTGACCAGGTAGGCTTCGCCGCGCCGCGGTCCCCGCTTCCGCGCTCTCAAGACTGCCTTCACGCTGGCGTCCATGGACCCCAGGTGCACGGGCATGTGCGGCGCGTTGGCCACCAGTTCGCCGCGCGAGTCGAACAGCGCGCAGGAAAAATCCAGGCGTTCCTTAATGTTCACCGAGTGCGCCGTGTTCTCCAGCACCGCGCCCATTTGTTCGGCGATGTGCATGAAGCGGTTGTTGAACACTTCCAGCAGCACCGGGTCCGGCCGCTGTTGGTTGTCCGCCGTTTGTTGGCGCTGTCCGCAGCGCGTCAGCACCAGGTGGCCGGTGGATCGCGCGCCCGCCTGCCAACCGGGCGGCACCACCGTGGTGGCATGGTCCTCGGCGATGATGGCGGGGCCCGCAATCGACGCGCCGGGCGCAATGTGGCCGCGCCGGTATACGGGCGTGGCGCGACGCCTCCCGTCGAACAGGGTTTGCGTTTCAAACGAGGGCGTGGGCTTCCCGCCGCCGCTGCTTTGGCCGCTATTTTCGAAGCGGCTTGGGGCGCGATTCTCGAAGCCGCTTTGGCTGCGATTCTCGAAGCAGTATTCCTCGCCGGTCTCGCCGCCGGCCTGCACGCGGATTGCCTCGACCACCAGTTGCTCGCCGGGAGGCTCGATGCCGAATCGCGCCCGGTGAGCTTCGGCGAATTGCCCGCCCAACGATTGCCGGTTCGATCGCCGCGGGCAAAACGGAACGGGCAGCGTGTTATCGGAGCCCATGACGCGAATTTCGGCGATCCTCTCGAAGGACAGTTGGTCGGCCGGAACGTCCGCGCTGAGCAGTTCGCTGCGGCAGTCGTCGTCCAGCTTCCGGAAGCGGGCTCGCAGGTTCGGAATCAGCGCCGTGTCCAGCACCTGCTCCACAGCCTCCTGGCGGTACGCGCGCAGGGGCGCCAGTCCCAGCCCCAGCGCCGACAGCACCCCGGCCAGCGGGTGTAGCAGCACCGTTTCCATCCCGAGAGCGTCGGCCACGGCGCAGGCGTGCTGGCCGCCAGCGCCGCCGAAGGAGCACAGCGCAAACTCGGCCGGGTTCTCGCCTCTTTGCACCGAAACTTTTTCGATGGCGGCGGCCATCTGATCGATGGTTACCCGCAGGAAGCCTTCGGCCACCTGCTCGGCGCTCATGGACGGGCCGCCTTCTGCCTCGACCTCCTGCGCCAGCTGGGCAAATCCCGCGCGCGTCGCTTCGATGTCCAGATCCTGACAGCCATCGGGACCGAACACCCGAGGGAACAGGTCCGGGTGGATGCGGCCCAGCAGCAGGTTGGCGTCGGTTACGGTCAAGGGACCGCCGTTGCGGTAGCAGGCCGGTCCCGGGTTGGCGTCGGCCGATGCCGGCCCGGAAACGAATCTGCCGTCGCGGAAACGCAGCAGCGAGCCGCCGCCGGCCGCCACCGTGTGCACCTTGAGCATCGGCGCGCGCAACCTCACGCCAGCAATCTCGTTGTGCGTGGCGTACTCGTAATTGCCGGCATAAAGAGCCACATCGGTGGACGTGCCCCCCATATCGAAGCAAATCAGCTTCTCGAAGCCCGCCTGGCGCGCGGTGCGCGCGGCGCCCACCACGCCGGCGGCGGGGCCGGAGAGGATGGCGTCCTTGCCGCGGAACCGGGCAGCGTCCGCCAGCCCGCCGTTGCTCTGCATGAAGGCGAGGTTCGACGGCGAGATCCTCCGGCTGCGCAAACCCGTGCGAAGACTGTCGATGTAGCGGCGCAACACCCCGGAGAGATAGGCGTCTACCAGCGTGGTGTCGCCGCGGCTGATCAGCTTTATCAGCGGCGACACTTCGTGCGAAAGCGACACCTGATTGAAACCCGCCCGCGCTGCGAGTTCGCCCGCCAGTATTTCGTGCTGCGGGTTTCGCCAGGAGTGCATGAAGCACACCGCTGCCGCCTCAAGCCCCCTTTGCCGCGCGGCGCAAAGCTGTTCCGCAAGCGTTTCGGTGTCCAGCGCGGTCAGCGTTTCGCCACGGGCATTGATGCGCTCGTCGGCTTCCAGCACTTCCGCATACAAAGGGTCCGGCCGGCGGATCCGGAGATCGAACAGGTCCGGGCGATTCTGGTACCCGATCAGCAGGGCGTCCGCATAGCCCCGCGTGACGACGAGAAGGACCGGGTCTCCGCGGCGTTCCAGCAGGGCGTTGGTGGCCACCGTCGTGCCCATTTTCAGATCGCAGACGGCGCCGGAATCTGCGCTTTCGGCCAGCAGCGACGCGATGGCGTGTACTGCCGCGTCCGAATAGCGGGAGGGGTCTTCGGACAATAGCTTGCGAACCTCCAAGCCTCCCTGGGGAGTGCGGGCTACCACGTCGGTGAACGTACCGCCGCGATCAATCCAGAATCGCCATCCGGGCATGTTGGAATTGTACGTTGCGTGCTGCTATTTGGTGGGGCTTTTCGCGTATGAGTGGGTGTTGTTCGCCGGCGCGCTGTCGCGTTCCCTCTCTGTGGGGAGACGCTACAAGCATGTCCTTGTGGGCTCGGCTCGGGCATCCTGCCCTCGCAAGCTCCCCACAGAGAGGGAACGCGACAGCGCGCAAACTACGGCGTTGGGGCGAATTTCGGGTACTCGATGGTTCGCGCGGAGAGGGAATGTGAGCGCGCGCGAACGAGGGTGCGGGGGGACGATCCGACGCGACAGCGCGCAGACGAGGGGGTTGGGGCGAGTTTTGGCGGGGTCGGTGTGGGGGTTGGGGGAATTTCGGGGATATAGTTGGCCGCCGGACTTTGTGGATAGCGGATGAACAGCAGCACAACCGTCATCGTTACTCTGATTGTTTACATGCTCGTCCTGCTGGGGATGGGTTTGTGGGCGCGCCGACGCACTCGGGATCAGGGCGATTTCCTGCTGGGCGGCAGGCGCATTGGCGCGTGGGTCACGTCGTTGAGCGCATCGGCCAGCACCACCTCGGCCTGGACGCTGCTGGGAATCAGCGGTTTCGTCTATGCGCTCGGCCCGCCGGGTTTGTGGCTGGTCCTGGGTGCCGTGTCCGGCTATGTGTTGAACTGGTGCTGGGTGGCGCCGCGCCTGAACCGGGCGGCCGAGCGCACCGGCGCGCTCACGCTGACGGAGTTGCTTCTGGGCGGGGACGACCGCTGGGCGCGCCTCGCCCGCCGTGCCGCTTCGGTCATTATTCTGGTGTGTTTTACGTTCTACGTGGCCTCGCAGTTTCAGGCCGCCGCCAACGCCTTCGAGGAATCACTCGGCATCTCGGTGCAGTCCGGCATCCTGCTCGGGGCCAGCGTGATCCTGGCCTACACGCTGCTGGGCGGCTTCCTGGCGGTGAGTCTGACCGACAGCTTGCAGGGTTTCCTGATGCTGCTGGTTTCCTTGTTGGTGCCGGTGGTGGTGGTGTTCGCGCTCGTTTTGATTTCCGGCAGCAGCAATTTGTTCAGCGTGACGGGCGAAGCCTTCAGCCTGGCGCCACCGCAGGCCGGGATGGCGGCAGTGGGGTTCCTTGTGGGTTCCTTGTGCGTGGGCCTGGGTCAGCCGGGCCAGCCGCACGTGGCCAATCGCTTCATGGCGGCGCGCGATCAGCGAGCCGTGCGCCGGGGACGGATCATTGCGCTGGTTTGGGTGGCGCTGGTTTTTGCCGGCATGGGCATTCTGGGTCTGGCCGGACGGGTCCTGTACTCCGACATCGGCAATCCCGAGAGCCTGTTCTTCGTGGCGACCGAACGCCTCCTGCCGCCGGTGCTTTCGGGGATCGTGATCGCGGCCGTGCTCAGCGCCATCATGTCCACCGCCGACAGCCAGTTGCTGACCGGCGCGGCGGCGGTGTCGCGCGACTGGAGCCTCAAACGGGCGCGCAAGGCCGTGGGGCTCAAGTCCACCTACGCTGCGGTGGTGGCGATTACGGCAGGCGCCACCCTGATCGCCCTGTACGCGCCCCAGTCCGTGTTCCTGCGTGTGCTGTTCGCTTGGCACGCGCTGGGCGCGTCGTTTGCTCCGCTGGTGTACATGGCGGTGTTGGGCAGGCAGGTGAAGTCCGCCTATGCGCTCGCCGTTCTGCTTTGCGGGTTCACCCTTACGGTCCTTCTCCACTGGCAGCCGGACACGCCGGGCGACTGGGCGGAGCGCCTGGCGCCAATGCTCGTGACCTTGAGCATTGCCATTGCCGGTTCGCGCCGCATGTCCCCTGCCCATGAGTAGCGACGCAACCATCATCGCCACCCTGATTGCCTACAAGGTGGTCCTGCTGGCGATCGGGCTTTGGGCCTACCGGCGCTCGCAGGATCCCGGCGACTACTTTCTCGGCGGCCGCCGCATTGGCGCCTGGGTCACGTCGATCAGCTCCTCGGCAAGCGCGGCGTCGGCCTGGACGCTGCTGGGAGTAAGCGGCTTTGCCTTTCTTGAGGGGCCGCCGGCCGTGTGGTTGTGCGGCGGGGTCATCCTGGGCTACATCATCAACTGGTTCTGGGTTGGGCCGCGGCTGAGGCAGATGGCCGAAAGCAGCGGCGCGCTCACGCTCACCGAGTTGCTCCTGGGCCAGGGCGACGATCTGCTGCGGCGCGTTTCGCGTAAGGTGGCCTCGCTGATCATTCTGATTTCCTTCGTGTTTTACGTCGCCGCCCAGTTTCAGGCTGCGGGCAACGCCTTCAGCCAGGCGCTGGGACTGGAGGCGGACTTGAGCATTGTTCTGGGCGCGGCCGTGATTCTCGGCTACACCCTGCTCGGCGGCTTTCTGGCGGTAAGCGTCACCGACACGCTTCAGGGCCTGCTCATGGCGCTGGTGGCAGCGCTCCTTCCGCTCGCCGCGGTGTTCGCCCTGGGGCAGGGGGAGGGATTGGCGGCGGCGCTTGCTTCATCTGAAGCTCCGTTCCGCCTGACGCCCTCCAACGGAGGCATCGCGGCGCTGGGCTTCATCGTCGGCTGCCTTTCCGTGGGTCTGGCTCAGCCCGGCCAGCCGCATGTGGTGAACCGCTTCATGGCCGCCCGTGACGAGCGCGCCATCCGTCAGGGAAGAATCATCGCGATGGTCTGGATCGTGTTGGTGCTGTCCGGCATGACGATCCTGGGTCTTGCCGGCCGGGTCCTGTTTGCCGGCCTGGACAACGCCGAAAACGTCCTGTTCGCGGTGGCCGAAGGGTTGCTGCCGCCGGTAGTGGCGGGCCTGGTGATCGCGGCCGTGCTCAGCGCCATCATGTCCACCGCCGACAGCCAACTGCTGGCCGGAGCGGCGGCCGCGTCGCGCGACTGGCGGCTGGAGGTCGAGCGGCGCAGGAAGAGCCTGAAGTCCACCTATCTGGTGGTTACAGGCATTACCGTGGGCGCCACTCTGATTGCCCTGTATGCGCCCGAGGCCATTTTCTCCCGCGTGCTGTTTGCCTGGCACGCGCTGGGCGCTTCGTTTGCGCCGCTGGTGGTGATGGCCGTGCTGCGCCGCCGGGTGCGACCCGCTTACGCGCTGGCGGTGCTGCTTTGCGGTTTCGTTTTTACCGTGCTGCTGAATTGGCAGGAAAACACTCCCGGCGACTGGGCGGAGCGCCTGCTTCCCCTGATTCTGACGATGCTCATCGCCGCCTACGGCTCGCGCAGCGCGCGCTGACGCTTTCCCGGCACGGCCTTTGCCTTCTCTCCCAGACCGGCAGTGAGCTGCTGTTCGATGTCTTCAGCCGGCGCTACGAGAACGGCGCCACCATCGCCACCTCCAACCTGCCCTTCCAGGAATGGACCTCGGTCTTCGCCAGCGAACGTCTCACCGGCGCCCTGCTCAACCGCCTCACCCACCACGTCCATATCCTGGAAATGAACGGCGAGAGCTACAGGCTCAAGCAGAGCCGATCACGACGCCAGCGCCCGTCTGAATAACCCCGCTTGACCCCGTGGGCGCACAGGCCCCTCCCACGCCCGGGCCGCCGTCAGCCGCGTCGAGGCGCGTCGCCCCGCGCGCGGGACCCTCCCGTGGACTACGGGGACAAGCTACCGCCGTGCCGGTGGTACAGTTTTACTCCGCCGCACCGGTACATAAAAACGCATCCAGATATCTGAACCGACACTGTCGACGCGGCAAGACGTGGGCCCACAAACTGGTCAGGCGGTTGCGGAAGAGATGCGCCGTCCCAGTCGAGGAGATTCTGGAGCGCCTCCGCTCGGCCCTCGCCAGCTTCGAGGCGGTGAGCGACGGGTAGCGAGTTTTCCGCCTCCTATATGGGCGATATGGGCCACCCAATGCGGTATCGATCAAATACCCACCAAGAAAGCAACTCGTTGCATTCCAACGCTTTACGAGATTTCACGCTGATTCTGCAAGTTTCCAATCAAGAAAACTCCAACGGCGAAACGACAGCATCCAGCCCCAACCGACCCGTGCGTTCCCGCTTCGAAACCGATACCTTGACGTGGAGACCCTTCACCGCCGACCGATGCTCAGCCATGACCAACCAGCCCGACCCGATCCGTCGAGATGCGAGCGGCTCCGGGTTAGCTGTGTGGTCGGTAGGATTCTCCGAAGCGCCGTGCAGGGACGCGGCGAGACTCGGCTACGACGACCGGCAGAAAGCCGGGCGCCGTGCCATACCGAGAGCGTGCCGTCCATGTGCCGGCGCACCTTGACCCGTGCCTTGAAGTAATGCGGCCGGTAGCGGCTGGCCGGCAATTGCAGCGCCCGTCCCTGAAAGCGCACGCAGTTGTCGCAGGCCACCGTCCGCTCGTGAATCTCCTTGCAAAAGAACATCGAGTAGTGCTCGTTTTTGGCATCGTCCATCGTCACAATCAGGTCCCATATCTTGCCGGGAACCCACTCGTGAGAACTGCCGTCCTGGTGGAGCATCACCCCCGGCCACGACGCCGGCGTGCGCTGGCGTCGGTGCTTGCCCCGGCCTTTGCCTTTGGCCACCGCCCCATGCGATTGCCGCTTGTTCCTCACCCAGGTGTAACTGCGCTGGCCTCCCTCGCGCCGATACCAGGAATAGTAATGGTGACGCCGAAGCTGAACGAGGGTGTCCGTTCGATTCCTCTTGTGCGGTCCGCTGCGATTTACGGCGCGAACGCCGCGGGCAAGACCAATCTCATTCGGGCGCTCCAAGCGATGCAGGGGATCGTGCTCCATTCCGCCCACGAAAACAATGCTTTACCGGTCATGCCATTTCGCTTCGATTCTGAAAGCGGAGCCCGGCCAACAACTTTCGAAGTCATCGCAATTGCGGATGGCATACGATTTCAGTACGGATTTTCTGCTACCCGCGCCCTTGTGATGGAAGAGTGGCTCTACGTTTGGCCGCAAGGACGAGTTCAGGTCTGGTTCGAGCGGACCACCGAATCTGGAACACGCGCGGTCCGATGCAAGTTCGGCAGCAAGCTCGCCGGGGACAGGGAGGTCTGGCGGCGGGCGACACGTCCGAATGCCCTGCTTCTTTCCACCGCGGCGACTCTCAACAGCGAGAAATTGAAGCCGTTCTTCGGCTGGTTCCGCAATAATCTTCACATCGCCGGGATCGGAGGTTGGGCGAATTTGTTCTCGACTGAGTGGTGCGACGGTGGCCGCAAGGCGGATTTGGTCCGATTCCTGCGCGGTGCGGACCTGGCGATTGACGACCTGAGTATCGTCCGCGAGGAATTTTTGCCCGAGATGGTTCCTGACAGCCTGCCTGCGGAGATCGGGCAGGCCTTGCGGGAGCAGCTGTCCGGAGGCCCGCTCATGCGGGTACGAGTGAGCCGCAATACGGCTCGCGACCAGGGCGTGGAACTGGATCTGGAGGAGGAGTCCGATGGAACCCAGAAGATGTTCGCCCTCGCGGCTCCTTGGCTGGATACTCTCGACAACGGGCACGTGATCGTGTTCGACGAACTACACGACAACCTGCATCCCGCCCTGGTCAAGTCCCTGGTCGACCGCTTCCACGATCCCGAGGCAAACAGGAAGGGAGCGCAGCTCGTGTTCACCACTCACGACACTTCCATTTTGAGCCAGGATGTTTTCCGGCGCGACCAGATCTGGTTCTGCGAGCGGAACTCCCGATTCGAAACGCAGATATTCCCGTTAACCGACTTTCGACCCCGACTAGGAGCCGAAAACCTGGAGCGCGCATATCTCGCGGGCCGATACGGCGCGCTGCCCTACGTGCGCTCCACCAGCGCCCAATCCCGCGCATGAACCGTGCCCCGTCGTTCGCGCCGTTTCGGAGCATGGGTGTCTACGAGGCCGACGACCCACTCCATATCAAGCTGTGTGTCGCTAGCGTCGGCGGCCATTGGCCGCCTTCTGCACGGTCGAACCTCACCCCGCCGCTTGCGCACCACTGTCGGCGTCGAGCGTGGGCAGCCGGGCGATCGCCGCCCCGCTCTCGCGCTCTGTGCGGCGCAGCTCGTAGAGCTTCTGGAGGTTGAGCCAGAATTCGCCCGAGGTCCCGAAGAACCGCCCCAGGCGCAGCGCCGTGTCGCCGGTGACGGCGCGCTGCCCGTTGAGAATCCCGGTGATGCGGTTCACCGGCACCTCGATCCGACGCGCAAGCTCCGACGCGCTCATGCCGAGCGCGTCAAGGTCCTCGCGTAACGTCTCGCCCGGATGGATGGGCTCGCGCATGGGCCTGTACCTCCTCATCGGTGGTAGTCAACGATTTCCACCCCGGCCGGGCCGGGACTCCCCTCGGGCCACGTGAAGCAGATCCGCCACTGGTCGTTGATGCGGATGCTCCACTGCCCCCTGCGCCGGCCCTTGAGCGCCTCCAGGAGGTTGCCGGGCCGCGCGAGGTCGCGGAGGCCGGTGGCTGCATCAAGCTGGTCGAGCTTGCGGGAAGCGGTGCGCTCGAAGCCGGAGAAGGCTGCGACGCGGCTTCCCCGGTAGAACCTCTCGGTCCTCCTGTCGGCGAAACCGACGATCACGATGCACCCGTCTCCGCGACCATTGCATGGCACCACCGTAGCAGCGTTATCCGCCTTACGTCAAGTGTAACACCTGTTGACCCCGGCCCGGATCCGATCTGCAATGACACTGGATATCGGCGAACGCACGCGCCCGGCGATTACATCGAGCGCCGCGAGAACGCGATCCTGCCCGGCCCGAGCGGCGGGGGCAAGACGCACATCGCTCTGGCCCTCGGCCTCGCCGCCTGCCAGAAGGACCTCGCCGCGCGCTTCACCACCGCCTCCCAGATGGATCGCTCCCCGGCGGAAGACGACGAGTTCGACGTGCTCGCGACCCTCGTGGAGATCTACGAGGATCGGCTTTTTCCGATGGGCGCACCCGATCCCATCGAGGCCATCAAGTTCCGCATGCAGCAGCTCGGGAAGAACCAGAGCGACCTGGCCCCGATCTTCGGGAGCAGGGCGAAAGCCTCCGAGGTGCTGAGCGGCAAGCGCGACCTGACCCTGAAGATGATCCGTGCCTTGCATGAGCATCTGGGCATTCCCGCAGAGGTTCTGATCCGTGGCGGCAGGAGCCTGCCAAGGGCTCCTGCCGGGATTGATCTCGACCGCTTTCCTGTCACCGCAATGGCCAAACGGGGCTGGATCACGAGGACGGCGGACATGAAGGACTGTATCGAGGAAATCATGCAGCAGCTTGTCGCCTGTGCCGGCGGCCGCGAAGCGCTTCCGCAAGCGCTCTTCCGTCAGGGCGGCGGGGCGCGCACGAACGCAAGGACCGAAACGCATGCCTTGCAGGCGTGGTGTCTTCACATCCTTTGCAAGGCCAGATGCGCAGGGCTTGAGGGTATCCACGAGAGAGGGACCATCGACCTCGTCTTCCTGCGAGATCTTGCGCGGCTCAGCACCTTCGATGATGGACCGAGGCTCGCCAGGGAGAAGCTCGCGAAGCATGGCATCGCGCTGGTTGTCGCGGCTCATCTGCCGAAAACCCATCTCGATGGGGCCGCGCTCTGGACCGTGGAAAACGTACCTGTAGTCGGCATGACGATCCGGTATGACCGCCTCGACAATTTCTGGTTCTGTCTTCTGCATGAGCTCGCCCATCTCGGCCGCCATTTCCCGGACGGGAATGGAGAGATATTCATCGACGATCTTCAACTTCGCGAACGGGACCATGACCGCGATGATGAGCGTGAGAGCGAAGCGGACGAATGGGCGCAAGAAGCGCTGATCCCGTCGGAGATCTGGGACGAGCATCCGGCGAAAGACGACCCGAGTGTTCGGAATGTTCTTTCGCTGGCGCGGAAGGCTGATGTGCATCCTGCCATCGTGGCGGGTCGTATCCGTCACAAGTTGGGCAACTACCGGCTTCTGTCGCAGTTCGTCGGGGCGAGAGAGGTGGGTCCGCTGCTGATGGATGAAGCCGCTTGAACCCCCGCCTGGGCCGAAGCACCGAACAGTGTTGCAGACAAATAGAAGTGTCCGGTCTTAGAGCACATAAAGTGTCCGGTTGTGAGTTGACCCTCAAGCGGGGCTCGCGCTCCCCGTGAAGGAAGCGTAGCGACCGGGCTACCCTTTCCAGGAGCTCAGGTCGCGGCTGGCCATCGGGCCCGTAGCGAGCCAGAAGCCCGGGGGCCGTGCCATACCGAGAGCGTGCCGTTCTGGTGCCGCATCACCCCCGGCCACGGCGCCGGCGTGCGCTGGCGCCGGTGCTTGTCCCGGCCTTTGCCTTTGGCCACCGCTCCATGCGATTGTCGCTTGTTCCTCACCCAGGTGTAACTGCGCTGGCCGCCCTCGCGCCGATTCCGCAAACCCTCCAGGCCGTCCTCGCCATACCGAACCATCCAGCGCCGAAATGTCCGCGCGCTCACCCCCAGCAAGGCCGCCGCCTGATCCTGCGTCAAACAACCGCCTTGCCAGTCCCCAAGCGCCTCCTCAAACATCCCCATACTCCTCCACTCGCGATGCTTGGCGGTCCCCATCTCGTGCCTCCCAATAACAGGAAACGACCGAAGATACGACCGGACACTTCGTGTGCTCTAAAACCGGACAAGTTATGTGCTCTCTACACGTGAGTTGCCGAGAGTGCTGCGTTCTCGCCGTACTGCGATAAAATAGCCGCCCATTCGGCGATCGCCGGGGAGCAGAACATGTCACGCGTATGCCAGGTTACCGGGAAGCGGCCCATGTCGGGCAACACCGTTTCGCACGCGCACAACAAGCGCCGCCGCCGCTTTCTGCCCAACCTGCAGACCCATCGTTTCTGGGTGGAAAGCGAGAAGCGATACGTGAAGCTCCGAGTTTCGCGCAAGGGCCTGAAGATCATTGATCGGGACGGCATTGACCGCGTCCTGGCCGATCTTCGCGCGGCCGGAGAGCGCGTCTAGCGCCGGCAACTGAGCCTGGGACCAGGAACAAGGCAATGCGAGAAAAGATCAGACTCATATCCAGCGCCGGCACCGGCCATTTCTACACCACCACCAAGAACCGGAGAACCCATCCGGAGAAAATGTCGGTAAAGAAATACGACCCCCGCGCCCGCAAGCATGTCCTCTACAAGGAAGGCAAAATCAAATAACCCGCCTTCTTCTGTCGGCCTTTCCCCCCAAGGCCACCATAATCTCGCCGGACTTGTCCCAACGCCCTGCTTAGCGCGCTCTAGCGTTCCCTCTCTGTGGGGACCTTGCGAGGGCACGATGCCCGAGCAGAGCCCACAGGACGTGCTCGTAGCGTGTCCCCACAGAGAGGGAACGCTAGAGCGCGCCGGCGCACACCAACCGGATGTGCTCGTAGCGCCGCGTCCCCCCAGAGAGGGAACGCGAGACCACACCGGCGCACACCAACCGTTCCCACGTCCAGCTTTACAACGCCCCCAACCGCGCCAACGAAGCACACCCATCATGCCCCACGATAAAGTGGTCCAACACCCGCACATCAATCAGTTCCAGCGCTTTGCGAATGCGTTGCGTAATCAGGTGATCAGCCTGACTGGGCTCGGCCACTCCCGAGGGATGATTGTGGGCCAGTATCACGGCCGCCGCGTTCCGTTCCATCGCTCGCCGGACGATCTCGCGCGGATACACCATCGCGCTGTCCAGGGTCCCGTGAAACAGTTCCTCGAAGGCCAGCACGCGGTTGCGGCAATCGAGAAACAGGCAGCAGAAAGTCTCGTAGCGCCGGTCCCGCAATCGCGCCATCAGGAAACGCTCGCTGTCCGACGAATTGCGCAGGCGCCGGCCCGTGGTGATCTTCTCCTTGAGCGCCCTTGTGCAGCACTCGCGAGCGGCCGCCAACAGGGCCGACTTCGCCGCGCCGATTCCCCGGACCTTTTCGAGCTCGCGCGGGGTGGCGGCGAAAATGCCCCGCAATCCCCCAAACCGCAGCAACAACTCCTGCGCCAGTTCCAGCGCCGACATGCCACCGGCGCCCGAGCCGATGAGAATGCACAGCAGGTCCGCGTCCGAAAGACTGTCGGCACCGTTCCCCAACAGCCGTTCCCGGGGGCGCTGGCTGCTGGGCCACTCGTTAATCCTTGAACCGCCCATGGGTGCAGTTTGCAGTGACGCAGGCGCGTCGCAAAGATCGAATGCCCGCGTGTTTGCATAGTTTTGGATGATTGTCCCGCGCTTTGGACTATTGTCCCGCGTTTTGGATGATTGTCCCGCCGTTTTTGCGGGGATAATGGGCCGCAACCATGAGCAGCTTGGCAGAAAAGCGGATACTGCTGTGCGTTAGCGGCAGCGTCGCGGTCTATCGCGCCCCGGAACTGGCGCGGCGCCTGGGCGAGCAGGGCGCGGAAGTGCGCGCGGTCCTCACCGAGGGCGCCACCCGGCTGATTTCTCCGCTTTTGATGCAAGCGGTAACGGGAACTCCCGCGCGCACCGAGCTGTGGGACGAGGCATCCGAGGCGGCCATGAGTCATATCGAACTGGCGCGCTGGGCCGACTGCATCGTGATCGCGCCGGCCACCGCCAACACGATTGCCCGTCTTGCGCGCGGCGAGGCTTGCGATCTGCTCGGCACGGTCTGCTTGGCCGCCAACGCTCCTCTGCTGGTGGCGCCGGCCATGAATCGCAACATGTGGAGCAATGCGGCCACCCAGGAGAACTGCGCCACTTTGCGCCGCCGTGGCGTGAACCTAGTTGGACCCGCCGTCGGCGAGCAGGCCTGCGGCGACGTGGGCGAAGGGCGCATGAGCAGCGTGCCCGACATCGCCGCCGCGGTAGCGCAGGCGGTGGATCATTCCGCCCAACTGGCCGGTCAGCGGGTGCTGATTACAGCCGGCCCCACGCGCGAGCCCATCGATCCGGTGCGGTATCTGTCCAACCACAGCACCGGCGTCATGGGTTTTGCCCTGGCTGCGGCAGCGGCGCGCGCCGGCGCGGCCGTCGATGTTGTGGTCGGCCCCTGTGAGGCGATCACGCCGCCAAAGGTGGATCGCATCAATGTGGTGACTGCCCGGGAAATGCTGGCGGAAGTAATGCGGCGCGCGCCGGATTGCGACATCTTCATTGCCTGCGCGGCGGTTGCGGATTATGCGCCGGCGCGCTACAGCCCAGGCAAGAAGAAACGGTCGGACGCTCCTGCCCGCCTGGAACTCAAGCCCTCCCCCGACATCCTTGCCTCGGTCGCGAAGCTGCCCAATCCCCCGTTTCTGGTGGGTTTCGCGGCGGAAACGGAAGACGTGGAACGGCATGCACTCGGCAAGCTCAAGTCCAAGGGAGTGGACATGATCGTGGGCAACCAGGTCGGCGGCGGCCGTGGTTTCGGCGATGTGGAAACATCGGCTTGGGTGGTGTGGAAAGGCGGACGCGAGCGCATCGGGCCATGCGCCAAGCCGGAACTGGCTTACCAGTTGGTGGATCGGATCGCCCGGCGCACGGGCCTGGGCAAGGTGGCCTTGCTGCCCACCGGGAGCTCGGCATCGTGAGCGAGCCGACGGCGACGGCCGAGGCCGATTATCGGATACAGCTTCGCATTCTCGACGAGAGGGCCCGCCCGCCCCGCTATGCGACGCCGGGATCCGCGGGAATGGACCTGCGCGCCTGCCTCGATGCCCCGCTGACCTTGCAGCCCGGCGAGACCCGCCTGGTCCACACGGGCATCGCGCTGCATATCGCCGACCCCGGACTGGCCGCGGTGATCCTTCCGCGCTCGGGCCTCGGCCACAAGCACGGCGTGGTGCTCGGGAATTTGGTGGGTCTGATCGATTCGGACTATCAGGGCGAAATCATGATGTCCTGCTGGAACCGGGGCAATGAGCCGTTCGTGCTCGAAGACGGCATGCGGGTGGCCCAACTGGTGCTGCTGCCGATCGCCCGCGCGCGCTTCGAGCAGGTGGAAGAATTTGCCGTTTCGGACCGTGGCGCCGGGGGTTTCGGACACACCGGCAGCCGTTGATGCGCCCGCCTGCGCGCACCGCTCGGCGCATTGATTCGGCGCACCGCTCGGCGCATTGATTCGGCGGATTGATCAGGACGCGCCGTATTTCTTTCGGTAGTCGTCCACCCGCGCAAGCAATTCCTGGTCCAGTCCCGCCGTGCGCAAGGCGGTAAGCAGGCTGTCCAGCCCGAACACGCAGCAAACGGCCAGACCGTGCTCCGTGCTCAGTTCCATGGCGGCGCTGCGCTGGCCCGAACCGCGTTCCTGGCGGTCGAGAAGCAGCAGCAGGCCCACCGGTTCGGCGCCGGCGTCCCTCACCAGCCCAATGGCTTCCCGCGCCGATGTTCCGGCAGTCAGAACATCGTCCACGATCAGCACTCTTCTTTGCAGTTTGGCGCCCACCACCGCGCCGCCTTCGCCATGCGCCTTGGCTTCCTTGCGGTTGTAGGCGAACCCCAGATCCAGGCCGCAATTCTGCTTCAGCGCGAGAGCCGTAAGCGCCACCAGGGGGATACCCTTGTAGGCCGCCCCGAACAGCATGTCGAACCGCAGTCTCGAGGCGAGCGCCGCCTCCGCCAGCGCCTGACCCACCACCCATGCCCCGCGTCCCGTGAACAGCTTCGCGGAATTGAAGAAGTAGGGCGTTTCGCGCCCGGCCTTGGTGACGAAGTCGCCGAACAGCAAGGCGCCCGTATCCAGGGCGAGGCGGAGCAGGTCCTCCTGGCTGGGCCGCAGCAAGCTCACCGCCCGTCAGTCCCCCTCGAATTGCGGCCGTTCGCGCCTTACGAAGGCCTCGTAGGCGCGGCGGAAGTCCTGGGTGTGCATGCAGATCGCCTGGGCCTGGGCTTCGGCTTCCAGCGCCAAATCCAGGGGCATGTCCCATTCCTGGTTGAGCTGGTTCTTGGTCATGGCGTGCGCGAAGTTGGGGCCGGAGGCGAGCTTCCCCGCCCACTCCATAGTCTTGTCCAGAAGCTGCTCCGGCTCCTCCAGACGATTGAAGAAGCCCACCTCATGCGCCTCCTTGCCCGGCATGCTTCGGCCGGTAAGCAGCAATTCCGTGGCCCGTCCCTGACCGATGATGCGCGGCAGCAGGGCGCAGGCGCCCATATCGCAACCGGCCAGTCCCACCCGGGCGAACAGAAACGCGGTGCGGCTGCGCGCCGTTCCAACCCGCAGGTCGGCCGCCATGGCGATGGCCGCGCCGGCGCCCGCGCAAACCCCGTCAATGGCCGCCACAACAGGCAGCGGGCAATCGCGAATGGCCTTGACCAGGTCCCCGGTCATGCGGGTGAAACGCAGCAGTGACACGCCGTCCATTTCCAGAAGCGGCCCGATGATCTCATGCACGTCGCCGCCCGAGCAGAAGTTCCCGCCGGCGCCGCGAATCACTACTGCTCGCGGCTCGCCATCGCGTTCCAGCGCGTTGAAGGTGTCGCGCAGCTCGGCGTAGGACTCGAAAGTGAGCGGGTTCTTGCGCTCCGGCCGGTTCAGCGTGATCACGGCTACGCGGCCGCGCAGTTCCATGAGGAAATGCTCCGGGGAGTGGATCATATGTTCGTTTCCTGGTCCCGCAGGGCCGCTTTGCGCTCCCCCTGTTCTTCGCCGGAAAGCTATTTTAGATGCTGGCTGCTGGCTCCCGTTTTTTTGCCGTTCGCCGCGGGCGGCATTCTGCGCGCGACTGCGCGCCCCTCCGAGCGGAAGCCTGCGAGAGAGAACCTGCCGCCGGCCATCCCGGATCTCGCCGGCCATCCCGGATATTGTCCGAGGGCAGGGAAGAAATCCGCGCTCGGACAATATCCGGGATGTCGCTCCCTGCAAAATCCGCCGACGCTATGGGTTGTGAGGCGTTACGCTGGACGCTTTGCCCAGGGTTTTGCGGAAGTTGAGTTGCAGGCCCCAGGGCGAAGGCTGCGTGGCAGGCGCTGCCATGAGCGGATCGGCCAGCGATGTTGCGGGAGATGCCGCATACGGCAGCGGCGCCGATTCCTGCAGCGCCGCCGCCCGGACGGCCACCGAAGCCGCCGAAGCCACCAGCGAAGCCGCTCATGCCGCGCCAGCGCTTCCGCCAGCGCCCCAGGCGGGCGTCATCGTAAACATCCAGCCGCTGCCGTCCTCGCGGGGCCGCCAGGTCACGCTCGCGCTCAGGCTGCTTTCCCGGTACTCCTCCGCGGTGTGAGCCGCCAGCCAGCGGCCCGAGAGCGAGGTCTCGAAGCGGCCCGCCGCATCGCTCAGGCCGCTCGTCAATTCCATGCCCTCGCCGGTAACGCCGTCGCCGCCATCAGAACGAGCGCTTACTCGCAGGAAGCCGGTGAAGCCGCCTGCCGCAACGCTGCCTTCAAGGCTCAGGCGCATACGGTTCGCAGAGGCGGCCAGACCCAGTAAAGCGCCTTCGCCATCGCGCACCGCAAGCTCGGACAGGCCGTAGTCGCCGATCAGCGCCAGTTGCGCCGGACCGAACGGACGCAAGGCATGGCGGGCCCCCAGCGAACCCATGGTCAGGCGCAGGTCGCCGCGCTCCTCAAGCAGGGATTGCTCGGGCGCGGGGGGAAGTGCCGGGTCGAAAGGCAGAACCGAACCCTGGACCGTTTCCGGGCGCAGGTTCAGCGCGCTGCCCTGGCCGATGCCGGCGAAGCCCCAGAGCTCGGTGCGTTCGCCGAACTCGCCCCGGAAGTAGGGCGTCAGGCTCAGCATGTCGCTTTCCAGCGTGCCGGTTACAGCGTCCGCGTCATAGCGCGTGGCCGCACGGCCCATTGACAGCGCGGCCCCGGCCAGCCAGCGTTCGCCGCAAGCGGCGTCCCCATCCAGGTGGAGCGCAGGTCGCCGTCGAAGCGCCCGTCCTCGCCGCCGCTGCTTGCGCCCGCGCCCCCAAGGGCGGAGGTGCGGGCTCCTGGCGCCGCGCCTGCGGGCTGGCGCCCCTGGCTCGCCGGCCTGCGCCAACCGCAACTCGTAGGTGAGCGCGCCATTGCCGCCGCTCGCTGCGGGGAGATTCAAGGAGACAGGATCGTCCACGCGCCAGGACTGGTCGGGAATCTCGGCATCGCCGAAGCTCGGTGCGGTATCCGCTGGCGCAACCTCGCCCGCCGGGCCCTCTGCCGCCGAATCCTCGGCGCCAACGGTCAGCTCGAAGCTGTCGCTGGCCGTGCCGCCATCGGCATCCGTGGCGGTAATCTCCAGCGTCAGCATGTGCTCGCCTTCCGTGCCGGTGGTCAAGGTCAGGACCTGGCCTGACCATCCGCCGGTAACCTTGTTGCGAGCGACCGTGTTCAGCGGCTTCGTCCGGACCTCGCCGGTGCGCTTGTTAGTGGTGGTCACCATCACGCCGTAGCTCAAACCCGCGCCGCTGAAGTACTTCGTCATGTCGAGGTCGTGGGTGACGCTGTTGGCGAGCGACAAATCGGGGAACTCCTCGATCAGAGTCGCGGCGCCGGTCGGCGTGGCGTGCACGGTCTCGGACCAGGCGCTCGTCTCCTCGCCCTGCTGGGCGCGCACTCGGAAGGCGTAGGTCTGGCCGTTCTCCAGCCCGGTGACGGTCGCCTCCAGGGTGTCGGAGGTCTGGCTGGCGCCCTCGCTCCACTCCGCGTCCTGCTTCGTCCAGGCCACCTCGTAGCTGAGATCGGAGGCATGCGATGGTTCGCTACCGCCGGTTCCGCGCACCGACGAACCGGAAGCTCCGCCGGCCTCCACTTCCTCGTCCGGGATCTGCCAGGATAGGCTCATCTGGCTGCTGCCCGCTTCGGTGGAGAGCCCGATGGGCGCACCCATACCCATTCCCCCAGACTCTGGGAAATCGCTGCCCCTGACAGTTATTTCGTCGGTCCATGCGCCATTGGCGGTTTCGCTATCCTTGGTAGCCTTGGCGCGAGCGCGGACATAGAAATGGTCGCCAGCGCCGCGCGACTCTCCGGGGTAACCGTGAAGGTAGTCACTTCCAGACCTACGGTTTTCAACGTGGCCCAGGGGGACACCAGATCGAAGTTACCGGGGGCATTCAGGGTTCCGGAGGCGCTGAACTGGAACCGCATACGGAAACAGTAGGTCGTGCCCACGCTCAGGCTGGTCACGTCCAGATAGGTCTCGGTTGGAGCGACTATAGTCTTCGAGGCGACTTCGAGATCCTCCGTGCACTGATCTGCTGAGTTCGAATTGGCGCGTTCGACGTGACGGCGCTGCAGCGACCAGGGGGACGCGAACTGGCCAACCGTCCATTCGATACGCATCGACTGCCTTCCACGGTAACTCGCCCTCTCTTCTCCCGCGTCAGCGGTGCCTTCGATGACGGCCTGTCCGTAGGAATTGTGCCCGGTACCGCCGGATTTCACTGCCTGAACGTTGAACTGGTACTCCTGGCCCTGTTCGCGACCGGTGACCAGTACGCCCCTGGTAGTGGCAGTGCTATCCGCGACATCCGTCCACCCGGTCCAGGAGGTCCAGAGGCGAGGCGGGCGCGCGTCAGGATCGCGCTGCCGGGTTCGGTACTGCCATTTCGTGATGCTGCTGTCGCCCGGATCGTTCCAGGACAGCGCGGCCTTCCCGTCGCCGCGATCGATGAAGGCTTCAGCTTCGCGCTCACGCCGTTGCCGAGCCCCATGGATGGGTTCATGCCTCCTGTGCGGGAAGAGGGAGAAGAAACTCGACCTCAAGGCAGGACACGGGATTATACTCTGGCGTCCATCCTTGGCAGGCGGAGGCGGTAGAGAGTGACGCAATTGAATCGGCGCGAGGCGCTAATGGGGATCGGTGCTGCGGCGGCTGTGCTGGCCGGCTGCGGTCGGCGGCCCACCACCCGAAGTGACGTGATCGTGATTGGCGCGGGACTGTCCGGCCTGCAGGCCGCGAGGCTGCTCGAGTCGGAAGGTCTGGCCGTGACGGTTCTGGAATCGCGCGATCGCGTGGGAGGAAGGATCCTGTCCTACCGGCATATCCCCGGGTCTCCGGAGGCCGGGGGCACGAGCTTCGGGGCCGGCTATGCGCGGCTGATGCAGGTGGTGCAGGAGTTGGGCGTGGGGCTGGTGAATCTTGATCCCATCCGCAACTTCTTCAATCAGCGGGTACTGGCGCTTGGCGGGGAAATCATTTCGGCGGCCGACTGGCCGGAGCACGCGCTCAATGTGATGCCGGAGCAGGCCCGCCAGATGATGCCCTGGGGCTATCTTCCGATGAAGATGGTCATGAACAACCCCTATCCCACGCCGTCGGATTGGCTGTCGCCGGACTACGCGCATCTGGATGTGTCGATGCGCGAATATCTGACCGGCCAGGGCGAGACCGACGCGGTGGTGGATCTCTGCTACGACAACAACCCCGGCTGGGGCAACAGCGCCGACGAGGTGTCCGCCGCCATGGTGCTGTTCGCCATGCGTTTCGCCGCGGCGCAGCAAGGCTTCACCGGGCCGGACGGCGGCACCGCGTATACGGCGGTGAACGGCAACCAGTCCATCCCCGAGGCCATGGCCGCGTCGCTGAATTCCGAGGTCCAGTTGCAGCGGCGCGTGACCGGCATCAGCGATACGGGTTCCGGCGTTGACGTGCATTGCGAGGACGGCAGCCTGCATCGCGCCGACCGCGTGGTGTGCTCGCTGCCCTGCTCCCTGGTGCGCAATCTGGCGATTGAGCCGGGCCTGGAAGGCCTGCAGGCCGAAGCGGCCCGCAGCGTGGATTCGCAGATTCTGAATCAGTTGCACCTGATCGCGAAGCGCCCGTTCTGGGAGGACGACGGCCTCTCGCCCAGCATGTGGACGGATTCGCTGGCCGGCATGATCCTGGCCGAGCACAAGGGCGACACGCCCGAGGAAGTGACCAGCCTCACGTCCTGGACGCGGGGCCCGCTGGCCGTGGAAATGGACAAGCTTCCCGACGAAGAGGCGGCGGCGCGCATCGTGGCGGACATCGAGCGCTTGCGCCCGGCCGCCAAAGGGCAGTTGGAGGTGGCGGCCTATCAATCCTGGTACAACGATCCGCACGCGGTGGGCGACTGGGCGGTGTGGCAGCCCGGCCAGGTGACGCGCTACGCGGATCATGTCGCCCGTCAGCACGGCCGTGTGCATTTCTGTGGCGAACATACGGCCCGGGCCAATCGCGGCATGGAAGGCGCGCTGGAGTCCGGCGACCGCGTGGCCTCCGAAGTGCTCGACCTTACCTAGCAGCGTGCGGCATTACTGACCGGCCCGCGCCGGATGGACACCTCGCCGAAAGAGGGCATACTGCCCTTTCCAAGCGTCCTCGCCAAGCGCCCTCGCCGAGCGTCCTCGCCAAGCGCTGTAGCGCCCCGGTTCCGGACCGAGAACATAGCATGCCTGCTGAACAAACCTCCGTATTTCGCGTAGCTCCCTTTGCCGCCCTGCGCCCGGTCGCCGGAATGGCGGCGGAAACGATCGCGCCGCCGTACGATGTGGTTAGCATTGATGAGGCGCGCGCGCGGATTGCGGACCGCCCGCACGATTTCCTGCGCTTGTCGCTGCCCGCGGCCGCGATGGCGCCGTCGCCCAAACCGAGCGACGAGGAGCGCTATGCTGCCGCCCGCCGCTCGCTGGATGGCTTTCTCGCCGGAGGCGTGATCGCTCGAGACGCGCAGCCGGCCTATTACATATACCGCGTGGCAAGCGGTTCGCACGCGCAGACCGGAGTGGTGCTGCTGGTGTCGGTGAACTGCTACCGCGCCGGAACCCTGCGCCGCCACGAACTTACCCGGCCGGACAAGGAAACCGACCGCGCGCTAATGATTCAGGTGCGCGAAGCGCAAACCGGGCTGGTGATGCTGGCGCATCGCCAACATTCCGATCTGGCCGAGGTAATCGAACAGGCCGTTGAGGCCGAGCCGGATTGCCGGACAAGCCTCAGCCAGGACGGCGCCGTGACCGACCACAGCGTATGGCCGGTGCGGGATGCAGCAGCCATCGCGCGAATTACCCGCGCGTTCGCGGATCTGGGAGAGCTGTTCATTGCCGACGGGCATCACCGCGTTGCGGCAGGCAACCGGGTCGCGCAGGCTTTTGCGGACCGCCCGGAGGCGCAGTGGCTGATTGGCGCCACGTTTCCCGCCGAGGAGTTGCGGATACTCGACTACAACCGCGTGGTGTCCAGCCTCAACGGCCACAGCCCGCAGTCCTTTCTGGCAGCGCTGAACGACCGCTTCAAGCTTGCGCCGTCTTCCGGTGCGGCGCGGCCGGAGCGCGCGCGGGAATACGGCGTTTACCTGCGCGGCGGCTGGCATCGCGCTCGCTTGCGTGCGGGACTGGCGCCAGAGGACGACCCGGTGGGGCGCCTGGACGTAAGCCTGCTGGGGGAACATCTGCTGTCGCCGGTGCTGGGCATTGAGGATTCCCGAACCGATCCGCGAATCGACTTTGTGGGCGGCGCCCGTGGCCTTGAGGAACTCGAGCGCCGCGTGGACAGTGGCGCCGCCGAGGTGGCCATCGCGCTGTACCCGACGCCCATGGAGGCGCTGATGCAGGTAGCGGGCGCCGGAGCGATCATGCCGCCCAAGTCCACCTGGTTCGAGCCCAAACTTGCCGACGGGCTCCTAGCCTATAGTTTGAACCATGCGGCAACGCCGTAAAGCCCAATACTTGAGGCCCACACAAACCGCGAAATCCTGGAGGTGACCCACATGTCCGATGACGACACAATCCTGGCGGATGCCAACGCGATCGACGAGGAGGTGAAGTTCGCCCCCGACGCTGTGCCGTTTATCTCGCAAATTCCCGGTTTTGTTCGCAGCGTGGCGCTCAAAGCGATGATCGCCAAGGCCAAGGAAAAGGGCGTAACGCTGATTGACGGCGCGTTCATGGACGAAAACAACCCGATGAAATAGCGCGCAAGGCGCAACCCGAGATGGCACGCAACCCAACCACGAAAGGAGAGGACATGGGACAATTCACCTTGACCCGGCGAGACGCTCTGCTCGCCGGCGCTTCAACCGCGCTAACCGGCGGCGCCCTTGCCGCCCCGGCAGCCACCCCGGCGCTCGATTGGGAAGACCCTGCCGTGCGTGCCCGCGTGCGCGCCTAAGGTGTCGGGTTCGGCCGCGGAGGAAACGGTCTACCGCTTCTACCGCCTGCACCTCTACGCCTATATGCATGGCGGCAACCTCATGCCCCTGTTCACCATGAACAACCTGAACGTAACGCAGTGTCGTCCTCTTGCGGACAACCAGTACGCCTTCAAGGTGTTCGAATGTGGCGTCTATTGCAAGTTCGACACCGATGAAGTGCTGGAATCCTGGGAAAACCCCGTTACCGGAGAAGTTCGGGAGCCCTGGACCTTCCTCGGCGGCCCCCTCAACGTGACCTACGGCCCCGACGGCGTGGAAACGCCTCCGGAGGCCACCGTCCACCCCAACGCCCTGCGCATGGAAACCTACGGCGGCATGGTGTTCGTGCCCGTCGCCTCGCATTTTTCCTACCCCAGCCCTTTCGACCCGCAAGAGTGGCCGAAGGAATCCCCCGGTCCCGTCCACTACTGGGACTCCCTGTTCGTTCACGCCGCCCGGCTGGAGGACGTTACCAATCCGGACATCCATAACGCGCCGGCCTTCTGCCAGTTCCAGAACCTGGTGAGCTGGGGCCCCTGGGTGGGCATGGGCGGCCATGAGGGCCGCAGCTACGGCCGGGCCTACGGCACCAAGCTGGCCAGCCTCGATGATTTGCCGCCCGCGGCGCGGAAGTCGCTGGAGTTGAAGGCGCCGAAAATCTTCGACGTGGAAAACTGGACGGAGTACCACGACTACATAGAGGAATACAAGGACACCTATGGGTCGTAATGACAACTCAAGCCGCAGGAATACCTTCGCAGCGACTGGCCAGCCGAACACTTTCAACCCGATATGCCAGTCGCCTGCGCAGCGGGGTCGGCTGGACCAGAAAAGGCTGGTAGAGTTAGTCGAGAGTTGAGGTTATTCGCAGCCTTTTATTTACCTTGAGAAGCCACCACCCAGGTAGAGGACAGAACGTGACAAGGAATTCCATTAGTTCACTGGAAATTTGTGCGGGCGCTGGCGGGCAGGCGCTAGGCCTGCAGTACGCCGGCTTTGATCACGCCGGACTGGTAGAGATTGATCGGCACTGTTGCAATACGCTTCGCTTCAACCGACCTGGATGGCGCGTGTTCGAAGGGGATATCCGCACCTTCGCGGTCCGCAGAGCGCTCGCGTTCAAGGGTGTCGAACTGTTGGCCGGCGGGCTTCCCTGCCCTCCATTTTCGGTGGCAGGCAAGCAACTCGGGGATCAGGACGAGCGCAACCTGTTTCCCGTTGCGCTCGAACTGGTCGATATTATCCAGCCTCGCGCGGTGATGATCGAGAACGTTCGGGGATTTCTTGCAACCGTGTTCGAAGACTTTCGCCTTGAGATCATAGCCCGCTTCAAGAAAATGGGCTACCAAGTGGAATGGCGCTTGCTGAACGCATCGGACTTCGGTGTCCCGCAATTGCGTCCGAGGGTGGTAATTGTGGCGCTGCGAAAGGACGTAGCCTCAGGCTTCTCCTGGCCAACCAAGAGTGGCGTTAAACCCCAAACCGTTGGCGAGGCGCTTTATGATCTTATTGCTGCAAAAGGATGGAAACGGGCCGGCGCGTGGAGTAAAGGCGCCAATGATATAGCGCCCACTATTGTCGGCGGTTCCTTGAAGCATGGAGGGCCCGACTTGGGACCAACGCGCGCACGGAAGGCTTGGGCGGCGCTAGGCGTTGACGGCTTGGGCATTGCTAATGCCCCCCCCGAGCATGACTTCGAAGGAGTGCCCAGGCTTACCGTTCCCATGGTGGCGCGGCTGCAAGGCTTTCCGGATGATTGGCAGTTCTCCGGGCGCAAGACCCCCGCTTACCGGCAAGTGGGCAATGCCTTTCCGCCGCCCGTCGCGCGGGCTGTTGGCGAGCGGCTCCATGATTGCCTGTCCGTGAGTAATTCAGTCGGCATTTCGCGGCGTGCCGTATGATCGGCCAAGCGCTCTTGGCCGAGGCACGGTGGCGTTTCCATGCGGCGCTGCGAGCTTCCGTGCTGCGCTCGGAAAACGGCATTCCGAGCAACGCTGACCGGTACAGCAAGGCGAGCAGGAATATTGCCGCGGGCATCCTTGAGCGCCTCGGCATCGATGATGGCGGCGAGCGTTTGGCTGGACAAGAGGCGGGCAGCAAGTTTGAGGAAATCTGCAAGGAATACCTGGAAGATATTTTTCCAAGACTCTCGCACTTGCGCCCCGGCCAATGGGAAGTTAGCAAAGGCATGGGTGGTCGCGCCGCGATCGCTCAATTCGACCAATATGAGCACCTGGCTGCCCTTGATGCGGCATCGAAGGCGAATCCCGAACTGGCCGCCGCCTTGGGAAGCGACTACCTTATCAAGCCCGATGTAGTTGTCCTTCGCTATCCAGAGGAGGATGCCACTATCAACTCGCGTGCCAGGCTGGTGGACGAAAAGCAGGCACTGCTTACGCCCCTGAGGCAGAACAACAGCCCAAAACCTATTCTCCACGCCAGTCTATCGTGCAAGTGGACGCTGAGAAGCGACCGTGCGCAAAACGCCCGGTCCGAGGCTTTGAACTTGGTGCGCAACCGCAAGGGACGGCTGCCTCATGTGGTGGTCGTGACCGGCGAACCCATGCCCAGCAGAATCGCCTCCATTGCGCTTGGAACTGGCGACATCGATTGCGTTTACCATTTCGCCTTGCACGAACTAGTTGGATCGGTCGGAAACCTTGGGCTGGAAGACGCAAAAGACTTGCTGGACACCATGATTGAAGGAAAAAGGCTTCGCGATATTGCTGATCTTCCGCTTGACCTTGCGATATAGACAGGGCATCGAGTGCGGGTTAGGCGGATAGATGGCTGACACAATTACGCGCGAGCGCCGCAGCGAAATCATGTCCAACATCCGGGCCAAGGACACAAAACCGGAGATGATCGTTCGCCGACTCACCCACGCGATGGGCTACCGTTACCGTGTTCACCGAACCGACCTTCCGGGCAAGCCCGACCTTGTGTTTCCCGGTCGACGGAAAGTGATCTTCGTTCATGGTTGCTTTTGGCATCGGCATGAAGATCCTGTATGCACCAAGGCCCGCCTTCCCAAATCCAACCAAGACTACTGGCTGCCAAAACTGGAACGCAATATGGTTCGAGACGCGGACCATATCACGACGCTCGGATTGATGGGCTGGGACGTGCTGGTGATCTGGGAGTGCGAGATTGAGAAGGATGCCGGGGTCGCCGAGCGCATCCGGCAATTTCTGGATCCGACCTCCGCTACTTAGAAAACAAGCCACCTGTTCAATCTTCGGGTATAGCGCAGCGCACCATGAAAGTCTTTGAAATAGGGGACTACAGCAAGGGCCTCGCCCTGCATGCGGTCGAGCGGCCCGCGCCCGCGGCCGGCCACGGCGAAGCGGTCATGCGGGTGCGCGCCACCGGCATCAACGCCCGCGACCTCACCATCATGCACGGCAGTTTGGGCAAGACTGTCATGCCTCATACTCGCATCCCGCTGAGCGACAATGCCGGCGACATCATCGCGGTGGGCGCCGGCGTGGAGAACGTTCGGGTGGGCGATAGAGTGACAATGAGCCATTACTGGCAGTGGCTGGACGGCGACTGGCACGCGTCCATGGCGGAGAAGGACTACTCCGCCACCCTCGACGGCTTTCTGGCCGAGCAGGTGGTGGTGCCCGCGGCGGCCTTGATCAAGCTGCCGGACAGCCTCAGTTATGAAGAGGCCAGCACCCTGCAAAGCCCCGGCCTTACCGCCTGGAACGCCGTGATTGAAGCGGGTGCGGCCAAGGCTAGCGATACGGTGCTGACCCTGGGTTCCGGCGCGGTGTCCGTGTTCGGAATGCAATGGGCGAAGATGCTCGGCGCGCAATGCATCATGACATCATCCAGCGACGGGAAACTCGCCCGCCTGAAAGAGCTTGGCGCCGATTTCGGCGTGAATTACCGCAGCAATCCAGACTGGCCTGCGGAAGTGCTTGAACTCACTCACGGCGAGGGTGCCGACATCATTCTTAACAACGTGGGCTTAAGCGAAATGGAGAACTGCCTGATGGCCGCCGCTTCCAACGGCCGCATCATGCATATCGGTGCCAACCCGGTGGTCCACAATCAGCCACCGCAAGAGCCGCCGTCCCTGACCAGTCTGCCCAACGTCATTCTCAAGAACCTCACCGTGCGGGGCATCATCGTCGGCAGCCGCCGCATGTTCGAAGACCTCATTCAGGCCATGGTCCGCAACAACATCAATCCCGTTATCGACCGGGTCTTCGATTGGGATGACATCTACGACGCGATCAAATACATGCAAAGCGGCGAGAAGATCGGCAAGATCGTCATTCGGGTGACGTAGGTTCGCCACGCGTCGCCGCAAAAGTGATTTGGTGGTGATGGGTGGGCTTGAACCACCGACCTGCGGGTTATGAGTCCGCCGCTCTAACCAGCTGAGCTACATCACCACTGGTGCCGGAAGAGGGACTTGAACCCGCAACCTTCCGCTTACAAGGCGGATGCTCTACCTATTGAGCTATTCCGGCCACAGGCGCAATTCTACCGCCAGGGCGGCCAAGCCGTGCAGCACGAGGTGCGGCGTGCATTGCGCTTCCGGTAGTTCGCCGGTGGCGATCAGGGCATCGGCCCCTCCGCCCGTAAGCAGTAGCACCGGGGAACGCCCTCCCTTGCCCGCCAGTCTTTGCATGCCGGTGCGGACCAGGCCCAACTGTGCCGCCAGCGCGCCTTTCTCCATCGCCTCGGCGCTGTCGATGCCGGGCGCAAGATCCTGCGGCCCAGCGGAATCATCCTTCAGCCTTGAGGCGAGTTCGGCTGTTCCCTTCGCCATGGCGGCCAGGCTCATGTCCCGACCGGGCGCGATGTAGCCGCCAAGATGGCGGCCATCGATCAGCAGCAGGTCCATGGTCACGGTGCTGCCCGCGTCAACGATGCAATAGTCCTTCCGGCCCAGCGCATGCGCGCCGATCAGGGCCGCCCAGCGGTCCGCGCCCAGGTTCCGGGGATTAGCGTAGGCGCAGGTTACGCCGCAGGCGGAGGCTTGCGCATGCACGAACACGAGTTCCACTGCCAGTCTTTCGCGGACCAGTTCGCCTAATTCGCGGCCTCGTTCGATGCCCGCGACGTTGCACGCTATTGCGCCGGCTATCGCCTCTTCGCAGTCCAGAAACGGCAGCCTGGACAGTTCCTGCCCGGTGGCCGCGGCGCCGACGCCTTCCAGTTCATACCCGGTGCCGGGCAGCCATGCCCACTTGATCCGCGTATTTCCCAGATCGATCAGAAGGACGCGCGAAGAAGCAGCGCTCACAAGTGGATCTCCGCCGACAGGATGCGCCGCTGGCCGCCCGGTTGTTCAAGCAGGAGTGCGCCGTCGGAATCCACGCCCGTCGCCTGGCCGCGGTACGCTTCGTTACCGCAACGCGCCTCGATGTTGCGCCCCGAAAGCCAGTCCCGTCCGTGCCAGCTTTGCTCCCAGGGTCCGAAACCCTCGTCCGGGTGCCTTTCCAGCACTTCGGCAAACGCGGCAATCATGGCCGCCGCCAGCGTGTGGCGCTCCAGCGGCCTTTTCGCCGGCCATTCTTCCAGCCCCGTGGGCTTCATGCCGCCTTCTTCGGCAACTTGCCGCCGCTGCCGGTTCGTCACTTGAATGTTCACGCCCAGCCCGGCCACGATCAGGGTCTCTGCGCCGGGACGCGAAGCGCTTTCCACCAGGATGCCCCCCAGCTTTCGTCCGTCCGCCAGGAGATCGTTCGGCCACTTGAGATCCACGCTTGCGTCAACGAAGCTCTCCAGGGTTTCGGCCACCTGCACGCCCAGCGCCAGCGCCAGCGAACTGTCCGGCGAGTGAGAGCCCTTGCGGCTGACGCTGAGCAGCAGTCCTGTGCCCGCCGGCGAATGCCATTTCTTTCCGTCCCGTCCCTTGCCCGCGCTCTGGTGGTTGGCGAGGCAGACTGCCAGCTCGCTGTCCGACTGCGCCGCGGAGACGCTGAGCAGCCTTTCGTTGGTGGAGGGCAGCGAATCATGCACTTCAAGACTCGCCAGTCGCCGGAGCAAAGCCGGCTCAACTGCCGCAAGCAATACGTCGCGGCAATATGAGCCGATCACGGCAGTAGAGGGCTCAAACGCTGCTCTTGAACCAGTGGACGACGCGCACCCGATCAAACCGGTATTCATTGCCGTCCAGCAGATCGCGGATGTTACTGCGGTGCGTCCATACGGTGAACAGGGCGCCGCCAATGCCCAGCCAGAGCATTTCCGGCCCCGTCCCGCTCATCAGGAATACCAGGAACAAGGGCGCCGAGATTGCCGCGACCATGGTGGCCACGCCCACATAGCCAGTGGAAATAAGCACGAACACCCACACCCCCAGCATGGCGCCGACCAGCGGGGAGTGCAACATCAGGTAGGAACCCAGCAGGGTGGCAAATCCCTTGCCGCCACGAAATTCATGCCAGAGCGGATAGCAATGCGCCACCGTTACCGACGCTGCCGCAGCGACCTGAAGCCAGGCCAGCGAAAAGCCGTTCTCTCCACCTATGGCGTGCGTCAGGGTGGCCAGCGGGCCGACTGCCACCAAGGCCTTTCCCACGTCGCCGATCATGACGGCGAGGGCGAACCGCATGCCCGCGGCACGCAGGGCGTTGGTGGCCCCGGCGTTGCCACTGCCGACTTCGCGCACATCGAGGTTGCGGAACCGGCCAAGGGCCAGGCTGAAATTGATCGAGCCGATCAGGTAGGCGAATACCAGCGACAGTCCCAGTTCAAGCATGGCGTGGCGCTCCTTTAAGGGGTTGGGATCGTTGAGGGCCGGAAGTCCTCGTTCCGGGGGATGGGGCTCATGCGGCGCTGCTTATGCCGGGGCGTTCCGACAGGCGGGCATGCCAGGCAGCGAGCGCTTCCCGGCATTCGAACACTTCCATCTCGAACCGGCTGGCCATTCGCGCGGCCATGTCCACGCAGGCGCGCAGCGTGATGTCCGCCAGGGTGAAACGGTCCAGCGCCAGGTATTCACGGCCGGCCATCCGCCGGTCCATGAAGTCCATGAAGTGCCTCGCCCGCTTGCGCCCGCGCTCGATCAACTCGGGAATCTGGGCGTATTCCACAGGGCCCGGCAAGGCATGGTCCTTGAACATGTTGATGCGGTTGCGCAGCGCCTCGGCCAGCCCCGGCATGCCTTCCTGCTCGACGATGTGGTTCCACATCAATACCTGGGCCCGCTCGGCGGGGCTGGCTCCGAACAGGTTGGGTTCCGGCTGGATTTCCTCGATGTAATGACAGATGGCAAGGCACTCGCTGATCCGCGTTCCATCGTCGGTCTCAAGCACCGGAACCTGGCACAACGGGTTGATTGCCTGGTACTCGCTGCTCAACTGCTCGGCCTTGGTCAGGTCGATTTCCACCCGTTCCATGTCCAGGCCCTTCTCGGCCAGAAACATGTGCACGCGCTTGGGATTGGGCGCGTGCGCATAGTCGTAGAGCTTCATGCGGCTATTCCTTACTGGAGAGTATTTCTTACTGGAGATTCCTCACTGGAGAGTCTTTTTCGCTGTCTGTCCGTACAGCATCTTGCGCTGTTCCTCGGTAAGCGGCGCGTCCGAACGCAGGTCTGCGCCTACCTCCATGCCGCGCTGCACGCCGGGACGCGCCATGAGCCTTTCGATCCAGGCGGCCACGCCCGGCAATTCATCAAGGCTCTGGTTCAGCCGCTCGTATGGAGAGACCCAGGGCAGACAGGCCATATCCGCGATCGAGTATTCACCGGCCAGGTAGTCGCGGTCGCGCAGGCGCCGTTCCATCACCGCCAGCAGCCGGCCGTACTCGGTCTTGTAACGCTCGGTGGCATAGGCGTGCTTGCCTTCCTGGTAGATCAGGAAATGCCCCGCCTGGCCGGCCATCGGCCCCAGTCCCGCCATCTGCCAGAACAACCATTGCAGCGCGTTGAAGCGCTGGCGCGTGTCGGTGGGCAGAAAGCGGCCGGTCTTGTCGGCCAGATACACGAGGATGGCCCCGGACTCGAATACCGAAAGCGGTCCGCCGGGCGCATCCTGGTCCACGATCACCGGCATTCGATGGTTGGGGTTCAGCGCCAGGAACTCCGGGGCGAACTGATCGCCCTTGCCGATGTTCACCGGTATCAGCTTGTACGGCAGGCCGCACTCCTCCAGCATGATGGCGATCTTGAAGCCGTTGGGCGTGGGCCAGTAGTAAAGGTCAATCACGTTGCTTCTCCAATAGGCAAAATCAGGGCCGCGACCAGTTCATATTGTCGCATCAGAGCTGGCGCAGTGCGAGAGCGAGAGCGGTCGGGCGGAGTGGCGCGCGTGGCCGGAGTGGCGGAAGTGGCGCACGGGAATGGCGCGCCCCCGCGGCGTTGCAGCCGGCGCCAGGATCATTCCGCGCGCAGTGCCAGCACAGGATTCATGCGCGCCGCCCGCGCTGCGGGCACCACGCCCGCCAGCACGCCAATGAGCAGCGCGATCAGCAGGGCGGCGACGGTATAGGACGCCGAAACGCTCACCGGAATGACCGGCACCAGCGCCGCCAACACCCACGCGGTCAATTGTCCCAGAACGAGACCCAGCACTCCGCCCGCCGCGCCCAGCGCCAGCGCCTCCGCCAGAAACAGGCGCCGAATCTCCCGGCGGCGGGCGCCCAGCGAGCGCAGCAGTCCAATCTCGAAGATGCGCTCCTGAATGGATATGGTCATGATCGTAAAGATTCCCACGCCGCCCACCACCAGCGAAATTCCACCGATAGCTGCAACGGCGCCGGTGATCGTGCTCAGTATGACGCGCATGGTGTTGAGCATCTGGTCCTGGGTGGTGATCTGAAAGTCTTCCGAGCCGTGCCTCGCCACCAGAAGCCGAGTGATGTCGCCTTCCACTTCGGCCGCGGGGCGGTCCTCCCGGTAGCGCACGTCGATCTCGTGCACGCCCAGGACATTGTAGATTTCCATGGTGTGCTTTACCGGCACGTAAACGATGTCGTTCAGGTCGAATCCCACCGTGGTGCCCGCGTCCGCCAGCACGCCGACAACGCGGAAGCGCTGTCCGGAAACCCGTATGTACGCGCCCAGAGCGTTGTCGGCGCCGAACAGCTCGTTTTTCAGTTTGCTGCCCAGGACCGCCAGCGGCCGCGCCGCCAGCGGATCCTCGTCCGGCAGGAAGCGGCCATAGGCGATCTCGAATGAAAAGATGTCGGGGAGTTCGGGTCCGGTGCCCAGCGCCGTGACATTGCGCTTTACTCCGCCTTGTTCGACTTCGGCCAGACCCATCACCGCCGGGGCTACGGCCACGACCGAGTCGAGTTGCCGGATCGCCAGCGCGTCTTCGAGCGTGAGCGGTCGCACGGTATTGGTGTTCATTCCCGGCGGACCGCCGAAGGTCTCGTCCTTGCCCGGATTGATGACCAGGAAATGAGTGCCGAAACGGGTGGACTCGTGCTCGATGAAGTCGTACATGCCCTCGCCAATGGAGGTCAGCAGCACGACAGCCGCTACGCCCACGCCGGTTCCCAGCGCGGTGAGCAGGGTTCGCAGGCGATGCATGGTGAGCGCCCGCACGGCCAGACGGATGAGATCAAGCCCGTTCATTGCCGCTACATCCGCTCCCTTAGCGCCTGGACCGGGTCCATCCGCGCCGCTTTCCGGGCCGGAAGAGCGCCAAAGATCAGTCCGCTGCCTACGGTGGTCGCCAGCGCCGCCACCACCGCCCACAACGGCGGGCGGATGATCAAGCTGGGGAAGGCCTGTTGCGCTACCCAGATCAGAAGATAGCCTGCGATCAGCCCGCACACCGAACCCATGACGGCCAGAATGGCTGCCTCGCTCACAAACAGGCGCATGATCTGGCGGCGTGCCGCGCCGACCGCCATGTACAGGCCGATTTCCGAGGTCCTCTGGCTCACGGCCACCAGCATGACGTTCATGATCAGGATGCCGGCCACGATCAGGCTGATTCCAGCGATCCCTCCCAGCGCTGCCGTAATGGCGTTGAAGATGCTGTCGAACACCGACAGGACGGCATCCTGGGTAATGGTCACGAAGTCATGCATGCCGTAATGCTGTTCGATGAGCCGCCGGGTGAGTTCATCGATCACGCCCGGCACCGCTTCCCGCGAGCGGGCCTCCACCATGATGTTGGTCAGCGCTTCGGTGTTGTAGACCGTGGCCATGAATCCCACTGGCGCCACCACGATCTCGCCGGTGTTGATGCTGAGGCTCTGCCCGCTGTCGGCGATGATTCCCACAACCCGGCAGCGGGACTCGCCGAGACGCAGCCAGGAGCCCATGGCGGCCGCCGAACGGTACAGCTCGGTCACGATTTTCTCGCCAACAACGCACACGGGAGACACCCGATCCATATCCATGCTTGGGAAAAAGGCGCCCGTTTTCATCTTCAGTTTTCGAATCCGCGCGTAGTCCTGGTTCGAGCCCACAACCAGCGTTTCGCGCTCGCGCCCCCCATGGGAAACGGGTAGTCGGCCGACCATGATGGGTGCCGCTCTCACCACGCCCGGGACGCGGCGCACAACCTCCACGTCCCGGAAACTGAGATCGCGGGGCGTCTCGCCCATGAACCCGAAAGGATTGGAGCCGGAGGTGCCGGGATTGCCGGGCTGCACGACGATCAACTCCGTTCCCAACACCCGAAACTCGCCGGTCACGAACAGGCGGCCCGCTTCACCCAGCGCCGTCAGCAGCAGCACCGACACCATGCCGATGGAAGTGGCCAGCATCATCATGCTCGCGCGCAGTCGATAGCGGAGCATGGCGCGAGTGGCGAACAACAGCAGGTCGTTGAATTTCATCGGCGTCGATTTTCCTCGGCGCTTGAATTGTGCCTCATGTTGGAATTTTTCTGTAAAATCGCGCCGGGCTGGCTGCTCCGCTGGCGGCATCGCCCGCAACGCAGCCTTCGCCCTGGGGCCTGCAACTCACCTTCGGCAAAGCCTTTGGGGCTGCGCCCCGCGCCGCGCCGCCCAATCCAGACTCCTGATCGAACTGCGTCCGGAAATACGCCAACACGCATTCAGCCGTGCATGCCTATGAGGCATGGGCGCCATGGGTTGATCAAGCGGAGAATCAGGGGCCGGTTCTCTTCCTCTCAGGCCGCCAGTGTCTCGATCACGTCGCCCTTGCGCTGCAACACCGTCACGCCCTGCTCCAGGGCCGCCTTCTTGAACTGGTCGTGAATATGGAAAGCGGCCAGCGCAAAACGCTGCCGCCGGCCCGCAAGCTCAGGAAACAAACGCCGGAAGTTCGGCGCCTTCTTGGTCAGCAAGCGCTCCAGGTCGTTCTCGTGCGCCTTGTACTTCACTTCCACCACAAACACCTCCTGGCCATTGACCAGAACCAGGTCGAACTCGTCTTTCACACCGGCTCGGCTGCACGTGACGTTCTTGACCACGAAGTCGAACCGCATCCCCGCCAGAACCGGATTGTCGTCAAGGCTGTTGTAGAAGAACTCCTCGGCCACCGCGCCCTGGCTGTTGCTCACGCCGCCATACATCTCCGCCAGCCGGTCCACCTTCGCGCCGGTCTTCGCCAACTGTGCGTCGGTCTTCGCCTGCTGGGCGGCGTTTTCCGCCAGCAGGGCTTTGATCTCCGCATGCTGGGCGGCATTTTCCTTCAACTGTGCGTCGGTGCGGTCCTGGGAGATGGCCAAGCCGGCAACCAGCGCTTTCAATTCTTCATCAGTCATGGCAGAAACCTCTCGTTCCTTCGGATGATTCCGCGGGCCAGTATATCCTCGCGGCGAGAGTCGTTTCCATACCGAAATGAAGCGTAAACCGGGAGAATTTCTGAGCGCTCAGGCGGAGCGGGTATCGCGGCTGGGAGAGTCGAGTCTTTATGATTGCATTCCATATCCCGGTATACGGCCTGCTCCGAGGCCGCGGAGCGAACATCCAACCCTGGGTTTCATCGCTGTAGTTTGCGAGGGCGTGTTGCTTCAGCCTTAAGGGCAGTTGTTACAGTAACCGTCCTTCGCGCGACCCCATCCGTACCCATGTTTGCCGCACTTGAACCATTCCTGCAGGAGCACCAGGCACTGCTGTGGTGCCTCACCGTGATGCTGGACCTCGGCTTCGCCGTATTGATGTTCCGGCTGTTCGGGCGCTACGGCTTGTACGGGGTCATCGTTTTCAGCCTGTTGCTGGCGAACATTCAGGGCCCCAAGCTGACGATGATCCTGGGCCTTCAGACCAGCATGGGCGTGATCCTCTACTCCAGCATCTTCTTTGCCACCGACCTGCTGAGCGAGAAATACGGCCGCCGCGAGGCCCAGCGCGCGGTCCTGCTGGGTTTCGCTGTGAGCGTGATGCTGGTGGCGCTGACGCAGCTGGGCCTGCTCTACAAGCCCACGCCGGACCCGGAAACCGCGGCTTATGCGCTGCGCGTTCACGAGGCCATGTCGGCCCTGTTCGACTATACGCCGCGCTTCGTGTTCGGCTCGCTATTGGCCTATCTCCTGAGCCAGAGCTTCGACGTGTGGGTGTTCCACCGGATTCGCAAGGCCACCGGCGGCAGACTCCTGTGGCTGCGCAACACCGGCTCCACGCTGCTGTCGCAGGTGGTCGATACGCTGATCTACGGGCTGGTTGTGTGGTGGGGGATCGTGGACTTCGCGACCGCGTTGCAACTGGCCGCGGCGAAGTACGTGTTCAAGTTCTGCATCGCCGTGATCGACACGCCCTTCATCTATTGGGCGAAGAACTGGGGCAGCAGGCAAGCCACAGCCACAGCCTCAGCGGGCTACCGCAACTCGCGTTTCAGGCCCTGAAATTCCAGGCCTTGAACGTGCTGAAAAGCGCGCCGGGGCGCGCAACCCCAAGGGGGAAGCGCGCCCCGGCGTTCAATTTACGAGCTTACAAGCTTCCCTTGCTGATGATGCTCCAGGCCCGCATGGCCAGAATCCCAGCGCCGCCGGCCAGGTACATAACGGCGGCCTGATCCAGGATGGCGTCGAGATAACTGCCGATAACTAGCACGTTGGAGAGAACATCGGCGCCGCCGGCCGCGGCAACAACCAGTGCGGTTGTGAGGAAGGCCTGCGGGTTTACGGCGTCGATGTTCATCATCGCGTAGGCCACCCCCAGGACCACCAAAGCCAATGGAAGAACGCCACCGGGCACTACTCCGGGCGCCAGACCTTCAATCACCGCAGCAAGAATTGCGAGACTGTAGACCACTCTTGTTGCCATAATTCCATTCCTCCCGTGTGTTGGATAGCAAAACAATGCCGCCCAACCATATCACGGCTTTATTGCCCTTGGCGGGGCGGGTCCGCGGAAGCAGGCTGCTTGCCGCGTGGAACCGGATCAAATGCGCTCGTCGCCGCCTATGCGTCCGTCCAGCATGGTGAGCCGTCGCCGGGCGCGGCGGCCGAGTTCCGGATCGTGGGTCACGACCAGCAGCGTCAGCCCTTCCTCGTTGAGCGATTCCAGAAGCTGGACAATTTCGCCGCTGGAACGCGAGTCCAGGTTGCCGGTGGGTTCATCGGCCAGCAGCAGCCTGGGCGACATCACGATCGACCGGGCTATGGCGGCGCGCTGCAACTGTCCCCCGGATAGCTGGTTGGGCCGGTGCTCCATGCGGTCGGCCAGTTCCACCCGCCGCAGGGCGCGTTCTGCCACCTCGCGGCGCTTGCGCCGCCGCCAGCCCGCCAGCATGAGCGGCAATTCCACATTCTCGAACGCGGTCAGTCGCGGCACCAGGTGGAAGAACTGAAACACGAAGCCGATTACTTCGCGCCGGGTGCGCGCCAGCCGGTCGTCCGACATCCCCGAGGTGTCCTCGCCGAGCAGCCGATAGCGGCCGCTGTCCGGCGAGTCCAAAAGCCCCAGGATGTTCAGCAGCGTGGACTTTCCCGAGCCGGACGGACCCATGATCGACAGATACTCGCCCGCTTCGATTTCCAGGGTTACGTCGCGCAGCGCGCGAACCACCTGGTCCCCCACCGGGTAGTCGCGAGAAACACCATTCAGGGACAGCATCAGCCGATACTCCTCACGGGCGCTGGAACGCGGGCAAGGCCGCGCAGTTCGTCAGCCTCCCGCCCCCGGCTTGCCGTTCGCCGGTGCGCAAAATGCTGCGCGGTCATCAACGCCCCGGGGTGAAATACGCGCGGGATGCGACGGCTAGTCTGCCGCAGCGACAGCCCGGGCGCCCGGCTCTACGCCCGCCCGGTCGAGGCTCAGGATCACCTTCTCGCCCGCCTCGGCCCCGGAGGTGATTTCCGTAAACTCCCAGTTGCTCAGGCCCACCGTGACATCGCGCTCCTCGATCAGGCCCTCGCCCGTATCGAGCACCAGGATGCGCTCATCCTCCACCACTGCTTCGGTCGGCACGCGCAGCGCGTCTGGGCGCGTGTCCACGATTACCTCCACGTCGGCGCTGTAGCCCGGCATCAGCCCGTGTCGCTGGGGATCGTTGATCTCCGCTTCGATTTCCACGGTGCGCGCCTGCTTTTCGAGGTCCAGCACGTACGGCGCCACCCGGCGCACAACGCCCGGGAAGAACCGATCGGGAAACGCGTCCAGCACGATCCGCGCGTCCTGCCCCGCCTTTACCAGCGGCGCGTCCACTTCGTCAATCGGAGCGCTGATGTACAGGCAGGTGTTGTCGATCACGTCCACCGTGGGCAGGGTGGCCACACCTACGGGAGACGGCGTTACGAATTCACCCAATTCACCGTTGATTTCCGCGATGACGCCGTCGAAAGGTGCGCGCAGGAAGGTGCGCTCCAGTCGCGCGCGGTTGACTTGCACGCGGGCCTCCGCGGCGCTCGCCGAATCGTTCGCCGCCTTGCAGGTCGCGGCGCGGGCCTCGGCTTCGGCTTGGGCGCGCTCGCGTTCCTCCTCCGACACCAGCTTGTCCTCGTGCAGCTTGGCCAGCCGCAACGCCTCGCGCGCCGCCAGGTCCGCGCGGGTGCAGCTTTCCTCCGCGCGGGATTTCTCGGCCACCCGGTTGCGCTCGGCCAGTTCGATCTCGGACTTCAGGTCCTCGTTCCAGATTTCCAGCAGTACCTGGCCTTTGCTCACCGCGTCTCCTTCGTCCACCGGAAGGTTGGCGATCTGTCCCGCGGAAGCGGGCGACATACGGGCCCGCCTACAGGCGTCCACTGTGCCGGCGCGCGTGTTCAGGACCGTCTTGCGGATTTCGCCGCGCGAGACTTCCGCCACCCGCACTTCCAGCGCATCGCCTTCGCCCAACAGCCAGTTGCCGACGACGAACAGCACGACGAAGCCTGCAGCGCTCAGCAGGCCGTATTTCAACACCGCGGGCATGGGCGCGTGAGTATATCCCGCATGCCTGGTCTTGTACCCTGCACCCACGTTTGTGCGCTCTCGCGTTCCCTCTCTGTGGGGACCTTGCGAGGGCAGGACGCCCGAGCAGAGCCCACAAGGATGTGCTCGTAGCGTGTCCCCACAGAGAGGGAACGCGAGAGCGCACCGGCGCACACCCAACCGATTCCGCGCCCCGTGGGGAAACATGCGGGCTACGCCCCCTGGCGCAGTTCCAGCAGCAGGTCCCCTGCTTCGATTTCCATGCCCGCTTCCGCCGTAACCGAGATTACCGAGCCCGGATTTTCAGCGCGCAGCAGCATTTGCATCTTCATCGCCTCGATCGCAAGCAGGGTCTCGCCCTTCCCGACGGATTGCCCCGGCTTCACGTGGACCTCTACGATCCTGCCGGGCATCGGGGTGGAAACGTGATCGGGATTTGAAGGATCGGCCCTGGGACGCGGCTTGACCTTGGACGAGACCCGCCGATTCGTCACTTCAACCGTACGTGGCTGGCCATTGAGCTCGAAGAAGATGCGCTGCTCGCCGCGCTTGTCAACGTCGCCAACGCCCAGCAGCCGGATCACCAGCGTTTTGCCGCGCTGGATCTCCACGGCAACCTCTTCCTGAGGCTTGAGGCCGTAAAGGAACACCGGAGTCGGCAGCACGCTCACATCGGAGTAACTCTTCAGATGCAGAACGTATTCCTCGAAAACACGCGGATACAGCAGGTAGGAAGACAATTCGCGTTCGCTGACGTTCCGGCCGGCGCATTTTTTCGCCTTTTCCCGCTGGCTGTCGAAATCGGCAGCCGGCAGCAAGGCTCCGGGGCGTTCGGCAAGAGCTTCCTGCCCCTGGAGCACCTTTGCCTGCAGCGCCTCGGGAAATCCACCCACAGGCTGGCCCAGGTCGCCCCGGAAGAACGAAACAACCGATTCCGGAAAGGTCACTTCCCTGGCGGGGTCCAGCACATCGGCTTCACTCAGATCGCCGGTCACCATGGCCAGCGCCATGTCGCCAACCACTTTGGAAGTTGGCGTAACCTTGATGACATCGCCGAACATGCGATTGACTTCCGCGTAACGATCCGCCACCTCGGGCCAGCGATCGGCGATGCCCAGCGAGCGCGCCTGCTCCCGGAGATTGGTGTATTGACCGCCCGGCATGGCGTGCCGGTAAACGTCCGCCGTGCCCGAGCGAATCTCGCTTTCAAAACCCGCGTAATACTCCCGCACCAACTCCCAGTAGCGCGAGATGCGCCGCATCGCGGCCCGATCCACTCCCGGACCGCGAGGGTGGCCGACCAACGCATCGGCAATGGACCCCAGGTTCGGCTGCGAGGTGAGTCCGCTCATGGAATCCATGGCGCCGTCCACGGCGTCCGCGCCGGCGTCCACCGCGGCCAGCACCGCCGCCGATCCGATCCCGCTGGTGTCGTGGGTGTGGAAGTGAATCGGCAGGCCAACCTCCTGCTTCAGCGCCCTGACCAGCCGGTGGGCAGCGGTCGGCTTGCACACGCCCGCCATGTCCTTGATGCCGAGGATATGCGCGCCCGCCTTCTCCAGCGCTCGGGCCATGTCCAGGTAGTACGACAGGCTGTACTTGTTGTGCTGCGGCGCAAGCATGTCGCCGGAGTAGCAGATGGCGGCTTCGCAGAGCTTGCCCGATTCGATCACGGCATCCATGGCCATGCGCATGTTGTCCACCCAGTTGAGCGAATCGAACACGCGGAACAGGTCCACGCCGGCGTCGGCAGCCTGGCGCACGAAATGCCGCACCACATTGTCGGGATAATTCGTGTAGCCGACCGCATTCGCCGAGCGCAGCAACATCTGCAACAGGATGTTCGGCGCCCGTTCCCGGAGGGCGACGAGCCGCTCCCAGGGGTCTTCCTTCAGAAAACGCATGGCCACGTCGAAAGTGGCCCCGCCCCAGCACTCCAGCGACAGCAGGTCGGCCAACTGTTCCGCATACGCCGGCGCAATCTTCAGCATGTCGTAACTGCGCATCCGCGTGGCCAGCAAGGATTGATGCGCATCGCGCATGGTGGTGTCGGTAAGCAAAACGGGTTGGTGCTCCAGCATCCAGCGAGCGAACCCTTCGGGTCCCAACTCCGCCAGCCGCTGCGCGCTGCCCTTCGGCCGGTGGCCGGTGCGCTCCGGAACGGGCGCGGGGTTCCGGGCGGTGGCTTCGATCCGCCCTGCAACCAGCGGGTTGCCGTTAACGATCACTTCGCCAAGAAACTCCAGAAGTCGGCTGGCGCGATCGCGGGGTTTGCGGAACTGCAGCAACTCGGGGGTCTGGTCGATAAACCGCGTCGTGTAGTCGGCATGCAGGAACCGGGGATGGCGGATCACCTGCTCCAGGAAGGTCAGATTGCTGGCTACGCCGCGAATGCGAAATTCGCGCAGGGCGCGAACCATGCGGCTTATGGCTTCTGCCGGCATCGGCGCCCAGGCGGTAACCTTCACCAGCAGGGAGTCGTAATTCGGCGAATTCCGGATTCTCAGAAAGAAATCCGTACCCCGGATGCACGCCGTCGGCTCCGGTTTCCCGAGCCACGCGCAGGATCGAGCGAATATCCAGATACGATCCCAGCGCCTGGCCGGGCTTGCCCACCGGATAGCTCTCGTCGGCCTTGAGGCGATGCAGGGCAAACCGATCCTCGTTGGCGTAGATCGCAACCGTGGCGATGCCGAGTTCGGTGGCCGCTCGCATCACGCGGATGGCAATCTCGCCGCGATTGGCGACCAGCAGTTTGGTGATCTTGCGAGACAATGCGTTGGCGTCGGGTAGGGAAAGTATGGTAACCCGCATATTGCACCAGACTCAGGCCCCGACAAGCGCTCCGACAAGCGGCCCGGCAAGCGGCCCGAAAGCACCCTGACAAGCGCTCCGGCAAGAGCTCCGGCAAACGGCCCGACAAGCGCCGTGGTGAAGATGCGGGATAGCGGGGTTGAAGCGGGGTTGAGGGCGCGGCTGCGGATTCGGGCCTAACGTAATATGCTTGGCTGGTGACCGATAGAGAATTACGATCCCTGCCGGCCGAAGGCTACTCGCTCCGCGGCCGCGGAGCGCGCGGCAATCTCCCCGGGCGGTTCGAGACGCAAATACGCCAATCGGACCCGGGCGTGGCCGAAATGGCGCCGCACCCGGAAACCGAACTGATTCCCGAGCTCAGCAGGACCATCATCAGCCGTAACAAGTCGCCGGATGTGGGCTTCGACCAGTCCATCAATCCCTACAAGGGCTGCGAGCACGGCTGCATCTACTGTTTCGCTCGCCCCACGCATGCCTACCTGGACTTCTCGCCCGGCCTCGACTTCGAGACCAAGATCGTTCACAAGACCAACGCCGCCGACCTGCTCAGGCGCGAACTGGCCAAGCCCGCTTACGACTGCTCGCCGATCGCCTTGGGCATCAACACGGACTGCTACCAGCCGCTCGAAAAGCAGTTGGGCACGACGCGCTCCCTGCTTGAGATCATGCTCGAAACCCGCCACCCGGTAACCATCGTAACCAAGTCCGCGCTGGTGGAACGCGATCTGGACCTGCTGGCCGAACTGGCCCGGCTGGGCCTCACGCAGGTTGCCTTAAGCATTACCACGCTGGACGAAGAACTCAAGCGCCGCATGGAGCCCCGCACCGCCTCGCCCCGCCGCCGACTGAAGACCGTCGAGCGTCTGGCCGGAGCCGGCGTTCCCACCGGCGTGATGTTCGCGCCCGTCATTCCCGCGCTCAACGACCACGAACTCGAAGCCATCCTCGAGGCTTCCGCCGAAGCCGGCGCGCTATGGGCCGGCTACACCGTGTTGCGCTTGCCCAACGAGGTGCGCCCCCTGTTCAAGGACTGGCTGGCCGAGCAATATCCCTTGCGCGCCCAACACGTGATGAGCCGCGTACGTCAGATTCGCGGCGGTAAGGAAAACGACTCGACCTTCGGCCGCCGCCATCGCGGCCAGGGTCTCTACGCCGATCTGCTCCGACAACGCTTCCACCTCGCCTGCCGCCGCTACGGCCTGAACCGCGGCCGCCGCCCGCCCCTCAAAACCACGCTCTTCCGCCCGCCCACCTTCGTGCCAAAGACCGCCTGCCGCTCCACCGAGCCAAGCAATCAGCTCTCTTTATTGCCCTGACCCAACGGGGTCAGGTGAGCAGTTCGAAAGCGGCGGTGAGGCCGCCCAGTCCTATTGCGATCCCATACATGCGACGGGTCAGGCGTGTTTGAAGCGCGGACATGTTTGCTCGGAGTTGGGCTCCAAGCTTGTCGATTCTTGCGCGCATGTCCGTTTCGAGCCTCGCCAGATCGGACTTGGTTGCGTAGTCCTGGTCATGCCGTATGGTTTCCACGATGGCTTCCGCCTGGGTGCGCTCCACACCGGCGGATTCGAGAGCGCGCACGGCCTGGAAGGTATCGAAAGCGACGGAAGCCATGTTGGGCATTCTAACGCTGGAAGGAACGCCGGTCTGATAGAAATTGACACGAAAATGTGCCCATTTCGGCAGCGCCGACAACCGTCTGCAACCGTTCCGGTTATTCGCACATTCACCAGGGCCCGCGATGATCGCGCCGGATTTTGCTCCAGTGCGCGGGTTTGTGTGCTTTGGCGTTGATTCCTCCGCTCCTCGCCCCCGCCGTCCGGGAGTGTTGGAGGCAGGATGCCGGAACCAAGCTCCATGGATGGATTCATGCGTCTCCCGGACGGCGGGGGCGAGGAGCGGAGGAATCAACGCCAAAGCACACCCCGAAATATGCGGGCCAGCCCGCGATTCAGCTCGGGGTGTCCATCGCGGCGGAGCGCAGCAGCTCGACGTTGCCGCCTTTGGCCGTAGTGTTGATGGTGACGGTTTTTTCGACGGCGTAGCGATGAAGGTAGTGCGGGCCGCCGGCCTTGGGGCCGGTGCCGGACAGGCCCATGCCGCCGAACGGTTGAACGCCCACCACGGCGCCCACCATGTCGCGGTTCACGTAGATGTTTCCTACGCGCGCGCCTGCGGTTACCTCTTCGATGCGCGCCTCGATGCGGCTCTGGATGCCCAGCGTGAGGCCGAACTCAAGGCGGTTGATGGAGTCCACCAGGCCGGATAGGCGGGAGGCGCTAAAGCGCAGCACATGCATGACCGGGCCGAAGCACTCGCCCTCGAGTTGCGCCAGATTCTCGAGTTCGATGATGTGCGGGCGGATATACGAGCCTTGCAGCGATCCGTCGAGGCGGCCTCCGGTCCACACTTCGCAGCCCAGCGAGCGCATGCGCTCGACATGCGCCAGGATTCGATCCAGGGAAGGCTGGTCGATGATGGGGCCGATGTCCGTCGAAGGATTGTGCGGGTCGCCGATGGTCAACTCGGCTGCGGCGCCGCGAATGGATTCCAGCAGCGCGTCGGCCACTTCATCCTGCACGCACAGCACCCTGAGAGCGGAGCAGCGTTGGCCGGCGCTCAGGAATGCGGAGCGGATGACATCGTCGGTGGTCTGTTCGATCAGGGCCGAGGAATCCGCGATCATTACGTTCTGACCGCCGGTCTCGGCAATGAAGGGCACAATGGGACGCTGGGATTTGCCGGCCAGATCGAACTGAATGCGCGCTGCCGTGTCGGTGCCGCCGGTGAATGCCACGCCCGCGATGCCCGGGTGATGGACCAGCGCCGCGCCCACGTCTCCGGCGCCCACCGCCAGTTTCAGCACATCCTCGGGAACGCCGGCGGAGTGCAGCAGGTCCACGGCCATCTTCGCAATGCGCGGAGTCTGCTCGGCAGGCTTGGCCAGCACGGCGTTGCCGGCCAGCAGTGCGGCGGAAACCTGGCCCGAAAAGATGGCCAGCGGGAAGTTCCAGGGGCTGATGCACACGAACACGCCGCGGCCGTGCAGGCTCAGGTCGTTCGATTCTCCGGTAGGCCCATCCTGGCGCACGGGCGAATCGAAGTCGCGCTCCGCTCTCCAGGCGTAGTAGCGCATGAAGTCCACCGCCTCTCGCACTTCCGCTACCGCGTCGTCCACCGTCTTGCCGGCCTCGCTGGCCAGCACGCGGAAGAACTCGTCACGCCCGTGTTCCAACGCATCCGCTGCCGTGCGCAGTAGTTCGGCGCGGCGCCTTCCGCCGAGCGCGTCCCAGGCCGGCTGGGCTTCGGCCGCGCCCTGAATCCAGGCTTCGATTTCTCCAGACGCCGGATTCACAGCCTCCGGCGCCGGCATGTGGGACCGGTCCGAAAGCAGCGCGGACAGGCGTCCCAACTCGGTTTGCGAGGCCAGGTCGCAGCCGGCCGAGTTGGGGCGGTGCGCTCCGTACAGCAGGTCGGGCGTCGGCAAGGTCGATGAAGTTCGGGCCAGCGAGGTTTCGATCGGATCGGACACGATGGACTGCGGTTCCAGTTGTTCGTCGTAAAGCCGGTTGACGAAACTGGAGTTGGCGCCGTTCTCCAGCAGGCGCCGCACCAGGTAGGCGAGCAGGTCCTTGTGCTGTCCCGCCGGCGCGTATACGCGAACGGGCGGGAAGTCCTCGAACATCTCGCGCGCGGCCTCGTGCAGGCGCTCGCCCATGCCGTGGATGCGCTGCAGTTCCATGTTCGAGCGGTCCTTGGCCAGCGTCAGGACCGTGGTGAGCGTGTGGGCGTTGTGGGTGGCGAAGGCACAGAACAACCGCGGGCGTTCGTTCAGCATGGCCTGGGCGCAAGAGAGATAGGCGGTGTCGGTGTTGTCCTTGGCCGTGAACACCGGGTAATCGGGCATGCCGCCAACCTGGGCGCGCTTGATCTCGGCGTCCCAGTAAGCGCCCTTCACCAGCCGAACGGAAATCTGCCGCCCGGTAGCCTGCGCGAGTTCGCTCAGCCACTTGATTACCCGTTTGGCGCGCTTGCCATAGCCCTGCACGGCCAGTCCCAAGCCGTTCCAGCCGCGCAGCGAGTCCTCCCCACAGAGCCGTTCGGTCAGTTCCAGCGACAGGACCAGCCGATCGGCTTCTTCGGCGTCCAGGCACAGGGGTATGTCGTGCTTGCAGGCAAGTTCGCACAGCTTGAGCAGCCGCGGATACACTTCTTCGTGGACCCGGGCGGATTGCCGGGCCTCGTAGCGCGGGTGCAGCGCGGTGAGCTTGATGGACATGCCGCAGCGCCGCCCGGTCCTGGCCGGCTGCCGTTCGCCCACCATCGGAATGGCCTTGCAATAGGCCTGGAAATACGCCTCGGCCACCTCGGCCGTGCGCGCGCCCTCGCCGAGGATGTCGAAGGAATACTCCACGCTGCCGTCCAGCCTGTAGGCGCGCTCGATGGCCTCCTCCACGGTCTCGCCCATCACGAATTCCTGGCCGAGGATGCGCATGGCCTGCCGCACCGCGCTGCGGATTACGGGTTCGCCCAGGCGCCCAACGAGCGATTGCAGCACCGCTGCGCCGGGCTGGTCCTCGAAACGCCGCATGGACACGGCGCGGCCGGTTAGCATCAGCGCCCAGGTGGAGGCGTTCACCAGCAGCGAGCTCGAATGGCCCAGGTGCTCGTCCCAGTGCGCGGGCCCCAGCTTGTCGGCGATCAACTCGTCGGCAGTCTGCGAGTCGGGCACGCGGAGCAGGGATTCAGCCAGACACATCAGCGCCACGCCCTCGTCGTTGTGCAGCCCGAACTCGTTGAGAAAGGCGTCCAGCATGGTGGGGCCTTTCGGCGAAGCGCGCACCCGGTGCACCAGTTCTGCGGACTGTTCCACGATAGACCTGCGGGTTGCCTCGTCCAGCGTGAACTCTCCGGCCAGCCGGCGTATCAGCGGAATTTCGCTGGCAAACTTGTGCTGGTCGATCCGATTCAGCGCACTGCTCATTTCATACCTGCTCCGTTCGATTCCCGCGCGCCTGTTTCATTTCACCACCTTTTGGCCTGATGTTCACGACCTTACGTCCAACGCACTTTACGTCCAGCGTTCACGCCCGCGCCACTGCCCAAACGTGCAGGTGCTCCGCTCCTGCCGAGCCAAGCGCGGCCGCCACGGCGTCCACCGTGGCCCCGGTGGTGATCACGTCATCGACGATGGCCGCGTGTTGGGGCGCTGCAGAGCAGAGAAAGGCGCCGGCCACGTTGGCGCGCCGCTCCTCGTCGCTGAGGCGGCTTTGCATTTTCGTGTGCCGAACGCGGCGGCAGATTCCCGGTCGCACGGGCACTCCGATGTCCCGGCCCACAAAGCGCGCGATTTCCTCGGCCTGGTTGAAGCCGCGCTGAGCCAGCCGCTTGGGGTGTAGCGGCACGGGTACGAGCATATCGGGCATGTCAAGCAGTCCGCGTTCGACCTCCTCCCGCACCCTGGCCGCGATTTGCTGCGCCAGCGCCCGCGCGAGGTGGGCGCGGCCGCCGAACTTCAGGCCCAGCAGCAGGCGGTCCACCGGATAGTTGTAGGCGAGAGGGGCCAGGGCCCGGTGGAACCGCGGCGGCTGTGCAGCGCAGCGCACGCACAAACCGGAAGTGTCGGTGACGGCCGACGCCAGCGCGCATCGGGGGCAGGCCTGCGCCACCCTTGGCAGATCGGCCTCGCAGCCGTTGCACAGTTCGCGCCCGGCAGGCGACGGTCCTGCGCAAAGGGAGCAGCGCCGGGGAAGCAGAAGATTCGTCAGTGCGCCCCGGCCGGGACGGAAAGTGGTCATTGCGGTTATGCTAACGCTCCCACGTCATCGGGGATATTCGTATGCCACGAGTCTTGATTACCGGCGCGTCGCGCGGTTTGGGTCTGGAGCACGCCAGGCAGTACCTGGCGAAAGGATGGGAAGTGATCGCCACGGCTCGCGACCCGGACGCTTCTCCCGGCCTCAAAGCGCTGGCCGCGCAGGATGCGGGCGAACTGCGCACGATGCGGCTGGATGTTTCCGATCACGACCGGATCGAGGCCGTAGCCGAGGAACTGTCCGCGGAGTCGCTGGATATTCTTCTGAACAACGCCGGCACCTACGGCCCGAAGTCCGCTTTCCAGGGGATGCACTATCAGTCGCTGGATAGCATGGACTACGACCTGTGGCGTGAGATGGTGGAGATCAACGTATTCGCCGCGTTCAAGGTGGCCGTATGTTTCAAGCCGCACCTTGAGGCCGCCGCGCACCCGCTGCTGGTGAACATGTCCAGCGACATGGGTTCCATCGGCAACAATTCCATCGGTCAGGCCCACGCCTACCGCAGCAGCAAGGCGGCACTGAACATGCTGACCAGGGGGATGGCGATCGAATGGAAGGAAGTTACCGTGATCGCCATGGCCCCAGGCTGGTGTCGAACCGACCTGGGCGGACCGGAAGCTCCGGTGGACCCGGTGGAAAGCGTCCGCATGCAGCAGGAGCTTTTCGAGAAACTGGAATCCTCGCGTTCCGGAGAGTTCATCGACCGCTTCGGCGAATCCGTCAATTGGTGAGCGCGGCTAGTCCGTCATTTTTCTCGGTCGAGTTTCTTCCCCCTCCTCTCGCAGGGGCGTCAACAGCAGGATGCGGTTGCCGAGCCCCACGGATGGGTTCATGCGTCCCCTGCGAGAGGAGGGGGAAGAAACTCGACCGAGAAAAATGACGGACTAGCCGCGCTCACCGCGTAGCCGCGCAACCTCGTCGAATAGCCGCCGGGTGGTCAAACCCTCCGGCGACATCGGCTCGCCGACGGCCAGTTTCACGGGCGCCCGCAACCACTTCAGCCCGCCGCGGAAGGCGCCGCCGCCTTGATGCGAGAACAGGCTGCCCCACAATCCCTGCAAGGCCATAGGAATCACCGGCACTGCGCCCGCGCCTCCCGGTGCCTGCGCCTGCTTCAGCAGCTTGAGCACGCCGGGACGGAATTCGTGCATCTTCCCGTCGCGGGTGACATGCCCCTCGGGAAAAATGCAAACCAGTTCCCGGTTGCGCAGCGCTGCGGCCAGCGTATCGAAGGCGCGCCGATAGGTATCCGGGTCATCGTCGCGGCGCGTGATCGGCACCGCGCCCACGCTGCGGAAAATGAAGTTGAGCACGGGAATGTCGTAGATACGCCGGATCATCACAAAGCGCACCGGGCGGCGCAGCACGCCCAGGATCAGCAGTGCATCGACGTAACTGACGTGGTTGCACAACAGCACCGCGGCGCCGCGTTCGGGCACGCGGTGCAAGTTCTCGAAGCGCAATCGGTAGAGACTGCGCATCAGGCACCAAACCATGAACCTGGCCACGAACTCGGGGACTTCCCAGAAGATGAAGACCGCCACGGCGAGATTGATTCCGGCCAGCAACAGAAACAGGTCGGCGATGCCGCGTTCCCACACCACCAGCGTGAGGATGCTCAAGATCGCGCCGACCACCATGAACAGCGAGTTGATGATGTTGTTGAAGGCGATGACCCGGGCGCGCGTGTCCGCCGAGGTGCGTTGCTGAATGACCGAATACATCGGCACCACGTACAGGCCGCCGAAGAATCCGATCAGGAACAGGTCCGCGGCTGGCATCCAACCGCCCGCGGCCAGAAACTGCGCGATGCCGGCCTCCGGCGTGACCGGACTGATGGTGGAGAGGGCAAAGTGCGCGGCGAAGACGCTCAAACCCAGGCTGCCGATAGGCGTCAGGCCAATTTCCACGCGCCGGCCCGACAGCCACTCGCACACCATGGACCCGGCGCCGATGCCGATGGCCAGCGTCGCCATCAGCGTGGTCGTTACGGTTTCGTTGGCGTTGAGAACCTGGTTGCCATAATTGGGCATCTGCGTAAGCACCACCGAGCCCAGCAGCCAGAACCAGGAAATGCCCATTACCGATAGCAGCACCGAGCGCCTGGCGGCCGCGGCGCGTCCCATGCGCCCGATCACCCTTACAGGGTTCCAGCAGATCCGGCCGGCATCCGGGGCGGCGGGCGCCGCCGGGATGAAACGGCTCGCCAGGTATCCGGCCGCGGCCAGACCCACCACGGTCACGGCGATCAACCAGGGCCGCGCGGCGGCCGTCTCGGAGGCGGCCAACAGGCCACCCAGCATCAAGCCGGCCGGAATCGCCACGAAAGTGCCCATTTGCACCAAGCCGTTGCCGCCCACCAGTTCCGCCTGGCGAAGGTGTTGCGGGATGATGGCGTACTTGATCGGTCCGAAGAAGGTGGACTGCGTGCCCATCAGGAACAGGACAGCCATGACCGCCCACACTGCCCCGGAGGCCACCGCGAGGCTGCCGAGAAACATGATCCCGATTTCGGCGATCTTGATCCGTCGCGCCAGGACGGCCTTGTCGCCGTGGTCGGCAATTTCGCCCGCCCAGGCCGAGAACAGGAAAAACGGCAACGCGAACAGGCCCGCGCCGAGGTTGGCAAGCGTGTCGGCGTCCGCCGCGGGCGCGCCGAACACGATCAGCACGATCACCGCGTTGCGGTACACGTTGTCGTTGAACGCGCCCAGCGCCTGGGTGATGAAAAATGGAGAAAAGCGCCGAGTGAGCAACAGCGAGAACTGCCCGCGGCTTGCGTCGGGTTCCGTGGCGCCCGGCTTGCTGGGGTCCATGCTGCGCTTCCCCGTGTTGAAGAGTTGTGCATATTAACCGCCGCATCAGCTCCGGCGGCCCAGGAGGTATGCGATAGCGCGCCCTTGTCCCCATCGCGTGCGCCGCTCCTTTGATCGCGCGGTCGAGGATTTTGCGCGCGGCGATTTCCTGCACGCGGAAATTCGTCGGCGCATGCTGGAGCAGCTGCAGTGGGTGCGGCTGGACCCCGTCCTCATCATCGACGCCGGCTGCGGCCGCGGCGATGCGCGCGCGGAGTTGAAGCGCCGTTTCCCCGGCGGCCGGGTTCTGGGGTTGGACTCGTCGAGCAACATGCTGCGGCTTGGCGAGGGCCGTCGCGTCTGCGGCGACCTTCAGCAGATTCCGCTGGCCGACGGTTGCGCGCAACTGCTGTTCTCGAACCTGGCTTTGCACTGGTGCCCGGCCATCGGCGCGGCGCTGGCGGAATTCCTGCGCGTGCTCGACTCGCCCGGCCTGCTGTTCTTCTCCCTGTTCGGGCCGGACACCTTGAAGGAACTGCGCGCCGCGCGCCGCCGCGCCGGCTTTGACGACCAGCCGGAAACCCTGTTGGACATGCATCACCTGGGCGATGCGCTGCTCAGGGCCGGCTTCGCCGATCCGGTGATGAGCGCCGAGCGGTTTTCCGTGCCTTACCCGAACTTCTCTTCGCTGGAGGAAGACCTGCGCCGCATGGGCGCCAGCCGGGCCATGATGCCGGAGGCCGCCGGTCTGGCTCGCCGCGACCGGCGGCGCGTTGTTGCCGAGGCCTTCGATGCGATGCGTGACGACCAGGGCGAGATACCGGTCAGCATCGAAGTCGTCTACGGTCAGGCCTGGACCGCGCCGCCGCGCCAGGCGAGGGAGCCGGCCGAAGTGCCTCTGGAGCGGGTCAGTCTTCGGAGAAAAGCGACGCCGCCTTGATGGTGGCGTAGACTCGCCGCCCGGGTGCCAGCTTCAGTTCCCGCACCGAACGCCGGGTCACGCGTGCCCACAGCGTCTGTCCCACGTCCACCACAACGTCGCTGAAGGCTTCGTCCTCCTCTTCCTCCAGCACGCGCTCCACCACGCCGTCCATTACGTTGAGCACGCTGCTGTGCCGCGGAGGTTCCAGCGACAGCGTCACGTCGCCGGCGCGCACCTTCAGCACCACTGCGTCGCCGTTGGCCGCATCCAGCCTCGGAAGCAGGAGCCTGTGACCTGCGCCGCAACTCAGCCGGCTCAAGCCATCGCCGTCGTCGGCCCGCTCCATGCGGCAGAACAGAAGCGCGCCGGCGCTGCGGCGTCCGGTCAGCGATTGCAGTTCCGGTCTCCCCAGCAAGTCCTGCGGCGCCCCCACTGCCTTGATGGCGCCGCTATCGATCAGCGCCAGACGGCCGCCCAGCCGCAACACTTCTTCCATCCGGTGGGTTACGTAGAGGAGCACTCGATTGGCGTCCCGGCTCAAGTCCGCGAGAATGCCAAGCGCCTCGTCGCGGCGCGCGCGGTCCAGCCCGGCCAGGGGTTCGTCCAGCAGCAGCACCTCCGGGCCGGTCAGCAGCGCGCGGCCGATCGCCACTCGCTGCTGTTCGCCTCCCGACAGCGTCATGGGACGGCGGGCCAGCAGCGCGCCCAGTTCCAGCCGCTCCACGACTTCGTCCAGCTTCGGGCGCGCAAGCACGCCGCGCTGTCGCCCGTAGGTCAGGTTACCGCGCACGCTCAGGTGCGGAAACAGCCGCCCGTCCTGAAACACCACGCCCACCGAGCGGCGTTCGGGGGGCAGGTTGACGCCGCTCGAACTGCTGAACACGCAGGTTTCCCCGATCGCGATCTCGCCCTCGTCTGGCGCCAGAAGGCCGGCAACCATGTTGACCAGGCTGGTCTTGCCCGCGCCGGATGGACCGAACAGCGCGGTTACGCCGAAACTCAACTCGAGTTCGCCGCGCCACTCGAACGCGGCCAGCTTCTTGCGTGCCTTGACTGTGAGCATGATGGGCCTGGTGCCGTGACTGGCTCTCAGCCCAGGCGCTTGCGCACCGCGCGCGCCGCCAGTTCGGCTGCCGCCAGCGCCAGGATCGCCAGGCCCAGCGACACGCCAGCCAGCCAGGTGGCGGTGGTCTCGCCCTCGGGGGTCTGAAGCAGCGTATAGATGGCCAGCGGCAGCGTGCGGGTCTGGCCGGGAACGTTGGAAACGAAGGTAATGGTTGCGCCGAACTCGCCCAGACAGCGAGCGAATGCGAGCAATGCGCCCGTGATCAGGCCAGGTGCCGCCAGCGGCAGGGTCACGGTGAACAAGGCCCGCACCGGCGTAGCGCCGAGTGTTCGCGCGGCTGCCTCCAGCCGCCGGTCGACCGACTCGATCCCCAGGCGGATGGCCCGCACCATCAGCGGGAAGGCCATGACCGCGGCGGCCACGGCCGCGCCTTTCCAGTTGAAGGTGAGGCTTATGCCGAACGCCTCGTACAGCCATCCTCCCAACGCGCCATTGCGGCCGAGCACCGTCAGCAGCAGATAACCCACCACCACCGGCGGCGTGACCAGCGGCAGATGCACCAGCCCGTCCAGCAGGATTTTTCCCGGAAAGCGGCAGCGCGCCAGCACCCAGGCGCAAGCGATGCCCAGCGGCAGGGAACAGGCCACGGCCCACAGCGAGACCTTGAGCGAAAGCGCCACTATTTCCGCAACCGGCGTCATTTCCTGGCCCATTTTCCGGCTGTGGTGAATCCGTGCGCCCGGAATGCGGTCCGGGCATCCTCGCTGAGCAGGTAGTCAAGGAAACTCGCCGCTGCCGGGCTTTGTTGCGGTGCAATGAGCGCCATCTCGTAGCGTATCGGGGTATGCGTCTCCGGCGGGATCAAGGCGGCCACCTCCACGTGGGCATCTTCCTTAAGCTCGCTGGCGTAAGTGATTCCCAAGGGCGCTTCGCCGCGGGCCACGCGCATCGTTACCGCCCGGGCGTTGGACGCGAACGCCAGGCGGCCCTGCAAGCGCTCCCAGATTCCCAGCCGCTGCAATGCTTCGCGGGCGTACAGACCCGCCGGCACATGCGTCGGATCTCCGAGCAACAAGGGCGTATCGCCAAGCGCGTTCAGCAGCGTTTCCGGGTCCGCAAGGCTCACGCCTTGATCCGAGCCCTTGCGCCGAATCATGACCAGCCGATTGCCCAGCAACTCCCGCCGGCTGCCGGCCACCAGCAAGCCCGCTTCGTCCACCGCGTCCATCCATCTGCCGTTTGCCGACAGGAACAGGGCCGGCCGCGCTCCATTGAGAATCTGCCGGGCAAGCGTGGCGGATGATGCGAACGACAGCCTCAACTGGCGGCCCCGTTCACGCTCGTGCGCGTCCGCCAGTTCGCTCAGCGCGGCCGTGGCGCTGGCCGCTGCGAATATCACCGGCGGCTCCTTCTCCGCCTCCATCCCCGCACCCGCCACGCCCGCCGCTAATACCAGCAAATGGGCCAGGGATCGCACGGTCCCTGGGGAAATATACGGGCCAGGCGCACAGCGAGGGTGCCGGGAAAACATGCGCGCCAGCATACCAATTGCGGAACACGGCACCAACGCTACGCGCGCCAGGGCACGCCAGAGCGTGGATCCCCCGGCTGAGGGCGAGCTGCGATGCTCCTCGCTGCGGGCAGACGGGCTGCAGGTGCGGGGCTGCAGGGCTGTGGGCGCGGGCTTGACTTGTTACTCGCTCGGCGTAGGATGATTCGGGCGCGGACTGCGGAGAGACAATGGTACGAAGACTGGTTGTAGCGATTGGCGGCATGGCGTTTGCTGTGATGGCTTCGGCGGCCCCGCTGGGCTTGCCCGAAGTGCCCGTGCCGGAGGACAACCCCATGACGCCGGCCAAGATCACGCTGGGCGACAAGCTGTTTCACGACGACCGCTTCAGCACCACCGGCGAGGTGAGCTGTTCGACCTGCCATGAGCTGGAGAAGGGGTTTACCGACAGCCCCCTGAGCACTTCCGAGGGCATCCTGGGGCTTACCGGCACCCGCAACTCGCCCACCACTACCAACGCCGCCTACTTCAAGACTTTCTTCTGGGACGGGCGCTCGCCCAGCCTGGAGGACCAGGCACAGCATCCGTTTCTGAACCCGGTGGAAATGGGGCTGATCACTCACGACCCCATCCTTGAGATCGTGGCCAGCGACCCGGACTACGTGGCCGCTTTCCGCGAGGTGTTCGGCAAGGAGCCGGGCGAGGTAACAATGGACGAGGTCACCAAGGCCATAGCGGCCTTCGAGCGCACCTTGCTGTTCGGCAACTCGCGCTTCGACCGCTATTGGTTCGGCGGCGAGGAAGACGCATTGAGCGAGGCCGAAATACGCGGTCTGGATCTGTTCCTCAACGAGGGTCGCTGCGTTTCCTGCCACACCATCGAGCACGATCACGCGCTGTTTACGGACCACCGCTTCCACAACATCGGCGTGGGCATCAACGACATCCAGGACCGGATTCCCGAGGCCGTGGGCAGTTATCTGGCGGCGCGGGCGCGCGGCGCGGAAGTGGACGAAACCGTGCTTTCCGAGAAGCTGGCTTCGGAACTGGGACGCTTCGCGGTGTCGGAGATGTTCGACGATCTGGGCGCGTTCAAGACGCCCACCTTGCGCAACGTGTCCGCCACCGCGCCCTACATGCACGACGGCAGCCTGGCGACGCTCAAGGAAGTGATGGATCACTACAACAACGGGGGCGTAACCGAGGCCGACGATCCCGTCAATGATTTCCTGTCCAGCGGCATTCGGCCTCTGGACCTGACCGACGAACAGGTCGCCGACCTGGTGCTGTTCATGGAAGCGTTGACCAGTCCGGAATACGAAGCCCTGGCCGAAGCCGCCAACGCGTCCGGCCTCGACGCTGCGGAGTAAACCACCATGACTCAGAGCAACAGACGCAAATTCATCCAGCGCGCGGCCAGCATGGCGGCGGTGGGGACCCTGCCGCTTACCCATGTGCGCCTGGGCCGCAGCGAGCAGTCGGCCGAGTTCAGCTTCGCCTTCATTTCGGATTCGCATATCCAGCACATCCGCGGCAACGAGTTCGTGCGCAACTGGGACCGCGGCCTGATCCGCGCCGTGGCGGAAACCAACCTTCTCGACCCCAAGCCGGACTTCGTGATCTATGGCGGCGACCTGGCGCAACTCGGCACCAGGCCGGAACTGGATCACGGGGCGGAACTGCTCTCGGCGCTGAAGTACGACATCTATCCCATCCTGGGCGAGCACGACTACTACCTGGACCTGGGCGAGTACTGGTCGGAGCTTTTCAAGCGGCCGCACTACTACAGCTTCGACCACAAGGGCGTGCATTTCGTTCTGCTGAATTCCATCCTCACCTACGACGAATGGACCTTCGAGCGCTGGCCCACCGCGGAACAGCGGATGAATGAAATGGCCGGGCTGGACAATCCCAACGGCTCGCCGTTCCTGGTGGGCGATGAGCAGCGCCAGTGGCTGGAACAGGACCTGGCCGGCGTGGACAAGAGCACGCCCATCGTGGTGATTTCCCATTCGCCGCTGCAGAAGATCTACAAGGGCTGGAACTTCTGGACCGACGACGCCGAGCAGATGCAGGCCATCCTGGCGCCGTTCGACAAGGTGACGGTGCTCTACGGGCATGTTCACCAGATCCAGTACAACCAGATCGGCAATATCAGCTTCACGTCGGCCATGGCCACCGCCTGGCCCTGGCCCTATCCCGGCAGCTACGCGCAGGCCGAGCATTACCTGCCGGTGCTGACGGTGCCGATGAACCGCGCCGATCCCTTCTTCGAGCGCGACGCCACCGGCTGGCAGTTCGTGGACGTGCATACCGGTCGCGCCGCCGTGCATTACAACCTCTACGACAACGCGGTTCGCACGGTGGCCTGGAATGAAGAGAGTGGACAGCCGGAGGACCGGGTTTTCCAGGACCCCGCGGTTCGCATCCCGCCGCAGCAGCACTACTGAGGGAGAACCCCAAGCCATGCGCAAGAAACTGATTCTTACCGCCCTCGCCCCGCTGCTGTTTGCGCTGGGCGCCGGCAACCTCGGCGGCGACGAGTTCGATCAGGAGGATCTGGACCGCTGGCAGGAGCAATTCATGCAGGTGGTCCAGGAAGGGCGCGATCTGTGGACCGACGGCACGCTAGGAAGCAACGGCGTGTCCTGCGCCCAATGCCATCCGAACGCCGCCAACACGCACCCGGAAACCTACCCGAAGTTCCAGAAGCAGATGGGCCGGGTGGTCGATTTGTGGGAGATGTTCAACTGGTGCTTGCGCAACCCGCTGGAGGGCGAGGAGCTGGCCGCCGACGATTCGAAAATGATCGCCCTGCTGGCCTACGCGCATCATGAGCGCCGCGGCGTGGAACTCGAGCCCGGCAAGCACTGATACCCCGGCAAGCACTGATCCCTTGCCCGGGAACGGCCGCCCGGCGAGAGGGCTCGGCGAGCGGGCATCTGGCCCTCGATGCCCAGGCAGATTCATGGCCTTCGCGGAGGAAGGAAGAAGCCCGCGACGGACAAACGCCGGTTCCGGCATAATCCTTCTGAGCGTCAACCGACAGCGCGCCCGTAGCTCAGCTGGATAGAGCGTCGGTCTCCGGAACCGAAGGTCAGGGGTTCGAATCCCTTCGGGCGCGCCACTTTCACCCGAATTTCAAGGCGGAATGGGTCCAGGGGAACGGTGAAATATGCGGGCCAGAAGTTCCCGTAGCCGTGGGCAGGGCGGCTTGCATGCCATTGTGCTGGCTGCGGGTGCCTCGCGGAGGTATGGTTCGCCGAAGCAACTGTTGCGCTACCGTGGCGAGGCCCTGGTCGCGCGCAGCGCGCGTTTGGCCCGGCTTGCCGGCGCCGACGCTGTTTGCGTGGTCCTGGGCTACCGGGCCGATCCGATACGCCGCGCATTGCAACAGGGTCATGCTTCGCCGGCTGGGCCAGCCATCGTGAGGAATCCGCGCTGGCGCGATGGAATGGGTCGGTCTCTCGCCTTCGGCATCGCATCGCTGCCTGTGCAAGCCCGCGCCGCGGTGGTGTGCCTTGGCGACCAGCCACGCTTGCAAGCCGTGGACCTGGCTCGGCTGGTCGCGGTCTGGCGGCGCCATCCGCGGGCGGTGGCGGCGGCACTCTACGAGGGCCGGCTGGGCGCGCCGGCCGTCTTTCCTCGCTGTTGGTTTTCGGCGCTGCGGCAGCTTCAGGGAGACCGCGGCGCGCAGGCCATGTTCGCTTCGGCGCGCGGAGTGATCGGCGTGCCCATGCCCCGCGCGGCCTTCGATCTGGACCGTCCGGAGGACCTTGCCGAACTGCACCGCTGAAAGTCATGCCCGCGGTCGTTGCTCTCGTGTACAGTTACACACCCCGCACACGGAAAGTCTCTGCTTTAAGGAGCGATTCGATCATGCGAATTCCTTTAGCCGCAACGGCGGCGCTGGCGCTGTGCGCCACGGTGGCCAGCGCGGAAATCAGCGTCAGCGATTCCGAGTTCGATTACATGGAGGCGCTGTACAAGCACTTTCATCGCAACCCGGAACTGTCCCTGTACGAGTTCGAGACCGCGGCCCGCATGGCCGAGGAGTTCGCTGAGGCGGGCTACGAGGTGACCAGCGAAGTCGGCGGCACCGGGGTGGTTGGCGTGCTGCGCAATGGCGAAGGCCCCACCGTGATGATTCGCGGCGACATGGACGGCCTGCCAGTAACGGAACTGACCGGCGTGGACTACGCCAGCGAAGTCACCACCACCGACGAGCAGGGCCGCACGGTGCCCGTAATGCATGCCTGCGGACACGATATTCACATCACCAACCTGATCGGCGTGGCCCGCAAACTGTCGAACATGCGGGACAACTGGAGGGGCACGGTGGTGCTGGTGGCCCAGCCGGCCGAAGAGCGGGGCCTGGGCGCGCAGGCCATGATCGAGGACGGACTGTTTACGCGCTTCCCTCGTCCGGACTACAACCTGGGTCTGCACGTGACCTCCAACCTGCCTGCCGGTCAGGCGGGCTACAGGCCGGAATACGCCATGGCCAACGTGGATTCGGTGGACATCATCGTTCACGGCACCGGCGGACACGGCGCGGCGCCGCATCTGACCCACGATCCGGTTGTGCTCTCGGCGTACATCGTGACCGCGCTGCAGACCCTGGTGGCGCGCAGCCTCAATCCCATCGAACAGGGCGTGGTTACGGTAGGCTCGATCCACGGCGGCACCAAGCACAACATCATTTCCGACCGCGTGGACATGCAGCTCACCGTGCGTTCCTACACGGATGAGAACCGCGCCTTGCTGCTGGACGGCATCGCCCGCATCGCCAAGGCGCAGGCGCGGGCGATGGGCTTGCCCGAAGACCGAATGCCCGAGGTGATCGTCAAGAACGAGTACACGCCCGCCCTGTACAACGATCCCGAGCTCTCCAACCGTCTGGCGGATGTTCTTCGCTCGGAATTGGGCGCAGAAAACGTCGAACTGAGCAAGCCGGTCATGGGCGGCGAGGACTTTGCCCGCTATGGCCGCACCGAAGAGCGCATCCCCGGCTTCTACTTCTGGCTGGGGGGCGCCGATCCTGACGCCTTCGCAACAGCGCAGGCCGAGGGTCGCTCGCTTCCCGCCACGCACTCCCCGTATTTTCTGCCGGCTTACGAAAAAACTCTTCGCACCGCCGTGCGCGTCATGACGGCCTCCGCCCTGGAACTGCTGGCCAAGCCTTAATCTGCGAATAGCTGACCAATCGCCCCCTGCGGAGTTTGCCCGGCTCGACGGCCGGGTGGCCATCGTGACCGGCTCCGGCCAGGGGATAGGGGCGGCCATCGCTCATGTTTTCGCGGGCGCAGGCGCGAAGGTCATGGTGGCGACGCGCACCGCCAGTCACGGCGAAAAAACCGTCGAAGACATCCGTGAAGCGGGTGGCGAGGCGGCGCTCATGGCAATCGACATCGGCGAGTTGGCGAACGTCAACAAAGTGGTGCAGGACACCGTCGATCGCTGGGGCGGCGTTGACATCATGGTGCACAATGCCGCTTCGTTTCTCGGTGGGCCGGTGGAGGCGTACTCGGAAGACGATCTGGAAACGGTGCAGGCCGTGAATCTCAAGGCCTGCTTCCGGTTGTCCGCGGCCTGCATACCTCACTTCCGCAAGCGTGGCGGCGGCCGGCTGCTGTTCACCTCGTTGGTAACCGGCCCGCGCGTGGCCATGCCTGGCACTTCGTACTATGCGGCCTCGAAAAGCGGGATTACGGGCTACATCGGCGCGTCGGAGGACATCGCCTGTGCAATGCTCTTTCTGGCCAGCGATCAGGCTCGGTACATTACCGGCCAGACCCTGTGTATCGACGGCGGATCCACACTCCCGGAAAGCCCGGTGTTCCTGATGCTGGCGGGCGCCGCGTTGCGCCGTTGCTGTGCGCCGCGGTCGGACAACTTGCCGTGCTGTGGATGTTGCTGGGCGAGTTCGCAGCCTCTACCTACTTTATTGGAGCCAGCTTGTACCAGGGGCTTTACATCATCGCCACAAGCTACCTGTTGGGCGTAATCGCCAAGCTGGACACCAGCGGCAAGTACGTTGTCGTGATGAACGGCATGCTAGGCATCGGCGTGGCGGTTGGCCCGTCCATCGCCGCCGCCCTGATCCGGCCCGGCGATTACAGCGGCGTCAATCTGGCCGCGGCTGCCGGCATAGCGCTTACCCTGGGCCTGTTTCTGTTTGTGATCTACTGCAGCCGCTCGATCACCAACCGCAGAGGGCCCGCCAGGTAGACGGCGCGTGAATGGCTCGTGAACTTGTTCGCAACGGATCGGTGATGCAATATGCCGCCAGTTGCCAGTTGCGAACCGTCAGCCACCGGACGTGATTTTAGAGGAGAAGCCGGACCCATGACCAAAGCCGAAGTCAGGACAATCATGGATTTTCTCAGCGAGAACCCGCAGGTGGACGTGTCGGCAGCCTGGGAGCGCTGCTGGGGTATTCAGACCGGCATCGTCGATCGGGTGCGGAAGCGTTTCCCGGTGGAACTGCATCCCAGTTGCCAGGGGCGCGAGTATTACACCTCGCCGGACGCGGCCATGGAAGGGTCGTTCCAAGCGTACAGCGGACCGGACGTTTCCTGGCTGGTGCATTCCTGGATCGGCAATCGCAAGGCCAGCATTCTCGACATCAACGCCACCGTCTTTCTGGGACAGCAGACCCGGGTTCCGCACCTGGCGGTGATCTTCGGCACCATCCCGCGGCTTTTTTTCTACGCCGAATACACGCCGCGCGTGGACCTGCGGGTAAACCCGGAATACCTCGAGCGCTATTACGAACCGGCCAACGCGGACTATCTCGCGTTTCAGGGCAACCCGGCGTTCACCCAGTACGTGAGTCACGGCGCCTACCTCAGGGCGCTGATGTCGCCCGTGTGCATCAGCCACACGGCGGAGCTCACGGACGCCAATATCGATACCTGCGAGCAATACCTGGAAGGCTTCCTGGACCGCTGGTTCGGATGGCTGGACGAGGCCGAGCTGGTCCCGGAAGAGGAGCGGGCGGCCCAGCGCGAATTCGACTTTGCGGTGCGCGAACTCGGCTACCGGCTCGACCCCATGAACGTGCTGCCGAAACGCATATTCGGCGACGACGAATTCAACCGCATGCTGGAACTGCGTATCGGCAGCGAGCAGATGCGCGAAGCGCTGGCCGCGGGTTAGCCAGACACCGTGATCGGCTGCGCCCTGTCGGGACACGCTGCGCCTTGCCGGGACACGCTGCGGCAGCTCTGATGCGACAATATGAGCCGGTTACCGCCCTGGCACTTCAACGACACATGAACTTTTTGGAGCCGGTTTGACCCGTAAGCCAGTCTCGAAACCACGGAAACTGGCCGTGGTTGTCTTCAATCTGGGTGGCCCGGACACGCCGGAGGCCATTCGTCCATTCCTGTTGAACCTTTTCAGCGATCCGGCCATATTGCGAATTCCGAATCCCCTGCGTTGGATCGCCGCGCGTGCGATCACCGCCCGGCGCGTGGCCACCTCGCGAGAAATCTACGAGAAGGTGGGTGGCGGATCGTCGCTGTTGCCGGCCACGATCAAGCAGGCGGAAGCGCTCAAGCAGGAAATCAGCGAGATCGCCGAGCAGGTGGAAGTATTTGTCTTCATGCGCTACTGGCACCCACTGGTCAGCGACACCGTGCGGCGGATCGTGAGCTTTGAGCCCGACCGCATCGTGCTTTTGCCGCTGTATCCGCAGTTCTCGACTACCACCACGGGGACATCGATCAAGGCTTTCCGGGAAGAAGCCCGCAGGCAGGGGCTGGCTGCTCCGCAGGATGTGGTGTGCTGCTACCCGGCGCATCATGGTTTTCTCGACGCCACCACAGCGAACATCAGGAGGTCGCTGGATGAGGCCCGCCAGCACGGGGCGCCGCGCCTGCTGCTGTCCGCGCATGCCTTGCCGCAGCGCACCATCAATGCCGGCGATCCTTATCAGTGGCAGGTGGAGTTGACCTCGGCGGCCATCGTGGAGGCTCTGGGACTTGCCGACCTGGATTGGGTAACCTGCTATCAGAGCCGGGTCGGCCCGGTGCAATGGATCGGGCCGTCAACGGAAGACGAAGTGCGCCGCGCCGGAGCGGACGGCCTTCCGGTGGTGGTGGTGCCCATTGCCTTCGTTTCCGAACATGTCGAAACGCTGGTGGAGATCGACATGGAATTTCGCGATGTCGCTTCCAACACCGGGGTTCCTTTCTTCACCCGCTGTCCCACAGTCGCGGTGGACTGCAACTTCATTCGCGGGCTGGGCGATCTGGTTCGAGATGCGCTCGGCAACGAGGGGGTGGCCTCAGACATCGGCCGCCGGCGCTGCCCGATGCGCTTTGGCGCCTGCCCCAACGCCAAAGGCCTTCGATAGCCCTGCTATTGCCCGGGCGCGCCGCAATTTCTGGTAATCGGGGTTTGTCCAGAGGGCGCGGCTGGGAGTTCGCCGGTGCGCTCTCGCGTTCCCTCTCTGTGGGGAGACGCTACGAGCACGTCCCTGTGTGCTCGGCTCAGGCATCCTGCCCTCGCAAGCTCCCCACAGAGCGGGAACGCGAGAGCGCACAAACCAGGGTGCTGGAGCAAAATTCTGTGCGATCATCATGGTCCCTGGTGCAATATGCAGGGTGACTCCTCCCTTGCGCCCGTGACCTACACAGGAATTGCCGCAGAGTCGCATCGGCGGCGCAAGGGAAACTGCGCTTGTGAGGTGCGTGTGATAATTTTGAAAGGTAACAACCTGGCAGAACCCGAAGCACCATATCCCGGAAGGTAAGGGCAAAATGGCAAACGATGGACGACAAGGTTGGAAGCAGCGGCGCTCTCCGGGGCGGTGGTGAGTCGGTGCAAATGTCACTGCCATATTTCAAGAGCGAACGGGGCGTTATCGCCTGCGCGGACAACATGCCGTTTATGGCGAGTTTCCCCGATGCCATGTTCAAGCTGATTGTCACGTCGCCGCCTTACAATCTCGGCAAGCCTTACGAAGAAAGATCCGACCTTGATGAGTATCTCGCTTCACAGGAGCGAGTAATCGGGGAATGCGTGCGGTTGTTGCACGCCCGCGGCTCCATCTGTTGGCAAGTGGGAAACTATGTCAACAACGGCGAGATCGTGCCTATCGATACTCTGCTGTATCCGTTATTTCGCTCACACGGGCTTAAGTTGCGGAATCGCATCATCTGGCATTTTGGCCACGGACTCCATTGCAAGAAAAGGCTTTCAGGTCGTTACGAGACAATAAACTGGTGGACGAAATGCGAAGATTACACTTGGAATCTTGATCCGATAAGGGTGCCTTCGAAATACCCCAACAAAAGGCATTTCAAGGGACCGAATGTCGGGAAGCTGTCAGGAAATCCGAAGGGTAAGGACCCAAGTGACGTTTGGGAGTTTCCGAACGTAAAGAGCAACCATCCTGAGAAGACGATTCATCCATGCCAGTTTCCCGTGGAGTTGGTTGAACGCCTGGTTTTGTCGCTGACGGATGAGGGGGACCATGTTCTCGATCCATACCTGGGCGTCGGTTCGACAGTTATTGCGGCCATGATGCACAAGCGCCTCGGCTATGGTTGTGAGATTGTCCAAGAGTACGTCGAAATTGCCCAGGCTCGGCTGGACGCGCTGGAATCCGGGACGCTACGCACTCGCCCGATGGGGAAGCCAATTTATGACCCGAATTTGCCCAATGGTGGTCACTAATGAAGATTGGCGCGAAATACTCTCACCTTAATGGAGAAGAATACTTGCTCGTCCACAAACCCGCCCTTTGGCAGGAAGTGCAGGACGTGATTTCAGGTGTTGACGCGGCTGCATGCAAGACGAAGGTATCGAAAGAAAAGACAATGCCAGGGCGTGTCGTGAGCCATCCTCGAATGGCGGGGTAATCAGGGCATTCAGGAAGGAGCGAAGGTGAAGCGGAAGCCGGCGGGGGTGGACTCTACGCGGCCATAGTGCGGATGACCGAAATGGGCGGGGAACAGCAGGGTTGAGCGGTCGGCAATCCGTTCCAGCGTTTGCTGGCGCGTAACCGCCGCGGCTTCGCCATCATTGCAGAACACGGTGGTGTACTGGGGGCCGTAAACTTGCAGCACCGCGTGCAGAAGGTCGCCGGAGAACAGGCCCAGCGCGCCATCCTTGCCGAGTTCCAGGACCGTGTGTCCCGGCGTGTGACCGGCCGCCAGCCTCAGGCGAACTCCGTCTTCGATCTCGTATCCGTCCTCCGCTCCCTCCAGTAAACCTCCCTCGATCAGCGGCTGCACGTTGGCCTCGAACACTCCGGAGTTCGGACCCATCTCGTAATTGCTTTCCTGCCTGCCGGTCCAGTGCTCCAGCTCCTTGCGGTGACACAGGTAGCGGGCGTTGGGAAAGGTCGGCTGCCAGCTTCCGTCCACAAACGACGTGTTCCACCCGCAGTGGTCGAAGTGCAGATGGGTGCAGAACACGTAGTCGATTTCTTCGGGTTTCGGGCCGGCGCCGCGCAGGCGGGTCATGTAGGCCGTATCCAGTTGGCTGAAGGCAGCCAACTCCTTGCGTTCGTAAATCTTGTGATTGCCGATGCAGGTGTCGACAAGGATCCAGTGATGCGGCGTGCGGATCAGCCAGCTATGGAAGCTCAGGACAATCAGCCCGGTTTCCGGCTGCAACTGCTGCGGCGTGAGGATGTCGCGGTGTTCTTGGAGCAACTCGGCGGGCATATCCGGCATCAACGCCGCGTAGCCGGCATAGGGGAACACCACTTCCTCGATTCGGTGGATTTCATAGGGCCCCAGCTTCAGCATGGTCTCGTCTCCGTTTAATGGTCTCGTCTCCGTCTACCAGTAGTGTGTCCAGCGCGACCGGGCCACAAACTGCTTGTACGCTTCCTGCCGGCTTTGCGGCGGGGATTCGGCATAGCCGTTGGGATCGTAGCGCTCGCGGTACGCGTTCAGCACTGGGCGGTACAACGACATGTGCAAGTCCGGGATGCGGTGCTTGCGGCGGAATTCGGCAATTGGAACGCTCGCGGTCCGCTGCGTCTCGAAGGCGCCGGCCTTGGCCAGTTCCACTCCGCGCGGCCCGAAAATGGCCGACCGTCCCGGGCCGCCATAGGCTGTTTCCTCCAGGAAACCGGGGTTGCGGTCGTGCGTCGAAACCGAATTGTTGCAGATCAGCGTGTAGAGGCTGTTGTGATACGAGGTCAGCCGCATGTCTTCGTACTCGAATCCGCCCGTGGCCACCCGGCAGATGATTTCGGCGCCCTTCAGCGCCATGCAGCGGAAAAGTTCGGGCTCGAACTGCACCGCCGAGAGGGCGATGTTGCCGATGCCGGTGCGGGCCACGGGGATGACGGCATCCTGGCCGTACATCTCCACGAAGCGGTCGAGCACATCGTATATGGCCGTGGTGTATTGCTCGCTGCCGGGAAACATGCCGCGCACATTGCGCTGCTTCCAGTGCCGCGCGGCCAACTCCCCGTCCGGACCGATCATCACCATCAGGTGCAGGATGTGATCCGGCCAGTCGGCATCCCTGGCGTAGGTGCCGAAGGCCACGTAGCAGCCGTATTGCCTGGCTTTCTGCGCGATCGCTTCCGTCTCGGGGCCGGGCACTTCGATGGCGAGGCGGTGATGCTGCGCCCGGGTCCACAGGCTGAACCCGGTGATCGGGAACTCGTGGAACAGAAGCAGGTCGCTGCGCCCGCCGTAGCCTTGCGCGGCGTCGAAGCATTCCAGCATGTATTGCAGATTGGAGCGCAGGTCGGGCGCGGGGTTTTCGCCGTTCACTGCTCGCACTCGCGTTTGAACCACCGACACCTTGATGGTGTCCTTCACGAGGTCGGCCACCGGATAGGTGCCGTCTTCGCGCACCAGGGCCGTGACCGGCTCATGTTCTTGCATTAGCGCCGTTTCCTCATTCATGGCGCTAATGTAGCATTAAGCGATGATTTTCTCGTTGTCCTGCGGTTTGCCCGATGCGCCTGCGCATTGATTATTTCGCCGCGCTGCGTGAGTGCGCCGGCCTGACCCACGAAACGCTGGAGACCCACGCCTCCACACCGCGCGAGCTGTATCGGGAACTTGCCGGGCGCCACCCATTGCCGCCCAGCAAGGGCCTCAAGGTGGCCGTCAACGACGAATTCCGCAACTGGGACTGGGTGCTGGCAGAAGGCGACCGCGTGGTGTTCATTCCCCCGGTGGCTGGCGGATGAGCGATTTCCGCATCAGCCGAACTGCCATTGACTGGGGAGCGGAGTTGGCGGAGCTTGAGGATCCCGGGTCGGGCGCCGTGGTGTCCTTTTGCGGACGGGTGCGCAATCACAACGAGGGCCGCGCGGTAACTCGCCTGGAGTATGAGTGCTACGAGGAATTGGCGGTGAGCGAAGGCGCGCGCGTAATCGCCGAGGCCAGGGAAAGGTTCGGCGTAAGCCGGGTGCGTTGCGTGCATCGCACTGGGGACCTCGCCATCGGTGAAGCCGCGGTATGGGTGGGAGTGGCCTCGGCGCACCGCAGCGGCGCGTTCGAGGCGGCGCGTTACGTCATCGACGAGGTCAAGAAGCGGGTGCCGATCTGGAAGCGCGAGCACTATCCGGAGGGGCCGGCCGAATGGATCAATGCCGCGCCTTCGAGCAACCCGTGAGCGGGGGCAATTCATGAGCGGCCAATTCATGAGCGCGGGCAACCCGTGAGCGGGCGCCGGTCCTGGCTGTTCGTGCCCGGCGACAGCGAACGCAAGCTCGCCAAGGGCCCGTCCACCGGCGCCGATGTGCTGATTCTCGATATCGAGGATTCGGTGAGTCCCTCCCGCAAGCCGATTGCGCGGCAGATGATCCGCGAATATCTGGAGTCGGCCGAACGCGGCGGCGCTCCCTTGTGGGTGCGCATCAATGGCCTGCACACGCCGGACTGGGAAGAAGATGTGGCCGCAGCAATGGCTGGCGGCGCCGAAGGCATCGTGCTTCCCAAGCCGCGTTCGCCTGCCGACGTGTTTGCGGTAGCCGAGTGTATGGACCGCCATGAAGGCAGCGAACGCGACGCGCCGGCGCAGATTCTTGCGCTGGCGGGAGAGACCGCGCACGGCCTGATGTCGCTGCACGAGTATCGATGCGGCCTGCCGCGTCTGACGGCCCTGAGCTGGGGCTCCGAGGACCTGGGAACGGACGTGGGCGCCCTGCGCCGCCGCCGTCCCGACGGAAGCCTGCTGCCACTTTACGAGATCGCCCGCGCCCTCACGCTGGCGGCGGCCACCGTGGCCGCTGTGGACGCCATTGAGGCCGTGTACGCCGATTTCCGCAACCTGGAGGGGTTTCGCCGCTTCGAGGAGGAAGCGCTGGAGATGGGTTACGTTGGAGGCGCCGCCATTCACCCGGACCAGGTTGCGATACTCAACGAAGTGTTCACGCCCAGCGAGGCGCAATTGGCCGAGGCGCGTGAAATTGTGGCCGCTTTCGAGCAATCCGGCGAGACCGGCGTCATGTCGCTCGGCGGCCGGATGGTGGACCAGCCCCACCTGGCCCAGGCTCGCAAGCTGCTTCGCCGCTTCGGTTAATCCCGCATATAGCCTCGGTTCAAGTTTTTTCTCCCTCCTCTTCCCCTTCCTCTCGCAGGGGCGTCAACGGCAGGACGCCGTTGCCGAGCCCCAAGGATGGGTTCATGCGTCCCCTGCGAGAGGAAGGGGACGAGGAGGGAGAAAAAACTTGAACCGAGGCGGGTTGGGGTTAATCCCGCATCAGGCGGGGTGCGCGCTTCAGCGCTCGGAAAGTTCGCGCTGGATCAGTTCGTCGGCGATTTCCAGCATTTCCGGCACGCCACTGCCCTGCCCACCGCGAATCACGTACTTGCCGTTAACCACCAGCGTCGGAACCGCCAGTATTCGGTAGCGGCGCATCAGGTCCTTGATTCGCCGGAGATTCGTCTCGACCCCGAAGGAGCGGTAAGCGTTGCGGTAGTCTTCAGCGGAAACATCGTAGCGTTCTACGAACCGCTCCTGATCGCCCAGCGTGAGCAACAGCCGCTGTTCGGTGTGGATGGTGCGAAAGATGTCCCGGTGCGCGGCATCCAGTTGCCCCACCGCCTGCAGGGCCAGGAACAGCCGCGCGTGCGCCTCCATGGTCGCGTCCCACACCGCGGGCATATGGACGAAGTTCGCCTCATCGGGAAGCTTCTTGCTCCATTCGTCGATGTAGGCATCCATGCGATAGCAAAACAAACAGCCGTACCATAAGAACTCCGCCACCTCGATCTTGTCCGGCGGGCTGGAGGTGCCCTGCACCGGTATCAGCCGATCATAATGCACGCCCTCGGTGAACTTCCACTGGGGCGTGTCCTGCGCCTGCGCGGAGCCTGCTCCCACGCTGGCGCCTGTCGCCAGAACGGCGAATAGCAGTAGCAGGTGCAATTGTGTCTTCATGTCGCGTTTATTTTTTCGCATAGTGTACCCACAGGCTGACGGAACAACCATCGCCCAATCATCAAGCAATGAACGCAAGCTTTCTGACCTCGGCGGCCACCTGGCGCCAATGCCCCGCGGACGAAGGCGCGGAGGTGGCGTTTGCCGGGCGGTCCAACGCCGGAAAATCCAGCGCCATCAACGCCGTGCTGAATCGCCGCGGGCTCGCCCGCTCCAGCAAGACGCCGGGTCGAACCCAGATGTTGCAATTCTTTTCCGTGGGCGATGACCGGCGCGTGGTCGATTTGCCCGGCTACGGTTACGCTGCGGCGCCGCTGCGCGTGCGGCGGCGCTGGGAGGGCATGATGGACGAGTACTTCCGTCGCAGGCGCTCGCTGCGCGGCGTGTTCGTGGTGGTGGACGCGCGCCGCGGCCTGGGAGCGCTAGACCGGCAGATGCTTCAGGTATGCGCGGCGGCCCAGTCGCCCGTGCGCTTGCTGATGAACAAGTGCGACCGCCTCAGCCGAAGCGCCTTGATTCAGACTCTGAACGACGCTCAAAAACTGCTGGCCGCCGCCGCCGTTGCCGCCGCCGCGGTGCAAGCCTTCTCCGCCCTGCGCGCCGTGGGAATCGAGGAAGCTCGCAACGCCCTCAATGCATGGCTTGATGCCTGAACCTCTGGCGCGCGCCGTGTATCGCACAATACGAAGTCTCGGCATCCGCGCATTCAGCATCCACGCGATCAGCCGCCGTGCGTTTGGCATCCGCGCCCCGCGCCCTTTAATCAAGAATTCCTGATAGCATAATTTGATTGATGGATCGCTCGCAAACGGGCTTCCGGCCCAACAGGAGGCGCTGGCATGGGCGCCAGCCTCACCGTCCACGAAATTGATGCCAGCGACAAGCCTTAGGCTACGCCGCGAGAGGCTATAGTGATCGCATGGCCCATGACCTCAACCAGACCCCGGAACAGATCGCTCGCGACCGGATCGACGAGCGGCTGCGGACTGCGGGTTGGCATGTGCAGAACAAAGACGCGCTCGACTTCAACGCGGGGCCGGGCGTTGCGGCGCGCGAATACCCGACCGATGCCGGGCCCGCCGATTATGTTCTCTTCGCCGGCCGCCGAGCCGTTGGCGTTATCGAGGCCAAGCCGGATAGCTGGGGCGCCAGACTTACTACCGTCGAGGAGCAGTCCCAGGGCTATGCCAAGGGCAGGCTGAAGTGGGTCGTGAACGCCGGGCCGCTGCCGTTCGTCTATGAGAGCACCGGACAGATCACGCGCTTCACGAACGGCTGCGATCCCAAACCGCGCTCCCGGGAGGTCTTCGCTTTCCATCGCCCGGAAACCCTCAAGGAATGGGCGCGCGTCCAGCGTTCCTTTCGGTCGGGCATTGCCGCGCTTCCGCCGCTCAACCCGGTCGGATTGCGCGAGTGCCAGATCAACGCAATCGTCAATCTCGAAGCTTCGCTGAAGGCCGACAGGCCGCGCTCTCTCATCCAGATGGCGACCGGCGCTGGCAAGACCTTCACCGCCATCACGCAGGCGTATCGCCTGCTGAAGCACGCGGATGCCCGCCGCATCCTGTTCCTCGTCGACACCCGCAACCTGGGCGAACAGGCCGAGCAGGCGTTCATGGCCTTCATTCCCAACGACGACAACCGCAAGTTTACGGAGCTGTATGACGCGCGCCGCCTGACTTCGCCCGTCATCGTCGGCGACAGCCAGGTCGTCATTTCCACGATCCAGCGGATGTACGCCACCCTGAAGGGCGAGGAACTGGCCGAAGGCGCGGAGGACGAGAACCCCGCCGAACGAAAATGGCGCCGTGAAAAATCACTTCCTGTGGTCTATAACGCCGCGCTCCCGCCGGAGCATTTCGACGTGGTTGTCATCGACGAATGCCACCGCTCGATCTACAACCTCTGGCGGCAGGTGGTCGAGTACTTCGATGCCTTCCTGATCGGCCTGACCGCAACGCCCGACAACCGCACCTACGGGTTCTTCCGCAAGAATGTGGTCAGCGAGTACGGCCACGAACGGGCGGTGGCCGACAAGGTCAACGTGGGCAGCGAGGTTTACCTCATAGAGACCGAAATATCGCGAAGCGGCGCGATGCTGAAGCCGGAACAACTCGTCGAGAAGCGGGAACGGCAAACCCGCGCGCGCCGCTGGGAAGTGCAGGACGAACGCGCAGAGTATTCCTCCGCCCAACTTGACCGTTCCGTCGTGAATCCCGATCAGATACGCACCGTTATCGGCGCCTTCCGCGATCACTGGCCGCGGATATTCCCGGGTCGCAAGGAACTTCCCAAAACGCTGATCTTCGCCAAAACCGACAGCCACGCCGACGACATCATTCAGACCGTGCGGGAGGAGTTCGGCGAGAGCAATGATTTCTGCCGCAAGATCACCAACGGCGCCAAAAACCCGCAATCCTCCCTGGCGGCGTTTCGCAACGACTACAACCCGCGCATTGCCGTTACCGTGGACATGATCGCCACGGGCACCGATGTCAAGCCGCTCGAATGCCTGTTGTTCATGCGCGACGTGAAGTCCCGCAACTACTTCGAGCAGATGAAGGGCCGCGGCACCCGCGTTCTCGCGCCGGACGATCTGAAGAAGGTCACGCCGTCCGCGCCTGCCAAAACCCACTACGTCATCGTTGATGCCGTGGGCGTGACCCGCTCGCTCAAGACCGCCAGCCAGCCACTCGACACGAAGCCCTCGATTCCATTCAAGGATCTCGCTATGGGTGTGATGATGGGCGACCGATCCGAAGAGACGGCGAGTTCGCTGGCCGCTCGTCTCGCCCGCCTGGATAACCTGCTGGGAGAACACGACCAAGCCAGAATCACGGACGCGGCGGGCAAGCCATTGACCGCCATCGTCCGCGACCTGTTCGACGCCATCGACCCGGACAAGGTGGAGGCCGACGCCAAGGCAGCCGGCTACGACGAACCCGGCGAGGCCGCCATGCTGGCCGCCCGCGGGAAAAGGATCGAGGCGGCCGCCCGCGTGTTCACCGGGCCGCTCATCGAACTCATTGACACCATCCGGCGCGACAACGAACAGACCATCGACCATGACAACCTCGACACGCTCCAGCGAGCGGAATGGGCGGGCGACGTCGCCGGGAACGCGCAGCGCATCGCGCGGGACTTCGAGGCGTATCTGGAGGAAAACCGCGACGGGGTCGAGGCGCTGGCGATCTATTTCACCCAGCCCGCCCGCCGGGCCAGCGTCACATTCGCCATGATCAAGGTCCTGCTGGCCAAGCTCAAGGAGGACCGCCCGCGCCTCGCCCCGTTCGATGTCTGGCGAGCCTACGCGCATCTGGACGACTACAAGGGCCAGAACCCGACCGCGGAACTCACGGCGCTCGTCGCGCTCATCCGGCGCGTGTGCGGTCTGGACGACACGCTGACCCGCCATACCGACCGCGTGCGGCGCAACTTCCAAGATTGGGTCCTGAAGCGCCATGCCGGGGCGGGCGAGAAGTTCTCGGAAGAACAGATGGAATGGTTGCGCATGATCCGCGACCACCTCGAAACGTCGTTCACCATCGTGCGCGGCGATCTGGAGCTGGCGCCCTTCAACACGCATGGAGGTCTGGGACAAATGTACGCGCTCTTTGGTGATGGGATGGATGACGTGATGGCCGAAATGAACGAGGCGATGGCGGCGTGATCTCCCCAACCGATGAATTGATTGGCCTTGATATCGAAGCACCGGAGTCGTGGGCGCGAACAAAGCTCGGCGACATACATCAATTGGCCTATGGCAAGAGCCTGACAAAGGCAGCCCGGAATACCGCAGGCGCGTTCCCAGTCTATGGCTCCAATGGTGTTGTTGGTCGCCACGATGCTTACCTCATTGAAGGTCCAGTCCTCGTAATAGGCAGGAAGGGTGCCGTGGGCGCAGTCTCTCTTTGTACCCGGCCATGTTGGCCCATAGACACCACCTACTATGTCCTTCCCAACAAGCATGTCGACATTCGGTTTTCGTTTCATATGTTCACCTTTCTAAGGTTGAACCAGTTAGACCGTTCAACCGCGATTCCTGGCCTAAACAGAGACGATGTGCACAAGCTGCACATTCCAATACCGCCACTGGCGGAACAACACCGCATCGTGAAGAAGACCGAGACACTGTTCGAGGAAATCGACCGGGGTGTCGAGAGCTTGCGCGCCGCGAAATCCGCCCTCGACCTCTACCGCAAGTCCCTGCTGAAGTCGGCCTTCGAAGGACGCCTCACCGCCGAGTGGCGCGCGCGCAACCCGGACAAGCTGGAAAGCCCCGAAGCCCTTCTCGCCCGCATTCGCACCGAGCGCGAAGAGCGCTACCAAACCGCGCTCGACGACTGGAAACACGCCGTCACCGAATGGACGAAGAACGGAAAAAACGGCAGGATGCCCGCAAGACCGAAGCGCCCCAAATCTGGTCAAATGGCCTCAAGCAGTGGATTGGCAGTTCCGGTGGGTTGGGCGACCGCGCCACTTCGCGAAATTGCCCTTGAAGCTGTCCTAGGGAAGATGCTTGATCGACAAAAAAATCGCGGTCAACCAAGGGTCTACCTCGGGAACATAAACCTTCGATGGGGTTCGTTCGATATGGACCAAGAGAAGAAGATGCCAATTGAGGATCATGAAGTTCTGCGCTACGGTATCAGAGCAGGAGACTTGATTGTCTGCGAGGGTGGCGAACCCGGACGCTGTGCCGTATGGGACGGTGAAGATGACAAAGTGTTTATCCAAAAAGCTCTTCATCGTGTTCGCTTCCCAAGTTCATATTCGCCGATGTTTGTTTTCCATTTCTTCAGATTCGCGGTTGGTGCAGGGCTCTTCGACAAACATTACACAGGGTCAACCATTAAGCACCTTACAGGAACGACACTACAGGATGTTGAACTCCCAGTATGCTCCCCCGCTGAACAAACCGAGATCATCCGTATACTTGATGCCCGCTTGGAAGCCGTTGATAAGCTGGAAGCGGGGACCGACGCCGCTCTCGCCCGGGCCGACGCCCTACGCCAATCCATCCTGAAAAAGGCATTCGCCGGCCAACTCGTCCCCCAAGACCCCACCGACGAGCCAGCCTCTGCCCTCTTGGCCCGCATCAAGGAAGACAGAGCCGCACAGTCGAGGCGCGCTCCACCAAAGCCGCGCAAGCGCAAGGCGGTAGCGGCATGAGCGGCAATCTCCCCATAAATCTCGATCACCTGCTGGGGCGCGGCGCCATCGAAGGCGAGCGCATCGAATACAAGGCCGACTGGAATCCGGGCGGCGTGCTGCGCACTTTATGCGCCTTCGCCAACGATTTTCACAATCTCGGCGGCGGCTATGTGGTTCTGGGCATCGAGGAGCGCGACGGTCGTCCGGTGCTGCCGCCACGAGGCATTGCTCCGGCCAAAATTGACGCCATTCAGAAGGAACTGCTGAATTTGGGGCATTCCGCGATTCGGCCCCAATATCATGCGCTCACCGCCACTTACGAGGTGGATGGGCGTACCATTCTTGTGCTGTGGGCGCCCGGCGGCGAAACCCGCCCGTACAAGGCCAAGGTCGGCCTGGGAACTAGGCAAGCCGAATGGGCGTACTTCATCCGCAAGCACAGCAGCACGGTTTGCGCCAAAGGGCAGGACGAGCGCGAGCTGCTGAGTCTGGCCGCCACTGTGCCGTTTGATGACCGTTATCGTCAAACGGCTTCGCTCGATGACCTGTCGCATCGGCTCATTCGGGAGTTTCTCCGGGACATCGGCAGCGACCTCGCAGCGGAAGCGGGCGACCTCTCTGTCAAAGACCTGGGCAGGCGCATGAACATCGTCGGCGGACCACCCGAGGCGATGTTCCCGAAAAACGTCGGTCTGCTGTTCTTCAATGAACGACCGCACGAGTTCTTTCCGGCCACCCAGATCGATGTCGTGTGGTTTCCCGACGGAGCGGGCGGGGACCGGTTCGAGGAAAAGGAGTTCCGCGGGCCACTTTCGGCGATCCTCGGCGGGGCGATCCATTTCATTGAGCGCAACTACTTGAAGGAAACGGTCGTCAAGCATCCCGACCGGCCGGAAGCGGAACGGTTCTGGAACTTCCCGGTCGGCGCCATCGAGGAGGCGCTGGCGAACGCGGTTTACCATCGCTCCTACGAGGAACGCGAACCTGTTGAAGTGCGTATCACGTCCGAGGAGTTAACGGTTCTGAGCTTCCCCGGCCCCGACTGGTCGATCGACATGGCAGCCCTTCAAAAGGGGCGGAGCGTCAGCCGCCGTTACCGCAACCGTCGCATCGGTGAATTTCTCAAGGAGCTTGGCCTTGCCGAAGGGCGATCAACGGGGATTCCGAAAATCCTGCGTGCCATGCGTGCGAACGGCTCCCCGTCGCCAGTTTTTGAAAGCGACGAGAAGCGTATTTCGTTTCTGGTGCGTCTGCCTGTTCACAGGAAATCGCCAGCTGAATCAACGGAGCAGAATAAGGGCACCCCCCAAGTCACCACCCAAGTCACCACCCAAGATAACCCACTGGAAGATAAGGGAAAGCATCCTGCCACCGCCCAAGTCACCGCCCAAGTTACGGAACCTGTCGAACGACTGATCGTCGTGCTTGAATGCGAGATGAGCCGCGCCGAACTGCAGAAAGCGCTCATGCTGAATCACCGGAAGCACTTTGTTTCCGCCTATCTGAAGCCCGCTCTGGACAGGGGACTCATCGAAATGACCTTGCCGGACAAACCAAACAGCAGCAAACAACGTTACCGACGCTCTCCCGCGGGCGAGACGCTCGTCCGACAAGTCAAGGATCCAAGGAAATGAGCACCGCGCCCATCGTCTCCAGGGTCTGGAATTTCTGCACCATGCTGCGCGACGACGGCGTGGGATATGGCGATTATCTTGAGCAACTGACCTACCTGATCTTCCTCAAGATGGCGGACGAGTACGCCAAGCCGCCTTACAACCGCGATGTCGGCGTTCCCGAAGGCTATGACTGGAAAAGTCTGACCACGCGCCGCGGTGCCGACCTCGAAGCGCACTATGTCGCGCTGCTTCGCCGACTTGGCGGCCAAGGCGGCATGTTGGGCCAGATTTTCACCAAGTCGCAGAGCAAGATCACCGACCCGGCCAAACTCTACCGGCTGATTGACATGGTGAACGGCACGAATTGGGTCATGCTGGGCACTGATGTGAAAGGCGACATTTATGAGGATCTGCTGGAGCGGAACGCCGCCGACACCAAATCCGGCGCGGGCCAGTATTTCACGCCCCGCGCCCTGATTCGCGCCATGGTGGAATGCGTGCGCCCCGAACCCGGCAAGACCATCGCCGACCCGGCCTGCGGCACCGGCGGGTTCTTTCTCGCCGCGCACGATTTCCTTGCGAACCCCGACAACTGCGCGCTCGACAGGGACCAGAAGCAGTACCTGAAGCACGAAACGTTCCATGGCAACGAAATCGTGGCGAACGCGCGCCGGCTCTGCCTGATGAACCTCTTTCTGCACGGCATTGGAGACATGACCGGCGATACGGCGGTCTCGCCCGCCGACTCGCTGATTTCGCCTCCCGCCCTGACTTTCGATTACGTCCTCGCCAATCCGCCGTTCGGCAAGAAAAGTTCAATGAGCTTCACCAACAAGGAAGGCGCGCGGGAAACCGAAAACCTGACCTACAACCGTCAGGATTTCTGGGCGACTACATCGAACAAGCAATTGAACTTCGTGCAGCACATCCGCGCGATGCTGAAAACCACCGGCCGCGCCGCCGTGGTCGTGCCCGACAACGTGCTGTTCGAGGGCGGCGCGGGCGAGACGATAAGGCGCAAACTGCTGCACAACACAGACCTGCACACCATCCTGCGGCTGCCGACGGGCATCTTCTATGCCCAGGGGGTCAAGGCGAATGTCATCTTTTTCGACAACCGGCCGGCCAGCCCCGACCCGCAAACGTCAAAGGTCTGGTACTACGACTACCGCACCAACGTGCATCACACGCTCAAGCAAAAACCGATGACCTACGACCACTTGCGCGATTTCGTGGACTGCTACAACCCGATGAACCGCCATGCCCGCGAGGAAACCTGGAGCGAAAAAACCCCCGACGGTCGGTGGCGCGCCTATTTGCGCGAAGAGCTTCTTCGGCGGGACAAGGCCAGTCTCGACTTGTTCTGGCTGAAGGATGCCTCCATGACCGATCTCGACAACTTGCCGGAGCCGGAAGCGCTGGCCGCCCAGATCGTGGAAAACCTGCGCTCTGCGTTGAGCAGCTTCGAGGAGATCAGAGCAGATGTCAGCCCAAAACAGTAATGTAGTGAGCTCGTACACGCGGACCAGAAGAGCAGTAAAGCAATGAAGCGCCCGCCCAAGTCACCCAAGCCGTCGCGTCGTGTTATCCACACGGAGATCTCCAGACATGGCGTTACGCCTAAGCCTCCCGATGCTGTAAAATCTCCGCCGCCACCCGCTCCCCCGAAGAAGAAATATATTTCCACAGGATAGGAGCAATAGTGCCGCAAGATAGTTCTACGGGCTTGCGGGTAGATTCGTTCCTTCGCGTCAGATCAATGCATTCGACCTTCGTTCACTGCTCTACCAATGAGGGGCGACGAATCAGGGCCGGGTAGCTGAAAATTACCGGCGAGGCCGATATACGGGAGCAAGCAGATGCCGATCATGCGAGTTGAAGACGCAGAACTCAGGGGCAAGGAAGGCATTCACGTTTTTGGGTCGAATTACTCGAATAACGTCGGCCGCGTGTTGCTGATGCTGGAAGAAAAAGGCCTTGGCTACGAACAACATGCGGTGGATTTGCTCAAGGCGGAAAACCTCAAGTCGCGATACTTGCGCTTGCATCCTCAAGGCACGATTCCGGCGCTGTTGCACGATAGCAATGCAGTGTCGAATTCAAACGAAATCCTTCGTTACCTTGAAGAAACCTTTCCATTTCCCTCCCTTTCCCCTGAAGGCAAAAGCGATAGAGAGGCGATGTGGCGCAGTGTCGATAAGGCTGCGGAATGCCACATTGATACCATCAAGGCGCAATTTTATGCGTTTGGATTGGGACGGCCCTGTTCTGACGAAGACCTGGAACGTTACAAGGAGCGCAACCCCGCTTTGCACGAATTCCACCTGAAGCGCAGAGGCGGCATGGACGAGGCCCAAAAAGCCGGGATTCACAGGGCGACCGGCAAATTGTTGGCCGACCTTGAGGCACAGCTTGAAGGCAAGGATTTCCTGATGGGATCACAATACACCGTCGCCGATGTCGCATGGGTGACGAATGCGATTTTTCTTCAACGCATGGGCTACGACATCTCCGCGTACAAAAACGTTTGCGTCTGGAAGGAAACAATCGAGGCCCGTCCAAGCGTCAATAACCGCTCCAGGATTCCGAAAGTGCCGCTGTGGTTGCTCCGCATGGCTTTCAAACTGCAAAAGTTCAGAAAAATCATCTCGAGAAAACAACGCAATACAAAGTCGTAGAGGATCGGGCCCGCACCGCTGAGCGGGTCAGTGGGCGGCGTCCCAGTTGGGGCCGTGGCCGACATCGACTTTCAGCGGAACCTGCAAGGATGCGGCACCCGCCATTAGCTGCGTAACTTTTCCGGCGAGTTCTTCGGCGAAGTCGGCGGCGCACTCGAACACCAGTTCGTCATGCACCTGCATGATCAGCCGCGCTTGGTCGCCATGCGGTTTCAGCCATTCGTGAATGCCGATCATGGCGCGCTTGATGATGTCGGCGGCCGTGCCCTGCATCGGCGCGTTGATGGCGCTGCGTTCGGCGTAGCTGCGCCGCCGGAAGTCCTTGGAGCGAATGTCCGGCAGATACAGGCGGCGTCCGAAAAGCGTTTCCACCCAACCCTGATCGTGGGCCTGCTGGCGGGTCCGCTCCATGTATTGCTGCACGCCGGGATAGCGGGCGAAGTAGTGGTTGACGTAGTCCTGCGCCTCGCCGCGGGAAACGCCCAGTTGCCGCGCCAGGCCGAAGGGCGACATGCCATAGATCAGCCCGAAATTGATCGCCTTTGCCGAACGCCGCTGATCGGCGCTGACCGCTTCGAGAGGCGTGGCGAACACTTCCGCCGCCGTGGCCCGATGCACGTCCATGTCTTCGGAGAACGCCCGCAACAATCCTTCGTCTGCGGACAGCTGGGCCATGATGCGCAATTCGATCTGCGAATAGTCGGCGGACAGCAGCACCTGGCCCTCTGGCGCCACGAAGGCCCGGCGTATGCGCCGGCCTTCCGGCGTGCGCGCCGGAATGTTCTGCAGGTTGGGGTGAATGGACGAGAGCCGCCCGGTGGCCGCCACGGCCTGCTGGTAGGAGGTATGCACCCGCCCCGTGCGCGGGTCGATGCAAGCTGGCAGGGCATCGGTGTAGCCGGTCTTCAGCTTGGCCAGGTTGCGGTATTGCAGCACGATGGCCGGCAGCGGGTGCTCGGCGGCCAGTTCCTGCAGCACCGACTCCGAAGTGGAGGGCTGCCCGGTGGAGGTGCGGCGCACGGGATTCAGCCCCAGGCGATTGAACAGCACATCGGCCAACTGCTTGGGCGATCCAAGATTGAACGCTTTTCCGGTCTGTTCGTACGCCTGCTTTTCCAAGGTTCGCAACTGGCCGGCCAGCTCCCGCGACTGTTCGTCCAGGACCAGCGCGTCCACCAGCACGCCGACGCGCTCCATCTCCGCCAGGACCGGCGAAAGGGGCATTTCCATGCTCTCCAGCACGTTGTTCAGCGCCGGTATTTCGGCGAGTTCCTGAGCAAGGCGACGATGCAGCCGAAGCGCGTAGTCGGCCTTCTGCGAAGCGTATCGAGCGATCTGTTCCAGCGGCGCCTGCGCCAAGGCAATGCGGGCGCGGCCCTTGCCCAGCACTTCCTCTTCCGCCATGCAATCGAGCTTGAGGTAGCGCTGCACCGCCTTGTCGAAGTCGCGGGCGATGGCCGTGGAATCGAGCACGTAGGATGCCAGCATGGTGTCGCCGGCGCCGCCCGCCAGCCGGATGCCCTGATTGGCCAGCGTATGGGCGATGGATTTGAGGTTGTGGCCGATCTTCGGCGCGCTGGCATCTTCCAGCCAATCCTTGAGTTGGCGCAACAGCTCCTTGGGGTCGTCGCGCTCCACCGCCTGAGCGTTCAGGCTGCCGGAAGCCAGGGGAAGGTAGGCGGTTTCGTTCTCCGCCACCGAAAAGGCAAGCCCGGCGATGCGGTGCTGCATGGGGTTGTCTCCTGATGCTTCCACGCTCAGCCCCACCGCCGGCGCCTTGCGCAGCCGTTCGAGCCATTCGCCAAGCCGGGCGTGGTTGAGAATGATCTCGTGCTCCGCATGCTCTTGCGGGGCGCCCGCAAACTGCCTCAAATTGCGCAGCAGGCTGTTGAGTTCGAATGTCCGGCACATCGGCTCCAGCGTTTCGAGGTCCGGCGGCTTCAGCCGCAGATCCTTTGGAGTGACATCCAGCGAAACGTCCCTGCGGATGGTGGCGAGCTTCAAAGACAGATCGACGGCGGCGAAGCTGGACCTGAGGGTTTCGCCCGCCTTGCCCTGGATTTCGCCGGCGTTTTCCTTCACGCCATCCAGGCTGCCGTAGGCGCGCAGCCATTTCGCGGCGGTCTTCGGCCCCACGCCGCGAACTCCGGGGATGTTGTCCGAACTGTCTCCGGCCAGCGCCAGGTAGTCGCGAATCCGTTCGGGCGGAACCCCGAATTTCTCCTCGATCGCGGCGCTGTCCATGACGCGATTGTTGGTCCAGCTCACCAGCTTGACGCGGGCGCTGACCAGTTGCGCGAAATCCTTGTCGGTGGTGGAAATCAGCGTTTCCAGCCCTTGCTCTTCGGCCTGCGCGGCCAGGGTCCCGATCACGTCGTCCGCCTCCACGCCGGAAACGCGCAGCAAGGGCACGCCCATAGCCTCCACCATGTTCACGACCGGTTCGATCTGTTCGCGCAGATCTTCGGGCATCACGTCGCGGTTGGCCTTGTATTCAGGATACAACTCGTCGCGGAAAGTGGGTCCCGGCGCGTCCATCACGAACGCCAGCAGTTCCGGCGGGTCCTCCCGCAAGAGCCGCTGCACCATGTTCAGCACGCCGTGCAGCGCGCCGGTCGGTCGGCCTTCGGAAGTGGTGAATGCCGGGAGGGCGTAATAGGCTCGGAACAGGTAGGCCGTTCCGTCCACCAGCAGCAGGCGTCTCAAGCGGGTGGCTCCTCGGACGGATTGCGGCTTTCTTCGGGCGCCGGCTGTTCTTCGGGTGCCGACGGATTTTCTCCGGGCAGGTAGAGTGCGCCGCTGAACCCGCAGCCGGAAAGGGCCAAGGCCAAGATTACGATGCAAAGATGCGCCAACACGCCGGCAAGTGTACTCTTGCGTTTGGCATTCTGTCTTTCAGGACCTGTTCGCGCAGCCCAGCCAGTCCCGTGAGCGAGAAACTTGAGATTACCGCATACCGCCTGATCGAGCGGCCGATGAAGCTTCGCCGCGCGGCGCGGGCGCGCGAGTGGATGGATCAGACTGTCGATCATTTCGCCAATCGCTGTCTGCCGCTGCTGATCGCCAATCAGACTGGCTGGGATGTCCTGTGCCCGGTGGACTTCAAGGCCCGCTGGAACGGCAAACCTGCCAAGGAAGGCGTGCAGATCCGTTTTCGGGGCGAGAAATCCGACTTGATCAGCGCCCATTTCGGCAGCGGAGTGCTGACTTTCTCACTCGGCTATCTGTTTCGGACCAGCGAGGGCCACAATCTATGGTGCAAGGGGCTGGCCAACACCGCAAAGGACGGCATCGCGCCGCTGGAAGGCATTATCGAGACCGACTGGGCGCCGTTTACTTTTACCATGAACTGGCGATTCACCCGCAAACGCACCTGGGTGACGTTCGAGAAGGACGAGCCGGTGTGCCGTCTGGTCCCGATTCCTCGCCACTATGCCGAACAATTCGATGCCGTTATCCACCCGCTCAGCGACGATTCCGAGCTTTACCGTGAACACGTCGAATGGAACCAGTCGCGCCGCAATTTCAACAACGAACTGGAGCATGACCATGACCGACGACCTTCCCGGAAGTGGCAGGGCCATTACATGCGTGGCACTCGTCTCGATGGCCGCCGCTTCAGCGATCATCGCATCAAGGTGTTGATGCGCGACTTCCGCAAATCGGGAGGGGACAAATAGCGAGCCCCCGCGGCGGCGCAGCCGTTCGCAATTCGGCAAGTATTCCATGCCGGTCGCGCCTTGCCGGGACATGCTGCGCCCGCTCTGATGCGACAATATGGGCCGGGCACGCCACCAGGATACAACATGAAACGCAGAGAATTACTGGCTGGACTGGGCGCCGGCGCCGTGGCGTTGGCAGGATGCGCCCGGGAAACGCCGCGGGACGCAGCCGTTGCGACCACTGAAGCCGACAGGTCCGGCGAGACCTTCAACTGGAAAATGGCCACCACCTGGCCGCCCAATTTTCCCGGCACCGGAACTTCGGCCACAGAGCTTGCAGAAACCATTACCCGAACTTCGGGCGGCAGGCTCACGGTGCGCGTCTTTGCCGCAGGCGAGCTGGTGCCGCCGTTCGAGGTCTTCAACGCGGTATCCGCCGGCTCCGCGGAGATGGGGCACGGCGTTTCGTATTACTGGAAGGCGCAGGTGGAAGCCGCCCAGTTCTTTGGCGCCATCCCTTTCGGCATGACTCCCGCCGAGTCTTCCGCGTGGCTGCACTTCGGGGGAGGGCTTGAGTTATGGCGCGAGCTCTACGAACCGTTCGGAGTAACCGTGTTTACCGGCGGCAACACCGGCACCCAGATGGGCGGCTGGTTCAACCGCGAGATCAACTCCCCCGAAGACCTCAAGGGTCTGAAGATGCGCATTCCCGGACTCGGGGGCGAGGTTCTGCAGCGCGCTGGCGGCACGCCGGTAATGCTGCCGGGCAACGAAATCTTCACAGCCATGCAAACCGGCAGCGTGGACGCCACCGAATGGGTGGGACCCTACAACGATGTGGGCTTCGGTCTGCACGAAGTGGCCGACTACTACTACTACCCCGGCTGGCAGGAACCCGGCGCGATCCTGGAAGTGTCAATCAACCAGGAAGCCTGGGATGCTCTGCCGGAAGATCTTCAGGACATCGTGAAGTCCGCCTGTGGCTATGTGGAAAGCCGGATGATCACCGAATACAACGCGCGAAACGCCCAGTTCCTTCAGCAACTGCGCAGCGAAGGCCGGGTTGAAATCCGCCGATTCCCGGACTCGGTGCTTGACGAGCTGCGCGACCGTTCCCGCGAGGTTATCGAAGAATTGATCGAACGCGACGAGAAAGCGGCGCGTATCTATGCCTCATATACCGCTTTTCAGCAGATGGTGGGCGAGTGGTTGGATATTGGTGAACGAGCGGCGGTGGCTGCTCGTAGTTGAGTTCTGCGTTCGCCGGCTTGCTATCGCGCTCCCTCTCTGTGGGGACACGCTACGGGCTACGGGCACGTCCTTCGTGGGCGCATTGCATTTGTCCGTTGAATTGATGTGTCCCGTCGGGACGACGCGGCGTTACCCCGCCGATCCATGAATTGGGGATACGGAGATGCTGAGTCACCTGCGCATAGAGAACTTCAAGGCCTGGAACGAAGCCGACTTGACCTTCGGCAAGGTCACCGGATTCTTCGGCCCCAACAGCGTGGGCAAGAGCAGCCTGCTGCAATTCCTGTTGCTGCTCAAGCAGACCAGGAACGCCACCGACCGCGGCATTGTCATCGACTTCGGAGGCCCGCACAGTCTTGTCGATCTGGTGAATGCGCGGCTGCGCGCGCGCGATCTTGCGTACCGGTTTGAGGATGTCGACTTCCGGCTGCGGCTCAAGGATGGGCCGAAGAAAGGATACGAGCTTGAAATTGATCCAGAAATTATCATCCCCAAACGTATTCGGGGCCGTGCCTGGCCGCTGCCGCAGCCGGTCAAGACGCATCTTTTCCCCGGACAGGCTCGAAGCTATTTTCAGAACACTGACTTTCTCGCCCAATTCGAACTCGCCTACGAGCAATTCATGGATTCCATTCATCACCTTGGGCCGCTGCGTGACTTTCCGCGGCGCGAATACCCGTGGGCAGGCGCGCGCCCCAGCGATGTTGGACAGCGGGGCGAACGCGCTATGGAAGCGATTCTGGCCGCGACACGCAGCGGGGAAAAGCGCAACCTTGGCTATAAGAAGCGGCGAATGCCATTCCAGGAGATGATCGCCTGGTGGTTGCGCGAACTGGGCTTGATTCACGACTTCCGTGTGGAGGAGATCGCGCCTGGAGCCAATCTGTATCGAGCTGTCGTACAGACCACGCCATCTTCGGTACCTACGCCGTTAACCGATGTCGGTATCGGCGTCTCCCAGCTATTGCCGGTACTGGTGCTTCCTGGAGGACGCCGCCCCTGCTGGCGACTGACTCGCAACTACGGAACGCGTGGAAAATTGGCGGTGCTGGCAAATCCGTCAAAGTGTGATTGCACGTTTGCGCATGCGTAAGCTCCAAGCGGCTCGTTCCGTCTTTCCATGAATGATCGCGATCTCTGGATTTGGCAACAGGCGGACTGGCCTGTTTGGAATTTCATGCTGGATGAGCGCGCCGTAGACGCCCTCCATGAGATCGCGGACATGGCGGAAGAAGCCTTTTCCCATGGGCAACAACGCCGCGAAAACCTCGCGGATGGAATCATCCGCGAAGCCATCCAGACCAGCGTCATCGAGAACGAACATTTATCATGGTCGGAAGTTCATTCGCTGGTAAGTTCGAAAATGGGCACTACGCCGCCTCCCCTCCTCCCCTCCCCGGGAGAGCCCGACGAGCGCGCGGAAGGCGTGGTGAAAATGCTGTTGCTTGCTCGCGAAACGGCGGATCAACCCGTGTCCAAACAATCCATTTGCGGATTGCACGAAGCTCTTTTGGGGTATCGCAGAGGACAGGTCCGGGAACGCATTGGCGACTATCGAGCGGGACCGGTGTTTGTCCGAACGGCGCGCCGAACACTCTACGAAGCGCCGAATCCGCAAGATGTGCCGCGCCACATGGAGAAATTCATCGACTGGTGCAATCGTCCGTTGGAACTGCCATTGAATTGCGCGCCATCGCTGCCTCGCGAATGCCAAAACGACTCATTGCTTCTGGCGCCCGTGAAGGCGGCCTTGGGGCATTTGTGGTTTGAGCGCATCCATCCGTTTTTCGATGGGAACGGCAGAATTGGCCGAGCGTTGGCCGAGCAACAATTGAACCGATTTGCGGATCGAACGGTCTTGTTGTCCGAAGCAATTGCCTCTCAAAAGCAGCGCTACTACAATGCGCTCGGAACTTATGGGAAGATGAGTCAAGGAAACGATGTCACTTCGTGGGTTTCATGGTTCATCCACACCTCCAGGATCGCTCGGCGGCGATGGCTCGAAATCGAACAAAACCCCGACGTATCCGTTCACTGAAAAGAATCCCGCGAACAAGCCACTCCTCGTAGGATGTTGCTCGGCAAACGCACCAAACAGCTCTTGTTCAGACGCGCCGCAAAATGCCCCGTGATTGTTTGATGCCCGAACGGAAGCCCAAGGAGCTCGAACCCGCGGCCGGCAATGGTTTGCTGCACCGGCGCCTGTTTCTGAAAGGGGGCGCCGCGGCGCTGGGCGCGGGTTCGCTGGGGCTGATGACCGCGGCGCAGGCGAGGGAGTTGCCTCCCTGGATGCGGGCGCCGGGCCGGCCCTTGAGTGGTTACGGTAGCCGCTCGCCGTACGAAGATCACGTCCAACGCCGTCCGCTGTCCGCCACGGGCACCGACGGCGCGGGGGGTTCCTGGACTCCGCTGGAAGCGCTGGAGGGCATGATTACGCCGAATCCCCTGCACTTCGAGCGCCACCACAGCGGCATTCCGGAAATCGACCCGGACCGACATCGGCTGCTGATTCACGGGCTGGTGAAGCGCGACCTGTTCTTCGACATGAACGCGTTGTCGCGTTATCCGATGGTTTCGCGCACGCAGTTCATCGAGTGCTCGGGCAACAGCTATCTGGCGGGGCTGCCTCAGAAGCCGGTCAACGCGACCTGCGGCGAACTTCACGGCCTTGTGGCGTGCAGCGAATGGACTGGAGTTCCGCTATCGATCCTGCTGGATGAAGCCGGCGTGGATCCTGCCGCGCAATGGATTCTGGCCGAAGGCGCCGACGCCGCTGCAATGAGCCGCAGTGTTCCCTTGGCCAAGGCCATGGACGATGCGCTGCTTGCGATTTACCAGAACGGGGAGCGCTTGAGGCCGGACAACGGCTATCCCCTGAGGCTGTTTCTCCCGGGGTACGAAGGCAACATGAGCGTCAAGTGGCTGCGGCGCATCAAGGTAACCGCCGCACCCACCATGACCCGGGACGAGACCGCCAAGTATTCGGACCTGATGCCGGACGGACGGACGCTGCTGTTTACCTTTCCCATGGAAGTGAAGTCGGTCATCACATCGCCGTCGCCCGGACTGGAGCTTGCCGGGCCCGGGCTTTACCAGATTTCCGGCATGGCCTGGTCGGGCCTGGGACGGATAGCCCGAGTCGAGGTGTCCGCGGACCGCGGCGCAAGCTGGGCCGAGGCGGCTTTATCGGAGCCGGTGCTCGACAAGGCCGTGACGCGGTTCCGCATGGCCTGGCGCTGGGACGGTTCCCCGTCCGTGATCATGAGCCGGGCGGTGGACGAAACCGGGGCCATGCAGCCCACGCGCGACGCGCTCATCGCCGCGAAAGGCAGGAAGTTCGCCTACCACTACAACGCAATCCAGGCCTGGCGCGTTGACGGCGACGGACAAGTCACGAATGTCTATACGTAGTCTGGCCACAGTTGTCAGCGTTGCCCTGGTGAGCGTTGTCCTGGCCGTGGCCGCGTTGGCCGAAGCAGGCCCCGACCTCGGCATCGAAGCCACACCCGAACAAGTGGCGGAATGGGACATCAGCATCCAGCCAGACGGCGAAGGACTGCCGCCGGGTTCCGGCACCGCCCTGGCAGGCGAGCCGGTTTACACGCTGCATTGCTTTTCCTGCCACGGCGCGGAGGGCAAGGGCCAGTTGAACGATGTGCTGGTTGGCGGCCACGGCAGTCTCGACGGGTCTGCGCCGCGCAAGACCGTGGGCAGCTTCTGGCCCTACGCCACCACGCTGTTCGACTACATACGCCGCACCATGCCCTACCAGCAACCGCAATCACTCAGCGACGACGATGTCTACGCCCTGACCGCGTACCTTCTTTTCCTTAACGACATCATCGCGGAAAACGACGTGATGGATGCGGAGACCCTCCCCAAAGTACACATGCCCAACCGCGACAATTTCATCCTCGCCTACCCGAGCGTACCGAACCCCAAGTAACGCCCGCCCGCACCCGCACATTCCCCAAAAACCCCGGATGCCCTGGTTCGCGCGCTATAGCCGGTGCGTTTCGCGCTCCCTCTCGGTGGGGACACGCTACGAGCACATCCTTGTGGGCTCTGCTCGGGCATCCTGCCCTCGCAAGGTCCCCACCGAGAGGGAGCGCGAAACGCACCGGCTATAGCGCGCCGGCGAATACCCCGCGCGAACAAGCGATTCAGCCGCCGTACAACGCCCCCGGCAACCAGGTCGCAATCGCCGGCCAAAGCGCCAGCAGCCCAAGCGCCAGCATCTGAATAACGATAAAAGGCGCCACGCCCCGATACATCGCCGTGGTCGCCACCTCCGGCGGCGCCACCCCGCGCAGGTAGAACAAGGCAAATCCGAACGGCGGCGTCAGGAACGAAGTTTGCAGGTTGATGGCGATCATCACGCCCAGCCACACTGGATCCAGACCCATGGCCAGCAGCACCGGCGCCACGATGGGCACCACCACGAAAGTGATCTCGATGAAGTCCAGCACGAAACCCAGCAGGAACATCACCAGCATCACCAGCAGCACCGCCCCGAACACGCCGCCAGGCAGCGACATCAGGAATTCGCGCACAACCTCGTCGCCGCCGTAGCCGCGAAACACCAGTGAAAACAGCGAAGCGCCCAGCAGAATGAGGAACACCATGCTGCTGACGCGCGCCGTGGCGCGGGCGATTTCGCGGATACGCGACCGGTCCAGCTTGCGCCGCAGGGCCGCCAGGACCATTGCCCCTACCGCTCCCACGCCGGCCGCTTCCGTGGGCGTGGCGACGCCCGCGATGATGGAGCCAAGCACAGCCGCGATCAGAACCAGCGGCGGCGCCAGCGAGCGCAGCAGTTCGCCCACTTTCGGCGCAGGACCACCCTTGTGCCTGTCCTGAGATTCCGCGGGCACGGAGGCTGGACGAAAGACCGCCACGGTAATCATCCAGGCCGCGTACAGCGCCACCAGCATCAGGCCGGGAAGGAGCGCGCCCATGAACAGATCGCCTACCGAAACGGTGCGCGGCGCGAACACGCCCTGGGCCAACTGGGCCTCCTGGTAGGACGAGGACAGCACATCGCCCAGCAGCACCAGCACGATGGACGGCGGAATGATTTGCCCCAGCGTTCCCGAAGCGCTGATCACGCCGGTCGCAACCGCCGGGTCGTAGCCGCGCTTCAGCATGGTGGGCAGCGCCAACAGGCCCATCGTGATCACGGTTGCGCCCACGATCCCCGTGCTGGCGGCCAGCAGCATGCCCACCACGATCACCGCGATACCCAACCCGCCACGCAAACCGCCAAACATCCGGCTCAGGGCGTCCAGCAGATCTTCGGCGATGCGCGCCCGCTCCAGCGTCACGCCCATGAATACGAACAGCGGCACCGCCACCAGGGTCTCGTTAGTCATGATTCCGAAGAGCCGGTTGGGCATGGTGCCCAGAAACGACACATCGAAGATGCCCGCGAACGCTCCTCCCAGCGCAAACAGCAGCGCCGTGCCGCCCAGCGTGAAGGCCACCGGGAAGCCCGCCAGCAGTAGCAGGACCACGCAGGCGAACAGCGCGAATGCGGGCCAGTACATCGCTAGCAGCCCGTGGCAGAAATGGTTTTCGAGCCGATTTTCATTGTTCCAGGGGCTTGGCGTTCGGACGCGGGTCGTGGATGGAGAATTCGGGTCGTGAGCGCTGCGGGGCCGAGGGTCCGCGAAACGCTGGAATGATCCGGTGGGTTCCTCGACAGCCCGCAACCGAGAAACTCCCGCAGCGAGATCGAGTCCGCGTACCGCCACGCGATGCCGCGCTCCGAACCGATGCCCTCCATGTACCTGATCAGCAGCATGCGGAAATACACTCCGGGCGGTATGCTCGGACGGTCCCGCGTCGGCGCGTAAAACGCCCGGCACGCCTCCTCGGCGATGGCGTCAAAGCCTTCCGCCTGGAGCAGTCGTTCCAACGCACGGTAAACGGGTGACTCAACTGGCGAATGTCGCTCGTGGCCACGAACAACTCCTCTTGCCGTCCTTCAGGCCGCTTTCCCAGAGCCATCAATGTCCTCGTCAGGAGTCGCTTGCCTGGAACGGCATTTTATCAACCCCACAGTTCGCCCGGCGGACTCTTGCCACGGACTGCCAGCAGCCTGGAGGACCGGATTGCTTGAGGCGTACGGTCCCGAAGTGGGCCAGGACAGGCTCAAGCAAATGATCGGACATATGGCCCGCCAAGTCATGGAAGCTATTGGCTACCAGATCGAGCAACCTCGCAAGTCAATCCGCATCACTCGCGAGAACCTGTTTTCAAGTGGCGCTCGCTGTTTGAAGTCATTCCCACCTTCGCCATCGGCGTGGCGCGGCAGTTCCCGTCCGCCGCCGCCGATAGCCAGCGGTCACCCATACTCGTCGAACAATCCAAGCGGACGATCGGCCGAAGTCGCCGACCAGAAATTGCTCAGGCCCGGCAGGACCGTGGGCAGCTCCGCAGCCGGCACGCCGAGCCACATCGCCAGGTCGGCGAAGAACACGTCCGTCGCCATGGTGGGAATGTAGACGCCGCGGCCCACGTCCTTGTCGCTGCTGACGGAGAGCGTCGGATAGCTGCCGAAGGACCGTGCTCCCTTCACGCCGCTGCCCATGACCATCTGATGGCCGGTCCAGCCGTGGTCGGATCCGCGGCCATTGGAACTCAGCGTGCGCCCGAATTCGGACATCGTGAAGGTGGTGACCTGCTGAAACACGCCAAGCGCGTGGAGCTCGTCGCGAAAACTCTTCAGCGCCGCATTGACGTATTGCAACAGCAAGGACTGTCGCGCCAACAGATCGTCGTGCGTATCGAACCCGCCAAGATTGACAAAGAAGGTCTGGCGCGACGCGCCCAGCTCGCCCCGGACGCTGATCATCCGCGCCACCTGCCTGAGCGCGGCCGACAGCCTGTCGCCGGCGAATCGGGCTGTGCTCGCGGGCGCAAGGTCAAGCGCGCGGGCCAGCGCGACCTGGATATCGACCGTGTTGCGCAGCCGCTGCGCGTATTCGCGCCTCATCGGATGTTCGTGTTCGACATCCATCAGCCGGTCCAGGAGCGACCGAAGGGAGGTGCCATCGAAGGTTCCGGCGTACTCCCGGGCCGGCTCCTCGTAGCCCGGAAAGGCTTGCAAGCCATCGGCGAGAGCGGACGAGACGGACAGCGGCCGGGAGTTCAAGCCGGTTTGCGCCAGGTTGAGGCCGTCAACGGCGATGCTCCCCGGCAGGAGGCCCGCGCCGCCGCCCATGCTATCGGTGAGGCGTCCCAGCCACCCGGAGTACCCGAAGCGGCTTTCCACCAGCGCGGACTGCCACTGTTCCTGCTGATCGGAATGCGAGTAGAGGCCGACGGGCTTGCGGACCGTCGCCCGGCTGAATTGATACTTGTCGGCGATGGGTTCGGCCAGGGTGCCCACATCGTAAATCAAGGCGAGCTCGCCCTGCCGGTACAGCCGCGCCACATCGGGCAGCGACGGATGCAGGCAGAAGGTGCGGCCATCGGCATCCATCGGCAAGCGGTGCGCGGCCGACCGCGGCAAGGCGAGCGAGGACCGTAGACTGCGGTATTGCCCGTACTGGTCCGTGTCCCAGGGCAACACCGTGTTGAAGGCGTCGTTGCCGCCCCTCAGCATGACGCAGACCAGCGCCTTGTAGCCGCCGGGAGCCGCCGCGGCGTTCGACCAGGCGGTCCGCGCCAACGGCAGCAAACCGGCCATCAGGGTGCCGCCGGCAAGCGACAGCCCGCTTTCGAGAATGCGTCGTCTGGAAGGCATCGCGTGCTCCCTAATGCGCCACGGCATAGTCGGGCGAGTTGGCGATCAGAAAGATTGCCAACCGCACGCGTTCTTCCGGTGAACCGTCAAATTGGTCGAGCGCGTCCCTGACCACGGATTCGGTGGCGCGGGAAAGCTGTCCGTATGTCATCAGGATGTCGAGCCGGCCGACCAGGGCGTCCGCGTCGTGGGCCATGTCCTGGTAATCGCGCACGTCGAGCGCGGCGCCGGGCCCGCCAAAGGAATTCAGCAAATTGCCGCCCTCCGCCAGCGAGCGGGCGTACCAGCGCCCCAGGCGGATGATGTTGATCGCGTCGGTAATCTGGAATTCAGGACCGAGGAGGTCCGCGTCGGCGAACTCGCCTGAAGGGATGTGGGTGGGAAGATAGAAGTTGAAAACGCTCGGCGCGCGGAAATAGAACTGGCCCGCCGCGATGCCGCTGCCGGTCCAGAAAAATGACGTATCGTCCGGGCGGGCGCCGAACTGCCGCGCCAACTGGAACTGGCGCATCGCCGGCGCGCGCAGTTTGCCGAAATCCGACGACCGAATCGGTGCCGCATCGGCCTCGGGATCGAGCAGGATGGCCTTGACCACCGCGCCGAGATTGCCACGCCCGCCGCCGGGGCCCGCCTCGAACGCGGCGGCGACGCGATCGATATAGGCAGGCGAGGGATTCGACGTCACCAGCCGCTGAATCAGCTGTCGGGAAATGAACGGCGCCGTGTTCGGATGCTCGAACAGGTTGTCGATCGCCATCTCGATATCTGAATCCGCCGGCTTACCGGCAGGCAGCACGGCGCCGTTCAGCAGCGCTTTTTCCTCGTCATCGTGATATTGCGGATGCATGCGCATCGGGCGGCGCCATTCCGCCACCGAATCGGCCCGGTAGCGAAAGCCAGTCATGCCGAGCCCGGTGAAGACGCGGGCGAAATTGCGCACGTCCTCGGCATCGTAAGTGGGGATGGCCCGGCCGTCGGCGTCGAGTTTGAGCGTGCCGTCCCGGTTCAGTTCGTAAAGCCCGATGGTGAACAACTGCATCAGCTCGCGGGCGTAGTTCTCGTCCGGATAGATGTTCCGCGACGGAACGGCCTTGCGATTGTGCATGTGGCTGAGAAAGCGGCCCATGGCCGGGTTCCGGGTCACGTCGAGCAGGAGTTCCCGAAAACTGCCCAGGCTGTGCTCCAGCAACACGTCCGAATAGACCGCGATGGCGTCGGGAAATCTGGCGAGCTGGGCATCCCCGGCAGCCGACACCACGAGAATCTCGCTCAGCGCCAGGGTCATCCGTTGCGCGAGTTGGTCCGGGGCGGTCATGGCGACCTGCCATTGGGCCGTGGTCAGATAGCGAACGGGAATCCTGGTGGCGGCCGGATGATGCGCAAGCTGGCCGCGCTCGTAGAGATCGCGCAGATGGTCGACGGCTTCCAGCAGCGATGTCTTCGGCATCGCCAACTGGTCATCGATCCACAGTTCGATTCCGCGGTCGGCGATGGCCTCAACCTCCGCGAAGCGCATTCCGAGGGTGGCCCGGGCCGCGAGCCGCGAGGCGCGTATCAACCGCCGCTTGCGCTCGACGCTCCAGGGGCCGCTGAGCAGCGTGATCATCACTTCCGCCGGCTCCGAAAGCCCGCCCGCGTCGTCGCGCACGACGTAGCGGAACGAATCCTCGCCGAAGAAGTTCTCCTCCGGCACGTAGGTCAGGTCGGGCCAGTCTCCCGACACCTCGCCGTGTCCGGGCCCAGCGACCAGCTCCCAGCCGTCGACCTCGCCGTCGGGGTCGCTCGCCGAAAGGCGGAACGAGACCGGCTCGTCCTCGGGGCCGCTGAGCGCGAGATCGTCCGCCGTCGGCAGGTCGTTGACCGAAGTGACGGTTATGGCGACCTCGGCCGGTTCCGATACGGCGCCGTCATCGTCCGTGACCGTGAAACGCAGCGCGTCCGAACCGAAGAAGTCGGCATCCGGCGTGTAGGTTAAATTCGGGGCGGCGCCTTGCAACAACCCGTGCCCGGTACGCTCGACAATCTCCCAGGAAACAATTTCGCCGTCCGCGTCGCTGGCCGAGAGAAGAATGTCGAGTCTGCCGTCCTCAGGCACCTCGACCTGACTGCGCCTGGGCCTGCGGCGTCTGATTGACGGGCGGCAACGGCTCCGGAGGCGCAGGGGACTCGCTGCCGCCGCACCCGGCCAGGACCAGACAGGCAAGCCAAGAAAATCGAAACATCCGCCCCATGCGGGTACCCCGAAAACAGGAGGATACGCATGAATTCTATGGGCAAACGGCACTTCCGCCAACATTTCAGGCAATCCGGTCAGATCACACCGGTCAGATCACCTCTGAATGGAAGCCAAGAAAGTCCCAATCGATGATGTCTGACCGCTACGGACTGAATGCGCCGCAGATGGCGTCAGCCGGCGGCAGAATCGGCTTCCGGTCCCCCAGTTCCGCGCTCGTGCCCCGCAGTACCGGACTCCGGTTCCAGGATTTCGTCGGATTGTTCCTGCCTGATGCTATCTACGTCTTCCTTCAACTCGCGTCTGGACCGCATCCGCTTCGCCGGCTCCGCCGGTTTCGCCCGCCCGGCCAACACCGCCGAGGAGCGAACCATGATCACGCCGGTCTGCAAGCCCAGAACCAGGCCGGTGATCGGCAGCAGGGTCTTGAGCAACGACGGAAACGGGAACATCAGCCCGCCGGCCTCTCGCGAGGACTCCTGAATCAGCCAGGATATCTGAACGTATTCCAGGCTTACGGCCACCAGGCACCCCGAAAGCGGCAACAGAAAGATCAGCCCGCCGCAGAGATTGACCAGCGCCTGCCGCCGGGGACTCAGGTCGCGATAGAAGATGTCCACGCGCACGTGCTCGTCCCGCGCCAGGGTGTAACCGGCGGCCAGCAGGAATACCGCGGCGTGCATCCAGGTGATGGTCTCCTGAAGCCAGATCCAGCCCAGGCTGAATCCGTAACGCAGCAGCGCCACAAGGAACGTGATTATGGCCATGAATAAGGTCAGCCAGGCGGTGGCTTCCCCCAAGCGCACGATCAGGCGCTCAACCGTGTCGGCCAGTCTCAGCAGACGATTCATCGTTTCAAGGTCACGGAGCCAGGTTTCAAGGTCACGGGCTGTTAGCACCCTCAGGGCCGCCAGAAAGTTGGCGAAAGGAGCACCAGGAAGGTAAAGATTTCCAGGCGCCCCAGCAGCATGGCCGCGATGCAGGCCCACTTCGCGGCTGTAGCGATGTCACCGTAGCCCGCCGCCACCTCGCCCAGCCCGGGACCCAGGTTATTGAGGGTAGCCGCCACCGCCGAGAACGCAGTAAGCGAGTCCAGCCCCACGCCCTCCAGAATGATCAGAATCACGATAAAGACGGCTACGTACACCGCGAAGAAGCCCCACACGGAATCGACCACGCGCGTGGAAATTGGCGTGTTGCCCAGGACGACCGAAATCTGGGCGTTGGGATGAACCAGGCGGCGCACTTCGCGGATGCCCTGCTTGACCAGCAGCAGCACCCGCACGCACTTCATGCCGCCGGCCGTAGAACCGGCGCAGCCGCCCATGAAGGCGGACAGCATCAGCAGCATGGGAAGCAGGCCGGGCCACAGCGAGAAATCGGCGGTTGTAAAGCCGGTGGTGGTCATGATGGAAACCGACTGGAAGATGCCGTCGATCAGCGCCAGCGACGGGTCGTTGTAGCGGCCCCAGATCAGCAGACCGGCCACTACCAGCACACACATCGCCAGCAGGGCAAGAGCGTAGGCTCGAAATTCGGCATCGCGCAAGTATCCCATAAGGGAGCGGCGATTGAAGGCGATAAAGTGAAGGGAAAAATTGATCGCGGCAAGGAACATGAAGGCGATCGCCACCAGCCGCACGCCATGCCCGGAGAAGTGGGCGAAACTGGCGTCATGGGTCGAAAAACCGCCGATAGCCACGGTGCTGAAGGAGTGCGAAATGGCGTCGAATGGCGTCATGCCCGCCAGGTAGTAGGCCAGCGCGCAGGCCGCGGTCAGGGCGCAGTAGATGTACCAGAGCGCTTTCGCTGTCTCCTTGATGCGGGGAGTCAGCCGGTTGTCCTTCATCGGTCCCGGCGTTTCGGCGCGATAAAGTTGCATGCCGCCCACGCCAAGCATGGGCAGCACGGCCACCGCCAGCACCACGATTCCCAACCCCCCAAGCCATTGCAGTTGCTGGCGGTAGTAGAGAATGGCCCGCGGCATGTCATCCAGTTGGGTAAGTACCGTGGCGCCCGTCGTGGTGAGGCCGGAAATGGCCTCGAACGCGGCATCGGTAAAGCTCAGCGCCGGCTCGGCCGAAAGCAGCAGGGGCACCGATCCGAAACTGCCCAGCACCACCCAGAAGCACGCCACGATCAGGAATCCGTCGCGCAGTTTCAGTTCGCTGCGCACTCGCCTGAGCGGCAGCCACAAGAGGAATCCCGCCACGAGCGCCGCTGCAAAACTCCACGCAAAGGTCGGCCAACTGCCGTCGCCGAAATACAGGTCCACGGCCACGGGCGGCAGCATGGTGACGCTGAAAAGCATCAGCAGACGGCCCAGCACGCTGCCGATTAGCGCGAATTGCATGGCTTAGCGGCCGGCGTTGCTCACGCGCCCATCTCGAACAGTTGTTCGACCGATGTTCTGGCGCGCGGGTTGGTCATGAACAGGATCACGTGGTCCTCGTCGCGCACGGTGGTTTCCGGGCTGAGGGGCAGCAGTTTCCCCGAGCGCAAGATGGCGCTTACCGACGTGCCGTGAGGCAGCGTGATTTCCTTGACCGCGCGCCCAACCAGCCCGTCGTTCCTGGCGTTGCGGTGGGCCACGCCCTCGATCGCTTCGGCGCGCCCGAAACGTAGCGAATGCACCTTCACCACATCGCCCTGGCGCATGTGGCGCAGCAGTTCGCTGATGGTGATCTGGTCCGGGGAAATTGCCACGTCGATACCCATCTGACCGGCCAGGGACGCATAGGCCGGCCGCTTCGCCAGGGCCATCACGCGCTTGCACCCGCCGCGCTTGGCCAGTCCGGCAGCCAGCAGATTGGCCTCGTCGGTGTCGGTGAGCGCAACGAAAGCGTCCATGCGCTCGATGTTCTCTTCGATCAGCAGTTCCTCGTGAGTGGCGTCGCCTTGCAGAACGATCACTCGGCTGAGCCGCTCGGACACCTGCTGGGCGCGCTCGGTGGAGCGTTCGATAAGCTTCACGTGAAAGCGGTTCTGCAGCCGCTCCGCTACCTTCAGCCCGATGTTGCCGCCACCGGCGATCATGATGTTGCGCACTTCCTGCCGTTCCGGCCGCAGTGCGCCCAGCAGTTCGCGCACATCGTCGTGGCCGGCTATGAAGAACACCTCGTCGCCGCCGCAGATTGGCGTCTCGCCGTTGACGGCTTGCGGACGGCCATCACGATAGATGGCGGTAACATGTCCCTGCACATTGTTCTCGCCCAGCGCCGCGAGCTTCTTGCCGACCAGCCATGAACCCGCCTGCGCGCGCACGCTGAGCAGCAGCGCGCCGCCATTGGAGAACTCCATGACCTGGGAGGCGCCGGGGTAGCGGACGAGCTGCTCGACATAGCGCGTGATCAGGTCCTCCGGCGTGATCAACACATCCACCGGCAAACCGTTCGGGCCAAACAGGCCTTTTACGCCCTTGTACTGGGAATTGCTCAGCCGGGCGATCTTGGTGCGCGTACGGGCGCCGGGCTCGTACTCCCGGTAGCGTGAGTGCACGACCTGGCAGGCCATCATGTTGACCTCGTCCTTCCCTGTGAGCGCAGCGATCAGGTCAGCGTGTCCGGCCCCTGCGTGGTCCAGCACGCCGGGATGCGACGCATGGCCGGCTACCGTGCGCACGTCCATCCGTTCGTGTATGTTCCGCAGGGTGTTGGTGTCGAGATCCACCACCGTGATCTCGTTGTCAGGCTCGCGGGAAAGGCGCTCGGCGATCGTAGAGCCCACTACGCCGGCCCCCAGGATCAGTATTTTCATTTTTTCAAGCGCATCGGCTGGTGTCGCGCCCCGACACAGTGCGGCACTATATCAATTCCAGGCGCGCATAGGCCACAACCAGCCATTTGGATCCGTGCTTCTGGAAGTTGACCTGCACTCGCGCGTGATCCCCGGAGCCCTCGCGATTGAGCACCACGCCCTCCCCGAACTTCGGGTGCAAGACCCGTTGACCCAGTCCGGGGCCGGTTTCCGCGCCCGCTTGCGACCCGCCCGATCCACCCATGCGCACCGGTAAGGACACGTTGGGCGCGGGCCGCACCTCTTCGACCAACTCCGCCGGGAATTCCGAGAGGAAGCGCGAGGGGCGATTGCGGTGCTCCTGACCGCGCAGCCGCCGGACTTGCGCATAGCTCAGATTCAGCTCCTTCATCGCCCGCGTAATGCCCACATAGCAGAGTCTGCGCTCCTCTTCCAGTTCCGCCTCGCTCTGCATGGACCGGCTGTGCGGGAACAGGCCTTCCTCCATGCCGGTGAGAAAGACCACCGGGAATTCCAGGCCTTTTGCCGCGTGCATGGTCATGAGCTGGACCGCGTCTTCGCCCCCTTCGCCCCGGTCTTCGCCGCTCTCCAGGGCGGCGTGGGCAAGGAAGGCGTTAAGCGGCGAGTCCGGGCGGTCTTCCATGGCTTCTTCGATCATCTGCGCCGCATTCACCAGTTCGTCCAGGTTTTCCACCCGGATCCGGCCGGTCTCGCTGTCCGAAGCGATGAGCCGCTCCACCAGGCCGCTGCCCCGCACCACGCGGCCGACCTGCTCCTTCAGTTCGAGGCCGGCGACTTTCCCCGCCAGGGACTCGATCAGGGCCAGAAAGCCTTTCAGCGCCGCGGCGGCGCGGGCATTGAGAAACGTGTCGCATTTTTCCGCGGCCTCCCACAGCGTAAGGCCCTGGAGCCTGGCAAACTCGCGAACGCGCCCCAGGGTGGCCTCGCCGATGCGCCGCGGCGGGTTGTTCGCCACGCGCTCGAATGAAGGATCGTCGCCGCGGTTCGCGACCAGGCGCAAGTAGGCCAGGGCATCTTTGATTTCGGCCCGCTCGAAAAAGCGCAAACCCCCGTACACGCGGTAGGGGACGCCGGCGCCCACCAGCGCTTCTTCGAACAGCCGTGACTGCGCATTCGAGCGGTACAGCACGGCCAGTTCATTCAGCGGCCCGCCGGCGTGCTCGCGTGCCCGCGACGCCACATGATGCGCTTCATCCCATTCGTTGTAGGCGGCGAACAGGCGCACCGGCCGGCCCTCGCCGACGCGCGTCCAGAGCTTCTTGCTGAACCGGGAAGCGTTATTCGCGATGACTGCGTTGGCTGCCTTCAGGATGGTGCCGGTGGAACGGTAGTTGCGCTCCAGCCGCACCGTGCGCACATCCTTGAAATCGTGCGTGTAGCGGCGGATGTTCTCCACCTGCGCTCCCCGCCAGCGGTAGATGGACTGATCGTCGTCGCCCACCGCGAAGGGTGTGCCGGTGGTTCCGCACAATTGCTTCAGCCAGTCGTACTGGACGCCGTTGGTGTCCTGAAACTCGTCCACCAGCAGCCAGCGGAATCGCTCCCGGTAGCGGTTGAGCAAACCGGGATGGTTCTGCATCAGTTCCGCGGAGCGCAGCAGCAGCTCGCCGAAATCGACCAGTCCGTAGCTCTCGCAACGCTTTTCGTACAGAGCGTAGAGCCGCCTCTTCTCCTCTCCGTACGAAGTGGAGCCCACGTACGCCCGCTCCGGGCGCAGTCCCGCCTCCTTGGCGCCGGATATGAAATGTTGCAGGGTCCTGGGCGGGATCATGCGTTCGTCCACGCGTTCGTCGTTCATCAGGCGCTTGATCAGCCGTGCCTGGTCGGAGGCGTCGAGGATCTGAAAATCCTGGCGCAGTCCCGCCTCTGCCCAATGGAGCCGCAACAGGCGGTGCGCCAGACCGTGGAAGGTGCCTATCCACAGTTGCCGCGTGGGCGTGTCGAGCAGCGCTTCAATGCGCGTGCGCATTTCGTTGGCCGCCTTGTTGGTAAAGGTTACGGCGAACAGGTTCCAGGGTGACGCTCCATGCGCGCTGACCAGCCAGGCGGCGCGATGTACGAGAACGCGGGTCTTGCCGCTGCCGGCGCCGGCCAGAACCAGCACGGCCTGATCGCCCGCCGTCACCGCCTCGCGCTGGGCGGTATTCAGCGGATCGAGAATAGGGGTTACGTCCATCCGGGCCTGTTTGCGCTGGTCCCTGCCGGCGGCGAATCCGTCAGCCGATCTTCGACAGTCTGAGAAGATGCCGGGTGTCGCGGAACAGGCCGTCCGCGTCGGCCTCGGGCGGATAGCTCAATACCAGGTTTCCCAGCGGGTCCACGAGTAGCACTTCGCCCGGTGGGCGTTGGCCGATGCGTTCCACCAGCGCGGAGCGTCCCGAAGCGCCGTCCGGCACGATGACCATGCCGGGAAAATCCCGGGACAGATTGCGGCTGTCGTTTTCAGCGCCTAGCGGGACGAACACGCGCTGCAGTCGGCTGGCGTCCTTGCCCAGCGCCAGCCGGACCTGGCGCATGCGGACCAGCGCCTCTTCGCACGCTTGCCGGCATGCCCCCCGATGCAGGTACAACAACGACCAGCGCCCCGCAAGCTGCGCTTCCGTCCCGGCGTCGCCCCCGGCAGGCAGTTCCATGTTGCCCAGGGGAACCGGCGCATCCGCCAGCACGCCGTGCGCGTCGGAGATGTAGTCTGAGCCGGATTGTCCGGCGAACAGGAACCAGGCCGCCACCACGGGGGCTACGAACAGCGCCACGATTGCCGCGATTTGCGCCTTCCTCGGGTTAAGCCGCATATTTCTCATTGGGAGTTCTCCTGCGTCGGATGGTGACTGCGAGCCAGATGCCTACCGCCGCGGCCGCCAGTCCGTACCATTGCACGGCGTAGGCCAGGTGCCGCTGCGGCGACAAGCCGTACGGCCGCCAGGCGCGTACGTAGCCGTCCGCTTCCCCACTGTCCAGCAGGAGCTGGTATGCCGGCAACTGCGGGTCGATCAGCGCGCGCAATTGCGCGGGGGTGGGATAGGTCATGCGGCGCGGCCAGAAATCGCCCGCGACCGGCTCTTCCAGTTGCAGTCCGGCGCGAAAATACGGCGTAACCAAACCGGTCACTCTTCGTTCTGCGCCGCTCACTGAAACGTCCGGCAATAGCAAGCGATCCATGCCGCCTGGCACGAAACCCCGGTTGACCAGAACCACGCCCCCGGTCGTGCGCAGCGGCGTAAGCACGTGGTAGCCGCGCTGACCCTCGTGCGTCATGTTGTCCATGAGTATCTGCCGCTCCCCGTCGTAACGCCCGGAGAGCGTTACCCGCCGGTAATCGCCTTGCGGCGAAACCATGGCCAGTCCTTCGACGGGCGCCGCGGCGGCGGCCTGCTCGAAAGTCTGAAGTTCCGCCTGACGTTCGCCCGAACGGTTCAACTGCCAGGTTCCCAGCCATCCGAACGCCGCCACGCCCAGCAGCGTAAGCAGCAGGTTGCGCAAGCCGGGTCTTTGAGTTCGGGGCGGGGTTATCATGCGGGCAGGCGCCGGTCGGAAGAGATGATTCGGGCACTCATCGTCGTATTGTTGCTGGCTATTATCGCCAGCTTGGGGTCCGGTTTGTACCACATGGTCGCGGCCAAGGGGGATTCGGCGCGCATGGTACGCTCGCTGGCCCTGCGCGTGGCGCTGTCGGCGGCATTATTTGTTCTGATCATCGTGTTCTGGGCGCTCGGCCTGATCGAGCCCCGCGGCATCGTCCCGCGCTAGCCCGCCCGAAAAGGCCGGCGGGCTAGCGCCCCATCCTGCTCTGCGCCGGCGCCCGGCCGGATCAGCAAGGTTCTCGGTCGTGCAAGGCCAGGGCCTCGGCGATGTGCGACTCGTCCACGCGGGGCGCCGACTGCAGATCGGCGATGGTGCGGGCCACCTTGAGGATGCGAGCGCATGCGCGCGGCGACAGCGCCAATTGCCGGGCCGCATTTTCGAGTAGCTTGTGCCCCGGCCGGCAGGGCGCACAGTAAACGCCGAGTTCGTCGTCGTCCAGGTTGGCGTTGGGTTTCCCGCTCCGTTCCAACTGGCGCCGGCGGGCCTTGAGGACCCGTTCGCGGAGGTCAGCGCTCGAAGGCCCGTCCCGCGGCACATGCGCGACCACGGGCTGTGCGGGACGGGGAACCTGCGCCCGCAGGTCGATACGATCCAGAAGCGGCCCGGAGATCCGGCCCTGGTAACGGCGCACGGCTTCGGGCGTGCAGCGGCATTCCCGCTGCGGGTCGCCGGCAAATCCGCAGGGGCAGGGATTCATGGCCGCCAGCAACTGGAAGCGGGCGGGAAAGGTTACGGCATAACGCGCCCTTGAGATCACCACGTTGCGGGTTTCCAGGGGTTCGCGCAGCGCTTCCAGCACGTCGCGGCGAAACTGAGGCAACTCGTCCAGGAACAGCACTCCGTTGTGCGCCAGCGAGATTTCCCCGGGGACCGGATGGGCGCCGCCGCCCACCAACGCCGCGCCGGAGCAGGTGTGATGCGGAGAGCGGAAAGGCCGCTGCCGCCAGCGTTCATCCAACGCCATGCCCTTCAGCGAATGCAGTGTGGCCGTGGACAGGGCCTGCTCCTCGCTCATCGGCGGCAGCAGTCCCGCGAAGCGCTTCGCCAGCATGCTCTTGCCGGCGCCCGGCGGACCGGTCATCAGGAGACTGTGGCCGCCGGCCGCGGCAATCTCCAGCGCTCGCTTCGCCTGCTCCATCCCGGCCACTTCCCGGATATCGCCGTATTCGGGCGGTATGAAACCATGGCCACGGTAGCGGACGAACTCCAGCGGCTCGCGCGCGTACAGCCGCTCGATCAGCTGGCTGAGATGGCTTACCGTGCAGGCTTGGGCATCGCGCACCAGCGCGCCCTCTCCGGCGTTTTCCGCCGGAAGAAACAGAATCTGACCGCTGCGCTTGGCGGCCAGCAGCGACGGCAGGACTCCCGGGACCGGTCGGATTGCCCCGGTCAGCCCCAGTTCCCCCAGAAACTCGGCGCCCACCAGCGTGGCCGGATCGATCTGGCCGTCCGCCGCCAGGACTCCCAGTGCAATGGCGAGGTCGTAGCGTCCGCCGCTCTTCGGCAATTCCACCGGCGCCAGGTTCACGGTAACGCTGCGTTGCGGCATGCTGAAGCCGGAACTGCGCAGCGCATGGCGCACGCGGGCGATGCTCTCCCGCACTTCCTTCTTCGGCAGGCCCACGACGGTAGCGCCCGGCAGACCATTGGTGATGCCCACCTCCACGATTACGCGCGGAGCCTCGATCCCGTGCAGTGCGCGCGTATGTACTGTTGACGGATTCAACGCCTTCCCTGGCCTTTACAAGCGTCAGGGCCTGGACCGGCCCGAGTCTCCCCGCGCTTCAAGTTCGGCGAGCACCTGTTCCAGGGCCTCCACCTTCTTCCGGGTCCTTTCCAGCACCCGCTTTTGCGCCTCGAACTCTTCGAAGGTCACGTAATCGCCCTGGCCGAATGAAGCCTGCAGCAAGGCGCGAAAGTTCGCCTCCAGGTCTCGCGCCGGGCCGCGGGCCGTGTCCGGAACCAGATCGCGGAGTCGTTTCGCCAACTGGGAAATGAATTCGTCGTTCATAGGCGGCAAGGTTGCGTCAACCAACGCCGCTTTGTCCAGACCACAATTGTCCGCTTATCCCCCCTATTTCGCCAAGCGCCGTCATCATCGCGCCGGATTTTGCCCCTCCGCCCTGGTTTGTGCGCTCTCGCGGGTGTGTTTCGCGCTCCCTCGCGGTGGGGACCTTGCGAGGGCAGGATACCCAAGCAGAGCCCACAAGGATGTGCTCGTAGCGTGTCCCCACCGCGAGGGAGCGCGAAACACACCCGCGAGAGCGCACCGGCGAACGCATAGCCGCTTTTAGGCATGCAAGTTGATAGACTAGTGCCGTGACCGGAGGTCCTATGGCGGGAACGAAAACCAATCCAGCCGGCAAAGCGCCGCAAACCGGCAAGGGCGCGGCCGGGAACGGCGGCGCGCCGCGAAAGACGACGGCAAAAGCTCCTGCGGAGAACGCAGCGGCGAAAGAAGAAAAAGCCCCCACCCGCAGACGCTTGTGGTGGCTGTGGCTCATTCCCCTGGTTCTGGCCGCGGGGGGCGCCTGGCTCTGGTTTCAGTACCTGGCGGAATATCCTTCGCGCATCGACCGACTCGAAGCGGAAGTTGCGCGACTTGAAGAGCTTGAACTCAGGATCGCGGAAATGGAGCGCCGGCGCGCCGAAGACGCCGCCTCGCTGGCGGCCGACGCGCAGGACGACAGACGGGCAGCCGAACGTGTCCGGGACACGCTTGAAGCTCGCCTTTCGGCTGCCGAAAGACGCTTTGAAACGATCGGCAGGCAGGGGGCGGAACAGCCGCTTCACTGGAGGCTGGACGCCGCCGACCGCCTGCTGGCGCTGGCCGATCATCAGAATCGCTTGGCCAGAGATCACCAGGCCGCGGCTCGCGCGTTGCGTGAAGCCTTGGAGTTGCTGGCTGAGACAGGCGATCCTCGCTACGGCGATCTGCGCGCGGAGCTGGAAGAGCAGGCCAGAGCGCTGGAACGTATCCCGGCTCGTGATGTCGAGAGCGTTGTGGTGCGCCTTGGTGCGCTGCTTGCGCGGAGCGAGGAGTTCAGTCTGCTTGCCCGCGGGGCATCCGCCGAGGCCTCCGAAGCGGAGGAGTTGCCGGACGAGGGTTGGGACCGCGCGCTCGCCAGCACCCTGCGGGCGTTGGGGTCGCTGATTACGGTGCGGCGCACGGACGACGGAGTTGGCACGCTCCTCACCGAGACCGACGCGCAAACCCTCAAGCGCCTTCTGGCCGCGGAACTTCATCTGGCGCGCCTGGCCTATATTCAGGGTGACCTGGAGGCGTATTCCGCAGCCCTGGACGCTGCCCGGGAGCGCCTCGCGCGGCTGTATGCAGCGGACGATGCGGACATCGTCGATACGCTGGCCGACATTGACGCGCTGCTGGAACTTGGGCAGGCCCTCGACTCGCCCGATATCGCCGCTTCCCTGCAGCGCCTGCGCGCGTTGCGTTCGGATTGACATGCGCGTGGGGCTGATCGTCGTGCTCGTGCTGCTGGCGGTAGCCGTGGCCGCACAATTCCTGGCGGCGGACCCCGGTTACGTGCTGCTCCAGTTTCGGGAATGGGTGGTGGAAATGACCGTTCCTGTGCTGGTTGTCCTGCTGGCGCTGCTGCTGTTCGCAGCCGGCCTGCTGCGGCGCATACGCCTGGTGCCGAAACGGGTGGCCGAGAGCGTGGCCAAAGCCGGCGCCAGACGGACCGGGAAGCGCGTTGCCGGCGCGCTGGTTGCGCTGGCCGCCGGGAAGGTGGCGCGGGCCGAGCGCCTGCTGGCGCGCGCGGCGGGAAGAAGCAAGGCGCCGATTCTGCACTATCTGGCGGCAGCCCGCCTGGCGCATGCGTCCGGCGACGAGGAGCGGCGCGACCGTTGGTTCGCGCAGGCCGAAAAGGCTCAGCCGGAAGCGCGGGACGCCATATCCCTGGAGCGTGCCGAGTTGCATTTGCGCTCTGGCGAGCAGGCGGCGGCGCTGCGCTACCTTCAGGACATTCTGGAGCGCTCCCCGCGCCACCTTCAGGCGCTGCGTCTGGCCATTCCCTTGCATATGCAGCGCCGCGATTGGGCCGAGGCAGGCCGCCGCCTGAAGGCCCTGCGCAAGCACCGCAAAACCTCCACCGCGGACATAGCCCGGTGGACCGTCGAAACCTGTTCGGCTTTGCTCGCCGCCACCGAGGATGCGCGCAGCGCTCAGCGCGTTTGGGGAGAAGTTCCCAGGGAGCTGCGTTCGGCGGAAGGCCTGACCCTGGCTTATGCGCGCTCCTTGATGCGCCACGGAGCTCACGACTTGGCCGAACAAGCGATTCGCCGGCGCCTGAAGTCGGACTGGAGTTCGGAACTGGCCGCGGCCTACGGCGAGGTCGAGCCGCGCGATATTCCCGCTGCCATCCGCCACGCGGAGGGGTGGCTGGCCGAGCATCCGCAGGACGGCGGCTTGTTGCTCGCTTTGGGGCGCCTTTGCCGCAGGGCCCGACTCTGGGGCAAGGCGCGCTCCTATCTGGAATCCGGGCTGAGTCTCAACGAGTCGCGCCGGGCCTGGCTGGAACTGGCGGAAATGCTCGAAGAACTGGACGAAAAGGAGGCGGCCGACGAAGCATTTCGCAAGGGGCTGCGCCTGACGGCCCCGTCCGCCCCGCGCAGTACCCGAATCAAGGGTGCGTAACTAGCGTCAATCGCCAGGTCCAGCGCCGCCAACATTGCCAACGCTTGTTTGCTCATGCCGCTCTCGTGCGATGCATGCCCACTACCGCACGGCGCTCGTAGCACAAGCTACATGTCGAAACGATAGTTGATCCGCGGAACCATGAAAAAAGAACGCAAGACGATCTATTTTCATGGTATAAAGCGGCCATGCAAATCGCTCGCCCGTTGTGCGCGACAGCGGTCTGTTGCACCAACTTCCTGGACTGGGGACGGACAAGGCGCTGGTCTCTCATCCGAAATTTGGCGCATCCTGGTCGGCGGCCAGTTCCTGCTCCCTGCTGTAGCGCGTCAGAATCAGATGTTCGCCCGCCACGGTTCCTATTCCCGCCGACGAAAGCGCAATGTCCAAAAGCAGGGCCCTCCCGACGCTGCGCAAGGGGTCGCGATTGATGCAGTGAGCCAACTCGTGGGCGAGCACCATGGCCAGGCTGTTCTCGCTGTCGAGCACGTGCAGCAGTTGTTCAAACACGAATATGTGCCCGCCCAGGGTCGCGGCGGCGTTCGGCGGCCCCTTGACTACGTGAACGCGAATGTTCAGATCGGGCTTCAGGTCCATATGCGCTGCGACCCGGTGCGTGAGGTCCTCAACGTAGCGTTGCAATACCGGATCGCTGGACTTCAGGAACCGTTCTTTTACCAGCATGATTTGGCGGTCCACGAAACGCTGCTCGCTTTCGTGGCTGGTCCGAAGCAGCCAGCGGTCCGCCGTCAGAAAAGCCACAAGCAGAAAGGCGGCAAAGGCAACCGCGCCCACGCCGGCCATGTACAGGAACCGCTGTATGCGCGAGGATTCCTCCTCGCTGATCTGGTGACGGTACTGAGTCATCCCGTTTGACGAAGGTTACCAGAATTCCGGCTGCTCATTTCGCCCGCGTTTCGCCCGCGTGCGCTGCACATGTCGCTCCGCGCGTCTCGCATCGAGACTGCAACTCGGAGTACAATTACGGTTCGTTGAAGCGAATCCGGCGATGCCCGGCAGGTGCCACCCCAGCCCAACAAGGGAAGGTGGCGTTTTTATGTTTGAATCCATGCGAAAGTCGGCCATGCGGCTGGTGTTGATACAGGCGGCGGCAGGCGCCCTTGCGGGCGCTTTGGCATGGGCGGTTTTCGGGCCGCCGGCTGGCGTAGCCACGCTGGCTGGGGCTTTGATTGGCTTGTTGGGAAGTCTATTCATGGTTGCGGGCCTGCTGCGGGTGCGCAGCACCACCACTCCCGGGCAAATGCTGACCCGCCTGGTGCTGGGCGAGACGGCGAAACTGACCGTCTGCGCGGCGGGTTTCGCCGTTTGCATCATCGTTTTTGATCTGACGTTCCCTGGTTTGCTGGCCGGTTTCGTCGCGACGCTTCTCGGCTACTGGGCCGGCCTGCTGCCCGCGGTGCTGGGTGAAGGCAGCCCGCCTGCCGCTCCCGCCAGGTGACAGGGGAGACAGGGCGTGGCAGCTGAATCCGGCGCAGGCGGCAGTGCGGCCTATATCGAGCATCACCTGACCAATCTCACGTGGGGCGACGGCTTCTGGGCCTTCCATATCGACAGCCTGTTCTACTCGGTGCTGCTTGGCGTGCTGTTTGCGGGCTCGTTCTATTTCGCGGCTCGGCGCGCCACCGCGGGGGTGCCCGGGCGCTGGCAGAGCTTCGTGGAAATGCTGGTGGACTTCGTCAACACCCAGGTGAAGGACGCTTACCATGGCCCGTCGAAACTTCTGGCGCCGCTGGCGCTGACCATTTTCTGCTGGGTATTCCTGATGAACTTCATGGATCTGGTGCCGGTGGACCTGCTGCCGCGCATCGGCGAGTTGGTGGGCATCAAGTACATGAAGGTGGTGCCCAGCACCGATCTCAACATTACCTTCGGCCTTTCGATCACCGTCTTTTTGCTGATCATCGTGTTCAGCATTCGCGCCAAGGGCTTCAGCGGCTTCGGCAAGGAGATCTTCTTCAAGCCGTTCGGCAAGTGGATGTTGCCTTTCAACGTCACTCTCAAGGTGGTCGAGGAACTGGCCAAGCCCATGTCGCTGGCCTTGCGCCTGTTCGGCAACCTCTACGCCGGCGAGTTGATCTTCATCCTGATTGCGCTGTTCACTCTGGGTAATTCGCTCACTTCGCTGGTTACCTCGGCGGCGGCATTCAGTTTTGTGGTCCAGTTTGCGCTGGGCCTAGCCTGGGCGTTGTTTCACATTCTGGTGATCACGCTGCAGGCATTCATCTTCATGATGCTCACCATCGTTTATCTGAGCATGGCGAGCGAGGAACACTAGAGAAACCAAGCACTTCCGCTTAACAGGAGACCTCATGGAAAACCAAGCTGGAGAAATGATCCAACTGGCCGCGTCCCAGGCCCAGGTGCTGGGCGTCACGGCCCTGGCGGTCGCGATCATCATCGGGATGGCTGCGATGGGCACCGCGCTGGGCTTCGGCCTGTTGGGCGGCCGCTTTCTGGAGAGTACGGCTCGGCAGCCCGAGTTGGCGCCGATGCTGTTGATCCGGATGTTCATCATCGCCGGGCTGCTGGACGCGGTGTCGATGATCGGCGTCGGCGTCGCCTTGCTGTTTACCTTCGCCAACCCGTTCCTGGGCGCGTTGAACAGCTTCATCGGCGCCGGATAAGCGGTCGATCATGAGCATCAACGCAACACTGCTGGGGCAAGTCCTCGTATTTGCCGCGCTGGTGTGGTTCACGATGAAGTTCATCTGGCCGCAGGTGATCGAGGCCATCGACCAGCGCAACAAGGAGATCGCGGACGGCCTGGAGGCCGCGGCCCGCGGACGCAGCGAACTGGACGCCGCCCAGGAAAGGATCGACGAGTTGGTGGGCCAGGCCCGCGGACAGGCGTCGGAAATCCTCGATCAGGCCAATGGGCGGGCCGCGCGCATTGTCGAGGAGGCGCGCCAGGAGGGAGAGCGAGAGCGGCAGCGCCTGGTGGACCTGGCGCATTCGGAAATCGAACGGGAAACCTCCCGGGCTCGTGACGAACTGCGCGAGCAGGTCGCTCTGCTGGCCATTGCCGGCGCGGAGAAGATACTGCAGCGGGAAATCGACGGGCGCGCCCACGGCGAAATGCTTGAACGCTTCGCTCGCCGGATCTGATGGACTCTCCCGGCGCCATTGCCAAACCCTATGCGCGGGCGGCGTTCGAGTACGCCAGGGACCAGGGCGCGGTGGCCGAATGGTCGGCGGCCCTGGAAGCGGCGGCGGATGCGGTGAGGACCGAGGCCATGTGCGCGGTTCTGGAAACACGCGAATACGCCGATCAGGTGCTTGCGGTGTTGTGCGAAGTGATGGAAGGGCCGGCGGGCACCCAGCGGCAGGGCGTTCGGAACCTGCTTGGGTTGATGCGCGAGAACCGTCGGCTTGGGGCGCTGGGCGAGGTTGCGCGCCGCTTCGAGGACTTGCGCCGCGAGGACGCCCGCCGGGTGGAAGCGGTCATGGTTGCTGCGGCGCCGGTAGCCAGGGCGCAACAGGAAGAAGTCGCCCGTGCGCTCAAGGCGCGGCTGGGGCGCGAGGTGGATTTTCGCGTCGAGGTGGACGAGCGCCTTCTGGGCGGCGCCCGCATTCAGGTTGGCGACCAGGTGCTGGATGGTTCCGCGCGCGCAGGCTTGCAAAGCCTTGCCGCCACTCTGGCCCGTCCGGCGACACGATAAAACGATAAACGGGTAACGGGATGACTCTGAAAGCGAACGAAATCAGCGATCTGATCCGGCAGCGAATCGAGAACTTCGATGCCGCCGCCGAGCAGGTGGAGGTCGGCACTGTGGTGTCCGTAACCGACGGCATCTGCCGGATTCATGGCCTGACCGGAGCTCAGTACGGCGAAATGCTGGAGTTCCCGCGCGACACCTTCGGCCTGGCGCTGAACCTGGAGCAGGACTCGGTGGGCGCGGTGATCCTGAGCGACTACCGCCACATTACCGAAGGCGACGTGGTCAAGGCCACGGGACGGATTCTGGAAGTGCCGGTAGGCGAAGCGCTGCTGGGCCGGGTGGTGGACGCCCTCGGGAATCCGGTGGACGGCAAGGGCCCGGTGGACACCAGCGAGTTCTCGCCGGTGGAGAAGGTGGCCCCCGGCGTGATCACGCGCCAGTCGGTTGGCGAACCGGTGCAGACGGGCCTGAAGTCGGTGGACGCGATGATCCCGATCGGCCGCGGCCAGCGCGAATTGATCATCGGCGACCGGCAGACCGGCAAGACCGCAGTGGCGGTGGACACCATCATCAACCAGCGCGGCACCGGCATCAAATGCATCTACGTGGCCATCGGCCAGAAGAATTCATCGGTGGCCAACGTAGTGCGAAAGCTCGAGGAATTCGGCGCGATGGAGCACACCATCGTGGTGTCGGCGCCGGCTGCCGATACGGCCGCCATGCAATACATCGCGCCCTATGCCGGTTGCGCCATGGGCGAGTACTTCCGCGACCGGGGAGAAGACGCGCTGGTGGTGTACGACGACCTCACCAAGCAGGCCTGGGCCTACCGCCAGGTGTCTCTGCTGTTGAGGCGCCCGCCCGGGCGCGAGGCTTATCCGGGCGACGTTTTCTACCTGCATTCGCGCCTGCTGGAACGCGCGGCGCGGGTCAACGCCGACTATGTGGAGGAATTGACCGGTGGAGAGGTAAAGGGTCGCACGGGATCGCTGACGGCGCTGCCCATCATCGAGACCCAGGCCGGCGACGTGTCGGCCTTCGTGCCCACCAACGTCATTTCCATCACCGACGGCCAGATCTACTTGGTGACCGACCTGTTCAACGCCGGCATTCGCCCGGCCATCGATCCCGGCATATCGGTGTCGCGGGTGGGCGGCGCGGCCCAGACCACCATCATCAAGAAGCTGGGCGGCGGCATCCGCCTGGCGCTGGCCCAGTACCGCGACCTGGCGGCCTTCGCTCAGTTTGCCTCGGACCTCGATGCCGCCACGCGCCGGCAACTGGAACGCGGCCAGCGCGTAACCGAGATGATGAAGCAGAACCAGTACGAACCGCTTACCGTGGCCGAGATCGCCGTTTCGCTGTTTGCGGTGCAGGAGGGCTTCATGGACGACATGGAGGTGGAGCAACTGCTTGCTTTCGAGAAGGCGCTGCACGCGCACGCCCGCGACAACCATTCGGAACTGCTCGACAAGATCAACGAAACGGGCGACTACAACGACGAGATCGCCGCCGGCCTCAAAGCCGTAGTCGAAGAATTCAAAAGCAGCGGCGCCTACTAGGCCTGACAGTGCCTGATTCAGCAGATACTTTCGCTTTTCGCCTGAGCTGGCGCGCCAGCCTGGTTCTGAACCGGGTATAGAAAGCAATGCCTGGCGCCAAAGAAATCCGTGGCAAGATCGGCAGCGTCAAGAACACGCAGAAGATCACGCGCGCCATGGAGATGGTCGCCGCCAGCAAAATACGCCGCACCCAGCAACGGATGACCGCCGCTCGCCCCTATGCCGACGGCATACGCAAGATCGCCAGCCATCTCTATCATGCGCGGCCGGACTACACGCCGCCCTATCTCGCCGAGCGCGAAGAGAAGTCCGCCGGCTACATCCTCATTTCCACCGACCGCGGCCTTTGCGGGGGCCTGAACGTCAACCTGTTCCGGCATTTTCTCGGCGAACTCAAGCGTCAGGCGGATGCCGGCGTGCCCACGCAGATCGTGTTGATCGGCGCCAAGGCCGTGCAGTTCTTCCGCAATCTCGACGTGAACGTCACGGGGGTGACAACCCACCTGGGCGAAACGCCCCATGTGGTGGATCTGGTCAGCGCCGTGCGCGTGTTGCTCAAGGCGTATCGCGAAGAGCAGGTCGATCGGATGTACCTCGCGCGCAACGTGTTCGTGAACACCATGCGCCAGCAACCGGTGATCCAGCAGTTGTTGCCGGTGGCGCTGGAAAAGGACGACGAACTGGCGGCGCACTGGGATTACATCTACGAACCGTCGGCGGGCGAACTGCTCGACGGCGTGCTGGAGCGCTACATCGAGACGCAGGTGTTCCGGGCCGCGATGGAGAACGTCGCCTGCGAGATGGCCGCCAAGATGGTGGCGATGAAATCGGCCACGGACAATGCCGGCAAGCTGATCGACACGCTTCAACTGCAATACAACAAGGCCAGACAGGCGGCGATTACCGCCGAGATCGCCGAAATCATCGGCGGCGCCGAGGCCGTATGAGTCTCCCGATAAAACGCATCCAAGCAGCACGGAGTGGGGGCATGCTGCCCTCGTCAGGGGCTGGATCTCCTGCTCCCGTGCCAGCTTTGCACGCACGCGGCGCCGCCGCAGGGGAAATCCGAGAATGAATAGTCAAACACCCATCGAGCGCGGCTACGCCCTCGCTGCAAGGAGAACGGCATGACCGCTAACGCTTCCACCGCTAACGCTTCCGGCGCCATCGTGCAGATCATCGGCGCCGTGATCGACGTGGAGTTCCCGCGCGAATCCATGCCCCAGGTTTACGACGCCCTGGTGGTGGATGATCGGGCCCTCACCCTGGAAGTGCAGCAGCAGCTGGGCGACGGCGTAGTGCGCACCATCGCCATGGGATCCAGCGAGGGATTGCGGCGCGGACTGCCGGTGACCGGCACGGGCGGTCCGATCAAGGTTCCGGTGGGACGCAAGACCCTGGGCAGGATCATGGACGTTTTGGGCGACCCCGTGGACGGCAAGGGCGATATCGGCGAGGAGGAGCGCTGGCCGATCCACCGTCCGCCGCCGAGTTTCGAGGACCAGGCCGGCAGCACCGAGCTTCTGGAAACCGGGATCAAGGTGATCGACCTGTTGTGCCCGTTCGCCAAAGGTGGAAAGATCGGCCTGTTCGGCGGCGCCGGCGTGGGCAAGACCGTGAACATGATGGAGTTGATCCGCAACATCGCGGTGGAGGCCTCGGGCTATTCGGTCTTCGCCGGCGTGGGAGAGCGCACCCGCGAGGGCAACGACTTCTACAACGAGATGAAGGAGTCGGATGTGCTCGACAAGGTGGCCCTGGTGTATGGCCAGATGAACGAGCCGCCGGGCAACCGGCTGCGCGTGGGCCTGACCGGCCTGACCATCGCCGAGTACTTTCGCGACGAGGGCCGCGAGATCCTCATGTTCATCGACAACATCTACCGCTACACGCTCGCCGGCGTGGAGTGTTCGGCGCTGCTGGGACGCATGCCTTCGGCGGTGGGATACCAGCCGACGCTGGCGGAAGAGATGGGTGCCCTGCAGGAGCGTATCACCTCCACCCGCACCGGCTCCATCACCTCGGTGCAGGCGATTTACGTGCCGGCCGACGACCTGACCGACCCCTCGCCCGCCACGACCTTCGCCCACCTGGACGCTACCGTGGTGCTTTCGCGTTCCATCGCGGAACTCGGCATCTATCCGGCGGTGGATCCCCTGGACTCCACCTCGCGCCAACTCGATCCGCTGGTAGTGGGCCGCGAGCACTACGACACGGCCCGGGGCGTGCAGCGTGTGTTACAGCGCTACAAGGAACTGCAGGACATCATCGCCATCCTGGGCATGGACGAGCTTTCGGAGGAGGACAAGCTCAGCGTGCAGCGGGCGCGGAAAATTCAGCGCTTCTTGTCGCAGCCCTTCTTCGTGGCCGAAGTGTTTACCGGAACTCCGGGCAAGTTCGTTCCTCTGAAAGAAACCATCCGCAGCTTCGGCGCCATTCTGGAGGGCGAGTGCGACCACTTGCCGGAACAGGCTTTCTACATGGCCGGCGGCATTGGCGAGGTGGAGGAGAAAGCCAAGCAACTGCAATAGCCATGGCCGTCATTCACGTGGACATCGTCAGCGCCGAGGGCGCGATCTTTTCCGGCGACGCCGACTTCGTGGTTGCGCCGGCCTCGCAGGGCGATGTAGGCATCGCGCCACGTCACGCACCGTTGCTTACGGAACTGCGTCCCGGACCGGTGCGGGTGCAGCGGGAAGGCGAGGATGAGCAGCTCTTCTACGTGACTGGCGGGCTTTTGGAGATTCAGCCCAGCGCCGTAACGGTGCTTGCCGATTCGGCGCTGAGGCCGGAACAGCTCGACATGGACGCGGCCGAGGACGCGCGCAGGAAGGCCGAGGAAGCCTTGGCCGGCGCTACCGAAAAAACGGATATCGAGAAAGCTCAGCGCGATCTTGCCGAGGCGTCCGCACGTCATCGGGCGCTGAAGAAACTGCGCGGACAGCACTGAGCTTGAGCCCAGGCTCGGCGGCGCGATCATCACGGGCGGGTTGGCGCCGGGACCCGCTACGCCCGCTCTGATGCGACAATACGAGCCTTCCTTAGGCGCGCGGGCGTGAGCATCTTTCCAGAATACGAATCGTATGATGCCGTCGGTCTGGCGGAACTGGTAAGAACGCGCCAGATTACGGCGTCGGAACTGCTTGAGGCAGCCATCCAGCGGTGCGAATCGCGCAATCCGGCCGTCAACGCCGTGGTGCACACGTTCTATGACAGGGCGCGGGATCTTTCGCAATCCCATACAGGCGGTGCGGCCCTGGCCGGCGTGCCGTTCCTGCTCAAGGATGCCGGCGCGGATTTCGCGGGCGAACCTACCCGGCTCGCCTGCCGCCTGTTTGCCGATCATGTGGCGAAAACGGACAGCACCCTGGTGCGGCGCTACAAGGATGCCGGCGTGGCGATCTTCGGCAAGACCAACACGCCGGAACTCGCGGTAGCGGTTACTACCGAGCCGCAAGAGTGCGGTCCCACGCGCAACCCATGGAATCCGGATTACTCGCCGGGGGGCTCCAGCGGCGGCGCGGCCGCGGCCGTTGCGGCAGGCATCGTTCCAGCGGCGCACGGCAGCGATGCCGGCGGATCGATTCGCATTCCCGCCTCGGCCTGCGGACTGGTCGGCCTGAAGCCAACCCGGGGGCGGGCGCCGTCGGGTCCGCATGCGGCCGAAGGCTTCGCCGGCATGTCGCAGCACCATGTGCTTGCGCGCAGCGTTCGGGATTCCGCCGCGTTTCTCGACGCCGTAGCCGGCGGCGAGCCGGGGGATCCCTATCAGCCGCCGTTCCACGAGGGCTCCTGGCTCGATACGCTGCAGCAGGCTCCGGGCAAGCTGCGCCTTGGACTCGTTCGGGATTCCTTCAATGGAGCGCCGGTGGACCCCGAGGTGCTGCGGGTCCTGGAAGACAGCGCGCATTTGTGCGAGGAGTTGGGCCACCGGGTGGAAGAGGCGCGCGCACCCCTTGCTCCCGAACAACTGCGAAATTGCGCCGACCTGATTTTCTCAGCGCATGTTCAAGCGGATATCCAGGCGCGCTGCCGCGGGCTGGGACGCGACTTGCATCGCGAGGATGTGTCGCTGGTGACCTGGAAAATGGTCCAGTTCGGCGCCGCAGCCAGCGCCGGCGAGTATGCTGCCGCCTTGACCCATATCCAGTACATTGGACGCCGTATGGGGGGATTCTGCGGTAGCTACGATGTCTTGCTCTGCCCAACGCTGGCTGCGCTGCCGCCGCGCCTGGGAATGATTGACATGAGCAGCGAAGACACGAAACGCTATATGGAACTCACCAGCCTCTATACGGCCTTTACGCAGTTGTTCAACGTTACCGGCCAACCGGCCATGTCGCTGCCGCTGGGCCGGTCGGCGGAAGGCTTGCCGATCGGCGTCCAGTTGGCCGCGCCGCAGGGCGGCGAGGCCCTGCTGCTGCGGCTGGCGGCGCAACTGGAAAGCGCGCGCCCGTGGACCGGCCTGTCGCCGATGGCCGAAGCATCCTCCTGATGGGTCGTGCATTGAACGTGGTGATTCTTGCCGCCGGCAAGGGCAGGCGGATGCACTCGGCCCTGCCCAAACCATTGCAGCTTCTGGGCGGCCAGCCGCTGCTTCGGCATGTGCTGGATGGCGCCCGCTACCTTTCGGCGGAACGAGTGGTCGTGGTTTGCGGACACGGGGCCGAAGCCTTGCGCGCCGCTTTTCCCGATGTCGGCATCGAGTGGGTCGTGCAGGCGGAGCAACTCGGCTCGGGACATGCGGTGATCCAGGCCCTGCCCAAGGTCAACCCCGGGTCCAGGATGCTGGTTCTGTACGCTGATGTGCCCCTGGTCCGCAAGGAAACGCTCAAGCGGCTGGTCGCGGACGGCGAAGGCATGACGCTGTTTACCGCCGAGGTGGAGGACCCCGCAGGCTATGGGCGCATCATCAGAAATCGTGACGGCGCGGTGGCGGGGATCGTGGAGCATGCGGACGCCACGCCCGAGCAGCTCCGCATCCGCGAAATCAACGTGGGGCCGATGGCGGCGCCCGCCGAGTGGCTGGCCGGCGCTTGCCGCGCGCTCAAGCCGGCGGGCGCAAAGCAGGAGATCTACCTGACTCATACCGTGGACATTGCGCTCGACGAAGGCCTCCCGGTTCGTGCAGAACGGGCGCAGGACGCCGACGAGGCTCAGGGCGTTAACAGTCCGGCGCAACTGGCCGACGCTCAGCGGATTCTGCGCCGCCGCCGCGCCGCCGCCCTGATGGAGCAGGGCGTTCGCATCGCCGATCCCCGGCGCATCGAGATTCGTGGCGAAGTAACCGCGGGCAGCGATGTATTCCTTGACATAGGCGTGGTGCTGGAAGGAGAAGTGCGGCTCGGGAACGGCGCCAGCATCGGTGCGTACAGCGTAGTCTCGAATTCGAGCCTGGACGCCGATGCGCGTATCGAGGCGCACAGCGTGGTGGACGGCGCCGACATCGGGGCCGGCGCTCGCGTGGGGCCGTTCGCCCGCGTCCGCCCCCGCGCTGTTCTTGGGGTCAATACCCGTGTCGGCAACTTTGTGGAAGTCAAGAACAGCGAACTGGGCGAGGGCGCCAAGGCGTCGCACCTCAGCTACGTGGGCGATTCCGAAGTCGGCGGGGACGCCAACATCGGCGCCGGCGTAATCACCTGCAATTACGATGGCCGCAAGAAGCACCGAACGGTAATCGGCGAAGGCGCGTTCATCGGTTCGGGCGTGGAATTGGTGGCGCCGGTGGAGGTGGGAGCGCGTGCGGTGATCGGCGCGGGATCCACCATCACCAAACCGGCTCCTGCCCAGCAGTTGACCGTAGCTCGTTCACGGCAGAAGACGCTGCCGCTGAAAAAGCGCTGACAGCATGAGCCGGTCACGGCGCCAGGGCCTGCTCGCACGGATACCGGCATGTGCGGAATCGTTGGAGTAGCCGCGAAGCGCAATATCGCGCCCTTGCTGCTGGAAGGGTTGCAGCGCCTGGAGTACCGCGGCTACGACTCGGCCGGGATTGCGCTGCTGCTGGGCAGCGGCAAGCTGGGGCGATTGCGCCGGGCCGGCTTTGTTTCGCGCCTGATCGAAGATTTCGAGCGCAGTCCCCTGGCAGGCGAAGTGGGCATCGCCCACACGCGCTGGGCCACCCACGGCGCTCCCACGGAGCGCAATGCGCATCCCTTGTTCTCTGGCCAGGAAGTAGCGGTGGCGCACAACGGCATCGTCGAGAACTACGAAGAGATCAAAGAGGAGCTCGTGGCCCGCGGCGTGAGTTTCTCCAGCGACACCGACACCGAATGCATCGCCCATCTGGTTGCGCTGGAACTGCGCGCCGGCAAGGACCTGGCGGCGGCTACCCGGGACGCGCTGTCGCGATTGACTGGCACCTACTCCGTAGTGGTGCTGGCCGCCGCCACACCCGGCGCATTTGTTGCCGCCAACCGGGGCGCTCCGATGGTGGTGGGGCTGGGCGAGTCGGAGAATTACGCCGCTTCGGATATTTCCGCGCTGCTGCAGGTAACGCGGCGCTACCGCTTCCTGCGCAAAGGCGACCTCGCTCTGGTCCGCGCGCGCAGCGTGGAGATTTTCGGGCCTGCGGGCGAGGCGGTGGAACGGCGGGTAGTGGAAAGCGAGTTCGGTCCCGAGTCGGTCGAGCGCGGCGCCTACCGGCATTACATGCAAAAGGAGATTTTCGAGCAGGCCGGTGCGGTGCGGGACACTCTGCGGCCGCTGATCAACGGGGGACTGCCGGACAACGCCCTTTTCGGGGCGGACCTGGGCGCCCGGCTAGGCGACGTTGCGGCGGTGCATATCGCCGCCTGCGGCAGCGCCTACAACGCCGGCCTGGTGGCCCGGCAGTGGCTGCAGGAATACGCCGGCCTGCCATGCACCGTGGAAATCGCCAGCGAGTACCGCTACCACCCGCCGCCCTGTCCCGAGAATTGCCTTTATCTCGCCATCTCGCAGTCCGGAGAAACGGCCGACACGCTGGCGGCTACGCGCGTTGCCCTTCAGCGAGGCTACCTTGGGGTTACGGCCTTGAGCAACGTGGCGACGAGCAGCCTGGTGCGCATGGTGGAGCACAGCCTGCTGACCCGCGCCGGACTGGAGGTAGGCGTGGCTTCAACCAAGGCGCTGCTGACTCAGTTGGCGGCGCTCGCCATGGTGGCCCTGGCGCTTGCCCGCCGGCAGGGAAAACCGGATTCCGATATCCGCGCCCTCACTCAGCAAGTTGCGGCCCTGCCTGATTTGATCGAGCAACTGCTGGAAATGGACGCCCGGCTCGAGCAGCTTGCCGAGCACTTCGAGGACCGCGACCATGTGCTGTTCCTGGGCCGCGGGCCGATGTGGCCGGTGGCGATGGAAGGCGCGCTCAAGCTCAAGGAACTGTCCTATATCCACGCGGAAGCCTATGCCGCCGGCGAACTCAAGCACGGCCCGCTGGCGCTGGTGGACGACAGCATGTGGGTAGTGGCGCTGGCTCCGGACGATGGTCTTTTGCCCAAGCTGCGGTCCAACCTGGAGGAAGTTCGCGCGCGCGGCGGGCGTCTGTTCGTGGTGTCCGCGCCCCAGGCCAACGTGGGGCACGAGGACGGCATGATCGTTCTAAGGATGCCGGCGCCGTCCGCCGACATCCAGGCGCCCGTGCTCTACACGGTTCCGCTGCAACTGCTGGCTTATCACGTAGCCGTGCGTCGAGGCAACAACGTGGACCGTCCCCGCAACCTCGCCAAATCGGTAACCGTCGACTGACCGTGCAGCAGAGCCGGCAACTGCTCCGCCTCCACCGCCTCAGCGGCTGCCGTAGCCTTCATCCTCTCACTCTTGCCTCTCACCCTTGCCTGGCGGGAGACGCATGAATCCGTCCCTGGAGCTTTCCTCGGCATCCTTGCCTCGGAAACTCCCGCCAGGCAAGGCTGAGAGGCAAGAGTGAGAGGATGAAGGCGAAGGATCGGCTTCAGGCAAGGCGCGCGAACACCGGAGCATGATCGGAAGGCCGCTCAAGCTTGCGCGGGGCCGTGTCGATTTGAGACGCGCGGCATTCCGCCGCCAACTCCGCTGACAGCAGGATCAAGTCGATGCGAAGCCCGCGGTTGCGCCGGAAGCCGGCCGCGCGGTAGTCCCACCAACTGAACTTTCCCGCCGGCTGCCGGAACAAGCGAAAACTGTCTTGCAGCCCCAGCGCTTCGAGCGCCCGCAGTTGGGCGCGCTCGGGCTCGCTGCAGAGGATCTTGTCGCGCCATTCCTCCGGATCATGCACATCGCGGTCGTCGGGCGCGATGTTGAAATCGCCCATAACCGCCAGTCGAGGCCAGCGCTCCACTTCGCTGCGCAGCCAGTCGGCCAGAGCCTCCAGCCAGCGGAGCTTGTAACGATAGTGATCGTGGCCCACTTCCTTACCGTTGGGCACGTAGAGGTTGACCACGCGCGTGTCGCCCACCGTGGCCGCGACCGCCCGCGCCTGCGGATCGTCCAGGCCCGGGATTCCGCTGAGCGGACGAGACACCGGTCGTCGGGTCAGCAGGGCTACGCCGTTATAGCTGGGCTGTCCGTGCGTGAGACAGAAGTACCCCAACTCCTGAAAATCCTGCGCGGGAAAATCCTCGTCGCGGCACTTCAATTCCTGCAGGCCCAGCACGTCCGGAGCCCGGGTCTCAAGCCAGTCCACCACCTGGCCGCTGCGCACCCGCACCGAATTCACGTTCCAACTGGCAATGATCATGTGATCATGGTCGCCTGCCCGGTTGCAGGGTCACTTCCGCCACACACCGCCAAACAATCAGGAGCGTGGGCGCCCCAGCCTGATGTGAACGTCGCCCACCCGTTCCGCGCCAGCAGTGACGTGATCGCCCGGCCTTACCGGACCCACGCCGGCCGGTGTTCCGGTCAAGATCAAGTCGCCCGGCTTCAACTCGAAGTACATGGAAATCTGCGCGATCAGTTCCGCGGGTTTGCGAATCATGTTCTCCAAATCCGCTTCCTGCCTGAGCTCGCCATTCACCGCCAGCCAGATGCGACCCTTAGCCGGATGTCCGATGGTGGACGCTCTGCGCAGCGTGCTGACCGGCGCGGAATAGTCGAAGCTTTTGCTGGTTTCCCAGGGTTCGCCCTCCTTCCTCGCTTTTGCCTGCAAGTCCCGGCGCGTCAGGTCGATTCCCACTCCGTAGCCGTACACATGGCCCAGCGCCTCCTCGACCGGTATGTTCAGACCGCCCCCCTGCAGGGCCACCACCAGTTCCACTTCGTGATGCAGATCCTTTGTTTGGGTGGGGAAAGGAATTTCTCCTCCGTCGGGCAGCAGCGCGTCTGCCGGCTTCATGAATACCGGAGGCTGTGGAACCAGCTTCCTGTCCATTTCGTGAATATGGTCCAGATAGTTCCAGCCCACGCAAAAAATGCGCCGCACCGGAAAGCGCTTCTCCATTCCCCGGACCGCAAGGCTGGGGCGGTAATAATCAAACAATTCAGCCATAAGCCCCGGCGCTCTGCCCCACAGGCATTCAGCGCCATACGCAAACTTTCCCGGATTTTTTGAAGCGGGTCAAGATACTTGCAGGCAGATACTCGCACGCGGCCTTGGCCAATGAGAGGCGAACCTCTCCAGAGGCGAACCTCTCCACGAGTCCGCGAGGGACATTTCCCGCAGATCATGGCGCGGAGTTATCAACCCGCATACTTGGGGCCTTCGTGGAAGGCCGCGAAGCCGCTATGCGCGAGCGAAAACTACAAAAGGTCGAATATTCTGGCGGCCATGGCCAACTGCAGCGCCATGATCAGGCCAATCACCCACTGGAATGCAGAAAATCGCCTCTCCACCACTTCGAATCGCGTGTCCATGTATTTTTGCAGCGAATCAATCCTGGAATTGGTCTCGACGCGAAACAACTCAAGGTCCGCCTTGGTGGCCAGCCGCGAATCGGAGCGGGCGACCAGTCCGACAATCGCCATCGCAGCCTGTTGGTCCAGGCCCGCTTCCTGCAATTCTACGGCCGCGGCCGCAGTGTCAATCGTATAACCCATTTCCATTTCTCGCCTCCATGCAAAGGCATTTCCCTATAACGCTGCGGATTGTAGCACCCTTGGTCCGGCAGGTTTACCGCTTCGCAGGCTCCCTTTTGCAGGCTCCCGGCCGGGCTCAGTCCAGAGTCGCGGTATCGAACCGCTCAAGGCGGCGCTTGTCGGCGCTGAACTCGACGCCCACCAGATGGACCGGCTCGCCGTCCGCCCGGTACTTCTCCGCGTAGCCGCGCTCCTCAAGCTGAGCCAGCGCTGCGCCTTCCCCGGCGCGCTCGACCACCTTGAACTCGAACAGATAGACATGTCCGCCCAGCCGCGCCGACATGTCCAGACGCCCGCTCGCGCCCGCGTCCCCCACCGCCACCGGCGCCCCCAGGGCCGCCAGGTGCGCGTACATCACGCTGGCGTAGTAGCCCTCGTGGCGAGCCATGTCGTTGTTCACGTGCCAGTTGTACGGAATCGCCGCGAACAGCGACCGGAAGTGAGACTCGAGGCCGGACAGGTCGGCGTCCAGCAGCAACCGCCGCAGACGGAACTGCCGGCCGTCCCGCCAGGCGGCATTCCAACCGAGAGCCGGCAGCAGGCTGCGGTTCAGGCTTTGCCGCACCTCGCGGTTCGGGTAGTCCAGCCGATACATCGTTTCGTAGTCGAGAACGCTCTCCCCGGCAATGGTCAGGTAGCCGGTCTGGAACAGCAGCGCGACGGTGGACATGCTGTCCACGTCGAAGGACGACAGCAGTTCGCGGCCGGCCACCATCCCGGCCAGGTCGAGCGTGAACACGCTCCGCTCGCGCAGCGTCCGCAGCAGGAACGCCGGCGAGCCGGTCTCGAACCAATGGGCGTCGAACTCACGCTTTCGGAACAGCAGCAGGATGTCGAACGGGTTGTAGACTTTCTCCGGGCCACGCCAGCTGTAGCCGTTGTACCAGTCGCGGATGGCGTCGCGGTCCAAGCCCTCGAGCTCCGGCGCGAATACCGTCTCCAGATCGCCCTCGGTATAGCCGCAGATCGTGGCGTAGGCCGGATCGAGGGTGATGTCGTCGAGATTGTTCAGTTCCGAGAACAGGCTCACCTGCGCGAACTTGCTGACGCCGGTGAGGAACGAGAAGCGGATATCGGCGTCGCACGTCTTGATGTTGCCGTAGAGTCCGCGCAAGGCGTCCCGGTGGGCGCGGGCGCGGTCCCGGTCGCCCTCCGTCAGCGGGTCCAGCACCGGCTTGTCGTACTCGTCCACCAGCACCACCACGCGCTGGCCCGCGTGTTCGCTCAGCGTCTGGATCAGATGACGGAAGCGCTCAGGGGGCCGGTCGTAGCGCCGCTCAATGGGCACGCCGCGTTCCAGTCGGTTGAACTGGGAAGCCAGGTTGGACTCCAGGCTACCGGCGTCCTGGAAGCCGCTGCCGCTGAAGTCGAGCCGCACCACCGGATGGCGCTTCGTCCAGTCCCAGTCCTTGTGGATGTGTAGTCCCCGGAACAGAGCCTCGTTGCCCTCGAACAGCTCCTTGATGGTGTCCACCAAAAGACTCTTGCCGAAGCGGCGCGGGCGGGACAGGAAGTAGTGGAAGCCGTCTTCGATCAGGCGCTCGATATGCGCCGTCTTGTCAACGTAGTAGTGGTTCTCCTCGCGAATCTTGCGAAAGGTCTGTATGCCCGTGGGCAGCTTGCGCTTCATGCCTGACAACATACCACGGCAAGGCGGGCGAATCGCCGCCTCGCGGGCGGGTGGCTTCAGTCTTCATTCCAGCGATACTCAGCGAGTGTGTCAGTGCATGTCGCAACCCCGGCGCGCAGGCGTTATCCTCTCGCGCATGCAAGACTTTGACCTGCTTGTATTGGGCGGTGGCAGCGGCGGGCTGGCGACGGCGCAGCGAGCGGCCGAGTACGGGGCGAGAGTAGCCTTGTTCGAGTCGGGCCGTCTCGGGGGCACCTGTGTCAACCTTGGCTGCGTGCCGAAGAAGGTCATGTGGCACGCCGCGGAATTGGCGCGCCAGGTAGGCGAGTCCCGCGAATATGGATTCCGACTGTCGCTGGAAGGCCACGACTGGCCCGACCTGGTGGGTCGCCGGGAACGCTATATCCGCCGGCTGAACGGAATCTACGCGGAGAACCTCAAGCGGCGCGGTGTGGAATGGATCGCCGGGCACGCGGCCTTTTCCGGGCCTCGGGCGGTTGCCGTCAACGGCGGGGAATACTCCGCCCGACGCATTCTCATCGCCACCGGCGGCTCTTCCCTGGTGCCGGAAATCCCCGGGGCGGATCTCGGCGGCACGTCCGACGACTTTTTCGAACTGGAAAGCTGCCCGCGCAGGACGGCGGTTGTAGGCGCGGGGTATATCGCCGTGGAACTGGCCGGGATTCTGCGCGGACTCGGCTCGGAAGTGACGCTGCATCTGCGCCATAAGTCGGTGCTGCGCCGCTTCGACGAAATCCTGCAAAAGGCCTGCCTGGAGGGCCTTGCCCACTCCGGCGTGCGCATTGTTACGGATTTCGTGCCCGCCGCTGTCGACAAGGACCCGGACGGGCTGCGCCTGACATCTTCCTCGGGCACGCGCAGCGGACCCTTCGATACGCTCCTGTGGGCTGTGGGCAGGCGGCCGTTGGTCCGCGGCCTTGATCTTGAAGCGGCCGGCGTGGACTGCGGCCCGCGCGGCGCAATCGAGGTGGATCCCTGGCAGGAGACTACGGCGCCCGGCGTGTTCGCTCTAGGCGACGTGACCGGACATCATGAGCTTACGCCGGTGGCGATCGCCGCGGGCCGGCGCTGGGCGGACCGGCAATTCGGAGGAATGGCGGAACGCAGGATGGACTACGGGAACATACCTACGGTGGTATTTGCGCATCCGCCACTGGGTTCGGTAGGCCTCAGCGAAGAGGAGGCGCGGGCCGCGCACGGCGATTCGGTCCGTTGCTACCGCTCCGAGTTCGTGCCGCTGTACTACGGTATTGCCGCGCAAAAACCCAGATCACGCATGAAGCTGGTCACGGTAGGCGAGGAGGAGCGCGTGGTAGGATGCCACCTGGCAGGCCCCGGAACGGACGAAATGCTACAGGGATTTGCTGTGGCGATAAGAATGGGCGCCCGCAAGGCGGACCTCGACGATACGATCGCCATTCACCCCACCGCCGCCGAAGAACTCGTAACCATGCGCTAGCCCGTTTCTTTCCTGGGGTTGAGTTTCTTCTCCCTCCTCTCGCAGGGGACGCATGAACCCGTCCCTGGGGCTCGGCAACGGCATCCTGCCGTTGACGCCCCTGCGAGAGGAGGGAGAAGAAACTCAACCCCAGGAAAGAAACGGGCTAACCTGTGCCCTCGCGCCTCGCCCTGCTTCGTGCGCTATCGCGTTCCCTCTCTGTGGGGAGCTTGCGAGGGCAGAATGCCCGAGCCGAGCACACAGGGACGTGCTTGTTGCGTCTCCCCACAGCGAGGGAACGCGATAGCGCACCGGCGAACGCAAGATCGCTACAGATTCAGCAACCCCCGCGTGTCCGGCCGCCGCCCATGCCAGATCGCGAAGCTCTCGGCCGCCTGCTCCACGAGCATGCCCCATCCGTCGTGTACCGAACGCGCTCCACCTCGGCGCGCCCAGGAAACGAAAGCCGCCGCCGCTTCGCCGTAAGCCAGATCGATACAGTGCGCGTCCCGCGCCAGGGAGGGACGCAGGTCAGGGGGCTTGCCCGCCAGTCCCGCGGAACTGGCGTTGATGACCAGGTCGGCCGGCGGCCTGTTGTCCGCTTCGGGATCGGCTACACGGATGGCGCCAAGCGGAGAAAAGCGGCGAGCCAGATCCAGAGCGCGGTCGCGCGTGCGGTTGACGAGCGTGATTTCGGCAATGTCTGCGCCCAGCAGAGCCGGGATCACTCCGCGCGCGGCGCCTCCCGCGCCGATCATCAATACCGATGCGCCCTCGAGCTTAAGCCCAAGATTGACCCGCAGGTGGCGGAGCAGGCCAAGCCCGTCCGTATTGTCGCCATGAATGTGGCCGTCATTGCCGAAAGTGAGGGTATTGGCCGCCCCGCCCTGCCGGGCCGCGGAACCCAGGGAATCGCTCAGCAGCGCGGCCTCTTCCTTCAGCGGCACGGTGATGTTGCATCCGCGACCGCCGTCTTTGGCAAAGCGTCTCGCCTCTTCCTGCAGGGACCCCGATCGAACCTCGATCCGCCGGTACTCCAGCGGAATACCGAACTGCGACGCAAAGCGCCGATGAATTTCCGGCGACCGGCTGTGGTCGATCGGATCTCCCATTACGCAGTAAAGTGCTGGCATGTTCCCTGGGTCGCTCGGGTCCCACGCTAGTGTGGTGTCCCGCAAATAACTGTCACTAAGATGCGCGTCCTGTTTTCTTCCTGGCAGGGCACGACGACGCAGTGTGGCAGGTCCCACATAAGGAGGAGCAACGCTGCCAGGGAGGAAACAGGACCGGAAATTATGGCAGGTATTTGCGGGACACCACACCAGGTACAGCAGGATGGCCTTGTGCGGCCTTACTGCGATTCAGTGTGCTTCGACAAGTCTTCGACAAGTCGCTAGTGTGAAGAAACTGTGTGCTAGACTTCGCAGACGGGAGGAAAAACTCCCACCGAGGCTATGCGCGGATAGTTCGCGATGTTAGTCATCAAGGCCCTTTTCACAGGGCAATAGCAACAAACTGGAGGCATTAGTATGACCAGTCCTGAACGCAAACTTCTCGCCCTTGCCCTGAGCGCAGCCCTGGCGGCCGGCGTTGCCGGAACCGCGGCCGCTACCAGCGTCGGAACCTGCGACGCGGGCGGAACGGCCCCGACGGTACTCGACGGCGATGGCGACGACGACGAAGGCAGCTGCGGCGACGGCAGTTGCGGCGAAGGCAGCTGCGGCGACGGCGACGACGAAGGCGGCGACGAGGAAGAAGAAAGCTAGATCGCTGCTATCGCAGTAGCTTTCTCAGGGCGACAGTCGGCGAATGCTTGAGTTCGCCGGCTGCTTCGTCCAGGCCAATCGGTTCGCGAGGACCGTCAATCTGCCGGGCTTGGCCCGGATCGCGTGGGGACCGCGGTTTCTCCGTGCTTTTTCTGCGTACGTTCGCCGCTCGTGCGTTCACCGATCTGGCGTACGTTCGCCGCTTTGGTTCCCCCAACTACCGCCCTTCCTGCACACTCGCGCCACACGCCAGGCACTTACGACACACTCCCGGCACTCGCGCCACACGTCAGGCGCTTGCGCCACACCGCCGCTGAATGAATGATCGCTGCCCCTGGTCGCTCGGGGTAAGTCCCGCTTACCAGGCCTATCACGATGAGGAGTGGGGCGTACCGGCGCTGGACGACTCCACTCATTTCGAGTTTCTGATCCTGGAATCGGCCCAGGCCGGATTGTCCTGGCGGACCGTCCTGCACAAGCGCGACGGCTACCGAAAGGCGTTTGCCGACTTTGATCCGCGGCTTGTGGCCCGCTACGGAGAAAAGGAAATCGAGGCTCTGATCCACGATCCGGGCATCATCCGCAATCGTCAGAAGATCCGCGCCGCAGTGGGCAACGCTGCGGCTTTCTTGCGCGTGGCAGAGGAGCACGGGTCGTTCAGCCGTTACATCTGGCAGTTCGTGGATGGTGCGCCAATCGTCAACCAGTGGACCCGTCAGGATGAGCTCCCGGCAACCTCGCCGGAATCGGATCGTCTGTCCCTGGACCTCAAGGCCCGAGGTTTCAAGTTCGTGGGCTCGATCATCATGTATTCTCACATGCAAGCCTGCGGCCTGATCAACGACCACCTGCTAACCTGCTACCGGCATGCAGAATGCCGACAGGCCTGGGACAATGCGCAGCTCCCTGACTGCGTATTCCAGATGAAGTCTGCCACTGATTCCACTCGAAAGCTGCCACCCATTCCAGACGAAGCCTGCCACTGATTCCACTCGAAAGCTGCCACCCTGGCGGCGTGCTTTGAGGGGTTTTCGGGCGCGTATCGGCGCGGGATAACAAGCCGCTACTCTGCCTCCTTTTTCAGGAGGGGACGATGCCGGCGAAGAGGTTATCCATGCGCAAGATCAGAGAAGTGTTGCGGCTCAAGTGGGCCGCAGGGATGAGTCATCGCCGGATCGCGGCGAGTTGCGGCATTGGCCGTCCGACGGTGAGCGAGTATCTTCGGCGCGCCGAGGCGGCGGGTTTGGGCTGGCCTCTGCCGCCGGGGATGAGCGATGCCCGTTTGGAGCGGCTGCTGTTTCCGCCGCCGCCGGATTTGCCCGCTTCGGCGCGAGGCGTTCCGGACTGGGCCGAGGTTCACCGGCAACTCAAGCGCAAGGGCGTCACCTTGTTCCTGTTGTGGCAGGAGTATCGGGCGGCCTGCCCCGACGGGTATCAATACAGTTGGTTCTGCGAGCGGTATCGCGTCTGGCGGGGCCAGCTCGACGTGGTCATGCGCCAGGACCACCGGGCGGGCGAGAAGCTGTTCGTGGACTATGCGGGGCAGACCGTCGGGGTCATTGACCGGGCCACCGGCGAGCTTCGCCAGGCGCAGGTCTTTGTGGCGGTTCTGGGGGCCTCCAACTACACTTATGCTGAGGCCGCCTGGACCCAAGGGCTGCCGGACTGGGTCGGCGCCCATACGCGCGCCTTTGCGTTCTTCGGCGGCGTGCCGGAGTTGGTGGTGCCGGACAATTTGCGTTCGGGCGTTGTCAAGGCGCACCGCTACGAGCCGGACATCAATCCCACCTACCAGGACATGGCTTCGCATTACGGCGTGGCGGTGCTGCCGGCGCGTGCGCGCAAGCCTCGGGACAAGGCCAAGGTGGAGACCGGCGTGCTGGTCGTGGAGCGCTGGATACTGGCCGCGCTCCGCCGCCGTTCGTTCTTCTCTCTGGCCGAACTCAACGGCGCGGTCCGCGCGTTGCTGGAATCGCTCAACACGCGCCCCTTCAAGAAGCTGCCCGGTTGCCGCCGCAGCCGTTTTGAGGAACTGGACCGGCCGGCTCTTCAGCCGCTGCCGGCGCAACCCTATGTCTTTGCCGAATGGAAGAAAGCCCGGGTGCATATCGACTACCACGTGGCCATTGGCGGGCATTACTACTCGGTGCCCTTCGCGCTGATCAAAAAGGCGGTCGAGGTGCGGATCACGCGCCGCACTGTCGAGTGCTTCTACCGAGGCGAGCGGGTGGCCAGCCATCGGCGCTCGCATCGCAAGGGCGGCCACACCACGGTGGCCGCGCACATGCCCGAAGCGCACCGTGCCGCCGGCGAGTGGTCGCCCCGGCGGCTGACGCGGTGGGCGGATAAAAACGGCCCGGCCACCGGAGAGCTGATCCGCGCCGTGCTGGACTCCCGAAAACACCCGCAACAGGCCTACCGCTCTTGCCTGGGCATCTTGCGGCTGGGCAAAGCCTATGGCGGCGAACGCCTGGAGGCCGCCTGCCGGCGGGCGCTGGCCTTGGGCAGTTGCCGATACAAGAGCCTCGAATCCATCCTCAAAAACCGGCTCGACGAACAGCCGCTGGACGAACAGCCGGAACTGCCCCTGCCGGATGAGCATTCCAACATCCGCGGGCCGGACTACTACCACTGAAGGAGAATATCCATGCTGCAACACCCCACCCTGGACAAACTCATCGCCCTCAAGTTCACTGGCATGGCCGCGGCGCTGGCCGACCAGATGGCCATGGCGGACATCCACGAACTGAGCTTCGAGGAACGCCTCGGACTGCTGGTGGACCGCGAAGCCGCCGAACGCGAGAGCCGGCGCCTGACCAGCCGGCTGCGGCGGGCCCGGCTGCGGCATAACGCCGCGCTGGAAGACCTCGACTGGCAAAGCCCTCGCGGACTGGACCGGGGACTGATCCAGTCGCTGGCCGCCTGCCAGTGGGTCAAGGAGCGCCTCAACATCCTGATCGCCGGACCCACGGGCGTCGGCAAAACCTGGCTGGCCTGCGCGCTCGCCCAAAAAGCCTGCCGCGAAGGCCATGCCGCCCAATACTTCCGACTCGACCAACTGCTGCGCGAGTTGACCATCGCCAAGGGCGACGGACGCTACGCTAAACTGCTGGCCCGCCTCGCCCGAACCGAGGTCCTGGTGCTCGATGACTGGGGACTGGCCAAACCCAACGCCGAGAACCGGCGCGACCTGCTCGAACTGCTCGACGAACGACACGGCCGGCGCGCCACCATCGCCGCCAGCCAGTTGCCCATCGGCCAATGGCACGCCGCCATCGGCGACCCCACCCTGGCCGACGCCATACTCGACCGGCTGATCCACAACGCCTACCCGATCAACATGAAAGGAGAATCCATGCGAAAACGACACAACCCGTTGACGAATCACACCCCCCCGGGGACATAATGCAACACCCGCGCCGATAAGCGACCAAAGGTGGCAGCTTTGCTCCGGTCCGGGTGGCAGCCTTCACATGGAACAGGCGGCAGACTTCAGCGGTTTACGCACCCTGACGGTTAACCTGTATCTTGTCTGAGGTCGAGTTTCTGCTCCCTCCTCTCGGCAGGGGATGCATGAACCCATCCCTGGGGCTCGGCAACGGCATCCTGCCGTTGACGCCCCTGCCGAGAGGAGGGAGCAGAAACTCGACCTCAGACAAGATACAGGTTAGATGCGCGTGATGGTGCCGGACCAGCGCCACACGGAGAGCTGCGTGATCAGCTCCCTGCCGATCAGATCCATCTTGCGCAGTTGTTCGAGACGGGCGGAGACTTCGTCCAGCTCGTTTTCACCGAACACGGTTCTCAGCACGCCGCAGGCGTCGGCGATGCAGATCAGGGCGATGTCCCGTGGATCGGGGATATCGCCAGCGAACAACACGCCCATGACGCGCTGTCTGGCCTCCCGCTGCAACTGCCCGTCGATCATCGGGTAACGCCGCGCACGAAACACCCACAGGAATTTGTCCTCGCGGCGTTCCAGCACGCCGCACTCCACAAGGCTGTGCAGCGCCTGCTCCTGGACCGATTCGCCCTGTTCGGCCGACAGTAGCTCCAGCCATTCACCCGTCGGCCGCGTTTCCTTGTCATCGTCGATCCGTTTGAGCACGCCATCGAGCAGAGGATTGCCGGTAGGCGTGGGGTCGATCAGGATCAGCTTCTCCGGGTCGGTATCGATTCTGTCGGCAAAGGCCAGATCCAGAAGCACAGCGCCCACCAGCGCGAGTTCCAGGGCGTAACGGCCAATCGGCAGAATGTCGCCTGACTTGTCGTCCAGCAGAAGCACCAGGGTTTCTTCGGCGAATGTAAGCATGGGCGGGCTCCTTGCGCCGGTCACTGCGCTTGAGTTCCGGTGGCTATTTCAACAGCTTCCCCGGCGCTTGTCGATTATCCGGGCCGCAATATCCGACTCGCACCATTATCCGGGCCGCAGTATTGCGCCGGTGGTGGCGTCGCGGATTTCGGTGGGGCCTTTGAGGGAGCCGCATTTTCCCTCGAGTATCCAATCCACCCGATTGCCGAAGTAGTCCCGCGCCGTTTTTGCGTTGCGCGCCGGCGGGCTGCCGTGCGGATTGCAGCTCGTTGAGACCAGGGGTGAACCCGCGGCCTTGCACAGTGCCGAAGCCAGCGCATGCACGCTGCGGCGCACGGCGACGGTCCTGCGCCCGCCGGTGATCCAGTCCGGCGCGTTGGGCGTCGCGCCAACGATCCAGGTGACGCCCCGGCTTTGAAGCAGTTCGCCACCCTTGGGCAGCCCCGCCAACTCCTCCGCCCAGCCGTCGAATTGCGCCCATTCTGCGGCGATCAGAATGACGCCCAGCGATCGTTGCCGGCCCTTCAGGGCAAGAATGCGCTCCACCGCGGACTCGCTCTGCGGAAGGCAGCCCAGGCCGTACACCGATTCGGTGGGATATGCGATGACCCCGTTGCGGCGGAGGATGCTTGCGCCTCGCGCAACGCGCGGGTCAGGGTCCGCCGGACCGTCTCCGCTCAACGCCTGGGTCAACTCGCCGTCAACTTCCTTGATCGGCCCGCGCCCCGGCGCGTGCCGGCTGCGCGGCGCGGGCTGCGCGGTGCGGGCTTCACGGCCAGGGCTTCCTCAAGCGTAATCGTGAACACCGACAACTGCTCAGGCAGCCGCAGGTAGCGGGGCCGGACTTTCCCGCCGCGCTCGCCGATCTGCACGTAGGGCCCCTTCACTCCGCAGCCCACGAATATCGGCCGGCCGGCTTCATTTTCTCCCAGTTTGCGCGGGAGGCGCAGCAGGGCCACGGCCTGGTCGAGGGTAACGGCATGGGGAGAAATGGCCGGCGGCAGCGAAGCGTATTTCGGCTTTTCCTTGCCGCTGCCGCGCTCTCCGTGCTGCACAAAAGGCCCGAAGCGCCCGCGCCCGGCCATGACCGGCTTGCCGGTTTCCGGGTGCGTTCCCAGGGTCCGTGGCAGGGATAGCAGCTTGATAGCCTGCTCCAAGGTTACCGTGTCTTCGCTGAGGCCGTCCGTCAACGACGCGTAGCGCGGCTTGTTTTCGCTGTCGCGCTTGCCAAGTTGCACAAAAGGCCCTCGCCGCCCATGCCCGGCATAAACGGGCTGCCCGCTGTCGGGATGCTCGCCCAGCAACCTGGGGCCGCGCAGCATTTCCACGGCCTGCTCCAGCGTAACGTCCTCGTACTTCATTCCTTCACGCAGGGTGGCGACCGCCGGACGATGGTCCTCGGTGCGTTCGCCGCGTTGCACGAAGTAACCGTAAGGACCGAGGCGCGCATATACGGACTCCCCCGTTTCGGGGTGCTTGCCGAGCAGTCGGCTGGGGCGTTCCTCGGATCCTTTGAGCGTGCGCTTCTTCTCGGAGAGTTGCTCCGAATAGTGGTTCCAGAATTCGTCCATCAGCGGAACCCAGCGCTTCTCCCCGTTGGCGATGGCGTCCAGCGATTCCTCCATCCCGGCGGTAAAGTCGTAATCCACGTAATCGCTGAAGTGGCGGCTCAGAAAATCCGCCACCAGCGTGCCTTTCTGGGTGGGTATGAAGGATCGCTTGTCCATGACGGCGTACTCGCGGTCCCGCAGTTTCCGTAGCGTCTCGGCGTAGGTGGACGGTCGCCCGATACCGTGATCCTCCAGGGCCTTCACGAGGCTGGCTTCGTTGTAGCGGGGCGGAGGTTCGGTGAAGTGCTGTTCGGACATCAGTTCCTTCAGCGAGAGTTGCTCGCCGCGAGCCAGCGGCGGGAGCACCTTGTCCTTGCTGTCCGCCGACCGCGCCAGAACCTTGAGGAAACCCGGATGCGCAAGCGTGTTTCCCGTGGCCCGAAAGCGCCCCACCGGCGGGTCCGACCGCTCTGCCATGCCGTTCGCGCCCGGAACCAACTGGGCGGCGATCCGGTCGAACAAGGCGTCGCTCATCTGGCTGGCCACGGCGCGCCGCCAGATCAGGTCGTAGAGCCGGAACTGGTCGTTGTCGAGGTGGGATTTGAGCGCTTCGGGCGGACGCTCCATGCTGGTGGGCCGGATCGCCTCATGCGCCTCCTGGGCGTTGCGCGTTTTGGTGCGGTAGCGCCGCGCGGCCCGTGGAAGGTATTCGGCGCCCAGGCTGCGTCCGATGTAATCGCGGATTTCGCGGACCGCTTCCGCCGCCAGTTGCACCGAATCGGTGCGCATATAGGTGATGAGCCCCACCGCTCCGCTGCCGGTGTTCACTCCCTCGTACAGACCCTGCGCCACGCGCATGGTTCTTTGCGCCTGCATTCCCAGTTGCCGGGAGGCAGCCTGCTGCAGCGTCGATGTCGTAAACGGGGGCGGCGGCCTGCGCTTCGCCCGGGTTTCGGTAATCTTCTCCACGGTCAGGCGCCGGTGACCATTCGCCGGCGCGCCGGTAGCCATGGCCTCCAGCAGAGAGTCCCGGGCGCGTTCCGTCGCGGCCGCATCCCCCAGGGAGAATTTCGTCAGTTTCTTTCCGCCGAGTTCCACCAGCGCCGCCTCAAAACTCTTGCCCGACTTTTGCAACTGCGCGGTGATGGTCCAGTACTCGCGGGGCTTGAACTGCTGGATCTCCTTTTCCCGCTCCACGATCAGCTTCAGGGCCGGACTTTGCACGCGGCCCGCCGACAGCCCGCGCGTAATGGTTCGCGACAGAAGCGGCGAAAGCGTAAATCCCAACAGTCGGTCCATGCAGCGGCGCGCCTTTTGCGCCTCGACCAGCGGCATGGCCACGTCGCGCGGATCCTGCACCGCTTCGGTTACCGCCCGGCGCGTGATCTGGTTGAAGGCCACGCGGTGCACCTGCTTGCCCTTGAGCGCGCCCTGGCCGTTGAGAAGCTCCAACAAATGCCAGGCGATCGCCTCGCCTTCACGGTCCGGGTCGGTGGCCAGGTAGAGGGCGGGCATTTTCGCCAGCGCCGAGCGGATCCGCTGCACCGCGGCCCTGGAGCTTTGCACCGGCTCGAACTCCATCTTGAAGCCATTGCGGGTGTCGATGGAGAGGCCGCCCGGCTTGAGGTCGCGCACGTGTCCGTTACACGCCAGCACCCGGTAATCCTTGCCCAGGTAGCGTTGCAGGGTGCGTGCCTTGGCAGGCGACTCCACCACGATGAGGCCTCCTCGGGCGGTATCGGGGGCGCCCACTGTCATTGCCGTTCTGCCTGTCTTGCGAAGTTCATCCGGATAGAAATCATTTTGCCTTGCTGTGGCTACCGTAACGCTAGATCGAAAAACAAGCGCGCATTCTAATGGCAGTCATTTGCAAGACAGCACGCCGTGCGCCTGCGGGACCGCACACCATGCGCCGCAGCATGCGCCGATCATGGCGCTAGCCGCCTTGGCGGCTAGCCTGAAAGCGGCCGTCCGGCAGCGCCGCAATGCGGCCCTGAAGCTCGAGCCGGGTGAGTTCAGCGGTCACTTCCGCCGCGCCGAGACCGGTTTGTCGCACGAGATCATCAACGCATTGCGGTTTCTGGTGCAGCAGACCGCCGAACAGCGGCAGTTCGCGCGGCCCCCGCGATGCCGGCTCCCCGTTCCCGGCATCGCGCTCGGCCAGCAGCAACGGCGGCAATTCCTCCAGCACATCCTCGGGATTTTCCACCAGCTTGGCCCCGTTGCGGATCAGGGCATGGCACCCCCTTGAAACGGGGCTGTAGATCGAGCCGGGAACGGCGAACACTTCGCGACCCTGGTCGGCCGCCTCGCGCGCCGTAATGTTGGCGCCGGAACGCTTGCCGGCCTCCACCACCAGCACGCCCGCGGAAATGCCGCTGATAATGCGGTTGCGGCGCGGGAACATCCATGGCTTCAGCGCAGTGCCGGGCGGGATTTCCGAAATCAGCGCGCCTCGGGCGGCGATACGCTGTGCCAGTTCCGCGTGACGGCGCGGGTACACCCGGTCCAGTCCGTGGGCGCATACGCTCAGCGTGCGTCCGCCGCCGTCCAAAGCGCCTTCGTGAGCCGCCGCATCGATTCCCTCGGCCAGGCCGCTGGCGACGCAAAGGCCGCGCCGGCACAGCGCGCGCGCAAAGTCAGCCGCGGTTGAGCGTCCCAGCGGCGTTGCCGAGCGGCTGCCCACGATTGCGATCTGCGCGTGGCCAAGCGTGTCCAATTGCCCCAGCGCGAACAGAGCCAAAGGCGGATCGTGGATTTCGCGCAGCAGAGCGGGATACAAAGGATGGCTGATCGGAACCAGTTCCGCGCCGTCGCCCTCCAGCCATTGCATGCAACGCCGCAAGACGGCCGCATCCGGCCGCGCAAGCCATTTCAGCGCCTGCGGCCCCAGGCCCGCCGCGCGCAATTCGGCCGACGGCGCCCGGATGAGTGCGGCGGCATCGCCATAGTGCTCCAGCAGTTCCAGGCGCAAGCGCGCCTTCGCGCCGGGGCATAAGTGAAGGGTGATCCACGATTCTGCTTCCATGCCCGGAAATCCTTTCAGTGATTGTGGGAAAATACCACAATCCGCGCACACTGCATACTGTACCCATGGCCGAACTCACAATTCTCAAGTTTCCGGACCGTCGGCTGCGGCTGAAGGCCCGGCCGGTAGCGGCGGCCAGCGACCGTTTGCGGCGGCTGGCCAGCGACATGCTCGAAACCATGTACGCCGCCCAGGGCGTGGGGCTGGCGGCTACGCAGGTGAACGCGCAATTGCGGCTGGTGGTCATGGACACTTCGCCGGAGCGCGATTCCCCGCAATGCCTGGTAAACCCCGAGATCGTTGACGCCGCAGGCGAAGTCGTCAGCGAGGAAGGCTGTCTTTCTGTGCCGGAGTTCACTGCGGAAGTGCCCCGGGCGGAGCGGGTTTCCGTGCACGCCCGCAGCGTGGACATGGAGCCTCTGGAACTGGAGCTTGAAGGGCTGGCGGCGATCTGCATTCAACACGAGATCGATCACCTCGACGGCAAGCTGTTCATCGACTATCTGTCGCCATTGAAACGTCGAATGTTGCGCAAGCGCCTGGAGAAAACCGAACGCGCAAGCAACCCCGCGGCGGTGGGGCTGTAGCGCGAACATCGCGCCCTGGCCGGCATGACGCCGCCTGCGAAGATTCTTTTTGCAGGCACGCCCGGCTTTGCCGTGGAAGCCTTGCAGGCTCTGCATGGCGCCGGTTATGTGGCGCCGGGCGTGATTACGCAGCCGGACCGCGCGTCGGGACGCGGCCGCAAGTTGAAGGCTTCGCCGGTCAAGGAATGGGCACGTGCGGCGGGCTTGCATCTGATTCAGCCATCGCACTGGCAGGATGCCGCCCTGATTCGGTCTCTGCGCGCCATCGGCGCAGACCTGATGGTGGTAGCGGCATACGGCGCCATTCTTCCTCCGGCCGCGCTGGAGGCATGCCGTCTCGGCGCGGTCAACATTCACGCTTCCCTGCTGCCTCGTTGGCGTGGAGCCTCTCCGGTTGCGGCGTCGATCCGTGCCGGCGACAAGCGCACGGGCGTTACGCTGATGCAAATGGAGGCGGGCCTGGATACGGGGCCGCTGCTGGCCCGAAGCGAAACGCGGATCAGGCCTGAGGAGACCACCGGCGAACTGGAAGCGCGCCTGGCGCGCCTGGGAGCCGAATTGCTGCTGGCGACTCTTCCGGCAATCCTCGCGGGGCAACTCCGCGCGGCGCCACAGCAAAGCCGGCTGGCCACCTACGCGCCCCGGATCACCAAGGAGCAGGCGCGGATCGACTGGTCCTCGCCTGCGGAAGAGTCAGCGCGCGCCGTTCGCGCATACGACCCCTGGCCCGTGGCGCATGCCCTCTGGCGCGGCCGCGCGGTTCGTTTCTGGGGTGCATGCGCCCTTGAGGGCAGCGACGCCGAGGCAGGCAGGGTCGTAAGCGTCGGGCGCGAAGGAATGGACGTTGGCGCCGGGGACGGCCTTTTGCGGCTGCGGGAGATTCAACTGCCGGGCCGGCGTCGGATGCTGGCCGCGGATGCGGCGCGCGGCGCCCCCCTGGCCGGGTCCCTGTTCACGTGACCGGTGCCGATACCCGCCGGGCGAGCGCACTGGCCGTGTACGGAGTGCTGCAGGGTCGCAGCTATGCCAGGGCGCTGAATGACGCCGGCCACCGCCGGCTTCCCCGCGAGCGGCAGGCCCTGGCCTCGGAACTGATTCAGGGAGCATTGCGCTGGCAGCATCGGCACGCCGAGTTGATGCGCCATCTGATGAAGCGGCCCCGCCCGGCCAGCAGGCTGGGCGCCCTGCTTTCCGTGGGGCTGTTCCAGTTGGGGCGTACGCGGGTTCCCGCGCATGCCGCAGTAAATTCCTGCGTCGCCGCGGCCAAGGAACTGCTTTCGCCTGCCCGGGCGCGGCTGGTCAACGCGATCCTGCGCCGCTATCTGCGCGAGCGCTCTGTGCTCGACTCGGTGGCGGACCGCAGTCCCGAAGGACGCTTCTCGCATCCAGGCTGGATGATCCGCCGCTTCAAGGTCGCCTGGCCTGGTCATTGGCAATCCATTTTGCGCGCCGGGAACCGCAAGCCGCCGCTGTGGCTGCGGGTCAATTGCGGCAGAATCCGCCGAGAGGCCTACCGGGCAAGCATGCTGAACTCCGCGGCCTGGACTTGCGGCCTGCCTCAGGGCCTGCCGGACGGGCTGCAAATCCATCCGCCCAAGCCGGTGTCGCAGCTTCCGGGTTTTTCCGCGGGGATGGTGTCGGTGCAGGATGCGGGCGCACAGTTGGCCGTCCCCCTTCTTGGCGTTGAGCCCCGAATGCGGGTTCTGGACGCCTGTGCGGCGCCCGGCGGCAAGACGGCGCAGTTGCTGGAAACCTGCCCGGGAATGACGGAACTGGTGGCGCTGGACTCCGAGGCCGGGCGTCTTGATCGGCTGAGGGAGAATCTGGACCGTCTCGGGCTTGAGGCGAATGTCCGCCTTGGTGACGCTTTGCGGCCGGGCGACTGGTGGGACGGCCGGCCCTTCGACCGCATTCTGCTCGACGCGCCTTGTTCCGCAACCGGCGTCATTCGTAGGCACCCCGATATCAAGCACTTGCGCCGGGACGCGGACATCCCGCGTTTCGCCCGGCGGCAATTGCGGCTTCTGAGAAGCCTCTGGCCGCTGCTCAAGCCCGGCGGACGGTTGCTCTATAGCGTGTGCTCGGTGCTCCCGGAAGAAACCGGACGGGTAATCGATGGCTTTTTGAGAGAAAATGACGAACGGGCGCGCGAGGTGCGAAGATTGGACGGATTGTCCAGGGGATGGGCGCTGCCCTTGTCGGATTACGGCTACCAGGTGCTGCCAGGTAGGCGTTGCGCGGATGGACACTTCAATGCGCTATTGGAGAAAACTGCTGAGACATTCTGAATCTCCAGGCCGCCGCTGCCGCCTGGGCCTGCTTTGCCTGCTGCTGGTCCCGCTGTTCGCCCCGGCCTCGGAAGTTGACGTTCGTCTGGCGTACGCCCGCGCTGCCGAGGGACAGTGGCTGGTTACCACGCGCGTGGACTTCGACCTAGATGCCGAGGCCGAGCGGCTGGTGCGGCAAGGACTGCGGCTGAAGGTGGAGGTGGAATTCAGCGTGGAGCAGCCGCGTCCGCTCATCACCTCCAGGCGCCTGGGCGGTTTTGTTCGCACGCTCTATTTTGAGTATGAAACCGAGGCCGGCCGATTCGTGGTGGGCACTCCGTCTACGGATGCCCGCACGGAATTCGCCACGATGTTTTCGGCCTTGCGCAAGCTCGGTTACCTGAACGATCAGCCGGTCATCAAAGAGTCCGCGCTCAAGGCCGGACAAACCTACGTGTTTTCCGTGCAGGCGCGCGTATTCCCCGAGGATGCGAATTGGTGGAGCCGCAATGTTGCCGGGCGCCTGGGCGTAGGGCTGTGGCTGAGCAGCGAGACGTATACCTGGTCGCTAGTGCCGTGACCCGCTGACCCTGCTCTTGCCATGACCTGCTGCGCTCGCCCGCTGCGATGCGACCCCAGGAGCCGGTCACGGCGTTAGGACTGCTAGCTTCGTAACAGCAGGCTGGCCGCCATCGCCGCAACGGCAATCACGAACACCGCGCGGATCACACCCTCGCCCCTGGACAGGGTCACCCGGGCGCCCAGCCAGCCGCCCACGCCGTTGCCCGCGGCCAACGCCAGGCCCACCAGCCACAGGATTTGCGATTGCCAGGCAAAGATCGCCAGCGCCAGGATGGTGCAGGGCACAAGAATGACGACCTTGTACATATTGACCCGCACCAGATCCATGCCGAGGATGCGGTGTAGCGTCGGCATCAGCAGGAACCCCACCCCCACCTGAATGAAGCCGGCCCAGGCGCCGGACAGCAGCAGCGCCGCGTAGCCCAGCCACCGCCGTGCCGGAGTAAGCTGCACGTGCCGTTGCGCCCTGCCCCGCCCGCGCCGCAGGATCGCCAGCGTTACCGCCACCATGGTGAGCACCACGATGCGGTCGAACCAGGGCCCGGCGACGCGAACCCCGATCAGGGCGCCGGCTGCGGCCCCCACGCAGGCAAACAGCGACAGCCAAAGCGCCTTGTTCAGCTCGGTAAATCCGTGTTTGCGGAACGTTCCTATAGCTACAAGGTTCTGGACAATGATGGCTACGCGCAGTGTCCCGTTCGCCACCGGGGCCGGCAAGCCGGCCAGCAACAGGATAGGCAGGCTCAGCATCGAGCCGCCTCCGGCCATGACATTGAGGAATCCGGAAGCGCAGCCGGCCAGAATCAGCAAGGGCAGGAATTCCGGCGGCAGGGATTCGGTCATGGGCAGACAGGCAGGCTTTTTCGCAGTATCTCGGGGAGGTTTTCGCGCCGCAAGGTCGGCAGCTCGGCGGGCGCCGGCCGCGAGTTGTAGGTGTTCCAGAACATCACGTTGAGGTTTCTGAGGCGTCCATGGCGCCCGTCATGCCGCAAGGCGGCTGCCGCTTTGCCCGAGTACGTGTATTCCAGGCGCGTGTCGGCTTTGCTCTTCATCAGTTCGATGGCTTCCAGCGCCGCGCCGGAGGGTCGCGCGTAGCCATCGCCCAGGAACTCCTCGCGAAATTCCACCCGTCCCAGCGCGCTGCCGCCCGGCGCCGGACAGACGCCGTCCAGAAGTGAACGCAGGTCCCGGGCCAGCGTATGTATCCTTTTCCTCGAAGTCATTTGATCGCCTACCACGCGCGCGGCCACGATGCGGGTCGGAAGACCGGACAGCGACAGGCCGAAGTCAAGCCCCACGGTGCTGCCCGAGGAGCCGCAGGGCAGATAGATCAGGTCCGGCGCCGGACAGACGCCGTCCGCCACCTGCTCGGCGAGTTCCAGCGCAGCGCACACGTAGCCAAGGCTGCCCAGCGGCGAGGAACCGCCCAGCGGGATCTCGTACCAGGCATCCGCCCCGCCCGGGAGCCGGGACCGTATTGCCTCGGCTTCCTCCGCGGACTCGGCGGGTTCCAGCCGCGTTCCCAGCAGCAGATGATGGCGAAGCGTTGCCTCCACGTAGGGCGTAGGCGGCTGGGACCGAACAATCCCCACACACTCCAGCCCGAACTCGCGAGCGAACAGGGAAGTGGAAAGAATGTGGTTGGATCCCACCGCGCCGTAGGTCAGGATGCCGCGGCACCCGCGTTCCAGGGCGCTGGCGAGCAGGAATTCCAGCTTGCGGAGCTTGTTGCCGCCGTGCTTGGCGCCGCTGATGTCGTCGCGCTTGATCCACGCCGACCGGGCGCCGAGTTCGCCGGCCAGCGCGGCCTTCCGATCTACCGGCGTGGGAGTGTCCGCGATGGCTCTGCACGGAAAGCTGCGCCGGATGGCCTGGCGGTGCGCGCGCGCATGGGTGCTGTCAATCATGAATGTTCGTGCTTCCTGGAGGATACGGAGCCTGTCAAGCGAGTGTGCAGCCAGACGCTATCGGGGCTTTCACAGCCAGGGCCGTGACCGGCTCATATTGTCGCATCAGAGCGGTCGCAGCGTGTCACGGCACTAGTTTGGCAGCCTGATACGGTAGTACTGGAAGCGATGCTCCTGCAGGCGGTCCCGAATGGTGTTCAGTCGCTCAAGATCACTGGTCGGGTTGGTCCGGACACGGTAAATGACTTGCTGGTTTCGTCGCACCGGTTGAATGCTGGCATCTATGCCGACCAGCGCCAGACGAGCTTTCAGCGCTTCCGCTTCAAGTTCGCGGGAGAATGCGCCCAGTTGCAGCAGGTACACGCCTGGCGTCGCTACCGGTGCGGGCGCGGCGGATTGCGGTTCGGAGGCGCCGGACGCTGCGGTGGCCGCAGGCGCTGCGCCGGCGCCGGACTCCTGAGCCACGGTGGCCGTATCCGCAGACGGTTGCGCGGCAGGGGCCGTGTCCTCAGCCTGTTGCGTCCCGGACTCGTCCGCCGGCTGCGGAGGAGTTGGGTCCGCCGGCGACAAGACTTCTTCCACGATCTCCTCGCCGCGCTCCAGAATGTCGTAAAACTCGAAAATGGGGCTGGAGGAGGGATTGTTGGCCAGCACTTCCGGCAACGGTTCGGTCCACCATCGCGCAAGCATGGGATATACCCACAACGCCAACACCACCCCGACCGCCAGCCCGACAACAAATTCGCCGTAGCGCCAGCCGCGTGACTTGCTCTTGCCTTTCTTCGCCATATTCACATGCTCCTGGGAGCGGAAACGCCCAGCATTCCCAGTCCGTTCCGAAGAACCTGACCGCCGGCATGGGCCAGCAACAGCCGCGCGGAGCGCAAAGCGGGGTCCGTGTCCAGCACCTTGCAGTGGTTGTACCAGCCGTGAAATGTCTGGGCCAGTCCGATCAGATAATGCGCCAGAACCTGCGGGGCTCTCTGCGCCGCCGCCTGCTCGACGGTCTCCGGTAGCCGCGCCAATGCCAGCATCAGGTCGATTTCCCTGGGGTGAGCGAGCAGTCCGGCATTCTCCGCGGCGTCGTCCATGGAGAACGAGTGGCCGCGGGCCCGTAGTTTGTCGAACAGGCCTGCGATGCGCGCATGGGCGTATTGCACGTAATACACCGGATTGTCGTTGGACTGGCGCTTGGCGAGATCGAGGTCGAAATCGAGATGCTGTTCTCCTGCCCGGGTTACATAAAAGAAACGCGCCGCGTCCACACCCACCTCTTCGCGCAGATTCCGCAAGGCTTCGAACTCGCCCTCGCGCGTGGACATGGCCACACGCTGGCCGTTGCGAAATAGCGCAACGAACTGCACCAGCCTTACCTCAAGGCAGGAGGGCGGTTCGCCCAGCGCTTCCAGACCTGCCCGCACTCTCCCCACGTAGCCGTGGTGGTCCGCGCCCAGCACGTCGAGCAGCAGGTCGGCGCCCCGCCTGCGCTTGGCGTAATGATAGGCGATATCGGAGGCGAAATAGGTGCTGCGGCCGTCCGCGCGCACCACCACGCGGTCCTTCTCGTCGCCGTAGCGTTCGGCCGGGAACCAAAGCGCGCCGTCGCGCCGGTAGGTGATGCCCTCCAGGCGCTTCAGGCAGTCATCAATCTCGCCACCGGCCACCAGCTCCCGCTCGGACTGCCAGCGGTCGAAACGCACCCCGAACTGCGCCAGGTCGTCGCGGATATCCTCCAGCACCCATTCGCCCGCGATGCGTCCGATGACCGAGAACAGCTCGTTTCCCAGGCATTCGTCTGCGGCCTCGATCAGTGCGTCCACATGCCGGTCCACCTCTCCCTTGCCGCCCGCCGCCCTCTGCGGCCAGGTCATGCCGAGCTGCGCTGCCTCGGCGGCCGAGGGGAGTTCAACCGCCATCCGCGCCGCCATACCGCCGATGTATTCGCCCTGATAAGCCCCTTGGGGAAAAGCCTCCACGCCCGTAGCCTGCTCCACCATGCGCAGCCACACCGACAGGCCGAGGACAGCCAGTTGGCGGCCGGCGTCGTTGACGTAGTACTCGCGCCACACTTCGTGTCCGGTTGCCTCAAGCAATCTTGCCAGGCTGTCTCCAATCGCTGCGTGGCGGCCGTGCCCCACATGCAGCGGGCCGGTGGGATTGGCCGACACAAATTCCACCAGGACCCGTTGTCCCGCGCCGAGATCGCTGGATCCGTAGGCATCGCCTTGCCCTGCGATGCGGCTCAGTTCTCCCTGAAGCGCCGCCGGGTCCAGCCAGATATTGATGAAACCGGGGCCGGCAATCTCGACGCGGCCAATCAGCGGGTTGTCCGGCAGGCGCTCCACCATTTCGCGCGCGATGTCCGTCGGCCGGCGCTTCAGCCTGCTAGCCAGTTGCATGGCAGCGCTGCAGGCGTAATGCCCGTTGCGCGGGTCGCGTGCCTGTTCCAGCGCGGCATGCCGCAGGCCGTCCGCGTGACTGCCGGCAACGTGGCGCAGCGTTTGCGCGATCAGGGTGCTGAGTGCTTGCTTCATTACCGGAACCGGACCGCCGTGAATTTTATGCGGTCGAGCGCGGCTTGCGTTGATTTCGCTGCCCGGAATTCAGTTCCCGGACGCACGCATTGCCGGACCGGCGCCGCCTGCAACCGGTCCGGCTTGTCGAAGGTCTGCCGAGAAAGGCTTGGCGCGCCCCGGCGCGGTCCCTTGCGCGGTTACAACGCGGCGGGTTCGTTCTCCTTCATGTAGACCTCGAACGAAGACTCGCTGGGCATGTCCTCGTCGATTTCGTCAACCAGGTACTCGGGATAGTTCTTCTCCGCGTAGGCGAGGATGTTCGGCGGAAGCTCTTCGAGGTTGTCAAGGCCCCGGGTGGTGCAACGGTAGAACAGTCGGCCTTCGTGCCGGCCCATCATCTGCCACGGCAGCCACGGCGCCAAACGGATCCAGGAACCGCTGTGTTTCACGCGATCCAGCGCCGGATTGCGAAGGTCGTCATCGTTGCAGACGTACTCGAACATTTCGCAAACGGGCAGGCGTTCGCCAGTCGATTCGCGCACCCACACCTCGGGGTCGAGCAGGTTGGGCACAACGCCGCGGAAGTCCAGCCACACGGAGGTCTGGTCGCCTACAGTTTGCCAGTTCAGGATGAAGGGATTGCTTGGGTCGTCCGAGGCCCGGTAGTTGGGAAACTTGAAGTCTCTCTGGCCTTCGCCTCCCACCGGCGCCTGGGAGCGGAAATTGGTCCCGAACACGCCCTTGACCATGCGATTGTGGATGTGCATGACCTTGTTGGTCTCCCCCGTATAGGGGTTTTCCCAGGTCTCGATGATCTCGTTGGTCCTCAGGTCCTTGTAGAAGCCCACTTCCTTCCAGAAGCTGGCGAAGGCGCCGCTTTCCTGGCGCACCGTGTAGCCCATGCCGAAGCCTTCCAGGCCGAACAGCGCATCCGGCGTGTTGTTCGGCAGCATCCCGAACACCAGCCCCGAATACCAGCCCCGCACCCAGTCCCGGTCTTTCAGCGAATTGGTCAGCTTGAAGTAGGCTTCAAGGTTGTCCTTCGGGTTCATCCAGTCGTAGTCGATCCGGTCCTGGCCCTGATCCTGCGCTTGATTCTGGCCCTGGTCCTGGTTCTGTCCCTGGCCGCAGCCGGGCAGGGCGGAGGCGGCGGCAAGCGCCGCGCTTCCCAACAGGATATTGCGCCGGCTCAATGGCGAGTCGAAGTGATGCAGCATGAGAGTCCTCCCGGTTGATGCTGGTGTCTGGTCCGCCTATTTCTCCACGGGGTCCGCGCTCGCTTCAACGTGGGCGCGGCTGTGCGTTCGACGGTGCGCTATTGCGTTCCCTCTCTGTGGGGAGACGCAACAAGCACATCCCTGTGTGCTCGGCTCGGGCATCCTGGCCCTCGACGCTCCCCACAGAGAGGGAACGCAATAGCGCACAACTTGGCGCGCAACCGCAAAAGCCCAGCGAGCGAGCGGCCCGCGGTGAAATATGCAGGTTGGCTTTCCACGATTCTTCACACCCGGGCGCTTGATTGCAAGTTGTTCCCGATGACGCTTTCGGCGGCCTGCTACAGTTGGGGCGAGCGTGTGCGTCGTCGTCCTGGCTCAGTTCGGCCGTGGAGGACCGTTTGCATGTCCGGATTTCAGCGGTAGCGGGGCGAGCCCAAGGGGAGAAATGTCATGAAACGCAGAACGGCACTGGGACTTATCGGCGCGGCTGCCGCAGCCCCGCTGGTGCGGGCGCCATCGGCTCGGGCGGAATTGCTGAGTCTGGATCCGTCCAATCCGCAGCACACGCTGATGATCACGCGCAAGCTCGCGCATTCCATGGACGACGGCATTTTCTGCTGGTGGGCGAAATTGCGCAGGATGGCGGTGGTGGACAAGATCGCCACGCCCTTGTGGAACGTCCATGTGGCGGCATTGCTCAGGACCCGGGATCTTGACGAGAGCGGCGCATACGAGACCACGGCCATCAGCATGGTTTTCTATACCGATCTTGAGACCGGCGAATACCTGGAAACCTTCAGCAACCCGTTTACGGGCCAGGAAGTCGAGATCGGTTACTTTCCCGCCACGCCGTCGAAGCGTGTTACCCGCATTGATGAGTCCCCGGAGGAAGGACCGGGCCGGGAAGGCTTCAGGAGCATAAGGATCCATCCGCTTGGTCCCGCGGTGATCGAGGGGGACGACGTTTGGGTGCGGGACGATGACATTTTTCGCTCGGAACCGGAAACTCCAGAGGCCGGCCGGCCATTCCGCGGCAACGACTGGAGCACCTATCACGGCTCGCTGGCGGACGTGGCCAACCCGGCGGTTCTGCGCGCGCCCGCCACTTGGCACTTCAACGATATTCTGAGCTACCCGCCCTGGCTGGGCATGGGCGATCACCCCGGCGATTTCGTTTCTCGCGGCTTCGGCCGCAAGGTTTCATCGTTCGACTCCATGCCGCTTCAATGGCAGGAGCTCATCCGGATGCGGCACCCGGAGATCTATGACGACCCTGCGGGTGCGCTGGAGGGGTAGAAGCATGAATTCGGCCCCGGGCGCGCTGCTTGCCTGTCTTGCAGCCGCCGGCATGGCGGCATCCCATGCCGGCTTGTCCGTGGCCCATGTCGGCGGCGAACCCGCTTCCGCCGGCACGATCACGTACGAGGAGATCGTGGCGGAGTACGCGGACTCGGATTCCAGATTCGTGGTGCTCGAAGGAAACGACGGCATAAACGTCCACTACAAGGACCAGGGATCGGGCCCCGCGGTCCTGCTGGTGCACAGTTCGACGGGCGACCTCAAGGACTGGGCCGGCTGGGTGGATATCCTGGGCGACGATTACCGGATCGTGCGCTTCGATCTGCCGGCATTCGGTCTGACCGGCCCGGTGCCCAGCGGCAACTACTCGATCGATCGTTTCCTGACGCTGGTGGACAGCTTGATGGATCACCTGGACATCGACCGGTTCGCGATCGCTGGCGCCTCCTACGGCGGTCTCGTGGCATTCCGTTATGCCGGTACCCGCACCGACCGCGTGACCGCTCTAATTCTGCTGAACTCGGCGGGCATCGAATACGGCGGCCGCGGGGGCACCAGGGAGCGGGTGCTCGCCCGGGTGCTCGCGCCGGCGCTGGTGATGTGGGGCGGCGCCAGCAGGGCACTTTCGCCGGAAACCGCCCAGGCCTTCGTCGATGCGATGAAGAGCGCAAAGAGCACGGAAAAGATCATCTTTGACGGAGGCGGCCATTTCCTGCATATCTCGAAACCGCAAGCGACCGGCGGGGCCGTAAAGGAATTTCTGGACCGGAAGATCGCCGCATCCGATCGCTGATTTACAGCGAAGGGAGTAAGGCATGAGTGACAAGCTCAACAGGCACGATTCTCTGGAGTCCCGGCGGCGCCGGGAACTGCTCACGGCCGGTTCGGCCGGCGCGGTGGCCCTGGCATTGGGAGGCCGCGGGGCCAGGGCCGAAGACGCGGCTGCGGGGAGCGGCGAGGCCGTTAGCGTGGCCGCGGACGGCAACTACCAGCGCGTGCCGCTGCGCAAGGACACGGTGCGCGTAACCGCCGTTCAGTCCATGATGCGCGCGGTTCGGGACACCGACAATCCCCAGCGCGAGATGAAGGCCAACCTCGACCACATGCTCGATCTCATCGACAAGGCGAACGGCTTCGGAGGGCCGCAGGACCTGGTGTGCTTCCATGAGCAGCCGATCATGGGCTGGAACCCGTGGACGCGCGAACAGGTTTTGCGCGTGGCCATCGAAATACCCGGGCCGGAAACCGAGGCGCTGGGCAAGAAGGCGAAGGAATACGGCTGTTACATCACCTTCGGCACCTATGCGAGAGACGCGGACTGGCCGGGTCATCTGCTGCTCAACGGCGTCCTGATCGGCCCCGAGGGCAATGTGGTCGCCAATCACTGGAAAACCAACAACGTTCGCGGCTTCATTCCCGGCTGGGACATTTTCACGACCGGGATCTACGACGTGCTCGACCGCTATCGCGAGATGTACGGCGAGGACGAAGTGCTGCAGGTTGCGCGCACCGACATCGGCAATATTTCCTGCTCGATTACGCCGAGGCAGCCGGACGTGATACGCGCGCTGGCCATGAAGGGTCTCGAAGTCCGCCTGAGTTCGTCTTCGGGCGGCTACAGTGTCGCCGAGGCCCAGGTGACCGCGGGGCACAACCGATTGTGGAGCGTAGTCTGCAACCAGTCCATCTCGCCGGAGCAGCCGGGCTTTCCGGAATTTTCGGGCGCCGGGGACACCGCAATCTTCGACCCCCGTGGACAGATTGCGTCCCGGGCGAAGTCCGTGCACGAGGAGTTTGTCAGGACCACCATCCCGATGGCGGCATTCCGCCGCTCTCGCAGCCTGCCGCCCGGCGTTCCTATGGAAATGCTGCGTCCGGTTTACGATCGGTACGTGCCACGGGACGGTCCCAATTCGCAGGCCTCGTATCAACCGGTGGATTCCGCCGATGCCTCGCGCCACTTCACCAGCATCCGCAACTGGTAAGCGGCTCCTTGTATGAGAAGGGAGCGAGTGAAGCACTGCCGTGCGTCAGGCGCCATAAGGAGCGTCAAGCGCTACCGTGCGTCAAGCGCTACCTTGCGAGAGGCGCTGCAAGGAGCGTCAGGCGCGATAAGGAGCGTGGGCTAGAATGAAAATTTATGGTCGGCAGCCAAAGCCGGAAGGCAAGGAAACGCTTGTTCAGCGACCCTTGCCGTTGACCCAGCTTGCCGTTGACCCAGCACGATCGCAGCACGATCAGGACCAATTGGAGGAATAAGCCATGCGTAGTATGCACAAAAGCCTTTTGGCGAGTGGCGCCGCACTGAGTCTGTTCGCTGCCGATATGGCAGTGATGGCGCAGGAACTCGCGCTTGAAGAAATCGTGGTTACGGCGCGCAAGCGCGACGAGTCGATTCAGGACATACCGCTGAGCGTGGCGGCTTTCAGCGCCTCGCAGCTCAGGGAACAGCAGATCACGGATGTCGAAGACGTTCTTCAGTTCGTGCCGGGCGTGCACATGAGCAACCACACCGGCAACCGCAACAATCCGGCGATCCGGTTCCGCGCCATCGATCCGCCCTCGAGCGTGCGCAGCTCGCAGACCTCGTCCGCGTTCGTGGATGGCGTCTATCTGCCGGGAACCAGCCAGTGGCTGTCCATGAACGACATCGAACGCGTGGAAGTGGTGAAAGGCCCGCAAAGCGCCTTCTTCGGCCGTGCCACCTTCGGCGGCGCGATCAATTTCATCAGCAAGACGCCGAGCGATGACTTCAGCGGCGACATCAATCTGATCGTCGGCGAAGGCGGCCGCGCGGATCTATGGGTGAGCGGCGAAGGCGCTCTGGTTGAAGACCGGCTGTGGGTCCGGGCGTCCGGGCGGTTTTACACCTACGATGGGGCCTGGGAAAACGAGCATCCCACCGGCGGCGACCTGGGCTCCCAGCAGACCAATGCTGGCAGCCTGACCGTCTACGCCACACCGACGGAAAATCTCTCCATCAAGTTGCGTCATGTGCAAACCGAAGACGATGACGGTCTGGCCGTTCAGTTTCTGGTAAAGGGAGAGAACAACAATTGCGGGCCGTTCACCACCAACGGCGTTACCGGCACCTCCAACTATTACTGCGGAACGCTGAGCCGCGACCTGATCTCCAATGGCATCTCCATCGACACATCGCCACCGGAGGACACGGTCTACAAGGACAACATGGGCCTGGACCGCACAACCGAACTCACCAGTCTCAATATTGATTGGGAGATCGGCGGCTACACATTGAGCTCGGTGTCGGGCCGGTACCGCGAGGACACGGCCGAGTTGCGCGAACTCCTCACCGACGAACTCCTGGTCTACATTGGATGGAAGGACGAGTCCTGGTCCCAGGAACTGCGTCTTACTTCGCCCCAGGACAACCGGCTGCGCTGGATGGTTGGCGCCTACTATCTAGACCTTACGTACGGCAAGGAAGGTTTGACTGCCTTTCCTTGCCCGGGGGACGGGCCCTTCTGCTTCGACCCCACAGTCTTTGCAGTAAGCGGACGAGGCGGCCGCGGCCTTTTCGCGCCCACGCCAGTCGTTGCCGAGAACGTCAAGAACCAGGCGATATTCGCGAGTCTGGCTTATGACATTACCGAGCAGCTTACCGCCAGCCTCGAGTTCCGGTATGAAGAGGAAGATCTTGCCAATGCCTCCTCCGTGATTCAGGAGGCCATGCCGCTTGATCCGAACGATCCCATCGGCACGGCGCAGCCCTTCGGCGGCGCTTCGGTGGACCTGGCCGCCAGTTTCACGGCGGAATTGCCACGGGTCATCCTGGACTACAAGTTGACCGACAACACCCTGTTGTATGGCAGCTATTCGAAGGGCAACAATCCGGGCGGCTTCAATCCCGAGGTCATACAATTGGAGCCCACGGTTGCGTTCCCGGCGTTTTTCGCGTCAGAAGGCATCGGCTACGAAGTCCTGCAGGCGGAGCTTGACTCCTGGGAGTTCGGCGGCAAGCACACTCTCGCCGGCGGCCGGGGCTACCTGAACGGGGCGGTCTACATCATGCAATGGAGAAACCAGCGCTTCCGGGGTTTCACAAGAGACGTGGACAGCAACGGCGATGGCAGGTTCATTCAGGGGTCGGACCGGCTGGGCGCGCAGGTCGATTACAACAGTAACGGTAGTACCGACATCTGGGGATTCGAGTTGGCTGGAAGCTGGGCGTTCAGCGACAACTGGCTCGGCACCGCGTCCTATAACTTCAACAAGAGCGACATCAAGGTGTATATGGACAACCAGAACAGGCGGGTTTATGGCAGCGCCGACGCCAGTGGCCTGGAGGTGGCCCGTTCGCCGGATCATGCGGCAACGGTTGCTCTGGACTTCAATATGCCGGCCGAAAACATATGGGGGGGGGGGGACGGTGAATGGTTCGCGCGCTGGGATGCCTGGTATCAGTCGTCCACCTGGACCTGGGTGATCAACCTGGCCAGGACGGAAGCCGCGGTGCTGCACAATCTTCGCGGCGGCTGGCGCAATGACCAATACAGCGTTACCTTCTGGATCGAGAACCTGACCGATGACGACTCCGTCCTGTCATCGCAGCGCACCACGGGCAGTTTCCTCACGGGTACGCTGGGCTACCAGTTGACGCTGCCCGAGCCGCGCACTTTCGGCCTGACGTTTGCCGCGAGTTTTTAGAACGAACGCGGAGAACGAACGCAAAGAAACGAACGCAAAGAACGCGCCCGCTGAAGGCAGCCGAAGAACGCCGCCGCAGAATGAATCGGGAAAGTGGTTTCGCCCGCACCTCCGAGGGACCGTTGGATGCCTGCTGCCGTGCTGGCGCTGAGCGGCGCATCGGTTTGACCGGGCCGTGACGCGTCAGCAGGGCCTGATGACGGCGCGAAGGTTCTTGCCGTTTGTAGCGTTGCGGCTGGCGGCGCTGCTGCTGCTGGCGCTGCTGCTTCCGCTGCGCGCATTGGCTGACTGGGATTATCGGACGGTGGAGGGCGCGGGCGGCGTTCCTCTGAACGTCGTCACGGCTGGCGATCCGGCCTCGCCCGCGATTCTTTTGATTCACGGCTTCGGCCAGAGTCACTACAGCTTTGTCGGTCAGCTCAATTCCAGCCTCGCCGAGGACTATTTCCTTGTGGCCTTCGACCTCAGGGGGCATGGCGGCTCGGGCAAGCCGTGGGCTGCGGAAGCCTACAGCGAGCACACGGTGTGGGCCGAGGACATCGCTGCGGTGATCGCGGCCACCGGCATTCAACAGCCGGTGGTGGTTGCCTGGTCGTACGGCACGATGGTGGCGATGGACTATATCCGCGAGCACGGCGTTGGCGGCCTCGCCGGGATTCTTCTGACCGGCGGCCAGGGCGCCCTGCGGCCCTTCCAGATGCCCAGCGGGGGAGACGACGGTCCGGACGCCGCGGAGTTTGCCTGTATCCGCGAACTGCAGCAGAGCCCGGACCTGATTGACTATATTCGCGCCGGCGAACGGGTGATCCCTTTGCTCACGGCAGCGCCCCTGCCCGAAGAACAGCGGCAGTTGTTTCAGGCCATCGGCCTGATGTTGCCTCCCTACGTTCGGCGCGCCATGGCGCAGCGTCGGCTCGATAACCAGGACATGGTAGAGCGACTCTCCCTGCCGGTGCTGTTTTGCCTGGGGGAGAAGGACAATCCCTTTCAACTCGAAGACGCTGCCGAACTCGCTGCCAGCCATGACAATATGGAACTGACCGTGTATGAAGGCGCCGGGCACTCGGTGTTCATCGAGCAGCCGCAACGCTTCAACGCCGAACTGCGGCGCTTCGCGGAGCAGGTTCGCTCCGCAGCTCTGCCCTGATACAGCCGGTCGTGGGTGGCGGGTTGCTGTGCGTCGCGTAGTCCTTGTTGCCGTCGCTGCCATCGCCGTCGCTGTTCTGGCGGCGGTGCTACTGGTGGATTGGCGTTTCTGGTATCGCTGGCACACGCTGCCAGAGGACCCCGGCGAGTGGCCTGCAAGCTACTACCAGCCGGTCGTGGAGCTTCCCGGCAGCCCGGGCGATTTCTTCCCCGCGGCGGATGAGGCGGAACTCACGATTGACGCCGGCGCCCTGGAAGCGGCTGCGGCCTGGGCGGCGCAGCACAACAGCGTGGCTCTGCTGGTGCTACACCGGGGTGCAGTGCAGCTTGAGCGTTACTGGCAGGACATCGGGCCTGATTCGCTGTTCACCGGGCGCGCGATGACCCGCTCGCTGCTGCCGCCGCTGGTAGCCATTGCGATGCAGGAAGGAGCGATTGGATCGCTGGACGATCCGGTCGGCCCCTATCTTCCCGAATGGCGCGATGATGCGCGTGGCCAGATCACGCTGCGGCAGTTGTTGCGGAATCTGAGCGGGTTGGAAAATCCGCCGCTGGCCGGAGATCCGGACCCCTACAGCAAGAACGCCCGGATATCGCTGAGTTCGGATTTTCGCGCCGCGGCGCTGGACTTCGATCTCGAAAACGTTGCGGGCGAGTTCTTCGCTTTCTCCAATGCCAATGCCCAACTGGTGGGAGCGGTGCTGGAATCCGCAACCGGCGAGGCCTACGAGAACTATCTGAACAGCAGGCTCTGGGTTCCGCTGGGCGCCGGTCCCGCGCAGCTGTACATGGACCGGCCGGGCGGCATGCCCGCGGTTTACTGCTGCTATCGCGCCACCCCCAGGGACTGGCTGCGCTATGGCGCCGCGCTGGCGGCGGACGGTCGTGTTTCGGGTCGCCAACTCTGGCCGGCGGGCTGGATGGCTGAAATGACCACAGCTTCGGCCGTCTATCCGAATTACGGCTACCAGATCTGGGTAGGCAATCCCGCCGGAACCGACCGTCCTTATGTGCAGGATCGCGAACAGGCTGCACCCCACGGGCCGCCCATTGAAGCGGACGACGTATTCTTCCTGGAGGGTGGCGGATTTCGCACCATGTATGTGATGCCGAACGAAGAACTGGTGATCCTGCGACTCGGCTATTTCCATCCCGACTGGCTGACTTCCACGCTGCCGAACCTGGTCCTGGCCGGTCTCAAGAACTGAGGCGACGCAATGCCCAACATCGATCCCCCGCTTCCCCCGCGTTCCCCACTTCCGCAAACTGCGCCGGACGCGGCCATGTCGGGCGCGACCATCACGGAAACCCGCCGCCGCGTTTGCCAATCGCTGCTGGCAGGCGCCACCTTGCTCGGCTCGGGAATGCTTCCGTTTCGCGCCTCCGCGGCAGACCAACTCGACCTCGCCCGCGAACCGGATCTCCTGCGCGCCCTGGTCAAGATGCGCGGCAGCCTCGATTCCGAACTCGTGATCGGCTGGTTGCGGGCCAAGAGATTTTCCATCTCGCGGGGACGGATCGAACCGCTTTGCGGACTCATCAGCGCAGCGTTCAGCCGGTTTCGGCAAGTCTCCGATGACTTGTTCGAAGCCGTGGTTCTGGAAATCACCCATTACACGGATTTCCACACCTGGGAACTTCTGGATACTTTGGCGATGCCGTTCACCGGCCGGGAGGTGGAGGTGCCCGCATTCCGTTTCGGCCCCACTACCACCCGCTTTGCGGTCCGCCTTGATGAGAGTGAAGAATTCGAGCCGCAGGCAGGCACTACGCAGGAGGCCTTCTCGCCGGCCGCATCGGTGCGCATGACCAAGTCCATACACCCCGAATATGTGCGGGACGGCACGCTGCTGCTGCGTCATGAAGAGCATGGCCGGGTGCGGCCCACGGACAGCGACATACCCAACTTGTTCTACAAGGAGTCCACGATCTGGTCGGCGCCCCTCAATGAAGTGCTTGATCCGAACGTCACGCAGGTAGACTCCCTCGTGAACTACTCGGCAATGACCAGTTGGCGCCCCTGGATGCACATGGGCGATGTTCCGGGCCACACCTCCTCAAACGGCCACGGCGCCCGGGCCCGTTCGCTGGCGGACCTGCCGGACGATTTCCTGGCGCACACGCGCCGGCTGCACCCCGACGTGATTCAGGACCCGGAGGCGGCGCTCGGCGAATTGCTCGAATGAGGCGCGGTTTTCAGGATATTGCCGCAGGCATGCGCGGGGCTAATCCGATGGTTGTTTGGGGTTGCCTTTGAGGATTGCGGTGGCGAGGGTGAACATGGAGGCCATGTTGCCCATGTCCGCAGGGACCACGAAAGTGTTGCCGCTCTGGCCCAGACGTCCGAACTGCTCCACATACTGCTCGGCAACGCGCAAGCGCATGGCGCTTTCGCCGCCTTCGGCATTCACCGCCGCCGCTACGCGCCGCAAGCCCTCCGCGGTGGCCGTGGCTACTGCCAGGATGGCTTCGGCCTCGCCCTCGGCCTCGTTGATCTGTTGCTGACGGGCGGCTTCCGACTCCTTGATTACCCGCTGCTTGTCGCCCTCGGCGTTGTTGATCTGGGCGTCGCGCGCGCCCTCGGAAGTAAGCACCACGGCGCGCTTCTCGCGCTCGGCGCGCATCTGCTTCTCCATGGCGGCGAGCACGTCGCGGGGCGGGTTGATATTCTTGATTTCATAGCGCAGAACCTTGATGCCCCAGGCGCTGGTGGCCTTGTCGAGCTCCGACACCACCGAAGCGTTGATGGAGCCGCGCTCCTCGAAAGTGCGATCAAGATCCAGCTTGCCCACTTCGCTGCGCAACGTGGTCTGGGCCAACTGGGATATGGCGAATCCGTAATCGGTAATGCCGTACGACGCCGCCTTCGCGTCCAGCACCTGCAGGTACAGCACCCCGTCCACGCCCACCTGCACATTGTCGCGGGTAATGCAGATCTGCTCCGGGATGTCCGCCGCCTGCTCCTTCAGGGTGTGGCGATACGCCACCTTTTGCAGAAAGGGCACGAGCACGTGAAACCCCGCCTGCAAGGTGTTGCTGTATTTGCCCAGGGTTTCCACCACATAGGCCGATTGCTGGGGCACCACGACCGCGGTCTTTAAAACCACCACGATGGCCAGGACAGCCGCCACCACGGCCACGATTACTCCAAACGTGATGTTTTCCATGCTTTAAGGCCTCTGAATGTTTGGCGCGGGCCAGCCTATTGCGGCTTCAGGCCCAGCACCAGTTGATCCACTTTCGCCACTGGAACCCGGGCGCCGGCAGGAATTTCCTCCGTCCCCAGATTACGGGCGGCCCATTTGGCGCCGCGCAGCATCGCCTCGCCCTCGGCGCCGGGTGCTATCGCCGTTAACGCCCTGGCCCTTTCGCCCACCACGACATCCACTTCAGCGCCCTTTTTGCGCAGAAACACCGCTCGCAGACGGGCGCGCAGGAAATACAGAAACACCAGCGACAATCCGGCAAAGGTCAGCCATTGCGCAACCGGCGGCCAGGCGATGCCCAGCAGTTCGCCAAGACCCACGCCAAAACCCACCAGGATGGCGCCCAGGCCAATAAAAAGCAGGAAAAAAGCGGCGTCAACCGTCACTTCCACGATCAGCAAGGCCAAGCCCAACAAAAGCCAGAGCCACCAAGTCATGAAATTCCCCGCTCGCGATCAGCCTGAACACCCATTCTACATTCCACCCTGCCGAAGCCTCGATTCTGACGCCCTGCGAGCGGAGGGAGAGGAAACGGCTCGCAGAAAACAGGCTAAAGGTCGAACGGAATCGGCCGCTCGAATTCCCCCCACCTCGGCTCCAGCAATTCTGGATACTCCCGCTCCATGCGCTCAAGAAACTCGCGCGGCAGTTCCGACACCGAGTTGATCTTCTTGCCATCCCAGAACCCCGCCAGATGACCCATCCCCTCGGGCATCTTCAGCCATGCCGGATTCTCGAACGCATAGTGACCGCAAAAGTGAGCCGGTAGCGAAGTGATGGTCTCGTTCGCGAACAGGTCGAATTCCACCCAGTTACAGGAATTCTCGATGTGCGTTGCCGGCCAGTCCGGCGGGGCGCTGCGAACGAGGTCCATCTTGATCAGGTCGTTCTCGATCCGGAATTTGCGGTAGGGAGACTGGACGAATCCGTCGCCCGCCAGATTGCGAAAGCTCACCGGACTTCCGATGGTTCCCGGATCGGTCAGCAGCGGGGACACCGGCACCTCCACGAGCTCGCCCGTTATCGGATTGGTTACGGAATCCGTGAACGCATTGGTGTGGAGATCCCGCGGAAAGGAAATGTTGTGCGCATGGATGCGGTAGTTGTAATCGCCCAGGTGCCGGAAGTAGCTGAACTCGATTCCTTCGTAGCGGATCAGCGGTTCCGGGCGCCGCCCGCCCGGAATCACGAATACCAGCCAGTGGTACCAGGTGAGCGTCGTGCCCTGCTCCTCCACCAGATCGCGCTCCATTCGCATTTGCGCGCGAAACTCTTCTACCGGGTCGTCGAAATGGAGAAATTCGGAGGTGACCGGGCTGACCGGCGGGCTGACCGATTTCGGGGCGCCCGCCTGAAGCGCTCGCGCGCCGAGAACAGAGCCTGCCGCGCCTGCGGCCGTTGTCATGAACGTGCGTCTGCTTACCATCTTCTGTTTCCTCCCGGGTTGGTTTGGCGATGTTGCGACCGTTGCGCCGCATCGTTCGGCCTCATCGGCCGCTGTCGCTATTCTGGATCAAGTCCGACGCCCGCTCGCCGATCATCATCACGGTTGCGTTGGTGTTGCCGCTGGTGAGGCTGGGTATTACGGACGCGTCGGCGATCCGTAGCCCGTCAACGCCGCGCACCGTAAGATCGGGACGGGCGACCGCAAGGGCGTCGTTGCCCATTCTGCAGGTGCCCACCGGGTGGTAGCCGAGAAACGCGGTCTGCTGCAGATAGTCGCGCCATTCCGCGTCCGTTTGCACTTCCGGGCCCGGCAGGCGCTCGCCAACGCGGTGGGGCGCGAACGCGGATCCGTTCAATAGCGTCCTTACCTGCACGCAGCCCCGAATCAGCCGGTGCATGTCGTCCTCGTCGGCCAGCAGGGCGTGGGAAATGACCGGCGGCGCTTCCGGGTCGGCGTTGCGCAGCCGAATGCGGCCCCGGGAGCGCGGATAGGACACATTGACAGCGGCGGAAATGGCCGGCCGGCCATACGGGATGACGCCTTCTTCCGAAAAACTGAACGCATAGGGGCCGAGTTGCACCTGGATGTCGGGCTGCGGCTCGTTCGGCGCCGAGCGGATAAACGCGACCGCGTGCGGGTATGGACTGGTGGCCGGGCCGCGTCCGAACAGCAGCCAGTTCAGCCCGTGCAGGACGATCTTCCAACTGTTGATCTCTGTGTTGTAGGTGGGGAGGTTTACGTCGATGCCCACCATGCCCTCGGGATGTTCCTGGAGGTTGGCCCCCACACCGGGCAGGTCGCTGACGACATCAATGCCGGATCCGCGAAGATGCTCCCCGGGGCCAACTCCCGAAAGCATCAGCAGTTTGGGTGTGGCGATGGCCCCGGTACTCACGATCACCTCGCGATGGGCTTCCGCCTTATGCAGTTCACGTCCCTTTCGATACTCCACGCCCACGCAGCGGCCGTTCTCGATCACCAACCGCCGACAAATGCTGCGTGTGCGCACCGTAAGATTGCGGCGCTGGCGCACCGGATGCAGATAGGCCCGCGCGGCGTTGAAACGCCGACCCCGCTGCTGGTTGACCTCCGAATAGGCCACCCCTTCCTGGCTGGCGCCGTTGTAATCCTCGTTCTTCCTCAAGCCTGCATCCACCGCGGCGCGCACGAACACATGCGCCAGCGGATGGGTGGTCCGCAGCGTATCGGTGCGCACCGGACCCGCGCGGCCACGGTAGCGGTCGTCCCCGCGTGGCGCGGATTCCATGCGCTTGAAGAAAGGCAGAACGCTGGCGTAGTTCCAGCCGGCGCAGCCCTCCGCCTCCCAGCGGTCGTAGTCGGCGGCTGCGCCGCGCACGTAGAGCATGCCGTTGATCGAACTGCTTCCCCCCAGCGCCTTGCCGGCCGGCCACAGGTCAACGCGGTGGTTACGGCTGGGGTCCGGCTCCGCCTGATAGCACCAGTCGAGCCTGGGGTTGCCGATGGCTCGAATGATCGCCGCAGGCATGCGGATATACACACTGCGGTCGAAGCCGCCCGCCTCGAGCAACAGCACCCGCCGGTCGGGATTCGCCGACAAGCGGTTGGCCAGCACGCTGCCTGCGGAACCCGCCCCCACAATGATGTAATCCCAGCCGCTCACGCTTCGTTCACGCTCCGCCCGGTCCAATATCCGTGACTCATTGCCGATTTCTCGTGTAGTTATACTTGCGGGGCGGCAACAGCATAGCAGGCCGTTGTCCCCGGAGGCCGTTGTCGTTACCGGATCGCGGCTGCGCAGCACGCTGGGCGGCGCGCCCACATTCGTACTGACTCGCGAGCAGATCAAGCAGCGCGGCCTGGGGTCGGTGGAGGAAATCGTGCGGTCGCTGCCGCAAAACCTGAGTGAGGTCAACGCTGCTGCCGCCAGTGACAACTCCATCAATTCGGTCGACGCTCAGGGACAGTCGATGGTGAACCTGCGAGGTTTCGGCGAGTCATCCACCCTGGTTCTGGTGAATGGCCGGCGTTGGCCCCAGGCGTCAAGTTTCGGCAGTGGCGCGGTGAATCTCAACGGCGTGCCATTCAGCGCCATCGAAAGGGTGGAGGTGCTTACCGACGGCGCTTCGGCAATCTATGGCGCGGAAGCTCAGGCCGGCGTAATCAATTTCATTCTTCGCAAGGACTGGCAGGGAGGGGAAACCATGGTGCGCTACGACTGGGAAACCGATCGTTGGGGCGAGTTCTCGGTGGGCGCGGATGGAACGTTCACCGGGCTGCTTGAGGACGTTGCGGTGCCCGGAGCGGAGCCAACCGTTCTTAACGGCACGCCTGGCGGTCCCGAGCGCTGGAAAGTCAACGGTTATCTCAATTGGATGCGGGGCGGTGTTTCCCTCACGCTTTCCGCCCACTATTCCAGCAGTTACGCAAATTTCAGTTACTCGCCGCAGGGGCGGGTGGATAACTACCGCAGGTCCCGTTGCCCGCGCTCCAGCAGGGCTTGCATCTCGGCCCACTTGCCAGGGCGCTGCGCCGCGAGGCTGTAGCGCTCGGCCGGGTCCTTGCGCATGTCGAACAAGAGTTGAATGCCGTGATCCGGCAGCAGGCGCTCGATATTGCGGTAGTCGGCGCGGACCACGATTCTCCAGTTTTGGGTGCGAACGGCCGCGATGCGGTCGTGATTGAAGAAATACAGGGCCTCGTGAGGCGTTTTTTCCGCATCGCCGGTGAGAATCGGCAGGACATTCCGGCCGTCCAGCGCCAGGTCCGCGGGCGGCGATACGCCCGCTACGGCCGCCAGGGTGGGGAACAGGTCGATGTTCATGGCCAGCGCGCCCGCCTCCTTTCCCGTTTCGATGCGTCCCGGCCAGCGGGCAATGAAGGGCACGCGGTAGCCGCCCTCCCAAGATGTGCCCTTGCCGCCTCGCAATCCGCCCGGGCTGCCTTCGGGGAAGGGTCCGTTGTCGCTGGTGAACACGATGAGCGTGTTGTCCGCAATTCCCTGCTGGTCCGCCGCGTCCAGCAATTGCCCCACGCTCCAGTCCAGTTCCTGCACCACGTCCCCGTACGTGCCTGACTTCGAAGAACCGGCGAAGGCCGCAGAGGCAACCAGAGGGATATGCGGCGCCGTGTGCGCCAGCAGCAGGAAGAAGGGTTGACCTGCGCTCTCGCGGATAAACCGGACCGACTCCTCCGTGAATCGCCGAGTCAGGGCGCTTTGCAGGAACGGTTCGGTGCTGGGACGCTGGTTTCGGTACAGCGGTTGCTCCACGTCATTGGGATGCAGCAGGCCGTAGAAGAAATCGAAGCCCTTGGCGTTGGGCCGCTGCGCCTCGCTGTGATGCCCGAGATGCCACTTGCCGATCAGCGCGGTGCGGTAGCCGTGTCGCTGGAGCAGTCCGGCGACGGTGACCGTGCCCTCCGGGAAGCCTCGCAGGTCGTTGACGGTAATTGTTCCCTCCGCCAGTTGCGAGCGGATCGCGTAACGGCCGGTAAGCAGTCCGGCGCGCGACGGCGTGCAAACATTGCCGCTGGCATGGAAGTCCGTCAGCCGAATGCCGTCCGCGGCCATGCGGTCGATGTGCGGCGTATGGATCAGGGTTGCGCCATAGGCGCCGATGTCGCCGTAACCGAGGTCGTCCGCCAGGATCAGGATGATGTTGGGGGCGGCTTCCTGCGCGGCGGCGACGCCTGCGGCAGGACCGCCAAGCAACGGCGCAGCTCCGAGTATGCATATGTGAACGAGCCGTTTCATCGCGCTGAAGGCCTCTGTGGTTTTGTGAGCCTCTGTGGTTTTGTGAGCCGCGCCTGGGCATGTGCCTTGACCGACTCGTATTGTCGCATCAGCGCGTCTCCCGTTGCTCGTGGAAAGGTGCGCCCCGCCGGGAATGGCGCCTCCCATTGCCCATGGGCGCAACGCGGCCAGCGACAGCGGGTTGTGTGAGACGGCGGGTGCCTTGCTTGCGCGGGGGGTTTGCCGCGATGGGCTATTCTTGTCGTTTGGAAGCCGAATCGGCTGAAGGGCGCGATGTATTTTCTTGATGTGCTGCGGCAGGCTGTGGAGTCGATCGGCGCCAGCCTGTTTCGCGCCCTGTTGACCATGCTGGGCATGATTATCGGCGTAGCGGCGGTAGTCACCATGGTCTCGCTGGGCACGGGCGCGCAGCGCGCGGTGGAAGAGCAGATGGAAGCGCTGGGGGCGGACATTCTGGCGGTGACCAATTCCCAGCGCCGCTTCTGGGGCGTTGCGCTGGAAAACAGCAGCCTCAGCTCGGACGATGCCCAGGCACTGAGAAAGGACGCCCGCCATCTGAGTCTGGTGGTTCCCAAAATTACCCAGCGCCTGCAGCTCGAATTCGGCAACCGGAATACGCGAGTGGAGATGGTGGGATGCACCTCCGGTTATCTGCTCCTGCACCGCCACGAACTGGCGCTGGGGCGCATGTTCGTTCCCGCCGAAGAGGAGACGCGCTTGCGCGTGGTGGTGCTCGGCAGCGAAGTGCCCGACAGGCTGGAGACCAGCGCGCAAGAGTTGCTGGGAAAGAACGTTCAACTGGCGGGCACTCCGTTCGAGGTGATCGGCGTGCTGGAGGAAACCGGCACGGCGGGAATGCAGAATCCCAACGACGATGTCCTGATTCCGGTAACCACCGCCCAGTATCGCGTGACCGGCAGCGACCGGCTTGAGGGCATGGATGTTCAGATCAGGAAGGGTTCGGCGGTCGAGCAGGCGCTGGTGGACATCGAGCGAATCCTGCGCCGCGAGCATCGAATTCGGCCGGGCGAGGAGAACGACTTCGGGATTCTGGACCGCAAGCAGTTCCTGGAGGTCCGCGAGGAGACCGCCCGTATCTTCGCGCTACTGCTTCCCGCGATCGCCGGCGTCAGCCTGGTGGTGGGGGGAATCGGCATCATGAACATCATGCTGGTGACCGTGGCCGAACGCATCCGGGAGATTGGCGTGCGCCGGGCGATCGGCGCCACCAGAGGAGCGATCATGGGGCAGATCCTGGTGGAATCCTCCCTGCTTTGCCTGCTCGGCGGGCTGCTGGGCGTGGCTGCCGGCTGGGGCGCCTCGGTGCTCCTGGCGCGATTCTTCAGTTGGCAGACCGTGGTCGCGGCCGAAGCCGTGCTGTTCGGCCTGGGCTGCAGCCTCGCCATCGGAATCGTGTTCGGCCTGTGGCCTGCTCGCCGCGCCGCTACCCTCGATCCCGTGGAAGCGCTCCGCCACGAATAGTCGGCACCGTCAACGCCACCGCCACCGCCACCATCGTTCTCGGTAGCCCGGATTGGGTTCGGGCTGTCAGTTGCTGCCAGCCAGCTTCGGCGCCGGCACCCGCTTCAGCAGCAGCACAACGACCAGCCCCAGGCCCACCGCCACCATTCCCCAGTAGACCGTGGCCCTGGTCAGCCCGATCGAATCGGCCCATCCGCCCAGGGCGGTGCTGCCCAGCGCGACGCCGCCGAAGGCTACCGTGCTCCACAAGCTCATGACTCGCCCACGGTAGTTTTCGTCCACCACCGCTTGCGTGAGCGTTTGTGAACCCACGCCGCAGATCGTCAGCACCAGGCCCAACACCGGCAGTTGCAGAATTGCCAGCCAGAATTCGCCGGTAAACCCGAAGGAAATGATGAGAAGACCCGTCAGCGCAGTGCAAATCGCCGCCGAGCGCCGCAGGAGTTCCAGGTTTCTGATTCGCGCCACCCAGAATCCGCCCGCAACCGCGCCCACGCCGAACGCGGCAATCAACTGCGACATGCCATCGCTGCCGCGCCCGAATACCTCATCCGCATAGGGCGCCATCAGTTCGAACAGGGCGCGCCCGAAAGTGGCGCCAATCAGGACCAGGAAAAGATAAAAGAGGATCGCGGGGTGCCGGAAGGTGTAGCTCAGGCCATCGCGCAACATGCGCGCCAGACCGGTCGCACGCTCCAGTTCGCGCGCGACCGGCTGCAGCTTCAACCCCCACAGCACCCAGGCCATCCCCAGGAATGTGGCCGAACTGATGCCGAACGCGGCCGCCGTTCCGAACAGCTTGATGATGTAGCCGCCAAGCATGGGCCCGATCACCCGGGCGACGTTGAAGGTGACCGCGCCAAGTCCCACGGCGCTGGCCAACTGCATGGACGGAACGAGGTTCGCCAGTATCGCCAACCGCATGGGCGTGTAACCGCCGCTGCAGATCCCGAAGCACAGGGCAAGCGTGAACAGCGCTGGCGGCGTCATCAATCCCGCGGCCGACAGCAGGAACAGGCCGACGGTATTTGCAATATTGAGCAAATTGAAAACCTGGGCGGACTTTCGCCGGTCCCAGCGGTCCGCGAAGGCGCCGAACACTGGCCCCAGCACGGCTACCGGAAAATAGGTCGCGAAAGCAACGGCAGCAACGAAGAATTCCGATTCCGTCAAAAGCCATGCCTGCCAGGCCAGCGCGAGCCGCAGGATCCACAGTCCGTGCGTGGTGACCGTGCTGCCGATCAGGAAGCGGCGATAGGCGGGCGTGGATAATGCGGATGTTGACATGGTGTGCTGGTGGATAATTGCCGGTTTGGTGGCAACCGCGGCCCGGGCAGGGCTACATAAGGAGAGCGGCTGGTCCAGATTGGCGAGCGAATGAGTATGATGCGCGCTGCGTGAAATGTCCACGCCCCGATTGCCACGCCTGATTGCGATGAACCCACATCCCGAAATTTCTCTCGAATACTTTCCGCCGCGCTCGGAGGATATGGCGCTGCGTCTTGCCGACACGCTCGCGGCGCTGGTTCCGTATCGCCCCATGTTCTGCACCGTGTCATACGGCGCCGGCGGCTCGACCCGAGGGGGAACCGCGAGCTGGGTGCGGAGGATTCGCAGCGACTACGGCGTGGATTGCGCGCCGCACCTCACGCACGTTACGCACACGCGCGAAGAAATTCGGGAGATTGTGACCGGATACCTTTCAGAAGGCGTGCGGCGCATGGTCGCTCTTCGCGGCGACATCCCCGAGGGTGGCGTGCCCGCTGCGGCGCGCAAGCACGGTTACGCATCGACCCTGGAACTGATCGCCGATCTCAGGGCGCTCGGAATTCGGGAAGTCATGGTGGGAACGCACCCGGAGCACTCCGGAGGGGACAAGGCGGCATTGCGCCAACACGTGGAGTTCGTGAAGCGAAAGCTCGACGCCGGCGCCTCTCTGGCCATTACGCAATTCTTCCTGGACAACGGCCGGTATTACCGTCTGCGCGACGCTTTCGCGGCCGCCGGCATCGACCACTGTCTGGCGCCAGGCATCATGCCCTTGTACAGCGTGCGCCGCGTTTTCTCGTTCGCCGGCAAGACCCATGTGGAGGTGCCCAAGGCGCTCAAGACTCGTTTCGACAAGGTGGCCGATGACGCCGAGGCGACCGCCCGGGTCGCGCGGCGGTTCTCCGAGGACCAGGTGCGGGACCTGGCCGAACAGGGCGTTGAGCGTTTTCACATCTACACGATGAACCGCGCGCCCATCACCGCGGCGATTTGCGAGGCCCTGGGGCTGAGCCCCGCGGCGCCGCCGCCATGAGCAGCTCAGCCGCCAGGGCGGATGCGCTCGGCCGGCTGATCCGCAATCGTATTCTCTTCCTCGACGGCGCGATCGGAACGCTGGTTCAGACTTCCGAGTTCTCGGAGAAGGACTATCGCGGGACGCGGTTTGCCGAATGGACGCAGCCGCTCAAGGGCAACCATGACCTGCTGTGCCTCACGCGGCCCGATTTCGTTCGCGACATCCACGATGCCTACCTGGCGGCCGGAGCGGATATCGTCACCACCAACAGCTTCACCGCCAACGCGCCCTCGCAGGCCGATTACGGCCTTGAGGATTTCGTGGGCGAGATCAATCTCGCCGCCGCCCGCATCGCTCGCTCCGCTGCCGATGCGGCGGAACGCGGCAACGGACAGGCGCGTTTCGTGGCCGGCAGCCTGGGGCCCACCACCCGCACCGCTTCGATTTCTCCGAAGGTGGAGGACCCGGGTTTTCGCGCCATCGACTTCGATGAACTGGCGGCCACCTACGAAACCGCGGCCCGGGCGCTTCTGGAGGGCGGCGCCGATCTGCTGCTGGTGGAAACGGTATTCGACACGCTCAACGCCAAGGCTGCGGGGTACGCGGTTGCGCGGCTGACCGAAGAGTTGAAACGGCCGATACCACTGATCGTGTCGGCCACGATCACCGACGCCTCGGGCCGGACCCTGTCGGGACAAACCGTTGAAGCGTTCTACAACTCGATCCGACACGCGCCGCTTACCGCCATCGGCCTGAACTGCGCGTTGGGCGCGCGGGAACTGCACCCGCATGTGCGGGAACTGGCGCGGATCGCCGAATTGCCGGTGAGCGTCCATCCCAACGCCGGACTGCCCAACGAACTGGGCGAGTACACGGAGTCCCCGGAGGAAATGGCGTCCACGCTGCGGGCCATGGCCCGGGAAGGGCTGCTGAACCTGGTGGGGGGATGCTGCGGCACCACGCCCGAACACATGCGCGTGATGCGCGAGGCGCTGGAGGGCATGACGCCCCGTACGCCGCCGCGCCATCCCCGGCGTACGCGGCTGAGCGGCCTGGAGCCGCTGAACATCGAGGACAGCACCGGTTACATCCATGTTGGAGAGCGCACCAACGTAACCGGATCGGCCATCTTCCGGCGCCTGATCGAGGCGGACGACTACGCTGGCGCGGTCCAGGTGGCGCGGCAGCAAGTCGAGGCGGGCGCCAACGTGCTGGACGTGAACATGGACGAGGGCTTGCTGGATTCCGAGGCGGCCATGCGGCGTTACATCAACCTGCTGGCCGCCGAGCCGGACATCTGTCGGGCCCCCATCATGATCGATTCGTCGCGCTGGGAAGTGTTGGTCTGTGGCCTGAAATGCCTGCAAGGCAAGGGCGTGGCCAATTCCATCAGCCTCAAGAACGGCGAGGAGGAATTCGTCGAGCAGGCCGCCGAGATCCGACGGCTGGGCGCGGCGGTGGTCGTGATGGCTTTTGACGAGCGCGGACAGGCGGAAACCGTGGAGCAGCGTCTGGCGGTGGCGGAACGCAGCTACTGCCTGCTGGTGGACCAGGCAGGCTTTCCGCCGGAGGACATCATCCTGGACCTCAACATCTTCGCAGTGGCCACGGGCATGGAGGAGCATGATGATTACGCCCGCGCCTTCATCGAGGCGGTGCGCGAGGTTCGCAAGCGCCTTCCGGGCGTGCATGCCAGCGGTGGGGTCAGCAACTTGTCGTTCTCCTTCCGCGGCAACAATGCGGTGCGCGAGGCCATGCACTCGGTGTTCCTCTATCACGCCATCGCCGCGGGCATGGACTTCGGGATCGTCAACGCGGGCCAACTGGCCGTCTACGAGGACATTCCGGAAAGGCTGCGGAACACGGTGGAGGATGTGATCCTGAATCGCCATTCCAGCGCCGGCGAGCGGCTGTTGGAACTGGCGCGGGAATACCAGGGGCAGTCCGTGCAGGTCCGCGAGGACAGTGTCGAATGGCGCAGCCTGCCGCTGGCCGAGCGCTTGCGCCATGCCCTGGTGCATGGTCTTGACGCCTTTGTGGTGGAGGATACGGAGGCGGCCCGTCAGGCCAGCGAGCGGGCGCTGGACGTGATCGAGGGCCCGCTGATGGATGGCATGAACACCGTGGGCGATCTGTTCGCCACCGGGAAGATGTTCCTGCCGCAGGTGGTCAAGTCCGCCCGCGTGATGAAGAAAGCGGTGGCGCACCTGGTGCCGTTCATCGAAGAAGAGGGCTCGGGATTGTCCAGCCGTGGCCGGCTGGTGATGGCCACGGTCAAGGGCGACGTCCACGACATCGGCAAAAACATCGTGGGCGTGGTGCTGCAATGCAACGGCTACGAGGTGATCGATCTGGGCGTGATGGCGCCCTGCGAGAAGATCCTCGACACCGCCGTGCGCGAGAATGCCGATTACATCGGCTTGTCCGGCTTGATTACGCCTTCCCTGAACGAAATGGTGCATGTGGCCGGCGAGATGCAGAGGCGTGGCCTGAAACAGCCGCTGCTGATCGGCGGCGCCACCACATCGCCCCGGCATACGGCGCTGAAGATCGATCCCGCTTACGACGGCGGGGTGGTGTACGTGAAGGACGCTTCCCGCGCCGTGGGAGTGCTGGGAAGCTTGAGCGGTTCGGGGCGACGGCAATACCTCGCGGAAGTCGCAAGCGACCTCAAGCGCCGCCGCGACCAACCCGCCGGCGCGCGCCGCCGCGAGGACCTGCTGACGCTTGAGGATGCGCGCGCCAATCGCCTTGAGATCGACTGGCGGGCTGAAGCCCCGATCGAGCCGGTCCGTTCCGGCGCGATCGAGCAGGCGTCGCCGAGCCTGGGCGAGCTGTATCCCTATATCGACTGGCAGCCGTACTTCGCGGCCTGGGGCTTGCGCGGCAAGTTCCCGCAGTTGCTGGACGATCCGGACAAGGGACAGGCAGCCCGGGATCTCTGGGACGATCTCCACGAAACCTTCATAGAGCCGATCCGGGCCGGGAAGATGGAGTTCAGGACTTCGGGCGTTGCCGGCATCTTTCCGGCGGCGGCGGACGGCGACGACATCCTGTTGTATTCCGGCCCGGAGCGCAACGAGCTTGCCGGCCGCATCCACTGCCTGCGCGAGCAGCGGCGCATGCCACCTGGTCGGCCGAACGGTTGTTTTTCGGACTTCGTGGTGCCGGTGGGCGGCGCGCCCGACTGGGTCGGCTTGTTCGCGGTGACCGTCGGTGGGGACCTCAAGGACACCATTGGCGGGATGAGCGGTAATGAGCGCAATCCCGACGATTACGCCGGGATCCAGTTGCGGGCTCTGGCCGATCGCGCCGCCGAGGCCTTTGCCGAGCACCTGCACGAGAAACTGCGCAAGGAACTGTGGGGCTACGCTCCCGATGAGTCGTTCAGCAACGAGGAGTTGATTGCAGAACGCTACCGTGGCATTCGGCCTGCGCCCGGCTATCCGGGCTGCCCCGATCACAGCGAGAAGTCGCTGATCTGGCGCCTGCTGGATGTGGAGAAGCACACCGGGGCGCGGCTCACCGAGTCCTTCGCCATGTGGCCGGCCGCCACCGTCTCAGGCTATTACTTCGCCCATCCCCAGGCCCGCTACCTCAACATCGGCCTGATCGGCGAGGACCAACTGGCGGATTACGCCGCGCGCAAGAACATCCCCATGGAGGAAGCGCGGATGTGGCTGGCTCCCAACCTGGCCGATTAGCCTCGGGCATTTCTCCAGGAGCCGCTCTCTCGCGGGCCTTTTTCACCGCTGCGCCCTGGTTTTTAAGCTCTCGCGTTCCCTCTCTGTGGGGACGCGCTTGTGGGCAGGTCCTTGTGGGTTCGGCTGGGTGTTCGCCGGCGCGCACTCGCGATCCCTCTCTGTGGGGACACGCTACGGGCACATCCTTGTGGGCTCTGCTCGGGCGTCCTGCCCTCGCAAGGTCCCCACAGAGAGGGACCGCGAGTGCGCGCAAACCTGGCGCAGTGGTGCGGTCGTCACGGCTCCTGGCGAAACATGCGGGCTGAACTGATTCGGTCGTGACCGGACAGGTCGCGGTGGCTGACGGGCCGCTTCAGGTCGGCGCGCGCCATCATTTCGCGTACTGCTTTGCCGTGATTGGCGCCGTGCTCTACGGCCAGCATTCCTCCCGGTTCGAGATAACGCGGCGCGCTGGATATCACCGCGCGCAAATGCCGCAGTCCGTCGGCGCCGCCGTCCAACGCTTGTCGCGGTTCAAAGCGCAACGGGCCCTGTTGGCACAGTCGCGATTCGACATACGGGGGATTGGCGGCGATGGCGTCGAAGCGCCGTCCGTCATCAATCGCTTCGTACCAGGAACCTTGGGTCAGGTGGATTCTGTCGGGAACCAGGCGGGCGGCGTTGCGCCGGGCCACTTCGAGCGCAGTGGCGGAAACGTCCGTGGCCACAAGACGGACTTCGGGCAGCAAATGCGCCAGCGCGACCGCTACGGCGCCGCAACCGGTCCCCAGGTCGATGCAGCTCGAAGACCCGTGGATGTCTCCCAGGTGGCCTGCCAGGATCTCCACAAGCAACTCCGTTTCGGGGCGTGGCGTAAGCACTTCGGGCGTAACCTCGAATTCGAGCGAGAAGAACTCCTTGCGGCCGATGATCTGGGCCACCGGCCGGCCGCGTGCGCGTTCCCCCAGCATGGCGTCGAGCCGCTCAATATGCTCCGGCTTGAGAGCTTCAGCGGAGCGTGCGTAGAGGCTGGCGCGCGCAACGCCCAGGGCATGCGCCAGCAGCAACTCGCAGTCCAGCCGGGGGCTGTCGCTTGCGGGGCGCAGACGCTCGGTCCCCTGGCGGAGCATTTCCCGGATCAGGACCGGCGCTGTGCCGGAGGCAGGGTCCGAGGCATGCGGAGGCGGCATGGCGCTATTGTCCCGCATACCGGCATAATGCGGCTTCGAGGAAACGAGAAATGGCCAAGCCGCAAGGAAATTCAACGCGCTGCGTCCATGCTGGCGACGCGCACGACGCCGCCACCGGCGGAGTCATGCCTGCCATCCACCAGAGCAGCACCTTTGCCTACCCGAGCATGGGTGAAACGCCCGAGCACATCTACACGCGCATTTCCAACCCCACGCGCGATGCCTTTGAACGGGCGCTGACGGAACTCGAGGTCGGTTCCCGCACTCTCGCTTTTTCCTCGGGCATGGCAGCCAGCACGGCGGTGCTGGAACTGCTGGAGCCCGGAGATCACATCATCGGCCCTGCCAACGTCTACGGCGGCAGCTTCAATATGCTCAGGGTCGTGGGCCAGGGCCGCTTCGAAGTCAGCTACGCGCACCAGAACGAGGGGCCGCAGGCGATTGAGGCAGTTTGGCGCGACAACACGCGCCTGGTATGGATGGAAACGCCATCCAACCCACTGATGCATATCACCGATCTCAAGGCCGTTTCCGCGCTGTGCAAGGCGAGAGGGGCCATCAGTTGCGTCGACAGCACCCTGGCCACCCCGCTGGCGACTCAGCCCCTGGCTCTGGGCTGCGATATTTCCATGCATTCCATCACCAAGTACGTCGCCGGGCATTCCGACGTGCTGGGCGGTACTCTCACGGTGTCGAACGACGATCTGGCAGCCCGCCTCCTGATGGTGCGCAACCGAACCGGTGGCGTGCTGGCCCCGCTGGACTCGTACCTGGCGCTGCGCGGGCTGAAGACGATGGAACTCAGGGTTCGCCGCCAGTTCTCCAACGCCGGACAGGTGGCCCGGGCCTTGCAGCGGCACGCGAAGGTGGTGAAGGTCCATTATCCCGGACTTGAGGACCATCCTCAGCACAACTTGGCGAGTCGGCAAATGGACGGCTTCGGGGCGGTGGTGTCCTTCCACCTTGGCGGCGATGAGGGCGGACCTGAAAGACTGCTGAACGCTCTCGGTCTGTTCACCATCGCGGAGAGCCTTGGCGGCGTCGAGAGCCTCGCGGGCTTCCCGCCACGGATGAGTCACTCGGCAATGACCCAGCAGGCCCGCGAGGAGGCCGGCATCACCGGCAACCTGGTGCGGCTTTCCTGCGGCATCGAAGATGCTGAAGACCTGATCGCCGATCTCCACCGGGCGCTCGAAAACGTGTGAATACGCAGTTTTCCAGGGTCGCCTCGCTCCTGGTTCTGCGGAAGGATTTCTTGGAGCGTAATCCTTAATGTGAACCTAAATAAGGAATACGGTCCATATTTCTGATATTCTTGCGGGATGTTCCGGAGAATCCTGCAAACCAGCAAGCACAGTTCGTTCTTCCTGTTCGGAGCGCGCGGCACGGGGAAGACTACATACATCAGGGATGCGTTCAAGCCCAGCGAGTCGCTGTACCTTGATCTGCTCGACCCGGAAACCGAGGACTTGTACGCCAGGCGGCCTGGTCGGCTGGCGCAGCAGGCGGAGGCGTTGCCTGACAGCGTAAAGTGGGTTCTGATCGACGAAGTGCAGCGCGCGCCGCGGCTGCTGGATGTGGTCCACAAGCTCATTGAGAGCACGGGAAAGCGGTTCGTCCTTACCGGGTCTAGCGGCCGGAAGCTGCGGCGGGGCGCATCGAATCTTCTTGCAGGCAGGGCATTCGTTTACAACCTTTACCCCCTGGCCGTGCCGGAGCTTGCGGATGCCTGCAAGCTGGACGACTGCCTGCGCTGGGGCACGCTGCCAGGGCTGTACGCGCTGGAAGCGGACGAGGACCGGCGCGCGTATCTTCGCGCTTACGCATTAACCTATCTGAAAGAGGAAATCATTGCCGAGCAGGTCGTCAGGCGTCTCGGTCCTTTCCGGCAGTTTCTGGAGATTGCCGCGCAAGCGAACGGCAAGATCGTCAACTACGCCAATATCGCCAGGGACGTGGGCGCCGACCCCAAGACCGTCATGACTTACTTCGGCATACTGGAAGACACGCTTGTAGGCTTTCTGCTGCCGGCATTTCACCGCTCCATCCGGAAGCAGCAGCGCGTGAATCCAAAGTTCTACTACTTCGACACGGGTATCAAACGGTCATTGGACCGGACGCTGAATGTGCCACTTAAGGAAGGGACTTACGAATACGGGAGAGCTTTCGAGCACTTTGTCATTACGCAGATTGCCCACTTGTGCCACTACCACTATCCGGACTGGAGGCTCTCATACCTGCGGACCGGTGCCGGAGCGGAAATCGACCTGGTGATCGAACGTCCCGGCCTGCCCTCTGCGCTGGTGGAAATCAAGTCCTCGCGGCGCGTCGATGAAAGGGACGCGCGCAATCTGATGCGCTTCGCCGGCGACTTTGGCCAGCCGCTCTCCTTGTGCATCAGCCGGGACCAGCAACGCATGCGCATAGGTAGCGTTCTCTGCGTTCACTGGCGCGAGGCGCTGGTGGAATTGGGCCTGATCGCTACATCGAATAGCTGAAGCGCAATCCTGCCTGACGCTTGTCCGGCGCGAAGGTCACGGTCGCCGCGTTGCCCAGCGCGAAGAAGTCGCCCGAACTCTGCGCTGTGCGCACCGTATCGTCACCCGTTACGTTGTCCACATAGGCGAACAGCGTCCAGCGTTCGGCCTCGAAACCGATGCGCGCATCCACGTTGATCCAGGAATCGAACACATTGCGGCGTCCGGGCGCGATGCCCCGTTCGCTTTGGTACTGCATCAGCAGGTCGGCCTGGAAGTTCATCCCATTGCCGACGGCGTGGGTATAACTGGCGGAAAGATTGATGTTGTAACGCGGCACGCGCTCCATTTCCATTCCCGACTGATCCACCGAACAGAGGAAGAACCCGGCAGGTGTTTGTTCCAGCGTGCAATCGTTTACAAGCCCGATTGTAAGTGCGCTGTTGGTGAGGCTGACATAGTCGGTGTACTCGCTGTCCAGCCAGGTGTACCCCCCCCCAATCAGCAATCCTTCCGTGACTGCCAGCGCTGCCTCCAATTCAAAGCCCTTGATTTCTGCGGCGCCCGCATTGCCTACCACCAGGTCGAAGCCGGTTGCCGCAGTTTCGCTGGGCTCCAGGCTAACCGTCTGTTTGCCCTCGTAGTCCATGAAGAACGCCGCAGCGTTGAACGTCACGCGGCCACCCGCCAGCGTGCTCTTGAATCCGACTTCGTAGTTCCACAATTCCTCCGGCGCGAAGCGCGCGGTAAGGGGGTTTGGACTGGCTATCGTGGACACGCCGCCGGGCTTGACGCCCTTGGCGATGGATGCGTAGGTGAGGATGTTTTCGGAATACTGGTATTCCAGCGTAAACCGGGGCGTGAAGAAACTGTCCTCGGAGCCCCGCGACGCGGTTGGATTGTTATTGACGGGGATCGGTCCGGCAAACGCGGCGCCAATCATGCCGTTCCCGCCCACGGTCCAGAAAGTGTCCGTAGACTCGTCCGAGTAGCGGGCTTCCACCGATCCGGTCAGCCGGTCGTTGAAGTCGTATTCGAGGATTCCGTACGCCGACCAGTGATCGGTGTCGCGGCCCTCGTCGCGTTTCGTGATGGGGCTTTGAGCCGCGACGTTCTGGCCTGCGGAAATGATTGGAACGAACATCAGAACAATCAGGTTTCCATTTTTCTGCCGCACTTCCTCGTTCCAGTACAGTCCGCCTACGGCCCAGCGGAACCCATCGGATTCCAGGTCGCCGAGCCGGAGTTCGAGATTGGTCTGGTCGATATCCGTTTCCAGGTCGAACAGGAATTGCGCGGGCAAGGGTTCATTGACGCCGGGCGTCGGCAGGAAAACCGGCTGCCAGGGCTCTCCGTAGTAGTCCACGTCCATGTTCTGGGTGGTTTCCGCGGTGGTGCTGCCCAGCCAGGCGTTCAGCTTGGCGGCGCCGAAGTCCCATTCCGCCCTTGCGTGCACCAGCAGCGAGTCGAAGGTGCTTCCCTCGTAATCTTCACCGGTGTAAGGGTTCAGGCTGGCGGTAATCCGGTCCAGCAACGGGATCGGGCCGGGCATCGGCGCAAAGACGTTCGCAGGGTAGGGAGCCGGCCCGAATGGACCCGGTGACAGAACGCCCACTACATGCGCCGGCAATGGCACCGGATCGGCATGGCCGGTCTTGCTGGCGAGTTGCATTTGCGGGCGGATTTCGTATTCATCCGACGAGTACGCCACCCGCAGGTCCAGCCTGAAAGTGTCCGACGGCCGCAACGCGGCGGCGGCGGACAGGCCCGTTGAATCCGAACCGCCAATGCCTTCGCCGGATACCTCGTTTTCGTAGTAGCCGTCGTGCTGCGCCGTTACCGCGTTGATCCGCAAGCCGAGGGTATCCGATACCGGGAAGGACACGCCCGCCCGCGCCTCCATCTGACCGTAATCGCCCACGTCGGCGGAAAAGCTGGCTTCTAACTCGTCGCTGGGCGCCTTGGAAATGTAGTTCACCGCCCCGCCGAAAGCCACGCGGCCGTAGAGCGCGCTTTGCGGACCCTTCACCACTTCGATTCGTTCGATGTCCATGACCTTGAGGTTCATCAGCATTCCGCCGCCGGAAGTCAGCATCGATTCCGATGAGATGTCGATGCCGTCCACCAGGATGCCGACCGGGGCGCGGCCGCGGTCGGTTGGCAGTCCGCGGATATGTGGACGGGTGTCCTGCGGAATCCAGCCCTTGTCGAATACCAAACCGGGCGTCAGCCGGGCGATGTCGTCGATGTCCCTGATGCCGGCCGCAGCAATGGCTTCTTCGTCAAACACCGAAATGGACAGGGGAATGTCCTGTACCGACTCGGTGCGCTTGCGCGCGGTAACGACGATTTCTTCGATTTCCTGTGCCGGCAGCGAGTTGGCAAGCAAGCAAAGGGCGCCGAGCGCAATCGCCGGCCGCAAGCAACGGGATAAGTTCATGGTTGTCCCCTGATCAAGCCAATAAGAATGCCGCCTCCCCAGGCGGGCGTAAGCCGAGTATAAACGTGGGCCGCTGTTCGCGGAAATCTGTCCGGGGAAATCGCAGTAGTTCGACTCGTCGCGAGCGCAGCCCGCTCCGCCTGGGAACTTGGGAGGCAAGGATGCCGACACCGAGCCCACAAGGATGTGCCTGCTGGCGTTTCACGGGCGGGGCGTGCTGCCCTCGCGACGAGTCGAACTACTGCGATTCGCGCCAGGCCTGGGCGCGCAACGATGCGTTCGCGCTGAGCGCGGCGTGGAACAGCGCCACGTCATAGTAGTGGTAGCTGGCCGCAGGCAGAATCAGGGCGTCGAAGGGGGCGGCCGGCGTGCGGTCGAGCCGCAGGATGCCCTGATCGCACCAGGCGCCGGTGACCCCGGGGATGGAGGCGCGCCGTCCCTGTCCTGGCAGGGCCGGCGCCACCGAACCGGGATTGGCCGAGGCGGGCGTCCAGTCGCCCGGCGCCGACCAGTTCAGCGGGTTGCTGCATTGCACGTCCAGGCCGCCGTCCTCGCGGCGGTACTGCGGGAAGCGCGCGCCGGTAAATGCCTGGTACGACCTGGCGTTGGCGGTGGGTCCGTACGTGACCCAGGCCGCGACGCAAGCGATGTCATCCGCGCCTCGACAGGGCTGGAAGCCTTTGAGTTCATCCTCGTACATGCCCAACGGGATCGGTATTCCGGCCACGTAGGCCGCCACCAGGCGCTTCTTCAGCTCTTCGTCGCCCGAAATCACGTCGCTTACCAGCCGCCGCGTATGCAAACCACCCTGACTGTGGCCCAGAATGACGATGGGCCGCCCCTCGGTCTGTTCGGCGACTTGATTGAAAGCTCTGAGGACGTCGGTGAAGGCCAGGTCATAGGCTTGCGGGCCGTTGCCCTGCTCGTCGAAGACAGACGCCGAGGCCGCTTGACGGTAACGGGGCGCATAGACCGCGCAACAGGCGTCCAGCACGCTGGCCTGCGACGCCACCACCGCGTCCACCGGCGGTTCGGTGGACTTGTCCGCCAGATCGGCATTCCATTCGCGCCCGGGCCAGGTTGTCGGATGAATGTAAAAGCCGACCGCCTGCTCCGGCGCAAGCGAAATATCGGCATCGGGATACCGCGCCCAGTTCTCCCGCTGCGCGTAATCGGGAGGGCGCGGAGCGGGCCGTTCGCCGAATGCGTGGTCCGGCCGCGGCAGGTCCAGCGAAACCGTGGGAGAAGCCTTCAGCGCCCCGATCAGGCCGTTCATCATCTTCGCTTCGTCCCAGTCCAGGCGATCTTTGCCGAAGCGCACCACCACCAGCCCCAGCGAAGGCACCACGTAGACACGCTGCGAGAAGTGCCCTTCCATGTACCAGGCGTCGGGCGCCGCCAGCGCCGGGTCGCGCGGCAGTTCCATGCGCGGCTTGGACATGCGCAGTTGGGCCGGCGCGTAAGGTTCGTTTCGCCACAGCTGCATGCCGAAGTTCGGGTTGCTTGCCGCACCTTGCGTCATTCGATCGACCCAGCCTTCGGGAAGCAGGCGGCGGCCCTTCCAGACTCCGTCGCTGGCCAGCAGTTCGCCGATGCGCAGCCAGTTGCGCCCGTTCGATACCAGGCAGCAGAAGGTTTGCGCATTGCCTCCCGGCCGGTCCAACTGGACCCAGGCCTCTCCGGCCCCGATCGGTTCCCATATCCAGTCCCGCAGGAGTTCGGCCCAGGGTCGGCCGCCGGCCCTCTCGATCGCAATGGAAAGCGCCTGCACGCTGGCGTTGGACCAGATGTACTCGGTCCCCGCTTCGGCGGCCATTGGCGTGCTCAGGGCTTCGCGGGCCAGACGCCCGGTCAGGAACAGCCGCGCGCCCGGCGCAAACGGACTGACCGCGAAGCGGCCCCGCTCCAGTCCTCCTTCCATGTAGGCCAGATTCGCCAGGGTGATCCCCGAACGCTGTGGATCGTTCGCCCATTCCTCCAGCCAGAACGAGGCCGGCTCCTGTTCGGATTCGATCGCTTCGTTGAAGATGGCGGCGCCCAGCATGACGGCGGTGAGGCTTTTGTGCAGCGATTGCGACTGGTAGGGAGTGCGGGCGTTGGCGCCAAGGTCGTAGCGTTCGAACTGCAGGACGCCGTTGACGGAAACCAGCAGCGCATAGCTCTGCTGGCTCTGCGCGTACTCCCAAGCCTGTTCGAGGACATCCTGCGGAATTACGGGGTCTTGCGCGGAGTCGGGGGCGGGGCTTTCGCCGTAGCCGATCGCTACCTGCGGCGAATACCAGCGGGCATTGGCGGGGTTGTCCGCTTCTTGCGGCCAGGTAGCAAACCGGAGCCAGAGGCGATAGTCGCTCGCCATCCAGCCCAGCGTTCCGAGCAGGATCGCAAGGCTGATCAGGGCTACCGCAAGCCAAGCGCGTTTGTTTTTCATCGCGTGAGTTTCTTTCTCATTGCGTCTTTCTCATTGCGTGAATAATAACGGCGAGCGCAACGCGCTACGCCCTGGGCACTGCCCCGGCTGCGCCTTGCCGGGACATGCTGCGCCTGCTCTGACGCGGCCATATGAGCCGGTCACGCCACCAGGACTGCGGCAGTTTCGCCCGCCAGCCTTCCGTAGGTGGTGGCGGTGAGCAGGCCGTTGCCGGCGATATAGCCCCAGCGGGAAGGGCCCGAAACGCCGCGCGCAGCGCCGCCGCCGGCGAAAAGATTGGGAAAGGCGCCGCCGTTTTCGCGCAGGACCCGGGCTCGCGCGTCCACCCGGAGTCCGCCCTGCGTGTGGAACAGAGCGCCGGTAACCCGCACGCCGTACCAGGGCGCACTGAGTTCCGGTCGGCCGGCGAAGTCGCGGCCGAAGAGGTCGGTCGCATCGCCCAGGGTTAGTGCCGCCGTTTCCGCCAGGGTCTTCTCCAGGGCCCCAGCCGGCAGCCCGAACGTTGCCGCCAATTCTCCCGGGGTAGAAGCCTTTCGCACGGCGCCCGCGCTGATTGCTTCACGGTAATCGTTGAACTCCTGCATCAGTTCGTGCAGGCGCTGGTCGTAGACGGTAATGGCGACGTGTTCGGGCTGCGCGAGCACCTCCACCGCTTGCTCCGAATAGCCCAGCGATTCGTCGGAGAAGCGTCGGCCTTCGAGGTTCACCTGGATACCGCCTTCCAGGATGACCGGCCACAGTATGGGGACGCCATAGCCTTTGGCCAGTCCGCCGTGCCCCTGGTAGGAGCGGATGTCGGCAATGGCTGCGCCCAGTTCCCGGCCCCACTGAATCGCCTCGCCCTGGTTGCCCGGATGACCGAAAAATTCGGCGTGCCGCAATTCGGGGAGATACTCCGCCACCATCTCCTGGTTGCCGGCGAAACCGCAGCAGGCCAGGATCAGCGCTGCGCAGCCGAGGTCCTCGCTGCTGCCGTCCGGCCGCTGGCAGCGCAGCCCGCTGATGCGCCCGTCGGCGTCGGCGAACAGGTGGCTGACGCGGGCTTCCGTCAACAAGTCGGCGCCGGCGTTGCTGCAGGCGTCCAGGAGGCTGCCCATCAGTTCGGCGCCGGTGCGGTTGGGGCTGCCGTGCATGCGCATGACGCTGTGGCCCGAGTACAGGAAGCTGTCGACCAGCGAAAGCGCCACGCCGCATTCATCGGCCAGCCACTCCACGGTGCGCGCGGACTCGCGGGCCAGCGCCAGCACCGCGTCCGCATCGGTCTGGTGCTTTGCCTTGGCCAGCAAGTCTTCGGCGAAGAGTTCCGGCGAGTCCTCGATTCCCTTGTCGCGCTGCATACGGGTACCGGCGCCCGGGATCAGGCCGGTGGACATGCCGGTGGTGCCGATCGGCGCGGCGGCGCGCTCGAGGACAAGCACTTCGGCGCCCGTCTGGCGTGCGGCGAGTCCGGCGCACAGGCCGCAGCCGCCCGCCCCGATCACGGCGACCGGAACGCTCCAATCGAATCGGGCGTCTGTGGCGGGCAGTATGCTCATTGGGTCCTCCGGCGTCAGGTCTCGGCGGCGAGAACGGGAATCATACGCCCCCGTGCAGCCGCGCCGTGAGGGCAATGCTGTGCGGTGTAACGCAGTGAGGGGCGCGGTTTGGGCCATGCCCCCGCCCCGGTTGCGCTATCGTTACGCACTTCGGTCTGAAATTCTCCGAGGGAGCTTGGTATGAATCGCAGGAACTTGCTGCAGGCGGCGGCCGTGATGGGTGTGGGGGTAGGCGCGCCCCGAGTGCTGGCGGCGGAAGAGACGGCCGCCACCGAGCAGCGGAGGCTGCCGAGCGATCCGGAATCGCAGTGCCGTGCGATGGTTCGCGCCTACGGAAACGAGGGAGGCGATCCCTGCGTGTGGAAAACCCGCGGCAAGGTTTTTGCCGTTCAGGAAGATGCCGTAACCCCCTTGTATGGGTTTCTGGGCAGCGAAACCGGGTGGTGGAAGCAGGTGGAAGAACATGTGTGGGTGCGCTATCCGTCCACGGTGTCGTTCTTCACCGATCTCGAGACCGGCGAGTTCATCGACCAGTACGCCAGCCCTTTCAACGGTGCCACGGTTACGCTGCCGGCAAGTTTCATACGGCACAAGGAAGGGCAGTACTACACGCCCATGGGGCAGTGGTTCGGCAGCATGCGGCGGGTATTTCCCGACCATTACGCCGAGAAGCCACTGCATCTGGACTGGGCGGACGACAACGGAATCCTGCGCATCCAGGAAGGCTCCCGCTTTCCGCCCATCCTGCCGCAGCCGTCGCTGGAATATGCGTCCCTTTTTGCTGCGACACATGAAATCCTGGGCGAAGAGCCGCGCCAGCCGACCGCCGCCGCCGGGGGCTGGAACATCTTTTCCGCCACCCGGCGGCCGTGGAACGAGATGGGCATTCTGCCCGGCCACGTGATATGGCATTTCGACGCGGTGAAGGTGCCGTCCTTCGAGGATCTGGACGCCGGCTATCTCGAGCGGGCGCGGGCGCTTTCGCCGGCATTCGAGCAGTCGCCGGAGCATGACGAGGGGCCCTCGTTCTTCGAGCGCATCATCGAGATGCGGGGCTTTGGCTGAGCCGCTTTTTGGTGGCTGGGCGTGCGCCGGCGCGTTATCGCGTTGATCCCTTCCCTCCTCGCCCCCGCCTTCCGGGAGACGCATGAATCCGTCCATGGAGCTTGGTTCCGGCATCCTGCCTCCAACACTCCCGGAAGGCGGGGGCGAGGAGGGAAGGGATCAACGCGATAACGCGCAAGCTGGGCAGAGAGGGCAAAGGGTGGCGCGATGATTATGGGCTCTGGTGAAATGGGCTGATCGGAACGGAGGATTTTGCGATGACGGATGTTTTGGGGTGGCGAAAGAAGTTCGGGGTGCTGGGGCCTTCTACCAATACGGTGGTGCAGCCGGACTTCGATGATTTGCGCCCCCGGGGCGTGACCAACCACTACTCGCGAATCGTGATTCAGGACGCGAATGCGATATCCGATGAAACGTTCATGGCGGGGACCATCGAGATTTCCGAGAACACGGCGGCGGCGGTGCGGGGCGTGCTTACGGCCAAACCGGACTACCTGGTGATGGGGATGTCCGCGGTGACTTTTTACGGCGGCGTGAAAGGCGGCACGGAATGGAAGCGCAAGATCGAGGACATTGCCCAACTGAAGCTTTCCGTTGGATCGGAAGCGGTGGCCGACGCGCTGGATGCCTGTGGCGCCCGCAACGTGGCGTTTCTGTCGCCCTACTATCCGGTGGCCAACCGCGAAGTCAGCCGCTACCTTTCCGAACGCGGCTTCAACGTGCTGCGCGATTCCTGTTTGCGCTGCCCTTCATGGACGGCGATCGCCACGGTGGACGAAGCGCGGATCGTCAAGGAATTTCAGCAACTGGATGGTGACGACATCGACGCCCTGGTGCAGGTGGGCACCAATCTGTCGGCAATCCGCCTGGCGGCGGCGGGCGAACGCTGGCTCGGCAAGCCGGTCATCGCCATCAACACCGCCACTTACTGGCACGCGCTCAGGGCCAACGGCATCCACGACAGGATCACCGGTTTCGGCCGCCTTCTGGAGGAGTTCTGATCCCGTCTCCTGGCTGAGGAGGGGGTAAGAAACTCGACTCAAGGAAAGAGACGGGATCAGGGGCCGACATCCAGGGCGGCGAGTTGTTCGGCTTCCATTTGCTGGCGCAGCGGGTCGATGATCGGGTCGAGGTCGCCTTCCATGATTTGCGGCAGCTTGTAGAGGCTCAGTCCGATGCGGTGGTCGGTTACGCGGCCCTGCGGGTAGTTGTAGGTGCGGATACGCTCGGAGCGATCGCCGCTCCCCACCTGCGATCGGCGCTCCTCGGCGCGTTCGCGTTCGCGGCGGCGTTCTTCCGCGTCGAGCAGGCGTGCCCGCAGCAGCGACAAGGCGCGGGCGCGGTTTTTGTGCTGCGAGCGTTCGTCCTGGCACTCCACGACGATGCCCGTGGGAAGATGGGTCAGGCGCACCGCGGAATCGGTCTTGTTGACGTGCTGCCCGCCGGCGCCCGAAGCGCGGTAGGTGTCCACCCGCAAATCGCCGGCATCGATTTCGATTTCGCCGGTTTCCTCGGCTTCCGGCAGCACCGCGACGGTGCAGGCCGAAGTGTGGATGCGGCCCTGCGACTCGGTTTCCGGCACCCGCTGCACGCGGTGAGCGCCGGACTCGAAACGCAGGTACGAAAAAACTCGCTTGCCGGACAAGCGGCAAATGACTTCCTTGTAACCGCCGTGTTCGCCTTCACTCGCTTGCAGGATGTCTTGCGACCAGCGGCGCGCCTCCGCGTAGCGCGCGTACATGCGAAACAGGTCGCCGGCGAACAGCGCCGCCTCGTCGCCGCCGGTTCCGGCGCGTATTTCCAGATACACGTCGCGGGCGTCGCGCGGGTCGGGTTGCAGCAGGAAACGGCGCAGATTCCGTTCCAGGTCCTGCTGCTGGCTGCGCGCCTGAACGATTTCCTCGCGCGCCAGTTCACGCAGTTCCTCGTCGTCGCCTTCCAGCATTTCGCTGGCGCTGGACTCGGTCTCAAGCGCCTGTTCGTAACGGTCGAGCAGGCTGGCCAGCGGCTGAAGGCGGGCGTGCTCGCGCCCGACGTCGCGCCTGCGCGCGGCATCGGAAAGCACTTCCGGATCGGCCAGCGCCGCTTCAAGACGCGCGAAGCGGTGCTTCAGGCCGCGAAGTTTTTCCAGCAGGGCGGGATTCATGGCAAATGTGACAAATGCATCGCGACAAAGGGTCGTCGCAGGGCCGTAGCCTCAACAGCGGCTATTATCGCAGTGTGAATCGTCCTTCTCTCGTGTCAAGCACCATGGCAAGCACCATGGCAAGCACCGTGGCGGGCCTTGCGGGCCTCTGGCTGGCGGGCTGCGCGAGCGGGCAGTTGTGGCTGAACGAGGCGGGTTGGCCACCGTTCCCCGAATCCGAAGCGCGAGCCATGCTGGCTGCGGCGGCCGATCTTTCCGGCGACGCGCAAGCTGCGGCGGCGGCCAGAAAGGCGGCCGAGTTCGCTTACCGGCGCGATCTGTATTCGATTTCTCTTGAGGGCGCCGACCTGTGGCTGGAGCATGCTCCGGAGGATCCGGAGGCTCTGGCCCTGGTATCGGCGCTGCATGTGGCCGCTGGCCAGGCCGACCAGTCGATTGCCGTCGCCCGCAAGGGTCTGGCCCGGCCCGAACAAACCGAGCGGTTTGTGGAGTTGTTAATGGATCGTCTCTCCGGCCTCAACCCGGAGTTGCTGGGCGCCCGGCCACTTGGGCCCATTACCGCGGAACTCGCGCGCGAGTTTTCCGATTCACCGGGCGTGCTCCTGCTGGCCGCCCGTGTTGCGCTGGGCGCCGCGCAGTACGATCAGGCTCTTCGTCACGCCGACGTTCTGCTGACGCGGAATCCCGAGGACGACGCTGCGCACGCGATTGCGGCCACCGCACGACTTCGCGCGGGCGACCCCGATATGGCGCTGGCCGGGCTGACTGAACAACTGGCGCTGCGCGAAAGCGTCTCGCTGGAACAGAACTACGCCATGCTGCTGCTGGAAAACCGCCAGCCGCGCGAGGCCATCAGCCGGATCCGCGATTTGCGGCAGCAGCGCCCGGACCTGCCTGATCTGGCGGTTCAGGAGGCGCGAATGCTGCGCTTGCTCGGCGCCGACAATCTGGCCGAGCCGATATTGCTTGAACTGTTTACGCGCGGTTATGAGATCGATCAGGTTCAGCAGCAACTGGGGAGCATCGCTGCCGACCGCGGGGAATGGCTGGAGGCCCTGGATTGGTACGCCGGCATTCGGTCGGAAGCGCTGGCCCTGGCGGCAACGCGGGGCCTGGTTCATGCTTTCGTTGAACTGCAAGAGTACGGCGAAGCCCTGGCGTCCGTACTGGAACTGGTTCGCCGGCATCCCCAGCACACTTACGAAAGCCTGTCGCTGGCCGGGAGTTTGATGCAGGCAGCGGGCCGCCAGCAGGATGCTCTGGCGGCTTATGAGCAAGGTCTGCGTTACTTTCCGGATAGCCGCCAACTGCGCACGGCGCGCGCCCATTTGCTGGTTGATCTGAATCAACATCGCAAGGCCATTCGGGCCATGGAAGACTTGCTTGACGACTATCCGCGCGACTCGGCACTCCTGAACGCTCTCGGATACACGCTGGCCGACCGTGGCATTCGTCTTCAGGAGGCGCATCAGCACATTCGTCTGGCGCTGGAACTCGCGCCTGATTCGCCGGAAATCGTCGACAGCATGGGCTGGGTGCTGTATCGGCTGGGGCGTACGGAGGAGGCGGTGCCGCTGCTGGAGCAGGCGCTGGCGGCTCTTCCGCATCCCGAAGTCGCGGCGCATCTCTGCGAGGTCTTGTTTGAGTTGGGACATACTCGGCGGGCCGAAGAACTGCTGCGCGAGTCGCTGCAGCGATTCGAGGACGCGGCGCTGCTCAAGGTCTTGCAGGAAAGATATTTGCGGTGAAGCGGGCCCGCGGCCGCCTCTGCCTGCTTGCGATGGCCTGCGTCGTCATCGCCGCATGCACGCCGGCGCGCGAGATGAGCCACGGGACACTGGACGTAGCCGCGCTCGCAGCCCTCAATGCCTGGGAGTCTCGCGGGCGGGTGGCGTTCAATGCCGGGGGCCGCGCCGTTCAGGCCAATTTTCTCTGGCGTCAGGACGGCCTCAGGTCGCAGTTGGAGTTGAGCGGTCCCTGGGGCGTGGGCGCCGAGCGCGTCTTGATCGAGGGTGCGGACATCCTGCTGTGGAGCGACGGCGCGTGGATTCCGATGTGCGCTTCGGGAGCGGCGGCCGATGAACTGGAACTGTTGTGCGCGGACGCGCCTCTGAGCAGCCTGCCGTTCTGGTTGAGAGGCCTGCCCGATCCCCGCAGTCCGCACAGCGAAACCCGTTCCTCCGAAAACGCAGCGCGCGAATTTCGCCAGGAAGGCTGGCGAATCGAGGTGAATGCGCTGACCCTGGCGCGCGACCTTACGGTTCCCCGCAGGGTCTATATCAGCAGCCCCCGCGCCACGCTCAAGGTCGCCATTACGGATTGGGATCTGCCGACCGCATCGTGAGTCTTGAATCAAGGCAGTGTCGAGAATGGTCAATCACGCGCAGAAAATCGAAATTACCGGCGAGTTCGCGCGCGCGCTCAAAGCCATGCAGGAGGGCCGGCGCCATCTGCTGATTACCGGCAGCGCGGGCACCGGCAAGTCCACGCTGCTGAGCCATTTCTGCGAACAGGTGGATTGGGACCCGGTGGTTTTGGCGCCCACCGGGGTTGCGGCCCTTAACGTGGGCGGGCAGACCGTGCATCGTTTCTTCGGATTCGGCATTGACATCACGCCAGAATCCGCCGGCAAACGCCGTCCGCGCAATCCCGCCTTGTACAGAAACCTCAAAACCCTGATCATTGATGAGGTGTCGATGCTGCGCGCCGATCTGCTCGACTGCGTGGACTGGTTTCTCAAGCGCCACGGGCCGCTTCCGGGGCAGCCTTTTGGCGGGGCGCACATGGTGTTTATCGGCGATTTGTACCAGTTGCCGCCGGTGGTGACCGGCATGGAGCGGGAGGCTTTGAAGCAGCGCTATGAATCCCCGCACTTTTTCAGCGCCCGGGCGCTTGAGGGCGTGGAGCTGGAAACGCTGGAGCTGACGAAAATCTTCAGGCAGCGCGACCGGGCGTTCGCCGGCTTGCTGAACCGGGTTCGCAAGAACGCGGCCGAAGGGAGCGATATCGAGCGCCTGAACGAGCGGGTGGATGCCGATTTCCGGCCGCCGGAAGGGCAGGGCTATATCACGCTCACAGGCACCAATCGCAAGGCGGACGCGATCAATGAGGCGCGCCTGGACGCCTTGCCGGGTCCCGAGCACGTGTCCCGCGCGGTGATCCAGGGCCAGTTCGGGCGCGAGTACCAACCCACGCAGGACCCGCTCAAGTTCAAGAAGGGCGCTCAGGTCATGCTGCTGAACAACGACAGTGCGCAGCGCTGGGTGAACGGCAGCATCGGCGTGATCGAGGATGTGAGTATCGGTGGCGGCGAGGAACATGTACGGATTCGCCTGGCCAACTCCGGACGACTGGCGCGCGTGGAGCCTTATGAGTGGGAGCTTATCCGGTTCGAGTTGAGCGATGGCGCCATCGTCTCCAGCCCCGCGGGCACATTCACCCAGTTTCCGTTTCGGCTTGCCTGGGCGGTGACCGTGCACAAGAGCCAGGGAAAGACCTTCGACCGCATGGTGGTCGATCTGGATCGGGTGTTCGCCGCCGGACAAGCCTATGTCGCGCTGAGCCGCTGCACGACCCTGGAGGGCCTGGTGCTGACCCGGCCGCTTACTGGCGGCTCGATCCGCTGCGACTGGCGGGTACAGCGCTTCCTTACCGGCGAGCAGTACAAACGCGCCGAGCGCAGGCAATCGATCGACGAAAAGCTCGCCATCATCGGCCAGGCAATCAGGGAACAGCGCGACCTGGACATGAAATACCTCAAGCGCAACGACGTTCATACCCGCCGCCGCGTGCAGCCGCTGGAAGTGGGGATGCGCTCGTATTCCAGCCGGGAATTCCTGGGGATGCGGGCCTGGTGCGCGCTGCGCGAGGACGAGCGCACCTTCCGCCTGGACCGCATTCTGTCCCTGGCAATTTCCGGCGACTGATCACCCTCCGCACTACTGCGATTGCGGACTCCGCCTGACAAGCGTCCGGACGGAGTGTGCAGGAAGGTTTTGCTGCCCTCCCTCCTCCGGAGACGCACGAATACGTCCTTGTAGCTTGGCAACGACATCCCTGTCGTTGCCACTCCGGAGACGGGAGGGCAGCAAGACCTTCCCGCAGACTCTGTCTCGCGTCCCAGCTCGGCACGGCGCGCCAAACGGAGCGCAAAAAGGAGAAGGAGGCGCTTCCGCGGCATAACCTATAATGAAAAATCTGAAATTGGGGGATATGCTATGAGTGAAAATCCGGGCTACACAGCCGATTTCATCAAGTCCGATACGGACCAGGCCACGTTCATGGCTGATCCGGCCCTGGATCATCTGATGACGGCGCTGGTATCGATCAGCACCGAGCTTTGGGTGCAGGCTCGCCGGATGAAGATCGTGGAGAGACTGCTGGAGGACCACGGGAAGGTAACGCGCGATCTGATCGAGTCGTACAAGCCCAGCGCCGAGGAAGAAAAGTCCTGGCGGCAGGAGCGCGATCAGTTCATCGAGCGCACCTTCGGCTCGATCACGGTCGGCATGCTGGGCGAGGGCCAACCGATGATGGAGTTCCGCACCGGGAATAACGCCGGCGCCTCGTCCCGGCCGGAGCAGGAGGCGCCCGCATCGGCCGGCGGCGGCATGGGAGGGGAAGACCAATGATGAACCGGCGGACGATACTGGGCGCTCTGGCTGCCGCGTTTTCGGCCCCCGCTGCGGTGCGCAAGGCGCGGGCTTCTTCCACCGGGCCTGCTGCGTTGCCGTATGACTTCGAGCCCCGCGGTTCCATCGGCAAGCTGGAGCGCTTGTCCAGCCTGGATCTGGAGAGCCGCCAGGACTTTCTGACCGGCTTTCGGGTCTGGTCGAACGGCCCCCTGGGCCGAGCCGCGCAGGTGCGCGCCGGAGAGATATTCGAGGCCGAGGGGCTGAATCCCGACACTGCTTCGCTGGAAGCCATCCGCGATGTTCTGGAAGGCGATCCGGTTATCGGTGCGAGCATGCGTTACTGGATCAGCGGCCAGTTGATCAGTTGGAAGTTGTTGCAGGACGAGTTTCACGGCAATGCCGAGGCCTATTTGGCCGAGATGGACCAGGCGGCAAAGGCCGGTCCCGGCACTCTGAGGCTCGACCCCGATCTGAAGGTGCCGGAGTATGCGTCCCACGAGATTCATGTCCAGCCGGGTGGCTACGTGGGCGATCCGTTCGCGGGCCACATCTATCACTACGGCACCAACCACTTCTACATGGGGCACAACGATCAGGACGAAGTGCATGGCGCCCTGGCAGCGGCCGTGGAGCCGCCCGAGGATGATCGTGTCCTGCGGGTGCTGGACCTGGCCTGCGGCCCGGGTCAGTTGACGGTGGCGCTCAAGGACCGATTCCCCAACGCCGAAGTTTGGGGACTCGATGTGTCCGCGCCGATGGTGCGTTATGCGCACATGCGGGCTGTCGACCTGGGCAAGGAAGTGCATTTCGTGCAGGCCCTGGGCGAAAAAACGGACTTTCCCGACGACTACTTCGATGTGGTGGCCTCGTACATCGTGTTTCACGAAACACCGGCCGACATCACAAGGCAGATCGTGCGCGAGGTGGCCCGGATTACGCGGCCCGGCGGCGTGTTTCAACCGTTCGATTTTCCGAGCGACGAGCGCCCGCCAACGGGGTATCGCCGGTTCCGCCGCTGGTGGGACCATCGCTGGAACCAGGAAGTGTGGCGCAACGAGTTCGCCAGCATCCACTTTCCCACCGAGATCGCGAAGTTGGGATTCGATGTGCGCGAGGCCAGGAAAGGCGTCCTGTTCTTCGGGCGCGTTCACGCTACACGCACGGCCTAGTGCTAACAGGCCCCAGGCTCAGGCTACGCGCAAGGCCCTCGCCGCGTTCCGGCCCTCCCCGGGGGTGGAGCTTGCTCCGTCCCGGTTTCCTTTTCGCCGTCTGCCTGCTGCTGGCCACATCGGCTGGCTCGGTGCAGGCGCAGGAGCCCGCCGGCCCGCACCGTAATTCCTACGAGTGGCGGAACTTCGGCCAGGACCCCGGCGGCAGCCAGTACTCGCCGCTGGCCGAAATAAACCGGGACAACGTCGCCCGCCTCGAGCGGGCCTGGGTGCATCACAGCGGCGATTTTGCCGAAGGCGAATTCAGGATCGGATCAACGCAGCAGGCAGTGCCGCTGATGGCCAACGGGCTGGTCTATTTTTGCACGCCCTTCAACCGGGTGTTTGCTGTCGACGCCGAAAGCGGCGAAGACGTTTGGGTGTTCGATGCGCACGCTGCGCTGACCGGCGTAGAGGCGGAACGCGCCGGGGAGGCGCGCCGGCCGAGCACCTGCCGCGGGGTGGCCTACTGGGAACAGGCGGAAGCATCGTCCGCGCCCTGCGTGAAGCGCATCTTCAAGGGCGATTTCACCGGCGCGGTTCACGCCATCGACGCACTCACTGGAGAAGCCTGCCGGGACTTTGGCGCGGCCAAGGATCACCCCGGCTACGTGTCGCACTGGGACTACGAAGGCTACGGCGAAGGAGAGGTCCGCGGCATGTCGTCGCCGCCGGTGGTGCTGGGCGACCTGGTGATTGCCGGCGCTGGTTCGAACGACGGTCTGGCCAATGCCAACGACGGGGTCGTGCGGGCCTTCAACGCGCGCACCGGGGAATTGGTCTGGGAGTTCAATCCCATTCCTCCGGAGCACAGCGCGGTTACCGGCGCCGCCAACGTGTGGAGCACGATGAGCGCCGATCCGGCGCGCAACCTGGTGTTTCTGCCCACCACCAGCCCATCTGTGGACTACTACGGCGGAGGGCGCCGCGTGGATCTGCCGCTGGCCAACGCGGTGGTGGCAGTGGACGGGGCGACTGGCAAGCCCAACTGGTCGTTCCAGACCGTTCACCACGATCTGTACGACTACGATCTGCCTGGCCACGCCCTGCTGGTGACCATCCGCAAGGACGAAAAGCCACGCGATGTCGCCATCCAGCAGACCAAGAGTGGACATCTTTTCGTGTTTGACCGGGACACGGGCGAACCGGTCTTTCCCGTGGAGGAGCGGCCCATTCCACCTTCCCACCTGCCCGATGAGACCGCCTTTCCCACTCAGCCCATCCCCACCGGAATCGCTTCTTTCGCGCGCCAGGAACTGGATCGGGAGAGCTTGTTCGGAATCACCGTTTTCGACCGCAACTGGTGCCGCAGGCGGTTTGACGAATCGCGCTACGAGGGCCTTTTTACGCCGCCCAGCCGACGTGGCAGCATCCTGTTTCCTTCAGCGCTGGGCGGTGGCAACTGGGGCGGCGCGGCCTACGATCCGGAAACCAATCTTCTGGTGATCAAGGCGGAGAACCTGGCTACCTGGCTGCGCCTGGTGCCCCTGGAAGAGGGCGAGCATGAAGGCTCCCTCGACTATCTCAACCGCACGCTGAGCGGCACGCCGTACCGCGTGGAGGGCGAGGTCTGGATTTCGCCTTCGGGGTTTCCCTGTACGCCGCCCCCGTGGGGCACGCTCAGCGCCATCGACATGGACAGCGGCGAGTTGCGCTGGCAAGCGCCCCTGGGACGCTTGCGCGCGATGGGCGTAACGCTGCCTGCGGCCTTCGGCTGGGGGTCGCCCAGCGTGGGGGGTCCCATCGTGACTGGCGGAGGCCTGGTGTTCGTGGCCTCCACCCTTGACCACAACCTGCGCGCCCTGGACGTGGAAACCGGCGAGGAACTCTGGTCCGGCGCCTTGCCGGCGCCCGGCATGACAGTGCCCATCACGTACCGCGCAGGCGGTCGTCAATTCGTGGTGATCGCTGCCGGCGGCAATGCGCGCGCCGGAACCGCCCAGTCGGACGCAGTAGTGGCTTTCGCACTCAGGAAATACGGAAATTAGTCGCCCAGAATAAAGCGCGCAAGTCGGCGCGCCTCCGACATTTCGTCCACAACGTGAGTCTTGGGAACGTAACGAAGCACATCCAGCCGGTGGATCATTTCGGCCACATCTCCCGTCAGGCCCACCACGATCACCTTGGTATCCGCATCCCGGGCCACACCCAGAATCTGCTCGATGACCATGCCGGCGCTGTCGTCCAGGTACTTGGCGCTGGAAAAATCGAACACCACGATTTCGTGATCCTTGATGTCTGCGCCGATCACGCTGGCCAGGTTGCGGGATGAAGCCACGGTAAGCACGCCGCGCAGGGCCACTATGCCCACCCGCGCCTGCAGTGGGTCGCGGATTATCATGTCCTTCTCGCCGGCGAAGAAGGTTTGGTCCAGCACCGGCACGGAAACAATGCTGTCGAGCTCCAGTCCCTTCAGTTGCCGGGCGTGGTTCATGCCCGCCACGATCAGTCCGATCGCCACGGCGGTTACCAGATCCACCGCAACCGTAAGCCCCAGCGTCAGCAGCATCACCACCAGGTGACCGCGGCGCAGGCGGTGGATGCGGCGCAGCAGTCGCCAATCCACAATGTCCCAGCCGATCTTCATCAGGATTCCCGCCAGCACGGCGTGAGGGATGGGCTCCACGTAGCGTCCGGCGCCCAGCAGCAGGGCAAGTAGAAAAACGGCCCGGATGACGCCGGACATCGGAGTGCTGCCGCCCGCCCGGATGTTGGTTACGGTCCCGATCGTGGCGCCGGCGCCCGGCATTCCGCCAAACAGGCCGGAAACCATGTTGCCGATGCCCTGTCCCACCAGTTCCTTGTCCGGCTTGTGCCGGTTGCCCGTCATGGAGTCGGCGACCAGAGACGTGAGCAGGCTGTCCACTGCACCGAGCAGGGCCAGAATGATGGCCGGTTGCAGAGCGCCCAGAAGGAATTCAACCGAAGGCAATGCCAGCATGGGGGCTGGCAAACCCTCGGGAATCTTCCCGATCTCCGGCGCGTCGGTTAGCCACAGCATTCCCAGCCCGGCTCCGACGACCAGCGCGACCAGCGGCCCGGGAACGATACGGTCCACGTTCTTCGGCCACAGCACGCTAATGCCCAGCGCCACCCCCCCGATGATCATCGCGCTGGTATTGATGCTGGCGATCGCCTCCGGCAGGCCGAGCAAGGCTCCCATTGGGCCCTCGGGCGAGGTGGGCGCCCCCAGAAATGTCAACACCTGGATCAGCACGATGATGATGCCGATGCCGGACATGAACCCGGACACCACCACATGCGGCGTGTAGACCACGAAGCGTCCTATCCTCAAAACCCCCAGCAGCACCTGGATCAGGCCGGCCAGCACCACCACGGTCAACGCTTCCAGCAGCGTATCGGCATGTGTGGAGAGGATTACCGCCATGGCGACAGTCATCGACGGCGTGGGCCCGGATATCTGCGAGCGGGTGCCGCCGAAGACGGAGGCGAAGAAGCCCACCGCGATCGCCCCGTACATTCCCGCAGCCGCTCCCAGCCCGGACGCGATGCCGAAAGCCAGCGCTACCGGAAGCGCCACGACGGCGGAGGTGATGCCGCCGAACAGATCCCCCCGCAGGGTTTGCAAGTCGTATTTCATGTCAAACGACCAGTGCTGCGCTCCGGGGACATCAGGAGAACACGCGCTCCCCGATCATGCGTCCGAACACCAGCGCCGGCGTGAGCAGCATCCCGTTCACGATGCCGAAGCCGGTAGTCGCTCCCGCCCCCAGCACCTCGCCCGCCGCGTACAGGTTGGGAATGGCCTGGCCGCTGCCGTCAAGAACCTCAAGCTGCGGATTGACCGTAAGGCCGGCGAACGACAGCAGTTGGGTGCCCTGCATCCGTATCGCGTAGAAGGGCGGCTTGCCGATCGGCAGGGGCATGTGCTCCCGGCCGAAATCCGGATCGCTGCCGCTGGAAACGCCAGCGTTATAGCGCTCCACGGACGCCGCAAGCCCTCCGGCGTCTATCCCGGCCCATTGCGCAAGCTCGCTCAGGGAATTACCGCGCGAGAAGAAGTGGTATTTGTCGAAAGCCCAGTCCATGCGGCCGCGGTCCCAGCCCCGCACCATGGTTGGCGCCTTGTTCATGATCTCCTGGTCGAAGACGATCCAGTAGCGGTGATTTTCCTGCGCAAGCAGGGCGTGTTCGCGCGCATCCACGCTGGGATGATCCTCGCGCACAAAGCGCTGTCCGGCCGAATTCACGTACATCTCCCAGGGCATGCGGGCCTGGGGCACGGTATTGACCGGCACCGGCGCCGGCGTGCTGGGCACGTTGAAGTCGTTCAGCACCATGCCGAAGAAAGTCTGGAAGTGCTCCGCTCCCCGCAGCACGCCGCCCGCGGCCACGCCCATCTCCAGTCCGCCGCCGAGATCGAAGGGATAAGCGAGTTTCGCGTAGAGAGGCGCGCCGTGCAGTTCCTCGAACATCCTGGGATTGGCGGCGCAACCTCCGGTGGTTAGCGCCACCTTGCGGCCCCGCAGGTCCATCTTGCGTCCCGTCGCATCCTGCAACATTACGCCTTGCACCGCGCCTTCGCCATCCTGAATCAACTCCAGCGCGTCGGTGCGCATCAGGAACTCGATGGAACCCTTGCGCACCTGTTCGAAGAACGGCGGCAACAGCGCCCTCAGGATGGCGATGCCATTTTGTTCGCCCCACAGGTAGCGGCGAGTGAGGTAGGGTTCATGCCCGCCGGAAACCACCGGATGGTCCGGCATGGGTGAGAAGCCGAGTTCGCCCAGCCAGTCGACGGTAGCGGCCGCCTCCTTGACAAACACGCCTACCAGTTCCGTGTCCACCGTGCCTTTGCTGATGCGCATGATGTCGTCGAAATGCGCCTCTGGCGAATCCTCGATGCCCAGTTCGGCCTGAAGCCGCGTCCCGGCGGCCGCGATCTGTCCCGAGGACCGGTCGAGCGTGCCGCCGAGGCGGTGCGCCCGGTCCACCACCAGAACCCGCGCGCCCTGCCAGGCGGCAAAGATCGCGCAGGGCAGACCCGCCGACCCGCCGCCCACAACGATCAGGTCCCAGGTTTCGCTGGCTGCCCGGCTGATTCGCGGCATCATGGCCAGCGCCGCGGCTGCTCCAACGCCCCCAAGCAGCTCTCTCTTGTTGATCCGCAACTCCTTGTTGATTCGCAACTCCCCTGCGTTCGCCGCCGCATTCAAGGCTCTGTTATCCATACTCGAATTTCTCCCTCCCGACTATCGCTCCAATTCTACGCAGAAATTATGCTGCCGGCTTGTTGCTCCCGCCATTGCTCCCGCCATTGCTCCCGCCATTTGTTTTGGGTTGACTCTACAATGCGCGCGCAGCGGAGGGAAAGATGAAGATCAAGATAATCAGTTTCGATTGCTACGGCACGCTGATCGACTGGGAAAGCGGGATCGTGGACGCGCTCTCGGAATGGTCGCGGAAAAACGGCGCCCAATTCAGCCGCGCCGAATTGCTGGCCGCTTTCAGCGATGCCGAGCCCGAGGTTCAAAGTGCCCACCCGGAGATGGCGTATCCGCAAGTGCTGGCCGAGGTGGCGCGCCGGATAGCAAGGCGACTCGATCTGCCGGTCACGGACGCCGACGCTGCTTCGTTCGCAGCGTCCATAGTTCGCTGGCCGCCATTTCCCGACTCCAACGCCGCTCTGTCCCGTTTGCAAAAACGCTACCGGCTTGCGGTTCTCTCGAACGTGGACCGCAAGTCCTTCGCGGTGTCGCAGAAGGCCCTGGGGGTTGAGTTCGATATCGTGTGCACTGCCGAGGAGATCGGTTCCTACAAGCCCGACCCGCGCAATTTCCGCTTCCTTCTGGCGCGGCTGGCAGACCTGGGAATCAATCAAGGCGAATTGCTGCATGCCGCGCAAAGCCTGTTCCACGACATCGAGCCTGCCAATGCTCTCGGACTCCGAACAGCCTGGGTAGATCGTTACGGAGGCGCTGCTTCCAGCGCGGCCCGCGCGCCAGCAGCGGAAGTGCTGCCGGACTTCACCGTGTCCAGTCTCGCCGAGCTCGTTGGGGCGCTCTCCGCAGGCGGGTAAGCTTCGCCGTCCCGTATCATGCGCCGGTCATGAAAGCGCGCCTCACCGAAGGGTCCGTGGGCCGCCATCTGTGGGAACTGATGGTGCCGATGATGATCGGGCTTCTGGCGATGATTTCCTTCGGCCTGGTGGATGCCTGGTTCGTTAGCCGGCTGGGACCTCTTCCGCTGGCTGCGGTCAGCTACACGCAGCCGGTGGGCTTCGTGGTGGCCGCCGTGGCCATGGGCATCGGCGTTGGCGCCAATTCCGTCATCGCCCGCCTTCTGGGCCAGGGCGCCCGGCGCCGCGTGCGGCGGATCGCTACCCACGCGTTTCTGCTGAGCGGACTGCTGGGCGTGGTGTTGCTGGCGGCGGGTTGGCTTTTCATGGACTCCATTTTCGGCCTGATGGGCGCCGACGAGACCACCATGCCGCTGGTGCGCGACTATATGGAGATCTACCTGGTGGGCTTGATTTTCATGGTTGGGCCCGTAATCGGCGGATCGATCCTGCGCGCGCTGGGAGACGCCAAATCGCCGGGCCTGCTGCTCGCTCTGACCGCAGTGGTCAACGCGGTTCTGGATCCCATCCTGATCTTCGGCCTGTTCGGATTTCCCCGTATGGAGGTGCAAGGCGCCGCGCTTGCCACCGTGATCGCCAACCTGGTATCTCTTGCGGCCATGCTGGCGATCGGAATCCGCCGCGACAAGTTCCTCACCCTGCGCGGCATGAAGCTCATTTTCGATTCCTGGAAACGCATTCTGCATGTGGGGCTTTCGGCCAACGCTTCCGGATTGATGGCGCCTTTGACTTCCGCCTTCGTGACCGCCATGGTGGCGCGATTCGGCCAAACCGCGGTGGCCGGGTTCGGCGTGGGAATCCGCACGGAGGCGCTGGCGCTTTTGCCATTCATGGCGCTGGGCGCGGCGATCGGGCCGTTCGTGGGACAGAATGCGGGCGCCGAGCGCATGGACCGGGTTCGGGCCGCGCACAATTGGTGCCTGCGTTTCGTTTTCTTCTATGGTCTGGGCGTGGCCACCCTGCTCACGATCTTCGCCGAGCCCATCGTGGGATTCTTCACCGAAGACCAGGGCGCCATGCGGGCGGCGGTTACGCAGTTGCGCATCCTGCCGTGGACCTATTGCCTGCTGGGCGTGACCATGATCGCCAACACTTCCCTGAACGTGCTGGGCAGACCGCTGGCGGCCATGATGGTGTCGTTGTGCCGGACGCTTGTGGTGTACGTTCCGCTCTCATGGCTGCTGGGCCTGCTGTTCGGTCTGACCGGCGTGTTTTTTGGCGGCGCGCTGGGCAACCTGGTATCGGCGGGGGTTGGTCTGGTGCTTCTGAAACGCGAGTTGCGCCAGATCGATCGGGCTGTAGCGCTGCCGGAAGGAAACCATGCCCCGGCATAAGGCGCGGCATAAGGCGCTCATTGCCGCGCTGACGCTCGCGCTGGTGGCCGCCATGCCGGCCTACGGCGAGGAAACCCTCACGCTGGTGAGTTCCTGGAACCGGCAGATCAACTTTTCGCAGCACGCGCAAAATTACATTGACGCGGTCAATGAGCGGGGCCGCGGCGTGGTGCAGATCGACTTTCTCGGCGGACCGGAAGTGATCCCGCAACGCCAACTGTTCTACGCTCTGAGGCGCGGCGTGATTGACATGGCCCTGGGCGGCATCACCTACTACCTGGGACTTTTGCCGGAAGGCGACGCCATCTTCGCCGCCAACATCGACCCCATGCAGGCGCGCGCCTCGGGCGCTCTTGAGGCCCTGCAGCCGTACTGGAAAGAACGCGCCAACTCCCATCTGATCGGGTGGATGCAGTCCGGCGTGGGCATCAGCATCTACCTGGCGCAGCGGCCACGGTTCACGCCGGAGGGCATGCCGGACCTGCGCGGCCTGAAGATCCGCACTTCTCCCTCGAACCGGGAACTGCTCTACAGCTTCGGCGCCCGTCCGGTGCAGATCGCTCTGCGCGAAGTCTATACGGCGCTGCAGCGAGGCACCGTGGATGGTCTGGCGTTCACCAGCGTTGGACTGGCTGATCTGGGCGTGGAGAAATTCGTGCGCTACCGGATTGATCCGGAAGTGTTGAACCTGTCCATCTGCCTGCAGATCAACCTGGACCGCTGGAACGGCCTTGGCGAGGAGGCCCGGCGCATCCTCACCGAAGAGGCGGCGAAGTACGCGGTGGTGGCCAGGGAATGGTTTCGCGACCTCAGAATAAGGGAGCATGCGGAACTTGCGAAGAGCGGATTTCAGGGTGTGGAGGCGCCCGATCCGGAAGCCTTCCGCGATGTCGCCCACCGGGTGGTCTGGGAACGCATGCGCGGGCGCGCTCCGGAATCCGCAGACGCCCTGAAACCCCTGTTTTATCTTGAAGAACCGAATTCGGAACGCTGATCGCATGCCGCGACGCATGCTGTCCAGACTCTGGGACGGGCTGGCGAATGCCCTGGTGATCTTTGCCTGCGCGCTGATCGCGGCCGACTGCCTGCTCATCGTCGTGGATGTCACGCTGCGCAACCTGAAGATGCAGCCGCCGGCCTACACGGTGGCGCTCACCGAATACTCGCTGCTCTACATGACCATGGCAGCGGCTCCCTGGCTGGTGCGCGAGCGGGCGTGGATCGTGGTGGAAGTGCTGTATCGGCGAACCTCCTTGTCGGTCCGGTCCAGGCTGGACAGGATCATCTTCAGCCTGTGCGCTGTGGTGAGCGGGATTGTGGCCGTTTTGGCGTGCATCCTGGCGGTGGAGGGCGCGCTGCGCGGCGAAGTGGAGATGCGCTCGCTGGACATGCCGCGCTGGGCGCTGTTTGCGCCGGTGGCCCTGGGCTTCACCATGATGGGAGTGGAGTTCCTGCGCTGCCTGCTGCGCGGCGACAGCATGTCCGGCGCGGAAGCCGAGCAGGCGTTCTGATGCCGGAAGGAAGCGGGACATGATCGCAGGCATAGCCGTCTTCCTGCTGGTGTTCGCCTTCATGGCGCTGGGCGTGCCGGTAGCGTTCGCCTTCCTGGCCGCCAACCTGGTGGGCGCCTGGATGATCCTGGGAGGATGGCTGGGCCCGTTGCAGGCGGTTGATAACGCCACCAGCCTGATCACCAGCTTCACGCTGGTGGCGATTCCCATGTTCATTTTCATGGGCGCGTTGCTGTTTCACTCGGGTCTGGCGATCCGTGTGTTCGATGCATTGGAGACGCTCTTCGGACGGCTGCCGGCCCGGTTGAGCTATATCACCGTGACGGGCGGCGCCACTTTCTCCACATTGACCGGCTCCACCATGGCCAACACCGCCATGCTGGGATCGCTGATGATTCCGGAGATGACCCGGCGCGGCTATGCGCCCCACATGTCCATTGGCCCGATCATCGGCACCGGCGGTCTGGCGATGCTGATACCGCCGTCGTCCCTGGGGGTGCTGCTAGGCAGTCTGGCCGGCCTGAATATCGGCGCTCTGCTGATCGCGGGAATCATTCCGGGACTGGTGCTGGCCGTGGGCTACAGCCTGGTCATCTACCTTCAGGCACGCTTCAATCCGGCCAGCGCGCCCAGCTATGGCGTCGAGCGGGCGCCGATGGCCAAGCGCGTGCGGATGCTGATTTTCAACATCCTGCCGCTTGGGCTGGTGGTGTTCTGCGTTGTCGGCTTCATCGTGCTCGGCTGGGCCACGCCCTCGGAAGCGGCGGCTTTCGGCGCGCTCAGCGTTGCCGTGCTGGCTGCGCTGGCGCGCAAGCTGAGCGTAAAGGCATTGAAGGCGTCGCTGATCAGCACGGTGCGAATTGCCGGAATGGTGTTCCTGCTGATCCTGAGTTCCTCGGTCTTCAGTCAGCTGATGGCGTTTTCCGGCGTCAGCACGGCCGCCGTGGAGTGGTCGATCGGGCTGGACGCGGGTCCGTACGCCAAGCTGCTGCTCATGTTCGCCGTGATGCTGGCGCTCGGCATGTTCCTTGACCAGGTTTCCATCCTTCTGCTCACCATCCCGGTGTTTTTCCCGCTGGCCGCTTCCATGGGGTTCGACCCGATCTGGTTCGGGGTGGTGGTGCTTCTCGCTCTGGAAATGAGCCTCACCACGCCTCCTTTCGGCCTGCTTTTGTTCCTTATGCAGAGCGTCGCCCCCAAGGGCACCACGCTCGGACAGGTGATCCGCGCCGCGGCGCCCTACCTGGCTTGCGACGCCTTGTTGCTGGGCGTGCTGATCCTTTTTCCCGCCATCACCCTGACCTGATGCGCCAGGCTCTCAGGGCTGCATGAGCTGGCGGACGAGGTCGGCGTTTTCGAGCGTGGAGGTGTCCTGGTTGATTTCCTCGCCGCGGGCTATGGAGCGCAGGAGCCGGCGCATGATCTTGCCGGAGCGGGTCTTGGGAAGCGCTTCGACGATCCGCAAATCGTCGGGGCGGGCGATGGGACCGAGTTGCTCGTCCACCCAGGCGCGCAGTTTCTGCGGGCCGGCGCTTTCCTTCGAGGGCAAGCTGCTTTCGCGCCGGGCGGCCTCGCCCTTCAGCACCACGAAGGCGAAGATGGATTCGCCCTTGATCTCGTGGGGCCGGCTCACCACAGCGGCCTCGGCCACGTCCGGATGCGCTACCAGGGCTGATTCCACTTCCATGGTCCCCAGGCGGTGGCCGGACACGTTGACCACATCGTCCAGCCGGCCCATGATCCAGAAATAGCCGTCGGCGTCGCGCCGGGCGCTGTCTCCGGTAATGTAACAACTGTCGCCGAATTTGCCGAAATAGGTGTTCCGGTATCGTTGGCTGTCGCCCCAGATGTCGCGCAGCATGGAGGGCCAGGGGTGGCGTATCACCAGGTAGCCGCCGCGGTCGGGTTCGGTGATCTCCTCGCCGCTTTCATCGACGATGGCCGCATGCACGCCCGGCAGGGGCAGCGTGCAGGATCCGGGCTTGGTGGCCGTAACGCCCGGGACCGGCGAAATCATGATGCCGCCGGTCTCGGTTTGCCACCAGGTGTCCACAATGGGGCAGTTGCCCCCGCCGATGACCCGGTGGTACCAGATCCAGGCTTCGGGATTGATCGGTTCGCCCACGGTGCCCAGCAGGCGCAGCGAAGAAAGATCGTATTGCGCGGGCAGGTGGTCACCCAGCCTCATCAGGGCGCGGATGGCCGTAGGCGCGGTATAGAACACGGTTACGCCGTGGCGTTCGCAAATGCTCCAGAACCGCCCGCCGTCGGGATAGGTGGGCGCGCCCTCGTAAATCACCACCGTCGCGCCGTTCGCCAGGGGCCCGTAGGCCACGTAGCTGTGGCCGGTAATCCATCCCACGTCGGCGGTGCACCAGAAAACGTCGTCTTCCCTCAGATCGAACACCCAGCGGCAGGTCAGTCTGGCGTGCAACAAGTAGCCTGCCGTGGAATGCTGAATGCCCTTGGGCCTGCCGGTGGAACCGGAGGTGTAGAGCAGGAACAGCGGGTGCTCGGCGTTCACGTATTCCGCCGGACAGGCCGAATCGGCAGCGGCGGTAATCTCGTGGGCCCACAGGTCCCTTTCATCCCGCCACTCGATCGGGTCGCCGGAATGCCGGAACACGATCACGTGGCGGACCTTGTGCGGGCCGTATGCAAGCGCCTGATCGACAGCGCTCTTGAGGCGCACCGGCTTACCTGCGCGCCGGCCGGCATCGGCCGTTACGATCACCTCGGCGCCTGCGTCAATCACCCGGTCGTAAAGCGAGCGCGCCGAAAAGCCACCAAACACCACCGAGTGGACCGCGCCGATGTGCGCGCAGGCGTGCATCGCGATGACGGCCTCCGGGCACATCGGCATGTAGATCACCACCCGGTCGCCACGCGCCACGCCCTGTGCCAGCAGGGCAGCGGCGAAGCGCGCGATCGCCTTGCCGAGTTCCTGATAGCTCAGCGTGCGCGTGTCGCCGCTCTCGCTTTCATACACGATGGCCGCGCGGTGGGGCGTGTTGTCGGTCCACGGCCGCAAACAGGATTCGCTGGCGTTCAACTCGCCATCGGCGAACCATGCGAAATGCGGCGCCCGCGAGCGGTCCAGCGTGCGCGTGAAGGGTTTGCGCCACACGAGTTGTTCGCGGGCCAACTCCGCCCACATGCCTTGCGCGTCCTCGCGGCCCCTGTGGCGCAGGCGTCCCAGACTCTGCTCGTCCAGCACGGCGCGGCCGGCAAAATCGGCGCTGGGCGCAAACCGGCGTTCTTCGCTCAGGACGGATTCGATGCCGCCAGCCCTGGTGGTCATGAGGGTTTCGCGGAGCGTCCGCGCTACGCGCCCTTTTCGAACTGGCGCTGTAGGCGGCTGTTGCGCGGGAAGTGGGCGATCAGAAACTCCATCTGGTCGGCCAGCACCCGACGACCTTTCAGATAAATGTATTCCGCGTAGGTCGGCACAAAAGGCACCGCCATCAACTCCATCCCCGCGTCTTCAGGCAGCCGTCCACCCTTGAAATTGTTGCAGCGCTTGCAGGCTGCAACCACGTTGGCCCAGGTGTTGGTGCCGCCCAGCGTGATCGGGCGGATGTGATCCCGGGTGAGGTCGCGGCTCAAGAAACGGCCTCCGCAATACATGCACAAGTGGCCGTCACGCCGGAAAAGCGTGTGGTTGTTGAGCGGCGGCGTGTAGTTGCTCAGGCGCTTGTTCAGCCCGGCCGACACGCCCTGGGTGGCCACGATGGTGTTGATTTCCACCTGGCTGCGCCGTCCGGTGCGCGCGCACAGGCCGCCGCGAATACGGAACATGGGCCGCCCGCAGGGGTAAGCCACCTGGCCGGCGTGGTACAGGCGAACCGCGTCGCGGTAATCGATCCAGCCCAGGGGCCGACCGGCCACGTCGGTGCGCAGCACCCACTGGCGCAAGTCCATGGCATCGTTCAGAAGAAGCATCGGATTGTCCCTCTCAGCCTGCCTTATACCTCTAAATCTTGAAAATTCAACGTCAACCTGCCCCGGAGATGCTCCCCAGGGCGAAATTTCATGCCCGCCTCGGCTACAATTCGCGCCGTTGCCTGCCGTCCCCGCGCCGCTTTTTCCTGATTAACGCATGCCCGTAGCTATTGGTGTTTTGCGCGAAACTGCGCCCGGCGAGCAGCGCGTGGCGGTCGTGCCCAAGGTGCTGACCCGGATGCACAAGGCGGGTTTGCGCGTGATCATGGAAAGGGACGCCGGCCTTGCGGCCAGCTTCGCCGACACGGACTACAAGAACGTCGAAATCGAGTCTTCGCCGGACCGGGTGGCGGCCGAGGCGGACGTGCTCTTCTGCGTCGGCCCGCCGGAGCTTGAACGCATTGCGAAGCTGCAGAAGAGCGCAGTGGTGGTGGGCTTGCTGAATGCCTATGCGGCTTCGGACACCACCGACGCGCTGCGAGACCGCGGCGTAACCGCCTTTTCCATGGAGCTGGTGCCGAGGATTGCGCGCGCCCAGTCCATGGACGTGTTGTCCTCGCAGGCCTCGATAGCGGGCTACAAGGCGGTGTTGATGGCCGCCGACGAGTCGCAGAAGTTTCTGCCGATGCTGACTACCGCCGCCGGCACGATCAGCCCGGCCCGCGTTCTGGTGCTGGGTGCCGGCGTGGCCGGTTTGCAGGCCATCGCCACGGCCCGCCGGCTCGGCGCGGTGGTGGAAGCCTATGATGTGCGCGAAGAAACTCGCGAGCAGGTGGAATCCCTGGGGGCGCGCTTCGTCGACTCGGGTGTCAGCGCAACCGGCGAGGGCGGCTACGCCCGTGAGTTGACCAGCGAGGAAAAAGCCATGCAGCAGGAGGCGCTGGACCGGCACATCGCGGCCTCGGACATTCTGATTACCACAGCCGCGGTTCCTGGAAGACCCTCCCCGCGCATCGTGAGCGCTGCCGCCGTGGGGGGAATGCGTGCGGGCGCCGTAATCGTGGATCTCGCCGCCGAGGGCGGCGGCAACTGCGAACTGAGTCGCCCGGGCGAGACGATCGACCACCATGGCGTGTGCATCATGGCGCCGCTGAAGGTGCCCGCAATGATGGCCCGCCACGCCAGCGCCATGTATTCGCGCAACCTGTTCAATTTCATCAAGCCCGCCATCAAGGATGAGCAGTTCTCGCTCGACATGGACGACCCTGTGTTTGCCGGCACGCTTCTGACCTACCAGGGCGAGATCCGCTACGCTGGAGCGCGCCGGGACTGAGAGCAAGATGATCGTGAGAGCAAGATGATTGACGGCTTCGTAGCGCTTTACATCTTCATGCTGGCCGCATTCGTCGGCTACGAGGTCATTTCGCGCGTGCCGGTGATCCTGCATACGCCGCTGATGTCCGGCTCGAACTTCATTCACGGCATCGTTCTGGTGGGCGCCATGGTGGCTTTGGGCTTGGCAGACTCGACGCTTGAGAAAGTCATCGGCTTTGTCGGCGTGGCCCTGGCGTCCGGCAATGCGGTGGGTGGCTACGTGGTAACCGAGCGGATGCTGGAGATGTTCAAGCGCAGCAAGGACGGCGACAAGGACTGAGGACCAAGGACCAGGACACGTGACGCTGAATACGCTCATTGCAGCCAGCTACTTTCTCGCGGCGGTCGCCTTCATTCTCGGCCTGAAGGCGATGAGTTCGCCGGCCGGAGCGCGGCGCGGCATCGTCTGGGCGGGCGCCGGCATGGTGCTGGCCACGCTGGTCACGTTTCTCTGGCCGAACATGGAGAACCGCCTGCTGATCTTTGCCGCCATCCTGGTGGGTGGCGTGCCGGCCTGGATCAGAGGACGCAAGGTGGCGATGACCGGCATGCCGCAAATGATCGCGCTCTACAACGGCCTGGGCGGCGGAGCGGCGGCGGCGATCGCCTGGGTCGAACTGCTCGGCGATGGTCACGGCAGTGGATTGACCTGGACGGTGGTGACTCTGGCTGTGACCGGCGCGCTGATCGGCGCGGTATCGTTCTCCGGCAGCCTGCTGGCTTTCGCCAAGCTGGAGGGCTGGTTGAAACGCTCGTTGCGCTTCGCCGGCCAGAATCTGCTCAATGTCCTGATCCTTCTGGTGGCGGTGGCGGCGGCCGTGCTGCTGATCCTGGATGTGCCCGGGCCCTGGCTTACGGTGTTCATCGCCGTGGCCCTGTTGCTGGGAGTAACGCTGACCATGCCGATCGGCGGCGCGGACATGCCGGTGGTGATTTCCCTCTACAACGCCTTGACCGGCTTGGCCGTGGGCCTGGAAGGTCTGGTGCTGGATAACGCCGCCATGATTATTGCCGGCACCGTGGTGGGAGCGGCGGGCACGCTGCTGACCCAGTTGATGGCCAAGGCGATGAACCGGTCGCTGGCGAACGTGCTCTTCAGCGGTTTCGGGGAAACGGTCGCGGAAGGAGACGAAATCGAGGGGACCATGAAGCCCGTGGAGACAATCGACGCCGCGGTCATGCTCGGTTTCGCCCGCCAGGTCATCATCATCCCGGGCTACGGCATGGCCGTGGCGCAGGCCCAGCACAAGGTGTGGGAGTTGGCCGAGGCGCTCATGAAGCGGGGCGTCCGGGTGAAGTTCGCCATCCACCCGGTAGCCGGCCGCATGCCCGGTCACATGAACGTGCTGCTGGCCGAAGCCGGCGTGCCCTACGACCTGATTTTCGACGAAGCGGAAATCAATCCCGAATTCTCCAAAACCGACGTGGCGCTGGTGATCGGCGCCAATGACGTGGTCAATACTGCCGCGCGGACCGACACCGCCAGCCCCATCTACGGCATGCCGATACTGGACGCGGACAAGGCCAGCAACGCCATCGTGATCAAGCGCGGCAAGGGCGCCGGTTTTTCGGGCATCGAGAATGCGTTGTTCTACCAGGACCGCACTCGTATGCTCTATGGCGACGGTCAGGCCAAGTGCGCCGAGCTGATCCGGGCGGTGCACGAAATCTAGCCCGTGAACGATTAACCCGGGAACGATTAATCCGGGAACGATTAATCCGGGAACGAGGGACGAGAGGGAGGACCACCATGAACGACACACCGCAAGTGAGCCGGCTGGTACGCACGGCACTGTTTGTTTCCGATCTCGACCGATCCTCGCGCTTTTACAAGCAGGGCCTTGGTTACCATGAGGTCTACAGCGGGGGAGAATTGACCCATGAGGTCGCGCATGCCCTGCTCGGCGTGCCGGAGAACTCCGTGATTCGCTACGAAATCGTCAAGGCCGATGGCCCGAACTTCGGAATGATCGGTATGTTCGAGGTCAAGCCGTCGCCGCCTGCGGTAAGCCGCCGCAGCGGAAGCGTGAACGTCGGCGAGGGCTGCCTGGTGCTTCTGACCACCGACATTCGCGCGGTGCGCAACCGCCTGGTGGATCTGGGAGCGGAGATCGTTTGCGAGCCGCAGCGGCTGATCGTGCGAGACAGCAGCCCCGGGAGCCTGGAAATGACCTGCCGCGATCCCGACGGCATGCTGATCAACCTGATCGAACGCCCCGTCGGCAGCTTCTAGCCGCCGGTAGCTTCCGGCAAGGGGCGCTTCCGGCCGGAGCGGGCCTGCGGTCGCGCCAGGTCGCGCCGGTTTCGCGGTAATCTCACCCGTCGAGCGGAACAACCGCTTCTGTTTCCCCGGGAGGTCCAACGTGAACGACACGCCGCAAGTCAGCCGCATAGTGCGCACCGCCATCTTCGTATCCGATCTGGAAAAATCGGTTCGTTTCTACAAGGAGGCCCTGGGTTTGCGCGGGGTTTACGCTAACGGAGTGCTCGAGCACAAGGTTGGGCATGCGCTGGTGGGGGTTCCGGAAGACAGCGTGATCCGCTATGAGATCGTCCAGGCCGACGAACTCAATTTCGGGATGGTTGGCCTGTTCGAAGTGAAGCCTTCGCCCTCGCCGCTTGGCCGCAAGAATCGGGGGGCCAATCTGGGAGAAGGCTGCATGGTGTTCTTCGCCACGGATATTCACGTGGTGCGCGACCGTATCGTGGAATTGGGCGGCGAGATCGTTTGCGAGCCGCAGTTGTTGGCGGTGCATACCTTGCAGCAGCTTGAAATGACTTGCCGCGATCCCGATGGCATGCTGATCAACATTATTGAGCGGCCTACCGAGAACTGGAACGCGGACGTCGTGCAATAGGGCGGGATCACCGCTGGCGCGCGTGTCATGCGGCCCCGGTTTCGTGGGAGACGCATGAATCCGTCCTGGAGCTCGGCGGCGGCGATCCTGCCGCCGACGCTCCCACGAGACGGGGGCCGCACGAAACGCTAAGGCCGACCGTGGTCGCTTGAATTTTGTGGTTCGGGTTATTGTGGCGGCATGTCGCGCGGTTCCTTGTTGAGGGTGGCGGTGGGGCCGCGGTTTGCGGCTCCGTTGCTGGACTATCTGGCGCCTGGCGAGGGGGCTGCTCCTCCTGTGGGGACGCGCGTTTCGGTGCCGTTGGGCAAGGGGCGGCGCACTGGTCTCGTGCTTGCGCACCTCGACCGGTCGGATGTGCCTGCGGAGCGGCTGCGGCCGGTGCTGGATGTGCTGGATGCCGAGCCGCTTTGGGATCCGGCTACCCTGGAGTTGTTGCGTTGGGCGGCCCGGTATTACTGCCATCCTCTGGGTCAGGTGCTTGCTTATGCGCTGCCGCAGCAATTGCGCCGTGGCGGTAAAGTGCCGCCCGCGCCGGTGCTATGGCGGGCCGGCGAGAAGGCTTCGGGGGGCGCGCCGGGATTGTTGGCGCGGGCGCCCAGGCAGCGCGAATTCCTCGGCGCGTTGCTGGCGGCCGGGCGCAAGGGCGTGGCCCAGGAAGCGCTTGCCTCGATCTCGCCCGATTGGCGGAGGATTGTTCGATTACTTCGGGAAAAAGGGCTGGCCGAATCGTTCGAGTTCGAAGTCCCGGAGTACGCAGACATGCTGCGCGAGAAGCCGCTTGGATTGAGTGGCGAGCAGTCCGCCGCGGTGAACGCCATGCAGATGGACCAGGGCTATGCCTGCCACCTGCTGGATGGCGTTACGGCGAGCGGCAAGACGGAGGTGTACCTCCATCTAGTGCAAAGGGTCCTGGCTTCCAACCGGCAGTGCCTGCTCCTGGCGCCGGAAATCGGGCTGACCCCGCAGCTTGCCAGCCGGCTCACGGCCCGCTTTCGCGCGCCCGCGGCGGTGCTGCATTCGGGTCTGAACCAGGGCGAGCGCTTGCGCGCCTGGGCGGATGCCCGGTCCGGGCGGGCCAGGCTGGTGGTAGGCACTCGCTCCGCCGTGTTCGCGCCCTGCCCGGAACTCGGTCTGATCGTGGTGGACGAAGAGCACGACCCGTCCTACAAGCAACAGGACGGCTTTCGCTATCAGGCTCGCGACCTGGCCGTCATGCGCGCGTCCCGGGTAGGGATTCCGGTGGTCCTGGGTTCCGCCACGCCGGCTCTGGAGTCTCTGCTGAATGTTCGAAGGGAGCGCTACGCGCACCTGCGACTAACGAAGAAGGTTACCGGGACGCGGCCACCTCTGGCCCGGCTTGTGGATCTGAACCGGCATCGGCCGGAGCATGGATTGAGCGCTCCTTTGGTTCGAGCCATGTCCGAACAGCTTGATTCGGGCTCGCAGGTGCTGCTGTATCTCAACCGGCGCGGTTTTGCGCCGGTGCTGATGTGTCCGGATTGCCGGAGCGCGGAAGAATGCAACCACTGCGACGCCCGTCTGGTGTTCTACCGAAGGCGCGATCTCTTGATTTGCCATCATTGCGGCGCCAACCGCCGTCCGCCGTCGGGCTGCGAAGACTGTGGCACGCCGCTGCAATCAATCGGCCGAGGAACGGAGCGGCTTGAGGAAGAACTTCAGGCTCGCTTCCCCGATTATCCGGTGGCGCGCATGGACCGCGACAATGTGCGGGGCAGGCGCAGGCTGGAACACATCCTCGGCGGCATTCGCGAACGTCACTACCGCATCCTGCTCGGCACCCAGATGCTCACGAAGGGCCACGACTTTCCCGCTCTCGGATTGGTAGGTGTGATCGACGCGGATCAGGGCATGTTTTCGCAGGAATTCCGTGGCCCGGAAAGGCTGGCGCAAACGCTGGTTCAGGTTGCCGGAAGGGCAGGGCGACGCGAGCAGCCCGGCCTGCTCGTATTGCAGACCCGTTTCCCCGACCATCCCCTGCTTCGCCAGTTGCTCAAAGAGGGTTATGCGGGCTTCGCCAACACCGCCCTGAGCCTTCGCGAGGCTACCGGCTGGCCACCGTTCGGACACCTTGCAGTGCTGCGCGCCAGCGCGCCGGAAGCGGCAAGCGTTCGCGAATTCCTCGATCGCGCCAAGGCCTCCATTTCGGAAGAGTATGGGCGCGGCTGCTCGGTAGAGGTGCTGGGCCCCGCTCCCGCCCTGATGGAACGCAGGCGCGACCGCAACCACGCCCACCTCGTGTCGCGCTCATCCAGCCGCGCCGATCTCCAGAAATTCCTGAGCCGCTGGATTCCCACGGTCCGCGCCCTGAAGCGCCCCCGCCGCGTCAACTGGTCCGTCGACGTAGACCCCGCCGAGATCGGCTGACCCAGCTATTTGGCATACCGCCGAGATCGGCTGCTGCGCATACTTCGCACACCGCCCGATTCAGGGCCGGATGCGCCGTCGTCGGGCGAATCCGGCCGCAGCCGCGCCACCGCGCCTCGCCCCGCAAACTGGCCCCGGGCGTAGTGCGCCGGCACGCTCGGCGACAGCCACCGCCCCGCCTGCTGCAGCTCCGGCAGCGTCGCGCCCGCCGATACCAGCGATTGCGCCGAGCCTATCCGCAGACTGTGCCCGGATAAGCGCCCCGCAACCCCCGCTGCCTTCGCCCAGCACCGAATAACCTCGCGAATGGACTTGGCCGTCAGCGCCGTCGCTTCCACACGCCCGCCTTTCCGTATCCGCCGAAACAGCGGCCCCGAATAAATCTCCGCCGCCGCTTCGCTGATCCGCAGCAAAGCATCCGACATCACCGCGATCAGCGCCGCGTCCCGCAACCCCCGCAGGCTGCCGTCTTCGGCGGCCAGAGCAGCCATGGCGTCCGCCTGCTCCCACGTCACTCCCGCAACCTGGCCGCGCCCCGGATTCGCTCCGGCGCGCCCGTAGCCCGCCAGCACCTTGGCCGTGAGCGCTCCGTCCGGGCGGGGTCCTCCCTCCCGGCGGGCGCGATGGCGGATCGCCGCCAACGCGATGCGCGCCGTGGCCACCGCTTTGCCGGACTCCTGTAGATGCGCGAGATAGTCCGCAATCCCTTTACGTACGCCAAATCGCGTTATCGCTACTCATGAAGCTTTGCCAACCCCCATTCCCCGGCCCAGGAATCCCAATTTATTTCATAGGATTGCAGCCATAATGCTCCTGCCTTAGCCTTCGCTTACTGTCACCCATTGCACGCACTTAATACACGGTTGATGGCTCGCATGCATCCGCTATGATGTTGACAAATATAAAGCCCTTCTGACCCTTGCAGGGGCTCTTCCCTGGGCGGCCTTCGGAGGTTACGTATCGCTTTCGATCTGGCTTGGAGACCCTGTCAGGGCTCTATTGTTTTTCCCCGCTTTCCTAGCGGTTGTTATTGTGACGCTTGTCTTGGTGCGCAACCATTCAATGGTAGGCAAGGTGGTCAGGGACTGGCTAGATCTTCGCCGGAGGGCTTGGTAAAGCGCGGCGCGGCTAAAGAGGCTGGATGTACGGCAAGCGCCGCGCCGAGATCAGCGGGCGTCAGCGGAACGGGCGGGTTGCGCCAGCTTTTCCAGGGATTCGCGGAATTCGTAGCCTTCCCGGTAGCAGGAGGCCAGGAACTCGCCGGTGTTCACGGCCAGCGAGCGCGAGTCGGGATCGTTGACGGTGAACACGATTGACGCGAGTTCGCCTTTGCGCCGGATCGAAAAGTAGATGAAGTCCGGGCGGGTGGAGTAGTACGGGTATTCCTTGTCGCGCATCAGGACAGTGAATTGACGACCGTCGCGCTCGCGCGTGACATCGAAGGAGCCGCCCTGGCTGTGCAGCCGTAAACCCCGGACCTCCTGCGGTTCCGGTCCGCGCGGGTCGAAGGTGAAATTGCAGATGAATTGCTTGACGCGCCGCAGCTCAAAGGGCCGGTCCACAGGCATCCCGACGTGCAGGCTGTCGTCCGCCACCAGGAAGGTGGAATCCACCCGCCAGTACTTGGTGGCGGAAAGGTGCAGCTTGTGCACCGCATAGCGTCGCAGGTCGTCCTCGCCGAAAACGCAGGCTTTCGGACGCATGCCGCCTTCGAACTGCCCGGCCACCCGCCTCCAGTAGACATCGCACGGGTCCAGGAAAAATGCGTCGGAGGGCTTGAGATCGTCGAAAAGGCCGGGTTTGTGCTGGGCGCCGAGAAAACGCTGCGGCTCATGGAAGAAGCCCTGCTGCATGCGAATGCTGCCCGCCTCCGGGGCCGACGAGAAGATCACCAGACGCTGGCGGAAAACCTTTTCCGGGTTGTTATCCGTGTATTCCTCCACGTAAAAGACATGCTCGCCGAAATCCGGCGCCTTGATGCGTTTGTGGGTGGTATGCAGACGCACATGGCGCGCGTCCTCGGGCGTTGCGGACCTGGGATCGGCCTGGAACCAGCGCTGCTCCTCGTTGTCGAACTCGCCTTCGAACCATTCTGTAAGCACGAGGAGGTCGCGGGCGAAGGGATCATTTTCGGGCGCGGCGGTTGTGGCCACGGGAACGCAGGCAAGACCGCAGGCAACAACGCACGTCAACCCAGCAAGTAGAACTCGCATCATGGTCGCTCGGAGTGCTCAGGCGCTGAGGCGTATAAATGCTCTGCGCCGACGCTCAACCCCTCAACTCCTCAGCCCTCCAGCCCCTCAAGCGCGCAGCAGCGCGTCTACCGCGGCGCGCTCGCCCGACTCGAACGCTCCCTCCATGCCGCGCTCCAGCAGGGCGGTGTGCTCTCCGGCGAAATGAATATTGCCGTGGGCTTCGCGCATGTGGGCGGCGAACTGTCCAACCTGCCCGGGGCGCCAGAAAACCCAGTCGCCGCCGCCGTGGACTTCGCGGTGACAAGACTGGATGCCGATCGGTTCCAGCGCGCCTTTCAGCGAAGGCCGCACGCGCTCCAGTTCCCGCATGGTGTATTCGCTCACTTGTTCATCGCTCATGAAGTCGTACTTGTAGGCCTCGTTGCCGTTGATGAAGGCGACTGCCGAACTGGGCTCGCCGTTCGGTCCCCGGTGATGGACGGCGAAGCGCTCGAACGGTTCGTCGGTCCACATGCTGGCGGGCAGCTCGTCAAGCTCCCAGAAGTGCTTCTTCAGAAGAAAGTGCACCTGTATGGAGGTGCCATAGTCGATTTCGTCAATCGCGCGTTCCATGCGCGCCGGCAGACGGGGCGTGAACTTCACCTTGCGCAGGACCGGGTAGGGCATGGAGCAGATCACCTGGCGAGCGCTGTAGCGCGTGCCGTCCATGCAATGCACGGTAACCTCGCGGCCCTTGTCCTCAAACGCGTAAACAGTCTTGTTGAGTTCCACCGGGTTGTTCAGGGATGCGGCCATGGCCTCCGGCAGGCGCGAGTTGCCGCCCTTGATCTGCACCCAGGCGGGCTGGCCGGCCATGGCCAGGGCTCGCGAGGCATTGAATTCCCCCACGGCGTAGCGGCGCATTTCATGCAGCGCGGAGGTGTTGTCCATGTGGTCCGTATGGATCACGACGTTCATCAGACGTATCGTTTCCTCGTCGAAACCGAGATATTCCTTGAGGTACTGCGTTTGGGGAATGTCGAAGCGCGCGAATTCCGGCGTGATCCAGGCGTCCAGGGGCTGGCCCGAAAGCGGGTTGTTCTTGTGTGACAACTCGAACAGCATGCGGTGCGGCAGGATCCGCCGATCGTCGCCCTCCGTGGGGTTGAGCGGGTGACTTTCCCAGTCCTTCGCCAGAATGTATTCGCCCCGGATGCGGTAGCACCATCCGCGAATGTCCGTCACGTCATCGGGTCCCAGCATTTCCAGTCCGAGCCTGTTCGTCGTATCCACCATGCGGGCGTAGTTGGCGCCCATCCATTCGCCGCCGGCCTCCGGCTTGCCCGGCACGTCCATCAGCGTGTAAACGCGGCCGCCGATCCGGTTCCGGCCTTCCAGAGTCAGGACATCGAGCCCCTGTTCCTGGAGGATACAGGAGGCGTGCAGGCCCGAAAGGCCGGCGCCGACAACGATGACGTCATGACCCTTGTAGTTCGTTACCGCGCGCACCGCGCCGGGCAGGCCGGCGACCGCCACCGTGCAGGCGCCGGAACGGATGAAGCGCCGGCGCGAGCAGCCGTTGGCGTTGATGGACAGCGCTCGAGAACTTTCAGTTTGCGCCCGATCATGCATTGGTCTTCTCCACAGTTCGGCGGTCATGCGAGCAATATACCGGATCGCTTCCAGTGGCCATGGCAAGTTCGCGCGAAGCGCCGCGACGTGAGGAAGTGGAGTATGATGGTCAGCGGAGGTTTGGTACGAAGCACGTTGCTTGTTCCCGGCCATGTTTCTGTTCAAGTTGAGTAAAGGAGAAAGATGATGAGTCTCGATAGCATGATGACTACAACAGAGGAAATTCGCGGCAAGATTGTTGAGAGAGCGAGCGAGGACACTGAATTCCGCGCGGAGTTCGTGGCGGACCCCAAGGGCGTTATTCAGCCGCGAATTCGGCCTTGAATTGCCGGAAAGCATGCAGGTTCACGTGCATGAGAGCGACATGCAGAACGCCCACATCGCCCTGCAGCCGCTGCCCGAACTCGACGAAGAGCAGCTCGAGAGCATCTCCGGCGGCGGCGCCTTTCATTGCGGATGCTGCTAGATCGCAAGGTCACCACTGTGACTCCGCAGCACGATAAATAAGCAGCACAATAAAGCGGCGGCCCGGACTGTCAGGCGCCCGGCTCGCCGCTGTTTTCTTGCTGGATCCGCTGCGCTGGCCGGCTCCTGGATGCTGCCCCGGTCCGTGTGGGGCGCACAGACCGTCGGCGGACTTGACGCCGAGGTAATCGTGATTGGCGCCGGCCTGGCCGGCCTGAACGCGGCGCTTCTGCTGGAAGAGCTGGGCGTTAGCGTGATGGTGGTGGAGGCTACCCCGAGATTCGGCGGCCGGCTCCATACCGTTGCCGACGACATTGTGCCCGGACATCCGGAACTGGGCGCCAACGCTGCAGGCGGCGGCTATGCGCGGCTGCTGAACGCGGCGAGGCAGTACGGCGTCGAGATCGTGCCCATGCGCCCGCGTACCGAGCCACGCGAAGGCGAGATGCTGTTCTGCATCCAGGGCCAGTTGATCAGCGAGGACGACTGGCCCGGTCATGCGCTCAATCCGTACCGGCAGGAATGGGCCCGGAAAATGCCGCCTTCGCGCCCTCCCTACCGGCTCTATTCCGAGCTCAACCCGTTCCCGGAAGCGGACCTGGGCGCCTGGCGGCGGCCGGAGTTCGCCGAATGGGACCGATCGGTTGGCGAAGTGCTGACGGAAGCGGGCCTGGCGGAGGCGGCCGTTGAACTCGGCGCGGGCCTCAATTCGGGTTACGGCACCGACCATCACGATCTGTCCGTCCTGATGATGTTTCACACGATCAGTTTCGCGGTCCACCAGGCCAACTGGCCGGATGCAGGAGGCGCCGCCAAAGGGGGCAACCAGCGGATTCCGGAAGCGATGGCGCGCCATCTGAGCGGCGATGTGCTGCTGAACAGCCCGGTTGCGGCGATTTCCGACGAGGGCTCGCGGGTGCGGATTACGCTGGAGGACGGCCGCCGGTTGAATGCCGCGCGCGCGGTGATTGCCACGCCTTTCTCGGCGCTGCGAAGAATCGCAATCGATCCCGAACCGCCACCCGTGCAGAAGGCGGCGATTGACCAACTGGGCTATACGCCCTGCACGCAGATCCACTATGCGGTACGGCAACCCTACTGGGAACAGGACGGCATGGCGCCCAGCATGTGGACGGACGCTCTGCCCGGCCGGTTCATGGCGCTGAAGAACGACCCTGGCAGCCCTGAGGCGGTAACCAGTTGCCTGGCCTATATCAATGGCCATGCCGCATTGAAGCTTGCCCGCATGGATGAGGAAGCCGCCATCGCCGAAGTGACGGCGGAACTGTTTCGGCTGCGCCCGTCACTAAGGGACGCGCTGGATCCGGTTTACCTGTGGAAATGGTCGAACAATCCGTACGCCGGCGGCGCCTACGCCTACTGGAAGCCCGGACAAATCACGGCGTTCGCAGCAACCATAGCCCAGCCTCATGGGCGCGTTCACTTTGCCGGCGAGCACACCGCGCAGTTGAATCGAGGAATGGAGGGAGCGATGGAGTCCGGCGAAAGAGCCGCGGTCGAGATCCTCGAATACCTGTAGCCCGTCTCTTGCCTGAGGGCGGTTTAGCCGATACCCGGCAGGCCTCCGGCTCGCCGCCGCATCCAGTTGCGGAGGGAGGATTGCGCTTCGTAGAGGCCTGCGCTGGGCAGTAGCAGGACCTGCTCTGTTTCCTTCAGGCCTGCGAGCACTACGGAGTACTCGAAATCGGTCATGCCGGTGCGCACCCACACCGGCTCGGGGCCGTTATCGCGCATCACCAGCACCCAGTACTCGGCGCGGAAGTCGTAGCCATCCGCCCCGGGGCCTCTGACGGCGGCGCCAGGGCGTCCCGGTCGCGATGGCTGATTGCGCCGGGCCTCGCTGAAGGCGCGCCGCATGGCTTGGCGCTGACTCTCGCTGAGCCTGGGGCGCGCGCCCGACGGGCGTGCGCCGGCCGCATTCTGCCGCCAGGACGCGCCTGAGCTGCCTCGCCCGAGGGACTCCGATGCCAGCGGCCCCGCCGGACCACTTTCCGGGGCGTTTTCGCGATCCTTCATCAACGTATCGCGCAGATTGTCCTGCGGCCAATTCAGCATGTCGGCCGTGGCGGCGATGTCGTCCACAGTGCGCAGCGCCGCCGTGGGCACCGCCGGCGCCTGCAGCTCCTCCGCAATCTTGATTTCCACCTCGGCGTTCATCCCGGGCAGCAGCAGGGAATCGGGATTGTCCAGCAGGATCAGCACCGAGAACATGGTGACGTTCTGCTCCACCACCGCCAGCGGTTCGATTTTTTCCACGCGCCCGGCGAACTCGCGGCTGGGATAGGCCGCCACGCTCACGTTCGCCCGCATGCCGGCGCTGATCTTGCCAATGTCGGTTTCGTCCACCCGGGTGCGCACCAGCACCCGGCGCAGATCGGCCATCCTTAGCAGCAGCGTTCCCCCGCCCACGTCCTGCGTTGGCGAGGATATCACCTGGCCCGGCTCCACATTGCGCTCGATGATGGTGCCATCGCTGGGTGCCAGCACGTCGGTGTCGCCCAGCGCAATGCGCGCGTTCTCCACGTCCACGCGGGCGCGCACCAGTTGCGCTTCGGCCTCCGACAGCGCCAGCGCCGTTTCCTCGAATTCACTGTCGGTGATGGTGTTGTCGCGCACCAGCTTCTCGGCGCGCTCCATTTGCAAGGCCGCGATGGAGCGCCGCGACTCCGCCGCCTTGAGGGCCGCCTCGGCCTGCGACAGGTTGTTGGTGGGGATGCGCTTGTCGATCTGCACCAGCAGCGTGGAGCGTTCCACCCGGTCGCCGTTCTCGGCGTTGATGGAGAGAATCTCGCCGGAGGCCTTGGACTTCAACTCCACCGTGCGCAGCGGCTCCACAGCACCCGCCGCCTCCACGAACACGCGGATATCGCGCAACTCCACGGGCGCCTGGTCGTAGGCCTGCGGCTCCGGCTCCGGTTCTTCCGCGCAGCCGGCCATCACCAGCATCAGTCCGAAAGCCGCGCCGGCGCGCACGAGGCTGGCGCTCACGACTGGAACGAACCTCTTCACTGACTGGCGCTTCCCGCCGCTTCGCCGCTGTCAGCCGTTACCCGGCCGTCCAGCATCTCGATTCTGCGTCCGGCGCGCGCCGCAATACCGGCATCGTGCGTTACCACGATCAGCGTGTGCCCTTCTGCATGCAGTGAATCGAACAAGGCCAGGACCTCTTCTCCGGTGGCGGAGTCCAGATTACCCGTCGGTTCGTCGGCCAGCAAGATGCTCGGGCGGGTAACCAGCGCCCGGGCAATGGCCACTCTCTGGCGCTGCCCGCCGGAAAGCTGGGCCGGGCGGTGCGCAAGGCGATGCGACAGCCCCACCCTGTCCAGCGCGGCTGCGGCGCGTTTCAGCCGTTCGCGCCGCCGCATGCGGGCGTAGATCAGGGGCGCTTCGACGTTCTGCAGCGCGTTGCATCGCTCCAGCAGGTTGAAGGTCTGAAACACGAAGCCCACCTGCCGGTTGCGCGCCCGCGCCAGTTCGCGGGAGTTCATTTTCGAGACCTGCACGCCGTTCAGCCAATAGTCGCCGGAACTGGGCGTTTCCAGACAGCCGAGAAGATTCATGAGCGTGGACTTCCCCGAACCCGACGGACCCGTTACGGCAAGGTACTCGTTGGTCCTCACCCGCAGGTTTACTCCGCTAAGGGCCACCACGGTATCCGTCCCCATCCGATAGGTACGGGTCAGTTCGCAGGTGCGTATGGCGGAGCGGGCCATGGATTGTTGGTCAGGGGCCGCTAAAGCCGCTTGCGGAGCAGTTCGTTCACGATAGCAGGGTTGGCCCGGCCTTTGGTGGCGCGCATGACCTGGCCCACGAAGAACCCGAAAACGCGCGTATTGCCCTCGCGATACTGGCGCAACTGATCGGGGTGACGGGCCAGGATATCGTCCACGACGCCTTCCAGAGCGCCCGTGTCCGAAATCTGCTTCAGGCCGCGGCTGGCGATGATGTCGTCGGCCCCGCCTTCGCCCGACCACATGGCCTGGAATACCTCCTTGCCGAGTTTGCCGGACAACACGCCCTCGCGAAGGCGCGCAAGCAGGACACCCAGTTCGGCGCCGCCGACCCGGCTGGCGGTAATGTCCAGCGCGTCCCTGTTCAGCGCCGCGGCCAGATCGCCGGTCACCCAGCGCGCAGCCAGCGCCATGTCGCCACAGGCCTGTCCGGCCGCTTCGAAGTAATCGGCCTTCGCCCGGCTCTCGCAAAGGCGGCGGGCATCTTCGGCGCTCAGCCCGTAGGCATCCTCGAACCGCTTGCGGCGTGGCTGCGGGAGTTCCGGCAGCGTGCGGCGCAGTTCTTCCAGAAAGTCGCCCTCAAGCGTAAGCGGGGGCAGGTCGGGATCCGGGAAGTAGCGGTAGTCGTTGGCCTCTTCCTTGTCGCGCATCGGCCGCGTGGCATCGAGCCTGGCGTCGTACAGGCGGGTTTCCTGGGTGACTTTCCCGCCGTCGCGGAGCACCTGGTGCTGCCTGCGAATTTCGCAGCGCAGCGCGCGCTCCACGAAGCGGAAGGAATTGAGGTTCTTGATTTCCGTGCGGGTGCCGAGATTTGGGGCATCCGGTTTTTTGAGCGAAATATTGGCGTCGCATCGCATCGATCCTTCCTGCATGGCTCCGTCGGAGATGCCGATCCAGGTGACCAGTTGGTGAATGCTGCGCATGCAGGCGCCGGCTTCTTCGGGAGAATGCAGTTGCGGTTCGGTAACGATTTCGAGAAGCGGCGCGCCGGCGCGGTTGAGATCCACGCCGGTAGCGTTCGGCAGGGCGTCGTGCAGCGACTTTCCGGCATCTTCTTCCAGGTGCGCCCGGGTCAGGTCTATGGTCCGCAGCGCTTGTCCCGGCACCGCCACTTCCACCGATCCTCCGCTCACTACCGGCAGTTCGTACTGGGAGATCTGGTAGCCCTTGGGCAGGTCCGGGTAAAAGTAGTTCTTGCGGGCGAAAACGGAGTGTTCCGCCACCCGGCCGCCTGTGGCCAGGCCGAACTTCGCGGCCATCGCCACCGCTTCGCGATTGGCCACCGGAAGGGTTCCGGGAAAACCCAGGTCCACCAGGCAGGCCTGCGTATTGGGTTCGGCGCCGAAAACTGTCGAAGCGCCCGAGAACATCTTGCTGCGGGTAGCCAGTTGAACGTGGATCTCCAGCCCGATGACGACTTCCAGATCCACGGCGTCAGCTCCCTGCCCCGCCGAGGGGCGCCGTGATTCCGGGCGGCCACAGGCGGTGCCAGTCGGTTTCCCGCTGGTAAGCATGCGCGCAGCGGAGCACCTCGGCTTCGGCAAACGGGCGGCCGATCAGTTGCAGGCCAACCGGCAATCCTTGCACCGTGCCGGCAGGAATCGATATGCAGGGAAGTCCGGCCAGGGCGGCGCCTATGGTGTAAACGTCATTGAGATACATCTTTATGGGATCGTCGATTTTTTCGCCGATCGCGAACGCCGGAGCGGGCGTGGTGGGGCCGGCCAGCGCGTCCACGCTCTCGAAGGCGCGCGCGAAGTCGTCGGCCAGCAGCCGGCGCACGCGCTGGGCCTTGAGGTAGTACGCGTCGAAATAGCCCTTGGACAACACCCAGCCGCCCACCAGAATGCGCCGCCGCACCTCCTCGCCGAAACCCGCGCGCCGGGTATCCGTATACAGCGCCTCCAGGTCATCGGCGCCGGCTTCCCGCAATCCGAAGCGCACTCCATCAAAACGCGCCAGATTGGACGAGCACTCGGCGGGCGCAACCACGTAGTACACCGGCACCGACAGCGGCAGCCGCGGCAGCGAGACCTCGCTGACCGCCGCGCCCAGACGGCGAAGCGTGGCCATGTTGTCGGAGAACGCCTGTCGGCAGCGGTGATCCAGTCCTTCGCCCATGAATTCCTTGACCACCCCCACGCGCAGACCTTCAAGCGCCCGGGCCGGCATGCCCTTGAGGGCTGCCGAGTACTGCTCGGCGGGCCGCTGAGCGCAGGTGGAGTCGCGCGGGTCGCGCCCGGCCATGCTGTCGAGCAGCAATGCGGCGTCTTCGGCAGTGCGGGTAAGCGTTCCGGCCTGATCGAGGCTGGAAGCGAAGGCGATCATTCCGTAACGGGACACTCGCCCGTAGCTGGGCCTGAAGCCGGTAATGCCGCACAGCGCCGCAGGTTGGCGCACCGACCCGCCGGTGTCCGTGCCGGTTGCGGCGGGAACCAGCCCGGCCGCCACCGCCGCGGCCGACCCCCCGGAAGAACCGCCCGGGGACCGGGAAAGGTCCCATGGGTTCAGGACCGGCCCGGTGTAGCCGGTTTCGCTGGACGAGCCCATGGCGAATTCGTCCATGTTGGTCTTGCCGACGAGAAAAGCGCCCGCTTGCGCCAGGCGTTCGACCACCGTGGCGTCGTAAGGCGGAACAAAGTTGTCGAGGATGCGCGATCCTGCCGTGGTGCGTACTCCGCGGGTGCAGAAGATGTCCTTGTGCGCGATCGGAATGCCCGCCAGCGGTCCGTCGCCAGCCTTGCCCGCGTCCGCGCGTCTGGCCTGCTCCAGCGCCGCGTCCCCGCAGAGCGTCACAAAGGCATTGAGTTCAGGGTTGCGCTCTTCGATACGCTGCAGGCAGGCCTCGGTCAGTTCCAGGCTTGAGATGTCGCCGGAATCCAGCGCCCGGCGCAGGCTGGCCAGGGAGAACCCGATCATGCTCACTCGATGACCCTGGGCACGCGGTACAGCCCCCTGGCCACATCCGGGGCGCAGGCTTGCGCGTCTTCGCGCATGTCCGATTCGGTAACTTCGTCTGCCCTCAGGGGCAGCTTGATATCCAGCGGATGCACCATGGGTTCCACGCCCTCGGTGTCGAGTTCCTGCAGGACCCGCACGAAGCCGATAATTCGGCTCAAGGTAGCAACCAACTCCTGCTTCTCGCCTTCCTTGAGCCCCAGGCGCGTAAGGCGGGCCACCCGCAGCAGTTCGGCATCCGAAAATGCCTCGGCCGTTGGGGGTCTTCTCGGCGTCTGAAGATTGTTCATGCGCGCAATCGCGATAGCAGGCAAGATAATCGGGGATGATCGCATTCCCGTCCGCGCCTTGCAATCACCTGCGATGCAGCATTGCCGGGCAATCTGCTATGATTTGCTGGTTGCAAAAGGGATTTCTCTACCTTAAGGACTTGCTGCCCCGATGATCAAATTTGTGCGTAGTTTCTCCTCCCGGCTGTCCGTCGATCTCGCCATAGACCTCGGTACCGCCAATACACTCGTGTACGCAAGCGGGCGCGGTATTGTGCTCAACGAGCCGTCAGTCGTGGCGCTCCGCCGAGGCGGCGGAAACGGCTCCGGAGCCGTGTTGGCCATTGGCGCCGAAGCCTTCGGAATGCTTGGGCGCACGCCGCGCGACCTGCAGATCGTCAAGCCGCTGAGAGACGGCGTGATCGCCAATTACGAAGTTGCCGAGCAGATGCTCAAGCACTTCATTATCAAGGCCCTGGGGGAGAGTTTCTTTCGGCCGGCTGTTCGCCGCCTGGTGATATGCGTTCCCCACGGGGCCACTGCGGTGGACCGTCGGGCCATCGAGGAGTCGGCCCGCGACGCTGGCGCCCGCGAGGTGTTCGTGGTGGAAGAGCCTATCGTGGCTGCAATCGGGGCCGGGCTGCCGGTGCATCTTCCCTGCGGGAACATGGTGGTGGACATCGGCGGCGGCACTTCCGAGGTGGCGGTGCTGTCCATGTCCAGCGTGGTGCACGCGCGCTCGGTGAAGGCGGGCGGAACGCGCATGGACGACGCCATCGTCAATTACGTTCGGCGAAATCACGGCATGTCGATCGGGTCCAGTCAGGCGGAAGTGGTCAAGCGGGAGGTGGCCAGCGCCTATCCCGGCGAGGAAATCAAGGAAATCAAGCTCCACGGGCGCAGCCTGTCCCGCGGGCTGCATTCGCAGTTCGCCCTGAACAGCAACGAGGTGCGCGAGGCCCTCAACGACACGCTCGAGGAGATCGTCCAGGCGGTACAGGACGTTCTTGCCCATACGCCTCCCGAGTTGGGCGCCGACATCAGTCAGCGCGGCCTGGTGCTGGCGGGCGGCGGCGCGCTCCTGCCGAGGCTGGATTCCCTGATCCGCGAGCGTGCGGCGGTGCCCACCTTCCTGGCCGAAGAACCTCTGACCTGCGTCGTGCGCGGCTGCGGCCATCTGGTGGAAATGCACGGCACGATTCGCCACGTCAGCGAGTTTTCCGGTCCCGGTTCGGCAGAGGACTGAACGATCCCCGGGGGGTAGTCCGCCAGCAGCATGCGCAGCCGTACCGCAACGCTGACGCCGTATGGCTTTCGACGGCGCAAGGGCCCCAGTCACGCCGGCGAGTGCCTGCTCATATGCCTGATTTGCTTCGCCGTTCTGGTCATAGAGGCCCAGGTTCCGGCGGTCCAGAAAGCGCGCGCCGTAGATGAGTTGCTGAAGGTTCCCGTGCAGGCGGTCGTGCGCTTTGCGGTCGGGAGCTTCGCCGCCACGCAAGGTTACTTTCGCGAGAAGACCGAACTGTTGCGGGAGAACGAGGATTTGCGGACACGCCTGCTGAATCAGGACGTGGAGATGCAGCAGATGGCCCTTCTCAAGGCGGAGAACGAGGACTTGCGCGCGCTGCTGGCGCTCGACGCGGTGCACGGGTCCAACAACCTCACCGCCCAGTCGCTGCCGCGGAATCTGGATCGTTCCCGCCATCGCGTCACCCTGAGCATTGGCAGCCGGCAAGGCGCCTTTGTCGGCCAGCCTGTGGTCGATGCGGGAGGCGTGGTCGGCCAGATCGCTCGCGATTACCTGGTAACTTCCGAGGCCCTGCTGATCAGTGACGCCAATCACGCAATCCCGGTGGTGTTCGAGCGCACCGGCCTGCAGGCCATCGCTTTCGGCACTGGCCATCGCGACCACAGGCTGCTGTTGCCGTACATACAGACGTACGAGGATGTTGCCGAGGGCGACATGGTGGTCAGTTCGGGCAGCGGAGGGCGGTTCCCGGCCGGACTTCGCGTAGGCGTGGTGGAGGGAGTTCGCAACGTTTCGGGCCAGGCGTTTCTGGAAGCTTCCGTGCGGCCCACCGCAAATCTGGAGGGCGTGCGCGAGGTCTTGCTGCTGCGTGCCGAAACAGCCGGCGCCGACAGCGAGACAGCGGACCCGCCGGACGAGGATTGATAATGCAGAGCGCCGTTCCGCGAAGCTACTACCTGCTTGCCGGGGCCCTGCTGCTGGTCGTGCTGCCTCTGCCGCAAGCCCTGACAGTGTGGCAGCCGCCGTGGCTGGGTGTGGCGCTCCTCTGGCTGGTTCTCGCCAACCCGGAGGAGCCGCACCTGCTGATCGCCGCCGCCGCCGGGTTTGTCCAGGATCTCCTGTCCGGCGCGCCTCTGGGTCTTCACGCCATGGCCGCCACCGTACTGACCTTCATAGCCACCAACCTGCGCGACTGGATGATCTCCGCGCCTCCCTGGCAGCGTTTCCTGCTGGCGATGGCCGCTCTGTCGGCCTATTTGAGCATCGTGGCGCTGATCGGCGGCTGGTTCGGCCAAGCTGGATCCTTCTCGGGTATGGCCAGCGGCCTGCTGAGCGGGGCCATCATGATCCTTGTCTCTTTCCTGTTCCTCAAGGTCTGACCAGAATCCGACCCGGGCTCCGTAACGGAATCGCTCATGGCATTACGCACGCAACGCGACCTCAAGGCACCGGACACGCTGCTCCGCCGCATCACCTATCTGGTTTTTCTGATGGGCCTTCTTTCGCTGGCGTTGCTGGCCCGCCTGAGCTATCTGCAATTCGTGCAGCACAGTCATTACGTGGGAAAGGCCCAGGCGAACCAGATGCAGCCTCGCAAGATCGCGCCACGCCGCGGCGTCATCGTGGACCGCAACGGCGAGTTGCTGGCGTTCAACCGCGCCGGTTTCCGCCTCACTCTGGTGGCTGAACAGGTGGAAAACATCCCCGACACGCTGGCCCGTCTGGCCGGCCAGGGCTTCGTGAGAGCGGAGCAGCAGGCGGAACTGCTGGAGGCCTCGCGGCGATCGCCCGTGTTCGAGCCCATTCCTGTTCGCGCTGTGCTGCCTGAAGAGCAGGTTGCCCGGTTCGCCGTCCGCCGTCACCAGTTTGAAGGCGTGGACCTCGAAGGACTGTTGCTGCGCAACTATCCGCTGGGTCCGTCCGGCGCCCACGCCCTGGGGTATGTGGCGGCGGTCAGCGCCGCCGACAAGCAACGGGTGGACCCGGCCCTTTATGCCGGCATTCCTATCATTGGCAGGACCGGCGTCGAGGGACGCTACGAAGGGAACCTGCGCGGCTCTGCGGGCAGGGAGCAGATCCTCACGGACGCCTATGGGCGCCCGCTGCAGCGCACCGGGGATCTTGAGCCCAGCCCCGGCGCGGACCTGCAACTGGCCCTGGACAAGGAACTGCAGCGGGAGGCCTACGCCGCCATGCAGTCACGCCGCGGCGCGGTGGTTGCCGTGGACCCTCGGGACGGCGGCGTGCTGGCCCTGGTGAGCAGTCCAGCCTTCGATCCCAACAGCTTCGTAGTGGGCATGGACAGCGCCAGCTATGCCGAACTCAACCGCGACCCGGGTCTTCCCATGTTCAACAGGGCCCTGCGCGGGCTTTATCCGCCAGGCTCCACAATCAAGCCGATGCTGGCGCTGGCGGCATTGGCGGAAGGCTACCGCGACCCGGAGCAGAGCACCAGTTGCTGGGGAAGTTACCGGATACCCGGGAGCAGCCGCCTGTTCCGGGACTGGAAGCGCGAGGGTCACGGCCCCGTGAATATGCGCGATGCAATCGCCGAGTCCTGCGACGTGTACTTCTACCATCTGGCCCGCGACATGGACATCGAGGGAATCGGGAAAGGCTTGACCGGGTTCGGTTTCGGCGCCTTGACGGACATCGACATCGACGGCGAGAAGCCCGGTATCGTGCCGTCCCGTGCCTGGAAGAAGTCCGCCTTCAGCGATCCCGCGGAACAGTCATGGTTCCCCGGGGAAACGGTGGTGACCGGCATCGGCCAGGGCGCCCTCGTAGTTTCGCCGTTGCAACTGGCGCAGGCAACGGCGCAGATCGCCATGCGGGGCATTCGATACAAACCACGGCTGGTCGAGGCGATTCGCAACCCTGAAAGCGGCCGAGTGGATCGTATACCGCCGGAGCCTGCCGGAATTCTGGCGCCGGAGTCCGCCGAGCATTGGCGCACCGTAGTGGATTCGATGGTGGAGGTGTTGCATGGCGAGAAGGGCACCGCCCGCGCCACCGGCGCCCGGCTTGCGTTCACAGCGGCGGGAAAGACCGGCACATCGCAGGTCGTGGCGCTGCCGCAGGATGACTCGTACGACCCCGGCGAGACCGAAGAGCGTTTACGGGACCACTCGCTGTTCGTCGCCTTCGCGCCTTCGCATGATCCCGTCATTGCCCTGGCGGTGATTGTCGAGAACGGAGGCTCGGGGTCGGGCGCCGCGGCCACGGTGGCTGCCCGGGTTCTGGAAACCTACCTGGCGAGCCATTCGCCGCCGGACCGGGTGGCGCAGGCGCGATGAATTCGAATCTGGCAAGTTTCGAGGGGGACGGTCTGCTGTCGCGCCTGAAAATCGACGGATGGCTACTGGTGTGGGTGTCGCTGCTGCTTGCGGGAGGGCTGGCCGTGCTCTATAGCGCGTCGGGCGGCAATGGCAACGTGGTGCTGTTTCAGTCTTCGCGCTTGCTGATCGGTTTCAGCCTCATGCTGGTCCTGGCGCAGGCCTCCCCAAGGTTGCTGGCGGCCGCCTCGCCGTGGGTTTACGGTGCCGTTGTGGCCCTGCTGATCCTGGTGCTTCTGGTGGGAGAGAAGGGCGGCGGCGCGCAACGCTGGCTGGATTTCGGCATTCGCTTCCAGCCGTCCGAGTTCGCAAAGTTGGCGGTGCCCATGATGGTGGCCTCGCTGCTGCGCGCGTCGGGCGAAACTCCCTCCTTCCGACACACCATGGCAGCGCTGCTGCTGGTCGCCATTCCGGTGGCCCTGGTCGTTCGTCAGCCCGATCTGGGGACCGGCGTGGTGCTGTTCCTCTTCGGCATGGCCGCCCTTTTCCTGGCCGGGTTGCGGCGGCAGTTCATATACGGCGGCGCGGTTACCGGGTTCCTCACGGTCCCGGTCCTGTGGGTCAATCTGCACGATTATCAGCGTGAGCGAATTCTCAACATGATGAACCCGGAGTACGATCCTCTGGGCGCCGGCTACCATGCGATTCAGTCGAAGATCGCCATAGGTTCGGGCGGGGCCTTCGGGAAGGGATGGATGCAAAGCAGCCAGGCGCAGTTCGGCTTCCTGCCCGAGCCGACCACCGATTTCGTGTTTTCGGTAATGAGCGAGGAGTTCGGTTTCGTGGGCGCGCTGTTTGCGATTCTGTTGTTCATCGCGATTACGGTTCGCATGCTGCAGATTGCGCTCGGCGCGCCCGCCCGCTTTTCCCGCGTGCTGGCCGCATCGCTGGCTATCGGTTTCTTCTCCAGTTTCCTTCTGAATGCCGCGATGACCGTCGGGCTGTTGCCGGTGGTAGGGCTGCCGCTGCCGCTGGTCAGCGTGGCCGGCAGCGCCAATGTGACTTTCCTTGCCGGCCTGGGTATTCTTATGGCCATTCGGAACGACTGAAGTTATCTGGCCGTTAGCCCGTGTATCGATTCCTGTTGCTCTCCTGCGCCTTTTGCGTTGCCTTTGGCGCCCGCGCTCTGGATCTTGAGGATCCCGACGTTCGCGGCTTCCTGGAAGAACTGGTCGCGGAAGAGCAGGTGGCTATGGAGCAGGCGAGCGAACTGCTGGCGGCGGCCGAGTTGCGCCCGGACGTGATCGAGCAGATGAGCCGCGCGCCGGAGCGAACGATCGACTGGGCCGCGTATCGCCGCATCTTCATGGACGACGGGCGGATTACCGCCGGCAAGGCTTTTTCGCGCCTGCACGCCGAGTTGCTGGCCGAGGTGGCCGACGAGACCGGAGTGCCGGATTCGGTTGTGCTGGGCATTCTTGGCGTGGAAACGCGCTACGGCCGCATTACCGGCAAGCATCGAGTGCTGGATGTGCTGGCCACGCTGGCCTTCCATCATCCCCGCAGGGGCGACTTCTTCCGCCGCGAACTGAAGGATTTCCTGGTGCTCCACAGCGAAGGGGCGCTGGATGCGGAACAAGTCCTGGGTTCCTATGCGGGTGCCATGGGCCGGGCCCAGTTCATTCCGTCCAGCTATCGCCGCTATGCCGTTGATGGCGACGGCGACGGCCGCCGCGACCTGTTCGACAACTGGCGCGACGTGCTCAGCAGCGTGGCCGGATATCTGACTGCGCACGGGTGGCGGCGGGGCGCGCCCGTGGCCGTGCCGGCCTCGCTTGCGGAAGGAAGCACAGCCACGCCCCAGGAACGCGGACTGTCGCCGCCCACGTCGGTTGGAGCCTTGCGCGCCGCCGGCGTGCTCTTCGAGCAGGCCCTCGCCGATGACACGCCCGCGGGCTTGCTGAAGATGGCGAGCCCGAACGGATCGGAGTACTGGCTGGCGCTTCCCAATTTCTACGTGATCACGCGCTATAACCGCAGCTATATGTACGCCCTGGTGGTACACCAGCTCGGACAGGCCATTACCTCCACGGACACCGGATGAAGTTCATCGGGCGGGTGCTGCTCCTGGCGGGCTGCATGATCCTTGCGCCTTCCTGCACATTCATCAAGGGCGTGGCCAACGTCCCCTGGGGCGGCTCATCCGGGGGCCGCCCGGGACAGGATTGCTACACGCAGTTCGGCGAGCGCTATTGCCCCATGGTGTCCGCCGAAGGCTTTGTCGAGACCGGCATTGCCTCCTGGTACGGGGAGAAATTTCACGGCAGGCCCACCGCGCTGGGCGAACCCTACAACATGTACGCCATGACCGCCGCGCACAAGACCCTGCCGCTGCCCACCCGGGTGCGGGTTACCAATCTCGAAAACGGCCGCCGGGTAGAGCTGCGGGTCAACGACCGTGGACCTTTTGTCAAGGACCGCGTGATCGACCTGTCTTACAGCGCGGCCCAGGAGTTGGGGGTGGTGCGCCGCGGCACGGCCAGGGTGCGCGTCGAAGCGCTGGAACCCGGCGGATCGCGCGAGCCGGTGGGGGGCGCTTACGCCTATCTGCAAGCTGGCGCGTTTGCATACCGCGAGAACGCCGTCAAGTTGTATCGACGGATCCGGCAGGCAGGAATTTCCGGCGTGTATGTCCGCCGCAAGGGAAACGGCATCTATGCCGTATGGGTGGGCCCGCTGGAGAGTGATCGCGAGTCCACAAGGCTTGAGAGAAAACTGGTGGATTTGGGCATCTCGCAAACGCTGCGGGTGTTTGGCAATGCGCCCCCCGAATGAGACCCCCAGATGAGATCCCCGAATGAAACCCAGGAACCCGCTATGAAGAAAAGCACCGTATCGTTTTTGGGGTTGATGGTTGCCTTTGCGCTTCCTGTGGCCGGCGCGCAAACGGCGCGGCCCGTGGCCGAACCGCCTCAACCGCCGGCGTTGGACGTTTCGTCCTTCGTGCTGATGGAGCAGTCGACCGGGGCGGTCCTGGCCTCGCACGAGCCCGGTCTCAGAGTCGAGCCGGCCAGCATTACCAAGATCATGACCGCCTACGTGGTTTTCGATGCGTTGCAGTCGGGTGAGACCCGCCTTTCGGAGGAGGCCATCATCAGCGAGAACGCGTGGCGCATGGAAGGATCCAGGACTTTTCTCGATTTGAACAGCCGGGTGAGCGTGGAAGACCTGCTGATGGGAATGATCGTGCAGTCGGGCAACGACGCCAGCGTGGCGCTGGCCGAACATCTGGCGGGCGCCGAAGCGGACTTCGCCGTAATCATGAATGGCACGGCCGCCCGGCTCGGACTCAACGGCACCCACTACGAGAATGCGACCGGCTGGCCAGGCGAGGCCCATTACACCACCGCCACCGATACGGCGCTTCTGACCCGAGCCATGATTCGCGACCATCCCGAGCTGTACGCCATGCACGCGATACGCGAATTCACCTGGAACGAGATCACGCAGCCGAACCGGAACCGCTTGCTGGCCCGGGACGCCACGGTGGACGGCGTCAAGACAGGGTATACCGAATCGGCCCGATATTGCCTGGTGGCCTCGGCGGTGCGCGACGGGATGCGCCTGATTGCGGTAGTGATGGGCGCGTCCAGCGAAGCTCAGCGGTCGCAGGATGCACTGCGTTTGCTGGGCTATGGTTTTCGCTACTTCGAGAATCGCACGCTGCTGGAGGCGGGGGTTGTATTAGGTTCGGTCCGCCTGTGGAAGGGCGAGGACACGGTCATCAATGTGACGGTGTCCGAAGGAGTGGCGATGACGCTTCCCAAGCGCGCGGCCGACGGAGTCGCAACCGAGGTTGTGATTGACGAGCCCCTGATTGCGCCGCTTGCCGCCGATAGCGCAGTCGGCAAGGTGACCCTCACATCCAACGGAGAAATTCTTGCGCAGCGGCCGCTGGTTCCGGCGCGAGCCGCCCCCGTCGGAGGCTGGTGGCAACGCACGCGGGATGCCGTTCTGCTGTGGTTCGAATAGCGGCCGCCTCCCCGGCCCGAATACGCTGGCTGGGGCGCCTGCCATGGCCGGACGCGGTGCGCCGCATGCAGCGCTTTACCGGCGAGCGGGAAGCCTCAGACCCGGATGAGATCTGGTTTTGCGAGCATCCCCCGGTATTTACACTGGGGGTCAAGACCGACCTGTCGCACATTCTCGATCCCGGCGACATTCCCGTGGAGCAATCCGACCGCGGCGGTCAGGTGACCTACCACGGGCCCGGACAACTGATGGTGTATCCGCTAGTCGATCTGCGCCGCGCTGGTCTGGGGCCACGGTCACTGGTCTGCGCGCTGGAGGCCGCGGTGATCGACTGCGCAGGCGAATTCGGCATCGAGGCGACGCAGCGGCCCGGCGCTCCCGGAGTGTACGTAAGCGGCGCCAAACTTGCGGCGATCGGACTGCGCCTGCGCCGCGGATGTTCGTACCATGGCATGGCGCTGAACGTATGCGCCGGCCTGGCGCCTTTTTCGCGGATCAACCCTTGTGGCTTCGAGAACCTGAAGGCGGTCAATTTCGCCGATCTTGGCGGGCCCGCCGATCCGCCGCTCGCCGCGGCCCGACTCACGCCGCCGCTGCTCGGCCGCCTCTACGGTTCCTGCGGTTCCGGGACGGCCACCCGGGCGGACCGTATGGCCTCCAGCCGCTCCAGCGTGCCTGCATCGGCCCAATAGCCGTCGTACAGAGTGCCTGACACGCGCCCCGCGTCGGCGGCTTTCCGCAGCAGGGGGCCCAGCGGGAAACGCTCCTCGGCGATTCCCGCGAACAGGCCCGGGCGAAGCACGCTGACGCCTGCGAAGGTATGGCGAGGACCGCGCCCGCCCACCGCCGATCCACGCAGGCCGAAATCGCCCTCGGGATTGTGCGCGGGGTTGTTCACCAGCATCAGCCAGGCCACGTCCTCCGGCCGCAGTTGCACGGCGCGGAAGGGGAAATCGGTTCTCAGGTCGGCGTTGACTGTCCAGAACGGCTCCTCGCCCAGCAGGGAAAGGGCCTTGCGGATACCCCCTCCGGTTTCGAGGGCGGAATCGCCCTCGTCGCTGTAAAGGATTCGGATTCCGTAACGCGAACCGTCTCCCAGCCGCTCCCGGATCGCTGCGCCCAGCCAGGCCAGGTTGATCACCGCCTCCTGCACGCCGGCGCGTGCCAGAGCCTGCAGCAGGTGCTCGATCAAGGTTCGGTCGCCTGCGGGCATCAGCGCCTTCGGGAGCCGGTCGGTCAACGGTCGCAGGCGAGCCCCGCGCCCGGCGGCCAATATCATTGCCCTTGCGGGGCGAACCAGGTGCTGTTTTTCGGCCATTGACGTTCCGCTGCGGATTGTCTCACGTCCTCCGAAAGACCGGTAACGTGAAATGCCGCCGCATTGAAACTATGATGAATCCGGTTACGCATACCGGTGCGAACGTCGCTGCTGGTGTGCTGTCCCCCGTTTGGACTGAGGAACCCGCGCTTGCCGATCTCCCTGCTCGCCCCGCTGGCCGCAGCCTGTATCGCTCCCGCCCAAACCGACCTGTGGCAGGAACGGCCTGGAGCGGATCTAGCCTGCGAAATCGCCATGCAGCGTTCCAGCGACACTCTGGGGGTAACCGCGGCCAACGGAATTCGCGGCTCCCTCGGAGGCGAATTCGATTTTCTGGGCGACGTTTCCTTCTGCCTGGGCAATCATCGGCTGGACGTTCAGACCGCCCGTTTCGACCAGCGGGAAAACCGATTCGAGTTTTCCGGCAATGTCGCCTACTCGGGGAACTACGTCAGAGTGCGCGCTACCGACGCGCTGCTGGATTTGAATGAGGAGACATTCCGCTTCGGCGCCGCGGAATACGCGCTGCGCGACAGCCTGGTCCGGGGTAGCGCTAAAGCCATCCTGCTGGACGGTCAACAGGGCCGGGTGCAGCTTGACGACGTAAGCTACACAAGCTGCCAGCCCGGCCGCAGCCACTGGGAACTTCGCGCCGGATCCATCGACGTGGCGCAGCAGAGCGGCTTTGGCCGTGCCCGCAACATCAGCCTGAGGCTGCTCGACGTGCCGATTCTGTACCTGCCGTCCTTGTCCTTCTCCGCGCGAGGCACGCGCAAATCGGGCTTCCTGGTGCCGGAGATCGGCAGTTCCAGCCGCCGCGGAGCGGAATTCGAAGCGCCCTGGTACTGGAACATCGCTCCGAACATGGACGCCACCCTCACTCCGCGCTATCTGTCGCGCCTGGGTTTCTTTGCGGGCGCGGATTATCGCTTCATCACGCGAAATTCCTCGGGGCGCCTGAATCTGGGCTATCTGCCGAACGACAAGCTGCGGAGGCGCTCGCGCTTTGACGCCACCCTTGAATTCCAGGCCCGACTTTCCAATCGCTGGACGATTTCCACCGACGGTCGCTGGGTGTCCGACCGGTTCTATATCGAAGACATCGGACGGGGATTCTGGGAGCAGGCCCAGACGCACCTGCGCCGGGAACTTGCCGCCACCTACACCGGCGCGAACATCAACGCGCTGTTCCGCGTGACCGGGCACCAGGTGGTGCACCCGGACGTGGACCGGCTGTTCCGCCCCCACGTTCGCCTGCCGGAATTCCGCCTGCACGGCCGCTGGGCCGATCTGCTGCCGAACATGGACGCGCGGCTGTGGGTGGAAACCGGCTGGTTCGAGCACGCCGAGCGAACCTCCGGCGCCCGCGTGCACCTGGAACCTCAGTTGGTCGCCCGTTACCGAGCCGGTCCGGTGGACGTGACTCCCTCCCTGGCCATGATGGTTACCGGCTATCGCGTATCGGAACCGTTTCAGAGCCGCTACGACACCTATTATCGGGTGCTGCCGGTCGCCAGCGTGGATGCAAGCGCCGGCTTGTGGCGGCGCTTTTCGTCGCGCAACTTCGACGTAGTCCTTCGGCCTCGCGCCATGCTCAGCGGTATCCCGACCGTCAATCAGGACGATATGCCGGTATTCGACACCATCATTCCCGATTTCAACTACGTGCAGTTGTTCCGGCCCAACCGCTATCTGGGTTTCGATCGAGTGGGGGATTCCCTGCACCTCAGCGCCGGCCTTCAGGGAATGTTCCAGCGCAGTTCGGACGGAAAGGAACTCATGCGGTTTACGCTCGGGCAGCGCTACAATTTCCGGGGTCAAAGCGTGAGTCTGGAAGGACTCTTCTCGCGCGAGGACGGAGCCTCGGACTATATCGCCGAGTTCGCCTACGGCCTGGGGAAGGACTGGTGGGTGGACATGCGCTACCTCTGGGACGCCGAAATCGACGCGGCCAGCCGTTCGGAGGTTGCGGTCACTTACCGCAAGGGTCCGCGTCGCGCCGTGCGGCTGGCCTATCGTAGCCGCTGGGCGCGGACGGAGAACCTGGATCTTGCGTTCCGCTGGGCGGTCAACGAGCGATGGACCGCAGTGGGGCGCTACAACTACTCTTTTGCCGAGAACGTGGAGCTTGAGCGCTACCTTGGATTCGAGTACGAAACATGCTGCATCGGGGTGGCGCTGCTTTGGCGGCGGCATGTGGAGCTCGACGCTTCCCTGGGCAGCGCCTCGGTGTATTTGCAAGTCACGCTCAAGGGACTGACCAGCCTGGGCGGAGACGCCAGGGAAATGATCGAGCGTGGTATGCTCGGCTACCCCAGTCGATGAGCAATGCTTCGCGAACGTCATGAGCCGGTGTCGCGCAACCTCACTCCGCAATCCGCGTTTTCCGCTTTCCGGCCGCTTCGCAGCTGCGGTCGCCTTGCTCGTCCTTGCGGGTGCGATATCCTGGCCCGCCGGCGCCCAGTTGAGTCGATCGGGAGAGCTGCTTGAGAGCATTGCGGCGGTGGTCAACGATGGCGTGGTGCTCAACAGCGAACTGGACCAGGAACTGGCGGCGGTACGTGCGAATATCCGGGCCCAGGGACTGCGTTCTCCGCCCTCCAACGTGCTTCGCGCCCAGGTGCTTGAGCGGCTGGTGCTGCGGGAAATTCAGAAGCAGCGCGCCCAGCGCATGGGCATCGAGATTTCAGATGAGCAAGTGAACCGCGCGCTGGACTTCGTTGCCCAGCAGAACGACGTGCGGCTGGGCGACCTGCCCGAGGTGCTCGCCGAGCAGGGCTTGGACTATGCGCAATATCGCGAGGAGCTGCGCAGCCAGCTTGTCCTGGATACGCTCAGGCAGCGCGACGTGGTGACGCGGGTGTCTCTCACCGAGCGCGAATTGGATGATTTTCTTAGCGGCGCGGAAGGCGACGAAGACGCCAACCGGGAGTACAGCGTCTCTCATATCCTCATCGCCGTGCCGCTCAACGCGACCGCCGGACAGCGCGAGGCGGCGCGCGGCCGCGCCGAAAAACTTCGCCAGCGCGTGCTGGATGGCGAGAACTTTGCGGAGTTGGCGATCGCCTATTCCGAGGCGCAAAACGCATTGCAAGGCGGCAGCCTGGGCTTTCGCAAGCGCAACGCGCTGCCTACCGCGTTTGTGGCCCACGTTACGCAGCTTGAACCCGGCGAGCTTGCCGAACTGATCACCACCGGCAGCGGAGTGCACGTGGTGCGGCTGGATGAGCTGCGCGGAGGCGAACCGATCATCCAGGAGCAATGGGAACTGCGTCACATCCTGTTGCGGCCGAACGAAATCCGCGATAGCGATGCGACCCGCAGCGAAGTGGCCGAGATACGGGGCCAGATTGTGGCGGGAGAAAGTTTCTCGGCGATGGCTCGCGCCTACTCGGCGGACCCCGGATCGGCCGGCGAAGGCGGCATGCTCGGCTGGGTTTCGCCCCAGGACCTCGATCCTGCATTCGCCGCCGGCGTGGCGGAACTTGAGGACGGTGAAGTCAGCGAGCCGATACGCAGTTCCTATGGCTGGCACATCGCGCAGCGGTCAGGCGTTCGGATGCAGGACGTGAGTGATGAGGTGCGCCGTCAACGCGCCATCCTGGCCTTGCGGGAACGCAAGGTGCAGGAGGAAACTCAGCTTTGGCTGCAACGGCTGCGGGCCGAAGCCTTCGTGGAATACAAGCCGTAGTTCGCATCGCGGTCAGCGTCGGCGAGCCGGCCGGCATCGGGCCGGACATCGTCATCAGGGCGGCGCCGCGCTTGCGCGATCTGAACGTGGTGCTACTCGCCGACCCGAAATTGCTTCGCCAGCGCGCGCGCCTGCTCGGCGTGGAGTTTTCGGCGCCGGTACACGATCCGGGCAAGCGCGCCATGGGCCTGCGCATCCAGCCGATTCCGCTTCCTTGCCGGTGCTCGCCGGGCAGCGCCGACCCGCGCAACGCCGTGGCAGTGCTGGAGGCGATCGAACGCGGAGCCAGGGGTTGCCTGACCGGAGAATTCGACGCGCTGGTGACCGGCCCGGTCCACAAGGCGGTCCTGCGTCGCGCGGGTCTGGATTTCATGGGCCACACGGAGTACCTGGCGCGGTTGGCCGGGGCGCCGACGCCGGTCATGCTTCTGGCCTGCCAAGCCCGCCCGGGGCGTGCCTCGCTGCGGGTGGCGCTGGTCACCACCCATCTGCCGCTGAGCGCAGTGCCCGCCGCCATTACCCGCCGCCGCCTGCAGGCGGTCCTCGCGGTGCTGTTGCAGGGCCTGGAGCGCGACCTCGGCATCACCGACCCTCGGGTGGCAGTCCTGGGACTGAATCCGCACGCCGGAGAACAGGGAGAACTCGGCAGCGAGGACCGCGAGGAGATCGCCCGCGCCGTGGCGGATTTCGGCAATCACCGAGTGGAGGGTCCCTTGCCGGCGGACACGGCCTTTACGCCTGCCGTTCTGTCGCGGTTTGACGCCGTGCTGGCGATGTATCACGATCAGGGCCTGCCCGTGATCAAGTACGCGGGCTTCGGCCGGACGGTGAACGTAACCCTGGGATTGCCATTCGTGCGCACCTCGGTGGACCATGGCACTGCACTCGAGCTGGCCGGAACGGGCCGGGCCGACGCCGGCAGCCTGCTGGAGGCCGTGGCGGCCGCCGCGCGCATGGCGCAGCGTCGTGGCGCAACGCCCGCGGCGCCGTGAGCCGCCGCGTCCGGCTCGGTCAGCACTTCCTGGTCGATCCTCATGTCGTTGATGAAATCATTCAGTTCGCGCAGCCTCGGGCTGGTGATCGTTTCGTGGAGATCGGGCCTGGCCGCGGAGCGCTTACCGGGCCGCTGCTGGATACCGGCGCCCTCGTTGACGCGATCGAGATCGACGCAGCGCTCGCCGGCCAGCTGCGCGCGCGTTGGCCCTCCGAAAGGCTGACGGTCCACCTGGCGGATGCGCTCGAATTCGACTACGCCGGCGTGGCGGGCGCGGATCTCCGGCTGATTGGCAACCTGCCGTACTACCTGAGCACTCCGCTGTTGTTTCGCCTGCTCGAATACGCCGGCATCTTCAGGGACATTACCGTGATGCTGCAGCGCGAAGTGGCCGCGCGCCTTTGCGCACAGCCGGGAAGCCGCCGCTACGGAAGGCTTACCGTCATGGCGGCGTCCCGCTGTCGGGCGGAGTTGTGCATTGTGGTTGGCCCAAACGCCTTCCGGCCACGCCCGAAAGTCGAATCGGCGGTGGTGCGGCTGATCCCCGATTCCCATTTGCGCATCGAATCGCCGGAATCCTTCGAACGGGTGGTGCGTCAGGCTTTCTCGCAGCGCCGCAAGACCATCGCCAATGCCCTGCGGTCGATGGCGTCCACAGAAGAGATCCGGGCGGCCGGTATCGACCCCTCCCTGCGAGCCGAGCAAATCTCGGTGGCGGAATACGCAAGCCTGGCACAACGGCTTGCCTGATCACGCTCCCCGGCGTTTTCGCGTCTCTTGGGTCGAGGTCGAGTTTCTTCTCCCTCCTCTCGCAGGGGACGCATGAACCCGTCCCTGGGGCTCGGCAACGGCATCCTGCCGTTGACGCCCCTGCGAGAGGAGGGAGAAGAAACTCGACCTCGACCCAAGAGACGCGAAAACGCCGTTACCGCCGCATTCCGGGGCAGGGCGCCTGCACGGTTTCAGGAGTACCATCCAGGCGCACGGCGGTCAGCGATCCACCCCATACGCAGCCGGAATCCAGCGACACGAGCCGGTCGGTAACAAAATGCCCCAGCGCCGACCAGTGGCCGAACACCGTTCGGCTCTTCGGCGGCAGGCTCGAAGGGCGCGTGAACCAGGGCGCCAGATAGGGCGGCTGTTCGCCGGGCGGGCGCTTGTAGGTGAAATCCATGCGCCCCTGTTCGTCGACCATGCGCATTCGGGTCAGCGCGTTCACGATTGCCCTCAAGCGCGGGACGCCTCCGAGATTGTCGCGCCAGCGATTGGGGGTATCGCCGTACATATCGTCGAGAAAGGCCTTGCAGCCGGGGCTCCTCAGCACTTCCTCCACCTCCGCGGCGCGGGCCAGGGTCTGTTCCAGGCCCCAGCCCGGATAAACGCCGGCATGAACCATGAGGCAATCCAGCGACGCATCGTAATGAGCGAGCCGTTGCCGGCGCAGCCAGTCGACGCATGCTCGCACGCCGGAATCGCGGCTACGAAAATTGGCGGCCAGCCAGTGCAGATCGTGATTGCCGAGCACCACGATGGTCGCGGACCCCAATTCGCGCACGCGGTCCAGCACTCCGCGGGAATCGGGTCCTCGGTTGACCAGGTCGCCGCAAAGCCACAGCTTGTCGGACGTCGGATCGAAAGCGATGCGTTGCCGGAGCGCGTCCAGGGGCTTGAGACAACCCTGCACGTCTCCCACTGCCCACACCGCCATCGTATTGCGCTAACCCGCCCTAATGGAGGATCCCGGGGGTCTGGAGACGGAACAGCGGGATGGTTGCAGAGAACTTGTGGCCGGCGTCGGTAATCATGCCGTAGCTGCCCTGCATGGTTCCGAAGGGCGTGTCGATGATTGCGCCGCTGGTGTAGCGGTGCTGTTCTCCCGGGCCAAGCCGCGGCTGTTCGCCCACCACGCCGTCGCCGAACACTTCTTCCACCCGCCCGTTGCCGTCGGTGATGATCCAGTGCCGCGTCAGCAGCCGCGCCGGCTCCGCGCCGCGGTTGCGGATGGTTATGGTGTAGCTGAAGACGTAGCGAACGCCCTCGACGTCCTGTCCCAGATAGGCGGGCTCCACTTCAATGTGGATGTGCTCGCCTGAAATCATGCGCCGGCCTCCACGGTGGCCGGCGTCCGGTTCTTCATGAACTCCTTCATGTCGTCTTTTACTTCCGTCCAGTTCTCGAGATCGAACATTTCCGGGGCGTATTCTTCCAGGCGCGTCCGCAAGTTGGACGGCATTTCGTCCAGACTCCCCAGCTTGCATCCGTAGCCGCGGGAGAGCTGCCGTCCCGGGCGCTGGCCCATCAGCATCCACGGGTTCCAGTTCAGCGTCTCCTGGTAGTGGCTGATGGCCGGTGCCATGCGGATCGCCGGGTTCTCCAGATCGGCGATATCGGCGGCGAAGAAAATGAACGAGTCCCAATGAAAGGTGGGGCCCACGGAGGCCTTGGGCCACACCTCCGGGCGCAGGGGATTGGGAAAGGCGAACTGCGATTGAATCGGTATGTAGAGCTTTCCGCCTACCGCCCACCATTGCATGTTCTGCGGCTTGATGGTTGCGGTTTCGTCGGTCACCGTGCCTTCAAGCCCGTTCTCTATCGAGATCGGCCCGGTCAGGTACTGCTGCACTTCCACGGTCTCGCCGGTGTAGGGATTGTCCCAGTGCCTGATCACTTCATCCGTGTCGAACCGGGTGAACAGCGCAACCTCGTTCATGGTGGCGCCGTACTTGTGCTCTTCGAGTTGCCGCCAGCGAGTGACGTTGTAATTGATCATGCTGAACAGGGGTTCGAGGTTGCCTTTGTGAAAATAGGCCCACACATGCCCGCGCGATACCCGATGCACCGTCTCTTCGGCCAGTGACCCGAAGGTCTTCACGCGGGCGCGCAGGCGCGCTACTGGATCGTTCAGATCCAGCGGAACGCGTCGCTGTTCGCCGGCGCATCCCGCCAGTGACGCGGCACCCAGCGCCCCCGCGCCCAGGCCCTTGAGAAGCGCGCGGCGCTCAAGGTCGGTTTGCGTTCCATTCGTTGAGTTTCTGGCCATGGTGTGCCTCCTTGTTGTGCCGCCCCTCATACGGAAATCGGGGCCGGAATGTGCGGATGTGGCTCGTAGCCTTGAAGCTCGAAGTCATCCTCCCGGTAATCGTCGATGGACTGCCGTCCGGGACGGATGGCCAGCGTTGGCAGCGCTCGCGGCTCGCGGCGCAACTGCTCGCGGGCCTGTTGGTAGTGGTTGCTGTAGAGATGGCAATCGCCGCCGGTCCAGATGAATTCGGCGGGCTGGAGTCCGGTCTGCGCCGCCATCATGCTCAGCAGCAGCGCGTACGAAGCGATGTTGAACGGCACGCCAAGGAAGAGATCCGCGCTGCGTTGATACAGTTGTGCGGAGAGTTTGCCGCCGCTCACGTGTAGCTGCAGCATCAGGTGGCAGGGCGGGAGCTTCATCTGCGGAATCTGGGCGACGTTCCAGGCATTGATGATGATCCGGCGCGAATGCGGGTTCTCCCGGATGGTCTTCAGCGCCAGGTCCACCTGGTCGATCGCGCCGCCGCCGTCCGGCCAGGCTCGCCATTGCGCTCCGTATACCGGTCCCAGGTTGCCGTCCTCGTCGGCCCACTCGTCCCATATCCTCACGCTGCGCTCCTGCAGCCACCTCACGTTGGTGCCGCCGCGCAGAAACCACAGCAGTTCCACCACGATCACGCGCAGGGGCAGCCTTTTGGTGGTGAGCATGGGGAAGCCGTGGGCCAGATCGAAGCGCATCTGCCGCCCGAATAGCGCCCGCGTGCCGGTCCCGGTGCGGTCCTTGCGCTCCGTGCCGTGTTCCAGCACCTCAGCCAGGAGATCGAGGTACTGGCGCACGGCTCAAGGGCCCTGGTTCACGCGGCGGGCAAGCAGCCAGAGGCCGAAGCCGATCATGGGCAAACTCAAGAGCTGTCCCATGGTCAGCCAATCGAAGGCCAGGTAACCCAGATGTTCGTCCGGCAGCCGCAGGAACTCCACCAGCAGCCGAGCAACGCCGTAGCCGGCCAGAAACAGCCCGGTGGCTCCCCCGTACTTGCAAGGCGCCGATCCCGCCTTGCGTTCGCGGGTATACCACCACAGCGCCACGAACAACAGCAGGCCCTCCAGCAGGGCTTCGTAGAGCTGCGTGGGATGACGCCCCACGCCATCCACCACAAACGCCCAGGGCAGATCGCTGGGCTTGCCCCACAACTCGTTGTTGATGAAGTTCCCGATCCGCCCGGTGCCCAGGCCGATGGGGACCAGGGGGACCACGAAGTCCGCAACGTCGAGGAAGGTCCTGGAATACTTGCGCGCAAACAGCAGCGCCGCCATGCATACGCCCAGCAGCCCGCCATGGAAGGACATGCCGCCCTCCCAGATGCGCACGACGTAGAGCGGGTCGGCGAGTACCTGTTCCCAGCCGTAAAACAGCACGTATCCCAGGCGCCCACCCAGTATCACGCCCAGGAAGCAATAGAAGATCAGATCCTGGACCATGACGGGAACGAAGCCGCTGCCGGGTCGGCGGCTGCGTCGCTGCGCAAGCCACCAGGCAGCGAAAAATCCCAGCATGTAGGTGAGGCCGTACCAGCGAATGGCAAGCGGCCCGACCCGCAGCGCCACAGGATCGAATCCGGGATATTCGATCATCTCCAGCGAAACCTGGCGCGCAGAGTCATCAGTGCGTGGCGTCCCCGGGGCACAAGGTCAGCAAGGCTACTCGGGCGGGTCGATGCGCAGGACCTGATTGCATTCGTAGAAATAGCCATCCGGGTCGAAAATCGCGCAACCCAGCAGGTGACGCAGTTCGCCCTGCGAACCCCGCACGGTAAAGGTGCGTTCCGGCGTGTGTACGAGCGTGCCCAGTTCCGCCGCGCGCCGCGCGACCTCGGCTGCGTCTTCGGTGTCCACAACGAACACCGGCGTGCCGTAGCCCACCGAGGTGGGGATCTCCGGCGCCGGCAGCGGCGGGTCCACCCATTGCAGAAGACCGATCATGCCGATGCGGGGATCCTCGCACTTCATGATCACCAGGTGCGTCACGTCGCCTTTCTTTCCCGCCGCTATGCCCTTTCCGGACAGCGTATAGGGCATGTCGATCCAGGTGGACATGCCCAGCACGTGTTCGTACCAACGGCGGCTCTTTTCCATGTCGCGCACGATGAGCGTGGTGCGCTTCACGATGTTGCGAATGTGAGGTGCTGAGTTCACGGATTTATCTCCCTCATGTCAAAGTGCCCGGTTATACCACGCTTCCCTCCCCCCGCCTATCTCCCCCGCCCCCGCGGTGATCGCCCCGGATCTTCCCCCGCGCCCTGTTTGGTGCGCTATTGCCTTCCCTCTCTGTGGGGACCTCGCGAGGGCAGGATGCCCGAGCAGAGCTCACAGGGATGTGCTCGTAGCGTGTCCCCACAGAGAGGGAAGGCAATAGCGCACCGGCGCACACCCACCCGACCCACGGTGAACCGAGCACGAGAGCGCTCAGCAAACATGCGGTTCAGCAGGTGCCGTCCAATCCGCAGGCGTTCGGGCGCAACCACTCGTCAAGCGCCAGACACAGCGCCGTATGCGAAAGCGGATGCCGGTTCATGTGCTCCCAGCCCGCCCTCAGAGTCTGTTCCGCCGCAGCCGCGTAACGCAACCCGGGCACGGATCGCGCCAATCGCAACAGGGCCCGCGCCGCCACCGCGGCCCCCGACGGAAGCGCGTCATCGGATAACGAACGCGGCCGGTGTATCAGGCGCTCGTGCTGCGGAGAGGTGAAATAGAAGCCGCCGCGCCCCGAGTCCTCGAAATGATCCAGCATTTTCACAGCCAGCGCCTCGGCCAGTTCCAGCCGTTCGGCGCCCAGTTCCAGGAGCGCATCAATGAGAAAGGCGTAGTCGTCGAGAAAGCCCTCGCCGCCCACCTGTCCCGATGTCCAGCAGGCCAGCAGCCGGCCCTCGTTCATCAGGTTCGCGGCGATGAAGTCCGCAGCCTGCCCCGCGGCCTCGGTCAGGTCGGGACGCTTCAGGCAACGCCCGGCGATGGCCAGACCGCGCACCGCCATGGCGTTCCAGGAGGTCAGTAGCTTTTCGTCGCGCAGCGGGCGCTCGCGCTCATCGCGCGCCTGCAGCAGCCGCTCGCGGGCGGCCTTCAGCCGGTCACTGTCGTCGCCCGTTCCGGGCTGCTCCACCAGGTGCCAGCGGCTGTCCTCGAAATTGGGGGCGCCTTGCAGCCCGTAGCGCGCCGCAAACGCCGCGTACTCTTCCGCCGGCAACAGCGCCCTCGCCTGGTCCGGCGTCCACAGGTAATAGAGGCCTTCATGGCCCTCGGAATCGGCATCCAGCGCGGCGAAGAATGCCCCTCTCTGGTGGCGCATGTCGCGCAGCAGCCAGTTGGCGGCCGCGCTCGCCACCGCCGCGTAGCGGGGCTTACGCGTGAACCGGTAAGCCAGGGAATACGCGGACAAGAGCGCCGCGTTGTCGTACAGCATCTTCTCGAAGTGCGGGATTTCCCAGCGCGCGTCCACCGAATAGCGGAAGAAGCCGCCGCCCAGGTGATCGTTCAGTCCGCCGGCGCCCATGGCGTCCAGCGTGGTTTCCAGCATTTCGCGGGCCGATTCGCCGTTCGGCATGGCGGCGCGTCGGATCAGCAGTTCCATGTCCGCCGGTCGCGGAAACTTGGGCGCCCCCGCAGTGCCGCCGTGCACCGGATCGAAAGCGCCCCGCATCTGTTCCAAAGCGTTCAGCAGCGGCTGTTCGTCGAGTTCCCCGGCGAACGGCGCGCCCGGAGCGGATATGCGGTCCAGCATTTCCTGAACGGCCTTGCCGTTGCTGCGCGCCTCCTCGCGGCGCCCTCCGTAATAGGCGGACACGTTGCGGAGCAGGTCGGCAAAAGCCGGCATGCCGAAGCGCGGCTCCCTGGGGAAATAGGTGCCGGCAAAAAACGGCAGCAGCTCGTCGTGGGTCAAAAACACCGTGAGCGGCCAGCCGCCGGCCCTGCGCGTCAGCAACTGGTGACTGGTCTGATACACGCGATCCAGGTCCGGCCGCTCTTCGCGATCCACCTTGATGTTCACGAACAGTTCGTTCATCACGGCTGCGGTAGCCGGGTCCTCGAACGACTCGTGCGCCATCACGTGGCACCAATGGCAGGCCGAATAGCCCACCGAAAGCAGAATCGGCCGTTGCGTCTCGCGCGCCTCGCTGAGGGCCCGCTCGTCCCAGGGATGCCAGTGAACCGGGTTGTCCGCATGCTGCAGCAGGTACGGACTGGTTTGTTTCTCAAGCCGATTCATGTTCGGTCTGTCCCCGAGGCTGCCTCAAGTTCCAGTCTATACCCGGAATCGGAAATCACGCCTGGCCGGATTGCCCGAGCGGGATGCCCTTGTCCGCAATTCTCAACCGAGTGGGAATACAATCTGAACCTTCGTTGATGTCGCAAGGTTTTGGGCGATCGAGTGAAAGTCTGGACATCGCCGCAGGGCGCTTCCAAGGCCGGCGCGCAGGGTACGCCGATCCTTCCCCGGGTCGCCACTGGCGATCCGCAGGCCATGACGGATCTTGTCGATGCCTACGGCGATCTGATCTGGTCGCTGGCGCGGCGTTATTTCGGCTCCTCGCCGCTGGCCCAGGAGTCCGTTCAGGAAGCGTTTCTGTCGCTGTGGTCCTCGGCCGGCCGATATTCGCCCGGACGAGGCGGCGAGTTGACCTTTGTGCTGACCGTTGCGCGCCGCCGCATGGTGGACCACATCCGACACGAGGCGAGGTTTTCCAACAGCGTTCCCTTGCTGGGCGATGAGGTGGACCCGGCTCTGGATGGCGACCGCCGGCTCGCGACGCTTCTCGACTCGATCCGGGTCGAGCCGCTGCTGGCCGAGTTGTCCGACAACGAAAGGGAAATCCTTTCATTGTCTTTATACGAAGGCTATTCACATAGCGAGATTGCAAAACGCCTTGACATGCCTGTGGGTACCGTCAAAACTCGAATTCGGCGCAGCCTGATCCGGTTGCGCCGCGGCCTTAAGGCTGAGTCGGGGGAGGGGAATCGTGGTTCCGGCTGACAGACTGAGGGAGTTGCTGGCGGGCGATGCCGCCGGGGAACGGCTTGTAGAGGCCGAATGGCTCGAGTTGGAGGAGCGGCTTGGGGCGATGCCGCCTGAAGCGCGCAGCCGCGAGCGGGAAAGCATGCAGGAAGCGGCGGCGCTGGCGCAGGCAGCCTTCCTGGCGGAAGATCGCGCAAGCTGGCGCGGCATGCCCGAGGAACTGCGTGCGCGCTTGATGACGATGGGCCGCGCGCGCGCCGTGGACCTGGCGCCGCCCCCGCGCAGGCCGATCCTGCGCTCCGGCTGGGGATGGGCGGCTGCGGCGGCGCTGATGCTGGTCTGGCTGGTCACCACAGTATGGTTCCAGGGTCCGCAGCTTGCGGTGGATTCGCAGGCGATCCAGTCGGCGGCGGACGCCCGCAGCTTGCCCTGGCGTTCGGAAATCGGCGCTTATGAGCAGGTAAGCGGCCAGATAACCTGGAGCGATTCGCTGCAGGCCGGCGAAATGCGTTTTTCCGGCCTTCCCGCGAACGATCCCGAGGTGGCGCAGTACCAACTGTGGATCGTGGACCCGGGTCGGCACCGCAACCCCGTGGACGGCGGAGTATTCGATGCATCCCCGGCCGGCGAGTTCGTGGTGGCGGTGCAAGCCAAGCTTCCCGTGGCGGAACCGGTGGCGTTCGCCGTGACCCTCGAGCAGGTTGGCGGCGTGGTGGTCTCGGACGGCCCTCTGCTGCTGGTCGCATCCGAGGGTGAGCGCCCGCGGACTTCGCTGTGAGGATCCTGCGGGGCATTCTGCTGGCCCTGGGCTGGGCCGCCGGGGGGCTTGTGGCCCTGGCGCTGACCGCTTTCGCCGTGGCTGCGTGGGTATGGCGCGATATTCCCGCGGAAACGCTGGAGGCTCGTTATGCCTCGTCGGCGTCGCGGTTTGCCGAGATCGACGGGGCCCGCATTCATTATCGCGACGAAGGCTCCGGACCGGCGGTGGTGCTGATCCACGCCAATTTCGCCAGCCTGATCGGCTGGGATCCCTGGGTGGAGGCTCTGCGCGACCGCTATCGTGTGGTGCGTTTCGACATGACCAGCCACGGCCTCAGTGGCGCCGACGCCACCGGCGACTACGGCCTGCCCCGCACGGTCGAACTCATGGAGCGCCTTTTCGACCGCCTCGAGGTGGATCGCGCCGCGGTGGTGGGCACATCGCTGGGCGGCACGGTGGCCATGCACTACGCGGTGCGCAACCCGCAGCGCGTCGCCGGCCTGGTGCTGATCTCGCCCGGTTCCCTGGAGCCCGGCGTGCGCGGGCGTCAGGCACCGCCGCCAATGTCACCGGCCGCGGGCCTGGTGCGCTGGATTACGCCGCGCGCATTGCCGGAATTCATGCTGAAGAGCGGCTTCGGCGATCCGGCGAAGGTAACCCCGGAACTGGTGGACCGCTGGCACGACCTGTGGCGCCTGGAAGGGCAGCGCGTGGCGCAACTGGGGCGGCTGCGCCAGTACATCTCCGGCGACATCGAAGGGCTGATCGGTCAGGTGCGCGCGCCGGTGCTGATTCAATGGGGGGAAAATAACCCGCAAGTTCACGTGGAACTGGCCAGCGAACTGGCCCGGCTGTTAACGAGCGCTCCCTCGGTTGAGACTATAATCTACCCTGGCGTCGGACACATGGCGATACAGGAGGCGCCGCGCGAAACATCCACGGATGCAAGCGCCTGGCTGGACCGCGTGCCGTTCGCCGAAATTGCCGACTTTCCTGAAGTCGAGGGGCATCCGAGATGATGAGCAAACGAGATGATGAGCAAACCGCTTAAGGTCGTGGTGGTGGCCGTGGCTGCCGCTTTCGTGCTCGGGGTCGCCGGATTCGGCACGTTCCAGTACAAAAACCGCATTCCGCCGCAGTTGGCGGAGCCGAACTACTTCGCCTACTACAAGGCCCAGGACACCCGGCCGGAAGGGCGGGTGGGCGTGTTCATCTCCCATTTGATCCAACCGGAGGAACTGCGCGCCGAGGATTATTACGTGCTCACGCAAAAGAGCCTGCAGTACATCCCCTGGCCGATCCGTCATATCGCCAACCGCGACCGTGGCGTGGTGCTCATGGACGCGGAGCGCTACTACGAGTTCGAAGAATTCACGCCCACCTGCCTGATCGATCACCTGGGACGCGATACGGATTACGACGGAGTGCCTTACGCGGACAAGTACCGGACCGGCGAAGTGGTGTGGTCGCCGCCGTCGCCGAACAGCTACCTGGGTCAGGGCTACTTCCTGCTTCCCGGCCGCAAGGCGGGCATGCCGGCCTCGGCGGCCCGGCTGATCACCAAGTGCCGGGTGTTCTATTACGCCCCCGGCAAGGGCTTCATGGACGGCCGGATTCCGCATGAGGCCGGCAACCGCATCATCGCCCACGAGGCGATGCAACGGGTGCATCAGAAGTACGGCGATATTCCCTGGGCCTGGGTGACCGCCGAGCACCTGGGCATGGCCCGGGAGGCGATGTACGAGCTGCTGGATACCGGGGTAGACACGGTGTTGCTGGCCGTGCCGCGGCCGATCTATTCGCACCACGAGGAATTCAACAGCAGCATCAAGCACGCCATGCACTACATCCACGATTGGGAGGAGGAAAACGGCAAGCACATCAAGGTGATCATCACTCCGCAACTGGGCGATCTGGCGGTTACCCGCAGCGCCTATCTGCAGATGCTGAAAGACCGCCTGGACACCTTCTCGCCCCGGCACTCCGTGAAGGTGGTGGTATCGACGCACGGCATGCCCTGGGACCGGGTTCCGCATGAAGCCTGGCTGGAGTTGTCGCCGCCGTATCTGGAAGCAGTCGAAGCGGAGCTCCGCGAGCTGCTGGAGAGTTATGGCTTTGCCCGCCACGAGCTGGTGATGAGCCAGGAAAATTTCGCCGATCCTGTCAACGATCCGGAAAACAACTACCTTTCCACCAATGAGGCGTATTGGGACGGGATTCACGACGGATTCGACTACATCGTCAACGTGCCCCTCTCCTTCTTTGCCGAAAACACCGACACGGCCTTCGGGCATGCGATGGTCAATTTCCACGGATTCGACGAGTACAGCCTCTACGACCCCATCGACTATCCGGACTGGAGCCAGCCACTGGTTCGGGAATACGTGCAGGACGGCACGCGCGTGATCTATAACGGCACGCCCGTGGGCCGTTACCGCGAGCCGATCGTGGAGGCCTTCTTCCAGGCCATGGACTCGGTGCTGTCGCAGCATGCGGACAGTCCCGCGGGGGAGGCGCGCGCGCAGGCCGCCGACGTTGAACACGGTGCTTCATGAGCGAAGCCTCCGGTAGCCCAAGCCTGGAAGGGCTGCGCATTCCGCGCGATGAGCAGCAGCCCCGATCAGGCGCGCTGAGACGTTTCTTGTGGCCGTCGATAGCAACGCTCGCATCCGTGGGCGTGCTCGCGGTTCTGGCCTTTGTTTTCTGGCCCGCTTCCGCGCCAGAGGTGCGGGTGGAGACGGTGCGCCTGTACTCGGCAGGCGGTGGCGCCAGCGTGCTGGACGCCAGCGGTTACGTCACCGCCCGCCGCGCCGCCACGGTTTCGTCCAAGCGCACCGGCCGGATCCGCAGAGTGCTGGTGGAAGAGGGCATGACCGTGGACGCGCGACAGGTAGTGGCGGAACTGGACGATGCCGAAGAACTGGCGCAACTGCGATTGGCCGAGGCGCAACTGGCCCTGGCGCGCAGCGCGCTGGGCGAAACGCGCGCGGAATTTCACGAAGCGGAGCTCTCCTTCAAGAGGCTATCGGAATTACAGGGCCGAGGCCTGGCCAGCGAAGCCGAACTGGACTCCGCGCTGGCTGCGCGCGACCGCCTGAGCGCCCGCCTGGAATCCAACCAGGCGTCGGTTACGGTGGCGGAACGCGCATTGGCGGTACAGCGGCAGGCGCACAGCGAAACCGTGATCCGCGCGCCCTTCGCCGGCGTGGTTATCGACAAGAACGCGCAGCCCGGAGAAATGGTCTCCCCGGTATCAGCCGGCGGCGGATTCACGCGTACGGGGATATGCACCCTGGTGGACATGGAATCGCTGGAGATCGAGGTGGACGTGAACGAGGCCTACCTGCAGCGCGTGCAACCGGGCGGCGCGGTTACGGCGAGGCTGGATGCCTACCCGCAGTGGCGGATTCCCGCGGAGGTGATCGCCATCGTGCCGGCGGCCAATCGCGAAAAGGCCACGGTGCGCGTGCGCGTAGGGATCCTGGAGCGCGACCCGCGCATTCTTCCGGACATGGGCGCCAAGGTTTCCTTCATCCAGGCCGGGGAAGCTCTGCCGGAGCCGGGGGCGGACGTGATCCGGGTGGCCGCCTCGGCGCTCATGGAAAGTGACAGCGACCGGTGGGTGTACGTGGCCGACGAAGAGCAGGCCTGGCGCCGTGACGTGGAGACGGGCGAGAGCGACGGATCGCGCGTAGTGATCCTGTCGGGCCTGTCGCAAGGAGAACGCGTTATCCTCAATCCGACTGATGAACTGTACGACGGCGCTGAAATCACATATCCTTGAAGGAGGTGGGCGCTACAGGTCCTGAAACGGAACACATGACAGCACAACTGATACAACTTACCGACGTTAGCAAGAGCTACCGTAAAGGACGCGAGACCGTTCGCGTGCTCGACGGCATCACCCTGGGCATCGACCAGGGCGACTTCGTGGGTCTGATGGGGCCTTCCGGCTCCGGCAAGACCACGCTGCTGAACCTGTTGGGCGGTCTCGACAAACCCAGTGAAGGCGTGCTCGAGGTGGACGGTCGGACCATCAGCACGCTCTCGCCGGGCGCCCTGGCCAAGTGGCGCTCGAACAATGTCGGTTTCGTCTTCCAGTTCTACAATCTTCTGGCGGTGCTTACGGCTGCCCGCAACGTGGCCCTGCCGCTGCTGCTTACTTCGCTCCCGGCGTCCCGGCGCAAGCAGCATGTGAACACGGCCCTGCATCTGGTGGGTCTGGCCGACCGCGCTTCGCACTACCCGCGCGAACTGTCCGGAGGGCAGGAACAGCGGGTGGCTATCGCCCGCGCCATCGTGTCCGATCCGCCCATCCTGCTGTGCGATGAGCCCACCGGCGACCTGGACCGCGCCTCGGCGGATGAAATCATGGCCCTGTTGCAGCAACTGAATCGCGATCACGGCAAGACCATCATCATGGTTACTCACGATCCGCGCGCCGCGTCGTACGCGCACCGTGTTCTGCACCTCGACAAGGGCGAGTTGAATCTGGCGCCGCAAGAAAACCATTAGACGGAAACTGAACCATGAACCGCTTCATCCTCATCTGGCGCAACCTTTGGCGCCGGCCCGTTCGCACTGTATTCACCATGCTGGCGGTGCTGGTGGTGTTTTTCCTTTTCACCGTGCTGGAGGGTTTGCGGATTGCGATGTCCATGACCGATGTAGGCACCCAGGAGAGGCTCCTGACCTCGCACAAGGTGTCGCTGATCATGATGCTGCCGGAGGTCTACCAGTCCCGGATCGCGCGTCTGCCGGGCGTCGCCGCCGTGTCCCACGGCAGTTGGTTCGGCGCCCGCTACCAGGACAATCCGGAATTCGCCCAGTACCCGGTGGTACCCGAGGAATATCTGGCCCTCAGTCCCGAAATCAAACTTCCCGAAGCGCAGAGGCAGGCCTGGCTGGCCAACCGCAGCGGCGCCATCGTGGGCCGCCCGGTGGCTACGCAGTACGGGTGGGAAGTGGGGGACCGCGTTCCGTTGATATCCAGCATCTGGGAGCGAAACAACGGCAGCTACGTGTGGGAATTCGACATCGAAGGCATTTTCGAGGACACCGACGGCGGCATGAATGCGGGCGTGCTGCTGTTTCATTACGACTATTTCGACGAGGCCAGAGCCTTAGGCAAGGGCACCGTCGGCTGGTACTTGTCCCAGGGCGACGGTTCCGTGCCGATTGAAGATCTGATGGCCTCCATCGACGCGGAGTTCGAGAATTCATCCACCGAGACCAAGACCAACACCGAAGCGGCCTTTGCTCAGGAATACGCCAAGCAGTTCGGCAACGTCGGTCTGATCGTGAGCCTGATCCTGGGCGCCGTGGTGTTCATGATCCTGCTCGTGACCGGCCACACCATGGCACAGTCGGTGCGCGAGCGGATTCACGAAATGGGCGTGCTCAAGACACTGGGCTTCACCTCGGGCAGCATCTTCGGGCTGACCCTCGCGGAGGGGCTTTTGCTGGTGTTGCCGGTGGGCATCATTGCGATGCTTCTGGGCTGGGGCGCGCTGATCTTCGTGGCCGGCGCGATGGGCGCCATGTTCCCGGCCGGTCTGCAGATCGGGACCAACAGCGTGGTTCTGGGGCTGGCCCTGATGCTGGCGGTCAGCCTCGGTTCGGTCTTGCCGCCCCTGATCCGCGCGCTGAGGCTCGACATCGTCGGTCTGCTTCGCACTTCCTAGGACCCGGGTTTGTGTTCGGCTGGCTGAAGCAGACGGTGGCGCTCGCTGCGCTCAACCTGCGCAGCCTGCCGCGCCGGCCCGGCACCGCCCTGGTGGCCATGTCCGGTATCGCCGCGCTCACCGGCGTGTTCGCCGGCGTGCTGTCCATGGCGTCGGGCTTTGAGAAAACCATGGAGGGCAGCGGCCAGGAGGATGTGGCGCTGGTGCTGCGCAGCGGCTCTACGGCAGAACTCAACAGCCGCTTCACGGGCGAACAGGCCGATGTCGTACGCTACGCTCCCGGCATCCTGCGCGATGCTGCCGACGAGCCTGAGGTTTCCGCGGAGTTGTTCTGGATCGTCAACGCGGTGGGCAAGTCCTCGGGCACCGAGGCCAATGTGGCCCTGCGCGGTGTCCAACCTACCGGCTTTGGCCTGCGAAACGGATACCAGCTTACCGAGGGGCGCGAGTTCACGCCTGGGCGGTTCGAACTCATCGCCGGCCGTGGCGCCCGCAATCAGTTCATGGGTCTGGAACCGGGGCAGACGATCCGGTTCGGGAAGACCGAATGGCTGGTAACCGGCACGTTCGAGGCCGGGGGCTCGGTGTTCGAATCGGAGTTGTGGTGCGATGTCAACGTGCTCCAGTCGGCCTACCAGCTGGGTAACGGTTTCCAGGTGGTGCGTGCCCGGGTGGACGGCGCGCCCGGACGTGAGCAGTTGGAGGAGGCGCTGGCCGACGACCAGCGTCTGGCCGTGGATGTGTGGAGCGAGAAGCAGTTCTATGCCCAGCAAGCCGAGGCCACCACCACGCTCATTCGCGTGATCGGCGTTCCGGTTTCCGTGCTCATGGCCATCGGCGCGGTATTTGCGGCCCTGAACGCCATGTATGCATCGATTGCGGCGCGGGCGCGGGAACTGGCCACATTGAGAGCGCTTGGCTTTGGCTCCCTTCCCACCGCCCTGGCCACGCTGCTGGAATCGGTAGCCCTGGCGTTTATGGGAGGCGTGCTCGGCTGCCTTGTCGCCTGGTTGGGCCTCAACGGTTTCCAGGCGTCCACGCTGGCCACGAGTTTCAGTCAGGTGGTGTTCAATTTCGCAGTTACGCCCGACCTGCTCGCGCAGGGCATTAGCGCGGCGCTTGTGGTGGGCCTGGTGGGGGGGATTTTTCCCGCCGTGCGGGCAGCTACCGCGCATGTCACCGTGGCCCTGCGCCAGTTGTAGGGTCACGCTGCGCCCCTCGGTGCGACCATATGAGCCGTTCACGGCAGCACTAGCCCGCTCCGATGCGACGACACAGGCGGGACACGGCACGCAGAAGCCGGCTTGTGGCGGCCGTAGGCGCCGCCATCCTGGTTACGGCGGCGGCGGACAGCGGCAACGTGATCGACTACCGCAAGGACGTGATGCTGGGAATGGCGGCACACCTCTCCGCGCTGACCGGCTTGCTGGCCGGGGACATGGAGTTCGACGACAGCCATGTGACGTCCCAGGCGACATCCCTGGGCCTGAGCGCGCAACTGATCAGCTCGCTGTTTCCGCCCGGCTCCGATTCGGGAGAAACGGCCTCGCTGCCGGGAATCTGGCAACGCCCGGAGCAGTTTCTTGCGCGGGCCGAGGCGGCCGAACGGGAAGGCCGCAACCTGGTGGCTGCGGCCGAGTCGGGCGACCGGGAATTCATGGTGCAATCGCTCAAGCGGCTGGCCGACGCATGCCGAAACTGCCATCGGGAGTTCCGGCGGGAAGATTAGCCCGTTTCCTGGCTGAGGCGAGTTTCTTCTCCCTCTTCTCGCAGGGGCGTCAACGGCCAGGATGCCGTTGCCGAGCCCCAGGGACGGGTTCATGCGTCCCCTGCGAGAAGAGGGAGAAGAAACTCGCCTCAGCCAGGAAACGGGCTGATACTGTCGGGCCCCCTTGCGGGGCAGATACAATTTGCGGGGTGGTGCAAATGAGAAGAACAGCGTGTATTTCCAAGTGGTCCGCGCTTGTGGTCGCGGCTGTGCTGACGACCGCGGCGTGCCAGGGCGACAGTCCGCAGGAGGAGCCGGAAGTCGTGGCATCTTCGTCTTGGCGGCAATTCACTGACGAGTTCATTGAGCGTTTTTTCGCCGCCGTGCCTGCGCGAGCCGTGTGGGCCGGGCGCCACGATTTCGACGGCCAGTTGCAGGATGTATCGCCCCGCGCCATTCGCGAGCAGGCTGCGATGCTCAGGGAATACGCTCGCCGGGCGGATGAGGAGTTTGCTGCCGGAACGCTGGGTGCCGGCGAGGAGCTGGAACGCCGGCACTTGGTCTCGGCTATCGAAGGCATGCTGTTCGCCGTCGAGGTGGCGGAATACCATCTTCGCAATCCCGCCTGGTACGCGGGGCCGTTGAGCCCCAGCGTGTACGTGACCCGCGAGTACGCCTCCAAAGAGGAGCGCCTGGCGTCGCTGACCGCCCATCTGCAAAAGATTCCCGCGTATCTCCAGCAGATGCGCCAGACACTTGAACCCCCGTTCCCCCTGCCGTTCGTGCGCACCGCGCTGGTCGGTTTCGGAGGCTTGGCCTCGCATTTTGAAAGTGACCTGCCCGCCCTGTTCGCCGATGTTGACAACGAGGAGCTTCAGGGGGCGTTCGCCAAAGCGCTGGGGTCGGCCGTGGCCGCGCTGCGGGATGTCGAGGTCTGGCTGGAGCTGCGCCTTGAGGATGCGACCGATGATTTCGCCCTCGGAGAGGAGCGCTACCGAGAGCTTCTATGGCGCTCCTATCGCATCGACCTGTCATGGCAATCACTCAAGAGAGTGGCGCAGGCCGACCTGGCGCGCAACCTGGAACTGCTGAGCGCCACCTGCCAGATCGTCGATCCCGATATCACCATCGCCGAATGCGCCGCCCGGGTTCGCGAGGACAAACCCGAGGAAGGCGCCGTTGCGCGCGCCAACCAGCAACTGCCGGAACTGAAGGAGTACCTGATTTCCGCCGACATCATCGGCATCCCCAGCGAGGAAACCGCTTTCGTGGCCGAAGCGCCCGCCTACCGGCGCACCAACTCGGCCTACATCGAGATTCCCGGCCCGTACGAGCAGGGATTGCCGGCCATCTACTACATCGTCGGCCCCGATCCCGAGTGGCCGCCGGAGATGCAGCGCCAGTACGTGCCTGGCGAGGCGGATCTGCTGAACACCTCGGTGCACGAGGTGTGGCCGGGCCATTTTCTGCACTCCCTGTACGTGAAGCGCTCCGGCAACCGTATGGGCAAGCTGTTCTGGAACGGGATGCTGAGCGAGGGCTGGGCGCACTACACCGAGGAGTTGATGCAGGAAGCGGGATTGGGCGAAGGTCAGCCCTTGCTGCGCGTGGGGCAGATTCTCGATGCGCTGATGCGCGATGTCCGGTTCTTGTCGTCGATCGGCCTGCATGTTGAGGGCATGAGCGTCGAGACTTCTCGGCGGATGTTCGCCGAGCTGGCCTACCTGGACCCCGGCAACGCCCAGCAGCAAGCCCTGCGCGGCACCTACGATCCCGGTTATTTCGTCTACACGCTGGGCAAGCTGATCATCCGGAAGATGCGCGAGGACTGGACCGCGGAGCGCGGTGGCCGCGCAGCCTGGAAAGAGTTCCACGAAACGCTGCTTTCCCACGGCAGCGCGCCGCTGCCGGTGCTGCGGGAAGCCATGATGGGCCCCGACGACCCCGGCCCCCTCCTCTGACCCTCAGCCGCACCATTTGTGAATTAAGTGTTTCCGCGCGATTTATCGCCGTAGCTGCCTCCTTTCACGGAGGCGTGCCCAAGCGGAACGCATCAGCTTCAACTCACGGCTTGTGTAGCCGCAACCCTCTTGCAGCAACACCTTGTCTCCATGATCCAATGCCGCTGAAATGTCTCTCGAGCGGAGCTTCGCGTCAATAAAATCTGCATCTATTCCTCCGGCATAGGTGTAGGGCACCGGAAGTTTCTCGGCCTCTCCAGGTTCCAATTCAAGGACACCGCCCCCGTAACTTCGGCCAACAACCTCTGACCAGGCAAAGGTGAGCGAATTCACCATCGAAGCGCACAACTTCTCGATCGAAACTCCAGGAAAGACGCGTACGCGATGAATAGTATCGGTCGATGTGGAATGAGCGTGATTCGCAACGAGTAAAGGGGCGTGGTGGATCTGTCGGAACAAGAAGGCATCTGGCATATACACGGATGGAACGTCGAACCAGCGTTGGCGAATACGGCACTTGTAGCCCTTGTGCACGTCTTGTTTCTCTCCCTTTCTCACATACTCTTCAAGTGCCTCGGGAAAATCGGCTCGCCGCCAGCCCTTCAAGTTCAGTAGCCTGGATGGATATTTTTCGTTGAAAGTTCGAAAATCAGCCTTTGTGAATCGGATAGACCTGAGCGCCGAAGTGCGGCCTACTATGTTCACGAAGTATCTGTTCGCTTGCAGTTCTTGAGCCCTGTGTTTATCCACAACAAAAAAGCTATTGCGGCCGGTAACGATGCCGACGTCCACATCAGCATGAGCACCCAACTGGCTTATGCTGTCGTGCGTTTTTGACTCCTGCAAAATTCTGAACTCATCATCTTCAAGAAAGAGCGATGTCCACTTCATGTCCTGATTAGCGTGACGCTCGGGAAGATGGGATGTGGCTTGCGACAAGTCCTTGATTTCCGGCAATTCTTGTCCGTTTCTAACTTCGAGAGTGCGCAATTGTCCGACCTTGTCGCGATCTCTGTTGCGGCCATCAGCCAGCAGCAGGAGAACTTCCTGCTGAATCTCGGGAAAAACAAGTTCCTTGAACGCGACTATGAGCACTTCGTCAAAGAGTGCGGGAAGACGGTGGCGCAATTCTGCGGCGTATTGCACCTGGAGCAGTTCGGCCGGAACAACCATCGCCAGCCTTCCCCCTTGCTTCAGCAATTCCCCGGACAAGGCTACGAAAGCCGCCCACGCGTTGGCCAAACCATTCGGTCGATAACCAAAAGCGTTCAACATGCTGAACGCCAAGGCGCGCTCGCGCTTATCGAAGTATTGAAATCGAATAAACGGCGGGTTTCCAATTACCGCGTCGAATTGCTTCGTAGTGTTCAAGTCGTGGAAGAACTGAAAGAAACTTCCGCAACGCCAATCGATGTTGGGGGTAGTGCTCAACGGCCTGTTTTGTGCTTTTTCCAGTTCCTCCGGGATAATTTCAACAGCTGTAATCCTGCCTCTTTCGTCTAAACGGGTTGCGGCTGCAGCTACTATGCTCCCATCACCGCAACTCGGCTCCAGCACGCTATCGGCGGGGCTGCGAATTGCCCAATTTGAAAGGTAGTCGGAGAGCTGGCGGGGTGTGTAATATCCGCCCCTCAATTTCCGCGCGTCGGGTTTTTTCTTGTTATTTTTGAACGGCTCGGTAATTTCCATCCTTGGTGAAGCGGCCATATTCATGTCGTATGCGGTGGCAAATGTTGGTAGCGATCAGCATAACTCGCGTAGATTCGGTCGGGCATGGAGTCAAGGCTGATTACAGATGCAGGTGGCGGTGTCTCATTGTCCAACTGGCCAGTATGAGGATCCCATATTACCAATGCAATCGCCTCAATCGGCCAACGTAACTGCCGACAATGCAAGGGGCGGCATTTGCTGAATTTCGGCCAAATCTCAATTCTCCAATGTTTTCGCAAGCATCCGTGCGAACGCGGCTCCATATTACTTGCGGCAGTGTACCTGGCTCCCGGTACGCAGTTCTCGTGAACGGGAAGTCGGGCCTGACCGCATCGACATCTTCCATTTGGCAGGAGAGTTTATTGCGCCGATTCTTCGGGAGGAAGCGTGAAAAAGGCTCGCAATACGGTGTTTTTTGAGAAAACGCGGATCATGCGCGTTTGCGGGTTAAAAACACTGGAACTCGCGTAGCTTGCCTCCCGAGCATCAATCAGAACTCGCTGCTGACGCAGTATCCGGGCTACAGCGTCAGGAAGGACAGGATCGCGTCGCGCTTGCGGATCAGGAAGTCGGCGGCGGCGTAGCTCGGCATCGACATGAACTGTCCGCGCGGTGCCAGACGTACCGCTTCGCGGGTCTGGTCGTGCAGCGGGTCCTGCTCGTCGCACAGCGCCAGCGCTTCCTGAGTCAGCAGCGGCATCCGCTCGCGCACGCGGTGCGAAAAAGCCGCGCGGTAGGCCTTGTGGTACGTGGTCAGGGCCTTGAGAACCTCCACCGTGGCCTTGTGCAGCAGTTCCGGAGCAACGATGCCCATGCCCCGCAAATGCTCGGCGTCGCGCTTGAACCAGGGGAAGAAGATGTTCTGGTCGCGCATGAACTGAAACGCCCACAGGAAATGCCGCCCTTCCAGGTCGGGGTGGACCTCCGGCGCGTAGTTGCGCAGCATGTCCTGGCGTTCCTCGCCCTCGAACAGCGCGATCCCGTCCAGCACGACCTTGGCGATCCTGCCCGGCGCCGCGATGCCCAACTCGATGGCCGTATGCGCGCCCGTGTGGCTGCCGTAGACGGAAGCGCGGCCGATCTCGAGCACATCCAGCAAGGCCAGCATGGCTGCCGCGAAGTCCTCGATGCGAGGCTGCTCCACCTCCAGCGGGTCGGAATCCCCGTTGCCCGGCGTGTCCGGGCAAATCACGTGATACTCGCCGGCGGCCGCGCCGCCCAGGGTGCGCATGCTCCACGAGGAGGTGGGCGAAGCATGCAGCATCAGCAGCACCCCGCGTGGCGAGTCGGGGCGGTAATAGCGGTAATGGATCCGCCCGGTGGCGGTTTCGGCGAATGCGCGGCTCAGGCGCGGAATTGTGGACATATGGGTGCCCTCCTGCGTCGGAAGATTTCTGCGGACTCCCCGCATATTGCCCTAAGCTGGCGATTTTCCGCCACTCCACTCTCTCTCCGCTCTCGGCGCCACCACTCTCGCCGGCGCCCTCGGCGGCCTCTTCGCCGTCACTTTCATGGCCACACTACTGGCGGCGCAGCCGGGTATTGGCGCTCACCGCGCCGACGTTCAACGGGCCTGTGGTAAATTCGCGCACCTCCCGGCGCGGCCCGGGAGGAGGTTTGGTAAACGAAGAGGTAATCCATGGTTATCATCAAGCGAATACTGATCGGCATCGTTGCGCTGCTGGTCCTGTTCTTTGCAGTGGGCTTCCTGCTCCCCCGCGAGGTGCACGTGGAACGCTCGGTGGAAATCGACGCCTCGCCGCAGGAGGTCTTCGCGATGGCCAACGACTTCCAGCAGTTCAATCGCTGGCAACCGTGGTCGTTGATCGATCCCACCACGCGCTACGTTTTCGAGGGGCCGGCGACCGGCGCCGGTTCGCGCATGATCTGGTACAGCGACCATCCCCAGGTGGGCAACGGCATGCAGGAAATTGTCGAGAGCCAGCCCTACTCCAAGGTCCGGGCCCTGCTTGATTTCGGCGTCGGAGGCATCGCGTACGCAAATTACTTGATCGATGTCCGCGCAGGTGGTTCGGTGCTCACCTGGACTCTGGAGACGGACATGGGCGGCAACCCCCTCGGACGCTACATGGGGCTGATGATGGACGGCATGGTCGGACCTTCCTACGAACAGGGGCTGTCCAATCTCAAGGAGATACTTGAAAGCGAGCCCGCGCCGCAGCCGCGCGAAGCGCTGCCGGAAGCCCCCGAAACGGGTCAGGCCACCTGACCCCACTACAATGAACAACGCCGAGGTTTGCCGAGCATGACCCATCCATCCACCGCTTCCATCCGCAATATCGCCCTCCTCGGTCACTCCGGCGCCGGCAAGACCGTGCTGGCCGAGAGCCTGCTGGCGGCCTCCGGGGCGATCAAGGCGCCCGGAAGCATCGAACGCGGCAGCACCGTTTGCGACTACCGCCCGGAAGAGAAGCGCCTGCAGTATTCCGCCGACGCCGCCCTGTGCCACCTCGAGCACGACGGCGCCCACATCAACCTGATCGACACGCCGGGTTCGGCGGATTTCGCTGGGCGCGCGCTGAGCGTGCTGCCCGCCGCGGAGACCGCCATGGTGGTCATCAACGCCGCCGCCGGCATCGAACTGATGACCCGGCGCGCGATGGACGCCGCCGGGGAGATGAAGCTGGCCCGGTTCCTCGTGGTGAGCCATATCGACAGCGAAACCGCCGACCTGCCCGGGCTGATGGAGCAGATCCGCGACTCCTTTGGACGCGAGTGCATTCCGCTGAACCTGCCCGCCGACAACGCCGCGCGGGTGGCGGACTGCTACTTCAATCCGGAAGACGCGGACACTGACTTCGATTCCGTCGCCGGGGCGCACACCGCTATCGTCGATCAGGTCGTGGAACTGGATGACGACCTGATGGAGCTGTACCTGGAAGAGGGCGAAGACATGAACCCGGAGCAGCTTCACGGCGCGTTCGAACGCGCTCTGCGCCGCGGCCACCTGGTTCCGGTGTGTTTCGTCTCCGCCGCAACCGGGTCCGGCATCAACCAGTTGCTCAACGTGATGAACCAGCTTGCTCCCTCGCCGCGCGAAGGCAATCCGCCGGCGTGCTCGCTGAATGGCGAGGAGGTCGCGCTGAAGGCGGACAAGGACGCGGACGCGGTGGCGCTGCTGTTCAAGATCAACGTCGATCCGTACGTCGGCAAGATGGGCGTTTGCCGCGTCTTTCAGGGTCAGGTCAATGTGGGCGATGCGCTCTACCTCGGCGACCAGCGCAAGGCAATCAGGGCGGCGCACCTCTACCAGGTGCAAGGTGCCGCGGTCGAGGAAGTGCAATCGGTGGGTCCCGGGGGTATCGCCGCGCTTTCGAAGATCAACGAGCTGCACTACGGCGGGGTTCTGCACGCCAGCCACGCGCACGACCTGCTGGGTTTCGCTCCGGCGCCGTTACCTGCGCCCATGCATGGCGTGGTACTCGAACTGACGCGGCGGGGCGACGAGAAGAAGCTGTCCGATGCGCTGGCCAAGCTTACCGCCGAGGACCCCAGCCTGCGACTGGAGTTCGATGCGCAAGCCAATGAAACCGTGCTGCGCGGCATGGGCGAACTGCACTTGCGGGTCATCCTGGATCGCATGCGCGAGGAGTTCAGCCTGGAGGTTGAAACTCGCCAGCCACGCATCGCCTACCGCGAGACCGTCACGCGCAAGGCCGAAGGGCATCATCGCCACAAGAAGCAGACCGGTGGGGCGGGGCAGTTCGGAGAAGTGTTCCTCAACATCGAACCGCTGCCGCGCGGGAGCGGTTTCGAGTTCGTCAACAAGGTGGTGGGCGGCGTGATTCCGTCGCAGTTCATGCCCGCGGTGGAGAAAGGCGTGCGCCAGGTGCTGACGGAAGGCGCTGTGGCCGGCTACCCTCTGCAGGACATACGCGTAACCGTGTACGACGGCAAGCACCACCCGGTGGACTCCAAGGAAGTTGCCTTCGTGGCCGCCGGCAAGAAGGCGTTCATCGATGCGATCACCAGGGCCAGGCCCATCGTGCTGGAGCCGATCGCGAAGATCGAAGTCACCACTCCGGGCCAGTTCATGGGCGACATCGCCGGCCATCTGTCCGGTTCGCGCGGAAGGATTAGCGGCAACGACTCACTGCCAGGCAACCAGGTGATCATTTCCGCTCAGGCCCCGATCGGCGAGTTGGGCGACTTTCAGACCCGCCTGAAGTCGCTCACCGGCGGCGAGGGCGCTTACACCATGGAGTTCGACCACTACGCCACCGCGCCGCCGCCCATCCAGAAAGCGCTCGAAAACGCCTTCAAGCCCAGCGACGACTAGCCCTCCTGCATTTTCATTTTCAAGGGGAGAGCAGGCGGTCGCCGGGCCGGATGCCCCAACGCTGCACGGCGCCGGCCTTGAGTTCCACAACGCGGTTGACGGGTTCGCCGGAGGGGATGCTTTCCAGGCTCAGGGGCCGGGTGCCTGCGGCGATGCGCGCCACGCTGCTGTCGGCGCGGATGAACAGCATGTCCAGCGACACGTAGGTGTTCTTCATCCACATGCTGATGGGCTGCTCCCGGCGGTAGAGGAACAGCATGCCCCGGGTTTCCGGCAGGTCGCGCACATACATGAGGCCGCGGCGCTGCTGAGCCGGCGTTTCCGCCAGCCAGAAATCCAGCAGCACGCAGGCGCCTCCGGACGCCTCCAGCACGCCGCGTGCACGCGCCAGTGAACCGAGATCCTGGGCGCCGGCCGGCTGCCCCAACAGCAGCAGCGCGGCGAGTGCCGTAACCGGCTGACAGCGGCGCATCAGCATCCTTGAATTCATGCGGCAAGTATGTACTGTCGTGGCCGGGTGCGCCCGCTGTGATGCGACAACATGAGCCGGTTACGACAGTGCCCGCTACAATCGGTCGCCTATGCCCGAACGGTCGCGAGCCTGAATCCATGCCGGCGGAACCTGCGCCGCGGCAAACACAGCCTTCGCCTCTGGCGGCGCTGCGCCGCCGCATGGAGGAGAAGGTGCTGGGCCAGGAAGAGTTCATCGAGCACATGCTGATCGCGCTGCTGGCTGGCGGACATCTGCTGGTGGAGGGGGTGCCGGGCCTGGCCAAGACCCGCGCGGTGAAGTTCCTGGGCCGTTGTCTGAACGCCAGCTTCCATCGCGTCCAGTTCACCCCCGACCTGCTGCCCTCGGACCTCACCGGCACCGAGGTATTCCGTCCACAGACCGGAGAGTTCCGGTTCCGCGCCGGGCCCCTTTTCCACAACCTGGTGCTGGCTGACGAGATCAATCGCGCCTCGGCCAAGGTGCAGTCGGCCCTGCTGGAGGCGATGGAAGAGAAGCAGGTGACCGTGGCCGACAAGAGTTGGCCGCTGCCGGAGCCGTTTCTGGTGATGGCCACGCAGAATCCCATAGAGCAGGAGGGCGCCTACCCGCTGCCGGAGGCCCAACTGGACCGCTTCCTGATGAAGACCACGATCGGCTATCCTAGTTCCGGGGAGGAAAGGCGAATCGTGGCGCTCACGCGGCAGGAAGCGTCCGGGCAGGATCCGGAGGCGGAGAATCGCGAGTCCGGCTACGCGGTGGAACAACTGCTCAAGGATCGCGCCAAGGTCCTGCGGATCTACCTGGCCGAGCGGCTGGAGCGCTATATCGTGGAATTGGTGCGCGCCACCCGGGACCCTGGAGCCTGCGACGACTCGCTCCGCAATCTGGTCAGCTACGGTGCCAGCCCGCGCGCGTCGATCGCGCTGGATCGTTGCAGCAGGGTCCGCGCCTTCCTGCGCGGGAGGGATTTCGTTACGCCCGGCGACATTCAGGCGGCCGCGCCGGCGGTGCTGCGTCACCGTATCGTCCTGACGTATGAGGCGGAAGCCGAAGGCCGCCGTTCCGAAGAAGTTATTGATCGCCTGCTCGGCTGCGTGGCGGTGCCCTGAGGCGCCAGCACCGTGACCCGCTTGACAAGGCGCCCGGCAGTGACGCGCTTCGATCGGCAATGACGGCGCCCCTGGGGGAGGGTCCATGTCTGACGCGGCGCGGATGAACCCTCCGGGCCGGGGACGCACCTGGATCGGCTTGCCGGAATTGCTGTCCTTGCGTCACGCCCGTTTCGAATGGCCCGTACCGGTGGCCGGACACGCCCGCAGTGGACCGGCGAGGCTGGCGCCATTGCGCGCCCGCGGCATGGAATTCGACGAGGTGCGCGCCTGGCAGCCGGGCGATGATCCCCGGCACATGCACTGGAAAGCCACGGCGCGAACCGGGCGGCCGTACACCAAGCTCTACCAGGAAGAAAGCGAGCGGCCATCCGTGCTGTGCGTCGATCTCACGCCCCGCATGCATTTTGCAACCGTGGGTTCGTTCAAGTCGGTCCTGGCGGCGCGGGTGGCGATGATGATTGCCTGGTCGGCGGTGGCTGCGCGCGACCGGGTTTCAGGGTTGGTAATGACTTCGGCGGACTTTGCCGTGAGTCCGCCCATGCCCGGCCGCCGGGGCGCCCAGCAGTTGGCTGCCGTGCTGGCGGAAGCGTTCCTTGATGGCGTGCCCGCGGCGCCCGCGGGGGATTCGAGCGGTTCCCGGCTGGCCCAGGCCGTGCCGCTGTTGCAGCGCCACGCCCCTTCGGGTAGTCGGTTGGTGCTGATCAGTGATTTCCTGGGCGCGGACGATACAGCCGCGGTTCGCCGTCTCGCGGCAAGACGGCCGCTGCTGATCGTGCGCTTGTACGATTCCCTGGATCGCGACCTGCCGCCCCCGGGACGCTATGCCGTGCAGGATTCGCTGGGTGAATTGGAGTTCGACAGCAGCCATCCGGGCGAGCGCCTGCGCTTCCGCCGCGCTTTCACCGACACTTCGCGGGCGCTTGCGGAGATCGCCCGCGCCAGCGGCGGCGCCTGCCTTGAGTTCCGGACCGGCCAGGACCCTGCGCAAGCTGCCCGCCAGACGACAAGGAATCGCGCCGTACCTGCGCCTGGGCGGAGCTTGCGACGGTGAACGACGCCTCCGGACTGGCGGCGCAACTGCGCGACATCCACCTTCCGCCGGAGCCTTCCTGGTGGCCGCCGCAACCCGGCTGGTGGTTGATTGCCCTGGCCGTGCTGGCGGCGGGCCTGTGGTGGCTGCTGCGCCTCCCTGCCTGGAAGCGCGAGGCCCTGGCGCGAATGCGGGCGCTGGAGGCGGACTACGCGCGGCACGGCAACGCTTCCCGCCTGCTGGCGGAAGTGTCCATGCTGCTGCGCTCCTGCGCGCTACTCCTTGAGGGCCGCTGCCAAACGTCCGGCTTGGTGGGGCTGGCCTGGCTCCAGTGTCTGGCGGAACTGGGCCGGGGGTTCGCTCCCGAGCCGGGCCGGGCGCTGGTGGAGGGCCCCTATCAAGAGCAGGCCGACTTCGATGTTCCGGCTTTCTCGCGCAGCGTGACGGCGTGGATCCGCCGCGCCCGCAGACCGCGGAGGCGGCGCTCGTGACGCTGGCTTTCGAATGGGCCTGGGCGTGGCTGCTGTTGCCGTTGCCGCTTCTCGCGCGGCGGTTTTTGGCGCCGCTGAAACGCAGCGTCGGCCCCGCCCTGCGGGTAGCGGACCGAGCTCGTTTCTCGCACGGCCGCCCCGCCGCCGTAACCACTGTCGGCTTTACGCCCGACTGGCTCCTGGCCGGGTTGATGTACCTGTGCTTGTTGTGCGCTGCCGCGCGCCCCGTGCTTCTCGATGCAGGGATGGACGCTCCGGTCACGGGCCGCGACCTGATGCTGGCAGTGGACCTGTCCGGAAGCATGGAGGTGCGCGACGCGCGCCTTGCAGACCGGCCGGCGTCCCGTCTCGGAGCGATCAAGTCGGTGGCTGGCGAATTCATCGAGCGCCGCGCTGGCGATCGCGTGGGCCTGATCCTGTTCGGAGGGCAGGCCTACCTTCAGGCGCCGCTCACTTTCGACCGGGTCACCGTGCGCGCCTTTCTCGATGAATCCTCGGTGGGCTTGGCGGGGCGTCAGACCGCTTTGGGCGACGCCATTGCGCTGGCTGTCAAGCGAATGTCGCTGGAAGGTGTGTCTCCGGAACATCGGGTGCTGATTCTGCTGACCGACGGCGCCGCCACGGCCGGCGAGTTGACGCCGCTGAGGGCGGCGGAACTGGCCCGAGCCGCTGGCTTGAAGATCTACACTATCGGCATGGGCTCCACCCGCTTGGCGGCCCCGGATATTTCGGCGGAACTGGACGAGGACACGCTGCGCCGGATCGCAGCAGTCACCGGCGGGAGGTATTTTCGGGCTGGCGGCCAGCGAGATCTGGAGGAAATCTACGCGGAACTGGATCGCCTGGAGCCTGCCCAGCTCGACCAGCCAGACCTTCTCAGCGGCCATCCGGCGCACTTGCTGCCGCTGTTGATGGCGCTGGTTCTAGGTATGGCGCTGGCCTGGAGAGCGCGCTGATGCGCTGCCCCGCCGCAAGGCAGGCCGGACTGCGGTGATGGAATTCGATCTTCACTGGCTTCGTCCTCTCTGGTTGCTGGCGCTGCCGCTGGCGGCGCTGCCCTGGGTTGCGGGTCGACGCTCCACCGGACCCTGGGCCCGGGTGGTGGACCCGGAACTGGCGCCGTTCGTATTGCAGCGGCGCGGCGCGCAAAGCGGGCGGTCCTGGCGGATGGCCGCTTCCCTGGGACTGGCCGTCTGCCTGCTGGCTCTGGCCGGCCCGGCCTGGCGGCAGGCGCCTCAGCCCTTCAGTCGCAGCGCCGATACGCTGGTGGTGGTGCTCGACGTGTCGCGTTCGATGCTGGCTGGCGACCTGACTCCCAGCCGCCTGGCCCTGGCCCGGCTGAAAGTGAAGGAAAGCCTGCGGCGCAGGTCCCGGGGCAGCACAGGTCTGGTGGCCTTTTCCGGACATGCCTTCACCGTGGCCCCCATCACCACCGACACGGCCACCGTGCTGAATCTGCTGGATGTGCTCGCGCCGGACATCATGCCCAGCCGCGGCAGCAACGTGGCCGCCGCCATCGCCCGGGGACAACGTTTGCTGGAACAGGCCGAGGCGCGCCAGGGCCGCCTGCTGCTGCTTACCGATTCGGCGGGCGGGCAGCGAGCCGTTGACGCCGCCCGCCAACTGCGATCCGCTGGACACTCGCTGCTGGTTCTGGGCGCTGCAACCCGGGACGGCGCGCCGGTTCCCGACATGCAGGGCGGCTTCCTGCGCGCCCGGGATTTCGGGCTGGTGCTCAGCCGGCCCGATGAGGATGCTCTGCTGCGCCTTGCGCGCGAGGGCGGCGGCGCCTACCGGAGAATCAGCGCGGATAACGCCGATCTGGAGGAACTGCTGGAGCGTGGACGGCCAATGCGGGCCGGGCCCGCCCCGCCCGATCTGCAGGCGCAGCGCTGGCGCGACGAAGGGCCGCTGCTGCTGCTTTTGCTTGCGCCGCTGGGAGCCCTGGCGTTTCGCCGCGGATGGGTGCTGATGGTGCTGGTAGCCCCGCTTGCGCTGGTGGCGCCGCTTGCGGCCTTTGCAGCCGACGGCTGGTTCAGCAGCGCGGACCGGCAGGGCGCGCGCGCTTTCTCCGAGGGCGATTTCCGGCGTGCGGAGTCCTTGTTCCAAGACCCGGCATGGAAGGCCGCCGCATTGCATCGACGAGGGCGGTTTCAGGCCGCCGCGCGGCTCCTGGAGACATCCACCGCGCCGGCGGACCGCTACAACCGCGCCACGGCGCTGGCGCTGGCCGGCGACATACGGGCCGCGATTCGCCTCTATGAGGAACTGCTGCTGGAGCATCCCGATCATGTCGATGCGCGCCACAATCTGGCGGTTCTGAAACGCCCGCCGCCACCCGCCGCCGCTCGCGCTGTCGCCCGCCCGGAGCAACCGGCGCCCGAGGCTGCGCCCGATTCATTTCAGCAGGATGCGCGGGCAGTGGCCGCGCCGCTTGCGGATGACGAAGCCGCTCTGGAAGAAACGCCCATGCTGCCGGACCAGGCCCGCCGCTGGCTGCAGCAGGTCCCGGATGACCCGGGCGGCCTTTTGCGGCGCAAGTTTCAGCGCCAGTACCGCGCTCTGGGCGTGGACCAGGACGGCAGGGCCCTGTGGCCCGGCGAGTCGGACGAGCCGTGGTGAGCCGCCGCCGCTGCCGATTCGCCGGCGCGGCGCTGGCGCTGGCGCTGTTGCCCTGGCCTGGGGCGGCGGCGCAAACGCCCGCTGCCGATTCGCCCTTCACGGTACGCACGGAGTTGAGCGAGCGTCGGCCCTGGGAACGCTCGCAGGTGCTCTACACGGTGCGCGTGTACCGGTCTGGCGGAGCCGGCCCCAACGACCGTATCCGCGGCCTGGATGAGCCGGCCATGCTTGGCGTAGAGGCCTTGGTGCAGCGGCTGGGAAGCGATCGCGAGTACGCCTCCCGGTCGCCGGATTCCAACTTCCTGGTTCTGGAACGCCGCTACGCCATATTTCCCCAGTCAGCCGGCGAACTGTTGCTGATGCCGGTAAGCCTGAAATGGATCGGCGGCGAGTTCGGTTTTCGCAGCCGCACCTTCGTTGCCGACGCCGAGCCCGAGCGATTGCAGGTCCGCGCCGTGCCTTCGCCGCCGGCCGGCCGATGGCTGGCTGCCCGGGACGTTCGGATCTGGGACGAATTCGAGCGCGCTCCGGAGGAGTTGACAGCCGGTGAGCCACTGGTTCGTCTGCTGGGAGTGCGCGTGGAAGGTCAGCCCGCCCGGCAGATTCCCGAACTCGACCCTGGAGACGGAGCCAATTTCCGGCACTTCATCGAGCGGCCGGAATTCGAGGACCAGGTCACCCGGGACGGGCTGGTGGGCGTTCGGCGTCAGCGCGCCGCGCTTCTCGCCCTGGGCGGCGGCCAGGTGCGGCTGCCGGCGATCCGGATCCGCTGGTGGAACACATTGCAGGAACGCTGGGAAACGGCCGAGTTGCCTCAGCGCTCCCTTCAGGCGCAGGGGCCGCCTGCCCCTGCCGCTGCGGAACCTCCGGCCGCGCGCGTCGCCAGCGCCCGGAGAGATGAATGGCTGCCGGGAATCCTGGGCGGCGGATGGTTACTGACCGCAGTGGCCTGGTGGGCGTCGCATCGAATCCTGACCGTCCGCCGGCGCCGCAGAGAATTGGGAGAGCGGTTCGCGCGCGAGTCCGCCGGCCCGGCGGCGGGACAGTCCGAGCCCCTGGCGGAGTTGGCTGCCGCTTGCAAGAACGGCGATGCGCAAGGCGCCGAAAAGGCCCTGCTCGCCTGGTCGCGTATCCACTTCAGCGCGAGTCCACCGCGCAGCCTCAACGACCTCGCCGAACGCTGCGGCCAGCCGCTGTCGGATCATTGCTGCCGCCTCTCCGCCGCCCTGTATGCTCCTCGGTCCGGCGACTGGGACGCTGCGGGTCTGCTCAAGGGCGCGCGCAGCGCGCCGTCTCCGCCCACCGATGCCCCGTCTCGACCCTCCCGTGGCGCGCTGCCGGCATTGTGGCCGGAGAACACCGCGCAAGGGCGTTAGCGTCGGGCCAGGTCGAGTCGAGCCAGTCGGCCCCGGCAGCCTGGGGGCTGCTAAACTTGACGCAACGCTTGGATTCGCCTTCAACGCCGTGAACGACTTCAGCCTGATCCCTCCTCCAGTGCGAGTTCGACTCGAAGATCGGGATCAGACTCCCGCGCAAGGCCGTTGCCTTACCGCCGGTTTCACATCCAGCCCCCTGGGTCGCCTGCTGCTGGCGCAGGTGGACGGCGCGCTGTGCCGCATCGGCTACGCGGACCGCCCGGAAGCTCTGATGTGGAATCAGCTTGCGCGCCGCTGGCGTGGCGCGCAGTTGCGGCGCGACGACGACTGGGCGCAGGAATATGCGGCAGGTCTTTTTTCGCCCGGCGCGGACGCGGTGGATGTTTTGCTGCGGGGCACAGCCTTTCAGTTGGATGTCTGGCAGGCTCTGCTGAGCGTGCCCGCGGGCCGCACCCAGTCTTACGGAGAATTGGCCCGGCGCGCGCGCCGATCCGGCGCCTCGCGGGCCGTGGGCAGCGCCATGAACGCCAACCCAGTCGCCTGGCTGGTGCCCTGTCATCGCATCGTCGCCGCCGACGGCACGCTGTGCGGGTACGGCGGCGGGCTGCGGCGCAAGAGGCTTTTGCTGGCGGCCGAGGGGGAGCCGGGCGCTGGTAGCGCTCGGCTGGCGGCGTGACCGGGCGCAACAGCCCGGCGCTTAACGCTCTCGGCGCCATCCCCGTGGTCAGCGGCGCCAAATATCGCACCGAGCAGGGATTCAGCGCCATCCGCAACGGCCAGAAGCGCCGCGCCAGTCCGCTTGCCGACCGGGCGGGCCGCAAGCCGCCCTGGCTGCGGGCGCAACTGCCCTCGGGCGAGCGTTATCTGAGGCTGAAGCGCCTCATGCGCAGGCATCGTCTGGCTACGGTGTGCGAGGAATCGCATTGTCCCAATATTGGCGAATGCTGGAACGCAGGCACCGCAACGCTGATGCTCATGGGCGGCGTATGCACCCGGGCCTGCCGGTTTTGCGCGGTGGACACCGGCAATCCCGCCGGTTGGCTGGACCCCCAGGAACCGGATAACGCCGCCGAGACCGTGCGCCTGATGGGCCTGGGCTACGTGGTGCTCACCTCGGTCGATCGCGACGACCTGCCCGACGGCGGCGCTTCGCATTTTGCAAGCTGCGTGCGCGCCATCCGCCGCGCTAGCCGCACAACGGCCGTTGAAGTGCTCACGCCGGACTTTCGCGGCAGCGAAGAGGCCGTGCGCACCGTCCTGGCGTCGGGCCCGGCCGTGTTCGCTCACAATATCGAGACCGTCCGCAGGCTCACCCCGCGGGTGCGCGATCCCCGCGCCGGCTATGGCCAGTCCCTTCGGGTGCTTGAGGCCGCCGCGCGCCACGGCGAAGGCGTACTCACCAAGTCCAGCATCATGCTCGGCTTGGGAGAGCGCCATGAGGAAGTGCGCCAGGCCATGCGCGATCTGCGCGCGCGCGGCGTGTCCCTGCTTACGCTGGGGCAGTATCTGCGGCCCACGCCGCACCATTTGCCGGTGGAACGCTTCATCCCCCCCGGGGAATTCGCCGAGTGGCGCAGAGAGGGCCTGGCGGCGGGCTTTACGGAGGTGGTGGCGGGCCCCATGGTTCGCTCCAGCTATCGCGCCGAGCGGGCCCTGGCGGGCAACAACGCGGGCGTGGAACTGAACCTTGGCAACAACCCGGGCAGTGGCATTGCCGAGCCCGCTTTCTCCTGTTCATGAACGAGGAGGCAGGAATGAAGAAACTGGTCCTTGTGGTACTGGCCCTGGCCGCTGCAGGCTGCGTAAGCGAATCCACGATGCGCGTGGAGGCCAACCAGCAATTCCAGCAGATGCGCCGGCAGTTACCGGTTTCCACCGACCCGGCGCAGCGCGCCTATATCTTTTGCGTGGCGCAGTCGGTTTTGCGTGTGGTGGAGGAGCCCTACGCCAGCCGCGCCTGGGAGATCGAGGTGTTCGATATGCCCGACGCCAATGCTTTCGCCATGCCGGGCGGCAAGATCGGCATTTTTTCCGGCCTTCTGGACGTGGCTGAGGACCAGCACCAGCTTGCCGCCGTGATCGGCCACGAGATCGCGCACGTCACGCGCGAGCACCAGGTGGCGCAGGCGAATCGCGGCCTGATGACTCAGGGCGCGGCGGCCGTGCTCGGGGGGAGCGTGGGTATGCAGCAGGAAGCGCAGATCCTGGCGCAGCTCGGCCTCACCCTGCCGTTCAGCCGCAAGCACGAGAGCGAGGCCGACGAAGTGGGATTGATCTACATGGCGGAGGCGGGCTTCGACCCACGCGCCAGCATCACGCTGTGGAAGAACATGGAAGAGAAATCCGGAGGCGCCCGCCCGCCGCAGTTCCTGTCCACACACCCTGCGCCGGAAGATCGCATGGGCGACCTGATCGCGGGTATGAGCGCCGCGCTCGACCGCTATAACGCGGCCCTGGCCCGGGGCGTTCGCCCGGTTTGTGAATGAGCGGCGCATTTTCGGGTTGCTGTCCAGCGTCTCGATTCAGCCGGGGCAGGGTGGCGTCGCTTCTTTGCCCGCACAGGTGGTGTTGCCCACACAGTTGCCCGCACGGGCGGCCCGCACAGGTGGTGCAACGCAAAGCACAGGTGGGTTTCTTTCCGGTCTGATTCTGGTAGGCTTGTTGCTTCCCCGGCGAAGTGTGCGGGGTTTGATTTTCCATGAACAATACTCGGGAGGAACACATGGTGCGTTTGAATCTGGTCCTGTTGTCCGCAACTTTGGCGCTGGCCGCTTGCGGCGGCGGAGCTTCGTCGGGAGATGAAGGCGCTGCGGCAGACGAATCCGCTGCTGCGGAGAGCATGCCCGCTGCGGAAGAGGCGCCCGCGGATGCCGAAGCCGATATGGTGATGGATATGGAAGCGGCCGATGACGCCGAGGCCGCCGCTGACGAAGGCGGCGATGCCGAGGGTGACGGCGGCGATGCTGGCGCTGACGGCGATCACGGCGATGATGCCGGTGATGAAGGCGACGGCGATGAAGGCGATGGCGGCGACGAGGCCGCTGCCGGCTAGTTGAATAGAGTTGACGCATGGACGGCTTGCCGTCCATGCGTTCTTCCAGGGGGCCCCGACCCGGCCATGCAGTCCGGTCGGGGCCCATGTACGCGGCGCGCTCTCGCGGGCGGCAACCTCGCGGGCGTTTTGCCGTTGATGAAACCCGGAGTCATGCAATGAAACGATCCGTACTGGCCGTTGCGGCGGCCGTTTTGTCCCTTAATTTCCTTGCGCCCACCGCCGGCGCCGACACCGAGGCGGGCTGGGATGACGCAATGGCGTCCGTCCTGGCGGGAGAGCATCGTGGCGAAAGCCGTGGCGGCACGCCCAACTCGGCCCGCGATGGCGCCCGTAACCCGGCCGAGACCCTCAAGTTTTTGGGCTTGCAGCCGGATTCGCGGGTTGTGGAGATCTGGCCCTCGGGTGGCTGGTACACGGAAGTCATCGCGCCTTTCGTTGCCGAACAGGGCCAGTTCTATGGCGCGCATATTCCCGGCGACCACGAGAACGAGCGCTTCCGCCGAGGCGTGGAGATGTACAAAGCCAGGCTGGCGGCTAGTCCCGAGGTGTATGGAAACGCCCAGGTTACGGTCATGTTTCGGGGGGAAATGGCGCTGGCGCCGGAACCCGTGGACCTGGTCTTGAGCTTTCGCAACGTCCACAACTGGATGCAGTTCGATTTCGTCGACGAGGCGTTTCAGGCCTTTTATGACGTTCTCAAGCCCGGCGGGATTCTGGGCATCGTGGAGCATCGCGGCGACCCGGAAAAGGAGCAGGACCCCAAGGCCAGGTCGGGATATGTGACCGAGGCCTACACCATCGCCCTGGCGGAGAAGGCCGGCTTCGTGCTGGACGCGAAGTCCGAGATCAACGCCAATCCCGCAGATACCCGCGACTACCCCGAGGGCGTGTGGACCCTGCCGCCCACGCTGCGGCTGGGGGATGAGGACCGGGAGAAATATCTGGCCATCGGAGAGAGCGACCGCTATACGTTGCGCTTCCGCAAACCCGAAGCCTGATCATCCTGCTACCTGTCGAAAAGGCGGGCCGGCAGCGCCGCCCCGCCCCAATACAATAGCGTCCCCATGATTCGTGCCGAATCACTCACTAAACACTACGGCGCCATCAAAGCGGTTGACCGTATCTCCTTCGGCATAGAGCCGGGGGAGGTCGTGGGGCTGCTCGGTCCCAACGGCGCCGGCAAGACCACCACCATGCGCATGTGCGCCGGCTATCTGGCGCCCACCTCGGGCAGCGTCCAGGTACACGGCTTCGATCTGATGACGCACACGCTGGCCGCGCGCAAGACGCTCGGCTATCTGCCGGAGGGCGCTCCGTTGTGGGGGGAGATGACTCCGCGGGCCTTTCTGGACTTCATCGCCGACATTCGCGAACTGCGCGGCGCTGAACGAGCGGCCCGCATCGAGGAGGTGGCCGGACTGCTGCAACTGCATTCAGTGTTCGACCAGCGCATCGAGACCCTGTCGAAAGGTTTTCGGCGCCGGGTGGGACTGGCGCAGGCCATCCTGCACGATCCGCCGGTGTTGTTGCTGGACGAGCCCACCGACGGCCTGGACCCCAACCAGAAGCACGAGGTGCGGGAGTTGATTCGTGGCATGTCCGAGGACAAGATCGTGGTGATTTCCACCCACATTCTGGAGGAGGTGGAAGCCGTGTGCAGCCGCGCCATCATCATCGCCGCCGGGCGCATCGCCGCCGACGATTCGCCGGCCGCGCTGGCCGCCCGCGACGCGTCCGGGCGGCTGGATCACGTGTTTCGCCGCATCACCATGGGGCATGAGCACATCACTGCGGGTCAACGGCCATGATGCGGCAGGTGTGGACCATCGCCCGCCGGGAGTTGCGCGCCTATTTCGCAACGCCGGTGGCCTACGTGTTCATCGTGATATTCGTGGCGCTCAGCGGAGTGTTCACCTTCTATCTCGGCAATTTCTTCGAGCGTGAACAGGCCGACCTCACGCCGTTTTTCGGCTTTCATCCCTGGCTGCACCTGGTGCTGGCGCCGGCGGTTTCGATGCGCCTGTGGGCCGAAGAGCGCCAGTCGGGAAGCGTGGAGCTGCTGATGTGCCTGCCGATCGCCGCCTGGCAGGCGGTACTGGGCAAGTTCCTGGCCGCCTGGTGCTTCATCGGCGCCGCGCTGGCGCTTACCTTCCCCACCTGGATTACCGTGAACTACCTGGGCGATCCGGACAACGGCGTGATCCTCGCCGCGTATTGCGGGAGTCTGCTGATGGCCGGCGCCTATCTGGCCATCGGCGCGTGCATTTCCGCCGCTTGCCGCAGCCAGGTCGTGGCCTTCGTGACCACAGTGGTGGTGTGTTTCGCCTTCCTGCTTGCCGGCTTCCCGCTGGTGCTCGACGCCTTCGCCGGCTGGGCGCCGCAGATGCTGGTGGACATTGTCGGTTCTCTGGGCTTTCTCACCCATTTCAACGCCATCAGCAAGGGTGTGCTGGATGCGCGGGACGTGCTGTACTTCCTGCTGGTGATCGCCGCCTTCCTCTACGCCAACGCCATCGTCCTCGACCTGGGCCGGGGGAACTAGCGCGATGACGGGCGGACACTCGCGTTACGGACGGCTGGGCCTGGGCGCGCTGGCGCTGATATTCCTGGCGGCGGTGGGCCTGGTCAATCTGACCTTGCGCCACGTGCGCCTCGACCTCACCGAAGCGGGCCTCTATACGCTCTCGGACGGCACCCGGCGGGTGCTGGAGGCGATCCCGGAGCCCATACAGCTCTATTTCTTCGTGTCGCGGTCCGGTTTGGCCGACAGTCCGGGCTTGCGGTCCTGGGCCGACCGCGTGGAGGACATGCTGGCCGAGTTCGAGGCCCACGCCGGCGGCCGGCTTGAGGTAAGCGTGATCGAACCGGCGCCATTCTCGGAGGACGAGGACCGCGCCGCCGCCTTCGGGCTTCAGGGAGTGCGCCTGCAGATCAGCGACGAGCCGCTGTATTTCGGAGTGGCGGGATCGAATGCGGTCGGCGACGAAGAATTCATTCCTTTCATGGATCCCCAGCGCGAGCAGTTTCTCGAGTACGACCTGGCGAAGCTCGTCTACACGCTATCGCGCAGCGGCGGCGAGCCGGTCGTGGGCCTGATCAGCGGCCTGCCCCTCACGGGCGGATTCGATCCAGCCACCACCCGCATGACGGAACCCTGGATTATCGTGTCGCAGATCAGCGAGCTGTTTGACCTCAGGAGCCTCGACGGGACCGAGGATCTGGTTGCCGAAGACGTGGACGTGCTGCTGCTCGTGCATCCCAAGGGGTCCACGCCCGGGCAGCTCTACGGCCTGGAGCAGTTCCTGTTCCGGGGCGGACGGGCGCTGATTTTCGTCGACCCGCTGTCCGAGGCCGACCCCGCCAGCCCTCCGGGTGGCGCGATGGCGGGAATGCCTGCCGACCGCTCCTCGAATCTGCACCGGCTGTTTTCGCACTGGGGCGTGGAGATGCCGGTCGGCACGGTGGTGGGCGACGCCCGCTATGCGCTGCGGGTGAGCGAGGCTGACGGGAACGTCAGCAGTCACCCGGCGTATCTCGGGGTGGACCTCGCGCCGGCGGACTCCGGCGAAGTGGTGACCGCCAAACTGGATGTGCTCAACTTCGCATTCGCCGGCTATCTCAGGCCGCTGGACGACGCTGCCCTGGACATGTCGCCACTGGTGAGCAGCAGCGCCGATGCGGGATTCCTCGATCCTGACATGCTGGCTTTCACGCCCGACATCGATAGCCTGTGGTCGAGCTTGCAACCGGCCGGCGAACCCCTGACTGTGGCGGCGCGGTTCAGCGGCATGGCGGGCAGCGCATTTCCGGACGGACGCCCGGCAGAGCCGGCTTCGGATGACGGGAGCGAAGACGACGAGTTCGCCAACCCGCTGGCCGGGGCCGAAGCGCCTGGCGAGCGGGACGCGCTGGCGCCGCTGCCGCACCTGGACGAAGGCGAAGTGCAGATGATCGTGGTGGCGGACACCGACCTGTTGTCCGACCGGATGTGGGCGCAAGCGCAAAACCTGTTTGGCCAGCGGCTCATTTCGGCCTTCGCAAGCAACGGCGACTTCGTGATCAACGCGCTGGACCAGTTGGCCGGCAGCACCGACCTCATGAGCCTGCGCGGGCGGGCCGCGTTCTCCCGGTCGTTCACGCGGGTGGACGAGCTGCGCGTGGAGGCTGAGGCGCAGTTCCGGCGAACCGAGGACCAGCTTCAGGAGGAGCTGGCGAACACCGAGAGCCGGCTCGCCGAGCTGCAGCAGTCCCGCGACGACGTATATGCGCTCAGCCTCACGCCGGAGCAGGAGGCGGAACTGGAGAAATTCACCGAGGAGCGCTTGCGCATTCGCAAGGAATTGCGCGAGGTCCGCCGCAACCTGGACGCCGACATCCAGCGCCTGGGCGCGCTGCTGAAGATCGTCAACATCGCTCTGATCCCACTGCTGATCGGCCTGGGCGGGCTGGCCGTCACGCTCATGCGCCGCCGCGGCCGCCCCGGCCAGTCGTGAACCGCCGCAGCCTCATCGTCCTGGCGGGTCTGGCCGTTGCGCTGGCGGCCCTCCTGGTTCTGATGCGCCTTGATTTCGGTGGCGGGCAGGACCCGGGCGGGCTGCACGCTCCCGGCCTGGCCGAGCGCATCGAGGACCTGGAATCGCTTCGGGTGGTGCATGCTGAAAATGCAGTCCTGGCTACCCTGGAGCGCGGCGAAGGGGGTTGGATGGTTGCCGAGAAAGGCGGGCATCCGGCCAACTTCGAGCGGCTCCGCAGCGTCCTGGAGTCGCTAACGCAGGCCCGCCGCGTGGAGAAGAAAACTGCGCTGCCCGAGTTCTATTCCCGGCTGGGCGTGGATGAGCCGTCCAGCCCCGATGCAACCGGCTACCTGCTGGAACTGGATTACGGCGACAAGCATCCGCCCGACGGATTCATCGTGGGGCAGCGGGCTGGCGCCGGCATGGCGTATATCCGCACCGCCGGCGACCCGCAAAGCTGGATGGTGAGCGCCGATTTCGATCTGTCGGACCGCAGCCGGGACTGGCTGGACCGCGAGGTCATCGATCTCGCTTCCGCAGAAGTGCAGCGCGTGCTGCTCGAGCAGTCTGGCGGCGACGCGCTGGAGATCGCCAGGGAAAGCCGCGACGATATCAACTTCACTCCGGTCGGCATACCCGAAGGCCGCGAACTGAGCTACGGCAGCGTGGCCAACAGCATCGCCGGCGCGCTGGCGAACGTCGAGGCCAACGATGTGCGTCCCGCCTCGGAGGTGGGCGAACTGCCCCGCGCCGTGCAGGCCAGCTACGAAACCTTCGATGGCCTGCGGCTGAGCCTGGACGTTCGCGAAGAAGCCGCCGTTGCCGTGGAGGAGGGCGAAGACGGGGAGGACGATCCCCGCTACTGGGTGCTGTTCTCGGCCGCAGCGCTTGAGCCGCTTGCGGTGGACGGCCCCGCAGCCCCCGCAGCCGACGAAGGTGTCGAACCCGGCATCGGGCCCGGCATCGAATCCGATGTCGGACCGCGCGAGGAACCCGCCCCCGGCGAGCAGGCCCCCGACGAGCAGGCTTCCGGCGTGGGCGAGCGCGCTGCGGAACTCGATGCGAAGCTCAGCGGATGGGCGTACGAGCTGCCCGAGTACAAGAGCGATCAGTGGTTCAAGACAATGGGCGATCTGCTCAAGGAGGAATAAACCTCCCCGGCGAAGCTTGCCGGCGCCCAGTCAGTCTCGGAGCGGGGGTCTCTGACAAAACCCGGGGTAAGATCACGATGTGCCCCCGGAAGCCCATCTCATTGCGCTGGAGGGCGTCGGCAGAACCTGGGAAAGCGAGGACGGCGCGCGCGCAACACCTTCCCGCGGAACTGTCCGGCGGCGAGCAACAGCGAGTCGCCATCGCTCGCCCTCAGACAAAATCCGGGCTAGACTTCGGGCGAGGCTGATCGAATGGGATCCCCGGCAGACATCGTGTACGGATTGTCCATCTGGATAGTCCCCCTGTTGCTCGCCATCACGCTGCACGAGGCGGCGCACGGCTACGCGGCGCTGAGGCTGGGCGACGACACCGCGCAGCGGCTGGGGCGCATTTCCATCAACCCCTTGCGCCACATCGATCCCTTCGGCACGGTAGCGATGCCCATTGTCCTGCTGCTGCTGTCCGGCGGCAACTTCATGTTCGGCTACGCCAAGCCGGTGCCGGTGGCCTTCCACCGCCTGCGCAATCCGCGTGCGGACATGGTCAAGGTGGCCGCCGCCGGGCCCCTGTGCAACCTCATGCAGGCTTGGGTGGCCGCGCTGCTTTTGCATGCCCTCAACCCGCCTCTTGCCGGCCTGGAGTCGTGGTTCGCGCAAGTGCTGAGCATGGCGATTTATTTCAATTTACTCCTGGCCGTTTTCAACATGCTGCCGCTGCCGCCACTGGACGGCGGCCGCGTGGCGGTTGGACTGCTGCCCGACTCGCTGGCCCGGCCGCTGGCCCGCCTGGAGCGGCATGGCTTCGCCGTGCTGCTGGGACTGTTCTTCGTGCTGCCGTGGCTGGGCGCCCAGCTCGGCCGCAACTGGAGCATTTTCCAGGCCCTCATCCTGCCCATCGCCCGCCGCCTTCGCGAGTTCGTCTTGCTGGCCGCCGGCCACTTCTGAGCCGAGCAGCGCAGCGGTAACAGGCCCCCACCCGCCCGGGCCGCAGTGAATCCGAGCACCGCGCGATTCCCGAATCGACCATGCGCGCTGGTGCGCTACAATCGAACACCCGCCCTTCGCTGGAGAGGAGGCACGCAATGTATATCAATTTCTGGTACGCCGCGGAGCGGTCCGAGAAGCTCACGTCCGATATCCCCATGCGCGTGCGCATGCTCAGCCACGAGTTCGTGCTGTTCCGCGATTCCGAAGGCAAGGCGCACTGCCTGAGCGACACCTGCATCCACCGAGGCGCGGCCCTTTCGGGCGGCAAGATCAAGGGCGATTGTGTGCAGTGTCCCTACCACGGCTGGCAGTACAATGGCCAGGGCCGTTGCGTGAACATTCCCTCGCTGGGCCCCGAAGGCCGCCACAAGGTGCCGCGGCGCGGCCAGGTGGACGCCTATCCCACCGAAGAGCGCTACGGCCTGATCTTCGTGTTCCTGGGCGACCTGCCCGAGGAGGAGCGCCCCCCCATCATGCCGATTCCCGAATGGGACAAGCAGGGCTGGCGGGCCAATGCCACGGACTACCACTGGAACGCCAACTACGAGCGCGCCGTGGAGAACGGCCTGGATCCGGCACACAATGAGTTCGTGCATCCCACCCATGGTTATTCCGGCGAGCGCGACGCCTACAAGGTCAACGAACTGCGCCTCGAGCACCACGAACACGGCTTCGCCTTCATGCACACTTTCCAGTCCCCGCCGCTGAAAAACTGGGTCATGAGGAAGATCCGCAACTACGACGGCCCCCTGGACGCCGGGTCCGGCCATCATGGCCCCAACGGGCTGTACACCTACATTCACCTCACGCCCAAGTCCTGGATCCACCAGTACGTGTGGGAAACCCCGGTGGACGAGCACTACTTGCACACCTTCCTGGTGTCCATGCGCAACTTCATGACCCCGGAGGACAAGTGGTTCCTGAAGAACAAGTGGCTCCTCAAGCTCGTGGACGAGAAGGTGGACAAACGCAATTTCGCGGTTGCCGAACAGGACCGCGTCGTCATCGAGAAGCTCGACCCCGTGTGCACGCCGGCCGAGCGTAGCACCCGCGAATTGCTGATGCCGGCGGACAAGGTGATCTGGCTCTACCGCGAGCGGCTCCAGCAGTGGGACGACAAGGGCTGGCGCATCGACGCCGACGAACTCAAGCGGATGCGCGCGAAGCGCAACGTGGTTTACGCGATTCCCTCGCCACAGCGGCGGAACTCCAAGGCTTGGGTGCTGGACCCCGTGCCGCTGGTGGAGCCCAAACCCACCGCCCAGCCCCTGCGCGCCGTCGGCGCCTGAGCTGCGGTCCGCAAGACGCGCGTTTTTCCTCCCGGGACCGCGCCTGCGCTGGCGTTTTGCGCGTGGGCGAGTGCTGGCTTGCTTTAGGGCGTGCGTCGGTGTGCGATTGCGTTCCCTCTCTGTGGGGACACGCAACGAGCACATCCCTGTGGGCTCTGCTCGGGCATCCTGCCCTCGCAAGCTCCCCACAGAGAGGGAACGCAATCGCACACTGAAGCAGTGCGTTCGCGCAAAGGGTCAGTGCTGGCGCGGCCCTGGGGAAATTGCGGATCTGTCCCGTTTCTTTTCTGAGGTTGAGTATCTTCTCCCTCCTCTCGCAGGGGCGTCAACGGCAGGATGCCGTTGCCGAGCCCCAGGGATGGGTTCATGCGTCCCCTGCGAGAGGAGGGAGAAGATACTCAACCTCAGAAAAGAAACGGGTTAGCCGGTAAGAGATACAGGAGTCGGGTCGGACGTGGTTCGGCGTGACCGCCACGCCCGCAGCCAGCGGCGCAGGTCTCCGCCGATCGCCATTACGCAGGGCACGTACACCAACACCAGCAGCGGCGCCAGCATCAGCCCGAACACCAGCGTAATCGCCAGCGGCTGGAGCAACTGCGCCTGAAGGCTGGCCTCGAACAGGATAGGCGTTACGCCCACGATCGTCGTGATGCTGGTCATCAGCACCGGCCGCAGCCGTTCCCGGGCGCCGGCCTGCAGCGCCTCCATGAGGGAATCCCCTTTATCCCGATGCCGCTGCACCGCGGACACCAGGATGATCGAATCATTCACCAAAACGCCTGCCAACCCCAGCAGCGCCACCAGGCTGAACATGCTGAGATTGAAACCCAGGACCATGTGCCCAAGGATCGCGCCCACCAGCCCGAAGGGAATCACGCTCATCACCACCAACGGCGTTCCGTAGCGGGCGAACACCCAGGCCAGCACGATGTAGATGCTGCCCAGCGCCACGATCCCGGCCATGCGGAAATCCGCCAGCGCTTCGGTCTGCTGCTCGGCGCGACCCTTGAAGTTCACGGACACGCCGTATTGCTCCCGGATCGCGCGGATGATTCCCTGTTCCTCCATGGCGCGTATCACCTGCCCGCTTGTCGTCATCGTGGGATTCAGGTCGGCGGACACGCTCACCTGCGTCAATCCGTCGATTCGCCGGATCTGGGCAAATCCCACCCGCTGGCGCAGATTCACCACTTCCGTGAGCGGAACTTCCTCGCCGCTGCGCGAGCGCAGGTACAGATTGCGCAATCCGGCCTGTCCCGGCCCCGCTTCAGGCAGCTTTACGAGCACCTTCAACTCTTCTTCGTCCCTGGGAACGCGATCCGCCAGTGCGCCCTCGTAAGCGTTGCGCACCTGTCGCGCCACTTCCTGGGCGCTGAAGCTCATCGCCTCGCCGGCCGGAGTGATCTCCAGCAGCACCTCCTGTTTGCCGCGGGGCAGGTCGTCATCGACGGAATCCACGCCGGGCACCGCCACCAGCCAGCGCGCCACGTAGCCCGCGGCGGCCTTGAGGTCTTCCAGGCTGCTCCCCGACAGGCTCAAGTCCACGTCGCTGCCCGGCGGCCCCGCGATCTGGCGTGAAAAGAAGATCAGCTTTTCCACGCCTGCCGCCCTGCGTGTTTCCTGCTTCCAGGCCTCGATAAAGGCCTCGTTGCGCACCGAACGCACGTCGCCGGGCGCCAACTCCAGCGTATACACGCCCAGGTGGTCGCCGCTCACCTCCAGCGGGGCATTGCCTATGCCTGGATCGCGAGTGGCTACGGATCCCACTCCGAAGGCCACCAGCTCGCCCGGGGCGGCGCCCAGACGCCGCTCCGCGGCCCGCGCGGCTCGTCCCAGTTCCGCCACCATCTCCTCCGAATCCCGCCGCGGGGCGCCCGGCGCCAGGGAAAAGTTCGCGTATACGAGGTCCGACTCCGGGGCGGGGAAGAAATCGAAACCGACGCGCCCGGTAGCCATCAGGGTGATGGAAAGAAGGAACAGGCAAACGGCCGTCATGACGCTGGCGTAGCGCTGGCGCAGAGCGCTGTTGAGAAATCGGCTGAACGGGCGATCCCGGAAGCGGGCGAAGCCCACCTCGAATCGCCGGCGCCATCGCGCCGGAGGCCGCTGCTTGCTCAGCGCCGAACGCAGATGCATGGGCAGCACCAGAAAGCACTCCACGAGGCTGGCGAGAATCACCAGGCTCAGCGTAATGGGCAGTTCCTTGACCACGCTCCCCACTTCCTCCTCGATCAACAGGATTGGCAGGAAAGCGGCCAGGGTGGTCAGCGAGGCCGCCATGACCGGCGGGAACATGATCTGCGCGGCGCGCACGGCCGCTTCGCCGCCGGGCGTGCCCGACGCATGCAGCTTGCCGGCGTGCTCCGAAACCACGATGGCGTCGTCCACGATGATCCCTATGCCCATGATCAGCGCGAACATGCTGATCAGGTTCAGGCTCAATCCCACCGCGGCCATGCCCGCCATCGAGGCGAGAAAGGAAACGGGTATGCCGATCGCTACCCAGAAGGAGGGCCGCCCGCCCAGGAACAGGTAGAGAACGGCGAGCACCAGGATCAGGCCGCCGAAGCCGTTGGTCAGCAGCATGTTTACCCGTTGCGTAACCTGATCGGCGAACACGTCGAACAGATCCACCTTGAGGCTGCTCGGCGCCCTGGCCTTGAATTCCTCCAGATAGCCCTCGACGATCTGCTGGGCCACCATGGAGTCCACGCCGCGGCTGCGCCGGACATTCAGGTTGATCGAAGGGTGTTCTCCAACCCGGCGAGCCACTTCGCCATCGGCGGAAGTTTCGTGAATCCGGGCGATGTCCTTCAAACGCAAGCGCTCGCCGGAATCGCTCGCCAGCACTTCCACCTCGCCGAGTTCCGCGGCCGTGCGCACCCGGCGCTCGCTTCGGACCTGCCGGGAGATGCGTTCCGTATCCACGGTGCCGGCCGGCAAATCCAGGCTGGAGCGCGCAATCCGCTGCGCCACATCGTCCAGCGTGAGGTCAAGACGGCGCAGGGTTTCGGCCGGCACCTCAACGCGCAGCTCGCTCCTGCGCAGTCCGCTCATGCGCACCGAGCTGACCCCGAGTTGCAGCAGATCGTTGCGGATTTCCCAGGCGTACGACTTGAGCGCGCTCTCGCTGAACGGCCCGGAAATCTCGATATTGCAGATGACTTCGCTGGGTTGCAGCAGGCGGATCACAGGACGCTCCATTTCCTGCGGGAAGGTGGCCACGCGGGCCACCGAAGACTGCACATCGGTGAGCGCCTTGGCCATGTTGCTGCCGAAGTCGAACTCCGCCATCACCACCGCTCGCCCATCGAAGGCCGTGGCATCCAGTTTGTCCACGTTGTCCAGAAGCAGCAGTTCGCGTTCCAGCGGCTCCACCACGTTGGCCTGGATGTCCTGCGGGCTGGCGCCTGTCCAGGTGATGTCGATCTGAATCTGCTCCAGGGTGAAATCGGGCATGAGCTGGCGGTTGAGCTGGCTCATGCCCAGCAGGCCGAACAGGATCATCAGCGCCAGAATCAGGTTGCCGGCCACCTTGTGGTGGGTGAAGAACACCAGCATCCGGTTTGCAGCCATCGCTCCGGGCCCTCTATTCCACGATCACCGCGCGGGCATTCTCGCCCGCTTCGCGGAGTTGCGTGATCACCACTTTGTCGCCCTCTTCAAGGGCGTTCTCCAGCGTTGCGCCCAGCAGCACCATTTCGCCGTCGTAGCCGTGCAGCCTCACATGGCGGGTGCGCAAGCGCCCCTCTTCCACCACGAACACGCGGTCTTCGCCATACAGGGCGGTGTCCGGCACCGGCGCCACACGCGAGTACAAACGGTCCTCCAGTTCGATGCGCACGAAGGCGCCCGGCCGCAAGGGTGTCTCCACCGAGGTGTCCAGCAACTCGGCAAACACACGTATTCCGCCGCTGGCTGCGGATATCTCGCCGCCGACGCGCTCGATGCGGCCCTCGCCCTCCAGTTCGGTCTCGCCGATCTCCCAGAAGATTCGAACCGAGCGACCGGTCAGGCTTCCCTCGGACAGCAGGCGGCCGTACTGTTCGTTGGAGAGCGGGAACCCCACCTCCAGCGAGGTCGGATCGACGATCCTCGCCACCCGGTCGGTGGTGGACAACTGTCGGCCCAGGTTGGCGGCCACATCCACGAGAACGCCGTCATAGGGCGCTACCAGGCGCGTGTCGGCCAAATCTCTTTCGGCCCGCCGGACGCTGGCCTGGGTGCGCTCCAGCGCGGCGCGCGCCATCTCCAGTTCCAGCACCGCCGTATCCCGCTGCTGCGCGGACACGTTGCCTTCCGCAAACAGCGCCTCGATCCGCTGCATGTCCTGTTCCTTCAGCCGCAACTGGGCCTCGACCTCCACGGCGGCGGCCCGCAGTTCCGCCAGGGCGATTTCGTAGTCGAAGGGATCGACCCTGAGCAGCAGTTCACCCTGGTCTACCGTGCCGCCCTCGCGAAAGTTCTCTCCCACTTCCACGATGGGGCCCGGAGTGAGGGCCCTGAGCTCGCTCTCCCGCCCGGCCACGATTTCGCCGTAGAGCCTCAATACCGGCCGCAGATCCTTGAAGCGCGCGGCCGCAACCTTTACCGGCCATTCCATTTCGGCCTGCTCCACCGGGGCCATGCTGGGGCGCGTGAGCACCAGCATGGCCACGATTCCTGCCGTGGCCAGGAGGATCAGCAGCGGAAGGGTCTTGCGTCGCATCGGGTGCTATTCTCCACCATCAACTGAAACTGAATTCGAGGCAGGCCGCGCCCGCGGATTCGCTGCCTCGAAAACGCCGGACAAATCCCTGTTTCCGCCAGCACCCGCCCGCCAAAAATTGCCGAAAATTTTGCTTGACATGTTCAAGCCTGTTGTGAGATTATGGACCGTTCCGTCCACGGAGGGGTACCCAAGCGGTCAACGGGGGCAGACTGTAAATCTGCTGGCTCAGCCTTCGTAGGTTCGAATCCTACCCCCTCCAGTTTGAGAGGTGGCTGTGCTCCCTGATCTTTTGAGTACCCGGCTGGGAACGGCCACAAATGGGCTTGCGGAGCAGTGCGGGCGTAGTTCAATGGTAGAACCTCAGCCTTCCAAGCTGATGATGTGGGTTCAATTCCCATCGTCCGCTCCATCTGGAAGGGGGTGAATGGCGCCCACATAGCTCAGACGGTAGAGCACTTCCTTGGTAAGGAAGAGGTCACCGGTTCAAGTCCGGTTGTGGGCTTTTTTTATGTTTGTGTCGCAACTTCAGGCCCCGCCCTTCGCCGGGCCACGCGGACAGGAGGAGAAGTGATGGCCAAATTGAAATTTGAGCGTACCAAGCCGCACGTGAACGTAGGGACGATAGGTCACGTGGATCATGGCAAGACGACGTTGACGGCGGCGTTGACGAAGATCATGGCGTCTCGTCACGGAGGCGAGGTGAAGGCATTTGACGAGATTGACAACGCGCCGGAGGAGCGCGAGCGCGGGATCACGATTGCGACGGCGCACGTGGAGTATGAGAGCGACGCTCGCCACTATGCGCACGTGGACTGTCCGGGTCATGCGGACTATGTCAAGAACATGATTACGGGTGCGGCGCAGATGGACGGAGCGGTGCTGGTGGTGAGTGCGGCGGACGGTCCGATGCCGCAGACTCGCGAGCACATTTTGCTGGCTCGCCAGGTGGGCGTTCCTTATATTGTGGTGTATTTGAACAAGTCGGACATGGTGGATGACGAGGAGTTGCTGGAGTTGGTGGAGTTGGAGGTGCGTGACTTGTTGTCGCAGTATGATTTTCCGGGGGACGACACGCCGGTGATTGTTGGCAGTGCCTTGCAGGCTTTGGAGGGAGCGGAAGGGGCCCGCGGCGTGGGGAGTGTTCAGGCTTTGGTGGAGGCGATGGACAGTTACATACCGGAGCCGGAGCGTGCGGTGGACGGCGCGTTTCTGATGCCGATTGAGGATGTGTTTTCGATTTCGGGCCGCGGCACGGTGGTGACGGGGCGTGTGGAGCGCGGCGTGGTTTGCGTTGGCGAGGAGGTGGAGATTGTTGGGATCAAGGACACTTCCCGGACCACCTGCACGGGCGTGGAGATGTTTCGCAAGCTTTTGGACGAGGGTCGCGCGGGTGACAACGTTGGTGTATTGCTGCGCGGCGTGAAGCGTGACGGTGTGGAGCGAGGCCAGGTGTTGTCGCGTCCGGGCTCGATTACTCCGCACACGCGCTTTGAGGCGGAGGTATATGTATTGACGAAGGAGGAGGGAGGTCGTCACACGCCATTTTTCCGGGGATATCGTCCGCAGTTTTATTTTCGTACGACGGACGTTACGGGGGCGGTGACGCTTCCGGAGAACACGGAGATGGTGATGCCGGGTGACAACGTTCGCATGGAGGTGGATTTGATTGCGCCGATTGCGATGGAGGACGGTTTGCGCTTTGCGATTCGCGAGGGTGGCCGCACCGTTGGCGCCGGCGTCGTCGCGAAAGTGGTGGAATAGGGCCAAAGGACCTTACGAAGGAAGGCTTGCAGCGACCGATCGCAATCCTTGAAACGCAGCAGGCCAGTAGCTCAATTTGGCAGAGCAGCGGTCTCCAAAACCGCAGGTTGGGGGTTCGAGTCCCTCCTGGCCTGCCAACATTCGCAAGGTCGTAAGCGTAGCAGGCGATGAAAGACAGCAACCCAATAAAAACCGGCAATCCTCTCGACACGGCGTGGCTGTTGCTCGCCGCGTTGTTGCTGGTGGGCGGCGTATACGCCTTTTACGCCTTCGAGGACATGTCCATCCTGGTGCGCGTCGGTGCCGTGCTGCTGAGTCTGGCGCTGGCCGCCGTGGTTCTGCTGCGGACCACCCTGGGTCAGGATTCCTGGCAGTTCGTCCAGAGCGCGCGCGTGGAACTGCGCAAGGTGGTTTGGCCCAACCGCCAGGAAACCCTGCAGACCACCGCTACCGTGCTGGTCATCGTTTTGATCCTGTGCGTGTTCTTCTGGCTGCTGGACATGGGTCTGGCCGCCATTACCCGCTGGTTTACCACCGCCTAGCCGGAGTACGGGCCGCCATGCACTGGTACATCGTTCAGTCGTACTCCAATTACGAGGAGAAGGTGAAGTCGGCGCTTCTGGAGCGCATTCACCGCGAGAACATGGGTCACAAGTTCGGCCGCGTGATGGTGCCCACCGAGGAGGTCGTGGAGATGCGCGACGGCGTCAAGCGCCGTTCCTCGCGCCGCTTCTTCCCCGGTTACGTGCTGGTGGAAATGGACCTCGACGAGAGTTCCTGGTACCTGGTCAACAGCGTTCCGCGGGTGCTGGGCTTCGTGGGGGGCACCAGCGAGCATCCCGAGCCCATCACCCAGGAAGAGGCCGACCGCATCCTTCAGCAGGTCGAGGAAGGCTCGGAGAAGCCGCGGCCCAAGGTGGTGTACGAGCCCGGCGAGGTGGTGCGCGTGGTGGAAGGACCCTTCAACGATTTCAACGGCGTTGTGGAACAGGTCAACTACGAGAAGGACCGGCTGCGCGTGGCCGTGCAGATACTCGGGCGCTCCACGCCGGTGGACCTGACTTTCGGCCAGGTGCGCAAGGCCTGACCTCAAGGGGCTTGCTCCCTAAGGCGAGAATTATGGCAAAAACAGTAGCGGCAATGGTGAAGATGCAGGTCGGGGCGGGTCAGGCCAGCCCCAGCCCGCCCGTGGGTCCGGCGCTGGGCCAGCACGGCGTGAACCTGATGGAGTTCTGCAAGGCCTTCAATGCCCAGACTTCGAGTCTGGAGCCCGGCATGGTAACGCCCGTGCTGGTCACCATTTATAGCGACCGCAGTATCAGCTTCATCATCAAGACCCCGCCGGCAGCGGTGCTACTGAGGCGCGCGGCGGGCATTGAAAAAGGCAGCGGCGTGCCCAATCTGGAAAAGGTGGGCGAAGTTACGCGCTCGCAACTGGAGGAAATCGTGCGCGCCAAGCAGCCGGACCTCACCGCCGCCGACATGGACGCCGCCGTGCGCACCATAGCCGGCACGGCGCGCAGCATGGGCTTGACCGTCGCCGGCGCGGAGGCCTGAGCCATGGCCCGTTTGAGCAAGCGCCAGAAGGCATTCCGCGAATCGAAAGGGCGCAAGGAGGCGCTGCCGGTGCAGGAAGCCATACGCGCGGTTCGGGAAGCGCCGGCTGCCGCCTTCAGCGAATCGGTGGATGTGGCCGTAAACCTGAACGTGGACCCGCGCAGGGCGGACCAGATCGTGCGCGGCGCCACCGTGCTTCCGCATGGCCTGGGCAAGCAAATCCGGGTGGCCGTGTTTGCCGAAGGCGAAGCTGCCGAGGCCGCGGTAGAGGCCGGCGCCGACGCTGTGGGCCTGGAGGATCTGGCGGCCGGAATAAAGGAAGGCAAGATCGAGCACGACGTGTATATCGCCGCCCCCAACGCCATGCGCGTGGTGGGCGCGCTCGGCAGGGTACTGGGCCCCCGCGGCCTGATGCCGAACCCCAAGTCCGGCACCGTTACCCCGAACGTGGGCGAGGCCGTGCGAAACGCCAAGGCGGGGCAGGTGCGTTACCGGACCGACAAGTCCGGGATCATCCATTGCTCCATCGGCAGAAGGGACTTCAGCGAGGAGGCCATCCACGACAACCTCAAGGCGCTGCTCGGCGAGCTGGTGAGGGCCAGGCCGCCGGCCGCCAAGGGCGTATACATGCAGCGCATCACCCTGTCCACCACCATGGGCCCGGGCGTGCGCGTCGATCAGTCCAGCATCAAGCTGCAATAAACGGAAACCGCAACCATGCCTCTGAGCCTGCAGCAGAAGAAAGACCTGGTGGAAGACCTGCAGTCCGCGGCCCACAGCGCCGTGGCGGCAGCCACGGCCGACTACCGCGGCCTGAACGTGGCCGAAATGACCGACCTGCGGCGCCGCGCGCGCGATGCCGGATTGACCCTGCGGGTGGTCAAGAACACCCTGTCGCGGCGCGCGGTCAAGGACACCCCCTGCGAGAATCTCGCCGAGACACTGACCGGTCCCACGCTGCTGGCCTTTTCGTCCGACGACCCCGGCGCCATCGCCAGACTGTTCAAGGACTTTGCCAAGCAGCACGAACTGCTCAAGCCACGCGGTTTCGTGCTCGGCGGCGTGCTGTATCCCGGCCACCAGACGGACAACATCGCCACCTTGCCGACGTTGGACGAAGCCCGCGCGAAGCTGCTGGCCACGTTCAATGCGCCGCTGCAGAAACTGGCCGCGACGCTGGCCGAGCCGCAAGCCATGCTGGCCCGTTTGCTGGAGGCGCGCCGCGAGCAGGCGGCCGCCGAATGAACGCGGCCGTTACCGAATTGTTGAATCAAATCCTTACAAGGAGCAAGCCATGACCGCAGGTAGAACGGAAATCAGGGAAGCGCTGGGCAAAATGCCGGTGCTCGAACTGGTGGAACTGATCAAGGAACTTGAGGAAGAGTGGGGCGTCAGCGCCGCACCCACCGTTTTTGCCGGCCCCGCGGCCGGTCCCGCCGAGGAAGCCGCCGCCGCCGAGGAACAGACCGAGTTCACGGTGTTGCTGCAGAGCTTCGGAGGCTCCAAGGTGGGTGTGATCAAGGCCCTGCGCACGATTACCACACTCGGCCTGAAGGAGGCCAAGGACCTGGTGGAGAGCGCGCCCGCTCCGGTTGCGGAGAACGTCTCCAGGGACGACGCCGAGAAGTTCAAGGCCACGCTCGAAGAAGCCGGCGCCACGGTTGAAGTCAAGTAGTTGGGCATTTCCGGCCCACCTGCCCCGCCCGGACCTGCGGGTTCGCGCCTTGCGCCGCGCGCCCGCACGGGCGGCCGTCCGGTGTGCGTGCTTGAGCGCCCGAATCTTTGAGGATCATGCCGAATGACCTATAGCTACACCGAAAAGAAACGTATCCGCAAGAACTTCGGAAAGAGTTCCACCGTGCTGGAGGTGCCCTACCTGCTGGCGATGCAGCGCGACAGCTACGCGCAGTTCCTGCAGGCCGCCACGCCTCCCAAAGACCGCGAGGACCACGGCTTGCATGCGGTTTTCTCGCAGATTTTTCCGATCGAAAGCTACACCGGAAACGTGGAGCTGCAGTACGTGAGCTACAGCCTGGGCCAACCCCCCTTCGACGAGGAGGAGTGCCGCCTGCGCGGAGCCACCTATGCGGCGCCTTTCAATCTCATGGTGCGCCTGGTCATCTTCGACCGCGGCAGCTCCCGGGCGATCAAGGAAATTCGCGAGCAGCAGGTGTACCTGGGCGAAATTCCGCTGATGACCGAGCATTGCAGCTTCATCATCAACGGCACCGACCGGGTGATCGTCTCGCAACTGCATCGCTCGCCCGGCGTGTTTTTCGACCACGATAGGGGCAAGACGCATTCTTCCGGGAAGCTCCTCCACAACGCCCGCGTGATCCCGTACCGGGGTTCCTGGCTGGATTTCGAGTTCGACGCCAGGGATTGCGTGTTTACGCGCATCGACCGCAAGAAAAAGATTCCGGCCACGGTGCTGCTGCGCGCCATGGGCTACTCCACCGAGGAAATCCTGGAGCTGTTCTTCGAGCGTGACGAGTACAAGATCAACCGCAAGGGCGGGGTGCGCATGCGCCTGGAGCCCGCCCGCCTGCGCGGCCTGACCGCCCGCTTCGATATCGTCGCAGGAGGCGACCTGGTGGCGCCCAGGGACCGGCGCATTACCCAGCGCCACGTGCGCATCCTGGAGCGTGCCCGGCTGAAGTGGCTGGAATTGCCGGACCTGCCGAAATACCCCGAAAACGGCGATGCGGCGGCGGACGAGGAAATGACCCATCCGCTGCTTGGGGAAACCCTCGCATGCGACGTGGTGGACACCCAAACCGGAGAAGTGCTGGCCGGCGCCAACGACGAGATCACGCACGAAGTCCTGCGGGCTCTGATTCACCACCGCATCGGACGGATCGAAACCATCTACGTGAACGAACTGGAGCACGGCCCTTATATTTCATCCACCTTGCGCGTTGACGAGGCCCGCAGCCGCGACATGGCGCTGGTCGAAATCTACAAGATGATGCGCCCCGGCGAACCGCCCACCCAGGAGGCCGCCAGGAACCTGTTCAACAACCTGTTCTTCACCTCGGAACGCTACGACCTCTCGCGCGTGGGCCGGATGAAGTTCAACCGCCGCGTGGGCCGCGAGGAAATCACCGGCAGTTCCGTGCTCACCCGCGAGGACATCGTGGACGTGCTTCGCGTGCTGCTCAGCATCCGCAACGGCAAGGACAACGTGGACGACATCGACCACCTGGGCAACCGCAGGGTGCGTTGCGTCGGCGAGATGGCGGAGAACGCCCTGCGCCAGGGTCTGGCCCGGGTGGAGCGGGCAGTCAAGGAACGCCTTTCCATGGCCGAGAGCGACGGCCTGGTGCCGCAGGAAATGATTAACGCCAAGCCGGTGTCGGCGTCCATCAAGGAGTTCTTCGGCTCCAACCAGCTTTCGCAGTTCATGGACCAGAACAACCCGCTGGCGGAGACCACCCACAAGCGGAGGGTCTCCGCGCTGGGCGCCGGCGGCCTCACGCGGGAGCGCGCCGGATTCGAAGTGCGCGACGTGCATCCCACCCATTACGGCCGGGTCTGTCCCATCGAAACGCCGGAGGGTCCCAATATCGGCCTGATCAATTCGCTGGCCGTGTATGCGCGCACCAACGAATACGGCATCCTGGAGACGCCCTATCGGCGAGTGAACGAGGGCCGGATCACCAACAATATCGATTACCTCTCGGCCATCGAGGAAGGCCAGTACGTGATCGCCCAGGCCAACGCCGAGCTCACCGAGGAAGGGGGTTTCGCCGAGCCACTGGTCAGGGTCCGTTTCCGCAACGAGTCCACGCTGATGCCGCGCGAGCGGATCGAGTACATGGACGTGTCGCCGCGCCAGACCGTCTCGGTGGCCGCCGCACTGATTCCGTTTCTGGAGCACGGCGACGCCAACCGCGCGCTGATGGGTTCGAACATGCAGCGCCAGGCCGTGCCCACGCTGCGCGCCGAGCCGCCGCTGGTGGGTACCGGAATGGAGCGTGCCGTGGCCATCGACTCCGGTTCATGCACCGTGGCGCGCCGCGGCGGCGTGGTAGACTACCTGGATTCTTCGCGCATTGTGGTGCGCGTGGACCAGGAAGACGCCAGCGCCAGCGCCAGCGCCAGCGAGCCGGGCGTGGACATCTACAATCTGGTCAAGTACCAGCGGACCAATCAGAACACCTGCATGAACCAGCGTCCGCAGGTTCGCAGGGGCGACCGGGTGCAGTCGGGCGATGTGCTCGCCGACGGCGCCGCTACCAGCATGGGTGAACTGGCGCTGGGCCAGAACTTGCTGGTGGCCTTCATGCCCTGGAACGGATACAACTTCGAGGACTCCATTCTGATTTCCGAGCGCCTGGTGCACGAGGACCGCTTCACCAGCATCCATATCGAGGAACTCACCTGCATGGCGCGGGACACCAAGCTCGGCGCCGAGGAAGTTACCGCCGACATTCCCAACGTGGGCGAGGCGGCGCTGGCCAAGCTCGATGAATCGGGCATCGCCTTCATCGGCGCGGAGGTCAAGGCGGGCGACATCCTGGTGGGCAAGGTCACCCCCAAGGGCGAGACCCAATTCACTCCCGAGGAGAAGCTGCTGCGCGCGATCTTCGGCGAGAAGGCTTCCGACATCAAGGACACTTCGCTGCGGGTTCCGGCGGGAATGGACGGCACGGTGATCAATGTTCGCGTGTTCACCCGCGAGGGCGTCGAGAAGGACAAGCGCGCCCTGGTCAACGAGGACCAGGAACTGGCGGGGGTCAAGAAGGACCTGGAGGACCAGCGGCGGATCATCGAGGAGGACCTCTTCCAGCGCGTCCGCGAGCAGATCGAGGGCAAGCTGGCCGACGGCGGTCCGGAAGGCTTCAAGCCCGGCAAGGTGACGCCAGGTAAACTCGACAATCTGGCGCGCGACCAATGGTTCGAGATTGTCCTGCGCAACCGCCAGCTCAACAGCGCGCTAAAGCATTCGCACGAGCGACTGCAGCAGATCCGCGAAGACATGGAGCGGCGCTACACCGAAAAGGCCCGCAAGATCACCGCCGGCGACGATCTGGCCGCCGGGGTGCGCAAGATGGTCAAGGTGTACCTGGCGGTCAAGCGCCGCGTGCAGCCAGGCGACAAGGTGGCTGGACGGCACGGCAACAAGGGTGTGATATCCACCATCGTTCCCGTGGAGGACATGCCGTACCTCGCCGACGGCACGCCGGTGGACATGGTGCTCAACCCTCTGGGCGTTCCCTCGCGGATGAACACCGGGCAGATCCTCGAGTGCCACCTGGGATGGGCCGCCAAGACCCTGGGGCTGCAGATCGGAGAGTTGGTCTCGCAGGAGCAGGATGGCGCCGTAAAGCCCTTGCGCGATACGCTGGAGCAGATCTACGGCTATTCCGCCGCCGGTTCCGGGCAGAGCGTGAAGTCGCTCAGCGACGAGGAACTCGCGGACATGGCGAGCAATCTGTCGAATGGCGTGACCATGGCCACGCCGGTGTTCGACGGCGCCACCGATACCGAAATCAAGGACATGCTCAAACTGGCGGGGCTGCCGGAGTCGGGGCAGACCACGTTGTATGACGGGCGCACCGGGCAGGCCTTCGACCGCCTGGTCACGGTGGGCTACATGTACATGCTCAAGCTCAACCACCTGGTGGACGACAAGATGCATGCCCGCTCCACCGGGCCCTACAGCCTGGTGACCCAGCAGCCGTTGGGCGGCAAGGCCCAGTTCGGCGGACAGCGCTTCGGCGAAATGGAGGTGTGGGCGCTGGAAGCCTACGGTGCTGCGCATACGCTTCAGGAAATGCTCACGGTGAAGTCCGATGACCAGTCGGGCCGCAGCCGGATGTTCAAGAGCATCGTGGACGGCCGCCACCGTGTGGAGGCCGGAATGCCGGAGTCCTTCAACGTGCTGGTGAAGGAAATCCTCGCGCTTGGCATCAACGTGGAACTGGCGCGCCGCTAGGCCGATGACCGGTCAGCCCATGTCATTACACCACCGAGGGAGGGCTTGCATCCCTCCGCGGGGGCAGGACGCCTCCGTTCCGTACCCCGATGAAGAAACCGTTATTCCAAGGAACGACGCATGAGAGAAATCACGCGCATGGCCCAGGCCACCCCCGGATTCGAAGATTTTGACTCCATCACCATTGGTCTGGCGTCGCCGGAAATCATCAAGTCCTGGTCCTGGGGCGAAGTACGCAAGCCCGAGACCATCAATTACCGCACTTTCAAGCCGGAGCGCGACGGGCTGTTTTGCGCCCGCATCTTCGGCCCCCTGAAGGACTTCGAGTGCATCTGCGGCAAGTACAAGCGGCTCAAGCATCGCGGCGTGATTTGCGAGAAGTGCGGCGTGGAAGTGCGCGAGGCGCGAGTGCGCCGGGAGCGCATGGGACACATCGACCTGGCCACGCCGGTGGCGCACATCTGGTTTTTGAAGTCGCTGCCGTCGCGCATCGGGCTGACGCTGGACATGACCATGCACGAGATCGAACGGGTGCTGTATTTCGAGGCATTCGTCGTTACCGATCCCGGTGACACCGATCTGGTTCAGGGCCAGCTTCTGACCGAGGAACTCAAGCGCGAGGCGCTGGAGAAATACGGTCCCGTGTTCGAGGCGGAGATGGGCGCCGCAGCGATCCGCAAGCTGTTGCTCCAGGTGGATCTGGACGAGGCCATCGACCGGGTGTACGGGGAAATCCAGGCTACCGGCTCGGAAACCAAGATCAAGCGCCTGACCAAGCGCCTCAAGCTGCTGAAGGCCTTCAAGGAATCCGGCAACCGGCCCGAGTGGATGGTGCTCACCCGGCTGGCCGTGCTGCCGCCGGAGTTGCGCCCGCTGGTGCCGCTGGATGGCGGCCGCTTCGCCACTTCGGACCTCAACGATCTGTACCGCCGCGTCATCAACCGCAACAATCGCTTGCGCCGGCTGTTGGATCTCAGCGCGCCCGAAATCATCGTGCGCAACGAAATGCGCATGCTCCAGGAGGCCGTGGACGCACTGCTGGACAACGGCCGCCGCGGCCGCGCCTTCACCGGCAGCAAGAAGCGCGCGCTGAAGTCGCTGGCCGACATGATCAAGGGCAAGCAGGGCCGCTTCCGGCAAAACCTGCTTGGTAAGCGGGTGGACTACTCGGGCCGCTCGGTGATCGTGGTGGGTCCCACGCTCAAGCTGCACCAGTGCGGGCTGCCCAAGAAGATGGCGCTGGAGCTGTTCAAGCCCTTCGTGCTTTCGAAATTGCAGATGTTCACCGAGGTCACCTCGGTGAAGGCGGCGCGGCGCTTGATCGAGCGCGAGGAGCCGCTGGTGTGGGACTTCCTCGAAGAAGTCATCCGCCAACACCCGGTTTTGCTCAACCGCGCCCCGACGCTGCACCGGCTGGGCATACAGGCCTTCGAGCCGTTGCTGGTGGAAGGCAAGGCCATCCAGTTGCACCCACTGGTCTGCACCGCGTTCAACGCCGACTTCGACGGCGATCAGATGGCCGTGCACGTGCCCCTTTCGCTGGAAGCGCAACTCGAAGCCCGGGCCCTGATGATGGCGTCGAACAACATCCTCTCGCCGGCCAACGGCGAGCCGGTGATCGTGCCTTCGCAGGATGTGGTGCTGGGCCTCTACTACATGACCAGCAAGCGCATCAACGTGAAGGGCGAGGGCATGATCTTCAGCGGCCGCGACGAGGTGCACCGCGCATACCAGACCGGCGCCGCCGACCTGCATGCCGCGGTGCGGGTGCGCACCGGCGGCCAGACGGTCGAGACTACCGTGGGCCGCGCCCTGCTCGGCGCGCTGCTGCCGGACGAACTGGACTTCGACCTGATCAACCGCACCATGAACAAGCGCGCCATCGGCCACCTGATCAACCAATGCTATCGCCGCGCGGGCCTCAAGAATACGGTGGTGTTTGCCGACCGCCTGATGTACATGGGCTTCCAGTTCGCCACCTCGGCGGGCATCTCCATCAGTATCGACGACATGGAGGTGCCGGAAGACAAGCCGGAAATCCTTGCCGAGGCCGAAGAGAAGGTCAAGGAGATCCAGGACCAGCACGCGCAGGGCCTGGTCACCGACGGCGAGCGCTACAACAAGGTGGTAGACATCTGGTCGCACGCCAGCGACCGGTTGGCGCGGGTGATGATGGACAATCTCGGCACCGAGAAGGTCGTTGACGCCGCCGGCGGCGAAGTCACCCAGAAGTCCTTCAATTCCATATTCATGATGGCCGATTCCGGCGCCCGCGGCTCGGCCGCGCAGATGCGCCAGTTGGCCGGCATGCGCGGCCTGATGGCCAAGCCGGACGGCTCGATCATCGAAACGCCGATCACCGCCAATTTCCGCGAGGGGCTGGACGTGCTGCAGTACTTCAACTCCACGCACGGCGCCCGCAAGGGACTGGCCGACACTGCGCTGAAGACCGCCAACTCCGGCTACCTGACGCGCCGACTGGTGGATGTGGCCCAGGACCTGGTGGTGACCGAGGAGGATTGCGGCACCACCCAGGGCCTGGTGATGGAGGCGGTGTTGGACGGCACCGAACAGATCCAGTCGCTCACCGACCGAATACTGGGCCGGGCCACGGCGCAAGCGGTAATTTCCCCGATCGACGGCGAGGAGTTGATCGCTGCCGGTGAACTGCTTGACGAGCGTTTGACGGCGTTGATCGCGGAGCAGGGCGTGGAGCAGGTTACGGTGCGGTCGCCGATCACCTGCGAGACCCGCTTCGGTGTGTGTCGAAGCTGCTACGGGCGCGATCTGGCCCGCGGCAAGTGGGTGAACATCGGCGAGTCGGTAGGCGTGATCGCCGCGCAATCGATCGGCGAGCCGGGGACCCAGCTCACCATGCGCACCTTCCATATCGGCGGCGCCGCGTCGCGCACCGGCGCGCGCAGCAGCATTGAAGTGCGCCGCGGCGGCATCGTGCGGATGCAGAACCTCAAGACGCTCAAACACCAGAACGAGGACCGCCTGGTGGCGGTGAGCAATACCGGCGAACTGTCCCTGGTGGATGCTGCCGGCCGAGCGCTGGAGCGCCACAAGGTCAGTTACGGCGCCTCCATTCTGGTCAACGACGGCGACGAGGTAAAGGCCGGCCAGACGGTCGCCACCTGGGACCCGCACAACCGGCCGATCGTCTCCGAAGTCGTTGGCTGGGTCGAATTCGAGGACCTGCTCGAAGGCATTACGGTCGAGGAGCGCATGGACGAGTTCACCGGGCTGTCCAACGTGGCGGTGCTGGAACGCCGCCGCCGCCCGTCCTCCGGCGCGGACAAGGAGCCGCGCATCCGCCTGACCGACGGGAAGGGCAATGTGCTGCACTTCGCCGGCACCGATGCTCCGGTGGAGCACAAGCTTCCGGAGGGTTCGGTGCTCGATCCCATTCTGGCCGCGGCCTGGCAGTCGTCTCGCGGACTGGAGGAGGACAGCAAGCAGGCGCCCAGGCTGCGCAAGGTGGTGACCGGCGACGTGCTGGCGCGGGTGCCGGCCAGCGAGGCCAAGTCCATCGACATTACCGGCGGCCTGCCGCGCGTCGCCGACCTGTTCGAGGCCCGCAAGCCGCGCGAGGCCGCCATCCTGGCCGAGCACCGCGGCGTGGTGAGTTTCGGGCAGGACACCAAGGGCAAGCGCCGCCTGATCATCGCCGACGAGCATGGCAATGAAGTGAAGATGCTGATTCCCAAGGAGCGCCCGCTCAACGTGTTCGGCGGCGAGCGCGTGGAGACCGGCGAGATGATTGCCGACGGCGAGCCTAACGTTCACGACATACTGCGCCTTCGCGGCGTGCAGCCGATGGCCGAATACCTGGTGGGTGAAATCCAGGCGGTTTACCGCCTGCAGGGCGTGCGCATCAACGACAAGCACATCGAGGTGATCATCCGCCAGATGCTCAAGCGCGTCGAAGTGATCGACCCGGGTGACACCGGCCTGCTCAAGCGGGAGCAACTGGAGCGTTCGCAGCTCCTTGAAATCAACGAGGGCATGGAGGAGGACAAGACCCTGGCTACTTACCAGCCGCTGCTGCTGGGCATTACCAAGGCCTCGCTGGCGACCCGCTCGTTTATTTCGGCGGCGTCCTTCCAGGAGACCACCCGGGTGCTCACCGAGGCGGCCGTGATCGGCATGCGCGACGACCTCAAGGGTCTGAAGGAGAATGTGATCGTGGGCCGGCTGATTCCGGCGGGCACGGGCTTCCATTACCATCAGGAGCGTCTGCGCCGGCGCGAGAAGCGCCTGGAAATGGAGGCTGCGGAGGCCGAGTTCACGATCGCCGCCGCGCCTGAGGAAGCCCCCACCGTTCCCGCCTGATCTGTCACGGCTAACCCGCCTGTTTTCGCGTCCTCGCTGGGTGTGCGCCGGTGCGCTATTGCGTTCCCTCTGTGTGGGGACACGCTACGGGCACATCCTTGTGGGCTCTGCTCGGGCATCCTGCCCTCGCAAGGTCCCCACACAGAGGGAACGCAATAGCGCACAAACCAGGGCGTTCAGGGCGCTGGTGCAAAGTCCGGTGCGATCATCGTGCTGCGCCGGTAGCCCCTCCTCGGCCCCGCCTTCCGGGAGTGTTGGAGGCAGGATGCCGGAACCAAGCTCCATGGATGGATTCATGCGTCTCCCGGAAGGCGGGGCCGAGGAGGGGCGGGTTCCGCGCACCCGCACAGCGGATGCTTGGTGGATTGGAGGGAGTCGCACAGGACTTTTCGGGGAGTGCTATACTCCGCGGCACATGGCAGTAGCAATCCTGCGGCTGCCGGACTACAGGTGACAACACAAGGAGGTTGCCATGGAACTGGATCAAGACACTTTGCAGATGGCGCACGACATCGAAGATGCCGGTCTGGAGCGCGAGCCCGCGGAAGCCATATCCCGCGCCATTCATCGACACGGCAGACAACTCGCCACCAGGGCGGATGTCGAACGGCTCGGGGAGTCGACCGGAAAGCGCTTTGATCAACTTGAGAAAGCTACCAGGGCGGATGTCGAACGGCTCGGGGAGTCGACCGGAAAGCGCTTTGATCAACTTGAGAAAGCTACCAGGGCGGATGTCAAACGGCTCGGGGAGTCGACCGGAAAGCGCTTTGATCAACTTGAGAAAGCCGCCAAGGCGGATGTCGAACGGCTCGGGGAGTCGACCGGAAAGCGCTTTGATCAACTTGAGAAAGCTACCAGGGCGGATGTCAAACGGCTCGGGGAGTCGACCGGAAAGCGCTTTGATCAACTTGAGAAAGCTACCAAGGCGGATGTCAAACGGCTCGGGGAGTCGACCGGAAAGCGCTTTGATCAACTTGAGAAAGCCGCCAAGGCGGATGTCGAACGGCTCGGGGAGTCGACCGGAAAGCGCTTTGATCAACTTGAGAAAGCTACCAGGGCGGATGTCAAACGGCTCGGGGAGTCGACCGGAAAGCGCTTTGATCAACTTGAGAAAGCCACCAAGGCGGATGTCAAACGGCTCGGGGAGTCGACCGGAAAGCGCTTTGATCAACTTGAGAAAGCTACCAAGGCGGATGTCGAACGGCTCGGGGAGTCGACCGGAAAGCGCTTTGATCAACTTGAGAAAGCCGCCAAGGCGGATGTCGAACGGCTCGGGGAGTCGACCGGAAAGCGCTTTGATCAACTTGAGAAAGCCAAAGCCAACAGGGCGGACATCGATCGGCTTGAGAAGTCCGCTGAACAGTTTAAGAAGTCCACCGAAGATCGCTTCGATCGGCTTGGTCAGGATATTGCGCAGCTTCGTCGGGAGACCGAGGAGCGCTTCGATCGAATGAACAAGACCATCATAGGATTCGGGAGCGCGTTCATACTTACGCTGATCGGCGGGTTTGTTACCTTGGCGGTCACGATGTTAACGAACATGGGGCCTGGCTAGTCCGGCTGATTTCACCATCTGCCGTCAGGGAGCGAGGTTCGACGCGTCCTCGCTGGGTGTGCGCCGGTGCGCTATTGCGTTCCCTCTGTGTGGGGACACGCTACGGGCACATCCTTGTGGGCTCTGCTCGGGCATCCTGCCCTCGCAAGGTCCCCACACAGAGGGAACGCGATAGCGCACAAACCAGGGCGTTCAGGGCGCTGGTGCAAAGTCCGGTGCGATCATCGCGCTGCGCCGGTAGCCCCTCTTCGGCCCCGCCTTCCGGGAGTGTTGGAGGCAGGATGCCGGAACCAAGCTCCATGGATGGATTCATGCGTCTCCCGGAAGGCGGGGCCGAGGAGGGGGCGGGCTCCGCGCACCCGCACAGCGGATGCTTGGCGGATTGGCGGATTGACTTTGAGGGTGAATTCAGCATAATTCGCGGATTCGGTGCCGGTAACTCGGGGCGGTCAGGAGGACAGCATCCGGAGTTGTTGCGGGCGCGCTTTTTTCTACTGGCAACCTGGGCGACGGAAGAGTCGGGCGAACAGAATGTCCACGGTCAATCAGCTTGTGCGCAAGCCGCGCTCTCCGCGGCGCGCGAAGACCAGCGTTCCGGCGCTGGAAAACAGCCCGCAGCGGCGGGGCGTATGCACGCGGGTGTACACCACTACGCCCAAGAAGCCGAACTCGGCGATGCGCAAGGTGGCCCGGGTGCGGCTCACCACGGGCTACGAGGTTACCAGCTACATTGGCGGCGAAGGACACAACCTGCAGGAGCATTCGGTTGTCCTGATTCGCGGCGGGCGCGTGAAGGATCTGCCGGGCGTGCGCTATCACACCATCCGGGGCGCGCTGGACTGCTCCGGCGTATCGGACCGTCGTCAGGGCCGGTCCAAGTACGGCGCCAAGCGGCCGCGCTGACGCTACGGCCCGCGAACCCGCACCCCTTCGACCGGCGCACGCAGTCCGAATTCCCGCCAGCTGACCGTCCCTTCGGAACCTGACCACCTCTTCGGAACCACCCCGCCATGTCCCGCCGCTCCAGAGCTCCACGCCGCCCGGTCCTGGCCGACCCGCTGTACGGCAGCGAACTTCTGTCGCGCTTTATCAACATGATTATGAAAAGCGGCAAGAAGTCGGTGGCGGAGAACATCGTATACGGGGCCATCGACGTTATCTCGAAGATCCGCAAGCAGAGCCCCGAAGAGGCGCTGGTTCTTCTGGAGGAAGGGCTGGAAAACGTCAAGCCCGCGGTGGAGGTGCGCTCCCGCAGGGTGGGCGGCGCCACCTACCAGGTGCCCGTTGAAGTGCGGGCCACCCGCCGCGAGACTCTGGCGATGCGCTGGATGATCGACGCAGCCCGCAAGCGCAACGAGAAAACCATGGCCGAGCGCCTCGCCCGAGAGCTCATGGACGCTTCGGAAAACACCGGCGCCGCCGCGCGCCGCCGCGAGGAAACCCACCGCATGGCGGAGGCCAACAAGGCCTTCGCGCATTACCGCTGGTAGGCCCCCCGGCCGGCGCCAACTCCTTGTTCGCCCAAACGTCCTTCGGCCTTCACGGTATCGGTACAGAACCATGCGCGCCACGCCTATCGAGCGCTACCGCAACATCGGCATCATGGCCCACATCGATGCCGGCAAAACCACGACCACCGAGCGGGTGCTCTTCTACACCGGCGTTTCGCACAAACTGGGCGAAGTCCATGACGGAGCGGCCATCATGGACTGGATGGAGCAGGAACAGGAACGCGGCATAACCATCACTTCGGCGGCCACCACCTGCTTCTGGAGCGGGATGCGCCGCCAGTTCCCGGAACACCGCATCAACATCCTGGACACGCCCGGGCATGTGGACTTCACCATCGAGGTCGAGCGCTCGCTTCGGGTGCTCGACAGCGCCGTGGCGGTGTTCTGCTCGGTGGGCGGCGTGGAGCCCCAGTCCGAAACGGTGTGGCGCCAGGCCAACCGTTACCAGGTGCCGCGTCTGGCCTTCATCAACAAGATGGACCGCCTGGGCGCGGACTTTTTCCGCGTGGTGGGTCAGATCAAGCGGCGTCTGGGCGCCCGCCCGGTGCCCGTCCAGGTCCCGATTGGCGCCGAGGCGGATTTCGCCGGCGTGGTGGACCTGGTAGAGGAGCGCGCCATCTACTGGAGTCTCGCCGATCTCGGCACCAACTTCAGCGAGAAGGCCATCCCGGACGAACTGGCCGAGCTCGCCTCCGAATGGCGCGAGCGCATGGTGGAGGCCGCGGCCGAGAGCGATGACGAATTGATGGAGAAGTACGTGAGCGGCGACCCGCTCACTCCGCAAGAGATTCGCCAGGGGCTGCGCGCCCGCACGCTCAACAACGAGATCGTGCCCGTCATGTGCGGCAGCGCGTTTCGCAACAAGGGCGTGCAGGCGATGCTCGACGGCGTGGTGCATTATTTGCCGTCGCCCGCCGAAAAACCGCCGATCGTCGGCGTGCTGCCTTCGGGCGACACCGCCGAGCGGCGCCCGGACTACAACGAGCCGCTGGCGGCGCTGGCCTTCAAGATCGCCAACGACCCCTACGTGGGCAACCTGTCGTTCATCCGCATGTACTCCGGCAGGCTGCGCTCGGGCGACAAGATCCTCAACGTGACCCGAGGGCGCAAGGAGCGGATCGGCCGGCTGCTGCAGATGCATGCCAATGAGCGCGCCGAAGTCTCCGAGGTGCGCGCCGGCGACATCGTTGCCGCGGTGGGCTTGAAGGAGGTCACCACCGGCGACAGCCTTTCCCCCGTTGACCGCCCGATCACGCTGGAGCGCATCGCGGTTCCCGATCCGGTCATTCACGTGGCAGTGGAAGCCCGCACCCGCGCCGACCAGGAGAAGATGTCGGCGGCGCTGCAGAAACTGGCCCGCGAGGACCCGTCCTTCAAGGTTTCAGCCGACAAGGAATCCGGCCAGACCATCATCGCCGGCATGGGCGAGTTGCATCTGGAAATCATCGTGGACCGCCTGCGCCGCGAGTTCCAGGTGGAGGCCAACGTGGGCCGCCCGCGCGTGTCGTACCGTGAGACGATCCGAGGGACCGTGGAGCAGGAAGGACGCTTCGTCCGCCAGACTGGCGGACGCGGCCAGTTCGGACACGTGTTCCTGCGCATCGAACCGCTGCCTCCCGGAGGGGGCTACGAGTTCGTCAACAAGATCACCGGCGGCGCCATCCCCGGAGAGTTCATCCCGGCGGTGGACAAGGGGGTGCAGCAGCAGATGGCCGAGGGCGTGCTCGGTGGCTACCCGGTGGTGGACATGCGCGCCACGCTCTACGACGGCTCCTTCCACGAGGTGGATTCCAGCGAGGTGGCGTTCCGGGTCGCGGCCCGGCAGGCGCTGCGCGACGGCATGAAGCGTGCCCGCCCGGTTCTGCTGGAGCCCACCATGAAGATCGAGGTGGTTACGCCTGAGGCCTATATGGGCGGCGTGAGCTCCGATCTCAGTCGCCGCCGGGGTGAGCTCCACAGCACGGAGGAGTCGCCCTCGGGCAAGGTGGTGCGCGGCGAGGTGCCGCTGTCCGAGATGTTCGGCTACGCTACCACGCTGCGCTCGATGTCGCAGGGCCGCGCCACCTATTCGATGGAATTTTCCCGTTACACTCCGGTCCCCGCCAAGGTGGCGGCGGATCTCACTGCTACCGGCTGACAGGAGCCGGAATCCAAGGAGAAAAGCACCCATGGCCAAATTGAAATTTGAGCGTACCAAGCCGCACGTGAACGTAGGGACGATAGGTCACGTGGATCATGGCAAGACGACGTTGACGGCGGCGTTGACGAAGATCATGGCGTCTCGTCACGGAGGCGAGGTGAAGGCATTTGACGAGATTGACAACGCGCCGGAGGAGCGCGAGCGCGGGATCACGATTGCGACGGCGCACGTGGAGTATGAGAGCGACGCTCGCCACTATGCGCACGTGGACTGTCCGGGTCATGCGGACTATGTCAAGAACATGATTACGGGTGCGGCGCAGATGGACGGAGCGGTGCTGGTGGTGAGTGCGGCGGACGGTCCGATGCCGCAGACTCGCGAGCACATTTTGCTGGCTCGCCAGGTGGGCGTTCCTTATATTGTGGTGTATTTGAACAAGTCGGACATGGTGGATGACGAGGAGTTGCTGGAGTTGGTGGAGTTGGAGGTGCGTGACTTGTTGTCGCAGTATGATTTTCCGGGGGACGACACGCCGGTGATTGTTGGCAGTGCCTTGCAGGCTTTGGAGGGAGCGGAAGGGGCCCGCGGCGTGGGGAGTGTTCAGGCTTTGGTGGAGGCGATGGACAGTTACATACCGGAGCCGGAGCGTGCGGTGGACGGCGCGTTTCTGATGCCGATTGAGGATGTGTTTTCGATTTCGGGCCGCGGCACGGTGGTGACGGGGCGTGTGGAGCGCGGCGTGGTTTGCGTTGGCGAGGAGGTGGAGATTGTTGGGATCAAGGACACTTCCCGGACCACCTGCACGGGCGTGGAGATGTTTCGCAAGCTTTTGGACGAGGGTCGCGCGGGTGACAACGTTGGTGTATTGCTGCGCGGCGTGAAGCGTGACGGTGTGGAGCGAGGCCAGGTGTTGTCGCGTCCGGGCTCGATTACTCCGCACACGCGCTTTGAGGCGGAGGTATATGTATTGACGAAGGAGGAGGGAGGTCGTCACACGCCATTTTTCCGGGGATATCGTCCGCAGTTTTATTTTCGTACGACGGACGTTACGGGGGCGGTGACGCTTCCGGAGAACACGGAGATGGTGATGCCGGGTGACAACGTTCGCATGGAGGTGGATTTGATTGCGCCGATTGCGATGGAGGACGGTTTGCGCTTTGCGATTCGCGAGGGTGGCCGCACCGTTGGCGCCGGCGTCGTCGCGAAAGTGGTGGAATAGGGCCAAAGGACCTTACGAAGGAAGGCTTGCGCTGAAGGGCTTGCGCCAAAGGCCTTCCGGCTCCCGCTCTCAGGAGAACAAACAAAATGGCAGAACCGCAAAACATCCGAATCCGGCTTAAGGCCTTCGATCATCGTCTGATCGATTCCTCGGCCCGCGAAATCGTCGAAACCGCTCGCCGCACCGGCGCCAGGGTCCGTGGCCCCCTGCCGCTGCCCACGCGCAAGGAGCGTTTCACCGTGCTGATCTCGCCGCACGTCAACAAGGACGCACGCGACCAGTACGAACTGCGCACCCACAAGCGGCTTCTGGACATCATCGAGCCCAGCGACAAGACTGTGGACGCCCTGATGAAGCTGGAGCTTCCGGCTGGCGTGGACGCTCAAATTCGCTTGAATTAGTGCGTTCTGATGGGTAAAATCAGCCCCTTTTACCCTCGTCCTCGTCGAATGGGGGAGGGTTTCCCGGAGCCACCGGCATGAGCATTGGTTTGATAGGCCAAAAGCGGGGAATGACGCGCCTGTTCACAGAGGAAGGGGACAGTGTGCCCATCAGCGTGATCGAGGCCAGCCCCAACCGCGTGACCCGTCGACGCACCCCGGAGAAGGACGGCTACGCCGCCATCCAGGTTACGGTGGGCGAGGCACGCAAGGCGCCCGGCAAGGCGCTGGCCGGCCAGTATGCCCGGCAGGTACCCGGAAAGGGCCTCTACGAGTTTCGCCTCGACGGTCCCGCCCAGCTCGAGCAATACGAGCCCGGCGCCGAACTCACCGTGGCCCTGTTCTCCCCGGGCGAGCGGGTGGACGTTACCGGCACCACCATCGGCAAGGGTTTTGCCGGCACCATCAAGCGCCACAATTTCCGCAGCCAGGACGCCACGCACGGCAATTCCAGGGCCCACCGCGTGCCGGGTTCCATCGGCCAGAACCAGACGCCGGGGCGAGTGTTCAAGGGCAAGAAGATGTCCGGGCACATGGGAGCCGCGCGGCGCACGGTCCAGAACCTCGAAGTAATGCGCGTTGACGAGGAACGCCATCTCATTCTCGTCAAGGGCGCTATTCCGGGTTACGCAACGGGCCGAGTAGTGGTACGCCCCGCCGTGAAGATGCCGGCCCAGGCCCAAACGTCCCAAAAGGCTTAAGTCCATGAACGCAGCGGCTACAGAGAACAAGGGGCAGGAAAAATTTCCAGCCGTTGCGAAGTCCGAAGGCAGGGCCGCCAGAAAGGTCCACAAGCCCTTCGCCGACGATGTGCCGTTTAACGAGTCGCTGGTCCACCAGGCCGTGGTCACCTGTCTGGCGGGCGCCCGGCAGGGCACCAAGGCGCAGAAGAACCGGGCCGCCGTGCGCGGCGGCGGCGCCAAGCCCTGGCGCCAGAAAGGCACGGGGCGGGCCCGCGCGGGCACGCGCTCCAGCCCCATCTGGACCGGCGGCGGGCGCACTTTCGCGGCCTCGCCGCGTTCCCATGCGAAGAAGATCAACCGCAAGATGTACCGCGGCGCGATGCGCTGCCTGCTGGCGGAAGTCGCACGCAGGCGGCGGCTCAACGTGGCCCGCAAGCTCACGCCCCCCGATCACCGCACGGCTTCGGCCGTGGCTCTGCTCCGGGAACTCGGCTTCCCGGGCGGGCTGATTGTGGTGGAAACCTGCGAGCAGTATCCGGAACTCTGCCTGGGCGTTCGCAACCTGCCGGGCGTGGATATCATCGACCTGCGCGAGATCAACCCGGTGGCGCTGGCCGGCTCCGGCGAGATGCTGTTCACCGAAGGCGCGTTCGAGCAGTTGAAGGAGCGTTTGCAATGAGCGCCGCGGAACTCTCGGAGCGCCTGCTGAACACCATCCGGGCGCCGCACCTGTCGGAAAAGGCGCTGAACCTGGCCGAGGCCGAGGGGCGCAAGCAGTTGGCGTTCCGGGTAGCTACCCACGCCACCAAGCCCGAGATCGCCGAAGCGGTGCGGAAGATTTTCGACGTGGAAGTGGATTCGGTCACGGTGATCAATTGCAAGGGCAAGGTCAAGCGCACAGGCAACAGGGCCGGTCGGCGGCCGGCCTGGAAGAAGGCCTATGTGACCCTGGCGACGGGCCAGGATCTGGACTTCGTGGCTGGGGATTAGGACCGAACTGATGGCGCTCAAACCCTTGAATCCCACCTCGCCCGGACAGCGTTTTGCGGTGCGCGTGGTTACGCCCGAATTGCACAAGGGCGATCCCCACGGACCGCTCACCCGGCCGCTGCCCGGCCGCGCCGGGCGCAACAACGCTGGGCGCATCACCACCCGGCATCGCGGCGGCGGCCACAAGCGCCGCTATCGCGTCATCGATTTTCGCCGCAACAAGGACGGCATTCCGGCCCGCGTCCAGCGCCTGGAGTACGATCCCAATCGCAGCGCCCACCTGGCGCTTCTGGTGTATGCGGACGGCGAGCGCCGCTACATTCTGGCCCCCAAAGGCGTCAAGCCGGGTCAGCAACTGCTGTCCGGCGTTGACGCGCCCATCCGCGTGGGCAATTGCCTGCCGCTGAACCGGATTCCGCTGGGCACGCAGATTCACAACATCGAAATGAAGCCGGGCAAGGGCGGCCAGCTTGCGCGCGCCGCGGGCGCCTCGGCGCAACTGGTGGCTCGCGAGCAGCCGCATGCCACGCTGCGCATGCGCTCGGGCGAAATGCGCAAGGTGCCGGCAGCGTGCCGGGCCACCATCGGCGAGGTTGGCAACGACCAGCACGGCTTGCGCAAGGATGGCAAGGCCGGCGTCAAGCGATGGCGGGGCATTCGTCCCACCGTGCGCGGGGTGGCCATGAACCCGGTCGATCACCCGCACGGCGGCGGAGAAGGCCGTTCGTCGGGCGGCCGCCACCCGGTCAGTCCCTGGGGCGTGCCCACCAAGGGCTACCGCACCCGCCGCCGCAAGGGCGTCGAGCGCATGATCGTGCGCCGCCGCAAGAGCCGCTAGGCCGCCAGGAGGACCGCCGGTCATGCCCCGTTCCCTGCGCAAAGGCCCCTTCGTGGATCTGCACCTGATGAAGAAAGTGGAGGTGGCGGCGGCCACCCGCAGCCCGCGGCCCATCCGGACCTGGTCGCGGCGCTCCATGATCATCCCGGAGATGGTGGGCCTCACGATCGCGGTACACAATGGCCGCGACCATATCCCCATCCTGATTTCCGAGAACATGGTGGGCCACAAGCTCGGCGAGTTTTCTCCCACGCGCACCTTTCGCGGTCATTCCGGCGACCGCAAGGCCAAGACCAGCTAGGACGGCGGAGCCCCCCCATGGAAGTATCCGCCCGCCTGCGCTACGCCCGCATTTCCACGCGCAAGACGCGCCTGGCCGCTGGCCTCATACGCGGCCGCAACGTGGAGGATGCCGCCGATCTCCTGGCTTTCACGCCCCGGCGGTCCGCGCGCGTTCTCGCCAAGGTGCTGAACTCCGCGATCGCCAACGCGCAGACCAATTTCGGGGCTGATATCGACGAGCTTCGCGTCAGCGAGGTGCTGGTGGACGAGGCCAGGCCTTTCCGGCGTTTTCGCGCCCGGGCGCGTGGCCGCGGCGCGCGCATTCTCAAGCCGCAAACGCATATCAGCGTTACCGTGTCGGACGAAATCCTGTCGGACGAGGAGGACCGGGACTGATGGGCCAGAAAGTCAACCCGATCGGCATCCGGCTGGGCATTTCGCGGCCCTGGTCGTCGGTGTGGTATGCCGACTCCAGGACCTTCCCGGCGCTGGTGGAGTCCGACTACCGGATCCGCGAGATGCTGCGCAAGCGCCTCAAGGACGCCGCGGTGAGCCATATCGACATCGAGCGTCACCGCGAGAGCACCCAGATTCAGATTCACACCGCGCGCCCCGGCACCGTGATCGGCAAGAAGGGCGAGGACATCGAGAGGCTGCGCCGCGACCTGGCCAAGCTGGTGGGCGCTCAGCTTCACCAGGTGCGCGTGAACATCAGCGAAATCAAGAAACCCGAGCTCTACGCTCGCCTGGTGGCCGAGAATATCGCCTCGCAGCTGGAGCGCCGCGTCATGTTCCGCCGCGCCATGCGCCGGGCGGTGAGCACCACCATGCGGCTGGGCGCCCAGGGCATCAAGGTGAAGGTTTCCGGCCGGCTGAACGGCGCCGAAATAGCCCGTTCGGAGTGGTACCGCGAAGGCCGGGTGCCGTTGCACACCTTCCGCGCCGACATCGATTACGGAGTGGCCGAAGCGTTCACTACCTACGGCGTGGTGGGCGTGAAAGTGTGGATTTTCCGGGGCGAGAAGAGCTCCCCGCATGGCGCCCTGGACACGGCCGACCCTTCGCCGGGGCGTCCGTCCGGCGAGCCCGCGCCCGCATCCCAGGTGAAGCCGTCATGATGCAGCCCAAGCGCACCCGGTACCGCAAGATGCACAAGGGCCGCAACCGCGGTCTGGCCCAGCGCGGCAATTTTGTGGCCTTCGGCGAGTTCGGCCTCAAGGCCACCAGCCGGGGGCGGATCACGGCGCGCCAGATCGAGGCCGCCCGCCGGGCGCTCACCCGCCATGTGCGCCGTGGCGGCAAGGTGTGGATTCGCATCTTTCCGGACAAGCCGATTACCCGGAAGCCGCTGGAAGTGCGCCAGGGGAAGGGTAAGGGCAACGTCGAATACTGGGTCGCGCTGGTTCAGCCCGGCAGCATGCTCTACGAGATCGAGGGCGTGCCCGAGCCATTGGCCCGCGAGGCCTTCCGGCTGGCTTCCTCCAAGCTGCCGGTGGACACCGTTTTCGTACAGAGGCAACTGCAATGAAGGCTTCCGAACTCAGGAAACTGGACGCGCAGGGCCTGAAGCAGCGGCTTGTGGAGCTGCGGCGGGAGCAGCTGCAACTGCGCCTCAGTCAGGCCACCGGCCAGGAGGCGCGCGTGCACCGCCATAGCCAACTTCGCCGCCACATCGCGCGAGTCAAGACCGTGATGCGCGAGACCGCCCGGTCATGAGCGCCTCGGAACGCATCGCGCGGGTGCTGCCCGGCGGCTCGGACAAGACGCGGCGGGTAGCCGTGGAGCGCCGCGTCAAGCACCCCATGTACGGAAAATACGTGCGGCGCACCACGCGCATGCTGGTGCACGACGAGGACAACAGCTCGCGCGAGGGCGACCTGATCGCCATCGCCGAGGGACGCCCTGTTTCACGCCGCAAGTCCTGGAGGCTGGTCCGCGTGCTCAGGCGAGCGGACGGGAGCAGCGAGTGACAGCGGGGGTACGCGGCCATGATCCAAGCCCAAACCGTACTGAGCGCGGCCGACAACTCCGGCGCGCGCAAGCTGCAATGCATCAAGGTGCTCGGAGGCTCGCGCCGGCGCTACGCGCGCATCGGCGACGTGATCCGGGTTACGGTCAAGGACTCGGTGCCGCGCGGCCGCGTGCGCAAGGGCGAGCTCTACCACGCGGTGGTGGTGCGCACCCGCAGCGGCGTGCGGCGCCCGGACGGCTCGCTGATCCGCTTCGACGGCAACGCCGCGGTGCTGCTGAATCCGCGCATGGAGCCCATCGGCACGCGAATCTTCGGCCCGGTGACCCGCGAGTTGCGCTCCGCCCGCTTCATGAAGATTGTCTCGCTTGCCCCGGAGGTCCTGTAAGCCCATGGAACGCTTGAAATCAGGCGACGAGGTGATCGTGACCACGGGAGCGCACCGGGGCGAGCGCGGCATTGTGCGCAGGCTGGTGGGCGCCGACCGGGTGCTCATCGAGAACGTCAACCTGGTGCGCAAGCACCGCAAGCCGGACCCCCAACGCAACCAGCCCGGCGGCATCGTCGAGGAGGAGCGCCCGCTGCACGTGTCCAACGTGGCGCTTTACAACCCGCGCACCGAAAAGGCCGGCCGCATCGGCGTCAAGACGCTGGTGGGGGGGCAGCGCGTGCGCTACTTCAAGAGCGACGGCGAGGTTATCGACATCGTATGAACGCGCTCGAACAAACCTACCGCACCGAAATGGCGCCGCGGCTGATGAAGCGGCTGAACTTGAGCAATCCCATGCAGGTGCCGCGCATCTCCAAGATCACGCTCAACATGGGCGTGGGCAAGGGCATAGAAGACCGCGGAGTGGTGAAGAAGGCCGCCGAGGACCTCACCCTGATTGCCGGGCAGCGCGCCGTGATCACCAGCGCGCGCCGTTCCGTGGCCGCCTTCAAGTTGCGCGAAGGCTTTCCCATCGGCTGCAAGGTCACGCTGCGCCGCGGGCGCATGTACGACTTTCTGGAGCGCCTGGTGAACGTGGCGGTCCCGCGTATCCGCGACTTCCGCGGCCTCAATCCGCGCTCTTTCGACGGACGCGGCAACTACAGCATCGGCGTAACCGAGCAGATCATCTTTCCCGAAATCAACTACGACAACATCGACGTGATCCGCGGCCTGGATATTGCCATCACCACCACGGCGGTGGACGACGAGCAGGGCCGCGCATTGCTCGACGAGTTCCGGTTTCCCTTCAAGAGGTAATCCGCATGGCCAGGAAGAGCATGGTGGAACGCGAGCGCAAGCGCCTCCGCACGGTGGAGCGCTACAAGCAGCGCCGCGCCGAACTCAAGCGGATCATCAAGGACCGCTCCAGCAGTCCCGATGCGCTGATGGAGGCGATTCAGGCCCTGCAAAGCCTGCCGCGCGACTCCAGCCCGGTTCGCCTGCGCAACCGCTGCGCCATCACCGGCCGTCCCAGGGGCTATTTCAACAAGTTCGGCATCAGCCGCAACAAGCTGCGCGAAGAAACCATGTTCGGCAACATCCCCGGCGTGAGCAAAGCATCATGGTAGCCCTCCGCAACGTCTCTCCCTTTGCGCCGGCGAGCGGGGTTGCGCGCGTTCGCGTTCCCTCTCTGCGGGGACACGCAACAAGCACATCCCTGTGGCTCTGCTCGGGCATCCTGGCCCTCGAAGGTCCCCACAGAGAGGGAACGCGAACGCGCGCAACCCCGCTCGCCGGCGCAAATCTTCACGGGGTGACGGCATGAGCATGCAGGACCCCATTTCGGACATGCTCACGCGCATCCGCAACGGCCAGAAGGCCCGACACACGCAGGTGTCCATGCCCGGTTCCAAAATCAAGGAATCGATCGCCGCAGTGCTGGAATCGGAGGGCTACATCGAGGGCTACGAGGCCTCCGGCGAGCCCGGGCCGGAGCGCACCCTGCGCATCGAGCTCAAGTATGTGCAGGGCGAACCCGTCATCAGCCGGCTGGAGCGCGCTTCCCGCCCAGGGCTGCGGCTCTATCGGGCCGCCGGCGAGTTGCCGCGGGTGATGGGCGGTTTGGGCGTGGCCGTGATTTCCACCTCCAGGGGCGTAATGAGCGACCGCCAGTCCCGGGCAGCCGGGCAGGGCGGAGAAGTGCTCTGTATCGTCAGTTAGCCGGACGCATCGTTTCCGCATCGTTTCCAGGGCGCATCGTTTCAAGGATCCAGGCCGTCATGTCTCGTCTCGCCAAAAGACCCATTCCTGTGCCCGCCGGCGTAACCGCCCGTCTGGCCGACGGCCTGCTCAGCGCGAAGGGACCGAAGGGCGAGGACAGCCTGGCCGTGCACGGCGAGATCGAGATGCGTCTGGACGACGGCGCAGTAAGCGTGGCGCCGCGCTCCGGCTCGCGGCTGGCGCGAAGCATGACCGGAACCACCTGCGCGCTGGTGCGCAACCTGTTTACCGGCGTTACCGAAGGCTTCCAGCGCCGCCTGCAGCTGGTGGGCACCGGCTATCGCGCTCAGGCCAGGGGCAGCACGCTGGCCTTGCAGCTCGGCTTCTCGCACCCGGTCGAATACAAGGTGGTCCAGGGCGTGTCGGTGAAGACGCCGTCGAACACCGAGATCGTGCTCGAATCCGTGAATCGGCAACGGCTTGGGCAGACGGCCGCGGAAATTCGCGCGATCCGGCCTCCGGAACCCTACAAGGGGAAGGGCGTGCGCTATTTCGGCGAGCAATTGCGCCTGAAGGAAGCGAAGAAGAAGTAGGCGGAGAGTGCTGAGCATGGCCACCGACAAGAGAACCGCCCGCGCCCGCCGCGCCCGCAAGACCCGCGCCCGCATCGCCCGGCTTGGCTGCCCCAGGCTGTGCGTGCATCGCACTGCGAGGCACATCTACGCGCAGCTCATCGCCCCGCAGGGGGGCAAGGTGCTGGCCACCTCCTCCACGCTGCATCTGCGTGGCGAACTCAAGAACACCGGCAACATCGCCGCGGCCGCGGCGGTGGGCAAGCGCCTGGGCGAGCAGGCCCTGGAGGCGGGAGTGGACACGGTGGCCTTCGACCGCTCCGGGTTCCGCTTTCACGGGCGGATCAAGGCCCTGGCCGACGCAGCGCGCAAGGCGGGATTGAAGTTTTAGGGCGGGATTGAAGTTCCAGGAAACGTAGCATGGCGAACGAAAACGAAACCCGCGAAGACCTGCTGGAGAAGCTGGTTCACATCAACCGCGTGGCCAAGGTGGTCAAGGGCGGCCGGCAGTTCGGCTTCACCGCGCTCACGGTGGTGGGCGACGGCGCCGGAACGGTGGGCTTCGGCCACAGCAAGGCGCGCGAGGTGCCGCTGGCGATCCAGAAGTCGCTGGCCCAGGCCCGCACCGGGATGAAGCCGGTGAAGCTGCGTCGCGGAACGCTGCATTACGCCATGACCGGACGCCACGGCGCCACCAGGGTGTACATGCAGCCCGCCGCCGAGGGCACCGGCATCATCGCCGGAGGCGCCATGCGCGCGGTGTTCGAGTGCTGCGGAGTGCGGAACGTGCTGGCCAAGTCGTACGGCTCGCGCAACCCCATCAACGTGGTGCGCGCCACCATCATGGCGCTGCACCAGGCGCGCTCGCCGGGCCAGGTGGCGCGGCTGCGCGGCAAATCCGTCAAGGAAATCCTCGCATGACGGCAAAGGCCAGCAAGATGATGCGGATTACGCTCAAGCGCAGCCTCAGCGGGCGGCTGCGCAAACATCAGGCCTGCGTGCGCGGGCTGGGGCTGCGGCGCATGCACCAGACCGTTACCGTGCCCGCCACGCCGGAGAATCTGGGCATGGCGCGCAAGGTGTCGTACATGCTGGCGGTGGAGGAGCTGGACTGATGCTCAACGATCTCTCGCAACCCGGCGGACGCAAGCGCCGCAAGCGCGTGGGCCGAGGCGCCTCGGCCGGCGGCGGCAAGACCTGCGGGCGCGGCCACAAGGGTCAGCGTGCGCGTTCCGGATCGGGGCGCCTGCGCGGCTTCGAGGGCGGCCAGATGCCGTTGCAGCGGCGCCTGCCCAAGGTGGGCTTCCGCTCGCGCACGGCCCGCTACACCGCCCGCGTGCGCACCAGCGAGATTGCTTCCCTGAAAGAGGAAACCGTGGACCTGGCAGTGCTCAAGAAACGCGGCCTGGCGCGCTTCGACGCCCGCGCGGCCAAAGTGTTCCTGAGCGGCGAAATGACCAGGCCGGTAAGGCTGGCCGGCATTGCCGTAACCGCCGGAGCGCGCAAGGCGATCGAGGAAGCCGGCGGCTCCATCGAGGAGCAGGCCTGATGGCGCGCCGCGACCGCGGAGCCGGCGGCATGTTCAATCCCGCCTCGGCGCTGGGCGAGGCCACGCGCTTCGGCGACCTGCGCAAGCGCCTGCTGTTTCTGGCCGGCGCGCTGGTGGTGTACCGCATCGGCGCCTTCATCCCGGTGCCCGGCGTGGACCCCGACGCGCTGGCCCAGTTCTTCCAGCAGCAGGAAGGCACCATCCTGAGCATGATGAACATGTTCTCCGGAGGGGCGCTGGAGCGGCTTTCGATTTTCGCGCTCGGCATCATGCCCTACATCTCCGCGTCCATCATCATGCAGCTTGCCGGCGTGGTGGTGCCCACGCTCGCTCAGTTGCGCAAGGAAGGTGAGGCCGGCCGCCGTCAGATCGTCAAGTACACCCGCTATTTCACCGTGCTCCTGGCCACCTTCCAGTCGATCGCCATGTCGGTGGCGCTGCAGGGGCAGGGCGTGGTCATCAACCCCGGCCCGTCCTTCGTGATGACCGCGGCGATCACGCTCACCACGGGCACCGTGTTCCTGATGTGGCTGGGCGAGCAGATCACCGAGCGGGGCATCGGCAACGGCATTTCCATGATCATCCTGGCCAGCATTCTGGCCGGGCTGCCATCGGCTTTCGGCGGCACGCTGCAGTTGGTCAGCACCGGCGAACTGAGTGGGGCCTTCGCGCTGATCCTGATGCTGCTGATCCTGGCCGTGACCGCCTTCGTGGTGTTTGTGGAACGCGCCCAGCGGCGCATTCCGGTCAACTACGCCAAGCGCATGCAGGGTAGGCGCATGTATGCCGGCCAGTCCAGCCACCTGCCGTTCAAGCTCAACATGTCCGGCGTAATCCCACCCATCTTCGCCAGCAGCATCATCCTGTTTCCGGCCACTTTGGCCTCCTGGTTCGGCCAGACCGAGGGTTTCAGTTGGCTGCAGACCCTGGGCGCCCGCCTTGCGCCGGGGCAGCCCATCTACGTGATGCTGTACGGCGGGCTGATCCTGTTCTTCGCGTTCTTCTACACCGCGCTGGTGTTCAACGCGCGCGACACGGCCGACAATCTGAGGCGCTCGGGCGCCTTCATCCCCGGCATCCGCCCGGGGCGCCAGACCGCCGAGTACATCGACCGGGTGCTTACCCGCATTACGCTCTGGGGCGGCCTGTACATCACCGCGGTGTGCCTGATGCCGGAGTTTCTGATCATGCAATGGCAGGTTCCGTTCTATTTCGGCGGCACCTCGCTGCTCATCATGGTGGTGGTCACCATGGATTTCCTGGCCCAGCTGCAGGCGCACATGATGTCGCACCAGTACGAGGGCCTGATGAAGAAAGCCAACCTGCGCTCGTACGGGCGCAAGGGGCTGCGTTGAGCGGCCGGCTTGAAGGAGGTTGAGGCTTATGAAAGTACGCGCATCGGTAAAGAGGATCTGCCGCAACTGCAAGATCGTGCGGCGCCGCGGCGTGCTGCGGGTGTTATGCACCGACCCGCGGCACAAGCAGAGGCAGGGCTGAGAATCGTGCTTGCCGAGCTACGCATCGCGGCCGCAGGCGGCGCTAGCGGCGCTGGCCCCGCTGGCCCCGCAGGCCCCGCAGGTCCCGCAGGCTCCGGCCCCGCAGGCCCGGCTGGCGGGAGGGCTTGAGCATGGCCCGCATCGCCGGCATCAACGTGCCCGTGTACAAGCACGTGCGGGTGGCGCTCACGCACATCTACGGCGTGGGTCCCAACCGCGCCCTGGAGATCTGCCAGTTGTCGAACGTGCCTCCCGATGTGCAGGTAAAGGACCTCAACGAGGCGTCGGTCGAGCGCATTCGCGCCACCGTGGCCCGCTACCAACTCGAAGGCGACCTGCGTCGGGAGAACTCCATGAACGTCAAGCGGCTGATGGACCTGGGCTGCTACCGCGGACTGCGCCACCGGCGCGGCCTGCCGGTGCGCGGCCAGCGCAGCCGCACCAACGCGCGCACCCGCAAGGGTCCACGCCGTCCCATCCGCAAGTAGGGGATCATTCCATGGCACGCCCCAAACCTCGAAAGAAAGCGGTCAGGCGCAACGTGTCGGAAGGCATTGCGCACATTCACGCATCGTTCAACAACACCATCATCACGATCACCGATCCACAGGGCAACGCGCTGTCCTGGGCCACTTCGGGCGGTTCGGGCTTTCGCGGCTCGCGCAAGTCCACGCCCTTCGCCGCTCAGGTGGCCGCCGAGCGTGCCGGCAACCGGGCCCGCGAAATGGGCATGACCAACCTGCAGGTGCGCGTGCGCGGACCGGGCCCCGGCCGCGAGTCGGCGGTGCGGGCGCTCAACGCCGCGGGTTTCCGCATCACCCACATCAAGGACGTTACGCCCATCCCGCACAACGGCTGCCGCGCCCCCAAGCGGCGCCGCGTTTAGGGAGCGCCCGCCATGGCCCGCTACACCGGACCGGTTTGCAAGCTCTCGCGGCGCGAGGGCATGGACCTGCTGCTCAAGAGCCGGGTCCGCTCGCTGGAGGAAAAGTGCCGCCACGACCGCGCGCCCGGCGCCCGCAGCACCCAGCGCCCCGGGCGCACCTCCGATTACGGGCTGCAGCTTCGCGAAAAGCAGAAGCTGCGGCGCATGTACGGCGTGCTGGAGCGGCAATTCCGCAATTACTACAAGCGCGCCGCCCGCCAGAAGGGTTCCACCGGCGAGAATCTCCTGCGCCTGCTGGAGGGCCGCCTGGACAACATCGTGTATCGCCTGGGTTTTGCGGCCACCCGCCCCGAGGCCAGGCAACTCGTTTCGCATCGAGGCATACAGGTGAACGGCCGCGCGGTCAACATTCCCTCGTTTCAGGTTACCGCGGGCGACATCGTGGCCGTGCGGCCTCGCGCCAGGGAACAACTCAGGATCCAGAACGCTCTGGAGATCGCCCGCCAGCTCGGTTTTCCCGAGTGGCTGGAGGTGGACGAAAAGGCCCTGTCGGGCACCGTCAAGAGCCTGCCCGAGCGCGAGGAAATCCTTCCGGACATTAATGAAAGCCTGGTTGTTGAGCTGTATTCGAAATAATCGGAGTTCAAGCGCATGGAACAATCTGTACACACCTTCCTGAAGCCTCGTATCGTCAAGCTGGAAGAGCGCGGCTCGCCGAACCGCGCGCGCATTACCATCGAGCCGCTGGAGCGTGGTTTCGGCCACACGCTGGGCAACGCGCTGCGTCGCCTGCTGCTTTCCAGCATGCCGGGCGCGGCCATCATCGAGGCCGAAATCCAGAACGAAGTGCTGCACGAGTACAGCTCCATCGAGGGCGTCAAGGAGGACGTGGTCGAGATCTTGCTCAACCTCAAGGAATTGGCCGTGCGCATGCACGCGCGCGAGCGCGCCGAACTGATGCTGATCAAGAAGGGGCCGGGCCAGGTTACCGCGGGCGACATCGCCACCGACCACGACGTGGAAGTCGTCAGTCCCGACCACCACATCGCCACGCTCACGTCCGGCGTGGAACTGAGCATGCGGCTTACCGTGGCCACAGGCCGGGGCTATCGGCCGGCTACGCGCACCGCCGACGTGACCGAAGGCAGCGTCACCATGGGCCGGCTGCAGCTTGACGCCTCCTTCAGCCCGGTGCGGCGCGTGAGCTACGACGTGGAAGCCGCGCGCGTGGAGCGGCGCACCGACCTCGACCGGCTGATTGTGGAACTGGAAACCAATGGCGCCATCGATCCGGGCGACGCGGTGCGGCGCGCCGGCGAAATCCTGCGCGATCAGCTCACCGTGTTCGTGGACCTGGCGCCCAGCGAGAGCATGGGCCTGAGCGGGCTGGACCCGCAGTTGCGCCAACTCTACATGTCGCCCATCGAAGAGTTGCAACTCAACGCGCGCTCGGTGAACTGCCTCAAGGCCGAGAGCATCCACTTCGTGGGCGACCTGGTGCAAAAGACCGACGCCGAATTGTTGCGCACCCCCAACCTCGGCAAGCGGTCGCTCACCGAGATCCGCGAGAAGCTGGCAGCGCGCGGCCTGGAGTTGGGCCTGAAGCTGCCCGAGTGGCCGCCAGCCGGACTCAAGACGGCGGCCTGACCGAAACTGGAGGTCCCGCCATGCGCCACCGCAAATCCGGCCGCAGCCTGGGGCGCCAAAGTGCCCACCGGCGCGCCATGTTTCGCAACATGGCCGCCTCGCTGATCGAGCACGAGCGCATTAGCACCACGGTGCCCAAGGCCAGGGAGCTCAGGCGCGTGGTGGAGCCGCTGATCACGCTGGCCGGGGAGGACGGCGTGGCGCGCCGCCGCCTGGCCTTCAACCGCCTGCGCAACAAGAAGGCGGTGGGCAAGCTGTTCGAGGAACTGGGGCCGCGCTACAAGGAGCGTCCCGGCGGCTATCTCAGCATCCTCAAGAAAGGTTATCGCGCAGGAGACGCCGCGCCCATGGCCATCGTCCGCCTGGTGGAGGACGCGCCCGCTGAATAGCCCCTCGCGTAAGAGAGCCTGGCTGGCGGGAGCTTGACTGACGCATGAGGGAGAAAACAGCCGCCCGGCGCTGGAGTTCGGGGCGCACATTCCTGCTCGCTTCCATTGGCGGCGCCATCGGTTTGGGGAACATCTGGCGGTTCCCGTACATCATGGGCGAGAACGGCGGCGGCGCCTTCGTGTTCGTGTATCTGATCGCCGCCTTCCTGGTGGCCGTGCCCATTCTGTCGGCGGAAGTGGCTATCGGCCGCCACGGCCGCGCCAGTCCCTGCACGGCGATGGCCTCGGTGGCCTCGCAAAGCGGCCGCCTGGCGCTCTGGGGCCTGGTGGGCGGCATGGGCCTTCTGACCGGCTACCTCATCATGAGTTACTACAGCGTCATTGCTGGCAGCACGGTCGATTACCTGGCGCTGGCGGCGCGCGGGGCCTTCGCCGGGCTCGACCGGGAGTCCGCCGAAGTCCTCAACGCCGGGCTCAACGAGAACCCCTTGCGCCTGGGCGCCTGGCACACGCTGTTCATGCTCGCAAGCTGCTTCATCGTGGGCAGAGGCGTTCGCCGCGGCATCGAGGCGGCGGTGCGCTTTTTGATGCCGGTGCTGTTTCTGCTGCTGCTGAGCGTGATTGCATATGCGCTGGTGGAGGGCGACGCTGCCGCCGGCCTGGAGTTCATGTTCGATTTCCGCTTCGCGCAGCTCACCGCCGCCTCGGCGCTGGAAGCCATCAGCCACGCCTTCTTCTCGATCGGCGTGGCCATGGGGCTGATGATGATGTACGGCGCGTTCGCTCCGCGCTCCGTATCCTTGCCGCAGACCTGCGTGGGCATTACCGTGGCCGACACCGCCGTTGCGGTGCTGGCCGGCATCGCCATTTTCCCGCTGGTGTTCGCCAACGGCCTGGAGCCCGGGTCGGGACCGACGCTGGTGTTCCTCACTCTGCCCATCGCTTTTGGCGGGATGCCCGGCGGAAGCGTCATCGGCGCTATCTTCTTCCTGCTTCTGGCGTTTGCGGCGCTCACTTCGGCCATCGCGCTGATGGAGGCCGCGGTGAGCCTCATGCAGGAGCGCTTCGCCTTCAGCCGCTGGCGCGCCACCTTGGCGGTGGGCGGAACGCTGTGGGGCCTGGGCTGGCTCACGGTGCTGTCATTCGGCGCCGGCGAGTCCTGGAACGTGGTGGCGGGCAAGAACCCGTTCGAGGTGATCGACTTTGTTACCGCTACGGTGATGATGCCGCTGGGCGGGGCGCTGATGGCACTGTTCGCCGGATGGCACATGAAACGCGCCATCCTCCAGGGAGAACTCGGCTGGCGCGATGGCCCGCTGTTCACGGTTTGGCTGTGGCTGCTCCGCGTGGTTGCTCCGCTGGCCATCCTCTACCTCATGTACCTGGCCCTGTTCGGCTGAAGCCTGGCGGCTGGGGCGCGGAAGGGCGCGCTACAATTGCGGAAACCAGCGCGGCCGGATGCTGCGAATATCCATGTGACGCGATGCCTGATTCAGCGCAAACTATCCCGGTTCCCCGCCGGACCGCCAAATTCCCGAGTCCGGTCTGCCTGACGGCGCTTGCGGCGGCGGCGCTGGCCGGCGGCTGCGCGGAGGAAGAAGCGGGCAACAGGGCGCGTTTCGGAGCCGGACCGCCGCCCGTGGTTACCGAAGAAGTGCTGCTGGGCGACATTACCGACAACTACACGGCGCTGGCCACCGCCCGCGCCAACGAGGGCATCGACGTTACCCCGCGCATTTCCAGCGTGGTTTCCGCCATTCATTTCGAGGAAGGCCAGGGCGTGGACCAGGGCGATGTGCTGGTGGAGCTGGACAGCCGCGAGATTCGCGCCGGCCTCGACCTGGCCGAGGCCAACCTGAGGGAACGGCGCAGCCGCTACGGGCGCCTGGAGGCGCTGGCCGCCAGCCAGGTGGTGTCCGAAGTGGAGCTGGAAGAAATCCAGGCGCAGCTGCAGGTGGCCGAGGCGCAGGTGAATTCGGCTCGCGCGCGGCTGGAGGACACCATCATCCGCGCGCCGTTTTCCGGCGAAGTGGGCTTGAGAAGGGTGAGTGTGGGCGGCCTGGTGCAGCCCAACACCATCATCACCACGCTGGACGACACGTCAGTGATGAAGATCGAGTTTTCGGTGCCGGAGGAATACCTCTCGGTGATGCGGGAGGGCCTGGATATCCTCGCTGCCGCCGCGGCCTGGCCGGATCGCACTTTCGCCGGCACGGTGGTGAGCGTGGACAGCCGCGTGGACCCCATGACCCGCTCGCTGGCGGTGGTGGCTCTGATGCCCAACGAGGACCGGGCGCTCAAGCCCGGCATGTTCCTGCAGGTGGGCATTTCCCGGCGCCGCGAGAACGTGGTGCTGGCGCCGGAGGCGGCGCTGGTGCCGCGCCAGGGGCGCCAGTTCGTGTATGTGGTGGAAGAGGGCCGCGCTCTGGAACGCCAGGTGTCGCTGGGCTCGCGCCGGCCGGGCCAGGTGGAAATCATCGGCGGCCTGGAGCCCGGCGAGCAGATCGTCACGCAGGGCGTGCAGCGGATCCGCGACGGACTTCCGGTGCGCATGGCGGGCGCGGCGCCCGGACCGCCGTCCGGCGGCACGGCTGCCGGCTCCCGCACGCCCGCCGGACCGCAGCAATGACGCGCTGGCGCGACAACATGAGCCGGATACGGCGCTGAAGGCATGCTGATTTCCGATATTTCCGTGCGCCGTCCGGTGCTGGCGGCAGTGATCAGCCTGGTTTTGCTGATCCTCGGCCTGCTGGCGGGTAGCACGCTGTCGGTGCGCGAGTACCCGGATGTGCAGCCGCCGGTGGTGTCCATCGACACGCGCTACACGGGCGCTTCCGGAGACGTGATCGAACGCCGCATCACCCAGGTGCTCGAAGAGGAGGTGTCCGGCCTCGACGGCGTGGTGAAGATGACCTCGCGCAGCCAGGACGAGCGCTCCACCATCACCATGGAGTTCGACCTGGACCGCGACATTGACGGCGCCGCCAACGATACCCGCGAGCGCGTCTCGCGGGTGCTGCGCATGCTGCCGGAAGAAGCCGACCCGCCGCAAATCACCAAGCAGGACGACATGATGGACGCCACCATGTATGTGGACGTGTCCAGCGACACCCGCTCGGTGATGAGCGTAACCGACTACGCCGAGCGCAATCTCGTCGACCGGCTCAGCGCCATGGACGGCGTGGCGTCCATTCGTCTGAGCGGCGGCCGCCGCCCCGCCATGCGCGTGTGGCTGGACCGCGACGCCCTGGCCGCCCGCGGCCTCACCGTGCAGGACGTGGAGAATACGCTGCGGCGCGAGAACGTGGAGCTTCCGGCCGGCCGCATCGAGTCGGTGGACCGCGAATTCACCCTGCGCGCGGTTACCCGCCTGGACACGCCGGAAGCGTTTGGCGCGTTGGTGATCGGGCGCGGAGCTTCGGGCCGCTTCGTGCGCCTCAACGAAGTGGCCGATGTGCGTCTGGAGCCGGAGGACACGCGTTCCATCGCCCGCTCCAACAAGCGGGCCGGCGTGAGCCTGGGGATCGTGCCGCAGGCCCAGGCCAATATCGTGGCCGTCAATCAGGGCGTCATCGAAGAGGTGGAGCGGCTGCAGTCGTCGCTGCCCGATGACATCAGCATGGACGTGAACGTGGACTTCTCCGAGTTTGTGGGACAGTCCATGGCCGAGGTGATCAAGGCGCTGGTGATCGCGCTGGGCGTGGTGCTGATGGTGATGCTGCTGTTCCTCAACTCCTGGCGCGCCACCCTGATTCCAGGGCTTACCATCCCGGTGTCGGTGATCGCCGCGGCGATGGTGCTGGCGGTGATGGGCTACACCATCAACACGATCACCCTGCTGGCGGCGGTGCTGGCCATCGGCCTGGTGGTGGACGACGCCATCGTGGTTCTGGAGAACATCGTGCGCCATCGCGAGCAGGGGCGCCCGCCGCTGCTGGCGGCGATCGACGGCAGCCGCCAGATCGGCTTCGCCGTGATCGCCACCACGGTGGTTCTGGTTTCCGTATTCCTGCCGGTGGCTCTCGCACCCGGACGCATCGGCGTGCTGTTTGGCGAATTCGGCATTGCGCTGGCGTCCGCGGTGGTCTTTTCCTCGCTGGTGGCGCTCACCCTGGTGCCGATGCTGTGCTCGCGCATGATGCGCTCCCGGGAGCGAGTCACCCAGTCCGAACGCGGTCGCAAGCGCGGCCAGGCCTTTCGCGCGATGGCCGGCGTCTACCGCTCCGGCATGACCCGCGCCCTTCGCGCGCCCTGGGTGGCGCTGGTGCTGGTGGCGGGGGTATGCGCGGGCGGCTATTACCTGTTCGACCAGCTTCCCCGGGAATACGCGCCGCTGGAAGACCGCGGCATGATGATCGTTATGGTGCAGGGGCCGGAAGGCGCCAGCTTCGACTACATGGACGATCAGATCTCGGCCGTCGAGGATATCGCCATACGCCAGGTGGAAGCCGGCGAGGCCCGCCGCGCCATCATTCGCACGGGAGGCTGGGGCGCCGGCAGCGACATCAGTTCCGCCTTCATGTACATGCCGCTGGAGCCGCACGGCCAGCGTCGCTTTACCTCGGCGGAGATCGCCGGGCAGATGCGCGGGCCGCTGTCGGAACTGCCGGGGGTGCGGGCCATGGTGTTTCTGCCGCCCAGCCTCAACATGGGCGGCGGCCGCGAGTTGCAGGTGGTGCTGCGCGGCAACGAATACGAACAGATCGCCCAATGGCGCGACCGGGTGCTGGACCGGGTGCGCGAGAACCCGCGCATCCTGGGCATGACCTCGGACTACTACGAAACCAAGCCGCAGATCAAGGTGAGCGTGGACCGGGCGCGCGCCACCGACCTGGGCGTGTCGCTGCGCGAGGTGGGCGAGACGCTGCAAACCATGCTGGGCTCGCGGCGCGTCACCACCTTCATCGACCGCGGCGAGGAATACAACGTGGTGCTGCAGGCCTCCGAGGAAGACCGGGTTACGCCGCAGGACCTGAACAACATCTACGTGCGCTCGGCGTCCGGCGAGCTGGTGCCCCTGGCCAGCCTGGTGCGGCTGGAGGAAAGCTCCGGTCCGCGCCAGTTCCAGCGCTTCAACCGCCAGCGTTCCATCAAGCTGTCCGCCAACCTGCAGCCCGGCTACTCGCTGGGGGAGGCCCTGGATTTCATGAACACGGTAATCGCCGAGGAAGTGCAGGATGAATCCCTGAGCGTTCAGTACGATGGCGAGTCGCGCGAGTACATGGAGTCCGGCAACCAGATCTACTTCAGCTTCCTGCTGGCCCTGGTGATCTGCTTTCTGGTGCTGGCGGCGCAGTTCGAAAGCTTCATCCACCCATTCATCATCCTGCTGACGGTGCCGCTGGCGCTGGCCGGCGGCATGCTGGGCCTGAATCTGTCCGGAGGCTCGCTCAACGTGTTCAGCCTTACCGGCTGCATCATGCTGATCGGTCTGGCGGCCAAGAACGGCATCCTGATCGTGGAGTTTTCCAACCAGCTTCGCGACCGCGGCCTGCCGGTGGTCAAGGCGGTGCTGGAAGGCGCCACCACCCGGCTGCGGCCGGTGCTGATGACCAGCATGTGCACGGTGGGCGGCACCATCCCGCTGATCGCCAGCGACGGCCCGGGTTCCGCGGCCCGGCAGACGCTGGGCGTGGTGGTGCTGGGCGGCGTGCTGGTGTCGGTGGTGCTTACCTTGTATATAGTGCCCTGCATCTACGCCATGCTGGCCGGCCGCACCCGGCCGGTGAACGCCGTGTCCCGGGCGGTGCAGGCGCTGCGCAAGCGCTATCCCCTGGGCGAAGGCGTGCAGACCGGCGTGCCGTCCTCCGTGATGCAGGCGCAATCCGACTCCCGTCCCTGACAGGCGGCCGGGCCTTCAGCAAGCGGGCTTCCGGCGGGCGAGCTTGCGGCAAGCGGGCCTTCAGCGCGTCGCAGTCAGTCAGTCGCAGTCAGTCACCTTTCCGGCCGCTAAAGAAAGTACAATTGCACCCGCTATGGCTTCCATGATCGACCTCAAGGGCGAACTGCGCGAGGAGAGCGGCAAGCGTGCTGCCCGCCGCGCCCGCCGCGCCGGATTGGCGCCCGCCGTGTTATACGGCGCCGGCCGTCCTGCGCGCATGCTGTCGTTTCCCGCGGAAACGCTGGCCCGCCGCCTCGAGGACCCCACGTTCCGCTCGCGCGTGCTCAACATCCGCGTGGGCGGCAAGTCGCAGCCGGCCATAGTGAAGGAGGTGCATCGCCATCCCGCCCGCAACGAAGTGCTGCATCTGGACTTGCAGCGGGTGCGCGACGAGGAGCCCATCCGCATGTCCGTGCCCGTCACGCTGCTCAATGTCGAGCAGTCGCCGGGCGTGAAGATGGGAGGCAGCGTGTCCCACCTGCTCACCGAATTGCATGTGGTGTGCCTGCCCAGGCACCTGCCCGAACAGATCGAAGTGGACTTGTCCGAAGTGGAGCTGGAGGCCATGCTCCACATTTCGGACCTGTCCCTGCCCCGGGAAATTTCCGTGAACGAGCGCGTTCACGGAGCCGCCGATCATCCGGTGGTGGCCATCCAACTGCGCCGCGTCGCCCAGGTGGATGAGGAAGAAGAACTCGAAGAAGAGCTTCCGGAGGATGAGTTTGCCGCCGAGACACCGGCAGATGACGAATCCGGCAGAACGGACTGAAAGGCCGCCCGAGCTGATCGTTGGGCTCGGCAATCCCGGGCCCAGGCATCGTTTCAACCGCCACAATGCCGGGTTCATGTTCATCGATCGGCTGATGGGCCATGGGCGTTTCAGGAGTATGGGGGTGAAGCCCGACCTGGATGCTTTCGGCGTGCTGATGTTCATGGAGGGAATCAAGGTGCTGATGATCAAGCCCCTCAAGTACATGAACAACAGCGGCGAGGTGGCGCGCCGGGTGCTCGAGTTCGGCAAGCGGCCTGCCAGCCTGATGCTGGTGGCGCACGACGACATCGATCTTCCGCCCGGCGCGGCGCGGCTCAAACTGGGCGGCGGCCACGGCGGCCACAGGGGTTTGCGGGACGTGATCGAACACTGCGGCGAAGATTTCCTGCGCCTGCGCCTGGGCGTGGGGCGCCCCGCCAACCCCTTCGACGTGAAGCGCCACGTGCTGTCGCCGCCCGAGGATCACGAGGTGCCGGCTATCGATTCGGCCATGGAGGCGTCGCTGAAAGCGATTACCACCCTCTACACCCGGGGCCTGCAAGCCGCCATGAACCAGCTTCACGCGCCCGTGTTGCATTAGGGCCTGTTGGCGCCATGCTCCGGCAGCCCCCGGACTCCAGGCTCCTGAAGTTCGCCACGCCATGAAAGCGGCGATCCTCGGTTTGCCCAACGTTGGCAAGTCCACGCTGTTCAACGCCTTGGCCGCGGCCGAAGCGCCCGCCGAGAACCGCCCCTTTTGCACCATCGAGCCGAACCTGGCCCGCGTTCGGATACCCGACCCGCGCCTGGATGCGGTGGCCGAAGCCGCCGGCATGCAGCGCAAGGTGTACGCAACGCTGGAACTTGTGGACGTGGCCGGCCTGGTGAAGGGCGCGTCGCGCGGCGAGGGCCTGGGCAACCGCTTTCTGGCCCAGGTGCGCGAGGCCGACGCCGCGGTGCATGTGCTGCGCTGCTTCCAATCCGAGCGCGTCACGCACGTGTCCGGCGCCGTCGATCCGGTGGCCGACGCCGAGGTTGTGAACACCGAGCTGATGCTGGCCGACCTGTCCACCGTGGAGCGCGCCCTGGACTCCGCGCGGCGCCGCGCCCGATCCGGCGATGCGAAACGGAAGCAGCAGGTGGCCGCGCTCGAAGCGCTGCACGCCCGCCTGGCCGCCGGCGAGCCCCCGAAACGGGAGCTTCCGGCGCTGGACGCGGACAAGACAGGCTCGATCCCGCCTCTCATTGCAAGCCTGCCCACGCTCTACGCCCTCAACGTTCACGAGCAGCACCTCGATTCGGGCGGCCCCGCGGACCGCGCCCAGGACTACGCCCGACGGCACGGCGCGCCCGCCGTGCGAGTCACCGCCGCACTCGAATCCGAACTTGCCGCAATGCCGGCAAATGAGCAGCAATCCCTGCGTGCCGGTCTGGGCCTTCCCGAAGGTGTTCCGGAGCGCTTCATGCAGGCGCTACGCAGGCTGCTCGGGCTCAACTGTTTCTTCACCGCCGGCCCTTCGGAGGCCCGCGCCTGGCTGGTTCCGAAAGGCGCCAGCGCCTGGTATGCCGCGGGACGGGTGCACACCGATTTCCAGCGCCGTTTCGTGCGCGCCGAAGTTTCCCCCTGGCAGGCTTTCACGGAGGCGCCCCAGGCCGCATCCGCGCTGAAGGGCCGCGATTACACGGTGCGCGACGGCGATGTGCTGCGGTTCCGCGCCGGATGAAAGAGGCTCCGGTTCTCGACAAGAGAGTTTTCTTTTTGTATAAAATAGTTGCCGGGAAGTCCTGAGGAATTTTCTCATATTATGAAAACTCTTCGAAAAAGATACGCTATGTATATTTTTCATGTAGAATTGCGTCCAGCAGAAGCAGTGGTCCCGGGAACCCGTTAATCGGTGTTTCCGGGGAACGGGGGGAGCGTCATACTTACTCGGCGAGAGTGGCCGGTTGGCCGGACGATGCGGCAAACCGGCAAAAGTTTTTCCGGGATGTGGTCCGGGCAGATTGCTTTCTACTCTATGGATCCGATTCGTGTGTGCGCTCTGATATTCCGCCCTGTGGCTTGCTTGGAAGGCGCGGGAGTTATACTATTGCGCCAATGTGCCCGGAGGCCGTTGGCCATTCAATCCGTTAACCAAATTGAACTTGCTCGGTAAGGAGGCAGGCTCATGTCTAAATCAGTAACCGTTATTCGACCCATACAGGCGCGCCTGGAAAGGGCGCTAAGCCGGCGCCGTGAGAATCCGTCGCGTAGCGACATTCTCATGATTCCCATGCTGGCGCTGGCGCTGGATGCCTGCGGTGGCGGGGGCTCGCAAAGGCCAACTCCTCCTCCTCCTCCTCCTCCTCCTCCTCCTCCTCCGGCAGCAATGATCACGGTGGATGCCGAGGCATCTGTGGACGAGAACGCGGCCGGAGCCACGATTACTGCGGTAACCACCGAAAACTCCACTGGAGTGTCGGTCGATGACGACCGCTTCGAGGTGGCCGACGGCAACCTCAAGCTGAAGGACGGCATGAGCCTGGACTTCGAGTCCGGCTCCTCGCCCATCTCAGTCACGATTACGGCTACCTCCGATGGTGACGACGCCACCGCCACCGTCAACGTCTCCATCAACGACGTCAACGAACCCCACTCCGTGGAAATCAACGACGGAACCGCCCCGGACGGAACCGCCGCCTCCTCCATGGTCAAGGAAAACAACCCGGGCGCCCTCGTCGGCGAAATCGCCGTCAACGACCCCGACATCAACGAAACACACACCCTCTCCGTCGACAACGACAACTTCGAAATCACGCAGGACGACGAAGGCGGATACTGGCTCAAACTCAAAGACGGCGTGGCGCTCGACTACGAGATGCAGCAGATGGTATCCGTTGCGGTCACCGTGTCCGGGGACAACATGGACCACGATGTAACCGCCGAAGTCACAGTGACCGTGGTGGACGTGAACGAAATGCCGACGGCGAATATGACGTACGCCGACACCGTGATGCATCAGCATGCGGTCTCCAGAGTTCCCTTCATGCAGGAGATCGATCTGGGAATGCTGTTCAGCGATCCGGATGGCGATACCCTTACGTACACGGTGGAAGGCGCTCCGAGCTGGATGACGGTGTCCCGGAGCGTCCGGGCTGGCGCCGACACGGACATGCTCACGATGGAAGGCACCGCTCCCGCCAGTTCGCTGGCCGCGACTTACAACCTGAAGATTGTCGCCACGGATGGGGACGGCGAGATGGCCGAGGTTACCGTTCATGTGATTCTGGACGATGGCAACGACGCGCCCACCGGAGTCACGCTTGACGGCGCGTCCGCGGTAGACGAAAACGACATGTCCGGCGTGAGCATTGGTTCGCTCATGGTTGCAGACCCTGACGATGCCAGGCATCCGCACGGCATGCACACGTTCAAGGTTTACAAGAGCGACGCGAAGACCCCCGATGACCGTTTCATGGTTACGGACGATGGAACGCTCATGCTCAAGGCCGGCCAGTCCCTTAACTATGAGAAGGATGCCGATGCCAGCGGAATGCTCACGCTGCGCATAGAGGCCACCGACATGGGCACGGACACGAAGAAGGGCAGCGCCGGCACCAATGCGCCCAAGTCCGTAATGTCCGAGGTCATGATCCAGGTTAACGATCTGGATGATCCTCTGGCGGCCAAGGAAGTGCAGTTCGGCAACTGGTGGGTTACCGTCGATGAAGACCTCGACGCCGAGGATGTGAAGAAGGGACAAGTTCTGTCATTCTCCCTTGACGGCGAACTCAGCGATTTCTTCATGGATGAGGACGGGATTACCAGGATGGAGGGCGGCAAGAGCGTGTCCGACCTTAAGCTTTCTCTTGTGGATGGTCCGGCCTGGCTGGAAATTGATGGTAAGGGCAAGCTCACCAACAAGGCTGGCATGCTTCCCGAGCGCGGCGTGTACGACATCGCCATAATGGCCACGAACGGGGAGGATGATACCGTTACCCTGCCTTCTTTCAAGTTGGCGGTAGCCGTGTCTGACGAAAACAACGAGGACAACGACAGGCCGAGCGTCAGGGTGGAAGAGATGGATTACTTGGAAGGCTCGGCCAGGGATGCCAGGGTCAAGGTCGCCACGATTGAAGTCCGCGATGACGATTTCGATATCTACCCGCATCCATACGGCAATGTCAAAAAGCCGGAGATTATGAGCGCTGTGAACAGTGCTGACTCCGCTGATAACAACGAATACAAGGGCAAGTTCGAAGTGTCGGACACGCCAGTCAGGCAGGGCGATACCTGGACTTACGATGTTTACGTGAAGGCTGATGATGACGGAACGGGCGGCGCGGGCACGCTGGACCACGAGGCAGTCCAGAACATTACGTTGACCATTAAGGTAGAGCAGGTGATAGGCGAGGGCCGTGCGAACATAGTTTCTGACACAGAGACCGTCACCATTGACGTGGAGGATGCCAATGAAGCGCCCCATTGGGACTTCGGTAAAAATAATAACCGTCTTGCGGCCGACAACGACGGCTTCTTCAACGACGGCACGAATCCGGACAAAAAGACTGGTTTGATGGTGACGCCGAAGGGCAAGGCGAGCATTGACCTGAACCAGAAGGACGAGAAAAAGACGCTCTACCTGAATCTCACTGTTGCTTCGGATGATGCGGATGAACGGGACACCAGGGACGAGTTGACGTACGATTTGAAAGTCGATTCGCCATGGATCACGATCAAGCACAAGCCGATGAAGCTTGAGGACCTCAAGAAGATTGATGACGATCCAGATAAAGATGGAATACAAAATCCGTGGGGAGAGCGCTTGGGTCAGGATGATCACATCGTCGCGGTGGTTGAGATTGATCGCGCTAAGTACAACTCGGACACCATGGGAGGGGATATCACCGTCTACGCTACGGATGAAGGCGGCCTGACCGGCGAGGCCACTATTCCCGTGAAGATAACGGATCAGAACCTTAAGATTGCCGGCAAGGACAAGGCCGTTACCATTTCGGGCATGGCCAGGGAAGGTCATGTGCTTAGCATGGAATTCGACCACACCAGGGATCCCGATCTGATGGATGGCGATACGCCAGCCTTGGTGGTGTATACCTGGATGCGCGTGGAAGCCGGGCCTGACAAGGCATTCGGTACCCCTGATGATGTCGAAGAGATTCTGGATTCCAGCGTTGGCTCCCCCACGGAATTGCTGCTCACGCAAGCCCATGTGGGCATGAAGATCAAGGCCAGCGTCGACTATTACGAATACTTTGACGGCAGCTATGTTCGAGCCACGGATAATCAGGAACGCAAGCAGAATGGCGGAGAGCCGGCAATGGAGTCAGCTGACGGCACGCTCTCGGCCACCACGGCGGCGGTTGCCAACGTGAACAATGCTCCTGAGTCCTATCTCCACTACCGCACGGACGGGAAAAGCATTATGGTGGAGGCTGATATCCATGATCCCGACGGCGACCCGAGCGCCGGATACAATTACCAGTGGCAAACCTCTGATAATGGAGTGGGCGGTTGGACGGATGTCGCTGGCGACCAAACAGATGACCCGGAAGTCAAGGCGCTCGACGAGCCCAAGTACTATCGCGTTGTGATTAGCTACACCGACGGTGGAAAGAAGGAAGAGACCATCACAGGTGATCCGATCGAGTTCGGCACGGTGGCTAAGCTCGCGTCCCAGCCAGAAATCACGTCTTCCACCGACACGTCTTCCACCGAGGGCGCTTGGGCGATTGGCGCAACCTTGACGGTCACGAATGCCGCTGACGCATCCGTGCAGTGGCAGCAGTTGAAAAACGGGTCGTGGGTGGACATTGATGCCACAGGTGCCGAGTTGACGCTTACTGACGACCACGCAGGTATGACGCTGCGCGCCAAGGTTGCCTACATGGATTCGGATGGCAAGCATACGGCCCTGGTTCTGACTGACTCGAAGCAGGTTTCAAGCCTTGCATCCGCCGCTAACAATGCTCCGGTTGCCACGCAGCCGGAATATGTGATCGAGGTGGATGTTCCGGAAGGGGTCAAGGATGACAAGGACATGCTGGCTGGCAGCGTGACGCTGGTTAACGAGATTGTTGATCTGGACTCCATGTTCCATGATGCGGACGGCGACCAGCTGACCTACCGCGTTGATCCTGCTCCTGCTTCACGAACGGCTTTGGGTCGTAATGATTCTGATGACGACAATCTCTATCTCTTCGTTCACGGCATCAATAACAGTTTTGCCGCTGCGTCCTTCAAAGCGGACACTGGTCATCTGACCTATTCCACTACGCGTGCGCAACGCCACGACGGCAATGCAGGAGACGGCCAGGGCAACGAGATTGAACTGACCGTGACGGCCAGTGACAGCAGGGAGGATGAAGCCAGCTTGAATGCCAGCTTGAATATCGTCCTGCGCCTGGATGTGGCGCCTACGAACATTATTGTCACACGAGAAGAACCTGGCTATAATCTTATTGAAGATATGGAGACAGGCGGCTTGACGGGACCGCGCACGGTTGCCCGCTTGGATGTGCGGGACGAGAACAGCGACGATCATCCGTCAGGACAGTACACGCTTACGGTCGATGATCCGCGATTCGAAGTGGACACCACAAATGACGGGAGTGTGTTCAGCTTGAAGGTCAAGAAAGGCGCCATGTTCGACTTTGAGAAGGATGTCGAGCCGCAACCAAACGACGAAAACGCAGGCCAACTCAAAGTCAAGATAACCGCCACGCAGAAGGATGGTTCTCATTCGATCACGATGAAGGATGTGGTTGTCGCAAGGCTTGCAAAAGATACGGCTGATGATGACCCGGCCACGTCGACGCCTGATGATACGGATGGAGCGCCCGGTCTGAAAGACGATACGGATACTGATGGTCACGATGACGATGACGATGACGGCTTGCCGCCACCTCCGATGATGCCGGACATGCCAGGCGGCATGGGCTTCCCTGGTGACGGTCTCCACAACCTGTCGCTGACCGGGAACGACTTGCTGGACAGCTTCGTGCTGGCCATTGACGACATCGACGTGGCGTAAGAGCCACAGGCGACTGATGTTGCGGCGAGGCGGGCTACATGCCCGCCTCGCTTTTTTTGTGAATTATCGGCCCGCAGCCAGCGGGCGGTCGCGCAAAAAGTCAAACTTAGTACACTACCGAGTCAGGCCCCATTGCGCGCCATGTTCAAGGCGTACAAAAGCGAGGCGGGCAATGTAGCCTGCCTCGCCGCAACGTGAGTTGCTATTTGGATCAAACGATGTCGAGACCGTCGTCGGTCACGAGCATGAAGTCCTCGAACAGGTCCTGCTCAAAGCCGTCCATGCTCTCGGCAACACCCTCAATGATACCGACGGATGAGCCAGAAGGTGGAACTGTCCCATCGCCACCGACAAAGCCCATGTCGTCTTCTTCCGGAGGAGGTAGACGACCCGGAGGAGGAGGACCATCGTGATCTGTATCCCTGTCGTCGTCATCCAAGCCAGGGGAATCGTCATCACTCGGATCGTCTGCAATCGTCAGGGTGGTCGCCTGCGTGATCGAATGAGAACCATCCACCTGCGTGGCAGTTACCGTGATCGTGTATTGGCCGAGGATGGGAGCGCCGAAGACATCAACGTCAAAATCTACCTCGTAGTCGAACATGGCGCCTTCCTTGACTCTTAATACGACCGCGCTCATTCGATCATTATCCACGGCATCATCAGAAGGCCTGAGCATCTCGCCTTCATCATCCGCAACTTCGAACCGATCATCGCTAACCGTAAACGTGTACTGCCCTGACGGATGATCGCCGCTGTTCTCGTCCTGCACATCCAGCACGGCAACTCTGCGGCCAGGAAGGCCACCTTCTGGCTCGTTTTCAGTCAGAAACTCCTCCTGCCCATCAGCTCCTCTTATTATTTTTGCAGCAGGGTCGAAAAGCGGGCCGAACAACATCCGTCGTAGCGGGGTTGACGACGCCCCTCTCTTGACTGGCTCTCACAGTCAGGACAACCTGATTGCCATCTCCATCAACTCCACTGCCGTCCCCGTGGTTACGAGCAAGCGTAGTGGAGTAGGTCAGGTGGCCGGTAGCCGAGTCGAAGGACAGAAGCTGCGTCTCGTCCCCCTGCTTTTTCGCACCGTCATAGACAGCATAGGTGTAGACATTCCCCGACTTATCCAGTGGCGTAATGTTTCTCCCCAGTCCTGCTGGGGCATCTTCAAGACTATATTTCAGCGCACTGTTGGTGAGGTTTCCTTCGTCGTCGATTTGCAGCCAGGCCGGAGCGTTCACGAGCGAGAGTTCGAGGTCGGACGCGTCGGGGTCGTCCTCGTCTTCAAAGAAGTCGCTCAAGGGTCCGTCGAGGGAGAATGAGAGTCGCGCGGGGGTGGCCGGCCTCAATCCAGCGTTACGGCATCAAACCGGTCGAGGCATCGTTGGTTGGCGCTGAACTCGATGCCGATCAGATGCACCGGCTGGCCATGTGCCCGGTACTTCTCCGCGTAGCCGCGCTCGACGAGCTGCGCCAGCGCCGTGCCTTCACCGGCCCGCTCCGCCACCTTGAACTCGAACAGGTAGACCTGCCCGCCCAGGCGCACCGACATGTCCAGCCGCCCGGCTGTGCTTGCGTCCTCTACCGCCACCGGCGCTCCCAGCGCCGCCAGATGCGCGTACATCACGCTGGCGTAGTAGCCTTCGTGCCGGGCCATGTCGTTGTTCACGTGCCAGTTGTATGGAATGGCCGCGAACAGCGATTTGAAATGCGCCTCCAGACCCGGCAGGTCGGCGGCGGCGAGCCGCGTGTAGAGCTGGTTCGCGCCCACCGCCGAGTGCGCCGCATTCCAGGCTACGGCCCGCAGCAGGTGGCGGTTCAGGCCTTGCCGCACTTCGCGATTGGGCCAGGTCAGGCGATAGACGGGCTCTCCGCCCATGTCGAGTTCGTCGGCGATGGTCAGGTAGCCGGTCTGGAACAGCAGCGCTTCCGTGGCCATGTCGTCCACGTCGAACGACGAGAGCAGATCATCGGCGGTTATCATCCCCTCCAGGTCCAGCGTAAACACGCCTCGCTCCCGCATCGTCTGCAGCAGGAATGCCGGTGAACCGGTCTCGAACCAGTGGGCGCGGAACTGGCGGTCCTGGAACAGCAGCAGGATGCCGAAGGGGTTGTAGGCTTTCTCTTCGCCCAGCCAGTTGTAGCCGTTGTACCAGTCCCGGATGGCATCGCGGTCCAGGTCTTCGAGTTCCGGCGCGAACACCGTGTCCAGGTCCCCTTCGGTGTAGCCGCAAATCGTGGCGAAGTCTGGAACCAGCGTGATGTCGCGCAGATTGTTCAGTTCGGAGAACAAACTCACGCGGGTGAACTTGCTCACGCCGGTGAGGAAGGAGAATCGGATGTCGGCGTCACAGGCCTTGATGTTGCCGTAGAGTCCGCGCAGGGTGTCGCGGTGGGCGCGGGCGCGCTCCCGGTCGCCGGCGGTTAGCGGGTCCAGCACCGGCTTGTCATACTCGTCCACCAGAACGACCACCCGCTCCCCGGTCTGCTCATGGAGGGTCTGGATCAGGTTTCGGAAGCGGCCGGGAATGGAGGAATGGCGTGGCACGACTCGCTTTTCTGCCTCCAGGTCACTGAGTTGTTCCCCAAGGTGGATGTTCAGGTCGCTTGAAGTGCGGAACCCGCTGCCGCTGAAGTCCAGCCGCACCACCGGGTGGCGCCTGGCCCAGTCCCATTTGTCGTGGATGCGCAACCCCCTGAAGAGCGTTTCGTTGCCCTCGAACAATTCCTTGATGGTGTCCACGAGCAGGCTCTTGCCGAAGCGGCGGGGGCGCGACAGGAAGTAGTGCTTGCTGTTTTCGATCAAGCGCTCGATATGCGCTGTCTTGTCGACGTAGTAGTAGTTCCCCTCGCGGATTTCCCGGAAGGTCTGTATGCCCGTAGGCAGCTTGCGCCTCATGGTCGCCACACTATACCGAAACCATCAGGCGGCAGCCGCCTGTTGCTTGATCGAATAAGGGTTCAGGAACTGCCTCCCCCAAAAGAGTTTCCTGTCCACTTTGCTCAGTTCTGCTTCCTCGCATACGAAGTCCCAATGCTTTTTGATGGATGGGGCAAGAATACAATAATGGCGATTACGCGTATTGCTTGGCGGGGCAGCGCCGCTTCTTGAATCGGGGCGCTTGCAGCCCTATATCTCCGCTAGAATCCGTTCCGTCGGCTCTGTGCGAAAGCTTGGCGCCGCCTTTTGTCAAGTCTTTACAGGAGAAACGCTGGATGAGCGATACCAGGATTTTTGTTGACGGGCTGATGTCCGCCGTGTTGCGCGATGGCGTGGTGCGGCTGGAATTCGGCGAATTCGAGGCTGATCAGGAAGGGGAGGGGGGTGAGAACGCGCCTCCACAGATGATCCCCAAGACCCGCGTAGCCATGCCATGGCCCGGTTTCCTTCGCACCCTGCGCATGATGCAGGAAGTGAATGAGCGCCTGAAACAGGAAGTGGAGAAGCAGCGCGCCGCCCAGGCCAACGGCGGCACCGTCACCTGAGATCGCGGACCGGGAGGAAAGAGGGTTTGCAGCCGCCGGGGGCAGGATGCTCTTATCCCTTGCCCCTCACTTCCCTGTCCCTCTCTCCTTGCGCCCTTCCTTCCTCGCCCCGTCCCTCTCACCGGTGAGCTAACGTGGACGCGCAGCCGAAAACGCCCGCAACAGAACGGCCCGTAACGCCTCTGCGGGGGGCGCTGAACAAGTACCGCGGCGGCTTCATTGCCATCGCCGTGTTCAGTTCGCTGGTGAACATTCTGATGCTGGTCTCGCCGGTGTACATGCTGCAGATGTACGATCGCGTTCTCACCAGCGCCAGCGCCGAGACCCTGCTGCTGCTCACCATCATCGCCGTATTCCTGCTCGTGTGCTTCGGCCTGCTGGAATGGGTACGCCAGCGCCTGATGCAGCGCATCGGGCTGGCGCTGGGGCTCAACATGGCCGACGACGTGCTGGCCAGCGCGTTCCGCAGCAACCTCGCCAACCGGTCCCAGGGCGCCACCCAGCCCGTGCGCGATCTGGACTCGATCCGCCAGTTCATGGGCAGTCCCACGATATTCGCATTCTTCGATGTGCCCTGGACGCCGGTGTTCACCGCGGCCATCTTCATGTTCCACCCGCTGATGGGCGCCGTGGCCGTGTTCGGCGCCCTGGTGATCTTCACGCTGGGCCTGCTGGCTGAATTCCGCTCCCGGCTGCCCATGCGCGCCGCCGCTCAGGAGGGCCTGCAGTCCCACCAGCTGCTGGAGTCCTCGATGCGCAACTCCGACGCGCTCAAGGCCATGGGCATGTTCGAGGGGCTGCTGGGGCTCTGGCGCGCCCGGCATCGCCGCTCGGCATCGTTCCAGTCGGCCGCAGCCGGCCGGTTGAGCGTGCTGCTGTCCACCACCAAGGCGTTCCGTTTTTCGGTGCAGGTGGGCATGCTCGGCACGGGCGCTTATCTGGTGCTGGACGGCCAGCTCACGCCCGGCATGATGATTGCCGGCTCCATCATCATGGGCCGGGCGCTCGCCCCCATCGAGCAGGGCATCAGCGCCTGGCGCGGTTTTGTGGGCGCCCGGCAGGCTTGGCGCCGCGTTAACGAATTGCTGGAGCACTTCCATCACAGCCGTGAGGTGGAAGGCCCGGAGTTGCCCCGTCCCGAAGGCAAGGTGGAAGCCGAGAACCTGAGCGCCGTGCCGCCCGGCGGCGACGCTCCGGTGTTGCGGAATGTCCAGCTTACTCTGGAGCCGGGCACACTTACCGGGCTGATCGGGCCTTCGGGCAGCGGCAAGTCCTCGCTGGCCAGTGTGATGATGGGCGTGTGGCCACCCGTTGAAGGCGCTTTGCGTCTGGATGGCGCGGAAATCGACGGCTGGCCCGACCTGCTTCGCCTGAAGCACTTCGGCTATTTGCCTCAGAGCGTGGAGCTGTTCGACGGCACGGTGGCGGAAAATATCGCCCGGCTGCAGCAGCCGGACTCCGACGGCGTTCTCGATGCCGCCCGTCTCGCCGGCTGCCACGAGGTGATCATGCGTTTCCCGGACAATTACACCACCCGGATCGGCGCGGGCGGCAGCGGCCTTTCTGCGGGTCAGCGCCAGCGCGTGGCCCTGGCGCGCGCCCTCTACGGCGATCCTGCTTTCGTGGTGCTGGACGAGCCCGACTCCAACCTCGACGCGGAGGGCCAGGAAGCGCTGGCGCAGGTGCTGGACACGCTGCGCGAGCGCGAGGTAACCACCGTGCTGATCACCCACAATGTGCGGCTGCTTCGGCGCGTGGACTATATTGGCGTGATGAACGAGGGGCAGCTCGTGAACTTCGGTCCGCGTGACGAGGTGCTCGGCCAGTTCGGCGCCGCTCGGCGGCAGGCGCCGCGGCCCGCGGAGAAGTCGTCCGCTGCCTCCAAACCCATACAGGTACGCTACCAGCAATGAACATTCAGATACAGAGCGCCCCTGAAGACTGGCGCGGCAAGCTCATGGCCTTCCTGCGGCGCATTCTGGAAACGCCGCCGAAGATCGACGACAACGAGGCCGTGGATCCGCTGAAGGACCGCGCGATGTGGATCGGCGGCACGGTGGTCAGCGTAGCGCTGGGCGGGTTCATCCTTTGGGGTTCGCTGGCGCCGCTGGCCCAGGGCGTGGTGGCCCAGGGCGTGGTGGAGGTGGATGGCCAGAACAAGACCGTGCAGCACCTGGAAGGCGGCATCGTCAAGGCCTTGTATGTGAGAGAGGGCGATACCGTGGCCGCTGGCGATGCCTTGCTGGACCTGGACGATACCAGGCCGCGCGCCGAGCAGGATTTGCTGGAGGCCCGCTTTTACAGCGCGCTGGCCGAGATCGACCGCCTTAACGCCGAGCTGTACGGGCGGGAGGAGGTGGATTTTTCCGAGGATTTCGAGTCGGTGCAGGATGATCCCAGGATCAAGCAGATCATGCAGGCCGAGATCGAGCTGTTCAAGGAGCGGCGCGCGCAGCACGCCGGCGAGATCGAGATCTTGAGAGCGCGGGTGGAGCAGCTCGGCCAACAGGTGAACGGACTCACCGCGCGCCGCAACGCTGCACAGCAGGAACAGGAGCTTCTGGAGAAGGACATCGAAGGGCTGGCGAGCCTGACCGGCCGCCGTTATGCGTCGGAAGACCAGTTGACCCAGCGGCGGCTGGACCTGGCTCGAACGCAAGGGGAGGTGGGCCAGATCATCGCCGAAATCGCCGAGGCGCAACTCACCGTGGGGGAGACCCAGCAGCAGATCATCCAGCTGAAAAACAACTATCGCACGGACCTGTCCGATAATCTGACCAAGGCGCAGAACCTCTTCTTCGAGACGAGCGAGCGCCTGTTCGCGGTGCGCGACCAGGTGCGGCGCACGCGTATGGTGGCGGGCCTGGGAGGCAAGGTCATCAACCTGCGGGTCCACACCGTAGGCGGCGTGGTGCCCGCCGCGGAGCCGATCATGAACATTGTGCCGGAGGACGACCGCCTGATCGTGGAGGCCCGGGTCAACCCCACAGACGTGGACAACGTGAACGTGGGGCAGGAGGCGCGCCTGCGCATCACGCCGCTGAACCAGCGCGCCACGCCGGAACTGCGGGGCGTGGTCAACCTGGTGTCCGCCGATATTTTCACTGAAAGGGAAAGCCAGATGCAGTACTACCTTGCCCGCATCACCATTCCGGAAGAGGAATTCGGCAAACTGGGCGAAAAGGAAATCCTCCCCGGCTTCCCGGTGGAAGTAACCTTCGCCGGCGGGGAGCGTACCATGCTGCAGTACCTCGCTGATCCGCTGACCGGCGCGTTGCGCCGCGGAATGAAAGAAGAATGAACGTTTTCTCCACCTCCCGAACTTTCTCCATGCCCCGGACTTTCTCCACGCCCCGAAAAGAAGCCATCACGCTCTCCCGGTTGTTTCTTGCCCTCGCCGCCTGCGTCCTGCTCGCCGTCCCGTCCTGGGCTCAACAAGCTGCCGCCGGCGGAGACGCTCCCTACACACTGCGCGAGGCCCTGCGCGACGCGCTGGAGCGCGACCCCCGCATTCGCGCCGCCGGAAGCCGCATGCAGGAAGCCGGCGAAGAGTTGGCCGAGGCTCGCAGCCTGCGTTTTCCCACGGTCAACCTCACCGGCGGCCGGGGCTACGGCTACAACCGCAACCAGGCCCGCAACATCGGCATCTACGAGGGAGATTCGCGAACATCCGGCTTGCAGGCCACCCAAACGATCTATTCCTTCGGCCGTATCGGCGCGCGAGAACGCGAAGCCAACGCCCTGATTGCGGCCGCCGACTTCGAAGCCGCGGATGTCCGCCAGTCGGTACAGCGCGACGCCGCGGTGGCTTACGCCGAGCAGATCTACAACCGCAGAATTCTCAACCGCCGCATCGAGTTCGAGAGCCTGGTCGCCGAGCAGGAGACTGCGGTTCGCGAGCAGTTGGAGTTGGGCAGGTCCGATCTCACGCAGGTGCACGAGGTGTTGCGTTATCTGCACGAGGCGCGGGCGCAGCGGATAGAGGCGGACACCGCCTACCGTCGCGCGCAATACGAGCTGGCGCGGCTTACCGGCACCATCCGCGATAACCTGGATGCCGCGGACCTGAGCATGCTGGAGCAGCTGCAACCCGACACGCTGGACGCAGCCAGAAGCCGCGCCGTGGAGGGCGCGCCGATTGCCGGCAAGGCGCGCCAGAACGTGGTGGTGGCCCGCAGCCGCATGGAGTTCCAGCACGCCGAGTTATGGCCTTCGCTGGAGTTGAAGCTGGGCGGTTCTGACGGCTACGTGGGCCAGATCGAGACCCGCGAAGCCGACGCGCAGTTGATGCTGCGCATGCCGATCTTCGAGGGCGGCAGGAAATTCGCCCGTGCGCGCAAGTCCCGCTATGCCATGGAAGCCGCCGAACACGACCTCAACGCGGATCTGGAGCAGTTGGAGCTGAACATCATGGTGTCCTGGAACCTGGTCCACGGTCTGGCGCAGGCTTGCGAGGAACTGGAGCGCTCGCTGGAAGACGCCGGGGAGATCGTGTCCATCGTGGAGGAGAAGCTGCGCGTGGGGCGGGGCACCGTGCTCGACCAGCTGGAGGCCGAGGAGATCGTCGCCCAGACCGACGTAACCCTGCTGGAGAAACGCATGGAATTGGCGCAAGCCCGCGTGGGCCTGCTGCGCAACATCGGCGCTCTTACCCCGTCCTTCTGATCCCGACTGTCGCTTACAACTCCGCGAGGATTTCCTCCGTGTGCTCGCCGGCCCGGGGCACATCGCGGTAAAGCGCCGGGCGGCTGTCGCCCAGGGCTACTGGCAAAGACGGCAGGGCGGCCTTTTCGCCCGCGTGTTCGCCGTCGGGGACGGTCACCTCGACCAGCCCGCCGGAAGCCGTCAGGTGGGCGTCGTCGAACAGATCCTCCGGCCGGGTGATGGGCGCGAACGGCAGGCCCGCCTGCGCGCAGCGCTCCATGAGCTCCGCTGGCGTCATCGCCGCGAAGGTTTCCTTGATCTTCGGGATGAACTCATCGCGGCGCGCCACCCGCCCGGAATTGGTCCTGAGATTTTCGTTGCTGCCCAGCTCATGCAACCCGAAGACCTTGCAGAACCGCACCCACTGCACATCGCTGACCACGCCTACGAATATCTGTTCGCCCGTCTTTGTGGCGAACACCTCGTAGATGGCCCAGGCCGACACCCGAGCGGGCATCGGCGTGGCGGCGGTGCCGGTAACGGCTTTCTGCGCCATGTGCTGACCCACCAGGAACACCGCACTCTCGTAGAGCGTGGCGACCACCTCGCAGCCCCGCCCGGTGCGTTCGCGCTCGTGCAGTGCCGCCAGCACTCCCAGCGCGCCGAACATTCCGCCCTGCACGTCGATCACCGAAGCGCCAGCGCGCAGCGGCCGGCCCGGCGGCCCGGTCATGTAGGCCAGGCCGCCCATCATCTGCGCCACCTCGTCCAGCGCCGCGCGGTTCTCGTACGGGCCGGCCTGAAAACCCTTCTCGGTGCAGTAGATCAGCTTCGGGTTGCGCGCCGAGAGCGTCTCGTAGTCCAGCCCCAGGCGCTGCATGGCGCCGGGGCGGAAGTTCTGGATCAGCACATCCGAGCGGTCGGCGAGCTTGAGCGCCGTTTCCATACCCTCCGGCGACTTGAGATTGAGGCAGATACTCCGCTTGTTACGGTTGTACATGGGAAAGTAACCCGCGCCCGACCCTGGCAGCCTTCGGGTGGGGTCGCCGCCCGGCGGCTCCACCTTGATTACGTCCGCCCCCAGGTCCGCCAGCACCAGCCCGCAGGCCGGCCCCATCACCATGTGCGTCAACTCCAGGACCCTCAAGTCCGCAAGCGGCCTGCAATTCCCTGTATTCATGCTCCCTCGATGCCCTTTTCCTGTTACAGCGCAGCGTTCCATTCAGAACTCGCCTCGACAAGCTCATATTGCTTCACCCACAAAAAATAGACAATACCGCCCGATTCCGCCACCGCCAGGGCAGTGGGTCTGATCCGCCGGTTTCCGGAAGAGCGGTTTCTGCGCCCCTCTCTCGCAGGGGCGTCAACGGCAGGACAGCCGTTGCCGAGCCCCACGGATGGGTTCGCGTCCCCTGCGAGAGAGGGGCGCAGAAACCGCTCTTCCGGAAACCGGCGGATCAGACCCACGGACGAACAGCACAGTCGGATTTCTCGAACGCCTCGATGGCCACCCCGTGTTCGCCCAGCGTCAGCGCAATCGGATCCAGCCCCTTTAGAATCATCTCGCGATCGCGCGCTTTCACTGAAAAGGGGAGGGCAATGTCGCCCAAGCCCTGGACTTCGCAGACCTTGAGATCCACTGTAAGACGCAGTTCGCGCTGTTCAGCTTCGGCGGCCAGCGCCAGGACATGCTCTTCGTCCAGTTCCACCGCCACCACGCCGTTCTGGGCGCAGTTGGCCTGGAAGATTTCGCCGAAGCTGGGTGCGATGACCGCGCCTATGCCCCAGTCCGCCAGCGCCCACACGGCGTGCTCCCGCGACGAACCGCAGCCGAAGTTCTCCCCGGAAATCAGTATCTTCGCCTTCCGGTAACGGCCGCGGTTCAGCACGAATTCCGGCGCCTGGGCGCGCGCCGCCACATCGCTGTAGCGCCAGTTGGCGAACAGGCCCTCGCCCAGGCCATCGCGCGACACGCGCTTCATCTCGCGGCTGGGAATGATCGCATCCGTATCCACGTTGCGCTGCATCAGCGGCGCCGCAACGCCCGAAACCACTCCCCTCATGACGCCATTCTCATGCGAGCGCGAGCAGTTCTCGCGGGTCGGCGAGGCGGCCGCGCACCGCAGAGGCGGCGACGGTGGCGGGGCTGGCCAGATGGGTGCGGGCGCCGGGGCCCTGGCGGTTCTCGAAATTGCGGTTGGTGCTGGACACGGTGCGCATGCCGCCGAAACCGTCGCCGCCGGCGTAGAAGCACATGGCGCAGCCGGATTCCTGCCACTCGAAGCCGGCCGCCTCGAATACCCGGTGCATGCCCTCGGCCTCGGCGGCTGCGCGCACCGCCATGGAACCGGGCACGCAGATGGCCTTGACGTTTTCCGCCACCCGGCGCCCTTGGAGGATTTCTGCCGCCGCACGCAGATCGGACAGCCGCGCGTTGGTGCACGAGCCGATGAACGCCGCGTCGATCGCCAGTTCGTCCATGCGCTGCCCCGGCTTAAGGTTCATGTAGTCCAGGGCGCGCTGCATGGACTCGCGGCGCCCGGCCGCGCCCCCGGGTTCGGGAACCGCCGCGTCAATGCCAATGGCGTGTTCCGGGCTGGTGCCCCAACTCACCTGCGGGGCCATGCCGGCGCAGTCCAGTTCCAGTTCCCGGTCGAAGCGCGCGCCGGCGTCGGACTTCAGTTCGCGCCAGTGGGCCACCGCGCGCTCCCATAACGCGCCTTCCGGCGCGAATTCCCGGGCCTGAAGGAACTCGAACACCTTCTCGTCCGGCGCAACCATGCCGGTAAAGGCGCCGAACTCGATGGCCATGTTGCACAGGGTCATGCGGCCTTCCACATCCAGCGCCTTGATGGCGGGGCCGGCAAATTCCACCGCGTGTCCCAGACCCCCCATGGCGGAGTGGCGCGCGATCAGGGCCAGAACCAGGTCCTTGGCGCTTACCGCCGGGTCCGGCTTACCGGAAAACTGAACGCGCAGGGTCCCGGGCCGCTCCACCCGCAGCGTTCCGGTGGCCAGGGCGTGTTCCGCCTGGGTGGTGCCGATGCCCCAGGCCAGCGCGCCCAGGCCGCCCACGGTGCAGGTGTGGCTGTCCGGGCACACCAGCGTAAGGCCAGGCAGGGCAATGCCGAGTTCCGGCGAAATCACGTGCACGATGCCCTGGCGCGGGTCGTCAATGTCGAATAGCTGGATGCCCGCTTCCTGCGCAGCCGCGCGGGTGGCGGTAATGAACTCCACGCCCCCCGGCATGCGGGTGAGCCCCGGCCGGCCGGGCCTGGTGTCGACGATATGGTCCATCACGCAGAAGGCGCGCTGCGGGTGACGTATCCCGCGTCCGGCTTCCTGCAGGGCCTTGAGCGCCAGGGTGCCGGTGCGTTCGTGCAGAAAAATCCGGTCGATGGCGAGCAGGGACTGCCCGTCTTTCGACACGGCGATCTCGTGGGCGTCCCAGAGTTTGTCGAAAAGCGTGCGCGGCGCGTTGCCGCCGAATACCCGCCCGGTGCCGAAGTCACGACTCTGGCCGCGGAACAGGTTGTGTTCCAGGGGTTCCAGTTCGAGCTGGCCGATCAGCTTGCGCAAATCGTCCCGGTGCCTTGGTGCGCCTTGTTCCTGCATACCCGCTAGAGTACCAGCATTGGCGGACAAATAATGCCGTAAGATAAGCAGCCCCCTGTTTCAGAGGTTGGGAGTATGGCCGGACGAGGGAGGATGTCCGTTACTCTGGCGAAGATCGGCCTCACCGCATGCACGGTGGGCGTGATCCTTGGCGCCGCCGCCATCGGCGGTTACCGTCTGCAGCTTCTCCCGCTGTTGTCGGCCATCGGCGGATACGCAGCCAGCGTTCTGGCCGTGTCGGCCGCAACGCCGCTCATGCTGGTGGCCATGGTCGGATCGCGCGGACGCCTGGGAAGCTGGGGGTTCAATGCGGCGGGCTGGGTCGCGCTGGTCCTGTGCGTGGGCATGACGCTGAACAATCTTCTCTGGTTACGTCAGATCCAGGTGTCGCCCGCCATCCACGACATCAGCACCGACATGGAAAATCCGCCGGCATTCAAGGCTCTGCTGCCACTGAGGGCCAACGCCCCCAGCCCTCCGCATTACGCGGGCGACGTGGTGGCGCGGCAGCAGCGCGCCGCCTATCCGGAAATCGAACCTCTGTTCATGGAGTTCAGCATTGCCGAGGCGGTGCTGCTCGCCGAGCAGGCAGCAAGGGGCCTCGGCTGGGAGGTCGTGGCCAGCGTGCCCGCGGAAGGGCGCCTGGAAGCCGTGGACACCACGCCCTGGTTCGGGCTCAAGGGCGACGTGGTGGTGCGAGTTACGCCTGCGCAAGACGGAGTGACTCTGGACGTGCGTTCCAAGTCCCGTGACGATATGGCGGACGCGGGCACCAACGCCCGCCGCATTCGCTACTTCCTCGCCGCGGTCCGAATAGCCTCGGCGGACAGCCTCGGCGAATAGCGCCAGCGGACAGCCCGAGCGAACAGCGCCAGCGGATGGCGCCAGCGAATAGCACGGGCGGATCAGATCATGTAAAGGGCGAGGGTTTCGGCGGTGCAGGCCGGCTTTCTTTGGCCCTCGATTTCGATCCTGTGGCGGCAGGTCATCTGAATGCCGCCGGCGCGGGCGCGGGCTTGCAGCACCGTAGTGCGCACCCGCACACGGCTGCCGCACACCACCATGTTGGAAAAGCGCGCCTTGTTGAGCCCCCAGTTGATCGCCCTCTTTAGCGTGGGAAAGATCACGAACTTCTCCGTAGCGCCCGGAATCAGCGACAGCGTGAGGTAGCCGTGGGCGATGGTGGCGCCGGAGTCCAGTTCGCGGGCCGCGCGCTCGGAGTCCACGTGAATCCACTGGAAGTCCTCCGTGGCCCGTGCAAACCGGTCGATGCGGTCCTGGTCCACCAGGATCCAGTCCGAAACGCCCACCTCCACGCCTTCCAGCGCGCGCGCGTCGTCTATCGTGTGAACTTCATGCCCCAACAGTGATGTACCGCGGCTGTGCCCTGCCGCGTATTATCACCGCCCGCGCTCGATCATGGCCAGGAACTCGGCGCGCGCGCGCGCGTCGTCGCGAAATACCCCCAGCATCTGGCTGGTCACCATGCTTACGTTGCGCTTGCCGATCCCGCGCGTAGTCATGCACTCGTGCGCGGCCTCAATGACCACCGCCACTCCCCGCGGGTCCAGCACCGAGGAGATACAGTCGGCGATCTGAGCCGTAAGTTTCTCCTGCACCTGCAGGCGGTGCGCGTAGGTGTCCACCACCCGCGCCAGCTTGCTGATGCCCACCACCTTGTCGCGCGGCAAATAGGCTACGTGCGCCTTGCCGATAATCGGCGCGATGTGGTGTTCGCAGTGGGAGTTGAAGTCGATATGGGTGAGGGCCACAATCTCGTCGTAACCATTCACTTCCTTGAAGGTGCGGCTCAGAAACTCGTAGGAATCCTCCGCGTAGCCGCTGAACCACTCCTCGAAGGCCCGAACTACGCGCCTGGGCGTGTCGATCAGGCCCTCGCGGTCAACGTCGTCGCCGGTCCAGCTCAGCAGCGTGCGGACTGCCTCCTCCGCCTCGGCCCGTGTCGGCCGACCGGATTCATTCCTGCTCACGAGCCCTCCTCAGGAACTCGGCCCCGGCTCACGAGCCCGGCCCCGGCGGCATGGCGCTTTCGTGCACAAACGCGCAAAACTCTTCATAACGGTTAACGTTCGTAATTTCCAATGGGATCAGTTTCAACGGCCGGCCTCCGAGGTAGTCCCGAAGCGAGAGCGCGGCTCCCGCGGCTACGGCCTTCGCCAAGCCTGCAAGGGTAGCCGGTTCGTAGATCGCGCACAACGGTTCGGGGGCCCCGGAGTCGGGATGGCAGAAGGCGGTGGCCGCGCAATCCGCGTCGCGTTCGGCGATCAGGCGCCGGACCTGACCTGCCGAAAGTCCCGGCTGATCGCAAGCCAGGGCCAGCCACGCCCGCTCCGGCGCTTGCGTGTGGGCCGCTTCCAGCCCCGCCGCCGGCCCTCGGTCCTGGTAGCGGTCCGGCAGGCAGAGGAATCGCGAGCGCAAGCCGTCGGCAGCCTGTTCGGGCCGCACCGACACCCACACGTCCGCCAGGCATGAGGCGAGCAGTTGCACCGCGCGCTCCAGCAGGCTTGCGCCCCCGATCCGCGCCGCCGCCTTGTCGCTACCGAAACGGGTGCTCAAGCCCCCCGCCAGCACCAGGCCCGAAAGCGGCGCTTCAATCGCCCGGATCATCACAGCCCCTGGTGAAACATGCGCGACAGCACGCTAGCGGCTCTTGCCGCCCGTTTTTGTGATCAGGCGCGCCTTGCGTATCTCCATTCCGCGCGCGACCGACTTCAGCATATCGTAGATCGTCAGCGCCGCCACGGTGGCGCCGGTAAGCGCTTCCATTTCCGCCCCGGTCTTGTCGGTGACCCGCACCGCGCAGTCGATCACCACCTCTTCTCCCTCCAGGTCCACTGCGATCCGGCAGCCCTCCAGCTTGAGCGCGTGGCAGAAGGGGATCAACTCGTGGGTCCGCTTGGCGGCCTGGGTGCCGGCGATGATTGCGGTCTGAAAAACGGGGCCCTTGTGGGTGGCGATCTCGCCGTTCACAGCCATTGCCGCGGCCTCGGGAGGCAGGGTAACGCGAGCGCGCGCACGGGCGGTGCGGGCGGTAACCGCCTTGTTCGCCACATCCACCATGCCGGGTCGCCGCCGTGAGTCGATATGCGTAAGCATGGGCGGGAATTATAGTTTCGGATCCCTGCATCGCCGGTGAATCATGTTGCGGACAAGTTATATGCTCTCTACATCTCTGCACGCACAATTGACACGCCGCCGCTCTTTGCTATATTAGGACTGCAATTCCCCACTATGGAGAATCACATGTACGGAATAGGCGGAACCGGCCCCATTGTCTAGCGATCAGGCGGCTTCCTCAATGGATATCGCCTTCCGGCCTGCTGCTGTGCAGGACACATCGTTGCTCGAATTCCTCACGGACCTCGCTCCGCTTCTCACTTTGGGAGTTCTTATCGCTACTGCGATAATCGCTTGGCGTGTCCAACTCAAAATCCTCGCCCGCCGCACAGCATGGGACTACATCGCGAATCACCAACTACGCTCGGACTACCTCAATATCCAAAGCGCAGCAATCCTGGCGCTTATTGAAAAACCATGGGAACGAGCTGAAGGCTTCGTTCATGCCCTTCGCAATACCGAACGCGGCTATCCCGCCCTCTACGGAGAATTTGAACGACTCGCCACTTCCATCAGGTTCCGGCAGATCGCCAACTACGACGACGACCGATCCAAAGACGCATCCTCCTGATCGTCGCCTTTGACAGGCACGCTGACTCTCGAGCTCATGCGGCTGTTGGAGGTTACAGGAAGCTGTAAACCCGTACGTGGGCTGTTGCGGACAAGTTATATGCTCTCTACATCTCTGCACATCGCCGGTGAATCACCGGCAAAAGGGGGCATCCGCGATATACTTCCCCTCCCGAATCGAGTTTTGACATGTCCGTAGCAGCCAGGTTTGAAATCACGTATACGCAGTTCCTGGACGAGCACGGTAAAGCCCGGAAAGAATTGCCGGAATTCGCCGCCGATGCGGACCAGATGGCGCGCATCTATCGATTCATGAAGCTCACCCGGGTATTCGACCGGCGCTGCATCAACCTTCAGCGGACCGGCCAGGTGGGCACCATTGCCTCCAGTCTGGGCCAGGAGGCTGCCCAGATCGGGGTGGCTGCGGCGATGCGGCCCGAAGACGTTCTGGCGCCTTCGTATCGCGAACATGGCACAGTGATCTGGCGCGGCGTTCGCATGAGCCAGTTGCTTGCCGTTTGGGGCGGCGACGAACGCGGGCACAACTGGGACGGCGCGCGCCACGACTTCCCCTACTGCGTGCCGATCGCCACGCAGTGCCTGCATGCGGCCGGCGCCGCGCTGGCCATGAAGATGCGCGGCCAGGCGAACTGCGCCGTGGCCTTGTGCGGCGACGGCGCCACCTCCGAAGGCGCTTTCTACGAGGCCCTGAACGCGGCTGGCTCGATGCAGCTGCCGGTGGTGTTTCTGGTCACCAACAACCGCTACGCCATTTCCATGCCGGTGGAAGGCCAAACCGCTGCGGGCACCCTGGCGCAGAAGGCCATCGCGGCCGGCATTCCGGGCGAACAGGTGGACGGCAACGACGTGATCGCGGTGCGCCATCAGTGTGAGCAGGCTCTTGAGAAGGCCCGGTCCGGCGGCGGCCCTTCGCTGATCGAAGCCTTGAGCTATCGGCTCTCGGACCACACCACGGCGGATGACGCCACGCGCTACCGTCAGGATGCCGAAGTGGAAGAAGCGCAGCGGCGCGAACCGCTCAGGCGCACGCGGCGCCTGATGGCGGAGCGTTTCGGCTGGACCGAAGAGCAGGAGAAGGCGCTGATCGAGGAACTTGAAGCGGAAGTGGAGGCCGAGGTGGACGTTTATCTGAGCACGCCGAAACCGCGGATCGAGGAAATCTTCGAGCACCAGTACGGCAACATGCCGCCCACACTCGCGGCTCAGCGCGAGATCGCCCGCAAATATCCGGCGCTGGATCACGGCTGATGTCCAGCCTGACTCTCGTTGAAGCCGTCAACCAGGCGCTGGCCTGGGAAATGGCGCATGACGACAGCGTGGTGGTGTTCGGCGAGGATGTGGGGGTGAACGGCGGCGTGTTCCGCGCCACCGAGGGGCTGCAGGAACGGTTCGGCGCCACGCGGGTTTTCGACACGCCGCTGGCCGAGGCCATGATTGCCGGACTGGCCGTGGGCATGGCCGCGCAGGGCCTCAAGCCGGTCCCGGAAATCCAGTTCATGGGCTTCATTTACCCGGCGCTGGACCAGGTAATCAGCCACGCCAGCCGCTTGCGCAACCGCACCCGCGGACGGCTGACCTGCCCCATGGTTCTGCGCGCTCCCTTCGGCACCGGCATCCGCGCGCCGGAACATCATTCCGAGAGCACCGAGGCGCTGTTCGCCCACATGCCAGGCGTGCGGGTGGTGATCCCTTCTTCCCCGGTGCGCGCCTACGGACTGCTGCTTTCCGCCCTCCGCGATCCCGATCCGGTGGTGTTCCTGGAGCCCAAGCGCGTCTATCGCGCCTTCCGCCAGGAAGTGCCCGACAATGGCGAGGGACTTTCGCTGGACCATGCCTTCGTGACCCGCCCGGGCACGGATGTCACCCTCATCTCCTGGGGCGCATCGGTTCTGGAGACCTGGAACGCGGCGGATGAGTTGGCCGGAGAAGGCATCGACTGCGAAGTGATCGACGTGGCCACGGTCAGTCCCCTGGACAAGGACACCCTCCTGGAGTCCGTTTCCCGCACCGGCCGGGCCGTGATCGTGCATGAGGCCCCGGTGAGCGGCGGCGTGGGCGCGGAAATCGCCGCGATCCTGGCTTCCGAAGGTCTCTACAGCCTGGAGGCGCCGGTCATACGAGTGGGCGGATACGACACGGTGCCGCCGCTGGCGCGGATGGAATACGGCTATATTCCCAGCGTTCAGCGGATCAAGGACGCGGTGCACGAGAGTCTTGAGGGATAAACCGTAACAATTGGAATGAGAGAGTTCAAATTACCCGATTTGGGCGAAGGCCTGGCCGAGGCGGAAATTGTCGAGTGGCACGTGAGCGCCGATCAGGAGATCAGGTTGAACCAGCCCCTGGTATCGGTGGAGACCGACAAGGCCGTGGTGGAGGTGCCTTCGCCGGTGTCCGGCCGTGTGGTCTCTCTGCATGGCGAGCCGGGCGATGTTATTCCGGTAGGCGATGTGCTCGTGCGTTTCGACCCGGGCCCGATCAAGAGCGATCGCGTCAACAACGATCGCGCCGCCCCCGAAGCGCCGGAGCCCGCCGTTGAAACGCCAGCCGCCGACACTGGCAAGAGCGGCGGCGCGGAGGCGGATGGCGAGGCGCCGGGCGTGGTGGGCGAACTGCCGGCCAGTGGCCTGGTGCTGAGCGACACCACGCAATCGGGCGCCGCGGCGCCACGGCGGCAGCGGGTCAAGGCCGCGCCTTCGGTGCGTGCGCTGGCCCGCGAACTGGGCGTGGATCTCACGCAGATCGAAGGCTCCGGACCGCAAGGCCGGATCACGGCGAAAGATGTCGCAAAGGTGGCGGAGCCCACGCGCGCCGCGCCCGCAGACCGCGCCGCGCCCGCAGATGGCACCGCGCCTGCCGGCACTGCCCCCGCCGGAACAGCGCCCGCCGGAAGCGAGGAAAAGCTCTCCGGCCCTGCCCGGGCCATGTTCAAGAGCATGACGGCCGCGCACAGCGAAGTGGCGCTGTGCACCGTGATGGATGACGCCGATATCCACGAGTGGGAGTCGCCGCGCGATTTCACCCCGAGGCTGATCCGGGCGATGGTGGCCGGCTGCCGCGCCGAACCGCGCCTGAACGGAACCTTCAACGCCGAAACCGGCGTGCTGCGCGTGGCTGCGGAGGTGCATTTGGGGTTGGCGATGCACACGCCGCACGGCCTGATTGTGGCGACCATCGAAAGTGCCGGCAAGCTGAGCCTCGACCAACTGCGCGATGAAGTTCAACGGCTGAAGAAGGCCGGTGTGGACCGCACGCTCACGCCGGAGGAAGTGCGCGGATACACGATCACGCTATCGAACATTGCCGGCGGTTCTTCGCGCTACGCCACGCCGCTGATGGTGCCGCCCACGGTGGCTATCCTGGGCAGCGGGGCGGCTCGCGACGAGGTGGTGGCGTGGAACGGCGCGATCGCCATCCGGCGCATGCTGCCGCTGTCGCTCACTTTCGATCACCGCTGCGTGGCCGGTGCCGACGCGTCGCGGTTCTTGAGCGCGGTAGTGGCGGACCTCAGGCGGGCCTCGTGAAACCCGTTTTCGGCCGGCTGATCCTCTGCCGGCACGGCGAGAGCCTCTGGAACCGCGAGAACCGCTTTACCGGCTGGACGGACGTTGCCTTGAGCCCCGCTGGCGAGGCCGAAGCGCGCCGCGCCGGGCGCCTGCTCAGGGACGCGGGGCTGGTGCCCGAAGTGGCCCATACCTCGGTGCTGACCCGCGCCACGCACACCTTGTCGCTGATGCTCGAGGAGTTGAGCGCAAGCGGGATCAAGGTGAACGCGAGCTGGCGCCTGAATGAACGCCACTACGGCGCGCTGCAGGGCCTGAACAAGGCCGAGACCATGGAGAAGCACGGCGAGGAGCAGGTAAGGATCTGGCGCCGCTCCTACGCCACGCCGCCGCCGCCGTTAACGCTCGATGACGCCCGCCACCCGCGCCATGACCCGCGCTATGCCGGCATGGAGCCGCTGCCGGCCTGCGAATCCCTCAAGGACACGCTCGAGAGGGTGCGGCCGTACTGGAAGCGCCATATCGCCCCGGACATCCAGGCCGGGCGGTGTACGCTGGTGTCGGCCCACGGCAACAGCCTGCGGGCGCTGGTGAAGCTGCTGGAGAACATCTCCGATGAGGACATCGTGAAACTGGAGATTCCCACCGGCGCGCCGATACTCTACCGATTCGGTCCCGGCATGCAGGCGCAGCCGCGGCGCCACCTGGGAGGGGCGCCGTGATCTACGCGCTGGGCAGTCGCAGAGGAGGGGCGCCGTGATCTACACGCTGGGCAGTCGCAAACCGCGTTCAAAGGCGCTTTTCATCGCCCCGGATGCCGCCGTGATCGGCCACGTCGAACTCGGCGAGGACAGCAGCGTGTGGTTCGGCGCTGTGCTTCGCGGAGATAACGAGCTGATCCGCGTGGGCACCCGCAGCAATATCCAGGACGGTTCGGTGCTGCATACCGATCCCGGCTTTTCGACCACGGTTGGCGATGACGTGACCGTGGGCCATCGCGTGATTCTGCACGGCTGCGTCGTGGAGGACGGATGCACCATAGGCATGGGCTCCATCCTCCTGAACGGTTGCCGCGTGGGTGCCAACAGCCTGGTGGCTGCCGGCGCGCTGCTGCCCGAGGGTCGCGAGTACCCGTCCCACAGCTTGATCATGGGCATCCCGGGCCGCGCTGTTCGCGAACTCACGGGGGAAGAACGCGCTCGGGTGGCGGAAGGGGCCGAAGTGTATGTGCGCCATGCTCGGAAATACGCTGCGCGATTGAACACCTGAACTGTCGGCTATGCGTTCGCTTGTGCGCTCTGGCGTTCCCTCTCTGCGGGGACACGCTACGAGCACATCCCTGTGAGCTCTGCTCGGGCATCCTGCCCTCGCAAGGTCCCCACAGAGAGGGAACGCCAGAGCGCACAAGCGCCGCGCGCAAACTGGTGCGATCTTCACGGCCCGTCTGTTGTCTTAGGGTAAGGTCGAGTTTCTTCTCCCTCCTCGCGCAGGGGCGTCAACGGCAGGATGCCGTTGCCGAGCCCCAGGGATGGGTTTATGCGTCCCCTGCGCGAGGAGGGAGAAGAAACTCGACCTTACCCTAAGACAACAGACGGGCGGGCTGGCAGTACTCAGGGTTTTCTGTGTTGGGACAGGTGGGCGGTGAGTTCGGCCATGATCGAAAGGGCGATGGAGGCCGGATCGTCCGCGCCGATGTCGAGGCCCACCGGGCCGCGCAATTTCTCGCGGAGTTCGCCGTCGCCGAGGTCCTTGAGCAGGCGCTCGCGGCGGGCTTTGGGGCCGAGCACGCCCACCCAGGGAATCGGCTGCTTCGCCAGAGCCGCCAGGTACGAGCGGTCCGAAGCCAGGTGATGGCTCATTACCACGCAGGCCTGCCAGCCGCCTGGATCGATGCGCTCGGCGAGTTGCTCCGGGCGTAACTCGATGAGCTCTTCGGCCGCTGCAAAGTCGCCGCGGTCAAGGCAGGATGGGCGGTGGTCGCACACTGTGACCCGCCAGCCCAGCCGTTCGGCGAATTCCACCAGCGGCACCGCGTCCACCCCCGCGCCCAGAACCAACAGGCGGGGGATGGGGCGCAGGGGATACACCAGAACTTCACGGGACGGGTCGTCGAGTTTGTGAAGGCCGAGTCCAAGGCCCTCGGGCACGTCATCGCCAAACACCGTGTGCCCGATCGACGAGCGGTCGCCGTCCACCACCACAGCGCAGGGCTCCGTTTCCTCGCCCATGGCCAGTTCCGCCATCCGCGCCAGCGGCGCCCAGGGATCCTCGCGGCCGTTCGACACCGGCTGCAGAAGGACCTTGAGCATGCCGTCGCAGCCTACGCCCGTGCCGAACAGGATGTCGTGCTCGCCGCGCATGTCGTAGCACACCGAGCGGGGCTCGCCGGACGCCAGCACGGCAGCGGCGTGCTCGGCCAGGTCGCCTTCCAGGCAGCCGCCGCTTACCAGCCCCTGGTAGTTGCCTTCGCCGTCGACAAGCACCCGCGAACCCCGCTTCGAGTACGTCGAGCCCGCTGTCTCGTACACCGTTCCCAGCACCAGGCGCTCGTTGCTCGCCCGCCATTCCTCGAACCGTTCAAACAAGTGCTTTAGCGCCATGTCTCCTCGCGTCTCACCCGTCAAAAACTACGTCGCAGAGGCTCAAACCGCATATCTCATCAAGCCCCGGCGCACTGCCGTGACCGGCTTATCGCACTGCCGTGACCGGTTCATATTGTCGCATCAGCGTGTCTCATTCCGCGCCGGCCCGGTTCTTCAGATCGGGGCTCTGCGCGAGGAGGGATTCCGCAAGACCGAGTTGGCCGCGGGCGCGCACAAGGTTGTGCTCGGCGCGCGAGGCGAAGCGTTGCCGGTTCCAGCCGAAGTAGCGGTCGTTGAGGATATCGGCGGTGAATCGGCTGGCGAGCTCCAGCGTGATCCACAGCGTGGCGTCCACCAGGCAGGCTTTTTCTTCCTCGGTAATGAAAGAGGCGGTATTCAGGTAGCCGGCACGGGCTGCCTTGAACAGGTCAACGGAAAACTCGGTGTCCTCGCTGTCTTCGCCGGCGGGGTTGCACCATGAGCGAAACGCGTCGCCCAGTTCATAGGGGAGGCTCAGGCGGCCCAGCGAGTCGAGGTCCACCATGGCCAATCCTTCGCCCTCCGGCGTGAACAGCATGTTGTTGATCTTGGGGTCGCCATGCACCACCCGCAGGGGAGTTTGCGGCATTGGGCGCAGGCCGGCCACGATCTCCATCGCACGGCGGCGCAATTCCCCGGCATCCCCGCGCAAGGGATGCTCCGGGTGTTCGGCCAGCGCCCGGTCGAGCTCGGCGAACCGCCGGGCCGGCTCGTGGATCGGGCGGCGCGTGCTTGCGAAAGGTTGATCGAAGTCGGCCAGCGCCCGGTGAAAGCGCGCCAACAGGGCCCCGGCCTGTCCCGCCTGTCCGGTGTTTTCGAGACGGTTGTGAAACTCGCCCTGCAGCCAGGTCAGCACCCGCCATATGCCGTCTTCCCGCTCCACGTACAGGTCGCCACCGGCAGTGCGCAGCAAGCGCGGCGTGGGCATGCTCCTGGCGGCAAGATGCGCCGTGACGGCCTGGATGTCGTGGTGGGTCTCGGCGCCCAGGATGGGGCTCAGGCGCTGCAGCGCGTAGAACTCGCCGTCGTTCGCGCCCACGCGCCAAGTGTGGTTGATCAGCCCGTGATCCATGTATTCCAGCGTTTCGGCGTGCAAGCCGTACGCGACTAGCACATGTTCGGCAGTTCTCGTATCGCTGTTGCAAGAAAAATCGGTGTCGGGCATGGCCGCGTAGCGGATCAACCGGAAATCAAGGCGGGAATTCTATCCCCCACCGCCGCCCGGGATGGCGCCGGGAGTCCGCGGCCGACATTGTCGCCGAACATTTCGACCGGCTTCTCGCACGTGATCACCGTCGCCGGGAGCCTCCGGGGATTTTGCGTCATGGTTCAATGTACGTATAGTGATGCGTCCTGGGGAGTTCAATTCCCGTTCTTCCCGGGAATTATTCAAGGGGACAACTTCCAGGGGACAACCATATGACAACTCGTGTCTGCTTCCGCCGGGTGGCCGGCATTGCCGCTGTGTCAGCCGCAGCGCTGATGGGCATTCAGGACCTTGCCGCGCAGGAGTCGCGCGAATTGGAGGAAATCGTGGTTACGGCGCGTAAGCGCGACGAGTCGGTGCTGGAAATTCCGGTGGCCGTATCGGCATACTCGCAGGAGGACCTCGACAACCTCGGCATGAACACACTGGAGCAACTGGCCTCGGTAACGCCGGGCTTTGTTTTCCAGACCATTGGCGCCGGCGGGTTCGGCGGCCGCTACAACCCCTCCATTCGCTTTCGCGGCCTGGGCGTGCAGCAGGCCACTCCGGCTTCCCGCGCCGGCGCGGTGTTCTGGAAAGGCGGCTACATTTCCGATGGCGCCGGCATCCTGCCGCTGATGGACCTGGAGCGGACCGAGGTTTTGAAAGGACCGCAAACCGCGTTCTTCGGCCGCAACACCTTCGCCGGAGCTGTCAACTACATCCCGGCCACGCCGGGCGACGAGTTCAGCGGCAAGGCGTCCATCTCCTATTCTGCTTCGGATGAGAGCAGCCACAACTTCACCGGCGCAATCGGCGGGCCGATCACCGACCGGGTGGGCCTGCGAATCGCCCTCAATCAGGAACGGGTAGGCGCGGACTGGGAGTTTGACAATGGCGACCCCCTGAATGAAGAAAACACCACCGCAGTGACCGGAATGCTCACAATCGAGGCTTCCGACGCCCTGAATTTCGAGATCACCGGCTTTTTTGTCGATTCCGATGATACCCGGATCCTTCAGTCGCAAGACGCGCACGTAGCGGCGGGCGCCTGCAACCGGACCTACACGGGTAATTTCCGCTCGGTGGCTACCGGCCAGAATGACGGCAGCTTCACCACCGATCTTTCGCAGTCCTTGAAGAGCACCTTCTGCGGAAATCTGCCGGATTGGGATACGACGCCCGTGAACTTCTCCGATGTCGGCAGGGTTACCGATAGCACGCCGCTGTTCATGTTCTCCAATTCCTGGGCGTTCGTAACGACGCTGCCACCGGAGATGGAGGGCGTAAGCATGGTCTCGCCTCCGGACGGACTGGCAAATGAGTACGAACTCTGGCGGATCGATGTGTCCGGAGAATACCAACTGGCCAACGAGGGCGTAATCAGCGCCCAGATCGCCCGCGGGGAATCGTCCAGCTGGGTGATCAATGACAACAACTTCGGCACGCCCACGCTGTTTGTGTTCGCCAACTCCAGCGCTCCGTGGCTGACCTCGATCGCCAGCTGGGTGCACGATACCTACGTGGAGACCCGCTACACGCCGCCGGCGCGCGAGCGAATGAATTACACGGTCGGAGCCAGCTACTATGCGCAGGAAAACCAGCGTTCGGCCTTCTCCGGTTTCGGCGCCACCCACAACCTGAACTTTCAGGACGGCGACAATTTCGGGATATTCGGTTCCGTCGACTATGCATTGAACGAGCAGTGGACGCTGTCGCTGGAAGGACGCTGGAACACCGATACGCAAACGATCGTGTATGACGGCACTTCCATTCTCCAGGGCGCCGATCCTGGCGCGGTCGTGGATGCGGAACAGAAGTACAGCGCCTTCATGCCGCGTCTGATCATTTCCTGGCAGCCCTCGGAGAATACCAACCTCTACGCTCACTTCTCGAAGAGCAACCTGCAGGGCATCGACACGAATGCCGGCGACTATACGGAGAACACCGGCGTCCCCCTGGGTCTTGGTTTCTTCACGCCCAAACAGACGCTTTCGGCCTTTGAAGCGGGCCTGAAGCAGCGGGTGGGCGGCTGGCTGAGCTATGCCGTAGCTGTTTTCGCCATGGACTGGGACAACCAGACCTTCTTCGAGTTGAGTCCGGCGCCGTTCTTCACTCCGGCCAACCTCTTCGGCGATGCGGAAATCCGGGGCATGGAAATCGAGTTCGATGTGTCGCCCAACGAGTGGTTCAATTTCTCCGGCGGCTTCGCCTACAACAGCGTGGAGTTCATTGACTTTGCCGGCGCCGGCTCGGTGGCCAAGGCCGTTCTCGCGCCCACGCTCTCTTTGGGTCAACAGATCTCGGCGGTGGGCAACCGGCCCCGCTACATGCCGGAATGGACCGGCAGCCTGTCGACCACCGTACAGTTGGGTCAAATGGTTGGCCTCGCCAACCCGCTCTGGCTGCGCCTGGACGGGATTTACATGGGCCAGTTCTATATCGACAATTTCGAATGGAACTCCGTTGAGGGGCACTGGAAGCTCAATGCCCGGGTGCATGCCGATATCAGCGACAACTGGTCGGTCGAGGCCTATGGAACCAACCTGACCAATGACTTGAGCCACACGACCGCCGGGGGAACCACGAGCATTTTCGGTTTCCCGCACCGCCGCAAGAACTTTGCGCCCCTGCCGCGCAAGCGGGAAGTGGGCTTGCGAGTGACCTACAACTTCTGAGGCCGCGCGGCGCGGCCCCGCCGCGATCGCCCACCAAGGCTCGACCGCCCCCTTGCCGGCAAGGGGGCACGCCGCCGCCCCGGTTGCCGCTGTGCCGGTCTTGACGAGAGCGGGACTCGGGACGCCCCCCTGGCGGGGATGACTCCTGCGGGGCCGACCCCCGCGCCCTTCAGTCCTTGTAGCCGCTCAGTCCTTGTAGCCGCCGAAAACTACCCAGTGTGTGAGCATGCCCATGCTGGGGTCTTCGCTGCACAGCCGGTCTCGTTCGCCCTGGAAGTTTCCGGTGCGCGGCTGGAAGCCCAGGACCACCCGCGTGAAGCCGGCGTCGTTCATCGCTTGCTCGAAGTCCACGCAGCCCAGCGAACCCCAGAAGGGCTCGGCGTTGTAGTAGTTCTGCCAGTCGCGCACCACCACGCCGCCCATGTCCATTCCCTTGTAGCGCAGCGGCACTTCCAGGTTGCACATCGCGCCGCCCGGCTTGAGCACCCGGTAGGCCTCTTTGAGTATGGCCGGCATACCGGTGCGCGAAGTCTCGTGAAACAGGATTTCCGACGTGACCATGTCGAAGCTTTCATCCTCGAACTTGAGGTTGCGGGCGTCCTGCTGGTGGAAGTGCACCGCTTTGCCCAGCGATTCGGCGCGGCCGTGGGCGTAGCGCAGCAGCGCGCCGCCAATGTCGATGGCATGCACCTCCGCGTCCGGGAACAGGTCGGTGAGCGGCAGGGTGCCGTGCCCCACGCCGCAGCCCAGGTCCAGGATTCGCCGGGGTTGCATTTCCGGAAAGCCGTCCTGGATGAAGGCGCAGAGCGTGTGGCCGCGCACGTCATTCAGTCCGCCCGCCCGCCCGAGGCCATAGAGCACGGCGCCGCGGTCGTAGATGGCGCCGGCGCGCACATCCTCGCCACCCGCGTCGTGCAGGTAGCCGCCCGGCTGAATATGCTGGTCGACCAGCGTGAGGTATTCCGGATTCGGAATTTCCGGATGCAGTGTGAGGCTGCCTACGGGGTCCTTGATTGAGCGGAAATTGTCTTCCAGTTCGTCCAGTTGCCGGTCCACCGTATCCGCCACGTAATCCCACATCAGTTCCTGAGACGTGCGCAGCAGCGCGCCCCAGTTCTGGAAGATGGGCATTTCCTCGGCCTTGCGCAGCACTTCCGTCCGATCCTCCTCGATCTCGGGGTCGCGCTCGCCCATTTCCGGCATCAGCTGGTTGTTGCAGGCATCAACGCATTTCGCCATCAGCCGGCCGTTGGCATAGGCGCGCAGGCCCAGAAAGAACTTCTGCGCCGCCAGTTCATCGTGGGTGGCGCCGGCCATCATGCCGTGACGCGGATACACGTCGCTGCGCATGGTTTCCTGTTGCACGCCATGAGCTTCAAACATCACCATGTTGGACCTCCTTTGAAATGCGGTCGAGTTCACCGCCGGCCGCTGCGGGTTCCATGTCTTCTTCCAGGTAGCGGAGCACCCGGCCCATAAGCCTCTCGCGGATAGGCCCCCGCTCCGCCTCGGCCGCCGTATCGGGCAGCCAGGCGTCCACCGTGTCCTTGCCGAACAGCCCGGCCTTTTCCAGCAGCCGTTCGTGAGTGTCGATCCGCTCGCGGATCACGCTTACCTCGCCCAGCAGAGTGGTTAGCATGGCGAACAGCATGTCCAGGCGTTCATCGCCGTAAAACGCGGGCCGTTTGCCCAGAGCGCGCCGGGGGCGCTTTTGCGGTTGGGTATTTGTAGGCATAGCTTCCTGACCGAGTGGATAAATTTAGTGCCGTTAATGACTCATTATTGTCGCATCATTGTCGCATCCGCGCTTCAGTGAAAGTCGAGCGCCTTGTCCGGCGGCGTGCAGGCATGGTCCAGCGCCTCGGCCACCGCGGCGTTGGTGATCCGGCCGGCGTGGATGTTCAGTCCCGCCATCAGCCCCGGGTCCTCGCGCATGGCCTGCCGCCAGCCCTTGTTCGCCAGCGCCAGCGTGAACGGCAGCGTGGCGTTGTTGAGCGCCAGTGTGGACGTGCGGGGCACCGCCCCCGGCATGTTAGCCACGCAGTAATGCACCACATTGTCGTAGATGAAAGTGGGGTCGGAGTGCGTGGTGGGGTGGCTGGTCTCGAAGGTGCCCCCCTGGTCGATGGCCACGTCCACCAGCACCGTGCCGGCCGCCATTTCGCGCACCATGTCGCGGGACACCAGCTGCGGCGTGGACCCGCCCGGAACCAGCACGGCGCCGATCACAAGGTCGGCCTGCCCCACGTACTCCTCGATGGCCGAGCGGGTTGAATACATGGTGTTGAGACGCGCTCCGAACTGCAGGTCGAGTTCGCGCAGCCGCGCCAGGGACTTGTCCAGCACCACCACCCGCGCCTCCATGCCCACGGCGATGCGCAGCGCATTGGTACCCACCACCCCGCCGCCCAGCACCACCACGTTGGCCGCCAGCACGCCCGGAACGCCGCCCAGCAGTTTGCCGCAGCCGCCCATTTCCGTTTCCAGACAGCGCGCGCCCGCTTGCACCGCCATGCGTCCGGCCACTTCGCTCATCGGCGCCAGCAGAGGCAGATGCCCGAGGCGGTCGGTGACCGTTTCGTAGGCGATTGCCGTGACGCCCGAGTCCATCAGCATGCGGGCCTGCTCCGGATCCGCGGCCAGATGCAGATAGGTGAACAGGATTTGTCCCTCGCGCAGCATCCGGCATTCGTGGGGCTGCGGCTCCTTGACCTTCACGATCATGTCCGCCTTTGCGAACACGTCCTCGGCGCTGTCCACGATCCGGGCGCCCAGGGCCCGGTATTCGCCGTCGCTGCGGCGCAGTCCCTCGCCGGCGCCTGCCTGCACCATGAGTTCGTGGCCGTGTTCGGTCAACTCGCGAGCGCTGCTCAAGCTCAATCCTACGCGGTGTTCGTCGGGCTTTATCTCTTTGGGGACACCTACCAGCATCCCTGAATTGTAACGCCCCCGCTGCCTGTCGGGAGCGCGTGCTTGCCTACCAGCCCCCGGTCACTAGCCCGCCTGTTTTCCGAGGTCAGTTTCCTCTGCCTCCGCTCGCAGGGGCGTCAACGGCCAGGATGCCGTTGCCGAGCCCCAGGGATGAGTTCATGCGTCCCCTGCGAGCGGAGGCAGAGGAAACTGACCTCGGAAAACAGGCGGGCTAGTGACCGGGGGGCGGCTGGATCGGGGGGAGGGCGTCGATTGCGCCCGGCGCCGCGTTGTCCACCTGCTCGAACAGTCGCAGTTCACGCGCGGCGGCTGCGGCGGTGTTGTCCGCCACGTAATCCCAGTCCGAGCCGGCGAACTTCTCTTCTTCCTCGGCGAGCGTGGAGTGGCGGCTGGCCGCCAGGATGTTGAGGAACACATGCAAGAAGGCGCGCGCCTCGTCCTCGAAGTCGGCGCGTCTGGGAGCCCTGGCGGAGCGCAGCGCGTCGCGGGCCCGCACCAGGCCGGCCAGCGCCTGCTCGCTGGCGGCCAGGCGCTCCTTGAGGTGGTCGAGCTTTTCCCGGAAGGCGGTGTCATCCGGTCCCGCATGCGGGTCGAGGCGTTCCCACAGGCGGTGGTCCTGGGCATGCAGACGATCCAGGGAATGCTTGAGATAGTCCGCGCAGGCCAGGTACACGGGGATGGGGTCCTCGACCGCGGCTTCGCCGTCCAGCGCCATGCCCAGAATCCGGCGGACCTTCGACATGCGCATGCGCTCCTCGCGCACCCGCTGGTGGGAATCGGTGTTCATGAGTTCGTTTCTCCCGCGCTGACGCGACAATGTGAGCTGGTCACGGCGCCAGTTGGCACACCAGGACCCGCGGTTCGGTGATCGATCCCAGCAGCAGCATGTCCTCGTAGCGGGCGGCTACGCTGCCGGCGGAGTGTTGCCGGCCCGAATCGGCGGCCATCAAGGCAAGTCCCGTGCCGTCCGGCGCGATGCGGTAGAAGCGGCTTGGCGCCGGATAGTCGGCGTCGCCGAAGTGCCGCCCCAGCGCCATGCCGTTGGCATGTTCGGCCACCCACAGCATGCCGTCGGCATCCGTGTCGATATTGTCCGGAAAGCCCGGCATGGCCACGCGCGCATGCTCGCTGAGCTGTCCGCCCGGGCCCATGGTCATGAACCGAAGGCGTTTGCCCTGTGTCTCGGCGATGACGATCCGGCCATCGGCGTAGGCGATCCCGGCGCCTCCGGCCAACTGCTCGGCTGCAACCTGAACGCTTTGGCCGTCGTAGTAGACCGCCTTCGCCAGGCCCCGGCCGAACAGAAACTCCTGCGCGCGCTGGAAGCCGTTGGCCGCGCCGGTGTCGTTGACCGCGATGAACTGCTCCGGCCCAGTGGCCTGCAGGTCGTTCGGACTGTTCAGCAGACCGCTGGTTACGGAGCGCAGGTGGTGCAGCAGGCCGTCGCCGCGGCGCTCGTAGATCTCCACCGACTCGGGCTCGTCCCCGCCGCGGTCGGCGGGATGATTGATCACGAACAGGCGGGTGTTGCCCGCCGCGTCCTGGTAGAGGCTCATGCCGTGCGGATGCAGATGCGCGGGCACCTCCGCCAGCGGCAGGAACATCCCCACGGGGTCGGCGTTGAGATCCAGCGCGAAGATCGCGCCCCGCACGTTGCGGTTGGTAATCAGCGAGCGCCGGTCGAGGACCGAAAGATAGGCCACGCCCCGCAGGCGGTCGATCACGATGTCCTCGGCGCTGCCGGGCAGCCCGATGGCCTCGCAAGCAAAGGGAAGCTCTTCCTCCACCTCGGTGAAGGCGTTCATGCGGCCCATCGCCGCCACACCGGCCAGCAGGATCACGCCGAGGGTTACGCCAATCGCAATCAACGCCTTCTTCATGTTTTCCTCCCCGGGGGCTGGTTCTCAACGCGCGCTCCGTGGCGGGCGAGAAATGCGAGTATATGCATAAGCCGTAGTATGAGCCGGTCAAGGTAGCAGGATCAGTGCGGAAAGCGCCAGCCGATAAACGGCGAAGGGCCACAGGCCCCAGCGCGATACGAGGCGCAGCAGCACGCCCATGCAGACAAAGGCGCCGCCGCCGGCCACCACCATGCCCAGCGCCATGCCCGGCCAGTCCGTCGCCGCGGGCGCGGCCGCCAGGTTCACCGTCTCCAGGCCCGCGGCGGCAAGGATGACCGGTATCGCCATCAGGAACGACAGACGCGCTGCCGCCGGCCGGGCCATGCCCAGCGCCCGCGCCGCGGTGATGGTCACGCCGGAACGCGATGCCCCGGGAATAAGAGCCAGCGCCTGACCGAAGCCGATGCCCAGCGCCCGGGACCAGCTCAGTTCGCGCATCCGCGTGATGGACTGCGGCTGGCGGTCGGCCCACACCATCAGCACCGCAAACAGCGCGCCGGCCACTGCGATCAACTGGGGCTCGCGGAAGTAGTCCGCCGCGGCATCGTGCAGCGCCAGGCCCGCCACGCCCACCGGCAGCGAAGCCGCGGCAATCATGGCGCCCAGGCGGGCCGAGTCCCCGCAGGGCGCGCGCCGCAACAGGCAGTCGCGCCATTCGCGCAGGATAGCGGCGATTTCCCGGCGCGAGAACACGATGACCGCCATCAGGCTGCCGAAATGCACCGCCACGTCGAAGGCGATGCCCTGATCTTCCCAGCCCAGCCAGACCGGGACCAGGATCAGGTGCGCGGAACTGGAAATCGGCAGGAACTCGGTAACGCCCTGCAGCAGCGCCAGGAAGATGATCTGCCAGAGACTCATGCCCTGGCGGCCTCCGAAACGCCCGCTTCCGTGTGGCAGGCGTCCAGCGACGCCAGCCGGTCTCGTCCTCCGAACCCGCTGGGCACTGCCGGGGAAGCGTTCGTTTTCGGCGCCAGCCCCAGAAACTTGAAGGCTTCGCCCATGCCGCCGGGCAGCATCAGCCGCCGCAGGGCCGCGGCGTCTTCGGGCGCGGGCGGCGACCCCGCCAGCCCCAGAATGCCCGCCGCCAGCAGGAACTGGGCCTGGGTAGTGAAGCCCACCGCGCGAAGCCCGGCGGCCTCCGCGCTTCGCTTCAGCTCCGTGAAGTCCACCCAGGCGCCGATGTCTTCGCGCCCCGGCTGGCGGAAGGGATCGTCGTGCCAGCGCTGCCCGGAATGGCACCCCAGCGTGCCCGAGCTTCGTTCGTTCAGATACAGCTCATGGCGCGGAAGCCCGTAGTCGGCCAGCAGCGCCACGCCTGATTCCAGCGCGGCGGCCAGTTCGCGCATGAAGCCGTCGAGGTTGACGCGGATTTCCGAGCAGTAGCCCTCCGGCAAGCTCGCGGGCAGCTCGGCCTCCAGATTCTCCAGCGTTGCGAGAAAGGCGGCGTCGGCGGGACGATCTTCCCAGCGCAGCCGTCCCTCGGCCAGGACCGCGCCCCGCTCCCGCCATCCGCTCGCCGTGCGCTTGAAGCACCGGCAGGGCAGGGCGTCGATAACCTCGTTGGCCAGAATCACGCCGCGGATTCGCTCTCCGGCAAGTGTGTCGGTGAACTGAAGCCGCCCGGCCAGGTCCGGGTGGACCTTGCGCAGTCGTTCCCGTTGCGCGTCCCGCATTCCCATGGCGGGCTCCACCAGGATGTAACGGCGCGGCAGATGTCTGCTGCGCTTGAGTTCTCCGAGCAGCACTTCGGCCAGACGGCCGCTTCCCGGGCCCAGTTCGGCGATGTCAGCGCCGTTGCAGGCCGCCAGGATTTCCGAGCACTGGCCGGCCAGCGCGCGCCCGAACAATGCGGAAGTCTCGGCGGCGGTATCGAAGTCGCCACAGGCGCCGATGCGGGCCCGGCCGCTGGCGTAATAGCCTTGCCGGGGGTGATACAGGGCCAATTCCATGTAGCGGTCGAAGCGCAGCCAGCCGCCGGAGTCGCGCAGGGCAGCGGCGATATGCCGCGGCAGAAGTTCGGAATGGGTGTGGGAGTTGCTCACTGCCGCTCCATATAATGCCGCCACTGGGCGGAACAGGTCGACAATAGCGTTATGGATACCCCAAAGTTTGCGATGGTCACGGGCGCGGCCCGGCGAGTGGGCGCGGCGATTGCCGCGGAGTTGCATGCGGCGGGCTTTGATCTGGCCATTCATTGCAACCGCTCCATGGAGGATGCGGAAGCACTTGTAGCCCAACTGAACGCTGAGCGCAACGGTTCCGCGTTCGCCCTTACGGCCGATCTGCTCGAGGAGGGCGCCTGCGAGCGTCTGGCGGAAGAGGTCCTCGCGCGCACGGGCCGCCTCGACTGCCTGGTCAACAATGCCTCGACCTTCTATCCCACCGCGGTGGGCGAAATCACCGAAGCGGATTGGCGCAGCCTGGTGGGCAGCAACCTCAAGGCGCCCGTGTTCCTGTCCCAGGCGCTGGCGCCGCCGCTGAAGGAGTCGGGTGGCGTGATCGTGAACATGGTGGACATCCATGCCCGCATTCCGCTCAAGGGCTATCCGGTCTACAGCCTCGCCAAGGCCGGCCTTGTCGCGCTGACCCGCAGCCTTGCCGGGGAGTTGGCGCCGCAGGTGCGGGTCAACGGCATCGCGCCGGGCATGGTGATGTGGGCGGAACCGCTGCCCCCCGAGAATATCCGCAAGGCGATCCTGGCCAGAACTCCCCTGGGCCGCGCCGGTTCGCCGGAGGATGTGGCCCGGCTGGTGCGGTTCGTGGTGTGCGATGCACCTTTCGTGACCGGCCAGATCATCGCGGTGGACGGCGGCCGCAGCATCGGCTGGTAGTCCGCTTCAGCCGGGGATTCAGCCGGGGACTCGGGTGGGGATTCAGGCAGCGGTGGCGGGGGAGAAGGAAGACACTTCGCACAGGTTCCAGCGTGGCCGTGGTTCGGGCGTCTCTTCGGTGCTGCCTGCGCCTGCGGTCAGGCGCAGGCAGCCAGTCAGCGCGATCATGGCGCCGTTATCGGTGCAATACTCCGCCCGCGGGTAGTGCAAACGCACGCCGGCAGCATCGCATCGCGCCTGGAGCCGCTGGCGCAGACGGCGGTTGGCGCCCACGCCTCCGGCCACCACCAGGCTGCCGTGACCGGTTTTCTCCAGCGCCCGGACGGTCCGGTCCAGCAGCGATTCGACGATGGCCGTTTCCAGCGCCAGGGCCAGCGAAGCCCGATCGTGATCATCCAGCGGGCCTTCCGCCTCGAGTTCGCGGAGCTTGTAAAGCAGTGCGGTCTTGAGGCCCGAAAAGCTGAAATCGAGGTCCTTGCGCCCCCGCATCGGCACCGGCAGCCGGAATCGGCCGGGCTCGCCGCGCTCCGCGAGCCTGGCGATTTCCGGGCCGCCCGGATAGTCGAGTCCGAGCAGCTTGGCGCCCTTGTCGAAGGCTTCGCCGGCCGCGTCGTCCAGCGATTCCCCCAGCACCCGGTACTGACCGTAGCCGCTCACGTCCACCAGCAGGCTGTGGCCGCCGGAAACCAGCAGCGCCAGGTAGGGAAACTCGGGCGAATCACCCTCCAGCAGCGGCGCCAGCAGATGAGCTTCCATGTGATGCACGCCGACCATTGGCACGCCCAGCGCCCGGGCCAGACCTTGCGCGAATACCAGGCCGGAAAGAAGTGCGCCGATCAGCCCCGGGCCGACTGTGCAGGCTACGCCGCTCAAGTCCGATTTTTCAAGCCCGGCATCGTTCAGCACCTGATCGGTGAGCGCGGCCAGCCTCCGCAGGTGGTCGCGCGAGGCCAGTTCCGGCACCACGCCGCCGAATTCGGCGTGCTGGCGCGCCTGACTATACAATCGGTGCGCCAGCAAGCCTCGGCGGGCATCGTAGATGGCCACACCTGTTTCATCGCAACTTGTTTCTATGCCCAAGACGCGCATTGGGGGGATTGTAGGTGCTGGGTGGGTGTTCGCCGGTGCGCTTTCGCGTTCCCTCTGTGTGGGGACACGCTGCGAGCACGTCCCTGTGTGCTCTGCTTGGGCATCCTGCCCTCGCAAGGTCCCCACACAGAGGGAACGCGAAAGCGCACAAAGCAAGGCGCAGGGGCACGATTGGTGTTAATGGGCGTTGAACAATGACGGACCGGATCATTATTCAGGATTTGCGTCTGCGTGCCATTGTGGGCGTGAACCGCTGGGAGCAAGCGACTCCGCAAACCGTGGCCGTGGACCTGGAAATTGGCGTGGATGCCGCCGCCGCCGCTTCCGAAGACCGCATTTCGGCCACCGTGGACTACAAGCGCGTGGCCCGCGACATCGCCGCTCTGGCGTTGCGGCGTTCCTTTGCTTTGGTGGAGACGCTGGCCGAGGAGATCGCCGCGCTGATTCTCGCCGGCCACGGCGCTTCGCGGGTGCGCGTGACCGTGCGCAAACCTTGGGCTCTGCGCCATGCGCGCGATGTGGGCGTGGTCATCGAACGCCAGAAGTAATGCCCGCCTCGCGCGTTTTCCTGAGCGCCGGCAGCAATATTGATCGCCGGCCCAATCTCGAGGCCGCCTGCGCGGCCCTGGAGCGGCGCTATGGCGCGCTGGCCCTGTCGCCCCTCTACGAAAGCCCCTCCGAAGGCTTTGAAGGCCCCCCGTTCCTCAACCTTGCGCTGAGCTTTGTCGCCCGCGACCCGCCAGCGGCGGTCCTGCGTACGCTGGCCGAACTGGAAGCCCGCGCCGGCCGCGACCGGTCGGGCGGCAAGTTCTCCTCGCGCACCCTTGATCTCGACCTGCTGCTCCACGGCGATATTGTGGACGTGGCGCTGAAATTGCCGCACCCCGACATCGGCCGTTACGCCTTCGTCCTCCGTCCCCTGGCGGAACTGGCCCCGGAACTGCGCCACCCCCTGACCGGAGCCACCCTCCGCGAACTCTGGTCCGCCTTCCCCCGACCCTGCCAACTAACTCCCGCGGCGCCTCTGAAAATCCCCCTCCCCTAGCTTGGGGGCGTGTGCCGGTCCTTCGGTCTTTGCGCTTATCTCTTCCTGTTTGGAGGCGCATGAACCCATCCATGGGGCTCGGCGGCGGCTGTCCTGCCGCCGACGCTCCAAAGCAGGAAGGGATAAGCGCAAAGACCTTTAGCCCCGAAGATACGACCGGACACTTCATGTGCTCTCTACGCTCTCTGCATGCGCGCTTGATTTTCGGGAAGGCCCACTATAGGATTATTCATAGAATCGCCAGGCGCAAGCTACTCCGCCCGGAGATCCTTGGCTATGGAACATATGCCGCCCAAAGAAACCGATTCCATGCGTAGCGTCGCCGTGGGTGCTCTCCAGCAGCGTGGGTTCACTGGCAAGCAGTCAAAGGGGATTGCGGATGCCGTGGGCTTGTACACGCGCGACATCGTGCGAGTTAAAGATTTAGAACGTGCGTTGCGCAAGCAGGACCGCCGCCTGTATTGGGTAATCGGCGGTGCGTGCAGCACGCTGCTTGCCACTATGGTGGCGTTACATCTACAGCCGTAGCTGATTGGCCCGCAACGTGGCGCTGCCGGCGCTGCCGACGACCTCCGGTTCATCCCCGCGTGAGCGGGGAACACATCGGCGACATCCAGCATGTGCAGAACCGCCGGGTGTTCGTTGCCTTGGCTGTCTGATTTCCCGGGCCAATCGAAGATCGAGTCCATTGGTAGTGGAGCGCCGCGGCGCGAACAGGAAGATCAGATCCAGGCGGCGATAGCCTCCCGCTGCCCCGCGTCAGGCAGCGGCCCCGCCGCCGCGCCCAGGTTATCGACCATGTGCTTGACCCTGGTGGTGGCCGGTATCACCGCCGTCACCGCCGGATGGCCCAGGATCCACTTCAGGAATAATTGCGCCGGACTGTCGCAGCCCAGTTCCGCTGCCACCTCCGGCAACTCCTTTCCGCTCACCGCCCGGAACAGCGCGCCGCGCACGAACGGACGATTCACCATGACCGCCGCCGAGCCCCAAGCACGGGTTCATGCGTCTCCGCACAAGAGATGGGGGCGTAACAGAGGACGGCGTAATGGCCGTAGGACTGGCTACCCTTCACCCGCAATCGCAGCGATACGCCGCCGCCTGAGCTCCTCGCCGAGGCGCCCCCCCTCATAGCCCTTCGCAGCCAGCTCTGCGCCTGAAACGCCGCCCGCCGCGCGAAAGGCCTCGCGGAAGATGTCCGCCTGCGGATAAACATGCTCCGTCATGCCCTTTCGGCCCCGGTAATCCGCCTCGCAGGCCGTCAGGAAGTCCTCCAGCAGGCTGCCTGCCCGAAACGCCCCAAGCGCCTCCAGGACCTTGAGCTTGGTTGCCGGGCGCAGTTCAGCGGCGCGGTGGCAAACCCCGTGAAAGCGCGCCACCTGCTCGGCCAGCGCGCGGAAGCGCCTGGGCACGCCCAGGCGTTCGCACATTTCTTCCAGCAGGCGCACGCTGGCCGCCTCGTGTCCGCTGTGCCGCGGCCAGTATTCCCGGGGCGTGACCCCCTTGCCTAGATCGTGGGTAAGGGCCGCGAACCGCACTTCCCTCTTTGACGAGAACCGGGCCGCTTGTTCCAGCACCATCATCACATGCACTCCGGTGTCAATCTCCGGATGCCAGCGCTCCGGTTGCGGCACGCCCCAGAGCCGGTCGAGTTCCGGGAAGATCACCCTCAGCGCCCCGCAATCGCGCAGCACCTCGAAAAAACGCTGCGGGGCGTCTTCTCCCAAAGCCCGCGCCATCTCCTGCCAGACCCGTTCAGGGATCAGAGCCGCCGCCTCGCCCTCCGCCACCATCTCGCGCATCAGCGCCAGGGTTTCGGGAGCGATGCCGAAACCCTGGCCGTGGAAGCGTGCGGCGAATCGCGCCACCCGCAGAATCCGCACCGGGTCCTCGCGGAAAGCCGGCGAGACGTGCCGCAGCGTCTTCTCGCGCAGGTCGCGTCTGCCGCCGTGCGGATCGATCAAATTGCCTTCGGCGTCTTCGGCCATCGCATTGATGGTCAGGTCGCGCCGCCTGAGGTCCTCTTCCAGCGTTACCTCGGGGCCGAACTCCACCTCGAAACCCCGGTAGCCGGGCGCAGTCTTGGTCTCGCGCCGCGCCAGCGCGTATTCCTCCCGGGTTTCGGGATGCAGAAATACTGGAAACGAGCGGCCAACCTTCTGGTAGCCCTGCCGGCTGAGTTCGTCGGCAGTGGCGCCCACCACCACCCAGTCCCGCTCGCGAATTTCCAGCTCCAGGAGCCGGTCGCGAACCGCGCCGCCCACCAGGTAGCAATCCATCCGCTTCGCTTCGCCCCGCATATTTCGTCAGGGGCCGGCGGACCCGCCCGGACCGCTCAGGACCGCAGCGTCACCAAAAGCGTGCGGTTGCCGCGCCGGATGTGCAGCACGATAAGCGACTGCCCGTCGGCCTCTTTTCTGAGCTGCTCGATGTTGCGAACCCGCACCCGGTTCACGGCCACGATCATGTCGTCGGCCCTGAGCCCCGAGCGCTGCGCCGTGCTGCCTTCCTCGATGGTCTCCACGAGCACGCCTTCGAGGTTGTCGGAATCCGAATCCGTGAGCGAGGCGCCGGTGAGCGCCGGATGAATGTCGTCGCCGGTGGCGGCCACCAACCCCCCCAGGACTGCTTCCACCATCCTGGAGCGGCCATCCTCGCCCACGATCTCCAGCGTGACCTCTTCGCCCACGGCGCGCAGGCCCACGGCGTTGATCAGATCGTTGCTGGTCTTGATCTCCTTGTCGTTGACGCGCACGATCACGTCGCCCGGTTCGATTCCGGCCTGTTCGGCCGCCGAGTCCGGAATTACCTCCCGAACAATTGCGCCGCCGGCCGCATCCAGATTCAGGGTGTCGGCCAACTCCTGATCCACGTCGAGCAGGGTCACGCCCAGGCGGCCGCGGCGAACCTCTCCGAAGGCCACCAGTTGACGCATGATCTCGCTCGCGATCGAGGTGGGAATCGCAAAGCCGATGCCGGCATTGTCGCCGGACCGGGACAGGATGTTGGACGGGATGCCCACCAGCTCGCCGCGCATGTTCACCAGCGCTCCGCCGGAATTGCCGGGATTGATGGACGCGTCGGTCTGAATGAAATCCTGGATGGGGCTCAGCCGTCCTCCGCGGCTCGAAGTCTGGCTGATGGCGCGGCCCAGCGCGCTCACAATGCCGGAGGTGACGGTGTGCGTGAGGCCGAAGGGATTGCCGATCGCGAGCACGAAGTCTCCCACCTGCAACTCTTCGGAATCGCCCAGCGCCATCTGCGTGAGATTGTCGGCCTCTTCCAGCTCCAGCAGGGCGATGTCGGTGCCGGGGTCCGAACCGATCACCTTGGCCTCCACGCTGCGCTGGTCGTTCAAGGTCACCACGATCCTGTTGGAGTTGTCGATCACGTGGTGGTTGGTTAGCACCAGGCCACGCTCGGCGTCCACGATGACGCCCGATCCCGCCGCCACGGGCTGCGTCTCGCGCTGTTCCTGCCGCGGCGGGGTGGGAAAGAAGCGTTCGAAGAACGGATCGCCGCGGAACGGCGAACGGAAGTTCCGGGTGGGGCGGGAGATGGCGATGCTCACCACTGCCGGCTTGGTGGCTTCAACCAGCGGCGCCAGACTGGGGAAGGGCTCCCCGTTCAAGGCTGGCGGCAAGGCTGCCTGCGTAGCATTCAGAGGCGCGCCCAACTGCAGCGCGCCGCCGCCGGCAAGGGCCAAAGCCAGGGCGAAAATACCGATCAGAGTCTTGCGTGTCATTTGCGTGGTCCCGAAAATCAACTGCGCACACCTGCCAAGCCAATATCTTGATGCGGATGTGCCGCATATAGTCGCGCCGCCGCCGCCATGCGGCTGTTGGGAAACGGCGAATTTATTGTAATCCCAATGCACGCTTGTAAAACCTCCGCGTTGTATATACAAAGGCTCTTCATGCGCTTTGCAGTTCCGCCGGAGAAGCGGAGCTTTCGCGGGGTCCGTTCTCCGTCCCCGGAAGGCGGAGACGGGAAACAATACATTTGGTGGGGGGTACATGGGGCAACCGGCAAGGCTGGCCAGAATCGGCCAAGACAGAGAGGAAATTTCCTTACAGCCCGCCTCCCTCGACATCTGGGACTCCAAGTACCGCCTCAAGACCAAGAAAGGCGATATTCTCGACCAGGAGGTCAACCACACCTACGCCCGCGTGGCGCGCACGCTGGCCGAAGTGGAGCCCGAAGACATCCGCGACAAGTGGTATGAATCCTTCCTCTGGGCCCTGAGCCATGGTGCCGTCCCGGCCGGGCGGATCGTTTCCAACGCCGGCGCGCAGGAGCAAAAGCCCGCCACCTCCACCATCAATTGCACCGTGTCCGGAACCGTGGGCGATTCCATGAACAGTATTCTGGAGATGGCGCACGAGGCCGGACTGACGCTAAAGGCCGGTTGCGGCATCGGCTACGAGTTCTCCACGCTACGCCCGCGCGGCGCCTACGTGGCCGGCGCCGGAGCCTACACCTCCGGTCCGCTGTCGTTCATGGACATCTACGACAAGGTCTGCTTCACCGTGTCGTCCGCCGGCGGCCGGCGCGGCGCGCAAATGGGCACCTTCGATGTGGGCCACCCGGACGTCAAGGAATTCATCACCGCCAAGCGCGAGGATGGCCGGTTGCGGCAGTTCAACCTGTCGCTGATGATTACCGACGAATTCATGAAGGCCGTGGAGGCCGAGGAAGACTGGGTGCTGGCCTTTCCCCTGGATCCGTCCGAATCCGAGGAGGAGGAGTTCGATCTGAACGACAGCGTCAGGGTGGTGTGGCGCGAGTGGCCGGTTACCCGCGGCTACATCCGCGACAGCGAAGGGCGCGTGGCCTGCAAGGTGTACGGAACGCTGCCGGCGTGCGAACTGTTCGATCTCATCATGCGCTCCACCTACGATTTTTCCGAGCCCGGCTTCATTCTCATCGACCGCGTCAACGAGATGAACAACAACTGGTTCGTGGAGAACATCCGCGCCACCAATCCCTGCGGCGAGCAGCCGCTGCCGCCGTACGGCGCCTGCCTGCTGGGCTCCGTCAATCTGACCCGCTTCGTGCGCCGGCCGTTCACCACCGAGGCGTATTTCGACTGGGAGGAGTTCAACGAGGTCGTGGCGATCTTCACGCGGATGCTCGACAACGTGGTGGAGATCAACGAGCTGCCCCTGGAGAGACAGGTCAGCGAGATCCTGCGAAAGCGGCGTCACGGCATGGGCTTTCTGGGGCTGGGGTCGACGCTCGCCATGCTGCGCATCCGCTACGGCAGCGCGCCGTCCATCGAATTTACCGAGGTCGTGGCGCGCGAACTGGCGCTGACCGGTTGGCAGGTGGGCCTGGAGTTGTCACGCGAGAAGGGCCCGGCGCCAATCATGGACGAAGAGTTCGAGGTAACGCCGCAAATGCTGCGCCAGCGCCCGGAAATGGCCGAAGACGGCATCAAGGCCGGAGACAAGCTGCCGGGCAAGGTGCTGATGGCGCGCTACAGCCGCTACATGCAGCGTGTTGCCGGGGAGGATCCCGAACTGGTGGACGCCATTGCCTCCGAAGGAGCGCGCTTCACCCATCATTCCTCGATCGCTCCTACAGGCACCATCTCGCTGTCTCTGGGGAACAACGCCAGCAATGGCATCGAACCCAGCTTCGCCCACCACTACTTCCGCAACGTCATTCGCGAAGGCCGCAAGACCAAGGAAAAGGTCCCGGTGTATTCCTATGAACTGCTGGCCTATCGCGAGCAGGTCAACCCGAAGGCCAACCCCCAGGGCGAGGGAGACACGGCGCTTCCCGAATACTTCGTGACCGCCGACGACGTATCTCCCTCGGAGCACGTGGCCATCCAGGGCGCGGCGCAGAAATGGGTGGACTCATCCATATCCAAGACCGCCAACGTGCCCGCGGACTACCCGTACGAGCGCTTCAAGGATATTTACGTCAAGGCATGGAAGAGCGGGCTTAAGGGCTGTACCACCTTCCGCTTCAATCCCACCGCCTTCCAGGGCGTGCTGGTGAAGGAGGATGACCTGAAGGGCACCTTCTACATTTTCCAGCTCGAAGACGGAAGCGAGGTGAGGTTGGCCGGCGACGAGGAAGTCGAGTACGACGGCCAGGTGCATACCGCCGCCAATCTCTTTGACGCGCTCAAGGAGGGCTACTACGGCAAGTTCTGACCAAGCTTCATGGGATTATGCGTCTCCGGGAAAGAAGGGGTTACGAAGGCCGGCCCGGAGGCTTGCAAGAACGCTGGAGTTCTGAAAAATGACCGAAACCGCCAGGAAAATCACCGGCAAGATCGTGGGCTATCGCGTGGAGCAGCCGGACGCCGCCCCCACAAGCGCCGCCGCTGCGCCGCCCTCGCCGGAGCCCTCTGCCGCATCCACCACTTCTCCGGCGCCCTCTGCCGCTGCATCGACGCCCTCTGCCACTTCTCCGGCGCCCGCTGGCACCCGGCAGGCTCTGCCTTCGCGGCCTGTGGGCGACGACGGCAATGTGGTGCGCATGCACGAAGGCCTGGAGCGCCCCACCCGGCTCAAGGGCACCACCTACAAGGTGAAGACCCCGGTGTCCGATCACGCCATGTACGTGACCATCAACGACATCGTGCTGAACGAGGATACGCCCGCCGAACGCCGCCGTCCGTTCGAGATCTTCATCAACTCCAAGAACCTCGACCACTATCAGTGGATCGTGGCGCTGACCCGGGTGATGTCCGCCGTGTTCCGCAAGGGCGGCGACGTGGCTTTCCTGGTGGACGAACTCAAGGCCGTGTTCGATCCGCGCGGCGGATACTGGCAGGCCGGCGGCGTATACATGCCTTCCATCATCGCCGAACTCGGTCACGTGGTGGGCGAGCACCTGGAGAACATCGGTTTTTTGGGTCAGCATGAGATTGACAGCGAACAGCAACGGATGCTGGATGCCAAGCGTCAGGATTACGAGGACGCCCAACGCCAGGAGGATGCCTTCGCCAGGAACAGCTTTCCGGCTGGCGCGCAACTCTGTGGGCGTTGCCACACCGCGGCGGTGGTGATGATGGACGGCTGCCTCACCTGTCTGAACTGCGGCGACTCGAAGTGCAACTAGCACACTAGTCGGCCTGTTTCAGCAAGACCCGTGATGACCGCGCCGGATTTCGCCGGTGTGCGTTCGTTGGTGCGCCATCGCCTTCCCGCTGTGTGGGGACACGCTACGAGCACGTCCCTGTGTGCTCTGCTCGGGCATCCTGCCCTCGCAAGGTCCCCACACAGCGGGAAGGCGATGGCGCACCAACGAACGCACACCGGCGAACGCATAGCCGGGTCGGAAATTGCGATAATGGCTCCTGGCCCACATGCGCCCGGCAAAGTTCGACCTGGTCTGATGGACTCAAGATAGATGCCGTGATTCCCGATTTCTCCCAGGCGCGAGTGCTGGTGGCGGGCGACGCGATGCTCGACGAGTACTGGCACGGTCCGTCCCGGCGCGTATCTCCCGAAGCGGCCGCGCTGGTGGTTAACGTGGAACGCAAGGAGCAGCGCCCGGGCGGCGCCGCCAATGTGGCCTGCAACCTGGCGGGTCTCGGCGCCCGCGTCGCATTGCTTGGCATCGTGGGCGAGGACCCGGAGGGCGAGGCGCTGGAGCTGTCGATGCGAGACAGCGGAGTGGCCAGGGAGTGGGTCCGCTCGCGGCAGCGGCCCACCGTCCGCAAGCTGCGGGTGCTCAGCCGCAACCAGCAGGTTATTCGCCTGGACCGCGAGACGCCTTTTGACGCCGAAGATGCCGGGCGTCTGGCGGAAAGGTTCCGGGAACTTCTCGGTGACTGTTCCGCCGTGGTGCTGTCCGACTATGCCAAGGGCAGCCTCGCCGACCCCGCGGCGCTGATTGCGGCCGCCCGCGCCGCGGGCAAGCCGGTGCTCGTGGACCCGAAGTCCGCGGATTTCGGGAAGTATCGCGGTGCCCGCCTGCTCACGCCGAACCGCGCCGAATTCGAGGCGGCGCTGGGCGGTTCGGAGGAATCCACAAACGATATGGCGGCGCGGGCGCAAAGAGTATGCGCCCTGCTGGAAATTGGCGGCATGGTGGTTACGCTGGGCGATCACGGCCTGTTGCTGGCGCCCGCCGACGGGGCGCCGCAGCATATTCCTGCCCGGGCCCGCGAAGTATTCGACGTGACCGGCGCTGGCGATACGGTGGTGGCCGTGCTGGCCGCGGGCCTGGCGGTGGGCGCGGACCTGTACCGTATGGCTCACCTGGCCAATGTGGCCGCCGGCGTAGTGGTGCGGCGCGTGGGCGTGGCGCCTGTCAGCCTTTCGGATCTTCACGAGGAGCTGGGCGACCCCGCGCCGCGCGAGTCCGCAGTTATTGATGCCGCCTGGGCCACGGAGATTGGCCAGCGCCTGCGCGAGTCCGGCCGCAGGCTTGTGATGACCAACGGTTGCTTCGACCTGCTGCATGCTGGGCATACCGCCTGCCTCGCCGCAGCCCGCGCCTTGGGCGATCGCCTCATGGTTGCGGTCAACGAAGACGATTCGGTTCGACGGCTCAAGGGTCCGGGAAGACCCGTCGTGCCGCTCGAGCAGCGCATGGAGGTCCTCGCCGCGCTGGGCTGCGTCGATTGGGTCGTGCCCTTCAGCGAAGACACGCCGGAGCGACTGATTGGGCAGGTTGCGCCCGCGGTGTTGGTCAAGGGGGGCGATTACCATCCGGACGAGGTGGCTGGCGGCAAAGCCGTAGAGAGGTCCGGCGGAAAGGTCGTCATACTTCCCTATCGCGAGGGCCTGTCCACGTCGGGCCTCCTCAATCGCATGACCGGCTAGCCCGCACGGACATTCACCAGGGCCCGTGATGATTGCGCAGGATTTCGCCGTCTATGCATTCGCCGGCGCGCATTCGCGTTTCCTCTCTGTGGGGAGACGCAACAAGCACGTCCCTGTGGGCTCGGCTCGGGCATCCATGCCCTCGAAGCTCCCCACAGAGAGGAAACGCGAATGCGCGTCGGCGAATGCATAGACGGGCCTATGGTGTAGCGAGCATGGGCGCGCGCCGGGGCAGCGACAAGGTGGTTCTGGGCGCCTACGGCGCGCTGTCCTGGATAGCCGCTCCCGCGCTGTGCGGTTACATGCTGGCGCGCTCGACGCGCGATCCCGGCTGGCGCAAGCGCTTGTTCGAACGCTGGGGAATGCGCACTCCCGCCGTGCCTCCCGGGAGCGTATGGCTGCATGGCTCTTCCCTCGGCGAGGTTGCTGCGCTTTCGGTTCTGGCGGATGAACTGAGCTGTCGCCGGGCGGACCTGCCGCTGTTTCTTACCGCGTTCACGCCTGCCGGCTCGGCAGCGATTCAGCACGGCTTGCGGGCGCCGCAGTCGCATGGCATGCTGCCGTTCGACCTGGGCATTGTGAACCGCCGCTTCCTGCGCACGGTCCGCCCCGCCTTGGGCGTGATCCTGGAAACCGAGATCTGGCCTGGCCTGTACGATGCCTGCCGTGCGGCCGGCATCCCGCTGCTGATGGTCAGCGCCCGGCTTACGCAGCGGTCCCATGAGCGCTATCGAAGAGTGCGTCCACTCATTGCCGCCGCCCTGAAGGCGGTTGGCGTGGTGGGAGCGCAAACCGAGGAGGATGCCCGGCGCTTCCGCTCGCTGTCCCCCGAAGACCTGGACGTGCGGGTGAGCGGCAACCTGAAGTTTCATTGCCGCCCGCAATCGGGCGCCCTTGAGCGCGGCGCACGACTTCGCGCCGCCATCGGTGCCGGACGACCGGTGTGGATCGCCGCCAGCACCCATGAGCCGGAGGAGCAGGAGGCCTTGCTTGCCCACCGGCGCCTTCTCGACGAGCGGCCCGATAGCCTGCTCATACTTGCTCCCCGCCATCGCGAGCGGTTCGCCGAGGTGCGCGCACACCTTCAGCACAGCGGTCTGAGAGTGTCGCTACGGTCGCGCGATGGCGCGCCGAATGCACACACGCAGGTTTTCATGCTGGATTCCCTGGGCGAGATGATCGGCTTCTACGCGGTCGCGGATCTTGCCTTCGTGGGCGGCAGCATTGCGCCGGTGGGCGGACACAACCTGCTGGAGCCCGCTGCCTTCGGTCTGCCGGTGCTGGCCGGTCCGCAGCTGTTCAATACGCTGGAAACGGCCCGTCTTCTATGCGACGCAGGCGCCTTGTTCCGCGTGCGCGATGCCAGCGAACTGGCGGCACATGCGGCCCGTCTGCTTGGGAACGAGGATGCTCGGCAGCGCGCTGGAAAGGCGGCCAGGGCCTGCGTCGCCGCCGGGCGGGACGTGTTGGACCGGACCTTGGACCTTATTGAGCCGTTTCTTCCTCCTCGGAAGGCGCGCTCTGCTCCATCCAGCGGCTGACTTCTGCCAGGTCCTCCTCGGTGAGGATGCCTGCCGCGCTCTTGAGGCTGAGCACATTGATGATGAAGTCGTAGCGGCTGCGCGCATAGTTGGTTTCGGCCTGCACCAGGTTACGGCGCACATCCAGCACGTCCACGATGGTGCGGGTGCCGATCTCGTAGCCGGCCTCGGTGGCCCGCAGCGCAGTCTGGCTGGAAGCCACGGCCTGGCGCAACGCATTGACACGCGAAATCTCCGAGCTGACACCCAGGAATGCGTCGCGGGTCTGGCGCACAACCGCCCGCTCCACGCCCTCGAGGCGCTCCGTGGAGGCGCGGTGCAGGAATTTCGCCTCACGGACGCGGGAGTTCCTGTTGAAGCCATCGAAAATCGGCACGGAAAGCTGCAGCCGGATGGATTCGTTGCGACCGCTGTCGCTGTAGTCCGCCCCCACGCCACGGAAGATCCGCTCGCGGTCGCCGCTGATGCCGCCGGTGTCTGCCACGATTTCCAGCGTAGGCAGGTAATCGGAGCGGCGCAGCCTCACTTCAGCCTCGGCGAGGGATGCCTCCATGCGCGCCGATACCAGGCTGGGATTCTGCTGTAGCGCTGTGTCGATCCACGATTGCTCCACGTTGGGCGAAGGCAGCGGCAGCGGCATGCCTTCGCCAGGCCGGGTCAGATTGGCCACCGGCATGGGTGATCCCACGATTTCCCGCAGTTGCTCTTCGGCAGTGGCCAGCGACCGCTTGGCGGCGATCTCGGCGGCCACCGCCTGATCATGCGCGGCCTGCGCCTCCTGCACATCGGTGATCGCGATCAGTCCCACCTCGAAACGCTTTTGCGCCTGTTCAAGCTGGCGGGCGATGGCGGTGCGGTTGGCGCTTTGCGAGGTGAGTTCGTCCTGCGCGCCCAGAACCGCGAAGTAGGCCTGGGCCGTGCGCAGCATGGATTCCTGTAGCGCCGCTTCGAAATCCGCTTCACCCTGCGCCAGCAAATCCTTCGAAGCGCCCAGGGCAACGATGGCGGCCCAGTCGAAGATGGTCTGGGTCAAGGTGAATCCCCATCCGGTGGATTTTGCGTCGGTTGCGCTGGTCTCAATGACCGGGGCGAACTCGCCGCCTGGCGTAGGCGCGTAGAACAGCAGGGTTGCGCGACTGTCGCTGCGGGAATAATTACCACTTGCGTTGATTTCCGGGAACAGGACGCTGCGGGACTGTGCCCGCACCTCCCGGGAGGCCATCAGCCGGGCCTCGGCTTCGCGCAGCAGCGGATCACTCATGCGCGCCCGTTCGTACACCTCAAGCAGGTTCTCCGACGACCCCGTGAAGGGCACGCCAATCAGGGCCGCCAACGCGGCCAGAATGAGGATATGCTTCATGCGCGAATAGTCGCCGATATCAGCGGGTGAATTCTACCCTCTCGCCACCGCCGCTATTCCGGAAGCGGAAGGGATCGGGTTGTGGAGCGTTCGCAAGCGGAGTTGTTACGGTTTCAAACAGGGACTGCCTGGGCGCCGCGGCGCCGGGCGTGACCCACGGTCATGCAGTCTAAAGGAGGGGGGCGATGAGAAGGGCGATGATGTTGACGATCTTGATGAGCGGGTTGATCGCGGGTCCGGCGGTGTCCTTGTAGGGATCGCCGACCGTGTCGCCGGTAACCGCCGCATGATGCGCCTCCGAGCCCTTGCCGCCCAGCGCGCCGTCCTCCACGTATTTCTTGGCGTTGTCCCAGGCGCCACCGCCCGTAGTCATGGAGATGGCCACGAACAACCCGGTGACGATGGATCCGATCAGCATGCCGCCCAGCGCCCGCGCGCCCGCGCCGTCGGGCATCAGCCATCCGATCACCACCACCAGCACTACCGGCGCCAGCACCGGCAGCAGCGACGGAACGATCATTTCGCGAATGGCCGCGCGCGTCAGCAGGTCCACGGCGCGCCCGTAGTCCGGCCTGGCCGTGCCTTCCATGATCCCGGCGATCTCGCGGAACTGCCGGCGCACTTCCTGCACCACGCTGCCCGCCGCGCGTCCCACGGCTTCCATGGCCAGCGCCCCGAACAGGTAGGGGATCAGGCCGCCCACGAACAGGCCGATAATCACCGCCGGGTCGTCCAGCCGAAATACGAAGCTCTTGCCGGCTGCCTGAAGGTTGTGGGTGTAGTCGGCGAAAAGCACCAGCGCCGCCAGGCCGGCCGATCCGATCGCGTAGCCTTTGGTCACCGCCTTGGTGGTGTTGCCCACCGCGTCCAGCGGGTCGGTGATGTTGCGGATATTCTCGGGCATCTCGGCCATTTCGGCGATGCCGCCGGCGTTGTCGGTGATCGGACCGAAGGCGTCCAGCGCCACGATCATGCCGGTCATCGACAGCATGGACGTGGCGGCGATGGCCAGGCCGTAGAGGCCGGCAAGCTGGTAGGTCACCAGAATGCTCAGGCACACGGCCAGCACCGGCATGGCGGTGGCTTTCATGGACAAGCCCAGGCCGGCGATGATATTGGTGGCGTGGCCGGTGGAGGAGGCCTGCGCCAGCTTGCGAACCGGCGAGAATTGCGTGCCCGTGTAGTAGTCGGTGATGAACATGATTATGCCGGTCAGCACCAGCCCGATCAGGGCGGAAAGAAACAGCGGCGTGGGCGGGAAGGAGCCGGCCCCGGCCCACATTTCGCGGGTGACGAACCAGATCCCCGCAGCCGCCAGCAGGCCGGCCGCGATCACGCCCTTGTACAGCGCCGACATCACCGACTGGCCCTTGCCGGCGCGGACCACGAAGGCGCCAGGGATGGAAGCCACAATGGAAACCGCGCCGATCGCCAGCGGGTACAGCACGGCCGTGTGCTGGGCTTCCTGCACCGTGAGGAAGCCCAGAAGCATGGTGGCGATGACGGTTACCGCGTAGGTCTCGAAGAGGTCCGCGGCCATGCCGGCGCAGTCGCCCACATTGTCGCCCACATTGTCGGCGATCACCGCCGGGTTGCGCGGGTCGTCTTCGGGAATGCCCGCTTCCACCTTGCCCACCAGGTCCGCGCCCACGTCCGCGCCCTTGGTGAAGATGCCTCCGCCCAGGCGCGCGAAGATCGAGATCAGCGAGCCGCCGAAGGCCAGGCCCACCAGCGCGTGCAGGGCGTCGCCGGTGCCCAGCCCGAGGCTGTCGAGGAGGAGGTAGTAACCCGCCACGCCCAGCAGCGCCAGGCCGACCACCAGCATGCCGGTAATCGCGCCGCCGCGGAACGCCACCGCCAGGGCCGCGTTCATCCCGTCATGGGCCGCCTGCGCGGTGCGGGAATTGGCGCGCACCGATACGTTCATGCCGATATAACCGGCCGCGCCGGAGAACAACGCGCCCAGCAGAAAGCCGCCGGCCACCGCCCAGTCCAGCACGAAACCGAGCAGCAGCATGAGCGGCAGGCCGGCCAGGGCAACTGTGGAGTATTGCCGGTTCAGATAGGCCTTGGCGCCGAGTTGCACCGCCGCGGCGATTTCCTGCATTCGTTCATTGCCCGGGTCGCGCTTCAGCACCCAGCGGGTACTCAAGAGTCCATACACAATGGCCAGCAACCCGGCCGCGATAGCGCCATACACGTAATTCATAAGATGTCCCGTCCCGAGTTCGGGGGATGTCTGCAAACCCGGGGATTTTATCCGTATCCGCCGATTGTAAAATGCGTCATCCCACTCAGTTGCCCTGCGTTTACCCGATGAACAGGATCAGTCTCCCCGGCCCGCTGCGCGAAGAGTTGGCAGCGATCGCCGTGAACGGATACCCGTACGAGACCTGCGGCATCCTGGTGGGGGCCGGCGCGAACGGCCAGGTGCGGGTCGAGCGGGTGTTCGAGGCTCGCAATCTGAATACCGAGCGGGCCCGCGACCGCTACGTCCTGGACCCCGATGACATGATGACGGCGGACCTGGCGGCGCGCGAAGCCGGCCTGGAGATCGTCGGTTTCTGGCATACGCATCCCGATCATCCGGCGCGGCCGTCGGAGACCGACCGCGAGGCCGCCTGGGACGGCTACTCCTACGTCATTCTCTCGGTCAGCGGCGAAGGCATGGAGGATTTGCGGTCGTGGCGGCTTAACGGGAAGGGATTCGTCGAGGAGAGAGTGTCGGAATGAGTAGCGTGATCCTGCGCATCCCCACGCCGCTTCGCGGATTTACCGGCGGCAAGGGAGAGATCGGCGGCAGCGGCGGCACCGTGGGCGAGGCGATACGCTCCGCCGGCGCCGAGTTTCCGGGTTTGCTGGAGCGCGTGCTTAAATCCGACGGCCAGCCCCGCGAGTTCGTCAACCTCTATCTGGGCAGCGACAACATCCGGGCTCTGGACGGGCTGGACACGCCGGTGAGCGAAGGGGATGTGCTGTCCATACTTCCGGCAGTGGCCGGAGGCCGGACGAAACATGCGGGCTAGAGATCGTCGGCTTGCCGAACTGCGGGCAAGCATCCCCGAGGTTACGCCCGCGCAGGCCCTTGCCATGCAGCGGAACGGCGCGGCGCTGGTGGACGTTCGCGATGCCCGGGAGGTGGCCCAGGGGAGCCCGGAAAACGCTTTTCGCATGGACCGCAGCTTCCTGGAATTCCGGGTCGAGGACGCGATCCCCGACCTGGACCGGACGGTGCTGGTGACCTGCGCCAGCGGCGGGCGTTCCCTGTTCGCCGCCGATGAACTCAGGCGCATGGGCTACAGCGACGTGCGCTCCGTTGCCGGCGGCTTCAATCAATGGAAGGACGAAGGACTGCCCTTCGAGATCCCGAAGATGCTGGACGCCGACGCGCGCGAGCGCTACGCGCGGCATCTGGTGATGCCGGAAGTGGGCGAAGCTGGCCAGTTGAAACTGCTGGAGGGCCGGGCGCTGCTGATCGGCGCCGGAGGGCTGGGCTCGCCGGCCGCGCTGTACCTGGCCGCCGCGGGCGTGGGCACGCTGGGCATCGTCGATCACGACGTGGTGGACCGCACCAACCTGCAGCGCCAGATTCTCCACACCGACGACCGGGTGGGGGTTCCCAAGGTTGCTTCGGCCCGCGAGGCGCTGAAGGCGCTCAACCCGGCGGTGAAGGTAACGGAGCATGCGCTGCGGCTGGACAGCAGCAACGTGGACGAAGTGTTTGCAGGCTACGGCGTGGTGGTGGACGGTTCGGACAACTTCGCCACCCGTTATCTGGTTAATGACGCTTGCGTGAAGCACCGCTTACCCAACGTCCACGGCTCGGTGTTCCGTTTCGAGGGCCAGGTGACCGTGTTCTGGCCATCGCGCGATCCGGACCCCGGCCCCTGCTACCGCTGCCTCTACCCGGAACCGCCGCCGCCCGAGCTGGCGCCGTCGTGCGCCGAGGCCGGCGTGCTGGGGATATTGCCGGGCGTCGTGGGGCTGCTCGAAGCGGTGGAGACCATCAAGATTCTGCTCGGCGCCGGCGACCCGCTGGTGGGCAGGCTGCTCCACTACGATGCGCTGGACTCCCGGTTTACCGAGTTCAGGCAGCACCGCAGCCCCGAGTGCCGCTATTGCGCCGACGGCGCGGAGTTCCCGGGCTATATCGACTATCAGGAGTTCTGCGCCCTTGCGAGCTGATCCCGGCCGGGGAGAGGGGGCATCCCGGCGCACCGGCGTTTTCTCGGGAATCGGCGGCACTCCGCTGGTCGAACTGGACTTCCTTGAAGAAACGCCCGCGGGGGTGCGGCTGCTGGCCAAGCTGGAAAGCGTCAATCCCGGCGGCTCGATCAAGGACCGTCCGGTGGCGCGGATGCTGTCCGCCGGCTTGCGCGACGGCCATCTCCAGGGCGGGCGGCGTTTGCTGGACTCCTCCTCGGGCAACGCCGGCATCGCCTACGCCATGCTGGGCGCGGCGCTGGGCGTGCCGGTGACTCTGGTGGTGCCCGGAAATGCCAGCCGCGAGCGCCTTGAGCGCATCGAAGCGCATGGCGCGGAACTGATTCTCACCGATCCGATCGAAGGCTACGACTTCGCGCTGCGCGAGGCGCACCGCATCGCTGCAGAACAGCCCGAACGGTACTGGCATTGCGATCAGTACTCCAACGCGGAGAACTGGCGGGCGCACTATGAGGACACGGGCGGCGAATTGCTGGGGCAGATAGTCGCGGCGGCGGGCGGCCCTCCGGACGCTCTGGTGGCGGGGGTCGGAACCGGCGGAACGATCACCGGCGTGGGACGCAGGCTGCGCGAGGTCAACCCCGATCTGCACATCGCCTGCGTGGTGCCGGAGCTGTTTCCCGGCATAGAGGGATTGAAGCCCCTGGGTGCTCCCGGCGACATCGTTCCGGCCATTCTCGATCAGGACCTGATCGACCAGAGGATCGATGTGCGTCTGGAAGAGGCCACCGCCGTGTGTCGGCGGCTTTCCAGGGCAGGCTTGTTCGTGGGGCCGTCTTCCGGTGCCTACGCGCTCGCTGCCCTCAAGGTCGCCGCCACCGGCCGCTACGCCACCATCGCCACCATCCTCTCCGACGGCGGCGAGCGCTACGCCTCAACCGGCATGTGGTCCCATCCCCCGCAGCCGTGAGGAGAATTACGGCCTGAGGCGTCAGCTTGACTTTTCTAATATCCTGGCACATTCTGCTGCAATGTGCTGCATCATGCAGCAGATTGCCAAGTCGAAAGGAGACTTTGCTTTGGCTGCCAAGCACCGGGTCAGCGTTAATCTCTCTGAAGCAGAGTACCAGGAGTTGTCGTGGCTTGCCGGCAAGTACCAGGTTTCAATGGCATGGCTCAGCCGCCGTGCCATAGGCGACTTTCTTGAACGCTGCCAGCAAGAGACCGCTCAACTTCCGTTTAGTTTCGGGCCTGTAGAAAGAGTAGTAAGCGAACAGGACAATAGGGAATAAGGCAGCGAGTATGTCAATCACACATCAAGCCAAGGAGTTATGGCTATGAAGGAAATGACAGCGGTCGACCTGTTCTGCGGAGCTGGCGGACTGTCTGAGGGATTTCAACAGGCTGGCTTTATGATCCTGGCCGGTAACGATTTCGATGAGTATGCTGGAGCCACATTTGGCTTGGCGCACGACACCGCCGAGTTCTTGCCGGGGCCAATCGAAGAAATCAGTGCAGGCCACTTCCTGAGGGCAACGGGCCTGAAAAAAGGTGAACTGGACTGCTTGATCGGTGGTCCACCCTGTCAGGCATTCAGCGTCTATAACCATCAGAGGGGTCTTCACGACAAACGCAGCAGGTTGTTCGAGGAATATTTGCGAGTCGTGAGGGGATTGGCCCCGAAGTGGGTGGTGCTGGAAAATGTGACGGGCATTACTTCCGCTGGGAAGGGAAGGGCGGTTCGAGATATTTTGGCTGGTCTCTCCGAGTTGGGATATGTTGTGGATATGCGGATTTTGAGGGCGGAAGAATATGGCGTACCGCAAGAGCGGCGCCGAGTGTTCTTTGTCGGCAATCGAGTAGATCTGCCCGTATTATGGCCACAGCCGACGCATGGTCGTGGCCTGTTGCCTTTCGTGACTGTAGGGGAGGCTATCAGCGATTTGCCGATCCTCAAGAATGGAGAAGATCCAGGCCCCACAGCTTATCGCACCGCAGCAAGTTCGGGCTTTCAGGCAATTATGCGCGGCGAGCCCAGCGCCACTGGCGCCGGGCTAAAGGTTGTGCATAATCACGCCGCGCCCCGCCTTGCCCCAATAAATTTGCAGCGGATGAAGCACGTTGGGCCAGGAGGAAGCTGGCGCGACATTCCACGTGAACTATTGCCGGCTGGAATGAAAAAGGCGCGCAGGTGCGACCATACAAAACGTTATGGCCGACTCCGCAATGATGGATTGTCATGCACAATACTCACAAAATGCGACATCCATTGGGGCGCATATATTCACCCGGAGCAAGACCGGGTATTGACCGTGCGCGAAGCGGCGCGTCTCCAATCTTTTCCAGACCGTTTCAGATTTCGGGGCCCCAGAACCGAGCAGTTTGTTCAGGTTGGCAACGCGGTGCCGCCGGTTCTGGGGAAACGTGTTGCACAAGCAATGCTGCACGCCATGCAATTTGCCGACGCAGCACGCCAGAGCGATAGTGCTTTGGAACTAGCAATTGCCGTCTGATCCCAAAGATTACATTTGCGAGGTCCTGGGCAGGCCCGCAGAGTGGAGATTTAATCCATCGGCTCGCGCGTTCATGTGCCCGTTCTCGGGCCTGAAGTGCGTTAAGCGCAGTACATCCCTTGACGAACCCTATCCGGTCTGCTCGGTTTGGAGAAAGGGCAGGGAGGTATGCGTGTGTCCAAAACGCTTCAATCAAATCAATTTTCTGAGCGAGGTTGTAGAACATTGCTGGCCTGGGCATCCTCCAGCTAATCCCCAAGTGGCACGGGAAGTAAAGATGACAGGTTTTGGTAACGTCGATTTTGTTATAGCCGATGTCGATGAAGAGGGCAGCATCGGGCAGTTCTTATCGGTTGAACTGCAAGCAATCGACATTACCGGAACTGTGAATGATGCTTATTCGGCATTGCGTGAAGGCCGGCAGTTGGAGGCCAAGAAAAGCTATGGTCTGAACTTTGACAATGTCTACAAGCGATACATCACACAGCTAATTCGGAAAGGATATTTTCATCACCAATGGGGTACGAAGATCGTCGCGGTGATGCAAGATGTTTTATACGAATATGTGCGCAACAAGGCGAAATTCATGCGTACGCATGATGTGCGGGACAGCACCGTGAACATAATTTTCATGTCCTATTCCTACGAAGATGATCCTGAAAACGCCGGTGCCAAAAGGTTTGCTCTTTCAGAAGTGGAAGGCACCAGCCATTCAAACCTGCAACAGGCCGTGCTCTATAAGAAAGCCCCCGACAGGAAGAAATTCTGCAAGCAAATCAGTAAGGCTCTCTCCCGCTAGCAGAAAGCGCAGAAGCGCAAGAAAGAATACTCCCCAAAGTCCGTGGACCACGTAAGCTCCGAAGTGCGCAGTGCCAATATGCGCGCCATACGCAGCAAAGACATGAAACCGGAGATGATCGTGCGCCGGCTGGTCCACTCAATGGGTTATCGATACAGGCTTCACCGCCACGATCTGCCTGGGCGCCCTGATCTCGTCTTTCCGTCGAGAAAGAAAGTAATTTTCGTCAACGGTTGCTTTTGGCATCAGCACGACGCTAAGGATTGCAAACTGGTGAGGAAACCCAAATCCAACCGGGACTACTGGTTGCCCAAGCTGGAGCGTACAGTCGTTCGGGACAAAGAGAATTGGGAACGCCTTCGGCACGATGGCTGGGATGTCCTGGTGATCTGGGAATGCATGACCAGGGAGGCCAAGGAGCTGAAGATGCTCTTGCACGACTTCATGGACAGATAAGCTTGGTAAACCAGATATTGCAACGGTCCGTGCCGCGATCCCGGCACTCCAGAGACCGGCACTCCAGACACTCCAGAGACACTCCGGAAACCGGAATCCGCGACGCCGAAGCGCTGCGCGACAATCCGCAGCTCATCAACCTGCGAGTCGCCGAAAAATGGGATGGCACGCTCCCTCAGGTGACCGGTGCCGGCGCTCTACCGCTACTGAATCTCGACGCGATCAAGGCCCGCCCCGAATAACCAGGCAAACCGGACCGCCCGCGATTTCCGGCAAACGAAGCTGGGGCGAACCTGCCGGCCCGATCAGGGCTGGCGGGTTCGCTTGAGGTACCACTCGGCGATTTCTTCGCGGGTGGTCCACCACACGCCGGGCAGGGCCTTGGCGTGTTCGATGAATTCGCGTAACGCGCGCACCCGGTAGGCGCGCCCCGAGACGTGCGGGTGCAGCCCCACGTTCATCATGCGCGCCTGGGTGGCGCCCTCGGCGTGGAGCACATCCAGTTCCTCGATCAGGATGTCGCGGAATTCATCGGTGCTGTGGCCGCGCCGGGTCAGCAGAGTGAAATCGTTGATCTCGTTGGAATACGGCGTGGAGACGATATCGCCGTGCGGCGTGCGCACCCGGTATGGCTGGTCGTCGTTCATCAGGTCGCAATAGAAAAGCAGCCCGGCTTCGGCGAGGATGCCGGGCGTGGCCAGCGTGCTGCGCAGCGACGAAGACAGCCAGCCGCGCGCCTTGCGGCCTACGGTGCGCTCGTAGATGTCCAGCGTGCGGTGGATGACTTCGCGTTCGCGCTCCTCGTCGCCGGAGAAATCCGTAAGCAGCTCGCCCTGTTCGTAGTTGTGCGCGATCAGCTCGCAGCCGCGCTCCATGGCGGCCTGCACCATGGGCAGGCGCCGCTCGCAGGTAACCGCGTTGAGCGTGCAGCCTGGCGTAACGCCGAGTTCGTCGAACAACTCGAACTGACGCCAGATGCCCACCCTCTGGCCATACTCGCGCCAGGTGTAGTTGGGGAAATCGGGCACCCGGCCGGGCAATGCGTCGGGCAGCACCGGCGGACCGCCGGCGTAGTACGGCGCGTCGGTGTCCTTGGTGAGGTCCCAGGTTTCGAGATTGAAGGTGATCAGCAGAGCCACGCGCTTGCCGTCCGGCCACGCAAGCCGCGGCCGCTGCGATATGGGGGTGTATTCGTATTTCACCGGGGCTGTCGCCTTTGCCTGCTGCCTGTTGCCTCGCCTGCTGCCTGTCGCCTGAGGATCAGTGCTCGGCCATCAGCGAGCCGAAGCCGTAGACCTTGTCGTCGATTCCGTTTTCGCGCAGCGCGTGCCAGTAGGTGCAGGTGTTGATCGCCAGCACCGGCTTGTCCAGCCAGTTCTCGGCTTCCGGCGCGATATGCGCGAAGGCCAGGTTGGTGCCCACCTGGATAATCAACTCCACCGAGTTGTCGTTGACCTCATGCACGGCGCGGCGCAGCGTTTCCGGCGTCTCATGCGCGATCAGCATCGGGCTTTTGCTCTTCAACCCCACGAGGTGAACCACCTCGAAGCCGCAGCCCTCGAAAAACCGGCGCACTTCCGCGTCGCCCACCGGCATATAGGGCGTGATCACGCCGATCCTCTTGATGTCGCCATAACAAGCGATCGCGTCGCGGCAGGCGTGCGAGCCCAGTCCCACGGACACCCCGGCGCGCTCCTCGAGGTTCTTCTTCAACTGTTCGGCGCCCAGCACGCCCTCCCAGAACGTTTCCGCGGACATGCCCATCACCACGTAATCCGGGCTGCAGGTCATGACGCGGTCCACCGCCGTTTCCGTCTCCGCGCGGATGTTCTCCATCAGCTGCAGGAATTCCTCGTCGCTGTTCACCGGGTCGTCGGGGATCCAGACCCGGCAGAAATGATTGGTTACGCCGCGCGGGCGCATGTCGTCGTATTCCGGCTGCACGCTGGTGTTGGTGGACGGGGCCACCACGCCGAACTTCATTCTCCATCCCAGGGTATCGGTCATGACGGGTCCTCTCGCAGTGTGTCGTCTCTCAGCACAAAGTCGGCCACGATGCGGGTCCATTCCTCGGGCTGTTCGTCCACGATGTCGTGAGTGCCGCCTTGCAACTCGGCATATTCGAAGTCCGGCCGGAGCTCGTTGACGCGCCGACACTGCTCGTAGATGTCGTCGCCGGTGTTGGTGAGCACCAGCGTCGGCTGGGTCATCTTGCGCAGGGGCTCGGAGAGGTCGTGGGCGAAAGCGGCGGCGTGGCCGTAGCGGGCGGTCTCGCCGGCAATCAGCATCTGCACTACGCCCCAGTGCATGGCGCGCAGGTTGGTCCAGCCCGGCGTGAAGTGCAGGCGCCGGTTCCACATGTCCATCAGGTGGCTGCCGTCCGGCTTCACCTCGGGTTCCGCGCGCTTGCCGGTCGCCTCCTTCCATTGGGCCTGCTCCTCGGACGTGAGCATCGGCGCCCCGTTCAGCACCACGCGGGTAACCCGCTGCGGCTCCATCACCGCCAGCTCGGCGGCAATCGAGGCCCCCGTGTGATGGCCCAGCACCGCGGCGCGGTCCAACTGAAGGTGGTCGATGACGCTGCGGACCGCCTGCGCGTAATCCGGAATCCAGGGCTGCTCGTCGGGCACGTGGGACTGGCCGAAGCCGGGAGTGTCAACGCCGATCGCGCGTATTCCGCGCGCCGCAAGCCGGTGATAGGCGGCCTCGAACATCTCCGAGGAACTGGGCGACTGGTGGAGCAGCAACAGCGGCATTCCGCTTCCCGCCTCCTGATAGTGGATCTGGCCGAACGGGCCGTCGGCGTAGCCTTTGCGTCTCTTCATGTTCAATATGTTCCCTCTCCCGGGGCGCTGGTGAGCCCTCTCCCGGCACGCTAGTGTATCGCAGCAGGCTTACAATGCCGCTGACTTGCTACTGGAGCTGATTGATGACTGACGGCACCCAAGAATTCGACCTCTTGATCAAGAATGTGCGCGTGGCGCGACCCCACGGAAACGGACTGGAGCCGTTGGACATTGCGATCAAGGGCGGGCGTTTTGCGCGCCTGGCGCCGGATATCCCTGCCGAGAGCGCCAGGGACACCTACGATGCGCGCAACCGCATCGCCTTTCCCGGCGTGGTGGATCCGCACATGCACTGCGGGATCTACGGCCCGCTGGAGCAGGACGCGCAGACCGAGAGCCGCGCGGCGGCCCAGGGCGGAGTGACCTCCAGCCTCAACTACATGCGCACGGGGCAGTACTACCTGAACAAGGGCGGGCCCTATGCGGAGTTTTTCCCCGAAGTTCTGGAGAAGTCCGAAGGGCGTTTTCATGTGGACTACTGCTATCACCTGGCTCCCATGGACCGCAAGCATATTTCGGAATTGCCCATGCTGGTGGGCGAGCACGGCGTAACCTCGTTCAAGATCTTCATGTTCTACGGCAGCTATGGGCTGCACGGGGCCTCCGCCAGCCAGAACGACTTCCTGATGATCGCCGAGGACGAGCGCTACGATTACGCTCACTTCGAGTTCGTGATGCGCGGCGTGAAGCGCGCCATGCAGGAGCATCCCGATGCCGCGTCCGCCATCAGCCTCAGCCTGCATTGCGAGACGGCGGAAATCATGCAGGCCTACACCCGCATCGTGCAGGAAGAGGGCAAACTCACCGGCCTGCACGCCTACCATGCGGCGCGCCCGCCGCACTCCGAGGGCCTGGCCATCTGCATCGCTTCGTATCTGGCGCACGAGACGGACCTGCCGAACATCAATCTCCTGCACCTGAGTTCGGCCAAGGCGGTGGACGCGGCGCTGCGTATGCAAGGCGCTTTCCCGCACATCAACTTTCGCCGCGAGGTCACCATCGGCCACCTGGTGCTGGACGTGGACACGCCGAACGGCAACCTGGCCAAGGTCAACCCGCCAATCCGCCCTCGCAAGGACGTGGAATTCCTCTGGGAGAAGCTGCTGGAACGCCAACTCGACTGGGTGTGCAGCGACCATGCCTGCTGCAAGCACGAGCGCAAGGTGAGCCAGGACAACCCCGACGATATCTGGCTGGCGAAATCCGGTTTCGGCGGCACCGAGTACCTGCTGTCCGCGCTGGTGAGCGAAGGCACGCGGCGCGGCATGAGCTTCAATCACATGGCCGAAGTCACCAGCCTCAACCCGGCGCGGCGCTTCGGCCTCACCCGCAAGGGCGACATCGCCGAGGGCCTGGATGCGGACCTGGCGATCGTGGATCCGGGCGAGACCTGGACGGTGCGCTCCGAAGAATCCGAATCACAGCAAGGCTACACTCCGTTCGAAGGGGTCGAACTGAGCGCCCGCGTAAAAACCACCTTCCTGCGCGGAACGCGGATCTACGATGACGGCGTGGTGATCGGAGGACCCATCGGCGAGTTCATCCGCCGGCCCATGTAAGCCTCGACGCAAGCTCCGGCGCACGCCCCGGGCAAAATTGAGTGGGCCGTGAGGGAATCGAACCCGCAACCAATGGATTAAGAGTCCACTGCTCTACCTGATTGAGCTAACGGCCCAGTGCGCATGTAGCGCGAAACGCAGCCCGCGACCGCGCAATATTGCCACAGCCCCCAACGCCCTGCTTCGTGCGCAATCGCGTTCCCTGTCTGTTTTGCCTTCCCGCTTGCTGGGGACCGTGCGAGGGCAGGATGCGCGAGCAGAGCTCACAAGGATGTGCTCGTAGCGTGTCCCCAGCGAGCGGGAAGGCAAAACAGACAGGGAACGCGATTGCGCACCGGCGAACCTATAGCGTGCTGTCCCGGAAAAAAAGGTGGGGTGGACGATGGGACTCGAACCCACGACGACCAGATCCACAATCTGGGGCTCTACCAACTGAGCTACGCCCACCACCATTGACGCCTGGCTACCCGGTCCGCCGCGCGCCCGCAGTTTCGTCCGATGGCGCGCCTGGCAGGACTCGAACCTGCAACCACCGGCTTAGAAGGCCGATGCTCTATCCGGTTGAGCTACAGGCGCATCAAGAGGTCGGACCAGGAAAGCCGCGGCCCTGTTGGCGCAGTGGTCGGGGTAAACGGATTTGAACCGTTAACCTTCTGCTCCCAAAGCAGACGCGCTACCAGATTGCGCCATACCCCGCCGCCGTCCCGAGCCAGCAGGCGGCATGATAACACCGCAAGCGTTTTCAGGCGTTGGTGCCCGGCTCCGCGTAGGCGTCGATGTTGCGGGCTTCCGGCGACCGATCGGACAGTATCAGTTTGTGCCGATAGAACCTCTCGACCCCGGCCGGCCCCATCCGCGACCGGCCCAGTCCGGAGAGGTTGAACGGGTCCTGCTCGAATTCGTGGACCGTGCCCGACAATGACGCTTCATTCACGCTGATGACACCGCCCTCAAGGCGCCTGCCCACTTCCACGCCCTCTTCCTCGGATCCGGCGAAGACGTTGGCGCTGAGTCCATAGCGCGAATCGTTGGCGAGCTCGACGGCCTCGTCGATGCTGTCGAAAGGCATGACGGGCAGAACCGGCCCGAAGGTCTCATCCGTCATGATGCGCATCGTGTGGTTGACGCCGCTCAGGACCGTCGCGGGATACCAGGTGCCCCCGTTATCGACGTGCTTGCCACCGCAATGCACGGTCGCCCCCTTGTCGACGGCATCGTCAATGTGCGACTGGATCGTCGCCAGTTGCTTCTCGAAGATCAAGGGACCGATATGGCCCTTGTCGGGCGCTTCCGTATTGAGCGTTACCCTGGCGGCCAGTTCCGCGAGCCGCTCCACCAGGGCGTCATGCAGCGGCCGGGCCACGTAGATGCGCTCCACCGACTGGCAGGCCTGGCCGGTGGCCGCTACCGAACCGCGCAACAGCACCTGGGCGGTCCGTTCCAGGTCCGCCGACTCCAGGACGATAGCCGGGTCCTTGCCGCCCATTTCCAAAAACGCGGGAATGAAGTTTCTGGCGGCGCGTTCGGCCACTATGCGCCCGGTGCGCACGCTGCCCGTAAAACAAACCGCGTCCGCGTTGTCGATCACGGCCTCGCCGGTAGCCCCCGCGCCCATGGCGTAATCGACCACGTCCGCAAGTCCGGGCACCTGGGAGAAGCACTCGCGAACAGGGTCGGCGTGTCGCGGCGTGATTTCGCTGGGCTTGTAGAGAATTGCGCTGCCCGCAATCAGCGCCGGAATCGAGTCGATCATTCCCAGAAGGAACGGGAAATTCCAGGGAGAAATGATTCCCACCAGAGGGAAGGGAACCAGTTGCGTGCGCGCCATGATGGTGGGCGCCGAGCTGTTGCGGACGGCTTCCTTGCGTACCAGTTCCCGGGCGAAACCGGCCATCCGCTCGGTCATGTGCCTCAAGTTGTCGATCTCGATGTGAGTGATCAGGACTCTTCCCGTGTCCGCGCTCAGCGCCTCGAATATTTTCTGGCGGTTGTCCTGTACGGCGTCCGCGAATGCGCTCAAGGCCTCGATGCGCTTCTCCAGACCCAGGTCCAGCCAGGTGGGCTGGTTCATCCGCAGCCGGTCGGCGGCGGATGCGACCTCGTCGGGCGTGGCGGGCTTGAGCAGGTAGTCGCGCTCCCCCGTGCGCGGATTTCTTACATGGATGGGAGCGAACGGAGCAGTTTTGGCAGACATGAGCAGATTTCCTCCGGCTTGCGCGAGCGGCTTGCGCAAGCCAGGCATTTTGCCATGTTTACGCCCGGCGCCCAGGCGCTTGACCCCGGCGCAACCGCATCTACCCCGTCTCTTACCCTCAGGCAAGAGACGGACTACAGGGAGTAGGCGCTTCGCGGCGTGCCCACAATCACTACCTCGGGGCGTCGCCGGGCGAACAGGCCCACGGTGACCACGCCGGGAATCTGGTTGATTTCCGTTTCCAGTTCTTCAGGGTCGAGAATCTTCAGATTGCGCACGTCCAGGATTTCGTTGCCGTAATCGGTAACCACGCCTTCGCGATAGTTCGGCTGGCCGCCCATCTCGACCAGCTTGCGGGCTACCGCCGAGCGCGCTATGGGAATCACCTCGATCGGGAGCGGGAACTTGCCCAGCAGCTTCACCCGCTTGCTTTCGTCCACGATGCACACGAATCGCCGCGAGGAAGCCACCAGGATCTTCTCACCGGTCAGCGCGCCGCCGCCGCCCTTGATCAGACGACGGTGATCGTCGGTTTCGTCGGCGCCGTCCACGTAGAGGTCCAGCGTCCCGCATTGACTCAGCGGCGACACATCGAAGCCGAAACGGCTCAGCAAGGCCGTGGTGGCCTGCGAGCTGGAGGCGACCGCGGTGATCCGATCGCGGACTTCCGGGAGCAGGGCGATGAACTCGTTGGTGGTGCTGCCCGTGCCTACGCCCAGGCGGCAGTCCTGGCGGATGTGCCCGATCGCGGCTCGCGCGGCCTTGCGTTTGGCCGCCAGCGCGGCCTCCTTATCTGCTTTTTTCGACCGCAATCGGCTTTACCTTTAAGGAGAGGGGATCAATAAACGGACTCCCGGGCGCCGCCATTATTCGGGTGTCGCCATTATATGGACTGTCCGCCGCAGAGATCAGCGGCGAAACTCGTAGATTTGCCGTTCGGTGATTACCGCGTCCAGCGGCACGTCCGTGGGCTTGGCCTGAAGCTCGCCCGCGTGCTGGAACTCGTAGGCCAGACCGACCAGCAAGGGGCGCCGCCAGTTACGGGCGCTATTGCGAAAAGCGAAGGCGCGATCGTAGTATCCGCCGCCCTGGCCGACACGGTTGCCGACGGAGTCGAAGGCCACCAGCGGCAGCAGAACCACGCTTGGCAACCTCGCGCTCACCCAGCGGCGGGGGCGCCATTCCGGCTCCAGTATTCCCCATCGGTTCGACGCCAGCGTTTCGCCGGGCACGAACGGCGCGAACCGCATGTGCCGTCCCACCACGACGGGCAGCAGCACGCTCGCGCCCCGCTCCAGCGCCCACTCGATGACCGGCTGGCAGGACATTTCGCCGCCGTAGGCCATGTACGCCGCGATGCTGCGTGCGCGCCGCAGCGCCGGCAAGGCGCATGCCAACTCCGCGCAGCGGCTGGCGGCTTCCTCGCGCCGGGTGGCGTTCAGGCTCCGGCGCGTCTTGCGCATGGCCGATCGCAGGTTGTCAATCGGCATGTTGCGGCTTGTGTGGAGGTTGGGGACGGCCTCTTGCCAAACGAGTTCAGCTTGCCGCCTGCGCCTTGGTCGCGGCGGCGATTTTCTCCAGGCGCCGCTCGACTCGACGCCGGACGATGCGCACGCTGTCCAGGGTTTCCGTGTTGCTGCGATCTTTCTCGCGCTGCGATTGCACCAGGGTGGTGGCCAGCTTGAGGGCCGCCAGCATGAACAGGTTGTCGATCTTGAGCGTGGGGTCGCGCCGGTGCACGCTCTCGATCTGCTCGTCAAGCAGCGGCGCTGCGCGTCTCAGTAGCTCGCGGTCCTCAGGTTCGCAGGCGATTGTGTAGTTCTCGCCCAGGATTCGAAGCCTGATGGTCTCGAACTGTTCAGTCACACGCTCCGTTCCATGCTGCGCAGCCGCTGAACCATCTCAGTGACGCGCTGGCGCGCTTCCTCCCGTGTGTTGAACAGGCGCGAGCGCTCGGCCTGCAATTTCTCGCATTGGGCAAGCAGCGCGGCGTTCTCGCGGTTGATTTGATCATTGGCTTCGAGCAACTCATCCACCCGCTCGGACAGCAAGTCGATCTCTTCCCGCAGGTTTTGTTCTTGTGCCATAAGGTGCGAATATAGCACGTAAGGCCCGGTTGGAAGCGATCAACCGGCTAAAATCAGCAAATGCTTACGCGCGCAGAGTTCGTCCGGCGCCGCAGCGAACTGATGGGCGCCCTCGGTTCCGGCTGCGCCGCCATTGTTGCCGGCAGCCCGGAGCGCACGCGAAGCCGGGACGTGGACTACCCCTACCGCCCGGACAGCAATCTCCTCTACCTGACCGGTTTTTCCGAGCCGGAAGCGGTAGCGGTGCTGCTTCCCGGCCGCGACGAGGGCGAATTCGTGCTGTTCTGCCGCGAACGCGATCCCACGCGGGAGCTATGGGACGGCAAGCGCGCCGGACCGGAGGGAGCGGTTGCGGACTTCGGTGCCGACTCCGCCTACCCCGCAGGCCAAATGGACAAGGTAATGCCGGATCTGCTCAAGGGCGTGGATACGGTGCACTACGACCTTGGCCAATACCCCGAATTCGAGGCGCGCCTGGGCGGTTGGCTGAAGCGCCTGCGCGACCAGGCCAGGGAGCGCAACAAGGCCCCCGTGCAAATCGCCGCGCTGGACTACTACTTGCACGAAATGCGTTTGTGCAAGGGTCCGGAGGAACTCGATTGCATGCGCCGGTCGGCGGCGCTTGCGGTCGAAGCGCACAAGCAGGCGATGAGCCGCACCCGCCCGGGAATGCACGAGTACGAGATCGAAGCGGAACTGATCTACCGCTTCAAGCAGGCCGGCGCGACGGAGTCCTATCCCTCTATCGTGGCTTCGGGAGCCAATGCCTGCGTGTTGCACTACCGCGAAAACGCCACGCGGATGGCGGACGGCGACCTGCTGCTGGTGGATGCCGGCTGCGAACTCGACGGTTACGCCTCGGACATCACCCGCACCTGGCCGGTGGGTGGCCGCTATTCCGCCGAGCAGCGCGCCGTCTACGAAATCGTGCTTCAAGCCCAGCGCGCGGCCATAGCCGCCATCGAGCCGGGAGTGTCCATCCTCGATCCGCACCACGCCGCGGTCGACGTGATCACCCGGGGACTGCGTCGTATCGGCCTGCTCAGCGGGAAGGTGTCCTCGCTGGTGCGCGACGAGGCCTACCGCGATTTCTTCATGCACCGCACCTCGCACTGGCTGGGCATGGATGTGCACGACGTGGGCGACTACGAATCCGACGGCAAGCCGAGAAAGCTGGAACCCGGCATGTGCTGCACGGTGGAGCCCGGCATCTATATTGCGCCGGACAACGCGGAAGTGCCGGCCGCTTTCCGCGGAATCGGCGTGCGAATCGAGGACGATGTGGCGGTAAGGCCTTCCGGGCATGAAGTGCTCACGGCGGCGTTGCCCAAGGATCCCGAAGAAATCGAAGCGCTGGTCGGATCGCTCTGATGCACGATGTGCTGGTGGCCGGCGGGGGGCTCACGGGCGCTACCCTGGCGGTGGCGCTGGCGGGACAGGGGCTGAAAGTGGCGTTGGTGGAGGCCGTCGCGCCCGAGGACCCGGGCCAACCCAGCCTGGACGACCGCACCAGCGCCATCGCCCGTACAGGGGCCCGCATCCTTGCGCAACTGGACGTTTGGCCGCAACTGAGCGAGGCCGCCAGTCCGATCCGCGCGGTGGAGATCTCCGAGCGCGGCTGCTTTGGTTCGGCGCGGATCGATGCGGCTGCGGAAGGGCTGGAGAGCCTCGGCAGCGTGGTGCGCAACCGGGTGCTCGGCCAGGCGCTTTGGAAGAAGCTGCGCCAACTTGACGGCGTGGACATTTGCTGCCCGGCGCGGGTCCAGGCCGCCAACACGGAATCCCGCTCGGTGACCGTTAGCGTTAAGGACGAAGAAGCCGGAGAGGAAAAGACCATCCAGGCTCGGCTGCTGGCGGTGGCGCAAGGCGCCCGCTCGCCGCTGCGCGGCTCCTTCGGGATCGCCACGCGGCAGACCGACTACGCTCAGGTGGCCGTTACCGGAATGGTCCAGGTACGCAAGGTCATTCAGCCGGCCACGGCCTGGGAGCGGTTTACCTCCGAGGGGCCCATGGCGCTGATTCCGGCGGGAGGGAACCGCTACGGTTTCGTGATCGTGACCGGTCACGACGAAGCGGCGAGGCTCAAGGACATGGAGGACGCCGCTCTGCTGGCGCAGTTGCACGGCCTTATGGGCTACCGCGCCGGCGAGTTCCTGCAGGTGGGGCGCCGCGCCACCTATCCGCTGGCGCTCAACCGCGCCGCCGAAGTGACCGCGCCGCGAGCGGTGTTGGTTGGCGCGGCGGCCAACAGCGTGCATCCGCTCGCGGCCCAGGGATTCAACCTGGCGCTGCGGGACATTGCGGCGCTTATCGAAACGCTCGCTGATGGCGGTTGTCCGCCGGCCGACCCGGGCGCCGCCGAACTGCTGTCCCGCTATGCGAGTTGGCGAAGGCGCGACCAGGCCAACGTGGTCCGTTTCACCGACATGCTGGCGCGGTTGAGTCGAATTTCGCTGCTGCGGCCCTTGCGCGGACTGGCCTTGCAGGCATTCGACCTTGCGCCGCAAGCCAAGCCGCTGCTGGCGCGTTTCGCCCTGGGGCAGGGTGGGCGGATGTCGCGTCTGGCGCGCGGGCTGCCGCTGTGAAGACGAGCATGCCGGCCGCAGTGGCTGGCGCCGGCATCGTGGGACTGGCCTGTGCGCTGCTGCTGCACCGCAGATGCGGCTGGGAAGTCACCCTGGCGGAGCGCGCCCCGCCGCAGAGCGCCCCGCCGCAGAGCTCGAAGAACCCGCAGAACTCGAAGAACCCGAACGGCGAGGCGCCGCCGCAACGCGCTCTCACCCTTTCGCCCGGCGCCTGCGATTCTCTGGCCGAGTGTGGTCTTTTGACTGAAGGACGGTCGGCTTTTTGTCATGAGTTTTCGCGCATGGTGGTCTGGCATGGCGAGGGCGGCCCGAAACCGGACAACCGCATTGCTTTCGATGCCGCGGAACTGGGCGTGTCTGCCCTCGGTTGCGTCGCGCACGAGCGCCCGGTTCGGCGCGCGCTCTGGCAACTGGCCGAGCAATGCGCGGGGATTCGCCTGCATTCCGGCGCCGCCCTGGAGTCGGTGCAGATTGGCAAAGAGTGCGGTACCCTGCGCCTTGACGGCGGCGGCGAAATCAGTGCGGAACTGCTGGTGGGCGCCGACGGCGCCAACTCACGCTTCAGGCAGGCTCTGGGAATCCGCTTCGATTCCCAGGACTACGGTCAGCGGGGGCTGGTGTTTGAAGCGGAATCGGACCTGTCCGGCGGCGAAACCGCCTGGCAGCGGTTCCTGGAGGGCGGCACGCTGGCGCTGCTGCCGCTCAGCGCCAAGCGCTGGAGCATCGTGTGGAGCATGCCGGACGCTCAAGCCAAGCGGCTACAAGAGTTCGGCGCAAGGGAACTGGCGGCGGCCCTCAACGACGCCAGCGCATCGGTGGCGGGCGAACTGGCGCCGGTCACCGCGATCGCTTCGTTTCCATTGCGCCGCGGTTTCGCGGCTGCCATGTGCGGGGAACGCTACGCCCTGGTGGGAGACGCTGCGCGAACGGTGCATCCGCTGGCCGGCCAGGGCCTCAACCTCGGAATCGGCGACGCGGACGCGCTCGCCCGGGTGTGCGCCGAGCAGGGCGCCGCGATGATCGGCGATGCGCGCGTACTGACCCGGTTCGCGCGCGAGCGGGCCCGCTACGGCCAGGAAATGTCGTTCGGGCTGCACGCGATCAACGCCGCCTTCCGCGGCCCCGCGGCACGAATCGCCTCGCGCGCAATGGCTGCCGTCGATCGCTTCCCGCCGCTAAAGCATCTGCTCGCCGCCCGCGCCATGCGCTGAGCGCCTGATTGAGGCGTATGCGCGTTCGCTCCGGCGGGCTTTGCAGAGTGGGTCGGTCAACGTCTTGCCCACGTCACTCAGGCAACGGGCGGACCGTCTACTCGCGCAGACTCGCGCGTTGCCAGGCGCCGTCGGCGAAAAACAGGCGTGAACTCGGCCAGTAGACGGGATCCAGCTTGACGGTGGCGACCTTGATCGCGCCGGTGCCGGTCAAGCCCTCGATCCGCATGATCCGCTGGTGGCCGGAGCGCCTCAGAACTTCCGAGAACTCATCCAGGTTGCCGGTGGGCATGCCGTTGACCCGCGTAATCTGCAGGAAGCGGGCCGGCAACAGGTAGCGATGAGCCGGGGAGCCGTAGGTGTAGTGCTGAATCGTCACGCCCTGCGGCGGAATCGCCATTTGCGCGGCCATTCCCCGCTGTGGGTTCTGCACCAGCGCGCCGGCCCAGAACAGGACTTCGCGCAGTCCCTCCCAGCCCAGCTCGACCGTATCCAGGCCCAGCGCAATTTCCTCGCCGTTGCGCCACGCCACCACCTCGGCCTCGGCCCGGCCGGCAACGGCCCGCTCAACTTCCTGCGGCCGGGTGGCGAGACTGCCGTTGATGGACAGCAGGATGTCGCCCGGCCGCATCGCCGCGGCCGCCGGAGTTCCGGCAACGGCCCGCGCCACGCTGAGCACCTGGCGCCGCTCTCTGTCATGCTCCTCGATCCGCGCGCGCCAGCGTTCCGGCAGGCCCCGTCGCAGCGCTACGCTCAGGGGCGTGCGCTGCCAACGCACTTCCAGGGATCGCCAGGCGACCCCGCGCCGCAGGTGATCGAGCATGACTTCCACGTGCTCGATCGGAAGCCCGCCCGTGAATTCGCGGCTGCGATTGCCCGAACCGCTGGCGAAACTGCTCCACAAGGCGCTTACCCGGCCTCGCGAGTCCAGCAATACGCCCGAAATCTGCGAGTCGGCGTTGTCCACCTCCAGGATTTCCAGGTTGGATTCGCGAAAGGTGCCGAAGCTGGAGGGTGCAAGGTTGATGGGCTTGAGTTCGCCGGCATCGTAGGAGCGGATGACCGGCTCGAGGTCGGGGCGGAATCCGGCCAGAAAAATGTCCTCGCCGGCCTTGGGAGCGCGCGGCGCAAAGGAAGCGGCCCGCAGCGGCGTTTCGCCCAGCAGGGCGGGATCGTATTTCAGCACGGCGAGATTGTGTACGGGATGGATGTAGGCCACCTCGGCGGTAACTTCCACGGTGCCGTTGAAGGTGAGCACCGCATCGCCGACGGTCTCGGGGACGGTATTGCGGTCCACCACCACCCAGCCGCGCTCGGCGTCCACGATCAGTCCGGCCCCGTAGTAGTGCTGACCGTCCACCGCGGCCACCACGTAGGGCATGTCGTACCGCACATGCACCAGCGAAGGAGCGATGCGTCGCAGCCTGGAATCTTCAAACTCGCGTGGCTGGGTCACGCGCGCTTCGACCGGTTGCGCACCCGGGGCATCCGCCAGCTCCCGGCATGACCATTCCTCGTTCGCGGCGTCCTGCCGGCAGCGTTCCGCCGCAAACCAGTCCCGTCCGGTGCGGGCGCTGCGCAACTGGTTGGTGCGCGGGTTGTGCGGCGTGGAGTAACGGATCTGCACCACATCCTCGTGACCGAGCGCGGCAAGCGCGCGTTCCACGTCGTCGAGGTCCTCAAGCGGCCAACCGTTGATTTCCCGCAGGATGGAGCCGCTTTCGATCGCGGCCAGGCCCAGCATGTACCCGGGCTGGGCCACGTAGATGGTGTTCAGCGGTACGTTGGAGTGACGCGCCTGCTGATAGGAGGTCTGATGCAGGAAGGCCCCGCCGAAGGCAATGTACTCGGCGGGCGTCACCTCGTGCAGGTTGATGACCTCGATCAGCGCCTCGAGCATGGCGCCCTGGCGCCCGACGGTCAGCGTCACCGTCTCGCCTACGCTCTCGTCGAGCACGCCTTCCATGCGAACGAAGTCCGGGAATTCCTCATGCCCGATCCGCAACAGGATGTCGCCGGGTTTGAGTTCCGACGCCGCGGGCGATCCCATCAACGTGGAACGCACCACCAGCAGGCCGGCGCTGTCCGGAAAGGCGGCGCGCGCGGCCGCTTCCGACGCCTCTCCCAGGCCCAGCCGCCGCAACTCGTCGTAGGGCAATTGCTCGAAGGTGGTCAGCAGGCCGCCGCGGGGCACCGGCTGTCCCTGCCGGATGAGCCCCAGGGCCCGCTGCACCCGGTCCAACGGCAGGAAATAGCTGCTCGCGGCGCGTACCTGAGCCCCGGCGTTCAACGCCACGGCGCGGCCTAGGATGTCGATGACCGGACTTCCCGAGGACCCTCCCGAAGTGCTGGACGCCGCCTGGATGTAGAAGGTGTTGAAGTCGTTGTAGCGCCCGAAGCCGTAATTGGGCGCCGCGCGGTCCAGCCGGGCGATGGTCCCCGCGAGTATCGAAAATCGTTCGCCCGCGTCGTTGCCCACAACGCGGATCTCGCGCCCCAGTTGCGCCGCTTCGGGTGCCAGTTCCAGGCCCCGGGGCCGGATGTAACGCAGGCTGGCCGGGTCGTAGCGGAAGAAGCCGAAGTCGTGCACGGGATCGGCGTACACCCGTTCAAGCTCGATTTCTTCCTGGTTCGCGAACAGCGCTTCGGCACGCACCGGGCCGGTGGAGACGATATGGCGGTTGGTGAGGATGAGCCCCTGTTCGGCATCCACCACGAAGCCGGTACCGTCGAGCAGCGTATTCGATTCGGTGTCGAAGGGGCGCGTCTTGTTGACGCGCAGGGAAACGACCGACGGGCGGATCTGTTCGAGCGTGTTGCGCCAGGCCGCCTCGTTATCCTGCGCCTGGGCGCTGAGGCAAACCAGCGTCAATGCTGCCGCCAAGATCAATCTCATAGCCGTAGTTCTCCTTGAATTTCGCCTGTAGTTGCGCCGGCTCGAAGTGATGGTTCTGGGTGCCGGCGCTCTCGACCTTGATGGTGCCCAGCAGCGCCGCCAGCCGTCCCGTGTCGCGCCAGTTCCATCCCCGCACAATACCGTATGCCAGACCGGCGCGGAAGGCGTCGCCGCAACCGGTGGGGTCCGCTACTTTCCGCGCCCTGGCCGCCGGAATATGTTCGCAGGTTCCGGAGTGATGGATTCGGGCGCCCCGGGCGCCCTCCGTTACGATGAAGGCGCCGGTTTCGCGGCACAGGGCATCGTGGTCCCAGCCGGTTTTGCGCAGCAGCAGTTCCGCCTCGTAGCTGTTCACCGCCACCCAGTTCGACATGCGCACCAAATTCCGCAACTCGGCGCCGCTGAACTTCGGCAGTCCCTGTCCCGGATCGAAAATGAACGGCAGTCCCGCGCTGTGCATCTGTCGGGCGTGCTCCAGCATGGCTTGCCGGCCGTCGGGCGAAATGAGTCCGAGCGCGGCGCCGGTGTCGTCGGGCAGTCTGCGGCGATGCGCGTGGTCCATGGCGCCGGGGTGGAAGGCTGTGATCTGATTGTCGTCGAGGTCGGTGATGATGTAGGCCTGCGCCGTGAGTTGATCGGACAGTTCGCTGATCAGGGACGTGTCCAGTCGCAGTTGTTCCATCCGGCTGCGGTAGGCGGCGAAGTCCCTTCCGGCGCTGGCCAGCATCAGCGGATGGTCGCCCAGCAGCGCCAGGGTGTAGGCGATGTTCCCGGCGCAACCGCCGAATTCGCGGCGGAACTGCGGCACCTCGAAAGCTACGTTGAGGATGTGTACCTTGTCGGGAAGGATGCGCTCGGCGAATCGCCCGGCAAACACCATGATGTGGTCGTAGGCGAGCGAGCCGCTGACCACCGTCCGATGTGCGCCTCGTTTCTGCACGGCGCCCGGCATCGCGTGCATCTGTGGGCTTCTGCCCGAAGTTCAGGAACCGCCAAGAGCCTCGAAATCCGCGCCGAAGTCCGCCTGCGGCTCGCCTTCCACGGCGTGAATTTCGAAGGTCTTGTTGCGCGCCGCGTCGAATTTGAGCGCGGCTACGCAAACCCGCGCCACATCCGCGCGGTTGATGAAAATGCCCTCCTGTCGCGTGTCGCCCTGCTCGAATACTACGGTTTGTTTACCGCCGTCGCCGTCGCCCAGGCCGCCTGGCCGCACGATCGTGTAGTCGATGCCGCTGGCGGCCACGGCTTCCTCGCCCTTGCGCTTCCATATCAGCACGTTGTTGAACATGCGGTTGAGGAAATGGTCATCCATGGTGACGCCGCGCGAGGACACCAGCACGTACTGGTCCACTCCCGCCGCGTGGGCGGTCTCGGCCAGGTTGCGGGCGCCCTCGTAATCGACTTTCTCGGCCGTGTTGTCCCCGCCTTCGCTGGCGCCCGCGCTGGCCGCATTGATGACCGCGCCGACTCCGTCCAGCGCCGCGGCAATGCTGGCCACATCCTTGAGGTCCCCGACCACGGCCTCCACGTCGGGACCAAGCCGCTCCGCCGCCTTGGCTGTGTTTCGCACGAAGGCGCGCACCGGATAGCCCTGGCGCTCGAGTTCGGCCACTACCAGGGATCCGGTACCGCCCGTGGCCCCGGCCACAAGCACCAGTGGCTTGGGGTCCTCGGCAGCTTCCGCCGCATCAGCAGGAGCTTCACTGCTTTGCTGGCATGCGGCTGCAAGCAACGAGGCCGCGAGAAGACCGGTCAGGAGCCTGAGTGCGCGCATGGTAAATCTCCCTGGGAAACCAGGCGAACTATTTTATCAATGCGGTGTCAGGATCCGCCGAGCGCCGCAAATTCGCCGAGCGCCGCAAATTCGCCGGAAAAGTCGCTTTGCGCCTCGCCGTCTCTGGCGTAGATTTCAAACGCCTTGTTGCGCGCGCCCTCGTCTTCAAGCGCGGCGACGCAAACCCGGGCTACGTCAGCACGGCTGATGGACTTGCCTTCACCCTGTATGTCTCCCTGTTCGAAGATGACCGTCTGGTTGCCCCCGGGCTTGTCGTTCAGGCCGCCCGGGCGAACGATGGTGTAGGTAATTCCGCTCGCCACGATCGCTTCCTCGCCCTTGCGTTTCCAAACCAGGATGTTGTTGAACATGCGGTTCAGGACATGGTCGTCGTGCGTTACGCCCATGGAAGAAACCAGGACATAGTGGCCCACGCCAGCCGCCACTGCCGCGTCGGCGAGGTTGCGGGCGCCCTCGAAGTCGACATGCTCCGGCATGTTGTCGTCCGCTGCCGGCACGCCGGAGCCGGCCGCGTTGATGACCACATCCACGCCTTCCAGCGCGGCGGCGATGCTGGCCGGGTCGCGCAGGTCGCCAACGACCGCTTCGACATCCGGCCCAAGCTGCTCCGCCGCCTTGGCCGCGTTGCGCACGAAGGCGCGGACGGGGTAGCCCTTTTCCTGCAATTGCGCCACAACCAGGGAACCGGTCTTGCCCGTTGCGCCCGCTACAAGCACCATGGGTGGGGACTGTTTCTCCGTGTCGTCGTCTGTCGCTTCCGCCGCGCCGAACTGCGCCGGCGTTGCAGCAAGCACAGCGGCCGCTGCGAGCATCGGAATGGATGTGAGTGTGCGCATGAATGTGTCTCCAGCAATTTCCAGGATGCGTATCTTAACGAACTGGCACGCCGTTGCGTCCGTCGCGGCGTCCCGGAAAATCGGCTAGCGCTTGAGCGACCGCAGGCCGACGGCGGCGCGTATGTCGCGCATCAGCGGCTCGCTGACTTCGCGGGCCCGCTCCGCTCCGCGCTTGAGTTCGGCCTCGACGTCGCCCGGATTGGCGATCAGGCGCTCGTATACCTCCCGGCCTGGCGACAGCAGGGCGTCGAGGTATTCATAGAGTTCGTTTTTCATTTCCGCCCAGCCGATTCCGGCTGCGTAGCGTTCGCGCATTGCGGCGGTCTCTTCCGGGCTTGCCACCGAGCGGTACATGTCGAACAGCAGGCTGTCGTCCGGGTCCTTGGGCTCGCCGGGCGCCTGCGAGTTGGTTCTCACTCGCATGATGTATTTGCGCAGTCTTTTCGCGGGGCAGAAAAGCGGAACGATGTTGCCGTAGCTCTTGGACATCTTGCGGCCGTCCGGACCCAGCAGCACGGCGCGGTGCTCGTCGATGTCGGCTTCGGGAATTGTCAGCAGCTTGCCGTAGTGATGGTTGAAGCGTTGGGCGATGTCGCGGGCCATCTCCACGTGCTGGCGCTGGTCCTTGCCCACCGGCACCCGGTCGGCGTGGAACATCAGAATATCCGCCGCCATCAGGATGGGGTAGCAGAACAGGCCCATGGTGATCCCGCGGTCCAGGTCGGCCACGCCGGCCTCCCGGTTGGCGTCGTTCGCGGCCTTGTAAGCATGCGAGCGATTCATCAGGCCCTTGGCCGTGAGCGTGGTGAGAACCCAGGTCAGTTCCGGGATCTCGGGGATGTCCGATTGCCGGTAGAACACGGCGTTTTCGGTGTCCAGCCCCGCCGCCAACCAGGCGGCAGCCACTTCCAGGCTGGATTGCGCCACTTCGTCGGGATTGCGGTTCTTGACCAGCGCATGCAGGTCGGCCAGGAAGAAGAAGCTGCATCCGGCAGGCGCGCTGCGGCTTGCCTCCACAGCCGGACGGATGGCGCCCACGTAGTTGCCGAGGTGTGGCGTGCCGGTGGTAGTGATTCCGGTCAGCGTAACGAGTTTCTTGCCGTTCATTGCGGCGACATCCTACAGCCCGGCGGCCTGCCCGATCCCATGCCGCGGTAGTTCGATGGCCGGCGCCAAGAGGTCGCCGAAGTCCAGGGAGCCGTAGCGTCCATGCAACTCGAACCAGCCGTCCACGGCGCCGGGGGTAGACACCGGCAGCGGGCCACGCGAAGGAATCGAATCCAGGGCGAGTTTGCTGAACACGTCCAGGCTCAGCGAGCGCGGCGCGCGGCCGCTGGCGTTCAGTCCCACGGGCGCGTCCTTGTCCGGCTCCCACACCATCGCGAACAGGTCGCCGCCGATTCCGCAGCCGGTGGGCTCGGTGAGCCCCAGCATCGCGTTGGCGGCAATCGCGGCATCAACGGCATTGCCGCCCGATCGCAGTATGTCCAAGCCCGGCCTGGGTCGCGAAAACCTGGCTGGTCGCCACCATTCCCCGGGTGCTTAACGCTTCGGAACGCGAGGCGAATGGCGACCCGGCCCCACGTTCGTAAACGGCTTTCACAGCGCGTCGGCCAACTCGTTCATGGCTTGCGCCAACTGGAAATCGAGTTCGGTGATTCCTCCCGCCTCGTGCGTGTTCAGATGCACATCCACTTTCGACCACACGTTGAACCATTCCGGATGGTGATTGAACCGTTCGGCGGCCAGCGCCGCGCCGGTCATGAAGGCGAACGCCCTGCGGAAGTCGGCGAAACGGAAGGAACGGTACAGCTTGCCGCCGTCCAGCGCCCAGCCCGGCAAATCGCCAAGCCGCTGCGCCACCTCTTCCGGTGAAAGTAATTCAGCCATAGCACTCCTCAATGGCCGTCTTCATAGGGCCATATTGCCATACAACCATTAACCACCTTGGACTGAAAATCCCCAACCGCTGTCGCTACCCGGGTCACTGCCCGCACCTTGGAATACGACAGCCGCCCTTCGCTGAAGGCTTCCCTGATCCTGGGCAGCGATTCCAAGGCCCGCGCCGTTCGCACTTTTTCTCTCGCCGCTCCCGAGCTGATGCCGCATTGCCAGTTCAGCCAGTGCGCGCAACTGGCCACGCCGTGCTGAGCCCAGCCTTCCTTGCGGTCGAACTCCGCCAGCAGCGTCAGGAACTGAGCCGTGGCGGCGTTGATGTGCCCCTGATCAATACCCCGCCGTAAACTCCAGCGTAACTCCAACGGAACTTGATTTATTCGCCGAGTTTTGGAAAGCTTGGCGGTTGGTGTTTCAACACACGAATCGCCAGTTTGCTCGCATTTCAGGCTACCAACAGCGGAGCAGTTGTGGGAGCGGCGCCCGTTCGGCGCTTGCGTCCGGTCAGCGGTTGCACGGCAGCACAGCAGGCGGGCGTTAATTTGACAGTGCATTCGGCGCCGGCTGGCCGGCCAGCGCAACGGTGACGGCACTGCACACGGTTTGAGTATCGGCCCATGACAGCACAGCACGAATCCTTGCCTGAAAGGCGGAACTTCGGACTGCCGCCGAAGCAGGGCCTCTACGATCCCGCGCTGGAGAAGGACAGTTGCGGCATCGGCTTTGTCTGCGATATCAAGGGCCGCCCGAGCCGCGCCGTCGTTAAGGACGCGCTCGGCATGAACTGCTCCATGGAGCATCGCGGCGGGCTCGGATACGAAACGAATACCGGCGATGGAGCGGGCATTCTCCTTGGCCTGCCGGACCGTTTTCTGCGCCGCGTCGCGGCGGAAGAACTCGGCGTCGAATTGCCCGAGCGCGGCCATTACGGCGTCGGCATTGTGTTCCTGCCCACCGACCCGGAGGAACGGGAACGATGCCTGGAGCTCCTGGAGCGCGAAATCGAGAACGCGGGGCAGCGGCTGCTGGGCTGGCGGGAGCTGCCGACCAATCCCGACATCGCGGACATCGGCCACGCCGCCCGGGCCGCCATGCCGCACATGCTGCAATTGTTCGTAGGCAGTGGCGACGCCCTTACCGAGGAGGAGTTCGAGCGCAGGCTCTACCTGATCCGCAAGCACGCCACCCATCTGCTGCGCGGCGACGAGAGCCTGACGCAGCGGCAGGCGTTCTACATCTGCTCCCTGTCCTCCAGGGTCATCGTCTACAAGGGCATGCTCACGCCCGGCCAGATGGCGCCCTTTTTCACGGATCTGAGCCAACCGGATTTCGAGTCGCACCTGGCCATGGTGCATTCGCGCTTCAGCACCAACACTTTCCCGTCCTGGGACCGCGCGCAGCCCAACCGCTTCATGTGCCATAACGGCGAGATCAACACCCTGCTCGGCAACGTGAACGCCATGAACGCTCGCCAGGGCACCTTGCATTCGCCGCTGTTCGGCGACGACCTGGCCAGGCTCTTCCCCATCGTGGAGCCCGACTGTTCCGACTCCGGCACCTTCGACAACGTGCTGGAGTTCCTGCTGATGACCGGCCGCAAGCTGCAGGAAGCGGTATTGATGATGATTCCCGAAGCCTGGCAGCAGCACACCGGCATGGACGTGGCCAAGCGCGCGTTCTACGAATACCACTCCTGCCTGATGGAGCCCTGGGACGGGCCGGCCTCGATCGCATTCACGGACGGCACCTATATCGGCGCGGTGCTGGATCGCAACGGGCTGCGCCCGAGCCGTTACTACATTACTGACGACGACCGCTGCATCATGGCCTCGGAAGTTGGCGTGGTGCGGGTTGAACCGGAGCGCGTGGTGGAGAAGGGGCGCTTGCAGCCGGGCCGCATTTTCCTGATCGACTTCCAGCAGGGCCGCATGATCCCCGATGCGGAAATCAAGACTGAATGGGCGGCCGCCCGTCCCTATGCCGCCTGGCTCGAAGAGGAGCGCATCGAACTCGAAGAACTGCCGCCCGCTGCGCCCGCCCCGCCGGATCCGGCCACGCTTACGGCGCGCATGAACGCCTTCGGCTATACCGTCGAGACCATGGAAATCATGCTGCAGCCGCTGGTCAGGGAGCTTCGCGATCCGCTCGGCTCCATGGGCAACGATGCCGCGCTGGCGGTGATGTCCGACAAGCCGCGCATGCTTTACGACTACTTCAAGCAGCGCTTCGCCCAGGTGACCAACCCGGCCATCGACTCCATCCGGGAAGAGGTCATCATGGCGCTGGAGTGCTACTGCGGTCCCGAACGGAATCTGCTGGAGACCACAGCGGAGCACGCGCGCCGGCTGCGCATTCCGCATCCCATTCTTTCCAACGAAGAACTGGCCGCCATCCGACACCTCGATTATCGGGGCTGGAAGACGGCGGCCATCGACATGACCTATGCGGCCGGTTCGGGTGCAGCGGGCCTGACAGCCGCGCTGGACCGCGTCTGCGCCGAAGCCAGCCAGGCCATTGACGAGGGCTACACCCTCATTGTGCTCTCCGACCGCGCCACAGGGCCGAGCCGCACGCCGATCAGCGCTCTTCTGGCGGTGGGGGCCGTGCATCATCACCTGGTCCGGACCCACGTGCGCACCCGCATCGGCATCATTGTGGAAACCGGCGAGGCCCGGGAAGTCCACCATCACTGCCTGCTGACGGGCTACGGCGCCGACGCCATCAATCCTTATCTCGCCTTCGAGGCCTTGTGGGACTCGCTGGAGAAAGGCTACTTCGACGATGCGCCGCACATCGCCACCCGCGCCGACGTTATCGACGCCTACCGCAAGGGCGCCGCCAAGGGCATGCTCAAGGTAATGGCGAAAATGGGCATCTCCACCTTGCAGTCCTACAAGGGCGCGCAAATTTTCGAGGCGGTGGGCCTGGCGGAAGATGTCATCGAACGTGCCTTCCGGGGCACCGCCAGCCGGGTGCAGGGCGTGGGCCTGGAAGTCCTTGCCAGGGAAATGGAGCGCCGTCACGCGCTGGGCTATCCGGGACGCAGCGGCAATGTGGCGGTACTTCCCAACCCCGGCGACTTCCACTGGCGCCGGCACGGCGATACACACATGTGGGACCCTCAGGCCATCGCCGACTTGCAGGTGGCCGCCCGAGCCAACGACGAAAGCGCCTACTGGCGTTTCGCCGAGCGCGTGAACCGCGAAAACACCGCCAGGGCCAACCTGCGGGGGCTTTTGACTTTCGTCAGCGGAGCCAATGGCAGGTCCATCGAACTCGATGAGGTCGAACCGGAAAGCGAAATCGTCAAGCGTTTCGCCACCGGCGCCATGAGCTTTGGCTCCATCAGCGCAGAATCCCACGAGGCCCTGGCCATCGCCATGAATCGTATCGGCGCGAAATCGAACACCGGCGAGGGGGGCGAGGACTCCCGTCGCTACGTGCCCCTGCCAAACGGCGATTCCGCGCGCAGCGCCATCAAGCAGGTGGCCAGCGGACGGTTCGGCGTAACGATCAATTACCTCAGCAATGCCGACGAACTGCAGATCAAGATCGTGCAGGGGGCCAAGCCGGGCGAGGGCGGCGAACTGCCCGGCCGAAAGGTGGATGAGACCATCGCCGCCATTCGCCATTCGACGCCTGGCGTAGGACTCATCAGCCCGCCGCCGCACCACGACATTTATTCGATCGAGGACATTGCCCAACTCATCCACGATCTGAAGAACGGCAACCCCGATGCGCGCATCAGCGTCAAACTCGGCGCCGAGATCGGCGTGGGGGCGGTCGCCGCGGGAGTCACCAAGGCTCGCTCGGATCATCTGGTGATCGCCGGAGATTCCGGCGGCACCGGGGCCTCGCCGCTTACTTCCATCAAGCACGCGGGGCTTCCCTGGGAACTGGGCATCGCCGAGACGCACCAGACGCTGGTCGTCAACAACCTGCGCTCGCGGGTGGTGCTGCAAACCGACGGCCAGCTCAAGACCGGGCGCGACATCGCTATCGCCTGCCTGCTGGGCGCGGAGGAGTTCGGCCTGTCCACGGCGCCGCTGATCGCTCTGGGCTGCATCATGATGCGCAAGTGCCATCTCAATACCTGCCCGGTGGGCATCGCAACGCAAGATCCGGCCTTGCGCGCGAAGTTCGAGGGCCAGCCGGAACACGTCATCAACTACTTCTTCATGGTGGCAAGGGAAATGCGGCAGATCATGGCCGAGTTGGGTTTCCGCACGGTCAACGAAATGGTGGGGCGGGGGGATGCCCTGGATGCCGCGGCGGCGGTGGACCACTGGAAGGCCGGAGGCATCGATCTCACGGAGTTGTTGACGCCGGCGCAGGAACCGCCGGACTTTCTGGGCGCCTACGCCATGCACGGCCAGGATCATGGCCTTGAGCGTGCGCTGGACAATAAACTGATCGAGCTGGCCGAACCTGCGTTGGCGCGCGGCGAAAAGGTCTATCACGAAATGCCTATCGCCAATACCAACCGGGTGGTGGGCGGCATGCTCTCCAACGCCATCATCAAGCGCTGCGGTCCCGAGATGCTTCCCGGTGGCGCCATCCACTTCAAGTTTCGCGGTCACGCCGGTCAGAGCTTCGGTTGCTGGCTGGCCCGCGGCGTTACGCTGGAGGTTGAGGGAGACGCCAACGACTACGTGGGCAAGGGCCTGTCCGGCGGGCGTGTCATCATCTACCCGCCCGGGAAGTCTCGCTTCAGGCCGGAAGACAACATCCTCATCGGCAATGTTGCGCTCTACGGCGCCACCTCCGGCGAATGCTATTTCCGTGGAGTCGCCGCGGAGCGGTTCTGCGTGCGCAACAGCGGCGCCCGCGCAGTTGTGGAAGGCGTCGGCGATCATGGCTGCGAATACATGACCGGCGGTCGCGTGGTCATCCTCGGACGCACCGGGCGCAACTTCGCCGCCGGCATGAGCGGCGGCGTGGCCTATGTGTGGAACCCGGACGGGGACTTCGCCGACCTCTGCAATCCCGAGATGGTGGAGCTGGAACGACTGCAACGGGATCCGGAGGAAGCCGAGGCGCGGGAACTGATCGAACGGCATCAGGCGTTCACCGGCTCCACCGTCGCGCGGGCGATTCTCGATGACTGGCGGCGCAGCGTGAGGCAGTTCGTGAAGGTCATTCCCGTGGACTACAAGCGAGCGCTTGAGCAACTCAAGACTGCTGCCGCCGCCGCTGCCTGACCGCCTGACCGCCATGGGCAAGACAACGGGATTCATGGAATACGCGCGCGCGGCCGCGCCTTATCGCGACGCCACCGATCGCCTGCGTGATTTCAAGGAGATCTACACCGAACACGACGCCGGGCGGCTGGCCGTTCAGGGCGCGCGCTGCATGGATTGCGGGGTGCCGTTCTGCCAGTCGAACGATGGCTGCCCCATCCACAATCTCATCCCGGAGTGGAACGACCTCGTTTACCGGGACCAGTGGCGGGAAGCGCTCGACCGTCTGCACAAGACCAACAATTTTCCCGAATTCACTGGCCGCGTATGCCCGGCGCCCTGCGAAGGCGCCTGCGTGTTGGGGATCACCGACCCCGCGGTAACCATCAAGGACATCGAGATGGCCATCGCCGACCGGGGTTTCGCAGAAGGCTGGATCATCGCCGAGCCTCCGTCCGTCCGCACCGGAAGGCGCGTTGCGGTGATCGGCTCCGGACCCGCCGGGCTTGCCGCCGCGCAACAGTTGAACCGGGCGGGCCACATTGCCGTCATCTACGAGCGCGCGGACCGTATCGGCGGTCTGCTGATGTACGGCATCCCCAACATGAAGCTCGACAAGACGGAAATCGTCGAGCGGCGCCTGGATCTCATGCGGGAAGAGGGTGTGGAGTTCCGCGTGAACGCGCCGGTCGGCGACGGCAGCGCAGGCTCCATCAACGTGCGCGATCTGGCGATGGAATTCGACGCCGTGCTGCTGGCAACCGGGGCCACCGTTCCGCGCGACCTGCCGATACCCGGGCGCGACCTCCAAGGCGTGCACTTCGCCATGGATTTTCTGACGCAGAACACCCGCAGCCTGCTCGATTCCAATCTCGCGGACGGGAACTATATTTCCGCCAAAGACAAGAACGTGATCGTGATCGGCGGCGGCGACACCGGCACCGACTGCATAGGCACGGCGCTGCGCCACGGCTGCAGCAACCTGGTGAACTTCGAGTTGTTCCCGCAGCCACCGGCGTCGCGGGCGCCGCACAATCCCTGGCCCAGCTGGCCGGTCATTTTCCGCACCGAATACGGCCACCAGGAATCCGCGGCCCGCTTCGGCAAGGACCCGCGTGTGTATCTGATTTCGTCAACGGAATTCGTGGCGGGCAATGAGCAGCGCGTTGCCGCGATTCGCACCGTTGATGTTCAACTCAAGGACGGCAAGTTCGAGAATGTGCCTGGCAGCGAACGAGAGTGGCCAGCCGACCTGGTGCTCCTGGCCATGGGTTTTCTGGGCCCCGAACACGGCGTTTCCGACGCGCTGAGTCTGGCCTACGACGCGCGCGGCAACTATCGGGCGGATTACGGCAAATACCGGACCAGCGTGGAAGGCGTGTTCGCCGCCGGCGACTGCCGCCGGGGCCAGTCGCTGATTGTGAACGCGATCAACGAGGGCCGCGAGGCCGCCCGCGAAATCGACCGCTTCCTCATGGGCTCAACCGAACTTCCGTAAGGGTCGGCCCTGCGCGACGGCCTGTAGGCCCTGCGGTCTTCGCGTGCTGCCCGAACCCAGACACTGAAATTGCGAATAATTTTCCAACTCGCTAATCTGACCGGTGTTCTTCAGGAGCGTTGACCCCGCCCCTCCTCGGCCCCGCCTTCCGGGAGCGTTGCTCCTGCCCCTCCTCGGCCCCGCCTTCCGGGAGACGCATGAATCCATCCATGGAGCTTGGTTCCGGCATCCTGCCTCCAACACTCCCGGCAGGCGGGGCCGAGGAGGGGCTTACCGTGGCGGTGAGACTACCGGAGCGCGGCGCCGTATAGCTAGCACGGAAGCGCGGAGGCGCAAGATACGCGCCAGAGTGCTACGCCGCCGCGCTGCTGTCGATCGCCCTCAATCGACGTGCGAAATCCCTCGGTATCTGCATAGAGATGTATCTTGAGCGGATTGCCGAGTTCCCGGAGGAGGAGCAGCGCGAATTCCTGACGCGCCGGTCTCCTTGGCATGTGCGCGCCAAATGGATGTTTCGGTCCTGGCTGTGCAGCCTCCGGCGAGGACCGCAGTGCCAGGGGTTCACACTCCGATCTCATTTGCCGGCACTCACCTGACGAAATAGATCCCGTGGATGCGCCTCGTCAAGAATGATCACGCTATGCGCGAAGTAGGTTTTCGAGCCCATTGGCAATGACGCGAGGACGGGAGCCGGTCAGCGAAGGTGAGGAGGTCATGGTAATGTCGGGCGGACCGGCAATACCCCTACCTCGGTATCGGGTCAGGCGGTTCCCCAGCCGGGATGGAAGCCCAGGGGCAGGCCGGCTTCGGGGGTGAAGCCGTACATTTCGGTGCTTGGCAGGGCTGCGTTGACCACGTCGCGCACCTTCAGGAGCCGGTCGAGGTCGATGCCGGTGTTCAGTCCCATGGACTCCAGCATGAACACCAGGTCCTCGGTGACGATGTTGCCGCTGGCGCCGGGCGCGAACGGGCAACCGCCGATGCCGCCCAGCGAGCTGTCCAGCGTGGTGATGCCTTCTTCCAGCGCCGCCATGGCGTTGGCCAGGCCCAGGCCTCGGGTGTTGTGCAGGTGCACGCCGGTCAGCTTCTCCTCACCGATTTCGGCGCGGACCATGCGCACCAGCCGGCGGATCTGGGCAGGGTTGGCGTAACCGGTGGTGTCGGACAGCCCCACTTCCCGGCAACCCGCCTCCACCAGAGCGTGGGCGAGTTCCAGCACCTTGCTCTCCGGCACCGGCCCTTCCATGGTGCAGCCGAATGCGGTGGCGATGCCGGCCTCGAATATCGGGCGGCGCTCCTCGGGAAGTTCGCCGAGCATCTCGTTGATGCGCCGGACCTCCTCCAGCATTTCGGCGTGATTCTTGCGGACGTTCGACCGGCTGTGCGTCTCGCTGGCGGAAACCGGGATGCTCACCTTGTGGGCGCCGGCCGCGACCGCCCGCTCCACGCCCTTGAGGTTGGGCGCCAGCGTGGTGACGTGCAAGCGGGGGATGGTTACGGCGTAGCGCACCAGCTCTTCGCAGTCGGACATCTGCGGCAGCAGTTTGGGCGGCACGAAGGAGCCCACCTCGATCTCGGGAACGCCCGCCTGCGCCTCGGCCTTGATCCAGGCTTTCTTGGCCTCGGTGGGCATGATCACCTTGAGGCTCTGCAGGCCGTCGCGCGGACCCACTTCGCTTACCAGTACGTCGATGCTCATGGATTTGCGCCGAGGATTATTGCCGCACGGCCGACACGGCCACCGATGCCCCCTGGCCGTTGTCAGTTGTTGCGAACGGGCGCCTGCGCGCGCGGCTGGCTCTTGCGTCCGATGCGCGTGAGGTGAACACGGCTGGTCTTGCCGGCGCGCCGTTCGTTCAGGTTCGACACCAGGCTGGCGACCTGCTCGCGCACCTGTTCGGCGTCGCCCTGCTTGTAGCCGGTGATGGTGGTGGTGCCTTGGGTCAATTCGTAGCGATACCAGTCATCCGCATCCGAGCCGTCCGGCGGGTCCGTCTGTTCCAGACTAACGATCTCGAACGGCCGGGCCGCAGGGATTACGTTCGCATTATCCATCATAAGCAGCCCATTCTAACCAGCGCCCCCGCGCGGCACAACCTGGGCGGCAACACTCGGGCGGTAACACTTGGGGCGCGCCTGGGCCGCACAACGTGGCCGCAGCCGTATCCCCACACCAGCACCCACCGGGCTATGTGGGCCGGCTGCCGCTGTCGCTCAAGGCAGGCTGGGGCGTGGGCTCCATGGGCTGCCTGGGGATGCTGTTCATCGTCAACGTATTCGTCCTGTTCTTCCTGGTCAATCACCTGGGCATGGACCCGGCGCTGGCGGGCCTCATCCTCTTCATCACCCGGATCTACGACGTATTCAGCGACCCCATGATCGGGTTTTTGAGCGACACCACCCGCAGCCGCTGGGCCCGCTGCTGATGGGCTTTTACTTTGCCGCCGCGGGCCTGGTGGAAGCGACGCTGGGCGCTGTGGAGCAGCCGGATAGCGCGATTACCGCCATCATTTTCGGCAAGGCCTGGATTCCCGCGGCCCTTCAGGTGGCGGCACTGGGTTGGCTGATGTACTACCGCCTCACCGAGAAGCAGCTTGCCGATATGCGCAGATTGGCTACCAGCTGAGTATCCGTTGGCCCAGCAATCGTCCGAAGGTTAGCGCAGGCATCACCCCCATGCCCCCTACGAAAGCGTTGCCGCTGAATTTCGTGAAACCGATGACTTCGCCGGCAGCATACAGATTGGGGATGATCGCGCCGTCAGCGCGGACCACGCGCAGATCGGAATCCACGTCGACGCCCGCCGGGCTGACCAGCGAGATTCCCACGGCCCTGGCCGCATAGAACGGCGGCTGGTCGATGGGCCGGATCATGTGCTCACGCCCGAACTCGGGATCGTGCCGCGTTTCCACCGCGCGGTTGAATGAATTGACGCTGTGTTTGAGCGCGGCAGGATTCATGCCCAGCCCCTCGGCCAGCGCGTCCAGGCTGGCGGCCCTGGAGAAGTAAGGATGCTTGCCGAAACGGCCGGCCAGTTGCTCGCGGGTCTCCAGATTGAGAACCGGCGCGTTCTGGCGCATCGGCTCATCGAAAATGACGTACAGCGTCAGTTGCGGTAGCGCAAGAACCGCCCTCTCTATGTGATCGATGCTGGGATGGTCTTCGCGCACGAATCGCTTCCCTTCGCCGTCCACGTAGATTTCCCATGGCCTGCGGGTCGCGGGGTTCAGTCGATAGGCGGCGCCTGACAAGGGATCATCCGGGTCTTCGCGATAGCCTGCGACGCCAGCGAGAAAATGTTCTGCGCCGCTCACGGCGGCGCCGACTTCCCTGGCCGCGCTGAGTCCGTCGCCGCGTGAATACGGATTGCACCGCGAGGTTAGCGTGTAGTGGGGAGTCATTTCCGCCCACATTTCGGGATTGGCCGCGTAGCCTCCCGAGGCCAGCACGACGCTCTTTCCGTAGTGCTTTTCCACCGAGCCCGACGATGTTTCGACTTCGATGCCGGTTACCGCGCTGGCGCCGTTGTGCAGCAGTTTTCTGAATTGCGTGGACAGCCGCAGCGAAATCCTGCCTTCCGCGACCAGTTTGTCGTGAACCGGTTTCATGACATCAAGCAGGCTGATCCCCAGTTTTTCTCCCCAGCTATAGCGCCGCTTGCGATACGGCTCGTGCGCCTGGCCTGCCACCGGATGGCCGGGCAGCGGCTGGAATCCGATATCCATCAGCCAGTCGAAGGTATCCGCGGCATTCTCGATGGCCAGCCGTCCGATATCGGGGTCCATGGTGCCATGGCTGATGCGCATGGCGTCCTCGTAGTGATCGTCGGGGCTGTCCTCCACGCCCTCGTCCTTCTGCAGCCGGGTGCCGGCGGCGCTCATTTGGCCCGAGGACCAGAACAGCGTTCCGCCCACCCTGTTGTCGGCATCCACCTGCAGGACATCGGCGCCCCGTTGGGCGGCGAATATTCCCGCGGGCAGGCCGGCGGTGCCGGCGCCGACGATGATCACATCGCGAATTTCAGTCATGTTTTTCCCCGGTTGAAATATGCTTTATGAGGCCGAAATCACTTCGATCAGTTCTCCGACAGCGCCGCGCAGGGTGAATCCCTCAGGTTGGGCATTGCCGTTAAGGGGCAGGGCGCCTTCGCCCACCGGAGCGATTCCGTTGGCCTCGCACAACTCCCGGCACTTGCCGAGATCGTTGACCCGCATGGTAAGCATCGCCAAGCCGGTGCGGTCCAGCGAGGTGGGGTAAAGAGTGCCTTGCGGCGCCTTGAACTCCCACACTTCGATACTCACGTCGGCGCTCACGGCGCCGGACAGGCCGAATCGCCGAGGCGCTGGTCGAGCACGATGAACTGATTGGCCGAGACATCCTCGCAAACAATCTCGGCGCCGCCGGGCCAGGTGACGCGCACGCTCTCGGACGCTGCCGCCTCGCCCAGTCCGAAATGCAGGTCCGGCGGGTTCTGGCTGTTGAAGTTGCTGTTCGCCTCGCTCAGCCTGAGCTGGGTCTGCGTGCCGAAACCGTCTCCGACATCGGCCGTGACGCTCACCCGCGCGCCGATGGCGTCAGTGTTCGGCGCCGCGCCCACCAGGCGGATGTTCAGGAAGGATCGCCCCGCCGCGCTGCCGGACTGGTTCTCGAAGAACTGGAGGCCGCTGGAATGATCGAGCACCACGATGTCGATATCGCCGTCGCGGTCATGATCGAAGCAGCCGATGCCGCGCCCCTCGGACGGGTCGGCAATACGCCAGTCCTGCGCCGCCTCCGTGAACGTTCCGTCGCCGTCGTTGATGAACAGCCGCGAGGGTTTGGCCTGAAAGTTCTTTTTGGTCAGCTTGTCGTATTCGGCTTTCGTATCGTTCTCAAATGGGACAAAGCCGAATCCATTGACGTGGAAGATGTACCGCGATGGTAAGCCGCTGACCATCCGCTTGCCGGGCCTGAAAGGGCTTCCGTATAATCAGAACTGCGGGGTGCAGCCGCACCTGCCGCGGGGATTGGATTCTGATGTACGCAATCATCGAGACTGGCGGCAAGCAGTACACCGTCTCTGCCGGCGCAGAGATTAAGATCGAGAAGCTAGACGGCGAAGTGGGCGATGTCGTGTCGTTCGACAGGGTGATCGCAGTCTCGGGCGACGACGGCGTCTTGAACACAGGTCCGGGCGAGTCGGCATCAGTCTCGGGCACGATCTCAGGACATGGCCGCGGCCGCAAGATCGATGTCTTGAAGTTCAAGCGTCGCAAGATGTATCGGCGCAGAATCGGTCATAGGCAAGCATTTACGCACATCAAGATCGATTCGATCAACGTCTAGGTTCCGGGAGGCGGCATGGCACACAAGAAGGGTCAAGGCACATCAAGGAACGGTCGCGACTCACACTCCAAGCGACTTGGCGTGAAACGCTTCGCTGGCCAGACCGTCACGAGCGGCTCAATCCTGGTGCGTCAGCGCGGCACGCGCTTCCGCCCGGGAGTCCATGTAGGTCGTGGCAAGGACGACACTCTGTTCGCGAAGATCGACGGTGTGGTGGAGTTCCGCAACCGCGGCCGGCTTGGCCGCGTGATCAGCGTGCATCCGGTCGAGACCGCCCCCTAGGTCCGCTTCCCTACCCCGGTGCTACGCAAGGCGTGGAGCCACCCGGCGGATCGCAGCTGCGATCCGCCGATCCACGCCAGCCAAAGCAGTACGGGTGCGTACTCCATCCTCACGACGAAGGGGTCGTACCTCCACACCCCGACAGCTTCGTAAGCCGGCACAACGTGGTACGCAAGCACGGCCAGGACGCTCCATAGCATGAGTGGCCGTATCGGGTGAAGTGCCAGCAGCGGCAGCATCCAAGCTAGGTACCAGGGGAAGCAGTTCGGCGCCAGCAGCAAGGCGGCGCTGACAGTACCGACGGCCAAGTGCGTAACTGGCCTCCTTGTCAGCAGGGATCCAACGATCCATGCCAGAAGGATGGCTCCGGCCAGTCGAGCGGCCAGATCCACATCGTCACCGGTCCAGTTGAGCAGGAGCGCAAAGAGGCTGTCGTTGTTGCGCCAGCCTCCGGCGAAACCGTCCACCACCGACTGGGCCGACCAAAGGGTGTGCCAGTAAGGCACGGAAAGGGCGGCCGCCAGTGGAATCGAGGCCAGCAGCCCGCGCCACGTCAAATTCCAGGAGCCGTTGTCTCTGCGCTCAAGCACGAGGAACGGCAGAACGACCACCGGCCAGAGCTTGCAGAACACAGCCGCAACGCAAACCGGAACCGCCCAATCGCGATTGCCGCGAACGGCCAGCGCAAGAGCCCCGATCACAAGCGCCGAGGCAATCGCGTCATGGTGCCCTTCGATCCAGAACTCCACGACAGGCAGAGGGGACCAGAGATAGATCAGCGCCCAGGACCGAGGTCGCCCAGCCGCCGCCAGAAGCCCCATGACCGATAAGCCGAGTCCGATCTCGGCAATCGCGAAGAACAGCTTGAAGAGCCAAACCTGCCGCCAAGGATCACTGGTTACCGCTTGCGTGGCACGAACACCCAGAGGTTGCACTGCTCCAGGATGGGTCCGTAGATCGATGCCTTGTCCTTGCCCGTGACTCGCGGCCCAAGTGGCGTCCCGCAGACCGATCCATTGCTGATCCTGTGGAAGCGTTACGTACGGGTCGCCGCCAGCATCCTGCATCACCCCCTGCCAGCGGTATCGGGCCGTGTCCTCCGACAAGCTAGGGTCGAGTGGAAGGACGGTCAGGCGAAACAGAAGAGCTGCAGCCCAGATTCCGCCAGTGAGTGCCCGGTTAAATGGCGGCCTCGCAGTTGACGACGATCCCAGCAGGCTACGA